>AP024878.1 GCA_024346935.1 Vibrio inusitatus
GTGTCATCTTCGCTTTGGACTCAATGTTTGCAGCAACTTCAGGAAGAGCTTCCTGCAACCGAATTCAGCATGTGGGTGCGTCCGCTCCAAGCTGAGCTAAGTGGTAATACACTGACCTTATTTGCCCCAAATCGATTCGTATTGGATTGGGTTCGCGATAAGTACATCAACAGCATCAATCGCCACCTACAAGAATTCTGCGATAACGATATTCCTAGTCTGAGATTCGAGGTGGGTAGCAAGCCTGTATCTGCACCGAGACCAGTCGCTAAAAAATCGGCTGCTGACGTTGCTGCTGAGTTTTCTGCGCCAGCACAATTAGCTCGTCGTAGGCCTGTGCATAAAACATGGGATAACGATAGTGATGTTTCTGACATTACTTACCGCTCAAATGTGAATGTGAAGCACCGCTTCAATAATTTCGTTGAGGGTAAATCGAACCAATTGGGCCTAGCAGCTGCGCGACAAGTGTCTGACAATCCAGGCGCTGCTTATAATCCATTATTCCTATACGGTGGAACGGGCTTGGGTAAGACTCACCTTTTGCATGCCGTAGGTAATGCCATTGTTGATAACAAGCCGAATGCTAAAGTGGTGTATATGCACTCTGAGCGTTTCGTGCAAGATATGGTTAAAGCTCTTCAAAACAATGCGATAGAAGAATTTAAGCGTTATTACCGAAGCGTCGATGCCTTACTTATCGATGATATTCAATTCTTTGCGAACAAAGAGCGCTCACAAGAAGAGTTTTTCCATACCTTTAATGCGCTATTGGAAGGCAACCAACAAATTATCCTTACCTCGGATCGTTATCCTAAAGAGATTACCGGGGTAGAAGACCGTCTAAAGTCTCGCTTCGGCTGGGGCTTGACGGTAGCGATTGAACCACCAGAGCTTGAGACTCGTGTTGCTATCTTGATGAAGAAGGCTGAAGACCATCAGATTCATTTAGCGGATGAAGTGGCGTTCTTTATTGCTAAACGCCTGCGTTCAAATGTTCGCGAACTTGAAGGGGCATTGAACCGTGTTATCGCTAATGCGAACTTCACCGGCCGTCCTATCACTATCGATTTTGTTCGTGAAGCGCTACGTGACTTACTCGCACTTCAAGAAAAACTCGTCACCATAGACAATATCCAAAAGACCGTCGCCGAATACTACAAAATTAAGGTTGCTGACCTCTTGTCTAAGCGTCGTTCTCGTTCTGTTGCTCGTCCGCGTCAATTGGCGATGGCATTGGCAAAAGAACTGACCAACCACAGTTTGCCTGAAATTGGTGATGCGTTTGGTGGTCGTGACCATACTACGGTACTGCATGCATGCCGTAAGATTGAACAGCTTCGTGAAGAGAGTCATGACATCAAAGAAGACTACTCTAACTTAATTCGTACACTTTCATCGTAATAGGTAATTAATAGAATGAAATTCACTATTAATCGTCAGCTTTTGATCAAGCCCCTGCAACAGGTTTCTGGTGCGCTAGCAGGTCGCCCTGCTTTACCTATTTTGGGCAATGTATTGCTCAAGGTTGAAAATGGCTTCTTATCTATGACGGCAACAGACCTTGAGGTCGAGTTGATTAGTCAGGTTCAGTTAGAGAATGACTTTGAACCAGGAAGCATCACAGTGCCTTCTCGTAAGTTCTTCGATATTTGTCGTGGTCTTCCTGATAATGCGGATATTACCCTTTCACTTGATGCGGAACGTGTGGTTGTTCGTTCTGGTCGAAGCCGCTTTTCTTTAGCGACGCTACCTGCGATAGATTTTCCAAACATTGAAGATTGGCAATCTGATACTGAGCTAACCTTGACCCAAGGCAATCTAAGAGCATTAATAGAGAAGACACAATTCTCTATGGCTAACCAAGATGTTCGCTACTACCTCAATGGTATGTTATTTGACATCGATGGCAGTACTTTACGCTCAGTGGCAACCGATGGTCATCGTATGGCGGTTTCTGAAACAACACTTTCTGACAGCCACCCTCAACAGCAGGTGATTATCCCGCGTAAGGGTGTCCTTGAGTTGATGAAGATCCTTGACCAGCCGGATGAGTTAGTGACCTTGTTGATTGGCTCCTCAAACATTCGAGCAAGTGTCGCGAACTTTGTGTTCACTTCTAAACTGGTAGACGGACGTTTTCCTGACTATCGCCGTGTTATGCCACAAAACACCACTAAGACTGTGATTGCAGATTGTGAAGACTTACGTCAGGCATTCTCACGCGCCGCTATTCTTTCAAATGAGAAATTTCGTGGTGTGCGAGTAAATCTTTCCAGTGGCACTATGCAGATTACTGCCAATAACCCTGAACAAGAAGAAGCACAAGAGGTGGTTGACGTTGATTATCAAGGCGATGATCTCGAGATTGGCTTCAATGTCAGCTATGTGTTGGATGTATTAAACGCAGTACGCTGTGAAAAGGTTTCCCTTTCTATGTCTGATGCAAATGCGAGTGCCTTGATTGAGAATGCTGACGACTCAAGCGCTCAATACGTGGTAATGCCGATCCGTCTATAACGGTATGCCTCTTACTCGTCTTGTTATTAAACAGTTTCGAAATATTGAAGCCTGCGATGTTAGCCCATCGCCAGGCTTTAATTTTCTTATAGGGGCTAATGGCAGTGGTAAAACCAGCTTGCTAGAAGCTATTTACCTACTTGGACATGGTCGCTCGTTTAAGAGTTCGATTACCGGTCGAATTATCCAGCATGACTGTGGTGAATTGTTTGTTCATGGCAGATTGCAGAACCCGCAGCAATTTGAACTCCCTATCGGTATTAATAAGCGTCGTGATGGCAGTACTGAGGTTAAAATCTCTGGTGAGTCAGGGCAAAAGCTAGCTGAGCTTGCCAAGGTGTTGCCTTTGCAGTTGATTCATCCGGAAGGCTTTGATTTGCTTACCGATGGGCCTAAGCACCGTCGCGCTTTTATTGATTGGGGTGTGTTTCATTGTGAACCTCAGTTTTATGAAGTGTGGGGGCGAATAAAGCGCCTTAACAAGCAGCGAAATGCCTTACTAAAAACAGCCAGTAGTTATCGAGAGCTTAGTTACTGGGATCAGGAATTGGCTAAGCTGGCTGAAATGATCTCTATTTGGCGTGCTCAGTATGTAGCACAACTGAAAGAAGTGGCCGAACCCTTGTGCAAGGATTTCCTTGCAGAATTTGATGTTTCTATCTCTTTTTACCAAGGTTGGGAGAAAGGGGCAGATTATGCTGAATTACTGGAAAGAAATTTCGAGAGAGATCAGCACCTTGGCTATACTTTTAGTGGACCAAATAAGGCTGACCTAAAAATTAGGGTCAACGGCACACCAGTAGAAGATATCCTGTCTCGTGGACAGCTCAAACTACTGGTATGCGCATTGCGAGTTGCCCAAGGTCAACACCTAACAAAGTTGACTGAAAAACAGTGTATATACCTTCTCGATGACTTTGCATCAGAGCTTGATAGTCAACGAAGAGCACGCTTAGCGGACTGCTTAAAGGAAACTGGAGCACAAGTATTTGTAAGCTCTATTACAAAAAGCCAAATTGCTGAAATGAACAGCGAAAATAGCAAGATGTTTCATGTGGAACGTGGCAAAATAGAGCTAGTAGAATAAGGGGAATATTATGTATCAACCCCTTTGTTGTAGCTGAGCAGATTAGACAAATTTGACGAAAAATCGAGATTTAAGCCAATGATGGATGAAAGTCCCTCAAAGAATAGGTTTAAGTCTAACAATGCTACTTTAACTGCTAGGTACTATAGATTCCTAGCGTAGTAGAACATATTCAATATAGATGGCTATTATCGGTATTTGCGAGCTCACCAAAGCGTCACTTTGGTTTGGCCGTGACATGGATGATACATAGACCCAAATAGAGAGTAACTCATGGCAGAAAATTACGATTCATCGAGTATTAAAGTACTAAAAGGCCTAGATGCGGTTCGTAAGCGTCCAGGTATGTACATAGGTGACACAGACGACGGAACAGGTCTTCACCATATGGTATTCGAGGTGGTGGATAACTCTATTGATGAAGCGCTAGCAGGCCACTGTAACGACATCATAGTGACCATCCATGACGACGATTCTGTTTCTGTTCGAGATGATGGTCGTGGTATTCCGACTGAAATGCACGAAGAAGAACAAGTATCTGCAGCGGAGGTTATCATGACCGTTCTGCACGCCGGTGGTAAGTTTGATGATAACTCGTACAAAGTATCGGGCGGTCTTCACGGTGTAGGTGTTTCAGTTGTAAACGCACTGTCTAAACAAGTTACTCTGACGATTCAGCGTGGCGGTCATGTTCATAGCCAAACCTACCATCATGGTGAGCCACAAGCGCCACTAGCGGTAGTGGGCGATACTGATAAAACGGGTACAGAAATCCGATTTTGGCCAAGCGAAGGCACATTCAATAACATTGAGTTTCACTATGACATTCTCGCTAAGCGATTACGTGAACTATCATTCCTGAACTCTGGTGTATCAATTAGATTAGTTGATGAACGTGAAGAAGATAAATCAGACCACTTTAGGTTTGAAGGTGGTATTCAAGCCTTTGTTGACCATCTAAATATCAACAAAACACCTATCATCCAAAAAATCTTCCATTTTGATTCTGAGCGTGAAGACGGTATCAGTGTTGAAGTAGCGATGCAGTGGAATGATGGTTTCCAAGAGAACATTTTCTGCTTCACCAATAACATTCCTCAGCGCGATGGTGGTACTCACCTTGCTGGTTTCCGTTCAGCGTTGACGCGTACCCTTAACACCTTCATGGATAAAGAGGGTTTCTCTAAGAAAGCCAAAGCGTCCACCTCTGGTGATGATGCTCGTGAAGGTTTGACTGCGGTTATCTCGGTTAAGGTGCCAGATCCTAAATTCTCAAGCCAGACCAAAGACAAGCTAGTATCGTCTGAGGTGAAGTCTGCTGTTGAATCTGCAATGGGTGAGAAGTTATCAGAGTTCTTAGTTGAGAACCCAGGTGAAGCGAAAATTGTCTGTGGCAAGATCATTGATGCAGCACGAGCTCGTGAAGCAGCGCGTAAAGCACGTGAAATGACTCGTCGTAAAGGCGCATTAGACTTAGCCGGTCTGCCAGGTAAACTAGCAGATTGCCAAGAAAAAGACCCTGCACTTTCTGAACTATACATAGTGGAGGGTGACTCTGCGGGCGGTAGTGCTAAGCAGGGTCGTAACCGTAAGAACCAAGCGATTCTTCCACTTAAAGGTAAGATCCTAAACGTTGAGAAGGCACGCTTCGACAAGATGCTTTCTTCTCAAGAAGTAGCCACACTGATAACAGCACTTGGCTGTGGTATCGGTCGTGACGAGTACAACCCGGATAAACTGCGCTACCACAACATCATCATCATGACCGATGCCGATGTGGATGGTTCACACATCCGTACTCTACTGCTGACATTCTTCTATCGCCAAATGCCTGAGCTTATTGAGCGTGGTTACATCTATATTGCTCAGCCACCACTTTACAAAGTGAAGAAGGGTAAGCAAGAGCAATACATTAAAGATGAAGACGCGATGACACAGTACCAAACGGCACTGGCTCTTGATAACGCAGCATTGTATGTAAACCCAGAAGCTCCTGCGCTTTCGGGTGAGTCTCTAGAAGCACTTGTGACTCAGTTTAACCAAGCAACTAAGCTCGTTGAGCGTATGGCTCGTCAATTACCAAAATCGCTGGTGGAAGAGTTCATTTATGTACCTCGTTTGACGGTCGAAGAATGCCAAGACGAAGCACTAGTAACAGCTTGGGGCGAGCGTCTAGTCTCTCAGCTTAATGCTAAAGAAGTAGGTGCTAGCCAATACAGTCTTGAGGTTGAAAAGCACGCAGAGCTGAACGTATGCCTACCTAAGGTTGTTGTTCGTACTCACGGTGTTCATTACGAGTATGTTGTGAGTCTAGAGTTACTTGCGACAAAAGAGTACGGCAAGTTGGCATCACTTTCCGATGCACTTGACGGTCTACTTGAAGAAGGTGCTTATGTGAAGCGCGGTGAGCGTACAGCACAAGTTTCTACTTTCCTTGAAGTACTTGAGTGGCTAACTAAAGAGTCTCGTCGTGGTCTTTCACTACAGCGCTACAAAGGTCTAGGTGAGATGAACCCAGATCAACTTTGGGAAACCACAATGGATCCTGATACTCGCCGCATGATGCAGGTGACTATTGAAGATGCAGTGGGCGCTGACCAGTTGTTCACCACTCTAATGGGTGATCATGTAGAGCCACGTCGTCGCTTCATCGAAGATAACGCCCTGAAAGTAGCGAACCTAGACGTTTAATCACGATTAGCTCGCGGATAATTATTTAGAAAGCACTGCCATTTTGGTAGTGCTTTTTTCTTATCTAACGTTCTGAAAAATAGATAGATTTAAAATTTTTCAAATTAATCCCTTGAAACAGATTTTGCTCATCCTTATATCTAGTTGTGAAGAGGATGCCTGATGGGTCTTCTGAACCGCTTAACTCGCTTCGCTCAAGAGAGGAAGGACAGAGAAAAGCACATAACTTAAATCTGTTGAACCCATGTCCGAGATGGAATGGAAACAACACCCTTAACTCGCCACTCTGAGTTAAGGCTATTGCTAATGAATAGGATAGTATTATGAGAACTGTAGATTTCACTCCTTTGTACCGCAACGCTATTGGCTTTGATCGTCTGTTTAACATGATGGAAGCGTCATCAGCTAAGAACACTTCTGCAGGATACCCTCCATACAACATCGAACAGCAAGATGAAAACAACTACCGTATCACTATGGCAGTAGCTGGCTTTGCTGACGATCAGTTGGATATTACTCAAAAAGAAAACGTGCTAATCGTGCGTGGTGAGCGTCAAGCTGAAGAAGGTAAAAAGTACATTTACCAAGGTATTGCTGAGCGTGATTTTGAGCGTAAATTCCAATTGGCTGACTACGTAAAAGTGGTTGGTGCGACAATGGAAAATGGTTTGCTTCATATCGATCTGCAAAGAGAGATTCCAGAAGCAATGAAGCCTCGTAAGATCGCTATCAATGGTAGCAAGCTTATTGAGAGCAATGCTGACTCAGCAGAGTAAGTTAGCGACAGAACAAAGCAGTGAAAGAGCGCCTAAGGCGCTCTTTTTTATTACTTAGGTGTCAGAAATGAATCGATAGCCGGTGCCTCTGACAGATTGAATGAGTTTTGAGTGGTTGCCCAGCTTTCTTCTTAATGAGCGTATTATCGTATCCACGACATTACTCGAACCATCGTGTTTAATTCCCCATACTTCTTCAAGTAAAAGTTTTCGTGAGACGACTTCTTCCTGGTGTGAGATTAATAAAGCTAGAGTCTCAAACTCCAAAGGTGTTAGGTTGATTTGAGAGTCATTAATACGGATCTGTCTTGCATTAACGTCAAACCATGCTGGAGATGCCTGGATGGATTCTTGACTACTGAGCTCATGCAGTAATCGTTTAGAGACCCAACCGTTGACGGATTCTTCTCCCATATCGAGCATTGCTGAGTAATAAGTTTTGTCACCAATTTCAACTTTTATATCAAGGACTTGAAATCCCAACTCTAGAGCCGCTGGGGCATAGGGCTGGAGGTCTTGGAGTGTGAGATAAACTCGTTTTAGCTGTGGCCTCATTTCTAAATAGATTCGTTTTATATCAAGCCAACATGCCGCTTGTACACCACTTAATGACTCACCTTTGTCTAGAGATAACCATCGACGGATAAAGATGTGCTCTGCACTGCAGTCTTGCGTCACAGTCTGATTTAAATGGGTAACCCAAGCCTTGGTGATAGGATCATCATTGAGCTGGTGGGCAAGTATTTCTGTCGTTTTTAATAAGCAATAGAATCCGACAATCTGCCCTTGTGTGTTTTTCACACAATGGAAAGCATTAATATGTTTACGCCACCAGTGTTCATAGAGAGATAAAGCCTGCATAGGCTCGTGCTTTGTCACGATATCCATCACCTTTGACTTATCCGCTTCGCATGCAGCTTCAATACTGTATTCACGTCGATCATTGGGAGGAAAGAAAGCGTTACGAATAACGTTATTTTCTACTAGATAGATGATATCGGCAGTGTATCGCCACATTTGACCCAAACTTGCGACCTCAAGCTCTGAGCGGATCTGTTGGCTTGCCCTATGACGAAAGAGGCTAAACTGCTGTGGTGAGCGAGATTTTAGATCTGAGCTCAACGTCTTTTTGAGCACCTCATGTAAGCTTAAACCATCTTCATTAACCTCTACGAAATCGATGAGGGTTAAATCCTCGTACAGCTTTCTGGCTTGGGTGTCAGTACAAAGCAGCATAGCTTTAAGTAATGGCTCCGTCATACGTCTGATGATCGAGCAAGCGAGTAAGGCTTGCTGTAGCTCTTTATCGCTAATGTCTTCAATAAAAAAGCGGACTAAGGAATGAATGATATTGTTAGGAGGCTGTTCACTGAGTTGGCGCTGTGGGCGCTCTAATACTGCATTACTGGCTAATCGCAATGCAAGAGGGTGGCCATTAGCAAATTGGTTGATTCCCAATGCGACACCTGTCGAATGCCCCTGACTCTGT
Source organism: Vibrio inusitatus (assembly GCA_024346935.1). Classification (GTDB taxonomy): domain Bacteria; phylum Pseudomonadota; class Gammaproteobacteria; order Enterobacterales; family Vibrionaceae; genus Vibrio; species Vibrio inusitatus. The sequence goes on from AP024878.1 coordinate 8,564, forward strand.
AAGAATTGAATTGATTCATTAAAGGATAAACACTCTAGTTTTAGGCTGAGGTAGTGAAGCTCGCCCGTAGGGTTGATTATCCATTGGCTTGCGGGAACGAGTCGACCACAAAAAATGATCCTAATTTTGCCTAAAAGCGCAGGCATACACTCTTGTCTAAGCCATGATTCGATCAAATTTATTGACTCAAATTGATCAAGCAACAAAACCGGTACACTTTGATTGGGCGCTAAATCTAGAGCGGCAGAGATAGCGCTTAGACTTTCATCATCGCTATTGGTTATCTGTTGAAGATATTGAAGAAACGCTCTTGGCGTTGGTTCTATCTGTTGGCAATTGAGCTTAAAGCAGCGATCTGGATAGAGAGTCGCGAATTGGTTGAGTAAGGTACTTTTCCCAACACCAGCGATGCCGTATACACCGATAACATCAGGGCCGTCGCACTGCATACTTTGAGCTAAGAAACTGAGTTCTCTGGATCGGGTCTCATTGATGACTGCTATATCCATAGTCCTTGCCTAGGTGAGGGTGATAAGTGTGCCTATTCACGTTACTTCATGTAAATCTCATTAAATCCTCATAATTATAGTTGCTATCAAACTTTATCTTTATAGATGTCTTTGAGCGGTGAAATGTGAGGAGTTCCTATGAGTAAATTACTGGTTAGCCTACTGCTAGGGGGTTATTTGATTAGCTTTAATGTCAGCGCTACGGATAAAAAGATACAACAAGCTGAGAGTGCTGCGCATAGCGATTTAAGCTCAAAAGCAACTATCCTTGATACTGACGGTAAAGTCCTGAGAGAGGGAAGCCCACACTGGCATTGTGTTCCTGGTGTACCGGTTATACCTGGTGACATGCATCCAATGTGTAATGATGCGGTATGGTCAGAGTTGCTTAAGGCTGCAGCTTTAGGACAGCCGTTTGAAACCGATCGTATTGGTATTTCATACATGATGCAGGGCGATGCTTATGTGAGTAATTCCAACCCAGCTGCAACCGATCCTGATAATGGTGACGTATGGGTAAAAGAGGGGCCTCACTTGATGATTGTTGTGCCCAAAGAGCTTCTCAAGGGCATCAGTGATGACCCTTTTAATGGCGGTCCCTATGTTATGTGGAAGGATACCCCTTACGCTCATATTATGGTGCCAATCAAGAATAAATAATTAAGGAACAGAGTTATGTCGACATTATATGAGAGACTGGGCGGTTCAGATTCTATTACTCAAATATCGAGTGATATTGTAGACCTTCATCTTGCCAATAAAGCGATCAGTACTCGGTTTGCCAATTCTGATTTATCGCGCCTAAAGCAATCGGTAGCAGAGTTCTTTATAACGGGCACAGGAGGCCCAAATCTGTATAAGGGAAAAGATATGCTTGCCGTGCATAAAGGAATGAATATCTCTGCTGTTGAGTTTGTTGCGGTTTTGGATGATGCGCTAGCTGCGATGAATAAGAATGGTGTCGGGCAGAGAGAGCAAGAAGAAGTGCTATTTGTTCTCTATAGTATGCGTTCAGATGTCATATTGGTTTAATTATAATAAACGACGATGACCTTCTTCGGTGATCGTCGTTTATCTATTATCGATAACTTATTATTGGTTGCGATAAGCTTTTTCGACTTCTTCAGCAATGATTTGGATTCCCTTTTGCATATCCTCATCATTTTGTACGTAGTTCATTCTCAAGCATTGGTGAGAGTGATCCCACTGGTCTTCTTGACCAAAGAAGAAGTACTCTCCTGGAACAATTAAAACCCCTCTAGCTTTCAGGCGCTTGTACAATTCCATTGTGGTAATCGGTAATTCATCAAACCATAGCCAAAGGAACATTGCTCCTTCGGGTTTATGGATCCTAAATCTAGGATCAGTGATGGCAGATTGCAGCAGGGATACCGCTCGTATTGATTTTTGTTGATAGAAAGGCTTGATGACGTCGTCACTCAAGCGCAATAGATCATTTGACTCAATCATATGTTGAGCCACAGCTGGACCAATACTGCCAGGGGCTAATCCAATGATGCCATTGATATTAGTTAAGGCTTGTGTGGTTTCTTCATTCGCGATTACGATCCCACATCGTAGACCCGGTAAACCTAGCTTGGAGAGACTCATACATAATATGGTGTTGTCGTTCCAAAATGGTGTCGCCTCTTCAAATACGATATTAGGGAATGGGGTGCCATAGGCATTGTCTAATATCAGAGGAATATTATGCTTACGTGCCAATTCATCGAGCTTGTAAACCTCTTCATCGGTCAGTAGGTTTCCAGTTGGGTTGGTAGGTCTAGATGCGCAAATGGCCGCGACAGACTCATCAATTTTCAGTTGTGAGAAATCTACGTGATACTTAAATTGTCTATCGTCTAGCAATTCAATCTCAGGCTTGTAGGAGATAAAGATGTCGTCTTCAATACCAGAGTCACAATAGCCAATATACTCGGGTGCTAGTGGCAGTAGTACTTTCTTATGGCTGCCATCTGGCTGCTTACCTGCGAGCAGGTTAAAGAGATAAAAGAATGCACTTTGACTACCATTGGTCAGTGAGATGTTTTTTTCACTAATCTCCCAATCATAGGTATCTCTGAGTAGCTTTGCTAAGCCCTTTACAAAGGTATCTTTGCCTTGAGGACCATCATAGTTAGCCATGGCAGAAACCAGTTCTCCATTTGCGAGCATTTGAGCCGTTACTTCTGAGAAGTAGTCCATCATCTCTGGAATAGCCGCAGGGTTACCACCACCAAGCATCAAGGCACCAGGCGTACGCAGGCCATCATTGAGATCACCCATTAATTGAGTTATGCCTGAGTTACGGTTAAATTTCTCACCGAATTTTGAATAGGTTTTCGAAGAAGACATGCTAGGCCCTGACTATTTCTAAAAAGTATAGGAAGAGACAAACCTTAGCTTAGAGGGAGGGGGTTACTCAATAGCTGGAATAACTATTTGCAAAGAAAAAGCCCAGCGAGAGCTGGGCTTTAAAAGGATTATTTCTGAAGAACAGAAATATCAGCAATCTGCAAGAACAGGTTACGCAGCTTATTCAGTAGCGTTAAGCGATTCTTTTTTAATGCTTCGTCATCGGCCATAACCATAACGTTATCGAAGAAGGCATCAACAGGTTCACGAAGATCTGCAAGCTTGCTTAGGGCTTGTTGGTAGTTACCCGTTGCAAATGCAGGCTCTAGTGCTTCAGCCATAACTTCAACATTTTCCGCTAGTGCTTTCTCTGCATCTTCTTGTAGAAGCGCAAGATCGATCTCTTCAGCTAGCTCACCATCGAATTTAGCTAGGATATTACCCACACGCTTGTTCGCTGCCGCTAGTGCCTCTGCCGCTTCAAGTTCACGGAAGTGAGATACGGCTTTAACACGCTGATCGAAATCAGCTGGCTTAGTAGGGCGACGAGCCAGTACCGCTTGGATGATATCAATGCTGAAGCCAGCATCTTGATACCATGCACGGAAACGACCTAGCATGAAATCGATTACATCTTGCTCAACGTTGTCATTAGTTAGCTTGGTACCAAACTGAATTTTAGCTTCGCGAATAAGGTCAACAAGGTCTAGGTTGTAGCCATTTTCTACGATGATACGCAATACACCTAGCGACGCACGACGCAGTGCAAATGGGTCAGAACCCTTAGGTGCTTGACCAATACCGAAGATACCTACAATAGTATCCAGCTTGTCGGCCATAGCGACTGCTGAAGAAATACCAGTGCTCGGTAGGTCGTCACCCGCAAAGCGAGGCATGTACTGCTCGTAAAGAGCCAGTGCTACTTGCTCATCTTCACCGTCATGAGTTGCATAGTGCATGCCCATTACACCTTGGGTATCGGTAAACTCGAATACCATAGAGGTCATAAGGTCACATTTCGCCAGTAGGCCAGCACGTGTTGCTTTCTCAACATCAGCATCAATTTGCTTAGCAATGTATCCTGCTAGCGCTGTGATACGGTCTGTTTTGTCTTTGATAGTACCTAGCTGCTTTTGGAATACTGCTTGCTCTAGCTCAGGAAGACGGTCGATCAACGGACGCTTACGGTCAGTGTTGAAGAAAAACTCAGCGTCAGCTAGGCGAGGACGTACAACCTTTTCGTTACCTTCGATAACGTGGCGAGGTTCTTTTGATTCGATGTTAGAAACAAAGATAAAGTTTGGTAGAAGCTTCTTGTTTTCATCGCCTTCTCCAGATGAATAGACGGGGAAGTACTTTTGGTCACCTTTCATGGTGTAAACCAAAGCTTCAGAAGGTACCTTTAGGAATTCTTCTTCAAACTTCGCAGTCAGTACAACCGGCCACTCAACTAGAGACGTCACTTCTTCTACTAGGTCATCTTCTAGGTCAGCAATACCGCCAACAGCTGCCGCAGCTTTTTGAGAATCAGCTAGGATGATGGCTTTACGTGCATCGTAATCAGCCATTACTTTACCGCGCTCTTCCAGAATCGTAGGGTATTGCTCTGCCGAGTCGATAGTGAACTCTTGCTCACCCATGAAGCGGTGGCCGCGAATAGTGCGATCGGAGGCTACGCCAAGAATCTCACCATTAATAAGCTCGCTACCCATCAACATAGTCAGAGTTTTTACTGGACGAATAAACTGAGTGGTTTTGTCACCCCAGCGCATTGGTTTGGCGATAGGTAAGTTGGCCAGTGCTTTAGCCGCAAGGTTCACAACGATATCGGTTGTTGCTTGGCCTTTTACTTCCTGCTTACACAGTAGCCATTCACCTTTGTCTGTTTTAAGGCGCTCAGCTTGGTCAACGGTAATACCATTGCCGCGAGCCCAGCCTTGTGCTGCTTTCGTTGCGTTGCCTTCAGCGTCGAATGCTACAGAGATTGCAGGGCCGCGTTTTTCTACCACTTTGTCAGCTTGACCTTCAGCTAGAGCTGAAACCCTAAGTGCTAGGCGACGAGGAGCTGCGTACCACTTAATGCCTTCGTGAGTCAGACTTGCGTCTTTAAGCTCAGCTTCGAAGTTTGCAGAAAATGCTTCAGCAAGAGTACGAAGCTGTGTTGGTGGTAGCTCTTCGGTACCCAATTCAATTAGAAATTCTTTTGCCATGATTACTTTTCCTCACCTTGTTTCTTGCACATTGGGAAGCCAAGTGCTTCACGCGATGCATAGTATGCTTCTGCAACTGCTTTCGTTAGGTTGCGGATACGGAGGATGTAGCGTTGGCGCTCTGTTACAGAGATCGCTTTGCGAGCATCAAGAATGTTGAATGCGTGGCCCGCTTTTAGAATACGCTCATAAGCAGGAAGCGGTAATGGCTTCTCCAGCTCTAGGAGTTCTTTACACTCTTTTTCACACTGGTCGAAGAAGGTGAACAGGAAATCAACATCAGCGTGTTCGAAGTTGTAAGTCGATTGCTCTACTTCATTTTGGTGAAAAATATCACCGTAAGTTACGTTAGAGCCATCAGCCGCAACGTTCCATACTAGGTCATATACAGAATCAACTTCTTGGATGTACATTGCTAGACGTTCGATACCGTAAGTGATTTCACCTGTTACTGGCTTACACTCAAGACCACCGACTTGCTGGAAGTACGTAAACTGAGTTACTTCCATGCCGTTTAGCCAAACTTCCCAGCCAAGACCCCAAGCACCTAGTGTTGGGTTTTCCCAGTTGTCTTCTACGAAACGAATATCGTGAACTAATGGATCGATACCAAGTACTTCAAGCGAGCCAAGGTACAACTCCTGAATATTATCTGGAGAAGGCTTAAGAGCTACTTGGAATTGATAGTAGTGCTGCAGGCGGTTTGGGTTCTCACCATAGCGTCCATCAGTTGGACGACGAGATGGCTGAACGTATGCCGTAGACATTGGCTCAGGGCCAAGTGCACGCAGACATGTCATTGGGTGAGAGGTGCCAGCACCTACTTCCATATCTAACGGTTGAACAATGGTACAACCGTTTTGAGCCCAATAATCCTGCAGCGCGAGGATCATTCCCTGGAAGGTTTTGATATCGTATTTTTGCATAGTCGTTTCGCGCGATTCTTTTGTCTGAAAATGAAATAACTTCAAATTATACCCATGAATTGCGATGGGGAGTAGCGAAAAAAGCATCAATACTCAGTTCAGAAGGGCTTTAACGGCAAGAAGGTGGCTTATCTTGCTCTTTAGAGTGGGAATTGGCGCTTGATTCTGACCTAGTGGATGATTAAAATCGCACGCATCTTTGGGGAGTAGCTTACCGTGGCAACCAATTGCTCGGTTCGTCCGTCAACATAATTGATGCAAAATCATCATGGCGTTCGAGACACTTTGTTTAGCAAGACCTTAGATAAGAATCATGAACCTTGGTGGGGGAGTGAGGCTTATCTATTGTTTGTTATCCCCCGCCTCTTGAGAGAATCTTTTGAGCGTACTAGCCATTTCTATCACCACCGTTGCTTTGGCGGAAATTGGTGATAAAACCCAACTTTTATCCCTTCTTTTGGCAAGCCGCTATCGCAAGCCTTTGCCTATCATTGCCGCCATTTTTCTAGCCACCATTGCTAATCACACGGTAGCTGCTTGGTTGGGAGTATTAGTTTCTGACTTATTGAGTCCAGCGGTCTTGAAGTGGGTTGTTGTCGTAAGCTTCATTGCAATGGCGTTATGGGTGCTAATCCCAGATAAATTGGATGAAGACGAATCCATCTCTAATCGAGGTCCTTTTGTTGCCAGCTTCATTGCTTTTTTTATCGCTGAGATTGGCGATAAAACACAGATAGCAACGTCAATCTTAGGTGCACAATATGCAGATGCGTTGATGATGGTGGTATTGGGCACGACGATAGGGATGTTACTTGCGAATGTGCCGATTGTGATTATTGGTAAATTGTCGGCAGAGCGTTTGCCATTGGCAATGATTAGAAAGGTAACCGCTGCACTATTCGCAATACTTGCGGTAAGCGCAGCCATTTACTAGAGAGATGAGATTAAGCCAGCCCTTTTTTGATTAGGTATTGAAATGGGGCTGTATCAGTTTTTTCAGCGATTAGCTGATGATCCATGAAGCGACAGAAACTTGGAATATCACGTACTGTAGATGGGTCGTCTGCTCTTACGAGTAATACTTCGCCATCTTGCATGTTACGAATGGTTTTTCTTACCATCATAACGGGCTCTGGGCAGCGTAAACCTTCTGCTTCTAGGATGTGATTTGCAACTTCTGGATTAAACGACATAGTTTCCTCTCCCAAAAAATGAGATCGCGATCATACTCGAGTATAAAAAATATTCAATATCAACTTGGCAATCTTCAGTTCAAGGTGTATTGTTAATTTAACTTAAATTTAACAACTTGATAACAGTCAGGTTGGACAGATATTCCGATACTATCCCTTTTTCTTGGGCTTCCCCGCACTCCGATGCGGGATTTTTTTGTCTAAAATTCAGTACCCTACCCAAATTGGTTATTTGTAACTACGAATTCAGTTAACTGATACTATAAACAATAAGCTTTGTTGGTGTTTGAGGTTACATGGAACTAGAAGATATTTATCGCAGAGATCTTAATCTATTTATAGCCTTACGGGTTTTGGTAGAAGAGGGAAGTGTGAGTCGAGCCGCCCTCAGGCTTAATCTCAGCCAGTCGGCGATGAGCCGCGTATTAGGGCGACTAAGAGAGTTGCTAAATGATCCATTGTTTACTCGCAATGGGCAAAACCTAATAGCCACAGAAAAAGCGTTATTGATCAATGAGCAGATTCAGTTCCCGCTAGAAGCGATAAGAGATTTGCTCACTCCTACAGACTTTAATCCCTCAAAGTGCACACAACGCTTTGTAGTGGCTACAACTGACTATGCAATGCAAACTATACTGCCGTTTGCTCTGCCTAAGATCTATGAAGAAGCGCCGAATATCTCTTTGGACTTTCAGCCACTGCAGCACGACAACATCTACCATCAATTAACAGCAGAAAGAGCTGATATGGCCATCTGCCGACCTGTTTCAGAAATAACACCTTTACGTAGAGAGGTACTTGGTAAAGTTGGAGTTACCTGCCTGCTATCAAAGCATCACCCTTTATCGGACAAACCTCTGAATATTAGTGATTTTTTGACATTACCTCACGCTATGATAGCGATAAGTGATGGTGTTAAGTCTTTGATTGATGAGAGTTTGAAGCCTCATGGCTCAATGAATTTGATAATGCGTGCATATCACTTGGAGGCGGCATTAGCGATTGTGGATCGCCTACCTTTAGTGATTACCGTTCCTGCCGATTTAGCTTACCTGGTATCAGAAAGACATGACTTAGTGATCAAGCCGTTGCCATTTGAATTCATTCCATTCGATTATTCTCTTATCTGGCATTCGAGATGCGATACCTCTCCAGCGCAAAAGTGGCTAAGGGGAATACTGAAAAAGGAATGTGGAAGGTTAATTGAAAAGAGGGTTATGGATTTAGGGTTGAAGTAAGCCAGTGAATTTCTTCACTGGCTTATAGAATGCTGCCCCCAGCAATCTAATTTACTTTAATCACAACACGACCCGTAATTTGGCCATTGGTGATGTCATTAGCTGCTTGAATCGCATCTTCAAGGTTGATGAGCTTAGTTGCTTGCTCGAAATATGATGCAGGAAGCAGTTCCACTAAACGCTCCCAAGCTTGAATGCGTTTTTCTCTTGGGCACATTACTGAATCAACACCTTGTAAGCGCACATTACGCAAGATGAATGGCATAACTGATGTTGGAAGGTCGAAACCGCCAGCAAGACCACATGCTGCCACTACACCGTTGTAGTTAGTCTGCGCCAATACTTTTGCCAGCATATTGCTACCCACAGTATCTACTGCAGCGGCCCATACTTGACGCTCTAGTGGTTTTGCTGGTTCTGCAAATTCAGAACGTTCAACGATGCGAGAGGCACCTAGACTTGTGAGTAAATCACCGTTTTGAGACGCACGACCTGTTACTGCAGCAACTGAATACCCAAGTTGGTTTAGTAGAGTTACGGCTACGCTACCTACACCACCACTAGCTCCGGTTACAAGCACTTCACCGTCTTCAGGTTTTACGCCACCATCAACGATTGCTTGTACACAAAGCATTGCCGTGAAACCTGCAGTACCAACACTCATTGCTTGCTGACCTGATAAGCCATCTACTAGTGGTACTAGCCAATCACCTTTTAGGCGAGCTTTCTCAGACATGCCACCCCAATGGTTTTCACCTACACCCCAGCCGGTTAAAACCACTTTGTCGCCAGCTTGGTAGCGTGCGTCTTCAGAAGTTGTCACCGTACCGACTAGATCGATACCAGGTACCATAGGGAAGTTACGAATGATTTTGCCTTTACCCGTAATCGCTAGACCGTCTTTGTAGTTAAGAGATGAGTAATCGACTGCGACTTCCACATCACCTTCTGGTAATTGTGATTCATCAACCAGCTCGATAGCAGCAAGGGTTTTTTTGTCTTCTTGGTTCAGAACAAGTGCTTTAAACATTAGTAACTCCAAAGGGTTAACGTTCTTGATTGCTGATAAGTGTAGAGAAGATTGGCAGATAAAAAAAATGATTTGTTATCATTATAACTATGCGTTTTGTGCATTAATTGCGATTAATTTATGATCTTCGTGATGGTGCGACTCTAGCGAATACTAGAGTCGCATACAGAGGCAGGACTATGGTCGTTCAAATACGGTTGCGATGCCCTGTCCTAAACCAATACACATGGTTGCCAAGCCATATTTTGCATCTTTACTTTCCATTAAATTTATCAATGTTGTTGAGATTCGAGCACCTGAACACCCTAATGGATGTCCAAGGGCAATGGCGCCACCATTCAGATTAACCTTTTCGTCCATTACCTCAAGCAGTCCAAGGTCCTTGGCTACCGGAAGTGCCTGTGCCGCAAAGGCTTCGTTAAGTTCTACCACATCCATATCGTCAATGGTCAGCCCGGCCCGCTTTAGAGCTTTCTTGGTTGCCGGAACAGGGCCGTACCCCATTGTGGCAGGATCGCAGCCCGCAATTGCCATTGATTTAACCTTAGCTCGAATAGTCAGGCCAAGTTCGTTAGCTTTTTCTTCACTCATGATCAGCATTGCTGAAGCTCCATCCGACAGAGCGGATGATGATCCTGCAGTTACAGTACCATTAGCGGGGTCAAAAACTGGCCTTAGTTGTGATAGTCCCTCTACGGTGGTTTCGGGACGAATAACCTCATCGTAGTCGAGTGAAATGAGAGAACCATCTGCAGCGTGTGCTTCAGTGGCATAGATCTCTGACTTAAAAGCACCGCTGAGGGTGGCTTGGTGAGCTCTCGCATGCGAGCGAGCCGCAAATTCGTCCTGCTGTTCTCTTGGTATACCGTGCAGCTTACCCAGCATTTCGGCAGTAAGTCCCATCATGCCCGAAGCCTTAGCGATACTCTTACCCAAACCATCATGGAAATCGACACCATGATTCATTGGTACGTGGCCCATATGTTCAACACCACCAATGATGCAAATATCAGCGTCACCCACCATTATTGAGCGGCTCGCATCGTGGAGTGCTTGCATGGAAGAACCACATAATCTATTTACTGTCACCGCTCCAATTTCAATAGGGAGGCCAGCAAGTAGAGAGGCGTTTCTGGCAATATTGAAGCCTTGTTCAAGGGTTTGTTGCACACAGCCCCAATAAATATCTTCTATTTCACTAGGGTTAACTGCTGGGTTTCTTTTTAGTAGTCCCTTCATAAGGTGAGCAGAAAGTTCTTCTGCTCGAACATGACGAAAGGCACCGCCCTTAGATCGTCCCATTGGTGTACGAATGCAATCAACAATTACGACGTTTTTCATTTTCTAATCCCTCTTATTGATTACACGCTGGTGGCTTGTTGGTTTGCGTAAAAGCTATCGCCAGAACTGGCCATTGAGTAAAGTAGCTGTGGTGCTTTGTACAGTGGACCTAGCGATTGATACTGTTCACATAGTGTTAGATAGCTTTTGATGCCCAAGCTGTCTAGGTAGCGGAATACGCCTCCTCTAAATGGTGGGAATCCCAAGCCGTACACTAGAGCCATATCCGCTTCTTGTGGTGAGGCAATAATGTTTTCCTCAAGACACAGCACAACTTCGTTGATCATTGGAATCATCATACGATGAAGTACCTCTTCATCACTGAATTGCTTAGTGGGTGCGTTTAGTGTTGCTAAGTGCTCACTAACCTCAGGGTTGAAGGACTTCTTAGGCTTACCTTTTCTATCGGGGTGATATTCGTAGAAGCCAGCGCCATTCTTTTGACCATAGCGTTTTTGCTCAAATAGAACATCAATCACATCAGTACCTTGCTTTGCCATTCGCTCTGGAAATCCTTGAGCCATTACTTGCTGAGCATGATGCGCCGTATCTAGTCCAACAACGTCGAGCAAATAGGCGGGTCCCATTGGCCAACCAAATTTACGCTCCATTACTTTATCGACATGCTGAAAGTCAGCACCATCGTTGACTAACTGGCTAAATCCGTTGAAATATGGGAATAGAACGCGGTTTACAAAGAACCCAGGACAATCATTGACCACTATGGGTGATTTACCCATTTTGGCGGCATAAGCCACAACACGATTAATAGTTTCGTCTGAGGTTTTCTCCCCACGAATAATTTCCACCAGAGGCATTCTATGTACAGGATTAAAGAAGTGCATGCCGCAGAAATTTTCTGGGCGTTCCAATGATTTCGCTAGAAGGTTGATAGGAATGGTGCTGGTGTTAGAGGTAATTACCGCGTCTGTACTTGCGTGTTGTTCGACCTCAGCCAATACACTTGCTTTGACTTTAGGATTTTCAACAACCGCTTCAATAATGACATCAGCTTGCTCAATACCTGCGTAGTGAAGGCTCGGTGTAATAGAGGTGAGAACCCTAGCCACTTTATCAGGTTTAATGCGCCCTCGTTGTAGACGACTGTTTAGCAATTTTGAGGCTTCATCCAAGCCCAGATCTAAAGAGGGTTGTGCAATATCCTTCATTAATACAGGAACCCCTTTGAGTGCGGATTGGTAGGCGATACCGCCCCCCATAATGCCTGCACCAAGTACGCCTGCTCGCTCCGTGGATTTGTTTGAAGCTTTAGCGGCTTTTTTAGCGAGCCCCTTTATATATTGGTCATTAAGGAATAACCCTACTAGTGAGGTCGCGACTTCTGTTTGAGTCAGAGCAATGAAGTTTTCTCTTTCTATATTGAGCGCCTCATCACGAGCAAATCTAGCTGCGTTTTCAATGGTTTTAACCGCCATCATCGGTGCGGGATAGTGAGGGCCAGCTTTTTGAGCAACGAGGCCTTTGGCTGTTGTAAAGCTCATCATGGCTTCTAGTTTTCCTAAGCCTAGTGCTGAGGTTTTTTGTTTGCGACGAGCTTGCCAATCGATGGCGCCACAATTGGCGTCATGTATAAGCGAAACAGCTGAATCAAATAGCTTATCGGTATCTACAATGGCATCGATTAAACCAATTTTGAGTAATTCTTCTGCTCGCTTTGAGCTTCCAGCAGTAATGATTTCCATTGCACTGTCAGCACCAATGAGACGTGGCAGTCGAACGGTTCCACCAAAACCTGGCATTATGCCTAGCTTGGTTTCCGGTAAACCAATGTTGGCAGTCTTATCTGCTAAGCGAAAATCGGTAGCTAAGATAGCTTCACAACCACCACCAAGAGCATGCCCTTTAATGATAGAAATGGTTGGAACGGGTAAGTCTTCAAGGTTATTAAAGATGGAATTAGCGAACTGCAGCCACTGGCCTAATTCTTCTTTGGGTTTAGCAAAAAGTCCCAGAAACTCTGTAATGTCGGCACCAACGATAAAGGTGTCTTTATCGCTCGTAACAATTACACCCTTGAGGTCTTGATGTTGTTGTAGTGATTTAATGCCAATATCAAGAGATTCTAGTGTTTTAAGGTCGAGTTTATTGACGGAGTTCGCCCCACTAAAGCATATTTCTGCTATGCCATCTTGATGTTGTTTGACCGTGAGGGTCTCTGCTTGATAGATCATCCGTGTTCTCCATGAGTCGGGTCAGCCTTAAAGGCGAGCTAAAGATCGTGGTAAGACCAGTTAAGTTTGACCATATAATAAGCAAAATTCAATACATTTGTTCAACAAGTCATTAACAATCGTTACTCCGGTCACTATTAATCGAAATGCGTTCTCGTGATAAACTAATAGGATTACCTAAACAAAACATAGATCTAATGAACGCCTCTCCTTATCTAATACCCGCAAAATCAACGATTTTTGAAGAAGAGATCAAGAAGAGCCAGTTTATTACCTACTTGGCTCACACTCCGTCTATAGAACAAGCCAAAGCATTTGTGGATGAAATAAAGGCGAAACATAATGACGCGAGACACAACTGCTGGGGATTCGTTGCTGGTCGCCCTGAAGACTCAATGAAGTGGGGATTTAGCGATGATGGCGAACCTTCTGGTACAGCAGGGAAACCTATACTGGCTCAGTTAACTGGCTCGGGAGTAGGTGAGCTCACTGCAGTAGTGACTCGTTACTATGGTGGTATTCGGTTAGGGACTGGTGGGCTTGTTAAAGCCTACGGTGGAGGGGTTCAACAAGCCCTTAAACTACTTGAGACAATTGAAAAGAAAATCACAACTCAGTTAATAGTAGAGGTTGATTACTCTCTCATATCATTAACTCAGTCTATTATGGCGCAGTATGAGGCAGTGGAAATATCAGCCTCTTACGATATCAAGGCTAAACTGATTGTGGAGATTGAAGTCCTTAACGAAAGTGACTTTATCCAAACCATGACTAACAAAACAGGGGCGAAAGCCTTAGTTTCAAGGATGAGCTAACCCAAGTATGCAGTTTCGTTCCATTATTCGAATAGTAGGTCTGCTACTTGCGCTGTTTAGCGTATCTATGTTGGCACCTGCAGGGGTTGCTCTAATTTACCGAGATGGTGCAGGTGTGCCCTTCGTGGTGACCTTTATCATTTTGTTGATATGTGGTTTTGCCTGCTGGTTTCCCAATCGGCATCATAAGCGAGATTTAAAAGCGCGCGATGGCTTCCTTATCGTTGTTTTGTTTTGGACGGTTATCGGAAGCGCAGGTTCGTTACCTTTTCTCGTTATCGACAATGCCGCTGTAAGTGTTGCCGATGCTTTCTTTGAATCCTTCTCTGCATTAACTACGACTGGCGCCACCGTAATTGTTGGGTTAGATGAATTACCCAAGGCGATGCTTTTTTATCGACAGTTTCTACAGTGGTTTGGGGGGATGGGGATCATTGTATTGGCGGTGGCTATACTGCCCGTTTTAGGTATCGGTGGTATGCAGCTCTATCGTGCAGAAATACCAGGGCCAGTTAAAGACAGCAAAATGACGCCTAGAATTGCAGAAACAGCTAAGGCGCTTTGGTACATCTACCTGAGCTTAACGGTAGCATGTGCTATTGCATTTTGGATGGCCGGTATGACTTTCTTTGATGCGGTTGGGCATAGTTTTTCTACCATCGCGATAGGAGGGTTCTCTACTCACGATGCAAGCATGGCTTACTTCGATAGCTATGCGGTGAATATGATCACCGTAGTTTTCTTACTTATTTCTGCGTGTAACTACTCTTTGCACTTCGCAGCATTTGCCTCCGGTGGAATCCACCCTAAATACTATTTAAGAGACCCTGAATTTAGAGCCTTTATAGGTGTTCAGGTCATTCTGTTTGCTATTTGTTTCTTGGTGCTACTTAATCATCATAGTTATGACACCTACTATGAAGCGTTTGACCAGGCTTTGTTCCAGAGCGTGTCCATCTCCACGACAGCCGGATTTACTACTACGGGTTTTGCCGAGTGGCCACTGTTCTTACCTGTGCTTTTACTCTTCTCTTCTTTTATAGGCGGGTGTGCGGGTTCAACGGGTGGTGGTATGAAGGTAATCCGAGTACTGCTATTAACGTTGCAAGGATTTCGTGAACTAAAGCGTCTTGTTCACCCTAGAGCCGTATTTACGATCAAACTGGGTAATAAAGCGCTCTCATCGAGAGTCATTGATGCCGTCTGGGGCTTCTTCTCAGCGTATGCGCTGGTATTCGTTATTTGTATGCTGGCATTGATTGCAACGGGTATGGACGAATTGACCGCATTCTCGGCTGTAGCTTCAACATTAAACAACTTAGGCCCGGGTCTAGGTGAAGTATCTCTGCATTACGGTGATATAAGTGACTCTGCGAAATGGGTCTTGGTTGTCTCTATGTTGTTTGGTCGACTAGAGGTCTTCACACTATTGATCCTATTTACTCCTGCATTTTGGAAAAGTTAAAGGAAGAATCATTGAAAAAGGCAGCATTGTTGTATTCCACCTGCGATGGACAGACTCGTAAGATATCCGCTCATATAGAGGGTGAACTAGAAGGGTTTGAATGCGAGTCTTTTGATCTAGCCTCGATAGATACCTTGGATTTACTCAAGTTTGACCGTGTAGTGATTGGTGCTTCTATACGTTATGGGCACTTGAACAAGAAACTGTACCAATTCATTCAAAAGCACTTAGTACAATTAGAGCAGGTGAATGCCGCTTTCTTCTGTGTGAACCTAACTGCGAGAAAGGAAGACCAAGGTAAAGATACTCCAGAGGGGAGTGCGTACATTAAAACCTTCCTAAAGAAATCACCATGGGAGCCCAAGCTAATAGGAGTCTTTGCTGGAGCTCTACGTTATCCACGCTATAACTTCTTCGACAAATTTATGATTCGCTTCATTATGTCTATGACGGGTGGAGAAACAGATACAACTAAAGAAGTTGAGTATACCAACTGGAAAAAAGTCTCTTTATTCACGAAAAAAGTAGCAGAAATGGACAGTAAATAGTCACTTTTGACCTTTGGTGATGCAAAATTAGCCGAACGACAATAAATTCAAAAAAAACGTCAAAAAAGGCTTGCCAATGTGACTCAGCTCTCTATAATGCGCCTCACTGACACGGCAATGGCGACAACGCTTCGCAGTGTTTCAGTAGGCTAAGTAGCTGAATCATTTGAGTTTAACTTCTCTTCGAAAATAAATTCAAAAAAGTGTTTGACACTGAGATTCAAATCGCTAGAATGGCCGTCCGCTTGAGAGGTAAGCCTCGAAAGCAACGCTCTTTAACAATTTAAACCTATCAATCTGTGTGGGCACTCGTTGATGATAATCGAAAAGATTTATCAATGAACTGAGTGACCAATACAATGATTTTTAATCATTGGCACAGTCAATTCATTATCGTTCTGTTGGAACGATAATAGCTTTAAAATTACTTCTTACTTTCGAGTAAGGAACAGTTTTGAAGTCAGTATTCATTGAGCCGGTCGAAAGACCAAAAAAACTTTAATTGAAGAGTTTGATCATGGCTCAGATTGAACGCTGGCGGCAGGCCTAACACATGCAAGTCGAGCGGAAACGACAACATTGACCCTTCGGGTGATTTATTGGGCGTCGAGCGGCGGACGGGTGAGTAATGCCTGGGAAATTGCCCTGATGTGGGGGATAACTATTGGAAACGATAGCTAATACCGCATAACGTCTACGGACCAAAGAGGGGGACCTTCGGGCCTCTCGCTTCAGGATATGCCCAGGTGGGATTAGCTAGTTGGTGAGGTAATGGCTCACCAAGGCGACGATCCCTAGCTGGTCTGAGAGGATGATCAGCCACACTGGAACTGAGACACGGTCCAGACTCCTACGGGAGGCAGCAGTGGGGAATATTGCACAATGGGCGAAAGCCTGATGCAGCCATGCCGCGTGTATGAAGAAGGCCTTCGGGTTGTAAAGTACTTTCAGTCGTGAGGAAGATATATAAGTTAATAGCTTATGTGTTTGACGTTAGCGACAGAAGAAGCACCGGCTAACTCCGTGCCAGCAGCCGCGGTAATACGGAGGGTGCGAGCGTTAATCGGAATTACTGGGCGTAAAGCGCATGCAGGTGGTTTGTTAAGTCAGATGTGAAAGCCCGGGGCTCAACCTCGGAACCGCATTTGAAACTGGCAGGCTAGAGTACTGTAGAGGGGGGTAGAATTTCAGGTGTAGCGGTGAAATGCGTAGAGATCTGAAGGAATACCAGTGGCGAAGGCGGCCCCCTGGACAGATACTGACACTCAGATGCGAAAGCGTGGGGAGCAAACAGGATTAGATACCCTGGTAGTCCACGCCGTAAACGATGTCTACTTGGAGGTTGTGGCCTTGAGCCGTGGCTTTCGGAGCTAACGCGTTAAGTAGACCGCCTGGGGAGTACGGTCGCAAGATTAAAACTCAAATGAATTGACGGGGGCCCGCACAAGCGGTGGAGCATGTGGTTTAATTCGATGCAACGCGAAGAACCTTACCTACTCTTGACATCCAGAGAACTTTCCAGAGATGGATTGGTGCCTTCGGGAACTCTGAGACAGGTGCTGCATGGCTGTCGTCAGCTCGTGTTGTGAAATGTTGGGTTAAGTCCCGCAACGAGCGCAACCCTTATCCTTGTTTGCCAGCACGTAATGGTGGGAACTCCAGGGAGACTGCCGGTGATAAACCGGAGGAAGGTGGGGACGACGTCAAGTCATCATGGCCCTTACGAGTAGGGCTACACACGTGCTACAATGGCGCATACAGAGGGCGGCCAACCAGCGATGGTGAGCGAATCCCAAAAAGTGCGTCGTAGTCCGGATTGGAGTCTGCAACTCGACTCCATGAAGTCGGAATCGCTAGTAATCGTGAATCAGAATGTCACGGTGAATACGTTCCCGGGCCTTGTACACACCGCCCGTCACACCATGGGAGTGGGCTGCAAAAGAAGTGGGTAGTTTAACCTTCGGGAGGACGCTCACCACTTTGTGGTTCATGACTGGGGTGAAGTCGTAACAAGGTAGCCCTAGGGGAACCTGGGGCTGGATCACCTCCTTATACGATGATTACTCACGATGAGTGTCCACACAGATTGATATGGTTTAGAAAGTAAAGAGATTTGAAGCACCTCCCAAGGTGCTTCGACAGTTTATGTTTACTCTTCGGAGTGAAGATAAATCTAGTGTCCCGTTCGTCTAGAGGCCTAGGACACCGCCCTTTCACGGCGGTAACAGGGGTTCGACTCCCCTACGGGATACCATTGGGTCGTTAGCTCAGCTGGTAGAGCAGTTGACTTTTAATCAATTGGTCGCAGGTTCGAATCCTGCACGACCCACCATTTCCTCCCCACAGAGGAAGCTGTGAATAACAGCAAAACAATGTGGGCGATTAGCTCAGTTGGGAGAGCACCTCCCTTACAAGGAGGGGGTCACTGGTTCGAGCCCGGTATCGCCCACCATCTTTAAGCATATTTCTTCTAGAAATAAAGAAGTTAGTGTGTTTAAAAATGGTTCATTTGTTTGAATCTCGCTCTTTAACAATTTGGAAAGCTGACGAACAACAATGTGATTTCATTGTTGTTCAAATTTAAAAGTTCTCAAATCCTATGTCTTTATGATGTAGGTACCAACACACATTCAAGTGTTCTTGGGAATGTACTCTTGCCAGAGTGCATTCAAATTTGAGTCCGGCAAAATCGAATGTTATCTCGCTCATAATAAAGAGATAACGCACCTTGGAAACGTCATACTACGCTGTAGCAAGCGTATTGCGTTAAGCAAGACCCTTTGGGGTTGTATGGTTAAGTGACTAAGCGTACACGGTGGATGCCTTGGCAGTCAGAGGCGATGAAAGACGTAATAACTTGCGATAAGCCCAGATTAGGTAGTAATAACCATTTGAGTCTGGGATTTCTGAATGGGGAAACCCACGTGCATAAGCACGTATCGTTATGTGAATACATAGCATAACGAGGCAAACCCGGGGAACTGAAACATCTAAGTACCCGGAGGAAGAGAAATCAACCGAGATTCCGAAAGTAGCGGCGAGCGAAATTGGATTAGCCCTTAAGCTTTTAATGCGTCAGGTGAAGAGTCTGGAAAGTCTCGCAGTATAGGGTGATAGCCCCGTAACCGACAACGCATTTTAAGTGAAAACGAGTAAGGCGGGACACGTGATATCCTGTTTGAACATGGGGGGACCATCCTCCAAGGCTAAATACTACTGACTGACCGATAGTGAACCAGTACCGTGAGGGAAAGGCGAAAAGAACCCCTGTGAGGGGAGTGAAATAGAACCTGAAACCGTGTACGTACAAGCAGTAGGAGCGCCTCGAAGCGTGACTGCGTACCTTTTGTATAATGGGTCAGCGACTTAATTTTAGTAGCAAGGTTAACCGTATAGGGGAGCCGTAGGGAAACCGAGTCTTAACTGGGCGTCGAGTTGCTAGAATTAGACCCGAAACCAGGTGATCTAGCCATGGGCAGGTTGAAGGTTGAGTAACATCAACTGGAGGACCGAACCGACTAATGTTGAAAAATTAGCGGATGACTTGTGGCTAGGGGTGAAAGGCCAATCAAACCTGGAGATAGCTGGTTCTCCCCGAAAGCTATTTAGGTAGCGCCTCGGACGAATACCAATGGGGGTAGAGCACTGTTAAGGCTAGGGGGTCATCCCGACTTACCAACCCTTTGCAAACTCCGAATACCATTGAGTACTATCCGGGAGACACACGGCGGGTGCTAACGTCCGTCGTGGAGAGGGAAACAACCCAGACCGCCAGCTAAGGTCCCAAAGTATAGCTAAGTGGGAAACGATGTGGGAAGGCTCAGACAGCCAGGATGTTGGCTTAGAAGCAGCCATCATTTAAAGAAAGCGTAATAGCTCACTGGTCGAGTCGGCCTGCGCGGAAGATGTAACGGGGCTAAGCTATACACCGAAGCTGCGGCTGCATACTTTTGTATGCGGGGTAGGGGAGCGTTCTGTAAGCGGTTGAAGGTGGTCTGTAAGGGCTGCTGGACGTATCAGAAGTGCGAATGCTGACATGAGTAACGATAAAGGGAGTGAAAAACTCCCTCGCCGGAAGACCAAGGGTTCCTGTCCAACGTTAATCGGGGCAGGGTAAGTCGACCCCTAAGGCGAGGCCGAAAGGCGTAGTCGATGGGAAACGGGTTAATATTCCCGTACTTCTTATAATTGCGATGGGGGGACGGAGAAGGCTAGGTGGGCCTGGCGATGGTTGTCCAGGTTCAAGTATGTAGGCGGAAAGTTTAGGTAAATCCGGACTTTCTTAACGCTGAGATACGATGTCGAGCTGCTACGTGCAGTGAAGTCATTGATGCCATGCTTCCAGGAAAAGCCTCTAAGCTTCAGATTATAAGAAATCGTACCCCAAACCGACACAGGTGGTCGGGTAGAGAATACCAAGGCGCTTGAGAGAACTCGGGTGAAGGAACTAGGCAAAATGGTACCGTAACTTCGGGAGAAGGTACGCTCTTGGCGGTGAAGTCCCTTGCGGATGGAGCTACTAGGAGTCGCAGATACCAGGTGGCTGCAACTGTTTATTAAAAACACAGCACTGTGCAAAATCGTAAGATGACGTATACGGTGTGACGCCTGCCCGGTGCCGGAAGGTTAATTGATGGGGTTAGACTTCGGTCGAAGCTCTTGATCGAAGCCCCGGTAAACGGCGGCCGTAACTATAACGGTCCTAAGGTAGCGAAATTCCTTGTCGGGTAAGTTCCGACCTGCACGAATGGCGTAATGATGGCCACGCTGTCTCCACCCGAGACTCAGTGAAATTGAAATCGCTGTGAAGATGCAGTGTACCCGCGGCTAGACGGAAAGACCCCGTGAACCTTTACTACAGCTTGGCACTGAACATTGACCCTACATGTGTAGGATAGGTGGGAGGCTTTGAAGACGGTACGCTAGTATCGTTGGAGCCGTCCTTGAAATACCACCCTTGTATGCTTGATGTTCTAACGTTGGTCCCTTATCGGGATTGCGGACAGTGCCTGGTGGGTAGTTTGACTGGGGCGGTCTCCTCCCAAAGAGTAACGGAGGAGCACGAAGGTGGGCTAAACACGGTTGGACATCGTGTGGTTAGTGCAATGGCATAAGCCCGCTTGACTGCGAGAATGACAATTCGAGCAGGTGCGAAAGCAGGTCATAGTGATCCGGTGGTTCTGAATGGAAGGGCCATCGCTCAACGGATAAAAGGTACTCCGGGGATAACAGGCTGATACCGCCCAAGAGTTCATATCGACGGCGGTGTTTGGCACCTCGATGTCGGCTCATCACATCCTGGGGCTGAAGTCGGTCCCAAGGGTATGGCTGTTCGCCATTTAAAGTGGTACGCGAGCTGGGTTTAGAACGTCGTGAGACAGTTCGGTCCCTATCTGCCGTGGGCGTTGGAAGATTGAAGGGGGCTGCTCCTAGTACGAGAGGACCGGAGTGGACGAACCTCTGGTGTTCGGGTTGTCATGCCAATGGCATTGCCCGGTAGCTAAGTTCGGAATCGATAACCGCTGAAAGCATCTAAGCGGGAAGCGAGCCCTGAGATGAGTCTTCCCTGGCACTTTAAGTGTCCTAAAGGGTTGTTCAAGACTAGAACGTTGATAGGCAGGGTGTGTAAGTGCTGCGAGGCATTGAGCTAACCTGTACTAATTGCCCGTGAGGCTTAACCATACAACACCCAAGGGGTTTTGTGGACTCGAAGTAAGAACTTTGAATGTGTATTAAGAACTTTTAGATATTAGCTTTCCGAATTTTAAAATTTGCTTGGCGACCATAGCATTGTGGACCCACCTGATTCCATGCCGAACTCAGAAGTGAAACATAATAGCGCCGATGGTAGTGTGGGGTTTCCCCATGTGAGAGTAGGACATCGCCAGGCTTTAAATACGTTTTTAGATTTATTAATCTGAAAACAAAAGCTAGACAAGGCATTAATAAGACCTTAACTAGTAACAATTTGTGGAGAGATGGCTGAGTGGTCGAAAGCACCGGTCTTGAAAACCGGCAACCGTTAATAGCGGTTCTAGGGTTCAAATCCCTATCTCTCCGCCACATTGCAAAAAACCGCTGACAAGTCAGCGGTTTTTTTGTATCTGTAGTATTTCTATTCCTCCTATACCAACCCCAAAATCATTTGCTGTTATTTTCTGCAATCTAAACTTTTACACGATATCCGATGCATATGTTTGCTATGCTATCGATCTATATCACAAAAAGGCACCGTTACGTGACAGGTGTAACTTTTGAAATGTAAGCTATTTTACTGAGGAGAAGTAAGGGATGGGACAGCTAGCAACCCTTGGATTTATCGCAATTGGTGGCGCTTTTGGTGCCTGTTCGCGATATTTGATTTCTGAACTGTGTGTCATACTTCTGGGACGTGGTTTTCCGTATGGTACGTTGACTGTCAATATTGTAGGTTCATTTATCATGGGAGCACTTATTGCCCTATTTGAAAATGAAGTGATTGCTGTTGATCCTTGGCGTCAAATCATCGGTCTTGGCTTCTTGGGAGCATTAACGACCTTTTCTACCTTCTCAATGGATAATGTCCTTATGTTCCAACAAGGGGACTACTGGAAGGCAGGTTTAAATATTGTACTCAATGTTGTATTTAGTATCTCTGCTGCAATGATTGGATTCCATTTAGTATTCAAAAATTAACATGTCTGCTTTGTTCTTCTCGTAGTTTATATATAATGGGACTGCTTGTCGGAGTGCTGAAGTGTTAATCACAAGATGCTGAGACCGTGAATACGGAATTCGTTGAACCTGATACAGGATAATACCTGCGAAGGAAACAAGGTGGTCATTTCGAAAAGCTATTGGGTTTTTACCTGATACTTGCACCATCAAACTATCCGACAAGCTGTGTTTTTTACAGAAGGATAGGGCGATGAATTCCCCGCTAAATAGTTTTATACAATCCCCAACGATAACACCTGCTTTTGAAAAAGCGTTTTCACTTGTTGTAAGCAAGGCTATTACAGCGGGCTTTAGCAATGTGATTACTGCGATCTCTGGTGGGGATAGCTACGTTGTCGCCACTCCAAATCAAACATTTAAGCTTGTTGCTGATAACAATGATGAACAACAGTTTTCTGCGACTATCGTCGATTCAGACAACCACCAAATTGCCTCCCTTGTAGTTCTTCATACTAAAGGGCAGGACTCAATCACTTTTAGTGGTGCTAGTTCCTTTGAGTGGGCATATAAACCTGAAGACTATCCAACCTGCAGTGATAGCTATGTAGCATGGCTTCTTATCGCTTTGTCTTTAGAATTCACTATTGAAGATGCCGCGCTTATTGCGAGGAGTGCCCAGCATGTTTCATGTGAAACATGGCCCAACCATATTAAGTTCTTTCCTCAATTAACAGCGCGCCATCATCAAGTTGTGACGAGAAAATCGACTCGATGCTATGGTTTGTATCCTGTGCTTGATAACCTTGAACTAGTCGATGAAGTCTCTAAAAGCGACGTAAACATTTTACAGCTGAGAATCAAAGACAAGTCTAATGATGCAGTATCCGAAGATATCAGACGTGCAATTCAGATCGGAAGAGAACGAGGAGTGGATGTTGTCATTAATGATTACTGGGAGCTAGCTCTAGAGCATGGAGCTTCTTGCATTCATTTAGGACAAGAGGACTTAGCGAAGTTAGCTGATAGTCGCCTTTTGAGCAGCGAAACTGGCTTAGGGATATCGACGCATGGCTACTATGAAATTATCAATGCGTTGCAGTACAAGCCTTCCTATTTGGCATTGGGACACATATTTCCGACTACTACGAAAGAAATGCCATCTTCACCACAAGGCCTAATCAAGCTCAACTTATACCAAGCTCTCATTACTTCTATTGGTGAACAACGTGGAGACATACTCCCTTCTGTTGCGATTGGCGGTATAGACCTAGAGCGAGCTCCGTTAGTTATTCAATCAGGTGTAACGAGTGTGGCTGTGGTTAGAGCAGTAACCCAAGCGCACGACAAACATGAAGTAGTAAAAAAATTCCAACAGTTATTTGAACAAAAGCATCA
Organism: Vibrio inusitatus; assembly: GCA_024346935.1. Taxonomy (GTDB): domain Bacteria; phylum Pseudomonadota; class Gammaproteobacteria; order Enterobacterales; family Vibrionaceae; genus Vibrio; species Vibrio inusitatus. The sequence continues at coordinate 32,438 of AP024878.1, forward strand.
ATTCGAAGAGGCAACTCATGTTGTCTGATCAAGAGTTTTTGCGCTATCAACGTCAGATTATGCTGCCTGAACTGGGTGAGAATGGGCAGCGATTATTGCTCGACGCTAAGGTGCTTATTGTTGGGTGTGGTGGTTTAGGCAGTGCTGTAGCGTTGCAACTTGCCGGCGCAGGCATTGGTAAACTAGTTCTTTGTGATGATGATAGTGTTGAGTTAAGCAATTTGCATCGTCAACTAAGTTACAGAGAGTCGGACCTTGGCCAAGCAAAGACAGCTGCCCTAGCGGGGCAGATTAAACAACTCAATCCATCGATTAGTACACGTAGCGTAAACAGACGCATGTCCTTAGATTTGCTGAAGATCGAAATCAGTTTAGCTGATCTCGTTATCGACTGTAGTGACAACTTCCCTACTAGACAAGATATTAATCGGGCCTGTACGGCGAGTCATACCCCGTTAGTGTCGGGTGCGGCAATTGGATGGGATGGCCAAGTTGCTTACTTTGATGGTCAGCAAAATAGCGCTTGTTATCACTGTTTATATCCGTTCAATGAATCCAATCAAGCGACCAAATGCAGCGAAGCCGGTGTAATGGGGCCGAGTGTCAATATGATTGGAAGCCTTCAATCTATGCTCGCAATAAGAGCAATTGCAGAGCCAACAACACTAACCACCGGTGAATTGATTGTGTTCAACGGGAGAGAGATGAGTCATCAAAAGTTTATGATTGAGAAAGATGAAAGTTGCGCGGTATGTAGTGAGGGAAACAACAATGAATGAAGTAATGGTAACTATAAACGACAAGCCGACCAATATTGGTATGGAGTCTAAACTTATTGACGTTTTAAATAAGCAAGGTATCCCTTCAGAGGGTTGTGCTATTGCGGTAAACAACAAGGTGGTTCCTAAATCAAAGTGGAACACCATTGAATTACAAAAGGGTGACACACTTTCTGTGTTCCGCGCGATAGCTGGAGGTTAATAATGCTTAAAATTGCAAACAAGACATTTAAATCAAGACTGTTCACAGGTACTGGAAAATACGCTAATAACACGTTAATGGCATCATCAATTGAAGCCTCTGAGTCCGAGTTAGTGACTATGGCACTAAAACGTGTCGATGTATTTGATCAGCAGGATGACATCTTGAAGCCCCTGAAAGATCTTGGCGTTAATCTATTACCAAATACTTCGGGTGCAAAGAATGCAGAGGATGCAATCTTTGCAGCGCATCTTGCTAGAGAAGCCCTACAAACAAACTGGCTAAAATTGGAAATTCATCCGGATCCAAAGTATTTAATGCCAGATCCAATTGAGACATTAAAGGCTGCAGAGCAGTTGGTTAAAGATGGTTTTATAGTGTTGCCTTATTGTCATGCTGACCCTGTTTTATGTAAGCGATTAGAGGAAGTAGGTTGTGCCGCGGTTATGCCTCTAGGGGCGCCAATCGGCACCAATAAAGGATTGGCTTCTATCGATTTCCTTAAGATTATTATTGAGCAAGCTAACGTTCCTGTTATTGTCGATGCAGGTATCGGCGCGCCCTCTCATGCAGCACAAGCCATGGAACTTGGTGCAGATGCGGTATTGGTTAACACAGCAATGGCGACTGCAGGTGATCCAATTGCGATTAGTCGAGCATTTAAGTTAGCAGTTGAAGCTGGCAGGATGGCTTACGAAGCGGGCTTAGGTACACAGCAGTTAAATGCGGTAGCTTCTAGCCCTATGACGGCATTTTTAGATTCTCAGTACGAGGCTAAGTTATGAGTTTTGTAGATGTATTTAAATCTACAGACTGGAGTGAAAGCTACCTATCCATTATGTCTAAGACGGCCATGGATGTTGAAAAGGCGCTAAACAAGCCTAGGTTAGATATTGAGGATTTTAAGGCGTTAATCTCACCCGCAGCCGAGCCGTATTTAGAGTCTATGGCACAGCTTTCTTACCAGAAAACAAGGCAGCGATTTGGCTCTACCGTGGGGCTGTATGTTCCTTTATATCTATCGAATCTCTGTTCAAACGATTGCACTTATTGTGGTTTTTCCATGAAGAATAAGATCAAGCGTAAGACGCTTAATCTAGACGAAATTGGTCTGGAAATCGATGCACTTAAACAAATGAAGTTTGATAGTGTATTGCTAGTGACGGGCGAGCATCAAACTAAAGTCGGGATGGACTATTTCCGACAGGTGCTTCCTAAAATTAAAAAGGACTTTAATTATCTTGCGATGGAAGTACAGCCTCTGGAGCAAGAGCAATATGCTGAGCTGAAGACCTTGGGCTTGGATGCTGTGATGGTTTATCAAGAAACCTATAACCCATCGACTTATGCCGAACATCATCTTAAAGGCTCGAAAACAGATTTTTACTATCGACTAGAAACACCAGATCGATTAGCAAAAGCGGGTATTGATAAGATTGGTATCGGTGCGCTTATTGGCTTAGATAATTGGCGGGTTGATAGTCTGTTTGTTGCCACTCACTTGGATTATCTAGAAAGAACCTACTGGAAGTCTCGCTACAGTATTTCTCTGCCTAGATTAAGGCCTTGTGAGGGTGGGGTGCAACCCAAATCAATATTGAATGATAAGCAGATGGTACAGCTTATTTGCGCGTACCGTATTTTCAATCAGCACGTTGATATTTCTCTTTCAACGAGAGAGTCAGCAAGCTTCAGAGATAATATTCTTCCACTAGGTGTGACGACAGTGTCAGCCGCATCTAAAACTCAACCGGGAGGATATGCTGTCGATACTGAAGAACTTGAGCAGTTTGAAATCTCGGATGAACGTTCCGCTTCAGAAGTAGAGCTGGCGATTCGAAATAGAGGACTAGAACCGGTGTGGAGAGACTGGACTTCGATTTACTCGGGATAAAGATTTCTAGATAGGTTCCTAAATAGGTTCCTAGATAGGTGTTTCACGTGAAACCAAATTAAAAAACCAGTGGCGATGCCACTGGTTTTTTGTTTGTTACCCTTAAAGAATATTACAGGGCACTAGTCGCTTGTTGCAGCCACTGCTTAACTTCACTGTCTACTAATGGGGAAAGGTCGTTCCATACTTTCTGATGGTATGTATTTAGCCAATCAACTTCGTGTGAAGAAAGAAGAGTCAGGTCAATATTGCGCTTATCGATAGGGCAGCGAGTCAGAGACTCGAAACCTAATACAGAGAAATCGCCTTCGGTCTCAATCTCAACAACAATCTCTAGGTTCTCAATACGAATGCCAAACTCATCTGTACGGTAGTAACCTGGTTCATTGGACAGAACCATTCCTGCCTCTAAGGCGGTATCATTATATACCTTGGCGATACGCTGTGGCCCTTCATGCACACTAAGGAAATGTCCAACACCATGGCCTGTACCATGGTCGTAATCAAATCCATTAGCCCATAAATGTTGGCGCGCAAGAATATCTAATTGATGTCCTTTTGTTCCTATAGGGAATCGAGCTTGAGCTAGGCCAATATGCCCCTTTAATACAAGAGTGAATTGTTTCTTCATTTCTTCTGTTGGGGTACCAATTGCGATGGTTCGAGTAATGTCTGTCGTTCCATCTGGATATTGACCACCTGAGTCTACTAAGTACATCGAGTTGTTAGAAACAACACCGGGGGTAGGTTCGTTGTTGTGGTTGTAATGGCACATTGCTGCGTTATGAGCAGCTGCGGAAATAGTATCAAAACTCAAGTCAGCTAAAGAAGGATCTTCTTTTCTGAAGCTTTCTAGCTTATCGGAAAGTTGAGCTTCATTGAGATAATCACCATTGTCATTTTTCTTATCAAACCACGACAAAAACTTAACCATCGCGACACCATCGCGAACGTGACTGTTCTTCATTCCTTGTGCTTCAACACTGTTTTTTACCGCTTTAGGAATTAAACAAGGATCGGCAATGGGTAATACTTCCACACCTACTTGATTAAGAACCAGCTCAAACCACGCGTTACTGGTTGCTGGATCAAGTATTACCTTGCGGCCTTTAAGCGCTGTTAGGCGATCTTCAAGTTCTGATGGAGAGTAAACGAGAACCCCAGACCCGACGTGCTCATTAAACTGACTAGGTACACGATCTGAATCAATAAAGAACTCAACTTGATTGTTGCTATGAACAATGGCATGAGAGAGGGCGACCGGTAAACGAGATATATCGCTACCGCGAATATTCAATAACCAGCAAATTGAGTCTAGGGCGGTAAGAACTGCACTATCTGCTTTGTTTGCCTTTAGTTCATTCGCAATTAAAGCACGTTTTTCCTGGCTACCTACACCAACCCAATCATTCTCCATTAGACGTAATGTAGAAAGCGTTGCCTGTGGTCTGTCATCCCACAATGTATCGACGGGGTTGTTGTCGATGTACACGATCTCATAATCTTCAGAAAGAGATAGCTTGGCAGAAGCTAACCAACGAGACGAATGCATTCTCGGGTCAATACCCACTTTACTGCCTTTAGGTAGGTTTTGAGCCACCCAAACTAAAGGTGGGTTTTGCACTAAATGTTGATAAGAATAAACGTCAGAGGGAGTTTGTTTTGTTACTTGAACGGTATAACGGCCATCGATAAAAATAGCCGCATCACTAGTTGAGATTACTGCAGCTCCTGCTGAACCTGTGAAACCTGTCAGCCAGTGTAAGCGTTCATTGTGTTCAGGGATATACTCACCGAGAAACTCATCTTCGTGGGGAACAATGAAGGCGTCCAATCCATTTGTACTTAACCAGTTGCGAAAATCTGCAACACGGCTTTTAATCTGAGCAGGCATAATCTCTCCTTTTCGTTACTACCTTTATGCGTATGGCGATTAAGCTACTCTTTTTAAAGTCTGTGTGCAATTTCAGAGTGTGGAAAATGACGTTACATAACGCAAATGAAAACTGTTCTAGTTATAGTAAAAAGAGTATATTCTATATACAGACAATATTTTCGTCCCACCGCGAGTTTTGATTTCTTCAAAACACAACAAATTCTTATTGAAGTGAAATAGTATGGCATTAACCACCTATGAGTTAGCTCGTATAATGGAGCAGATGGAAGAATCTCCAGAAAAAGTAATGTACGGCAAATTACTGCGCGAGCTTGGAAATCAAAGTGAAGAAAGAATTAGAAGTGCGGCAAAGCAATTACCGTTACATACTCTAAAAGACATCGTTTATCAGTTTCAAAGAGTCATTGAGTCTCGAAAAGGTGAGCAGGTTGATTTGCTTGCTCAAGAACTCATAAAAGACGGTATCTCTGTCGAAGATTTAAAAGCATATATGAATAAATAAGCTCCTAAATAGGAGCTTATTATCAGTTATTATTGCTTGAATCGCTTAGCCAGAATATGATCGGCAGACAGTAGTCCTGCTCCCCAAATTAAGTTAATTAGGATCATTAAGCCCCAAAGTTGATGATCATAAAATCCTTTCTCCCACAGTACAGGATAAGACACCACGGCCATGATATTAAATACGAATAATATCGCAGCAAATGGTCGTGTAAATAAACCAAGGGCGATAAAAACAGGAATGATGAGTTCAGTCGCTGTTCCTACATAAGCTGCTATTTCCCACGGAAGGATAGGCACCTGATATTCGTACTCAAATAAAAACAGAGTACTGTCCCACGTTCCTATCTTCACCAATCCTGAATTAAAGAACACCCAAGCGACCCAAAGTCGACAAAAGAGCAGAAGGGCAGGAACTGCCAAGCCTTGAAGGTGTTCGACTAACCTGACATAAATTTGATATTTAGATTGGATTGCACTGTTCATATCAACTCCTTAGCTATAAAAAGCCGGCGATCAGCATTCGCTCTACCAATGACGGTATAGATGAAAGTAGCTGTTCGTTTATTTCTGATAATGGTTGTTTGTTTTCGATTGCTCTTAGCAACAGAAATTCGTTGTTTTCAAGTTGATGAAAGTGAAAGCTTCCATTTAGCGTTGCTTGAACATAACCATATTGAGAACGGTTGAGTTGCAAATCATCGAACGAGTTTCGATCAATGGCTTCAATCAGATCGAATATTGAGTAACTTGATTCAAAACTACGAACGCTTGCTTTAGAGACTAAGCATAATTTTTGATGTTGTTGGTCGCTCAACTGACTCAAGGCAGAAAGCGGGCGGTGTGCATTCTCAATTGCGTTGTGAAGGTTAAGTTTAAGTTTATCACCCAAGGCTTCAAACCTTGCGACCTCACTAATATAAGGAGCCGCTTCAATGACTTGAGGAAAAGTAGTTATCGTTTTCTCGAACCCTTGGCCATAACTAGAAACGTTGCCGCTTGATGAGGGTGTATTTAATATGTGAGATCTTGCTATCTGTTCAAAACACTCGTCACCGACCAAAGCCAATGTGTACGGGTACATAGCTTTCAGCACATCAGTGAAGCTATGTATAACATTGTTGCGATAGATTTGAATGCGCTGATCATCAGTGAAATGGTCACTATGAATGTGGCAGTCAGAGATTTCTCCTTGATAAACTAATGAGCGTGCAAAGTTGCTTTGCAGTTCAGACAGACTGATCATGAGGCCTCTCTAATCTGTATCGATTTTCCAGCAATAACAGATGCTTTTTTTGCCTCGGATAGCAGTACTTCTGGTGACGGTATATCCATATCCCACTCTATAAGAGTGGCTGTGTTTGGGTTTGATTGGCTCCATACACGATATAGTTCCCACACTTCATCACACACCTTAGTGCTGTGTGTATCAATCCATATCTTCGAGTTTTGTATTTCTTTGACGGTGAATCCAGCAAGGTGGATCTCTTGAACCGCGTTTTGGTTGATTGCATTCAGGTAGTGAAGAGCATCAAAGCCATGATTCAAAGAAGAAACATAGATATTATTTAGGTCGAGTAGTAGCTGGCATTCAGAACGTTGTTGTACTTCATTTAAAAAGTCCCACTCAGAAATGGTGGAGTGCTTAAAGCGCAGGTAACTGCTTGGGTTTTCAATTAGTAGCGGACGCTTGATAGCATCTTGAACTTGAAGAACATTTCGCACAAAAACTTCTAATGCTTCTTCTGTATAAGGAAGAGGAAGCAAGTCATTAAAATGTACACCACCATTCTCACTCCAGCTTAAGTGATCGGAGACGAGCGATGGTTCGATTTCATCAACCAGTTGAACCAAAGATTGCAGATGGGATGTCTCTATTTCATTCACTGAGCCCAGAGATAGTCCAACACCGTGACAAGATATTTGATGCTGTTGGCGAATGCTTCTAAGTTGCTGTCGTGCTGGTGAATTGATTTCAAAGTAATTCTCACTATGCACTTCTAGCCAAGAAACGTGACCAGGATTTTGTTCAAAAAAGTTAAGATGAGGGTGACGTAAACCCACTCCAATACTGTTATGAATCCCCATATTGCGCATAGTCATTATCCTCATAAGTTAGCGAAAAAGAGGGGCACGATTGATAGGTGTGCCCCAGGTCTTAAATCTAATTCGTTGCTAGATTACGAAGATGAAGTACTACCACCTGCTAACTTGTCACAAAGTCCTTTAGGGACTACTACAAAGGCATCTTTTTGATGATCTTCTTTTGATGTGCCGGCGCATGAACTTGTTTTCGTTGCGCAGTCATTTTTGCCTGCTTTCGATACGCCATAGCACTTTTCTTTGTCCGCTGCGACTGCATGTGATGCTGTCAGCATGGTGCCACCTAGAGCTAATAAACCAGTAACTGCCGCTGTAACTGCAAGATTAGACTTTTTCATAATTTCATCCTCGATATGATTCTAAGTTGGTTGAGCAATCGCTGATTAATGTTAATAATTTGTTGCGATTGCCTGTTAGATAGGACGGGTTGGGCCACAAAAATCTTTCAAAAAAATATAATAAATTGAGGTTTTATTGCTATGTACATGAAAATAAAGAATTTTTTATTGTTGTTTTTTTATGGATAAATGACAAGAACACAGGTTAGAGATTGTACCTGTAACCCTGTATACTGAGCTTTAATGTATAAATAAACAGTAATAGATTGGAAAGGTACGATGGACGCATCATTATTACTCGACGGACTCAATGATAAACAGCGAGAAGCCGTTGCAGCCCCATTGGGCAACCTATTGATCCTAGCTGGCGCAGGCAGTGGTAAGACCCGTGTGTTGGTTCATCGTATAGCTTGGTTGATGTCTGTAGAGCAAGCATCTCCGTTTTCGGTCATGTCAGTAACCTTTACCAATAAAGCGGCTGCCGAGATGCGTGGTCGTATTGAAGAACTGATGCAAGGTACCGCTTCTGGAATGTGGAATGGCACCTTCCATGGAATCTGCCACCGTATACTTCGTGCCCACTACCTTGATGCTAAGCTACCAGAGGGTTTTCAGATTATTGACTCTGATGATCAACTGCGCTTACTTCGACGTTTGATCAAGGCACAAAATCTAGATGAAAAGCAATGGCCAGCAAAGCAAGCAGCTTGGTGGATTAATGGTAAAAAAGATGAGGGGCTGAGGCCTCAACACATCGATAGCTATCATGATCCCGTCACGAAGACTTGGCTGCGTATCTATTCGGTATACCAAGAAGCGTGTGATCGAGCAGGCTTAGTCGATTTTGCTGAAATCTTGCTACGTTGCCATGAGCTTCTGCGTGATAAACAACATATTCGTGAACACTATCAGGCTCGTTTCAAACATATCTTGGTGGATGAATTTCAAGATACCAACAATATTCAATATGCTTGGCTGCGTATGATGGCTAGCCCAGACTGTAACGTTATGATTGTAGGCGATGATGACCAATCTATTTATGGCTGGCGTGGCGCTAAGATAGAAAATATTCAGCGCTTCCTGAATGAGTTTAAGCAAGCGTCAACAGTGCGCCTTGAACAAAATTACCGTTCTACTAAAAACATACTGACAGCGGCTAACCATCTGATTGCCAATAATGTTGAACGCATGGGTAAGGAGTTGTGGACCGATGGCAGTGACGGTGAGCTTATCTCGGTGTATTCAGCTTACAATGAACTCGATGAAGCTCGTTTTGCAGTCAATAAGATCAAAGAGTGGCAAGATACGGGTGGTGTACTCAAAGATTCAGCAATCTTGTATCGAAATAACGCCCAGTCACGTGTGATTGAAGAAGCCTTGATTCAAGCAGGAATGCCTTATCGCATTTACGGTGGGATGCGATTTTTCGAGCGTCAGGAAATCAAAGATGCATTGGGCTATTTACGTCTAATGTCGAACCGAAACGATGACGCAGCATTTGAAAGAGTCGTTAACACACCGACGCGTGGTCTAGGGGATAAAACCCTTGAAACCATTCGCTTTGCTGCTAGGGATCGTGGTGCCACACTGTGGCAAACCAGCAATCAGCTTTTAGAAGAAAAGGTCTTTGCTGGTCGAGCTGCAGGTGCACTAGGACGCTTTGTCGAATTAGTCAATGCCCTAGAGGACGATACTGCTGCAATGGAAATGCATAAGCAAACTGACCATGTCATTAATGCCTCTGGTTTGTTTACCATGTATCAGCAAGAAAAGGGTGAAAAGGCTCAGGCTCGCATAGAAAACCTTGAGGAACTCGTCACCGCTACGCGTCAATTTGAAAAGCCTGAAGAGGCTGACGAAATGAGTGATCTTACTGCTTTCCTGACTCACGCAGCTCTCGAGGCCGGTGAAGGTCAGGCTGATGAATTTGATGATGCGGTGCAGCTTATGACTCTGCACAGTGCCAAGGGTCTGGAGTTTCCTTTAGTATTCATGGTAGGCGTAGAAGAGGGCATGTTCCCAAGCCAAATGTCATCAGAGGAAGCAGGTCGACTCGAAGAAGAGCGCAGACTCGCTTACGTGGGTATGACTCGAGCGATGCAGAAACTGTATCTCACTTATGCGGAGATGCGTCGCTTGTATGGGCAAGACAAGTACCACAAGCCATCTCGCTTCATTAAAGAACTGCCAGAAGCTTGCGTTCAGGAAGTGCGAATGAAGGCCCAGGTGAGTCGACCAACAAATAGTGGTAGGTTCAGCCAAACGGTTAAGAAAGAAAGCTTTAATGAGACTGGCTTCAGTTTAGGGCAGCGAGTTAGTCATCCAAAATTTGGAGAGGGTACCATTATCAATTTTGAAGGTAGTGGTGCACAAAGTCGTGTTCAGGTTGCCTTCAACGGTGAAGGCATAAAATGGCTGATTACCCAATACGCTAAACTCGAAAGACTATAATTATATAGAGCCCCAGTAAATACTGGGGTTTTTTATATCAAGCAAAAGACTATTTACTGTAACAGCTGTCAAAATTACCCCCATTACATGACGATGATGGGCTATTTATAATTGTCGGTAAACATTACGAATGAATGGAATATCACATAAAGAAAAACCCCGAGAGCTTGCGCTCTTCGGGGTTATAGTCTTACTCGCAGCAATCCGGCTACTAAGTGTGCTCCATGCATCAAATCCATGATAGTGTGCTGTTATCCTTCAGCGTATTCCTTTTCTCGCCATCCTAGCGGTGTCCATATGACCTTATCCTGGTCTGCCAACAATCCTCGTTAGCGCACTTCACTTATTCCTTGAGCGGTGTCCCTTACATCATCCTGATGTTCAGTCCTTTCCTCATCCAGAGGTGTCCATTGTCTTTCCTTAGTAGTAACCATCCTAGCTACTATTGCGTCCATTCAATGTCCAATTTGCTTTCCATGCCGACCATTCATCCTGAATAACCGAATCTTCATCCTGAAGAACACCTAATCCTTGGTGATTTCCTTTTCCGTGTCAGCTTCCTTCCGACCCTTGTTATATTATGCTTTTCTCATTTTTGCTCAATGGGGTGTCAGTAAAAATATTTTAATCGTAACAATAACTCACAAGTCATATGCAATAAAAACAATGACTTACTACTGATTGTGTCTATTATCGACAAATATTAGCTTCGATCGCGCACACATTTGTGAGAGATCTCTTACAAATTTCGGGCGGATATCGTTATTGTCTTACCATCTGACTTTCTCCAATCGCGACCCCTTCGCGTCTTGGATCAGCCGCGCCGATTAAATCTTGTCCAATTTTGATGATGTGAAGGCCTGAATTCAAAGGCTTTGATTTAGTTTTGTAACCCCATTTCTTAAATTGTTGCTCATATTGTCGTGCGTTAGTGTCTTGTTCAAATTCTACTATGCCAAAACGATTGGAAACATGCGGTAATTGAACCACTTCCTCTAAAGGTAATTGCCAATTTAAGTGAGCGATGAGAGCTTGTGCAACATAGCCGATGATATAGCTACCACCCGGTGAACCAATAGATAAATAAGGTGAACCGTTCTTCAGTACAATCGTTGGTGACATTGAAGAGCGCGGTCTTTTACCTGGGGCAATGTGGTTAGCTATGATCTGTCCATCTTGATGATGTTTAAAGGAAAAGTCCGTCATCTGGTTGTTCAACAGAAATCCTCTGACCATGATTCGAGAGCCAAAAACATTTTCTACACTACTGGTTAAACTGACTACGTTTCCCTGTGCATCAACAATATTAAAGTGAGTTGTTGAGGGAAGCTCTATGGATTGGTCATTGGCGTAGTTAAGGGCGACTTCCCATGGAGGAGACCCAGCACTGGTTGATTTGAGAGGTGTTTTTAGGTTTATCATTTTTGCGCGCTGTTTAAGATAGTCTTCATTAATGAGCCCCTGAGAAGGGACTGACACAAAGTCACCATCGGCCAAAAATTTAGCCCTATCTGCAAAAGCCAACTGGGTGGCATCACCAATGACTTTATAGCTTTTAGCGTTGGTAGCTCCCCACTCATGCAGAGGGAATTGCTCAGAAAGTTTGAGTATTTGGCCTACGGCAATCCCTCCTGAACTCGGTGGTCCCATTCCGCAAACCTCGTATTCTAGATAGTCCACACAGATTGGGGTACGTTCTATGATTTCATATCTGGCAAGGTCTTTCTTTGCTAGCACGCCTGTATGCTTAGGGTGATTAGTGACCGCTGCAACAATATCATTGGCGATATCGCCTTGGTAAAAAGCATTTTCACCATAGGTGGCCAAAAGCTTTAGAGTGTCGGCATATTCCTGATTAATGAGTACTTCACCTGCTTGTTTAGCGCTACCATCCTCATTTAGGAAGTAAGCTTTGGTGTTTTCATCAATTGATAGGTGTTGTTTGTCTCGTTCAATTAAACGGGCTAATCGAGGGCTAATAGCAAAACCTTGCTCTGCTAACTCTATTACGGGCTCAATCAGTCTTGGCCACTTGACGTTACCATGCTCTTGGTGCATTTCCCACAATAGCTTTATCGCACCGGGTGTTCCTACCGAAAGTCCACTTACAACAGCGTCATAAAATTTTAATGGTTGACCATCTTTGCCAATAAAGTGTTCTGGCTTTACGGCTAAGGGAGCTGTCTCGCGAGCATCGAAAGTGGTGAGTTTTTTTTTCTGCCCATCCCAGTATACGAGAAAAGCACCGCCACCAATTCCCGATGATTGGGGTTCAACGAGCCCTAGTACCAATTGTGTCACTACCATGGCATCAATCGCATTCCCACCATCATTTAGTACCTGAGCAGCATATTGGCTAGCGATAGGATTTGCGGCTGTAACCATCCATTTTTTGCTTTTCTGAGCCTTTTTAGCTTCCCAACCAGTAGGTGTTTCGGGAGCGACAGCATCGCTGGCTTGATTGGCGATGGCTACAGAAGGAGCCATGCAGGCTAAAGTGAGTAGAGATAGTGTTCGAAGAGTCATTAGGTTGCCACGCTATTGCAGTAAAGTACTGAAAGCGTGGCATTTAATTATAATTTTTCAAATGAAAACGAACGTTTTGAGAGAGAAGTTATAGAAGTTGAGTGATAGCTTGCCAAAGAATGGCTGTACCTAAGATAGAAAACAGCAGACAACAAATGACATCAATATAGATGGCAACTCGAGCCAGTACTTGTTGCAGCCTTTTTGTCGATAAGGCCCAAGCCAATAGTGCGAACCAAAACAATGATAAGCCCCAAAGAATAACCAGAGCTGCGACTTTGCCTTCTACAGACATGCTTGCTGGTACTAATGTCGACATCAAGCTCACAAAGAACACTAAGGCTTTTGGGTTCAATAGGTTAGTAGTCAACCCTCGCGTGAAGGCTTGCTTCTTGCTATTGAGGGTAAAATCCTTACTTGGCTTTTTGTCTTGGGAAGGGTTTCGAATACTTTGGATTATCGACGTTATACCTGTTAAGCCTAGGTAAGCCAGATAACTACCCCCCATGAGCTGAAGCAGAAGAAATAGCGTCGGGTGCGAATGAACTAAGTAGCTGATTCCTGTTAGGCTGAGAATCGAATGAATTAGGATGCCAATGGAAAGACCAAACGCAATGGCAATACCGGTTTGTCTGCCGTAACGCGTTGAGTTTTGCACCACTAAAGCAAAATCAGGACCAGGGCTCATAAGAGCAATGAAATGCACGCTAGCTAACGTCAACAACACGTTAATTTCATTCACTTTCTATTGCTCCTAGCGTTTCTTATTCCATCGAAACTAAACACAACTAATGCCGCCCAAATGAACAAGAAAGTTACTGCCTTGTTGATACTAAAGTGCTCACCGTAGATGGTGATTGCTAAGATGAACATCAAGCTTGGACCTATGTATTGGAAGAAGCCTAAAGTAGAGAGCTTGATACGAGTCGCAGCGCCAGTAAAGCAAAGCAAAGGTGCTGTGGTGATTGCTCCTGCCAGCATAAGAAGTGCGTTTAAATCCCAGCTGTTATTAAACATGTTCGAAGTATCACTATTGGCAAAGAATGCCCAGTAAATTACAGCTAAAGGCAGTAAAAGCAGGGTTTCAACGAACAGGCCTGTTTGAGCATCAAGATTTACCTTCTTTCTTAGCAACCCATATCCGCCAAAACTACAAGCCAGAGCAAATGAGATGTAAGGAATAGAACCAAAGGCAATCAGTTCAATAGCTACACCACAAAATGCCAGTGCAACTGCGATCCATTGTACAGGTCTTAGTCGTTCACTCAGAAATGCCATACCGAGTATGACATTGATGATTGGGTTTATGTAATAGCCAAGACTGGCTTCTAGCATGTGGTTGCTATTGACCGCCCAGATAAAAATAAGCCAATTCACTCCGATCAAGAGAGAAGAGGTGATTAAATAAATAAGCTTGGTTTTACTTTTTAGTATTTCTTGAAAAGAGCGCCATCCTTGCCCAAAGTGGATCAGCCCAGCAAGTAGAAAGAAAGACCAAATGATTCGATGGATAAGTATCTCAATAGCCGGAACTGAAGATAACGCTTTGAAATATATAGGTGCAATTCCCCACATGGTGTATGCCATTATGGCAAAGATGACACCTTGTCGAGTGCGTTGTTGAGCTAGGTTATCCATAGATTCTCGAGATACTGATCGGAAAACAGCAGAGTATAGAGAGCGTACACTCTAAGAGCCAGTAAAATGCGGTTTCCATCCTAGATCATCCCCTTTACAATGTAGCGCTGATTCATCACACACTACTCACAGGTAATACATCCTACATGTCATCCCATTTGTCTATGATTGAGGAATCCGATACTCAAACAACGCCCCAGCGTGTGCTGGAGGATGTGTTTGGCTATCAGGAATTTCGAGACGGCCAACAGCAGGTGGTGGATGCTGCACTCTCCGGAAAGGACACTTTGGTTATCATGCCCACGGGTGGTGGTAAGTCTATGTGTTATCAAGTTCCTATGCTGGTGGCTTCTGGAATGGGCTTGGTGATCTCACCTTTAATCTCATTGATGAAGGATCAAGTCGACCAATTGAAAGCGAATGGTGTCGCTGCAGAGTGTATTAACTCAAGCATGACTCGTGAGGAGTTGTTGTCGGTGTATAACCGAATGCATCAAGGTAAAATAAAGCTGATTTATGTATCGCCAGAACGAGTGCTTATGCGTGAGTTTATGGAGCGCTTACAGCACCTAGAGATAAATCTAATCGCCATTGATGAAGCGCACTGTATTTCTCAATGGGGGCATGACTTTAGACCGGAATATGCTTCACTAGGCCAGTTGAAACAGCAATTCAGTCATGTTCCGTTTATGGCACTTACCGCTACGGCAGACGATACGACACGACTCGATATTAATGCTCGACTGCAGCTTGATGATCCTCTTTGCTACTTGGGTAGCTTCGATAGACCTAATATTCGCTACACCTTGGTAGAAAAAGCAAAGCCGGTTGCACAAGTGATTCGCTATCTAGCAACCCAAAAAGGTCAGTGTGGCATCATTTATTGTGGTAGCCGTAAGAAAGTTGAAATGGTGACGGAAAAACTCTGTAACAACGGTATTCGAGCCATGGGCTACCATGCAGGAATGGATCCTGATGAACGGGGCTATGTACAAGAAGCGTTTCAAAAAGATGATATTCAAATCGTTGTAGCAACCGTTGCCTTTGGCATGGGGATCAATAAACCGAATGTGCGTTTTGTTGTGCACTTTGATATCCCAAGAAACATTGAGTCTTATTACCAAGAAACAGGCCGAGCAGGTCGAGATGGTTTACCTGCTGAGGCGATGACTTTGTATGACCCATCAGACATCAATTGGCTTCGCCGTATGCTTGATGAAAAAGAAGATGAGAAGCAGAAAAAAGTAGAGATGCATAAACTCAACGCAATGAGTGCCTTTGCTGAAGCGCAAACCTGTCGTCGACAAGTCCTGCTACATTATTTTGGCGAGTATCGAGAGAAAGCGTGCGGTAACTGCGATATTTGTATAGATCCACCGAAAACGTTTGATGGCACGGAGGCTGCTCGAAAGGCGCTCTCATGTGTGTATCGAGTCAATCAATCCTTTGGTATGGGGTATGTGACTGAGGTGCTTCGGGGCATGCAGAATATACGTATTCGCGAGAACGGCCATGATAAGCTATCAACCTATGGTATTGGTCGCGATAACAGCCATGACTATTGGGTGAGCGTTATGCGTCAATTGGTGCATAAAGGCATGCTGACACAAAACATAGCACGAAACTCAACCTTGCAACTAACAGAAGAAGCGAGACCTTTGTTACGTGGCGATATGGAACTAGAACTTGCTGTACCAAGGTTGGATCTTACTGTTTCTGCTAAATCCGACAAGACTCCAACAAAACACTACGATAAAAAGTTGTTTGCGAAATTACGTAACCTTCGTAAGCGCGTTGCTGATGAGGAAGGTTTACCGCCTTATGTGGTGTTTAATGATGCTACCTTGATTGATATGGCGGATATCCTGCCAACCTCATATGGTGAAATGCTTGCCGTAAATGGTGTAGGGCAGCGCAAGCTTGATAAATATGCTGATGCTTTTCTCGATCTAATTCAGGAGCACATTACGGGTGTCTAGTTTTACTCTTCGTCATTTTGATTCACAAAAAGGTCGAATTTCTTTGATAACGCCATCGTTCGACCATGATGATTTTCCTACAGTTGGACAACAATTT
Source organism: Vibrio inusitatus (assembly GCA_024346935.1). Taxonomy (GTDB): domain Bacteria; phylum Pseudomonadota; class Gammaproteobacteria; order Enterobacterales; family Vibrionaceae; genus Vibrio; species Vibrio inusitatus. Next base: position 48,843 of record AP024878.1, read on the forward strand.
ATCGACCTTATTGGTGCTACGGTAGTAGAAAAGCAACAGGATGCCGATCTTCACTCTTGGTTGATTGACTTCGAAGGTTGCCAATTAATGTTGCGCGCGGAACACTATAGTGAATCTATGTGGTTGGAGGCGCTATCTGCGGGCCAATCTGAAGAAGAACTACAATACCTCGCAGGATTGGTAGCAAAGGGTATTTAGTTAAAAAAGTTTCACATGAAACCATAGTGCTGTTCATGTATTGCACAATCTGAATCGTTATGTATAATTCTGAGCCCGCCATTTTGGTGGGCTTTAAATTTTGAGATGAAGCGACTTGCTTCGAATGGGTTCCCTCGCCCCCATCTACTAAAAAGGTACAATATGAACCGTTTTAATCCATCGCAACTGCGAAAAGCGCTTTTCTTTTTGGCGTCATTTCACCTGATCATCATTGCATCGAGTAACTATCTCGTTCAGCTGCCATTTACTGTTTTTGGTTTCCACACCACTTGGGGGGCATTTACGTTTCCCTTTATCTTTTTGGCAACGGACCTGACCGTTCGCATCTTTGGTGCGCCACTAGCACGTAGAATTATCTTCTTGGTAATGCTGCCTTCGCTAATAGTGTCTTATTTGCTTTCAGTGGTTTTCTTTGAAGGACAATTTCAAGGCTTCTCACCTCTTGGAGAATTCAACCTGTTCGTGGCTAGAATTGCTATCGCTTCGTTCATGGCTTATTTATTAGGGCAGATCTTGGACGTGCATGTATTTAATCGTCTGCGCCAAATGAAGCAATGGTGGATAGCTCCAACATGCTCTACCTTATTTGGTAACGCATTAGATACATTGGCTTTCTTTAGTATCGCTTTCTATAACAGTCCTGATGCGTTTATGGCGCAGCACTGGCAAGAGATAGCACTAGTGGACTATGTGTTTAAGCTTGTGATTAGCTTGGGCTTGTTTGTTCCTATGTATGGTGTCTTGCTCAATTATTTGATTCGAAAACTGACGACCGAACCTGACCAACGAATTGCTGCAGAGGCATAGAAAACAAAAAAAAGAGCTCCTATCGGAGCTCTTTTTTTATGTCTAGAATCAGTGCTTGGTGCAGAACTGTGCCCATAGACGATAGGCTTCCTGATCGGCCAGTTGCTTATCTTTTAGTTTGGTAAAAAGTAACACTGCAATGGAAGCGACTACGTGGTTAGCCATTTGAACTTTATCGGCTTCAATTGTGCCAAGAGGGCACCGCTTTGGCGTGACAATTTGTTCATTGTACATTTCTTTCCAGTAGTGCGAATGTAAGCCCTTACTATCGCTTGTCCAAATGGTTTGGCTTACCTTTGGATTGTACTCAGACTCACCTGATACACCTTTAAATGAAGCAATAGAACAGTTTGAATGGCCAATATTGGTTTCTATCTCTGCATGTAATTCCTGAAACCCTGGGTGGAAACTACCCCTGACTCCATATTTAGCACTTCCAGGGTTTAACCCTCTTACTACAGTATTAATCGGAGTTCTTAGACCGTAGCGTTTCTTCCAATCAAGCATCTTCTCTGCGATAGGAGCAAAGTGAGATAGTGGTAAGTAAGCGATGTTTGAGGATTGCAGCAACGAGGTAGCATGCTCAATATCGTTGGCAGTTTCGATATCGAGTTGTTGCAAATAATGTTGGCTGTGCACGCGATCTGACCCAGCATCAAGATGGCCATGGATCAGTACCTTGTAACCCTCATCTGCGAGAATAGAGGCTGCAACCAGATTCCAAGGTAGAGATTGCTGATTGTCATTGAGATCTTGTTTGCTTTTCTTTCCTGCATAACAAGGCCAATCAATATCGACTTCGATTGTTGGCAATCGCTGGTGGAAGGCCTTGGTGAAACCAGCAATCTCTGCTGCTGTCTCGTTGTTGACTCGGATGAGCATCATCAACATCGCCATTTGATCGTCGTCGATCTGGCCATCAAGATATTGATCCATAACAGTAAAGGCTTGATCAAACGAGAGAGGTTTACGCCCACGCTCTCCTCGGCCAACACAGCGGATGCACTCCAATATTATGCTCATTTCTCAAGCTCTCCTTGCTTTGCTTTTATGTCCAAAATATTTGTCTGTAAAAAAGCCCAGTTTAATAAACTGGGCTAGTTAAATTATATCTGCTTGATTTGCAAAGGCCAGTTTTGGTCTGACTGCCGATTAGCTTCAATCTCGAGTTCCGCGAAGGTTAATGGATTGGCATTACACCAATTTTCACTAATGGATAAACAAAGCTGTTTATCTGTCGCTTCTAGTTTGACTGAAGGCTGCAAATTCACATTACGCCTATGGGTAAGAAGTACAGATAAGCGCAGAATTCTTAAGATGTTTTCTGCACTCTGCTTATTGACCGCTTGCTGCTCAGGCAAAGAAGATAAAGCGTCTTTATACCGTAGCGTAACATCAGCAAGTAGATTTTTCTGTGCTCTTGTATAACCGGGTAAATCAAGATTTCTCAATAGGTAGGCGTTATGTAGCCCTGCTTTCTTAAAATCGATAGTCAATCCAATCTCATGTAACTGAGCTGAGGCCTGTAACAACTCTATGGCTACGGGTTCAGGAAGGAACTCACTACCACATTGTTCAACCAACTTACTTGCGGTCTTAGCAACCTGATTTGCATAGTCTTGGTCGAGCTGAAAACGCTGTTGAATGCTGGTTAAGGTTCGCTGACGAATGTCTTCTTGATGCAGTTCCGTGATCATTTCATAGACCATGCCTTCTCGAAGAGCACCACCCGCAAGGGTCATTTCATCAATATCTAAAAGCTCAAATATGGCCAATAAAATAGAAAGACCACTTGGGAATACAAGTGCTCGCTCAAGGGTGAGACCTTCAATCTCGAGCTCTTCTAAGGCATCAGCTCGCATGGCTTGTTTTTGTAAGCGCTTCAATTTGGAGTGAGTAATCACTTCGTCCATGCCTTGCGCTAGCATTATCTCTTGCAGTGCTTGAACCGTGCCACTAGCTCCTACACACAAGTCCCAACCAAGTTCTGTATAATTACTCAGAACAGGAGCTAAGGTTTGCTTGGCAGCCTCTATAGCACGTTGGAAGTTGTCAGCGGTGAGCTGTCTGTCGTTGAAGTGTTGCTCTAACCAAGTAACACAGCCCATTTGTAGGCTGTTGAGTACCTTGGCATCAAAACCTTCACCAATAATCAGCTCGGTACTGGCACCACCAATATCAACAACTAGACGCTTGCCTTTACCACCAGAAGTATGAGCAACCCCTTTGTAGATAGTAGCAGCTTCTTCTTTCCCAGAGATCACCTGAATATCTTTGCCTAGAATCTGGTTGGCTTTACTCAAGAACTCATCAATGTTGGTTGCGACACGGAGCGTGGCGGTTCCAACAATACGAATGTTTTGTTCTGGGATGTCCTGTAAGCGCTCAGCAAATAGAGACAAACAGTCCCATCCTCTTTGTATTGCTTCCTGACTTAACGCGTTGTTGCTGTCTAACCCAGCAGCTAGGCGAACCTTGCGCTTAATCTTGGCCATAGTACGGACGCTTCCATGCACGTGCTTAACAACAAGCATATGGAAGCTATTCGAGCCAAGGTCAATGGCGGCATAAAGAGGAGATGAGTCTGTCATAACCTAAATTAGCTGTTTCCTGATGTTCTGTTATGAGGTCGAGATGGTCTATTACGTCGCTGATTGTTATTACGACCTTGAGGTTTGCCACCACCTTGACGACGGGTGTTTGGTGAGCGTTGAAGACGAATAGGCTTCGGCAGCTCTTGAATCAAAGCTTCAGGATCATAATCAGAGGCTGGAATTGAGTGCGCGATGTATTCTTCGATTGCAGGCAAGTTAACTGCGTACTCTTCACAAGCAAAACTGATGGAATGACCGCTTTCACCAGCACGTCCTGTACGGCCAATACGGTGAACATAATCTTCAGCATCATCAGGTAAGTCGTAGTTAAATACGTGCGTTACTAGTGGAATGTGAAGACCACGTGCTGCTACATCAGTCGCAACCAAGAAGTCCAATTCACCCGTGGTAAATTGCTCTAAAATTCGCTCACGCTTTTTCTGCGGAATGTCACCGGTTAAAAGACCCACACGGTGTTCATCGGCGGCTAGATAGCCCCAGACTTGCTCACATTTGTATTTTGTATTGGCAAAAATGATCGCTTTTTCAGGCCAATCTTGCTCAATCAAGGTCATAAGCAGAGCGATTTTGTCTTCGTTTGAAGGGTGGAATAGCTCTTCTTCGATACGAACATTGGTGCGACGCTCTGGTTCTACTTCCACATGTTCTGGATTGTTCATGTGTTCAAACGCCAATTCTTGCACGCGGTAAGAAAGGGTTGCAGAGAAAAGCATGTTAAGACGATCTTTCGGCTCTGGCATACGACGGAACAAGAAGCGAATGTCTTTAATGAAACCAAGATCAAACATACGGTCAGCTTCGTCGAGAACTACAGCTTGGATATGATTGAGGTTAAAGGCTTTTTGCTTGAAGAAATCGATGATACGGCCGGTAGTGCCGATCAAAATATCAACACCTTGTTGTAGCTCATTCAGCTGCTTGTCGTAGCTTTCACCACCATATGCAAGTGCAGCTTTCAGGCCAGTACTTGCAATCAAAGCTTCAGCATCACGATGGATCTGAATCGCCAACTCACGCGTTGGTGCCATAATAATGGCGCGCGGTTGGTTCACTGCTCGAGACTCATCGGCAGGGTTTTTTAGTAGGTAATCAAAAGTAGCGGTTAGAAAGGCTAAAGTTTTACCAGTACCCGTCTGAGCTTGCCCCGCAATGTCTTGGCCAGTGAGCAGTACTGGCAGCGCTAACGCTTGAATCGGAGTACAATACTCAAATCCTTTTGCTTGCAACCCAGAGATAATCTGAGGGTGCAAATCGAAGTCGGCGAATTTTTGCTCTGTGATGTGTGTCTTTTTCATGAGCATAGAATATCAGCTTACGCTTGCATTAAGAAAGGAAATCCATTCCAATAGGCAATCTAATTGCTGATAATCATCAAATCGGCAGCAGAAAATTGATTTGGAGCTAAAGATGAGCGATAAGATTTTGCAGCTTTCTGACGATGGTTTTGAAAGTGATGTAATTAAAGCTGCAGGCCCTGTGCTAGTAGATTTCTGGGCAGAATGGTGTGGTCCTTGTAAAATGATTGCCCCTATTCTGAGTGAAATCTCAGAAGAGTACGCTGGTAAACTTACCATTGGTAAGTTGAATATCGATCACAACCCAGCAACGCCACCAAAATATGGCATTCGTGGTATCCCAACATTACTGTTGTTTAAAGACGGCAATGTAGCGGCAACCAAGGTAGGTGCGCTTTCAAAGACTCAACTTAAAGAGTTCCTAGACGCAAATATCTAGAAATGAGAAAAACAAATTAACCGTGTATTTTTTAATGCACGGTTTTGTTTTTTCTAGAAGCTAGACTACGCTTGTTTTTAGTGCTAGTTTATTGCACGTAAATCATACAATTTTCCTTTTCTTGGTCGATCCTGAGACCAAATCTCTCTAACTAACACATACAGATCCTATTTTGACTACTAAATCTAATACAAAGACCACCACAAAATCGACCACTATGAATCTAACAGAACTGAAGAACAGGCCTGTCTCAGACTTAGTGAAACTTGGTGAGAGCCTTGGTCTTGAGAATCTTGCTAGATTGAGAAAGCAGGACATCATATTCTCGACGCTAAAAGCGCACGCGAAAAGCGGAGAGGATATCTTTGGTGATGGCGTCCTAGAGATTCTACAAGACGGATTTGGTTTTCTGCGCAGCTCAGACAGTTCATATCTAGCTGGCCCAGATGACATCTATGTATCTCCAAGTCAGATTCGTCGCTTTAACCTACGTACTGGTGACAGCATTGCAGGTAAGATTCGTCCACCTAAAGATGGTGAGCGTTACTTTGCATTGCTAAAGGTTAATACTGTTAACCACGATAAGCCAGATAACGCACGTAATAAGATTTTGTTCGAAAACCTAACTCCATTGCACGCTAATGAGCGTATGGTAATGGAAGTAGGTAACGGTGCGACTGAAGATATTACAGCTCGTATCCTAGATTTGGCTTCACCGATAGGTAAAGGTCAACGTGGCTTGATCGTTGCACCGCCAAAAGCGGGTAAGACAATGTTGCTACAAAACATTGCCCAAAGTATTGCCCGCAACCACCCTGAGTGTGAGTTGATGGTATTGCTTATCGATGAGCGCCCAGAAGAAGTAACTGAAATGCAACGCCTCGTACAGGGTGAAGTTATCGCTTCTACGTTTGATGAGCCAGCATCTCGTCACGTACAAGTTGCTGAGATGGTAATTGAGAAAGCGAAACGCCTAGTTGAACATAAGAAAGACGTTGTTATCCTTCTTGATTCAATCACTCGTCTAGCTCGTGCATACAACACCGTAATTCCTTCTTCAGGCAAGGTTCTAACGGGTGGTGTGGATGCGAATGCCCTTCACAGACCTAAGCGCTTCTTCGGTGCTGCACGTAACGTAGAAGAAGGTGGTAGCTTAACTATTATCGCAACTGCGTTGGTAGATACCGGCTCTAAGATGGATGAAGTTATCTATGAAGAGTTTAAGGGTACAGGTAACATGGAACTGCACCTAAACCGTAAGATTGCGGAAAAACGCGTCTTCCCTGCGATTGACTTCAACCGTTCAGGTACTCGTCGCGAAGAGTTACTGACTAAGTCAGATGAGCTTCAGAAAATGTGGATTCTTCGTAAGATCGTGCACCCAATGGGTGAGACCGATGCAATGGAGTTCCTGATTGATAAGTTAGCAATGACCAAAACCAACAATGAGTTCTTCGACGCAATGCGACGTCAATAACAGATTTCTTTAGGAATTTGTAATTTGCGGAACTTATCGTATGAAACGCCACCTAATTAGGTGGCGTTTTTTAAATCACGACGATAATTATATGCCAGGATGGCATAGTACCACTAAGCTGGTACATAGGATTACAGGGAGTAAGAGTATGCATAAAAGGCTTTTGGCTACGATGTTAACTGCCATACTTGGCAGTTCGTTTACGGTGCAAGCTCTTGAACTTAGCCTTGAAGATAAGCAACAAATGCTGTCCGATGCTCAGTCTCAGGCGAGTGCACAACGCATAGTGTCGCTTGCGTTATCCGAACAGTCCGATCAAGCGAACTTTAATCTGCTTCGAATTAAACAACCACAACAAGAAGTCGTTAGGTTTCTCGCCATCAAATCTATTGCTGAAAGCACACCGCGATATACCTCTGATTTAGCTGTCTTTGTGGATACCCAGCGAAAGGTAGCCCCTTCACTGAAAATAGTGGAACAGGGGGATGGTTTTCATTTTGTTTCTCCAGCGTTTTCTTACCAGATAATGGCTCAGCGTCTTATTGATGATTGGAAGCTGAATGACCAAGTGATTGAGTTATACGTGGGAGTGGAGAATGAGCAACTCAATTTACGCTCCTGGCTAACGGAAAACCCGGATCTGACTTCACAAAGAGAAAAATTACTTATTAACAACATAGATAAGATCTCAGATGAAGGTTTGTCATACCTTGTTGGGCAGATTACCGATAATAGCGTGTTATCTTGGCTACCGAGTTCAGATCTAATGGTCGCAATGGCAACGACATCCAATAACTCTGATCTCTACAATATTGTATGGAAAATGAAAGCCGATAGCGCATTAAACAGAGAGCTAGAAAGGCTAGGTAAAGACGGTAGTGTCTTTTCAATACAGCAAATGATCGTGGCAAGTCAAAACCCTTCATTGAGTGAGCGTAGTCTGCAACTACTGGCCAAATACGCGCCAACCTCACAACCAGCAGAAGATTTTTTGGTTTCTAGGATGAGAAACCAAGGTGATGCACAGGTTATCACTAAAAGTATCCAAAGCTATGGGTACAACAGTTGGTTTAACGAGTGGGCAAGTAAGTACCCAGAAATATTTAATCGTTAAATTTGTTAGCGGAAGGTGATGGGCTTTTTGCTATACTGCGCCCATCTTTTTAGGCTAAATGGATTGTTATGAGCTGCAAAGACTTGCGAGACTTCCTTGCCCTTCTGGAAAAAGAAGGACAATTAAAGCGCATCTCCCATCCGGTCGATCCCGACTATGAAATGACAGAAATCAGCGACCGAACCCTACGTGCTGGCGGCCCTGCGTTATTGTTTGAGAACCCTATTGGCTATGATATGCCGGTCTTAACCAATCTATTTGGTACGTCCAAACGTGTTGCTCTTGGTATGGGGCGTCAACAAGTCAGCGATCTACGAGAGGTAGGGAAGCTGCTCGCTTATCTTAAAGAACCTGAGCCACCAAAAGGCTTTAAAGATGCCTTAGATAAACTTCCCGTATTTAAACAAGTCCTAAATATGCCGGCAAAACGTCTTCGTAAGGCTTCTTGTCAAGAAATCGTCTGGCAAGGCGAGGATGTTGATTTAGATAAGATTCCAGTAATGAGCTGTTGGCCCGAGGATGTAGCTCCACTATTAACGTGGGGATTAACAGTTACACGTGGACCCAACCAGAAGCGACAAAATCTTGGGATTTATCGCCAACAAAAGCTAAGTAAAAACAAAGTCATTATGCGTTGGTTAGCGCATCGAGGCGGTGCTCTAGATCTCAGAGATTGGTCAGAAGCTAACCCAGGAAAACCATTTCCTGTCTCGGTAGCCTTTGGTGCTGACCCTGCAACCATTCTAGGTGCAGTAACGCCAGTACCAGATTCGCTCTCTGAGTATGCCTTTGCTGGCTTGTTAAGAGGCAGCAAAACCGAAGTGATTAAATCAATCAGTAACGATCTCGATGTACCGGCCAGTGCTGAGATTGTACTGGAAGGTTATATCGACCCTACCGAATTTGCAGATGAAGGTCCCTATGGTGACCATACCGGCTATTATAATGAAGTAGAAAGCCACAACGTATTTACCATTACACACATTACAATGCGTAAAGACCCTATCTATCACAGTACCTACACAGGACGCCCGCCAGATGAACCTGCGGTATTAGGTGTCGCCCTTAACGAAGTCTTTGTCCCTATTTTACAAAAGCAATTTCCTGAGATAGAAGATTTTTACTTGCCTCCAGAAGGGTGTTCTTATCGTATGGCAGTTGTGACCATGAAAAAGCAGTACCCAGGTCATGCCAAGCGCGTGATGATGGGAGTGTGGTCCTTCTTACGTCAATTCATGTACACCAAATATGTACTGGTATGTGATGAGAGTGTCGATGCTAGAGATTGGAATCAAGTTATCGCGACAATGACAGAACACCTGCAGCCGAAACGCGACATTGTAATGATTGAGAACACCCCGATAGATTCTCTTGATTTTGCTTCACCAGTTGCAGGGCTTGGCTCGAAAATGGGACTAGATGCGACTATAAAGTGGCCAGCAGAGCTAGTAATGTCGAATGAAGATGTCTCTAGTACTTTACCTGCTCTGCAGAAGGAAAAAGCTGATCTAGTATTTGACGGATTAAAACAGCAACTTCTATGCATAAAGGATTGTTATTTACCTGTTGAAGCAGGTTTTGGCGGAATGGCTATTCTATCTATAGATAAGCAACAAGCTCATCAAGGAATAGAAGTGATCGATGCCGTGTTGGCTGAGTTTTCTCAGTATACCAAGATGAAGTTTGTCATTGTCTGCGATCAAGACGTCAATATTAGAAACTGGAATGATGTGATTTGGGCTATTACCACCCGTATGGATCCTGCTCGTGATAGTAAGTTTATCGATGGGCCACAATCTCAACTCGGTATAGATGCAACTAACAAGTTGCAAGGCGAAGCGACAAGAGAATGGGGTAGACCTATCCATAAGGATAAAGAACTCGTTGCCCGTATTGATAAGATCTGGGAACAACTCAACATCTTATGACGTACAAAGTAAAACTTTTACCCAGTGGTGTAATGTTTGAGATAGAGGCACAGCAAACCATATTAGACGCTGCTTTATCTCAGAACATCGCATTCCCTAATCGGTGCCAAGTTGGAGCGTGCGGAATGTGTCTATGCCGATTAAAGACTGGTACAGTAGCGTATCAGTTAGAACCTATGCTAACAGAGAAAGAGCAAGCCCAAGGCTGGGTCTTTGCTTGCCAAGCGTTTGCTAACACAGATTTAGTACTTACTTTTGATGAGTAAGGATATAGAGGAAGATATGACCATTCGTTGCAAAGTAAAATCAATCAAGCCCCTAGCTAGCAATACATTCCGAGTATTGTTGCACCCTGAAACCTCTGTTGAGTTTGAAGCGGGGCAGTACTTGATGGTCGTAATGGGTGAGAAAGACAAGCGTCCTTTTTCTATCGCAAGTAGTCCTTGTCGACATGAGGGAGAGCTAGAGCTTCATATTGGTGCAGCCGAAGAAAATGCTTATGCTCTTGAGGTAGTTCATCGTATGCATGAAGCGCTTAGTAATGGCAGTGACATAGTTATCGATGCTCCCCATGGAGATGCGGCGCTTAAAGTGAGTGAGCGCTCTATGCTTCTTATTGCTGGTGGAACTGGCTTTAGTTATGTGCGTTCTATCCTTGATCATTGCATCAGCCAAAATATCAATAACCCGATATATTTGTATTGGGGAGCAAGAAGTAAATCTCAGCTGTATGCTTTTGATGAATTGACGGCCATTGAACAGCAGCACTCAAATATCCACTTTATTCCCGTAGTAGAAGATGATGAAGGTATTTGGACGGGAAAAACCGGTAATGTTCTACAAGCCGTGATGCAGGACTTTTCGGACCTATCTGAATATGACATCTATATAGCAGGCCGATTTGAAATGGCAGGCAGTGCAAGGGAACAATTTATCTTTAATAAGAAAGCAAAGGTGGAACAAATCTATTCTGATGCGTTTGCTTTCATCTAAAGCTAGCAAAATTGTTCTAACCTTAATAAAACAGCCCGCTTTTTAAGCGGGTTGTTTGTTTGTTGAACGTAAAAAAAGAAAGTGCGAAAAACTTATAAAAAACGCTTGCCAATGTGACGCGCATCTCTATAATGCGCCCTCACTGACACGGCAACAGCGGAAACGCTTCGCAGTGTTTCAGTAGGCTAACTAGCCGAACCAATTTGAGTTTAACTTCTCTTCGAAAATTAAATTCAAAAAGTGTTTGACACTTTGGTTCAAAACGCTAGAATGGCCGTCCACTTGAGAGGCAAGTCTCGAAAGTACGCTCTTTAACAATTTAAACCTATCAATCTGTGTGGGCACTCGTTGATGATAATCGAAAAGATTTATCAATGAACTGAGTGACCAATACAATGATTTTTAATCATTGGCACAGTCAATTCATTATCGTTCTGTTGGAACGATAATAGCTTTAAAATTACTTCTTACTTTCGAGTAAGGAACAGTTTTGAAGTCAGTATTCATTGAGCCGGTCGAAAGACCAAAAAAACTTTAATTGAAGAGTTTGATCATGGCTCAGATTGAACGCTGGCGGCAGGCCTAACACATGCAAGTCGAGCGGAAACGACAACATTGACCCTTCGGGTGATTTATTGGGCGTCGAGCGGCGGACGGGTGAGTAATGCCTGGGAAATTGCCCTGATGTGGGGGATAACTATTGGAAACGATAGCTAATACCGCATAACGTCTACGGACCAAAGAGGGGGACCTTCGGGCCTCTCGCTTCAGGATATGCCCAGGTGGGATTAGCTAGTTGGTGAGGTAATGGCTCACCAAGGCGACGATCCCTAGCTGGTCTGAGAGGATGATCAGCCACACTGGAACTGAGACACGGTCCAGACTCCTACGGGAGGCAGCAGTGGGGAATATTGCACAATGGGCGAAAGCCTGATGCAGCCATGCCGCGTGTATGAAGAAGGCCTTCGGGTTGTAAAGTACTTTCAGTCGTGAGGAAGATATATAAGTTAATAGCTTATGTGTTTGACGTTAGCGACAGAAGAAGCACCGGCTAACTCCGTGCCAGCAGCCGCGGTAATACGGAGGGTGCGAGCGTTAATCGGAATTACTGGGCGTAAAGCGCATGCAGGTGGTTTGTTAAGTCAGATGTGAAAGCCCGGGGCTCAACCTCGGAACCGCATTTGAAACTGGCAGGCTAGAGTACTGTAGAGGGGGGTAGAATTTCAGGTGTAGCGGTGAAATGCGTAGAGATCTGAAGGAATACCAGTGGCGAAGGCGGCCCCCTGGACAGATACTGACACTCAGATGCGAAAGCGTGGGGAGCAAACAGGATTAGATACCCTGGTAGTCCACGCCGTAAACGATGTCTACTTGGAGGTTGTGGCCTTGAGCCGTGGCTTTCGGAGCTAACGCGTTAAGTAGACCGCCTGGGGAGTACGGTCGCAAGATTAAAACTCAAATGAATTGACGGGGGCCCGCACAAGCGGTGGAGCATGTGGTTTAATTCGATGCAACGCGAAGAACCTTACCTACTCTTGACATCCAGAGAACTTTCCAGAGATGGATTGGTGCCTTCGGGAACTCTGAGACAGGTGCTGCATGGCTGTCGTCAGCTCGTGTTGTGAAATGTTGGGTTAAGTCCCGCAACGAGCGCAACCCTTATCCTTGTTTGCCAGCACGTAATGGTGGGAACTCCAGGGAGACTGCCGGTGATAAACCGGAGGAAGGTGGGGACGACGTCAAGTCATCATGGCCCTTACGAGTAGGGCTACACACGTGCTACAATGGCGCATACAGAGGGCGGCCAACCAGCGATGGTGAGCGAATCCCAAAAAGTGCGTCGTAGTCCGGATTGGAGTCTGCAACTCGACTCCATGAAGTCGGAATCGCTAGTAATCGTGAATCAGAATGTCACGGTGAATACGTTCCCGGGCCTTGTACACACCGCCCGTCACACCATGGGAGTGGGCTGCAAAAGAAGTGGGTAGTTTAACCTTCGGGAGGACGCTCACCACTTTGTGGTTCATGACTGGGGTGAAGTCGTAACAAGGTAGCCCTAGGGGAACCTGGGGCTGGATCACCTCCTTATACGATGATTACTCACGATGAGTGTCCACACAGATTGATACGGTTTAGAAAGTTAGAGCAGGAAAGACTTCCAGATGGGGCTATAGCTCAGCTGGGAGAGCGCCTCGCTGGCAGCGAGGAGGTCTGCGGTTCGATCCCGCATAGCTCCACCATCTTTAAGTGTTTTTGTTCTTTTCTCTAGAAAGAAGAGAAAATATTTAAAAATGGTTTCGAAAGAAATTCATGCTCTTTAACAATTTGGAAAGCTGACGATAAATAATGTGATTTCATTATTTATCAAATTTAAAAGTTCTCAAATCCTATGTCTTTATGATGTAGGTACCAACACACATTCAAGTGTTCTTGGGAATGTACTCTTGCCAGAGTGCATTCAAATTTGAGTCCGGCAAAATCGAATGTTATCTCGCTCATAATAAAGAGATAACGCACCTTGGAAACGTCATACTACGCTGTAGCAAGCGTATTGCGTTAAGCAAGACCCTTTGGGGTTGTATGGTTAAGTGACTAAGCGTACACGGTGGATGCCTTGGCAGTCAGAGGCGATGAAAGACGTAATAACTTGCGATAAGCCCAGATTAGGTAGTAATAACCATTTGAGTCTGGGATTTCTGAATGGGGAAACCCACGTGCATAAGCACGTATCGTTATGTGAATACATAGCATAACGAGGCAAACCCGGGGAACTGAAACATCTAAGTACCCGGAGGAAGAGAAATCAACCGAGATTCCGAAAGTAGCGGCGAGCGAAATTGGATTAGCCCTTAAGCTTTTAATGCGTCAGGTGAAGAGTCTGGAAAGTCTCGCAGTATAGGGTGATAGCCCCGTAACCGACAACGCATTTTAAGTGAAAACGAGTAAGGCGGGACACGTGATATCCTGTTTGAACATGGGGGGACCATCCTCCAAGGCTAAATACTACTGACTGACCGATAGTGAACCAGTACCGTGAGGGAAAGGCGAAAAGAACCCCTGTGAGGGGAGTGAAATAGAACCTGAAACCGTGTACGTACAAGCAGTAGGAGCGCCTCGAAGCGTGACTGCGTACCTTTTGTATAATGGGTCAGCGACTTAATTTTAGTAGCAAGGTTAACCGTATAGGGGAGCCGTAGGGAAACCGAGTCTTAACTGGGCGTCGAGTTGCTAGAATTAGACCCGAAACCAGGTGATCTAGCCATGGGCAGGTTGAAGGTTGAGTAACATCAACTGGAGGACCGAACCGACTAATGTTGAAAAATTAGCGGATGACTTGTGGCTAGGGGTGAAAGGCCAATCAAACCTGGAGATAGCTGGTTCTCCCCGAAAGCTATTTAGGTAGCGCCTCGGACGAATACCAATGGGGGTAGAGCACTGTTAAGGCTAGGGGGTCATCCCGACTTACCAACCCTTTGCAAACTCCGAATACCATTGAGTACTATCCGGGAGACACACGGCGGGTGCTAACGTCCGTCGTGGAGAGGGAAACAACCCAGACCGCCAGCTAAGGTCCCAAAGTATAGCTAAGTGGGAAACGATGTGGGAAGGCTCAGACAGCCAGGATGTTGGCTTAGAAGCAGCCATCATTTAAAGAAAGCGTAATAGCTCACTGGTCGAGTCGGCCTGCGCGGAAGATGTAACGGGGCTAAGCTATACACCGAAGCTGCGGCTGCATACTTTTGTATGCGGGGTAGGGGAGCGTTCTGTAAGCGGTTGAAGGTGGTCTGTAAGGGCTGCTGGACGTATCAGAAGTGCGAATGCTGACATGAGTAACGATAAAGGGAGTGAAAAACTCCCTCGCCGGAAGACCAAGGGTTCCTGTCCAACGTTAATCGGGGCAGGGTAAGTCGACCCCTAAGGCGAGGCCGAAAGGCGTAGTCGATGGGAAACGGGTTAATATTCCCGTACTTCTTATAATTGCGATGGGGGGACGGAGAAGGCTAGGTGGGCCTGGCGATGGTTGTCCAGGTTCAAGTATGTAGGCGGAAAGTTTAGGTAAATCCGGACTTTCTTAACGCTGAGATACGATGTCGAGCTGCTACGTGCAGTGAAGTCATTGATGCCATGCTTCCAGGAAAAGCCTCTAAGCTTCAGATTATAAGAAATCGTACCCCAAACCGACACAGGTGGTCGGGTAGAGAATACCAAGGCGCTTGAGAGAACTCGGGTGAAGGAACTAGGCAAAATGGTACCGTAACTTCGGGAGAAGGTACGCTCTTGGCGGTGAAGTCCCTTGCGGATGGAGCTACTAGGAGTCGCAGATACCAGGTGGCTGCAACTGTTTATTAAAAACACAGCACTGTGCAAAATCGTAAGATGACGTATACGGTGTGACGCCTGCCCGGTGCCGGAAGGTTAATTGATGGGGTTAGACTTCGGTCGAAGCTCTTGATCGAAGCCCCGGTAAACGGCGGCCGTAACTATAACGGTCCTAAGGTAGCGAAATTCCTTGTCGGGTAAGTTCCGACCTGCACGAATGGCGTAATGATGGCCACGCTGTCTCCACCCGAGACTCAGTGAAATTGAAATCGCTGTGAAGATGCAGTGTACCCGCGGCTAGACGGAAAGACCCCGTGAACCTTTACTACAGCTTGGCACTGAACATTGACCCTACATGTGTAGGATAGGTGGGAGGCTTTGAAGACGGTACGCTAGTATCGTTGGAGCCGTCCTTGAAATACCACCCTTGTATGCTTGATGTTCTAACGTTGGTCCCTTATCGGGATTGCGGACAGTGCCTGGTGGGTAGTTTGACTGGGGCGGTCTCCTCCCAAAGAGTAACGGAGGAGCACGAAGGTGGGCTAAACACGGTTGGACATCGTGTGGTTAGTGCAATGGCATAAGCCCGCTTGACTGCGAGAATGACAATTCGAGCAGGTGCGAAAGCAGGTCATAGTGATCCGGTGGTTCTGAATGGAAGGGCCATCGCTCAACGGATAAAAGGTACTCCGGGGATAACAGGCTGATACCGCCCAAGAGTTCATATCGACGGCGGTGTTTGGCACCTCGATGTCGGCTCATCACATCCTGGGGCTGAAGTCGGTCCCAAGGGTATGGCTGTTCGCCATTTAAAGTGGTACGCGAGCTGGGTTTAGAACGTCGTGAGACAGTTCGGTCCCTATCTGCCGTGGGCGTTGGAAGATTGAAGGGGGCTGCTCCTAGTACGAGAGGACCGGAGTGGACGAACCTCTGGTGTTCGGGTTGTCATGCCAATGGCATTGCCCGGTAGCTAAGTTCGGAATCGATAACCGCTGAAAGCATCTAAGCGGGAAGCGAGCCCTGAGATGAGTCTTCCCTGGCACTTTAAGTGTCCTAAAGGGTTGTTCAAGACTAGAACGTTGATAGGCAGGGTGTGTAAGTGCTGCGAGGCATTGAGCTAACCTGTACTAATTGCCCGTGAGGCTTAACCATACAACACCCAAGGGGTTTTGTGGACTCAAAGTAAGAACTTTGAATGTGTATTAAGAACTTTTAGATAATAGCTTTCCGAATTTTAAAATTTGCTTGGCGACCATAGCATTGTGGACCCACCTGATTCCATGCCGAACTCAGAAGTGAAACATAATAGCGCCGATGGTAGTGTGGGGTTTCCCCATGTGAGAGTAGGACATCGCCAGGCTTTAATTTTGAATAACCCGCTTTTGAAGCGGGTTTTTTCGTCTCTCTAGACGACAAATTGCTGGTATGGCTCAGTTGGTAGAGCGCACCCTTGGTAAGGGTGAGGTCCCCAGTTCGACTCTGGGTACTAGCACCATATTTTGCTATTAGATAATTAATCTGATTGCATACAAAATTTGCTTGGCGACCATAGCATTGTGGACCCACCTGATTCCATGCCGAACTCAGAAGTGAAACATAATAGCGCCGATGGTAGTGTGGGGTTTCCCCATGTGAGAGTAGGACATCGCCAGGTTTACATTCAAAAGCCTCGTCATTAGACGGGGCTTTGTTGTATCTAGAGTTTAGAAAAGTAGTGTGTGTTTGCGGATCGCCGCACCGCCCATGTGAGAGTAGGACATCGCCAGGTTTACATTCAAAAGCCTCGTCATTAGACGGGGCTTTGTTGTATCTAGAGTTTAGAAAAGTAGTGTGTGTTTGCGGATCGCCGCACCGCCCATGTGAGAGTAGGACATCGCCAGGTTTGCATTCAAAAGCCTCGTCATTAGACGGGGCTTTGTTGTATCTGGAGTTTAGAAAAGTAGCGTGTGTTTGCGGATCGCCGGAGTGCCGGACCAACGCACCGCCCTGTGAGAGTAGGACATCGCCAGGTTTGCATTCAAAAGCCTCGTCATTGGACGGGGCTTTGTTGTATCTGGGATTTTTAAGGTAAAAATTCTTCAATTGAATATCAGGTATGTTTCGTTTTCATTGGGGATTGATAGTGAGTTAGCGTAAATTGGCCTTTCTTCTGGTTAAGAGAGACTCTATGAATCGTTTTTTGCTAGTTTGTCTATATCTTGCTCCAATGGTTGTTTTTGCTCAATCTGACTCTAATCAGTCCAAATCGGTTGATATGGCGGACCCAACAGCTGTTTACTCTAGTGTTGGAGCGCATGCATATACTAATGGAGATCTTGATTTCTCTGCAGGGTTTGCATGGGGTAAGAACATGCTAGCGGTAGAGTCTAAGCAAGGTATGGATGCAGTTAACGTACGTTATGCCCATATGGACTTATGGCAGGGTATTGGTGTTTATGCAGAATCAACTCTACAACTGAATAATGACTTTGGCACTTCTGCTAGCATTGGTGCTGTATCAACTTTAAAGGTTGGAGAGCTTTGGATCATTTATCCCATTGCCACTTTAGGCTCAATAGAGATCATTGAAGATGAATGGATTGCTACTGGAACCGTTGGGTTTTATAACCGATTTAAGCTCGGGTCCGGTTTTTCACTGGGTGTGGACCCATTTTATACTTTAGGTGAATCGGATTATGAAAGCATCTATATTGATACTTTCATTAGTTATCAATATAAAAACCATCAAATTCGGCTTGGCTACAACGGTTCAGAAAGCAATAGTAAGGTACTAAACAGCAATACTGATTTTGATGGTGAAGGTTATTTAGAATACAAAATGGCCTTTTAAATAGGCGCTTTAGCTAGCAATATAATTTGCTTCTGCCACACTCCATAGAGCCTTTATTAGAGGGTTGTTGAGCTGGGAACGCTTACAACAAACACCTAGCTTAAAAGGTTTTACAGGCTCTACATCCAGCTTCTGAATATGATCTTTTACCGGGCTGTTATTAATAACTACATCCGGTGCGATTCCAATGCCACAGCCTAACGCCACCATACTAACAATGGCCTCATGCCCGGCAACTTGTGCATAAATGTTGGGCTTAATTTTGCTTCGTTTAAACCAGGTATTGCAGCGATCACGAGCAGTGCCTTCTGAAGGGATAATAAAGGGGATTTCGTTCCAGTTGATGGGCTCTGTGAGCATGCTTTCTATATTGGCTACTCCTTTAGGGGCTATAACAGATAAGGATATTTCGCTGATGTTCTCAAATGCAATTCTAGAAGGCAGTTGGTCACTTTCTGCAGAGATGGCGATATCTGCTTCATCATTGAGCACCTTTTCTATCGCTTGTGCAGGGTCTCCTGTACTGAGCTTATATTCGATCAGTGGGTGCAGTAATCGAAACTCTGAAAGCAGACGAGGTAGGTGGCTATAGCTAGCTGTCACTGAACAAAAAAGTCGTATTTCTCCCTTTAGTACATCCTTATCATCGGAAAAATTAAGAGTAAAAGTCTGCCATTGATTCACGATATTGTGAGCAACAGGGAGCAGTTCTTTACCTGCGGTAGTTAAATCAACACTTCTATTGTCCCGAATGAATAGAATTTGCTCTGCTTCTTGTTCCAAGCGCTTTATTTGACGACTTAAAGCCGATGGACTCATGTGCATGGCAGACGCAGTCTTGCTGAAGTTCTTACTTTCAGAAAGATGTAGAAAAATCTGTAGGCTTTTGATGTTCATTTGAGTAATCTTCTTGTTGCATAATTTGCAATGATTAGTTGTAAATATATCACTTTAAGCAACTTTCAACCTGAATTAGTATGAAATCAATCGGCAAACAAAGCCGAACTATGGAAAGAATTTTTAAGGAGAGCCCGTCATGGCTAACTATTTCAACACGCTAAACCTACGTGAGCAATTGGACCAACTGGGTCGTTGCCGTTTTATGGACCGTTCTGAATTTTCTACAGAAGCTGATTACCTAAAAGGTAAGAAAGTGGTTATCGTAGGTTGTGGTGCTCAAGGCCTAAACCAAGGCTTAAACATGCGCGATTCTGGCCTAGATGTATCTTATGCATTGCGCCAAGCTGCTATTGATGAGCAACGCCAATCTTTCAAAAATGCAAAAGAGAATGGCTTTGAAGTAGGTAGTTACGAGACTCTTATTCCTCAAGCAGACCTAGTTGTTAACCTTACTCCAGACAAGCAACACAGCAACGTTGTTGAAACTGTAATGCCGTTAATGAAACAGGGCGCTGCATTAGGTTACTCTCACGGCTTTAATGTTGTTGAAGAAGGCATGCAGATTCGTGAAGATCTAACAGTAGTTATGGTTGCACCTAAGTGCCCAGGTACTGAAGTTCGTGAAGAGTATAAGCGTGGTTTTGGTGTACCAACATTGATCGCTGTTCACCCAGAAAACGACCCTAAAGGTGAAGGCTGGGATATCGCTAAGGCTTGGGCTGCAGGTACTGGTGGTCACCGTGCTGGCTGTCTAGAGTCTTCTTTTGTTGCTGAGGTTAAGTCTGACCTAATGGGTGAGCAAACTATCCTTTGTGGCATGTTACAAGCGGGTTCTATCGTATGCTACGAGAAGATGATCGCTGATGGCATCGATGCTGGTTACGCTGGCAAGCTTCTTCAATTCGGTTGGGAAACTGTTACTGAAGCACTGAAGTTCGGTGGTATCACTCACATGATGGACCGTCTATCAAACCCTGCTAAGATCCGTGCTTTTGACCTTTCTGAAGAGCTTAAAGATCTTATGCGTCCGCTTTACAACAAGCATATGGATGACATCATCCAGGGCGAATTCTCTCGCACTATGATGGCTGACTGGTCAAATGATGACGTTAACCTATTCAAGTGGCGTGAAGAGACTGGTGAAACTGACTTCGAAAACTACCCAGAGTCTGATGTAGAGATCTCTGAGCAAGAGTACTTCGATAACGGTATCCTAATGATCGCTATGGTTCGCGCTGGTGTTGAGCTTGCGTTTGAAGCAATGACTGCTTCAGGCATTATCGATGAGTCTGCTTACTATGAATCACTGCACGAGCTTCCGCTAATCGCGAACACCGTTGCACGTAAGCGTCTATATGAAATGAACGTTGTTATCTCTGATACAGCTGAGTACGGTAACTACCTATTCGCAAACGTAGCAACTCCGCTTCTACGTGAGAAGTTCATGCCTTCAGTAGCAACAGACGTTATCGGTAAAGGCCTAGGTGAAGCATCTAACTACGCTGATAACCAACGTCTAATCGAAGTGAACGAAGCCATTCGTAACCATCCAGTTGAGTACGTAGGTGAAGAACTACGTGGTTACATGACCGACATGAAGCGTATCGCTGTTGGTGGTTAATCGTTAATTAAAAGTCCGCCGACGAGTTCGGCGGTACTGCTAACGTAAAAAAGGCTTGGTATGAAAATACCAAGCCTTTTTGTTTGTACGTGAGATGGCTATTCGCCTTTACTCGAAAGCTTCTCTTCTAGATCGGCCATCTTCTTTTCCATCTCGTTCAGCTTTTGGCGAGTGCGGAGTAATACTTGGGTTTGAACCTCAAACTCTTCACGACTGATCACGTCTAGCTTGTTTAGTTGAGCTTGAATGACTTGACGGACTTTTTGATCAACGTCAGTGCCTAGGTCTTTCACTGGCTGAGGCATAGATTCATGAATTTGCTTTGCAATCTGCTCTAATTTTTTAGGGTCGAACATAGGGGCGTTTCTCCAAAATCGTTTGTTATATTCTAAGCAATTCAGCGTCTTTTGTCGCAAATAATATCGAGACAGATATTTGTTTTTGATATAAAAAAGGGCTCAGAAATGAGCCCTTATAGGTTTATTACCTTGGATTAGTTTGATTCAACAATTTCGCTTTCATCAAATTCTGGTAATGGCTTATGCTCTGAAGCAAGGAAGCTGTATATAACTGGCAAGACAAATAAGGTAAACACGGTACCAATAGCAAGCCCCGCGACAATTACGATACCTATACTGAATCGCTGTGCAGCACCAGCGCCTGTTGCATACATTAGAGGTATCAAGCCTGCAATCATGGCTGCCGTAGTCATTAGAATAGGTCTTAGGCGTACCTTAGCTGCGGTCATTACTGCATCTATACGATTACGTTGATGATGTAATTGTTCCTCTTTTGCTACCTCACAGATCAAGATGCCGTGTTTGGTAATAAGACCAACCAGCGTAATCAATCCTACCTGTGAGTAGATGTTCATCGTCGATAGTCCCCAAGCCAACGCTATCAAAGCCCCACTAATCGCCAGTGGTACAGATACCATGATGACTAGTGGATCACGTAGAGACTCAAATTGTATCGCCAGTACCAAGAAGATGATCGCGATTGCTAACAAGAAGGTGGTGTATAACGCGCTTCCTTCAGTCACATATTGACGAGATTCACCCATATAGTCATGGTTGTATCCACTTGGTAGTTTTTCAGCTGCAGTAGCTTCAAACCATGCAATTGCATCACCCATAGCAACACCAGGAGCTGGAACCACACCCACAGTAGCGGAATTCAACTGGTTAAAGTGAGGTAGAGACCTAGGTTGAGGAATAACATTGATAGATATTAAACTGCCCAATGGTACAGAGTCGCCTGTAGATGAACGTACGTAATAGTTATTCATCGATTCAGGGTTCATTCGGAACTTACGCTCCACCTGTGGGATAACCTCATATGAACGACCATACAAGTCGATACGGTTAACATAACCATCAGCCATCATAGTACTTAGAGTGATACCGATATCTTGCATGGTAACGCCATAAGCACCTGCTTTGTCTTTATCTATGGTGATCTTCATCGTCGCTGAATCATAATTCAGGTCGAGATCGGAATAGACAAACTGTGGGTTTGCATTTACTTCAGCAAGTGTGTTGGTCGCAATCTGGAACAAACTCTCGAAGCTGTTTGGTGTAGTGATAACAAACTGAATCGGAAGGCCTGAACCTGCACCAGGAAGCTCCGGCATCTGGAATGCAGTGATTGCCATACCAGGTACATCTGCGATTAAGCCAGAAACGCGGTTGGTGATCTCAGATTGACTAGCTTCACGTTGACTCCACGGTTTTAGAGATGCAATACCAAATGCCTGATTTGAGTTAGGAACACCGGTAAAGATCTGTGCATAGGCAACTTCTGGCTGCTCGTTGAGGATATCATTGACATCATTCATGGTGTTCTGCAGGTAATCCAAGTTTGCATTCGATGGGCCTGTACCCATCATCATAACCACACCCTTATCTTCTGACGGTGCCAGTTCACTTGGAATAAACTTGAACAGCAACGGTAAGCTACCGAATACAATCAATGCAAAGACAATGACTACGCTTCGGTGCTGCATAACTGAAGCAAGTGCAGAAGCATAATTCTCACTTAATGCATCCAACTTCTTATGAACGAATTGTTCAAAGCGATTTGGTTGCTCATTCTGCTTAAGAATGGTCGAACACATCATAGGACTCAGCGTTAACGCGATAATCCCAGATACAAACACCGCGCCTGCAAGAGTGAGTGCAAACTCCTTAAATAGGGAACCAGTAATACCGCCCATTAAGGCAATAGGAGCGTAAACTGCGCCGAGTGTCAGTGTCATTGCAATAACAGGGACAGCGATCTCACGCGTACCAATAATCGCAGCTCTAAATGGTGTTTCTCCTAACTTAATGTGCCGGTCTACGTTTTCGAGTACTACGATGGCGTCATCCACCACCAAGCCGATAGCCAGTACCATTGCCAGCAAAGTCATCAAGTTCCAAGAGAACCCTAATGCTTGCATAAACAAAGCTACACCTATCAGTGATAGGGGAATAGTTACGATAGGAATCAATACCGCGCGTATAGAGCCCAAGAATAAAGTGATTACGACTAATACGATTAAAGCTGCCTCAAAAATGGTTTTTGCCACCTCTTGAATTGATTCATTAATCGCGACCGTGGAGTCGTACATCACCTGCATCTTGATGTTGGTTGGCAGGTTTTTTTCAAGTTGAGGTAAAAGCTCTAGAACATCAGCAGCAATGTTAATTGGGTTAGCACTTGGTGCCCCGTTGATTGCAGCTACAACAGCTTCTTGACCATTGGCACTTGCACGATAGATATCATGGCTCTTCTCTCGAGTTACCTTCGCTATATCACTAAGACGAACGACCTGGCCACCATCTTGTTTAACTACGAGGTTTTTAAGCTCTTCAACATTAGCAACCTGAGTGTTGGCACTACCATTGTAGAGAACAAAAGTACCTGTTGCCTGACCGGTTGCAGATTGGAAGTTATTGGCATCCAGTACCCCCATCACGTCAGTTGCAGTGAGTCGTAAGCCCGCCATTTTTTCAGGATCTAGCCATACACGTAGGGCGTATTTCATGCCGCCGTAGAGGTCGACTTTAGATACGCCATTCACGGTAAATAGCTGAGGATTAACAACACGCTCAAGGTAGTCAGTTATTTGGCTTGAAGCCAATTCATCACTAGTGAATCCTATATACATAACCGCAGTTGTCGAGCCTGTCGACATGGTTACTGTAGGATCTTCCGACTCCTTAGGAAGCTGCGAGCGAACCGAGTTGGTTTTAGCAAGTATGTCTGCTAACGCCGCATTCGGGTCAGTGTTAAGCTTCATAGTGACAGTAATGGTAGAGCTACCAAGTACTGATTGAGATGTCATGAAGTCGATGTTGTCAGCCTGAGCGATAGCTTGCTCAAGTGGTTGAGTGATAAAACCCTGAATCAGATCAGCACTAGCGCCGTAGTAACTGGTTGATACCGTAACCACGGTGTTCGTCATTTCAGGGTATTCACGCACCTGCATCTTGAAGATAGCTTGCATACCCAACAGGGCTATCAAAAAGCTGATAGAGACTGCGAGTATTGGGCGTTTTATAAAAATGTCTGTAAATCGCATTGTTTATCCCTTACAGCATCGGAAGTTCAGTTGGTGGAGTCGTGGCATCACTTTCCACAATTTTCACCTTGGACTCGTTGCTCAGGCGCACCTGACCAGAAGTGACGATCACTTCACCAGGCTTAACGCCATCTAAAATTCGTACTTTATCTTGGTCACGTTCACCCGCTTTAATAACACGCTGCGCGACGCGATGAGTTTCTTCATCGAGAACGAATACGCTATCACCGTATAGGGTGTAGGTGATAGCGACTTGAGGTAGTACAACCTGGTCTTGAAGTTTTGGTAACACAATTTGTGCGCGAGCAAACATACCCGATCTCAGCTTGCCCTGAGTATTTGGGATATCAGCCTGTACTTGTAATAGACCACTTTGATAGTTGATTGCTGGTTCTATCGCTGAAATGGTGCCATCAAAAATGCTACCAGGATAAGAATCAACTTCGATGCGGATCGCCTGACCAATGTTAATACGTGAGATATCGTTTTGTGAAACGGTAAAGCGCATACGCATAACACTGATGTCTTCTAGACGAGCGATTCGGCTACCCGCTTGCATATATTCACCAAGGTTAACGCCACGAATACCAATAACACCGGTGAACGGTGCATTTACGTCGCGACGATCGATTGTCGCTTTAAGGCCTGCAATATCTGCTTTCAACGATAAATAAGAGGCCTCAGCATCATCGAAATCTGCTTGGGAGATAGCCCCTTTCTTAATCAAGCCTTTGTAACGCTTGTATTTTGCCTCTGAAGCTGGGAATCGTGCTTGAGCACTTTGTAAGTTTGCTTTTTCAACATCAGAATCCAACTGCACCAAAGAGGCTCCTTTAGATACCTGTTGGCCAGAAACAAAGTTAATTTTGGTCACAATGCCGCTTGCTTCTGCAGTCAGTGTTACACCTTGCAGTGGCTCAATAAACCCAATTGCGTCTATACTTGGCGTCCACTCTTCAGCAGAGGCCGTCATTACGGTAACTGGATACACTGGCTCTGGGCGATTTGCCATGTATTCCGCTATCTTCTGTTGTTTGAAGATATTGAAGCCAATCACGCTACCGAATAGGGCGATAGCAATAATAAGCATAATTAGTGTCCACTTTTTCATGGAACGGTTCTCCAGTTATTTAGTTGTAATGGCGTCCCAGCTTGCTTGGATGGCCAGTTTGTAAGTATTGCTGTCGATAGGTTCTATTTCTTGAAAGTGCTTGCGAGTTAGTGCAACGCAGCTTTCCAAGCTAAGGCTATATAAAACCGAATCGGGTAAATGTTTAAGTTCTCCTGACTGCCTGCCTTCTTCAAAGACACTGAGCAGTCGATCAAACAGTTTTTTTTCTAGGTTTCGAATCTCAACGCTCAAAGGCGAGGGTAACGATTCATACTGAATTCGAGTTTGCAACAGTCCCAATTGAGACCCTCCAATACTCCATACGTTGTGGCACATAGTTTCGTACCTTTTATAGAGCGATTGATTTGGGAGCACATCCTTCTGAATGATTTCTGCAACCTGTCTTGTTAACCAGAGCCTAAGCTCTGCAATCACGCTATCTTTATCTTTGAAGTAGAGATACACCGTGCCCGTTGCCATCTTGGCTTCTTTCGCGAGTCTTTGTATTGAAAGGCCATTGAAGCCATCACGACCTAAAATAGTCACTGCTGCTTCTAAGATGTCTTCGCGCTTGGTTTTAGAACTCATGGATATAGTATCCCCCACCCAAATGAATGAACGTTCATTCATTTTAATGCGCAATTATTAAAATGCAACCATTTGTAAGCATAGGTAAGCATTTGGAAAAGGAAAATTCGATTGGAAATGAGTGAGGTGATCAGTATGATTAGAGCCCTTTTTTGTATCTCGGTGGCGTTATGAGGCTGAATCCACAGCAAGACCAAGCAGTAAAATTTGTATCAGGGCCTTGTTTGGTTTTGGCGGGTGCAGGTTCAGGAAAAACTCGCGTAATTACTAATAAGATTGCTTATTTGGTGCAGCAATGTGGTTATAAAGCTCGTAATATCGCGGCAGTGACCTTTACCAACAAAGCGGCACGAGAAATGAAAGAGCGTGTCGGTCAGACTTTAGGTAAGAATGAATCCAAAGGTTTGATGGTTTCTACTTTTCATACCTTAGGCCTCAATATCATTCGTCGAGAATACAAAGCATTAGGTTTAAAAGCGGGTTTTTCACTTTTTGATGATCAAGACCAGCTTTCTATGCTCAAAGAACTCACGGAAGACTTGCTAGATGGTGATAAAGATCTACTTCGTCAGCTAGTCAGTACTATTTCAAACTGGAAGAACGACATGCTGACGCCGGCTCAAGCAAGAGCCTCAGCGCAGGGTGAACAACATACGTTATTTGCCGATTGTTTTGAGATGTATCAGCGCCAAATGGTGGCTTACAACGCCCTAGACTTTGATGATTTGATTCTTATGCCTGTATTGCTATTAAAGCAAAACGAGGAAGTGCGAGAGCGTTGGAGAGCGCGGATTCGTTATCTTCTGGTAGATGAGTATCAAGATACTAACACCAGCCAGTATGAGCTTGTTAAGCTGTTGGTTGGTGAGCGTGGTCGGCTGACGGTGGTAGGTGATGATGATCAGTCCATCTATTCATGGCGCGGTGCTAAACCTCAAAACTTGGTGTTGCTTGGTGAAGATTACCCAAATCTGAAGCTGGTTAAATTGGAGCAGAACTACCGTTCTACTAGCCGAATCTTGCGCTCAGCAAACATCTTAATTGCAAACAATCCACACGTGTATGAAAAGAAGCTCTTCTCAGAAATACCTGATGGTGAAAAGCTTAAAGTGCTGATGGCCAAAAATGAAGACCATGAAGCAGAGCGAATTACGGGTGAAATAATTGCTCATAAGTTTGTTAATCGAACTCATTACAAAGATTACGCGATCCTTTATCGTGGTAATCATCAATCGCGTCTGATTGAAAAGTCGTTGATGCAGAACAGAGTGCCTTATCGAATTTCTGGAGGGACCTCGTTTTTTTCCAGAGCTGAGATTAAAGACGTAATGGCCTACTTACGGGTACTTGTAAATCCTGATGACGATAATGCGTTTCTGCGTATCGTGAATACACCGCGTAGAGAGATAGGTCCCGTTACCCTCGAAAAATTAGGTAGCTATGCCAACATGCGTGGTAAAAGCTTGTTTGAAGCATCGTTTGAGCTTGGATTAGAGCAGTCGCTTACAGGTAAGGGCTTAGAGAGTCTGCGTCGCTTTACCGAGTGGCTTGTAAGGGTGGGTGACAACGCGGAACGTGGTAATACGGTTGATGCTGTTCGTAGTCTAGTACGTGATATTAAGTATGAAGATTGGCTCTATGAAACATCTTCCAGCCCTAAAGCGGCAGAAATGCGAATGAAAAACGTGTCTGATCTTTATTCTTGGATAGTGGCCGATCTTGAAGGGGATAACTATGACAAGGAAGAGAAGACCCTTAAAGAAGTCGTCCAACGCTTAACACTGAGAGACATGATGGAGCGTGGAGAAGATGATGCTGAGGCCGATCAAGTTCAATTGATGACGTTGCATGCATCAAAAGGGCTCGAGTTCCCTTATGTTTACCTAATGGGTGCTGAAGAGGGAATTTTGCCACACCAAACCAGCATAGATGAAGATAACGTCGAAGAAGAGCGTCGATTGATGTATGTAGGCATTACTCGTGCACAGAAAGAATTGAATTTTACTGTATGTAAAGAGCGTCGTCAGTATGGTGAGCTTATTAAGCCAACCCAAAGTCGCTTTTTAGATGAGCTTCCATTCGATGATTTAGAGTGGGAAGCCAAGAAGAAAGAACAAACTAAAGAAGAGCGTATGGAGAAAGGACAGGCCCATATTGCAAATCTAAGAGCGATGTTTAAAAAATAAAAGCCCAAGAGCTTGAGCAAAAACTAAAAAAAGATGGCCTTGGCCATCTTTTTTGTGTCTGCAGACAATTAAAGGTCAGCAATCATATGGTCGATAGCGGCAATGATTTCATCATCGCTACAATCCATACAAGCACCACGCGCAGGCATTGCGTTGAAGCCGTTGATAGCGTGATCTGCCATTGTTTCTTTGCCTTGAGCGATACGTGCGCTCCAATCAGCCCCATCGTTGATTTTAGGAGCACCGCTCACACCTGTACCGTGACAAGCTATGCAGAATGTTCCATAGATAGTTGCGCCGTCTCGAGGGCCTGAGGCAACTTCTTGCTCGGGTTCTGCTCCAGCAAGATAAACATCGCCCACGGGCTTAATTCGCTCGGCAATCGCGTCATAATCTTCTTGGTTTGAAGAGGCGAAGCTAGCTCCGGAGAATACAAGCGCGGCTGTAAATAGGGTTATAAGTTTACGAGACATATCCATTAACTCTCTTTTAATTCCTGAGTAAGCGCCAACCAGATGAACATTTGTACGTAGTTCGCACAAAATGGAACAACTAACTGTTAAGGTGTTGTAAATGTTGAGTGATTATATATCTTATGATTGTTGCATTAAACTATATCTTTACTGGGGCGAGGGTTAAATCACATCTCGAAACCTACGGTGAGAGATCGATTTCGTTGAAAAAAAGCGCAATCACAAAAAAAATCTGAAAAAGTACTAGACGGCAAAGTGTGATATCCGTATTATTCCACTCCGCCGATAGGGCATGCGCCCGTAGCTCAGCTGGATAGAGCGTTGGCCTCCGGAGCCAAAGGTCGAAGGTTCGAATCCTTTCGGGCGTACCATCCGGAAGCTTGTTTTTATAAACAGCATATTGGCAAAAAATAGTGGTGGCTATAGCTCAGTTGGTAGAGCCCTGGATTGTGATTCCGGTGGTCGCGAGTTCGAATCTCGTTAGCCACCCCATTATTTAGGTAACTTCGGTTTCCTATTTCGATTTTAAATCGAGATGAAATTTAGTCAGTGAGTAGCACAGTTTGTTAGTGCATCCTGTCTTTGAGAATAGCGGGACTAGAGGTGACCCTCTGGGAATAACAAAGTTCTCTAAAATTTGTCGGTGAATAGCGCAGCTTGGTAGCGCATCTGGTTTGGGACCAGAGGGTCGGGGGTTCGAATCCCTCTTCACCGACCACTACAATTGGTCATGGCATATATGCGATGGCAGTAAAAGATCAGTGGTGGCTATAGCTCAGTTGGTAGAGCCCTGGATTGTGATTCCGGTGGTCGCGAGTTCGAATCTCGTTAGCCACCCCATTGATTAAGGTAATCTCGGTTCCCTGTTTTGATTTAATCAGAACGAAACATAAGTCGGTGAATAGCGCAGCTTGGTAGCGCATCTGGTTTGGGACCAGAGGGTCGGGGGTTCGAATCCCTCTTCACCGACCATCATACGAAGCCCTACTCGAAAGAGTAGGGCTTTTTTGCGTCTGGAGTTCATGGTTTTAGTGAGAAAAGTGCATTGGGTCGGGGGCTGGAAGCCCAGTCGCATCGAACCCCTCTTCACCGGCCAACTATACGAAGCCCTACTCGAAAGAGTAGGGCTTTTTACGTCTGGAGTTCATGGTTTTAGTGAGAAAAGTGCATTGGGTCGGGGGCTGGAAGCCCAGTCGCATCGAATCCCTCTTCACCGACCAACTATACGAAGCTCTACTCGAAAGAGTAGGGCTTTTTTGCGTTTGGAGTTCATGGTTTTAGTGAGAAAAGTGCATTGTGTCGGGGACTGGAAGCCCAGTCGCATCGAATTCCTTTTCACCGACCACTATACGAAGCTCCACTCGAAAGAGTAGGGCTTTTTGCATCTGGAGTTTATGGTTTTAAGTACAAAAAAAAACGCACTTGAAAGTGCGTTTTTCTGTTTGTCTAACTCTGGTTAATCCATCATGTATTTACGTCGGATATCGAGTAAGGCAAAGATACCGAAGATTAAGATCGACCATTTTTCCCATGACGTAAGTTTCACTTTGTCTCCAAAAGCCCCAAGGAAGATCGCAGATTGAAGACCATGCATCATGAGTAGGAATGCGGTCATAATGTAGAGCGCGATGGCGGCTTTGCCCGGAAACGGGTGAAAAATATTAAAAATTAATACAAACCAAACAAAGGCGATCGCAGCCTTTGCTAGCATTAAAAGATATTTCATTACTGCTCTCTTATAAATAGTTGAAATCTAACTTGTCCTGCCACTTTTTCACGATGTAATTGCCAATTTTCTGGCAAGGAGGGCATATCCAACTCTTTTTCAGTCTCAACATAAATCAGAGCCTGATCGTTGAGCCAATGATTGTTTTCTAGCAATTCTATGCTTTCTGCTAGTAAATCTTGTCGAAATGGCGGATCAATAAACACAATATCGTATGGCTGGCCTTCTTGTTTCAAGAAGTTTAACGAATTTTGATTCAATACATTGATGTTTGTCGCTTTAACAGTCTGCGCGTTTTGCTGTAACTGCTGAAAAGCTTTGCTATTGAGCTCGATCAAGGTGACTTCTTCTGCCTGCCTTGAAGCAGCTTCAAACCCTAATCCACCGGAGCCGGCGAACAGATCTAGGCAACGTGCATTTGGAATGTCATTGGCAATCCAGTTGAACAAGGTTTCCTTTACTCGATCTGTCGTTGGACGTAACCCTTCGGCATCATGAACGGGGAGCTTTCGCCCGCGCCATAAGCCGCTGATGATGCGGATTGAGCCTGAGCCCTTGCTATTTTGTGAAGAAGAGGAGCGTTGATGTTTTCTCATGCTGTTTTTGGCCATCGAATAAGTGGTATCATACCCTATTGATTATTTTAAAATTGTACTCGTAAACACGAGATTAATCATCGCTAATTAAACGTACCGTGCCGATTGGCGCTGTATATATGCACGAATCATAAAGTAACTGGGATAGTCTCCGATGACGGATAAGAAAAAACGTGGCTTATTGTCTTGGCTCGGTTTTGGTGAAGAAGAACAAACACAACCAGAGCAAAAAGAAACGGACATTAATGAACAGCAACAGGAGCAGCTAGAGGCTGAAGTTGCTGAGCAGCAAACGACACAGACTGAAAAGCTTGAGAGCGAAGTCGTAGAATTAGAGCCTGTTGAAGAGCAACCTACAAAAGAAGAAAGCGAGCAAGAACCAGTAGAGAAAGCAGCTGAGGTCATTCAGCCCGAGGTTCAGGAGAAGCCAACAGAGAGCTTCTTTGCCCGACTAAAACGCAGTCTTGCTCGCACTAAAGCAAATATTGGTGCGGGCTTCTTTGGTCTATTTAAGGGCAAAGAGATTGATGACGATTTGTTTGAAGAGTTGGAAGAGCAGCTTCTGATTGCTGATGTTGGCATGGAAACAACCATGAAAATCATCGATAGTCTGACAGAAAAAGCCTCTCGCCAGCAGTTAAAAGACGGTGAAGCGTTATATGACTTACTGAAACTGGAGCTTGCCGAGATTTTAGCGCAAGTAGAACAACCGTTGCAGGTCGATGAGCGAAAATCGCCTTATGTTATTTTAATGGTGGGTGTGAATGGGGTTGGTAAGACGACGACCATTGGTAAACTAGCTAAGCAATTCCAGTCTCAAGGGCAAAAAGTGATGCTAGCTGCGGGTGATACTTTCCGTGCTGCGGCAGTAGAGCAACTTCAAGTTTGGGGACAACGCAATGATGTTCCTGTTATTGCTCAACACACAGGTGCAGATAGTGCTTCTGTTATCTATGATGCAATCGAAGCCGCTAAAGCACGAGGCTATGACGTCGTTATTGCAGATACTGCTGGGCGACTGCAGAACAAGAGCAATCTTATGGAAGAGCTTCGTAAGATTGTTCGCGTGATGAAGAAGATTGATGACAGCGCACCACATGAGATCATGCTGACGTTAGACGCTGGTACTGGTCAAAATGCAATGAGCCAAGCGAAATTATTCAGTGATGTAGCACCGGTAACTGGGATTACATTGACTAAACTGGATGGCACAGCAAAAGGTGGTGTTATCTTCGCTCTTGCCGACAAGTTCAAGATCCCAATTCGTTATATCGGTGTGGGTGAAGGTATTGATGATTTGCGTCCATTTGAGACTCAAGAGTTCATTGACGCATTGTTTAGCAGAGAAGATTAATAGCTCACAGCAAGGACGATTTAGTGATTAACTTTCAACAGGTTAGCAAGGCTTATCGCGGTGGCCATCAAGCGTTGCAGAAAGTGGATTTCCACCTAAGAAAGGGCGAGTTGGCTTTTTTAGGCGGTCACTCTGGAGCAGGTAAAAGTACGCTGCTTAAATTGATTTGTGCCATGGAGCGACCGACTGACGGAAAGATAGCGTTCAATGGGCATGACATTACGCGTATTGGCGACAAAGAGATCCCTCTACTTAGGCGTAATATCGGCATAGTCTTTCAAGATCACCGTCTTCTGATGGATCGAAGTGTGTTTGATAATGTGGCTTTGCCTATGCGTATTGAATCCATTGCAGAGAACGAGATTAAACGTCGAGTAAATGCGGCGTTGGACAAAACGGGCTTGCTAGATAAAGCACGTTGCCTACCGACTCAATTGTCAGGTGGAGAGCAGCAGCGAGTGGGTATTGCTCGCGCTGTAGTCAATAGACCAACATTATTGCTGGCCGATGAGCCAACCGGAAATTTAGACCCTGAGCTTTCTAATCGTATCTTTAGGTTATTTGAAGAATTTAACCGTGCAGGTGTTTCTATTCTTATCGCAACTCACGACGTCGGTATGATGGAAATTCGAAAGCAATATCGTCGTTTTGAGTTGAACCAAGGATTTTTGAGCGAGGCAGAGGGTTATGGCCAATAAGAGTTCAGTACAAAAGATTGGGTATTTTCGCTCTCACTATCTTGTAGCAAAAGGCTCGTTGCACGAGATTGCTCAAAGGCCTTTGGGCAATCTGTTCACCCTAGCCGTTATTGCGATAGTACTTGCATTGCCGTCTAGCCTTTATGTTGTAGCGAAGAACATTCTAGATGCCGCTGAGCAAGTGAGTCAACCTGCCGCTGTAAGTGCATATTTGCAAGAGGGGACACCAGAAGCTCGCATTATGTTGATTAAGGATCAACTTGAAGGCGACGATGCAATAGCAAGTGTTGAATACATATCTTCACAGCAAGGATTGCAGGACCTAAGTTCGCACTCTGGGTTCAATGACGCTATCAGCTTGCTAAATGATTATGCATTGCCAGCATTGTTGGTGATCCATCCAGCACAAGCTTCTGATACCACGCAACAACATATCCTCGGTCTTGCCAATGCAGTTGAAGTATTTACTGATGTGCGAGTGGATCAAGACTGGCTGCAGCGCTTCGATGCAATTAAAGCACTGAGTAGTGCACTTGCTTTAGCTCTTGCCGGCATGATGCTAGTAGCTGTGGTGCTTATCATTGGCAATACCATGCGCTTTAATGTGTTAGCGCGAAAAGAAGAAATTCAAGTAATGAAGTTTCTTGGAGCGACCAATAGTTTCATTCTTCGACCTTACCTTTACACTGGAATGTGGTTCGGTTTATTAGGTTCTTTGTTTGCTTGGTTAATGACTTTGGCGCTGTCACTTTTCTTAGGAAGTACGGTTCAATCAGTCGCATCATTATATGATAGCAGTTTCACCTTGAGCCCTTTAAGTTTTGATGAATCGATTATCTTGTTGTTAATTGGTAGCTTTCTCGGTTTATCCGCTGCTCAAGCCTCAGCACGCCGTCATCTTTCTGAAATTGAACCTGTGTAGAATTTACTTGTCTCAGTAAGTGGTAACAGGCTGAGTGTATGTCTTAGCTCACAGTCGAGGGGTTGCCCTCGATGAATTTCTGTGCATAATATCCAGTCCGTTGTTTTTTAGCAGTAGCTAATTTAACAGCGAATAGGTTGTAAAGTTCGATGAATGAGGAATTGAATGGCTACTAAAACGTTTTCAATGGCACTAGTATCTCAAGATAGCTTAGATAGCTACATCAGATCTGCAAACGGCTATCCAATGCTAACCGCAGAGAAAGAGAGAGATCTTGCCGAGCGTTTACATTACAAAGGTGAGATTGAGGCTGCAAAAGAGCTGATTTTGTCTCATTTGCGTTTTGTTGTTCATGTTGCTCGTGGTTATTCTGGTTATGGTCTTCCTTTAGCTGACTTAGTTCAGGAAGGTAATATCGGATTAATGAAAGCAGTGAAACGATTTAACCCAGAAGTGGGTGTGCGTCTTGTTTCATTTGCTGTTCATTGGATCAAAGCTGAAATTCATGAGTACGTATTGCGTAACTGGCGTATCGTTAAGATTGCGACCACAAAGGCTCAACGTAAACTGTTCTTCAATCTGCGTAAAAACAAAAAGCGTTTAGGTTGGTTTAACAACGGTGAAGTTGAGACGGTAGCAAAAGAGCTAGGAGTGTCTCCATCTGAAGTTCGTGAAATGGAATCTCGTTTAGCAGCTCAAGACGCAACTTTTGAGTTTTCGGCTGATGACGATGATAGTGCGAACTTCAACCCAGTAGCGCCAGCACTTTACCTTGAAGATAAAGAATCTGATATTGCTGATAATGTGGAAGCGGACAACTGGGAAAGCCATACTAATGCACGCTTAGCAAATGCTTTAGCGACTTTGGATGAGCGCAGCCAGCATATTGTACGTGCACGTTGGCTCGATGATCAGAAGCAAACATTGCAAGACCTTGCTGATACCTACAGTGTTTCTGCTGAGCGTATCCGTCAGCTAGAAAAGAATGCGATGAAGAAGCTTAAATTAGCGGTCGGCGATCTCTAATATAGATAAAGAATTTTAAAGGCCAAGATCGAGAGATCTTGGCCTTTTTTATTGGGATCGGTTTTTGTGTTTCATAATAAGCTTAATCTGTGGATAACTCTGTGGGATAAATTTCGATAGCATGTCTTTAACTCAGTCAAAGCAAGGGTTATCATCGATAAATCGAGTGGGGATAGATAATTTGAAATCAACACATTATTAAGGATCAATACTAGATATAGTGGATCATTATTAATCAAAACACTTTATCAACGTAATCCACAGATTTACCCACAGCTGGTGGCAATTTGATCACTGTTATCCCAATGCTGGGTATGAAATTATTCAGAGGCTTTGGATAGGATTTTTTGAGGACAAGTAAATAATGGAAGAAGTACAACGAATCAGTGTGGCTCAGGCGCACCAAATGCAAACCACGCAACAAGCGAGATTGGTGGATATTCGTGACATCCAAGCCTTTACTGTGGCACACCCTGTAGATGCGTATCATCTGACCAATCAGACTATCGCAGAGTTCATGGACTCAGTGGAGTTTGAAGATCCTATTCTAGTTTTGTGTTACCACGGTATTAGTAGTGTTGGGGCTGCTCAATATTTGCTAAACCAAGGCTTCGAACAAGTCTTTAGTGTTGATGGAGGATTTGAGGCTTGGCAGCGACAGAAACTGCCTATAGAGGCTCATGAATGATTCGCCTAATACAACTTAATAACCCGCGAATAGCACAAGCATTTATTGATTACATGGCGTCACAACGGATCACGGTTTCTCAGATGCCAGAGGGTGATGGGCAGTTTGTATTGTGGCTACATGATGACGCTGAATTGCCTCGAGTTGAGCAAGAACTCGAGTTGTTTCTTAAGAATCCTAGCGACAAGAAGTATCAAGCAGCTTCTTGGGATATGGCTGAGACACGCACACAGAAGTTTAACTATTCAACACCGAGCTTCTTGCAGATGATAAAGGCAAAAGCAGGGCCAATGACCTTGGTGGTTATGTTTGTCTGTATTGTGATTTATGGTTTGCTTCTACTTGGAATGCAGCAGCAAGTATTCTCCTTATTGCACTTTCCAGCAATGGCTGATCAACAGTGGCAGATTTGGCGTTATGTTTCCCATGCAGTATTGCACTTTTCAGTTTTGCACATCACCTTCAATTTACTATGGTGGTGGCAATTAGGTGGAGATATTGAACAAAGATTGGGAAGGGGTCGTCTCACTAAGATTTTCTTGGTTTCGGCTCTTTTTTCTGGGTGTGCACAGTACTGGATTGAAGGCGCTAATTTTGGTGGTCTAAGCGGTGTCGTATACGCCTTGGTCGGATATATATGGGTACTTTCAGTAAGAGCTCCGCAGTTTGGATTAGATATCCCTAAGCCTATACTCGCTTTCATGTTGATCTGGTTAGTGCTTGGTTTTGTGCAACCATTTATGGCGATTGCAAATGCCGCGCATCTTGCT
This sequence comes from Vibrio inusitatus, assembly GCA_024346935.1. Taxonomy (GTDB): domain Bacteria; phylum Pseudomonadota; class Gammaproteobacteria; order Enterobacterales; family Vibrionaceae; genus Vibrio; species Vibrio inusitatus. Next base: position 85,104 of record AP024878.1, read on the forward strand.
GGTTTGGTTGCTGGGTGTTTATTGGGTTGGCTTGATAGCGTAAACCGAACTCAGAACACTTAATTGATGATCTGCGTTACCTTATTGGCATCGTGATTGGTACAATTGCGCCAATATTTTATTTATACAGTTGCCACTAGTTGGTAAAGAGTTACGAAGTAAGTATGACTAGCCCTATAAGGACATTTCAGCAGGCGTTGCTAAACATTAATTGGCAAAGCCCTAGCGATTTTCGGTTTCCGGATAACAATGCTAAACATTGGTTGTTAGAAGAAGATTCTCTTTCTCACAGATTGTCTCTATCTTGCTCTGATTTGAGTGTGGAGCTGTTTACAAACAATAAAGTACAACCTGAACAGCTTTCAACTCAAGAAGCACAAGTATTAAACAACGAAGTTTGCCTACTACGAGAAGTGATTCTTAGAGGAGACCGCCAAGATTGGGTATATGGCCGCACGCTAATACCTCAGAGCTCATTGCAATCTCATTCTCATGATTTTGAGAATCAAGGAGAGTTGCCGTTAGGAGTCACAGTATTTAGTTCCGAAGGCGCTTATCGTGATGGATTGCAAGTTGGCGTTATTAATGTAGAGGGGAGGCGCTTACTTGCAAGACGCTCTAGGCTGTGGATGAACGGAACGCCTATGCTAGTTGCAGAGTTGTTCTTGCCCAAGTCTCCGGTATATTCAAACAAGGAACCCGATTAATGGTCTCTAAAATGAGAGCCTACTACCAGTTGATGAGAATGGATCGGCCTATCGGTAGTCTATTGCTTTTATGGCCAACATTGTGGGCGTTGGTTATGGCATCAGAAGGAAGGCCACAATGGACGGTATTGATCGTATTTTGCTTAGGCGTATTTCTGATGCGCTCAGCAGGATGTGTGATCAACGATTTTGCAGATAGAAATTTGGATGGTCATGTTGAACGTACTCAATTTCGCCCTATCCCTAGTGGTTTAGTTTCGGCAAAAGAAGCATTAGCCCTATTTGGTGTTCTAAGTATTATCTCTTTTGCGTTAGTGCTGACCATGAATACACTAACTATTCAGCTTTCGTTTGTGGGTGTCGCGCTAGCTGCGCTTTATCCATTTATGAAACGGTTCACTCATTTACCTCAATTGGTGTTAGGAATGGCCTTTAGTTGGGCAATTCCAATGGCATGGGCGGCTGAGTCTGGTCATATAGCACCTTTAGCTTGGCTGTTGTTTGTTATCAATATGCTTTGGACTATCGCCTACGATACCCAATACGCCATGGTGGATAGAGATGATGATCTGAAGATAGGCATTAAATCTACTGCGATATTATTTGGGCGCTTCGATAAATTAATCGTTGGGGTTTTACAAGCCATTACCATTATCTTGCTTTTGATTGTCGGTGAGAATGCAGCTCTTGGGCAGGCTTTCTATTGGGGAGTATTAGTCGCTGGTGGGTTGTTTGTTTATCAACAGTGGCTAATAAAAACCAGAGATCGTGCTCTTTGCTTTCAAGCATTTCTCAACAATAACTATGTTGGGATGGTCGTTACTATAGGACTGTTCGTTACTTACTTATAAAAAATCCCGGATGAATAATCCGGGATTTTTTTTAGTCTTTATACCGCTTGAGCGATACCTTCTTTAATGGTGAGTTTCACTTCAGGAGAGAGTATTTCTAGTAGGCCTTGTGCCAACTTCTTAGTACGTTCGATATCGCACTCACCCTCCGCATTCAGGTAACCTTGTTCTTTTAAGGTACTGAATAACGCCGCGAATACCCCTTTATCAAAGAACTCGGGAGCATTGATACCGTGCAAACGACCAAGGCGTTGTGCAATATCCTGACATCTCATTTCCAGTTCTGTTTGAGCGAGTTCTGGTTGAGCTGCCAATAGATTAAGCGCAATGCTATAGCGCTGCAGTGTCTCGGAGATAGTGCGAGACAGTAATTGCAGGGTATGGATGTTGGTCTGATTAAGGTTAACTCTGTCACCCTCTACCTCAATTAGTTGTTGAGATAGAAACTCCTGCACTATTTGCTCAACCTTGTCTTCCAATTGCTCGCTATCGTAGGACAAGAACAGCTCTTTTTGTAAGAACGGATACAAAACAGCGATATTGCGCTTCAACCTCGTAAGGGTGCAGTCAGGTAATTGGATTATTAGCTGTGCTAGTAGCGAAGGTAGCGCAAGCATATGAATGATGTTGTTACGGTAATAGGTCATCAATACTGATTGATGACGGTCTAGAGAGATGATCTCACCCATACTGTCAGAGTCGACCACAAATTTGTCCAGTGAGGTAGCGTGTGCCACTAACTCTTCGGCACTGCTATCAGGCATGGTGGCATAGCTGGTGTATGGTACATTGCGTAGAATACTCAGGTAACAATTGATCTGATTGATTAGGCTCTCCTTGGTGAGAGCTCTTTGTCTTGAAGCCAATAGGGCAGTTGCCGTTAAGGTCAATGCGTTAGCTGCAGCTGCATCATTGATGTGAGTCATCATCTTTTCAGCGATGGCATTGACCGTCGGAGTCATCCAGGCTGGCTTGGTGCCTTCTGCAGCTCCGATACTTTCCCGCCATTCCGGCACATTCTCATTAAGATACTGATTTAATGGAATCGGCTCACCAAAGTTTACGTAGCCTTGGCCAAAGTTACGTAACTTTCTAATTGTGCGCAGTACTTGTCCTGCATTTTCTTTTTCTTTGCGTTTACCTCGGAGCTCCTTGGCGTAAGTGGATACTTCCATCACATGTTCATAGCCAATATAAACAGGGACTAAGGTAACGGGGCGGTTTAATCCCCTAAGCATGGCCTGTACCGTCATTGCGAGCATACCTGTTTTTGCTTGCAACAAGCGTCCTGTACGAGAACGCCCACCTTCACTGAAATACTCAACAGAATATCCCTTGGCGAATAGTTCCGCTAGATACTCTCTGAAGATGGTGGAGTAAAGCTTGTTGCCCTTAAAGCTACGGCGGATAAAGAAAGCACCGCCTCGCCTAAAGATAGGGCCAGCAGGGAAGAAATTCAGGTTTACACCTGCAGCAATATGCGGAGGTACCATCCCTTCATGATAAAGAATATAGGAAAGTAGTAGATAGTCCATGTGGCTTCTGTGGCATGGAACATAAACAATCTCATGTCCATCTTGCGCGAGCTTACGCACTGTCGATGCGTTACTTACATTGATGCCTTGATAGAGCCTGTTCCACAGCCATGTCAGAACAAAGTTACCTTGCTTGATCAGTGAGTAAGAGAATTTAGCGGCAATCTCGTCCATTATCTTTAGGGCGTGCTGTTCAGCTTTTTCTACACTAATATTTTTAGCAGCGGCTTCGTCTGCGATGGCCTTGTTGATTGCCTCTGATTTAATGAGTCTCTCAAATAGAACATCCCTACTTGGTAAACTTGGCCCAGATGCTGCTAATTTTTGCCTAGAGAAGTGAATGCGTGCTACACGAGCCAGTTTCTGAGCTATGGTTTCATCAGAGCCACGAGAGTCTGCCATGTAACGCATAGACACTAGTGGGCTGAAACGAATCATACAATCGCGCCCGGAAACCAGTACCGCTCGCATCTTATTCCAAGATGAGAGATTTTCTAAGTACGGTTTGTCTCGCCCCTCTTTTCCTGGCTTACGCCCCCACATGACAGTGGTTGGGATGAGTTGAACGTCAAGGTCAGGCTGTTCACGATGTAACTTTAAGAGTTGGGTAAACAGGCTTTGAGATCCCAGTGAGTCAAGAGTATCGTTGTCTCGGTCGAGTTTGCCTGTAGAAATAAACACATAGCGCCTAAAACTTTTCCCACCGACCTCAAGAGGTTGTAGTGGATCAGGTAAACCAAGTTGAATAGCTCTACGACGTACAGAGAGAAGGTCGACATTGGATTCGAATGGCAATACATAGACAATAGGTTTCTCTATATCTATGTTGAGATCACTAATAGGGGAAGGGGGTACGACATTACCCTTGACCAGTACTTTCAACGGAAAGCGTAAAGCTGATTGTGTCAGTGTATGACCAGAAGACATATATATGATTGTCCCAATTTAAATTTGGCGCCCAAGACTCTTCAAGACTAGGTGGTAAAATAAGCGTCGCAAGAATAGCAGAACTGGTCGAACCTTTTAACCAGAATTGTTTTAATGTTAGGTCAATAAATGAAAAAGCACAGCAAGATAAAAAGAATAGGTGATTAATGAAAGGTAATACAGGATTCAAACGCGTTATCAAAGCAACAGGTTATTCTATTCAGGGGCTTAAAGCCGCTTTTAAACATGAGGCTGCGTTTCGTCAGGAAGTTTTCTTAGCTCTATTTCTTATCCCTATTGCTTGCATTCTCGATGTCAGTCAAACCGAAAGAATGTTGATGATATTGTCGTTATTCATCGTGTTAATTGCTGAGCTAATGAACTCAGCCGTTGAAGCGGTAGTCGATCGTATTGGTTCCGATATTCATGAATTGGCAGGTAGAGCAAAAGATATTGGGTCAGCAGCGGTATTTGTGGCTTTGGGTCTAGTTCTATACATTTGGATTGAAGTTTTGTTCTTTTAACTTAAATTTCAGCTTATTAGGGGTAACTGGTTGATTATTTAACCATGCTGTATATACTCACAGTGAACTGTATAAAAGAACAGGTGATGTATGAGACCCTTAACCCAAAGACAGCAACAGGTATTCGATCTTATCAAGGCGAAAATCGAAGATACCGGCATGCCTCCGACAAGAGCCGAGATTGCGCGCGAATTGGGGTTTCGTTCAGCAAATGCTGCCGAAGAGCACCTCAAAGCTCTAGCTAAAAAGCAGGTCATAGAGATCATCCCTGGTGCATCGCGCGGTATTCGCATACTTCTGCAAGACAGTGCTAACGATGGTGGCTTGCCGTTAATTGGTAATGTTGCAGCTGGTGAGCCGATTTTAGCTCAAGAACATATAGAATCGCACTATAAGGTCGATCCGCAAATGTTTAAGCCTAAAGCTGATTTTCTGCTTCGTGTACACGGCGAGAGTATGAAAGACATAGGCATTATGGATGGCGATCTTCTGGCTGTACATAAAACGCAAGATGTTAGAGATGGACAGGTGGTCGTAGCTCGTGTCGACGAAGATGTCACTGTTAAAAGGTTGGAGCGCAAAGGGTCTACAGTCCTATTGCACCCAGAGAATGAAGAGCTTTCTCCAATCAAGGTAGATCTAACACAGCAGCATCTCGCTATAGAGGGTATTGCGGTGGGAATTATCCGCAATAGCACTTGGATGTAATACCAATACCCTAAAAATTATGATTCACTGTATGCAGCGCCCTTTATCGGAGTGCTGCTTTTTTTTGCCTAAAATACCTCAAGGATTGTCATGCAAAACCCCGTTATTCGCTCCCTGATGGATCTCAGTCTGCATAAGAGAATACTCGCTTTAGCGATACCTATGGTTTTGTCTAATATTACCGTTCCTCTTTTGGGGTTAGTTGATGCTGCGGTCGTTGGTCATTTAGATCATTCTTGGTATCTGGGTGGTGTTGCTTTAGGAAGCACAATGATCAGCATGGTGTTTTGGCTGTTTGGCTTTCTACGTATGTCGACAACCGGTCTATCAGCACAAGCCAAGGGGGCACAAGATCCGCGAAAGCTTGCGCTTGTGTTACTCCAGGGCATTTTTATGGCGTTGGCCTTTGCGCTGATTTTCTTGGTTTTACACAGAGGAATTATCAACCTAGCTTTAGGGTTCAGTGATGCCAGTGCGCAAGTTCAATTCTACGCCAATGAATATTTCACCATTAGAGCTTGGAGTGCACCGGCGGCAATGGTCAATTTTGTGCTACTTGGTTGGTTGCTAGGAAACCAAAACGCAAGAGCGCCAATGTGGATGGTCATTATCACTAACGCCACTAATATTGTCTTGGATGTCTTATTTGTTGTTGTTCTTGATTATGGTGTCGCAGGTGCGGCCTCAGCATCTGTCATTGCTGATTACACCGGTGCAGCAGTCGGTATTTACTTTTGTCATAAAATTTGGGGTAGTGCGGTATCTTTGAGCTCTAAACAGATACTCTCTCTGGGTATAGACAAATTATTCACTGGGCTATCTCGCTTTGTGCGTCTTAACCGAGATATATTTTTGCGCTCTTTATGCTTGCAAGCTGTGTTGGCATTTATGACCTTCCAAGGTGCTAACTTTGGTGACGATATTGTGGCTGCGAATGCAGTATTGATGAGCTTGGTACTAATGGTGTCCTATGCAATGGATGGCTTTGCTTATGCTATAGAGGCAATGGTAGGAAAAGCCATAGGGGCAAAAAGTAAGAATGAGCTTTCTCTTTCTATACTCGGTACCTTTTTCTGGGGATTGATCATCTGTAGCGGATTTGCCTTATTATTTGGTGCTGGTGGCAATATTATTGTTAGCTTGATTAGCGATATAGATAGTGTCAGAGCAACGGCCCGTGAATACTTACCATGGTTAGCCATTATGCCTATCGTATCGATGTGGTGTTATCTCTTTGATGGCATATTCATTGGCGCAACACGCGGTAAGGAAATGCGAAATAGCATGTTTGTTGCAGCGCTAGTGTTCTTCGCACTTTATTTTGGCTTTGCTTATCTTGAGAACCACAGTCTTTGGATTGCTATGTTGGGCTTTATGGCTATGCGTGGAGCCACATTGGCTTGGGTATTTGCTCGTTTGTGGAAAAAAGGGCAGTTTCTAGAAACTGCCCATGCTTAAGCGGAATTAGAATAAACGATTTAATCCGTTAAGAGCCGCAACTCGGTAGGCTTCTGCCATGGTGGGGTAGTTGAAGGTAGTATTCACAAAGTAGTCGATACTATTTGCAGGCCCAGGCTGCTCCATGATGGCTTGGCCTATATGAATAATCTCAGCAGCCCTTTCACCGAAACAATGAATACCTAATATTTCTTTGGTTTCTCTGTGGAAGAGAATCTTCAAACTGCCGATATCTTTACCTGAAATCTGAGCGCGTGCTAGGTGCTTAAAGGAGGCTCGTCCCACCTCGTATGGCACTTTTGCTGCAGTAAGCTCTTGCTCTGTCTTACCCACAGAGCTGATTTCTGGGATGGTGTAGATGCCAGTAGGAATATCTTCAATCAATCGCTGAGTCGCCTCACCTTCTGCAATCGCTTTGGCGACAAAGCGACCTTGGTCATAAGCTGCACTCGCTAAGCTCGGGTATCCAATGACATCACCGACCGCATAAATATGCTCAACATCAGTTTGATAGTTGCTGTTGATTGTCAACTGACCGCGTGAATCTGCAGATAAACCCGTGACATCTAAGTTTAGAGTGTCCGTGTTACCTGTGCGACCATTCGCATACAGCAAGCAATCAGCTCGCATTTTTTTCCCTGATTCTAGATGAACAATAACACCATCATCAGTACCTTCTATCTCTGCGAATGACTCACCATTGCGTATTACTACACCATTACTGCCAAAGTGATAAGAAAGAGCATCAGAGATTTCTTTATCTAGAAATGAGAGCAATTGTTCACGGGTATTGATAAGATCTGTTTTGACGCCTAAACCACGAAATATAGAGGCGTATTCACATCCGATAACCCCAGCGCCATAAATGATGATGTGTCTTGGCTGATGATGCAGAGACAATATAGAGTCACTGTCATAGATGCGCTGGTGGTTAAAATCTGCATTGTTTGGGTGGTAAGGGCGTGAACCTGTCGCAATCACAAATCGGTCAGCGGTATACTGCTTAACGCGTCCATCCTCTCCGGTGACTTTTACAGTATGAGCGTCGGAGAATTTAGCCTCGCCAAAGATCAATGTACACTGATTTCTATCGTAGAATCCTTGTCTTAGAGTAGTTTGCTTATCTATAACGGTTTTAGCATGATCTAAAATGTCGTCAAAGCTGGCGTCTAAGCTACGGTTGTTTTTGCAAAAGAGTGGGTTGTTATTGAATTCAATGAAGCGGCTAACGGCATGCCTCAATGCTTTAGAGGGAATAGTGCCCCAATGAGTACATCCGCCTCCGACACTTTTCTCTTTTTCAATAATACCAACGTTGAAGCCAGCTTTGGTCAATCCCATAGCGGCACCTTCACCACCGGGGCCACTACCAATTACGATTACATCAAAATGCGATGAAGAACTCACTGAAACCTCCTTGTTTTGTTAATGGTATTTTAAACCTTTGTTGATATTGGTAAATCAGTTAGTGGTGACTAAGTGGTCGGTCTCACAATAAAGATCACTTTGTAGGGAGGGAGAGTTTGCAAATAGAGAAGCAGTTATGTTTTATTGGGGCAGGTCAAAAAGAGTATGAATAGAATATGGGCGTTAGGGCAGAGCAAAAACAAAAAACCAGAAGAGCGATCATTGATTCAGCATTTGGGCAGTTATCGGCTGGCCGAAGCTTTTCTAGCATGAGCCTTCGGGAAGTCGCAAGAGAGGCTGGCATTGCACCAACGTCTTTTTATCGACACTTTGATGATATGGATCAGCTCGGTATTGTCATGGTGGATGAAGCGGGTTTGTTGCTACGACAGTTGATGCGCAGAGCTCGCGAAAGGATTCAACCAGACCGTAGTGTTATTCAAACCTCAATAGAAACTTTTGTTGAATTTATTGAGACTAACCCAGATATATTTAGACTCTTGCTACGTGAACGTTCAGGGACATCTGAAGAGTTCCGCGCTGCAGTTGCTAGAGAAATTCAATTCTTTTGTGCTGAATTAGCGGATTACCTTAGTGCGCAGCAACTGCCACGAGAAATTGCGTCACTACAGGCTGAGGCTATTGTTACTCTAGTATTTAGCTCTGGAGCGGAGTTTCTTGATATTGAGCCCAACCAACGCGCGGCACACAGGCAAAGACTGGTTGATCAAGTACGAATGATCTCTTTGGGTGGCCACGCTATGAATCAATTTCAAAATAAGAAAGATTAAGAGGATTCTATGACAGATAAGAAAGAAGCATCAGCTTCGGATAAAAAGTCACTATTATTAGCACTGATCTGCGGTATGAGTGGCAGTGCATTGCTGTCTTCACTATCAGTGCCAGGCTATTCTTTTTCAATTTTCCCATTGATTTGCTTGGTATTAGCCGTCCAAGTGATTTATCAAAACTACTTAAGTAAGCCTGTGGATGAGGACTTCCCATTGCTAGGACTAGGTAGTTTCTTTATTGGTTTCTTTGGACATGGCGCATTTTTAAAAGCGCAGTATCCAGAAGCGGGCTCAAACTTCTTTTCAATCATCTTTACCTTGCTACTACTTTTGTGGATAGGAAGAAAGCTAGGTTACTTGGGAAGATAAAAAAAAGAGCGCATCTCCGCTCTTTTTTATTATCTAGGCTTTGCGTTCAAGCATTATCCCCATTTCCATATGGTGGGTATATGGGAATTGGTCAAATAGGGCATAACGAGTAATGTTGTGCGTTGTAGATAGAATATCTAAATTATCTTTCAATGTGTCTGGGTTACAGGAAATGTATAAAATACGTTCGTAACCTTGAACCATACGACAGGTGCCTTCATCCATACCTGAACGAGGTGGATCAACAAAGATGGTATTACAGTCGTAGCTGCTTAAATCTATATTCGCCTGCTTGAGGCGACGGAATTCGCGCTTTCCTTCCATAGCATCAGTAAAGTCTTCTGCAGACATACGAATAATCTGAACGTTTTCTATTGCGTTAGCTTTAATATTGTATTGTGCTGAATCTACAGATGGCTTGGCCAACTCAGTAGCCAGTACACGATTAAAGTTTTGAGCTAAAGCCAGTGAGAAGTTGCCATTACCACAATAAAGCTCTAGCAAGTCACCCTTAGATTCCTTAGTGCAGTCTACTGCCCATTCCAGCATTTTCTCAGCAACGCGACCGTTAGGTTGGGTAAAGCTATTCTCAACTTGCTGATAAGTGTAAGTCTTACCAAACACATTTAGCTTTTCAATTACGTAATCTCTATCAAGGACGACTTTCATCTTTCTTGCTCTACCGATAAGGTTTAGATTAAACCCTTCATCATTGAGACGTTGCTTGAGAGTTTTAGCTCGCTCTTGCCACTCATCATCAAGTTGTTTGTGGTAAAGAAGTGAAATTAAAATTTCACCGCTAAGAGTAGAAAGGAAGTCTACCTGGAAAAGCTTATGACGTAGCATGTCGTGCTCTTTTACTGCTTCAATCAATAGTGGCATCAAGTCATTGATTAAGCGGCTTGCAACAGGGAATTGGTCAACACGGTATTTTTCACGTGTCTCTTGATTGAACATCACGTAATACAGATCTTCACCTTCGTGCCAAACGCGGAACTCTGCTCGCATTCGGTAATGCTGCTCATCAGAAGTGAAAACCTCTAATGATGGCATTGTATATTCGCTAAACATCTCTTGCAGACGTGCGGTTTTATCATCTAACTGCACCTGATAAGACTCAGAGTTTACATTTTGGTTGGCCATTCACTTTTCCTGACTTGAAACAAGAGGCGCAGATTCTATACTCATCAGACTCTGGAGTATAGATTGTGTGCGTTAGATATTTGATTCAATAATAGCTGTCTGCTCATAAAACAGTGCTGTAACTTTCGCTTCGTTATAATATTAGATGACTTAACTATGTCGTGTATTTTGATAGAGTAGCCTCCATTAATAATCTGAACCTGACAAAGAGCGCAAATGCCTGAAACAAGAATTTTAATGTTTGACTCCGGAGTGGGTGGCATTTCTGTATTTAAAGACATAAAGGCAAGACTTCCTTGGGTGAGTGTTACTTATGCTTTTGATAATGAGGCGTATCCCTATGGGGAGCTATCACAAGATGAGTTAGTTGACCGTGTTGAAAAATACGTGCAGCACTTCGTTGAAACTCAGAATATATCTTTAGTCGTGATTGCATGTAATACCGCAAGTACAGTTGTCCTTCCAAGATTAAGAGATAAGTTCTCTATTCCTATAGTTGGTGTTGTTCCTGCTATTAAGCCTGCTTCACAACGAGCTAACCTTGGTGTTGGTCTTATTGCGACTCCAGCTACCGTGACTAGAGAATATACCCATGACTTAATCAAAGACTTTGCGAAAGATAAAGACGTCAAAATGGTCGGTACTACTGAATTGGTGGACATGGCCGAACAAAAGCTCAGAGGAGTGAGTATTGACCTTACTTTACTAGCGCAAGTACTACAGCCTCTAAAAGGAAACATCGATGTTGCGGTATTAGGGTGTACCCACTTTCCTCTATTAAGAAATGAGATTCATCAAGTGTTAGGTGCAGATGTGATGCTGGTGGATTCGGGGGAGGCTATATCGAGAAGGGTTGAGTTTCTACTTAAAGAGATATTAGCGACAAATACTAGCGATGAATTAAGCTACGATGTGTACTGTAGCGCGGAGCCATATTCCAGGTCCGCGCTACAATCTTCTTTTACTGAGTTAGGTTTTTCTGAGATCAGAATTCATCCGCTGAAGGGTGCTTAGGTTCGTTCGCAACGCGGACCTTTATTGTTCTTTGCATATATTCATGTTCATTAAGAGAAGAGATCATAGCATCAGCATCGTCATTCTCTACTTCGACAAAACCGAAGCCACGACGTTTACCCGTTCGCTTATCTTTCATTAGACGCACGCTATAAACGGTGCCGTATTCTTCAAATAGCTCTTTCACATGAGCCTCACTTGCTTTGTAGGAAAGGTTCCCTACATATAAGGTTGTGTTCTCATCGCTCGAAACGGATTCGGGTACAGGCGAATGAGAGGGTTTAGAGTTTAAAGCAGTACTAGCAGGTTTCTGCCATAAGATTAAGGCTGTAGTAACTACGCCTAAACAGAAAGCAATACCAGAAGATATAGGCAAGAGAGGCACAAGTGCAAAACCAGCTACTGCAAGGATGATGACAATCAATAGAGACTTGTTTGAGTTCATAATTCGCTTATCACTATATTGGTGAATTGATGGGTGTGAAATTCATTAACAAAACAGACACATAGATATTACGCACGCCACAATAATTTTTCCAATTTTATCCTCTGATCACGTCTAATATGTCGCAAAAACTCTTTTTGCTTGTTTTATGAGCGCTTGAAATAAAACTTTAAAAAAGCCCTTGCCAATGTGACTTAGGTCTCTATAATGCGCCCCACTGACACGGCAACAGCGGAAACGCTTCGTAGTGTTTCAGTAGGCTAACTAGCCGAACCAAATTGAGTTTAACTTCTCTTCGAAAATTAAATTCAAAAAGTGTTTGACACTGAGGTTCAAATCGCTAGAATGGCCGTCCACTTGAGAGGCAAGCCTTGAAAGTACGCTCTTTAACAATTTAAACCTATCAATCTGTGTGGGCACTCGTTGATGATAATCGAAAAGATTTATCAATGAACTGAGTGACCAATACAATGATTTTTAATCATTGGCACAGTCAATTCATTATCGTTCTGTTGGAACGATAATAGCTTTAAAATTACTTCTTACTTTCGAGTAAGGAACAGTTTTGAAGTCAGTATTCATTGAGCCGGTCGAAAGACCAAAAAACTTTAATTGAAGAGTTTGATCATGGCTCAGATTGAACGCTGGCGGCAGGCCTAACACATGCAAGTCGAGCGGAAACGACAATATTGACCCTTCGGGTGATTTATTGGGCGTCGAGCGGCGGACGGGTGAGTAATGCCTGGGAAATTGCCCTGATGTGGGGGATAACTATTGGAAACGATAGCTAATACCGCATAACGTCTACGGACCAAAGAGGGGGACCTTCGGGCCTCTCGCTTCAGGATATGCCCAGGTGGGATTAGCTAGTTGGTGAGGTAATGGCTCACCAAGGCGACGATCCCTAGCTGGTCTGAGAGGATGATCAGCCACACTGGAACTGAGACACGGTCCAGACTCCTACGGGAGGCAGCAGTGGGGAATATTGCACAATGGGCGAAAGCCTGATGCAGCCATGCCGCGTGTATGAAGAAGGCCTTCGGGTTGTAAAGTACTTTCAGTCGTGAGGAAGATATATAAGTTAATAGCTTATGTGTTTGACGTTAGCGACAGAAGAAGCACCGGCTAACTCCGTGCCAGCAGCCGCGGTAATACGGAGGGTGCGAGCGTTAATCGGAATTACTGGGCGTAAAGCGCATGCAGGTGGTTTGTTAAGTCAGATGTGAAAGCCCGGGGCTCAACCTCGGAACCGCATTTGAAACTGGCAGGCTAGAGTACTGTAGAGGGGGGTAGAATTTCAGGTGTAGCGGTGAAATGCGTAGAGATCTGAAGGAATACCAGTGGCGAAGGCGGCCCCCTGGACAGATACTGACACTCAGATGCGAAAGCGTGGGGAGCAAACAGGATTAGATACCCTGGTAGTCCACGCCGTAAACGATGTCTACTTGGAGGTTGTGGCCTTGAGCCGTGGCTTTCGGAGCTAACGCGTTAAGTAGACCGCCTGGGGAGTACGGTCGCAAGATTAAAACTCAAATGAATTGACGGGGGCCCGCACAAGCGGTGGAGCATGTGGTTTAATTCGATGCAACGCGAAGAACCTTACCTACTCTTGACATCCAGAGAACTTTCCAGAGATGGATTGGTGCCTTCGGGAACTCTGAGACAGGTGCTGCATGGCTGTCGTCAGCTCGTGTTGTGAAATGTTGGGTTAAGTCCCGCAACGAGCGCAACCCTTATCCTTGTTTGCCAGCACGTAATGGTGGGAACTCCAGGGAGACTGCCGGTGATAAACCGGAGGAAGGTGGGGACGACGTCAAGTCATCATGGCCCTTACGAGTAGGGCTACACACGTGCTACAATGGCGCATACAGAGGGCGGCCAACCAGCGATGGTGAGCGAATCCCAAAAAGTGCGTCGTAGTCCGGATTGGAGTCTGCAACTCGACTCCATGAAGTCGGAATCGCTAGTAATCGTGAATCAGAATGTCACGGTGAATACGTTCCCGGGCCTTGTACACACCGCCCGTCACACCATGGGAGTGGGCTGCAAAAGAAGTGGGTAGTTTAACCTTCGGGAGGACGCTCACCACTTTGTGGTTCATGACTGGGGTGAAGTCGTAACAAGGTAGCCCTAGGGGAACCTGGGGCTGGATCACCTCCTTATACGATGATTACTCACGATGAGTGTCCACACAGATTGATATGGTTTAGAAAGTTAAGAGATGCCTATGTCCCGTTCGTCTAGAGGCCTAGGACACCGCCCTTTCACGGCGGTAACAGGGGTTCGACTCCCCTACGGGATACCATCTTTAAACGCATTTTCTTCTTAAGAAAATTAAGTGTCTTTAAAAATGGTTTTTTCCTTTTTAGGAAATAAACATGCTCTTTAACAATTTGGAAAGCTGACGAACAACAATGTGATTTCATTGTTGTTCAAATTTAAAAGTTCTCAAATCCTATGTCTTTATGATGTAGGTACCAACACACATTCAAGTGTTCTTGGGAATGTACTCTTGCCAGAGTGCATTCAAATTTGAGTCCGGCAAAATCGAATGTTATCTCGCTCATAATAAAGAGATAACGCACCTTGGAAACGTCATACTACGCTGTAGCAAGCGTATTGCGTTAAGCAAGACCCTTTGGGGTTGTATGGTTAAGTGACTAAGCGTACACGGTGGATGCCTTGGCAGTCAGAGGCGATGAAAGACGTAATAACTTGCGATAAGCCCAGATTAGGTAGTAATAACCATTTGAGTCTGGGATTTCTGAATGGGGAAACCCACGTGCATAAGCACGTATCGTTATGTGAATACATAGCATAACGAGGCAAACCCGGGGAACTGAAACATCTAAGTACCCGGAGGAAGAGAAATCAACCGAGATTCCGAAAGTAGCGGCGAGCGAAATTGGATTAGCCCTTAAGCTTTTAATGCGTCAGGTGAAGAGTCTGGAAAGTCTCGCAGTATAGGGTGATAGCCCCGTAACCGACAACGCATTTTAAGTGAAAACGAGTAAGGCGGGACACGTGATATCCTGTTTGAACATGGGGGGACCATCCTCCAAGGCTAAATACTACTGACTGACCGATAGTGAACCAGTACCGTGAGGGAAAGGCGAAAAGAACCCCTGTGAGGGGAGTGAAATAGAACCTGAAACCGTGTACGTACAAGCAGTAGGAGCGCCTCGAAGCGTGACTGCGTACCTTTTGTATAATGGGTCAGCGACTTAATTTTAGTAGCAAGGTTAACCGTATAGGGGAGCCGTAGGGAAACCGAGTCTTAACTGGGCGTCGAGTTGCTAGAATTAGACCCGAAACCAGGTGATCTAGCCATGGGCAGGTTGAAGGTTGAGTAACATCAACTGGAGGACCGAACCGACTAATGTTGAAAAATTAGCGGATGACTTGTGGCTAGGGGTGAAAGGCCAATCAAACCTGGAGATAGCTGGTTCTCCCCGAAAGCTATTTAGGTAGCGCCTCGGACGAATACCAATGGGGGTAGAGCACTGTTAAGGCTAGGGGGTCATCCCGACTTACCAACCCTTTGCAAACTCCGAATACCATTGAGTACTATCCGGGAGACACACGGCGGGTGCTAACGTCCGTCGTGGAGAGGGAAACAACCCAGACCGCCAGCTAAGGTCCCAAAGTATAGCTAAGTGGGAAACGATGTGGGAAGGCTCAGACAGCCAGGATGTTGGCTTAGAAGCAGCCATCATTTAAAGAAAGCGTAATAGCTCACTGGTCGAGTCGGCCTGCGCGGAAGATGTAACGGGGCTAAGCTATACACCGAAGCTGCGGCTGCATACTTTTGTATGCGGGGTAGGGGAGCGTTCTGTAAGCGGTTGAAGGTGGTCTGTAAGGGCTGCTGGACGTATCAGAAGTGCGAATGCTGACATGAGTAACGATAAAGGGAGTGAAAAACTCCCTCGCCGGAAGACCAAGGGTTCCTGTCCAACGTTAATCGGGGCAGGGTAAGTCGACCCCTAAGGCGAGGCCGAAAGGCGTAGTCGATGGGAAACGGGTTAATATTCCCGTACTTCTTATAATTGCGATGGGGGGACGGAGAAGGCTAGGTGGGCCTGGCGATGGTTGTCCAGGTTCAAGTATGTAGGCGGAAAGTTTAGGTAAATCCGGACTTTCTTAACGCTGAGATACGATGTCGAGCTGCTACGTGCAGTGAAGTCATTGATGCCATGCTTCCAGGAAAAGCCTCTAAGCTTCAGATTATAAGAAATCGTACCCCAAACCGACACAGGTGGTCGGGTAGAGAATACCAAGGCGCTTGAGAGAACTCGGGTGAAGGAACTAGGCAAAATGGTACCGTAACTTCGGGAGAAGGTACGCTCTTGGCGGTGAAGTCCCTTGCGGATGGAGCTACTAGGAGTCGCAGATACCAGGTGGCTGCAACTGTTTATTAAAAACACAGCACTGTGCAAAATCGTAAGATGACGTATACGGTGTGACGCCTGCCCGGTGCCGGAAGGTTAATTGATGGGGTTAGACTTCGGTCGAAGCTCTTGATCGAAGCCCCGGTAAACGGCGGCCGTAACTATAACGGTCCTAAGGTAGCGAAATTCCTTGTCGGGTAAGTTCCGACCTGCACGAATGGCGTAATGATGGCCACGCTGTCTCCACCCGAGACTCAGTGAAATTGAAATCGCTGTGAAGATGCAGTGTACCCGCGGCTAGACGGAAAGACCCCGTGAACCTTTACTACAGCTTGGCACTGAACATTGACCCTACATGTGTAGGATAGGTGGGAGGCTTTGAAGACGGTACGCTAGTATCGTTGGAGCCGTCCTTGAAATACCACCCTTGTATGCTTGATGTTCTAACGTTGGTCCCTTATCGGGATTGCGGACAGTGCCTGGTGGGTAGTTTGACTGGGGCGGTCTCCTCCCAAAGAGTAACGGAGGAGCACGAAGGTGGGCTAAACACGGTTGGACATCGTGTGGTTAGTGCAATGGCATAAGCCCGCTTGACTGCGAGAATGACAATTCGAGCAGGTGCGAAAGCAGGTCATAGTGATCCGGTGGTTCTGAATGGAAGGGCCATCGCTCAACGGATAAAAGGTACTCCGGGGATAACAGGCTGATACCGCCCAAGAGTTCATATCGACGGCGGTGTTTGGCACCTCGATGTCGGCTCATCACATCCTGGGGCTGAAGTCGGTCCCAAGGGTATGGCTGTTCGCCATTTAAAGTGGTACGCGAGCTGGGTTTAGAACGTCGTGAGACAGTTCGGTCCCTATCTGCCGTGGGCGTTGGAAGATTGAAGGGGGCTGCTCCTAGTACGAGAGGACCGGAGTGGACGAACCTCTGGTGTTCGGGTTGTCATGCCAATGGCATTGCCCGGTAGCTAAGTTCGGAATCGATAACCGCTGAAAGCATCTAAGCGGGAAGCGAGCCCTGAGATGAGTCTTCCCTGGCACTTTAAGTGTCCTAAAGGGTTGTTCAAGACTAGAACGTTGATAGGCAGGGTGTGTAAGTGCTGCGAGGCATTGAGCTAACCTGTACTAATTGCCCGTGAGGCTTAACCATACAACACCCAAGGGGTTTTGTGGACTCGAAGTAAGAACTTTGAATGTGTATTAAGAACTTTTAGATAATAGCTTTCCGAATTTTAAAATTTGCTTGGCGACCATAGCATTGTGGACCCACCTGATTCCATGCCGAACTCAGAAGTGAAACATAATAGCGCCGATGGTAGTGTGGGGTTTCCCCATGTGAGAGTAGGACATCGCCAGGCTTTAATTTTAGACTTGCTTCTATTGAAGCGAGTCACCATAAGATTCTAATTTATTTAGAGTTTTATGTTGACTTTAACAGTCAGTCGCGTAATATATGCGACCTGCTTAAGTGTTAAGGCACTTAAAGCACGCTCTTTAACAATTTAAACCTATCAATCTGTGTGGGCACTCGTTGATGATAATCGAAAAGATTTATCAATGAACTGAGTGACCAATACAATGATTTTTAATCATTGGCACAGTCAATTCATTATCGTTCTGTTGGAACGATAATAGCTTTAAAATTACTTCTTACTTTCGAGTAAGGAACAGTTTTGAAGTCAGTATTCATTGAGCCGGTCGAAAGACCAAAAAACTTTAATTGAAGAGTTTGATCATGGCTCAGATTGAACGCTGGCGGCAGGCCTAACACATGCAAGTCGAGCGGAAACGACAATATTGACCCTTCGGGTGATTTATTGGGCGTCGAGCGGCGGACGGGTGAGTAATGCCTGGGAAATTGCCCTGATGTGGGGGATAACTATTGGAAACGATAGCTAATACCGCATAACGTCTACGGACCAAAGAGGGGGACCTTCGGGCCTCTCGCTTCAGGATATGCCCAGGTGGGATTAGCTAGTTGGTGAGGTAATGGCTCACCAAGGCGACGATCCCTAGCTGGTCTGAGAGGATGATCAGCCACACTGGAACTGAGACACGGTCCAGACTCCTACGGGAGGCAGCAGTGGGGAATATTGCACAATGGGCGAAAGCCTGATGCAGCCATGCCGCGTGTATGAAGAAGGCCTTCGGGTTGTAAAGTACTTTCAGTCGTGAGGAAGATATATAAGTTAATAGCTTATGTGTTTGACGTTAGCGACAGAAGAAGCACCGGCTAACTCCGTGCCAGCAGCCGCGGTAATACGGAGGGTGCGAGCGTTAATCGGAATTACTGGGCGTAAAGCGCATGCAGGTGGTTTGTTAAGTCAGATGTGAAAGCCCGGGGCTCAACCTCGGAACCGCATTTGAAACTGGCAGGCTAGAGTACTGTAGAGGGGGGTAGAATTTCAGGTGTAGCGGTGAAATGCGTAGAGATCTGAAGGAATACCAGTGGCGAAGGCGGCCCCCTGGACAGATACTGACACTCAGATGCGAAAGCGTGGGGAGCAAACAGGATTAGATACCCTGGTAGTCCACGCCGTAAACGATGTCTACTTGGAGGTTGTGGCCTTGAGCCGTGGCTTTCGGAGCTAACGCGTTAAGTAGACCGCCTGGGGAGTACGGTCGCAAGATTAAAACTCAAATGAATTGACGGGGGCCCGCACAAGCGGTGGAGCATGTGGTTTAATTCGATGCAACGCGAAGAACCTTACCTACTCTTGACATCCAGAGAACTTTCCAGAGATGGATTGGTGCCTTCGGGAACTCTGAGACAGGTGCTGCATGGCTGTCGTCAGCTCGTGTTGTGAAATGTTGGGTTAAGTCCCGCAACGAGCGCAACCCTTATCCTTGTTTGCCAGCACGTAATGGTGGGAACTCCAGGGAGACTGCCGGTGATAAACCGGAGGAAGGTGGGGACGACGTCAAGTCATCATGGCCCTTACGAGTAGGGCTACACACGTGCTACAATGGCGCATACAGAGGGCGGCCAACCAGCGATGGTGAGCGAATCCCAAAAAGTGCGTCGTAGTCCGGATTGGAGTCTGCAACTCGACTCCATGAAGTCGGAATCGCTAGTAATCGTGAATCAGAATGTCACGGTGAATACGTTCCCGGGCCTTGTACACACCGCCCGTCACACCATGGGAGTGGGCTGCAAAAGAAGTGGGTAGTTTAACCTTCGGGAGGACGCTCACCACTTTGTGGTTCATGACTGGGGTGAAGTCGTAACAAGGTAGCCCTAGGGGAACCTGGGGCTGGATCACCTCCTTATACGATGATTACTCACGATGAGTGTCCACACAGATTGATACGGTTTAGAAAGTAAAGAGAGTATTTTGCGAAATGGTACTTGTACTGTTTTGTGAAAAATTGGGTCTGTAGCTCAGCTGGTTAGAGCGCTCGCCTGATAAGCGGGAGGTCGGTGGTTCAAGTCCACTCAGACCCACCAATTTTTCCTTATACTGCGTTAGATTCTTCGTTGTGTACTGATGTACACGGCCTCACAATCTGCCTTGTTTAAGAAAAAATACCAAGATGGGGCTATAGCTCAGCTGGGAGAGCGCCTGCCTTGCACGCAGGAGGTCTGCGGTTCGATCCCGCATAGCTCCACCATCTTTAAGCGTATTTGCTTAAGTACTCTTAAAAATGGTTTCGTAAGCTATTTATTAGCAAAGAATCATGCTCTTTAACAATTTGGAAAGCTGACGAACAACAATGTGATTTCATTGTTGTTCAAATTTAAAAGTTCTCAAATCCTATGTCTTTATGATGTAGGTACCAACACACATTCAAGTGTTCTTGGGAATGTACTCTTGCCAGAGTGCATTCAAATTTGAGTCCGGCAAAATCGAATGTTATCTCGCTCATAATAAAGAGATAACGCACCTTGGAAACGTCATACTACGCTGTAGCAAGCGTATTGCGTTAAGCAAGACCCTTTGGGGTTGTATGGTTAAGTGACTAAGCGTACACGGTGGATGCCTTGGCAGTCAGAGGCGATGAAAGACGTAATAACTTGCGATAAGCCCAGATTAGGTAGTAATAACCATTTGAGTCTGGGATTTCTGAATGGGGAAACCCACGTGCATAAGCACGTATCGTTATGTGAATACATAGCATAACGAGGCAAACCCGGGGAACTGAAACATCTAAGTACCCGGAGGAAGAGAAATCAACCGAGATTCCGAAAGTAGCGGCGAGCGAAATTGGATTAGCCCTTAAGCTTTTAATGCGTCAGGTGAAGAGTCTGGAAAGTCTCGCAGTATAGGGTGATAGCCCCGTAACCGACAACGCATTTTAAGTGAAAACGAGTAAGGCGGGACACGTGATATCCTGTTTGAACATGGGGGGACCATCCTCCAAGGCTAAATACTACTGACTGACCGATAGTGAACCAGTACCGTGAGGGAAAGGCGAAAAGAACCCCTGTGAGGGGAGTGAAATAGAACCTGAAACCGTGTACGTACAAGCAGTAGGAGCGCCTCGAAGCGTGACTGCGTACCTTTTGTATAATGGGTCAGCGACTTAATTTTAGTAGCAAGGTTAACCGTATAGGGGAGCCGTAGGGAAACCGAGTCTTAACTGGGCGTCGAGTTGCTAGAATTAGACCCGAAACCAGGTGATCTAGCCATGGGCAGGTTGAAGGTTGAGTAACATCAACTGGAGGACCGAACCGACTAATGTTGAAAAATTAGCGGATGACTTGTGGCTAGGGGTGAAAGGCCAATCAAACCTGGAGATAGCTGGTTCTCCCCGAAAGCTATTTAGGTAGCGCCTCGGACGAATACCAATGGGGGTAGAGCACTGTTAAGGCTAGGGGGTCATCCCGACTTACCAACCCTTTGCAAACTCCGAATACCATTGAGTACTATCCGGGAGACACACGGCGGGTGCTAACGTCCGTCGTGGAGAGGGAAACAACCCAGACCGCCAGCTAAGGTCCCAAAGTATAGCTAAGTGGGAAACGATGTGGGAAGGCTCAGACAGCCAGGATGTTGGCTTAGAAGCAGCCATCATTTAAAGAAAGCGTAATAGCTCACTGGTCGAGTCGGCCTGCGCGGAAGATGTAACGGGGCTAAGCTATACACCGAAGCTGCGGCTGCATACTTTTGTATGCGGGGTAGGGGAGCGTTCTGTAAGCGGTTGAAGGTGGTCTGTAAGGGCTGCTGGACGTATCAGAAGTGCGAATGCTGACATGAGTAACGATAAAGGGAGTGAAAAACTCCCTCGCCGGAAGACCAAGGGTTCCTGTCCAACGTTAATCGGGGCAGGGTAAGTCGACCCCTAAGGCGAGGCCGAAAGGCGTAGTCGATGGGAAACGGGTTAATATTCCCGTACTTCTTATAATTGCGATGGGGGGACGGAGAAGGCTAGGTGGGCCTGGCGATGGTTGTCCAGGTTCAAGTATGTAGGCGGAAAGTTTAGGTAAATCCGGACTTTCTTAACGCTGAGATACGATGTCGAGCTGCTACGTGCAGTGAAGTCATTGATGCCATGCTTCCAGGAAAAGCCTCTAAGCTTCAGATTATAAGAAATCGTACCCCAAACCGACACAGGTGGTCGGGTAGAGAATACCAAGGCGCTTGAGAGAACTCGGGTGAAGGAACTAGGCAAAATGGTACCGTAACTTCGGGAGAAGGTACGCTCTTGGCGGTGAAGTCCCTTGCGGATGGAGCTACTAGGAGTCGCAGATACCAGGTGGCTGCAACTGTTTATTAAAAACACAGCACTGTGCAAAATCGTAAGATGACGTATACGGTGTGACGCCTGCCCGGTGCCGGAAGGTTAATTGATGGGGTTAGACTTCGGTCGAAGCTCTTGATCGAAGCCCCGGTAAACGGCGGCCGTAACTATAACGGTCCTAAGGTAGCGAAATTCCTTGTCGGGTAAGTTCCGACCTGCACGAATGGCGTAATGATGGCCACGCTGTCTCCACCCGAGACTCAGTGAAATTGAAATCGCTGTGAAGATGCAGTGTACCCGCGGCTAGACGGAAAGACCCCGTGAACCTTTACTACAGCTTGGCACTGAACATTGACCCTACATGTGTAGGATAGGTGGGAGGCTTTGAAGACGGTACGCTAGTATCGTTGGAGCCGTCCTTGAAATACCACCCTTGTATGCTTGATGTTCTAACGTTGGTCCCTTATCGGGATTGCGGACAGTGCCTGGTGGGTAGTTTGACTGGGGCGGTCTCCTCCCAAAGAGTAACGGAGGAGCACGAAGGTGGGCTAAACACGGTTGGACATCGTGTGGTTAGTGCAATGGCATAAGCCCGCTTGACTGCGAGAATGACAATTCGAGCAGGTGCGAAAGCAGGTCATAGTGATCCGGTGGTTCTGAATGGAAGGGCCATCGCTCAACGGATAAAAGGTACTCCGGGGATAACAGGCTGATACCGCCCAAGAGTTCATATCGACGGCGGTGTTTGGCACCTCGATGTCGGCTCATCACATCCTGGGGCTGAAGTCGGTCCCAAGGGTATGGCTGTTCGCCATTTAAAGTGGTACGCGAGCTGGGTTTAGAACGTCGTGAGACAGTTCGGTCCCTATCTGCCGTGGGCGTTGGAAGATTGAAGGGGGCTGCTCCTAGTACGAGAGGACCGGAGTGGACGAACCTCTGGTGTTCGGGTTGTCATGCCAATGGCATTGCCCGGTAGCTAAGTTCGGAATCGATAACCGCTGAAAGCATCTAAGCGGGAAGCGAGCCCTGAGATGAGTCTTCCCTGGCACTTTAAGTGTCCTAAAGGGTTGTTCAAGACTAGAACGTTGATAGGCAGGGTGTGTAAGTGCTGCGAGGCATTGAGCTAACCTGTACTAATTGCCCGTGAGGCTTAACCATACAACACCCAAGGGGTTTTGTGGACTCGAAGTAAGAACTTTGAATGTGTATTAAGAACTTTTAGATATTAGCTTTCCGAATTTTAAAATTTGCTTGGCGACCATAGCATTGTGGACCCACCTGATTCCATGCCGAACTCAGAAGTGAAACATAATAGCGCCGATGGTAGTGTGGGGTTTCCCCATGTGAGAGTAGGACATCGCCAGGCTTTAAATTAGATTGTATTGAAGCAACGCGAGTAAGACTTCAAGACAATAACAAATTGGTGCGGAGTGGTAGTTCAGTTGGTTAGAATACCGGCCTGTCACGCCGGGGGTCGCGGGTTCGAGTCCCGTCCACTCCGCCACTTATTCTGAAGACCTCGCTTTATGCGGGGTTTTTTCAGATTTAAGAAACCAAAAATTTTAGGGGTGTAGCTCCAATTGGCAGAGCAGCGGATTCCAAATCCGCGTGTTGGGAGTTCGAATCTCTCCACCCCTGCCATATTAAAGGCCTTAGTCGAAAGACTAGGGCCTTTTTTACATCTATTGCTTTTTCGAAGCAGCACTGAAACTGGGTTAAAAGCCCATTTGGACGAAAGCGCCATCGAATTTCTGGAATGCCGGCTTAGTTCACCCTTTCCATATATTGAAGTCACTCGATACTAGTGGCAATGTTTTCCAATTTTGGACATTCAGTTCGACTGATTTAATCTTTTGCTGAGAGCAGAAGCAACTCCAAAAAAGGCCCCTATGTTTCCACAGGAGCCTCTTATTCGATGATAGAATTAATAAAGTTAAAGAAGCTGTTTGAGTACCCTATCAGCTTGGACACGCGTTATTTTACGTAATAGCTTTTGTACGGCCTCTGGGTAGTGTTCAATCTTTTCAATATGTTTGTAACTTCCTATACGTTGGGTGTTCTCTTGGATATTCTCAAACTCTTGTTCAAACTGAGATTTTAGATAGCCTTGCGGATCTCTAACTAACAAGGCATTTTCCAAGTCTAATTTCCAAGCCCTAGGATTTAAGTTATTGCCAGTTAGCAGCATGTTCTGCTTATCTACCCATAATCCTTTTAAGTGATAACTGTTGGAGTCGTGCTTCCAAAGAAGGATGTCCAATTTACGGCAAGCAATATTCGCTTCATTGGCTTTCAAGAAACGACGTAGATTCATCTCATATAGATAAGGTAGCCCACCAACTGTTTTAAACTCTTCTTCAGGATCAATGAAAAAATCGTTGGCAGTTTTGTCACCTACAATAACCGTTACTTTAACCCCGCGTCGCAGCGCTTTCTTTAGCTCCTTTGCAACACTCTTAGGGAAGTTAAAGTAAGGAGTGCAGATGGTGATTTCTTCTTTGGCATCTCGCAGTAATTGAACGATGGCCATATTGAGAAAGTTTCTACGTTTTCCTACACCGACAATAGGTGTAACCGATACATTTCCGTCGGAAACATCTGAACTATCAAAGCGGTAGTTAGTTACCGCTAGGCTTGCTCTCAATTGACGAATTGCACTTTTTAATGACTTAGTGGTTGGACGCTCTTTTTCTGTCAGTGTATTAACTGCAGGGTTTTTAATGAGTGCATCCATAATATAGTTAGCCATGGCATCGGCAATTGCAGGGCTATTGATTAGATGATATCGATCAAAACGATATTTTTCTTGGTGATGTAGATAGATGTTGTTAATGCTTGCGCCACTATAAAGAACGGTATCGTCAAAGATAAAACCTTTAAGATGTAATACACCGAATACTTCTTTACCGCGGACTGGCACACCGTAAACGGGAACGGTATGTTTGTGAGACTCAGCCATCTTTGTGTACATAGCAGCATTGCCATCAGATGACTCGGCACCTATTAGGCCACGTTGAGCTCTATGCCAATCTACACAGATCTGAACATCTAATCCTGGATTAGCTTGCTTTGCCTTGTAGATCTCATCAAAGACCTCTCGTCCTGCTTCGTCGTCCTCAAGATACAAGGCGGCAATGTAGATACGCTTCTTGGCTGTTTTGATAAGCTCTAATAGCTGTGCTTTGAACTCTTTAGCCGAATAAAGTGTTCTAAAGTCTTTTGGATCAACGGGAACTGCTTTGAGTCCATCGATGACATTCTTAGCTAAAACCATTATGAATATTAAGTCCTGTAAAGGGCTGATCTAGCCTGTTATTTTACCAAATTTGCAGCTTTAGTGCCTAGATGAATTGGTAAACAATTATCTTGAAATTAGTTAACTGTGATATTGCATGACAATTAGTGGCTTTCCCGTCTGAGTGTAGCGTAAATATAGCTTGGCTAATGTAGAAGGGAGTTCTTCTACTGGAATAGTTTTAAATCCGTGAGCCTTGTACAGTTGCTCTAGATGTTTATACGCAAAGCAGAAAAAATTGTCCTGCAAAATGTCATTTTGGCTAAAGTGTAAAAGCTGTGAAGCAATACCTTGATTTCGCACTTCAGGAATAACGAGCATACCGGTCAGTAGTTCCCACTTATCTAACTTACGATATCGTACGACCCCCACGATTTGCGAGTCACGCTCCGCCACAATGATCTTTTCACCAGCCTTTATTTTGGTCGAAGGGTAGTGGGATTTGTATAATTTTTTTAGGAGCGGCAAACGCAGAGGCTCCAACTCTTTGATAATCAGACTGTTCATTAATTAACTGCGGAATTGAGTTTGTTCCAGTATTATAAGGGAAAGTGGCAAACACTACCTTTTGGAATCTCGATAAGGGAATGGAACAATTATTTCTATGATGCATATAACCCCTCAAGCGGAACTTTCTCTCTACCATACATTTTCGATTAAAACGAACTGCGATTTTCTTGTGGAAGCGAGTTCAGTAGAAGATCTTATCGAAATCTATCGCAACCCGGAGTGGAAACATTTGCCCAAACTTCCTATAGGCACGGGGAGTAATATGCTATTTACCGAGTATTTTGCTGGAGTAGCGGTATTAAATAGATTGAAGGGGAAGCGAGTTACTGAAGATGAGAACTTCTATTTTCTTGAGATTTCGTCTGGAGAAGATTGGCCAAAACTGGTTCAGTGGACAGTCGAAAAGGAAATGCCGGGTTTGGAAAATCTTGCTTTGATTCCTGGCTGTGCTGGGACAGCGCCTATCCAAAATATTGGGGCTTATGGCGTGGAATTGAAGGATGTATGTGACTTTGTTGAGTATCTAGATCTGCAGTCATTCACATTGAGGCGACTGGCTTCGGATCAATGCAATTTTGGTTATCGAGACTCCATATTTAAACAACAACTATCCGGTAAGGCACTGATCACTAAAGTTGGTTTTAAACTGCCAAAAACTTGGAGCCCTAAAACGGGCTACGGCGCACTGCAACAACTGATTGAAGGTGAACCAACCGCGCAAAAAATCTTTGATGCTGTTTGTCAGGTTCGTCAATCAAAATTGCCTGACCCAAGGGTTATGGGTAATGCGGGAAGCTTCTTCAAAAACCCCGTAATCTCTAACGCTCAATTTGATGAGCTAAAACTACGCTATCCGAGCATAGTTGGTTACCCCGCGGGAGATAACATCAAGATTGCAGCCGGCTGGCTTATTGATAATGCTAACCTCAAGGGGTACACCCATGGTGGTGCAAGGGTTCACGACCAGCAGGCCTTAGTTATCGTAAATTTCAATGATGCGACAGCTCAAGATGTTTTGTCTGTAGCTTGGCATGTGAAACAAACGGTGTGGCAGAAATATCAGATTACCCTGGAACATGAAGTCCGATTTATGGGGCGCACTAGCGAAACCAACCTTAACGCTATTTTTGATGGTGAAGCCAATTGAAAGACTTTAGCTTTAAACTCAAATTAATTCAGGAGCTTAGCAAGGGCGAGTTTTGCTCAGGAGAACAGCTTGGCGAGCATTTCGGTGTCTCTAGAGCTGCTATTGCGAGACATATTAAATCCATCCAAGAACTTGGTATTGATATCTATAGTGTCAAAGGCAAGGGGTATAGGCTAGAGCAACCTCTGGATCTGTTGAATAATCAGTTGTTGGTTGAAAAACTGGAATTACCGGTAGAAGTGATCCCTATTATTGATTCGACAAATCAACATATGTTGGGACAGAAAGCGCTTCAATCAGGAAGTGTTTGTGTTGCTGAATATCAAACTCAAGGGCGTGGACGCCGTGGCCGTGAATGGGTATCTCCTTTTGGCTCAAATATCTATTACTCAATGTACTGGCGTCTGGAGGCGGGCCTTCCTGCAGCTATGGGCATAAGTCTGGTCATCGGTCTAGCGCTTGTAGATGCCCTTGAAGAGTTAGGTATACAAGGCCTCAAGCTCAAGTGGCCAAATGATGTGTACTTTGACAATAAGAAACTTGCAGGCATATTAGTTGAATTGTCAGGACAGGCGGGTGACGCCGCTAACCTAGTGATAGGTATTGGACTTAATGTATCAATGCCAGAGCATGTGCAAGGTATTGGTCAGCCTTGGACTAGCTTAAAAGAGATTGTAGGTGATCTGGCTATTTCTAGGAATGAGATCGTGATTGTGATGACAAAAAAATTACACGACGCGATTAGTATCTATGAACATCAAGGATTAACCCCCTTCCTAGAACAATGGAATCAATACGATAATTTCTTGGAACAGCCGATTAAGTTGATTATGGGTAACCGAGAAGTGTTCGGCACGTGCAAAGGTATTGATCAACAAGGCGCTTTATTGCTCGACACTGGCAATCAGATTGAATCTTTTGTCGGTGGAGAAATTTCTGTTAGATCAGCTTCTTAATAGGATTTGATCGACTTTATGATCAACGCCTTTCCTGAGGATCAGGTTTGCTCTAATTTTAGTTGGCTGAATATTTGAGACTAGGTTTTTGCCATTGATGTCGGCCCAAATTGAGCATGCTTTAGCTACGGCCTGTTCTTCGCTCAGTTTAGTGTAATGCCCAAAATAAGAGTTGGGCTTTTTGAATGCACCAGAACGAAATTTCAAAAATCGTTGCACATACCACTGCTGAATCAAGGTGCTATCGGCATCCACATAAATGGAAAAATCAAGAAAGTCCGAAACGAAAACGCGATGTGGTTGTTCTGGATAGTCCATTCCTGATTGAAGTACGTTTAGTCCCTCTAAGATCAAAATATCCGGTCTATCAACTACTTCCACTTCATCGGTAATGTTATAGGTGAGGTGTGAGTAGATAGGTGCTTCAACCTTTTCTTTACCTGCTTTAACATCCGATACGAAATCAACCAATTTTTGAATGTCGTAAGATTCAGGAAAACCTTTTCGGTGCATTATCCCCTTTTCTTCGAGCACTTCATTTGGGTAAAGAAAACCGTCTGTAGTAATAAGAGCCACTTTAGGGTGGTCTCCCCAGCGTGAGAGTAGGGCTTGCATGACACGTGCGGTAGTGCTCTTGCCTACTGCGACGCTACCAGCGATTCCTACAATGAAAGGGCTGTGACTGTCCTCTTTGTTCAAGAAGGTATCTAAAACACGCTGACGGCGCTGCTGAGAGCCCGCATGTAGGTTAAGAAGTCGAGATAGGGGAAGGTAAATTTCTTCTACTTCGCGAGTATCCAACTTTTCATTGATACCACGCAACTCTACAATGTCCGAATCAGATAGCACCATAGGCACAGATGCTCTTAGCTCCGCCCATTGGTGTCGGTTGAAATTTATGTGTGGATTCATTGATTTGAGCCTTCCTTTTCTGCATCGCCTCAACATACATGAAGAGACAAATATTTCAATTGTACGACGACAAAGGTGTGGTGATTTCCTTTAAACATGCCGAAAAATTAGTCGTTGCTCAACGTAAATACAAAATCTGAAGATTTTTTGCATTTTCTTATTGCAAGGTTCGAAATCATCCAATAGAATGCGCTCCACTTATGTGCCGACTTAGCTCAGTAGGTAGAGCAACTGACTTGTAATCAGTAGGTCACCAGTTCGATTCCGGTAGTCGGCACCACTTTCTTTATGAAAGCAAAATTTGGTGGGGTTCCCGAGTGGCCAAAGGGATCAGACTGTAAATCTGACGGCACTGCCTTCGATGGTTCGAATCCATCTCCCACCACCAATTTCTTAAGGAAATAGCTCGAAGAGTTACGTGTTGCGGGCATCGTATAATGGCTATTACCTCAGCCTTCCAAGCTGATGATGCGGGTTCGATTCCCGCTGCCCGCTCCAATCTATCGTGTGCTGATATAGCTCAGTTGGTAGAGCGCACCCTTGGTAAGGGTGAGGTCGGCGGTTCAAATCCGCCTATCAGCACCAGCTCTCAAGCAAATATTTCCTTTTGATATATACTTTACATCCAATTTATTTGGTTGCGTGGTCTACAAAGCCACTTTATAAACCGTACCTAGAGGAACACGCTCGTGTCTAAAGAAAAATTTGAACGTACGAAACCGCACGTAAACGTTGGTACTATCGGCCACGTTGACCACGGTAAAACAACTCTAACTGCTGCTATCTGTACTACTTTGTCAAAAGTATACGGTGGTGAAGCTAAAGACTTCGCATCTATCGATAACGCTCCTGAAGAGCGTGAGCGCGGTATCACAATCGCTACTTCTCACGTAGAGTACGATACTCCTGAACGTCACTACGCACACGTAGACTGTCCTGGACACGCCGATTATGTTAAAAACATGATCACTGGTGCTGCTCAAATGGACGGCGGTATCCTAGTTGTTGCTGCTACAGATGGCCCTATGCCACAAACTCGTGAGCACATCCTACTTGGTCGTCAGGTTGGTATCCCTTACATCATCGTATTCATGAACAAATGTGACATGGTTGATGACGAAGAGCTACTTGAGCTAGTAGAAATGGAAGTTCGTGAACTTCTTTCTGAGTACGAATACCCAGGAGATGATCTTCCTGTAATTCAAGGTTCTGCACTTGGCGCTCTAAACGGCGAAAAAGAGTGGGAAGACAAGATTGTTGAGCTTGCAGAAGCACTAGATTCTTACATTCCACTTCCAGAGCGTGCTGTTGATCTACCGTTCCTACTTCCTATTGAAGATGTATTCTCAATCCAGGGTCGTGGTACAGTAGTTACTGGTCGTATCGAGCGCGGTATCCTACGCGTTGGTGACGAAGTAGAAATCGTTGGTATTAAAGAAACTACTCTTACTACTTGTACTGGTGTTGAAATGTTCCGTAAGCTGCTTGACGAAGGTCGTGCAGGTGAGAACGTTGGTGCACTTCTACGTGGTACTAAGCGTGATGACGTTGAACGTGGTCAAGTACTTTCAGCTAAAGGTTCTATCAACCCACACACTAAGTTTGAGTCTGAAGTATACGTACTTTCTAAAGACGAAGGCGGCCGTCACACTCCTTTCTTCAAGGGTTACCGTCCACAGTTCTACTTCCGTACAACTGACGTAACAGGCGACATCACTCTACCTGAAGGCGTAGAGATGGTAATGCCAGGTGACAACGTTCAAATGACTGTTGAGCTAATCGCTCCAATCGCAATGGATGAAGGTCTACGTTTCGCAATCCGCGAAGGTGGCCGTACCGTTGGTGCTGGTGTTGTTGCTAAGATTTTCGATTAATAATTGACGAAATCTAAACAAAAGGGCATCATTTGATGCCCTTTTTCTGCGCTACTGTTTATGATTAGAAGATAAATTGATCTTTTTATCGTCTAACAAGCAAAGAATTTTGAGAATTTTCATTTCTATTGTGGGTTTTATAGCCTGTATTAGAAAGAAAGTTCGGAAAAGAAGGTGTTGATTTTCAACACTAATGAATAGGCCCTGCAACAGCGGGGTTATTGTCGTCTATAGTAAGACTTGTCACAGGTTAGTTTTATGAAAGCAAATGCAGAAACTCCTGATAGCTCAAGTGCAGCAGACATCTTCAAGTGGATTGTCGCTTTTGTTCTGCTAGCCGCTGCTGTTGTGGGAAATTACCTGTATGGTGAAATGTCTGTAGTAGCTCGCGCTGCTGGTGTGGTTGTTTTAATTGCAATCGCTCTAGGTGTAGCCGCTACGACTACTAAAGGTAAAGCTGCGATCGTATTTGCACGTGAATCTCGTATGGAGATCCGCAAGGTTGTTTGGCCAACTCGCCAAGAAACTATGCAAACTACTTTGATCGTATTGGCTGTAAGTATTGTTATGGCTCTAGCGCTTTGGGGCATTGACGGAATTATGGTTCGTCTTGTTGCTCTAGCGACTGGGGTGTGAGGGTTTTAATTCATGAGTGAAGCTCCAAAGAAACGTTGGTACGTGGTTCAGGCCTTTTCTGGTTTTGAAGGCCGCGTAGCAAACTCTCTTCGTGAACATATCAGAATGCATGATATGGAAGAACTGTTTGGCGATGTATTGGTACCAACTGAAGAAGTTGTCGAGATGCGCGCTGGTCAGCGTCGTAAGAGTGAACGTAAATTCTTCCCAGGTTATGTACTTGTTCAAATGATTATGAACGATGAGTCATGGCACCTAGTACGTAGCGTTCCACGCGTTATGGGCTTTATTGGTGGAACTTCAGATAAACCTGCACCTATCACGGACAAAGAAGCTGACGCTATCTTGAATCGTCTTGAGAAAGCAAGTGAAGCTCCTCGTCCTCGTACAATGTACGAAGCGGGTGAGATTGTTCGTGTAAACGATGGTCCATTTGCTGATTTCAACGGTACCGTTGAAGAAGTGGATTATGAGAAGAGCCGTCTAAAAGTGTCTGTATCGATCTTCGGTCGTGCAACACCGGTAGAACTCGAATTCGGTCAAGTTGAAAAAGTTGACTAAAAAATAGGCTTTAGGGCTTGTTTGGGGCGTGAATTGTATCTATAATTCGCGCCTCTTTACTTCCTTGCGTGAAGTAAAGCGTTTTTAAAACAACGGGGAGCTGGCCGTAAGGCAGCGCTATTACCCAAAATTAGGAAATATCATGGCTAAGAAAGTTGAAGCTTATATCAAACTGCAAGTTGCAGCAGGTATGGCGAACCCGTCGCCACCGGTTGGTCCTGCTCTAGGTCAACACGGTGTGAACATCATGGAATTCTGTAAAGCGTTCAACGCAAAAACAGAATCTGTTGAGAAAGGTCTACCAATCCCAGTTGTTATCTCTGTATACAACGACCGTTCTTTCACGTTCGAAACTAAGACTCCACCTGCAGCAGTTCTTCTGCTTAAAGCAGCTGGCATTAAGTCTGGTTCTGGTCGTCCGAACACTGAGAAAGTTGGTACTGTAACTGACGCTCAAGTTCAAGAGATCGCAGAAACTAAAGCTGCTGATATGACTGGCGCTGACATCGAAGCGATGAAGCGCACTATCGCGGGTACTGCTCGTTCAATGGGCCTAGTGGTAGAGGGTTAATAAGATGGCAAAACTTACTAAGCGTATGCGCGTTATTCGCGACAAAGTTGATGTTACTAAAGAGTACGAAATCAACGAAGCAGTTGCTCTTCTTAAAGAACTAGCAACAGCTAAATTCAATGAAAGTGTTGACGTTGCTGTTAACCTTGGCATTGACGCTCGTAAATCAGATCAGAACGTACGTGGTGCAACTGTACTACCTCACGGTACTGGTCGTGAAATTCGCGTTGCTGTGTTCACTCAAGGTGCAAACGCAGAAGCTGCTAAAGAAGCTGGTGCTGACATCGTTGGTATGGAAGACCTAGCTGAGCAAGTTAAAAAGGGTGTAATGGACTTCGACGTAGTTGTTGCTTCTCCAGATGCAATGCGCGTAGTTGGTCAACTAGGTACTATCCTAGGTCCACGCGGTCTAATGCCAAACCCTAAAGTCGGTACTGTAACTCCTAACGTTGCTCAAGCGGTTAAGAACGCTAAAGCTGGTCAGGTTCGTTACCGTAACGACAAAAACGGCATCATCCACACTACTATCGGTAAAGCATCTTTCGAAGCTAGCCAGCTTCAAGAAAACCTAGAGTCACTTCTAGTTGCTCTTAAGAAAGCTAAGCCATCTTCAGCGAAAGGTACTTTCCTGAAGAAAGTAACCATCTCTACTACGATGGGTGCTGGTGTTGCTGTTGATCAGGCTAGCCTGGACACTCAAGCAAGCTAATCCTTGCTTAGGCGTGAAATTAGTGTATAATTTCGCGCCTAATATTTGTGGTTGAGGCTGACTCAAACATCTCGATGTAAGAGTAAGTCTCCATCCAAGACCGTAGGCGTTACAAGCTATTTTTTAGCGGTGTGACTTAATAGTAAACCTACGTAGATGGTGCCCGAACTGATAGAAAGCCAAACTTGCAAAAGATTGCCTTTCTTCTGGGACTGCACCGTTTTTACTCTCACCAATTTTGGTGAGTGGTGTAACGACAACCAGGAGCAAATCCAAAATGGCTTTAAACCTTCAAGACAAAAAAGCAATTGTTGCTGAAGTCAACGAAGCTGCCAGTGGTGCACTTTCTGCAGTTGTAGCTGATTCTCGTGGCGTTCCTGTTGGCGCAATGACTTCTCTACGTAAACAAGCTCGTGAAGCTGGCGTTTACATGAGAGTTGTGCGTAACACACTAGCACGCCGTGCAATGGAAGGTACTGAGTATGAGTGTCTAACTGACACTTTCACTGGTCCTACTCTAGTTGCATTCTCTAACGAGCACCCAGGTGCCGCAGCGCGTCTTTTCAAAGACTTCGCTAAAGAGAACAAAGATTTCGAGATCAAAGCTGCTGCATTTGAAGGCGCGGTTACTGACGCAGATGTATTAGCGACACTACCAACTTACGACGAAGCTATCGCACGCCTAATGATGTGCATGAAAGAAGCTTCTGCAGGCAAGCTGGTACGTACTATCGCTGCACTACGCGACCAAAAAGAAGAAGCAGCGGCTTAAGCCTTGCTTTTTACTGGTTGCAAAATAAACTTATTGTTGACTTAAAAGAGAATTGTTATGTCTATTACTAACGAGCAAATCCTAGACGCAGTTGCAGAAATGTCTGTAATGCAAGTTGTTGAGCTTATCGAAGCTATGGAAGAAAAATTCGGCGTATCTGCTGCAGCTGCAGTAGTTGCTGGCGGCGCAGCGGCTGAAGCTGCTGAAGAGCAAACTGAATTTGACGTAGTTCTTACTGCTATCGGCGGTAACAAAGTATCTGTTATCAAAGCAGTACGTGGCGCTACAGGTCTAGGCCTTAAAGAAGCTAAAGCTCTAGTTGATGGTGCTCCAGCACCGCTTAAAGAAGCTGTTTCTAAAGAAGAAGCAGAAGCTCTTAAAGCTACTCTAGAAGAAGCTGGTGCTTCTGTTGAAGTTAAGTAATTATTACTTAGTTTCTTAGCCGAATGGCTAATGGCTGGTGGTTTATTAACCACCGGCCTTTTTGCGCTGTAGGGCACGGGTGTTTTTTCTCTGTTTAGCTACCCTGTATCCGCGCATAACACTTCGATTTTTTTATCGAAGTGTTTGTATATTAAACAGTTGTTAGTCTCTGTCTTTTATTTTTGAGCGAATATTAGACAGTTGGGTCACTTATCAGCGAGCTGAGGAACCCCATGGTTTACTCTTATACCGAGAAAAAGCGCATCCGTAAGGATTTTGGTACTCGTCCACAAGTTTTGGACGTCCCGTACCTGCTATCGATCCAGCTGGATTCTTTCGATAAATTTATCGAGCAGGATCCTGAAGGACAATACGGTCTAGAAGCTGCTTTTCGTTCTGTTTTTCCAATTCAGAGCTACAACGGCAATTCTGAGCTGCAATACGTTAGCTACCGTCTTGGTGAACCAGTATTTGATGTTAAAGAATGTCAAATCCGAGGTGTCACTTATTCAAAACCGCTGCGCGTTAAACTGCGTCTAGTTGTATTCGATAAAGATGCACCAGCTGGTACTGTAAAAGATATTAAAGAACAAGAAGTCTACATGGGTGAAATTCCACTCATGACAGACAATGGTACCTTCGTGATTAATGGTACCGAGAGGGTTATCGTATCCCAGCTGCACAGAAGCCCAGGTGTATTCTTCGACAGCGATAAGGGTAAGACCCACTCTTCTGGTAAAGTTTTATATAACGCACGTGTTATTCCTTACCGTGGCTCATGGTTAGACTTTGAGTTCGATCCTAAGGATAACTTGTTCGTTCGTATCGACCGTCGTCGTAAGCTTCCAGCGTCTATTATCCTACGTGCATTGGGTAAATCGACTGAAGAGATCCTAGATCTATTCTTCGATAAAGTACGCTTTGAAGTTCAAAACCAAACTCTGATGATGGAGTTGGTTCCTGAGCGTCTACGTGGCGAAACTGCTTCATTTGATGTTGAAGCAAACGGCAAAACTTACGTTGAAGCTGGCCGTCGTGTTACAGCTCGTCATATCCGTTCTCTTGAAAAAGACGGCGTTGAGTTCATTGAAGTACCAGTTGACTACATCGTAGGCAAAGTGGCTTCAAAAGATTACATTGACGAGAGCACTGGCGAAATCGTTGTGGGCGCGAACCAAGAGTTCAGCCTAGAGAGCCTAGCTAACCTTGCGCAAGCGGGTCACACTAAGCTTGAGGTTCTGTTCACGAATGACCTAGATCACGGTCCATTCATGTCAGACACTGTTCGTAGCGATAGCACTACAGACCGTATCTCTGCATTGGTAGAAATCTACCGCATGATGCGTCCTGGCGAGCCACCAACGAAAGAAGCTGCTGAATCTCTATTCGAAAGCTTGTTCTTCTCTGAAGAGCGCTACGACCTATCAACTGTAGGCCGTATGAAGTTCAACAGCTCTATCATGCGTGAAGACGCTGGTGAGCAAGGTATCCTAGACGAAACTGATATCATTGAAGTGATGAAGAAACTCATCTCTATTCGTAATGGTAAAGGCGAAGTTGATGATATTGACCACCTTGGTAACCGTCGTATTCGCTCTGTGGGCGAAATGGCTGAAAACCAATTCCGTGTAGGTCTTGTCCGTGTTGAACGTGCTGTTAAAGAGCGTTTGAGCCTTGGTGATCTTGATGCAATCATGCCTCAAGACCTGATCAACGCTAAGCCAATTTCTGCGGCAGTGAAAGAGTTCTTTGGCTCTTCTCAGTTTATGGATCAGAACAACCCGCTTTCAGAAGTTACTCACAAGCGTCGTATCTCTGCGTTAGGTCCTGGTGGTCTAACTCGTGAGCGTGCTGGCTTTGAGGTTCGTGACGTTCACGTTACGCACTACGGTCGTCTATGTCCGATCGAAACTCCTGAAGGTCCAAACATCGGTCTAATTAACTCACTATCTGCTTACGCACGTTGTAATGAGTATGGTTTCCTAGAAACCCCATACCGTCGCGTTGTTGATGGTGTAGTAACCGAAGACGTTGATTACCTGTCTGCTATCGAAGAAGGTCAATACGTTATCGCTCAGGCGAATACCATACTGACTGAAAGCAACACATTCTCAGACGAACTAATCACTGCCCGCTTGAAGGGTGAATCAGGTCTGCACCCACGTGAAAACGTGAGTTATATGGATGTTGCTACGAACCAGGTAGTATCTATCGCTGCATCTTTGATCCCATTCCTAGAGCACGATGATGCAAACCGTGCATTGATGGGTGCAAACATGCAACGTCAGGCAGTTCCAACTCTGCGTGCTGATAAGCCACTAGTAGGTACTGGTGTTGAACGCAATATTGCGGTTGACTCTGGTGTTACAGCGGTAGCTAAGCGCGGCGGTTCGGTTCAGTCTGTAGACGCATCTCGCATCGTAGTTAAGGTTAATGAAAATGAATTGGTACCAGGCGAAGCCGGTATCGACATTTACAACCTTACTAAATACACGCGTTCTAACCAGAACACTTGTATTAACCAACGTCCTACCGTGCTACCTGGCGAACCAGTAGCAAAAGGTGACGTTCTAGCAGATGGTCCTTCTACCGACCTTGGTGAACTGGCTCTTGGTCAGAACATGCGTATCGCATTTATGCCTTGGAACGGTTACAACTTTGAGGATTCAATCCTAGTTTCTGAGCGTGTAGTACAAGAAGATCGCTTTACTACTATTCACATCCAAGAACTATCTTGTGTGGCTCGTGATACTAAGCTTGGCTCTGAAGAGATCACTGCTGATATTCCAAACGTAGGTGAAGCTGCTCTATCTAAACTAGATGAGTCAGGTATCGTTTACATTGGTGCTGAAGTTAAGGGTGGCGACATCCTAGTTGGTAAGGTAACTCCGAAAGGCGAAACTCAGCTAACTCCTGAAGAAAAACTGCTACGTGCAATCTTCGGTGAAAAAGCATCTGACGTTAAAGATACTTCACTACGTGTACCTAACTCTGTTTCAGGTACCATCATTGACGTTCAAGTCTTCACTCGCGATGGCGTTGAGAAAGACAAGCGTGCTCTAGAAATTGAGCAAATGCAGCTGAAAGAAGCGAAGAAAGACCTTACTGAAGAATTCCAGATTCTTGAGGGTGGCCTTCTTAACCGTGTTCGCGCTGTATTGATTGCTGGTGGTTACTCGGAAGCGAAACTTGACAGCATTAACCGCAAACAGTGGTTAGAGCAGACTCTTGAAGATGACGCACTGCAATCTCAACTTGAGCAACTTGCAGAGCAAAACGATGAGCTTAAAGCTGACTTCGATAAGAAGTTCGAAACTAAGCGTCGTAAGATCACTCAAGGCGATGATCTAGCACCTGGCGTTCTTAAGATTGTTAAGGTTTACCTAGCGGTTAAACGTCGTATCCAGCCTGGTGATAAGATGGCGGGTCGTCACGGTAACAAGGGTGTTATCTCTAAGATTAACCCTGTTGAAGACATGCCTTACGATGAGAAAGGTCAGCCGGTCGACATCGTTCTTAACCCATTGGGTGTACCTTCGCGTATGAACATTGGTCAGATCCTAGAAGTACACTTGGGTCTAGCTGCGAAAGGTATCGGTGACAAGATCAACCAGATGGTTAAAGAACAACAGGAACTTGCTAAGTTCCGTGAGTTCTTGCAGAAGGTTTATGATCTAGGTGACAGCCGTCAAGAAGTAGATATTGCTGAGCTATCGGACGATCAAGTTCGCACGCTTATCAAGAACCTACGTGGCGGTCTGCCAATTGCGACTCCAGTATTTGACGGTGCATCTGAGAGAAACATCAAAGATCTACTTAAACTGGGTGACTTGCCAGAATCTGGTCAGCTGACTCTGTTTGATGGTCGCACTGGTGATTCGTTTGAGCGTCCTGTAACTGTAGGTTACATGTACATGCTGAAACTGAACCACCTTGTTGATGACAAGATGCACGCACGTTCGACTGGTTCGTACAGCCTAGTAACTCAGCAACCACTTGGTGGTAAAGCTCAGTTCGGTGGTCAGCGTTTCGGTGAGATGGAAGTATGGGCACTAGAAGCATACGGTGCTGCTTACACCCTTCAAGAAATGCTAACCGTTAAGTCGGATGACGTGAATGGCCGTACTAAGATGTATAAAAACATCGTAGATGGCAACCACGCGATGGAACCAGGCATGCCTGAATCGTTCAACGTATTGTTGAAAGAGATTCGCTCGCTAGGTATCAACATCGAGCTAGAAGACGAAGAGTAATCCCTTTCTTTTAAAGAAAAGTGGTTATTGGTAAGAAGGTGCTCACCGGTAGGTGAGCCCCTTTTAACTCCTTACAGGAGCTGATCGTGAAAGACTTATTAAACTTTCTAAAAGCACAGCATAAGACTGAAGAATTTGATGCAATCAAAATCGGTCTATCTTCACCAGACATGATTCGTTCATGGTCTTTTGGTGAAGTTAAAAAGCCTGAGACAATCAACTATCGTACGTTCAAACCTGAGCGCGATGGTCTGTTCTGTGCACGTATCTTTGGCCCAGTTAAAGATTACGAATGTCTATGTGGCAAATACAAGCGTCTGAAGCACCGCGGAGTTATCTGTGAGAAGTGTGGCGTAGAAGTTACACAAACTAAAGTTCGTCGTGACCGCATGGGCCACATCGAACTAGCGTCGCCTGTAGCGCACATTTGGTTCCTAAAATCACTACCGTCTCGTATCGGTCTACTAATGGATATCCCACTGCGTGATATCGAACGTGTTCTTTACTTCGAGATGTACGTAGTAACAGAAGCGGGTATGACTGATCTAGAAAAAGGTCAGATGCTTACTGAAGAAGAGTATCTGGACAAACTAGAAGAGTGGGGTGACGAGTTCACTGCTAAGATGGGTGCAGAAGCGATCAAAGATCTGCTTTCTACCATGGATCTTGTGCAAGAAGCTGAACTAATGCGCGAAGAGTTAGAAACAACTAACTCTGAAACTAAGCGTAAGAAAGTTACTAAGCGCTTGAAGTTGGTTGAAGCATTCGTATCATCAGGTAACAACCCTGAGTGGATGATTCTGACTGTACTTCCAGTACTTCCGCCAGATCTACGTCCTCTAGTACCACTAGATGGCGGTCGCTTTGCGACTTCAGATCTGAACGACCTATATCGTCGTGTTATCAACCGTAACAACCGTTTGAAGCGTCTACTAGAGCTATCTGCTCCGGACATCATCGTACGTAACGAAAAACGTATGCTGCAAGAGTCTGTTGATGCGCTTCTAGATAACGGTCGTCGCGGTCGTGCCATTACAGGCTCTAACAAACGTCCTTTGAAATCTCTTGCTGATATGATCAAGGGTAAACAAGGTCGTTTCCGTCAGAACCTTCTTGGTAAGCGTGTAGACTACTCTGGCCGTTCTGTAATCACAGTAGGTCCATACCTTCGTCTGCACCAGTGTGGTCTTCCTAAGAAGATGGCACTTGAGCTATTTAAGCCATTCATCTACAGCAAGCTTGAGCTTCGTGGTTTAGCGACAACGATTAAAGCAGCTAAGAAAATGGTTGAGCGTGAAGAAGCAGTAGTTTGGGATATCCTGGATGAAGTTATTCGCGAACACCCAGTGCTATTGAACCGTGCACCGACACTTCACCGTCTAGGTATCCAAGCGTTCGAACCAGTACTAATCGAAGGTAAAGCGATTCAGCTACACCCACTTGTGTGTGCTGCGTACAACGCCGACTTCGATGGTGACCAGATGGCGGTACACGTACCTCTAACTCTGGAAGCTCAGCTTGAAGCACGTACACTGATGATGTCGACAAACAACATTCTGTCGCCAGCGTCAGGTGATCCTATCATCGTACCTTCTCAGGACGTTGTATTGGGTCTTTACTACATGACTCGTGACAAGATCAACGTGAAAGGTGAAGGCATGTACCTTGCTGGCCCAGAAGAGGCTGAAAAGGCATACCGCACTAAGAGCGCTGAACTTCACGCACGTGTAAAAGTTCGTATTACTGAAACCATCAAAGATGAAGACGGTAATAGCACGACAGAAACTAAGATGGTAGATACTACTGTCGGTCGTGCAATGCTATGGCAGATCGTTCCATCGGGCCTACCGTTTGAACTAGTAAACCAGAAGCTAGGCAAGAAACAGATTTCTAAGCTTCTAGATGAGGCTTACCGTAAGCTTGGTCTTAAAGACACTGTTATCTTCGCTGACCAAATCATGTACACAGGTTTTGCTTACGCGGCACTATCTGGCGTATCTGTTGGTATCGATGATATGGTTGTTCCTCAAGCTAAGTACGATGAGATCGAATCAGCTGAAGAAGAAGTACGTGAAATCCAAGACCAGTACCAATCAGGTCTGGTAACTGCGGGTGAGCGTTACAACAAAGTTATCGATATCTGGGCGTCTACGAACGACCGCGTTGCGAAAGCAATGATGGATAACTTGTCTTCTGAAACTGTGATCAACAGTGACGGTGAAGAAGAACAACAAGAATCGTTCAACAGCATCTACATGATGGCCGATTCCGGTGCTCGTGGTTCTGCTGCGCAGATTCGTCAGCTTGCTGGTATGCGTGGTCTGATGGCTCGTCCAGATGGTTCAATCATCGAGACGCCAATCACTGCGAACTTTAAAGAAGGTCTAAACGTACTTCAGTACTTTATCTCAACGCACGGTGCTCGTAAGGGTCTTGCGGATACAGCACTGAAAACAGCGAACTCTGGTTACCTAACGCGTCGTCTAGTAGACGTTGCACAGGACGTCGTAGTTCACGAACATGACTGTGGCACTCATGAAGGCGTTGAAATGATGCCTCATATCGAAGGTGGTGACGTTAAAGTTCCGCTTTCTGAGCTAGCTCTAGGTCGTGTTGTAGCTGAAGATGTGATTAAGCCTGGTACTGAAGAAGTACTGATCCCACGTAATACTCTAATTGATGAGAAGTGGTGTCAGATCATGGAAGAAAACTCTGTAGACAGCATGAAAGTGCGTTCAGTAGTTACCTGTGATGCAGACTTCGGTTGTTGTGCACTATGTTACGGTCGTGACCTAGCACGTGGTCACCTAGTGAACCAAGGTGAAGCAGTAGGTGTTATCGCTGCTCAGTCTATCGGTGAACCAGGTACACAGCTTACCATGCGTACGTTCCACATCGGTGGCGCGGCATCGACAGCGGCTGCTGAAAACAGCATTCAAACTAAGAACGACGGTACACCTTTCCTTCACAACGCTAAGTACGTTGTGAACAAAGAAGGTAAGCTTGTGATTACCTCTCGTGCGTCAGAACTTACCATCGTAGATGAGTTAGGTCGTACGAAAGAGAAGCACAAACTTCCATACGGTACAATTCTTAACATTAAAGAAAGCGATGTTGAATCAGCAAAACTAAATTCTGGTTTTGTTATCGCAAACTGGGAAGCTCACACACTGCCAATCATCACTGAAGTGGCAGGTAGCATCCAGTACGTTGACATGATTGATGGCGTTACAGTTTCTCGTCAAACAGATGACCTTACAGGTCTATCTTCAAGCGAAGTAACTGACCCTGCGGCACGTCCTGCAGCTGGTAAAGACATGCGTCCAGCTATCAAACTTGTTGATGCGAAAGGTAACGATGTAATGATCCCTG
Source organism: Vibrio inusitatus (assembly GCA_024346935.1). Taxonomy (GTDB): domain Bacteria; phylum Pseudomonadota; class Gammaproteobacteria; order Enterobacterales; family Vibrionaceae; genus Vibrio; species Vibrio inusitatus. The sequence goes on from AP024878.1 coordinate 127,046, forward strand.
GTACTGATATGCCAGCTCAATACTTCCTACCTGGTAAAGCGATTGTAAACATCGAAGATGGCGCAGAAGTAGGCGTTGGTGACACTCTTGCACGTATCCCTCAGAAATCTGGCGGAAACAAAGATATCACCGGTGGTCTGCCACGCGTTGCTGACTTGTTTGAAGCTCGTAAGCCTAAAGAGCCTGCGATCCTTGCTGAGCACACAGGTACTGTGTCGTTTGGTAAAGAAACCAAAGGTAAGCGTCGTCTAGTAATCACTCGTGAAGGCGGAGACGCTTACGAAGAGATGATTCCTAAGCATCGCCAGCTGAACGTATTCGAAGGTGAGAAGGTTGAGCGCGGTGACGTTATCGCCGACGGTCCTGAGACTCCGCATGATATCCTACGTCTACGTGGTATCCATGCAATGACTCAGTACATCGCTAACGAAGTACAAGAAGTTTATCGACTACAGGGCGTTAAGATTAACGATAAGCACATTGAGACTATCGTTCGTCAAATGCTACGTAAGTGTACTATTACACAAGCTGGTGACTCTGAGTTCCTACCTGGCGAGCAAGTGGAATACTCACACGTTAAGATTGCTAACCGTGCACTAGAAGCAGAAGGTAAAGAGCCAGCTGGCTTTGAACGTGAGCTACTAGGTATCACTAAAGCATCTCTAGCAACTGAGTCGTTCATCTCTGCGGCATCGTTCCAGGAGACAACTCGCGTACTAACAGAAGCTGCTGTTTCTGGTAAGCGTGATGAGCTTCGTGGTCTGAAAGAAAACGTAATCGTGGGTCGTCTGATCCCAGCGGGTACGGGTTTCGCTTACCACCAGAATCGTCAAGCTAGCCGTGAAGAGCAACCTGGTCCATCTGCTGAGCAAGCAACGGACAACTTGGCTGCACTTCTAAACGCAGGTTTCTCAGACGAGTAATCGAGCTGTATAGCTGATAGCAAAAAGGCACCTTAGGGTGCCTTTTTTAATGTCTGTTGATTGTGGATTTTCAGAGAACTTCGCACTTGTGGGAATATTTTAATCGAAAAAACCTAGAAAGCTGTCAAGCTCCCTAGGTGATATGTAGAACGCTTTTAGCTAGGCGCCTGGGGGCATTGCTAAGCTATCGGCGATCAATTGAATCAACTTGTCTTCTACCTCAAAGCGAAGCTCTAGAACTTCTCCAACTTTAGACATGTCGCTTTCAAATGATTCGAGTTCCTCGTCTTCACCGATTTCTGCATATGTATCAGTAAAGCTGAGGAGCGGTTCAGTAGTAAGCACAATCTTCGCGTAAGTTTGGCTGATCTCTTCTGTAGTTTGAAAACCAGTAGAGTTCCACTTATCCATTACCATGTCATAGATCTTAAAGTGACCTTCAGAGATATAATCTACAAGATGTTGAGAGAAATCTTGAAGCTCACCTTTACTGGGTAGTGTGATGACGTTGGATGGAGATGAAGAAGGTTGCAATGCTGCTAGTTTGATATATTCGACAAGCAATGCTTGGCGCGTCTCTAGCCAATGGTCAATGACTTCACTAGAGCCACCCCATTCTTCTTGTACTTGTTTGAATTTCTTTAGCATGACCATGTCCTCATGATCCTTTACCGGTCAGGTAAAGCTCTCGAACACAACGAGAGGGTTCCATATTAATAGCAAAATTGTGTGTTATACCAATAGCTTTGAATCAATTCATCTATACAACTGGTATAGATTTAGATTGCCAGTAAAATGGTAGAACTGCAAGCAAAGAGATAACGGGATGTTAAAAAAAAGTAAACATCAAGCAGTTGGCTATTGGTTAGTAGTCAATGGTAGCGATGTATGGTTGAAAGATGACCAATTACCTTTTGGCCGAGCTGATGATATCGACCAAGGACTGTCATTGCCAAGTGATAGTGCAATTGAAATTGGTCGTTATGAAGATCATCCAGTGTATTGGTTGAATGATTCTGATGTTGACGCCTCTTTGCCTATGGTCTCCTTACGTGAACTCCTACACCTAGCCGATGATCTATTTTTGCTGGTGAGTAAAGCGGTGCAATATGGCCATATGACACAAACGATGCGTTTCTGCGGGCAGTGTGGGGGGAGAAATAGCCTCAATCACAACCAATTGGCAATGCAGTGTCAGCAATGCCGAACTTTGCACTACCCGCGTATTTTCCCATGTATCATCGTCGCTGTGCGCAAAGAATCACAAATACTCCTCGCACAACATCCAAGGCACAAAGGAAATATGTATACCGTTATCGCCGGGTTCCTTGAAGTAGGAGAAACGTTAGAGCAGTGTGTTGCGCGAGAAGTAAAAGAAGAAACGGGTATTGATGTGCAAAACATTCGCTACTTCGGAAGTCAACCTTGGGCATTCCCAAGCAGTATGATGATGGGCTTTTTAGCGGATTATAAAGAGGGCGATGTTAAGCCAGATTACACGGAATTGAGTGATGCTAAATGGTTTGACGTGAATGAATTACCTGAGGTAGCTCCTGAGGGGACAATCGCGAGAGCGCTGATTCAGTCAACAATAGAATCTATAACCTCAGAGTAATAGATAAAAAATACCCTCCACAAGTGGAGGGTAACGGTAAACTGTAATGAGCAAGCGTTGCTCTTATTCTAATTTGTTGTATTTTCGCTAGAGAGCAGATTATTAACATGTGGTTGTAAACTGAGCAAAGAATTCCTTTAGCTAAGTATGTATAACATGATCAACCGCTCAATCCTAAAATATTGCCAATAAGTAAAAAGTGTTAAGATAACGCTTTCGTAGTAAGGGACTAAGACCTAGAAAATGACTGAATTAAAAAATGATCGTTACCTGCGTGCTTTATTAAAGCAACCCGTTGATTACACGCCTGTATGGATGATGCGTCAAGCAGGTCGCTACCTGCCAGAATACCGTGCAACAAGGTCTGTTGCTGGCGACTTCATGTCCCTGTGTAAAAATGCCGAGCTAGCTTCTGAAGTGACTCTGCAACCACTACGTCGTTTTCCTCTGGATGCGGCGATTCTGTTCTCTGATATTCTAACTATCCCTGATGCAATGGGGCTAGGTTTGTATTTTGAAACAGGTGAAGGACCTAAGTTTGAGCGTCCGATTACCTGTAAAGCTGATGTTGATAAGATTGGCCTGCCTGATCCTGAAGGTGAACTGCAATACGTAATGAATGCGGTTCGACAGATTCGTAAAGATCTACAAGGTGAAGTGCCTCTGATAGGTTTTTCTGGAAGTCCTTGGACATTGGCTACTTACATGGTCGAGGGTGGAAGCTCTAAAGCCTTCACTAAGATAAAAAAGATGATGTATGCAGAGCCTGCGACATTGCATCTGCTACTAGATAAGTTAGCGGATAGTGTAATTGAGTATTTGAATGCTCAAATCAAGGCTGGAGCGCAGTCTGTGATGGTCTTCGATACGTGGGGTGGAGTGTTAACCCCTCGAGATTACAATGAATTCTCATTGCGTTACATGCACAAAATTGTGGACGGATTGATTCGTGAAAACGAAGGTCGCCGTGTACCAGTGACCCTATTCACTAAGAATGGTGGTATGTGGTTGGAATCGATTGCAGCAACTGGCTGTGATGCTGTTGGTCTTGACTGGACTATCAATATTGCCGATGCAAAGAAGCGTATTGGTGACAAGGTTGCTCTACAAGGCAATATGGATCCATCAATGCTTTACGCACAACCAGAGCGTATTCGCCAAGAAGTTGGAACAATTCTTGACGGCTTTGGTGAAGGAGGTACAGGCCATGTGTTTAACTTGGGTCATGGTATTCACTTAGACGTACCACCTGAAAATGCAGGTGTGTTTGTTGAAGCGGTACATGAGCTATCTAAGCCATACCACAAATAAATAAAAAGCCCCTCTACTGTAAAGTGAGGGGCTTTTATCTTTATGGCTGGTGGCGTTTAGTTTTGATAGCGACAGCCTTTAGGCATATTTTTGTCTTTCATCGTTTTATAGCGCTTATGCAGCCACATCCACTGGTCAAGTTTCCTAAGAATGGCTTTTTCTATAGCTCGGTTCATATAGGTTGCACCTGCTTCGAGATCGTCTTTCGGGAAGTTCTCGTGAATCGGGTCATCGAAGTACAACTCCCATTTCCCATCAGTGTCACGAAAGCCCGTCATTGGAATAATGGCGCAGTCAGTCATTTTCACCAGGATGTTGGCTCCGGTTACTGTGCAGGCATCTTCAATGGCAAAGAAGGGTACAAATACGGATTTATTCGGGCCGTAATCGTGATCCCCTAAATAGAAAAGGCGCTCACCACTCTTCAGAGTACGGATCATCTCTTTGAGGTTTTTACGGTCGATAACTTTATTGCCGTTGTGTGTGCGTCCCCAGTACTGAATAAAATCGTATGCAGGATTGGAATGCGGACGGTAGACACCATGTCCAGGGTATCCCAGTATGGCAAAAGCTCGTGCGCTTACTTCAAGGTTGAGAGCATGAGGGTGACAAACTAACACTCCTCTTTTTTGTGCTGCGAAAGCTTTAATTGGCTCTGGGTTATGTACCTTTAGATGACGTTTTAATCTCCACGTTGGCCAAAACCAAGTGATACCAGTTTCAAAAAGAGCGAAACCAGTGTTCTTAAAGTTTTCGATTACAGTACGCTGGATCTCATTCTGAGGCATTGTAGGGAAAGCAAGCTCTAGGTTTCTATGGGCAACCTTCACTCGGCTCTTTGCGAACGGCATCGCCATTCTTCCCAGGCTTCGACCTAATAATAATTGGGCGCGAAAAGGAAGAACATTAACCAGTAAAGCTAAAAGTCCAAAACCAAACCAGACCCCCCAGTATTTAGGGTGCAAAAGCATGATGCTGAAGGTGGGTCCGTCGTATTTACTCATAAATTCCTTGTAAAGCTGATTAGTTAGTCACTAAATATAAGATTCAATAAGCCATGGAATTAAGCATAAATTCGAAATGGAGTAGTGTGAATCATCACTGGTAGTGAAGCTTAAGGCCCTAGTAATTGTGCAGATCAAGTTAGTACCCTTGAACGCGATTAGTAAATTAAGCTTGTATTACTACTTGTATCGATACCCCTTGGGGAGGCTTTCATCTTTCATTGTCTTATAGCGCTTATGTACCCACATCCATTGATCAACTTGACGCAAGATGACTTGCTCGTAAGCTTGGTTCATCAATGTAGCACCTGCTTCAAGATCTTTTTTTGGAAAATTCTCATGAATTGAATCTGCAAGGTTCAATTCATAGTGTCCCTTTTCATCTCTAAAGCCCGTTACAGGGATCATGGCGCAATTAGTTAGACTAAATAGCATATTGGCCCCAGTGGTGGTACAGGCTTCTTGTACAGCAAAGAAGGGGACGAATACAGACTTATTTCGACCATAGTCATGATCGCCTAAGTAAAATAGACGTTCGCCACGCTTTAGTACACGAATCATCTCTTTTACATTCTTACGGTCGACCAAGGTGTTGCCGTTGTGAGTTCTTCCCCAATATTGAATAAAGTCATAGGCAGGGTTGTTGTTAGGACGGTATACGCCACTGCCTGGATAGCCTAAGACTGCGAAGGCGCGAGCGCTGATTTCTAAGTTTAAAGTGTGAGGGTGACACAGCAATACGCCACGCCCCTCATTTTCAAAGTCAATCGCTTGCTGCAGGTGAACCGTACGTATGCGACGTTTGAGTCGCCAAGTTGGCCAGAACCAGGTTATGCCCATTTCAATAAAGGCAAGTCCTGTATTCTTTACATTCTCTTCTACAATACGCTCAACATCTTCAGCCGTTTTTTCAGGGAAGGCGAGTTCAATATTACGCCTTGCAACCTTAACTCGGCTTTTTGCCAGCTTACTTGAGTATTTACCAAATGCACGGCCCAATTTAAAAAGCACGACATAGGGAAGTAGATTAACAAGCAGTGCAAGAGCACCAAAACTAATCCAAACACTCCAGTATTTAGGGTGAAGCAATTTGAATGAAAACTGAGGCGGAGCGTATTTATTCATGATCCTCTTCCAGGATATTAAGCTAATTGCTGACTTAACAGTGTCCAATACTCGTCAAAATCAGCGGATGGTTTAATTTCGAAGTCACTGCGCACGAAGCGATTTAAGCGACCCTCTACGTAACTCAGCACGATAGCAGCCAACACTTTCTCATCGACAGCAAAACCTTTGCCTTCACGTAGCATTCTTTCTCTTAGAATTTGCTTAAGTTGGCTTTCTATTTTCCCAAAAAGCTGGTTGATGCGTTCTCTAAGTCTTTCATTTTCAAACATTAGCGCATGACCAGAAAGAATGCGAGAGAGCCCTTTGTTATGCTCGGCAAAAAGAAGAATGAATCGCAGCACTTCATGCAATCGATTCATGGTGTCCTTTTCTTGGTCCATGATCTGGTTGATACGAGCTAAAACCGATTGTTCTATAAACTCGATTAACCCTTCAAACATGCGAGCTTTACTTGGGAAGTGTCGATAGAGAGCAGCTTCCGATACGCCCACTTGTTGCGCTAATTTAGCCGTAGTAATTCTGGAAGTACCATCGCTGGATTCCAACATCAAAGCAAGTGCTTGCAAAATCTCGTCGCGACGATTTGAACTACGTTTGCCTGTCATTAATCACGTCCTTTTTCTGTTTATTCTTTGACTGTAGTAATTATGTTCGAGCGTTAGTTTTTACCAGAGTGGCCAAAGCCTCCTTCACCCCTATCTGAGAGGTCAAAGTCTTCCACCAAGTTAAACTCGGCTTGCACCACAGGAACAAAAACTAATTGAGCGATGCGATCTCCAGGTTCAATGGTGAAGGTATCTTGTCCTCGGTTCCAGACAGAGACCATTAACTGACCTTGGTAGTCTGAATCAATTAGACCAACCAGATTACCCAATACAATGCCGTGCTTATGGCCAAGGCCTGAACGAGGCAGAATGGTTGCAGCTAGGCCCGGATCACCAATATGGATTGCAAGCCCGGTAGGCACCAGGTGCGTTTGGCCTGGGGTGACAATTAACGCTTCATCTAGGCAAGCACGAAGGTCTAGCCCTGCTGAGCCTTCAGTAGCGTATTTAGGTAATGGGAATTGCTTACCAATACGAGAGTCTAGGATCTTTAAGTCGATTTTTTTCATTACTTGATGCTTATTGAGTAAGTTCGTTAATCTGCTCTAGTACGCTTTGGGCTAATGCTTGTTTGCTTGCTAGAGGGAAATTCTTGTGACCGTTTGGCCAATATAAATTTAACGCATTGTCGTTTGAGTTGAAGCCGATACCCGCTTGAGAAACATCATTCGCACAAATGAGGTCGAGTTTTTTTCTCGATAGTTTATCCAGTGCATATTTCTCAACATCTTGAGTCTCAGCAGCAAATCCTACGGTAAATGGTCTGCGTTGTGTAAGGTTAGCAACACCTGCAATAATATCGGGGTTTTTCACCATACGAACCACAATCTCATCGCTACCATCGACTTTTTTCATCTTCTGGTCGGCGACTTCAGTTGGTCGATAATCCGCTACTGCAGCACAACCAATAAACACATCGCTTAGAGGTGCTTTCTCCATAGCAGCTTGATGCATTTGTTCTGCGCTCGATACATTGATACGCGTTACGTTAATGGGTGTTGCTAGGTTTACCGGACCACTGATGAGCGTAACCTCCGCACCTAGTTTGGCTGCTTGTTCTGCCAATGCATAACCCATCTTTCCTGAGCTATGATTGGAGATAAATCGCACAGGATCAATGGCCTCTTGAGTAGGGCCTGCGGTAATTACAATCTTCTTTCCTTGCAATAGTTTAGGCTGGCATTGTGCAATGCATCGCTCAACTAACTGCATTGGCTCTAACATTCGACCAGCACCAATATCGCCACAGGCTTGTTCACCAGAAGCAGGACCCCAGATGGTCATTCCACGACGTTGTAGCGTGGCGATATTCTCTTGAGTAGCAACATTTTTGTACATCTGCTGATTCATCGCGGGAGCAACTGCCACCGGTGCATCGGTGGCTAGCACCACAGTTGTCAGTAGGTCATTACCCATGCCCGCTGCCATACGTGCGATAAGGTCTGCGGTTGCAGGAGCAAGTAGTACTAAGTCAGCCCATTTTGCAATTTCGATATGCCCCATAGACGCTTCTGCTGCTGGGTCTAATAAGCTTTCAGAGACAGGTTGTCCGGAGACAGCTTGCATGGTCAATGGTGTGATAAATTCTTTGGCTGCTTTGGTCATGACAACTTTGACTTGAGCGCCTCGTTCAGACAAGCGTCGAGTCAATTCAGCACATTTGTAGGCTGCGATACCACCGCTGATACCGAGAACTATTTTTTTCCCTTCAAGAGGTTGCATGCTCATTTTCTCAATTAAATTAATAAGGTAACCATACCATATATTGGGCTGGAATTAGAGTTTGACAAGTCGACTGATTGCTTGCGATTTAGATGCAATTTCTGCTCTGTCTTACTCTCGGTATGGTGATTTTGCATCAATACTTTAACGCTAACCATGATCAGCAAGGGGATGAGATGACATTAAAAGCACTGCCTAAAGAATCGCTTCCTCGAGAAAAGCTAATCAACCATGGTCCGAGTTCGTTAACGGATGCTGAATTGCTAGCTATTTTCTTGCGCACCGGATGTCCGGGCATGAATGTCTTAGAACTTGCTGATCACCTGTTAAAGTCCTTTGGTTCATTGCGGCACATATTAACCGCACCACAAGATAAGTTTTGTCAGCACAAAGGATTAGGGCAAGCCAAGTATGTTCAATTGCAGGCCTTTATTGAAATGACACAGCGCTATCTTGCAGAGACTCTAGAAAAAGGTGACGCATTGACTAGTCCACAGCAGACTAAACTGTTTTTGCTGAGTTTACTGCGAGATAAACAACGTGAAGTATTTTATGTACTATTTCTCGATAATCAGCATCGAGTCATCAACCATGAAAGCCTATTTGAAGGCACCATAGATGCGGCGAACGTTTACCCTAGAGAGGTGGTTAAACGCTCACTGCAGCACAATGCTTGTGCCTTGATTCTTGCACATAATCATCCGTCGGGTGTTGCTGAGCCAAGTCAGGCAGATAAGCGCATAACACGTCGCTTAATCGATGCACTTGCGCTGGTGGATATTCGAATACTGGATCATTTTGTTGTAGGGGATGGTGAAGTAGTGTCTTTTGCTGAGAGAGGTTGGATGTAGCAAAGCTAGACAATAGTTAGCGACGCTGCATCTCTGCCCACCAATTTGAGTCAGCGACAATTTGTCCTGCATCATCAAGCTCTGGATAAGGCAAACCTTTCCTTTTTGCGACCTTGGCTAGAACGGGATGACCACGTTCAAACAGTGTCTTATGAATAATACGATCGGAGAGTTGCTTGGTTGGATTGTTGTACATATCTTGGTTTTGGCGCTGACGCTGTGCCTCGAACAAGATCAAGGCGCTCGCCACTGATACATTCAAGGATTGTACCATTCCTACCATAGGAACAATGATGTCTTGGTCTGCCATCTCTACAGCCATTTTACTGGTCCCGTCTTTTTCACCACCGAGCACAATAGCAGTAGGCTTGGTGTAATCTACCTCACGGAAATCGACAGCAGTGTCTGACAGGTTGGTCACTAGAATTTGCATACCTTGGGCTTTGAGTGCTTGGTAAGCTTGCTCTATGGTGTTGTGAGTCTCGACTTCGACCCAATTACGAGCGCCAGCGGAAGTGTGACTCAAGGTGCGCATTTTTTCGTTGGGCCAAACAGCATGTATCTTGTGTAACCCAACCGCATCTGCAGATCTTATCACTGCAGATACGTTATTGGGTTTGTGCACTTCCTCTAGGCAGAGGGTTAAATCCGGCTGTCGAGCCTTAAGAACGGCAACAATTTTTTGATAACGTTCTGGACTCATTGTTACCTACGACGACGACGAACTTTAAGCGCATGTGGCATCACGCGAATCTTTTTCATGATGTCAGCAAGGTGAATCCTGTCTTTAGTCGTTAAGGCAACGGTCACTGTGTATAAACGGCCATCTTTTTCTTCAGTAGAAATACCGTGAATATTTGACCCTGTGCGAGAGATAACATTGGTTAACTCGGCAAGTGCACCTTGGCTGTTTTGCATATCGATCTGTAGCTCGGTAATGAACTCTTGTTCATGATTCTCAGACCATTCAACCGCCATGTATTTATCAGGTTCTTTCTGATAACCACGGATATTCGGACAAGTCTCCCTATGGATCACTAAGCCTCTACCCGGAGATACGTGTGCCAAAATATGGTCACCAGGAATAGGATGACAACAGTTGGCATATGTCAGAAGAATACCGTCTGCGCCCTTGATAGAAAGCTTCTTATCAGAACGTGGTTCTACAGAACTGGTTTCGGTAAGTAAATCTGCATCACCTAACAGTCTACGGGCAATGATGATACTCATCAGTTCGCCTAGACCGATAGCCGCTAGCATATCGTCTACAGACTCTAGTTTTAGGTCACTAAGAACCTGCGCGATATTCTCTGGGTAGATAGTATCGATAGAGTGGCGGCCTAAGGCGTGATTTAACAGGCGACGGCCTAGAGCAATTGATTCTTCACGGCGCATAGTTTTAAGAACCTGACGGATCTTAGTGCGAGCGCGAGAAGTTACTACATAGTTAAGCCAAGCCGCGTTAGGTCTTGCTCCCGGAGCACTGATGATTTCGATCGTTTGACCGTTCTTCAGTGATTTACTTAGAGGGTATGGATTTCTATCGACACGCGTACCTACACAGGTGTTACCTACGTCGGTATGTACCGCATAAGCAAAATCTACCGCCGTCGCACCTACGGGCAGTTCTACAATGCGACCTTTTGGTGTAAATACGTAGATTTCATCTGGGAACAGATCAGACTTAACGTTCTCAATGAATTCGAAAGAGTTACCGGCACTTTGTTGAAGCTCAAGTAGGCTTTGCATCCAGCGCTGAGCTTTAATCTGAGCTGTGGTACCTGTGCGCTGGCCATTATTTTTGTATGACCAGTGAGCAGCAACACCCTTATCTGCCATTTGGTCCATGTCTTCAGTACGAATCTGTACTTCAACAGGAACACCATGAGGACCTACCATTGAGGTGTGTAGTGATTGGTAGCCGTTCGCTTTTGGTACCGCAATGTAGTCTTTCATTCTACCAGGGCGAGGCTTGTACAAGCTATGTGCTTGGCCAAGAACGCGATAACAGGTATCGGCATCATCAACAATCACTCGGAACGCGTAGATATCCATAATGGTATGGAAGCGCTGTTCCTTGGTCTTCATCTTGTTATAGATAGAGTAAAGATTCTTCTCGCGACCTAAAACCTTAAAGTGGATACCACACTCTTCCAAGCGTCCCTCTATTTCAGAGTGAATGCGTTGGATCATTTCCTTTCGGTTACCACGAGCGGTTTTCACCACTTCCTTTAAGACGCGATAACGGTTGGGATAGAGAGCCTCAAAGCCGAGTTCTTCAAGCTCAGTCTTAATATTGTGGATACCCAATCTATGAGCCAATGGCGAGTAGATTTCAAGGGTTTCACGAGCAATGCGGCGACGCTTATCTGGACGAAGTGCACCTAGCGTACGCATATTGTGCGTGCGGTCAGATAGCTTAATCAAGATAACGCGGATATCCTGAACCATAGCCAGAACCATCTTACGGAAGTTTTCCGCTTGAGCTTCTTTACGGTCTCGGAATTTCAACTTGTCGAGTTTCGAAACACCATCAACGAGTTCGGCTACCGCTGTACCAAATAGATTTTCAAGTTCTTCTTTGGTGACTTCGGTATCTTCAATAACATCATGAAGAAGCGCTGCTTGGAGGGTTTCTAGATCGAGGCGCATTTCTGCAAGGATTCTTGCAACGGCCACAGGATGGATAATGTAAGGTTCGCCACTAGAGCGCGTTTGCCCTTCGTGTGCTTCTTTTGCTACCGAATAAGAATGACGTAGAGCCTCAACTTGAGGCTCTGTTAAATATTCTTTGGCAACATCTTTAAGGCTATCAAATAGATACAAATTACGGGCCCGAAAGGTTACGAGGTGTTGTGCAGATTAGCGAGTGTGAGCGATGCTGCTTACTGCTGCTAATTCTGCTGCTTCCTGCTCTTGTTGTTCTTGACGATCTTTAGCGTCCAAGATTTCCTTAGTAATCAAACCTTCTTCGATTTCACGAAGAGCGATTACTGTATGCTTATCGTTCTCTTCTGGCACAAGTGCATCTTTACCGCCAGTTTGCATTTGACGTGCGCGACGAGCAGAAATTAGAACAAGGTCGAAACGGTTACCAACTTTTTCAACAGCATCTTGTACAGTTACGCGTGCCATGAGGACTCCAATTACTAAATTACTATTTTAAATGACGGGAAATTATACAGCTTTCTAGATTACTCTGCTAGTAAAGCTGATAGCATTCCACTGTATTTTGCTGTTTGTTTGTCTTGTTTAAGACGTTCTGCACGCAGAATGGCTCTAAAATCCATCAAAGCAGCATCGAAATCGTCATTAACTATGATGTAGTCATATTCATCATAGTGTGACATTTCTGATTTCGCCTCACTCATTCGCTTAGCGATAATTTCTGAACTATCTTGACCGCGCACATTTAGGCGACGCTCAAGCTCTCCATTGGAAGGAGGAAGAATAAAAACGCTTTTCGCGTGTGGCATTTGTTCACGGATTTGACGAGCGCCCTGCCAGTCAATATCCAAGAATACATCAATGCCTCTATCTAGGTTCTCTTCAATCCAAACACGAGACGTACCGTAGTAGTTACCAAATACTTCAGCGTGCTCTAAAAAGATACCTTGCTCTATCAATGCTTCAAATTCATTGCGTTCAACAAAATGATAGTGAACACCATCTTCCTCACCAGGGCGAGATCCGCGTGTAGTGTGAGAAACAGAAACCTTCATTGCGTACACCGGGTTTTTTTCCAGCATAGCTGATATCAGGCTAGATTTGCCTGCTCCGCTAGGTGCAGAAACGATATATAGGGTGCCTTTTCCCATTCGTAGAGCTCCGAAATAGTGATATTGAATAAGCATCAATAAAGATAGCACTAGAGTTAACATCTCGATAACCCTAGGAAAATGGTTGCGAAGGATAGCACGGAAAAACACCAGATCTCAACTGCGAATAATATTCAGAACGATGGTCTGTAAGGTTATGTGCCGATCACTGAGAGAATCTGGAACCTAGCTCCAAACGAATCAAACCTGCAAATATCTCGTGATTCATACACTAACAAGCAAACCGCTTTAGCGTCTTGGATTGAGTATGAAGAAACTGTTTAGCCTGGTGTTGGTGTTGTTAATTGCTGCGATAAGTAGAGTAAATGCATCTGAAATCTCTCTATTAAGTGAGTGTCAGGGGGCGCTCTCCTGCGATGGTGGTCGAGAACCCAACCTTCCAGACAATGATGAAAATGATGATAACGACAAGGATAATGAAGACTCTGGTTTAGAGTCGGATCCAGTCAAAGAGGACGTTGATGCAATTCAAGCTGAAGTTGCCGGTATTTCTGCACAGGCTATGGAAGCTGCTTCCAGTGCAGGACTAGAGGTCGATCTAAACGCAACGGAAACGGAGACTCAAACCGCGACTATTCAAGCGGAAAGTGAGCAACAGCAGCAGCAAAACAGCGAGCAAGGACTTGAGGGGGATGATAGTGGCTGCCCTGTGGAATTGTATTCCGGTTGTAAGATAACCCGTGAACAAGATTATGAACATCCGCTATTCCCTCTCACTAGACAACATAGGCTTAACCAAGGTTCTGCATGGTCGCTAGGGGCTGGATGGCATAGCGCCTTAGATAGCCGGATTTTATGGGGCGTAGATATCGATGCAGACTTTGTTATTGAAGAAAACCAAGCTGTGGTTAATCAGTATCAACAGGTTATCGATAATATTGAAACCAGCATTACGAGCATAGAATCATCATTTGTTGACCGAATTGCTTACAACGAAACCAGTGTTCAATTGAAACTATCGGAAGCAATAGTTGAGTTAATCTTGTTGCAAAATACCTACCTTGAGAAGAGAGATAGAGCTCAAACGACACTGGAAACGCTAATTCGTCACAACGATCAATCTGAAGCCTACCGGAAGAGAAATCACTATTCGACTGACCCCCACTTTCCTGCTGAATATGAAATAGGTCTACATACAATAAAGTGGGTAACGCCTCAAGGAGCACGCAAGTTATTTTCGTATGATGTGGATAGCTCTACTACTAAAGCTCATTCTGGCCATAGCGCACGCCTAGATATTAGTGATGAGGGAGAGGTTACTGTTACCAACTTACAAGGAACACGCTACCAATACAATGTTCATGGTTTTCTGGTTGTGGTTAAGGGAAATGATGGTCGACGAGTCGATATTGAAAGAGATAACAAGCAGAAACCTATATCGCTATCTGATGAGTTGGGACGTACGCTCCAGTTTGTTTATGCCGATGGCCGACTCTCCGAGATAGTCGATCAAGAGGGGAGAACCACTCGCTATTCGTACCAACGAGGGATGTTGACCGATGTAGTGCAATTCAATGGAGAGCAACATAGTTATCAATATGACTATCAAGCTAATCCTCTCGCATTGACGTTAAAATCTGACGGCGAGGGAAATAGCGCCCATTACATCTACCGGAAGCAGAATGGAAAAACGGTTGTCGATACCCAAATCGACCCGAGTGGAAATGCCTTTTCCTATGAGTATGATTTCTCGAATCGTATTACAACGGTGATTAACCGTAATGGAACACGAACTCGCTATCAGTACAACGCGCATAATCAAATCACTTCAAAGGTATTCGAGAGCGATGGCAGTGAACTCAGTTATCTGTACGATAACTATGGGAATTTAATCGCTGAATATAATGAGTTAGGGGATGCGCTTGTTTACAGCTATGACGACTTTGGTCGCTTGCTATCACGTACAGATGCCATGGGTCGAAGAACGGATTATATGCGAGATGAACAAGGGAGAGTACTAACAGAAACGAACAATTCGGGCGAGACTACATACTTCAATTATGATCAGAACGGGCGACTAGAAACGAAAATCCTTGCCGATGCCTCAATGATTGAAGAAGAGTGGCTCAACAACCTACTTATCAAACGTGTCGATCAACAGGGAAATCATACTCTCTTTAATTATGATGAACTTGGTTATCCAATTCTGATAGAACGCTTCGGACCTAATACGTTACCTGAACAATCTATTATTCGTCATCAGAAATTCGACAGAGTAGGGCGACTGCTTTGGACCTCTGAGGGCTCATTGTCAACGCCAGAGTCAATGTGGCGAACAACTCGTTATGATTACCAAAGTGAGGATGGGCGAAGCGTAAACTCACCAACTCGTATTATTGACCCTATGGGAAGGGAAGCGTTTAAGCGATATGACAGCAATGGCCTCATCACCTTTGAACAAGGCTTTTCTGGAGCAAAAACCTACTTTACTTATACCCCACGTAAGCAGTTAGAGAGTAGGCGTGTCGTCATTCTAAGTGAAGACGGTAACACTGAATATGTTACCCGCTATAGTCATGATGCAGAAAATAACCTGGTCAAGGTAGTTGAACCTCATGGCGCAACTTGGCATTACCAATACGATAATCGTAATCGACTTATTAACTCGTCTTTGGAAGGGACAGAGATAACTAAGGCGTTCACCTATGATTTAGCCGGTCGCAAAATTACAGAAACAGACAGCACCAACCATTCTTCTCATTGGAGTTATTACGCCGATGGGAAAATACAATCCACCTCTAATCCTTTAGGTAACGTGACAGAACATTTCTACGATAATGCCGGTCGTTTACACGCTATTTACGACAATGAACGCAGTTCATATTCCATTCAAACTATGCGAAACGAATTAGGTCATATCGTTGAAGCCCAAGACGGCAACCATAATCGTGTTCAATTTCAGGTTAACTCGCTAGGGCAGGTTGTATCTGTATCGATTCCCAACAGTGGGCAGATGCGTATACAAAGCGACTTGAATTGGCGAGGCCTACCAGTAAGACAAAGCGATGCCGCTGGTGGCGTACACGAAAGTGAATATAACGCATTTGGGCAAGTCGAAAGAGCGACAGATTCTGAGGGTGGGATTGAAGAATTTGCATATGATCTGCTGGGGCGCAAAGTTCTTTATATTAACAAGTCTGGATTGGTAACGCAGTGGCGGTTTGAGCAGCAGCCAAGTCAACTGATTGTAACTCAAGTAGAGTCTGATAGTCGCCATGCTGTGATGGTGCAAGGAAATAGTCGAGTTAGCATTAGAACTTTTGATTTATTAGGCCGCTTACTAGAATATAGAGATGCTGCAGGGCAAGAGTGGCTATTCAAATACAATCAACAAGGGTTAGTGGCCTCAATTATTGCGCCCAACGAGGTGCATATATCTCGAGGATATAACCTTGCAGGGAATCTGATCTCGGAGATTGTAACAACCAGTGAGGGTGAATCGCGAGAAAGTTATTATACCTATGATGGAAATGGCCGAGTTATAACGGAGCAGCTTCCTTATTATCGCTTAGGGGTAGTTAATACCTACCGTTACAACGAATTTGGGCAGGTGACGGAACTTATATTACCTGATGGTAGCTCACATCGCTTTTCATATGACTTGGCCGGTCGAAAGATTTCCGCATCGAACCCGCTTGGCTACGTAGAGTTCTGGCAATATGATGCAAATGACAACATTGTTGCCTTTACAGACCGAGATGGATTTAGATGGGAGTATGGCTATAACGCTGATAATCAAGTGTCGTACATTGTTGAACCAGAAAACAGTAATGGAGCTGCTACGCAGTATCAATATGATTCAATGGGAAGACTACTTGCCACTATCAATCCTCTTGGGCATCGCCAGTCAAATACATTAGATAGTTTGGGTAGAGTTGTAGGTTCAACGGATGCAGTAGGCAACACGACACACTATCAGCTTGATTCAGCAGGGCGCCCTGTTCTTATCCGCAATCGCCTTGGTGAAGAAACTAGCCAGAGCTTCGATGCCTTTGACCAACTAATTGCGAGAACCGACGCTCTCGGAAATACTACTCAATTTCAATACGATAAATTAAGCAGGCTATCACTAGAGGTCGATGCTGTTGGAGGGAGTGAAGGCTGGACATATAACTATCAAAACCAAATCCAGACATATACTAATCAGCTATCTCTGATCACTGAATATCACTATGATGATTTTGGAAATCTTGTGCAAATAGAGCAGCCTGATGGGGTAGTCACAAAGTATCAATTTAATGCAGCCAATAAGCTAACTCGTGTGACATTACCAAATGGGGCAAGCCAGTCATTTTCTTATGATGAGTTAGCCAGATTGAACTCATTTAGTAATGAGTTGGGTGATCAATGGCATTATGACTATGACCTAGCTGGACAAGTGAGTCATGTGTATCAACCTGATCACAATACAGACATTCAGTTCCACTATGATCTGCGTGGCAATATGACAGAGCGCCAGTACCGCTATCAAAGTAGTTGGGTTAGTGAAAAGTTGAGCTACGACGGACAGGGGCGCTTAGCGAGTATTAATAGCCCTGAGTTAGTGGAGCATTACAACTATAATGCGGCTAGCCAATTAATACAGGTAGATAATCACCAAATAGGACAAAGCTTTCAATATGAATATAGCCCAGTAGGCAAGCGTACCTACAGTCAATCCACTAGCATTGAGGGCGTAAGCTACCAACATGATGCTGAGGGTCGGGTTATCAAGATTGAGAGAGACAGTAATGAAGGCATTAGAGTATTCAATCTCGCCTATGACCAGAAGGGACAGCTAGTACAGATTGATTACCCTAACCACAGTCGACGAACAATAGCTTACGATGCACTTGGTAGAGTCACGGATATCAGCATCGAGCAGGAAGACTTTAAAGGCAATCGCTGGAGAGGGGCATGGAATAGTCTTGAAGTATTTGAGTACCGTTACGACCTTGCTGGTAATGTGATTGCACAAAACAGGAAATCAGAGTCAACAGATAATGACCAATGGGCTTATTTCGAATATGACCAAGTAAATAGACTAATTCGAGCTGACTATCCTGGAAAAGAAGATCTCGAATATGAATGGGATGAGTCTGGAAACCTGCTACAAAAGAAAACTAAATCACACAACTCTACCTATCGTTACAACTCAGCGAATCAACTGATGGAGATGCAAGGGCACAGACTGCCAGGCTTTTTGTGTGCTGACGAAAGCTGTGACAATGATGATATGGATTCTTTAAATCAAGTCTTTGAATATGATTACAATGCTAATGGCCATTTGGTGCTCGTTCGTAATGGAGCTGAGCAACAGGCTTACGAACATGACGCTTTAGGGCGAATGACTGGTGTTGTTAACTCAGATGGTAGTTCTGTCAGCTATGGATACGATGTCCGTTCAAGACGTATAAAGTCTCAGCGAGTTTATAAAGCCTCTCAAAACTCAAACAAGAAAGCTCAAGAGAACATCAGCACTTTGTATAGTTACTATGATGGTAGGCAGGAGCAAGGACAGTGGAGCTTGACGGAAAATGATTACTCCCCACTTCGTTCATTGACGCTGTTGCCTCGAAACGATCTCCCGTATGGTGTGATGCTTCATCAAACGCTATATGACATTGATTCTTCATTGCTAAAAGCCAGCGGTACTAAAGGCTCTGATATTGCCCATTTGTATGTGCATCATGATCGCATAGGAAGCGCTATACATGTGCTAGATGAGACTGGAACAACGGCAATGCGTTTAGGCTACAGCCCATTTGGGCAGACTTATCGCAAGCACAACGATAAAACGTTCTGGAAAATTAATGCTGGGATAAATGCGAATAAGCAATTAGCTCAGCTCATGCCATATCAGTTCACCGGTAAATATACAGAGAGTAGTACAGGTCTTATTGATCTTGATGCTCGATGGTACAGTCCACATGCTAATCGCTTTGTGCAGCCAGACTATTGGAGCCTAAAAAACACTTATCTTCCTGTAGAGATTCAGCATGAACTCATAGGAACGACTCGACTTAATACCGATATGCTACTCCGTGATCCTAGCCAACAAATGGCCTATGGTTATGTGAGTGGTAATCCACTTTTATGGGTGGACCCATTTGGGCTTGCCGTACTAGTCTTATCAGAAGAGTCTACTCTTGGGGCTGGAGCTTTAGTATCAAGTAATAGTGGCTTTGCTGTAGGAATTGTTAATGGAGATGTGAAGGTGCACCCTTATCAAAGAGTTCAAGTTGAGGTGATATCTTCGTTAGAAGCTACAACTGGACTATCGGCAGAGCTTGTTACCGGCGTCGATGATCCTAGTGAGCTTGCTGGCACTTCAATTGATGGAGGCCTGAGTGTTGGTCTAGGAAGTCCAGTTACTACGGTTGGTGGGAATGTTGACATTGATGCGCATGGCGATTTTACCTTAGGGCTAAACTTTAAAGTTGGCCCTAGTTTGTCTTCTCCGGTCAATGTATCGTCATCTTACTCTGAAACATTTATAGGCCCTGATTTAACGGAAACAAACTACATTGACCGTGCAGTTTCATCTTTCAACAAAGCTTTTGAACGAACTTTTATCGGGAACAAACTATGCTACTAAAACTAAGTGCCACTCTTTTCTTTGCTGTCGTTTCGTTTGCTAGTTTCGCATATGACTCTATTGATGATTTAGTGAGCGGAAGTATAAAGTACCATTTTACAAACTCTCCCGAAAAAACAGCAGAACTTTGGGCTCCATATAGTGGAGACTCTGCACCGATAGCGAATGCTTTGATTCGTTATGAAACACTATATGGAAAGCCACTATCCTATGACACCATGGCGACTGAAAAAATAACACCTCGAGTTTCTATTGTGTTCCTAGCTGTTAACTATGAGAAAGGAGTTACTTTTTTAAGATTACAAACTTACCTAGATATGGACAATAAATGGTCTTTGATGTTTGTAACTATAAACCCCGAACCTTTTGGCTTGATACCAACGATGATTACCTTCAGTGATAGATATAGTAGCTACAATAATTGACAAAATAGCTATCGCGTATAGCTCGTAATCAAGCTTAGTTTATAAGAACAGTAACAGCTCTTTTTAGTAGTTAGGCAATTCTATAATTTGTGGTTTCATGAGTACGGTGCACTACAGAGAGGGAGATAAGGCGGAGAAATTAATTGCCACTTATTCTTTTGGGTGAAGGCTTACTCTTTGTTGCGGTATCAAGTGTACTATTTCGAATTCGAGTCAAAGACTCTTAAACCTAATAGTTTTAGCAAAAAAGGCCCATAAATGGGCCTTAATGATATTGAGTGACTTAAAGTCGACTATTCAATATTCTGGATTTGCTCACGCATTTGCTCAATCAGAACTTTTAGTTCAACACCAGAAGCGGTGATGTCAGTGCTGATTGATTTAGAGGCTAGGGTGTTTGACTCACGGTTGAATTCTTGCATCATGAAGTCTAGACGACGGCCAACAGCGCCACCTTTTTTCATTATGCTGGTGGTTTCTTTTACGTGAGAGTCTAGACGGTCTAGTTCTTCTGCTACGTCAGACTTTTGAGCCAATACAATAAGCTCTTGCTCTACGCGAGATGAGTCTAGCTCGATAGACGCTTCTTCAAATTTGCTTAGTAGGCGGTCACGTTGCCATTGTAGGATTTCTGGCATGCGAGCACGAACGCGAACCACTTCAGATGTGATTGCTTCTAGGCGCTGGTCAATAAGAGCTTTCATGTTCTCGCCTTCGCTTGCACGTGCTTCGATGAAGTCCGCGATTGCACCTTCAAAGCCAACTAGTAGGTCTTTGTTTACTGTGTCCATGTTTTGCTCCGGTGTTTCCATAACACCTTGCCACTGCATTACTTGGAACGGATTGATGCGGCTAGTTTCGCCAGTCATTGCCATTACTTGGTTTGCAGCGTTGATAACTTGCTTTGCTAGGTCTTCATTGATAGTGAGCTCACCCTTAGCACTTGGGTTTGCTTCAAAGCGCAGGTGACACTCGACTTTACCGCGAGCTAAGCGCTTACGAAAACGCTCGCGAAGAATTGGCTCTAGACCACGGAACTGTTCTGGTAAACGGAAATAGGTTTCTAGGTAACGTTGGTTAACAGAGCGTATTTCCCATACTGCGTTGCCCCAATCACCTTTAACTTCTTTGCGCGCGTAAGCGGTCATGCTGTAAATCATTAAAATACCTTTATTCATCACATAGGTGTGCGTCTATATTGCGGGCAATCTTAGCACAAAACCGCACTTCTTCGCACAAAACCGAGTCTCTTGATACAAAAGCACACCTTCGTGCATGGTCGCATCCTATCGCATGTTCCTATATAATCTCGACCCAATCCCATACCCAATTATTTAGGTGACTCCCAATGCGTCCAAACGATCGTGCAGTAGATCAGGTTCGTCCTATTAAAATGACTCGCAACTACACCGCTTATGCAGAAGGTTCTGTATTGGTGGAGTTTGGCAATACCAAGGTATTGTGCAACGCCTCTGTAGAAGAGAATGTTCCGCGTTGGTTGAAAGGCAAAGGTAAAGGTTGGGTAACAGCAGAATATGGAATGCTACCTCGAGCAACACACACGCGTAATCGCCGTGAAGCAGCAAGTGGTAAGCAGGGTGGCCGTACTATGGAAATCCAACGTCTTATCGCTCGTAGTCTTCGCGCTGTCGTTGACCTAGAAGCGATGGGCGAAATCATGGTGACGGTTGACTGTGATGTGATTCAGGCTGATGGCGGAACTCGTACTGCATCTATCTCTGGTGCAAGTGTTGCTATGGCTGATGCGTTCCAAAAGTTAGTTGCACAAGGCAAGCTAAAAGCGAACCCTATGAAGGGCCACGTGTCTGCAGTTTCAGTGGGTATCGTTAATGGTCAAGGTCTGTGTGACCTAGAGTATGTTGAAGATTCAGCAGCTGATACAGACATGAACGTAGTCATGACTGAAGAAGGCAAAATGATTGAGGTTCAGGGTACCGCAGAAGGCGAACCGTTCTCTCATGAAGAATTGATGGAATTATTGGCTCTGGCTCAAAAGGGCATTGCTGACATCATCGAAGTGCAGAAGGCTGCACTGGCAGAATAGTTTTTAAGTAGCTCCTTTCGGGGCTATTTTTTTGTCCTCGAAAGGGGGCGTATTTACACATGTTTAATTTGTAATAAAGAGAGAAAAGAATGAAAGCATACCAGCGTGAATTTATTGAGTTTGCACTTGAGAAACAGGTTCTTAAGTTTGGTGAGTTTACTCTGAAGTCTGGCCGTACTAGCCCTTACTTCTTTAACGCTGGCCTGTTCAATACTGGTCGTGATTTGGCACGCTTAGGCCGTTTCTATGCAGCTGCACTAGCGGATTCTGATATTGACTATGATGTGCTATTTGGCCCTGCATACAAGGGTATCCCAATCGCAACAACGACAGCAGTAGCATTAGCGGATCATCACGATACGGATAAGCCATACTGTTTTAACCGCAAAGAAGCAAAAGATCACGGTGAAGGTGGCAACTTAGTAGGTAGCCCATTAGAAGGCCGTATCATGCTGGTGGACGATGTGATCACTGCGGGTACAGCAATCCGTGAGTCAATGGAAATTATCCAAGCAAACGGTGCTGACTTAGCCGGTGTTTTGGTTGCTATTGACCGTCAAGAAAAAGGCAAAGGTGAACTGTCTGCTATTCAAGAGGTTGAGCGTGATTTCGGCTGCTCTATCATTTCGATTGTTAGCCTGACTGACCTAATAACGTTCCTTGAAGAGAAAGGTGGCAACGCTGAGCAACTTGAGTCTGTAAAAGCTTACCGCGCCCAATACGGCATCTGATCGATCCTGATATTAGAGCCTAAAACGCCACCCTTGGGTGGCGTTTTGCGTTTTAGTAGCCCTTGTCAAAGTCGACAATAGCCTTCAACGGTTCTTCATCTAACCAACGCTGATAGTTATCTTTGAATAGCCCGATAACCTGGTTGGGGAAGCTGTGCGCCGCAATATGTGGTGTCACTGTTACATTAGGGTTTTGCCAGTACGGACATTGTTGTGAGATAGGCTCATTGATAAATACATCCAAATACGCGTGCTCAAGGTAGCCGTCTTCCAAAGCACTGAGTAGCCCTTCGGTTTCTATGGCATCGCCACGCCCCACGTTAAACAATAGCGCCTGCTTGCAATGACTCAAACTCTGCTTGTTGAGCACACCTTTAGTCTGTGCTGTCTTCGGTAATATGGATACAACGATATCTGCCAAACTTAACGCATGGTTTAGCTCAGATATCGGAAAGACAGAATCAAACTGACTATTATCAGGTGCCTTACCGCTAGAATTCACCCCAACAGTGGTTAGGCCAAATGCCTTTGCTACGTTGGAAAGATGAGCCCCAATAGAACCGGTACCTAGGACTACGAGTGTTTTTTCGTTCAAGCAAGCGTAAGGATAGGGTTGCCACACTTGATCTGTTTGCTGTTGTTTATAGGTAGCAAAATGGCGAAAGTGTGCAATGGAGTAGCTTAATACATATTCACTGATTGGCTGCCCGAAGATGCCTTTAACGTTAGTGAGTTGGTAATCACTACGCGGCGCAGGCTGAGTTAATGCATCGACACCGGCATAGATAGATTGCACCCATTCAAGATTCGGGAAATCGTTAATAACTTCAGAAGCCATCGGTGGAGAAGCAAGCAAGATATTTGCCAGAGAAGGATCCTCGGTAATCTCAAGTTGTGGTAAGTCGGCCTTTTTTAGCAGTTCTAAGTACTCTTGCTTGTTTTTAGACAATACATAAAGGTATTGAGTGGCAGTTTTCATTGAAAGCGCGTCCCTGTTTCTTTGTTATTTGGGTGTTATCAAGTACACTTTTGCTGTTTTCCCACAATTGTGAGTCGTTATGTTACAGAATCCTCTTCAGGTTCGTATTGATAAGCTAGAACCTTGGCAACAAATCACTTTTATGGTCAGTTTGTGTGAACGTATGTATCCAAACTATGCCATGTTTTGTCAGACAACGGAATTTGCCGAGGCACGAATCTACCGAGATATTCTCGATAGCATTTGGGAGTTACTTACAGTTAAGAGCGCAAAGGTAAACTTTGAGCGTCAGCTAGAGAAACTAGAAGAGCTAGTTCCTAATTCAGAAGAGTTCGAATTTTATGGGGTTTATCCTGCAATTGATGCTTGCATGGGATTAGCTGAATTACTTCATTCTCTGCTTGATCGTGATTTGCTCCCAGAGTCGGTGCAAAAAATCAGCCAGAACTCAGTGATGACAGTAGCGGATCTTGAAGTGGCTCAGGGCAGTGAAGAAATCACCAACGATAACCAGAAAGAAAATGAAGCTGTGTGCGATGAGTGGGATGTGCAGTGGGCTATCTTCCGTCCTTTACGTGAATGCACTGAGCGCGATATCGACGTGATTAAAGATTTGCGTGCTGAGCTTCGTGAAGAAAGCGTCAGCAACATTGGCGTTCAGTTATAAGCTGATGATCGAGTAATAAAAAATGGGAGCCACTTGGCTCCCGTTTTTTATTTATTTTTCCTTAGACTCAGCTGGTGGCTGTTTGTCCTCGGTTTTTTCTTCTTCATCCGGTTCTTCATCTGTATTGATGATTACGCCTTTTTTCTTGGTCCATTGCTCCCAACGCTCTTGAGCGAGCACTTGCATATCACCGTTTTTATCCGCCTCGTCGACGATTTGTGTTCCGAGTAGGAACTCAAAAATATCCTCAAGGGTTACGATGCCTTGCACTGTACCGTACTCATCTACAACCAAAGCGATATGTAGCCTTTGAGCTAACATGTTAGCGAATACCTTGGGCAGTGCGCTATTGTTTAAGAACACATGAATAGGGCGCATGATGCTGCCCAGCGCTTCTGTACCTCTGCCTTGCTGTTGTAGCTTAAATAACTCCAGTCGGTGTACAAAGCCACAGATATTGTCTTTTTGCTCTATATAAACCAGAGGGCGTGAGAACGGTGTGTCGTGATGTGTTGCTAAGAACTCATTAATAGAGAGCGCGGCACTAACGCGAAATACTACAGGTCGAGGTGTCATTGCCTTAGTGACAGGCACATTAGGTAAATTCAGCAGGTTGTTAAGGATTCGAATTTCATCTTCACCAAACTCATCAGAATCCTTCGCTAGGATAGCCATCGCTGAAATTTCGTCACGTAACTTAGGCTCTACATTGCCACGAGATAGACGCTTGGTTATCTGCTCAGAGAACCAAACGAAAGGTCGTAACATCCATACCATCCAATTTAGTACTCCTGCAGAAGCGGGTGCCAGTTGGCGCCAGTAGGTCGCACCAATAGTCTTAGGCACAATCTCTGACAAAATCAGAATACCAAGAGTAAGCACTGCAGAAAATACACCTAGCCATTGGCTTCCAAATACCACAGACGCCTGTGCACCTGCGCTAGCTGCACCGATGGTGTGAGCGATGGTATTTAGTGTCAGAATCGAAGCCAATGGGCGGTCGATGTCAGACTTAAGCTTGCTTAGCTTGTCGGCAGCAGGGTGTCCTTGCTGTCGCAGCTGAGCAATATAGCTTGGTGAAATACTCAAAAGCACAGCCTCTAAAACTGAGCAAATGAACGAGACTCCGATAGCAACGGAGACATAGATTGTTAGAAGTAACATGGTACCCTAGTGAATTGTTTATGAAACAAGCGGATTATGACAGTCATTTTCAGTAAATGATAGCCTGCTGATTAGGTTGAAAGTGTTGAAAATACAAGCATCAACCCCTTCAGATTAGGTCAATTTGTGAGTTGAATTGCAGAATGAGCTAAAAAATGTTCGCTTGAACCCAAAGAACACCCGCAACCCTTTGCCAGATGGGGGCTTTATGATTTAGAGTGACTTTGTTTTCAAACACTTTAGAAGGGAAACCCCAATGAACAAGACCCAATTAATCGATGCAATTGCTGAAAAAGCGGACCTATCAAAAGCACAAGCAAAAGCAGCTCTTGAAGCTACTCTTGAAGGCGTAACCGAAGCTCTTAAAGAGGGCGACCAAGTTCAACTAATTGGTTTTGGCACATTTAAAGTATCTCACCGTAATGCACGCACTGGTCGTAACCCTAAGACTGGTGAAGAGATCCAAATTGCAGCTGCAAATGTTCCTGCATTTACTGCTGGTAAAGCACTGAAAGATTCAGTTAATTAATGTAAAATACGCCGAGTGACATCGCTCGGCGTATTTTTTTATGAAACACTTCATTGCTTCTACATTAGTTATACTAACTCTAACGGGTTGTTCTTCTGCAACGACTCCTTTACGTCAATCTGCCCAGATTAGTGAGTATTCTGGTGGCGAAATTGATGATTCGAAAACATCTTTATTTTGGCTTACTGAGCGTTTTGATTCACCAGAATCAAGCTCTGATGATGTGATCTTCAAAGATAATACTTGGTACAAAAGCTATTACACATGGGATGGTGACAACCTTCGAGAAATTTCTCGTACAGGTGAAAGACTATCTAACTCTGGCGATCTAATTCCTTTTCAAATGACTTTGCGCTTCAGTGGTACTGGAGAGGCGGTATATCAGCGATTGCGTATCAATGGCAAGGTTATGCCTATGCGTAAACAGCAAATTGATGACGTTAAGAAACAGGCAAGTGATTTGATAGCCAACGGGAAAAACCAACAAAAACAAGGTTTAGAACTGATACAAGGCTATTGGGAAGAAGGTGTATTTGTTACTTGTGAAGGAAAGACATTTACGAGTATCGAGTTTAAAAACCAACTGCCATCGCTGGTCATTGAACGATTGATAGATGAAGACCATTTTGCTGCATTTGTTGGCGAGTATAAGGCCAAAAAAGTTGTCGTTGATAAAATGCTGATGCTTAAGGACGGCGATTATGAGTGCATTGAGAGACCGTCCCTGCAAAGTTAATCACTTAAGATAGAGACTGGTTGGAGCTTTTGTATATTCAGATGCCTAGCTCTATATTCCATCGGTGTCATACCTGTCTGTTTTTTAAATACGCGACAAAAGTAGGTATCATCTAAAAAACCAGATTCAATAGCAATTATGGTTACTTTGTAGTGCCTTCTGTTTACAAGCAGGTTTTTGGCACGCTCTACTCGTTTAAACATTACATATTGTTGGTACGACATGCCTAAATTATTGCGAAATAGCTTGGGTAGATAGAATACCGAGCAATCACATGCTTTAGCCACAGACTCTGCAGTTAGGGCCGTTGTGAAATGTTGATTTACGTAGTCCACGGCTTTTTCAATCTTACTCATAATCCCTTTCCTTGTTTGGATGATGAGTCACGATAATTGAGTTAGTAAAGGTACGCTATTCGATATTCAGCGATATATAGATATATGAAATATATTGCATTAATTTGTACTGAAATTGAGGTGGTTTTAAATCGCTTCGTTCAGAATCTGTGCTTCTTCATTCTTGTTGAGTTCATATCTTAAAAGTCGAAAATCGTAGGCATCATTGTTGAGCATATTTCTGACAAAAGTGTTGTGATAGAGGTGACCAATGGATGTTTCGTAGATAGCACCACCTTCAAAGACGACCTCTGGCTCTAGATATAGGTCTCTGAACAATAGAGATAAGCTAGTTTCGTAAATAGGTGTCCTGAACAGCATATTTGAAGGCAAGGTAGCGATATATTCATGTACATGCTTCCAGATGAATAAATTAATCGCAGATAGGATGACGATCGTTAATTTATTATCTGATTTCTCATAAACATAGGCTGAAACAATAGCACCTTGATGATAAAAAATGCGAACCCATGGGTCGCTAACATTTAGTAACTTCATTAATTCATCTAGGCTAATAGTGTCTTGCAGAATATGTGAGTGCGAACTGTGCACCCAGTCTCTTTGGTAGTCAGTGAGTCGAGAATATTTAACAACAGCTTCGCTGGTAACTGGGTAGTCGAAGAATGTGCTTTGTTTTTCAAACAGCCTTTCAAAAGTCTTTACGCGTTTCATGAGTTGCTGTTCAGACTGAGCATATTGGTAATTAACAGAGAAAAAATGCGCAAGTCCCACACGACGTAATATCGATGGGGTAACCTTTCCTCGTTCCCAAAGACTAATCATCGATTGAGTGACATTAGCAAATACACGGTGTTCTTC
This sequence comes from Vibrio inusitatus, assembly GCA_024346935.1. GTDB lineage: Bacteria > Pseudomonadota > Gammaproteobacteria > Enterobacterales > Vibrionaceae > Vibrio > Vibrio inusitatus. The sequence goes on from AP024878.1 coordinate 155,131, forward strand.
ACTAAGCTGATTAGCCAGTTCTCCTTGGGATAAGCCAATTGCAATTCTCTGGGCTTTCAGTTGTTCGTGGAAGTTTTGCTTGTTTATGGTCATTGATAATGCACAGGGAAGTATTCGTGAGGATTATGGTTTCTGGTATGACCATTATACTTTAACAGGCTTGGTGGAAATAGAGAGAAAGCGATAGGGAACGTATAAATTCAGCGTGTGAATATAAAAAGCCACTTCAGAAACTGAAGTGGCTTTGGTATTACGGCTTTACTGCGGACTTAAGCGTAGTTACTTTTGTTGCTCGCGAGCAATCGCACGATAACCAATATCGTTGCGATGGAACATGCCGTTCCAACTTACTTGTTTAGCGAGTGCGTAAGCTTGTTGCTGCGCTTCTGAAACTGTGTTGCCTAGAGCAGTAGCACAAAGTACACGACCGCCGTTTGTCACGACGTCGCCTGCTTCATTATTGGCTGTACCTGCATGGAAGATTTTTTGATCTTCAGCATCGATTGATGGTAAAGAAATCACATCGCCTTTAGCGTAGTCAGCAGGGTAACCACCGGCTGCTAGTACAACACCAATTGAAGCACGAGGATCCCATTTAGATTCTGCCTCATCTAGTTTCTCGTCGATTGCCATTAGGCAAAGCTCAACAAGGTCAGACTCCATACGCATCATGATAGGCTGAGTTTCAGGGTCGCCAAAACGACAGTTGTATTCGATAACCTTAGGTGTGCCATCTTCGGCAATCATTAGGCCTGCATATAGAAAGCCTGTGTAAGGTGCGCCTTCTGCATCCATGCCACGTACAGTAGGGTAGATCACTTCTTCTAAAATACGGTTGTGGATTGCTGGAGTCACTACCGGTGCTGGAGAGTAAGCTCCCATACCACCAGTGTTAGGGCCAGTATCTTTATCGCCAACACGCTTATGATCTTGGCTGGTTGCCATAGGCAGCACGCTAGCGCCGTCAACCATAACGATGAAGCTTGCTTCTTCACCCTCTAGGAATTCTTCGATTACTACGCGGCTACCCGCTTCACCAAATGCGTTACCTGCAAGCATGTCTTTGATTGCATCTTCAGCTTCAGTAAGGGTCATTGCAACAATAACGCCTTTACCTGCTGCAAGGCCGTCTGCTTTAACAACAATAGGTGCGCCTTGTTCACGAACGTAAGCAATCGCTGGTTCGATTTCAGTAAAGTTTGCGTAAGAACCTGTTGGGATGTCGTGACGAGCTAAAAAGTCTTTAGTAAACGCTTTAGAACCTTCAAGCTGAGCTGCTGCTTGAGTTGGACCAAAGATAGGTAGCCCAGCTTCACGGAAGGCATCTACAACACCAATAACTAGTGGTGCTTCTGGGCCTACGATAGTCAGCTCAATTGCTTTTTCTTTTGCAAACGCAACAAGAGCGTCGATGTCTTCTACGCCGATGTTTACATTTTCTAGCTTTGGCTCTAAAGCCGTACCTGCGTTACCTGGAGCAACGAAGATAGTGTTAACTTTTGGGTTTTGTGCTGCTTTCCAACCAAGTGCGTGCTCACGACCGCCAGCACCGATGATTAATACGTTCATGTTTAATCCTCACGTTTTAAATTCTTAAAAGCCTCTCAAATTTGAGAGGCTCGATAATTTACTAATCGTCTAAGTAATGCGAAGTGATTAGTGGCGGAAGTGACGCATACCAGTAAAGATCATCGCCATGCCATGTTCGTCAGCAGCATCGATAACTTCTTGATCGCGCATTGAACCACCTGGTTGAATCACACACTTGATGCCTGCGTCAGCCGCAGCGTCGATACCATCGCGGAATGGGAAGAAAGCATCCGATGCCATTACGCAACCTTCAACTTGTAGACCTTCATCAGCGGCTTTAATGCCCGCGATTTTCGCAGAGTAAACACGGCTCATTTGGCCTGCGCCTACACCGATAGTCATGTCACCTTTTGAGTAAACAATTGCATTCGACTTAACGTACTTCGCTACTTTCCAGCAGAATAGAGCATCTTTTAGCTCTTCGTCTGTTGGTTGGCGCTTAGACACTACTTTAAGGTCTTCTGCTGACACCATACCTTGGTCACGGTCTTGAACTAGCAGGCCACCGTTCACACGCTTAACGTCAAAGCCTGTGGTCTTGCTTGTCCACTCACCACACTCAAGTAAACGAAGGTTTTTCTTAGCCGCAACGATTTCTACTGCTTCAGCAGAAACAGAAGGAGCGATGATAACCTCAACAAATTGGCGTTCAGTAATAGCAGTTGCAGTTGCAGCATCTAGTTCGCGGTTGAACGCGATGATGCCACCAAATGCAGACGTAGGGTCTGTTTTGAATGCGCGGTCATAAGCTTCTAGAATGTTTTCGCCTAGCGCTACACCACATGGGTTAGCGTGCTTAACGATAACACATGCTGGCTCGTCAAATTCTTTCACACACTCAAGAGCGGCATCAGTGTCAGCGATGTTGTTGTAAGACAGTGCTTTACCTTGGATTTGGCGAGCTGTTGATACAGACGCTTCTTCTGGGTTTGCTTCAACATAAAATGCAGCTGCTTGGTGGCTGTTTTCACCGTAGCGCATGTCTTGCTTCTTCTCGAACTGTTGGTTGAACGTACGAGGGAATTTCGACTCTTCGTCACCTTCTTTGTTTTCACCGTAAGAAGGAACCATAGTGCCAAAGTAGTTAGCAATCATGCCATCGTAAGAAGCCGTGTGCTCAAATGCGGCAATCGCAAGATCAAAACGAGTCTCAAGGGTTAGAGATGCATCGTTTGCATCCATTTCTGCAATTACGCGACCGTAATCGTGAGCGTTTACAACGATGGTCACGTCTTTGTGATTTTTCGCTGCAGAACGAACCATTGTTGGACCACCGATATCGATGTTCTCAACTGCATCTGCAAGGGTACAACCTTCTTTTGCTACGGTTTCAGCGAATGGGTATAGGTTAACAACAACCATATCGATAGGATTGATGCCGTGCTTTTCCATCACATCATCGTCTTGTCCACGACGACCAAGTACACCGCCGTGTACTTTAGGGTGAAGGGTCTTAACACGACCGTCCATCATTTCTGGGAAGCCAGTGTAGTCAGACACTTCAGTGACTGCTAGGCCTTGTTCTGCAAGTAGGCGAGCGGTACCGCCAGTAGAAAGAAGTTCAACATTGCGTTCAGCTAGGGCTTTAGCAAATTCTACGATGCCAGTTTTATCAGATACGCTGATAAGAGCGCGGCGAATTGGGCGAGCGTTACTCATGCTTCCATATTCCTCAAGTACTTAAGATTATCCGCTATCGACAGAATAAATGAGAAGCCCCGAATCATTAGCTCGATCGTCTGGTGCATACTCACAACTTCTGCTGATTTTGGAATCAAGTTGGATGAAAAGATGTTTGTCAAAGTTGAGTCTGCGTCATGATGATGAAACAACTTTGACAAAAATCTTCGGCGTGCAAAAAAACATCAATTCGAATGGCGCGTATTCTAGCGAATAATTTAGTAAAAAGCTCGCGCAATCGTTTGGCATTTGCATTTTATTGTAAATAAAGTGCCTTTTAGGCACTCAGGTGATTTAAAAGTACAAAACAAACACTTTGAAATATTCATCATTTATTATGGATGTTAAACTTGACCTTAGAGTTATATCTAAGGTTTATACTTAGCGAAGTAATACAATATTAACGAGTCTCGATATGTACAAGATAGGGGAACTGGCAAAGCTATTTGACATTAAGCCAGATACACTGCGTTTTTATGAAAAGCATGGCCTGTTAAAGGCAAGCGCACGTAGTGATAATGGTTATCGGGTTTATAACTACAATGATGCCGATAGATTGAGGTTTATAATTCGAGCAAAGAAAATTGGTTTCACGTTGACCGAAATTGAAGACTTGTTATCAATCCAAATTGATAAAGACAGCCATACTTGTCATGAAGCCAAAGATATCGTGGATCTCAAGTTACTTAATGTTCAAGAAAAAATTCGAGAGTTGCAGGTGTTTCAGAGCTCATTGAGTAAGTTGAGTGCTTCTTGCTGTGGTGGGAATGAGCCTGCGACTCATTGTTCTATTTTGGAAGCACTAGAAAGTGCTGATGATGATGTAAAGGATGAAGCAAAGTGAGTTTGGTTGATAATTTTGTCGATCTATTTATAGAGTCTGGCTTTTGGATGTTGCTAGGGCTAGTGGTTGCTGGTCTTTTAAAAGAGTGGATTCCCACTGATCTTTTATCAAAGCATTTGGGTGGTAAAGGGGCGAAAACGACGATTAAGGCTGCCTTTATTGGAGCGCCCCTACCATTATGTTCATGCGGTGTAATTCCTGCTGCATTAGGTTTGCGTCGAAGCGGTGCATCAAAAAGCGCCACCACCTCATTTTTGGTGGCCACGCCAGAGACTGGTTTGGACTCTGTTTCTGTGTCCTATGCGTTGCTTGGACCTTTTATGGCAATCATACGCCCCATTGCAGCGGTTACTAGTGCAATAGTCGCAGGGTTATTGGTTGGTAAAGATGATAGTGAACCTAAACTAAAAGTCAGTGGTGTGAAATTGACATCAGCTAAGGCTGATGGCATGAGCGTCAATGCAATCAAGTCGCCTGTAATGACGTCAAGTTGTTGCTCTAGTAAGAAAACATCATGCTGTGCTCCGAAACCTGAGCCAGTTAAATCTTCATGCTGTTCTTCAACGCAAAGCTCTTGTTCTTCTACTGAATCAGTAGGAAATAAGACGGCAATGCAAAAACTCAAGTCAGGAGTTCACTTTGCTGCGACAGATCTAATTAAAGACATCAGCACCTGGTTGATGATTGGCTTGTTCTTTGCTGCTTTAGTGCAAACGTATGTAGAAACCGATTTTCTCGCGAAATGGGGAGGGAGCATTTGGAGCATGCTGATGATGGTAGCGATCAGTGTTCCTATGTATATCTGCGCAACCGCATCAACGCCTATCGCAGCCGGACTTTTGATGTCAGGAATTAGCCCCGGTGCGGTGTTAGTGTTTATGCTTGCAGGCCCTGCCACAAATGTTGCAACGTTAGGTGTTGTGGGGAAAGAGTTGGGTAAACGTTCTCTCATTGCTTACTTAACTGGAGTTGTAGGTACTGCGATTGTGTTTGGGCTTCTCACTGATTTCTTGGTAACAACTTACGGTTTCTCAGTACAACCATTGAGCGCCGGAGAACATGAAATATTACCGCATTGGCTAAGTATTTCATCAGCGATAGTGCTGGCACTGCTAATGGCAAAGTACTACTGGAATAAAGTAATAACGGTATTTACACAACGTTCTTTAGCTCACTAAACTATCTATATAGGTAAGTAGGCCAGCATTGATAAATGCTGGCCTTTTTTATTGCTAAATGTAGTCATTTATCTCTAAAGAACACACGTTAAAGAAGGGAGAAGCCTACGACTACTGGGTTGATGTAGATACAGGTTTGGTCGTGAAAGAATTGTATTTAAGTGATGACTATAAAATTGGTGGCGATGAGAGTACGTCATATCTAGCCTCCAACTCTATCGATGGTGAACGGATATTCCCAGCTTCTGATGAAGAACAATTTGTTCTAACTTAAAGTAACCTAGTCACACGGCTGGTTTTTTTGTCTATGAATTTAATAGACAATTGCAGGAAGAGGGAGATTAGATAACATGGGTGCTTCAGAAAGAAGGATGAATCTTGAAAGCACATAAATACACACTCTATGGCATTGCGGCCATTCTCTTGTGGAGTAGCGTGATAGGCGTTGCTCGAAAGGTCGCGGAACAACTTGGGCCTATTGGTGGAGCGGCCAGTATTTATACGGTCGCTACGATCATTTTAATGTTTGTTGTCGGCAGTCCAAAGTTGAAAACGCTATCTAAGCGGTATGTCATTGTTGCTGGTGGTCTATTTGCAGCCTATGAGGTGTGCTTATCTTTAGCCATAGGCATGGCCAATGATAGGCAACAAGCACTGGATATGGCAGTGATAAACTACCTATGGCCTGCACTAACGGTGCTGATCGCGGTAATTAGCAGTAGCAAGAAAACTAACCCTTGGGTATACCCAAGTGTGGTGCTTGCCTTTATTGGTGTTGCATGGGCGATTACTGGCGATCAATCACTCTCTTTCAGCCAGTTAACTGAGAATGTACAAAGCAACCCTGCAACCTATGCAATGGCGTTTATCGGAGCCTTCCTATGGGCGATCTACTGTAATATTACCAAGCGCCTTTCAAATGGTAAGAATGCGATTACTTTATTCTTTGCCATGACTGCTGTTGTACTGTGGATCCACTATGGCTTAAGCAGTGAGCCTGCTATCTCTCTAAATCTAGAGTCGAGCTTCTATTTGTTACTTGCTGCCATGATCATGGCGAGTGGTTATGGGCTATGGAACAGCGGTATCATGAAAGGCAACATGCTACTTCTTGCTACCTTGTCCTACTTTACACCTATCTTCTCTACTTTATTTTCTTCAATTATCTTGGGTGTCGCACTATCTGGTAGTTTTTGGCAGGGTGTTGTTATGGTTGTGGTTGGCTCACTGGTGTGCTGGAGAGTAACTAAATAACCCTAAAGATAAGAGTGAGCTTTGCTTACTGACAGGTGTGCACTCTTTTAGAACTATAGAGCTCAATAACTATATAAATGAAAGTTGATGTGATCATTAATGGTTCATAACCACAAAGGGAAATCAAAACTACATCAGTCAGTTAAGCTCGCAACAGACCCTGAACAGGTGTGTTAGCTTTTGGTAACACCGAAACCAATAACTATATTTATGAAATGGTTAATGATCATAAATGATAGTTTAGGTGCTGATATGGATAGATCTATAGCACCTGAATAGGTCTATACCTTTTTGTAATGTGGGAATCCAATAACTATATAAATGGTAATTATAGTGATCATTTTTTAGTGGTTGATGTATAAAAAAAGGCTCACCAAATAATGGTAAGCCTTTTTAATTCAGATGCTTAAACTAATTTATATTAGTTCATGCCGTATTTTTTAAGTTTCTTACGAAGAGTACCACGGTTGATACCCATCATAGATGCAGCGCGAGTTTGGTTGCCGCGAGTGTATTGCATGATCATGTCTAGTAGTGGTTGTTCAACCTCAGCTAGTACTAGTTCATAAAGGTCGTCTACATCCTGACCATTTAATTGTGCAAGATAGTTTTTTACTGAAACTTTTACTGAGTCGCGAAGTGGTTTTTGCGCGATTTGGTCTTGAGCAGTTACAGTGGTAACCGTTAGTGCTTCAGAAGTCAGGTTTTGTTCGAACATATTCAGTCTAGCTCTTCTCGTAATTATGATGCAACCATATCCCTATCAATGATAGGAATTGAAATACTCTTCTAATGCATCTAATTGCTCTTGAGCAACTTCGATTGCATTAAAGATACGGCGAAACTCACGCGCTTGTTCATGCTCTTTTAGATACCAACCCACATGCTTTCTTGCAATGCGCGGACCTAAGAACTCACCATAAAATAGATGAAGTTCATGAACGTGACCAAGCATGATGTCTTTCACTTCCTGCATAGGAGGTTCAGGCATCGTGGTGCCGTTTTCTAAATAATGTTGGATTTCTTGGAAAATCCATGGACGACCTTGGGCAGGGCGACCAATCATCAAGGCGTCTGCACCGGTAAACTCCAGTACATGCTTCGCTTTTTCAGGACTATCTATATCGCCATTGGCAATAACAGGTATCGAAATAGCTTGCTTAACCGCTTTGATGCTTTCGTATTCTGCCTCACCCTTGTACATACAAGTACGCGTCCTACCATGTAAGGCGAGAGCTTGTATGCCACAGTCTTCGGCCATTTTAGCGATTTCGACACAGTTCTTATGTTCTGTATCCCAACCGGTTCGAGTTTTTAGTGTCACAGGGACATCTACAGCATTTACTACCGCTTTCAGAATTTGTTGAACAATCTCTGGATGCTTAAGTAGTGCTGAACCGGCTAGTTTTTTATTCACTTTTTTAGCTGGGCAACCCATATTGATATCGATGATTTGAGCACCACTATCAACATTAAACTGCGCTGCCTCTGCCATTAACTTTGGATCCGATCCTGCAATCTGTACTGAGCGAATGCCCGATTCACCTTCATGTACTCTTCGTTGCAGTGATTTCGATGTGTTCCATGTTTTAGGGTTGGCTAGCATCATTTCACTGACAGCCATACCAGCGCCATATCGTAGACACAACTCTCTAAACGGTCTGTCCGTAACGCCAGCCATAGGTGCTACAATCAAATTGTTCTTAAGTTGGTAATTTCCGATTTTCAAATCATGGTCACATTATTAACAGCAAGGGCGCGCATTTTACGCATTTTTTTGGCTTGTGAAAAGCCTAATATTTGAGCATTTTAAAAAATATTCTATAATTCGAATGTTTTTTGCTCAAATTTTGATGTGTCTCAACTAGTGTGCTTTTTTCCAGAGATACGACACCACTCTTGCATCTCTGCAATAGGTGCAATATCGAACTGATCTCGGTAATAGTTAGCAACATCTTCGGCTTGAGTATCAAGCACACCAGACATAGCTAGCTCGCCTTCATCTTTAACGAGAGACTTAATAACACCAGAAAGATCACGCAAAGGACCCGCTAAAATATTAGCGACAACCACATCAGCGATTAGGTTTTCAGGCTGATCTTGCGGTAGGTACAACTCAAGTTGGTCTTTCACACCATTGCGTTCGGCATTCGCTTTCGATGCGATGATCGCTTGTGGATCAATATCGATCCCAACTACCTTCTTGGCACCTAGTTTGATCGCTGCGATCGCAAGGATGCCCGAACCACAACCAAAGTCGATTACTGTTTTTCCTTCAAGATCTAGCCCTTCTAACCACTCTAAACAGAGAGAAGTAGTTGGGTGTGTGCCTGTACCAAAAGCTAAGCCAGGGTCAAGCATAACATTGACTGCGTCAGGCTCTGGGATCTCACGCCAGCTAGGGCAAACCCACAGACGCTCACCAAACTTCATTGGGTGGAAATTATCCATCCATTCGCGTTCCCAGTCTTTGTCTTCAAGTTGCTCAACTTTATGTGCGAAGCCTTGCTCTAGAAGGTTGCTAGCAGCCATTTGCTCTAGAATCCACTGTGTATCTGCTTCTGCATCGTACAGGGCTAAGATGTCGGTTTCGCCCCAAAGACGAGTTTCACCCGGTAGAGGCTCAAATACAGGGGTATCTTTAGCATCAAGGAAGGTCACGGAAAGGGCACCGGTTTGCTCCATCAACATATCGCCGATTTGCTCGGCATTTTTGTCAGTGGCGTTAAGTTTGATTTGAATCCAAGGCATGGAGTTCACTCTGAGTATTAATAATTGGCGTGGATTTTAGCAGTAAATTTAACCAACTTCATCTACGTAAACAAAAAGGGTCAGAACCAGCATGACTGGTTCTGACCCTTTTTAATAAGTATTAAAACTTATTGTAGGCCGAGCTTCTTCTCAAGGTAGTGGATGTTTGCTCCACCGTGCTGGAAGTTCTCATCATTCATGATTTCTAGTTGAAGAGGGATATTAGTCTTAATACCTTCAACAATCATTTCACTCAATGCATTTTTCATGCGGGCGATCGCAACATCACGGTTTTCACCATAGGTGATTAGCTTACCAATCATTGAATCGTAATGAGGTGGTACTGTGTAGCCCGTGTAAATATGAGATTCCCAACGAATGCCCATGCCGCCAGGAGCATGGAAGCGTTCAATCTTGCCTGGGCAAGGTAGGAAGCGCACTGGATCTTCAGCATTGATACGACACTCAATAGAGTGGCCACGTAGCTTGATATCATCTTGAGTGAAAGATAGAGGCTGGCCTGCAGCAACGCGTAGTTGCTCTTTGATTAGGTCAACGCCTGTAACCATTTCAGTTACTGGATGCTCTACCTGAATACGGGTGTTCATTTCAATGAAGTAGAACTCGCCATTTTCGTATAGGAACTCAAAAGTACCTGCACCACGGTAGTTGATTTCAAGACAAGCACGAGTACAGCGCTCACCAATGTATTTACGCATGTCGTCAGTGATGCCTGGAGCTGGAGCTTCCTCAACAACCTTCTGATGACGACGCTGCATAGAACAGTCACGCTCACCAAGGTGAATAGCGCCGCCTTGACCATCAGCAATAATCTGCACTTCAACGTGACGAGGGTTTTCTAGGAATTTCTCCATATAAACCATATCGTTGTTGAAGGCTGCTTTTGCTTCCGCACGAGTCATAGCAATCGCTTCGATTAGCTCTGGCTCAGAGCGAACCACACGCATACCACGACCGCCGCCGCCGCCAGACGCTTTGATGATTACTGGGTAGCCAATGCGTTTAGCGTGGGCTTTGTTGGCTGTTTCGTTGTCGTCCAAAGGACCGTCAGAACCAGGAACACAAGGTACGCCTGCTTTTTTCATTGCATTGATAGCAGCAACTTTGTCACCCATGATGCGAATGGTTTCCGCCTTAGGGCCAACAAAGATGAAACCTGACTTCTCTACTTGCTCTGCAAAGTCAGCATTCTCCGATAAAAACCCATAACCTGGGTGAATCGCCACAGCACCAGAAACTTCTGCTGCTGAGATGATACGCGGAATGTTCAGGTAGCTGTCGATACCACGAGCAGGACCGATACAGATAGACTCGTCGGCTAATAGAACGTGTTTAAGATCACGATCAGCGGTTGAGTGCACGGCTACGGTTTTAATACCTAGCTCTTTACATGCGCGAAGGATACGAAGCGCAATTTCGCCTCGGTTCGCGATGACTAATTTGTCTAGCATAATATCGACCTCTATTATTCGATAACGATAAGCGGTTGGTCGAACTCTACTGGGCTACCGTCTTCAGTAAGGATTGCTGTTACAACACCAGACTTGTCAGCTTCGATTTGGTTCATCATCTTCATCGCTTCTACGATACAGATAGTTTCGCCAGCTGTTACTGATTGGCCTATTTCAACAAATGGTTTTGTATCAGGACCTGGTGCACGGTAGAAAGTACCTACCATTGGAGAAAGAACTTTGTGACCCGGTGCTTCTACTGGAGCTGGAGCCGCTTCAGCTACTGCAGGAGCAGCTGCTGGAACTGGAGCTGCAACTGGAGCAGGCGCAGCTGCATATTGAATTGGAGCTACAGGTGCATTGCCGTGGCGGCTGATGCGCACAGATTCTTCACCTTCAGAAATTTCTAGCTCAGCAATTCCTGATTCTTCTACAAGTTCGATTAGTTTTTTTATTTTGCGAATATCCATGATTCTTCTCTTGTCTTGTGTGTGGCCTCTCGCATTCGTCGAGACGGCTCAGATTTATTATGCCTGTAGCTGCTCAATAGCTGCAGACAGTGCGAATTTGTAACCTTGTGCTCCTAGTCCACATATCACGCCAACTGCTTTATCTGAAAGATATGAGTGGTGACGAAATGGCTCTCGGGCATGTACGTTAGATAAATGAACCTCTATAAACGGAATACTTACCCCAAGTAGTGCGTCTCTTAGGGCGACACTAGTGTGGGTAAATGCGGCTGGATTGATGATAATAAAATCAATCGTTCCCATTGCTGCGTGGATAGCTTCAATTAACTCATATTCTCGATTCGATTGAACATGAGTGAGTTCTACATCCAATTGCTCTGCTTGCTTGTGCAGGTTATTGACTATGTCATTTAATGTAGCGTGACCGTAAACCTCAGGCTCTCGTTTACCGAGTAGATTTAGATTTGGGCCATTCAGGAGTAGAACGCGTGATTTTGTCGCCATCTTGTCGCTATCTTCCGTAATTGTGAGTTGTTCACTATTGCCTTTAATTATTTTACGAATCCTGAAGAATTTCCAGTCAGATTTCTGTAAAAAAGCAAATTAGCGCATGATTATAGCTAATTCAACGAAATTAACAGCAATTTACTGGTCTAATCACAGGTGGTGAGAGATAGTTTAGCGACGATTTAATGTTGGCATAATGTTAAATCGACTAAATAGCTCTCACCTAATGAATCTAGGCTAACTGTCTATTTTCATTATGTTTAATTTATAACCGTGTTTAAACAAAAAAGCCGTCACGATGTGACGGCTAATGATTTTGAAGTAAGTGGTTAAACCAGTTCACCTTTCTCTGAAATGAGTTTTTCAACCACACTTGGGTCTGCCAAAGTGGAGGTATCACCCAGATTACTGGTATCACCTGTTGCGATTTTCCTTAGTATTCTTCGCATGATCTTACCTGAGCGAGTCTTAGGAAGAGAGTCAGTCCAGTGCAAAGTATCAGGTACTGCAATAGGACCAATTTCTTTACGAACCCAATCCTTCACCTCTTTGTGTAGTTCAGCACTTGGATATTCACCCGCATTTAGGGTGATGTAAGCGTAAATGGCCTGCCCTTTGATATCGTGGGGAACGCCAACAATCGCCGCTTCGGCAATCTTATCGTGTGCTACTAGGGCTGATTCTAGCTCTGCAGTACCCATGCGGTGACCTGAAACATTGAGTACATCATCCACACGGCCGGTAATCCAGTAATACCCGTCTTCATCTCGTCTTGCCCCATCACCCGTAAAGTACATGCCCTGGAAGGTTGAGAAGTAGGTTTGTTCAAAACGGTCATGATCACCATATACAGTGCGCATTTGACCAGGCCAAGAATCAAGAATGACTAGGTTACCTGAAGCCTCGCCCTCAATGACGTTACCCATATTGTCCACAAGTGCTGGTTGTACACCAAAGAATGGGCGAGTTGCTGAACCTGGTTTTAGCTCAGTAGCGCCTGGTAGTGGAGTGATCAATATTCCACCTGTTTCGGTTTGCCACCATGTATCCACTATTGGGGATTTTGCGTCGCCTATAGTGTTGTAATACCATTCCCACGCTTCAGGGTTAATGGGCTCACCCACCGAGCCCATGATACGCAGACTACTACGATTTGTGCCTTGGATTGCTTCGTCACCTTTTGCCATTAATGCTCGAATAGCGGTTGGAGCCGTATAGAGAATGGTCACTTGATGCTTGTCGACGACCTCACTCATGCGACTGGTATTTGGGTAATTTGGCACGCCCTCAAATAGGATTGTTTTCGCGCCATTGGCCAAAGGTCCATATACCAAATAAGAGTGGCCAGTGATCCAACCTACGTCAGCGGTACACCAGAATACATCTTCCGGTTGGTAATCAAACACGTATTTAAAGGTCATCGTGGCATACACTAGGTAACCACCAGTGGTGTGAAGTACACCTTTTGGCTTGCCGGTAGAGCCGGAGGTGTACAAGATAAAGAGTGGATCTTCAGCATTCATTTCTTCTGGTGGGCAATTGGCATCAACACTGGCCACGGCATCATGCCACCAAACATCAACATCAGCATTCCAATCAACATCAGCACCGGTACGTTGGAATACAATCACTTTGCTAATGGTAGTAACATTCGGGTTACGTAGTGCTTCGTCCACATTTTTCTTCAGCGGGACGGCACGACCACCACGAACTCCTTCATCGGCAGTAACAACCACTTTTGCATCAGAGTCATCAATACGACCAGCAAGCGCCTCTGGAGAGAAACCACCAAATACGACAGTGTGTACCGCGCCAATTCGCGTACAGGCGAGCATTGCAACAGCAGCCTCAGGCACCATTGGCATGTAAAGACAGACTACATCGCCTTTTTTAACCCCTTGAGCTTTTAACGCGTTAGAGAATAAACATACTTCTTTATGCAGTTCATTGAACGTAAGCGTTTTGTCATCGGCAGGATCATCACCTTCCCAAATGATAGCCACTTCATCACCACGCTCAGCTAAATGACGGTCGATACAGTTCGCTGACACGTTCAATGTGCCGTCTTCAAACCATTTGATACCGACGTGGCCTGTATCAAATGAGGTTTCCTTTACCTTAGTGAAGGGTTTAATCCAGTCGACGATCTTGCCATGCTCTGCCCAGAACTGTTCTGGGTTTTGAACGGACTGTTGATACATGCTTAGGTAGGTATCGTTGTCTGCATGGGTTACTGATTTGATATTTTGTTTAACCGGATAAATGTGGGCTTCACTCATTACTGATCTCCTTGTGAACTCTGTCGCTATTCGTTGTGACAGTCGCTCAATATCTGACGGTCTGTTTGGCATTTCGAGGTAACGGTTATAACTGTCTATTACCTGCGGAATTTCCACAATTAGACTTTAGGATGAGAAGGTAACTATCGCTGTGAAATTAAAGGGTTATTTCGATAACTGAGAGCTAAATCGCTACTTGATATGCGGCATATTGAGATTTGGAAGGTCACCTTTAGTGAGACGAACGAATACCAGTGCCGCAGTAATCGCATCTTGAAGCGCGTTGTGTTGATCACGTATAGGTAAGTCTAAATGTCGACAAATGGCTTCTAGGCTCAGGTCGAAATAGGCATTTTGTAAATGCTTTTCGAGTTTCTCCTGATAGATATGACTGACCTCTATGATGGTATTAGGAAGAGGAAACCCAAAATGTTTCTTGAACGCGATATCTAGAATTCGTTTATCGTAGCGAATGTGGTAACCCACGATGGAGCGGTTACCAATAAAATCGAGTAATTGCAGTAAAGCTTCTTTTTCTTCAAGCCCATCGCCAAGATCTTGATGGCGAATTTGATGCACTTTGATTGAATTCTCATCCAATGATTGGGGCGCCTTGAGTTTCACATGAAAAGGAGTGCTAGTAATGATGCGATTGTTGATTATTTTAGTAGCTGCAATCGTCACAAGTTCAGCCCTTGTTGGTTCTAGGCTGGTGGTTTCGCAGTCTATAGACACATATTCATCGCTATCACATTCTGAAAATAGCGATTGATAAGGTGAATCCTTTAGCTTCCAGTGCCAGTAATGTCTGATTAGCCAGTTCATAGTCAGTCTCTGATCTGGTAGTGGTAACTAAGGAACTGCTTAAACTTTTTCACGACATGCAGACTGTGTCTGAGTAGGTCTCGCTCGGTTCTATCGAGTGAATTAAGATCTAAGTTGTTGGATGAGTCTTGATGAGCCAATTGTTGTGCAAGGCGTAGCTTGAAGAAGAGCTTCAAGGATTCACTGAGATTATCGGCGGTGTCATCTTCTAGGCAGCCTAATTCATGTAAGGCTTCGATTCGTTCAAAGGTATTACGTTGGCGGAGATTGTGCTCAAGTGCAAGAGTGCGAATGCCATGGACAATAGAGAATATCCCCCCTTGCTTGATGTCGAGTCCTTCTTTGCGTGCTTTGACATTACCAAATAGAGTTAAAGGTACCGAGAATTGTAGAGCAGGCCTAACAAAGTCAGAAAGGGTGAGCATCCGGCCAGTTAGAGTATCGTGCAGTGAGTTGAGAACGGGCTCTACCAAAACCTTATTACCCGCAACCGGCAAAGCATCCGAAAAGATGGCCAGTTGCATCACTGAATCCGCATTACTCACTTCAATCCATTTAGCCACTTTTTTCTTCCATTCACTTTGGCTAGAGACCCAGAGCTGATTATTGACCATCACCTTTCCGGGGCAAAGAGGGTAACCAAGCTCCAGTAGGGTCTCGGTGAATTTTTCCATTGTTTCGCTACATTCAGGCCAATCAAATCCATCTTCAAGGATCAGGGCGTTATCTTGATCTGTTTTTAGAACCTGTTCTCCTCGTCCTTCCGAACCAAGAACAAGTAGGCAACAATGCTGTTGTGCATCTTTGGGAACGACTAATTGGAATGCTTTCTCTATGATCTGTTCATTGAGCACAGAAATTAACTCCATGATAAATCGAGTGCGGATGCCATTGATCAGCAGGCTTTTAACAAAATCATGTTGCCTTTGAGAAGCCTGTGCTAATTCATCGATATTCTTAGCGCGAGCAATGCTTAAACTGAGAACGTGAGAATGAGAAGAGAAAGCACTTAGGATTTGAGTCAGGTCTAGCATTCCTACCGCGTGTTTTTCGTTGACCACCATTACTCGTTTCATCTTGTTTCTCGTCATGGTGAGCATGGCATTAAAGACAAAATCACCCTCATGCACCTCAAATACAGGAAATGTTGATATGTCGGACACTGGCGTTTGCATGCTTTTCTCTTCAAGCACTAAAGAATGCAAAAGGTTGGTGCGTGTAACAATGGCATAGGGGGATTGATTAGGGTGCTCTTGCAAGCGGGGGTCGGCCTCAGAGAGCTTTACTAAGGCTGCATCGATATCGTCATTATTCAATAGAATGGTGGCTTCTTTTATTGAAATATCTGGGAGCAACACTAATGGAGGGTGATAGATAGAGTCATCGACTTTGGTGAGAATGAATTCAGCCAAATTTTGTTGCTTTTTAGCGTCTTTGATGAGCTGTTGGCGTTTGGATAGACTGCTATCGAAGTATTCGGCAAATGACGAATTACTATTGAATAAAGAGAGAAAAACCTCACTTGGCAGCAGGTAGCACAATACATCCTCAAGTGCGACGTATTGATGACGCACTTTCCCTTCAAATAATGAGCGCACATCAAATAAATCGTCGTGACCGTAATGAGCAAAGATCTCTTGCTGGTAATTTTCTTCGACCGAGCCTTTTATCAGCACGAATAAGTGTGTCGTTGATTGTCCAGCGTCGAGCAGAACATCGCCAGTTCGAAAGTAGGCGATATCTAACGATGTCTTTAACTGCTCTACCTCCTGAGGAGTGAGGCGGTCAAAAGGAGGGTGCTGTGTATTAAATTTTTCAGGCATGAAGACTTAATCCTTTGGCGACAAACCCTAACCCTACTAGTGTGACAAATCCTCAAATAAGCTCCAGACGACTTTGGTCTAATAAGGAAAAGGTGAAATTGAAGTTATCCCTTTTTATTCCATTAGGTTCACTTCATAATTGCCGCGAGTATTGCTTAATCTAGGACAGTTTGATGTTGAAACCCTCTCCATACGCGTGGCTATCTCAGTATTTTCTGGGATTCTTTTTTGCCTATGGCGTTTATCTCCCATTCTGGGCACTTTGGTTTAAAGACCAAGGGGTTTCTGCCTCAGATATCGGCCTGCTGCTTGGTATAGCCTTTGCTACCCGATGCGCCGCAAACCTTATTATTACTCCTCGCATTCATAAAGTTGAACACTTGATACCCGCTCTTCGGGTACTCAGTCTAGCTTCGCTCGTTTTCATAGCATTTCATCTTTTTACGGGGGGAAGTTTCTGGCTAATGGCTGTGGCTACCATACTCTTTAATGCCTGTTGTGGGCCAGTTATTCCTATTTCTGATGCAATGGCCAATCACTACGCTCGTCTGAAGATGCTCGACTATGGTCGAACTCGTTTATGGGGTTCGATAGCCTTTATTGCGGGTTCAACAGTCGTCGGTTTCCTTGTTGCTCAATTTGGCATTGATTTCATCGTGTATACCGCTTTGGCTGGCATTGCGTTTTCTATCGTGGCGTCAATGCGCAATCCCAATCCAATGCCTGTAACGCAAGGGAACGTGCAATCAGTTAGACCTAAGCTCAGTAGCTTGCTACGCGAATGGTCAGTGATTAAGTTCATTGGTTTGATTGCACTAATTCAAGGGAGCCATGCTGCTTATTACGGTTTTAGTACTATCTACTGGAAAGATGCTGGTTACAGTGCCGATATCATTGGTTACCTATGGAGCCTTGGTGTTGTTGCTGAGGTGTGTATCTTTGCTTTCAGCAATCGATGGTTTGGTAAATGGACATTGCGCTCTCTATTCTTAGTGGCTTCTGTTGGCGTTATTGTACGTTGGGGTCTAACCGCATCAACTACCATGTTATTTGCATTGATTCTTATTCAGTTGCTACACGGTGTTACCTTTGCACTAGCACATATTGCAGCAATTCGTTATATCCAAGATGCAGAGCAACATAAGATGGTAGCACTGCAAGCACTCTACAACGCGATACCTCTTGGTATTGTAATGGCGACGATGACGGCGCTTAGTGGTTGGGGCTATGAGCTTTGGGGGGCAAATGTCTTCTGGGTTATGGCCAGTATGGGTGTGTTAGCCATGTTTGTTAAATTGGACCCTCAGAAAGGGAATGTTGAAGAAGTGGGGATTGAACCACAAAAACAAGCTAACTAATTGAGCTACAAAGCGATCTTTGACTAGTCTTATAGCATCTAAACTTACGCGTTCTTGAGAATAGACCATAGGTTAGATGTATTCAAAACTAAGGCTGGTTAAGGATTGTTTATGCAAGGATGGGTTGTCGTTCCCGCATCGCTGCTCTATTTAGTACTGCTTTTTTTAGTAGCATGGTACGGGGACAAACGTCCGCAGTGGTTAGCCTCATGGCGCCCTTGGATTTATAGCCTTTCTATTGCGGTTTATTGCACCTCTTGGACTTTTTTTGGCACCGTAGGCCAAGCCGCCAACAACCCTTGGGCATTTCTGCCCGTCTATCTTGCCCCAATTATCGTATTTGTCTTTTTCTGGCGCGTATTGGCACGCATGATCTTAGTGGCAAAGCGCGAACACATTAACTCGATTGCTGACTTCATCGCTGCTCGCTATGGCAAATCTCAAGGCTTGGCAGTATTCGTTACCTTAATATCCGTAGTCGGTATATTGCCATATATCGCATTGCAGATGCGCGGCATTATGATGGGGATTGAACTTGCCGCTCCAGAAGTATTAGGGGAGGAAGGGAATCAAAAGTATCTTGTTTCTTGGTTGATGGTGGCAGCCCTTGCTACCTTTACCGTGCTATTTGGTACTCGCCATATTGATAACACCGAGCATCATCGAGGGATGATGATGGCCATTGCTTTTGAATCTATAGTAAAGCTGGTGGCTTTTTTGTTTGTTGGCTTATTCGTTATGTTTGTGGTGCTACAGCGAACGGATATAGAGCTCTGGCAAGCGGCAAAGCAAACCTATGAATCACCTAATATACCTACCTTATTGATACATACCCTTTTGACCATGATGGCTATCTTTTGTCTTCCTAGGCAGTTTCATACCACAGTGGTTGAAAATGAGCGTGCTCATGATTTGCATACCGCAAGGCGAGTTTTTCCTGCCTATTTGATGCTGATGGGGCTATTTGTGCTTCCTATCGCCTGGGTGGGTTCTAGCTTATTACCTGGAAGCCCAGCAGATAGCTACGTCATCAGTTTACCGCTGGCATTAGGGGCTGATAGCGTTGCTTTATTTGCTTTTATTGGCGGTGTCTCAGCTGCAAGTGGCATGGTGATAGTGTCCACTATTGCCTTAGCTATCATGGTGTCCAATGACCTTGTTATGCCGCTGCTTCTGCGAAGAATGAAGTTGTCACAACACAACTTCAGGCATTTCTCTGGACGCTTATTAGTGATTCGCAGAATCCTGATTGTCATGTTGATCGTTGGTGCGTGGTTCTTTTATCAGGTGCTGGATAGCATCGGTAGTTTGTCTGCGATTGGCTTTCTTTCTTTTGCTGCTGTCACCCAGTTTGCACCAGCATTGTTGGGAGGAATGTATTGGCGACACGGCAATCGCAATGGGGTTTATGTTGGCTTGGTTGTAGGGTTTATTCTCTGGCTTGTTACTCTGATGAGTCAAACGGGCATTCTGGCGGGAGATGCAGGAACCAATGTTCTTATTTGGGTGATATCACCACCAGAATTATTGGCGAGTCTAGATATTAAAAACTCTGATTGGGGCATGCTGCTTAGTATCAGTGCCAATAGTGTGTGTTATGTGTTGGTATCGATATTGACGCGTCCTAACATTAGTGAGCGCTTACAATCAGCCGCTTTCGTTGGCTCACCATTGCCAGAGTCGGACAATATTAGCCTATATCAAAGTCGGGTTACTGTTGCTGAGTTGGAACTAGTCGCTTCTAAATTTGTTGGTAGACATAGGGTTCGCACTGCTTTCAACCAGTTTTGGAGTCAGCAAGAAGAGGTATTGATGCCCAATCAATACGCCCCTTCAACCTTGATTAGGCATACCGAGCGTGTGCTCGCGGGTGTGTTTGGTGCATCATCCGCTAAGTTAGTGCTCACTTCTGCCTTGCAAGGCAAAAACATGCAGCTTGAAGAGGTGGCGACTATAGTCGATGAGGCCTCAGAGCTGTATGACTTTAGTCGTAGTCTTTTACAAGGAGCCATTGAGCATATTGAGCAAGGCATAGCCGTTGTTGATAAACAACTGAGGCTAGTGGCATGGAATCAGCGTTACTTGGAGTTGTTTGAATTTCCTCCTGGGTTAATTCAAGTCGGCAGGCCTATTGCAGATGTGATTCGTTATAACGCAGAGAAGGGGCTGTGTGGGCCTGGAGATCCGGAGATTCATGTTCAGCGTCGAATTGAGCACCTACAAAGAGGCACTAGTCATACATCTTCTCGTCAACGTGCTGATGGGCGCGTTATCGAAGTGCAAGGCAATCCTATGCCCAGTGGCGGATTTGCAATGAGTTTCAGTGATATTACCGTTTACCGTCAGGCAGAGCAGGCACTAAAGGATGCGAATATTACCTTAGAAGAAAGGGTGCAAGAGCGAACTCATGAGTTGGAGCAATTGAATCGGAAATTGACGATTGCAACTCAGCGCTCAGAGCAAGAATCCCAATCTAAATCTCGCTTTCTTGCGGCTGTTAGTCATGACCTAATGCAGCCTTTAAATGCGGCTCGTTTGTTTACTTCATCATTGTCTGAGGTGGCAAAAGACGCTGAAACTCAGCAAGTGGCACGCCATATAGAAAGTGCAATGGAAGCGGCTGAAGTGCTGATCAGTGACCTATTGGATATCTCTCGTTTGGAATCTGGAAAACTAGAGGCTAAGGTGCAGCCCTTTGCTCTAAGTGAAGTATTGTTTAACCTAGATGCTGAGTTTGGTGTTATTGCTGAGGAGCAAGGCATCAACTTTAGAACGGTATCCACTTCGTTGTTTGTCGAGTCAGATCCAAAGTTATTACGCAGGGTAATCCAAAACTTCTTAACCAATGCTTTTCGCTACAGTCCTCAAGGAAAGGTTGTATTAGGATCGCGAAGAGAGGGGAACACTCTTTCTATTCAAGTTTGGGACAATGGCATTGGCGTCGAAGAAGACAAACAGCAATTGATATTTGAAGAGTTTACCCGCACCAATCAAATCCGTTCCGATAAAGGGCTTGGCTTAGGGCTCGCGATTTCAAAAGGGATAGCACAACTGTTAGGACACACAATATCACTGCGTTCTTGGCCCAGCAGAGGAAGCGTATTTTCTGTCACTGTACCACTGGCAAAGAAGGTGATTGCTGAAAAGAGTCCTTCAATGGAGCCTATTGTGACTGCGACTCCGCTCAGTAAATTGCGAGTGCTGTGTGTTGATGACGAAGTCTCTATTTTGGAAGGTATGGAGCATTTGCTGCAGCGCTGGGGGTGCGAGGTGAGATTGGCAACGGATCTAGAGCAGAGTCTGTTGCAATTGGATAACCATTGGCTACCTGATGTGATTCTTTCTGATTATCGTTTGGAAAATGGCAGAACAGGGCTGCAGGTATTGCAGCGCTTCAGACAGGTAATGGGGGCAGAGTTTAATGGCGTAATCATCAGTGCTGATAGAACGCCAGACATCATTGACGAGATTAAGAACGAAGGGTTTGAGTTTCTGCCTAAACCAGTTAAGCCATTAAAGCTTCGAACCCTTCTCAATAAATTTGAGCGTTATTTGTCTTCAGTAAATAGAGTTTCGTAAACCACAAAGGTGGTTTCAGTCTCTCCATAGTAGAGAGTATCTTCGGCCTGGATAGCAATTCGAAGATTCTTTGCTTCAATATTGTTCGCTGGCAAGGAGATAGCCCAGTTCCGCATATCTTGATTGGTAGGTGTCATCTCTACAGGTTGGCTCTCGCCATTTTCGGCCAATGCGACCTTTATACCCTGCAGCGGGAATTTGGATTTTAAGGTTAAATCTAAAGTGTCTGCAGTGAGCTTCTCTGAACGAAATTGCACCTTGAATTCACCATTTTCAAAATCACACAAACCACTGGTATAACGACAATTCGATTTGCTGATTAGTTTGTAGCTTTCGCCTTGTTTGGCTGCATGAGGTTTTTCACTCACAGCCATATCTATACCAAAATAAGTGATCACAGCCAATATAGGGGCAACCAGTAAAGCAACGATAAAGTGTTTGTTTTTGAACATTTTTGCATCCTAGCGACAATGTAAAATTCTAGAGAGAGAGTCTATGTTTTATGTTTGAAACTCTTTCTTTACAATACTCGACTTACTTTATTAAAAAAGCCCCCGAAGGGGCTTTTGTGGACTAGATTGGATAGATTGTACTAGTGATCTTGAGCTGAACCGGCTCCTGCTGGAACTCGAACATGCTCAACAAGGTCTTTTACTTCTTGTGGAGTCTCTGCTGTTACTTTAGATACAGCGAATGCCACGATGAAGTTGAAGGCTGCGCCAATTGCACCAAATGCATTAGGTTCAATGCCTAGGAACCAATTACTACCCCAGCTTTCTAGATATTTCCAATCCGCAACAAACAAGATGCCTTTGTGTTGGAAAACGTAGAATAGCGTGATACCGATACCTGCGATCATACCTGCAATCGCACCTTCCTTATTAATGTTTTTACTAAATATACCCATCATTAAGGCAGGGAAGATGGAGGAGGCGGCCAGACCAAATGCGAGGGCAACCGTACCGGCGGCAAAGCCCGGTGGGTTGAGTCCCAGATACCCCGCGACCCCAATTGCCACTGCCATAGATATCCGGCTAGCGAGCAGCTCTTTCTTCTCTGAAATGTTGGGGTTTATTACCCCTTTTATCAGATCGTGCGAGATGGAGGAGGAGATAGCCAGTAGTAAACCTGCCGCAGTAGATAGTGCCGCTGCAAGACCACCTGCTGCTACTAGGGCAATAACCCAGTTTGGTAGCTTAGCAATCTCAGGGTTAGCTAATACCATGATATCCCTATCTACTTTTAGCTCATTGGTTTCTGCGCTAGAAGTGTACTGAATCGCACCATCAGCATTTTTATCCTCAAAGCCTAGAAGACCGGTTTTCTCCCAGTTTCTAAACCAATCAGGACGCTCGTCATAGATAAGATTCTGACCAGAAGGAAGGTTTACTGTTTCCATTAGGTTTAGGCGAGCCATAGCCGCAACTGCTGGAGCTGTAGTGTATAGAATTGCAATGAACACTAGCGCCCAGCCTGCTGAGGATCGAGCATCACGCACTTTTGGCACGGTGAAGAAACGGATAATTACATGGGGTAGGCCCGCAGTACCGATCATCAGTGACATGGTATATACGAACATATTGAGGGTATCGCCCCGCACATGTGTCGTGTATTCAGTAAAGCCGAGTTCAGTCACCACCTGGTCAAGCCGGTCTAGCAAATAGACATCTGACCCCGTCATGGTACTACCCAACCCTATTTGAGGAAGAGCGTGACCGGTGAGTTGTAGAGAGATAAATACTGCTGGAATAGTGTAAGCAAGAATGAGTACGCAGTATTGAGCAATCTGGGTGTAAGTGATGCCTTTCATACCACCCATAACGGCATAGATGAATACAATACACATACCTACGCCAAGTCCAGTTGCATAGTCCACTTCAAGGAAGCGACCAAATGCAACACCGACGCCTTTCATCTGACCAATAACATAGGTTACCGATGCGATAATCAAACAAGCTACGGCTACAACGCGTGCTGTCTTAGAGTAAAAGCGTTCACCGACGAACTCAGGAACCGTGAACTTACCAAATTTACGAAGGTAAGGCGCGAGTAATAATGCCAGAAGTACGTAGCCACCCGTCCAGCCCATAAGGAATACTGAACCACCGTATCCCATAAAGGCGATTAGACCTGCCATGGAGATAAATGATGCTGCAGACATCCAGTCTGCGGCTGTTGCCATACCATTGGCGATCGGGTTCACCCCGCCACCGGCAACGTAGAACTCTTTGGTTGTGCCCGCTCGAGCCCATATTGCTATACCGATGTAGAGTGCGAAGGTCGCACCTACAACAAGGTATGTAATTGTCTTAAGATCCATCTTCGTAGCTCCTTATTCTTCTACGTTAAATTCACGGTCAATTCGACGCATTTTCCACGCATAGTAGAAAATAATACCCAAGAAACAGTAGATGGCACCCTGCTGTGCAAACCAGAAACCTAGCTTATAGCCACCGATTTGAAATTGATTGAGTTGATCCACAAATAAAATACCGCAGCCGAATGACACAACAAACCAGATAATCAATAGGCTAATCATGAGTCGAACATTCTTACTCCAATAGGCTTTAGCTCGTTCTTCATTTTCAAACGCCATTGCCGTCTCCTTACGCTCATTTGTTAATAAAATGTTTCAAGCATACGATAGCAGTGGGGTTGTAATAACTCATTTGAACTTTGGTCTTGATGATGATTTTAATAAAAAACATTAAAATCAGTGCTTTAAGTGTATTGAGCAGAAAAGTGTGAAGTGAGTTTTGTGCGGTATTAGCCAAAGGTCTAATACGAAATAAGGGAAATACTGGTTTTATTTACCAATTGAGAAGCTGTCTTAGTATCAAGACTCTACTTCTGATTGCTGAAGTAGGATAACAGCTTGAGTGCGATTGGTGACTCCAAGCTTGCGGAAAATAGCGGTCATGTGTGCTTTGATGGTTGCCACAGAGACATCAAGTTCATAGGCAATTTGCTTGTTCAGAAGCCCATCAGCTAGCATGGCCAAGACTTTGTACTGCTGTGGCGTAAGGGAGGCGAGCTTATCCGATATATCACTATATTGCTCGGCTTGCTTTGCCAGATCTGCTGGAAAGAACTGATCGCCACTGAGTACTTGATTGAGCGCATTAATAAGGCTTCGCATATCACTGGATTTGGGAATAAACCCAAAAGCACCATGACTTTTGACTTGGCTGACTACGGATGGCTCCTCGCTTGCAGAAATGACCACCACTGCGATGTCTGGAAATTCACTGCGCAACTGCATCAGTCCAGACATGCCATTTGCTCCTGGCATTTTTAAGTCTAAGAGAACTAGGTCTACGTCTTTTTGTTTACGAAGCAATTCAAGCAGAGTATCGAGTGATTCAGCTTCTAGAAGATTGGCTCCACTAATCGCCATGTGTACGGACTGAAACAGAGCGTTTCGAAACAGAGGATGATCATCCGCGATAACAATAGTGTAAGTGGCGTCCATATCACTTTTACCCAGTATTCATTAGTGGTTTAAGTGATTATTGATGGTTTTATTTTAATGAACAAGATTTGGTCACTAAAACTCTGAGTTGTATCGATATTTATGCGCTTAGGTGGATAAAACGCTCATCAATTGGTTTGATGAGCGTCTATTTTTTTTATAGATTGAAGCGCTGCAAGTGATTTAAAAATGGGTCTGCCTTCACAAAACCAGTGAGCCTTGCCGCTGGAAGGTGTTCACCTTCTGCGTTCCAGAACTCTATGGTTGGCAGTCCGAGTACTCGCATCTGCTCTAGCATTTGAATATCTCTAGGTTGATTTTTAGTGACATCTGCTTGCAGTAGTACAAAGCCTTTGAGTTTTTCCTCTACGTTAGCTTCATGGAAGGTATATTTCTCAAACTCTTTACACGCTACGCACCAGTCGGCGTAAAAATCTAGCATCACAGGCTTACCAGCCTGTTTGGCTTTTTCTAATTCTTGCTGCAGATCTTGAACTGTAGCTACGCGAATAAATTCTATCTCAGATTGTGGAGCTTCAACGCTGCTCTCCAATCCAAGTAGTTTGTTCCATACTGGTTGAGCGGAGCCGATTAATCCTAAAATCGCAATGATACCAATAAGGCTCTGCTTCCAACTGCCAAAAGGAACATGGTTCTTGGCGTGATAGAGCCAAGCAAAGAAAGAAACACCGAGAATCGACCACAATGCAGAAATCCACTCAGCACTTAGGATTCGCTCAAGGAAGAACAGCGGTGCGGCTAGTAAGACAAAGCCAAATAGGGTCTTTACCTTGTCCATCCATAATCCTGCTTTAGGTAAGAAACGATTGCCAAATACTGCAAGCAGGATCAGAGGGATTCCCATTCCGAGAGCCAATGCATATAACGTTATCGCTCCGGTGAATAGGTCTCCGGTTTGCGCTACGTACAACAGTGCACCTGATAAAGGCGCAGTGGTACATGGCGAGCATATCAATCCAGATATGGCACCCATAATAAAGGCACCAAACCAGCGCCCCCCTTTTTGCTGGTTACTTATCTCGTTGAGCTTGGTTTGAACGCTGCTGGGCAGTTGTAGGTTATATAAACCAAACATAGAGAGAGACAACAGCACGAATAGCGCACTAATGGTGATTAGCACGGCAGGATGCTGCAGAGCAGCTTGAAACTGCAAACCTGCAGAGGCAACAACCAACCCAAGCAAGGTATAGGTGAGTGCCATTCCCTGAACATAAACAAAGGAAAGCATCAGTGCGCGAGCAGGCGATAGCTTACCATTACCCAAAACGATGCTGGTCAAAATAGGGTACATAGGTAGAACACATGGCGTGAAGGCCAGTCCAACCCCGAGAAGTAAAAAGATTAAAGGGGTCCATATGGAATCACCGAGCATCGCCGCCATGTCGCTCTCGCTTTTGGGTAACGATGATCTTGACGGTAAATTTGAAGAGTTGGCAACATTATCTAAATGTACGCTCTGTGAGTCTGCCACAGGTTCAAGGTCAATAACCTTTGTTTCTGGTGGATAGCAGAATCCCGCCTTGGCGCACCCTTGATATTGAACAATGAGCTGTGCATTACTACCTTGCTCTATGATTGGCACGGTAATAGTGACGGGTTCGGTGTAGATATTTACCTTGCCAAAAAATTCATCGTTGTACGGTGTCCCTTCTTTGAGAGAGGGCTCGCCTAAGGTGGCATTTTCACTGCTAACATCAAATCGAGATTGATAAAGATAATAGCCATCAGTAATTTGCCACGTGAGTCGTACTTGTTTTCCTTGCTGAACGACATCAAACGGGAAGGCTTGCTCAACTCGTAAAAAGCTAGGCTGACCAAAGCTTGGCTGTTCAAAGCCGTTTTGAGCGGGTGAGCTTGATTCACTGTTGAATGAGGCAAAGGAAGCCTGAGAAAAACAAAGCAATAAAAATGAGAGTAAGACAGTGCGCATAGTGTCCGGCAATTTATGATTCAGATAACTAGTAGACCTGATAGTAGCGGAATAAGTTTCGTTCGCCTACACGGTGTTGGTGGATCTGAGGAGTTATTACGTGGATAAAAAAGGGCGCAAACAGCGCCCCAAGATAGTCAGTGATTGCGCTTAGATAAAGAAGCTACCAAATATAAAGCCTAGGGTTACCGACGTAGTAATGGTTGCTACACCAGGCAAGAAGAATGGGTGATTAAACACATACTTACCAATTCGAGTTGAGCCTGTGTCATCCATCTCAACAGCCGCCAATAGTGTTGGGTAGGTTGGCAGCACAAACAGAGCACTAACCGCCGCAAAAGAGGCTACTGCGGTTAGTGGAGCAACACCAATCGCTAACGCTGCAGGCATAAGTGCAACGGTCGTTGCGCCTTGTGAGTAAAGAAGCATAGAGGCAAAGAAGAGCACTAGAGCTAGCATCCATGGGTAGTCGGCAAGAAGTGAACCGGCAAACTCTTTAATGTCGTTAACGTGTGCGTTAACAAAAGTAGAGCCTAACCAAGCAACACCAAGTACACATACACAGGCAGTCATACCAGAGCGGAAAGTTGCGGCGGCTGGGATCATAGCTGCATCAATCTTCGTAGTTAGTACAATGACAGCCGCAGCACCTAGCATAACAGTCATGATAGCTTCGTTACGACCTAGAGTCGGGTTTTCAATGAGTCCCACGGAGCCCGAGATAGCTGCTGCGTATAAGACCACAAATACGATAGCACCTAAGAAAATGTAGGTTGCGCGTTTTGCTGTAGGGAGAATCTCACGTTTTTTCCCAGTATCAAGCTTGATCAGGCCTTGCTCTAGACGTTCCTGATAAACAGGATCATCTTTCAATGGACAGCCAATAAAGTTAGCAACGAACGCACCGACCATACAGGCGATGAACGTAGTTGGAATACAGATAGCAAGTAGGGTTAAGTAACCCACACCTTGAGGCTCTAGCATAGCAGCAAAGGCAACAACAGCAGCAGAAATTGGAGAAGCGGTGATAGCAATCTGAGAGGCAACTACGGCAATAGAAAGTGGTCGAGAGGGACGAATGCCTTGGCCTTTTGCTACTTCGGCAATAACCGGAAGCGTAGAGAATGCTGTGTGCCCTGTACCTGCCATTAATGTCATAACAAAGGTTACGATAGGTGCATAAAAGGTGATGCGTTCAGGGTGCTTACGTAAGAAATCTTCCGCAATCTGCACTAGCCAATCCATACCACCGGCTACCTGCATTGCAGCGATTGCGGTAATCACCGACATAATAATTAGAATTACATCGATAGGGATAAAGTCTTGGCTAGTTGGAATACCGAGACCAAGAGACAGAGCGATGACACCTAAGCCACCGGCTAAACCTATTCCAATACCGCCAATTCTGGCACCTAAATATATGAACACTAGAACAACTAACAGTTCTACCATTATCATTTGTTGTTTTCCTTTAATTCGATTTTGTTTGGGGGTAATTGTAAACAATCTCAAAGTGGGGGCTTTGAGATTGAGTGTTTAGGAAGGGTAGACTAGACCAAGCTGAGTTCCCCTTCCTTAGTAGGGCGAAACCTAGCTAAAGCGTTTCGCTCTATATTGTGGCTTCATTAGATTCTCAACAGAGAATATATCTTCTAGTTCAGCCTCGGTGAGCAGTCCTCTTTCGAGTACTACCTCACGCACATTCTTGCCTGTTTCGGCACAGATCTTACCGACGATGTCGCCTTCATGGTGGCCAATGTAAGGGTTTAGGTAAGTCACAATACCTATGGAGTTGAATACGTGGCTCTCACACACTTCTTTGTTCACTGTGATGCCATCGATGCACTTATCGCGAAGGTTCACACAAGCGTTGGTTAAGATATCTAGAGACTCAAACATGCTTTGAGCGATAACCGGTTCCATTACGTTAAGCTGTAATTGACCACCCTCAGCAGCAAAAGAGATAGTGTTGTCGTTACCTAGTACTTTAAAGCACACTTGGTTTACAACCTCAGGAACGACAGGGTTTACCTTAGCAGGCATGATTGAAGAACCCGCTTGAAGCTCTGGTAGGTTGATTTCGTTTAGCCCCGCACGAGGACCTGACGATAATAAGCGTAAGTCGTTACAGATCTTAGAAAGCTTAACCGCAAGGCGCTTCAGCGCACCGTGCATCATTACGTAAGCGCCACAGTCTGAAGTCGCTTCGATAAGATCTTCTGCAGGAATGCATTCTAACCCAGTGACATCAGCAAGTGCTTTCACTGCTAACTCTTGGTAGCCTTCTGCCGCATTAAGACCAGTACCTATTGCAGTTGCGCCTAGGTTTACCTCTAGCAGTAGCTTGGCTGTGTATTGTAGGTTGCGGATTTCTTCGGCGAGCGTCACTGACCAGGCACGAAACTCTTGGCCAACCGTCATAGGCACCGCATCTTGTAGCTGTGTGCGGCCCATTTTTAGAATGGTGTTGAACTCTTCACTCTTGAGATCGAAGGCGCCTTTAAGGTACTCAATCGAGTCGATCAATTTACTCACGCTATTGTATACCGCGATACGGAAACCTGTAGGGTAGGCGCAGTTGGTTGATTGGCTCTTATTCACATCATCATTTGGGTTGATGATATCGTATTGGCCCTTCTCCTTGCCCATCAATTCGAGGGCCAGGTTAGCAATCACTTCATTGGTATTCATGTTGACTGAAGTACCTGCGCCACCTTGGAAAACATCAGAAGGGAATTGGTCCATACAGCGGCCTGTCTCTAACATAACATCACAAGCATCGATAATGTGTTGGGCAACGTCGGGTTGAATAACACTGAGTTCTTTGTTGGCAATCGCAGCGGCTTTTTTGGTCATGACCATACCGCGAACGAATTCAGGCACATCAGAAATGGTCGCATTTGAGATATTAAAGTTTTCGATTGCGCGCAGAGTATGAATGCCGTAATAAGCGTCGGCAGGAACATGGCGTTGGCCAAGGAGATCTTCTTCTATACGAGTTGCTGACAGTGTAGTAGTTGTTGTCATAGCATGGACCTTTATTCATCTTGGTTTTTATCTAAAAGGCGAATGTTGAGAGCCTATTAGTTCAATGACCAATTCTGTTTAATGAGTCCATTCAGCAGATTATTTTGGTTCTAAAATCAGACTAGATTTTATGTTGTTCAATGATACTGCAATCTACAAAAAAAAATCATAATTTGATCACTTTTGTTGCGGAAAAATAGACAAGTTTTTTGCCATCTGCGTCATTAAATTTGTTCCATCATGAAACTATACGTGGGCTTATACCAATCACAGTAAGTAAGTGGTCGGAAATAGCGCAGGAAAAACGCTGGATAACAAGGCTGAACTTTTTGATAAGTAGTTATTCTACAGTCAAAAATTCTAACGCCGTTATCGAGTGTTTTAACAAGCTAGGGTGAACAGTTATTTACCACGATTGGTATTATGCACCTAAAACTATATATCAATTGAGCTTACCCCCTTTTTGCGCGTAAACTGAGCATCTGAATTCGAGGAGGATACGTGTTCCCTATTTTATTATTGTTATTCATCTTGGTGCCAATCGTCGAGATTGGTCTATTTATTCAAGTAGGCGGTTTTCTCGGTGTTTGGACTACGATATTCCTTGTCATCTTGACGGCGCTGATTGGTGCATCCCTGGTACGTAGCCAAGGTATTGCGACGCTACTTTCTGTGCAGTCTCGTCTGCAACAAGGCGAAATGCCCGCTCAGCAAATTATTGAGGGCGTGATGCTGGCAGTCGCAGGAGTGCTTTTGTTAACTCCTGGCTTTATGACTGATGCTCTGGGTATGTTGGTGCTGCTGCCAAAGCCAAGAGCCATTATTGCTCAGCAATTAATGAAACGAGTGCAGGTAAATAGCATGCATTCGGGCTTTCAAAGCCATACGCATTTTGAGCAACGCGGACCGTTTGATGACCATCAGAAGAGTGATGGTAATGTGTTCGAGGGTGAGTTTGAGAAAAAAGACGATCAAGATAAAGACCGTCTTAATTAAAGCTAGCTAATCAGGCGCTGTATCATACAGCGCCATCAAATCCCATCTGACGCCACGCTTCAAACGCAATAATGGCGACGGCATTCGACAAATTTAAAGAGCGACTATCTGCCACCATTGGAATGCGAATTCTTTGTTCCATTGGCATCGATTCAATCAGCTCTGCTGGTAGGCCGCGAGTTTCAGGACCAAACAGCAAAACATCGCCTTGCTGATAGCTAGCATCGACATGATGGCCGGTGGTTTTGGTTGTGCAGGCAAAGATACGATAATTGCCATCACGCTCATTTAAGAAATCAATAAAGGCTTGATAGTTCTTATGACGCTTAACGCGTGCAAGATCGTGGTAATCAAGGCCAGCTCGCCTTACTTTTTTTTCTTCTAAATCAAAACCCAGTGGTTCAATAAGGTGCAAGTTGGCACCGCAATTTGCGCAAAGTCGGATGATGTTGCCGGTGTTCGGCGCGATTTCTGGTTCGTATAAAGCGATGTCAAACATAAACAGTCATGTATTGATAAATAATGCAGGCAGTATATACCTAAACCCCTTTTAGGTGCACTGCCCGCGACTGACACTAGGCTTGGATGGGTAAATTTACGGTCATTTTAAGTCCGCCCAATGAAGTGCCACGCTCCGCATTGATCGTCCCATTGTGTTGCAAAATGGCACTTTCAGTAATGGCAAGGCCTAGTCCTGTGCCACCGCTTTCTCTATCTCGTGCAGTTGATACACGATAAAAAGGGCGAAATATGCTTTCGAGTTCTTCTTTTGGTACACCGGAACCATCATCTTCAACAGTAAATGTTAATTGGTGGTCAGTTGTGAAGAAGCGCACGTCTATTTTGGATTGACCGTAGCGAATGGCATTGCGCACGATGTTTTCAAAGGCGCTGGAGAGTAGTTTTTCGTTACCCACCAAAGTTACGTTGGGAATAGGTTGAAAGTTTAAGCTTATCTGGCTCTGCTCGGCTTCAAACTGAGCATCTAGTAGCATCTCTTCCCATAACGACTGAGCCTGCAATTGTGTTCGATTATGATGGCTGTCTATTTGCATACGTGACAGTCCAAGTAGATCTTTTATCATTTGCTCTAATCTTTCTGCTTCTGTTTCTATGCGCTCTAGTTCCTTGGAGGAACCTTGCTTTCGTGTGGCAAGAGCATTGGCCATCCTTAAGCGAGTTAGTGGCGAGCGAAGCTCGTGAGATATATCCGATAAAAGCTTTTGCTGACCCGAGACCATTTGATTTATGGACAGTACCATTTGGTTAAAGCTAGCTCCGGTCTGTTTAAATTCACTGGTGCCTTGCTCAAGACTTGGGTCTACTTCGAATTGTCCATGTGTGACTCGCTTGGCAGCAAGCTCTAGTCTTCTAGCAGGCAGGCTCAAATTCCAAGCGCATAACAAGAGTAACGGAGTACTTACGACCATAATAAATAGTAACAGTTTGAAAGGGGCATCTAAGAATTGATAAAGAAGTGGTGGTGGCATATTGGTGCTAAACCCCGCATAGATAACGAAGTCATTGCCACTGATTTGAATCGGAAAGGGACCCGCCACCATAAAACGGCCAAACAGCCGCTGGCTTGGCTCGGCTGCGCTGATGTACTGTGCCGCCATTGTTTGAAGTGCGTGACGTCTCGGGCCATGTTCTTTGCTGACAAGTGTTCCTTCGTTATCCACTAAGTAGAGACGAAAATCTTTACTGCCAAATCGACGTTCTTCAAGTTTTCTTAGAGTGCGTGCAGGGTTGGTGCTTTTACTTAGGTCTCTCTCTATGGTTGTGACTAGGCGATTTATTTTATTTAAAGACTCTTTATTAATGGAATGTGACTTCCTTGGATCTAGCATTTGCAGGCCAATGACGGCAAGTAGTACCAGCAAAATGGTGAGCCAAAATATGGCAAAGATACGTCCATAAAGGCTATTAAATTTAGGTATTCTCATTACACAGTCTCGACAAATAGGTAACCCTTGCCTCTCAGGGTTTTAATGCGGGGTTTTCCATCTTTGCGTTCAGGAAGCTTTTTTCGCAAATTGGATACATGCATGTCTACAGCTCTATCGAATGCAGCTAAGCGTTTGCCTAGAACTTCAAGGCTGATATTTTCCTTGGTAAGTACCTGCCCTGGAGTGCGCAAAAAGTACTCTAGTAGAGCGTACTCTGTGCTAGTGAGGTCAAGAAGCTCCTCTTCACAATAAGCTTCTTGAGCTCCAGGATTTAAAGAAAGATCATCAAAGGTATTGTTTGGTGTCGATATTACAGGCGTATTTTGTGTACGACGTAAAATAGCGCGTATTCGAGCTAACAACTCTCGGTCACTAAATGGTTTGGGTAGAAAATCATCCGCACCGAGCTCAAGGCCAATAACCCGATCGACCTCTTCGCCTTTAGCTGTAAGGAATAAAACAGGAGTTTGCCACTTCTCTCTAAGTTGCTTTAGCATTTCCATACCGCTCATTTTGGGCATCATGATATCAAGGAGAATCAGGTCGATATCTTCATTGATGGCTTCAAGCCCCTCAACACCATTATGAGCTTGAGAAACAGTAAAGCCTTCGTAGGTGAGAATGTCTTCTAGCAGAGCCGTTAGCTCAGTATCGTCATCTACTAATAAAATATGTGGCATCAGGTTCTCACTCTACGACTATGTTTAATGTTTAGATTGTAAGGCGGATTGTAAAGGGCTTGGATTTGATTTACTTATCTTTACGTTTCACATACCGCACTTTACACGCTTACTATTATTCTAAATGCATCTGCTGAAAAACAGCAGCCGATGTCTAAATTATCGAGGTATATCTCATGGCAATGAATAAAAAATGGTTAGCAGTAGCAATGATGGTTCCACTGACACTAGGAAGTGCATCGGTGTTAGCAAACGGTCATAAAGGTGGCGAGAAGGGCCAGAAAGGTGGTCAATCTTGCATGATGCCAATGGATGGAAAAAGCGCATTTAGAGGTCTAGACCTGACTGATGAGCAAAAAGCAGAATTGAAAACCATTCGTGATGACGTTCGTGCTTCAAAGAAAGCGAAAGGTGACTCTAAGCGTGAAACGATGAAAGAAATAAAAGCGCAGGAGCAAGAACTAGTTCTTGCCGCTGATTTCAATGAAGCAGAGGCACAAAAACTAGCTTCATCTATGGTTGAAGAGCGCACGGCTATGCAAGTAGAGAAAATGCGTACCATTCATCGCATGATGAGCGTATTGACTGACGATCAAAAGCAACAACTGGTAGAAAAAAGAGCAGAGCGTACAGCAAAATGTGAGCAAAAAATGCAGAAGAGAATGTCTAAAAAAGACAGTGAGTAATCTGCAAAAATAGACTGACTTAATCAGTCTATTTTGAACATAGAAAGCGTGACTACTATTGGTCGCGCTTTTTTTCTTTATGCGAGTTCAAACAACTGGAAGGGTCTGAGCGATAAGGCACGCAACTGCGCTTGTTCTCGGGTGTGAGGCCTAGACTTAAACACCATTCATCGTAGCGTTTTAGCATTTTTCGTAACCATTTCATCATTTGCTAGTCTAGATTCCTCTTTTATTGTGAATGCACCCATCGCTTATATTTCAGTGTATAATTCGTGCAAACCTTTTCCATTAATAATTATGAAGCAAGAGTATAAAAAATTAGTCACCATCGCTGCGTGGTCAGCCACAATAGTGGCAACGATTTTACTTATCGTGAAAATTGCAGTGTGGTGGGTCACAGGATCCGTTAGTTTACTGGCATCCGTAGTGGATTCATTACTGGATATTGCCGCCTCTTCCATAAACCTTGTGGTGCTTAAATATGCCCTGCAGCCAGCAGATGAAGAGCATACTTTTGGTCATGGGAAAGCAGAGTCTCTTGCGGCGCTTGCTCAATCTATGTTTATCTCCGGTTCGGCTCTCTTCTTAGTTCTTAATGGTATAGACCGCTTCTTCCGTCCTCATGAGATCAACCAACCTGAGCTTGGTATCTATGTTAGCTTGTTTGCTATGGTAGTGACCTTTGGCTTAGTTACGTTCCAAAAGCACGTAGTAAGACAAACCGGCAGTCAGGCTATTGCCGCGGACTCGCTTCACTATCAATCTGATCTGTATATGAATGCAGCCATACTACTGGCACTGGTATTGAGCATGTATGGTTTGGGACAAGCGGATGCGGTATTTGCAATAGGTATTGGTATATTCATTCTGTATAGCGCGTTTAAAATGATCGCAGAGGCCGTGCAATCCTTGCTAGATCGGCAACTTCCAGAATCTGAGCTTATAGAAATTAAGACAATAGCAACATCGATAGATAGAGTGTACGGCATTCATCAATTGAGAACACGCTTGTCGGGGCCGACTAGATTTATTCAGTTGCACTTAGAGCTGGATGATCAGTTACCTTTGATTGAAGCTCATCAGATTGCCGATGAGGTTGAAGCACAGTTAATGAGTCATTTTGAAGGGTGTGATGTTTTAATCCATCAAGATCCTGTTTCAGTTGTTAACAATGTTGAGCAACACGAGAAGCAGCAAGGGTGGTAAGGTGTAAACACTGAATTTTTTAGGAAATTTAGGTAGAATTAACTATCTTGGTTAGGTGAATGGTTAAACTTTATGATTCTGATTTGAATCAATCTTAACTATACCGGAAACTGTAATACTCTTACCAAGTTGAAATTTTGTTAGCTTCGCTCACCAGAGTCAAGAAGGGTGACTCGAGCGTGGTGATTAGAATTCTTGCCGATGACAAGGCGATTTAAATTAAAAATAAGATCAATCCCAAATATTGAGGGTCAACATGATTAAAAAAATTGGTGTACTAACAAGTGGTGGAGACGCACCTGGTATGAATGCTGCAGTACGTGGGGTCGTACGTACAGCATTGTCAAAAGGTGTTGAAGTATTCGGCATTTATGACGGCTATCAAGGTCTCTATGAAGATCGCATCGAGAAACTAGATCGTTCAAGTGTCTCTGATGTAATAAACAAAGGCGGTACCTTCCTTGGTTCAGCGCGTTTCCCTGAGTTCAAAGACGAAGCAGTACGTGCTAAAGCTATTGAGAACCTGAAAAAACACGGCATTGAAGCTCTTGTTGTTGTTGGTGGTGATGGTTCTTACATGGGAGCAAAAAAACTAACTGAAATGGGCTTCCCATGTATCGGTCTTCCTGGAACTATCGATAATGATATCGCAGGTACTGATTACACTATCGGTTACCTTACAGCTCTAAATACTGTTATCGATGCTATTGACCGCTTACGAGATACTTCATCTTCCCACCAACGTATCTCTATTGTTGAGATCATGGGTCGCCATTGTGGTGATTTAACTCTAATGTCTGCTATTGCGGGTGGTTGTGAATACATCATCACTCCTGAGCGTCAGTGGAGTAAAGAGGAGCTGATAACTAGTATTGAAGAAGGCATCGCAAAAGGTAAGAAGCATGCCATCATTGCTCTGACTGAATTGATGTTTGATGCTAATGATCTAGCAAAAGACATTGAAGAAGCGACAGGTCGCGAGACTCGCGCGACGGTTCTTGGGCATATTCAACGTGGTGGTCGCCCAACAGCATTTGACCGCGTTCTCGCTTCTCGCATGGGCAACTACGCAGTTCATCTTCTACTAGAAGGTCATGGTGGTCGCTGTGTGGGTATTCAAAAAGAAGAGTTGGTTCATCACGACATTATTGATGCAATTGAAAACATGCGTCGCCCAGTTCGCAGTGACTTATACACTGTTGCTGACGAGTTGTTCTAAGCTCATTAGGCAATAGTCGTAATCGATAGAACCGCTACTTAGATAGCGGTTTTTTTATGTCAGTTAGATATGAGTAGGCATAAAAAAGGTCAGCCTAGGCTGACCTTTCAATCACTTTATCTATCAAGACAAATTAAGCTTTCGCTTCTGCTGCTGCTTTAGCGATAGCTGCAAAGCTTTTCGCGTCAAGAGCTGCACCGCCAACTAGAGCACCATCGATGTCTGGTTGTGCGAAGTATGCTGCTGCGTTTTCTGGCTTAACAGAACCGCCGTATTGGATAACAACATTCTTAGCAACTTCTTCGTTCTTCTGTGCAATGTGAGCACGGATTGAAGCGTGGATACGCTGAGCATCGTCAGCTGTAGCAGCTTTACCAGTACCGATAGCCCAGATTGGTTCGTAGGCGATGATTGCACCGTTTAGAGCTTCTGCACCTAGTAGGTTGATTACAGCATCGATCTGACGAGCACAAACTGCTTCAGTTTCGCCAGCTTCATTTTGAGCATCAGACTCACCGATACAAAGAACAGGAGTTAGGCCGTTTTCTTTTAGGAATGCAAATTTCTTAGCAACAAACTCGTCTGATTCATTGTGGTATTCACGACGCTCAGAGTGACCGATGATGATGTGAGTTGCCCCAAACTCTTTCAGCATCGTTGGAGACATATCGCCAGTGAAAGCACCTTGATTGTTCACGTCAGTGTTTTGAGCACCTAGAATGATAGCGCTACCAGCATCAGTAAGAGTGCGCTCTGCTAGGTCGATGAATAGTGCTGGTGGCGCTACTGCCACATCAACACCCGTTACGCCTTCTAGTTCTGCATTCAGACCAGTTAGCAAGTCAACAACCATCTCTTTGGTGCCGTTTAGTTTCCAGTTACCCATAACTACAGGATGACGCATAAAAATACTCCCTTCTAAATTAG
The DNA here is from genome assembly GCA_024346935.1 of Vibrio inusitatus. Classification (GTDB taxonomy): domain Bacteria; phylum Pseudomonadota; class Gammaproteobacteria; order Enterobacterales; family Vibrionaceae; genus Vibrio; species Vibrio inusitatus. The sequence continues at coordinate 192,854 of AP024878.1, forward strand.
TAAAAAATATACGTTGTAGGTGAAAGAATATAACAGATAAAAACGGTTATATCATGATACGAATCATTTCTTGACCTAGGGTAGCTGCATAATTATTGGACTAGTGATCTGGCGGGCAAAAAAGCAGATCAACTACTTAAAAAGCTTGTGTCTAGTGTATGGTTTAGTGTTCACGGAGGATGTGTCATGCCCAATTTAGTAATGGAATATACCGATTCCTTAGAAGACAGACTAAACATTCAAGGATTGCTTCAGGATATGCATCAAGTATTGATTGATAGTGACCTATTTGAACTAAACTCAGTAAAATCTCGAACCTTACGTTGCCATTCATGGCTCATCGGTGATAGTGAAGATCAATACGACTTTATCCACGTGACAGTTGAGTTGCTTTCAGGAAGAACAGTGGAGCAAAAACAAGCTTTGTCACAAAGTGTATTTTCGATACTGACAGAACAAGCCAATTGGGTGGGGAGCGTTACGGTTAATATTAGAGATATGGATAGAGATTGCTTTGCTAAGCACACTACTATTTAGGAATACCCATGGACTTTAAGTTTTTATTGCTCTCTTTTGACGGTCGTATCGGGCGCAAACAATTCTGGCTTTGGAACATTAGCTATTACTTGTTTCTTTCTATGGTGGCCACAGCCATAGCGCAAGTTTCACCGGGCACTGCTTTATATGCTGTCCCTGTATTGGCTATCATTTTGCTGTATCCCGATTTGGCGGTAACAGCGAAGCGTTGGCATGATCGTAACAAGTCTAATCGATTTTTATTGCTCAATGTGCCACTGGTTATTGGTCGATCATTAATTCCTATGTCGGCTCAAATGGAGACGGGGGAAGGTCTTTCACGAATTCTATCGCTGATTGCCTTGATATGTGGATTGTGGATCTTTGTGGAATGTAGCTTGCTAAAAGGTAGTGAAAAAGACAACGATTATGGAGCACCATTTGACAATGGTAAGGCATAAAAAAACGCAGCGTTGAGCTGCGTTTTTTATTGAATGAAGATTTAAAGAATATGTCCCTTAATTTCTTCATCCTTACGCTCAAGGTAATGAATCGACTTGATGCGACGGATAGTACGGCAACGGCCTCGGATAAGTAGAGTTTCTGTTGTCGCAATATCACCTTGGCGAGTAATACCTTCAAGAAGGTCGCCTTTAGTGATGCCTGTTGCTGAGAACACAACATTGTCGCTACGTGCCATATCTGACATCTTAAGGATAACGTTCGCTTCAACACCCATTTCAGCGCAGCGCTTCAGCTCTTCTTCTCCGTAAATGCGGTTCTCTTCGCTATCGCCTTTAACTTCGTGGCGTGGAAGTAAGCGACCATGCATGTCACCATCTAGAGCACGAATTACAGCAGCAGAAACAACACCTTCTGGAGCGCCACCAATGCAATACATCATGTCGACTTCGCTGTCAGGCATACACGTTAGGATAGACGCAGCAACATCACCATCTGGCACAGCGAATACGCGTACACCCATCGCTTGCATATCGGCAATAACTTGGTCGTGACGAGGCTTAGCTAGAGTAATTACAGTCAATTCTTGTAGTGATTTACCCAGTGCTTTTGCTACGTTGTTTAGGTTATCTTCTAGCGATACAGCTAAGTCGATTTGACCTTTAGCTTCAGGACCAACAACCAGCTTCTCCATGTACATGTCAGGTGCTTTTAAGAAGCTACCTTTTTCGCCTGCAGCAAGTACTGCCAATGCATTTGATTGGCCCATTGCTGTCATGCGCGTTCCCTCGATAGGGTCAACAGCGATATCTACAGCGTCACCACCAACACCAACGTTTTCACCGATATATAGCATAGGTGCGTCATCTATCTCACCTTCGCCAATAACGATCTCACCGCTAATGTCTGTTTTATTCAGTAGGCTACGCATAACTTCAACAGCTGCATTATCTGCTGCGTTTTTGTCTCCGCGTCCAAGCCATTTGTAACCAGCTAGGGCTGCGCCTTCTGTTACACGAGAAAATGCCATCGCCAAATCGCGCTTCATATCGACTCCAATCAAGAGGGTTCAAAAAATCGCCGAGATTCTATCATACCTTCACGGTAACGTTTGCTTAATTTGCTCAACTTTAAGCCAGAACCCTGAGGTTTATTGATTTCGTCCCACATTTACTAGGTGCAAAAGATAAAGATTGCCTTGGGAGTGTCAAAATTTGATTAGGATCGCTCTTTTTTTGTTCACTTGAACCAGAATTAAATTATTAGGTGTGTTTATATACATGTGTGTGGGTAGAATGGTTGGGAAGCCAGTCTTTACATATGGATAACGAATTAGGTAGGCCAAGATGTCTTTAGAAGTATTAGAAAAACTAGAAGCCAAAGTGCAAACAGCAGTAGATACAATTACTCTGCTGCAAATGGAAGTTGAAGAACTTAGAGAACAAAAGCAACAGCTTGCTAATGAAGCCGAGCAGTTACGCAACGAAAAAGTTGAAACTGAACAGCGCGCTCATCAAGTTCAAGCTGAGCATGATGCGTGGCAAGAGCGTATTCGCAGCATGCTAGGCAAAATGGAAGAAGTAGAATAAATTCTACCAAACCATTATTAAAGAAACGCCAGCTATTTAGCTGGCGTTTTTGTTTCTAGCGAGTTAACCAAGAACGAGGGTTTTGGGTTTGGCTGTTACGCCTTAATTCGAAATAGACTGAAGAGCGAGATTGCCCACCGGTATCACCAGCAAGAGCGATTGTTTCACCTGATGTGACTTTGTCGCCTTCTTTCTTGGTCAGTACTTGGTTGTACCCATATAGGGTCATATCGCCTTTGCCATGATCTAGCAATAGAACTAAGCCATAACCACGTAAGTAGTCAGCGAATACAACGGTGCCCGGGTAAACTGCTTTCACCGGTTGCTCATATTGAGCGCTGATCACCATGCCCTTCCAATTGACTTGACCGCTTTGTTTAGTGCCATAGTTGTGCAACACCGACCCTTTAATTGGCCAAGGTAGACGACCTTTTTGTTTGGCTAGTCCGTCCATTGGGACTGAATTACGCTTCGCAGCTTTTGCTATTTCAGCTTTTAATCTAGCTTCATTGCGTTTGAGCTCATTAAGATAGGCGCTATCTCCAGCAATGCCACGCTTGATTTTCGTGACAGTTGATTTTCGGCTGGTTTGTGAAGAGCGCAGTTTATTTAATTGATCCGACTGCTGAGAAAGAAGTGTCTCTATTTGCTGCTGCTCTGCAATCAGCTGAAGGTTCTTTTGCTCTAGCTTGGCATTCGTTTGTTGCAACTCGGTGATGACTTCGGCGCGTTGCTTTGCCAAGTGTTGATAATACTGACTAATGCGATCTTTATCTTGAGTGCTTTCATGGCTGAGAAAACTCTCTATCTTGGCATTGGTGTGCATCATGTAATATGACTTAACTAATTTCTGCAAGGCAGAGGCTTGAGCTTGAGTCTTTTCTAGCAGTTCTTGATGTTGCTGATCATAAGCTTTGAGGTTTGCTTCAGAGCGTTTCAGTGAAGTACGCGTTTGCGCTAGATTCTTGCTCGCATTAGCAATAGAAAGCTCGTCGCTTTTAAGTCGCTTCTGTAGTTTATCGAGTTCTTTCTGTTGCTGAGAAAGACTTTTCTGCTGGCGAGTTATTTCTCCCTTTACTCCCTTTAGTTCTTCAGTACTAGCTGAGGCAGGAGTTGAGACAAATATCGAAGATGATAGACATAACAAAACGCCAGCGCACACGACACTGACGTTTTTTCTATTCAATAGCTTTGGCTTTTGAGGAATGAGATTCATCCTAAATCTTTAATCTTGGCTTTCGTTGCCACAGCATACACCGTGGCAACGATTTGATAGCAAAGATTATTTCAGATTTACGATAACCTGACCAGACATCTCCGCTGGGATTTCCATATCTGATAGCTTAAGCATAGTTGGAGCTAGATCAGATAGCTTACCGTTTTCTTTGAACTCTAGGTCTTTACCGCCAACGTAGATAAGAGGAACAGGTAAGTTGGTGTGTGCAGTGTGGATGCCGCCTGTTTCAGGGTTAACCATCATTTCTGCGTTACCATGGTCAGCTGTGATTAGCATTTGACCATCAACTTCGTTGATTGCATCAACAACGCGACCTAGACACTCATCGAGTGCTTCACTTGCTTTAACTGCTGCATCATAAACACCAGTGTGGCCTACCATGTCACAGTTAGGGTAGTTACAAACGATAGCGTCATATTTACCAGACTTAATAGCAGCGACTAGTTTATCAGTCAGTTCTGGTGCGCTCATCTCAGGTTGTAGGTCGTAAGTAGCTACTTTAGGAGAAGCGACTAGTTGACGCTCTTCACCGTCAAACTCGCTTTCCTTACCGCCATTGAAGAAGAAAGTAACGTGTGCGTATTTCTCAGTTTCAGAGATACGTAGCTGAGTCTTACCTTCTTTAGATAGCCACTCACCGTAAGTGTTTTCTAGAGATGCTGGTGGGAACGCGCAAAGTAGAGGAATGTCAGCTGCATATTGAGTCAGCATTACAAAGTCCACTGATGGGAATACGTTGCGAGCAAAGCCATCAAAATTAGGCACGAAGCTACGAGTAATTTCGCGAGCACGGTCAGCACGGTAGTTCATGAAGATAACCGCATCACCGTCAACGATCGCTGCTGATTCTTCTGAATCAGTTTTGATTTCAGTTGGTTTTACGAATTCATCGTTTTCGTCACGAGCGTAAGCTGCTTCTAGACCTGCTACAGCACTGTCAAAAGTGAACTCTGACTTAGCTTCTGTTAGCAATTCGTAAGCTTGTTGAACACGATCCCAGTTGTTATCACGATCCATTGCGTAATAGCGACCTACTAGAGAGGCAACGCGACCTTTACCCAATTTAGCGAATAGCTCTTGGAAGCGCTGTAGAGAACCTTCAGCAGAACGAGGTGGAGTGTCACGCCCGTCTAGGAAGCAGTGTAAGTAGATTTTTTCAGCGCCGCGCTCAGCCGCCATTTCTACAGCTGCGTAGATATGATCTTCATGGCTGTGAACACCACCTGGAGACATAAGACCCATGATATGAACTGCGTTACCAGACTTGACCGCTTTGTCTATTGCGTTCGCAAGAGTTTCGTTTTGTTGGAACTCTTTGTCAGCGATAGATTTAGTGATGCGAGTTAAGTCTTGATATACAACGCGGCCAGCGCCGATGTTGGTGTGACCTACTTCAGAGTTACCCATTTGGCCGTCTGGTAGACCTACATCCATGCCTGAGGCAGAGATTAGAGTGTTTGGTTGGTTTGCAATTAGACCGTCAAGGATAGGAGTCTTTGCGTTTGCGATTGCGTTGTCTTGTTTATCTTCGCGGTATCCGTAACCGTCAAGGATCACTAGAGCCATAGGCTTCTTAGCTGACATAGTTTGGCCTCGTTTTAATTTTCAGTAGCTTTAATTAGCGTAATTTTACTACAGAATACCCTAATTGATGCCGTTTAAGATCAAATTAATTTATCGATCCCGGCTTTGAATTGGGCAGTAAGATTGAAATCTATACAATATGAGTAACTAAATTTCAAAAAAGGTTTGGATTTACGATCATTTAGGTTGCATTCAGGTTTCAATATTAGAACCTTTGCGTGAATAGTGCCGTATTCGTGATCTAGGTTTCCTTTTTAAAAAGCGATCATCTTAGGCTCTGTCTCGCATCCTGCGCCTGTGATGGTATACTGCGCGTTAAAATTTTCGCTTTATGATTTAAAAAAGAGTATCCGACGATGCAAGAAATTTTCGATTTCGTTCAGCAGAACATGATTCTGTCTGTAGTTTGGGCTGGTCTTATTGTGGCCTTAGTGATGAATATCATCAAGTCGTCTACTGCAGAGTATAAAGAAGTTGATACTCAGGCTATGACACTACTAATCAACCGTGAAGGCGGTGTGGTTGTGGACGTTCGTACCAAGGATGAGTTCAAAAAAGGGCATATTACTGATTCAGTTCACATTTTGCCTTCAGAGATCAAAGACGGTTCTTTTGGATCGCTTGAAAACAAGAAAAGCGACCCAATCATTGTTGTATGTAAGACAGGTCAAACTGCAGTCGACAATGCAAACCTGTTAGCTAAAGCTGGTTTTGAAAAAGTGTTCGTACTGAAACACGGCTTAACTTCTTGGAGCGATGCAAATCTGCCTCTAGTACGTGCTAAAAAAGAGCCACGTAAGAAAAAGCAGAAAGCGCTGACTGAATAATGTAATGATTGAATGCGATAATTCGTATCCATCACAGAAATAGACAAATTTTAAGGAATAAAAATAATGACTGATGCAGCAGCAACTCAGGCTCCACAACAGAACTTCACTATCCAACGCATCTTCTTGAAAGATCTTTCTTTTGAAGCACCAAGCTCTCCGGCAATGTTTCAAAAAGAGTGGCAACCAGATGTAAATCTTGACCTAGACACTAAAAGTGCTCAACTAGGCGAAGGCGTATACGAAGTAGTTCTTCGTCTTACTGTGACAGTTAAGAATGCTGACGAAACAGCTTTCCTATGTGAAATTCAACAAGCGGGTATCTTCTCTGCGGAGAAAATGGAGCAAGGCCAACTAGCGCATTGCCTAGGTGCATTCTGCCCTAACATCCTATTCCCATATGCTCGTGAAACTATCTCAAGCCTAGTAGTTAAAGGTACGTTCCCTCAACTAAACCTTGCGCCAGTTAACTTTGATGCATTGTTCATGAACTACCTACAAAGCCAACAGCAGCAAGAGCAGCAACCTCAAGCTGACGCTTAATTAAACGACAAACTCAATCATCTTTGATTGAATTTATCGGCAAATAAAAATGCACACTGCATCTAATTATCTGATGCGCTGTGCATTTTTTATTTATACTATCTTTCAAGATCAGTAGCCTTTTCAAAATAAAGCTACTAGACCCTCTATAACGCATGAATGGATTGAAATATGGCAGCATCAAATTGTGACCTAAAAGATGTATCAATGACGGTAATTGGTGCAGGCTCTTATGGCACCTCACTCGCGATCTCTCTAGCACGTAATGGTGCGAAAGTTGTCATCTGGGGTCATGAAAAAGAGCATATGCAGCAACTTCAAACAGACAGAATGAACAAAGAGTTCCTGCCAGACATTCCTTTTCCTGATTCGTTGATTGTTGAGTGCGACCTTGAGAAAGCGGTTGCGGCGAGCCGAGACTTGTTAGTAGTAGTGCCAAGCCATGTGTTTGGTATTGTGCTTAATAGCCTAAAACCCTATTTAAAAACGGACAGCCGTATCTGCTGGGCAACTAAAGGCCTAGAGCCAGAAACTGGCCGTTTATTGAAAGATGTCGCTCAAGACAAGCTAGGCAATGATTATCCATTGGCTGTGTTATCAGGCCCTACCTTTGCCAAAGAGCTTGCTATGGGGATGCCAACCGCTATTGCGGTAGCGTCATCGGATCCAAGCTTCGCTACTGAGTTGCAAGAGAAGATCCACTGCAGTAAATCATTCCGTGTATACGCAAATGATGACTTTATTGGTATGCAACTTGGCGGAGCGGTGAAGAATGTTATTGCGATTGGCGCGGGTATGTCTGATGGTATTGGCTTTGGTGCCAATGCTCGCACTGCATTGATCACACGTGGCCTTGCTGAAATGACGCGCTTAGGTGCGGCTCTAGGTGCAAAACCAGAGACCTTTATGGGAATGGCGGGACTAGGTGATTTAGTTCTGACTTGTACAGATAATCAGTCGCGAAATCGCCGTTTTGGACTAGCGTTAGGTAAAGGCCAAGACGTAGATACAGCCCAACAAGAGATTGGTCAGGTTGTAGAGGGCTATCGAAATACTAAAGAAGTATGGATGCTTGCGGGTCGCGAAGGGGTTGAAATGCCAATTGTCGACCAAATCTATCAAGTTCTTTATCAAGGTAAAGATGCGCGAGAAGCCGCTCAAGACCTACTGGCTCGCGACAAGAAAGCAGAACGATAATAGTTAATTACAAAGGATTTTTTTGATGGATAGGTGTGAATCTAATTCGGTGTGGGAATGCATCGTTAAAGAGGCTAGAGAGCAAGCTGATCAAGAGCCGATGCTGGCCAGTTTTTATCACGCGACCATCATCAATCACGATAGCTTCGCTGCAGCGCTTAGCTATATCCTAGCGAATAAACTTAAGACTGCATCCATGCCAGCTATGGGCGTTCGTGATGTTATAGAAGAGGCGCTTGCCGCCGACCCTAGTATTACGGATTCAGCTGCTTGCGATATTTGCGCAACGGTAAACCGTGATCCTGCTGTCGCAATGTACTCAGCGCCTTTGTTGTACTTAAAAGGTTACCATGCATTGCAAGGTTATCGTATTGCCAACTGGCTATGGAAACAGGGCAGAAAGGCACTAGCAACGTATTTGCAGAATCAGATCTCTGTTGCTTGCCAAGTGGATATCCATCCTGCAGCTAAAATCGGTAAAGCCATCATGCTTGACCATGCTACTGGAATCGTCATAGGCGAGACCGCTGTAGTAGAGGATGATGTCTCTATTTTGCAGGATGTCACCTTAGGCGGTACAGGTAAAGAAACTGGTGATCGACATCCTAAAATTCGCGAAGGGGTAATGATTGGAGCTGGTGCTAAAGTCTTGGGTAATATTGAGGTAGGCGAGGGTGCTAAGATTGGTTCGTGCTCTGTAGTACTTCAACCTGTAGCTCCACATACTACGGTGGCGGGCGTACCAGCAAAAGTAACTGGTAAGCCTAAATCAGATAAACCTTCAGAAGATATGGACCAAAATTTTAATGGTCGTTCTCAGAGCTTTATTGGTGGCGATGGTATCTAGCTTTCAGCCTAGCATTGATAAGTTATTAATAATAAGCTCAGCTTGCGGCTGAGCTTATTTCGTTTAGGGTGTCTCGACGAAGTATTAGTGCATACAAATACCCCAAAATCCCCCCTAAAACATTCCCGATTGCTACTCCCATGAATAACCCTGTAATTCCAAACCACTGGCTGCCGAGCCAAGCACATGGCAAGGTAAAAATGAACAGGCGCAAGCAACTCCAAACAAATGCCAGCATAGGTTTGTGCATCGCATTCAAGCTGCTCACTAGCAACATAATGATTCCTTGAAATCCATAGCTAATTGGCACGCAAACTAAGTACAACCATAGCAAATGACGCACGTTCTCTTCCTGACTAAATAGGCTGGCGAAGGGGACACTAAGTGGCACCATCATAATAAAAATGAGCAATTGAAATAAGATTGAAAAGCGCATGCACATGAACAGAGCTTTGAAGCTACGCTCATGATTATTCGCGCCTAAGTTCTGAGCCATAAACGGAGTGAGCACCGAGGTAAGAGCCATTAATACGATCAACAGTAATGATTCTATACGCTGTGCCGCACCATACGCTGCGACAGCAGCGGTACCATGGCTCGCGAGTATCATCATTAAAATGGCGGCACTTAGTGGATTTAATGCGTTGGACAGAGCGGCAGGAGTACCGATCTGAAGAATGCTTTTCCAATCGCTAAGTAATTGCATTGGCTTTGGTATAGCAAGCAATTTCACTCGAACAACTAGAAAATAGAACGCACCAATCAAAGCGGCAAACCAACTGATACCACTAGCAATAGCCGCCCCTTGGATACCTAATTCAGGAAATGGTCCGATACCAAATATCAACAATGGGTCCAATACGCCATTCACCACACCAGCACTAATCATAATCTTGGCAGGAGTCTTAGTATCACCACATGCTCTGATGGCCGCATTACCACTCATGGGAATAACCAGAAGTGGCACGGTTAGATACCACACGAACATGTATTGGTCGATCAGTGGTAGTAGTTTTGGTTCAGCCCCAAGCAGAGTAAATAATGGCTCTATAGTCTGCAGTCCGATGAATGAAGCGACACTAACGAGGACGATAGCGAGCAAAATACCATGACTAGAAAACCGAGCGGCTTGCTCTGGTTGGTTTTGACCTAAGAAGCGACCTACATGGGTCGATAACCCCATACCAATACCCATAGTGATACAGTTCATGGCGAAAGTGACAGGGAAGGTGAAACTGATGGCAGCGAGCGCATCGGTTCCTAGCAGTGAGATAAAGAAGGTATCAACGAGGTTGAACATCAAGATAGCCACAATACCTAGCACCATAGGCAGCGTCATTTCGCGCAAAACCTTGTTGATAGGAGCGGTTAAAAGGCCGTGTTTATCTTGCATGGAGACTCTGTCTTTCTGATTGGGCGTTAAGAATACCTTGTTCCAAGACATTCAACCAGAGAAGCAAGGTTCTGCCCAAGCAAGCTAAGTGCACACTTATATGAAGTTTTTATAAAAAACTCATCTCTCACCCTTGGGATCATAGGGATTGTCCCCAACATATTCTTCACTAGCCAATAAACGGCAATCATTTGTTAGAAACATTATTTAGGAGAATCAATCGATGAATATCCGTCCATTACATGATCGAGTTATCGTTGAGCGTCAAGAAGTTGAATCAAAATCTGCTGGCGGCATCGTGTTAACTGGTTCTGCTGCTGAGAAATCTACTCGCGGTAAAATCCTTGCTGTCGGTAAAGGTCGCATTCTAGAGAACGGCACTGTTCAACCTCTAGACGTTCAAGTTGGTGACACAGTGATCTTCGCAGAAGGCTACGGCACTAAGACAGAAAAGATTGATGGCAAAGAAGTTCTTATCATGTCTGAAAATGACATCATGGCAATTGTTGAATAAGTAACCATTCTCTGAATCAACAACTAAAAATAAAATCGAATTTAGAAAGGAATTAAAAAATGGCTGCTAAAGACGTTAAATTTGGTAACGACGCACGAATCAAAATGCTAGAAGGTGTCAACGTTCTAGCTGACGCAGTAAAAGTAACTTTAGGCCCTAAAGGTCGTAACGTCGTTCTAGACAAATCTTTTGGCGCACCCACGATCACTAAAGATGGTGTATCGGTAGCTCGTGAAATTGAACTTGAAGATAAGTTCCAAAATATGGGCGCACAAATGGTGAAAGAAGTTGCATCTCAAGCAAATGATGCAGCAGGTGACGGTACAACAACTGCAACAGTACTAGCGCAATCTATCATTACGGAAGGTCTAAAAGCGGTTGCTGCGGGTATGAACCCAATGGATCTAAAGCGCGGTATCGACAAAGCAGTTATTGCAGCAGTTGAAGAGCTAAAATCTCTATCTCAACCCTGTGCAGACACTAAAGCTATCGCTCAGGTTGGTACTATCTCAGCAAACTCTGATGCAACGGTTGGTAACATCATTGCAGAAGCGATGGAAAAAGTAGGCCGTGACGGTGTTATCACTGTAGAAGAAGGTCAGGCTCTACAAGATGAGCTAGACGTAGTTGAAGGTATGCAGTTCGATCGTGGCTACCTATCTCCTTACTTCATCAATAACCAAGAAGCGGGTTCTGTTGATCTAGAAAGCCCATTCATTCTTCTTATTGATAAGAAAGTATCTAACATCCGCGAGCTGCTTCCTACTCTAGAAGCAGTTGCTAAAGCATCACGTCCACTGCTTATCATCGCTGAAGATGTAGAAGGTGAAGCACTGGCAACGCTTGTTGTGAACAACATGCGCGGCATTGTTAAAGTTGCAGCTGTTAAAGCGCCTGGATTTGGCGATCGTCGTAAAGCAATGCTACAAGACATCGCTATCCTAACTGGCGGTACTGTGATTTCTGAAGAAATCGGCTTAGATCTTGAAAAAGTGACTCTAGAAGATCTTGGTCAAGCTAAACGCGTTACTATCACTAAAGAAAACTCAACCATCATCGATGGCGCTGGTGATGAAGTGGCAATTAACGCTCGCGTATCTCAGATTCGTCAGCAAGTTGAAGATGCAACTTCTGACTACGACAAAGAAAAACTTCAAGAGCGCGTAGCTAAATTGGCTGGCGGTGTTGCAGTAATCAAAGTCGGCGCAGCAACTGAAATTGAAATGAAAGAGAAAAAAGACCGTGTAGAAGATGCTCTACAAGCAACTCGCGCAGCGGTTGAAGAAGGCGTAGTTGCTGGTGGTGGTGTTGCTCTAATTCGTGCAGCGTCTAAGCTAACAGAGCTTACTGGTGACAACGAAGAGCAAAACGTCGGTATCCGCGTTGCTCTACGTGCTATGGAATCACCAATTCGTCAAATTACAGCAAATGCTGGTGATGAAGAATCTGTAGTAGCAAACAACGTTAAAGCAGGCGAAGGTAGCTACGGCTACAACGCAGCAACGGGCGAATACGGCGACATGCTAGAGATGGGTATCCTTGATCCAACTAAAGTAACTCGTAGCGCACTTCAGTTTGCAGCCTCTGTTGCTGGTCTTATGATCACTACCGAAGCAATGGTAACTGATAAGCCACAAGGCGATGCACCAGCAATGCCTGATATGGGCGGTATGGGTGGCATGGGCGGTATGCCTGGCATGATGTAATCACATCAAATACCTATAAATAGAAAACGAGAGCTTAGGCTCTCGTTTTTTTTTGCTCCAATTTGCGGGAGTTATGGCTTTTTTTCTATTTATACAAAATATCTATGGAAGGGCGTACTTTAGTGGCGTAGTACTGTTTAATTTTAGGAGTAGAATCTCAGCGTACAAATCATGATCCTGACGCGGTTTTGTAGATATGCAATCCGTGACAGTTACTGCACTTATTCCTATCCATCTGTTTATAAAGAATTTTTAAACATTCGATCACACTCTGTAGCTATCGATTGTTTCTACTATGTTGCTCGACCAATTGACGAACAGTAGTAAGGATTCGTCTTCGGTTTAATGTTTTTATTAACTAGTGGAAGGGATTATGGAGTTCAAAATAAATACACTCGCTAAGGCAACGATGCCGATGCTAGTGACGTCAATTCTTTTGATGGGGCATACGCAAACTAACGTCGCTTATGCCTCTGACTTGTACGTGCCATCAGAAGACGAGGTTGTCGTTTATTACAACCGAGGAACTAGTGATGAGGGTGAGTACCAAGACTGGGGCATGCACCTATGGAATGGCGAAGGCTGTACTAGCACTGATTTAGAGGCAATGGGCATCAACTCAGCAGGTACCAGTTGGGATGCCCCTTATCTAGCAGACGGCTTTAACCAAACTTATGGTGCTTACTACATTTTTAAAGTCGACATGAATGCGAGTGACCCTCATGAGTGCATGAACTTCATTTTGCACAAGGGCGATGAAAAAGCCTTTGGTAGTGCAAATCACAAGGCTCAACTGAAACAGCTTGATGATAGCCGCAGTATTTTTGGCTTCCACGGTTCTAGCCAACTTTACTATGAGCCTACTGCTGAACGCCCAATTGCGATTGACGGTCAAAAAGCACATTGGTTAGATAAAGAGACGATTGCTTGGGAGGACGCCGCAAGCGCTGCTCGTGTCGAGCTGAGATTTTCTCCTACTAATGATATCAAGCTAGATGAGGAGAACAACGAGATCACTGGAGGACAGGCTATTGAGTTAGCTATTACCGGTGGTTTAGATGCGGAGTTACAACAACGCTTCCCTCATTTAAGTGGTATGACGGCAACTGAGATTGATGTTACGGATGAAGATTTAGCACGCACTCTTAAGAGCCAAATTGTACTGGTCGCTTATGATGTTCAAGACAAGGTGATGGCCGCAACTGAAGTGCAAAAAGCGGGCGTATTGGATGATGTGTTTGTTAATGAAGATACGGGTAATGCCATTTCTGAAGAATTGGGCGCAATCGTTAATGGTTCAAGAACTGAATTCAAGCTTTGGGCTCCGACAGCGCAAAATGTCACTCTGCATATCTACAATACAGTGAAAAAGCAGACCAAGCGTATTCAGTTGGTTGAGAATTCAGAAACTGGTGTTTGGGAGTCAGAAAGAGTCAATGGTGTTGTTGGTAAGTACTATCGCTACGAGGTGACGGTTTACCATCCAACAACCAAGCAAATAGAAACAGTAATGGTGACTGACCCATACTCGTTAAGTGTTTCTACTAATTCAGCATACTCGCAGGTCGTCGACCTTAAGAATGATAAAAAACTGAAGCCTAAAGGCTGGGATAACTACGAAAGACCAGAAACACCTGTTGGCGAAGATGGTCAGTACTTGGATGAATACCATGTCCTATATGAATCACATTTAAGAGACTTTAGCTTTAGCGATACGCTAGGCAATCACAAACTCAATGGCAAATACCTAGCTCTTACGGAAGAAGAGCGTGAGTCGGTAAGTCATCTGAAAGAGCTGCAAGCAGCAGGCTTAACCACTTTACATATCTTACCTGCCTTTGATATTGCTACGGTTAATGAAGCTGAAACCATAGATATTAACGATACAGTGGGAGAGCTTTGTACAGTAAGACCTAGCGCGGTGGTATGTGGTACCGAGGACTCTTCTCAAACTCTAGAGAGTGTCCTGAATAGCTATGACCCGACAACGGGACAAGCACAGCTATTAATGAATGACCTGCGTGACTTAGACAGCTTTAACTGGGGCTATGACCCATATCACTACACAGTGCCTGAAGGTAGCTACGCAACCAATGCTGAAGGTACAGCCAGAATCGTTGAGTTCCGTGAGATGGTGAAAGCGACTCACGAGATGGATCTTAAGCTGATTATGGATGTGGTCTACAACCACACTAATGCCTCTGGAACGAACGAAAAGTCAGTTCTAGATAAGATTGTCCCTGGATATTATCACCGCCTAAATGTAAACACCGGTGGTGTAGAAACCTCTACCTGTTGTGATAATACGGCGACTGAAAACCGCATGATGGGTAAGCTAATGATCGATTCATTAGTTACATGGGCTGAAGACTATAACGTTGATGGCTTCCGTTTCGATTTGATGGGACATCAGCCAAAAGAGCTTATGGTTGAGGCGCTAGAAGAAGTACGTAAGGTTCGCTCTGATATCTTATTCTACGGTGAAGGCTGGGACTTTGGTGAAGTATCAAATAACGCTCGCTTTACTCAAGCAACGCAATTGAACATGGCGGGTACACAAATTGGTACCTTCTCTGATCGTCTGCGTGATGCGGTACGTGGTGGTAGTCCATTTGATGGTGATGGTACAGGTCTGCGTAAAAACCAAGGCTTCGCTAATGCAGCTTACCCAAATGAACGTCGCGACATGAGCGAAGAAGAAGCCAACAGCTTGCTTCACAATCAAGATCTTGTGCGTTTAGGAATGGCAGGTAACTTAGCTGACTATGTCATGGTTGATTACACTGGTACGACTAAGAACGGTAAAGGTATTGACTACAACGGCGCACCTGCAGGCTATACTGAGTACCCTTCAGAGAATATATCGTACGTTTCTAAGCATGATAACCAAACCTTCTGGGACAACAATGCTTATAAAACCGCAACGAACATCAACTCTGATGAGCGTGCTCGCATGCAAACAGTCGGTATTTCTACTGTGATGATGGGGCAAGGTATCCCATTTATCCACATGGGCTCTGAACTGTTGCGCTCCAAGTCAATGCAGCGAGACTCTTATGATTCAGGTGATTGGTTTAATCGAGTGAAGTTTGATGGCTCCGATAACAACTGGAACGTGGGTCTGCCTCGTGAAGACAAAGATGGTGCTAATTGGGCATTAATTTCTGAGATTATAGCTGATACGACCAACGAACCGAATACCCAAGATATTGAATTGGCAAAACAGCAATTCCTTGAGTTGTTGAAGATTCGTAGTTCAAGTGACTTGTTCCGTCTTAACTCAAAGCAAGAAGTCATGAAGCGTGTCGACTTCCGCAATGTAGGTGAAGGGCAAACACAAGGCCTCATCGTTATGTCTATTGATGATGGATTTTATGCAGGTAAAGACCTTGATCCAAACCGTGATGCAGTTGTTGTCATGATCAACGCGACAGCAGAAGACCAAAGCTTTGAAATAGAGGGTGCTGCGGGCTTCCAATTGCATGAAGTTCAGGCTAATTCTGCTGACTACATAGTGCGAGATGCCTCTTTCTCAGCGGGTACCTTCTCTGTACCAGCACTGACAACCGCTGTGTTTGTGCAACCTCAGTATGGTGCGCAAGGTACAGGCTTACCGGTAGCAGAGAAAGATCAGGACCTACCTCCATTTGGAGCATCAACGGTTTACATTGCAGGTGCCTTTGGAGAGGCGGTTTGGGATCCTGCTGGTATTGAAGCGCCTTATGCGACAGGCGGTGTATACAGTGTAAAACTGGGTCTAAGTGCAGATACAGGATACAAGTTCACTCTGGGAGATTGGAACAGTGCGATGGGCTGTGAAGGTCAAGACTGTCTATCTAATTTCACTGAGATTGGCATGTATGAATTTGCGCTAGATGCGAATGATACGTCTAATCCTATTGTTCTTGATGCCAGACTTGTTGAGTCTTATGCGGATAGAGAGTGGTATATCCCTGGTTCAATCTCTGGTGACTGGGATCATTCGGATGAACGTAAAATGACCTTTGGTGAGCAAGATGGTCTAGTGCTGTTCACCACAGGAGAACTAGCGGCGGGTGAGGCTTACCAATTTAAGCTTACTTGCGGTGACTGGGGTCAGTGCGAGCATGGATTTGCCGATGTATCTGCTGATGTAGACTCTTTGCCAATCTTTGATGTAGGGGGCAATATCGCGTTTGCTCCAGAAGCAACCGCTACCTATCAAGTCGTGTTCGACTTCTTGCAGAAGAAGGTACTGATTAGTCAGCTATAATACTAAGTAATGACTTTTGCAGTAGAGCGTCACTTTTTTAAGTGACGCTTTTTTTATATCTAGGCACACGCTGGTTTTTCTTGCACACTGTTTTTATTCAGGCAGTTAGGGAAGAAATGATGCATATAGATAAACTGAAATATAAACAGGGAATAGCTGAACTATCTGTATCAGACTGGCAAATAGAGCAAGGGCAGCACTGGGGAATATTCTCCTCACAAAGTCAGTGTTCAGCCTTGATTGTGCAATTGCTCAGTAGCGAATTGCAGCCTACCTCAGGAAGCATTACCAATGTTCCCCAGCGCATTGCCTGCGTATCTTTGTTGCAACAGCAACGCCTACTTGAAGAAGAGATAGCCAAGGATGAAACCGACTTTCAAGACTGCATCGATTACGGAACTGCAGTAGAACAACTTGTTCTGGAGGTGGGGTGTACGGAGGCTGAACTTGAAGAGGTTGTACAGAAAACAGATTTAGGGTCACTGCGTCAACGTCAGTTTCGTCAACTGTCTACGGGTGAAACCAGACGAGTGATGCTTGCAAGAGCATTAGTGACAAAGCCACAGCTTCTAATATTAGATGAACCCTATTCTGGTTTAGATATCGAGCATCGGCTCGCATTGAGTCAATTACTCAATGAATGTGCCAAGCAAATGCAATTGATTGTGATTACTTCTCGAGAAGATGAGTTACCTACCTGCATTACCCATGTTGCTTTATTTGATCATCAATCCCTAACTCAAACGATGACTTTGGACGAATGGCATAACCATCCGATAAAACAACATATAAAGAAACTCTCATTGCAAAAGAGTGGTGGGGTGTATGAACTGATGGAGTCATATCATCAACAGCAGTCATTACCTGACCCATTAGTGGACATGAAAGACGTTAAAGTAGAGTACCTTGATGGCTTGATCTTCAAAGACTTCACTTGGCAGGCTAAGGTGGGGCAGCACTGGCAAATACGTGGGCCCAATGGATGCGGAAAAAGCACCTTACTGGGATTGATCATGGGAGACCACCCTCAATGCTATAGCAATGACATTACCGTATTGGGGATGAAGCGAGGTTCGGGCGAGAGTATTTGGGACATAAAGAAACAGATCGGTATTGTCTCGTCAGCATTGCATTTGCAGTATCGAGTGAATTGCAGCTCTCTTGATGTTTTGCTTTCAGGCTTCTTTGACAGCATTGGTCTGTATGAGCAGCCCAGCAAAAAGCAGATACAAGTAGCCCAGCAGTGGCTTAAAGTGTTTGAGATGAGTGAGTTTGAAAAAATAGGCTTTAAGAGTCTCGATTATGGGCAGCAGCGCTTGTTGTTGATCGGTCGAGCTTTGATAAAACAGCCTGCATTATTAGTGCTCGATGAGCCCTATCAAGGTCTAGACTACATTAACCGAAAGCTGGTTTTGTTTGTGTTGAATCGAATCGCTAAAACGAATTTGAGCCAACTATTGTATGTGACTCATTATGCAGAAGATGCGCTAGATGCCATTGAACACTTTATTGATTTTGAACCTCAGCCAGAAGGTCATCGTTTGGTCATTAGCTAGTCATTAAAGCCGATAAATGTGTGCACTGAGTCAAACTTTACTGGCTATTTTTCCCGCAAACGAGTACCTTTGCGCGGTTAAATATTTAATGCATAAGGGCCTGCTTTGATTTCCACAGCTAATATCACTCAACAATTTGGTGCTAAGCCACTATTTGAAAATATCTCGGTTAAATTTGGCGAAGGTAATCGCTACGGTCTGATCGGAGCAAATGGTTGTGGTAAGTCCACGTTCATGAAGATCTTAAGCGGTGAGCTTGAGCCTTCTGGTGGTAACGTGAGTTACGATCCGAACGAGCGTGTAGCAAAGCTAAATCAGGACCAGTTTGCTTATGAAGAATTTACTGTAATCGATACAGTGATCATGGGTTACAAAGAACTGTGGGCAGTAAAACAAGAGCGTGACCGCATCTACTCAATGGCTGAAATGAGTGAAGAAGATGGCATGAAAGTGGCTGACCTAGAGGTTGAGTTCGCGGAAATGGACGGTTACATGGCAGAAGCTAAAGCGGGCGAATTATTGCTTGCTGTAGGTATCCCTGAAGAGCAACACTTTGGTCTGATGAGCGAAGTTGCTCCAGGTTGGAAACTGCGTGTGCTTCTTGCTCAAGTACTTTTCGCTGACCCGCATATCATGCTTCTTGATGAGCCTACCAACAACTTGGATATGGACACCATCCGTTGGCTGGAAGAGACGCTAAATCAGCGTAACTGCACTATGATCATCATCTCGCACGATCGTCACTTCTTAAACTCCGTATGTACTCATATGGCGGATTTAGATTACGGTGAAATGCGTCTATATCCTGGAAATTATGATGAGTATATGACGGCGGCAACGCAAGCACGTGAGCGTCTGTTGTCTGATAACGCAAAGAAGAAAGCACAAATCGCTGAGCTTCAAACCTTCGTTTCTCGTTTCTCTGCTAACGCATCTAAAGCAAAGCAGGCGACCTCTCGAGCGAAGCAAATCGACAAGATTGAATTGGATGAAGTGAAAGCCTCTAGTCGTCAAAGCCCATTCATTCGTTTTGAACAATCTAAAGAGCTATTCCGTAATGCTTTGGTTCTAGAAAACCTGACTCAAGGTTTTGATGAAGACTTGTATAACAACTTTAACGCTATTTTTGAAGTCGGTGAGCGCGTTGCAATTATCGGTGAGAACGGCGTGGGTAAAACCACACTATTGAATACTCTAGCGGGTGCAATCGCCCCACGTTCAGGTGAGTATAAATGGTCTGAAAACGCCAACATTGGTTACTATGCACAAGATCATGCTCATGACTTTGAGGAAGACCTTAAAGTATTTGATTGGATGGCGCAGTGGCGTCAAGAAGGCGACGATGAACAGGTAGTACGTAGCTTCCTTGGTCGTATGCTGTTTGGGCAAGACGACATTAAGAAGTCTGTTAAGGTGCTTTCTGGTGGTGAGCAAGGTCGTATGCTTCTGGGTAAGATTATGATGCATAAACCTAATATTCTACTTATGGATGAACCAACCAACCATATGGATATGGAGTCAATCGAGTCATTAAACTTGGCTCTTGAAAACTACAAAGGTACCTTGTTCTTCGTTTCTCATGACCGAGTATTTGTAGACTCTTTGGCAACGCGTATTCTTGAGATTAAAGACGGCAAGATCAACGACTTCCGTGGTACTTATGCTGAGCTCTTAAACGCTCGAGATAAATAAAGCGAACTGACTCTCTATATTTATTGAGCCTCTGCAGAAATGCAGAGGCTTTTTTTTAACATAATGATAAACATACAAAAAAACTATGGTTTGCTTGCTGTTTGCCGCCTATGTCTTATGCTTATTGGAGTGGCACTTTTTGGCGATTTGACGTCATGGTGTAAGTCGGAAAAATAAGAGATGGATTTTATAATGAAAAAACTATTATCAGTATTAGCAGTGGCAGCCGCGGTGGCATCTCCAGTAGCACTAGCGGAAAGTTCTCCAGTAATGTTTTCTTCACTAAATGGCTTTAATGCACCAGATTCAACAGCGGTAGGCGGAGTTCGTTTAGCGGTATTACACGGTAAAGTGCAGCAGGTTAAAGGGGTAGACTTCTCTGTAATTGGTATGTCTGAAACTGATACCACAGTAGGCTTAAATTTTGGGTTGTTCTTTGGTGCATCTAAGGTAAACCAACAAATGAGTGGTGTGTCTCTGGGGATATTTAACTGGAATAAGGGCAGTGCAACCGGTTTGAATGCAGGTACTGTGAACATCACCAATGATGTGAAAGGTCTAAACTTGGCAGCAGTAAACTACGCAACAGGGCATACGGTTGCCGATGTTGCCTTTGCAAGTGTTTCAGAAAGCTCAAACTTCCAACTTGGTTTCTTTAACATGACCGAGAAGATTGATGGTGTGCAGATTGGTATTATTAACTGTGCGAGCAATGGCTTTTTGAAGTGTTTCCCAATCATCAATTTCGCTAAATAAATACATTTATAGTAAGGCCCTGATGGATCACTCCATCAGGGCTTTTCAATCACTCTAAATTCAGATCAAGAGGGGTTTTACTGTCTCTACCACCAATTTCACGGGTTAGTGATGGTACTAGATAACCAGAAACTTCTTTCATTAAGCTCGCTATCAATGCTTTTGCTTTTTCATCGCTAATGTAAAAGTGCGCTGCACCCTGCACCTTGTCCAGTACATGCATGTAGTAAGGTAAAATACCGACAGCAAATAATGTTTCGCTTAAACTTTTTAATGTCGATACATCATCATTTACCCCTTTCAGCATTACTCCTTGATTGAGTAAAGTGACATTACTCTGTTTCAACTTGGACATAGCAATGGCGAACTCAGTGTTGATCTCATTGGGGTGATTAATGTGAGTCACTAATACGGTGTTTAGCCGAGTCTTCTTAAGCATTATGCACAATGTATCGGTGACTCTGTTGGGAATCACAACGGGTAAGCGGGAGTGAATACGCAGGGTGCGTATATGCTCAATTTTCTCTATCTCTTGCACAAGCCATTGCAACTCATGGTCTTTAGCCATTAACGGGTCGCCACCAGATAAGATCACTTCATTGATCTCTGAGTGTTGAGCGATGTAGTCAAGATTTTGCTGCCAGATGGACTTAGAGCCCTTATTTTCCGAGTATGGGAAATGACGACGAAAACAGTAGCGGCAGTTGATGGCACAACTTCCTTTTAGAATAAGTAACACTCGGTTCTTGTATTTGTGCAACAAGCTTGGCTGCTGATTTTCCTGTTCTTCGAGTGGATCGGTCGTAAACCCATTTACTTGTGCAAACTCTTCAGCAACAGGTAAAACTTGTTTTAAAAGTGGATCATTGGGATTGCCTTTTTCCATTCTCTCTACAAAGCTTAGAGGCACTCGCTGGGCAAAAAGTTTGCGCGCTGCGAAACCATCAGCATAATGTTGAGGGTCAATTTCTAGCATTGAGAGTAGTTCAGCTGGATCTGAGATCCCATTCGCCAGTTGTTGTAACCAGTTTTGTTCAACAGATAAGGCTTTTTGGGTTATTATATGCGGCATTAAAACTTACTCTAAGAATCTAAAGAGGAAAAAATGGCTACTGTAAGTACCAATGAATTCAAGGGCGGTTTAAAGTTCATGCTCGATAACGAGCCATGCACTATCCTAGAAAACGAATACGTTAAGCCTGGTAAAGGCCAAGCTTTCAACCGCGTTAAAATTCGTAAACTACTGTCTGGCAAAGTTCTAGAAAAGACATTTAAGTCTGGTGAAAACGTAGAACTGGCTGACGTTCTGGATATCGATCTAGATTATCTATATTCGGACGGTGAATTCTACCACTTTATGAACAATGAGACATTCGAGCAAATCGCTGCTGACGTAAAAGCAGTGGGTGAGAATGCTAAGTGGTTGGTAGAGAACAATACTTGTATGATCACTTTGTGGAATGGCAACCCGATCGTAGTTACTCCACCAAACTTTGTGGAGCTTGAAGTAGTTGAAACTGATCCTGGTCTAAAAGGTGATACACAAGGTACTGGTGGTAAACCAGCAACACTGACTACAGGTGCTGTGGTTCGTGTACCTCTATTTATCCAAATTGGTGAAGTAGTTAAGTGTGATACACGCTCTGGCGAATACGTTGGACGTGTAAAGTAATCTCTGATTACAAAGCATAAAAATAAAGGCCGCTAGTTCATAGAACAGCGGCCTTTTATTTATGTATGGTTTCTTAAACCATGAATACAAACACGATAGCTAAACCACTTAAGAAGGCCGCGGTGAAGTAAACGGCAATTTTGCCAGCAACACCCGTGTGTAGCTTGAGGTCGTGCATTCCGTGATGAAGACGGTGCATTGCATGCCACATAGGTAGTGCAATAGTACCAATCACAAATAGACCGCCAATAATAGTCGTAACAAAGCTAGATACTCGCTCGTAGCTCATTGCATCAGCATCAATAATACCCAGTGGCACTAAGATACCTAATACAAACACTGTTACTGGGGTGATCATGGCAAACCATGAACCACCGGCACCAAATAATCCCCACCATACGGGTTCGTCTGAACGTTTAGGGTTTCGATTAATCACATTCGACTCCTTATACAATGATGAGAACAACGAGAGAAATAAACGCTACAGCAGCCCACTGAGCAAGTACGATAGTCTTCTTGTCTATCGCCTTACCCTTGAAGCGCATCGGCATAACCTGCGGCATCATATTGAAGAAAGTATGGGCGTGAAATAGGCTGCCAGCCAACGCTAAGATATTGATTAAAATAACGATTGGGTGGCTCATGAATTCTAACCACGCAGCCCAAGAGTCAGGACCTTTAACCAATGCACCCAATCCAAATGTAATGAATAGAGTAAACAGAATCAAAGGCAGAACTGTCGCTTCTCGCAGCATGTAGAAACGGTAGAAAGAGTGATCTTTCCACCATGTGCGCTTCATCTCGCGAACATAAGGTTTACGATTACTCATTACACATCCTCCGGCTTCAACATGGCGATGACAAAGTCTTTTGAAGATTCAATCTTGCCTTGGTTTACTGCACCTGCAGGATCAACACTCTTTGGACAGACTTCAGAGCAGTAACCTACGAAAGTACAGCCCCAGGCGCCGTTGTCACCATTGATTAATTCCATACGCTCTTGTTTACCATTGTCACGGCTATCTAAGTTGTAGCGATGAGCAAGAGTAAGAGCCGCTGGACCTAAGAAATCAGGGTTCAAACCAAACTGAGGACAAGCTGCATAACAAAGACCGCAGTTGATACACGCTGCAAATTGCTTGTAGCGAGCCATTTGCTCTGGGGTTTGAATGTTTGTGCCGTCTTCTGGCGTACGGTCATTACCAATAATGTAAGGCTTGATTGCTTCAAGGCGCTCAATGAATGGCGTCATATCGACAATTAAGTCTTTTTCGATTGGGAAGTTAGCCAGCGCTTCAATTTTTAAGCCATCAGGGTAATCACGTAAGAAGGTTTTACAAGCAAGCTTGGGCACCTGATTTACCATGATTCCACATGAGCCACAGATTGCCATACGACAAGACCAGCGGTAAGCAAGGTCTTTATCGAGGTGATCTTTGATGTAACCCAGAGCATCAAGCACTGACATGGTTTCATCAAATGGCACTTCGAAGGTTTGAAAATACGGTTCTGAGTCTTTCTCAGGATCGTAACGGAGAATGTCTACTTTTTGAATACGTGCTGGCATTACTGTTGCTCCTCCGCGTTGTTCGCCGCTTTCTCTGCCGCTGCAGCTTCTTCAGCTGCAGCGCCATACAGGCGAGCTTTTGGTTGCGATTTGGTAATGGTCACTGAACTGTAGTCAATACTCGGTGCACTTTGTGGTGTGTAGTAGGCAAGTGAGTGTTTTAAGAAGTTCTCATCGTCTCGCTCCGTACAACCTTCATCAAGGCGCTGGTGGGCACCACGAGACTCTTTACGTAACAAAGCAGAATGAGCCATAGCTTCTGCCACTTCTAGGCCGTAACCCACCTCAATGGCATATAAAAGGTCAGTATTGAATACTTTGCCTTTGTCTTTGATACTGATTTTCTTATAGCGCTCTTTCAGCTCAGAAAGTTTGTCGATGGTTTCTTGCATGAGCTCTTCACTACGGTAGATGCCACAGCCAGATTCCATTGCGTGACCCATTTCGGTGCGAATAGTGGACCAGTTTTCGTCGCCATCTTGAGTCATTAAAGCTTGAATGCGCGCTTCGACAAGTTCGACTTGAGCCTTAATTGCATCATCATCCCAGCCTTGGAACTCACTAGCATGCTTAACAGCTTCTTCACCCGCTACACGGCCAAATACTACGAATTCAGCCAGTGAGTTTGAACCAAGGCGGTTTGCACCGTGTAAGCCAACAGAAGCACATTCCCCAACGGCAAATAGACCTTTGATACGAGTTTCGCATTTAGGGTTGGTTTCAATACCACCCATGGTGTAGTGGACCGTAGGGCGAATAGGGATTGGCTCTTTAGCTGGGTCTACATTGACGTAAGCCTTAGAAAGCTCACAGATAAATGGCAGGCGCTCTTGTAGGTACTCTTCACCCAGGTGGCGAAGATCAAGATGTACCACATCACCCAGTGGGTGCTTAATAGTGTTGCCTTTTTGTTGCTCATGCCAGAATGCTTGAGATACCTTATCTCGAGGTCCAAGCTCCATATATTTGTTTTTAGGTTGGCCTACTGGGGTCTCTGGGCCCATCCCGTAATCTTGCAGGTAACGGTAGCCATCTTTATTCACTATGATGCCACCTTCACCACGACAACCTTCGGTCATCAGGATGCCTGTACCAGGAAGACCTGTTGGGTGATATTGAACGAACTCCATATCACGCAGTGGTACACCATGGCGGTATGCCATGGCCATTCCGTCACCCGTTACGATGCCGCCATTAGTGTTAGTGTGATAAACACGACCTGCACCACCTGTTGCGAGCACAACAGATTTAGCTTTAATAGTGACGAGTTCGCCTTCAGCCATATGAATAGCGACTAGGCCTTGAATTTCCCCTTCAACTACGAGTAAATCAACAACAAAGTACTCATCGAAGCGTTTGATTTGTGGGTATTTTATAGAGGTTTGAAATAGAGTATGTAGCATGTGGAATCCGGTTTTATCTGCAGCAAACCAAGTTCGCTCAACCTTCATACCACCAAAACGGCGTACGTTTATTTCGCCATTTTCTTTGCGGCTCCATGGGCAGCCCCATTGTTCCATCTGGATCATTTCGCGTGTTGAATTCTCTACAAAGAACTCAACAACATCTTGTTCGCAAAGCCAGTCACCACCACCAACGGTATCGTCAAAATGATTGTCTAGGCTATCTTCTTCTTTGACAACGGCAGCAGAGCCACCTTCAGCCGCTACAGTGTGCGAACGCATTGGATAAACCTTGGAAATTAAAGCAACTTCCAAATCAGGGTTTGCTTCAGCTGCTGCGATAGCAGTTCGAAGGCCGGCACCCCCTGCGCCGATGACCGCGATATCTGTGTGTAATATTTTCACAGTTATCCTCCAGAGTGTTAGGCAGGTTATCCTGCTCGTGATTTTAAGTTTCTTAAGAAATGCTACGCACCATTGTATGGGATGCGTGTTGTGAAAAAATTGATTTACCTAGTTTTTTAATGCCGATACAGGTGAAAAGATCTAAAAAGAACGGGGAGTGTGATCATTATCATGCCAAAATAAGCATATGAATCTACAAAACTTATTCAATTCATTTCACAGGAAACTCTATGAGCACTCTCAATTGGCAGCCTTCAGCAGACCTATCTTCTTTAAAAAGAAGAGCAGATCTCATCACTCATATCAGGCAGTTTTTTGTTGAGCGCAATGTATTGGAAGTGGATACTCCCGCAATGAGCCATGCCACAGTGACCGATTTTCATTTGCATACCTTTCAAACGGAATTTATAGGGCCTGGATATGCGGATGGAAGAAAGCTCTTTTTTATGACCAGTCCTGAGTTTCACATGAAGCGCTTGTTAGCTTCTGGCAGTGGCTGTATCTACCAAATAGCCAAAGCATTTAGGAACGAAGAAGCCGGTCGTTATCATAACCCTGAATTTACGCTCTTGGAGTGGTATAGAGTAGGGTTTGATCACCATGATTTGATGAATGAGATGGATCAATTATTGCAGCTTGTACTGTCATGTAATCAAGCTGAGCGCATGACTTATCAGCAAGCTTTTATTGATGTCTTAAACGTTTGTCCACTGCAAGGTAGTATGGAACAACTGAAAGCCGCAGCGGGAGTTCTCGGATTGTCTGATATTGCTGAGCCTGAAACAGACCGAGATACGCTATTACAGCTGCTATTTAGTATTGGTGTTGAACCTAAAATAGGGCAACAGGCTCCAGCCTTTGTATATGATTTCCCTGCCTCGCAAGCGGCATTAGCGAAGATAAATCCGAATGACCATCGGGTAGCCGATCGTTTTGAGGTTTACTTTAAGGGTATTGAGTTGGCTAACGGCTTTCATGAGTTGGATGATGCAGAGGAGCAGCTACGACGCTTTGAACAAGATAATGAGAAGCGGATACAAATGGGACTATCCCCGCAACCTATTGATTATCATTTGATTGAGGCATTACGCCATGGATTGCCACAATGCTCAGGGGTTGCTTTAGGCATAGATAGACTCATTATGTTGGCCAGTAAGAAAACACATATTGATGAAGTCACTGCATTCCCTTTCCCAAGGGCTTAGAGCGACATTCCAAAAGCTATAAATTGTCAGCTATTAGGCTATTTTTCCAAAAGAAGTCGTTATTGACGAGCACTCTTATCGGCAATTTTTAAAGGTTAACATTCTCTTGGTTAGATCCCCGATAGGAGCACTCGAGGATGACGTTTTTTAAAGCTGTCAGTTATCAGTTTCAGCTAACGATTAATCCAGTACCAATGACGGCCAAGATTGCGCCATACCACGCGTAACGACTTGGTCTTTGCTTGGTGATAAACCATAGCAGAGGAAGTACCATAATAGGTGTTGTGGAAGAGAGCAGGGCTACCATACCCACGTTGCCTTCTTGCAAAGCGTAGAGTATCAGTGTCATACCTACTGCCATGGCTAAGAAGCCATTTAATGCGGTGATCGCAAGTATCTTTAAGTTGATGGCTTGTTTGGCTTTTGCAAGCTTTGCGCCACTAAATAAAAATAATGAATGCGCCACAAACGCTGTGATCATTCGAATGGCAGAAGCCGCAACGGGGTCGATACTGGTTTGCATGACTGGCTTAGCGATGATGCCGCCGAGAGCTTGGCAAAGGCCAGATAGTAACCCTATGCTGATCCCCACAGCCATTTTTCCCTGTAACGACTCCCAATCATGCTTTCCTGATTGTTTTCGACCAAAGAATATCGCGATAACAACGCCTGCGAATACAAGCAGTGCTCCCAGAAGTTCGATGCCACTCCAGGTTTCACTAAAAAGCCAATATCCCAAGATGGCTGAAAATACGGCATGGCATGAGAAAAGGAGACCTGCTTGTCGTGGTCCCATTCGGTTCATGCAGGCAAATAGAGCGGTATCGCCAATAAAAATACCGATTAGGCCAGAGAGCATCATTAGCGTTATATGCTCAGCACCAACTGTTGCCCAGCCTCCAGTAAAGGCTGCCATGCTGGTTAACATGATCGCAGTACACCCCATCCGCCAGCGACTATAGGCAAAAGGACCAAGGTGGCGAGCAGGTTTAACTGAAATTAGGCTAGATATCGCCCATAAGAAGGCCGCGGCAAGGGCCAACCATTCGTATCCCATGGTGCACATTGAAGTTTTTGATAGATACCCTCAATATGCACCATATTGGGAGGATTAGAAACCCTCGATTTAAAGGTGCTACTTAGGCCAAACTCGGGTTTGACTCGTGGTTGAGGCGAAGTACTTTACCGCTTCGTTGGGAACATCACAGAAAATACCATCTACTCCCATTGTTTTTAGGCGCTGCCAGTCTTCTTGGCGGTTCACCGTATACACGTAAACTTTTAGCCCACGTTTCTTTGCATCATCAACCATTTCACCATCGAGAACATGTAGGTCGATGTTGACGCTGTAAGCATTGAGCTCTTGTGCAAATCGACACAGACCGATTGGCTTGCTGGCGGTCAATGCCGCAATCTTGAGCTCGGGGCGCTGGCGGTTTAGCTCTGCTAACCAGTGATGATTAAATGATGACACTAAAAGCTGCTCTTGATTAAAGCCACACTCATTGATGGCATAGTCTAGATGAGAGTTCAGAGTTGCTATGTCATCCAGTCCTTTTAACTCAATGTTTAAAGCACAGCGACCAGAGAGGTGGTGCAACGTCTCTCTCAGAGTTGGAATCTGCTCACCTTCACCAGCATCCAGTTCTTTTAAGCCTTTAGCTGAAAACCAATTGAGTGGGCCAGCGCCATCAGTAGTGCGATTGACCCAGCTATCATGAATAACCCAGAACTCACCTTGATGTTGATGGATATCCAATTCGATAGCTTTTGTTCCGCCCTCCAACGCATTCTCGAAGGCGAGCAATGTGTTCTCTGGATGGGTTTCTCTTGTTCCTCTATGGGCAACAATAAACATAACTTCTCCCTGCTAAAGCTTGGCATTCGTTTTAGGTTAGGATAAACATAGCAACGTAGACGAGTGCTAGGCCGACGATACCTAGAATAATGCCTGTTTTTGCCATGTCTTTGCTCTCAATAAGCCCTGTAGAGTATGCCAATGAATTAGGTGGTGTTGAGACTGGCAGAATCATACCTAGCGAGGCAGAGAACGCGACCACAATCAGTAGACCTTGTAATCCTCCAGTCGCAGCTAGGCTAGGCATAGATGCGCCAATGGCTGCAGCAATTGGCATTAATAAGTTGGCGGTTGCCGTATTGGACATAAAGTTGGCCATTAACCAGCAGATGATCGACAGTGTGAGTACTACAGCAACAGGAGATAGGCTCTGATAATCAATAGAGTGAGCCAACCCTTTGGCGAGGCCCGTCTTATCCAGAGCAAGTCCAATAGCGATACCACCTGCAACCAACCACAAAACGTCCCAGTTAATCTGTTTAATTTCTGCTTTGCCCATGATGCCAGTAAGCGTAAATATCGCCAGAGGAATGACAGAGACTACGTAGGTGTTCATACCGTGAAGCTTGGTGGTCATCCATAATACGATTGTCAGTGCAAAGGTAATGTAAACAACGATCGCCTTCCAAGACTTTAAGAACTTACCTTCTAACGACAGCACCATTTTATCTTCTGATGATGGGAATAATTTCTGTAGCAACAACCAAGCAATGGCTAGCTGTACAATGACAAAAGGCAGGCCAAACATCATCCAACTTAGAAAGTCGATACTGTTTTCTCCTGTGAGGTACTGTAAGGCAATGGCATTAGGTGGAGTACCGATTGGAGTCGCGATCCCCCCCGTGTTCGCTGCGATAGGTATACATAAAACTAAAGCCTTAATACCCAAATCACCGGGCTTAGCTGATGCCACTATAGGGCCAAGCAGTGCCAGCATCATCACCGTGGTAGCGGTGTTCGACATAAACATTGAGAACACGGCAGTAATCAACATTAAGCCAAGCATGATGTATCTAGGCTGAGAGCCAAATGGCTTCAATAGAACCCGAGCAAGGTTGTTGTCAAGTTGGTACTTAGAAGCGGCAATAGCTAAAGCAAACCCGCCCATAAATAAAATGATGATGGGTGAAGAGAACGAACCCAATATATCCGTATAGGGAATGAGAGTGCCAAAGGCCTCATTGGCGTGATCGACTCTTAGAACGTTCAACCCCTTATCGGATAAGAAAATAAGTTCTAGGGTAATGATCAGTATCGAAGTCGCAAAAACGGGAACAGGCTCTAATACCCAGAGTAGGGCGGACATGACGAAGATAGCCAACAGTCGATGTTGAACCACAGTAAGATCATTGATAGGGATCCAACTGCTTGGCATCATCAATATTAGAATAGGTATAAGAATGCAGAATACTAACTTAATTACCTGACTCGAATTTTCTTTATCCATTCCATCACTTCCTCTCAACATGGAACATGCAGATTATCGAAAAGTTATTGCAAGTGTTTGGATGTCATGCGGTTTTTTTTAAAATGATAAAATATATTCGAGATTAATTTGCTTTCAATCAAAAAAAAGCAGAACGAATTTATCGTTCTGCTTCTAAATGTAACTCAATATTGACAATAAGCAGGCTAGGCCTCTTCTTCGTCAATCTCAAAATTAGTGTCTAGAGGCTCCTGTGACAAAATAATGCCGGTGTTGTCTGCATACAAGTAGTCCTCGGGCAAGAAGCTTACGCCGCCAAAGTTAACCGGAACATCAAGTTCACCTATATCCGTTTGGCTCGCTCCGACAGGTATAGACGCTAGGGCTTGAATACCAATGCTCATATCCTCGAGTTCATCAACTTCACGTACAGAGCCATAAACCACAAGACCTTCCCATTCGTTTTCTTCAGCGAGGGAAGCTATTTCAGCATCAATTAAGGCTCGCCTTAGTGAACCACCGCCATCAATAAGTAATACTCGACCTTGCCCATCTTGCTCAAGAACAGAGCGAATAAGTCCATTGTCTTCAAAGCATTTGATGGTGGTTACCTGACCTGCGAATGACGCACTGCCACCAAAATTACTAAACATTGGCTCTACGACATCAACCTGATCTAAGTAGACGTCACACAGGGCTGAAGTGTTGTATTCCATAATCAGTGTCACCTTCTAAGTTAGTATTCTTACACTCGAGTATATCCTGCAACAGTAATGGAAAGTTGATGCAAGTTAACTTTTTAATTAAACAATAATAGCTAAAGAAAATAATAAGTTAGCAATTAGTGCAAGTTTTACCACTCCAGCCATTAGTGGAGCAATGGCTAAACTGTCCGTTGCGCGGTTAATTGAGCGCAAATGCAATAAGCTTGGAACCAAAATCAATGAGGTCAAGAGCAAGCTAACAGGGCTAAAGTGATTATTGAATACGAATATGAAATAAGCCAGCCATGCCGTTAAGACAAGTAGCGCGTGATAGTGCTTAGCCTTTGCCAATCCCATGCGCACAGCCATTGTGGTTTTACCAAATGCCCGGTCGTTATCAATATCTCTCATGTTATTGACATTGAGTACCGCGACAGCAAGTAATCCGGTAGCAGTAGCGGGTAAAAACAAGTCTGCAGAGAGGGTGTTGGTATGCAGGTAAAAGGTCCCACCGACGCCTAATAAGCCAAAGAATACGTAGACAGATAGGTCACCTAACCCAATATAACCATAAGGTTTTTTCCCTACCGTGTAAGCGATAGCACAGAATATTGCAAGAACACCTAAGCCGAGGAAAATACCAATATCCACCAACGTAGTTAAAGATGTTAGAATCAGCGTCAGACCCGCAGATAGACTCAGCAATGAGCACAGTACCATTGCATTTCTCATCTGTTTCGCAGTTATCTCACCGGATTGAATTGCTCTGGTAGGACCAAGTCGATCTTGATTATCGGTTCCTTGCTGAGCATCACCATAATCATTAGCAAGATTTGATAATATTTGTAGAAGCGTTGCGGTGAGTAGAGCCAGAATACTGACACTCCACGAAAACTGCTGGTGGGTATAGGCTAAGCAACTTCCAGTCACGATAGAAGTCAAAGCCAAGGGCAATGTTTTGGGTCTAGCGGCAGATAGCCAATGAGATACAGACAAAGTAATAATAGCTTTTTACGTTACAGTAAGAGTGCTTGAGTATAGCAAAACTCTTTTCTATTTCGATCTAATTAACAATGACCTAGGGTATTAAGTCGCTTAATGAAAACAAAGCAAAGAATTGTGCAAGGCGCGCTAGAGTTGTTTAATAAACAAGGTGAGCGTAACGTTACTACTAATCATATCGCAGCCCACCTTGGTATCAGTCCAGGAAACCTCTATTACCATTACTCCAACAAGCAAGAAATAATTCGTGCGATTTTTGAGGACTATACCTCTGAGTTGTTGGATAGGTTTCGTCCTTATGAAAGTCAGGGAGAGAGTTTGGTGTTGTTAAAACACTATGTAAATTCGACTTTTTCTCTAATGTGGAAGTATCGATTTTTCTATGCCAACTTAGCCGATATTGTGAGTCGTGATACTCAACTACATCATGCCTATTTGGAAGTTCAAGAAAAGCTAAGGGTTAATCTAGTCGCTATCGTACAGTCGTTTCTTACCCTTGAGTTAATAGAAGTCGATTCCCAGGATATGCCAAGGTTAGTCACCAACTTACATTTTATTGCTACGGGTTGGTTAGGTTATCAATCGGCAATGAATGCAAACCAAAAAGTGACAGAGGCAATGATTATGCAGGGTATGTTGCAGATCTTGGCCATGGTAAAACCAATGGCCACCCAATTAGGTAGAGAGCAGTTGCTTTTGCTTGAGGAAGGTTTGCAAATGAGTTGTGTCGCTGAAAAATAAAAAAGGAGCCTAAGGCTCCTTTTTATGACATCTTGTAAGTGCTCGCTATTCTCGCTTGTGAGCGTAAGCTGTGCCTAGTCGAGTAATTGCTTCAAGCTGCATGCTTTGGTCAAACTCAATAGCATTTTTAGGGAACAGGTTTATCACTGTTGAACCTAGCTTAAAGCGACCCATTTCTTCGCCTTTCTTAATGTGTATAGCCTTCTCTCCATCCGCAGGGTAATCCCAGCGATAGACAGTGTTTCCTCGCGGAGGAGTAACGGTACCGGCCCAAATTAGCTCGATACTGCCTACTATGGTAGCTCCGACAAGAACCTGTGCCATTGGACCAAATTCAGTATCAAAGATACACACTACACGTTCGTTACGGGCAAATAGGTTTTCTACATTCTCAGCGGTTAGCGGGTTTACCGAAAACAAATCACCAGGAACGTAGATCATTTGTCTTAATGTACCGTCGCAAGGCATATGCACACGATGATAGTCGCTAGGTGATAGGTAAAGTGTTGCAAAGCTACCGTCAGCAAAGCTTTCAGCAAGGTTTAGATCGCCGCCAAGCAATTCACGAGCAGAATAGCTGTGTTTCTTTGCTTGAATGAGCTTACCGTCTTCGATTGGACCAAATTGACTCACACAAGCGTCCGCTGGATGTGTGATAACCGAGTCGCCTTCAACAACAGGACGAATCCCTGGCTTCAATTCACGTACGAAAAAATCGTTAAAGGTTTCGAAGTGAGCAGGATCTGAGTGCAAAGCCTCGTCCATGTTAATTTTGTATTGCTTGATGAAGCCGCGAATGATCGACGTAGTAACTCCGCCAAGTTTCGCAGATGCAAGCTTTCCAACTAGGCGCGTTAGGCCGTGTTGTGGCATCCAGTATTGGGCACCAACTTTGATTTTATCAATCACAATAAGGTCCATTCTTCCTAAATTGGGCCAGAATATTACGCAAACTGGCACCGTTTGTCTAAATATACTACTGATCTAGCTTCTTGTTTTTCGAGTACTGACGGTTAGCTTTCATTTCTACCATGCTTTCAATGATTTTCTGGTAGTTTTCAAATCGGTTGGGGTGAATTTTACCGTCGATAATCGCTTGCTGAATAGCGCAACCTGGATCATCAGCATGCTTACAATCTCTGAACTTACATAGGCCTAGAAATTCTCTGAATTCAACGAAAGCTGTGGTGACTTCATCTGCTTCTAAGTGCCACAAACCAAACTCACGTACTCCTGGTGAATCGATAAGATCGCCACCTGCAGGGAAGTGGTACAATCGCGCTGCGGTTGTGGTGTGCTGACCTAACCCTGAGTTTTCAGAGATAACCCCTTCTTCTACTTCAAGTTCTGGCATCAACGCATTAACTAAGCTCGACTTCCCTACACCAGATTGACCGACAAAAATGTTAATCTTACCTGCAAGCTCAGCTTCTAATTCTGGAATGCCTTCGCCAGACTCCTTGCTCACCAATAAAACCTTGTAGCCAATATTACTGTAAATCGTTAATTGCTTTTTTAGCTCAATAAGTTGTTCTGGCGTAGTTAAATCAATCTTATTTAGCACCAGTAACGGGGCTATGTTTAAGGTTTCTGAGGCGATCAGATAACGGTCGATAATAGACAGAGACAGCTCAGGCAGTACTGAAGAGACAATAACCATTTGCTCTACGTTGGCAGCAACTGGTTTGAGACCATCATAATAGTCAGGTCGAGTTAGCATTGAAGTTCTTGGTTCTACAGCTTCTACAACACCAGAGATACCCGCCATAGATTCAAGGCCAATTCGCCACAGCACTCGGTCACCGGAGACTAAGCTTTCAATACCACGACGTAAGTTACAGCGATGAATCTCTCCAGTCTCAATATCCTCAATATCGGCATGCTGCCCAAATCGAGTGATGACTAAGCCCTTCTTGGTTTCACCAAGCATTTGCTCATCCCATTGGACAGTTTTGTCTTGTTCCAGTCGCTTCTTTTGATTTCCGCGTACTCGACGTACTTGTCCTTTGGTTAGCTTCTTCTTTTTAGCCATGTATTATCTAGTGTCCAGTTGGCTTTCTATAATTGAGGAGTATGATATACCCAATTGACCTCAAGAAGCGAGACTAAGCGGTCACTGCTTACTTTTATGCAGTCCATTTAATCATTCCACTGAGATTTCATTCTTTCACAACAATAATAGGCAATTTCATTCATGGCGTTGAACGATAAAAATTTAATTTGGGTCGATCTTGAAATGACAGGGTTGGATCCAGAAACACATAAAGTCATTGAAATAGCGTCTATCGTTACCGATAGCGAATTGAACATTCTTGCTGAAGGGCCTGTTATTGCAATTCATCAGCCAGAATCCGAACTGGCTAAGATGGACGATTGGTGTACTAATACTCATACCAATAGTGGTTTGGTGGAGAGAGTTAAAAACAGCAATATCGATGAAGACAAAGCCGTTGCTCTAACCATTGAGTTCCTAGAGAAGTGGGTACCGAAAGGAGCCTCACCTATCTGCGGGAATAGCATTGGTCAAGATAGACGTTTTTTGTACAAGCACATGCCTGAACTAGAGCAATATTTCCACTACCGTTATGTTGATGTGAGTACACTCAAAGAGCTCACTCGTCGCTGGAAGCCAGAAGTATTGGATGGCTTTACTAAGAAAGGTGTACATCTAGCGCTAGATGACATTCGAGAGTCAATCGCTGAACTTCGTTACTATAGAGATACAATCATGAAGATCTGATGCTTTTTTATTCAGTTAAAGCACTGAAATAAAAAAAATCAGAATTAAGGCTTGCATCACAAAAATAACCTCTTATAATTCGCATCCCTAAACGGCACAAAGACGTTTACGATGCGACACTAGCTCAGTTGGTAGAGCGCAACCTTGCCAAGGTTGAGGTCACGAGTTCGAACCTCGTGTGTCGCTCCAAATAAAAAGTTTTCATCGTACTTAACGGTGACACAATTCGGACGCGGGGTGGAGCAGCTTGGTAGCTCGTCGGGCTCATAACCCGAAGGTCGTCGGTTCAAATCCGGCCCCCGCAACCAAATTTAAACTTATAGCTGTGAGCTCAAAGCTTTTAGCTGTAAGTAGTGCGACACTAGCTCAGTTGGTAGAGCGCAACCTTGCCAAGGTTGAGGTCACGAGTTCGAACCTCGTGTGTCGCTCCAATATTTTGGAATGTTTGACCGAGTACGAGGAACCTCGTGCCCATCTGGTCGAGTCGCTCCAAATAAAAAGTTTTCATCGTACTTAACGGTGACACAATTCGGACGCGGGGTGGAGCAGCTTGGTAGCTCGTCGGGCTCATAACCCGAAGGTCGTCGGTTCAAATCCGGCCCCCGCAACCAATTTCTAGACAGTGTGGATGGCTTGTCCTTCATGCAGTCAACGGAATGCGACACTAGCTCAGTTGGTAGAGCGCAACCTTGCCAAGGTTGAGGTCACGAGTTCGAACCTCGTGTGTCGCTCCAAATAAAAAGTTTTCATCGTACTTAACGGTGACACAATTCGGACGCGGGGTGGAGCAGCTTGGTAGCTCGTCGGGCTCATAACCCGAAGGTCGTCGGTTCAAATCCGGCCCCCGCAACCAATTTTAACTTATAGCTATCAGTTAGCTGTAAGTAATGCGACACTAGCTCAGTTGGTAGAGCGCAACCTTGCCAAGGTTGAGGTCACGAGTTCGAACCTCGTGTGTCGCTCCAAATTTCTCTTTAAATAGAGAGTAAGTCTTCATCGTACTTAACGGTGACACAATTCGGACGCGGGGTGGAGCAGTTTGGTAGCTCGTCGGGCTCATAACCCGAAGGTCGTCGGTTCAAATCCGGCCCCCGCAACCAATTTCTAGACAGTATGGATGGCTTGTCCTTCATGCAGTCAACGGAATGCGACACTAGCTCAGTTGGTAGAGCGCAACCTTGCCAAGGTTGAGGTCACGAGTTCGAACCTCGTGTGTCGCTCCAATATTTTGGAATGTTTGACCGAACACGAGGAACCTCGTGCCCATCTGGTCGAGTCGCTCCAATATTCCAGTAGTTTGACTAAGCTTACTCGATAACCCCATATTTTCTTCACTAGCATTACCCAGCACTATCTCTTTATCGATAACTTTTCACATTCTCTGTGAAGCACCTATTATCACACTCCATTAAGAATTAACTCACAGACTTATCCACAAAACCATATCTGTGGATAACTTGGTTGATAAGTTTTTTAGTAATGAGATTTCATGGATCTTTTGTCAAGATCTTATTTCATCATAAGAGCATCGGCATTTATCACTTAGGGTCTAACACCTTGAAGAATAAGGGCTAAGGATGTGAATCTTTGATTCTTAGAATGTAATAAATTGATCTTAAATGTCACTTTATTTGATCTTCATCATATTCCGTGTCTGTGTTTAACTTTAGGGCATGATGAAATGAGACTTGCTTTATATTCTTTTTCCACATTACCTTTGTACTTACCATTTTATGCTGGAATAAAGGCTCAACATGCGTTTGATTACACTTGATTGGTTTTTCTAACGGATATTTGTTCTGAATATTCAAGAGCTGATGAAATGACATCTAGCTACGCATCTCTAGGTAGCCCTTTTTGAACAATACGTATCAATCGCTGTTGTTTGGTGGAAGTTAATGGGGGCTGAGATTTAAGCCGCTCGATAGCATAGGTAATATGGTGGTCTAATACATTACAAAGCCCCAACTTGCTTTCTAGAGTCATTATGGCTTCATCACTGTACACACTATTTCCCAATGCAATAGCGAGATTTCGCAACCATTGCAAATGACCAATACGACGTATTGCCGAACCCTCAAAGTTTTTAAGGAACTCTTGTTCGCTCCAGGAGAAAAGTGTCATCAAATTGCTGTCTTTAATGCTTTCTCGTCTGTGGAAATCAGCTTGCTGTGTAAGTTTTGCATGACGGTTAAATGGGCATACCAGTTGGCAGTCATCACAACCGTAGATGCGATTCCCCATTGCATCACTAAGCTTACTATCAATGATGCCATCATATTCTATGGTTAGATAAGAGATGCACTTGCGGGCATCAATGACACCCTCTTCGATTATCGCTCCCGTAGGGCAACTCGTTATACAAGACCGGCATTTTCCACATTGGTTTTCCACTGGAGCATCGACAGGAAGAGGCAATCCAATCAGTAACTCACCTAGAAAGAACCATGAGCCTGCATCTTCATCGAGTAGTAAAGAGTGTTTACCTGTCCATCCAAGACCTGCTTTTTCAGCTAAGGGGCGCTCTAAAACAGGAGCGGAATCAACAAAAGGTCGATAATTCAATTCTCCAAGTTCATCTTCTATTTTCTTGGCTAAATGTTTGAGCTTGTTTCTCATCAGTTTATGGTAATCACGGCCTAACGCATAACGACTAATATAGGCTTGGGTAGGATCTGAAAGATTACTGGCAAAATGGGCCTCTGGAGGAAGATAATCCAAGCGCACACTGATAACTCTTAATGTGCCCGGGTGCAGTTTTTCCGGATGCAGACGTTTATCTTCATTTCGCTCCATCCACTCCATACTGCCGTGGTAGCCATGAGCAACCCAACTTTTCAGACCTTCTTCATGTGATGATAGGTCGACATCGGTTATTCCTATTTTTTGGAATCCAAGTTCGTTGCCCCAAATTTTGATTTGCTCTGCCAAATATTGAAGATTCATTGATGCTGTCGTCCGAAGAAAGTTGAGTCTATTTTAGCGAATAAACTTGTCGACACGTAACACTACGACTCATTCGAAGTGCTTTTGAATGAAATTTATTGGTCATCGTCTACCAAAGAGGCGGGTTTGCTCGACAAAACGCGCTCAGTAGAGATAATTAGGTCATTATTAATAAAACCAAGTAAAGACGACCCTTTTATGACCCAGAAGCACTTCTCCCTCAAAGATGAGCATGACACTGTAAAAATGGGAGCAAATTTATCAGCCCTGTGTTCTGAGCAGACGACCATTTATTTACATGGCGATCTTGGTGCGGGAAAAACTACCTTTAGTCGTGGTTTTATCCAGTCTATGGGACATAAAGGTAACGTTAAGAGCCCAACTTATACCTTGGTCGAACCTTATAACTTGCAGGATTGGCAAGTGTATCACTTTGACCTTTATCGTCTTGCTGACCCTGAAGAGCTCGAGTTTATGGGAATTCGAGACTATTTTACCCCTGATGCAATCTGCCTTGTAGAATGGCCAGAGAGAGGGGTAGGGTTGCTGCCTAAAGCAGATCTAGATATCGACATTCGTTATCAGGGCGAAGGTCGTGTCGCTACTATTACCGCAAACAGTGACAATGGATTAACACTGATTGAAAATCTGGAGTTAAATTGATTAAGAATTCAATATGGGCGTTTGCCTTGTTCTTTGTTTCTTCGTTATTTGCCGCCGTGCAATCGAACGAGATTAAGGACATCCGTATTTCGACCACTAATAAAGAAACAAGGACTGTTATTGATCTGAGCCAGTCTGCTGATTTCAGCTACTTTACTTTAGGTAGTCCGGACCGTTTGGTTGTAGATCTTAAGAACACTGCTAATCGTTCTAAATTACCAAAATCGGTAACCAAAAGCCCTATCTTAACCAAGGTGAGAGAGAGTTCTCCTCCTAATAAAGATACCTTTCGATTGGTATTTGAGTTGAAGGGAAAGTCTTCACCTAAATTATTCAAGCTGAATCCTGGAAACGGTGCCGGTCATCGTTTAGTTATCGACTTCCCTCTCTCTGCAACAAGCCAGTCTCAGCCTGTTGCTAAGCCGATTGTCGTGACAAAGACTACCGTACCTAGTCGACAAGATGTGGTTATCGTTATCGACCCAGGCCACGGTGGCAAAGATCCAGGCTCCATTGGGCCTAGCCGTAAATATGAAAAGCATACAACATTGAGTGTTTCAAGGAAGCTTGCAGCACAACTGAATGCTATCCCAGGTATTAGAGCCAAGTTGACTCGAACTGGCGACTACTATGTGAATTTAGATCAGCGCGTTGCGATTGCCGACCGTGAGAAAGCGCACCTATTTATCTCCGTGCACGCAGATGCCTTTACCTCACC
This sequence comes from Vibrio inusitatus, assembly GCA_024346935.1. GTDB lineage: Bacteria > Pseudomonadota > Gammaproteobacteria > Enterobacterales > Vibrionaceae > Vibrio > Vibrio inusitatus. The sequence goes on from AP024878.1 coordinate 232,575, forward strand.
GCAGCCAAGAGGCGCATCCGTTTTCTTCTTGAATGACCGCCGCAGGAACACAGAGATATCTCGCTGGGTGGAAAATCAAGAGCGTCAATCTCAGAAGTTAGGTGGCACTTCCACTGTGACTCGAGCGGATAAAAACGTAAACCAAACATTATTGGATTTGCAGTTTACTCACTCGAAACGAGAGGGCGAGAAACTAGCGACGGAGATACTAGGAGAGTTAAAAAAAGTCGCTCGTCTACATAAAAGTAAGCCAAGTGAAGCTAGCCTTGCGGTGTTGCGTTCACCTCAAATACCCTCAGTTCTCGTTGAGACCGGCTTTATTTCAAATCCGACCGAAGAAAAACTTCTTTTTCAGCGTTCATACCAAGACAAGTTAGCGAGTGCTTTGTCACGTGCAGTTGTGACGTATCTAAAACAGAATCCACCTGAAGGAACCGGATTTGATAAGAGCCCAAGCCACAGTGGGACGTATGTTGTTCAGCGCGGTGATTTCTTATCGAAGATTGCTCAAAAACACGGAGTATCGGTTAGTGCGATTAAATCAGCAAACAACCTGAAAAGCGATACAGTCAAAGTTGGTCAGAAGCTGACAATTCCTGGTGCTTCAGTACCAACGAGCACACTTAATACCGTAGAGACTAAAACAGTCACCCATGTGGTAAAATCTGGAGAGTATTTAGGCAAGATAGCAAGTCGTTACAAAGTGCCGGTTGCCTCGATAAAAAGAGAGAACAACCTTAAATCAAATACAGTTCGTGTCGGGCAAAAGCTTAAGATTACCGTTGCTGTAAAAGATGCACCAATAAGACATCATAAGGTTCAGCGAGGAGAGTTTCTGGGTAAGATCGCATCTAAGTATGGCGTGACTGTCAGTAGTATTCGCAGTGCCAATAACCTTCGTTCCGATGAGCTTGCCATTGGGCAGACGCTGATTATTCCAAATCGATGAGTGAAATTAAGATACTACCAGCAAGACTGGCAAACCAAATAGCAGCTGGAGAAGTGGTCGAGAGACCGGCCTCTGTGGTGAAAGAGTTGGTTGAAAATAGCATCGATGCCGGAGCTACTCGTATCGATATCGATATCGAAAAAGGTGGTAGTAAACTGATTCGTATTAGGGATAACGGAAAGGGCATCATTAAGGATGAACTTCAGCTTGCCCTGAGCCGACATGCAACCTCAAAAATCACCACCTTAGATGATCTTGAAGCTATTATGAGTTTGGGTTTTCGAGGAGAAGCACTGGCGAGTATCAGTTCAGTCTCTCGCTTAACCTTAACCTCAAGAACAGCAACACAAGAGCAAGCGTGGGCTGCTTATTCTGAAGGCCGGGATATGCAGGTCAAGCTGCAGCCTACTGCTCATCCTGTGGGTACATCGGTCGAGGTGTTGGATTTGTTCTTTAATACGCCTGCAAGACGAAAGTTTTTGCGTACTGAAAAAACAGAGTTCACTCATATTGAAGAGTTGTTAAAGCGTATTGCTTTGAGTCGCTTTGATGTCACTCTCAATCTTCGACACAATGGTAAATTGGTTAAACAATACCGTGCTGCAAAAACAGAACGTCAGATAGAGCAACGCATACAATCTGTCTGTGGGAAAAACTTTGCAGACAATATGCTTAAGGTGGAACTGCAGCACCAAGACCTTAAATTGTATGGCTGGATAACCACTCCCGAGGCTGCGCGCTCGCAAGGTGATCTGCAATACTGTTATGTGAATGGCAGAATGATGCGTGACAAACTCATCAATCATGCTATTCGTCAAAGCTACGAACTAGCGTTGCGCCCTGAGCAGTTTGCAGCTTATGTACTGTTCATTGAGATAGATGCGCATCAAGTAGATGTGAATGTTCACCCAGCGAAACATGAAGTGCGCTTTCATCAAGCGCGACTGGTACATGATTTTATCTATCAAGCCCTTGTTGATGCGCTAGGACAGTCGCACCAGTTCATTTCAGAGGAGAGACGAGAGAGTGCATTCGCCACACCTCATCCGCAGCAATCTTCTATAAGTGAATTGGAGCAAACCAATTTCAATTCTAACCCTGAACCGAAAGCAACATCACCATCTCCTTCACAAAGAGAAGCGCAGGCGATGCAACAGATTCCTGCCTATCCTAACAAGGCAGAGGGATCTTGCGATACACCACGAAATGAAGGGCAGTCGCGTTCAAGTTGGGGACAAAATAACACCTTAAGAGCACCAAAACCTCAGGTGTCTGAACAAGAAGCTAAGGTCTATCAACAACTAATGACGGTTGAGTCTAATTCTGCCGAGGAGGTTCCACCCTCCGTTATAGATCAACCCATAACTCAGCTAGGAAAGGCTTTAACAATCATCAATGAGCAATTTTTGCTGGTTAACACTAACGCAGGATGTGGGTTACTCGCCTTGTCTTATGCGGAAATATTAAAGCTTCGAGGGCAATTGTCAGTCGATCAAAGGCAATTGATTAAGCAACCATTGTTGATTCCTCTTGCTCTGCGAGTAAGAAACGAAGATATCGACCTACTTAAGAAAATTCAGCCGGTGCTTGAGCGTTTCGCGATTCAGTTGATGTTTAAAGCCGGTGCTAAAGTGATGATAATGGCTGTACCTCAGCCCTTGAGGCAGCATAATCTTCAACAGCTGTTCTCTAGGCTCATTGATATATTGAGTAACGGACAACAACTGTCGTTTGAGCAGCTAAGCCTATGGTTAGCTTCTCAGGTAGCGGAACAAAATAAGACCTACACTTTGTCAGAAGCGGTTCAGTTACTGTCTGACTTAGAGGGGGCTTCTGCACAAAGTCTCGATTTAAAAGATACGAAACTTATTCAATTAGTGGACTTTTCCACCCAAATTAAAGCGCTATCACATGAATGATAAATTGCCTTTGGCCATATTTTTAATGGGCCCAACAGCCTCCGGTAAAACCGAACTGGCGATTCGCCTTCGACAACGTTTTCCTATTGAGTTAATCAGTGTTGATTCCGCTCTAATATACAAGGGAATGGACATCGGCACGGCTAAACCGACAGCGGATGAGCAAGCAGCAGCCCCTCATCGCCTTATTGATATAATCGATCCTGTAGAATCTTATTCAGCGGCAGATTTTCGTCGTGATGCACTGCAATTAATGGATGAGATAACCTCTCAAGGGAAGATCCCTATGCTAGTGGGAGGCACTATGCTGTACTACAAAGCTTTGCTAGAAGGGCTTTCTCCATTACCAGCAGCTGATCAAGAAATTCGAGCTCAAATCGAGCAAGAAGCGATACAAAAGGGTTGGCAAGTCTTACATGATGAACTAAAACAGATAGATCCTGTCTCAGCTGAGCGCATTCATCCTAATGATCCACAGCGTTTATCTCGTGCTTTAGAAGTTTTTCGGATTTCAGGAAAAACATTAACTGAATTGACGCAACAGAAGGGAGATCCTATCCCGTATGATGTGAAACAGTTTGCTATTGCCCCTCAAGAGCGCTCAGAACTGCATCGACGTATAGAGCTTCGTTACGAAAAAATGGTAGATACTGGATTTGAAGATGAAGTCAGAGCGTTGCATCAACGATCTGATTTACATCCAGATCTTCCTTCCATTCGTTGTGTTGGCTACCGTCAGATGTGGGGCTATCTAGAAGGGGAGTACAGCTTTGATGAAGCAATCTTTAAAGGAGTCTGTGCGACGAGGCAATTAGCGAAGCGCCAGATTACTTGGCTTCGAAGTTGGAAAGACCTAACTTGGCTCGATAGTCAAAATATCGATCATGGGGTAGAAACTATCGCAAATGTCATAGCATCTAATTGAATTTGCTGTGTATAATATGATCGTTTTACATGAATAATACCTCTACACGGAACGTAGAATTTATTGAGGTATTGTTTGGTTTAGCTAGGATGCGTAAACAGTACAATTTTTCTACTGTCACTTGCTAAATAATTACAACAACATACTAATAAGGAAAATAACAATGGCAAAGGGGCAATCTTTACAAGACCCATTTTTAAACGCATTGCGTCGTGAGCGCGTGCCAGTTTCTATTTATCTTGTCAATGGCATCAAGCTTCAGGGTCAAATCGAGTCTTTCGATCAATTTGTGATCCTATTGAAAAATACCGTGAATCAGATGGTATACAAGCATGCTATTTCGACAGTAGTTCCTGCACGAGCAGTAACTCATCACAGCAGTAATGAACGTGCAGATCGCACTCAAGAGAAATCTGAAGACTAATTGAAAAAGTTATTTAATCATCAAGTATCTTGTGTAAGGAGCTTATCGCTTGTTTGACCGGTATGAATCAGGTGAACAGGCGGTACTTGTTCATATTAATTTTACACAAGAAGGGGAGTGGGAAGACCTAGCTGAATTTGAGATGTTAGTGTCTTCTGCGGGTGTTAACAACCTGCAAACCATAACGGGTAGCCGTCAATCCCCCCATGCGAAGTACTTTGTGGGTGAGGGTAAAGCACAAGAAATTGCTGATTTTGTTCAGCAACTTGAGGCTGAGATAGTTATCTTTAACCATTCCCTTTCTCCTGCTCAGGAACGAAACCTAGAACAGTTGTGCAAATGCCGAGTGTTAGACCGTACAGGTCTTATCTTGGATATATTTGCTCAAAGGGCGAGAACCCATGAGGGTAAGCTGCAAGTAGAGTTGGCGCAGTTGCGTCATATATCCACCCGATTAATACGCGGTTGGACTCACTTGGAGAGACAAAAAGGTGGTATTGGTTTAAGAGGGCCGGGTGAAACCCAGCTTGAAACCGATCGTCGTTTGCTAAGAGACCGAATCAAAGCGATTTTACGTCGCCTAGAAAAGGTAGCTAAGCAACGCGAACAAGGTCGCAGAGCAAGAAAGCGAGCTGAAATCCCTACTGTCTCTTTGGTTGGATACACCAACGCCGGCAAATCCACTTTGTTTAATAGGATTACTGAAGCTAGCGTTTATGCTGCTGACCAGTTATTTGCTACCTTGGACCCAACTCTACGTAAGATAGAGTTAGATGATGTAGGCTTAGCTATCCTTGCGGATACGGTAGGTTTTATTCGTCATCTTCCGCATGATTTGGTTGCAGCCTTTAAAGCAACCTTACAGGAAACCCAAGAAGCAGACATCTTGTTACATGTTATAGATGCTAGTGACGAGCGTTTCAGAGAGAATGTCCAAGCTGTCGATATCGTCTTAGAAGAGATCGATGCGCATGAGATCCCAGTCTTACTTGTTATGAACAAGATAGACAACATGGAACAGCAGTCTCCTCGTATTGAGTATAACGAAGAGGGTGTGCCCACTACCGTGTGGGTTTCTGCGATGGAAGGCTTGGGTTTAGACCTACTTTTTCAAGCGTTGACTGAACGCTTAGCGAGTCAAATGGTCGAATATACCCTAAGTATTCCTCCCTTATATCAGGGGCGTTTACGCGGTGTATTTTTCAATATGAAATCTATTCGACAAGAAGCATATGATTCAGAAGGTAACTTGTTGATTGATATTCGAATGCAGCAAGCCGATTGGGCTAGACTGCAAAAGAGGGAAGAGGCGCAGTTGGACGACTTTATAGTCGGTTAAAAGACTGTTACTTTATAACGTCATATCTAGTGATGGAGTTTTCTAATGGCGTGGAATGAGCCTGGAAATAACAACGGAAACAATGGCCGCGATAATGACCCTTGGGGTAATAAAGATCGTGGTAATCAACAATCCGGTGGTCGCAATCAAGGACCACCAGATTTAGACGAAGTATTTAATAAACTAAGTCAAAAGCTGGGTGGTAAATTTGGCAAGCGTGGTGGTGGTTCATCATCAGGCGGTGGTGGTGCAGTTGGTTTTGGCCTTATTGCTGTAGTTGCTATCGTTATCTGGGTTGCCTCTGGTTTCTACACCGTAGGCGAAGCAGAGCGTGGCGTAGTACTTCGTTTAGGTAAATACGACCGCATCGTAGATCCTGGTCTGAACTGGCGTCCACGTTTCGTCGATGAAGTAACAACAGTTAACGTTGAAGCAATTCGTGCACTTCAAGCCTCAGGCTTAATGCTTACGAAAGATGAAAACGTTGTAACTGTTGGTATGGGTGTTCAATACCGCGTATCTGATCCGTACAAGTATTTGTATCGCGTAACAAACGCGGATGACAGTTTGCGTCAAGCTACTGACTCTGCATTGCGTGCAGTGATCGGTGACTCTTTGATGGATAGCATCCTAACAAGTGGTCGTCAGCAAATTCGTCAAAGCACTCAGGAGACTCTGAATGAAATTATTGATGGCTACGACATGGGTATCCTTGTTGTTGACGTCAACTTCCAATCAGCACGTCCACCAGAGCAAGTTAAAGACTCATTCGATGATGCTATCGCAGCGCGTGAGGATGAGGAGCGTTTCATTCGTGAAGCTGAAGCTTATAAGAATGAAATTTTGCCGAAAGCAACAGGTCGTGCAGAGCGTCTGAAGAAAGAGGCATTGGGTTACAGCGAGCGCATCGTGAACGAAGCGTTTGGTCAAGTGGCTCAGTTCGAGAAACTACTACCGGAATATCATGCGGCTCCAGAGGTTACTCGTAATCGTCTGTACCTAGATACAATGGAAGAAGTGTACTCAAACACGTCTAAAGTGCTTATTGATTCAGAATCAAGCGGTAACCTACTGTACTTGCCAATCGACAAGTTAGCAGGTCAAGATAGTTCTTCAACTAGCCGTGCTAGCAAGTCGTCTTCAACGTACGACAAGATAGAACTAGATGCGAAGACAACACCGCAACCGTCTTCAACTGACACTCGTTCAACTACTACTCGTCAAGGGAGATACTAGGAATGCGTAAGTTAATGATCCCAGTATTGGTGGTTGCACTCGCACTAATGCTAATGTCGGTATTCGTTGTCCCTGAGGGTGAGCGCGGTATCGTGGTTCGATTTGGTCGTATCTTGAAAGATAACAATGATATGTCTCGTATCCATGAGCCAGGTCTGCATTTTAAAATGCCATTGTTTGACAACGTGAAGCGTCTAGATGCACGTATCCAGACTATGGATGGCCGTTCTGATCGATTTGTAACGTCAGAGAAAAAAGACGTTATCATCGATTCGTACGTTAAATGGCGTATCGAAGACTTCGGTCAGTACTACCTAGCAACTGGTGGTGGTAATGCACTGACAGCGCAAGCACTATTGGAGCGTAAAGTCACAGACGTGCTTCGTGCTGAAATCGGTTCTCGTGAAATCAAGCAGATTGTATCGGGTCCTCGTAATGAAGCTGTATTGCCTGATGAAGATGAGTTGGATGATACGGTTTCTGAAGCAGCTCGTGAAGCTGTAGAGATCGACGGTGAGCGTGATAAGATCATGTCTGTAGTATTGGAAGATACTCGTCAAAGCGCAATGGATGACTTGGGCGTTCGCGTAGTTGACTTCAGAATGAAGAAGATCAACCTACCGGATGAAATCTCTGAGTCTATCTACCGTCGTATGCGTGCTGAACGTGAATCTGTAGCGCGTAAGCACCGTTCTCAAGGTCGTGAGAAGGCAGAAGTTATCCGAGCTCAAGCTGAGCTAGAGGTAGCAACTGTCCTTGCAGAAGCTGACAGAACAGCTCGAGTAACTCGTGGTGATGCAGACGCAACAGCAGCTAAGATTTACTCTGAAGCGTATAACAAAGATCCTGAGTTCTACAGCTTCGTTCGTTCACTTAGAGCGTATGAGAAATCATTCTCGCAGAAAGGGGACATCATGGTCCTTGATCCGAAGAGCGACTTCTTCCGCTTCATGAACGATTCAAGCGGCGCACCGCGTAAGTAATATCAGCTAGATATCGCAAAGGCTCCTTTTACAGGAGCCTTTTTTATTCATAAAAAATAGGAAGTAGATATGTCTCAAGGAATATGGATTGCCTTAGGCTTAGTTTTAATTTTGGAAGGTATTGGTCCGTTACTCGCTCCAAACGCATGGCGCAATATGATGGCACAGCTGAGCCAGCAACCTGATAATCAACTGAGAAGGCTGGGTGGATGTCTTGTTGTTGCCGGAGCAGTAATTACCTTTATGTTACTGTGAGCATTAATAAACTCTTTGCTTTTGGCTTAAATCAATAGGAATAACCGCCATTATTTTATGGTTAGTGTTTAAAAAATGACTGCAAATTTGATTTTTCGGTGCTAGAATCCTTTTTTAACTAGCAATCAGATTTGGAAAGATGGGAAATAACGTAGTTGTTTTAGGCACCCAATGGGGTGACGAAGGTAAAGGTAAAATCGTTGACCTTTTAACTGAAGATGCGAAGTACGTGGTGCGCTACCAAGGCGGTCACAATGCAGGCCACACTCTAGTTATTGACGGTGAAAAAACCGTTCTACACTTAATTCCATCAGGCATCCTGCGTGATAATGTAAAATGCATTATCGGCAACGGTGTTGTACTTTCTCCAGAAGCACTTCTGAAAGAAATGAAACCTCTTGAAGACCGCGGAATCCCAGTACGCGAACGTCTATTCGTTTCAGAAGCGTGTCCTCTAATTCTTCCTTACCATGTCGCTATCGACCAAGCTCGTGAAATTGCACGCGGTAAGAAAGCTATCGGTACTACAGGTCGTGGTATTGGTCCAGCATACGAAGATAAAGTTGCTCGTCGCGGTCTACGCGTTGGTGATTTGTTCGACAAAGTTGCATTTGCTGAAAAACTAAAAGAAGTAATGGAATTCCATAACTTCCAGTTAGAGCATTTCTACAAAGCAGACACAGTAAGCTACGAAGAAGTTCTAGAGCAAGCGATGAGCTATGCAGATCTTCTTACTTCAATGGTTATTGACGTAACTGATGAACTTGACGCAGCACGTAAGCGTGGCGACAAGATGATGTTTGAAGGTGCTCAAGGTACTCTGCTTGATATCGACCACGGTACTTACCCATACGTAACGTCTTCTAACACTACAGCAGGTGGCGTTGCAGCGGGCTCAGGTTTTGGTCCTCGTCACATTGGCTACATTCTAGGCATTGCAAAAGCATACTGTACTCGCGTAGGTTCAGGTCCTTTCCCAACTGAGCTATATGATGGCTTGGACAAGCAAGACCCAGTAGGTAAGCACTTAGGTGATGTTGGTCATGAGTTTGGCGCAACAACAGGTCGCTTGCGTCGTACTGGTTGGTTTGATGCAGTGGCTATGCGTCGCGCGGTTCAAATCAACTCAATTACTGGCTTCTGTCTAACTAAACTAGACGTACTAGACGGCTTAGAAGAACTGAAAATCTGTACTGGTTACAAGATGAAAGACGGTTCTGTACTAGAAGTTTCTCCAATGGCTGCAGAAGCATTTGAAGAAGCAACGCCTATCTATGAAACAGTACCAGGTTGGTCTGAAAAAACATACGGTGCAACTTCTCTTGAGCAATTGCCAAAAGCAGCTCTAGATTACATCAAACGCATTGAAGAGCTCACAGGCGTGCCTATCGATATTATCTCTACCGGTCCTGACCGTAACGAGACTATGATCAAGGTTCACCCATTTAATTCTTAATTGAATAGGTATCTTGAATAAAAAAAACCGGCAATTGCCGGTTTTTTTGTATCTGTCATTCTGCTTTTTATTAAAGAACCTTGTGTGGCCCAAAGCACTCATAGTTTAGCTGCTCTTTAGCATAGCCTAGGTCGATGAGTTGTTGAGCTACAGATTGCATGAAGACAACAGGGCCACAGAAGTACACTTTGGCATTCTTTGGTAGCTGCTCTTGATTCAATTTAGATAGGTCAATTAACCCTTCTGCTTGATAGTCTTCAGACTGAAGGTCCGATGCTAGAGGGCTTCGATACCAAGTGAAGTGCTCAAAGTTATCCTTGCGATTGCAAAGTTGAGATACGTGCTGTTTAAAGGCATGATGTTCGCCATTTTCAGCTGCATGCAGCCAGGTCACAGCTTGATTGCTTTGCTCCAGCGTCTCTAGCATAGATAACATAGGAGTAAGACCAACGCCTGCAGAGATAAGTACTACAGGTTCTTTCGATTCTGAATCTAAAAAGAAATCGCCTGCAGGCGGTGCAAGTTTGACGATATCACGCTGTTGAAGGTGGTCGTGCAAGAAATTAGACACTTTACCTTCTCCTTCGCGCTTCACTGAAATGCGATAAGTATTGCCATTACCTGCTGCCGATAGACTGTATTGACGAATTTCTTGGTTTTCAAATTTTGGTGTGTTGAGGTAAATACCTAGGTATTGTCCAGGTTTGAAGTCAGCAACTGAACCACCGTCAATAGGCTTGAATACAAAGCTTGTTATTACAGCGCTTTCATCTTTTTTCTCTACTACCTCGAACTCGCGAAGCCCACGCCATCCGCCTAGGCTTTGTTCGTTGGCCACATAAATCTGTTCTTCGCGTTGTATAAATATATTCGCTAGAACGCCGTAAGCCTCGCCCCATGCATCAAGTACTTCTTGGCCCGGAGAAAATAACTCGTCAATAGTGCCCAATAAATGGCTACCAACGATGTTGTATTGCTCTGCAGTGATCATGAAACTTGTGTGTTTTTGTGCGATTTTTTCTACAACGGGTAATAGGGCACCGAGGTTATCGATGTTAGAAGCGTAACCACAGATAGCATTGAATAATGCTTCTCTTTGGTCCCCATTGCGCTGATTACTCATGTTAAAAATATCTTGCAACTCTGGATTATGTGCAAACATGCGATCATAGAAATGAGCTGTCAAACTAGGGCCCGTTTCTGCCAAGAGTGGAGCAGTAGCTTTAACAATATCAATGGTTTTTTGTTCTAACATCTTAGCGTCTCATTTAAAGGTGTATTTAAGATTCATGTTTAATGTTGTAGAAAGTGTATATTAAAGTCAACAAAAGAATTACACTTGTTGAACGATACGGAGTACCACTATATGCAAATTACTAGCTTTACTGACTATGCCATCCGCACGCTCATCTACTTAGCAGCACTTAAAGATGATGAACTGACAAATATTACTCAGGTCAGTGAAGTATTCGGTATATCTCGCAATCACATGGTTAAGATCGTTAACAAGTTAGGGCAAACCGGTTTTATTGAAACTATTCGAGGTAAGAATGGTGGCATTAGACTGAACAAGCCAGCAAGTGAAATAAATATAGGGCATGTGATCAGAGAGCTAGAACCACTGACAGTAATCAATTGCTCCCCAGAATTTTGTCACATTACCCCGGCGTGCCGCCTTAAGAATTATCTACATAAAGCGAAAGAAGCCTTTTTGGCTGAGTTAGATAAATGCAATCTTGATGATTTGGTCGATGATAATTCAGATCTAATGATTCTGTTGTCTAAGGGCTAGACGTAAAAGCGAATATTTCATTAATTTTTAAAGCATTTTTTCCTTGTAGGGCATTACTAGAATATACTTTACTCAATTATTCTAATTAATGAGCACTCCATGTCCGATTCTAATTCTCTTGACCCCCATGCAGATCGAGAGGCGAAAAATTATGAAAACCCAGTGCCGAGTAGAGAGTTTATTTTAAGCTTTCTAGAAAGTGCTGGCGCACCAATGAATCGCAATGATTTATTTACCGCCCTTGAACTTGATGGTGAAGAACAATATGAAGGCTTACGTCGCAGGCTAAATGCTATGTTACGCGATGGTCAGTTGGTCTTTACTCGTCGTCAATGCTTCGCCTTGCCAGAAAAACTTGAGATGATTAAAGGGCATGTAATTGGTCATAAAGATGGTTTTGGCTGGGTGCGGCCTGAAGGTGTGATTGGAAAAGAGCATGACCTTGTTCTGCCATTCCACCAGATGCGTGGCATCATTCATGGTGACTATGTTCTCGCTCAAGAATCGGGCACGGATAAACGAGGTCGAAAAGAGGCTCGTATTGTTCGAGTGCTTGAAGAACGCTCCATGCAGATCGTTGGTCGCTTCTTCTTGGAATTTGGACAAGCCTATGTCGTTGCCGACGATTCAAGAATCCATCAAGATATCCTCATACCCAAAGAACATAGAATGGGTGCTCGAATGGGCAATGTTGTGGTTATCGAGATTACCGACAGGGGGAGTCGTTCTCGAGGCATGACAGGTCAAGTGGTTGAGGTACTCGGAGAAAACCTAGCGCCGGGCATGGAAACTCAAATCGCTATTCGTACACACCAAATTCCAAATGAATGGCCAGAAGAAGTTACCAAGCAAATAGCTTCTCTTGAAGAGGAAGTTCCAGAGCAGGCTAAAAAAGGGCGAGTTGACCTTAGAGAGTTACCATTGGTGACCATCGATGGCGAGGATGCACGAGACTTCGATGATGCTGTTTTCTGCGAGAAGAAAAAAAGTGGAGGATGGCGGTTATGGGTAGCTATAGCCGATGTCAGCTATTACGTACGCCCAGACTCTGCGCTAGATAAAGAAGCCATTAATCGCGGTAACTCAGTCTATTTCCCTTCTCAAGTTGTACCAATGTTACCAGAGGTACTGTCGAACGGTTTATGTTCATTAAACCCAGAAGTCGACCGTTTGTGTATGGTTTGTGAGATGACGGTTTCCGAAAGCGGTAAACTGTCTGGCTATAAGCATTATGAAGCAGTGATGAACTCTCACGCTCGTCTTACCTACACCAAGGTAAATGATATTCTCAATGGCGATGAGGAGCTTAATCAGCGTTACGAACCGTTAGTGCCGCATCTTCAAGAGTTACACAATATGTATCGCACTCTAAAGACTGCTAGAGATGGCAGAGGGGCAATAGAGTTTGAAACAGTAGAAACTAAGTTCATTTTTAATGCGGATAGAAAGATTGATCGCATTGAACCTGTGATTCGCAATGATGCACATAAGCTAATAGAAGAGTGCATGATCTTGGCAAACATTGCCTCAGCTTCACTCGTAGAGAAACTAAAAGAACCCGCTTTATATCGAATCCACGAATCTCCAGGAGAGCAACGTCTCGTTGGTTTCAAAGATTTCTTGAGTGAACTGGGTTTAACCCTAAATGGCGGGCTTGCACCTTCTCCTACGGATTACGCTGATTTGATGCACGTTGTAACCCAGCGTCCTGATAAAGAATTGATTCAGACAATGTTGCTACGCTCAATGAAGCAAGCTGTGTATAATCCCGACAACGCTGGACACTTTGGTCTGGCACTGAAGCGATACGCGCACTTCACTTCTCCAATTCGTCGTTATCCTGATTTGTTGTTGCATCGAGCCATTAAGTACCTGATTGCCAAGCAAGAAGGCCATAATCAAGACCGATGGACACCTACAGGCGGCTTCCATTACTCCTTTGATGATATGGATGTATTTGGTGAGCAATGTTCAACGACAGAGCGCCGTGCCGATGATGCGACTCGTGATGTAGCGGATTGGTTGAAGTGTGAGTACATGCAAGACCATGTAGGTGAAGAGCTTGATGGTGTTATTGCTAATGTGACTGGTTTTGGCTTCTTTGTTAGGCTGACTGAGTTACATATCGATGGCTTGGTGCATATATCAGCACTCGCTAACGACTACTATCGTTATGATGCAGTGAGCCAAAGATTGGTGGGTGAAAGCTCTGGCCAAATATATCGTTTAGGTGATCAGGTTAAGGTTAAGGTGTTAGCTGTTAACCTCAACGACAAACAGATTGATTTTGAATTAGCTGGTACTGTGCGTACGCCTAAAGGCAAAGGAAAAACGGCGAAGAAGCGCTTAGTCGAAGAAGCGAAGCGCTTTGATAAAAAGAAAGACGGCGCAGCAGGAAAAGGCAGCTCTAAACGTGCGAAGACTATGGTAGAACCTACGGTTCGCCCAGATGGCAGCTCTGATGAGAAATCTGCATCGAAGAAGCAAAAGTCGCAAAAAGCCCGAAAGAGTAAAGCGCGTAGCAGCAAGAATAAAGCTCGTGGTTCGAAGAAATAAGAGAAGCAAATAATGAGTAACGAATATATTTACGGTATCCACGCAGTTAAAGCGGTACTAGAGAAAGATCCTGTACGCTTTGTCGAAGCGTTTGTTTTAAAGGGGCGTCAGGATGACCGTTTGTTACCTTTAATCAATCAGCTTCAGGTATTTGGTGTGTCTATTCAGCAAACAGGCCGTAAGGCTCTGGATGATAAAGCCAATGGTGCAAATCATCAGGGGATTATTGGCCGTGTTAAGCCTGCGAAAGCCCTGAATGAAAATGACTTAGACGAGATTCTAGCTTCTCAGGCTAATCCATTGCTTCTAATCTTGGATGGCGTAACGGATCCGCACAATCTAGGTGCTTGTCTGCGTAACGCCGATGCAGCAGGTGTGGCGGCAGTGATTGTGCCAAAAGATAAATCAGCGCCTCTAACGGCGACAGTAAGCAAAGTAGCGTGTGGCGCCGCAGAAACCGTACCATTGGTTCGAGTAACTAACCTAGCGCGTACTATGCGTCACCTACAAGAACAGAACGTGTGGATTGTAGGCACGGCAGGAGAGGCGACCCATGATGTGTATCAAAGCAAGCTAACAGGTCCTTTAGCGATTGTGATGGGTGCAGAGGGAGATGGCATGCGTCGTCTTACTCGTGAAACCTGTGATGACTTGATTAAGATCCCTATGGCGGGTTCAGTATCAAGCCTGAATGTTTCTGTAGCTTCGGGTGTCTGTTTATTTGAAGCGGTGAGACAACGTCAAGGTTAAGTGCCATTAACCCATAGTAAAATCAAATAGGAGCTTTGGCTCCTATTTTTGTATCAAGGGTGAGATCATACTGAGTAAGCGATTTTTGATATTTATCGACAACGAGAATCTGCACACTGGTAACGTTATACGGTATTTCCGGAGCTTAAGCTGATGATTGAAGTGTTTAGAGTCGAGAATTTGATTGAAGTTTACATCAAACAAAAATACACCAAAGAGTCCCATGTTGAACTTTCACACTCAGTTCTTAGTTACCTTAAGAAACAAGGGTTTATGAATAAAAAACATCAATAGATATAAGACAATAAGGGATGGGGAAACTATATTTTTCAGATGCCCTTTTTTTACTTGATCTTACTGCCTGCTTTCTGTACTATTTGCCGTCCTTAAAACTCGGTCATTTATCTTTAGTTCCTTGCTTCCTCTGGACGACCGAGCCACTCGTGGAAGCTAATAATCCGTAAGGAGCAACAAATGCGTAATTACGAAATCGTATTTATGGTGCACCCTGATCAAAGCGAGCAAGTTGCTGGCATGATCGAGCGTTACACTGGTTCTATCACTGAAGCTGGCGGTACTGTACACCGTCTAGAAGACTGGGGTCGTCGTCAACTGGCTTACCCAATCAACAAGCTTCATAAAGCTCACTACGTTCTTATGAACGTTGAAGCTGATCAAGCTGTGATCGACGAGCTAGAAACTGCTTTCCGTTTTAACGATGCAGTTCTACGCAACATGATCATGCGCACTAAAGGCGCTGTGACTGAGCAATCAATTATGCTTAAGCAAAAAGAAGAGCGTGCTGAACGTGCTCCTCGTCGCGAAGAGCGTACTGAAGCTAAGCCAGAAGCATCTGCTGAGTAATTGATTGTATGACCAATCGAATGGACTTAAGCGGCATTGTTGCTAAAGACCCAATTCGAACGCAAAGCCCCTCGGGGATATCGCATTGCCAATTTTGGCTCGAGCATCGCTCAAATGTGATGGAAGCTGAGCTTCCAAGACAGGTTTACTGTCGAATGCCTGTAGTGGTGAGTGGCAAAGGGTCACACACATTAACTCAAGAACTAGTTAAAGGCAGTACAATCAGGGTAAGCGGCTTTGTTGCTTATCAAATGAGTCGAAACGGCTCAGGAAAACTGGTTTTACATGCCCAAGATATCACTCAAATTTAAGATCAGGAGATAGCCCATGGCTCGTTTCTTCCGTCGTCGTAAATTCTGCCGTTTTACTGCAGAAGGCGTACAAGAGATTGATTACAAAGACGTAGCAACTCTTAAAAACTACATCACTGAAGCTGGTAAAATCGTACCTAGCCGTATCACTGGTACAAGCGCTAAATATCAGCGTCAACTAGCTCGTGCAATCAAGCGTTCTCGCTACCTAGCACTACTGCCGTACACTGATAAGCATCAGTAATCGGCACCGTTTATTAAATAGAGGATTAAATAATGCAAGTTATTCTACTTGATAAAATCGGTAACCTAGGTGCACTTGGCGATACTGTTAATGTTAAATCTGGTTACGCTCGTAACTACCTTATTCCTCAAAATAAGGCAGTAATGGCTACTAAAGCTAACGTTGAAATGTTTGAAGCTCGTCGTGCTGAACTAGAAGCTAAAGTTGCTGAGCAACTAACTGCTGCTCAAGCTCGTGCTGAGAAAGTTAACACTCTAGAAGCAGTTGTTATCGCTTCTAAAGCTGGTGACGAAGGCAAACTATTCGGTTCTATCGGTACTCGTGACATCGCTGACGCTGTTACAGCTGCTGGCGTTGAAGTTGCTAAGAGCGAAGTTCGTCTTCCTGAAGGCGCACTACGTAACACTGGTGAGTTCGAAGTAAGCGTTCAACTTCACTCTGAAGTTTTCGCAACTGTGAACCTACAAGTTGTACCTGCAGAGTAATTCTTTACTCTAAAGACGATTTGAAAACACCGGCCTTGGCCGGTGTTTTTTTTATCTAAAATATGGGGATAGCTAAAAAAGGAACAATAAGTTTACCGACAGTATAGAGTCTGTATTACTCAATCCATTTGGAACCTTATTGTGATATTGGCGGTTATGTACCAATTTAAGCGCTATATCAGCGGTGATTTCATTGATTACTGAAATCTCTGTATCGGTACGGGTATTACTTTCACCAGCAACCACAGTCAGTTTTCCACCAATCGACAATGTTTTAATGGGCTTCCAAGTCGCAGCCAAGTTGCCACGAATGATCGCCTCTTTAACGACGTCAGGAAAAACAATGTCATCATCATCGATCTCATCAAGGTTGGGTTCTTGATAGCGATAGCCGGGACCTAGTTCGCCTTCTATTAGCCAATGTTTACTGTTAGTTAACTGATAACCTAGACCAGCAGATATGGTGTAATCTGTATAGTAAGCGCTGTATTTCGAGTCATAGCCACTAAAACTTGAATATGCATAGCTCTTGGAGCCTAACTTATAATCCGCTTGAAGGTCGTAGGTTGATTGACGTTTATCTTCTTCCCCGTCTTTGTATAACAGGTAATATTTCCATTCGCCGGTTGCACGATAGCGGTTCTTGGTGTATTCGCCACTGAGTCGAGCGTTTAGCGATTCAGAATCTGAATTTCCAGAGTGAGCCTGATAACCAAATTCTACTTCGCTCTTGAAGGGGGAAGGGCTCTCGATATCCGTATCAGTAAGCTCTTCCGCATGGAGCACTGAGCACATCAGAGACCCCAGACAAAATAGCAGTTTTTTCGACACGAAATACCTCTAGCATAAAATAGCGCTGGCGCATTGTACCCCAACTTATTGATTAAGCGTCAAGCTTAGGTAAAAATTATACAATGGGTGTCCACTCAACTTCAAACCTGTCACTCTTTAGACAACGTCAATAAGTGGTTAGTTTTTATGATGATATCTATTAAAGATAATTTTCTAAACACATCATCATTAGCATTGGTATAATGCAAATAACAGCAAGTCACTGAGCACATTCATGGTAGATCAACGAACAAACACAAAACAAGATTCCCAAGTCGATGCAATCAAAGCGCCTCCACATTCATTAGAGGCTGAGCAGTCGGTAATTGGTGGATTATTGCTGGATAATGAGCGTTGGGATACAGTTGCCGAAAAAGTGATGGCAACAGACTTTTATAGTCGCCCACATAGATTGATCTTTGAAGCGGTAATAACTCTTCTTGAAGACAGCCAACCACTTGATTTAATTACGCTATCCGAATTCTTAGAGCGTCGAGAGCAACTTGAAGATGTAGGTGGATTTGCTTATCTCGCTGACCTTGTAAAGAACACACCGAGTGCGGCAAACATCAATGCGTATGCGGAGATAGTGGCAGAGCGGGCCGTCGTTCGAAATCTTATTGGTGTTGCTAATGAAATTGCAGATGCAGGTTATGATCCACAAGGTCGTTCATCCAGTGATCTTGTCGACTTTGCTGAGAGTAAGGTCTTTGCGATTGCAGAGGAGCGAAGTAGTGAAAAAGATGGTCCGCAGAACGTAGATAACATTCTTGAGAAAACGCTGGAGCGCATTGAGGAGTTATACAAAACTCCGCAAGATGGTGTAACCGGTGTGGATTCTGGCTTTAATGACCTAAACAAGAAAACAGCAGGTCTTCAACCTTCTGATCTAATAATCGTTGCAGCTCGTCCATCTATGGGTAAAACCACATTTGCAATGAACCTGTGTGAAAACGCAGCGATGAGCTCCGATAAGCCGGTTTTAATCTTCTCCCTAGAGATGCCCTCAGAACAGATTATGATGAGGATGCTTGCCTCTTTATCTCGTGTTGACCAAACGAAGATTCGTACTGGTCAGTTAGACGATGAAGACTGGGCTCGTATTTCATCTACGATGGGCATTCTGATGCAAAAGAAGAATATGTTCATTGATGATAGTTCTGGTCTAACACCAACAGAATTACGCTCTCGTGCAAGACGAATCG
This sequence comes from Vibrio inusitatus, assembly GCA_024346935.1. Classification (GTDB taxonomy): domain Bacteria; phylum Pseudomonadota; class Gammaproteobacteria; order Enterobacterales; family Vibrionaceae; genus Vibrio; species Vibrio inusitatus. The sequence goes on from AP024878.1 coordinate 251,099, forward strand.
CCCGTGATAATGGAGGATTAAGTCTTATCATGGTCGATTATCTGCAGTTAATGCGTGTACCTGGTATGCAAGATAATCGTACTTTAGAGATATCTGAAATATCACGTTCCTTGAAAGCACTAGCGAAAGAACTGCAAGTACCGGTTGTCGCGCTTTCTCAGCTCAACCGTTCTTTGGAACAACGTGCTGATAAACGTCCGATCAACTCAGATCTTCGTGAATCAGGTGCGATCGAGCAGGATGCCGATTTGATCATGTTTATTTACCGAGATGAAGTTTACAACCCAGACAGTTCCATGAAAGGAACCGCAGAGATCATTCTTGGTAAGCAGCGTAACGGCCCAATCGGTTCTGTCCGTTTAACATTCCAAGGACAGTTCTCTCGTTTTGATAACTATGCAGGTCCAGCATTCGATTATGATGACGAGTAGGAAGCGGTATGAGTAGATTAAAAGCTGCTGTAGCATCAATTAATACAGATGCTCTTTGCCACAATATAGAATTACTGCATAAGCAAGCGCCTAACAGTCGTTTGCTCGCGGTTGTTAAGGCCAATGGTTATGGACATGGCTTAATAGAAGTGGCCAAACACGCCGAAGGTGCCGATGCCTTTGGTGTGGCTCGCATAGAAGAAGCATTGCAACTTCGCGCCGGTGGTATTGTTAAACCTGTATTGTTACTCGAAGGATTTTACTCGGCGAGTGATTTACCTATCTTAGTCGCCAATAACATACAAACCGTGGTGCATTGCGAAGAGCAACTAGACGCTCTAGAACAAGCAGAACTGGAAAGTCCTGTTGTTGTGTGGTTGAAAATGGATACAGGAATGCACCGTTTAGGTGTGCGTCCTGAACATTATGATGAGTATATTCAACGCCTACATAACTGCAAAAATGTAGCTCACCCTTTGCGTTATATGAGTCACTTTGGCTGCGCAGACGAACTAGATAATCCAATCACTTCGCAACAAATTGAGCTTTTTAAAAATACGACGGCTAATTGCACGGGTGAGCGCTCAATTGCTGCTTCTTCGGGCATATTGTCTCGCAGTGATAGCCATTTTGAGTGGGTACGACCTGGCATAATCATGTATGGGGTGTCTCCGTTCAGTGACAACGATGCACAGCAGTTAGGCTATCGCCCAGTCATGACTTTGCGTTCACACCTTATTGCGGTTAACGAACTTAAGGCTGGTGAAAGCGTAGGATATGGTGCAAATTGGACTTCAGAACGAGATACTAAAATCGGTGTGATAGCGGTCGGGTATGGTGATGGTTACCCTCGTATGGCACCAAATGGCACACCTGTCTTGGTCAACAACCGCAAGGTTCCATTAGTTGGAAGAGTATCGATGGATATGCTGACCGTGGACCTTGGGCCTGATGCAAGCGATAAGGTCGGTGATCCTTCCGTGCTTTGGGGAGAGGCTTTACCCGTAGAGGAAGTAGCAAGGTATGTAGGAACTATTGGCTATGAGTTAGTGACAAAACTCACCTCACGAGTGATACCTGTTTACACTAAAGACAGCATTTAGCAGATTAAAATGTGAACTGAGTCAATAACTGCGTGAAACGCTTCAGTGATAATCCCAAATCGACCCCAGAACACGGTACATTAGAACAAATTATTTGAAGTGGTGGTGCGGAACAATGCACGGCCACTAGAACCAGTATCAGGGGCGTTTAACAATTGAGTGGCTTGTCTGCCCTTTGTTGAGCACAACTTAAAATTAGAAATAATGGGAACTCACAATGTTGAAAAACATCAATCCGACGCATACCGATGCTTGGAAAGCCTTAACTGCTCACTTTGAATCAGCTCAAGATATGGAGATGAAAGATCTCTTTGCACAAGACTCAGAGCGTTTTGATAACTTCTCTAAAAAATTCGGCGACGACATCCTAGTCGACTATTCAAAGAACTTAGTGAACAACGAGACGATGAAGCACCTGTTTGATCTTGCTAAACAAACAGAACTGAAGTCTGCGATCGACGCAATGTTCTCTGGCGAGACCATCAACAAGACGGAAGGACGTTCAGTTCTTCATACTGCACTTCGTAACCGCAGCAATACGCCAGTAGTGGTTAATGGCGAAGATGTAATGCCAGCAGTGAACGCTGTACTTGAAAAGATTAAATCTTTTACTGATCGCGTTATTGATGGTGAGTGGAAAGGGTACACAGGCAAAGCTATCACTGATGTAGTGAACATCGGTATCGGTGGCTCTGATCTAGGTCCATTCATGGTGACTGAGGCATTAGCCCCATACAAGAATCACCTAAACCTGCACTTCGTTTCTAACGTTGATGGCACACACATTGCTGAAACTCTTAAGAAAGTGAACCCAGAAACAACATTGTTCTTGGTGGCTTCTAAGACGTTCACTACTCAAGAAACAATGACTAACGCACACAGTGCGCGTGATTGGTTCCTTGCTGAAGCACAAGATGAAGCACACGTAGCTAAGCACTTCGCTGCTCTTTCTACCAATGGCGAAGCAGTGTCAGAGTTTGGTATTGATACTGATAACATGTTTGAGTTCTGGGACTGGGTTGGTGGCCGTTACTCCTTATGGTCTGCAATCGGTCTTTCTATTGCATTAGGTGTAGGCTACGACAACTTTGTTGAGCTCCTTGCGGGTGCTCACGAGATGGATAACCATTTCAAGTCAACAGACCTTGAGAACAACATTCCAACAATTCTTGCGCTTATTGGAATTTGGTACAACAACTTCCACGGTGCTGAGTCTGAGACGATTCTTCCATACGACCAATACATGCACCGTTTTGCTGCTTACTTCCAGCAAGGCAACATGGAATCAAACGGTAAGTACACTGACCGTAATGGCGATGCTGTTGATTACCAAACTGGTCCAATTATTTGGGGTGAACCAGGTACTAACGGTCAACACGCGTTCTACCAGTTGATCCACCAAGGAACTAAACTGATTCCGTGTGATTTCATTGCACCAGCAATCAGCCACAACCCAACGGGTGACCACCACCAGAAACTAATGTCGAACTTCTTTGCTCAGACAGAAGCATTGGCGTTTGGTAAGTCTCGTGAAGTGGTTGAAGCTGAGCTTGTAGCCGCGGGTAAATCTGCACAAGAAGTGGCTGAACTAGCACCATTTAAAGTATTTGAAGGCAACCGCCCAACAAACTCTATCCTTGTGAAGCAAATTACTCCGCGCACGCTGGGTAACCTAATTGCAATGTACGAGCACAAGATCTTCGTTCAAGGTGTTATTTGGAACATCTTTACCTTTGATCAGTGGGGCGTGGAGCTAGGTAAACAACTAGCAAACCAAATCCTTCCTGAGCTAGCTGACGGCTCTGCAGTTGATTCGCATGATAGCTCTACTAACGGTTTGATTAACGCATTTAAACAATACAAAGCGTAATTTATCTAACGTTATATAAGACCAGCTTTAGTGCTGGTCTTTTTTATGCCTGTAATAAACTGGTCTATTTTATAGACAGGATGTAGAATACGGCCTCATTTTTATTCGTGGATTGAACCTTATGTACCCATCTTCTAGACTCTCTGTCGCTCCAATGCTTGATTGGACGGATCGTCATTGTCGATATTTTCACAGGTTGCTATCGCAAAACACTTTGTTGTATACCGAGATGATAACAACGGGTGCGATTATTCATGGTAAGGGTGACTTTCTACGTTTTAACGAACAAGAGCATCCAATTTCTCTGCAACTTGGCGGATCAAACGTAAAAGATCTAGCGCACTGTGCAAAACTGGCAGAAGAGCGCGGTTATGATGAAGTGAACCTTAATGTCGGTTGTCCATCTGATAGAGTCCAAAATGGTCGGTTTGGCGCTTGCCTAATGGCTGAACCACAATTGGTTGCGGATTGCATTGCCGAAATGAAATCTGTAGTCGATATTCCAGTGACAGTAAAAACTCGTATTGGTATCGACGATCAAGATTCGTATGAGTTTTTGACGGACTTTGTTTCTACAGTTAATGAGAAGGGTGGCTGTGAGCACTTTACTATTCATGCGCGTAAAGCGTGGCTGAGTGGACTTAGCCCGAAAGAAAATCGCGAGATCCCGCCATTGGATTATCCTCGTGCTTATCAGATTAAGAAAGATTTCCCTCATTTAGATATTGCTGTTAACGGTGGTGTGAAAACCTTAGAAGAAACGTTAGAGCATCTTGAGTATCTTGATGGCGTGATGATTGGTCGAGAAGCTTATCAAAATCCATACCTGTTAGCAGAAGTGGACCAGCGTATATTTGGTCAAGACAAGCCGGTTATTAAGCGCAGTGAAGTGGTTGAGCTTATGTACCCATACATCGAACAACAACTTTCGGAAGGCGCTTACCTAGGGCATATCACTCGTCACATGCTAGGATTATTCCAAAGCATGCCTGGCGCACGCCAATGGCGACGTTATATCAGTGAAAATGCACATAAGCCGGGTTCTGGTATTGAGGTGGTTGAGGCTGCATTGGCTAAAATCCCTAAAGAGCTAGGTGTGTAAAACTCACCATTAACTGGTTATTTTCACTACATTCAATTCATCCAAGGGCCTTTACATACAGTGAAGGCCTTTTTTATTAACTTTAATCAGGGGCTTAGCATCCAATGCAAGGTTGGCACTGTACTTGCTTTCTAACTGTAATCATGGGGTTTAAACACGATGTTACCCCTACTTATTAATCTGTAGTTGGAGAGTATCTATGTTTGAGCTACTTATGTTGTTGATGTTCTTTGGTGTATTTTTCTTTACGGGTCTGACTTTCTTTGGCCTATTAATGGCATTTTTTGTCGTATTTGCATTCAGCCTAGTGCTAGGTTTACTGGGAGTCGCACTTAAGTTCTTGCCTTATATTCTACTTGCAGTTGTGATCTACTGGGTGCTTAAGCGTACAAGTGCATGTTCATGATGTTAGTTATTGATTTAACTAAGGTGTATGTATGCTAGTATCTGCTCATAAAGTAACGAATTTAGTTTTCTTGGGAGTGGAAAATGAACAAATGCACTTTAATTGCGGTCGTAGGAGCCAGTGCATTAGCAAGTTCTTGGTCGGTGCAGGCAAAAGTCGCTGAACCAGGTGTTCATGGTAAAGTTACTGCAGACATGTTCTGGGGTAGCACTAAGATCAGAGAAACTCGTCAAGAAGATGATGAGATTCCGGTTCTTGCTGCGCAAATTGAGCACGATGTGCCTTATTTGCCTAACTTTAGAATCCGTTATACTGCGTTAGATACCCAATACATTGCTCATGATAAGTTCGATTACACTTTCTATTATCGACCTTTGAGAACTGAAAATCTTGAGTTGGATCTTGGCTTCACTTTGACTGACTATCGCAATAGTTTCTATGAAGATACCGATACAGGTGAAAGTGGTGATTTTGATGGCATTATCTTTAGTTGGTATGCCAATGCATTAATCGCTGTTCCTAATACAAACCTAGCGGTCATCGGTGAGTTTGATTTTGGTGAAACATCTGATATTAAATCAGCCGACTTAACAGCTGGTTTACAATACACCTTCGACCTAGATTCAGTTGATTTGGTTGTACGCGGTGGTTATCGTGTGTTGGACTACACCTTTAAAGAGTTCGATAGTAAAGCCTATGGCTTTGTCGACGGCTGGTTTGTTGGCGGACAAGTCGCTTTTTAAAGTACCTATTAGAATGATAAAGCCCATCTCCGGATGGGTTTTTTATTGCCTATCGTTTTGTAATTGATAGCTGTTCTCAATTCGCATTTTTGCGCGTTTGGTCCATCATTAGTAGAGTTGAATAGGAGCAAGCGGTTATATGACAATCAATGAACTTCGTGTGTTATATCGCTCTGAGCGTTTGGTGGAAGCAATCGTAGAACAAGCTGATCAAGATGGCTTATGGGTGGTAGAGTTTAGAGACAGTCGTGGCGGAATACTTGCTCTTACTGATCCGCAAGGAGAACAGCGCTATTACAATGACTTAGATTCGGCCTCTAAGAGTGCGATGGCTGTTGGGTTTAGCCAAGTGAGAGTTGAAGTCTTGTAGGTAAAATACTTTTTCATTCCTTTTGATTATTAAACATACCCCTTTATTCTTTATTGCTATTACAAATAGTAGGTAATCTTATGGTCACGTAATATACAGGGATAACGTGACCATGTTGCTTAAGGAACTTTCTGGCTTTGCTACTCCGTTGAGTGATAACCAAGCCAATCAACTAAAACAGGCCGCCGCCGAATTATCGCCACAACAGTTGGCTTGGGTTAGTGGCTATTTCTATGGCATCAGCCAAAACCACTCTTTAGCTTCGGTTCCAGATACTGCACCTGCTGTAGCGACAGCCTCTCAGCTTTCGATCATCTTTGCTTCGCAAACAGGTAATGCCAAAGGTGTCGCTAAGCAATTGCATGCCAAGGTTGTAGAGGAGGGATATCAAGCCAAACTATACGATGCAGCAGATTACAAACTAAAGAACTTAAAAAATGAAACGCATATCGTAATTGTGGCTTCTACCAATGGTGAGGGTGAAGTTCCAGACAATGCGATTGAATTTTATGATTACCTCAGCTCCAAGAAAGCGCCAAAGCTAGATAAGTTGCAATATGCCGTTGTGGGGCTGGGGGATTCTAGCTATGAATTCTTTTGCCAAACGGGTAAAGATTTTGATACTGCATTAAACAAACTCGGAGCGACAGCCTTTCTCGATAGAATTGATTGTGATGTGGATTACGAGTCTCCTGTCGCTGCGTGGCAATCACAAGCACTAAGTAAAGTTGCTGAGTTGTTCAAAGATAACTCAGCAGGAGCAGAAAGTGCAGTAGTTCAATTGCCTTTGGCTGCAAGCCAATCTCAATACACTAAGCAAAACCCTTATACCGCTACTTTGCTTACCAATCAAAAAATTACCGGTCGAGACTCTACAAAAGATGTCAGACACATCGAAATTGATTTGGAAAAATCGGGCATTACATACCAACCTGGCGATGCACTAGGTGTTTGGTACAAAAACGACCTACAGCTGGTGGACTCTATCTTAGCACTCGTTTCTATTGATAAAGACGAGCAAGTGGAGGTCGGTGGTGAAGCACTATCTATAAAGCAGGCTCTCGTAGAACATTTTGAAGTCACTGCCTCTAATCCTCAATTTGTTTCTCAATATGCAGAGACGTCGGGGAGTAAGAGACTCCTCAAACTTACAGAAGATAAAAGCAAGCTACGAGAATATGCTGCCCGCACACAAGTGATGGACGTGTTAGCTGAGAAGAGAACAAAGCTAAGTGCCACAGAGCTATTAGCAATGCTACGACGCCTAACTCCTCGCCTATATTCCATCTCATCTTCACAAGCAGAAGTGGATGAAGAGGTTCATTTAACTGTAGGTGTTGTCGAGTACGAAACCAATAAGGGCCAAAGAGTCGGTGGTGCTTCAGGTTTCTTATCTCACGCACTTGAAGAAGGTGAAGACGTTAAAGTGTTCATTGAACATAACAACAATTTCAAACTACCCACCGATGACAACACTCCAGTGATCATGATTGGTCCAGGAACAGGTATTGCTCCGTTTAGAAGCTTCTTGCAAGAGCGTGATGCCAGAGAAGCGGAAGGCAAAAACTGGTTGTTCTTTGGTGATCGTACCTTTACTCAAGACTTTTTATATCAGCTTGAATTCCAGCGTTATCTCAAAGATGGCTTATTGAGTCGTTTAGATGTGGCTTTTAGTAGAGACGGAGCAAATAAGGTCTACGTTCAAGACAAACTTAAGCAGAATGCTCAGCAGGTTTGGCAATGGCTACAAGACGGAGCCTATCTCTATATTTGTGGAGATGCTGAACGAATGGCCAAAGATGTGCAGTCAACATTATTGGAAATCGCCCAACAAGAAGGTGGGCTAAACCCAGAAAGCGCAGAAGAGTGGTTAAAAGACCTCCGTAAACAGAAAAGATATCAAAGGGACGTGTACTAATGGAAAAGCAAGTTGTATTGGGTGAAGAACTAGGCCCACTTTCTGACAATGAAAGACTTAAACGAGAAAGTAACTTTTTGCGCGGTACCATTACCAACGACCTCGATAATGAGATTACGGGTGGGTTCGATGCAGATAACTTCCAGCTGATTCGTTTTCATGGGATGTATCAACAAGATGATAGAGACTATAGAAACGAGCGAGCTAAGCAAAAACTAGAACCGCTACACAATGTAATGTTAAGAGCGCGTATGCCTGGGGGGGTAATTACCCCGAAGCAATGGTTAGCCATCGATAAGTTTGCTACCGAAAGTACTATGTATGGCAGTATTCGTCTTACGACTCGTCAAACCTTTCAATTTCATGGAGTGTTAAAACCAAATGTTAAGCTGATGCACCAAACGCTAAATGCTATTGGAATTGACTCAATCGCTACGGCTGGGGATGTAAACCGTAATGTTCTATGCTCCAGTAACCCAGTTGAAACAGAACTGCATCAGCAAGCCTATGAATGGGCAACCAAGATAAGTGAGCACCTACTCCCTAAAACTAGAGCTTATGCAGAGATATGGTTAGATGGTGAAAAGCTTGAATCTACAGATGAAGAGCCAATTCTAGGCAGTAATTATTTGCCTCGTAAGTTTAAAACAACAGTAGTAGTGCCGCCGGATAATGATGTTGATTTACATGCCAATGATCTCAACTTTGTAGCGATTGCCAAAGACGGAAAACTGGTCGGTTTTAATGTCCTTGTTGGTGGTGGTTTGGCGATGACACATGGTGATACGTCGACCTATCCAAGAAAAGCGGATGAATTTGGTTATATCCCACTAGATAAAACGCTAGATGTTGCCGCTGCGGTAGTATCTACGCAGCGTGACTGGGGTAATCGCTCAAACAGAAAAAATGCGAAGACCAAATATACATTAGACCGAATAGGTATAGAGGTATTCAAACAAGAAGTCGAAAAGCGTGCCGCTGTGAGTTTTGAACCTATACAGCCTTATCAGTTAACTAATAGGGGTGATAAGTTCGGTTGGCTAGAAGGTATTGATGGAAAGCACCACCTAACTTTGTTTATTGAAAATGGAAGATTACTTGATTACCCAGGTAAACCTTTGAAGAGCGGTGTGGCTAACATTGCCAAAATTCATAAAGGGGATTTGCGTATGACTGCAAATCAAAACCTGATAGTGGCCGGCGTAGATGCGAAAGACAAAGAACAGATTGAAAAGATAGCTTTTGAAAGTGGGCTACTAGATCCTGCTACGTCCCAGCAACGAAAAGATTCCATGGCTTGTGTTGCATTTCCTACTTGCCCATTAGCAATGGCAGAAGCAGAGCGATTCCTTCCTCAGTTCGTTACTGATGTTGAAGGGGTACTGGAAAAACACGGACTTAGTAAAGATGAAAGCATTATATTGCGGGTAACCGGGTGCCCTAATGGTTGTGGTCGAGCGATGCTAGCTGAAATTGGTTTAGTAGGTAAAGCGCCGGATAAATACAATTTATACCTTGGTGGCAATAAAGCGGGTACTCGTGTTCCTAATATATATAAAGAGAACATTAGTTCAGGCCAAATATTACAAGATATCGATTCGCTGGTGGCTCGTTGGTCGAATGAGCGTTTACCAGAAGAAGCATTTGGGGACTTTGTCATTAGAGATGGCATCGTAAAAGAAGTCTTAGTATCTAAGAGGGATTTTCATGCTTGAACTTACTCAAAAACCAAACCTGAAAGAGATAGTCAAACTCAATAAGGTAGAGCAGAGTCTAGAGTTGGCTAAACTCAATGCTGAGTTAGAGGATATGACAACCGAGCAAAGAATTGCATGGGCGCTAGAGAATTTGCAACAAAGCCTAGTTCTGTCATCAAGTTTCGGTGCTCAAGCCGCGGTTATGTTGCACCTAGTAACAAGACAAGCACCTAGTATTCCGGTGATACTAACGGATACTGGTTACTTATTTCCTGAAACCTATCAGTTCATAGATGAGTTAACGCTACTTCTGGGGCTCAATCTCAAGATATACCGAAGCTCTTTAAGTCCAGCTTGGCAAGAATCGCGCTTTGGCCAATTGTGGGAAAAGGGCGTAGAAGGTATTACTCAATATAACCAACTGAATAAAGTGGAGCCGATGCGTAGAGCTTTATCTGAGCTCAATGCTGGGACATGGTTTTCAGGCTTGAGAAGAAGTCAGTCTGATTCTAGACAGGGGTTACCGGTTCTCTCAATTCAACATGGTGTATTCAAGTTTCTTCCAATAGTAGATTGGAGCGCTGCACAAGTAGATAGCTATATAGAGGAACATGCTTTGCCTCAGCACCCACTTAAAGAGCAGGGTTATCTGTCAATTGGTGACATTCATACCACTACTAAGTTTGAACAAGGCATGAAAGAAGAAGATACACGATTCTTTGGTCTTAAAAGAGAATGTGGGTTACACGAAGATAATGCAGAGCAAGACGGTTCGGGAATTTAATTTTTTAGACATTCCTCCTTTTGTTGCTGCTCATAAAGAAAAAGAAACCGCTTAGGCGGTTTCTTTTTTATTGTTTGTGGAATGCGAAATCAGTGAAATAAGAATAAGTCTGTGGATAACCTGTACCTAACAAGGGGGTAAAAATAGATAAATAAGCGTTTCACTCAAAAAACGAGCGAAAAGCCTTTTTTATTAAATTTATTGAAAAAAAGCCTTGCCAATGTGACGAGCATCTCTATAATGCGCCTCACTGACACGGCAGAGCGCACAACGCTTCGCAGTAGTTCAGTAGGCTAACTAGCCGAACCATTTGAGTTTAAGTTCGATTCGAAAATAAATTCAAAAAAGTGTTTGACACTGAGGTTCAAATCGCTAGAATGGCCGTCCGCTTTGAGAGGTTCCTCACAAAAGGAATCATCGAAAAGCACGCTCTTTAACAATTTAAACCTATCAATCTGTGTGGGCACTCGTTGATGATAATCGAAAAGATTTATCAATGAACTGAGTGACCAATACAATGATTTTTAATCATTGGCACAGTCAATTCATTATCGTTCTGTTGGAACGATAATAGCTTTAAAATTACTTCTTACTTTCGAGTAAGGAACAGTTTTGAAGTCAGTATTCATTGAGCCGGTCGAAAGACCAAAAAACTTTAATTGAAGAGTTTGATCATGGCTCAGATTGAACGCTGGCGGCAGGCCTAACACATGCAAGTCGAGCGGAAACGACAACATTGACCCTTCGGGTGATTTGTTGGGCGTCGAGCGGCGGACGGGTGAGTAATGCCTGGGAAATTGCCCTGATGTGGGGGATAACTATTGGAAACGATAGCTAATACCGCATAACGTCTACGGACCAAAGAGGGGGACCTTCGGGCCTCTCGCTTCAGGATATGCCCAGGTGGGATTAGCTAGTTGGTGAGGTAATGGCTCACCAAGGCGACGATCCCTAGCTGGTCTGAGAGGATGATCAGCCACACTGGAACTGAGACACGGTCCAGACTCCTACGGGAGGCAGCAGTGGGGAATATTGCACAATGGGCGAAAGCCTGATGCAGCCATGCCGCGTGTATGAAGAAGGCCTTCGGGTTGTAAAGTACTTTCAGTCGTGAGGAAGATATATAAGTTAATAGCTTATGTGTTTGACGTTAGCGACAGAAGAAGCACCGGCTAACTCCGTGCCAGCAGCCGCGGTAATACGGAGGGTGCGAGCGTTAATCGGAATTACTGGGCGTAAAGCGCATGCAGGTGGTTTGTTAAGTCAGATGTGAAAGCCCGGGGCTCAACCTCGGAACCGCATTTGAAACTGGCAGGCTAGAGTACTGTAGAGGGGGGTAGAATTTCAGGTGTAGCGGTGAAATGCGTAGAGATCTGAAGGAATACCAGTGGCGAAGGCGGCCCCCTGGACAGATACTGACACTCAGATGCGAAAGCGTGGGGAGCAAACAGGATTAGATACCCTGGTAGTCCACGCCGTAAACGATGTCTACTTGGAGGTTGTGGCCTTGAGCCGTGGCTTTCGGAGCTAACGCGTTAAGTAGACCGCCTGGGGAGTACGGTCGCAAGATTAAAACTCAAATGAATTGACGGGGGCCCGCACAAGCGGTGGAGCATGTGGTTTAATTCGATGCAACGCGAAGAACCTTACCTACTCTTGACATCCAGAGAACTTTCCAGAGATGGATTGGTGCCTTCGGGAACTCTGAGACAGGTGCTGCATGGCTGTCGTCAGCTCGTGTTGTGAAATGTTGGGTTAAGTCCCGCAACGAGCGCAACCCTTATCCTTGTTTGCCAGCACGTAATGGTGGGAACTCCAGGGAGACTGCCGGTGATAAACCGGAGGAAGGTGGGGACGACGTCAAGTCATCATGGCCCTTACGAGTAGGGCTACACACGTGCTACAATGGCGCATACAGAGGGCAGCCAACCAGCGATGGTGAGCGAATCCCAAAAAGTGCGTCGTAGTCCGGATTGGAGTCTGCAACTCGACTCCATGAAGTCGGAATCGCTAGTAATCGTGAATCAGAATGTCACGGTGAATACGTTCCCGGGCCTTGTACACACCGCCCGTCACACCATGGGAGTGGGCTGCAAAAGAAGTGGGTAGTTTAACCTTCGGGAGGACGCTCACCACTTTGTGGTTCATGACTGGGGTGAAGTCGTAACAAGGTAGCCCTAGGGGAACCTGGGGCTGGATCACCTCCTTATACGATGATTACTCACGATGAGTGTCCACACAGATTGATGGTTTAATTTAGTTAAAGTAATAGAGCTTTAATTAATGACTTCGGTTATTGATTAAAGCTTTTTGCTTTATGCTCTTTAACAATTTGGAAAGCTGACGATAAATAATGTGATTTCATTATTTATCAAATTTAAAAGTTCTCAAATCCTATGTCTTTATGATGTAGGTACCAACACACATTCAAGTGTTCTTGGGAATGTACTCTTGCCAGAGTGCATTCAAATTTGAGTCCGGCAAAATCGAATGTTATCTCGCTCATAATAAAGAGATAACGCACCTTGGAAACGTCATACTACGCTGTAGCAAGCGTATTGCGTTAAGCAAGACCCTTTGGGGTTGTATGGTTAAGTGACTAAGCGTACACGGTGGATGCCTTGGCAGTCAGAGGCGATGAAAGACGTAATAACTTGCGATAAGCCCAGATTAGGTAGTAATAACCATTTGAGTCTGGGATTTCTGAATGGGGAAACCCACGTGCATAAGCACGTATCGTTATGTGAATACATAGCATAACGAGGCAAACCCGGGGAACTGAAACATCTAAGTACCCGGAGGAAGAGAAATCAACCGAGATTCCGAAAGTAGCGGCGAGCGAAATTGGATTAGCCCTTAAGCTTTTAATGCGTCAGGTGAAGAGTCTGGAAAGTCTCGCAGTATAGGGTGATAGCCCCGTAACCGACAACGCATTTTAAGTGAAAACGAGTAAGGCGGGACACGTGATATCCTGTTTGAACATGGGGGGACCATCCTCCAAGGCTAAATACTACTGACTGACCGATAGTGAACCAGTACCGTGAGGGAAAGGCGAAAAGAACCCCTGTGAGGGGAGTGAAATAGAACCTGAAACCGTGTACGTACAAGCAGTAGGAGCGCCTCGAAGCGTGACTGCGTACCTTTTGTATAATGGGTCAGCGACTTAATTTTAGTAGCAAGGTTAACCGTATAGGGGAGCCGTAGGGAAACCGAGTCTTAACTGGGCGTCGAGTTGCTAGAATTAGACCCGAAACCAGGTGATCTAGCCATGGGCAGGTTGAAGGTTGAGTAACATCAACTGGAGGACCGAACCGACTAATGTTGAAAAATTAGCGGATGACTTGTGGCTAGGGGTGAAAGGCCAATCAAACCTGGAGATAGCTGGTTCTCCCCGAAAGCTATTTAGGTAGCGCCTCGGACGAATACCAATGGGGGTAGAGCACTGTTAAGGCTAGGGGGTCATCCCGACTTACCAACCCTTTGCAAACTCCGAATACCATTGAGTACTATCCGGGAGACACACGGCGGGTGCTAACGTCCGTCGTGGAGAGGGAAACAACCCAGACCGCCAGCTAAGGTCCCAAAGTATAGCTAAGTGGGAAACGATGTGGGAAGGCTCAGACAGCCAGGATGTTGGCTTAGAAGCAGCCATCATTTAAAGAAAGCGTAATAGCTCACTGGTCGAGTCGGCCTGCGCGGAAGATGTAACGGGGCTAAGCTATACACCGAAGCTGCGGCTGCATACTTTTGTATGCGGGGTAGGGGAGCGTTCTGTAAGCGGTTGAAGGTGGTCTGTAAGGGCTGCTGGACGTATCAGAAGTGCGAATGCTGACATGAGTAACGATAAAGGGAGTGAAAAACTCCCTCGCCGGAAGACCAAGGGTTCCTGTCCAACGTTAATCGGGGCAGGGTAAGTCGACCCCTAAGGCGAGGCCGAAAGGCGTAGTCGATGGGAAACGGGTTAATATTCCCGTACTTCTTATAATTGCGATGGGGGGACGGAGAAGGCTAGGTGGGCCTGGCGATGGTTGTCCAGGTTCAAGTATGTAGGCGGAAAGTTTAGGTAAATCCGGACTTTCTTAACGCTGAGATACGATGTCGAGCTGCTACGTGCAGTGAAGTCATTGATGCCATGCTTCCAGGAAAAGCCTCTAAGCTTCAGATTATAAGAAATCGTACCCCAAACCGACACAGGTGGTCGGGTAGAGAATACCAAGGCGCTTGAGAGAACTCGGGTGAAGGAACTAGGCAAAATGGTACCGTAACTTCGGGAGAAGGTACGCTCTTGGCGGTGAAGTCCCTTGCGGATGGAGCTACTAGGAGTCGCAGATACCAGGTGGCTGCAACTGTTTATTAAAAACACAGCACTGTGCAAAATCGTAAGATGACGTATACGGTGTGACGCCTGCCCGGTGCCGGAAGGTTAATTGATGGGGTTAGACTTCGGTCGAAGCTCTTGATCGAAGCCCCGGTAAACGGCGGCCGTAACTATAACGGTCCTAAGGTAGCGAAATTCCTTGTCGGGTAAGTTCCGACCTGCACGAATGGCGTAATGATGGCCACGCTGTCTCCACCCGAGACTCAGTGAAATTGAAATCGCTGTGAAGATGCAGTGTACCCGCGGCTAGACGGAAAGACCCCGTGAACCTTTACTACAGCTTGGCACTGAACATTGACCCTACATGTGTAGGATAGGTGGGAGGCTTTGAAGACGGTACGCTAGTATCGTTGGAGCCGTCCTTGAAATACCACCCTTGTATGCTTGATGTTCTAACGTTGGTCCCTTATCGGGATTGCGGACAGTGCCTGGTGGGTAGTTTGACTGGGGCGGTCTCCTCCCAAAGAGTAACGGAGGAGCACGAAGGTGGGCTAAACACGGTTGGACATCGTGTGGTTAGTGCAATGGCATAAGCCCGCTTGACTGCGAGAATGACAATTCGAGCAGGTGCGAAAGCAGGTCATAGTGATCCGGTGGTTCTGAATGGAAGGGCCATCGCTCAACGGATAAAAGGTACTCCGGGGATAACAGGCTGATACCGCCCAAGAGTTCATATCGACGGCGGTGTTTGGCACCTCGATGTCGGCTCATCACATCCTGGGGCTGAAGTCGGTCCCAAGGGTATGGCTGTTCGCCATTTAAAGTGGTACGCGAGCTGGGTTTAGAACGTCGTGAGACAGTTCGGTCCCTATCTGCCGTGGGCGTTGGAAGATTGAAGGGGGCTGCTCCTAGTACGAGAGGACCGGAGTGGACGAACCTCTGGTGTTCGGGTTGTCATGCCAATGGCATTGCCCGGTAGCTAAGTTCGGAATCGATAACCGCTGAAAGCATCTAAGCGGGAAGCGAGCCCTGAGATGAGTCTTCCCTGGCACTTTAAGTGTCCTAAAGGGTTGTTCAAGACTAGAACGTTGATAGGCAGGGTGTGTAAGTGCTGCGAGGCATTGAGCTAACCTGTACTAATTGCCCGTGAGGCTTAACCATACAACACCCAAGGGGTTTTGTGGACTCGAAGTAAGAACTTTGAATGTGTATTAAGAACTTTTAGATAATAGCTTTCCGAATTTTAAAATTTGCTTGGCGACCATAGCATTGTGGACCCACCTGATTCCATGCCGAACTCAGAAGTGAAACATAATAGCGCCGATGGTAGTGTGGGGTTTCCCCATGTGAGAGTAGGACATCGCCAGGCTTTAATTTTAGACTTGCTTCTATTGAAGCGAGTCACCATAAGATTCTAATTTATTTAGAGTTTTATGTTGACTTTAACAGTCAGTCGCGTAATATATGCGACCTGCTTAAGTGTTAAGGCACTTAAAGCACGCTCTTTAACAATTTAAACCTATCAATCTGTGTGGGCACTCGTTGATGATAATCGAAAAGATTTATCAATGAACTGAGTGACCAATACAATGATTTTTAATCATTGGCACAGTCAATTCATTATCGTTCTGTTGGAACGATAATAGCTTTAAAATTACTTCTTACTTTCGAGTAAGGAACAGTTTTGAAGTCAGTATTCATTGAGCCGGTCGAAAGACCAAAAAAACTTTAATTGAAGAGTTTGATCATGGCTCAGATTGAACGCTGGCGGCAGGCCTAACACATGCAAGTCGAGCGGAAACGACAATATTGACCCTTCGGGTGATTTATTGGGCGTCGAGCGGCGGACGGGTGAGTAATGCCTGGGAAATTGCCCTGATGTGGGGGATAACTATTGGAAACGATAGCTAATACCGCATAACGTCTACGGACCAAAGAGGGGGACCTTCGGGCCTCTCGCTTCAGGATATGCCCAGGTGGGATTAGCTAGTTGGTGAGGTAATGGCTCACCAAGGCGACGATCCCTAGCTGGTCTGAGAGGATGATCAGCCACACTGGAACTGAGACACGGTCCAGACTCCTACGGGAGGCAGCAGTGGGGAATATTGCACAATGGGCGAAAGCCTGATGCAGCCATGCCGCGTGTATGAAGAAGGCCTTCGGGTTGTAAAGTACTTTCAGTCGTGAGGAAGATATATAAGTTAATAGCTTATGTGTTTGACGTTAGCGACAGAAGAAGCACCGGCTAACTCCGTGCCAGCAGCCGCGGTAATACGGAGGGTGCGAGCGTTAATCGGAATTACTGGGCGTAAAGCGCATGCAGGTGGTTTGTTAAGTCAGATGTGAAAGCCCGGGGCTCAACCTCGGAACCGCATTTGAAACTGGCAGGCTAGAGTACTGTAGAGGGGGGTAGAATTTCAGGTGTAGCGGTGAAATGCGTAGAGATCTGAAGGAATACCAGTGGCGAAGGCGGCCCCCTGGACAGATACTGACACTCAGATGCGAAAGCGTGGGGAGCAAACAGGATTAGATACCCTGGTAGTCCACGCCGTAAACGATGTCTACTTGGAGGTTGTGGCCTTGAGCCGTGGCTTTCGGAGCTAACGCGTTAAGTAGACCGCCTGGGGAGTACGGTCGCAAGATTAAAACTCAAATGAATTGACGGGGGCCCGCACAAGCGGTGGAGCATGTGGTTTAATTCGATGCAACGCGAAGAACCTTACCTACTCTTGACATCCAGAGAACTTTCCAGAGATGGATTGGTGCCTTCGGGAACTCTGAGACAGGTGCTGCATGGCTGTCGTCAGCTCGTGTTGTGAAATGTTGGGTTAAGTCCCGCAACGAGCGCAACCCTTATCCTTGTTTGCCAGCACGTAATGGTGGGAACTCCAGGGAGACTGCCGGTGATAAACCGGAGGAAGGTGGGGACGACGTCAAGTCATCATGGCCCTTACGAGTAGGGCTACACACGTGCTACAATGGCGCATACAGAGGGCGGCCAACCAGCGATGGTGAGCGAATCCCAAAAAGTGCGTCGTAGTCCGGATTGGAGTCTGCAACTCGACTCCATGAAGTCGGAATCGCTAGTAATCGTGAATCAGAATGTCACGGTGAATACGTTCCCGGGCCTTGTACACACCGCCCGTCACACCATGGGAGTGGGCTGCAAAAGAAGTGGGTAGTTTAACCTTCGGGAGGACGCTCACCACTTTGTGGTTCATGACTGGGGTGAAGTCGTAACAAGGTAGCCCTAGGGGAACCTGGGGCTGGATCACCTCCTTATACGATGATTACTCACGATGAGTGTCCACACAGATTGATACGGTTTAGAAAGTAAAGAGAGTATTTTGCGAAATGGTACTTGTACTGTTTTGTGAAAAATTGGGTCTGTAGCTCAGCTGGTTAGAGCGCTCGCCTGATAAGCGGGAGGTCGGTGGTTCAAGTCCACTCAGACCCACCAATTTTTCCTTATACTGCGTTAGATTCTTCGTTGTGTACTGATGTACACGGCCTCACAATCTGCCTTGTTTAAGAAAAAATACCAAGATGGGGCTATAGCTCAGCTGGGAGAGCGCCTGCCTTGCACGCAGGAGGTCTGCGGTTCGATCCCGCATAGCTCCACCATCTTTAAGCGTATTTGCTTAAGTACTCTTAAAAATGGTTTCGTAAGAAATTCATGCTCTTTAACAATTTGGAAAGCTGACGATAAATAATGTGATTTCATTATTTATCAAATTTAAAAGTTCTCAAATCCTATGTCTTTATGATGTAGGTACCAACACACATTCAAGTGTTCTTGGGAATGTACTCTTGCCAGAGTGCATTCAAATTTGAGTCCGGCAAAATCGAATGTTATCTCGCTCATAATAAAGAGATAACGCACCTTGGAAACGTCATACTACGTTGTAGCAAACGTATTGCGTTAAGCAAGACCCTTTGGGGTTGTATGGTTAAGTGACTAAGCGTACACGGTGGATGCCTTGGCAGTCAGAGGCGATGAAAGACGTAATAACTTGCGATAAGCCCAGATTAGGTAGTAATAACCATTTGAGTCTGGGATTTCTGAATGGGGAAACCCACGTGCATAAGCACGTATCGTTATGTGAATACATAGCATAACGAGGCAAACCCGGGGAACTGAAACATCTAAGTACCCGGAGGAAGAGAAATCAACCGAGATTCCGAAAGTAGCGGCGAGCGAAATTGGATTAGCCCTTAAGCTTTTAATGCGTCAGGTGAAGAGTCTGGAAAGTCTCGCAGTATAGGGTGATAGCCCCGTAACCGACAACGCATTTTAAGTGAAAACGAGTAAGGCGGGACACGTGATATCCTGTTTGAACATGGGGGGACCATCCTCCAAGGCTAAATACTACTGACTGACCGATAGTGAACCAGTACCGTGAGGGAAAGGCGAAAAGAACCCCTGTGAGGGGAGTGAAATAGAACCTGAAACCGTGTACGTACAAGCAGTAGGAGCGCCTCGAAGCGTGACTGCGTACCTTTTGTATAATGGGTCAGCGACTTAATTTTAGTAGCAAGGTTAACCGTATAGGGGAGCCGTAGGGAAACCGAGTCTTAACTGGGCGTCGAGTTGCTAGAATTAGACCCGAAACCAGGTGATCTAGCCATGGGCAGGTTGAAGGTTGAGTAACATCAACTGGAGGACCGAACCGACTAATGTTGAAAAATTAGCGGATGACTTGTGGCTAGGGGTGAAAGGCCAATCAAACCTGGAGATAGCTGGTTCTCCCCGAAAGCTATTTAGGTAGCGCCTCGGACGAATACCAATGGGGGTAGAGCACTGTTAAGGCTAGGGGGTCATCCCGACTTACCAACCCTTTGCAAACTCCGAATACCATTGAGTACTATCCGGGAGACACACGGCGGGTGCTAACGTCCGTCGTGGAGAGGGAAACAACCCAGACCGCCAGCTAAGGTCCCAAAGTATAGCTAAGTGGGAAACGATGTGGGAAGGCTCAGACAGCCAGGATGTTGGCTTAGAAGCAGCCATCATTTAAAGAAAGCGTAATAGCTCACTGGTCGAGTCGGCCTGCGCGGAAGATGTAACGGGGCTAAGCTATACACCGAAGCTGCGGCTGCATACTTTTGTATGCGGGGTAGGGGAGCGTTCTGTAAGCGGTTGAAGGTGGTCTGTAAGGGCTGCTGGACGTATCAGAAGTGCGAATGCTGACATGAGTAACGATAAAGGGAGTGAAAAACTCCCTCGCCGGAAGACCAAGGGTTCCTGTCCAACGTTAATCGGGGCAGGGTAAGTCGACCCCTAAGGCGAGGCCGAAAGGCGTAGTCGATGGGAAACGGGTTAATATTCCCGTACTTCTTATAATTGCGATGGGGGGACGGAGAAGGCTAGGTGGGCCTGGCGATGGTTGTCCAGGTTCAAGTATGTAGGCGGAAAGTTTAGGTAAATCCGGACTTTCTTAACGCTGAGATACGATGTCGAGCTGCTACGTGCAGTGAAGTCATTGATGCCATGCTTCCAGGAAAAGCCTCTAAGCTTCAGATTATAAGAAATCGTACCCCAAACCGACACAGGTGGTCGGGTAGAGAATACCAAGGCGCTTGAGAGAACTCGGGTGAAGGAACTAGGCAAAATGGTACCGTAACTTCGGGAGAAGGTACGCTCTTGGCGGTGAAGTCCCTTGCGGATGGAGCTACTAGGAGTCGCAGATACCAGGTGGCTGCAACTGTTTATTAAAAACACAGCACTGTGCAAAATCGTAAGATGACGTATACGGTGTGACGCCTGCCCGGTGCCGGAAGGTTAATTGATGGGGTTAGACTTCGGTCGAAGCTCTTGATCGAAGCCCCGGTAAACGGCGGCCGTAACTATAACGGTCCTAAGGTAGCGAAATTCCTTGTCGGGTAAGTTCCGACCTGCACGAATGGCGTAATGATGGCCACGCTGTCTCCACCCGAGACTCAGTGAAATTGAAATCGCTGTGAAGATGCAGTGTACCCGCGGCTAGACGGAAAGACCCCGTGAACCTTTACTACAGCTTGGCACTGAACATTGACCCTACATGTGTAGGATAGGTGGGAGGCTTTGAAGACGGTACGCTAGTATCGTTGGAGCCGTCCTTGAAATACCACCCTTGTATGCTTGATGTTCTAACGTTGGTCCCTTATCGGGATTGCGGACAGTGCCTGGTGGGTAGTTTGACTGGGGCGGTCTCCTCCCAAAGAGTAACGGAGGAGCACGAAGGTGGGCTAAACACGGTTGGACATCGTGTGGTTAGTGCAATGGCATAAGCCCGCTTGACTGCGAGAATGACAATTCGAGCAGGTGCGAAAGCAGGTCATAGTGATCCGGTGGTTCTGAATGGAAGGGCCATCGCTCAACGGATAAAAGGTACTCCGGGGATAACAGGCTGATACCGCCCAAGAGTTCATATCGACGGCGGTGTTTGGCACCTCGATGTCGGCTCATCACATCCTGGGGCTGAAGTCGGTCCCAAGGGTATGGCTGTTCGCCATTTAAAGTGGTACGCGAGCTGGGTTTAGAACGTCGTGAGACAGTTCGGTCCCTATCTGCCGTGGGCGTTGGAAGATTGAAGGGGGCTGCTCCTAGTACGAGAGGACCGGAGTGGACGAACCTCTGGTGTTCGGGTTGTCATGCCAATGGCATTGCCCGGTAGCTAAGTTCGGAATCGATAACCGCTGAAAGCATCTAAGCGGGAAGCGAGCCCTGAGATGAGTCTTCCCTGGCACTTTAAGTGTCCTAAAGGGTTGTTCAAGACTAGAACGTTGATAGGCAGGGTGTGTAAGTGCTGCGAGGCATTGAGCTAACCTGTACTAATTGCCCGTGAGGCTTAACCATACAACACCCAAGGGGTTTTGTGGACTCGAAGTAAGAACTTTGAATGTGTATTAAGAACTTTTAGATAATAGCTTTCCGAATTTTAAAATTTGCTTGGCGACCATAGCATTGTGGACCCACCTGATTCCATGCCGAACTCAGAAGTGAAACATAATAGCGCCGATGGTAGTGTGGGGTTTCCCCATGTGAGAGTAGGACATCGCCAGGCTTTAATTTTAGACTTGCTTCTATTGAAGCGAGTCACCATAAGATTCTAATTTATTTAGAGTTTTATGTTGACTTTAACAGTCAGTCGCGTAATATATGCGACCTGCTTAAGTGTTAAGGCACTTAAAGCACGCTCTTTAACAATTTAAACCTATCAATCTGTGTGGGCACTCGTTGATGATAATCGAAAAGATTTATCAATGAACTGAGTGACCAATACAATGATTTTTAATCATTGGCACAGTCAATTCATTATCGTTCTGTTGGAACGATAATAGCTTTAAAATTACTTCTTACTTTCGAGTAAGGAACAGTTTTGAAGTCAGTATTCATTGAGCCGGTCGAAAGACCAAAAAAACTTTAATTGAAGAGTTTGATCATGGCTCAGATTGAACGCTGGCGGCAGGCCTAACACATGCAAGTCGAGCGGAAACGACAACATTGACCCTTCGGGTGATTTGTTGGGCGTCGAGCGGCGGACGGGTGAGTAATGCCTGGGAAATTGCCCTGATGTGGGGGATAACTATTGGAAACGATAGCTAATACCGCATAACGTCTACGGACCAAAGAGGGGGACCTTCGGGCCTCTCGCTTCAGGATATGCCCAGGTGGGATTAGCTAGTTGGTGAGGTAATGGCTCACCAAGGCGACGATCCCTAGCTGGTCTGAGAGGATGATCAGCCACACTGGAACTGAGACACGGTCCAGACTCCTACGGGAGGCAGCAGTGGGGAATATTGCACAATGGGCGAAAGCCTGATGCAGCCATGCCGCGTGTATGAAGAAGGCCTTCGGGTTGTAAAGTACTTTCAGTCGTGAGGAAGATATATAAGTTAATAGCTTATGTGTTTGACGTTAGCGACAGAAGAAGCACCGGCTAACTCCGTGCCAGCAGCCGCGGTAATACGGAGGGTGCGAGCGTTAATCGGAATTACTGGGCGTAAAGCGCATGCAGGTGGTTTGTTAAGTCAGATGTGAAAGCCCGGGGCTCAACCTCGGAACCGCATTTGAAACTGGCAGGCTAGAGTACTGTAGAGGGGGGTAGAATTTCAGGTGTAGCGGTGAAATGCGTAGAGATCTGAAGGAATACCAGTGGCGAAGGCGGCCCCCTGGACAGATACTGACACTCAGATGCGAAAGCGTGGGGAGCAAACAGGATTAGATACCCTGGTAGTCCACGCCGTAAACGATGTCTACTTGGAGGTTGTGGCCTTGAGCCGTGGCTTTCGGAGCTAACGCGTTAAGTAGACCGCCTGGGGAGTACGGTCGCAAGATTAAAACTCAAATGAATTGACGGGGGCCCGCACAAGCGGTGGAGCATGTGGTTTAATTCGATGCAACGCGAAGAACCTTACCTACTCTTGACATCCAGAGAACTTTCCAGAGATGGATTGGTGCCTTCGGGAACTCTGAGACAGGTGCTGCATGGCTGTCGTCAGCTCGTGTTGTGAAATGTTGGGTTAAGTCCCGCAACGAGCGCAACCCTTATCCTTGTTTGCCAGCACGTAATGGTGGGAACTCCAGGGAGACTGCCGGTGATAAACCGGAGGAAGGTGGGGACGACGTCAAGTCATCATGGCCCTTACGAGTAGGGCTACACACGTGCTACAATGGCGCATACAGAGGGCGGCCAACCAGCGATGGTGAGCGAATCCCAAAAAGTGCGTCGTAGTCCGGATTGGAGTCTGCAACTCGACTCCATGAAGTCGGAATCGCTAGTAATCGTGAATCAGAATGTCACGGTGAATACGTTCCCGGGCCTTGTACACACCGCCCGTCACACCATGGGAGTGGGCTGCAAAAGAAGTGGGTAGTTTAACCTTCGGGAGGACGCTCACCACTTTGTGGTTCATGACTGGGGTGAAGTCGTAACAAGGTAGCCCTAGGGGAACCTGGGGCTGGATCACCTCCTTATACGATGATTACTCACGATGAGTGTCCACACAGATTGATATGGTTTAGAAAGTAAAGAGATTTGAAGCACCTCCCAAGGTGCTTCGACAGTTTATGTTTACTCTTCGGAGTGAAGATAAATCTAGTGTCCCGTTCGTCTAGAGGCCTAGGACACCGCCCTTTCACGGCGGTAACAGGGGTTCGACTCCCCTACGGGATACCATTGGGTCGTTAGCTCAGCTGGTAGAGCAGTTGACTTTTAATCAATTGGTCGCAGGTTCGAATCCTGCACGACCCACCATTTCCTCCCCACAGAGGAAGCTGTGAATAACAGCAAAACAATGTGGGCGATTAGCTCAGTTGGGAGAGCACCTCCCTTACAAGGAGGGGGTCACTGGTTCGAGCCCGGTATCGCCCACCATCTTTAAGCATATTTCTTCTAGAAATAAAGAAGTTAGTGTGTTTAAAAATGGTTCATTTGTTTGAATCTCGCTCTTTAACAATTTGGAAAGCTGACGAACAACAATGTGATTTCATTGTTGTTCAAATTTAAAAGTTCTCAAATCCTATGTCTTTATGATGTAGGTACCAACACACATTCAAGTGTTCTTGGGAATGTACTCTTGCCAGAGTGCATTCAAATTTGAGTCCGGCAAAATCGAATGTTATCTCGCTCATAATAAAGAGATAACGCACCTTGGAAACGTCATACTACGCTGTAGCAAGCGTATTGCGTTAAGCAAGACCCTTTGGGGTTGTATGGTTAAGTGACTAAGCGTACACGGTGGATGCCTTGGCAGTCAGAGGCGATGAAAGACGTAATAACTTGCGATAAGCCCAGATTAGGTAGTAATAACCATTTGAGTCTGGGATTTCTGAATGGGGAAACCCACGTGCATAAGCACGTATCGTTATGTGAATACATAGCATAACGAGGCAAACCCGGGGAACTGAAACATCTAAGTACCCGGAGGAAGAGAAATCAACCGAGATTCCGAAAGTAGCGGCGAGCGAAATTGGATTAGCCCTTAAGCTTTTAATGCGTCAGGTGAAGAGTCTGGAAAGTCTCGCAGTATAGGGTGATAGCCCCGTAACCGACAACGCATTTTAAGTGAAAACGAGTAAGGCGGGACACGTGATATCCTGTTTGAACATGGGGGGACCATCCTCCAAGGCTAAATACTACTGACTGACCGATAGTGAACCAGTACCGTGAGGGAAAGGCGAAAAGAACCCCTGTGAGGGGAGTGAAATAGAACCTGAAACCGTGTACGTACAAGCAGTAGGAGCGCCTCGAAGCGTGACTGCGTACCTTTTGTATAATGGGTCAGCGACTTAATTTTAGTAGCAAGGTTAACCGTATAGGGGAGCCGTAGGGAAACCGAGTCTTAACTGGGCGTCGAGTTGCTAGAATTAGACCCGAAACCAGGTGATCTAGCCATGGGCAGGTTGAAGGTTGAGTAACATCAACTGGAGGACCGAACCGACTAATGTTGAAAAATTAGCGGATGACTTGTGGCTAGGGGTGAAAGGCCAATCAAACCTGGAGATAGCTGGTTCTCCCCGAAAGCTATTTAGGTAGCGCCTCGGACGAATACCAATGGGGGTAGAGCACTGTTAAGGCTAGGGGGTCATCCCGACTTACCAACCCTTTGCAAACTCCGAATACCATTGAGTACTATCCGGGAGACACACGGCGGGTGCTAACGTCCGTCGTGGAGAGGGAAACAACCCAGACCGCCAGCTAAGGTCCCAAAGTATAGCTAAGTGGGAAACGATGTGGGAAGGCTCAGACAGCCAGGATGTTGGCTTAGAAGCAGCCATCATTTAAAGAAAGCGTAATAGCTCACTGGTCGAGTCGGCCTGCGCGGAAGATGTAACGGGGCTAAGCTATACACCGAAGCTGCGGCTGCATACTTTTGTATGCGGGGTAGGGGAGCGTTCTGTAAGCGGTTGAAGGTGGTCTGTAAGGGCTGCTGGACGTATCAGAAGTGCGAATGCTGACATGAGTAACGATAAAGGGAGTGAAAAACTCCCTCGCCGGAAGACCAAGGGTTCCTGTCCAACGTTAATCGGGGCAGGGTAAGTCGACCCCTAAGGCGAGGCCGAAAGGCGTAGTCGATGGGAAACGGGTTAATATTCCCGTACTTCTTATAATTGCGATGGGGGGACGGAGAAGGCTAGGTGGGCCTGGCGATGGTTGTCCAGGTTCAAGTATGTAGGCGGAAAGTTTAGGTAAATCCGGACTTTCTTAACGCTGAGATACGATGTCGAGCTGCTACGTGCAGTGAAGTCATTGATGCCATGCTTCCAGGAAAAGCCTCTAAGCTTCAGATTATAAGAAATCGTACCCCAAACCGACACAGGTGGTCGGGTAGAGAATACCAAGGCGCTTGAGAGAACTCGGGTGAAGGAACTAGGCAAAATGGTACCGTAACTTCGGGAGAAGGTACGCTCTTGGCGGTGAAGTCCCTTGCGGATGGAGCTACTAGGAGTCGCAGATACCAGGTGGCTGCAACTGTTTATTAAAAACACAGCACTGTGCAAAATCGTAAGATGACGTATACGGTGTGACGCCTGCCCGGTGCCGGAAGGTTAATTGATGGGGTTAGACTTCGGTCGAAGCTCTTGATCGAAGCCCCGGTAAACGGCGGCCGTAACTATAACGGTCCTAAGGTAGCGAAATTCCTTGTCGGGTAAGTTCCGACCTGCACGAATGGCGTAATGATGGCCACGCTGTCTCCACCCGAGACTCAGTGAAATTGAAATCGCTGTGAAGATGCAGTGTACCCGCGGCTAGACGGAAAGACCCCGTGAACCTTTACTACAGCTTGGCACTGAACATTGACCCTACATGTGTAGGATAGGTGGGAGGCTTTGAAGACGGTACGCTAGTATCGTTGGAGCCGTCCTTGAAATACCACCCTTGTATGCTTGATGTTCTAACGTTGGTCCCTTATCGGGATTGCGGACAGTGCCTGGTGGGTAGTTTGACTGGGGCGGTCTCCTCCCAAAGAGTAACGGAGGAGCACGAAGGTGGGCTAAACACGGTTGGACATCGTGTGGTTAGTGCAATGGCATAAGCCCGCTTGACTGCGAGAATGACAATTCGAGCAGGTGCGAAAGCAGGTCATAGTGATCCGGTGGTTCTGAATGGAAGGGCCATCGCTCAACGGATAAAAGGTACTCCGGGGATAACAGGCTGATACCGCCCAAGAGTTCATATCGACGGCGGTGTTTGGCACCTCGATGTCGGCTCATCACATCCTGGGGCTGAAGTCGGTCCCAAGGGTATGGCTGTTCGCCATTTAAAGTGGTACGCGAGCTGGGTTTAGAACGTCGTGAGACAGTTCGGTCCCTATCTGCCGTGGGCGTTGGAAGATTGAAGGGGGCTGCTCCTAGTACGAGAGGACCGGAGTGGACGAACCTCTGGTGTTCGGGTTGTCATGCCAATGGCATTGCCCGGTAGCTAAGTTCGGAATCGATAACCGCTGAAAGCATCTAAGCGGGAAGCGAGCCCTGAGATGAGTCTTCCCTGGCACTTTAAGTGTCCTAAAGGGTTGTTCAAGACTAGAACGTTGATAGGCAGGGTGTGTAAGTGCTGCGAGGCATTGAGCTAACCTGTACTAATTGCCCGTGAGGCTTAACCATACAACACCCAAGGGGTTTTGTGGACTCGAAGTAAGAACTTTGAATGTGTATTAAGAACTTTTAGATATTAGCTTTCCGAATTTTAAAATTTGCTTGGCGACCATAGCATTGTGGACCCACCTGATTCCATGCCGAACTCAGAAGTGAAACATAATAGCGCCGATGGTAGTGTGGGGTTTCCCCATGTGAGAGTAGGACATCGCCAGGCTTTAAATTAGATTGTATTGAAGCAACGCGAGTAAGACTTCAAGACAATAACAAATTGGTGCGGAGTGGTAGTTCAGTTGGTTAGAATACCGGCCTGTCACGCCGGGGGTCGCGGGTTCGAGTCCCGTCCACTCCGCCACTAATAAGAAGCCTTAGCAGAAATGCTAAGGCTTTTTTTCGTTTGTAAGAAATTATACCAATCGTAGTAAATAATTTCTCATCCTAGCTTGTTAAAATACTCCGATAACGGCGTTAGTATTTTTAACTGTAGAACAACTACTTATCAAAAATCCTGCTTTGCTATCCAGCGTTTTTCCTGCGCTATTTCTAATCACTTACTTACTGTGATTGGCATTACGTTTTCTTGTCGGTAACGATTCTAATCCCTCTGTCACTGATTATTTCATTACACTTGTATATTCCTAACCTAACTTCTCTTTCCTGCTTTTATGCCATATCAGTGATACCTTTATATTAATACCCACAACAATCTCAGTTAATGAAAAAACTATTGATACTTATGAGTTGCTTGATTTCTATGGTGCTAATTAGTGCTCTGGCAAGCCTGTACGGGCTGCTGATATATAAGGATCGAGGTTATGACTGGCAATGGTTAGGGTTTCCATTATTAGATAGTGGTGTGCAGATAGCTCGCACTAAAGATACGCATCAGCTGTTGCTACGCAAATTGTATCCTCTGCACTCTCTAGAAGTTTCTGCTTATACCACCATGGATAACAACATGGTGTTACAACTGACAGCGTTTACCTCGTGTGATAGTGATGTTGAAGCTCGATTGGCACTTAATGATGATATAGAAAGAACAATTACGTTAAAGTGCACTAAATCTACTGAGCTTAGATATCTATCGATTGAACGTTCGTTAGAACGTGTGACTATCGAACTTAATAATCACGTAATGAAGATAGACTTTGCGCCGTGGAATGTTGCTGAATTAAAAAAAGATCAGTTCAAACAACTACATCCCGAGTATTTCGAACGACTAGGGGAGACAACAGAGTTCCAATGGTCTCGCGATTGAATATTGGTTTACGATATCAGTCTCGACATCAAGGAGTGAATGCAGTAATCTGAATTAGATACGTATGGACGTCTAGATGTTTAAAGGAGAAAAGTTGTGCCGATTCGAGTCCCTGATCAATTACCTGCGACAGATGTACTAAGAGGAGAGAAGATTTTCGTTATGTCTGAATCTCGTGCCTCATCGCAAGAGATTCGTCCTCTAAGAGTCCTACTGCTCAACCTAATGCCCAAGAAGATTGAGACTGAGACTCAGTTTCTACGTTTGCTTTCTAACAGTCCATTACAAGTCGATGTCGAATTGCTTCGCATTGATAACAGACCAAGCAAAAACACACCTACCGAGCATTTAGATACGTTCTATCGCCAGTTTGAAGGTGTTAAAGGGCGTAATTTTGACGGACTGATCATCACTGGTGCGCCACTTGGTTTAGTTCAGTTTGAAGATGTCATCTATTGGGAACACTTACAGTCCATAATGAACTGGGCAAAAGAGCATGTGACTTCTACGCTTTACGTTTGTTGGGCAGCTCAAGCTGGTTTAAAACTACTTTATGACTTGCCTAAGCGTACTCGTAAAGAAAAGTTATCGGGTGTCTATGAGCACTTCACTCAGGATCAGCACCATCCTATACTTCGTGGGTTTGATGATTCTTTCTTAGCGCCTCATTCCCGCTATGCAGACTTTTCTCCAGAGTATTTATCTGAGTATACTGATCTCGATATCTTAGCAACCTCTGATACTGCTGGTGTTTATCTGGCCTCCACCAAAGACAAGCGCAATGTATTTGTTACTGGTCACCCTGAGTATGAGTCAAAGACTCTGCATACTGAGTACGTGCGAGATTTAGCGGAAGGAATGGAACCGGCTATTCCTGTTAACTATTATCCTGATAACAACCCTGATAATGCGCCTAGGGCGACTTGGCGTAGCCATGGGCATCTATTATTTAGTAATTGGCTCAACTACTGCGTTTATCAACAAACGCCATACGATTTGGATAAATTCTCCGAAGCTAACTTTACTAAAGATGAGTAGCTTATCATTCTTTAGAGCTAAAGAAAGGCATGCCATTGGCATGCCTTTTCTGTTTTCCTGCTCTATTTATGATCACTTACTTACTGTGATTGGTATTACTCTTGTTCTGTTTCAGCTGAGGGTTCTAGCTGTTTTGCTTTTTCTATCATAGGAGTAATAGTCATCCCTTGAACTAAGATAGAGAACATCACTACAGAATAAGTCATGACCATAATGATCTCTTTTACATCGATATTCTTTTCAGGGATCACCATGATACCTGCAGGTATTGATAGAGCCATGGCTAACGCAAGACCACCTCTGAGCCCACCCCAAGTGAGTATTTTCACTGACATAGGGTTGTAGTACCTAAATCGCTTGAAGCCAATATAGCTAATTCTAATACTGAGGTAGCGAGATAGGAGTACTAGTGGCACCGCTATTACCATCATGATCCAATCTTCGTGATGGAATTCGAAAAGTAACATCGACATGCCGATAAGCAGGAACAATATGGCATTGAGGAATTCATCAATCAATTCCCAGAAATGGTCCAAATTTTTAAATCCAGATTCTGAAAATCCAGTTTTTCGTGTCCAGTTACCAATAATGATGCCAGATACCACCATTGATAGTGGCCCTGATACTTCAAGTAGTTCTGCGATAGCATAGCCTGTTGATGGTATCAGAATGGTTAACAGCATCTCCATTGAATGATCTTCGGTTGTGCATATTAACCAGTGAAAAATAACACCTAAAACAAAACCGTAGGCAATGCCTCCAATGGCCTCTTGCAAAAATAATGCAGAGACCGAGCCAACGGTTGGAGCTTCTGTGCCAAAGGCAATCGTCAATAGGGTTACGAAGATAACTAAACCAAAGCCGTCATTGAAGAGAGACTCGCCTTCTATTTGCGTGGAAATACGTGCAGGAGCATTAAGTTTCTTAACAATGGCCAATACAGCAATGGGGTCGGTTGGCGATATTAACGCACCAAATAATAAGCAATAAATCAGGTCTAAATTAAAGCCGATTAAAGTACAGAGACCAAATAGAACAAAACCAATGAAGAAGGTAGAGAATAGAGTTGCCCCTAACGCTAGCGCAGTGATTTCCCACTTTTGGTCTTTTAGGTGATCTAACTTAATGCCAAGTCCACCTGCGAATAACAGAAACCCTAGGATTCCTTTAAGCAAAAAGTCTTCAAAGTTAATTGACGCAATGGTTTCAATGGCCACATGGGACAGCTTAAACCACCCCGCTTGACCTGCGATAATAATGGCTAATGACAACAGCATAGCGCCAGCCGTAATTGCAATGGTGGTCTGCATTTTGCCAATTTTACTGTTGATTAATGCGATGAGCGCTGCACCCGCAGCTAGAAAGCACAGCGTATGGTAGGCTTCCATTCCTTTCTCCTAAGTTTGAATAGCCTCAACACTGTGAGACAAAAATTTAACTAGATCAAATATAGTTGTACCTTAGATAGCATCATAGCGTAAATATGCATTATTTAGACGTCTAGAAATCTAATTTTACTGTGATAGGATGTTAGTAATAAGTTGGAAATGCCATACCGAGCAGGACGCAAAATGAGAGCACAATTAGAAGCCCAGTTGAAGAACCATATTCTTTTGATCGATGGTGGTATGGGCACCATGATTCAAAATCAAAAATTAGAAGAAGCGGATTATCGAGGTGATCGTTTTGCAGACTGGCATTGTGATCTGAAAGGGAATAATGATCTTCTTGTTCTTACTCAACCGCAGCTCATAAAGCAGATTCATTGCGATTATTTAGAAGCCGGTGCAGACATCCTTGAAACTAATACCTTCAATTCAACCACCATTGCGATGGCGGATTATGATATGGAGGCTCTCAGTGAGGAGATTAACTTTGCGGCGGCAAAGCTTGCTCGAGAAGCGGCAGATGAATGGACAGCAAAAACACCCGATAGACCACGTTATGTCGCTGGTGTTCTTGGTCCAACAAACCGCACTTGTTCTATCTCTCCAGATGTAAATGATCCAGGATTTAGAAATGTTAGCTTTGATGAATTGGTAGAAGCATACAAAGAATCCACGCTTGCTCTTATAAAGGGCGGTTCAGATCTTATCCTTATTGAGACTATCTTTGATACCTTGAATGCGAAAGCATGTGCGTTTGCTGTTGATACTGTTTTTGATGAGTTGGGTTACACGTTACCTGTCATGATATCTGGAACCATCACAGATGCATCCGGTCGTACCTTATCAGGTCAAACTACAGAAGCTTTCTATAACTCTTTACGTCACGTAAACCCAATCTCTTTTGGTCTGAACTGTGCTTTAGGGCCGGATGAACTACGTCCTTATGTAGATGAGTTATCTCGTATTTCAGAAACATTTATATCCGTTCATCCTAATGCGGGTCTACCAAATGCTTTTGGGGAGTATGACTTATCGCCAGAAGATATGGCTGAACATATTAAAGAGTGGGCAGAGTCAGGCTTCTTGAACTTAGTTGGTGGTTGTTGTGGTACAACGCCTGAACATATAAAGGCAATGGCGCAAGCGGTTGAAAATGCTCGACCACGTCAACTTCCTGAAATAAAAGCAGCCTGTCGCCTATCTGGATTAGAACCGCTAGCTATCGAAAGAGAAACCTTATTTTTGAACGTAGGTGAGCGTACCAACGTTACTGGTTCTGCTCGCTTTAAACGATTGATCAAAGAAGAGCTCTATGAAGAAGCTTTAGATGTTGCTCGTCAACAGGTAGAAAACGGCGCTCAGATCATTGATATCAACATGGATGAGGGAATGCTAGATGCTGAGGCGTGTATGGTTCGTTTCCTCAACCTATGTGCATCAGAACCTGATATATCGAAAGTACCTGTTATGGTGGATTCATCTAAATGGGAAGTGATTGAAGCTGGTCTTAAATGTATTCAAGGTAAAGGCATTGTTAACTCTATCTCATTGAAAGAAGGGAAAGAGAAGTTTATCGAGCAAGCCAAACTTATTCGTCGATATGGCGCAGCTGTTATTGTTATGGCTTTTGATGAACAGGGTCAGGCAGATACGCGTGAACGTAAGATTGAGATCTGTACCAATGCCTACAACATCCTAGTCGATGAAGTTGGATTCCCTGCTGAAGATATTATCTTTGATCCAAACATCTTTGCAGTAGCGACGGGTATTGATGATCATAATAATTACGCGGTTGATTTCATCAACGCTGTAGCGGATATCAAGCGTGATCTGCCGCATGCAATGGTGTCTGGTGGTGTATCTAACGTTTCTTTCTCATTCCGCGGCAATAACTACGTACGTGAAGCCATTCATGCTGTGTTCCTATACCACTGTTTTAGAAACGGTATGGATATGGGTATCGTGAATGCAGGTCAGTTAGAGATTTACGACAACGTACCCGACAAATTACGCGAAGCCGTTGAAGACGTGGTTCTAAACCGTAGAGATGACGCAACAGAACGTCTACTTGATATTGCTGATGAATATCGTGAAAACGGAGTAGCTGCAAAGGATGATAGTGCAGCACTTGAGTGGCGCAGTTGGCCAGTAGAAAAACGCTTAGAGCACGCATTGGTTAAAGGTATTACCGAGTTTATTATCGAAGATACTGAAGAGGCTCGAGTTAAGGCATCTAAACCTTTAGAAGTCATTGAAGGGCCGTTGATGGACGGTATGAATGTCGTCGGTGACTTATTTGGTGAAGGTAAGATGTTTTTACCTCAGGTAGTAAAGTCTGCTCGAGTAATGAAACAAGCTGTGGGTCACCTAGAACCTTACATTGATGCAGAAAAACAAGCGGGTCATACCAACGGTAAGATATTGTTGGCGACGGTAAAAGGGGATGTCCACGATATCGGTAAAAATATCGTGGGTGTGGTTTTACAGTGTAATAACTACGAAATTATCGATCTTGGCGTAATGGTGCCTTGTGAGAAAATCCTCAAAGTCGCAAAAGAAGAGAACGTCGATATCATTGGTTTATCAGGGTTGATTACTCCATCTCTAGATGAAATGGTGCATGTTGCTAAAGAAATGGAACGCCAGGGGTTCGATCTTCCGCTACTTATAGGTGGTGCAACTACCTCTAAAGCTCATACAGCGGTGAAGATAGAGCAAAACTACTCTCAACCTGTTGTTTATGTCAATAATGCTTCCCGTGCAGTAGGGGTATGCTCTGCATTGCTCTCTAATGAACAAAAGCCAGGTTTTATTGAAAAGTTGGATCTCGACTATGAACGAGTTCGTGATCAGCATGCTAGGAAGCGACCAAAGACAGCACCAGTGACTCTCGATAAAGCTCGTGAGAATAAAGTCGCTATTGATTGGGAGTCATACACTCCACCACAACCTAAGCAACTTGATCCCGTGGTTATCAAGGATATGAGTGTATCGGTATTACGTGACTATATTGACTGGACGCCATTCTTTATGACTTGGAGCCTCATGGGTAAATATCCTGCCATCCTAGAGCATGAAGAAGTCGGCGAAGAAGCGAAGCGTTTGTATAAAGACGCCAACGACTTGCTCGATATGATAGAAGCGGACGGTATTATTAAGGCAAGCGGAATGTGTCAGATGTTCCCTGCGAACAGTGTCGGTGATGACATCGAGGTGTATACCGATGAATCACGCACTGTTGTGGCTAAAAAGCTGTTTAATCTTCGTCAGCAAACTAAAAAGCCTAAAGGCTTCAACTATTGCTTGAGCGATTACATTGCGCCTAAAGAAAGCGGTGTTAGAGATTGGATTGGTGGATTTGCTGTTACCGGAGGTATTGGCGAGCGTGAGATTGCAGATAACTACAAAGCGGACGGTGACGATTACAATGCAATTATGATTCAGGCGGTATCCGATCGATTAGCAGAAGGTTTTGCCGAGTATCTTCATCAGCAGGTACGAAAGGATATCTGGGGATATGCACCTGATGAGCAATTGGGTAACGATGATCTCATCCGTGAAAAGTATCAAGGTATACGCCCAGCTCCTGGTTACCCTGCGTGTCCTGAGCATACTGAAAAACAAGCGATTTGGGATTTGATGCAAGTTGAAGAAACCATTGGTATGTCGCTTACTACGAGCTACGCAATGTGGCCAGGTGCGTCAGTGTCTGGTTGGTATTTCTCTCACCCTGATTGTCGTTATTTCGCCATTGCGCAAATCCAAGAAGACCAAGCAAGAGATTACGCTGAACGTAAAGGTTGGGAATGGACTGAGGCCGAAAAGTGGCTAGGGCCTAACTTGAACGGCTAGCAACAGAAAGTAAGAAGGGGCTAAATAGCCCCTTGTTTTTTTACCAATGTTTGCTAATTGACTTAACTTTCAAATAGTTGTCGATGTAGCTGCTGAACGGCATGTCTTGCTGATGACTCATGCAATAAGAAACATAGGTTATGATTGCTTGCACCATAGCAAATCATTCGTAAATTATGGTCTTCAAGAGTGCCAAAAATCTGCTTCGCTGTGCCTTTAGCTTGTCCCATATTGTTACCAATAAGCGCGACTAAACTCAAGTTTTGCTCCACAACGACTGAGCACAGTTCTTCGAGTTCTTGTTGAGCAGCCGCAGGCAGTTGCGGTGCACCGCCTTGAGTGTTTGTGCGATCCAACGTCAGCGATACGCTGATTTCTGAGGTAGTAATTAGATCTACCGATACCTTGTGACGAGCTAAAATAGTAAATACTTTTGCCAAAAATCCACTGGCTTGGAACATGTTAAGGCTCTTTAGAGTAATCAGGGTTTGATTGCCTCTAAGAGTAACGGCTCTAAATAGAGGAGCACTTTCTACTTCTTGTGTTACCCAAGTACCGCCGAGCTCTGGTTCCTTCGATGACCCAACAAATACAGGGATTTTGTGTCGTAGAGCTGGAACTAAAGTTGAAGGATGCAGGATCTTAGCACCAAAGTTTGCCATCTCGGATGCTTCACTGAAGCTGATCTCTTTGATGGGTTGTGCTTGTGGTGCAATACGAGGGTCTGTGGTGTAGATGCCAGGTACATCTGTCCAAATCTCAAGACCAGATGCAGAGATAGCCTCAGCAACCAAGGCTGCACTGTAGTCACTACCACCGCGACCTAGCGTCGTTGTTTTGTTGTTTAGATCTGAACCAATAAACCCTTGAGTAATGACAATAGACTCTTTAAATAATGGTACTAAATGAGCTTGAGCTGCAATGCTGATTTCATCCAGTAGCGGCTCTGCATTGCCAAATACCGATGTTGTTTTCATTACGGTTCGAATATCGAAACGCTCGCTCTTGTGCCCACGTTCATTCATTAATTGACACAGGATGTGTGTCGACATCAGTTCTCCACAAGAAACCAATTGATCAGTCAATTGTTCACTAGTCTCGCTGGTGGCTTTCTCGGCGCACTGAGATACCTTGGTTAGGATCTCGTTGATCGCATCATTGATGACCTCAGGGTGTTTTAATTGATTGATGATACTGAAGTGGATGTCTACCAGTTGTTGTAGAAGTTGCTCTCGCCTACTTTGGTCTGGGACACCATTAGCAAGCTCAACCAATACGTTGGTCACACCTGAGCAGGCACTAATGACAACGAGTTTGGTATTCGGATTGTTTTCTACAATGGCCGCACATCGGCTCATCGCCTCAAAATTTGCTACACTAGTACCGCCAAATTTGGCGACGTTGATTGCGCTCACAGCGTCTCTCCATTAGTCCTTTAAATGTGCAAATACTCACTCTGATTGTAGAGGTGAGTATAAAATGCGAGAAAGTTAACCCGCATAAAATGAGAAGAGCTTGCTCTTATCGCACTGCATTGGTCATCCACTCTTTGTCTTCATTGAACTGGTTTGACGAAATTATGTCAATGGCTTGTATACAAATCGTCACTTTTTTACCTATCCCATACTTCTAAGCATTGTTTATTGAGGCTCTTTTAGTGATGCAATAAGCTATTCGAAACTTTTCCTTGAATAGGGTTTTACTATGCGCAGCTTCATCCCACCACATCGTACTTTGATGGGCCCTGGTCCTTCCGATATTTCTCCGCAGGTCTTACAAGCTCTTTCCCGACCAACTATAGGGCACTTAGATCCATTGTTTATTCGAATGATGGATGAACTAAAGTTACTTTTAAAATATGCATTTCAAACAGAAAATGAGTTCACTATTGCACTTTCTGCACCAGGGAGTGCCGGAATGGAAGCATGTATCGTGAACCTTATTGAGGTGGGTGAAAAAGTGATCGTGTGTCGTAATGGTGTATTTGGCGAACGCATGCGCCAGAATGTAGAGCGCTGTGGAGGCATTGCGATTGTTGTTGATGATGAATGGGGAAGCCCTGTATCAGCACACAAGCTACAAAATGCTGTAGAAGAACATCCAGACGCAGTAGCTGTGGCGTTTGTGCATGCCGAAACCTCTACAGGTGCGCTTAGTGACGCTGAAGCTTTGTCAACGATTGCTCGAAGTAAAGATATGCTTGTGATTGTCGATGCTGTGACCTCACTAGGTGGCGTGCCACTGAAGGTTGATGAGTGGAAGTTAGATGCGGTGTATTCGGGTAGTCAAAAGTGCCTTTCCTGTACCCCTGGATTATCGCCACTGACGTTCTCAAGTAAAGCCATCGCGAAAATTGAATCTAGACAGTATCCTGTTCAAAGTTGGTTTTTAGACCAAAGCTTGGTGCTGGGTTACTGGAGCGGTGAAGGCAAACGTGCGTATCATCATACTGCGCCAGTAAATAGCCTTTATGCCCTGCATGAATCATTGTTGCTACTCAAAGAAGAAGGGCTTGAACTGGCTTGGAAGCGTCATGCAGATGCCCACCAACAGTTAAAAGAGGGATTGACCCAGCTAGGAATTGATTTCGTAGTGGATGAAAAATATCGATTGCCACAGCTCAATGCTGTGTATGTACCCACAGGGATTGATGAGGCGTTAGTACGTCAGCGCTTACTGAATGAATACAATCTAGAAATTGGTGCAGGACTCGGAGAGCTCGCTGGAAAAGCATGGCGTATTGGCTTGATGGGGTACGGTGCCCGCAAGGAAAATATCGCACTTTGCTTGCAGGCACTTAAAGAGGTTATAAATTAAACTAGCTATCGTTGTGGTTTTGGTTAGCTTGGCTGACTTGAATTCGTTTTAGGGAAACTGAGCTAAAGTCCACATTGGGAAATAGAAACTCAGCTTCGCTTCGTATAGCACTAGCCATTTGTTGTTGGTCTAGTGCTTGATACGCAAGTATCAAGTTTTTATACAACGCTGGTCTAGGCTTATCCTGTATAAAAGGTAAAGACCAATCTACGTAAGCTTGAACATGCGCCTTTTCATTGGTGGCTATGCCTATGTTTAGTAATGTGCTGTGAATATTCCATTCATAACGATCTTTCCATGCTATTGGGTTACTCACCCGGTCTAAGATATCCGGATTTTTAGGTTTAGAGCGTTCAAATTCCGTTAATACATGATTGGTATGCAGTGCTGTGAGCATGTAGGTACAAGTGAGTATAGGTAATAGCAGACTCGCAAGGCGCAGACTGATTGTACTTAATTTTCCAAAATTAAATTGCCTGTAGCGCGCTGTTCGTTGGTCAACCCAATACAGAAGGACAATAAAAGAAACCCAATGGATCGCTGAATGATAAAATGGATATTCCAATTGAGTGTGCAATACAATCGGTATAAACAGCGATAATATTCCAATGCGAGTGCCGGGTCTTGCCATATGCAAGCGATACAGTACAAATCCCATCGCGAGAAAAATACCAATCAGTGGAATCATGCCCCCTTCAATTCCCCACATCAGTAACTCATTGTGAGGGTGGTCCATAGAAGGAAGACCAGCAGGATAGTCAGGGTTTAATTGATGCTGCCTTGCGGTATACAACATATAGGCTGATTCAAAATTACCATAACCATAACCAGACAAAGGTCGCTCTATCATCATGTCTAGCCCTTGAGGGAAGGTATAAGCTCTAGGGCTCTCTAAATCTGCCTTATCGCCCAACAATGATTGATTATCACCAACAAAAGTCATGCCTATACCAATCGCTAGGCCTACTACTAAACAAGCAGACCAGATAATGGCACGTGACTTTAGTGCAAAGCGATAGAGGTAAGGCGCAACCATAGCCGTTGCAAGTACCGCTCCTAGCCACCCAGTTCGAGATGCAAGAACAACCAGCAATGGGACAGTTAGTAAGGGAATAGCATAAAGAAAGACGATCTTTTGTCGCCAGCTTAGGTACTTATCGTGCGGTTGTCGCGCTAGAAGGTAGGCAGATAAGGCTAGACCTGTTGCAAGAAAGCTAGCCATTACATTAGGCTGTTGGAAAATGCCGTAAGGACGATTTCTTATCGTATTGTAACCAAAGGGATTTCCTTCAGATAACAGGGTGTATTGAACCCAGCCAAATACAGCTTCAATAGCAATAGCGAATAAAATAAACCATAACAAGCGTTGTTTTTCTTCATTGCTAAACCTGAACTGTTGAAAAGATAAAAACAGAAGAAACCCTGCCCATAAACCAATGAGCCTTGGTACAGCAATGGCAATACTGGCATTAGGTAAGACAATAGGTAGCGTCATTAATAGGCAACTGATAAACAATACAACCGTCATCTTTGAGTATTTGATGACACGGTTAATTGCCGTTTGATATATGGCAATGCCTAACGCGACGCTCAAAAACAACCATACAGGAGGGTTAAATGAAAGCGCCAATCCTGCTCCCCCGGGGTTGGGGGAGAAGAAGTGAGTTGCTATCAGGAAGGTAATCCCAATAAATAGTAGAAAACGCCTGTTAAACGGTACTTTAGGGGCCTTTTTTTCAAGTTGTGTACCTGTGGTCAACAGGGTTGCCATGAATTGTATCCTTTGTTCTATTTAAGCATCGGTTTTAAAAAGTGAGCCGTATGTGAGCCTTTCACTTTAGCAACCTGTTCAGGTGTTCCGGTTGCGACAATCTCACCGCCACCTTGTCCACCCTCAGGGCCGAGATCGACGATCCAATCTGCAGTTTTAATTACATCAAGGTTATGTTCTATCACCACAACAGTATTGCCGTGATCACGAAGACGATGCAGTACAGTAAGTAATTGTTGTATATCATGAAAATGAAGACCTGTGGTAGGTTCATCAAGAATATATAGCGTTTTACCTGTATCGCGTTTAGACAGTTCTCTCGCTAGCTTGACTCGTTGTGCTTCCCCCCCAGATAAGGTTGTTGCGGCTTGTCCTAGGCGAATATACGAAAGGCCTACATCGATCAAAGTCTTTAATTTACGTGCAATAACAGGCACGGGCCCAAAGAAGGCATGAGCGTCTTCAACCGTCATATTCAACACTTCATCGATAGACTTGCCTTTGTACTTCACCTCAAGAGTTTCGCGATTGTATCGCTTACCCTTACAAGAATCACACGGAACGTACACATCGGGCAGGAAGTGCATCTCTACCTTAATAACCCCATCTCCCTGACACGCTTCACAGCGACCACCTCTGACGTTAAAGCTAAATCGGCCAGGTTTGTAGCCACGAGATCGTGACTCTTGTGTACCGGCAAAGAGCTCTCTTATTGGAGTGAAGATCCCAGTATAAGTGGCTGGGTTCGATCTTGGCGTACGCCCTATTGGGCTTTGGTCGATGTCGATGACCTTATC
Source organism: Vibrio inusitatus (assembly GCA_024346935.1). Classification (GTDB taxonomy): domain Bacteria; phylum Pseudomonadota; class Gammaproteobacteria; order Enterobacterales; family Vibrionaceae; genus Vibrio; species Vibrio inusitatus. Next base: position 291,342 of record AP024878.1, read on the forward strand.
AAAATGCTCTAAGCCTTTAATGGAACTATAAGGACTAGGGTTGCTGGTGGTCGCTCCGTTAAGTTCTCGGTGAGCAATCTTAAAAAAGGTATCGTTAATAAGCGTTGATTTACCAGAGCCGGATACGCCCGTTACACAAGTAAATAAACCACATGGAATGGTGAGATCTACCGATTTTAGATTATTACCCGACGCACCGCTGAGTATCAGTTGTTTAGCTTTGTCGACAGGAGTGCGCTTTTTAGGAACCGCGATTTCTTTAGTGCCTTTTAAGTACTGACCGGTTAAAGACTCAGGGTTATTAATGATCTCGTCATAGGTTCCTTCTGCGACAACATTGCCACCGTGAACGCCAGCACCAGGACCTATATCAATAATATGATCAGCAGTACGGATAGCATCTTCATCATGCTCAACCACAAGCACTGTATTTCCGAGGTCTCGCAGGTGTGTCAAGGTTCCAAGTAGGCGTTCATTGTCTCGTTGATGTAATCCAATAGAGGGCTCATCAAGCACATACATAACGCCAACTAACCCTGCTCCGATTTGACTGGCAAGGCGAATGCGCTGCGCCTCACCACCAGAAAGAGTTTCAGCACTTCGCGACAGGTTTAAGTAGTTGAGACCTACATTAACCAAGAAGCTGAGGCGATCATTAATCTCTTTCATGATCTTTTCAGCGATCTGGGCTTTCTGGCCTTCAAGATTCATGGTTTCGAAAAAGTCCAAAGCTTCACTAATACTCATCTCAACGATGTTAGGTAAAGGAGTATCTTGAACGAAGACATTTCGAGCTTCTTCTCGAAGACGAGTTCCATCACAGCTTTTACAAGATCTGGTGGATATGTATTTGGCCAAATCTTCACGAACTGAATTGGATTCAGTGTCACGATAGCGACGCTCTAGAGTGTTAAGGATTCCCTCAAATGGGTGAGTTTTAACTCGAATATCACCACGATCATTGATGTACTTAAATTCGATCTCTGTTCGACCTGAACCTTTTAATATGATCTCGCGGATTCTTTTAGAAAGGGATTTGAATGGGACGTATAAATCGAAGTCATAGTGATCAGCTAAAGCGCTAAGCATTTGGAAGTAATAGTAGTTTTTCTGATCCCAGCCTTTAATTGCTCCTTCGGAAATACTTAGATTCTGATCAAGAACGACTCTCGTCTCATCAAAGTATTGTTGCACACCAAGGCCGTCACAAGTATGACAGGCTCCTGCTGGGTTATTGAAAGAAAAGAGCCTAGGCTCAAGTTCTTGCATGCTGTAGCCACAATAAGGACAGGCGAAGTTAGCAGAAAAAATGACTTCTTCATCATCTGATTTATCCATTGAAGCCACCACAGCAATACCACCAGATAATTCGAGTGTGGTTTCAAAAGATTCGGCCAGTCGTTGTTTAAGATCGCTACGTACCTTAAATCGGTCGACGATTACCTCAATGGTGTGTTTCTTATGCAGTTCTAGAGTCGGTGGATCAGAAAGATCGCAGATATCACCATCTACACGAGCTCGAATAAAGCCTTGTGCTGCTAGGTTCTCAAAGGTTTTAACGTGTTCACCCTTGCGCTCTTTTACAATCGGAGCCATTAGCATCATTTTCGAGCCTTCTGGCATCTCTAAAACTTTATCTACCATTTGGCTAATGGTTTGTGCTGATAACGGGACTTTATGCTCGGGACAACGGGGTTCGCCCACTCGCGCGTACAATAGGCGAAGGTAATCGTATACCTCGGTAATGGTTCCTACGGTAGAGCGAGGGTTATGCGATGTCGATTTTTGTTCAATTGAAATGGCAGGGGATAGACCTTCAATGTGGTCGACATCGGGCTTTTCCATCAATGACAGGAATTGGCGGGCATAAGCAGATAGAGACTCTACATATCGACGTTGCCCTTCAGCATATAAGGTATCGAAAGCTAAAGAAGACTTACCTGAACCAGAAAGGCCAGTAATAACAATCAGCTTGTCTCTCGGAATGGTGAGGTTGATGTTTTTTAGGTTGTGGGTTCGGGCGCCACGAACGTCGATAGTGTCCATCTAATACCGCTCAATTACATAATCGTTGTCCAAGTATTGCATAGCTTTATACGCCTGCAAATAAATACTGGATAAAAAAACAGTGACACAAGGTCACTGTTTTTATGCATTGGATGAATCTTAACGATTAAGCTTCTGGTTCTTTATGTGTTGATTGCTTGCCAAGTTCCGTCGCTTTTTGGTCTTTCAAATAGACATTTTCAAAGCAGTAGTTGGTTGCTTCAATATAGCCTTCAACGCTACCACAGTCGAAACGAGTACCCTTGAATTTGTATGCTAGAACACAGCCAGCTTTAGCTTGTTTGAGCAGAGCATCAGTGATTTGGATCTCGCCACCTTTGCCCGGCTCTGTTGCTTCGATAAGATCGAAGATATCAGGGGTTAGAATGTAACGACCAATAATAGCTAGGTTACTTGGCGCTGTGCCAGGTTCAGGTTTCTCTACCATGTCATCAACACGCACGATGTCGTCTTTGATCATCTCGCCTTTAATCACACCGTATTTATGAGTTTCGTTCTCAGGTACTTCTTGAACAGCAACTATAGAACAACGGAACTGCTTATAAAGTGCAACCATCTGAGCTAGAACGCCTTGCTCTTCATTAACGCAAAGGTCGTCCGCAAGAACTACCGCGAAAGGTTCATCACCCACTAATTCACGGCCTGTCAAAATAGCATGACCTAAGCCCTTCATTTCACGTTGGCGGATATAGGTAAAGTTGGCGGATTCGATGATATCGCGAATATCAATCAGCAACTCTTCTTTGTTAGTGCCTTGAATCTGGTGCTCTAACTCATAATTTTTGTCAAAGTGGTCCATGATGGAGTGCTTACCACGACCCGTTACAATACACATTGCATTCATGCCCGCGTCGATTGCTTCTTCAACGCCGTACTCAATCAGTGGTTTGTTAACCACTGGCATCATCTCTTTTGGCATTGATTTAGTCGCTGGAAGAAAGCGAGTGCCGTAGCCTGCGGCAGGGAAAAGACATTTTTTGATCATGGGGATAGCCTAACTGAATCATTATTATAAAATTGTTGCACCTAACTCTATCATTACAGATAGGCGATATAAAATACACTTTGATTAAATTGCCCCGTTTTGTCACTTTATGGTAAGAAATGGTGCGCCCAGACGACGGCTTCTTCTCTATTTTTGACGTTAATCTTGCGAAATATTTTATATAGGTGCGATTTAATAGTGTGCTCACTGATAAATAACTGCTCAGCTAAGCCATAGTTTGATTTGCCGATTCGTAATGCTTCAAGTACTTCCATTTCACGCCGAGTCAAATTGATCGTGTGTGGAGGTGCATAGCGAATCAGTACTGATTGATAATATGAAAGCAACTGATCGGTAACGCTTCGACTCAACCAAGAGTTGCCTTGACTAAGAGTCTGTAAACCAGTGGCAATCTCATCAATGACTTGTTGCTTGTAGAAGATGCCACGAAGACGGCCATATTTAAGAAGATCTGTTGTTCTGAGATGCAAAGGAGCTTGAGTGATAACCATGTTGATATTCTGTCCTGGAAAACTAGGGTTCTCAAAATCAATAGGTTCAAACGTAGGGTCGTTGTAGTCCACCAAGATCATAGGTGTCATGCTCGGCTTGTATTTCTGATGCCAATCTTCAAGTCGATAAAGTTGAATACCGGAAGCCTTCACTAATTGCTTGATTGTGTTGTCATCAAAACCACAGTTTTCATGCAAGAAAATCTGAGAATTTATTCCATCAAAATACATACTTCTTTCTCCCTGTTGCCTACATCTAGTTTCTTTTGCATTCCTTTAGTTTGCGAAATCAGGCACTAGTTTTTGCGTGTTTATTCAATAAGAACCCTCATATTATGCCTTTTGTTGCATAATTCTGCGTAATAAGCCGAAAAAGATGCAACTAAGTGTGTCAGGGTGTGCTCGGTAACCGCGCAACGGTTGAGGTTCTCGAATACACTTTCTAGTGATTTAAGTAGTCCGTTAGGCGTGTTATGCTTGGCGTATTAGCGAAATAAAGAAACAAATGGAGCGATACATGGCTAGCCGTGGCGTCAACAAAGTAATTATTATGGGTAACTTAGGACAAGATCCTGAGGTTCGTTTCGCCGCAAATGGCAATGCAATTGCAAACATTACAATTGCTACCTCTGAAACTTGGCGTGACAAAGCCAATGGCGAGCAACGTGAGAAAACAGAATGGCACCGTGTTGTTCTGTTTGGTAAAACGGCTGAAATTGCAGGTGAATACCTTAAAAAAGGTTCACAAGTTTACATCGAAGGCCAATTACAGACTCGTAAATGGCAGGATCAGTCAGGCCAAGACCGTTATACAACGGAAGTTGTTGTTCAGTGGCCTACGGGTCAGATGCAACTACTAGGCTCTCGCCAAGGTGGACAAGTCGGTGGTCAAGCGCCAAGCCAAGGCGGTCAATACGGTGCATCTCAAGGTGGTCAACAGCAACAGGGTGGTTGGGGTCAACCGCAACAACCTCAAGTTCATCAGCCAGCTCAACAGCAACAACAGCAGCAGAAGCCACAACAGGCTCCTCAGCAGTACAACGAGCCACCAATGGATTTTGACGACGATATTCCGTTCTAGAACCGGCATTGAGCTCAAAACTTATTGAAAAATAACAAAATGGTCCCTTAATGGGGCCATTTTTTTAACCGCGCTCTGCTTTTACAGCAAAAATAGTATCATTCACCCTCGACCTGTATATCCTATAGATTACTGATGAAATTCAAGGATTGAATCTTCATGCGCTCAACCCCTTCTTTAAAGCTCAGCACTCGCTTGGTTGCCTTTGTGACCATGATTGTTATTGGTGCTGTATTTATCCTCTTCGTTGGAGGAGCACTGTCTATTAAGCAGCTCGGTGAGGAATACACCAAGCATTCTGTCCAAGGTATTGTTAAGGTCATAGATCAACAATTGCTTGAGCATGTTGAAACTAGTGAGCTACGTCGCTGGATCCCAAAGATCATCAAAGCTAGTAACGTTATTGAACTAGAAGTTTCAACGCCAAACTCTGTTATTTTTCACTATCATGATACTGAAGCTCAGTTTGATAAAACTCGGCTGATTTCCATCTCCAATCCTCTTGTTTTGAATCCGACATACACCGTTGATGTGAAAGTATTGCCACCCTATATCGGCTATAGCTACTCAGTCGGTGCCTTATGGTCCCTCACATTGGCATTTGGCTTGATTGCTATTTGCTTGATTCAAGGTGTTCGCTGGCTGCGCGATCAACTGCAAGGCTCTGAATTGCTAGAAGAGCGTGGGCGGATGATCCTAGCCGGTAGAGTAGAGCAGTATGCTGTTGGTGATCATTTAGAGTGGCCTTACACCGCGAGTGAGGCACTAGATAAGATGATTGCGGAACTACAAGATGCAAGACAAGAGCGTAGTCGATTCGATACCTTCATTCGGTCACAAACCTTCCTTGATCAGCTTACTGGTGCTGCCAATAGACTTTCATTTGACAATAAACTGGAGTCAACGCTGACCGAAAGTGGCGCAGCTGGTGGTGTTCTGGTAGTGCAGGTGAATGACTGGGTTGAGATCCGAGATAATTTAACTAAAGAGCAAAAAGATAGGTTTATCGTCAGCTTAGGTGAGGCCGTCGCTAACTGTGTCAATCGCTTTCCCGATGTGGTGTTTGCACGCTATTTTGAAGCAACTTTTGCAGCGCTAGTCCCTAATCAGTCACCGACAGATCTATCAAGCCTAGCCTCTCAAATTTTAAAACAAGTGGCAAAGTTGGAACCACTAGAGGGGTTAGACTCTGAAAACTGGCTTCATGCTGGTATGACGGTGTATCAACAAGGCGAGCGAAAAACTGATATTTTAAATGAAGTAGAAACAGCTCTTAAAAGTGCCCAGCTAGAAGGTTCAAATAATTGGAGTCGCTTTAATAAGGTTAATACGCCATCTTCAGAGCGTGGCAGTGTTCGGTGGCGTACGCTATTCGATAAACAGCTTGATGCAGATAAACTGATACTCATTAAACAGCCGTGCTTTTTATTAAATGAGTCCGGAGAAGTTGATCTGATTCACCAAGAGATCTTTAGTCGGATACTTGATGAGCAAGGCAAAATATTGAAAGCGTCTAAATTTAGCCCAGCGATTAGACAGGTGGGGTACGAGAGGCAACTTGATAGAAACGTTTTGTTAAACATCGTAAAGTTTTTAAAGAAAGATGCTCAAGAATCGTGTTATTCTATCAACTTCTATGCACAACCTTTCAGATACCGTTCGCACTTCAATTGGCTGAGAGACGAATTGTTGCAGTTGACCCCTTCACAACGCAAAAGACTGGCGTTTGAGTTTATGGAAGGCCCGATGGTGACTTACTTAGATGCTATGCGTCCTGTATTAAGAATGCTATCTGGGTTGGGGTGTAAAGTTATTGTCAATCAAGCTGGGCGCACAATTATCAGCTCCCATTATCTCAAAGACTCTACGATTGACTATCTCAAGTTGCATAGAAGCCTAGTACGTAATATCGAGAATCGCTCTGAGAATCAACTCTATATTAGAAGTTTGATTGGTGCCTGTGCCAATACCAAAACGAAGGTTATTGCGGTTGGTGTCGAGACTAAGCGAGAGTGGAATCAATTAGTTGCTTTAGGCATAGATGGTGGGCAAGGGCGATTTTTTGCAAAAGAAAGTGACTTTATTTCATCACCAATATTACAAAGTAAAAAAATAATATCGACTATTCCTAGCAGAAGGAATAGATGGAAGAATAAAGTGCCCCGTTGAGTACTAATATTCAATAGATCCTGTAAATAGGTTATTGGTAGATAATTAATATGACATGGTTGTCGAGCTTAAAAAAATTAACGTCGTCAAAGGATGATGACTTCCAATTAATCATAGTGATTCAGACGGATGCAGTATATTTGTCTGAATTGTCACACTCTGAAAAAGCGCCTGAACTCTTTCCTATTGCCCATGGTAACTGGGAGAGCGCTCTTAAAGAATCCCTGTCTACTAAGTCCGTCAAGGGAAAGGCTTGCGTTGTGCTTGGAGCACAGCACTATCAAAGTTATCAGCTTGATAAGCCACAGCTTCCAAAAGAAGAATGGCCAGTAGCTCTGCCATTTTTACTCAAAGACCTGATCACCGAAAAATTCTCAGATATTGTTGCTGATGGCAGTTTGATGCCTGATGGTCAGAAAGTGCAAGCCTATGTCATGGCCAAACGCACCTTGCAAACCCTTCTCGAAGTCAGCGCAGCTAATGATATTGATGTTACTCGAGTCATTACTGAAGATGAAGTCTGGGGACATTCGCCTACCGAACAACAAAGTTTCCTATTACTAAGGCGTTGCATCAACGATGGCTACAAGTTGGCGGCCTATGTTGATGGAGCTCCAGTATTTAACCGTAGCTTACGCGGTATTGTTGCCCCTATTACGGGAGAGAATGGCACGTCATTAATGTATGACTCACTTGCTCTGGATATTCAGCGCAGTGCAGATTACTTGGCAGCCTCCATGCCTCAATCCTCATTTAGGCAGCTTTTGGTTTGTTGTGACGAAGACAACATAGAAGAGCTGATGGCTCGTCTACAAGATTCAGTGAATCCTAAGATAAGTGCTTTATCTGAGCCTCATCTGCCTTGTGGCATCGAGCTATGCAAAACGGTGGCAGGGTTAACCTCATTTAGCATTAACCTTTATCCTGAACATCTAAGACCAAAACAAGAGTTACTGAACCTAAACAAGGTTGTTGCTTTGTGGGTATTAACTGTTGTGGCTATTGTTGGGCTGACTTATTTAGAAAAGACTCAAACTGCAGATCTTCAACAAAAGCTCGTCAGTGTAAAAAGCCAATCCGAACTGCTTAGCCGAGAGAAATCAAGCCTGCAGCAGCGTCTAGCAAGTCATACTCCCACTCAGTCAAAAGTTAATGCGGCCAAGCGTATTGAGCAAGATATCGAAGCTAAAAGAAGCTCATTGGAGGCAGTGGGAAAATTTGATGACTCTCAAAAGGTAGGCTATTCGGGAATAATGGTCGCGTTATCTGAACAAGCTCGAAACGATATCTCTCTACAGCACATAGTCATTACAAGCACCCGTCTAGATCTTTCGGGTATAGCTAGTGAACCGGCATCCGTACCAAGTTGGGTTAATCAATTTAAAGAAGAGCTCGCATTGGTAGGAAGAACCTTTGAATCACTGAACATTGGGCGAGATGAAGACAACGTTGTGACATTTGAGCTTAAAGCTAAGGCTGGGGTGAAATAATGAAAGAACAATGGCTTTTATTTTGTGACCGCTTCGCTGATCTCAGTGACCGTGAAAAGTGGTTAGTTTCTATTGGTGGTTGGGTCGGTATTCTTCTTATTTCTTTGACTTTCCTATTGGACCCCGCTTCAGAGGAAAAAAATAAGGCACAACGAAACCTTGAACGAGAAATGAACGCAGTTCAGATGACTCAAGGGGATATCGATGTATTGATTGCTAAGCTGAAGCGAGACCCAGATGCTGAAATCGATCAGAAGCTTACTGAATTAACCGTACAGAACCAGCAACTTTCAGAAGAATTATCCGAAGTTGTGGATAGTCTGATAGCTCCGAGTCAGATGGCACAACTTTTAGAAGCGGTGTTGGGAAGCAGTGGCAAACTTAAATTGGAATCACTGCAATCATTGCCTGCTGAGTCAATCACTAAAACGAGCGATAGCTCTGGCTATTTCTTACACCCAGTGAGAATTACCATCTCTGGTCGATATTTCGATATCAAAGACTATCTAGCAACTCTTGAAGATATGCCGGTTAAGTATTTTTGGCGCAGTTTCGACTATCAAGTTCAAAAATTTCCGAGGGCAGAGCTGGTTTTAGAGGTATATACCTTAGGTACAAGACAGGAGTTTATCAGTGGTTAAAGTGATGATAATTGGTCTTGCTTTGCTGGTGAGTGGACAAGCTGCTTATGCCGCACAAGATCCTACTGCGCCTTTAGGTTGGTACAAGAAAAAATCCACTGGGGTAGCTAAGGTAAAGACGTACCCTTTGCCTACTTTGCAAAGCATAGTATGCGATGAAGGCTCAAATTGCTTTGCTATGCTCAACGATAAGATCTTGTCTGATGGGCAGTCTGTGGCGGGTTATAAAATCAGGCATATCAATTCAGAACGAGTCATTGTAGCTCGCGCCGGAAAAATCTGGCATTTAGAACTTTTTAATTCAGACGTTAGACAATAAGGCTTTAGTAATTTGATGCGTATTATATTCCTAGGGATGGTTATAGCAGTTTTATCTGGGTGCTCAATGGGGCACAAGGATCCAGTTGAGATAAAACAAGCCTTGAACGAAGCTGCTAATCAAGCCAACAGTAAAAGTTTGGATGAACTGCCAGAATCGGTACAAGCGGATCTGATGCCAGATCTTGAAGGATTGTCTCCGTCTGAACAGCCCACAATTAAACGATTTAGAATACAAGCTAATGGCGTGCAAGCTAAGGCTTTCTTTGCCAGTTTAGTTAAAGGTACTGAATTCAGCGCTGCGATTCACCCTAATGTAGAGGGGCGCATCACGGTGAATCTTACTGATGTCACAATGGATGAAGTGCTTAACGTCGTTCGTGATATGTACGGGTACGATGTGATTAAATCTGGCAAGGTGATTCAGGTTTATCCTGCAGGCCTACGTACAGAAACTATCCCAGTAGACTACTTGCAGATGAAAAGAATGGGGCGCTCTTTAACGTCGATTACCAATGGTTCAGTGACGTCAAAAGATGATAGCTCAGGTAGCAGCTCATCTGATTCCAGCTCGGACTCTAGTTCAAATTCTTCATCAAACTCTAGCTCAACGGAAAAAACCGGCGGCACGGATATTGAAACACTCAGTGAAAGTGATTTCTGGACTCAGTTGGAATCCGCTGTTGCGACCTTAATAGGCTCTAGCGATGGACGCAGTGTCGTGGTTTCTCCACAAGCGAGTGTTATTACTGTACGCGCTTACCCTGATGAAATTCGCGAAATTCGTCGCTTCCTTGGTATTTCGCAAGAGCGCCTGCAGCGTCAGGTTATTCTTGAAACTAAGATCTTAGAAGTGACCTTGAATGATGGATATCAACAAGGCATCGAATGGTCGAACATGAGCGCGTCAATCGGTGGTGCCGATGTGATTGTGAATCGTGCTGCATCAACACTAGCAGGCTTAGATCCAATTGCAGACCTATTAGGTGGGTCGACAAGCGTTACTGTTTCAGATGGCAATTTTCAAGCCGTACTAAATTTCATGGCCACGCAAGGTGATCTTAACGTTCTATCCAGCCCAAGAGTGACGGCAGCTAACAACCAAAAAGCATTGATTAAAGTGGGTGAAGATGAGTATTTCGTTACTGATGTCTCTAGCACAGTAGGTAGTGGTGACAATGCTAACGTAGCCCCTGACGTCGAATTAACCCCTTTCTTCTCGGGTATTTCTTTAGATGTGACTCCACAGATAGATGACAAAGGTAATGTACTTTTGCATGTTCATCCTGCGGTTATTGAAGTTACCACCGAAGTTAAAGCGATCGATCTAGGTGATACGGCGGGTGTCATTCAGTTGCCACTGGCAAAAAGTTCTATTCGAGAATCCGACACTATCATTCGTGCCACGGATGGTGATGTAGTTGTGATTGGTGGATTGATGAAATCAGCCAATAAAGAAATTGTTTCGAAGGTTCCTTTCTTTGGTGATATTCCAGCTATCGGGCATTTATTCCGAAATACCGTGAATTCAACGGAGAAAACCGAGCTAGTCATCTTGCTTAAACCAACTGTTGTTGGAGTGAACACTTGGCAGCAAGAAATTGAGCGTTCGCGCAATTTGTTGAATGAGTGGTTCCCTGAAGGGCAATAATGTATTTTTCGCGATTTGGCTTTAGTCAGCCTCCGTTTGGGCTGACACCTAACACTGAACTTTTCCATGGTTTGGCACCACATTACGAAGCTATCCATACCGTAATGTCGGCGATAAACATGGGTGAGGGTGTTATCAAGCTTACTGGCGAGGTGGGTACGGGTAAAACAATGGTCTGCCGAATGCTCATTGAGCAACTAGAGCATGAATATTCATTGGTCTATTTGCCCAATCCTGTACTGGATGGCGATGGCATTCGCTTTGCAATAGCCAATGAGCTGCAAGTTGATGCCAGTGATCCAAGGGCCATTGTCGATAATGTTCAGCGTAAGCTGGTGGAACTGAGAGAAGCAGGCAAGCCTGTAGTTGCCCTGATTGATGAGGCGCAAGCCTTGAGTGATGAAGCATTAGAGACCATTCGCCTGTTTGGTAATCTTGAAACGATAAATAGTAAGTTACTGCAAATTGTTTTGATTGGTCAGCCGGAGCTTGAAGAGCGTTTAGCTCAGCATCATTTGCGTCAGTTTCGTCAGCGAATCACATTCAGTGCCCAGCTTCGACCACTGACATTAGCGGAAGCCTCTGCTTATATCGATCATCGCATTACTTCATGCGGGGGTAGCAAAGACTTATTCAACATGAGTCAGAAAAAGTCGATTTGGAAAGCAGCCTCAGGGATACCAAGAATTATGAATCAGTTGTGTCACAAGGCTTTGCTGTTGGCATTTACTTCAGACAAACAAACCGTCGCAAATCGGCACCTTTTTGACGCAATGAAAGATACATACGTTATGCAAAAGCCGAAATACAAAACGCCATGTTTATGGGGGTGGCAACAAGTATGAGTGTAGTTAACAGTGCTCTATCCAAGCTAGCTGAAAAAGAGAAGCTACAAGGGCAAGTCATTACTAAGGCTGAAGTACCTGAAATTAAACGCTCAAAACCAGTTGTATGGTTGGTAGGCGGTTTTGCGATCAGCATGGCTATTGGTGGCTGGGCGGTTTCACAACAGGAAACATCAGCACTTAGCTTAGATTCTTCGAATGAGATCCTGACGGTGAGTAAAACTCAACAGCAGAATTCACAAGCAGAGGCTGTGGTCGATACACCCAAAGTAAACTTGCCTTCACCTACTCATAACAAGGTACAAGAGTCTGTTGTGATACATACCACGCAGACTGTCCAACCATCAGTGGCATCATTTGAAGAGCAACCTGAAATTAAACCAACTTCGAAGAAGGTGACTGTAGCGACTAAACCGACGAGTATGACAAAAACGGTGCAGTCTGTTGTGACGACTACGCCAGTGCCTGCAAAAACAGTGCCAGTAAAGGTCGCTAGGGTAGAGCCTGCGCAAACTTCTGTTGCTGCTCCATCTGCGGTTGTAAAAAAAGAGCCAATATTGATCGCAAAAGTCGATACTCCTGCCGAAGAAAGCATGACAGTGGAGCATGTTGAGTTGACACCAAGGGAGTTGGCAAACAAATCGATAGCTCGTGCAGAGAAGGCGCTTGATTCCAATGATGTTAAAACAGCGTTTACAGAATACAGCCGAGCACTTCGCTTAGTACCCAATGATGAAAAAGTGCGCCAGAAACTAGCCGCGCTTTACTATGGCCGAAAAGACGCTAGAAAAGCGGCAACTTTGCTACAAGATGGCATCCGTTTGAACGATAAAAGCGAAGAACTCCGTTTTGCTCTAGCCAAGCTATTAATTAAAGAACAACAACCAGAAGCTGCATTGAGTCCGCTAATGTATGTTCCTGAAAATGCTAGTGAAGATTATTTAGCTTTGCGGGCTGGTGTCGCTCAGCAACTAAAAAATACCGATGTAGCATTAGAAAGCTATCAAAGCTTAGCCGAGAGAGATCCTAATAATGCCCGATGGTGGCTTGGTTTGGCTATCCAGCAAGAGCGTCGTTTAGAATACACAGAAGCGCATGCCTCCTATACAAAGGCACTGGGTCTTGTTGGGGTATCGAGAAAAACCCAATCTTTTATTCGTGATCGCTTGCAACTGCTTGAATCATTAGAGGGTGACGCTAATGGCGATTAAACTCTTAAAGCGCCTTGGCGATTTGTTGGTAGAAAATGACATTGTCTCTGAAGTGCAGGTTCAGCAGGCCCTAGAAGCGCAAAGACAAACCGGGCGAAAACTCGGTGATTCTTTAATTCAGCTTGGCTTTATTACAGAGAAGCAGCTTTTAGAGTTCTTGTCTCAGCAACTAAGCCTCCCTCTTATCGACCTCAATCTTGCACAAGTTGATATTGAAGCCGTACAGCTTTTGCCCGAGGTGCATGCTCGTCGTTTGAGAGCGTTAGTCATTGATAGAAATGGGCACACAGTACGTGTGGCAATGAGTGACCCAGCAGACCTGTTTGCGCAAGAGTCGGTCATGCGTTTGCTATCTAATTATGATGTTGAACTGGTTATCGCTTCAGAGCGTCAACTGGTCTCCGGCTTTGATCGCTATTATCGCCGAACTAAAGAAATTGCCTCTTTTGCTGAGCAGTTGCACGCAGAGCATCAACCGACAGACAGCTTTGATATTAGTGCAAGTAGTGACGCTGATAGTGATGAAGTTACGGTTGTTAAACTGATCAACTCTCTCTTTGAGGATGCGGTTCAGGTTGGTGCTTCAGATATTCATATCGAACCCGACGAGAATGTTCTGCGCTTGAGACAGCGTGTTGATGGCATCTTGCATGAAACCATTCTTAATGAGGTTAATATTGCCTCTGCATTAGTACTACGCCTTAAGCTAATGGCTGATCTTGATATCTCTGAAAAGCGTTTGCCTCAAGATGGTCGCTTTCACATCAAAGTGAAAGGCCAATCTATTGATATTCGTATGTCGACCATGCCAGTTGAATATGGTGAATCGGTAGTTATGCGTCTGCTTAACCAGACCGCAGGTGTACGTCAGCTAGATGAAACTGGCTTGCCTAAAGAGCTATTGGAACGAGTGCGCTATCAGCTCAAGCGTCCCCATGGCATGATTTTGGTTACTGGGCCTACGGGGTCAGGTAAAACCACTACCTTATATGGTGCACTGTCAGAGCTTAACTCACCCGGTAAAAAAATCATTACAGTAGAAGACCCTGTGGAATATCGACTTCCTCGAGTCAATCAGGTTCAGGTTAATACTAAGATCAACCTCGACTTCTCGACAGTACTGCGGACCTTCTTACGACAAGATCCTGACATTATCCTAGTTGGTGAGATGCGTGACCAAGAAACCGTGGAGATTGGTTTGCGTGCTGCTCTTACCGGTCACCTTGTATTGAGCACACTTCACACCAACGATGCAGTAGACAGCGCACTTCGAATGATGGACATGGGTGCTCCAGGTTATCTGGTAGCAAGCTCAGTTCGTGCGGTATTGGCCCAGCGCCTGATCCGCCGTGTGTGTAGTGATTGCGGTGAAACACATTCCGTTAGTGAGCGCCAACAAACATGGTTACAAGCTCGTTTTCCTAATCAAGTTGCTGCGACCTTTAATAAAGGGCGCGGTTGCCAAAGCTGCAATTTAACCGGTTACAAAGGTCGTGTGGGTGTCTTTGAGTTGCTAGAGCTCGATCAGCCGTTAATGGATGCATTGCGCTCTAACGATGCGGTGGGCTTTACCAAGCAAGCTCGTCATACCGAAGGGTATAAACCATTGCTGGTGTCTGCGATGGAGTTGGCATTGAAAGGAACGGTCAGCTTAGAAGAAGTGATGAGTCTTGGCGAGGGCGATAGCTCTGGCCTAATTGAAGCGCATATGTTGTAGGGCGATATGGCGACGTTTAGATATCAAGGACGAAACTTAGAGGGCCAGAAAGTGAATGGCCTAGTGGATGCGGCAACTGAAGAGTTGGCTGCAGAAGCCTTGATGGATAAGGGAATTATCCCTATCTCTCTGCGTACAGGAAAATCGTCAGATAAAAGTAATTTTGATTGGAAGGCAATATTCACCCCTGCGGTGCCACTAGAGGTTTACGTTATCTTCTGTCGTCAAATGTACAGCTTAACCAAAGCGGGAATCCCGTTGCTGCGAGCTATTCGTGGTTTAACCATTGATACGACAAATAAACAGTTAAAACATGCCTTAGAAGAAGTAGGGAATGAGCTAACCAATGGTCGAAGTCTATCCGCTTCAATGCAGTTGCACTCGAACGTCTTTAGCCCTTTGTTTGTGTCTATGATCTCTGTCGGGGAAAGTACAGGTCGCCTTGATAAGGCATTGCTACAGCTGAGTAACTACTACGAGCAGGAAATGGAAACCCGTAAGCGTATTAAAACCGCTATGCGTTATCCAATTCTAGTACTGGGATTTATTACTCTAGCGATGTTTGTGCTCAACATTAAGGTAATACCGCAATTCGCCAGCATGTTCAGTCGCTTTGGCGTGGATTTGCCACTACCTACACGAATATTGATTGGCACATCTAACTTCTTTGTTGAGTATTGGACACTGATTATTGCGGTGATGGCTGGTGCGTTATTTGCTTTTCAGGCTTGGATTAGTCGAGCTGAAGGGCGAGAGAAGTGGGACAAAATGCGTCTTAGGTTTCCTATTGTGGGTGACATAGTCAATCGAGCTCAATTGGCACGTTTTTCTCGAACGTTTTCATTGATGCTCCAATCCGGCGTGCCACTTAATAATGCTTTGGCGCTTTCCGCAGAATCGATGGACAACAAATACCTTGAAGCTCGCCTATTGGAAATGAAGTCTGCTATTGAAGCTGGGTCGGCTATTTCAAGTGCAGCAAAAAATACGGGCATTTTCACGCCATTGGTTGAGCAGATGATCTCAGTTGGTGAAGAAACCGGTCGTATTGATGAGTTATTAATTGAGGTTGCTGATTTTTACGATCGAGAAGTGGATTACGACCTAAAAACTCTAACCGCACGTATTGAACCTATTTTATTGGTGATCGTAGCGGGTATGGTACTGATTCTTGCACTGGGTATATTCCTACCTATGTGGGGAATGCTGGATGCAATGCAGGGCTAAGTGTGGAGACGACATATCGTAATGCCAACATAAATCACTTAGCTGCTTGGGCAGCTGTAGTGCTAATGCTCATTGGTGTTTTGATTGCTTCGTTGAACCGCATCACAGTAGAAGCCGAGAGTACTTCTGTAACTTTAATTAGTGCAAAAGCTCTAGATAAAGCAAATTATCTGCGTCAATACTGGGAGCTTAACGGCAAGCCAGAGTATGCAGAGATAAAGGGAACAATAGTTCGTTTCAACAGCAAAGGTTGGGTGATCCCTGAACTCGATGGGGTGAGAAACTGCGATACATGGGAGCAATTATTGTTGCCTGTACCAAAGCAAGACTACTCTCCTGTTACAACCAGATTGTTGCAGGAAAGTAATATCTATTCATGCACCTTTACCTTTAAGAATGGCGAGTTATTGATTGTAAAAATGATTGGAGGGAACCTATCAATATCAAAACAAAACTAGTGGTTTTAGTAACTTTATTTTACATTTTTAGTAGATTATTTAATCGATCTATATATAATCTGCCGTCCAAAGTCGTACCCAAGAGGAATTTTTATGAAACGTAATGCAGGTTTTTCTCTAGTTGAACTAGTGATTGTTATCGTTGTTTTAGGCCTTCTAGCCGTAGCGGCTCTACCAAGATTTTTAGATGTAACTGATAAAGCAAAAGAGGCCAGTGTCGAAGGTGTTGCTGGTGGTTTTGCTACCGCAGTGTTGTCAGCTCGTGCGCAGTGGGAAGCAGAGCAGCGTCCACGTGCTGTTTCAGACAATAAAAATAGTAACTTCGTAGATTACGATGGTAGCTACTTTCAACTGACTTCTTCAGAGCTTGGAAATGGAACAGACACAGGACTTAGAGATGGCTATCCAATTGCATTTGCTGATGATACTGAACCAACGGGTACTTCTCCAACAGCGTTAACTGTGGGCGCTTGTACCGATTTATTTGAAAATCTTCTTCAGAATCCACCAACAGTAGGCACAGAAGCCGAAGCTGATGCTGATAGTTCAATCAAGTACTCAGCTCAGCTGAGTGGTGATAACTGTCGTTATACTCAACGTGGAAGCAGTCAAAGCGCTTCAGCAGCACATTACTTTGAATACGACGCTTCGAAAGGCAGTGTGCAAGTAACACTTAACTAATCTGACCGACATAGAGTAAGCAGTACTATGAAAAAGCAAAGTGGTTTTACATTAATCGAACTTGTAGTTGTGATTGTGATCTTGGGTATTTTAGCTGTCACAGCTGCACCTCGTTTTTTAAACCTTCAGTCCGATGCGCGAGTTTCTGCATTGCAAGGTATGAAGGGCGCAATGGCCGGAGCGGGTTCAATTGTGTACGGTAAGGCTGCCATTAATGGTGTAGAGACAAACCCATTAAGCGGGATTAGTAATGGTACAACTACCATAACAACTGCTTTTGGTTATCCAACTGCTGATGAGGAAGGTATCGTATTGGCTGTCCAAGGCTTGGAAGACAAAGATGAATGGAAGTATGCCTCTGCAGTTTCTGGAGGTTTAGCCGTGACCTTTGTCGATAGAACGATTACAGACGGAACTGAGTGCTCGGTAATCTATGAAAATGCTGAAAACGCATCTTCTACGCCTCAGATAACAGTTGTAGAAACAGGCTGTTAGATTAAAAAATCATTAAAAGCATGATGTACCATAAAAATAACGGTATACATCTTGTTTATATAAATTTACCAGTTAATATATTTAGTAACACTTGGATGTTACCCAACTAAAAAGGTATTAAAGTATGAAAAAGCAAGGCGGTTTTACACTGATTGAGCTAGTAGTAGTTATCGTTATCCTAGGTATCCTAGCTGTAACGGCTGCTCCTCGCTTCTTGAATCTACAATCTGATGCTCGTGAGTCTTCTCTACAAGGCTTGAAGGGCGCAATGGCTGGCGCAGGTTCTATCGTTTACGGTAAGGCTGCAATTGAAGGAAAAGAGCGTTTGGATAATTCAACCAAACCAGCCCTAGAAGATGGTACTACAATTAACTTTGGTTACCCAACAGCCGACGCTACTGGCTTGGTAGCTGTAGTTCAAGGCCTTGAAGATACAAATGAATGGAATTGGGCTCTAGGTACAGATGCATCGGCAGCAGGAGCTACTTTAGTGGCGACATTCGCAGGAGAACCACAATTGGACGAAGCGGCCATTTTAGCTACTGATTGTTATGTAGAATATGTAGAAGCAGAAAATTCAGCATCTACACCATCAATTTCAGTTAATGATGACAATTGCTAGTCGTTAAAAATAAAATACCGAAAGGCCAGCATCGCTGGCCTTTTTTAGTTATATAAATCACGCTAATTCTCAGCGTAATTACCACTAATTATATATAATCTAATTACTTACGTTTTCATTGGTTAAGGACAAGCAGTGAATCATCCTCGTATAAAGCATCATGCAGGCTTTACCTTGGTAGAGCTGATTATCGTGATTATTGTAGTCGCGATCATGGCTTTGTACGCCTCCAGTAAATACATCGGTGTCTCTCAATTCTCAGCACTTGCTGCACAAGAACAAGGTATTGCTGTGATTAGGCAATTACAGCTTGGGAGAATGCAGTCCAATATCGAAGATGTGAGCTCACTTCATGACAGGTTTCGATTGGTGATCACTGGGGATTGCCTTGGCTCGCAGCAAGCGTGTAATTCCACAACGACAGAACCTTTTAGCCACAAAGTCGTGATTGAAGAGCAAAACATGGTGTTTAACCCACCACAATCCATAGATTTTGATTTGCTGGGCAACCCTGTTCGATGTTGTTTACCGTCAGGATGTACAGGTAATGACTCTTGTGCTGATCCTATTCGTATCCATATTGCCAGTACCACAGAGTCGGAATTGATATGTATTAACAGTCAAGGGTATGTGTATGGCTGTCAATAAAAACGCTGGTTTTACTCTTATCGAAAGCATCGTTGCGATTGTTATTCTAGGGATTGCTTTAGTTACCTTAACCAGCTTTTTATTTCCACAAATCGCACAATCGGCCAAGCCTTTTTATGAAGTGCGGGCGTCCGCTTTAGCCAACAGTTTAATGACTGAAATATTGTCTCGAAACTTTGATGAAAACAGTGACCATAATGGTGGCTTTTATCGTTGTGGTGAGGATGTGTACACCAATACCAATGATGAAGAAATCACTTGCACACCTCAGAACTTGTTTGGCCCAGATAATGGTGAGCCACCAGAATTATTCAACGATGTGGATGATTACATTGGCTGTTGGTACACCACGGAACAATCTCAAGACGGTTGCAATAATACCTCGCAAGGTGGCAGCCTCACCGATATTTTCGGTAATGACATAGCAAAAGATTACTTAGGCTTTAGAGCCGAAGTAGAGGTCGTTTACGACAACGACACCCGACTGGGTGCGAGTGACACAGACCTATTCAAAATGATTACAGTGACTATCACAGCCAGTCAGTACGGTGATTTTAAGTTTGTCGCGCATCGAGGTAACTACTGATGAAGCAGCGCGGTTTTACCTTAATTGAGATGATATTAACCATTGTCGTGGTGGCCATCATATTTCTTGGTATAGCAGGGTTTGTTGAGTTTGGTGCTAAAGGCTACACACAAACTATCGATAGGCAGAGACTGCAGAACCAAGCTCGTTTTGCGATAGAGAAAATGAGTCGAGAAGTTCAGCACGCGGTACCTAATAGCTTTGCCTTAAGTGACAATAATAAGTGTCTCACGTTTTATCCCATTGAATATGCTGGCTTCTACAAGTACCGAGAGCCGACGGGTGATGTTGAGTTTGTTGTGGGGAATGATCAGCCTACAGCTTTTTCTGGTGGGTCTCGTTTAGTGATTAACCCTAGCCGTATTGAAGACCTGCAAAATAATGGGCAGTCAGTTGAGATACCTGATGGCAAAATACCAGAGTCTGGTGGTGATTACTTTTCAATAACAATGAATTTAACCAGTCAATCTAGTGGCAATCGTCACTATATCTACCAAGATAAAGCCGTTATTTATTGCATAGAAAAGCTGACTACAACTGTGAATAGCGCTCGAATGGTTCGCTATTATGGAGCGTTTGATGATTCTAATCTCATCGGCGTTGTTGTGGCTAGTGGAGTGGCGTTTAACGAAAGCAGTTTTAGTTATCAGCAAACCTCTTTGCAACGAGGTGGATTGATACATTTCAATTTTCTGTTCCACAATGGTGACGAACAGAGCCAATACAAACATGATGTGCAGGTGAGCAATGTCCCTTAGTAAACACACATCAATTTCAAAGCAGCAAGGTAATGTCTACATCATTGCCATTTTCGTTATCGTGGTCTTGGGCATGTTAACCTTAAATCTCACTCGTATCGCTTGGTCAAACCAAGACACCCTCACTAGAGAAGTTCTCGGTACTCAAGCTTCTCTGCTTGCGCAATCAGGCAATGAATGGGCTCTAACACACCTATTCCCATTAAATGAAGCTGATGACTTTGCCTCATTGAAAGGTCGATGTGGCTCGCTAGGTACGAGTGCAGTAGATGCTGCAAATGCTCTCGTTGCTAACAGTGATATCCCTTGTTCGTCGCCAATTATCTCTTGTGAAGTTTCGCCTGAAAATATTCCTGATGATTTGAAGCACTTGAAAGTTACTACTAGAGCAAAGTGCAATGAAAGTAATGTCTTTGAAGTCGAGCGTGAAGAAACGGTATGGGTTAGAGGAGTGAAAGGTGAATAGGTTTCTTTGTGTTTTGGTGATCTTCTATTCTATTTTATTTTCAGGTTTATCATTTGCCTCGGATATTGATTTTCCACCTGGAGATTTCTTATGTGATACGAATGGTAGTAAAGATTTTGTGGTTCAGTTTCAAGTTCAGGGTTCACAGAAAAATCCGGTTGATCCTTTGCAGGCTTTAATTGCCAAAGGTACTGGTAACGGGCAAGACGATGAAGATGTGCTTTGGTATAACTATGAAGACTCAGGTGATACTGGTACGAGAGAGCACTATTTTAAAGAATTAGATTTGGAAACGGGAGTTTGGTACACAATACGAATTGAGGTTGAGCATCAACAAGGTAATCAGCCTAGTAAGTTATATTATTATTGGGTAGTAAATGGGGTTAAGGTACCCCCTCACGATTTACCAACAGCACCCCAAAAAGAGGGTGAAATTACTAATGGACAAATAGGCTTCTGGGGATCAGAAGTGATTAATCTTGAGTGTGGGGAGGATGTACCTTTACCGCTTCCTCCACCTGAAATTCCTGATTTATGTGAAGTGTTTCCTGATGTTGTACAGTCGTGGGATGGGGCATCATCTTTACAAATTACCAATGGTGGCTCAAAGATTTATGGCACAGCTAATGACTTGGGTAAAGTAGGCTTTGGTTCGGTGTCGGATCAAGGTGAATGGCAACAAGCCTGTGACGATCTAAAGTGTATCGCTGACTCTACCTTGCTAATTCCTGAACCTATAGATATGCCATTTTCGTCAGGGGATTATAAAGATTTTGATGAGGCGCAACCTCAAATTCCAGAGGGTAAGTATAGAGAGATTAATCTTAGTGGCGGTGACGATATATATGAATTAATCGATGGTTACTATGAGATAGAAACACTGACCCTTACTGGGGGCGCTCAACTGAAAGTAGGTAGCGATACCTTTATAAAGGTTAATAGATTTGAGATTGACGGAGGCGCTAGCATTACCTCGCCATCTGGTGGGGCTGCTGAAGGCTTGATTTTATGGGGCGAACCCTTGGAGCAAGATCAAGCCCCTAGTATTACTGTTTCTGTGGAAACCTTGCAAGCTGACATTTTTAGTCGCGGAAGTGTCACTTTAGCACAAGGGGCAGAACATACTGGTTCAGTTACCGCTCATGACGTTTACATGGGAGGAGACTGGTTGAGGCGGGTTGCTGATAACTGCGGTGGAACGACTCCAGGAAATTACACTCTTGAATTATTTCCATTGAACGGTATTAGTTTAACCTGTGAAGATCAGCATCTTACCTTCCAAGTAAAGAAAAATGGGAGTAATGCAACTGATTATCCGGGGACTATTGAAGTAACAAACACTGCCGGAGAACTGCAACCAGGAGGAGGCTCGTACACACCAGATAATACAGGGGAACTAAACCTATCTCTTGGTCAAAGGGAGGTCAGTACTGTAACCGTGACGGGATGTTTAAGCACCAATTGTTCAGGAACTTCTGTGACTGGTAACTATGAGTTTGTACCTCAAAAGTTTGCAATGGAATCGCCAAAAGGGGTTATTGCAGGCAAGCCTACTTCTATTGATATTTTCCCTATACAGTGTAATGAGCAGGGGCAACCGGTTGGTATACCTTCTGACGAATATAGTGGCGATAAAACACTAATATTATCTGACACAACTTATGTTGAACCAAGTACGGATCGCAATGCCAGTGAAGTCATATCAATTAAAGACAAAGATGGTAATTGGATTGATGCTCCGAACAGCCAGCTTCAGCTAACATTTACTGGCGGGAGCGATAGCGAATCAGCAAAAGCTACAGCTGAAGTTCGGTATTCAGAAGCGGGTAGCGTTAGTTATACAATGAAAGATGAAGTTTGTATCACTAATGATGATGGTGATGAGGAGTGTAAGGAAATAATTGGAGAACAGTCAATTCAATCTCGCCCTTGGACATTTGCAGTGTGTGAGCCTAAAGGAAATGATATTTCTGGCACATCAGAGTCGGGCTCTTTCTTCAAGCGTTCAGGAGAGGTGTTTCAATTAAATGCAGTCCCCATTCGTTGGGTGAACGACGGAGATATAGAACCAACCATACCAATTGAAGTGAGCACTTTCTGTAACCAACTCGACAGCCTTGAAACAAAGAATTTTTATCCTGATCTTGCACCTGCTGTAAACGTAAGTTTAGAAGCTGAGCTCCATAGTCCTCATGTAGATTTGGGGAGTGAAGATACAGGTACTATTGGTAGTAATATAGAGGGTGTGCCGGTTGACGGTATACCAAACAATACAAACACGTCTGGCCCAGTAACTTTTTCGTCGTTGAAATGGCGAGAAGCGGGAAGTATCAGTGTTATCGCTAGCTTAAAAGATCAAGCGGACTATCTGTTCGAGCCTATTAATCCAGGTTATCGCTCTGTAGGCCGTTTCTCCCCAAACCATATAGCTATGTTAGATGAAGTCGATGATCCAGGTGATGTGTGGATCCAATGGGAATATGCAGATGGGCATAGTGATTTTGCCTATATGAGCCAAGAAATTACTCATCGATTTAAGGTGCAAGCGCAAGCTACCGATGACACTCCTACAGAGAATTATGGTTTGTTTAATGATGACCTAATTTCAGAAATAGGCTACATGGCTCAAACTCAAGGCGAGTCTCCCGAAATAGATTTTGTAGATAGCAGCCGAATCAAGGGGACGAGTATATGGACAGGGGATGCTTGGCCGAAGATTAGAGCTAATGCATCTACTTTATTTGTTGAAATGACGAACTTTTCTTTATTAAGGAAAGTCGGTACAACAGCAACGTATACATTGCCTGATGGCCCGTATGATAATGATAATGCTGTTTTTGGTTTGAAGACAACCCAGATCGTAGATGGGGTAGATATTGAGAGCCTTGATATACCGGATCTTGGTAATAGTGAAGTGAATATTGGGCAAACCTTACCTAATCAGCCTGAGTTTCGATATGGCCGTATGAACTTGGATGATGTGGGTGGTAATACAGGTCAAGAACTGAGAGTTCCGTTGAGAGTGGAGTATTGGAATGGAGAAACCTTCGTGATCAATACAAATGATGATCAAGGTAGTGCATTTAACGCTGCCAACAGGCAGTGTATACAGGTTATTTGGAGTAACGCGGCTGATGGAAGCGCCTCGAGTAATTTGGTAAGTGATGGTGAGCAAAAGGTATCTCAAGGTTCTTCTGAAGAACTGCACGCACAACACAGTTCTGGTTCCGCCTCAAATAACGAGAGAGCACAGGTGCGTCTTTGGTTGCGTCAAGGCGATACTTCTCCTCAAATGAATGAAGCAGGGATTGTTTGTACTGCCGATTCAGGCCTTCTTGTCGATCAACCATGGCTCCAATACAACTGGAGAGACCAAGGTGACGAAGACCCATCAACGGTTGTGACCTTTGGTACTTTCCGAGGTAACGATCGGATCATATTTAAAGGTGAAAGCGAGTTATTTGCCAATTAAAATGGTTTTTTTAGCGCCTAAGTCAGGACAACGTCAGAAAAAGGCACTTTATATCAATCTTTGTAATCCAATGCCTTGCTGAATAAGTGTGGCATTGGTACATTTAGTACAATTTTGTCTTCCAAAGATTGTGAGAAGAGCGCTTAGATATGTTTAAAAAAATTCGCGGAATGTTCTCAAACGACCTGTCTATCGATTTGGGTACAGCGAACACACTAATTTATGTTAAAGGACAAGGTATTGTCCTTGATGAGCCATCAGTAGTGGCTATCCGTCAAGATCGTTCAGGCTCTGCGAAAAGCGTTGCAGCTGTAGGTCATGATGCGAAGCAAATGCTTGGGCGTACTCCAGGGAATATTTCAGCTATCCGTCCAATGAAAGACGGCGTAATAGCTGACTTCTTCGTGACTGAAAAAATGCTTCAGCACTTCATTAAGCAAGTTCATGACAACAGCTTCCTTAAACCAAGCCCACGTGTACTTGTTTGTGTTCCTTGTGGATCTACACAAGTTGAGCGTCGTGCTATCCGCGAATCTGCGCTAGGTGCAGGTGCTCGTGAGGTTTACCTAATTGACGAGCCAATGGCTGCGGCAATTGGTGCAGGTCTACGTGTTTCTGAACCAACGGGTTCTATGGTTGTTGATATCGGTGGTGGTACTACTGAGGTTGCAGTTATCTCACTAAACGGTGTGGTTTACTCTTCTTCTGTTCGCATCGGTGGTGACCGCTTTGATGAAGCGATTATTAACTACGTTCGTCGTAACTACGGTAGCTTGATTGGTGAAGCAACAGCAGAGAAGATCAAACACATGATCGGCTCAGCATACCCAGGTGATGAAGTAGAAGAACTAGAAGTTCGTGGTCGCAACCTTGCAGAAGGTGTGCCTCGCAGCTTTAGTCTAAACTCAAACGAGATCCTAGAAGCCCTTCAGGAGCCTCTATCTGGTATCGTTTCTGCAGTAATGGTTGCACTAGAGCAGTGTCCTCCAGAGTTGGCATCAGATATCTCAGAAAACGGCATGGTATTGACAGGTGGCGGTGCGCTACTGAAAGACCTAGATCGTCTACTAACTGAAGAAACCGGTATCCCTGTTGTTGTTGCTGAAGAACCACTAACTTGTGTTGCTCGTGGCGGCGGTAAAGCTTTAGAAATGATTGATATGCATGGCGGTGATCTATTCAGTGAAGAATAACTCTTTCATTGGATTTTCCCGATTAGCAATTAGAACGGGTAATAAAGAATGAATCCAATCTTTGGCAGAGGCCCATCTCTGCAATTGAGACTCTTTTTTGCCGTATTACTATCAGCCAGCTTAATGTTGGCTGATAGTCGTTTAGATACCTTCTCAAATGTACGCTACGTGTTGAATAGTACGGTAGCGCCAATTCAATATCTTGCGGACTTACCGCGCAGTATGTTTGGCAGCGTCTATGAGCGTTTTAGTAGCAGACAGCAATTGCTGACTACTAATAAAGTGCTACGTGAAGAACTTCTTAAAATGAAGAGTGAGCTTTCTTTGCTCTCTCAATATAAAGAAGAAAATCAGAGATTTAGAAAACTACTTGGTTCAACATTTGTACGTGATGAAAAGAAAGTGGTGACTGAAGTAATGGCGGTAGATTCATCGTCTTACCATCAGCAGATTGTGATTGATAAAGGCCATATTGACGGGGTTTATCCAGGTCAGCCTGTAATTAATGAAAACGGTATCGTCGGACAAGTTACCGAAGTCGGTGCTCACAATAGCCGAGTACTACTGTTAACCGATGCTAATTCTGCTATTCCTGTTCAAGTGATTCGTAATGATATTCGAGTGATTGCAGCAGGCAGTGGCGATCAAACCAATATCCACCTTCAACACATCCCGAGTAACTTTGATATTCAAGAAGGCGACGTATTGGTATCTTCTGGCTTAGGTGGTATTTACCCTGAAGGATATCCTGTCGCTACGGTAAGCAAAGTGCAGATTGATAACCACCGTGAGTTTTCAACGATTACTGCAACACCTGCGGTAGATTTTGGTCGCTTACGGTATTTGCTGTTGGTGTGGCCACAGCAAGATGAGCAAGACATCACTCTAGAGCAAGCTCCAGTTCAGCCTGAGCAACCCGTTATTGAGGTCGAAGATGGCGAATAGTGTCTTTAGTAGCAAGCTCGTTATTTGGGTAACGTTTTTAATTGCCTTAGTTCTGCAAACCATCCCTTGGCCGGGCACTATGGACGTATTCCGCCCATCTTGGTTGGTGCTGGTTACCTGTTACTGGGTGATGGCTGCGCCACATAGAGTCAATGTTGGAACTGGTTTAATTCTGGGGCTGATATGGGATTTATTGCTAGGCTCGACGCTTGGCGTTCGTGGCATGATGATGGCTATCATTACTTATCTAGTAGCGATCAATTTCCTAGTACTTCGTAACATGGCGCTGTGGCAGCAAGCTTTGATTATGGCACTACTTACCATGTTGAGTGTCTTAATTGAGTTCTTTGGCGAATTTGTCATCCAAGATGTGGTATTTAATCCTGCGTCACTGTGGGTAGGTTTAATTAACGGTATTCTATGGCCATGGCTATTTTTATTGTTGCGCCGAGTGCGTCGCATTTGGAGAGTACGATAAGTCATGCATAAGCCTCTAATTCTTGCGTCTGCCTCTCCAAGAAGACGCGAACTTTTATCTCAACTTGGCTATGAATTCACTATACTTATCAGTGATATAGAAGAAGTACGTAGTGAGGGAGAAACCCCTAGTCAGTACGTACAGCGATTAGCTGAAAGTAAGGCAAAAGCGGTTCTGCAACACGCTCGCTCTGAGGATAATGCAAAACCTATTGTTATTGGTGCAGACACCATAGTTACGCAAGGCGAGCGAGTATTCGAAAAACCGAGCTCGCTACAACAAAGCATAGATATGTTGGGTCAACTGTCTAATGCTAAGCACCAAGTGATGACGGCTGTATGTGTATGTGATGCCGAAAAATCAGAAACTATTATTTGTATTACAGACGTATGGTTTAAGCCCCTCAGCCGCCAAGAAATAGAAGATTATTGGCTGACTGGCGAACCGTGCGACAAAGCAGGAAGCTACGGGATTCAGGGGATAGGCGGTAAGTTTGTTACCCGTATTGAGGGCAGTTACCACGCAGTTGTAGGTCTACCTTTATTTGAAACCGAACAGCTCTTGCACCAATTTTTATAAGATTTAGAGGTGCGCTATGAGTGCAGAGTTATTGATCAACTCAACCCCGAGTGAGACGCGGGTTGCAATGATCGAAGGCGGTGTCCTTCAAGAAGTCCATATTGAAAGAGAAGCTAGACGAGGCATTGTCGGTAATATCTACAAGGGGCGAGTGAGTCGCGTTCTTCCTGGCATGCAAGCCGCTTTTGTTGATATTGGACTGGATAAAGCTGCATTTTTACACGCCTCTGATATTGTTCCTCATACCGAGTGTGTTGCTGAAAATGAAAAGCAGCAATTTAAAGTTCGAGATATCTCTGAACTAGTTCGCCAAGGGCAAGATATTGTGGTTCAGGTGGTTAAAGATCCGCTTGGGACCAAAGGTGCTCGTCTAACAACTGATATTACTCTCCCATCTCGTTATCTTGTTTTCATGCCCGGTGCTAGCCATGTCGGCGTGTCACAACGCATTGAATCTGAGCAAGAGCGCAACCG
This sequence comes from Vibrio inusitatus, assembly GCA_024346935.1. GTDB lineage: Bacteria > Pseudomonadota > Gammaproteobacteria > Enterobacterales > Vibrionaceae > Vibrio > Vibrio inusitatus. The sequence continues at coordinate 319,111 of AP024878.1, forward strand.
TCTGAAGAAAATTGTTGCTCCATATTGCAGTGAGTCGGGTGGTTTTATCATTCGTACTGCTGCCGAAGGTGCCGATGAGAAAGAATTAGCACAAGATGCAGCCTTTCTTGAACGCTTGTGGGTTAAGGTAATGGAGCGTCGCTCTAAGTACATTACTCGCTCGACGCTCTATGGTGAACTAGGACTTGCTCCTCGTATCTTACGTGATTTCGTTGGCACTGAGCTTTCTTTAATTCAGGTCGATTCACGTATGGTGTATGACTCTTTACTGGAATTCACAGAAGAGTTTGTTCCTGAGTTGATGGAAAAGTTGGCGCTGTATGATGGTGATAAGCCTATCTTTGATTTATACGATGCAGAGAGCGAGATTCAACGCTCACTAGATCGTAAAGTTACATTGAAATCAGGTGGTTATCTCATTATTGATCAAACCGAAGCGATGACTACGGTGGATATCAATACCGGGGCATTTGTAGGCCGTCGTAATCTTGAAGAAACCATTTTCAATACCAACTTAGAAGCCACAGAAGCCATTGCTCGCCAACTAAGATTACGTAACTTAGGTGGCATTATCATTATCGATTTTATTGATATGGCCAGCGATGAGCACCGTAAGCGAGTACTCGCCTCACTGGAGGCCGCACTCAGCCATGACCGAGTGAAAACTAACATAAATGGCTTTACTCAGTTAGGTTTGGTTGAGATGACGCGCAAGCGCACTAGGGAAAGTATTGAGCATGTACTGTGTTCTGATTGTCCTAGCTGTGAAGGTAGAGGCTCAGTAAAAACAGTTGAAACTGTTTGTTATGAAGTGCTCCGCGAAATCACTCGAGTAAACCGAGCGTACGATGCAGATAAATTTTTAGTTTATGCTTCGATAGCAGTAGCAGACGCATTACATGGTGATGAGTCTCATGCGCTAGCTGAGTTAGAACTGTTTATTGGTAAAGAAGTTAAAATCACGGCTGAACCGCTTTATGTTCAAGAGCAGTTCGACGTAGTTATGATGTAGGATAATGTTTCATTGGCGTCATTCGCAGTTCGACTAGAGCGACTAGTTTTATCGTTGCTGGTCTTTATCTTTGTTTCGTTAGCGGTGCTAGTCACCGCTTTACGTGTTACTTTGCCTCGCTTAGATCACTACCAAGATGATATTCAAACTTGGTTCAATCAAGTCTCTGGATTAAATTTCACCATTGGTGAGGTTCATGGGTACTGGAAAAATACCCACCCATCACTTTCACTTTCTGGCTTAGAAGCCGACATACCTCAGGGTGTTAAAGCCTTTTCGGTTGGTGAGGTTCGCGCAGAATTTGACCTAATCGATTCACTGCTAAGCCTTCAACCTAAGGTAAGTGAGTTGACCGTTGATGGTTTGCATATTGATATCAGCGATATCGATCTATTCAAAACAAATCCCCAGTCATCCGATTCCTCTGAAAAGGGTGAGCAGCAATTACTCACCAGTCTAGAAAATCTGTTGCTACGCCAGTTAAGTGAGTTTTCACTGACTAACTCGAGCGTGATTTTTACAGATATTTCTGGTGATGTGCGTGAGATAGATATAGAAAAGTTGGCTTGGCTCAATAACGATAACCGACACCGCGCTGATGGTGTAGTGAGCGTTAAAGATGTGCAGCTTAACAGCATTAGTGTTACTGCCGATTTTTATGACCACAATGGCCTATCCGATATCAGTGGCGACTTTTATCTGCAAGGTAATAACTTCGATATCACCCCTTGGGTATCTCCGTATCTTGCCGATGGTGTGATTATTGATAAGGGTAGAGTTAGCCTCAATACATGGATTTCTCTACAGCATAATCAGCCGGTTGACGCCTACCTTGATATATCTCCATCTAAATTAGAGTGGCGCGATAAAGATGATATCTCCAACGCGATCTCTATTAAAGGGGGAGTGGCCAAACTCGATCCAACAGAGAATGGTTGGCAGTTAAATGCGCAAGACCTTGCGTTCAGCTCAAATGGTACCTCTTGGCCAGACTTGAATGTGGCATTCGAGTGGTCTCCAGAGACGTGGCGATTGAATGCTAACCAAATAAAGTTAGAAAGCATTACCCCGATCCTTGATCTACTGCCTGATATGGAAAAGAGTGAAGAGTGGGTGGATACCGTTCGTCTTGGAGGCACAATCCAAGACATTCGTGTATCAATGGGGAAAGGCATAGAGACACTTCGGTATTCGGCTAAGGTAAAAGCCGGTCGTATGAATTACTGGGAACTGATCCCAGGGTTTCATACCTTAGAGGCGAGAATATTTGGTCGCTCAGATCTCGCGAAAGCAACGGTCACTATGCTTGATGACACGCTCCCTTATGGGGAAGTATTTCAGGCTCCTCTTAAGATACGCCAAGCAGAGGTTGATATAGTTTGGCAATCAGATGATAACGGCTGGAGTTTATGGTCAGATAAAGTCACAGCCGCTACTCCAGATTTACAAGTCCTGGGAGCCTTCAAACTAGACTTTCCAAAAGATGCCCCTGCATTTTTATCTTTCTATGCAGAAGCTGACTTGCTGAATGCGGGACAAACTTGGCGTTACTTACCGACTCTTGCTCTAGGGCGAGGTCTTACCGATTACCTGTCTGCTGGTATTCAAGGTGGTCGAGTAAAAACAGCAAAACTGTTGTGGTATGGAGAGTTGTCTAGTTTCCCATACAACGATAACAGCGGTATTTTTCAAGCGTGGGTACCGCTACGCAAAACCAAATTTAGCTTTAGTACCGAATGGCCACCATTGACCGACATGCAACTGGACCTTCTATTCCAGAACGAGACTATGTTCCTCGACTCGAAAGATGCCAAGCTCCTTAATATTCAGGCTGACCGTATCTCAGGGCAAATTCCTCGTATGTATGGGAATGGGCATATAGAAATTTTTGCAGCTGCTAAGGCGGAAGGAAAGGACGTTCGGGATTATATGAGCGCCTCTCCATTAGTGGGGTCTGTAGGGGCGGTGCTTACGACCGTCGATATCAAGGGTAAGGTTGAATCACAGTTCCAGCTTAAGATTCCTTTCAATGAAGAGCAGGAACCTAGAGCGTGGGGTTATGCAGATCTTAGTGAAAATGATATCAATATTACAGCACCACCAATGCTATTGAAAAAAGCATCGGGTCGAATTGAGTTTGATAATGATGTTGTTCGCTCATCAGGAATTAGTGCTAACTTGCTGGAGCAACCTATTACCTTCGACTTTGTTGGGCAAAATGCAGAGTCGAGTTACGACACCAGAATGGACCTTATAGGTGATTGGCGCGCTGAACCGCTGATTCCTTATTTGGGTAAGACTTGGCTCGAGCCTATATCGGGACATGCGCCATGGAATATGGGGATCGATTTACAAATTAATGATGTTGGTTTTACTTATCAGATAGATGCTAAAGCCAATTTAACTTCTCTTGCGAGTACCTATCCTGCGCCAATGAACAAAAAGGTAGGGGATAACTGGCAGGCTCGAATGCAAGCATCTGGTAATCAAGAGTCGATTTCAGCTAGGCTACAGTTTCCTACCGCTAAATTTCAGACCGAAATTGATATTACTCAGGGAAGACCGGTTCTTGAAGCAACCAATACTGTGATTGGCTCGGGTAGTTTCAGAGTAAGCCCTATCGTGGGTCACCATGCTTCATTACGCTTGCCTGAATTTAATCTTGATGAATGGATGGATGCATTGGAGCGACCTAGTGTTGGACCTAAGCCTATCCTTAGTGAGCTTAATGCTCCCGAGTTCCCTGTTCCACAACGTATTCAAGTACAATCTAATAGTATTAAAGTAGGTGGTTTGGATTGGAATGAAGTGGACTTTATTGCCAGGAAGAGAGCAGAGAAATGGCTATTTAATGTAGATAGTTCGCAGATAAAAGGTAAGGCTGAATATGATGGGTCCAATCTTGGGGTTAACCTGTCGCTACTGCAACTTTATCTTTCTGAGCCAAAGAGTTTAATTGAAGAGTCCGTCGCTAAAGGCGAAGTGAAAGATAAGAATGGTGACATCAAACCACTGATTACAGATTTTGATCGACAGTTTTTTGAGAAAATGCCTAACCTTGATTTTAAGGTCGATGATTTTTGGATGCAGGGTTACAAGGTCGGCAAAGTTGATGTGGTGATGAATCATCAAGGCCAACGTATTGTTTGGGATAAAGCTAACTTTACTAGTGGTACATCAAGTGTCTTAGCTAGTGGTTGGTGGGAATTAAGCGATGATGACAGTACAACGCATCTTGATTTAAATATGAAGGGTGAAGATAACTCTGAAATCATGGCACGCTTTGGTATTGATTCTGGCATACAGAAAGCCTCTTTTGATCTGAATTCATCATTAGAATGGCAAGGGTCTCCATGGAATATGCACGTTGACACGATTAACGGTACGCTCAAAGCAGAGCTCGGTCGTGGTGTTATCTCAGATGTTGGAGGTGCAGCAAAGCTTTTGGGTATGTTTAGCCTCGACTCTATTATTCGACGTATGCAACTCGATTTCAGCGATGTATTTGATGATGGTTTAGCATTCGACTCTATCAAGGGTACCGGTAAGGTAGAAGAGGGCATTTTTGTTACCAATGACTTAAAGATGGACTCTATCTCCGGAGACATGACCATCCGTGGTTTAGCCAACTTGAATACTCAGACAGTCGATGCGGAAGTCACGTTTAAACCGGATGTTACGTCTGGTATACCTATGTTGACCGCTTTTGCTGTGGCACCGCAGACGGCTCTTTATGTATTGGCAATAAGTACAGTAGTTGCACCGGTTGTAGAGATTATTACTCAAGTTACCTATGAGGTAAAAGGCCCAATGAATGCGCCTAAAGTTAAAGAGAAGTCTCGACGTAAGGCGGATTACGAGGTTCCAAAACAGCTTCGCTCAGAATCACAGGGAAAATAATTCATGGCGGATAAACCAAGGATAGGGTTGATTCAGATGACATCAGGCAATGATGTTTCTGTGAATTTGCAGTTCATTGAGCAACAGTTGCGAGTGTTGGTCAAGCAAGGTTGTCAGTTGATTGTGACCCCAGAAAATAGCTTGCTGTTTGATAATGCATTGGCGTATCAAGAAATCGCGGAAGAGTTAAACTCTGGTCCAATTCAATCCAAATTGGCGCAATTGGCAAAAGAGCTGCAAACTTGGATCGTGATTGGCTCTTTTCCTATACGTTATGATGCGACACATCTTTATTCTTCGTGCTTAGTTTTTGACAATAACGGAGAGTTAGTCGCACATTATAACAAGATGCACTTGTTTGATGTTGAGGTTGAGGATGAACATGGTAGCTATAAAGAATCTGATTGCTTTGCTCATGGTATTCAAACTCAAGTAACAGACACGCCTATAGGAAGGTTAGGGCTTTCGATTTGTTATGACCTAAGATTCCCACACCTGTATAACCTTCTGCGAGAGCAGGGGGCAGATATTATTCTAGTGCCTGCTGCTTTTACGGCGGTCACAGGAGAAGCGCATTGGGAAGTATTACTTCGTGCTAGAGCTATTGAAAACCAAGCTTGGGTAATTGGCGTAGGACAGTGTGGCTACCACTCTGCCAACAGACAAACTTGGGGGCACTCTATGGTTATTGACCCATGGGGAAAAATCATCACACAAGGGGCTATGACTCCGTGCAACTTAGTAGCTGACATTGAATTACATCAAGTGGAGAAGGTTCGCAAGGCAATGCCTGTCGCTTCACATCAGAAAATTTCTAACCTCATCAATAATGAGGATAAAGAGTAGATTATGACTATTGAACAAGTAGAACAAGAACTGCTGGCCCCTACAGGCCTTACTGAGCAGGATGTCAACAATACACTTTCTATGATCGCTACTCGAGATATCGACTATGCAGATGTTTATTTCCAGTCAAGCTGGCATGAAACGCTTGTCCTAGAAGACAGCATCATCAAAGACGGCTCATTTAATATCGATAGAGGCGTAGGCGTTAGAGCAGTAAGCGGTGAGAAAACGGGTTTTGCTTATTCTGACCAAATTCAGGCTGATAGCTTAAAACAAAGTGCAATTGCAGCGCGTGGTATTGCTAAGCAAGGGCAAACGGCTCAAGTGCAGGCATTTTCTCGACATCATTCTCATCAGCACTATTCAAGTGTGAATCCTTTACAAAGCCTCGAAAAGCAGCAAAAGATCGATCTTTTAAAAGAGCTAGATGTCTACATTCGCACTAAGGAGCCTTTGGTTTCTGAGGTCAATATCAGTATCAGTGGTGTTTACGAACAGGTACTGGTTGCCGCAACAGATGGCACTTATGCAACAGATATTCGTCCTTTAGTACGCCTTTCTATTAGTGTATTAGCTCAGCGTGGAGAGCGTCGAGAGCGTGGTTCATCTGGTGGTGGTGGTCGTTATGATTATCAACGATTCCTAGAAATGGATGGTGCTAAAACTGTCGCTACACACATGGCTGATGAGGCAATCCGCCTTGCTCTTGTTAACCTTGAATCAGGTGCTGCACCTGCAGGCGCTATGCCTGTTGTTCTTGGAGCCGGTTGGCCGGGAGTACTGCTACACGAAGCGGTTGGGCATGGTCTGGAAGGTGATTTTAACCGTAAGCAGTCATCCGTATTCTCTGGAAAAGTGGGAGAGAAGGTGACTTCGGATCTTTGTACTATCGTTGATGATGGCACTATGTTAGATCGTCGTGGCTCATTGAATATAGATGATGAAGGTGTCGAAGGGCAATACAATACTTTGATTGAGAACGGTGTTCTAAAAGGCTACATGCAAGATAAGCTTAATGCTCGTTTAATGGGCGTTGCTCCAACGGGCAATGGTCGTCGTGAATCATTTGCGCACCTTCCTATGCCACGTATGACGAACACTTACATGCTACCGGGTCAACACACCCCAGAAGAGATAATTTCTACGGTGAAGAAGGGTATTTATGCCCCAAGCTTTGCTGGTGGTCAGGTGGATATTACGTCTGGCAAATTTGTGTTCTCAACTTCAGAAGCTTATTTAATTGAAGACGGCAAGATCACTCGCCCAGTGAAAGGTGCAACTTTGGTCGGTTCAGGTATAGAAGCAATGCAGCAGGTATCTATGGTGGGTAATGACCTACAGATAGATAAAGGTGTTGGTGTGTGTGGCAAAGCAGGACAAAGCGTTCCTGTGGGTGTTGGCCAGCCTACATTGAAGCTAGACAGTATTACTGTTGGTGGTACTGATTAGTTCGAGTGATCTAAATATTAATGCAATCCCCGTCATCCTGGAAGCCGCCCTGCGGCTATCCAGGACCTTAGAAAGTACAGATCTATAAAGTACACACTAGAGCTGTATCTAAGGTCCTGAATCAAGTTCAGGATGACGATGCGTGTATTAAACTTCTTCGTTCAATTCTTTCAACACTTGAAAGATCTCACGATAAGCCTTAGGCGGCTTACTTGCTTTCTTCTCTTTGTTAGCTTGACGAGCTAATTGGCGCAAACGCTGTCTATCTGCTGATGGAAACTGAGTCAGCACTTCTTCAATTGCAGCGTCACCATTTTCAACAACGCGGTCACGCAATGCTTCTAGCTTGTGTAGCTCTGATGATGCTTGCGAGTGTTTATTGTGGTGCTTATCGAGCGCGGCTTGAATTGGCTCAATTTCAATTTGTCTCATTAGCTTGCCAATGAACTGCAATTGGCGACGTTTTGCTTCTTTATTAAAACGCTGCGCATCTTTAATTGCTTCAGCTAGGCTTTCAGGCAATGGAAACTTCTCTAGCACTGAAGGTTTTAAGCTTACAAGCTCTTCACCTAGTTTTTGCAGGGCTTCCATGTCCTCTTTCATTTCGGTTTTGCTTACCCAAATGATTTCTTCTTCTTCTTCCCAAGGGGCTTTCTGATTTTTTCTGGCCATAATCTGCTCTTAGTTACTCAATTCTTAATGCGTATTTTGCTTAATGTCGTTTATTTTACCAAACAAAGTGGGGAGAATGCGAAAAGCTTGTTATTCTAACCTTTATTGCCTGCAAATATTTGATTTAACTATGGACGCTAGACAACAAATTGCCCAACAAAAAGTAGAATTAGAAGAAGCTGTCTCAAAAGCATTGAGTTTAGCCTCTGCCGAGGCCGATGGTGCTGAGGTTGCGATCAACAAATCTACCGGTCTCAGTGTATCCACTCGTATGTGTGAAGTGGAGAACGTCGAGTTTAATAGCGACGGTGCTCTGGGTATCACAGTTTATCGAGGTCAAAAGAAGGGAAGTGCCTCTACCTCTGATTTGAGCGAGAAAGCTATCGCACAAACCGTGGCTGCAGCCCTAGATATTGCCAAATACACATCTGAAGACCCATGTGCAGGTCCTGCTCCAGCAGATCTTATGGTCAAAGAGATAAAAGACCTAGATCTTTTCCATCCTTACGAGCCAGATCCTGACCAAATTGCACAAATTACCATTGAAGCTGAAGAAGCGGCTCTTAGTTACAGCGATAAGATCAAACAGAGTGACGGTGCAAGCTACGATACACACTATGGTATTCGAGTGTACGGTAACTCTCACGGAGTACTCGCGAGCTATCCATCTAGTCGTCATAGTGTAAGCTGTTGTGTGATTGGTGCAGGTGCTACGGGCGATATGGAGCGTGACTATAGCTATAGCGTAGCTCGTCGAACGGAAGATCTTTGGTCAGCGAAAGAGGTTGGCTTAAAAGCGGCTCAAAGAACCGTCGATCGTCTTGATGCTCGTCAGATTGAAACCGGTGAATACCCTATTATGTTTGCTGCAGAAGTAGCAACAGGTTTGATGGGGCACTTGGTTACTGCGATCAGTGGTGGTAGCTTGTATCGCAAATCGTCTTTCTTGCTCGATCACCTAGGCAAGACAATATTGCCAGAGTGGTTTAACGTCAATGAGAAGCCACATCTATTACGTGGTCTAGCATCAACACCATTTGATAGTGAAGGTGTGCAGACCAAAGATTACGACATCATCACAGATGGCAAGCTTGCGACCTACCTATTAACGAGCTATTCCGCTCGGAAGCTAGGTATGACGACAACAGGACATGCTGGTGGTATCCACAACTGGTTTGTTCAATCTACAGGTCAAGATTATCAAGCAATGCTCAAGGAACTAGGTACAGGTTTCTTAGTCACTGAATTGATGGGGCAGGGTGTTAACGGCGTAACCGGTGATTACTCTCGTGGTGCGGCTGGCTTTTGGGTTGAAAATGGCGTGATTCAGTACCCTGTATCAGAGGTTACTATTGCTGGTAACCTCAAAGATATGTTCCAGAAAATTGTTGCTGTAGGTAATGATGTGGAGACTCGCTCTCAGATCCAAACTGGCTCGATGCTCATTGAATCGATGAAGGTTGCAGGTGCTTAAGCTTAGCAATCAGTGACAAAAAACGAGCCGTTTGGCTCGTTTTTTATTGGATTAAATTTGATGTTTTGAACGTGAAATTGTCATCTCCGAGCGCTTCTATCGGAGATCTAGTGACTGTGTTATTAGTTGGTATATGTAAGAAGCAGATGCCCGATAAAATACTTCGGGCATGACAGACTTAAGACACATCACCCCGAACGCTTTTCTGGGCATGCATCTCGGTCGGGGGATCTATTTAACCAATGCTCTAAAGCAAAAATACCGTTGCTAAACCAAGGAATACCGACAAGCCAATAACATCCGTAATGGTCGTTAAGGCCATACCGCCTGCAAGAGCTGGGTCAATGTTCATCTTTTTCAGCACAATAGGTACGGTTACACCAGCGACGCCAGCTATAAATAGGTTGGTTAGCATAGCTGCAGAAATAATCAGACCTAACATCCAATCACTCTTCCAGAACACTACAATCGCACCAATAATCAGCGCCCATAGGATGCCGTTTAAGAAGCCTATTGCCGCCTCTTTCATTAAGAGTTCTTTGCGGTTACTGTCACCGATATGTCCAAGTGCTAAACCACGAATAACCAGTGCTACGGTTTGGTTACCCGCAACACCGCCCATTGATGGCACTATAGTCATTAGGATAGCAATCGCAGCCATTTGTTCGAGGGTTGCCTCAAACATGTTTGAAACAGAAGCGGCAGCCAATGCGGCTAGAACATTGGCTCCGAGCCATACACTTCGACGGCGCGCTGATTTCACTACAGGAGCAAAGGTATCTTCATCATCATCGAGACCAGCCATACTCATCATTGAATGTTCGGCATCTTCACGAATGATATCAACCACATCATCGATAGTGATTCGACCGACTAGGTGTTGATTCTCATCCACAACAGGAGCTGATACCCAGTTTCGACGTTCAAATAGGCTAGCAACATCAGTATCACTGAGGTCAACAGAGATCGCCTCATCGGCATCTTCCATTACATCAATGACAGGAATGTCGGGTTGAGTAGTCAGTAATGTTGTTAGTGATAAGTTACCGATAAGTCGGTCATCACTATCAATAACATATAAGGTATCGGTTGCCTCAGGCAATTCGCCTTTCATTCTCATGTAGCGAAGAACTACGTCAATATCGACATCGTCACGAATCGTGGTTACGTCGGTATTCATTATCCCGCCAGCGGTATCTTCTGGATAGGAAAGGGCTTTCTCGACGCGAAGTCGATCTGCCGCATCCATTTGGCCTAGAACTTGCTGTGAGACATCATCAGGCAGACTTCGAAGTACGTAGGCTACATCATCGGTATCCATGCCCTCTGTTGCTTCTGCAAGCTTGCCAGGAGCCATTTTGGAGACGAGGTTATCTTTAACGTCTTCGCTTAATTCATCAAGGATCTCACCGTAATCTTCGGGATCGGTGAGTTGCCACAATACTTCACGGCTTTTTCTTGGGGAGGCTTCGAGGAGGTGGGCAATATCCTCTGGCTCCATACTTTGCAGTTGGCGTCGTACGAAGACAAAGCGACCGTTATCCAATGCATCACTAACTTCTTGGAGCGTTTGGTGGGCTTGATCAAACTCGATCTGTTCCGCCATTATTTGCCTCCGTTAGATTTGTGAACACTGAATAGTTTAATAGAAGGATATTAGCTTATTTTATTCAAGGGGTTAATAAGTTATTAGGGCCTGTTGACCTTTTGAGTTGATTTTTGTAGCGATTTGTTGAGTATTTATACAAGGCAGTCACTTTTAGGTGTGGTGCTTCCACATGAAAAGGGGCTAACGCCGTAGAAATGCCCAACAAACCGCTACCCGAAGGGCTCGGCCAGAAACCATTTACTCGTCGTTGAGCGTCTTTTGCTTAGATGACTAGGCGGCAATACGCTCGCCTTGATTAAATGGCTTCTGGTCGAGCAAAATTTAATCGCAAAAGGTCAGCAGGCCCTAAGACTAAAAGAGAAAATTAATTTGAGTGGACGAAAACTATTCATCTTCCTCAAACTTGCCTTCGATAAGTGAGCAAATAGCGTTGAGAGCTTGTGGTGCCTCAGTACCATCTGCGGTGACAGTCACGTATTCACCTTGAGCAGACTCTAGCATTAGCAAAGCCATTACACTGTCTGCTTCGGCGCTATTCTCTTCGTTGTGAACGCTGACTTTAGCATCGAAGCTTTGTGCTAGCTCTACCAATTTAACGGCTGCGCGAGCATGTAAGCCTAGCTTATTGACGATAAGTAAGGTGCGAGACTCTAGCATCGGCCTTTCTCCAACTCGTTGTGACGAATCAGTACGTGTTGGCCTTGTTGTTGGAAATACTCACCGATTTGTTGTGTTAGAAAAACAGAACGGTGCTTGCCACCAGTACAGCCTATAGCCACCGTAAGGTAACTGCGATTGTTCTTCTCTAAAGACGGTAGCCAGCGCTCGATGAAAGCTTGTATCTGTTCTTTGAGTTCAACCACATCCTCAAAGCCAAACAAGTAGTCCTGAATAGGTTTATCTAAACCAGTCAGAGGCCGTAATTCAGGCTCCCAGTGAGGGTTCGGAAGAAATCGTACATCAAACACATAGTCGACATCAGAGGGTAAGCCATGTTTGAAACCAAAGGATTGGAACACCATGACTAACTCTTGACCATCGCGACCTAAAATGCGCTTGCGTACCATCTCGCTTAGTTCATGAATAGAGAGCTTACTGCTATCGATGACTAAATCAGCTTGCTCTTTAAGCCCAGAGAGAAGTTGCTTCTCTTGTACAATAGCTTGCTGCAATGAGCGTGAATCTTCAACCAGAGAGAGAGGGTGAATTCTTCGAGTTTCACTGTATCGCTTAACTAACGTTTCTTCATTGGCTTCGAGGTATAAAACCGTTATCTGAACTGCATCATCAAGGGTTGTCAGTACTGCAGTAACTTGACTTGGGTTTGTAGGTAAATTTCGAATATCAATGCTTACTGCAACTCTTCTTTGTTGTGGATTTAAACCGTCAACAAAGGCGCTAAGCAGAGTTACCGGAAGGTTATCAACACAGTAGTAACCAATATCTTCTAGGGCGCGTAAAGCAACACTTTTGCCACCACCGGAGTTACCGCTGACAACAACTAGTTGGCGTGGTTCGGACATGTATTTATCCCTTTGGACACTCAATCGATTCAGAGATCATAATCTCGAATAGTTCTTCGTCGGACTTAGCGTGACGAAGCTGTTTGAGAACTTTCTTGTCGTTGAGGCGTTCAGCCATACAAGAAAGAGTTTTAAGGTGTTCTTTGCACTGGTCTTCAGGGACAAGTAATGCAAACAACAGGTCAACTGGGCGGTTATCAATGGCATCGAATTCAATAGCTTCATCACACTGTAGGAGTACAGCAATCGCTTTGTCTGAATTACTCATGCGTGCATGAGGGATAGCAATGCCATTGCCTATGCCTGTACTACCTAGCTTTTCTCTGCCCAGCATACACTCAAACAGGTCAGTTGAATCATGACCTGTATGTGTAGCTGCAATTTGACTGATTAGCTCTAAAGCGCGCTTCTTACTCGTACAATGGACTGCACTTTTGGTGCAGTCCAACGACAATACTTCATTAATTTGCATGGTTAGTGATTACTTAACTTTTCTTTGTGCTTGGTCAGCTGGCGTACTAGCTTATCAACGAGTGCATCGATAGCTGCGTACATGTTTTCTTCTTCAGCAGTGGCGTGAATATCGCCTTGGCTAACGTGTAATGTGGCTTCTGCGATATGATTGACCTTCTCGAGTTTTAAGATCACGTGCACATTGGTGATGTGCTCGAAGAAACGCTCTAATTTCTGAAACTTGGTATCAACGTACTCTTGAAGTGACTCTGTAAGCTCTACATGGTGGCCTTTGATATTGATTTGCATAAGCGTTCCTTCTAGTGATGCCTAAACTAGGCGTTTTCGCTGACTCGATGGGGCAATACCTAGTGATTCACGGTATTTTGCCACGGTACGTCTTGCTACCTTCACCCCTTGCTCAGCGAGTAGGGTGGCAATTTTGTTATCGCTCAATGGTTTGGCGCTGTTCTCTTCTGCTACCAATTTTTTGATTAATGCTCTGATAGCGGTTGACGATTTATCCTCACCTTCATCATTACTGACGTGACTTGAGAAGAAATATTTTAGCTCAAAAATACCGCGTGGTGTGTGCATATATTTCTGAGTTGTGACACGTGAAATAGTCGATTCGTGCATATCGATAACTTGCGCGACGTCGTTCAATATCATTGGTTGCATAGCTTCTTCACCCTTGTTGAAAAACTCTTGTTGTGTTTCAACTATGCATCTCGCTACTTTGAGTAGAGTATCATTACGACTCTCTAAACTTTTAATTAGCCACTTTGCTTCTTGAAGCTGGTCTTTGATGTATTGATTGTCATCGCTATTTGCACCAGTAATGGTCGCATAATGCTGATTAACTTCTAGTTTAGGCGTACTCGTGTTATTGAGAAATACCGTCCACTTACCATTCACTTTTATCACGTTGACATCCGGTATTACATACTCGATGTCATTTTCACCAATTTGGCTTCCTGGTCGCGGGTCTAACTGCTGAATGAGCTGCAAAACCGCGATCAAATCACTCTCTTTGAGCTTAGTTTCTTTAACGATCATTTTGTAGTCGCGATTGGCTAAATGTTCGATATAGTTTTCTAAGATCTCGCAAGCTTGTTGCTTACGCGGTGTATCGTCAGGTAGAGCATTAAGCTGCAGCAACAAACACTCTTGTAGATTGCGCGACCCTACCCCTAAAGGCTCAAATTGTTGAACGCGTTTGAGCACTGCTACGGTTTCATCTTCTTCGATATCTGGAAGAGACAAACTAGCCGTAATATCGGCCGTAGAAAGAGTTAGAAAGCCTCTATCGTCAATAGCATCAATGATGGCGATAGCAATGGCATGGTCAGTTTCGGTAAAGGGAGTCAGCTCTAATTGCCATAACAGATGGTCGTATAGACTGGTTTGAGTCTCGCCTTGATAAATAGGTAATTCATCATCCGATGCTATACCTGTATTACCCGTGTTTGAACTGTAAACATCTTCCCATGAAGTATCCATTGCCAAGTCTTCACCAATGGAGTTAGTTGCCATTAGTTCTGCGCTATCTTGAGTACTGGCTTCAACTACTGTTGTTTCTGGTGATGATTCTTGCGATGACTCTGTTTTTTCGTCTGTGTGATTATTTTCTTCTACAACTTGTAGTAATGGATTGGAATCTAGGGCTTCCTGAATCTCTTGCTGAAGCTCAAGGCTCGACAATTGCAACAGTCTAATAGCTTGTTGCAACTGAGGGGTCATTGCGAGTTGCTGACCAAATTTGAGTTGTAATGCCGCTTTCATGATAATGAGTCGCCCGAAACGAACCGTCTACAGACGGAACTGTTCACCAAGGTAAACTTTCTTAACCTGCTCGTTACTTAGGACTTGCTCAGGAGTTCCTTCTGCTATTAGATGTCCTTGGCTAACAATGTATGCACGTTCACATACGTCTAGGGTTTCACGCACGTTGTGGTCAGTGATGAGAACACCTAGGCCGCGGTCTCTTAAATGCTCAATGATTTTCTTAATGTCGATAACGGAGATAGGGTCTACACCGGCAAAGGGTTCATCTAGCAAGATAAACTGTGGGTTTGCAGCTAGTGCTCTGGCGATTTCTACGCGTCGACGTTCACCACCAGAAAGTGCCATACCGTTACTTTTACGAATGTGCTGAATATTAAACTCATCGAGTAATTCTTCTAGCTTCTCGTCTCGCTCTTGTTTGGATATTTCATTGCGAGTTTGCAATACGGCATAAATGTTATCTTCAACCGAAAGCTTTCTGAAGATGGAGGCTTCCTGAGGTAGGTAGCCGATACCCATTCTAGAGCGGCTATGCATAGGAAGAATACTAATGTCTTGATCGTCAATGAGGATTTGCCCTTCATCGCGAGCCACTAGGCCTACAATCATGTAGAACGATGTCGTTTTTCCTGCACCGTTAGGCCCTAGCAGGCCAACGATCTGTCCGGATTCTACTTGCAGACTCACGTCAGCAACCACTTTGCGGTTCTTGTAGCTTTTCGCTAGGTGTTCAGCTTTGAGTATTGCCATAGGTTGACTATTTCTTCTCTTTTGGCTGTTTAGGTTGTGGCTGTAATACCGTTGAAACTCGAGAGCCTTCGCCACTTTCAGCGATCATTTTCTCGGTAGTGATATGGTATTTGATGCGCTGACCGCTAATGGTACTGCCATCCTGAGCCAGCATCGCCTGTTTGACCATAGTTAATTGGTCTTCTGCCATGTTGTAGTAAAGCTCTTCTGCGTGACCGCGGATGGTTTTACCATCATCAGTAAGTTGAGAGAACTTAGCTAGCTCTCCATAGGCTTCGATTTCTTTGATTGAGCCGTCTTCTGGGTCACGGAAAACAATGACTTTATCACCTTCAACATTGATGCTCCCTTGGCGCATTTTTACATCGCCAATAAAGGTTACTTTGTTGCTTTTCATGTCGAGGTGCTGACTGTCTGAGTCGATGTAAACCGGCTGCTCTGAATCTGTTGATAGCGCGAGAGCAGCAGGAGACAGCAATATTCCCAGTAAAAGACTAAGGCTGAGCTTTTTCATAGATCCCTTGTACACTATTGAACAGTACCGCTTCGTTTTCATCCAGGTTCCCCTCCAGTGCTTGGCCAATATTCACAAACTGTGGCCCTGTGAGAGTAACCTGAACATCAGAGTTGAAGTCTTTGGTGTCCAGTTCAATTGTCATTTTGTCTGTAGTTAATGTTTCAAAGCTGGCATCGGGAAGCAAGTTGGTCGCAATGACATTGCCTTCCAGCGTCAGGTGATGATTGTTATCTAAAACGGCTTTATCTGAAACTACTTGCCACTCTTCGACAGTCCCCTCACGATACACATACATAACGATGTTATCAAATAAGGTATCGCCACTGTCGGCATAATGGTCTAGCTTCTCTGAGGTGATCTTGTAGTTGCGAATGCCCTTTTGATCATAATTGGTATTCGTGACTAATCGTCCAGTAAACATAGGCAGTTCGGCACTAGGCTCGATCTGAATAACCACTTGTTCTTGATTTGTCAGTAGGTAGTAACCGGAAATACAGATGACTCCGATTAGCACTATCTGAAAAATGCGAGAACCCGTCATATGCTCAAGCCTTTGTGTTGTTCAAGCTCACCTCTAGCTTCCAGGATGAGATCGCAGACTTCACGCACTGCGCCATGTCCGCCTTTAATCTTGGTCACGTAATTGGCACGCTGAACCAGCAATGGGTGTCCATCATTGACGCACACTTTAAGAGCAACCTTATCCATTACCGGCCAATCAATGAGGTCATCACCGATGTATCCAGTATGTTCTGGTTGGATACCTAACTTATCAACGATGTCGTTGTAGGCTTTGATTTTGTCATCTTGACCCTGATAGATCAGCGATATACCTAAAGCGCGCATGCGATTTTCAACAATTTGTGAGCGGCGACCCGTGACGATGGCTATTTCAATACCTGCGTTCATAAGCGATTTCACGCCGTAGCCATCTCGGGTGTGGAAGGTTTTTAATTCTTCGCCATCATTGCCCATATAAACGAGGCCGTCAGAAAAGACCCCATCCACATCGCAGATGAGTAGTTTTATCTCTTTTGCGATCGCAAAAACAGAGGTTGAAACTGGACCGTATAGAGAGTTGACCATCTCAGTCATGAATTACATTACTCCGGCTTTAAGAAGGTCGTGCATATTGAGGGCACCAACCAGTTTATCATCTTCACATAGTAACAAGGCTGTGATGCTGCGTTGCTGCATCACATTCAGCCCTTCAACCGCCAACAGAGATGGCGAGGCAAAGCTTGGATTGTTTGACATTACATCACCAATGATAGTGCTGTGGATGTCAATGCGCTTATCTAAAAGGCGTCGCAAGTCGCCGTCGGTAAATATACCTAGTATTTTGTCCTGATCATCAACAATAGCCGTCATGCCTAAGCCTTTTTGGCTGATTTCAATCAGGGCATCCTTAATCAAAGCGTCAGCTTTAACTTTAGGAACTGCTGAGCCAGTGTGCATAATGTTTTCTAATTTTAATAACAACTTGCGACCCAGTGCACCACCCGGATGAGAGAGTGCAAAGTCTTCAGTAGTAAAGCCTCTTGCTTGCATCAAAGCCATAGCTAAAGCATCACCCATCACTAAGGTAGCTGTTGTACTGCTAGTCGGCGCTAACTCTCTTGGGCAAGCTTCTTGAGGAACGGCAATACACAAGTGAATATCCCCTAGCTTCGCCATGTTGGAGTTTGGTTTGCCGGTCATGCTGATGATCTGGATGTTCAACCGTTTTAATACAGGGAATAGCGATAGAATCTCAGAAGATTCACCAGAATTAGAAATGGCGATAACAATATCCCCTTGAGCTATCATGCCAAGGTCGCCGTGGGCGGCTTCTCCAGGGTGAACAAAAAAGGCGGAGGTACCAGTACTCGCTAATGTTGCTGCAATCTTATTGCCAATATGGCCAGATTTTCCCATGCCCATTACCACGACCTTGCCGTGTTTGTTCTCTAAAATGGCATCACAAGCGCGATTGAAATCAGCATTAAAATATTGAGATAGCTGAGTGAGCCCTGCAATTTCTATGTCCAGAACTTCTTGTGCAGCTTTTTGGTAGTCAAATTTTGAAGACACGGTTGATTCCTTAGATATTTAATTCTACACATTCATGATTAGGTAGCCTTGATAGGCGATAAATAACAGGAACAGGATACTACCTTCAATTCGATTGATACTTCTGGACTTACCGAGTGCCATGACCACCAATAGAAGAGAAACCCCCAGCATTACCCAAAAGTCACGATTCATCGCATCTTCATTGAGAAATGATGGATTTAGAAGTCCCGGAATGCCCATTACAGCAAGAATGTTGAATACATTTGAGCCGATGATATTACCTACTGCCATATCATCCTCTCCTTTCATTACACCCGCAAGAGAGGCTGCTAGCTCAGGAAGGCTAGTACCGACGGCAATAATAGTCAGACCTATAACTAAATCACTCATACCAAAGTATTTAGCAATGATCACTGCGTTGTTTACCAGAAGATCTGCTGAAATAGGTAAAACGATGAGGCCGACAACCACCCAAAATATGGCTTTTCTATTGTCTACGCCATCTGGGACTTCTGATTCTTGTTCACTTATCATGGTATCCCCCTTGAGCTTTTCAGCGCGTGAGATACGTAGCATAGTGATAATGAATGCAGCAAATAGTACGACCAGTAATACGCCTTCCATGAATCCCAAATAGTGGTTCCACATGATACCGCCGGCAATCAAGGTGACACCAATCATTAAAGGCAGTTCGCGACGTAATACACCAGAGCTGACTGAAAGTGGTTTAACTAGTGCTGTAATACCAAGGATAAGAGCAATGTTTGCAATGTTTGAGCCCAGTACGTTACCTACCGCTGTATCGGTTTTACCTTCAAGAGCTGCTGTTGCAGATACCATCATTTCAGGAGCAGAAGAGCCCATAGCTAGAATGGTCATACCGATGACTAGAGGAGAAATTCCGAAGTTTCTGGCCAGTGCGGCGGAACCGAATACCAGTCTATCGGCACTCCATACCAGCATGATTAAGCCGACGACAAGAAGACAAATCGCTACGATCATTAGTGGACTCTTTATTAATTGATGCGAGTTAAACAGTGATTTTGACGTTAAGCTGTCAAAAAGGGAAGATTTTAGACAAATTATTTACACATAAGTCTAATAAAATTCCTATGATTAAGTCGAGCAACTAACTGATTTATTCAACCTTTTTAATATATTGCGTGTATATGGTCTGGACAAGGAGTGTCGATGGCTGAACCAAATCCCAAAATCATTCTCAATAATGTCACCTTCTCGCGTGGCAATAGGGTGATTTTTGATGACATCAGTTTATCGATCCCTGAAGGGAAAATAACGGCAATCATGGGGCCGTCAGGTATAGGTAAGACTACTCTGTTGAAACTAATTGGCGGACAGATACAGCCAGATAGCGGAGAGATATGGTTTGAAGATAATCATATTCCAACCTTGAGTCGACGACAGCTATACCAAACTCGAAAGAAAATGAGCATGCTGTTTCAATCTGGTGCACTTTTTACCGACTTGACGGTTTTTGACAATGTAGCCTTTCCTATTCGTGAACATACTGCTCTGCCTGAGTCTCTCATCCGTACCATTGTGCTGTTAAAGTTGGAAGCGGTTGGCTTGAGAGGTGCTGCTGATTTGATGCCTAGTGAGTTGTCTGGAGGAATGACACGAAGAGTCGCTTTAGCTCGAGCGATAGCCCTGGATCCCGAAGTGGTTATGTATGATGAACCTTTTGTGGGGCAAGATCCTATTACGATGGGGGTATTGGTTGAGTTGATTCAAAAGTTAAATCAAGCTTTAGGTATGACTTCCATCGTAGTGTCTCATGATGTGCCTGAGGTCATGAGTATCGCTGATTATGTGTATTTGATGGCCGACAAGAAAATCATTGCCAAAGGGCAGCCTGTAGAGATTGAACAAAGTACAGATCCAAAGGTTCAGCAGTTTTTGCAAGGAACTGCAGATGGTGCGGTGCCCTTTGCGTTTCCATCCAAAGAATTAGACAAGGACCTATTTCTACGATGATGTCTAAAGTGATCAACAAGGTTGCTGATTTCGGCGCTTCAGGAGTGAGGTTTAGTCGCTCTTTGGGTGGAGCAACTTTCATGATGATTGGTGCTTTATTTAGTAAACCTGAACCATTAAAAAGTTTTCCTTTACTGATTAAACAGCTTCATTCAGTAGGTGTGCAATCCTTGGCAATCATTATGGTGTCAGGGCTTTTCATCGGTATGGTATTGAGCCTTCAGGGCTATGTGGTGCTAGTGGATTATGGCGCAGAAGGCAGTCTGGGGCAGATGGTTGCTTTGTCGTTATTGAGAGAATTAGGTCCTGTGGTAACAGCGCTACTGTTTGCTGGACGTGCAGGCTCTGCGTTGACGGCTGAGATAGGCTTGATGAAGGCAACAGAGCAATTATCAAGCTTGGAGATGATGGCTGTTGACCCCCTAAAGCGCATCATCAACCCAAGATTTTGGGCTGGTGTAATTTCGATGCCGCTGCTTACTATGATTTTTATTGCCATTGGTATCTTAGGCGGTCAGTTAGTCGGCGTTGATTGGAAGGGAATTGACCATGGAAGTTTTTGGTCAGCAATGCAATCCTCTGTGGAACTAGGTAGAGATATCGGTAACAGTCTCATCAAGTCCTTGGTATTTGCTATCACCGTGGTTTGGATCGCTTTGTTTAATGGTTACGACGCAGTGCCTACTTCAGAGGGCATCAGTCAAGCAACTACTCGCACAGTAGTGCATTCTTCTCTGGCCGTACTAGGGCTGGATTTTGTGCTTACCGCATTAATGTTTGGAAGTTAAGTATGAGTCAATCAAGGAAGTTCGAATTCTGGGTCGGTAGCTTTATGATCCTTGGTATCATCGCGGTGCTTTTTATGGTGTTTAAGGTTGCCGATGTAAAATCACTAGGAAGCCAAGACAGTTATAAGTTAAAAGCCTACTTTGACAATATAGGTAGCCTTAAAGTGCGTTCCCCCGTCAAGGTGGGTGGGGTAGTCGTCGGGAGAGTTTCGGATATTAGCCTAGATACTGAGTACTATACGCCGATAGTGACCCTGTCGATTGGAGAGCACTACGGTCACTTCCCTGATACCTCAAGTGCACACATCTTGACGTCAGGACTGATAGGAGAGCAATACATTAGTTTAATACCTGGCTTTATTGATGAAGATGTAGAGTTACTCAAAGATGGCGACTTGATTGAAGATACTAAATCGGCATTAGTGCTAGAGGATTTGATTGGACAGTTTTTATATAGCGTTGGTGATGGTTCAGGAGAATAAGTATGAAATGCATTCTTAGGTTTATGTCATTGATTTTAATACTTTGTTCACCGATTGTCTGGGGTGGAACTATTGATAAAACTCAGCCGTATCAGATGATGGAGCAGGTAGGTAGCAACACATTCGACAGGCTAAAAAGCGAGCAGGCACAGTTGAGGGAGTCCCCCGATCAACTAAAAGTCGTTGTAGAAGAGGAGTTAATGCCCTACGTCAATGATCGTTACGCTGGATTGAAAGTACTAGGAAACCACCTGAAAAGAGCCGACAAAGCTGAAGTGGCTGACTTCTTAGTCGTTTTTCGTGAGTACCTGGTGACGTCATATGCTCAGGTGCTTACGCAATACAAAGACCAACAGATTAATTACTCAAAGCCAAAGTCGATAAGAGATGACCAGCGTATAGTTTCTATTCCTGTAGAAATTGTGCAAGGTGATCGGCCGCCAATAAAGATAGAATTTAAGTGGCGTAAAGATAAGAAAACTGGCGAGTGGGAAGCGTTTGATATGGTTGCTGAAGGTGTCAGTCTGATATCTAGCAAGCAATCAGAGTGGGGCGGCAAGATCCGCAGTGATGGCCTTCCGGCAGTCACTAAAGAGTTAGCGAGGCTAGCTAAAACCCCTATTCGCTATGAGTCTGCAAAATAATGAACGATACTGCAGCCTGGATATTAATTGATGAACAGCATGCTGAGATTAACGGTGTGTTGAATAGAAACAGTGTTCCCCAGCTTTGGCAGCAGATTTCACAATGGACCCCAAGTGTGAGGCGGTTAGAAATCAACCTAAATGAAGTGCTAAATTCCGATTCTGCGGCAATGGCACTCATTCTGCACTTAATTGAACATGCAAAAAATTGTAACTGCCATATAATGTTGCGATCTGTACCAAATAAACTGCTTACACTATTTGAAGTAAGTAATGCTATGCCGTTACTGGCGGGGCATATAGAAATCGAAATTGAGGGTAAAAGTGGATAGTACACAAGTTAAGAAGTTGCTCGACGATGCGTTGCAGCTAGCAGAAATTCATGTGAAAGGCGAAGGTAGCCACTACGAGGTCATTGCCGTTGACGAATCTTTTGACGGTATGAGTCGTGTTAAGAAGCAACAGCTTATCTATGCACCTTTAATGGAATATATCCAACGTAATGATATCCACGCGGTATCAATCAAAGCTTTTACTCCTGATGAGTGGCAGCGCGATAAAAAACTCATGTCGCTTTAAGGAAAAGTAATGGAAAAATTCCGAGTAACTGGATCGTCAGCACCACTAAGTGGTGAGGTTTCGATTTCTGGCGCTAAAAATGCCGCCTTACCTATTTTATTCTCTGCGATCTTGGCAGAAGAGCCTGTAGCGCTGCACAACGTGCCAAAACTGCGTGACATCGATACAAGCATGGCACTACTACAAAAGTTAGGTGCTAAAGCATCACGCGATGGAGATACCACTACTTTGCAGGTGGACTCATCGGGCATCAATGAGTTCTGTGCTCCGTATGAACTCGTAAAAACCATGCGTGCATCTATCTGGGCATTGGGCCCATTAGTGGCAAGATTTGGTGAAGGCCAAGTGAGTTTGCCTGGCGGTTGTGCTATTGGCGCACGCCCAGTGGATCTGCATATTCAGGGTCTTGAGCATCTTGGTGCCAAAATTACGCTAGAAGATGGCTATGTTAAAGCGAAGGTTGATGGGCGCCTAAAGGGCGCACACATTGTCATGGATAAAGTGAGCGTAGGCGCCACTATTACCATCATGAGTGCAGCGACACTAGCAGAGGGGACTACGGTACTGGACAACGCAGCTCGTGAACCTGAGATTGTTGATACTGCTGAGTTCCTAAATACTCTAGGTGCAAAAATATCGGGCGCGGGCACGGATACTATTACTATCGAGGGCGTAGAGCGTCTTGGTGGTGGTGAGCATATCGTTGTTCCAGACCGCATCGAAACAGGTACCTTCCTTGTGGCTGCAGCAGTTTCCGGCGGTAAGGTTGTGTGTCGTAATACTCGCGCATCTTTGCTAGAAGCTGTTTTAGCTAAGCTAGAAGAAGCGGGTGCTAAAATTGAAACCGGTGAAGATTGGATCTCTGCTGATATGACCGGTCGTGAACTTAAAGCGATCACTGTTCGTACTGCGCCACATCCAGGTTTCCCTACCGACATGCAAGCACAGTTTACTTTGCTTAATATGATGGCTAAAGGTGGCGGTGTCATCACTGAAACTATTTTTGAAAACCGCTTTATGCATGTGCCTGAATTACAGCGTATGGGTGCAAAAGCTGAAATCGAAGGCCATACAGTGATTTGCGGTGATAGTGATGAGCTAAGCGGTACTCAAGTAATGGCAACAGATCTTCGTGCATCAGCGAGCTTAGTTATTGCAGGGTGTATCGCTAAGGGTGAAACCATAGTTGATCGCATCTACCATATTGATCGCGGTTATGATCGCATTGAACATAAGCTCAGCTTATTGGGCGCTAATATAGAGCGATTTAGTGACTAATTACGATATTTAGATGCTATTTCCGGCCGAAACCATATGGTTTCGGCTTTTTTATTTGGTAGACTTGTGGGGCTAAGTACAGGTATTGTCAGTGTGCTTATGTAATTAGTTTAAACCCAAGGTAAACATGGGTAATAACCTTCTTAAAGAACAATGTCCCCGAGATTTGGATATGTTGGGTATAACAATATAACTGCGAAGGATATCGCTAGGAATGAAACAATGATTGCTTTACTGCGCATATTTATGGTCGCAATTTTTGCTGTACTGATGTTTGTGTTTGGGTGTGGTTACTGCCTATTTAGTCCAAGAAACCCAAAGCATGTATTTAGATTTGGTCGCTACTTTGGCGCGATGCACCGTGTGTTTGGTATCAAATTGGAACTGCGTCTTCCTGAAGATGCATATAAGCGTGGCCAGGCTGTATATATTGCAAACCACCAAAACTCTTGGGATCTTTTCACGATATCTTCAGCAGTAACACCAAGTGTGGTGACCGTTGGTAAGAAAAGTCTATTGTGGCTACCTTTGTTTGGTCAGATTTACTGGCTAACAGGTAACATTCTTATTGATAGAGCCAACCGTTCTAAAGCTATGGGGACGATCGATCAAGTTATCGATAAAATGAAAGAAAGTAGCCTTTCTGTATGGATGTTCCCAGAAGGGACACGCTCACGAGGTCGTGGTTTGATGCCGTTCAAAACTGGAGCCTTTCATGCGGCAGTTGGTGCTGAAACACCAATTATTCCAATTGTATGCAGTACTACTCAAGATAAGATCAAACTCAATCGTTGGAATAACGGCCACGTGATTATCGAGATGTTACCACCGGTAGATACCTCTCAATACGGTAAAACCGATGTGCGTAAATTGGCAGAGCTTTGCCGCGCTCAGATGGAAGAAAAGCTGAAAGACTTGGATGACGAAGTTGACGCAAGAAATACCGCAGACGGCGTGAAAAACTAAACAATAAAAAAGGGAGCTTCGGCTCCCTTTTAGTCATTTTTAGAATGCTTATTTGCGAACTGCAATAGCTTCGATTTCTATGCCTACATCTTTAGGAAGGCGCGCAACTTCTACACAAGAGCGTGCAGGGTAGTTTGCTACGTTATGCTCGTCGAAGAATTTACCATATACCTCGTTTACTGTGCCGAAGTCATTGAGGTCTTTTACGAATACCGTCATCTTCACGATATCGGTAACACTTAGGCCTGATGATTCAACCACAGCCTTAACGTTTTCTAGAGACTGTTTCGCTTGCTCTGCAATATCAGAAGACACTTCGCCTGTCTCTGGGTTTACAGGGATCTGACCAGAAGTCATTACCATGCCACCTAGGTCAACACCTTGAACGTAAGGGCCGATTGCTGCTGGAGCATTGTCAGTATGCAGTACTTTCGTCATTTTCATTCCATTTCTATTTTGTTTTAACGAATACTAGTTATAACTCAGTGACCACTTCACGTGAATACACTTTTTCACAGTATTTGCATTTCAAACGAATACTGTCTTTCTTTTCAACCACATTAAACTGGCTTTCAACAGGTTCACCGTGGGTAATGCAGTTGCTATTAGGGCAAGCAAAGACACCGCGAACTTGGCTCGGCAGTTCTAGCTCAAGCTTCTTCACTACCTTGTAATCTTCAATCTGATTCACCGTAGCGCAAGGAGCGTAGAGAGCGAGTTTGCTGGCTTGCTCTTCGTTGATGAATACGTTTTCAATCTTAAGGATATCTTTCGCACCTAGTGCCGACGAAGGCAGGTTTAGACCTACAGTGACACGTTCGTTCGACTTCTGCATTGAAAAGAGTTTTAGTACTTTGATACCTACATGTGCAGGGATATGGTCGATTACAGTACCGTCTTTAATCGCTTCAACTTGTAATTGAGTTGGTTTAGTCATGGTTAAATCTCCTCTATTACAGGGTTTGGTTAAGAACAAGCGCTAACAGAGCTTCACGTGCATAGACACCATTTTCAGCCTGGGTAAAGTAGTAGGCATGAGGTGTTTTATCGACATCAACAGTGATTTCATCAACACGTGGTAATGGGTGTAAAACCTTTAGATTTTCACGTGCTTCTGTCAGCAATGCGGCTGTAAGAATGTAAGCCGATTTGATGTGTGCATATTCTGATTCGTCAAAACGCTCTTTTTGAACGCGAGTCATGTAAAGAACATCTAGTTCAGGAATAACGCTTTCCATATCTGTATGCAGGCTATATTGAATGCCTGCTTCATCTAGCTCTTCACAAATGTAATCAGGCATGGCTAGCGCTTCAGGTGCGATAAAGTAAAAGCGCACGTTGTTAAACTTAGCCAAAGCTTGAGTCAGCGAATGCACAGTACGGCCATATTTAAGGTCGCCAACAAAAGCCACGTTAAGGTTATCTAAGCGTCCCTGAGTTTCGTAGATTGAGAACAGGTCAAGTAGGGTTTGTGTAGGGTGTTGGTTTGAACCGTCCCCCGCATTGATCACTGGAACACCGTTGGAAAACTCCGATGCTAATCGAGCCGCACCTTCTTGAGGATGGCGCATCACAAATGCGTCAACGTAGGTTGAGATTACCTGTACTGAGTCCGCTAGGGTCTCACCTTTCTTTGCTAATGAAGTATTACCGCCATTATCGAAACCAATGACGCTGCCGCCAACACGTTGAATCGCGGTTTCAAATGATAGGCGTGTGCGCGTAGAAGGCTCAAAAAAGCAACTAGCGACAACCTTGTTCTTTAGCAGTGTAGGCATAGGCTCTGATTTGAGTTTTCCTGCCGTTTGCACAATTAGCTCAAGCTCTTCGCGGTTTAGCTCTGGAATGGAGATGATGTGCTTATTGAAAAGCGTGTTTTGCATGGTTTCTTCCCCTGATAGTACGCACAAAAAAGCCCCCCTAAAAAGGGAGGCTAGAATCAATTCTGAATGAATAGGAGTGGAACACGGCGTTGGCAGTGTTTCTTAGTCACGTTTTGATTGCCACGGTGTAGCATACAACCCTCCTATTTATCGTCTGGGATTATACGCACTGAGTATGCGATCGCAAGCGTTTGCGTCAGAATTATTGACCTAAGGTTGCAACCATTACTGCCTTGATAGTGTGCATTCGATTTTCAGCTTCATCAAATACAATAGAGTGTTCAGACTCAAACACTTCATCTGTAACCTCAAGTCCCTGCATGCCATATTTAGCTGCTATTTCTTTGCCTACAGTAGTTTGATCATCATGAAAAGCAGGCAAGCAATGCATGAACTTAACGTGCGGATTACCCGTTGCTTTAATTGCATCCATATTCACTTGATAAGGCTTCATTACTGCGATGCGTTCTTCCCAAGCTTCAGCGGGTTCACCCATCGAAACCCAAACATCAGTGTACAAGAAATCACAGTCCTTAACTCCAGATGCGACATCTTCAGTAAGAGTGATCGACGCTCCACTGCTTTGAGCTATTTCCTGACATTGTGCAACGAGTTCTTCTTCTGGCCAGTAGGCTTTTGGGGCAACTAAGCGAATATCCATGCCCATCTTTGCCGCGCCCACAAGTAACGAGTTACCCATGTTATTACGTGCATCACCAAGATAGGCAAAGCTGATTTGATGAAGTTGCTTGCCTCGGGCATGCTCTTGCATCGTCAAAAAGTCAGCCAAGATTTGCGTTGGATGGAATTCGTCAGTGAGACCGTTCCAAACAGGCACTCCAGCATATTCGCCTAGCTCTTCAACTATGGTTTGA
Source organism: Vibrio inusitatus (assembly GCA_024346935.1). Taxonomy (GTDB): domain Bacteria; phylum Pseudomonadota; class Gammaproteobacteria; order Enterobacterales; family Vibrionaceae; genus Vibrio; species Vibrio inusitatus. The sequence goes on from AP024878.1 coordinate 346,649, forward strand.
CCGAAACCACGATATTCAATGCCATCATACATACGACCGAGCACTCGAGCGGTATCTTTCATCGATTCTTTGTGACCAATTTGAGAACCGGATGGACCTAAATAAGAAACCTGAGCACCTTGATCAAAGGCTGCTACTTCAAACGCACAGCGTGTTCTCGTAGAAGACTTTTCAAAAATTAGAGCGATGTTTTTACCCTGTAATCGCTTTTGCTCTGTACCTGCATACTTTGCTTTTTTCAGTTCTGCAGACAATTCTAATAAGAACTGAATCTCTTTTTGAGTAAAATCTAAAAGTTTTAGAAAGTTACGGTTTCTTAGGTTGTAGGCCATATGGGTTCTCTCATTCGATGTCATGTATGATTTATTGCATATTAATGCTTTTTAATCAAATATAAATTCACTTAAACTGCATCTCTTTCAATAGGGCAACTCATACAGCGTGCGCCCCCACGTCCTCTGCCGAGTTCGTTTCCAGGAATAGATATAACCTTGATACCCGCTTGTTCATATTTTTCATTGGTATAGACGTTACGCTCATAACCAATCACAACACCAGGTTTCACGGTTAAAACGTTGTTGGCATCATTCCATTGCTCGCGCTCTGCTTCATAACTGTTTCCTCCAGTGGTGACTATTTTCAGCTCTTGCAAACCTAAAGCATCTTTGATGGCGCTAGCGTATGAGTCAGCTTGAACAGCGTGCACTCGACCTTTTTCTGATGGAGTTAAAATCCAAGTTTCTAAAGAGGAGTTAATGACTTCAGGATAGATAGAAAAGGTATCGATGTTAAGCTGGGTCATTACTGTATCGAGGTGCATACATGAACGGGTCTTTGGCAGTCTCAAAGCGATAACTTGTGTTGCTTGCCCAGTCTCAAAGAGTCGATGAGCTAAGTTTTCAACGCCTTGTGGAGTAGTGCGTTCAGACATACCAATCAACACGCTACCTCGACCAATCACTAATACATCACCTCCTTCTATATTGGTGTTGTCATAGTGCTCATTCTCATTTCCGAGATAGTTTTCAAAGTTTTGCTTAGCAAAAGTAGGGTGCCAGCGATAAATAGCGCGAAGATGGTTAGTTTCTCTTTTTCTTGCTTTCTTCATCATTGGGTTTAATGACACACCACCATAGATCCAGCATGAGGTATCGCGAGTGAATAAATGGTTGGGTAGTGGGTCGATAACAAAATCAAGAGCCTTATGCATTTTGGGCAAGATAGATGCAGACGTTATAGATAACTCGGAGTAGGCCAGACCACCAGTGAGCACAGTAGCAAGGTGGTCGTTATCCATATCGGCTAAGTGCTCACGAAGTTCACTGGCAAAAGTAGGGCCATATCGATAATCGGAGATTTGATTCTGCAACAACCATTGCTTGGCCTCAGGGATAGCGAGAGTGTCGGCGAGAAGATCATGTAGCAGCAGCACATCAACATCTTGGTCTCGTAGAGCCTCGGCAAAGACGTCATGTTCTTTACCAGCAGCTTCGACGGCGAGAACATCGTCGAACAGTAAATCTTGGCAGTTAGATGGTGTTAAATGGGTCAATGCCCTTTCTGGGCGGTTAAGTAAAACTCGGCGCAATTGTCCCACTTCTGAACCGACGTACAGCTTACTCATTATGCATCCTTTATCATTATGACCCATCCTTTATGACAAGGATGGCGTGAAGTTGCAAGTTACAGAGGTAAGCAAGGAGGATAATTGAGAAATCTCCCTCTAGATTGAGCCTAGATATGGTATTTCGTGTCGAACCGTGCCATATTTCGTCGGTATATAAATCTATTATTTTTACCTGTTCGGGAGCACACCCATGTCACAAGTGGAAGAGTATCTATCAGTCGAAGAACTTATCGAATTTCAGAAAGAAGAGACGCGCGATATCATCGCCGCTTTACTTGAAGACGGTAGTGAACCTGATGCTTTGTATGAAATTGAACATCACCTTTTTGCTGAGGACTTTGAAACTCTAGAAAAAGCGGTTGTTGAAGCTTTCAAAATGGGTTTTGAGGTTCTGGAAGCAGAAGAAACTGAAGACGAAGATGGTAAAAAGTTATTGTGCTGTGATGCAACAATGACTTGTACTCTAGACCCTGAGTTGATCGATCAGCAAGTTGAGACGCTGATTAACCTAGCTGAAAAATACGACATTATTTATGACGGTTGGGGTACATATTACGAGGGCGAAGACGCGCTTGTTTATGACGAAGAAGATGATGAAGACGAATAATCGTTGCCTATCTATCTAACTGAAAAAGCTCGCTATTTAGCGAGCTTTTTTGTATCTACTGGAAAGTAACTCAAGCCTCTATTAAGCGTGGCTAAAAGTTGGTTGCGCGAAGTATTTGCGCCATACGCGTTCATGAAAGTAGTAGACGCCAGTATTAATGGTTGGTTCTACTAAAGCTAGCAAGCCACCGGCTAAAGCATCTCCAGAGATTAGGTAGACAACGGTGAATGCCACACTAAAGTGAACAACAGCAAAGCTGGTGGTTTTAACCTGCGAAAACGCTTGTTTTGCTTTTAGGTAAGGCACTGAGTTCCAGACTTTTTCATGAAAATAAAATGCCACAGTGTTAACGCTAGGCTCAATCATTGCTATTAGACTACCTAGGATCACATCACCCGTAAGAACGTAAGCTACGGTAAAGGCGATTGAGAAGTGTAATACTGCAAAGCTAAGTGTCTTTTTCATTGTGGATCCTATAGTGCTTTCCTTTGTTGAGAATAGTATTGATAATTATTCTCATTTGGTCAATAGTTATTTTTTGATTAATTTGATAGGGAAAAGTAATCAAGGTATTGAATGCGTGTTAAAGGTACACAATGTACGACCTAAGATTCCGGCTCGATGGCCGGAATGACGATTCTCTTGAAGAGGTGGGTGGTATCAAATGTAGCTATTTGGCACCGTCATTCTGGACTTTATCTAGAACCTTAGAGAACATAAAAGCTACCTGAGACAAATAACTCATAGCGCACCAAACATGAGCGACCAGCAGAGTACATCAGGCACAAAAAAAGGGCTGACTTTCGTCAACCCTTGTTATTCAACTACTTACTATTACAGTGCTGCGATTGTCGCTTTCTGCTCAGCAAGTTTAGTCAATGTGTCTTTGTAACCGTCAAGCTTTTCTCGCTCTTTAGCAACAACCGCTTCAGGTGCTTTAGCAACAAAGCCTTGGTTGTTTAATTTGCCTTCGATGCGCTTGATCTCACCTTCAGTTTTCTTGATTTCACCCGCTAGACGATTAAGTTCAGCGTCTTTATCAATCAATCCTGCCATAGGGATCATTAGTTCAGACTTGCCAACCAAAGAGGTTGCACATGCAGGAGTCTCTGCGCCGTCTTCTAGAACAGTGATGTTCTCAAGCTTGGCTAGAGACATAAGCACAGCCTTGTTTGCTTCTAGGCGAGATACCTCACTTGCATCAGAAGCTTTAAGCATTACGTCTAGTGGCTTGCTTGGAGCAATGTCGTATTCTGCACGCAGGTTACGGATGCTAGTAATGAATGCTTTAACCCACTCAATATCATCAAGCGCTTCCTGGTTGAAGTTAGCTGCTTCATACTGAGGCAGTGCTTGAGTCATAATGGTATCGCCCTCTACACCTTCAACAAGTGGCTTAACGCTCTGCCAGATTGTTTCTGTGATGTAAGGTAGAACTGGGTGAGCAAGACGTAGAGTCTTTTCAAGCACAGTGATCAGCGTGCGACGTGTTGCACGTTGCTGAGTTTCGGTGCCTTTCCAAAGAACAGGTTTAGTTAGCTCTAGGTACCAATCACAGAATTGGTTCCAGATGAACTCATAGAGCGTGTTCGCAGCCATGTCTAGACGGTAGGTGTCTAGGTGAGCATTAAACTCTTTCGCTGTAAGTTCAAACTGAGATTCAATCCATTTATCAGCGATTGAGTACTCAAGTTCTGCCCCTTGAGCAAAACCGCAATCTTGGTCTTCTGTGTTCATTAGAACATAGCGACTTGCGTTCCACAGTTTGTTACAGAAGTTACGGTAACCCTCTAGGCGTTTCATATCCCAGTTGATATCACGACCAGTAGAAGCCATTGCTGCTAGCGTAAAGCGCAATGCGTCAGTACCGTATGGTTCAATGCCGTCTTCGAAGGTCTTACGTGTGTTCTTTTCGATCTTCTTCGCTAATTGTGGCTGCATCATGTTGCCACAACGCTTTTCAACTAGTTCTTCAAGACCAATACCATCAATCATATCGATAGGGTCAAGTACGTTGCCCTTCGACTTAGACATCTTGTCGCCGTTTTCATCACGGATAAGGCCTGTCATGTACACGGTTTTGAACGGTACTTGAGGCTTACCGTCTTCGTCTTTCACGAAGTGCATGGTCATCATGATCATACGAGCAACCCAGAAGAAAATAATATCAAAGCCTGATACTAGAACTTCAGATGGGTGGAATGTTTTCAGTGCTTCTGTATCTTCAGGCCAGCCTTGAGTGCCGAAAGTCCAAAGCGCAGAAGAGAACCATGTATCGAGAACGTCATTATCTTGGCGCAGTACGACAACTGGCGCTAGGTTGTTCTTTTCACGAACTTCTTCTTCAGTACGACCTACGTAGACTTTGCCGTCGTTGTCGTACCATGCTGGGATTCGATGACCCCACCAAAGTTGACGAGAGATACACCAGTCTTGCACATCACGCATCCACGCAAAGTACATGTTTTCATATTGCTTAGGTACAAATTGAATTTGACCATCTTCAACGGCTTTTACCGCCGGCTCAGCTAGAGGAGCAGTACGAACGTACCATTGGTCCGTTAGCATTGGTTCAATAACTACGCCACCACGGTCACCGTAAGGAACGGTTAGGTCGTGATCTTTGATCTCATCAAGAAGGCCAAGCTCTTCAAATTCAGCAACGATAGCTTTACGAGCAGCGAAACGTTCCATTCCTTGGTATTTAATAGGAAGGTCTGTGCTGTAAACATCGCTTTCTTCACCGTTGGTATTGAATACTTCAGCAGTATCACGAATATCAGCGTTGAACGTTAGGATGTTGATCATTGGAAGGTTGTTGCGCTTACCAACTTCATAATCGTTAAAGTCGTGAGCAGGAGTGATTTTCACACAACCTGTGCCTTTTTCCATGTCCGCATGCTCATCGCCTACGATTGGAATGAGACGACCGACGATAGGTAGCTCAATGTGCTGACCAATAAGATCTTTATAGCGGGGATCTTCTGGGTTTACAGCAACACCTGTATCACCCAGCATTGTTTCTGGACGAGTGGTCGCAACAACAATGTAGTCTTTTCCGTCTGCCGTTGTAGCACCGTTTGCTAGCGGGTAACGGAAGTGCCACATAAAGCCCTTCTTATCTTTGTTCTCAACTTCAAGATCTGAAATAGCAGTGTGCAGTTTTGGATCCCAGTTAACGAGACGTTTACCGCGGTAGATAAGGTCATCTTCGTATAGGCGCACGAATACTTCTTGAGTGGCAGCTGACAAGCCGTCATCCATAGTGAATCGTTCACGATCCCAGTCGACAGAGGCGCCAAGGCGACGAAGCTGCTTGGTGATCGTGCCACCAGATTCAGCTTTCCATTCCCAGATCTTGTCAATGAAAGCTTCACGACCGTAATCGTGCTTGGTCTTGTTCTCTTCTGCCGCAATCTTGCGCTCAACTACCATTTGAGTGGCAATACCAGCGTGATCGGTGCCTACTTGCCAAAGAGTGTTTTTACCCTTCATTCGCTCAGCACGGATTAGCGTATCCATGATGGTGTCTTGGAATGCATGTCCCATGTGCAAGCTACCTGTGACATTCGGCGGTGGGATCATGATTGAGTATGATTCTTTCGAGGTGTCACCGTGTGGCTTAAAGTAGCCTTTTTCTTCCCAAGTCTGATACAGATCTTGTTCGATAGATTGTGGGTTATATGTCTTTTCCATAATGCTCTTACATGGATAGTTGGTTGATGGCAAACTGCATAAATTAAGGGTTTATCAACCGCCAGTTGATAAATGCTTTAGCTATGAAGTTTGGTTTATTTGTCTAATTCTGCAATGGATATCGTCTGCATCTGATAGCCAGCCTGACGGTAAATTTTATACCTTTCTCGGGCGACATGCTTCGCTTTTTCATCGCAAGGCACGAAGTCTACCACTTGAGACACTATTCTCGCAAAGTTTGTATTATCTTCAGCCAGATTAATGACAATATTACGGCTGCGATTAAATTGAGTAGAACCACTGCCAATCTCGACAAGAGTGCCTTGCCTAGGCCCCTCTCCGGTCAGGTTGTGAGCAATAAAGTCTGCGCCGTTAAGTTGAAATAGAGCGTCATCCCAAACGTCTGAATGTTGCTTATCTTTGGTATTCAAATAGATACGAGCGCCTTGCTTGGTAAAATGCCTAATTAAGTAGCAGACATACTCACGAAAGCCTTGCTCCGAGTCCGCAACACTATTAGGTTCAATCAAGTAGAAGGTGGCTATAGACATGATCTTTCTCAATAAAAAGCGCCTCCAGAAGGAGGCGTTACTTAACTTAGATTAGCACACAGTATAAGGCTATTATTCTTCGGCTTCTTGTCCACTACGGTTTAGTAGGAACTGAACCAATAGAGATACAGGACGGCCGGTTGAGCCTTTCGCTTGACCAGACTTCCAAGCTGTACCGGCAATATCTAGGTGAGCCCAGTTGTATTTCTTGGTGAAGCGAGAAAGGAAGCAACCCGCAGTGATAGTGCCAGCAGGGCGACCGCCGATGTTTGCCATATCAGCAAACGGGCTGGCGATTTGCTCTTGGTATTCATCAGCCATAGGTAAACGCCATGCACGGTCACCCGATTGTTCAGATGCATTCACAAGTTCGTGAGACAGTGGGTTATGGTTTGAGATAACGCCACTGATGTGATGACCAAGGGCAATCACACAAGCACCTGTTAGCGTTGCAACATCAACCACGCAATCTGGTTCAAAGCGTTCTGCATATGTTAGAGCGTCACACAACACTAAACGGCCTTCTGCATCGGTGTTCAACACCTCTACTGTTTGACCTGACATAGTAGTTAGGATGTCGCCAGGGCGATATGCGTTGCTTCCTGGCATGTTTTCACAGCCAGCAAGTACACCTACCACATTGATTGGCAGGTTAAGTTGAGCAAGGGCTTTCATTGTACCGAAAACACTAGCTGCACCACACATGTCATACTTCATCTCATCCATGCCGTCGCCGGGCTTCAATGAGATACCACCTGAATCAAAAGTTAGTCCTTTACCGATAAGTACGATAGGTTTAGCGGTGGATTCAGGGTTACCTTTGTACTCCATGATCGACATCATAGATTCATTGTGTGAGCCACGGCCTACTGCTAGGTAAGACGTCATGCCCAGTTTTTCCATCTCTTGTTCACCAATAATCTTAGTGGTGACCGTTTCATAGTCATCCGCTAGACGACGGGCTTGAGAGGCCAGATAAGCTGGGTTCGCCACATTTGGTGGCATGTTACCTAGGTCTTTAGAAGCAGCAACACCAGATGCTATTGCTAAGCCATGGTTAATTGCACGCTCACCGATATTCAGCTCACGACGTGTTGGCACGTTGAACACTAGCTTGCGCAGTGGACGGCGTGTCTCTGGTTTATTGCTCTTAAACTGGTCGAAAGTATAAAGGCCATCGTGCGTTGCTTCTACCGCTTGACGTACTTTCCAGTAAGTATCGCGTCCTTTAACGTGAAGCTCAGTAAGGAAACAAACGGCTTCCATTGAACCTGTTTCGTTTAGCGTGCTGATGGTTTTTTGAATGATTTCTTTATATTGGCGCTCGCCAAGCTCACGCTCTTTACCACAACCTACTAACAGAACACGTTCTGATAACACTCCAGGTACTTGATGCAATAACAGCATTTGACCTGGTTTACCCTCTAAATCACCTCTGCGAAGCAGTGAGCTTAGGTATCCATCACTGATTTTATCCAGTTGCTCTGCAACTGGTGAAAGGCGTCGTGGTTCGAACACCCCAACAACGATGCATGCGCTGCGTTGCTTCTCTGGGCTACCACTTTTTACACTGAACTCCATGCCTACTCCTACATCCTGAAGACAAACCACAATAAATGTTAGATAATAACTGCTTAACTTGTTGAATCTTGGTCAAGAGCTATGTTTACTCAATGAGCGTAAGCAAGTTAATTGATTATCGATTAGTCAGAAAAATTGAAAAACAAAAGGTTTAATCAGAAATTATAGCGATTCCTGTAAAAATACAAGTTTTGCATCCGAGCTTATAGGGACTTTAGCGTGATTATTGTTAGATATTTGATCCGCGAGACAATCAAGAGCCAGTTGGCCATCTTTTTCGTACTGTTTTTAATCTTTCTAAGCCAAAGATTCATCAGTGTGTTGGCCGAAGCCTCAAATGGCGATATTCCCGCCAGACTTATCATGACAGTGGTTGGTTTGAACATGCCCGCTATGGGTTTGTTAATGCTACCGCTGAGCTTATACATTGGTATTTTGCTTACTTTTGGCCGTTTATACGCTGAAAGTGAGATAACCGTTATGAATGCAACAGGGATTGGGAATAAATTCTTGATTCAGGCTGCTTTGTATCTGGCTCTTATTACTTCTGGTGTTGCTGCGTTTAACTCTTTGTACTTCTCGCCTTGGGCTCAAGATAAAGAAGCGCAAATAATGGAGGATCTGGCAGCTGACACTAGCGTTGAGTTATTGCAGAAAGGCCAGTTCCAGCGAACGCCAGATGGCACAGCGGTAGTCTTCATCGATGAACTGAAAGATAAAAGGCTAACCAACGTCTTTATTGCTCAAACGGTCGGTGAAGGTTCAATTCGTCCAAGTGTTGCCTTTGCTGATTCAGGGGTGGCGCAAGAGTTGTCTGATGGTCGTCAGATCTTAACTCTGTTCAATGGTACGCGATGGGAAGGAATACCAACCCAACTGGACTATATGAGAACAGATTTTGATGAGTATGATGCGTTAATCGGTCAGCGCGACGTCAAACCTAAAGGGCGAGACTTTGAAGCATTACCCACGGTTCAATTGTTCAATAACCCTGACAAACGAGCAAAGGCTGAGCTTCATTGGCGTATTAGTCTAATTATTTGTATTCCATTACTCACCCTTGTGGTTATCCCGCTTTCTGCGGTAAACCCAAGACAAGGTCGTTTTGCTAAAATGGGACCTGCTATTCTGTTTTATTTGGCATACTTTATGTCTATCAGCGCTGCAAAATCGGCGATTGAAGATGGAAAAATATCCGAAGTAATAGGTATGTGGCCGATGAATATTGGTTTGTTGGTCGTGGGGTTAGTGCTCAATTCAATGGATAGTTTACCTGTGCGACGTTGGAAAGATAAGATTCGCAAAAAGAGGGCTGCCTAGATGTTTAAGATTCTAGATTTATACATTGGCAGAACCATTATAGGTACCACAACTATCTGTTTGGTTACCTTAGTCGGTTTGTCTGGCATCATTAAATATGTTGAACAGCTGCGTAAGGTTGGGCGTGGTACTTATGATTTATTGCATGCACTTTACTTTGTTTTATTAAGTGTTCCTCGTGATATCGAACTGTTCTTCCCTATGGCAGCGTTGCTAGGTGCATTGATTGCTCTAGGGACCTTGGCGACAAGCTCAGAGCTAACGGTAATGCAGGCTTCAGGTTACTCAAAAGTGAACATTGGCATGTCGGTACTGAAGACAGCACTGCCGCTAATGATGATGGTGATGCTGTTGGGTGAGTGGGGTGCTCCGCAAGCGCAAAAAATGGCTCGTGACTTAAGAACCGTTTCAGTCTCTGGCGGGCAAATGGTTTCTACCCGAGCTGGCGTTTGGGCTAAAGATGCCAATGATTTCATCTATATTGGGCGAGTAAATGATAAAGAGCTAACCGCAGTAAATATATGGGAATATGACGAAAACAAAGACCTAATGCGCAGTTTATTCGCGAAAAGTGCGGATTATAAAGGGGACAATATTTGGACCTTGAATGACGTCACGACCACCTTGTATACCAACGAAACTGAAATTGATAAAAGCAAGCAAAGTAAGTTGGAATGGGAAAGCACACTCGCACCAGAAAGACTTGAGATTGTAACGGTTAAACCTGAAGAACTGTCTTTGTCGGGTTTATATAGTTATGTCACCTACCTTAAAGACTCAGAACTGGATGCCTCTCGATATGAGCTAGCCTTTTGGCGAAAGATAACCCAGCCCTTATCCATCGCAGTAATGATGATGCTAGCGTTGTCCTTTGTATTTGGTCCGCTACGTAGTGTAACTATGGGGGCAAGGATACTTTCAGGGGTTATTGCAGGATTCTCTTTCTACATCTCCTCCGAGTTTTTCGGGCCTCTGAGTGTTGTTTATCAAATCCCTCCCATGTGGGGAGCGCTGGCTCCAAGTGTCGCCTTCATGTTGGTGGCCATTATGTTGCTGAGACGTAAGCTATAAAACAATGTAAACAAAAAAGGATGGCTAATCAGCCATCCTTTTTTTTTTGCCATTTTTATTAGATGGCCTTAGGTAACACGACTACTTCAGTTTTTGCCCAAATATCATGGAAACCGCGTTTTTCAGTATCGACAGGAACGGCGAAATTGCTCAAACCGAAGGCTGAGGTTGCAATACGGATACAGGCTTGAGTGACGCTAATGAGTGACCCATCTTTATTTTGTACTCTGAGTTTCCAAGCTCGCATTCCCAGAGTTTGTCCTGCTTTAGTCCAGAAATAGACGAAGAACCCAATCCAGATGATGGCTAGGTAGGAAGTGAATAGGACGCTCCATAGAGGGTGTTGAGTAAGATAGTCACTAACATCAATGTATTGGCCATAATCCATTAGACCTGCAGCAACTAATGCTTCAAAGATTGCTACGACTACACCTGCCGCCATCATCTCAATAGCAATTACAATTAGTGCGTCATAAAGCCAAGCACCAAGACGTCGCATCAAACCTGCTTTAGGTAGAGAGTTTTGTGAATTCATTCGTTTTGAAGTTCTAATCATTGTATTTTGCGGCTCAGAATAGCTATTTGTTGCCTGACTGCAAAGTAATTCAGTGTAAAAAAGTGGCACTCATGTCTAAAAAACATGCGAACGAGTCATAATTACAATATTTGCCCTTGCGTGCCCCTTAGGCTTACGTATAATGCAAAACGTACCTTAAAGGTACATAAAGCCGGTGTGGTGAAATTGGTATACACGACGGATTCAAAATCCGTTGCCTTCGGGCGTGGCGGTTCAAGTCCGCCCACCGGTACCATGACAAAGAAAGGTCGCTATTTATAGCGGCCTTTCGTCGTTTCTGGCGTATGAAATATCATATAATATGATGCGCTTAAGTGTGTATTCGAGTGGCGTCCGAAATGTCGGCCCATCAAGTCCGCCCACCGGTACCATGACAAAGAAAGGTCGCTATTTATAGCGGCCTTTTTTGTTTGGGAGGAAGTATAGTGTTTATCTCTGAACTAAAGGTTACCCACGCATCTATATAAGAAAACTTTAGCTAGATATTAAGGTTTGATGAAGTTGCAGCTTAGATTACTGGTTAATTTGCACTGACTTCTTCGACAGATGTCTCAATGGAATCATCGACCGCTTTAACGAGCAGAAGTCCAACATCCAGTACAGTGATACTGCACAGAACGAAGGTTATTCTTTCCCCAAGTGGCTTAGGTAATGAAAATATTGCCAAAGCCACTCACACCAGAAATGACGATAAGATAACCCAGCAATTCTTCGTTGTGCTATTCCATCCTCTTCAAACTTTAACCAAAGAAATACAACGTAATAGTATGGACATTTGTGCAAATTACTCTTGTCATTTGCATAAATGTCAGTCTCTACTTTCAAATTTGGAAAGTTATTATGCTCACCTATTCACATGCTCAAATTTAGAGCATTATCAGTTTCGAAATTACACAAGTCTTTCACAAACGATTGTCTACGGTATTTAGGGGGGGGGCCTCTGATAAACGTTTTACAAAATGTTTGGAGAAAAACATGTATAAAGTATTAGTTCCTGCACTTTTAACTGCATCTTTGGTTGGTTGTGGTAGTGGCAATGGTGATTCTGCAGTAGCAGATCTAGATGCTCAAAAGGATATAAAATCAAAAATAGAACAAACTGTTCCTACAGTTATTACCCAGCAGACTCCTGAGTTACGTGTGAATAGTGAACCTTCAAAGGTTTATGCCGGTTTAACACCGCACAAAGTGGATAGTCAAGGGCGACTAGCTCCATCTGATTACCCTCTTACAGCTGCCAATACACCGAATTTGGATCCAAGCAAGTTTGTAGTACCAGCATCAGTGAAAGGCGATACGCCGCAGCTAAGAGATGCAAACGGTCTTGTAGCACCAGCACCAGTGAAAGGCGATACGCCGCAGCTAAGAGATGCAAACGGTCTTGTAGCACCAGCACCAGTGAAAGGCGATATGCCGCAGCTAAGAGATGCAAACGGTCTTGTAGCACCAGCACCAGTGAAAGGCGATACGCCACAGTTAACGGATGAAAACGGTCTTGTAGCACCATCACCAGTGAAAGGCGATACGCCACAGTTAACGGATGAAAACGGTCTTGTAGCACCACCATCAGTGCAAGGCGATACGCCACAGCTAAGAGATGCAAACGGTCTTGTAGCACCAGCACCAGTGCAAGGTGATACGCCACAGTTAACGGATGAAAACGGTCTTGCAGCACCAGCATTAGTGCAAGGCGATACGCCACAGCTAAGAGATGAAAATGGTCTTCTAGTACCAGCACCAGTGCAAGGTGATACGCCACAGATAAGAGATGAAAATAATCTTGTAGCACCACCTGAACTTGATGGACACAATCCAGGGGAAGAACAATATATTGCCAAGTTGACGCCCGTGGGAGCGTATTATGAGGCAACGACTTTGGACAACCTAACGATCCTATATAGTTTAAACGAAGCTAATGCTAAACCAGAGTTATCAATTAGTATGCAACAAGTTGGTAGTGACTATATGGGGTACTATGCTGTAAATGTTAATGGTGTAGAGATAGAACTATCTAATTGGGTCAACTCGTACGGAGATAATATTGAATTGGATCTTTTTCCAGGAGATCTCACACAGATCAATAATCAATATGGCACACAACTTAATCAACTAAGTGACCTCATAGGTAAAGATGATGGTGTTTTGAGGCTAGTATTCGGCTCCCACTCAATTAACCTGCAAGCTGAACAACCTACTTCTTAAACGAGATAGTTAATTATTGTAGCAAGTCACCTATCATAGGGCGCTTTTAAACTAGCAATAAAACAGCCAATGAGAAATTACTCTCATTGGCTGTTTTATTTATGGATTCCATATTTCTATCCCACACAAAATACCAACCTGATGTGATCCACCCCCCAGTCGTGAAATCCCTTAATTTGAGAAACAAAAAACGTAATTGAGAGCCTCTCATAGAGCGCTCATTATCGTCTTAAGCATGTCGTTGTGATGAATACGCGGTGACACTAGTTTTCAATGAACAGGTAATGAGTATGTATATTGGAGTAGATTTAGGCACATCGGGTGTGAAAGTGATCGCACTGGATAATCAAGATAAAATTGTCGCGCAAGCTACGCAGTCGTTGACGGTACAAAGACCACAACCTCTATGGTCAGAGCAGGATCCTCATGCTTGGTGGGAAGCAACACAAAATGCTATTGATAGCCTTGCTGAGCGAATAGACATGTCAGCAGTTACAGCCATTGGTCTTTCTGGGCAGATGCACGGTGCAACCTTATTGGACAGTCAAGGTGAAGTCCTAAGAGCGGCTATTTTATGGAATGATGGTCGCTGTGCGGCTGAATGTATTGAGCTTGAAAAAGACGTACCGAATAGCCGCGATATCGTTGGTAACTTAATGATGCCAGGCTTTACCGCTCCTAAGCTGAAGTGGGTGGCTAATCATGAGCCTGATGTTTTCTCCAAGGTCGATATGGTGTTACTTCCTAAAGATTACCTGCGCTTTAAACTCAGTGGTGACTATGCATCTGACATGTCTGATTCTGCAGGTACTATGTGGCTTGATATCGCCAACAGAGACTGGAGCGAAGAGCTACTTAAAGCGACGGGACTGACTCGTAATCAAATGCCAAAACTGTTTGAGGGCAGTGAAGTGACTGGTCATCTCATCTCTGAGCTTGCCACCCGCTGGGGGATGCAAGAGGTGCCTATTATTGCTGGTGGGGGTGACAATGCTGCAGGTGCTGTCGGCGTAGGTATTACTGAGCCTGGTCAGGCGATGTTGTCTCTTGGTACATCGGGCGTATATTTCGCAGTAAGTGATGGCTATATCTCTAACCCTGAATCTGCACTGCATAGTTTTTGTCATGCTTTGCCAGGTACTTGGCATGCAATGTCAGTAATCTTAAGTGCAGCTTCATGTCTAGATTGGGTTGCACAGCTTACCGGTTTTGAAGAAGTCGGTCAGATGCTGGCGGAAACAGAAGCTAACGCGAATCAAGAGTCGGCGTTATGTTTCTTGCCTTACCTTTCAGGAGAAAGAACACCACACAATGACCCTACCGCAAAGGGTGTGTTCTTTGGCATGACCCACTCTACGACTAAATATGACTTAGTTCAGGCCGTACTGGAAGGGGTAGGCTTTGCATTTGCAGATGGTCTCGATGCTTTGCATGAAACCAAATTAATACCAGAAGAGATCTCATTGATTGGTGGCGGGGCACGCAGTGCATACTGGCGTCAAATGTTGTCCAATATCTTTGGTATGAAGGTAGTGTTCAGAGAAGGTGGCGACGTAGGTCCAGCTCTTGGTGCAGCAAGGTTGGCAAGACTTGGTGTTGAAGAAGGTGCGACTATAACCGATGTTTGTCCGGTACCTCCAGCAGTACAGATACATATGCCTGACTTAGCGCTTACAGAGCAGTATGCAACTAAGCGAGAGACTTATCAGGCGTTATACTCCCAACTTAAAGGGCTGTTTTAAGTCACTTGAAATTAAGTTATGAACAATAGAGGTCAGCCGAAAGGGCTGGCCTTTTTGCTTTTGGATACGATGGAACAGTTCGAATTGAGGTTGGTGGGGAATGCAAAAAAGCCAGTACTGGAAATTGAATCTTCCGGCACTGGCTTTTGGTTTGTTACTTCAGGTTACTTCAGGTTACTTCAATAGTTCTGTAGCTTTGCCAACAATGTTGTCGACGGTAAAGCCAAACATTTTGAACAGCTCACCAGCAGGGGCAGATTCACCAAATGTGGTCATGCCAATGATAGCGCCATCAAAGCCGACATATTTGTACCAATAATCGGCAATACCTGCTTCAATAGCAATACGCTTGGTAACCTCTGATGGCAATACAGACTCTCTATATTCCACACTCTGCTTATCAAAAGTATCTGTTGATGGCATTGATACAACACGTATTTGTTTGCCTTGCGCTGCTAATTCTGCAGCTGAATTGATTGCCAGTTCTACTTCAGAGCCCGTCGCAATCAATATCAGGTCAGGTTTAGCTGAGCAATCTTTTAGGATGTAGCCACCCTTAGTGATATCAGTGAGTTGCTGTTGGTTTCTTGGTTGCTGAGCTAGGTTTTGACGAGAAAATATCAATGCGCTTGGCGCATCTTTACGCTCTATAGCAAGCTTCCAAGCCACTGCTGATTCTACCTGATCACAAGGGCGCCAAGTGATCATGTTTGGAGTTAGGCGTAGCGATGCGATCTGCTCAACAGGTTGGTGAGTTGGTCCATCTTCACCAAGACCGATAGAATCGTGAGTATATACCTGAATATTTTGGATCTTCATCAATGCAGCCATGCGCATGGCGTTGCGTGCATACTCCATGAACATTAAGAAGGTAGCACCATAGGGAACGAAACCGCCATGCAAAGCGATGCCGTTCATGATGGCAGTCATGCCAAACTCACGAACACCGTAGTGCATGTAGTTGCCACTGGCATCCTCTGCAGAGATCGCCTTAGATCCTGACCACATGGTGAGATTAGATGGAGCTAGATCAGCCGATCCTCCTAAGAATTCAGGCAAGATCTTACCAAAGGCTTCAAGGGCATTTTGCGATGCTTTTCGAGAGGCAATATCCGCTGGATTTGCTTGTAGATCGTCGATGACTTTTTGGCTTAATTCTTGCCATTGGTCTGGAAGTTCACCGCTGGTTCTGCGCTTGAACTCGCTGGCAAGTTCAGGGTATGCCTTTTCATAATCAGCAAGCTTCTGGTTCCACGTTGCTTCCTTAGCTGAGCCTGCCTCAGCCGCGTTCCACTGTGCGTAGATTTCCGATGGAATCTCAAACGAGCCATAGTTCCAACCTAGTTGTTTTCGTGTTGCAAGAATCTCGTCAGCTCCCAATGGTGCGCCATGGCAATCGTGAGAGCCCGACTTGTTCGGGGAACCGAAACCAATAATGGTTTTGGTACAGATTAGAGTAGGGCGTGAACTGTCTGCTTTCGCCTCTTCAATCGCGGTGTTGATGGCGATTGGATCATGGCCATCAACGTTTGCAATCACTTGCCAGCCATAGGCTTCAAATCGTTTAGGGGTATCATCAGAGAACCAGTCTTCAACCTCACCATCAATAGAGATGCCATTGTCATCCCAAAAAGCAATCAGCTTGCCTAGACCTAAAGTTCCAGCTAGAGAGCAGGCTTCATGGGAAATGCCTTCCATTAGACAGCCATCACCCATAAACGCATAGGTGTGGTGATCAACGATATCAAAATTGTCACGGTTGAATTGTGCTGCTAGAGTTTTCTCAGCAATTGCCATTCCAACAGCGTTAGTGATTCCCTGTCCTAATGGACCTGTGGTTGTTTCTATACCCGGGGCATACCCGTACTCAGGATGCCCTGGCGTTTTAGAATGCAATTGTCGAAATTGCTTTAGATCGTCAATAGATAAATCGTAACCGCTAAGGTGTAGCAAAGAATAGATAAGCATTGATCCATGGCCATTCGATAGTACGAATCGGTCGCGGTCTACCCAATTTGGATTTGTTGGGTTGTGGTTTAGGTGTGTACGCCAAAGTACTTCGGCGATATCAGCCATACCCATTGGGGCTCCTGGGTGTCCAGAATTCGCTTGCTGCACACCGTCCATGCTCAATGCACGAATCGCGTTTGCGAGGTGTTTACGGTCCATATTAGAATGTCTCTATAGATAAAAGGAAATTGTTGGCTTATCTAACAGAGCATTTGTTTACTGAACGGGTTTACGAATACAAACGCTCTAATTAGGTGCAGGGAATTGAGTTAAAGCTTTTTGGCGATCATCGCTTCAAGTTTGCCTTGGTCGATAGCAAAGTTTCGAATGCCTTCAGCAAGCTTTTCTATGGCCATAGGATCTTGGTTGTGTTGCCATAAGAACTCGGCATGAGTTAATGGCTCTGGTCGATGTTGTACTGGCTGATTAGCCTGTAATTTCTCGCTGATTTCAAGCTCAGTTTCTTCCAGTTCTTGAAGTAAGTTAGGGCTGATAGTGAGGCGATCACAACCTGCTAGCTCGATGATCTCACCAATATTTCGGAAGCTAGCTCCCATAACTATGGTGTTGTAATCATGCTGCTTGTAGTAGTTGTAGATCTTGGTGACAGAAAGTACTCCTGGATCTTCAGAAGCTTGGAATTCTTGTCCTTGCTTGGCTTTGTACCAGTCCATGATTCTGCCCACGAATGGTGAGATTAAGAATACGCCGACCTCTGCGCAGGCACGAGCTTGAGCAAAAGAAAATAACAGTGTCAGGTTACAGTTGATCCCTTCATTTTCTAAGATCTCTGCCGCGCGAATCCCTTCCCAAGTAGAAGCAAGTTTGATCAGGATCCTGTCATTGTTGATGCCAGCATCGTTGTACATCTTAATCAACTGACGAGCCTTGCTGACACTCGCGTCTGTGTCGTAAGACAATCTCGCATCGACTTCTGTTGAAATACGACCAGGAATAGTAGTGAGGATCTCTTTGCCGATGTTTACCGCAAGTCGGTCACAGGTATCTTGGATCTGTGTGGTTCTGTCATTGCTTTGAGATTTTGCATAGGCAATGGCTTCATCAATTAAGGGCGCGTATTCCGGCACTAGCGCCGCTTTTAAGATCAGTGATGGATTGGTGGTTGCGTCTTGAGGTGCATATTTTCTAATCGCATCTATTTCGCCGGTATCAGCAACGACAGTTGTGAATTTTCTTAATTGTTGCAGTGCATTGTTCATGTTTGTTAATCCTATGGTGTTAGGAGAAAGTGATAATGAGGGGAGGTACCAGTGAGTAAACACTGGCGCCTTTAGTTTTACTTGAAGATAAACTGGTTAACGATGTTCTCTAAATGCTCTTGGCGACCCGATGCCATCTTAGGTGCAATGTTTTTCTCTTGAGCAAATTTAGCCAATTGTTCAAGGTTCATTTCACCGCTTAGAATTTTCTTACCTAGGTCGTCATTCCAGCCTGCGTAGCGCTCAGAAGTGAGTTTACCTATCACATCGTTCTCCAGCATAGCCGCGGCGTTTTCTAGAGATTTCGCCATGACATCCATGCCACCGATATGGCCGTGGAATAGGTCTTGTGCATCGATAGACGGACGGCGAAGGCGAGCATCAAAGTTAAAGCCACCGGTGGTGAAGCCACCTGCTTTTAGGATTTCGTACATCACTAGCGTGTTTTCTTCAACGCTGTTAGGGAACTGGTCAGTATCCCAACCTAGCTGAGCATCGCCACGGTTTGCATCGATAGAGCCAAATAGACCTAGAGAAGTCGCTGTCGCAACCTCATGATGGAAGCTGTGCCCTGCAAGAGTGGCGTGGTTTGCTTCAATGTTTACTTTGATTTCGTCTTCCAGTCCGTATTGCTTCAAGAAGCCATACACGGTAGCCGTATCGTAGTCGTATTGGTGCTTAGTCGGCTCTTGTGGCTTAGGCTCAATTAAAATAGTGCCGTTAAAGCCAATCTTATGTTTGTGCTCAACGACCATTTGCATTAGGCGACCAAGTTGCTCACGCTCTTGGCGCAGGTCGGTGTTAAGTAGTGTTTCGTAACCTTCACGACCACCCCAAAGTACGTAGTTCTCACCACCTAGACGCTTAGTTGCGCCCATAGCGTTGAAGATTTGAGTGGCCGCATAAGCAAAGACTTTCGGGTCAGGGTTAGAGCCTGCACCAGACATGTAGCGAGGGTTAGAGAACGCGTTTGCTGTCCCCCAAAGTAGCTTGGTGCCGGTTTCGGCTTGTTTCTGCTCTAATACGTCAACCATCGTCTGGAAGTTGTTGATGTACTCTTTGATAGAGTTCCCTTCAGGAGCAACATCGGTGTCGTGGAAGCAGTAGTAAGGAACAGTTAATTTTGAGAAGAAGTCGAACGCGTGGTCGGCTTTCATGCGAGCGACTTCCATCGCATCGTTGCTTTTTAGCCATGGACGGTCGTAAGTGCCAGCACCGAATACGTCAGAGCCAGCCCAGCAGAAGTTGTGCCAGTAGCATGCAGCAAAGCGCAGGTGCTCTTTCATACTTTTGCCTAGAACCATTTTGTCGGCGTCATAGTGGCGGAAAGCAAGCGGGTTTGAAGAGTTAGAACCTTCAAACTTAATAGTATCGATGTTTTTAAAGAATTCAGTCATGATTTTGGTACCTAGTTATTAGGATTAATCTTCGAATTCAATAATCAATGTTCCGCGTTTTAATTACAATTATGAAATTTTATTTGTTGTTTAGGTAATTTATTATTGTTTTGCTGTTATTTATAACAGCAAAACAACCGCAGTGACTTAATTATCACTGCGGTTGTTTTTTTAATTAAATCGGGAGATTAAATTAAAGCTTTCCCATTACAGTCAAAGATATGCATTCTATTTTTATCTATATAAAATCGGTGCATTCTATTAGCTAACACACTTTTATCAGAATCAACTTCAATAACAACATTTACATCTTGGTAGTGACCGTTTATTTGTACCGTTGCACCTAACAACTCAGTTGTTTCAACAAACAATTCGATGGGAATTGAGTTGTCACTTTCTTCGCTGCTGATATCCGATGGTCTGATACCTAGGGTTGCAGGGCCTTCTTGGATAGATGAGTTGTGATAGGCCTCTGAAAGCAGATAGTTGGTATCCTCTACACTGAGTTCCCACTGCTCATCCTTTTTATGAATATTCACAGGTAACATATTCATGGTTGGACTGCCAATAAAGGTGGCGACAAATTGGTTTGCAGGTTTGTGGAAAATCTCTTTTGGGGTTCCTACCTGTTCGATTAATCCATCACGTAAAATAACAACCTTGTCAGCTAAGGTCATTGCTTCTATTTGATCGTGAGTAACATAAACCGTGGTTTTTTTATGCTTTTTATGTAGCTCTTTTAATTCGGTACGCATGGTATTTCGCAATTTAGCATCTAGGTTTGATAGTGGCTCGTCAAACAAGAACACCTCTGGTGTACGGACCATTGCGCGCCCCATAGCAACACGCTGACGTTGACCGCCAGACAATGCTCTAGGCTTTCTATTCAGTAGCGGGGTTAACTGCAACATGTCAGAGACACGGCGAACCTGTTGCTCAATCTCTTTCTTATTAATGCCTGCCATTTTAAGGGAGAATCCAATGTTTTCAGCCACAGTCATATGTGGGTAGAGCGCATAGCTTTGAAATACCATTGCGATATTTCTATCCTTTGGATTCAGGTCATTAACTATCTGTTCATCAATGACAACTTCACCATTACTGATGTCCTCTAGGCCTGCCAGCATTCTGAGAGTAGTGGACTTACCGCAGCCAGAGGGACCTAGTAATACTACAAATTCGCCATCCTCAATCTTAAGATTGAAGTCTTTTACTACGTGTGTATCTCCGGAGTAAATCTTGTCTACGCCTCTAAACTCTACCGTTGCCATCGTCTCTACCTAAGTCCAAAAGGATGAATCACTTGCCTTATCATGAATCAGTTTTATCCATTGGCTCAATTATGAAATTTATTACTGACTTTAAGTTATTTGACTAATTTGCGAATGATCACATCTCTAGGTTATTTAGCATGGAAATAATAAATTAAGTGACGAAGTTCACATATAAAACCAAAAGAATTAGAGTTTGATCTAGCTCTACTTATTCAAGTTTATTTAGTGATTTTGGCCTTATCATTAAATAAATAGATTTCGTCAACATGATGTACTGCAAGGTAATAGTAAATGTGAGCAATAGCTAATTATTGAGATAAAAATAGCCTACAAATAAAAAGAATAAATTTGATATGAAATTTCACAATTGCTGATGAGCTTATTATTTCACAGTATGAATGACAGCAAATTTTGAAGGTTTATTACTCTTAGGTGATGTAAATGGCATCTGTAAAATTTAATAATTTAAAAAAATCCTACGGCGATACGGAAGTAGTAAAGGGCGTTGATCTAGATATAAAGCATGGTGAGTTTGTGGTTCTGTTGGGGCCTTCTGGTTGCGGAAAATCAACCACTCTAAGAATGCTAGCAGGTCTAGAAGACATCAGTGACGGCGAAATATACATTGATAACTTACTCGTCAATGACCTACACCCAATCGAGCGAAATATCGCAATGGTATTTCAAAGCTATGCCCTTTATCCACACATGTCAGTAGAAGAAAACATTGGTTTTGCTTTAGAAAACATGAAGGTAGATAAATCTAAGCGTAAAGAGATGGTTGCTGAAGTAGCAGAGGTTTTGGAGTTGACTCCGCTGCTCGACAGAAAGCCAAAAGATCTATCGGGTGGTCAACGTCAACGTGTAGCGATGGGACGCGCAATGGTTCGTACGCCAGAAGTCTTCTTATTTGATGAGCCACTGTCTAACTTAGATGCCAAATTACGTGGAGCGATGCGTAAAGAAATTAAGGCTCTACATAAGCGTGTGCAAACTACCGTTATCTATGTAACACACGATCAGGTTGAAGCCATGACCTTAGCTGATCGCATTGTGATTCTTAACAATGGTGTCATCGAACAGGTTGGAACGCCTAAAGAGATATTTGAAAAACCTCGAACTAAGTTTGTTGCCAAGTTCATTGGTAGCCCTGAAATCAACATCCTGCCTTCGACTGAGAACGAATTCGTAAGTCGCCTGCCAACTTCTATTGATACCAGCAATATCGAATCTATTGGTATTCGTCCGCAAGATTTTACTTTGGCTGAGAATGACATTGATGTTACCCACCGCTGTTCTGCTGAGATAGACGTTATTGGGCATGAAGTATTGGGCTCCGTTATTCATGTCAATGGCTTGTTGGGTTCGAAGCGAGTCACCATTGAGACCCCATATCAAGAAGAAGAAATAGACGAGCGTATTAACGTGTTCTTTGATTCTCGAAATGTTCATTATTTCGATGAAAATCAAAACATTACCCTACTATAACAAGGAAAAATAATGAAAAAGTTAAACCTCAAGGTAATGTCTATTGCCATAGCATCCGCCGTTGCGGGCTATGCGCAAGCAGAGACAGTGGAACTTAGTGTTGCCTCTTTCCCAAACTTCAACCAAGTGGCGGAAGCTGCAGTTCCTTTATTTGAGAAGCAATATCCAAATATTAAAGTAAAGGTTGTGACATTGGCTTATGGCGATCACCACAACGCGATGACCACGGCACTAGCAACCGGTGCAAATGTTCCTGATGTTATGGGTATAGAGTATGCCTATGTTGGACGTTTCATTGAGGGTGGTGGTTTAGAAGATCTTAATGCGCCTCAGTACAACGCAGCTAAATTTACCGATCAATTAGTGCCTTATGCTGTTGCGCAGGGTACGAATTCAAAAGGTGTTCTATCTGGTGTTCCAGCAGATATTGGCCCAGGTGCCACCTTTTATCGCAAAGACATCCTTGATGAGGCGGGTGTAACTGAAGAAGAGCTTCTTAAAGACTGGGATTCTTTTATTGAGGCAGGGATTAAGGTTAAAGAAGCGACAGGTAGCTACATGCTAGCTAATGCGGTTGATATTAAAGACATCTACATTCGTGCCAACCTTAAAGATGGTGAAGGTGTTTACTTCGACAGAGATCACAACATCCTAGTTAACTCGCCACGCTTTAAAGAAGCGTTCCGCTTGGCGAAAAAAGCGCGTGATGCAGGAATCGATGCAGAAGTAGGATCTTGGTCAAACGAGTGGACAGAAGGCCTTCGTCGCGGAACCATCGCATCACAAATGATGGGCGCTTGGTTAGGTGGGCACTTACAAGATTGGATCGCACCAGAGGAAGTGGGTAAGTGGCGTACAGCGCAACTTCCAGCAGGTGCTTATGCGAGTTGGGGTGGCTCTTTCTACGGCATTCCGAAGAGAGCGAAGAATAAAGAAGCGGCATGGACATTCATAGAATTCATGGCAACTAACCCTGAAGTGCAAATGCTTGGTTTTGAAGAAATCAACGCTTTCCCTGCTTTGACATCCGTTCACTCAGCTGAATTTTTCAATGAAGAGGTACCGTACCTAGGGGGGCAAAAAGCTCGCTTGATCTGGCGTGCTGCGTCAGAAAAAGTACCCGCGCGTGTTGCTGACCGTTATGACGAAGTTGCTCGTCAGGTGATCAATGATGCTCTTGAAAAAGTGTTAGAAAAAGACGCTGATATCGACACGGTACTAGCGGAAGCTGAGAAGCAAATCAAACGACGTGCACGTCGTCGTTAAATAACGCTCCTAGGGTTAGGGCGTTAGCTCTAACCCGCTCTTTTTTAGTTGGGATAAGATTATGAGTTCTTTATTAGCTGCCAATCCTACTTCGTCACAAAAAGGTCGCTTTTGGCTTCGCAAAGGCAACAAGATTGCTCCATATGTATTTGTGATGCCATTCTTTGTGATTTTTGGCGTGTTTGGATTATTTCCATTGTTATTTTCTTTGTATTTGTCATTCCATTATTGGGAACCTGCAGCAGGTTTAGCCTCTATGGAGTGGGTGGGTATTGAGAACTATGTATTCGCTTTACAAGATGAATGGTTCCAAACCTCAATTTACAATACCTTTGTCATTGCACTTAAATCAGGTATTCCACAACACGCAGTTGCACTGCCTTTAGCATTCTTTATTCATACCAGCTTTATGAGAATGCGTAACACGGTTATCGGTATTTATTTTGTACCTTACATCACTTCAACCGTGGCGATATCTTTGGTCTTCACTACGCTGTTCTCCCGCGACTTTGGCATGATCAACCAAGTTTTAACCTCTCTCGGTAACTTTACCATTGGGGATATGAAAGTCTTGGCGTGGCTATTCCCTACTGAAAACATTGATTGGGCCAAACCGGCTTATACCAAGGATATGATTTCATTTGTGGTCTTCTGGCGATTTGTTGGCTGGAATACTGTGCTTTATTTATCTGCATTACAGACGATTCCAAAAGATATCTATGAAGCTGCCATTATCGATGGTGCTAATCGTTATCAGCAATTCTGGCACATAACTTTACCAATGCTAAAACCGATGGCGTTCTTTGCCGTTACCTTAACTATTATTGGCAACCTGCAGTTGTTTGAAGAACCGTTCATTATCACCGGTGGCACAGGTGGTCTGGAACAAGCAGGTAAAACAGCGGCAATGCACATGTACATTACGGCATTTGTTGAGAGTGATTTTGGTACAGCTTCGGCCATCTCCTGGATTCTATTCATGATTATCGCAGGATTGACGTTAGTAAATAACAAACTATTAGGTGGGAACAACCAATGAGAAAAGTAATAGGAAAAGACAAACTCATTGCCTACGGTTTTGTCGCCGTTGGAGCATTGATCATGATTGCTCCGTTCTACTTCATGTTTATATTTTCTTCGCACTCAAATGCAGGCATTTTATCAGTACCGCCTCCGATTGGATTGGGAGACTATTTACTAGATAACTTTAATACCTTGTTAGAATTTTTACCGTATTTCTGGCACAACTTGGGTTTGAGTTTATACATAGCAATAGTAGTTACGTTCTTAAACTTACTATTCTGTTCATTGGCAGGATATGCGTTTGCGATGTTTGATTTCAAATTTAAGAACACTCTGTTCATTGGCATTATGGCGACCATGTTATTGCCACCATTCTTAGGAATGATCCCAACAGCAATGATCATGTCAACTATCGGTTGGATGAACGATCCAAAAGCACTGATCATCCCTGCTGCTTGTGGAGCGATGGGGATCTTCATGATGCGTCAGTTCATTTCAAGCTCTATCCCTAAAGAGCTTGTTGAAGCGGCGCGCATGGATGGCTGTGGGGAATTTAAGATCTATTACCGAGTTATCGTGCCTCTTATCACACCTGCATTCGGTACTTTAGGTTTGATTACTTTCATCGGAACATGGAACAACTTCATGGGACCTTTGGTAGTAATGAATGACATGAAAATGTTTACAGTACCGCTAGCTCTGCGTGCTTTGCAGGGTACAGGGCAAGTACCTTGGGGCGCGGTCTCTATTGGTGCTGCCATCGCAGTATTGCCACTGCTTATTCTATTTATACTGGCATCACGTCGACTCATTGACGGACTTACCTCTGGTGCAGTTAAAGGATAAATCCTACATACTAACTATTTGATGACAACAACACACTGGATGCTACTGAGGCATCCAGTTGTGTAATTGCATCTTGAAAAAGGAAATAAAGATGAGAAAGTTACTTTTCCCTTCACTCTGTCTCGCATTACTCTCAGCTTGCTCCACCGAACAAACAAACCAACCAACTCAAGAAATCACACAGGCTATGGCTAAATCGGGTGAACTTCCTGGTATGCCTCTTAAATCTTTAGCTGACCAAATCAACCTTGCTATAGGTGCGGCTGTAGAGACGCGTCACTTAGAAGATCCTCTATTTCGTCAGGTGTTGATCCGCGATTTTTCGCAGATTACACCAGAGAATGAGATGAAGTTTAGCTATGTTCAACCTCAACGTGGTCAGTTTGATTTTAGTAAAGCAGACCAACTTATTGAGTTTGCGCAAGAGCATGACATGGTCGTGAAAGGACATGCTCTTGTTTGGCATATCCAAAACCCTAAATGGTTAGAAGAGACAAAGTGGACCAAACAAGAATTGAGCGAGGTACTTGAGCAACATATCAAGACGGTGGTCGGTCATTATAAAGGGCGAGTAGCCTACTGGGATGTTGTCAACGAAGCCTTCAATGACAACGGTACTTTTAGAGAGACGCTTTGGTATCAGGTGTTAGGCGAAGATTACATTGAGATGGCCTTTAGATGGGCGCATGAAGCCGATCCTGACGCAGTGCTGTTTTATAACGATTATTCAACAGAAGCCATAGGCCCTAAATCCAATGCCGTATATCGTCACTTAAAAACCTTGCTGGATAAAGGTGTGCCGATTCATGGTGTAGGTACACAGTTACATTTAATGAGTGAGTACCCAATTGGTGAGGCATCTATTGCTCGCAATATTGAACGATTCTCTGAGATTGGATTGGATACACACTTCACTGAGATTGATGTGCGTATGCGAGACAGCGACGGTCAGGCGGGGCTCAATGACCAAGCTAAGCATTATGAGACCTTAATGAAGCTTGCTGCTTATTATCCAGAAGTAGATATGTACACCACCTGGGGACTGACTGATAAGTACTCATGGGTTCCATCGTGGTTTGAGGGTTACGGTAGAGCGTTGATGTTGGATAAAGACTATCGAGCAAAACCTGCCTATTTAGCGGTGCAAGATGTGTTGGTGGATGCCGTAACTGGAAACTTTGGTTATGAACCGATTACAGACCTAAGTAATGCGAAGCGTCATATTTCTCCATTTAATGCTAAGCCTTTATCGTCAGAATCCTTGAATGCGGAAGCTATCGTCTATTATCCATTTGTGTACAACCAACTTAATGGTAAAGACCAAAGGCTGCCTAATTCTGAGACGGTGAGTGGTAAATGGGGCGTGGGTTATTACAAGAACAAATTAATAGGCCAAGTTATTCGCTCAGACGAGACAACCGTGACCAATCACAGCCTTGTTCATGAGAATGACAATGTTGAGGTGTTCATTCGACTTGGCGAACAATATTGGCAATTCCGTTCAGTGATAGGTCAAGATTTTGCTCCGCTAGGCTTCCCAGGAAAAGCAAAGGGAACTTGGAGTGAAGACGGCAAGATGTTTGATTTTGTTATTGAATTTGAAGGTTTTGAAGACCTAGTTGGTGAGACGGTAGGCTTTAATATTGCACTATCGGATAATGACAACGATACAGACGATGGTAATCGCAAAGCTCAGCTTTACCCACTAACCGGTAACAACGTAGGTTGGCAGGGGGAGGAGTTTGGTGAGTTGTTCATGAACGGACAGAATGCTGTTGTGTCACCTAATCCAATTTCTACACCACCGACTTTCTCCATGAGCCAGTTAAATAACGCACCAAGTAGCGCAGATGACGCTGTTTGGGAAAATGCCTATCGTTACTCATTTGCTTTTAATCAGCTAAATCAAAGAGACATGAGTTTTGATGATGCAGATATATCGGGCTCGTGGCAGGTTGGTGTGCATGGTAAATGGTTGTACGGCGTTGTTGAGCGACAAGATGATGTGACCTTTACTGGAGCTGAACAAAGCTATGAAAATGATAACGTAGAGGTATTTGTGCAGTATGGCGAGAAGGATATGACGCAATTTAGAACTGTGGTTGGAGAAGGTTTTGAGCCAGCTAACTATGCACTTGGCTATCAAGCGCAATGGAACGAAGAGGGTACACAATTATTGTTTGCCATTGAACTTGATTCAGAGCTAAAAGATGGCGAAAGCATTCAGTGGAATATCGCCCTTTCAGATAACGACGGAGAGGGGCGTAAATACCAACTCTATCCAGTACCGGGTAGTAACATGTCATATCTTGGTGAGGAGTTAACTAGGATAACTTTGCGTTAGATTGGTTAGGTTCTATAAACCGATATCAGGATAGAGGTGGCTTAGGTCATCTCTTTTTCGTTGTTAAATTAAGAAAATAAACAAAAAACGCACACCGTTATAGTGTGCGCTTAAAGGGAGTTGATACTTTATTTTTAGATATCGAGATAAGGTGTAATGGTTTGAATACTGCCGTCTTCGTTGTGAGTGAGCTCTGTCATTTTGATATTGCGAAGGTGTGTCTGGCCCCCAGATAACGTGCTGTCATGGTAGAACAAGTACCACTTACCTTCATACTCAGCAATTGAGTGGTGAGTTGTCCAGCCCAGAACCGGCTCTAAAATAACACCCTGGTATGTAAATGGACCATATGGCGATTGGCTGGTGGCGTACACTATTTTGTGGGTATCGCCGGTAGAGTATGAGAAGTAATAGGTATCGTTGTGTTTGTGTAGCCATGGGCCTTCAAAGTAACGACGGTCGGTATCTCCTGCTAAAAGCAGCTCTCCATTCTCATCAAGGATCTCTATATCACGAGGTGTCTCTGCAAGATCAACCATGTTGTCTGCAAGTTTAGCTACCTTAGGTAAAAGGGCTGGCTCGTGATCTTGTGGAAAGATCTCTTCACCATATTCATTATCACGCCAGTTCTGTAGTTGGCCACCCCAAAGTCCTCCGATATAAAGGTAGTACTGGTTGTCCTCATCTTGGAATACTGCAGGGTCGATACTGTATGTGCCTTGAATATATGTTTCTTCAGGAACAAATGGACCTTCAGGTTGCTCGGCAACGGCAACACCGATATGAAAAATGCCCTCTGCATTTTTTGCAGGGAAGTATAGATAGTATTTCCCGTCTTTCTCTGCTGCATCTGGTGCCCACATTTGACGTTCTGCCCACTTAACGTCTTTAACGTCTAATGCCTTGCCGTGGTCGGTTGCCTTACCAAAAGGTTGGTCAAGAGAGACAACATGGTAGTCACGCATATCAAAGTGATCACCACTATCATTTAAAGGCTGATCTGTCTCGACATCATGAGAAGGGTAAATGTAGATCTTGCCATTGAACACATGTGCTGAGGGATCTGCAGTGTACATGTGAGTAACCAATGGAGAAGAGATTGGCTTCAGTGAGCTCGCACGCTCAAGATCGCGAGCCGTTACTTTTTCCGCATCACTCAATTCGGTTGCTGTTGTGTCATTCATAATACTCTCACTCAAATAGTCATTTAATCTTGTCACAGCACATCACCAGATTGAGCAATGTGCTGATAGTTCGGTTTTATTGCTTGGCTTGATGTTCGATATACTCGAAATATGCAAAGTCAGCAGCTTGTTTTTGTCCGCGAATATCAGCGGAAAACAGGGCAGCAAAGCTACCAGTGAAGCGGAAGATATCTGGACCACCCTCATCTGACAGCGGTGTGCTGTTTAGGGGAGCGCCTATAGGCTGCCAAGTTTGACCGTCTAATGAATAACTGAAACGATACCATTGGCGATCGAGCTCGAGACGCAAAAACACTGAGTCTGCATCACCAATGAAGACTTCTTCGGAGTATTCCCCATATACATCATTAATGTTTCCGGCAATTTGTAGCAGTCTATTCCCATCATCATCCGCGCTCATTTTCAGGAAGTAGTGGCCATTGCGCGAATAGTAGGCGCACAACCCTGCCATCTCGTAAGGTGTTTCAGGTGCAAACTCTAGCTTAGTTTCTACTGTGCAATAAAAAGCCTGAAAACGGCGAGCTAGCATGCTTTGTTCGTATCTTGATGAGAGATAGTGGCGACCTTTCAGTCTTAAATATCCAGGGCGCTCAGTTAGAGACAACCAAGACTCGTCCGCAGGCTCTCTTAATGTTTGATAATCAACAGCAAGTGTCGTGCTCTCGAAGTTGTCGCGATTTGGCTTACTTGGCCAAGGGTGAGGCTGAAGATCTGGGGCTTCCACTTCTAGAGCGGGGATTCGGCCTGAAGTGACATAAGGCCAACCCTCTTGCCAGTGTGCTTTTTGAATTGCAGATTCACGTCCAAGAATAGAATAGCCATTGTCATAATCGGGTATGAATTGATAACCCTCTGGGTTTGGTATTCGTCTACTACACAGATGACTCAGGTACCATTCGCCATTTTGAGTCTCAACAAAGAAACCATGTCCAGCACGTTCAAGGGGAGCGTTTTCCTGAAAGCGTGTGGTGAGGATTGGATTTTCAGGATGAACTTCATAAGGGCCTAATATGTTCTTAGAGCGGCAGACGGTTACTGCATGGTCACGAGATGTACCACCTTCTGCTGTAATCAGATAATAGTACCCCTCTTTTTTGAGGATTTGCGGCCCCTCAGTGCAGCCGAGTTTGGTGCCTTTAAATACATTGTGTGGCTTGCCAATCAAAGATTGAGCTTCGACATCAAACTCTTGAACAACAATGCCACCAAAGAAATTCTTTTTTTGTCTGCCATCCCACACCATGTTAACCATATATTTCTTGCCGTCATCGTCGTGAAATAATGAAGGGTCAAAGCCATAGTTGCCGATAGAGATAGGCTCGCTCCATGGGCCCTCGATATTCTCTGCGGTAACCACAAAACAAGGGGTGGCCATCCAGTTTCCGCCTCGACATGAGTGTACGTTGGAAAAGCATACCCAAAACTGACCATCAGCATAGGTAAGAGCAGGGGCGTAGATGCCTTCAGAGTTATCCATGCCTCTCATGTCTAACTGTGAGGTGCGAGTGAGAACATGTCCGGCAAGACGCCAATTAACTAGGTCTTTAGAATGGTGGAGCTGAATACCAGGAAACCACTCGAATGTTGAAGTCGCAATATAATAATCATCGCCGACTCGAACTATGGAAGGGTCGGGATTAAAGCCTCTAAGTATTGGGTTTTGGATTACATGTGTCATTGTTATTTCTTATTCTTGTCGTTCACTGAGAGCTTGTTAATTAAAAAGCCCGAGAACCTCAATGTATATGGCGATCGGGCTCGATTGATTAACGTACCGCTTTGTTATTTAAAGATAAAGCCGTTAACGATGTTTTCTAGATGCTCTTGGCGACCCGATGCCATTTTAGGTGCAATATTTTTCTCTTGAGCAAATTTAGCCACTTGTTCAAGGTTCATTTCACCGCTTAGAATTTTCTTACCTAGGTCGTCATTCCAGCCTGCATAGCGCTCAGAAGTGAGTTTACCTAGCACATCGTTCTCCAGCATAGCCGCGGCGTTGTCTAGAGATTTCGCCATGACATCCATGCCACCGATATGGCCGTGGAATAGGTCTTGTGCATCGATAGACGGACGGCGAAGGCGAGCATCAAAGTTAAAGCCACCGGTGGTGAAGCCACCTGCTTTTAGGATTTCGTACATCACTAGCGTGTTTTCTTCAACGCTGTTAGGGAACTGGTCAGTATCCCAACCTAGCTGAGCATCGCCACGGTTTGCATCGATAGAGCCAAATAGACCTAGAGAAGTCGCTGTCGCAACCTCATGATGGAAGCTGTGCCCTGCAAGAGTGGCGTGGTTTGCTTCAATGTTTACTTTGATTTCGTCTTCCAGTCCGTATTGCTTCAAGAAGCCATACACGGTAGCCGTATCGTAGTCGTATTGGTGCTTAGTCGGCTCTTGTGGCTTAGGCTCAATTAAAATAGTGCCGTTAAAGCCAATCTTATGTTTGTGCTCAACGACCATTTGCATTAGGCGACCAAGTTGCTCACGCTCTTGGCGCAGGTCGGTGTTAAGTAGTGTTTCGTAACCTTCACGACCACCCCAAAGTACGTAGTTCTCACCACCTAGACGCTTAGTTGCGCCCATAGCGTTGAAGATTTGAGTGGCCGCATAAGCAAAGACTTTCGGGTCAGGGTTAGAGCCTGCACCAGACATGTAGCGAGGGTTAGAGAACGCGTTTGCTGTCCCCCAAAGTAGCTTGGTGCCGGTTTCGGCTTGTTTCTGCTCTAATACGTCAACCATCGTCTGGAAGTTGTTGATGTACTCTTTGATAGAGTTCCCTTCAGGAGCAACATCGGTGTCGTGGAAGCAGTAGTAAGGAACAGTTAATTTTGAGAAGAAGTCGAACGCGTGGTCGGCTTTCATGCGAGCGACTTCCATCGCATCGTTGCTTTTTAGCCATGGACGGTCGTAAGTGCCAGCACCGAATACGTCAGAGCCAGCCCAGCAGAAGTTGTGCCAGTAGCATGCAGCAAAGCGCAGGTGCTCTTTCATACTTTTGCCTAGAACCATTTTGTCGGCGTCATAGTGGCGGAAAGCAAGCGGGTTTGAAGACTCAGAGCCTTCAAATTTAATTGTATTAATGTTTTTAAAGAATTCGGTCATGATCGTAATATCCAAAATGAGTAACAGGCTTCGATAGTCATAATTTACTTTTTATTTAATTCCTTCAATTACGATTTTTAGTAGTAAAATTCATGTATTTGTTATTTGTGCGACAAGTCTCATTCAGGAAGTTTAAACGCTTGAATTCACGATTTATGTCGAATTACTGAGCAGTGATAATGATTTTTTAGATGCTTATCACATAAACTAGATTGCATAATCAAGTTGCTAATAATAGTAATTTCAAATGGTCGCCTATTTATTACTATCTAACTTGATTGATAGATTATTTACTGAGTGATTGTTTATAATAAGCTCACCCCCAAGTAAGAGATTTAATTAATAAAAGTCCCGCATTTATAGCGGGGCTTTTTAATATGAATTGGCTTTGAATTTTTTAGGCCGATTTCTCTCTAAAGTCTTTAGGTGTTATTTCGAAGTTCTTTTTAAATACCGTATACATATATTGTAATGACGGGTAACCACATACTTCAGCGATATCATTAATCGAGAGTGAGGTGCTGGTGAGTAGGTTGCAAGCTCTCTTTAGTTTGGAGTTATGGATCTCTTGATGGATAGAGTGCCCTCTGGCTTCTTTAAACCTTACCTCCATGTTTGAACGAGAAATACCGACATAGCTTAGTACTTGATCGACTTTGATTCCTTTACAAGCATTATGTCGAATAAAGTGCATTGCTTGAATCACATAAGGGTCATTTAAGGCTTGATAATCAGTGCTTTGACGCTCGTACACCATTGATGGTGGAATCATAACTCTAGGTTTTGCTTTGGGAACTAAAGCTTCATTTTCTGAGTTTACTCGAGTGTCTAAAATGTTGTGAAGCATCTTAGCTGCGCGATAACCCATTTCTTTACTGCCTTGAGCCACAGAGCTAAGAGAGACTCTTGTGAGGTATCGAGTCACTTCTTCGTTGTCGATGCCAATCACGGCAACCTTGTCGGGAACCATAATGTTCAAATGGCTACATACCTGCAGTAAATGTCTGGCTCTAGAATCGGTGACTGCGATAATTCCGGTTGGCGTTGGAAGCCTTTGTAACCAGTCAGCTAGACGGTTCATATCATATTGCCAACTGCTTGATGAGGTCTCATTACCACGAAATATTGCGCTAGCATAACCTTCACGAGTGACTATGTTTTTAAATGCTTTCTCTCTTTCTCCAGCCCAACGGCGACAAGGAGCATCAGGGATGCCATAGAAAGCAAAATTTTGCAGCCCTTTGCCTTTTAGATGTTGGAATGCCATTTCCACTAAGGCTTGGTTGTCTGTTGCTACATAGGGGACATTAGGATAATCACTCTCAGACTCGTAAGAGCCGCCTACACCGACAACAGGTATGTCTGAGTTAGAAAGTAAGCGTTCTATTTCAGGATTGTCAAAATCAGCGATAATGCCATCACCTTGCCAATCTTGAACATTCTCCAAGTGAGTCGTGAAATCTTCTTCTAGAAAAATATCCCAATCACATTGAGTTGCCTGTAAGTATTCACCAATGCCTTCAATTACTTGTCGGTCATAAACCTTATTTGCATTGAATAGCAAGTTTATTCGATATTTCCTATCCACAATAACAATAAGCCATAGAGTCAGAACAAAGTCGCATGAGTCTAACAGCAGAGTAAAAACTCATACACCGAGTCAATACGATGTTGTGATCTTAAACTCATTCGGTGAATATAATAAATGTAATACGAAAAATCATAATGAACGAAATTTCATTGAGATAATTTAACTGTTGTCATGGTCTAATTCTTTAAATTAGACAGAGAAACAAATAACCAACCAAACCGTAACAATTCATAAATTTGCAATTAAAATATATTTATTAATAAAATAATTTAAAGCAATATTAATATTCTATTTGTGATGAGACGTGTCATGCCTATTTTGCATAATTCTTTGTTCTTTTAAGACATCTAAGTGGCGCTTTAGGGTTAAAAGAACATACCCGAGGATCATTACTGCTCCCCAGACGATAGCAAGATAAAAGAAAAAGTCGGACAAGGTATTTTTTAGTGGTTGGATGAAGTTTTGTGTTTCCTCAATTTGCATATCAATTCATCCGGCCAATATTGCGGTGGTTAAATATTAGGCTATTAAGTGCAATTGTGTGAATATTATTTTGTTTAGGTCTAAAAAAGGGGCCAAAGGCCCCTTTAAATACAGAGAGTTATAGGTTTACTCAACGGTAACCGCTTTTGCTAGGTTACGAGGTTGGTCTACGTCGGTACCTTTGATCAATGCTACATGGTATGACAGTAGTTGCATTGGAACCGTGTAGAAGATAGGTGCCGTAATTTCATTTACATGAGGCATCTTGATGATCTTCATGTTTTCATCACTTTCAAAGCCCGCTTTTTCGTCTGCAAATACATATAGCAGACCGCCACGTGCACGTACTTCTTCAACATTAGACTTCAGCTTCTCAAGAAGTTCGTTGTTTGGAGCAATAACTACTACAGGCATATCTGCATCAATTAGAGCAAGAGGGCCGTGCTTCAATTCACCTGCCGCATATGCTTCAGCATGAATGTAAGAGATCTCTTTTAGTTTAAGAGACGCTTCCATCGCAATTGGGTAGTACTCACCGCGGCCTAAGAATAACGTATGGTGCTTGTCAGCGAAGTCAGGAGCCAAAGCTTCGATTTCTTTATCAAACGCTAGTGCTTTCTCAATCGCAGTCGGTAGTTCATGTAAAGCTTGAACAATTTCTGCTTCACGTGCTGAATCCACGCGACCTTGCAGTCGACCAATAGATACAACCATCATTAGCATTGCTGCAAGTTGAGTGGTAAATGCTTTTGTTGAAGCAACACCGATCTCTGTTCCTGCGCGAGTCATGAAAGCAAAATCAGATTCACGAACAAGAGAAGAGCCTGCCACGTTACAAATGGTCATTGCCGCCATGTAACCTTTTTCTTTTGCTAGGCGAAGTGCTGCTAGCGTATCGGCGGTTTCACCTGATTGAGAAAGAGTAACAAGTAGGCTGTTTGGACGAGTTACGAATTTGCGGTAGCGGAACTCAGAAGCGATTTCGACATCACAACTTACACCCGCAATAGATTCGAACCAGTAACGAGCAGCCATACCTGAGTTGTAAGAAGTACCACATGCAATGATTTGAACGTGTTCAACGTTGCTAAGAATTTCTTCTGCTTTAACGCCAATAGCATTGGTGATGACTGAGTCTGCAGAGATACGACCTTCCATAGTGCTAATTAGCGCTGTAGGTTGCTCGAAGATCTCTTTTTGCATGAAGTGGCGGTATTTACCTTTGTCACCTGCATCGTGTTCAGCGTTAGATTCGTGCTCTTCACGCTCAACTGGATTGCCTTCGATGTCAAAGATAGACACGTCACGACGTGTGATCTCTGCAATGTCACCTTCTTCTAGATAGATGAAGCGACGAGTTACGTTAAGCAGTGCTAGCTGATCTGATGCAAGGAAGTTCTCACCTACACCTAAACCAATCACAATTGGGCTACCAGAGCGAGCGACAACAATACGGCTAGGGTCTTTGCGATCAACCGCTACTGTGCCGTAAGCGCCATCAAGTTGTTTAGCGGTTTTTTGTAGCGCCTCAACAAGAGAAGCTGATGTTCTTAATTCCCACTCAACTAGATGAGCAATAACTTCAGTGTCTGTTTGAGAAGTAAATACATAGCCACGGCCAACGAGCAGTTCACGTAGTTCTTCGTGGTTTTCGATGATGCCATTGTGTACAACAGCAATATCACCAGACATATGAGGGTGTGCGTTCACTTCACTTGGCTCACCGTGAGTCGCCCAGCGAGTGTGTGCGATACCTGTGCCACCTAGAACGTTTTGTGCATCTACAGCGTCTGCAAGTTCTTGAACTTTACCTAAACGGCGAACTCGAGTTAGGTTTGAATCTGCGTCTACCACAGCAACGCCAGCTGAGTCGTAACCGCGGTATTCAAGACGACGTAGGCCTTCTACAAGGATTTCTGCTACATCACGCTGTGCTACTGCACCAACAATTCCACACATGTTTTATTCTCCAGTTTGTCTTTGCATATGCAGCAAAGACGATAGTAGTTTTAATTTAATTGGCTGCTCGAATAACGCGAACAGCTTTTGATTCGATTATTTGTTTGTATTCGTCAGACAGGTTTTTATCGGTCACTACGATATCGATACTATCCCAAGCAAGTTCTAGGTTGGGAATTCGACGTCCAATCTTGTCTGACTCAATCATGACGATGACCTGACGAGATACCTCTGCCATCACGCGACTTAAGCCAATGAGTTCATTAAAAGTAGTCGTACCTCGTTCAAGGTCGATTCCATCGGCGCCAACAAATAGTTGGTCAAAATCGTATGAACGCAGAGCAGCCTCGGCGACTTGGCCTTGAAATGAGTCTGAATGCGCATCCCAGGTGCCACCTGTCATTAATAGAGTAGGTTCACTTTCTAGTTCATTGAGCGCATTAGCTGCGGTCAAAGAGTTAGTCATTACCACTAAGCCTTTCTTTGTGCTGAGCTTAGAAATAAGGGCCCCAGTGGTGCTACCACTATCAATTAATATTCGATTGTGGTCACGAACCAAGGAGGCAGCAACTGACGCTAGAGATAACTTTTCTTCTGAAACGAGTATATTGAGTTCTTCCGCTACCGTTTCTGTTGGGATAGAGACTGCGCCACCATAGCGACGAAGTAATTGTCCACTTTGTTCTAACGATGCGAGGTCTTTACGAATAGTAACTTCTGACGTATCAAAGCGCTTTGCTAGTTCCTCAACAGTCACTTCGCCTTGTTCTTCCACAAGGGAGGCGATAGCACTGCGTCGAATTTGAGTATTTCGTTTCGTCATATTCATAATCTTTCGTTTCGGGTGGTAGATTCTTTCATATCGAAACTTAAATGTCTACAATTCGAAAGCTAGATGGGTGAAGGGCTTGTATGCTTCGTCACAAAAGTTGCTGTTATTCATAAATCTCAACGCATAATTCTCGCTGAGAATTATGGAGTGGTTTATTGTTGCTATCTTTCGTTTTGAAAGGGAATGAAAGGACACTAATTGAGTAATTAAGGGGAATTCTTTGGCGTTGATGGCTGATCTAGGTCAAAAAATCACTAATAAGAGTTGGACAAAATGACCACTTATTTTACACTACAAAAAAACATTAAAACCCTAATTATTAAAAGGTAAAGTTATGAGACTGATTCCGTTAAGCAATGCTGAAAAAGTAGGTAAGTGGGCTGCTCGTCATATCGTTGCAAGCATCAACAAGTTCCAACCAACAGCAGAGCGACCATTTGTACTTGGTCTACCAACTGGTGGCACTCCACTAACCACTTATAAAGCGCTAATTGACTTATATAAAGCGGGCGAAGTGAGCTTCAAGAATGTTGTTACCTTCAATATGGACGAGTACGTGGGCATTGATCCTGAGCATCCAGAGTCTTATCGCTCTTTCATGTACAACAACTTTTTCAATCATGTTGATGTCCAAGACGAAAACATCAACCTGCTTGATGGCTTAGCTGATGATATTGATGCTCATTGTGCTGCATACGAAGCGAAAATGAAGTCTTACGGTAAAATTAACTTATTCATGGGTGGCGTTGGCATTGATGGGCACATCGCATTCAATGAGCCTGGTTCATCTCTATCATCACGCACACGTATTAAGACTCTAACGGAAGATACTCGCATTGCGAACTCTCGTTTCTTTGATGGTGACATCAATCAAGTTCCGAAATACGCACTTACTATTGGTGTTGCTACTTTGCTTGATGCTGAAGAAGTGATGATTCTTTCTCTTGGTCACAATAAAGCACAAGCATTGCAGATGGCAGTTGAAGGCAGTGTAAACCACATGTGGACAGTGACAGCTCTACAACTTCATAATAAGGCAATCATTGTTGCTGATGAACCTGCACAACAAGAACTTAAAGTGAAGACGGTTAAATACTTTAACGAGCTAGAAGCTGAGAACATTAAAGATTTATAAGCTTAGTTAGATTGAAAAAACCTGATTTCAGAGAATAAAAAAACCACCGTAAGGTGGTTTTTTGTTTTAAGACGTTAAATCATTTTCACGGCAGAGTTTATTGATGATATCCGTGATGGCCAACACAAGGGTAGAGCGTACTCTCTGGAAATGTCGAGTTAGAAACATATCTAACGTTGCGCCACTCATGCCATCAGCAAGGACCGCATTAAACTCAAGTGGCATAATCCCTTTAATGGAGTTGATCTTATTGAGCTCGAACAACACATCAACTTCAGTGAAGCTAACTTCTTCTCCTTGAATTTTAGCCCATTCCCTTAATGTTACGAAGATGTCTATATCGTCGTAGATTTCTTTGGAAATACTGCCTAATCCTAATAAGAGCTTGGTTCTTACTTGGATTTCACCTAACGGACCATCGTTAGTTAATAGAGGATCAACCACAAATTTTACCGCATAATCATCTTTGAAAAAGATACTCTTAAGCAATGCATCGACGGTATCGTCTAATGCATCATAGGCAGTTAGCAGGCACTCGTGAGCGCTTTCTGCTTCAGAAAGGGCCTCTAGGAGATCTGTTTCATGCTCAGGAGTTATGGGCATACTACTCTTATTGTTGTGGGGCAAAAATTAAAAGGTACCCCATAAGAGGCACCTTTGGTTTGGATCATTTAATCGCTAGGTAAGCTTGTTCTGCTAGTTTAACAACTTCAGCGTCAATATTCAGCTCAGAGTAGTGTGCTAATGTCTCAGCAAAGCCTTTTTCAGCAAACATAGCCTGAAGCTCAACTGCTTGTGGATCGTCATCATTCTTATAATGGAACGCAGCGGCAATGCCTTTTAAAAGGTGTTTGTTTGGTAGGCTGTACTCTAGAGTGCCGTTAAGAGGCTTAATCAAACGATCTTGAGGGCTTAGCTTACGAATAGGCTGGCGACCTACGCGATCAACTTCATCACGAAGGAACGGGTTAGCGAATCGACCAAGAATCTTTTGAATGTAAGCTGCATGAGCTTCTGGATCGAAGCCGTAGCGACGAATCAATACTTCACCACTTTCTTCCATTGCCGCTTTTACTTCAGCAAGAATTGCAGGGTCTTCGATAGAGTCTTTGATGGTTTCGTGACCAGCAAGAACGCCAAGGTATGCTGTGATTAAATGGCCGGTATTAAGGGTAAATAATTTGCGCTCAACAAATGCCATTAGGTTATCTGTGCATTCCATTCCTGGGATGTTAGGAATCTCACCCTTGAATTGAGTTTGATCTACAATCCACTCACTAAAGGTTTCAACAGTCACTGCTAGTGGATCAGTTTCGCCTTCTTCTGCTGGTGGAACGATGCGGTCTACTGCTGAATCAACAAAACCTACAAATTGGTCCGCTTTAGCTTTTACTTCATCATCTAGGTGGGCGTAAACTGCTTCTTTAAGCTGAGTCGTACCACGCACCATATTTTCACAAGCAATGATATTTAGTGGCGCTTCGTTACCTTGTGAGAAACGCAGTTCAAGGCCTTGTGCGATGGTCTTTGATATGATGTTTAGAACTGTTGGACCTACAGCAGTTGTCACCATATCTGACTCTGCAATGCAGTTCACAACTTCAGGGCTAGTTGAGTAAACTGCCGTTACGTTTGAAACGGTGTCTACAACACAATCCGCGCCAACAACCTTAACTGAATACTCATTTCGCTCGATAAGAGCGTTCACTACAGTTTCATTTACATCTGCAAATGTCACAGCGATACCAGCATCAGCAAGTAGCTTCCCGATAAAACCACGACCAATGTTACCTGCGCCAAAATGTAAAGCTTTCATAACAGTACCTAACCAATAGAAATTAATAAAAATAAAAAGGAGGCCAGCATAATAAGGGGAGCTGGCCTCGTCACTTACTTAGGAGCGTGACTTAAAGCTTTTACTTTCCGTTGAGGATATTCAATACATCTTGAGGGTTAGATGTAGTCTTCAACAGTTCAACAGCCTCTTCGTCATCAAGTGAATTCGTGATAGCGGTGATTACTTGAATATGTTCGTCACCTTGTGCTGCGATACCAATTACCATCTTCGCAATATCATCTTCGTCTTCACCCCACTGAATACCTTCAGGGAATTGGCAGAACACGATGCCAGTGCTTTCTACATATTGTTTAGCTTCGATAGTGCCATGTGGTACAGCAATCGACTCACCTAGGTAGGTAGATACAAGCTCTTCACGAGCAAGCATGCCGTCTACATATTCTGGGCGAACATTACCAAGCTTAACCAATTGTTCTCCCGCAAACCTGATAACTTCTTCTTTGGTTTTTGCTTGCATACCTAGAAAGATATTGTCGTTTGATAGCTTCAATGTACCTTGTTGCTCTGGCTCTTTTTTAGCAGTGGTTGGAGCTTCTGAAGCACCTTGAGCTTCTAGTAGCTGTGCAACTAGATTGTCGTATACAGCGCCGTCTAGGAAGTTAGACAGTGAAATATGGTAAGCACTATCAACAACTGAACGAGCACGGTCTGTTAGATCTTTGTGTGTTACAACGATATCAACGTCTTGCGGTAGGTTATTGATTGCCAGATTGGTTACTGAGATATCGAGACCGGCTGCTTCTACTTTCTTGCGTAGTAGACCTGCACCCATTGCACTTGAACCCATACCAGCGTCACACGCTACGATGATGTTCTTTACTGCTGACATGTTTACGTCAGCGTTTGCAGCTTGACCTTTAGAAGAAGCCTTCATGCCTTTCATTTGGCTCGCTGCTTTCTCTAAAGAGTCTTCTTCGTCGTCAGTTTGAGCCTGAGTTTTCATTAGTAGTGATGCAACAAGGAATGATACTGCTGCTGCTGCGACTACAGAAAGAATGACGCCAACGAATGAATCTTTAGGTGTCATGATTAGAACAGCAAAGATAGAACCAGGTGAAGCTGGAGAGATCAGACCTGAGCTAAATACTACGTTAGTGAATACACCCGTCATACCACCTGCGATTACAGCAAGAATTAGACGAGGGTTCATCAATACGTATGGGAAGTAGATTTCGTGAATACCACCAAAGAAGTGGATGATAGAAGCACCCGCAGCAGATTGCTTAGCATTGCCTTTACCAAATACCATGTACGCTAGAAGTAGACCAAGACCTGGGCCTGGGTTCGCTTCAATTAGGAAGAAGATTGAACGGCCTAGCTCTTCAGACTGCTGAACGCCTAGTGGAGTAAAGATACCGTGGTTGATTGCATTGTTTAAGAACAGGATCTTTGCAGGCTCTACGAAAATAGAGGCTAAAGGAAGTAGGCCAGCATTTACCATTACATCTACACCAGCAGCCAGTGCTGAAGATAGAAGTTTAACAGCAGGACCAATCACTAAGAAAGCTAGGATGGCGCAAATCATACCAACGATGCCGGCAGAGAAGTTGTTTACCAACATTTCAAAACCGCTCTTCACTTTACCGTGAACCGCAGCGTCAAATCTCTTAATTGCTAGGCCGCCTAAAGGACCTACGATCATTGCACCCATAAACATTGGGATGTCAGTACCAACGATGACACCCATAGTAGTGATAGCACCTACTACTGCACCGCGATCTCCACCGACCATTTTACCACCTGTATAACCGATTAAGAGCGGTAGAAGGTAGGTAATCATAGGACCAACCATAGCAGCTAACGTTTCGTTAGGGATCCAGCCTGTTGGAATGAATAGAGCGGTAATGAAACCCCAAGCAATGAATGCCCCAATATTAGGCATAACCATGTTGGAGAGGAAACGACCAAAGTTCTGTACTTTGATCTTAGCTTCGGGAGATAGCATAAGGGTAACCTCGTTTATTATTTGAGCCAGTTGGCAGTGTTGTTTTGTTTAACGTTGACAAAAATCTATCACATAAATTGGAAAACGCACGATTCACGCATAATTTGTGATGGGGATCTCACTGCCATTGTTTGTGTTATTAATTAATGGTGATGCACATCACACAAAATGGGTGTCAGTAAATTACATAAGCCTACATGTGAGAATCAATCTCATTTGCAGGCGATTAAGATCACACTTTCTGTTCTTTGGCTGGAATATTTAATGAGATCAAGGTCACATTTCTTTTATTTCATACATAATTACCATGAATTCATGAGTGATTTATAAGCACCTCTTGTGTGTATTGCAGGCGAAGTATGGTTGTCAGCAATATTTTGTAATTAAATTACATTGCTAGCAGGGTGATATTCTAAAAAGTGAGGATCTGCGTTTCAGCATGTGTGAATTCACAAGCGTATGTAGACTATTGGTTTTTGGTCTAGTTCCAGTTTTTATCAGCGCTCTAACTTGAACATTGTTTGTAGCACTTCTAGTTTTGAAATACAGATCAACTCATTCAAGGTGTGCATATGAGCCAACTGACTCCATATTTGTTTTTCTCAGGGAAATGCGAACAGGCCCTAAGTTTTTATTGTGATGTTTTCTCTGGCGAGGTTGTTTCACAGCAACTCTTCTCTGATGCCCCGCAGGTGATAGAAGGCGCTGAACCTCACTGGGTTATGCATGCCGAGTTTAAATGCGTTCACTTCTCACTGATGATGTCTGATGGTCTGAAAAGCACGGAGAGAGACGGACCTATAGCTCTGTCTATTATGCTTGATGATATGAGTCAGCAGGCTGAGATATTTAATACGTTGGCACAAGAGGGGCAAGTGATTATGCCTCTAACCGATATGTTTTGGGGCGCACACTTCGGGCAGCTAGTTGATAAGTTTGGTATCCGTTGGATGCTCCACTGCCAAAATGATGTGGGTGCTAATAATCAATAGTGATTTGATAATTGTATTGGCAACATGGAATATCTTTTTTCCTAAGTAGCCATGGCTCATCTTTAGATTTCGATAGATACAAAAAAGCCCCAGTCCGAAGACTAGGGCTTATAATGTGGCTCCCCCTGCAAGACTTGAACTTGCGACATACGGATTAACAGTCCGCCGTTCTACCAACTGAACTAAGGGGGAATTACTTTTAAGCAAATAAATGGTGCCGACTACCGGAATCGAACTGGTGACCTACTGATTACAAGTCAGTTGCTCTACCTACTGAGCTAAGTCGGCTCCGTATCAATAGCCTAAGCTATTAACGAAAAATGGCTCCCCCTGCAAGACTTGAACTTGCGACATACGGATTAACAGTCCGCCGTTCTACCAACTGAACTAAGGGGGAA
The DNA here is from genome assembly GCA_024346935.1 of Vibrio inusitatus. GTDB lineage: Bacteria > Pseudomonadota > Gammaproteobacteria > Enterobacterales > Vibrionaceae > Vibrio > Vibrio inusitatus. The sequence continues at coordinate 389,991 of AP024878.1, forward strand.
TTACTTTTAAAGTAAATAAATGGTGCCGACTACCGGAGTCGAACTGGTGACCTACTGATTACAAGTCAGTTGCTCTACCTACTGAGCTAAGTCGGCACACTATATTTTTTTACTGATGTCTTAGACACCAACAATTAAATTGTGGTGCCCGGAGGCGGAATCGAACCACCGACACGAGGATTTTCAATCCTCTGCTCTACCGACTGAGCTATCCGGGCGACGGGGGGTATTAAACGGTTTTTCGTTATTCAGGTCAACAAAAAAATGCAAAAAATATTCCGCTTGATGAAATTCTAGTCCGAAGCGTACGTTTTATGTATAAAAGAGCGCTTTTTTCACCAATTAATAACGAATTCTTTTCTTATTGCTACATTATTTTCTTATCGCATATAGGGTAGCGACTGATAAACCTATGACTTAGCGATGATGATACAGAGATCGTACTGAGTAATAACTTATTGGTTGCTAACTGTGAGCATATCTTGAGATTAGTTGAGAGATAAGTTTTTGAGTGTTGGTTTATTGTACCTTTAAATAGTAGAGGTAAAGGGGGAACTCTTGAGATCTGAAATATTAAGTGGGCTTGATTTTGCTCTTGCGGGCTCACTAGTGCAAAGGCAATCAGTGTCATCTCTTAATGGTCTATCGGGAATTTAATTAGATCGGAAGCTGAAGAGGTCTCCGATGAAAGACTTCGGAGGCGACGACAGTGGAATTAAAGATAAAACAGCGTCATCCCCGAATGTTTTTATCGGAGATCTAATTAGGACTGAAGTTGAAAAGGTCTCCGATAAAAGACTTCGGAGACGGTGGTCATGGAATTAAAGATAAATCAGCGTCATCCCCGAATGGTTTATGGGGAGGCTAGTTAGGTCGGAAGTTGAAGAGGTCTCCGATAAAAGACTTCGGAGACGACGGTAGTGGGGAAGTTTGAGTTGTTGAGAACAGTTTAAGCTCAATTTATTCCAAGATGAGTCTTCAGATACAAAAAAGCCCCAGTCCTAAGACTGAGGCTTGTAATGTGGCTCTCTTGCAAGACTTGAATGGGCCGGCCATCCGGTTGTGACATATTCATCGTTCACAAAGTTCTTCAGATACAAAAAAGCCCCGGTCCTAAGACTGAGGCTTGTAATGTAGTTCTCTTGCAAGACTTGAATGGGCCGGCCATCCGGTTGCGGCATATTCATCGTTCACAAAGCTCTTCAGATACAAAAAAGCCCCAGTCCTAAGACTGAGGCTTATAATGTGGCTCCCCTTGCAAGACTTGAACTTGCGACATACGGATTAACAGTCCGCCGTTCTACCAACTGAACTAAAGGGGAATTATTTGTGTAATGTTTTCACATTAAACACCAAATAATGGTGCCTCGAGGCGGAATCGAACCACCGACACGCGGATTTTCAATCCGCTGCTCTACCGACTGAGCTATCGAGGCATAAAGAATGGTGCCGACTACCGGAGTCGAACTGGTGACCTACTGATTACAAGTCAGTTGCTCTACCTACTGAGCTAAGTCGGCACACTTTATTCTTTGTGCAATGTTGACGTTACTTGAACACCAACAATCTAATTGTGGTGCCCGGAGGCGGAATCGAACCACCGACACGAGGATTTTCAATCCTCTGCTCTACCGACTGAGCTATCCGGGCAACGGAGCGCTATTAAACGTATTTTTGAGGAATTCGTCAACCTGTTTTTTGGTTTTTTTTCAAAAAGCGTGTTGTTTGCTTTTAATTTGAGCATATTGCTCAAATTATCCCTTTCCTTGGTTAAAATCGCGCTTATATTTGGTCACCTTCTCTAAATATCGTCGAGCTTCAGCATTGCTATGTTTATTAGTTAATGCCCAATAAACTTGATTTGGCTGCAAAGAATTTAAGTTTTTCATCGCATTGCTACGACTATTTCGATCAAAGGTGTTTAATACTCCACCAGTTCCGCCGTTGTACGCAGAGATCATACTGTACTCTAGTGACAAGAAATTGTTCACATCCTTCAAATAACGGTTTTTCAAAATGTAGAAGTAGGCCGTACCGGTATCAATATTATTTTCAGGATTAAATAGATACTCAGGGGTAGGGATGCCTGGCTTCTTTTTAACCAGTTTGAATACGTCGGCACCTGCAGTTTTTGGTACCACCTGCATAAGTCCATAGGCATTGGCCCAACTTACAGCGTAGGGGTTAAAACTACTTTCCGTTTTAATTATTGCGTAGATAAGATCTTCTGGGATGTCGTAGCGCTGTGAAGCTCTTCGTACAATATCAGCGTACTTATATGAACGCACATCTGAGTGTGTAGCGACCATTGGTATTTCGACATAGTGGGCTATTTTGTAGTCCACTTTCTTGGTCTTCATCTTGTTTGCAATTAAGTAGTCAGCGAACTTATTTGCTCGCCAGTTCCACTGAATCGGTTTACCTTCTTGATCTACAACTTGTTGATATAGAAAGGGTTCACCCTCTAATTTAATATTGGAAGAAGAGAAAAGATCAACATGAGCAGGATCATCCGGTGTCAATAAAGTCGTGATGATCGCCGTTTTTAGGTGAGCTTTTGGATCATTAGATGCTACTGTTTCGATCGTGATCTTGCCGGTTGAGAAGTTAACTTCAGCTCGACTGTCATAGTTATCTATGTACTTCACATAGTTGCTTTTGCCTGCAACCTTGACCTGTTGTTTACCCCATTTTTTCTCAATATCACCGGTAAAACTATTGATCAATGAGTCTAAAGCTAGGGTGTCTTTTTCAAACTGTCCGGGTTTAGGCGCTAAATTTTTGGCTGCAAATCGGCTGGTAGGTTCGTAGTTTACGTCGTATATTTTTTCTACAAATTCACGACTGCAACCGGCAAGAATTAAGGGAAGGAAAAGATAGAGCAGCTTTTTCATTGGCATCCAAAAACTAAAAAAAGAGTGGCAAACGCCACTCGATAGAATTATTGACTTGGTGGCGTATAGCCATCGATAACGATGTCCTTACCTTCAAATAGAAAGTTAACCATTTCTGTTTCTAATAATTTTCGATGTTCAGGATCCATCATGTTCAACTTCTTTTCGTTGATTAGCATGGTTTGCTTGCTTTGCCACATGCCCCAAGCTTCCTTGGAAATACCGTCGAAGATGCGTTTGCCAAGTTCACCGGGATACAGTTGAAAATCCAGACCTTCTGCATCCTTCTTTAGATGCTCGCAAAATACTGTGCGACTCATGAGTGTTCCTTATGTTAGATCATACTTAAGGTTTGCTAGCAGGTTCTTAACCGGTGCAGCTAGCCCAAGTTTCTGTGGTTGAGACAAGTTATACCAAAGACCTTGGTTTTGTTCCATTACAAGGCTAGGAAGTTGCTCTAGGTTTAACAATACAGGTGTAATATCTAGGTGATAATGACTGAAAGTATGTTTAAAGGCGATTAACGTTTTCGCATTGTTAATTTCATCTTCACTACAACCTAAGCTCTGTAAGTAGTGTTGGATATCGGCGCTCGGTTGCTCAGGAAAACAATGTAAACCTCCCCAAATACCTGATGAAGGCCTTTGTTCTAGCCATACTTCATCTTTATGATGCAGAATTACAAACCAAGTTTGTTTTGTTGGCTTATCTTTTTTAGGTTTTTTACCCGGATAGTCAGTTTGATTCTGTTGCTTAAAAGCTATGCAGTGCTTGGATACGGGACACAGCGAGCATTTAGGCTTGCTTCGAGTGCAGACCGTGGCTCCCATATCCATCATAGCTTGGTTATATTCGTCTACTCGCTCAGTGGGTGTATGCTCACTTGCCACTTCCCACAACGCGTTTTCAACGATTTTTTTCCCTGGCCAGCCATCAATAGCATTACATCTAGCTAGAACCCGCTTTACGTTACCATCTAAAATAGGATGTGGCTGTTTAAATACCGAGGACAGTATTGCTCCTGCAGTCGATCGACCAATGCCTGGTAGAGCATTAAGTTCATCAATATCTAGTGGGAAGTCACCTTCATATTGCTGCATTACGATCTGAGCACTTTTGTGTAGATTGCGCGCTCTGGCGTAATAACCTAGCCCTGTCCAAAGGTGCAACACTTCATCAATATGGGCCTTAGCCAATGAATCAACGTCGGGAAACTGCTCTATAAAGCGCTCAAAATAAGGAATAACAGTGGCCACTTGCGTCTGCTGAAGCATTATTTCTGATAGCCATACCTTGTAAGCCGTTTTGTCTTGCTGCCAAGGAAGGTGTTTCCTCCCGTATTGCTGATACCAAGTAAGTATCTGATTTGCGAATGGTGTCACTGAGAGCTCACAAAATTAGTCATCAAAGGTTAGAAATTGCACCATAATAGTTAGGTTAAGTAAAACGAAGTTGTGCTGATTGAGCGCAACTTACAACCAATACGCATAGAAATTGGAATAATTTACCTTTGGAATGATATATGCACTTGCGTAATGCAGAATTCTTTGGATAATTCCCGCTTTGATTAATCGATGAACAGGCAACAAAATGAGCGAAGTAACGACTAACGAATATACCGAAGATGGCAAGCTGGTGAGAAAAATCCGCAGCTTTGTACGTCGAGAAGGTCGATTGACTAAAGGTCAGGAAACCGCTTTGAACGATTGCTGGCCAACTTTGGGCATCGATTATCAAAATGAATTGCTAGATTGGGCAGAAGTGTTTGGTAACACTAATCCAGTCGTACTTGAGATTGGCTTCGGTATGGGTGCTTCGTTAGTTGAAATGGCGAAGGCAGCACCAGAGAAGAATTTCATCGGCATCGAAGTCCACCGTCCTGGTGTTGGTGCTTGTTTAAGTCTTGCTCGTGATGAGGGTATCACTAACCTTCGTGTTATGTGTCACGATGCCGTTGAGGTATTTGAGAACATGATTGCTGATGGAAGTTTACAGACCGTTCAGCTGTTCTTCCCAGACCCATGGCATAAGAAGCGTCATCATAAGCGTCGTATTGTACAGGTTGAATTTGCTGAAATGCTTCGTTCTAAACTTCAAATGGAAACCGGTATTTTCCATATGGCGACTGACTGGGAAAACTATGCAGAGCATATGATTGAGATTATGAATCAAGCTCCAGGTTTTGCTAATATTGCAACAGATGGTGATTACATTCCTCGCCCAGAGGAGCGTCCTCTGACGAAGTTTGAGGCTCGAGGCCATCGTCTTGGACACGGTGTCTGGGATATTAAGTATAAGCGCACTGCTTAATTGATATCGAGGGGGCTACTAGGTAGCTCCTTTTTATTTCTACCTTGCTCAGAATTACATAATAAGGTTTTTAGATGTTTCAATACGCTATTTTGGCGAACCCAGGCCACAACCGCATCTACTTTGATACCGCAGTAAAGATTGCGTGTTCAGAGTTAAAAGCGATTCTTTCTTCTATGGATATCATTGTGGATGAAGTCATAGAAAAGGATATCGGCTTACCAGCAGCCCTAGTGTTTGAAACAGAAAAAGAACTGAATGAACAGCAACTTAAAAGGCTGTCGTCGTCGTCAATTTATTATGCCATTTTCCAAGTCGTCGAGTCGGGTCTACTCAAGCCACTTCAGCCTGAAGCGTTTAACACTTTTCCTGAAAGCATGAGTCAAATCTTGCGCTATACAGGTAAGACTAATGAGCAGTTTACGCGTTTGATGGTGAACCTGGGTTTAAGCGCCGCAAAAACAAATAGCTCACGTAAATGTCTAATGGACCCTATGTGTGGGAAGGGCACTACTCTGTATGAGGGCTTGATCCAAGGCCTTGATGTCATGGGAGTCGAGATCAATACAAAATGGGTCCAAGAGATCCAGACCTTTATTGTTAAATACATGAAAAACGGTCGTTATAAGCACAAGGTGACCAAAGAAAAACGTACTGGAAGTGCGGGCAAAAAAATTGCTGATGGGTTTGTGGTTAATGCTGCAGTAAACAAAGAAGATTTTGTTAACGACCTAGGGCAGTCGATGAAGCTGTATGCGGCGGATACGCGCATTGTTAATCAAATCATCAAGAAAAACTCATGTGACGTGATGGTATCTGATCTTCCGTACGGTGTGCAGCATGGTAGTAAAAGCGCCAAAGACACTAAAATGGCGAGAAGCCCTTTAGAATTAATTGAAGAAGCACTTCCTGCATGGAAGAGTGTATTGAAGCCAAAGGGAGCGATAGTACTGTCGTTCAATGAGTTCACTCTAAAATGGACAGAGCTAGCAGAGCTATTTGCCGAGCAAGGCTTTGAGGTGCAAGATAAGGAACCCTATACTGGATATCTGCATCGTGTAGATCAGTCAATTAACCGCAATATTTTTATTGCTGTTAAACCTTAAGCTAGCTTTAAAATAGATACTGAAAAAGCCAACTTAGTGTTGGCTTTTTTGCCCTTGAATAACGCAAGGTAAGAAATGAAACTGACGGTTAAATGTTTAAAGTTGACCGCTAATCTTCTTCAGCCATAAAGGCTTCGAGCAAATCATTCAGAAATAGCTTTCCTTTATGGGTAATTTGCCAGTGAGTTTGAGTTTCACTTAAGTATGATTTTTCTATTGCCCAATCGATAGTGGGTTGGATCGAACTGAGTGGCAATCCTGTAGTGTTCACAAAGTCCTGTTTAGGGCACGCTTCGATTAATCGAAAGCGGTTCATAAAAAACTCAAATGGACGGTCTTCATCAGTGACTATGTGTTCAGTATCGAGATACGGCTTAACCAAGTTCTGATAGCTTGCTAGGTAGCCCCTAGGGTGCTTTGTCTTGGTGGTGCGAACAATGCGTCCATCGGTAAAGCTAAGTTTGCCATGCGAACCACAGCCGATACCTAGATAATCGCCAAAACGCCAGTAGTTAAGATTGTGCTGACATTGATAACCAGGCTTACTGTATCCTGATATTTCGTATTGCACGTACCCTGCAGCATTCAGCTTCTCGTGCCCCCTTTCAAAGATATCCCAAAGGTCATCATCATCAGGCAGTGTCGGCGTTTTGTAGTAGAACAGAGTGTTGGGCTCTATGGTCAGTTGATACCAAGATAGATGCGGCGGAGCGAGCTCAATGGCTTTATCCAAATCATCCAGTGCCTGCTCAATACTTTGTTCTGGAAGGCCGTGCATAAGATCTAGATTAAAACTATTCAGACCAATGCTATGTGCTAGCTTGGCTGCATTCACGGCTTCATCTTTACCGTGGATACGACCTAAACGCTCTAGCTTTTGTTGCTCAAAGCTTTGCACGCCTATGGAAATACGTGTTACTCCTGCCTCGACATACTGCGCAAATCGCTCTGCTTCAATAGTCCCTGGGTTGGCTTCCATGGTGATCTCTATACTTTCAGAGAAGGCGATGCGTTGTTCAACCTCCTTAAGTAAGCGTGCAATTTGCTTTGGGGAAATTAAACTTGGCGTACCACCACCAATAAATATGGAGGTCAGTATTCTTTCACCAACAGAATCTGAATATTTACTGATATCACCATCGAGATCTTCGAGGAGAGCATCAATATACTGATCTTCAGGAATATCTCCCTTCAAAGCATGGGAGTTGAAATCGCAATAGGGACACTTTTGCACACACCAAGGTATGTGAATATAAAGACCCAGCGCAGGTGGTATTAGTTTGCTCATAAAGCCTGTTTTAGCTGTTGGAACAACTCATTCAAAGCCTTACCACGATGAGAAAGCTGCTTTTTACGCTCTGGTGGCAATTCTGCAGAGGCGCATTCATCTTCTGGGACATAAAAAATAGGGTCATAACCAAAGCCATTTTCACCGTGAGCTTTAGTCAAAATACGCCCTTCCCATTTTCCATGGCAAACGATGGGGGTAGGATCGCTCGCATGGCGCATGTAAACCAGTACACAATGAAAGCGCGCGCTACGTTGTTCCTCGGCAACGCCATCTAGTTCATTTAACAGTTTATCTAGATTTTGTTGGTCAGTAGCCCCTTCACCGGCAAAACGAGCAGAGTAAATGCCAGGAGCACCATTAAGAAAGTCGACTTCTAACCCGGAATCGTCAGCAATAGCAGGCAGTCCCGTTTCTTGGGCCGCATGGCGAGCCTTGATGATTGCATTTTCAATAAAGGTTGTGCCCGTTTCGGCTACATCTGAGACTTGATATTCACTTTGAGCATGGACTGCAAAGCCAAAGTCAGAAAGCAGGTTCGCCATTTCACGTACCTTGCCTTGATTTCCGGTAGCAAGTACGAGTTTATTTTTTGCTGACAAAGGATTACTCCTGAATATGAAAAGTTTGGTTAAATCGGAGAATGCCACTGCCTTTAGAACCAGCATCTGCTTTTATTTCAAAGCGATAGGTTTCATTCTCTGTGATTGGCAACTCAGCAAGATAATAGATTGCTTCACCTTGAGTGATTTCTCGAAACGCTAGAGTGCGAGTATTACCAATGAGGTTTTTTGCTGTGCCTTTAAGTACTACCTGCGTTGGTTTTTTGCCAACACTATAGAGATCAAGGGCACTGATGTTGATTAGAGCAACGTTGGAGTTTCTCTTTAATTTTAACTCTCTTGCAATTTCAGGGGCAATGAATGTGGAATTAAAAGCAGAGTAGTGCAATTCAATATCCTTCATACGCACAAACTGCTCAGCCCAGGTAGGCATAGCAAATCCGGCCATTAGTAATGTGTACAGTGCGGTTGTGAGTAGCTTTGTCATTCTTACCCCTAAAATTATACTTGAGCGTTACAGTTAGTTTCTTACAGGCCGTACCAAATTGGTCCAAATAAGCTACTGGTGAGATCGCCCATTAAGAAATTAGCAAACTGCAATACAATAAATAGCACGAGTACGCTTAAGTCTAATCCGCCCATAGCTGGAAGGATGCGACGGATCGGAGCTAGCATTGGCTCGGTCAATTGATGGAAAACGTATTCGATAGGGCTACGGCCTTGGCTAACCCAACTAAGAATTGCGCGAAGAAGTAGTACCCAGAATAATAGCTTACCGCCAGCTTTAATCAGGGCAAGTAAACCAATGATTAGAAGGTCTGGACTAAAACCGACAGCGCCATTTGACGCCATCAACATTAGAAGTACAAACTTAAGTACACACAATACATAAGCGAAGGTAAGTGTTGCCAAGTCAACATTACCAATAGATGGAATGACGCGACGTAAAGGCTTTAATACCGGTTGAGTTGCTTTCACTATAAATTGAGAAAACGGGTTATAGAAATCAGCGCGCGCTGCCTGTAACCAGATTCTAAGGATGACTACCATGATGTAGAGATCAAAAAAGGTCGTCACTAAAAACTGCATTGAATTCATTACAAATCCTTGATGAGGTTAAAAAAGGGATTCCATCTCTTCGGCACGTTTTACTGCAGCCTGCATGGCGGTAGCAACGGTGTCAGAGAGTTGGTGTTGATTAAATGTGGCAATGGCCTCTGCGGTAGTGCCACCTTTTGAGGTCACTTGTTGGCGAAGAGTTGCTAACTCGAGCTCTGGGTTTTCAGCAACCATTTGCGCAGCACCTATTGCAGATTGTTGCACAAGCATCCGTGCGGTATCGTTGTCAAAACCTTGTGCGATGGCTTCTTTCTGCATGGCTTCCATAAACAAGAAGAAGTAAGCAGGAGAGCTTCCTGCTGCAGCAATAATGGAGTTTATCTGAGATTCTGAATCCACCCAGCAGATTTTACCTACTGCTTGCATTAGCTCACCGGCGAAGGTCTTATCTTCTTGACTGATTTTCTCCGGTGCATAAAGGCCACTCATACCCAGTCCAAGTAAAGACGGAGTATTTGGCATCACACGCACAAAGTCGGCATCTTGCCCTAGCATTGACTGCAATCTCGGAATCGTAATGCCAGCTGCAATTGAGATCAGTAACTTGTCGCTAAAGTCGATACTAGAAAGTTCGGCTAATACTTCAGACATAATCTGCGGCTTAACGGATAGTACTATGACATCGGCCTGAGCGACGGCAGCTTGGTTGTCAGATATAGCGTTAATAGAAAAGCGCTGACTAATTTTGTCACGGCTTTGCTGTGACGGAGCGGTTGCTGTTAATGCGTTCGCTGGATAACCACTATCTATAAGCCCTGCAATGATGGAGCTTGCCATATTGCCAGAACCAATAAAGGCGATGTTACGTACTGAATTTGCCAAGAGCTCTGTCCCTTATTGTTTGTTTGACTTACTGTTTGCTTGAATAGGCTCGAGCACCAAAAATGGCAGTGCCGATACGAACCATAGTGCTACCTGCTTCGATGGCGGCTTCCATATCACCGCTCATGCCCATAGATAAAGTATCTACTTGAGGATATTGGGCTTTAATTGCTTCAAACAAGTCTTTGAGTTGATTAAAGGCTTGTAGCTGTTCCTCATAACTTGCAACAGCTGCGGGTATGGACATTAATCCACGCAAACTGAGATTTGGTAGCGCTTCAATAGAAGAGGCTAACTCTAACGCTTGTTGAACGGGAATACCTGATTTGCTTGCCTCACCGCTGGTATTGACTTGGATGAGTACTTGCAATGGCCTTCTACCTTCAGGTCTCTGGTCATTAAGGCGCTGCGCAACTTTAGCTCTATCAATAGAGTGAACCCAGTCGAAGTTCTCACTAATAGGGCGTGTTTTATTGGATTGTATTGGTCCAATAAAGTGCCATTCTATGTCGAAATCGCTATGATGTTCTTGAAAGTATTGGACTTTTTCAACACCTTCTTGCACGTAGTTCTCACCAAATTGGCGTTGACCTGCCCTACAAGCGTCTACAATTGCATGGTTAGGCTTAGTTTTACTTACCGCAAGAAGTTGCACTGAATCAGTTGCGCGCCCAAACTTACGTTCAGACTCTTTAATCTGCTGATGAATATGTTCTAAATTTGATTGGATTGTCTGCATAGTTTTGACTTAACAGGAAATTATATGGATATCACCGAATTGCTTCGCTTTAGTGTAAAGCATAATGCCTCAGATCTACATCTTTCATCAGGACTACCGCCAATGGTAAGGATTGATGGCGATGTGAGACGCTTGGAAATGCCAGAATTTAGTGAAGCTGAGGTGCATGAGCTTATCTTCGACATTATGGATGATGCACAGCGAAGTGAGTTTGAATCTAATCTAGAGTTAGACTTTTCAATTGAATTGGGTGGTGTGGGTCGATTTAGGGTCAACGCCTTTAATCAAAGCCGAGGTGCCTCTGCGGTGTTTCGAACCATCCCCACAACGATTCCAACTCTTGAAGAGCTTGATTGTCCGCCAATATTTGAAAAAATAGCTAATTACGAGAAAGGGCTAGTTTTAGTGACTGGACCTACCGGTTCGGGTAAATCAACCACCTTAGCTGCCATGGTTGACTACATTAATCGCCGTCAGAATAAACATATCTTAACCATTGAAGATCCTATTGAGTTTGTCCATCAAAGCTCAAAATGCCTGATCAATCAAAGGGAAGTGCATCGCGATACACATAGCTTTAAAGCAGCTCTTCGTTCAGCATTACGTGAAGACCCGGATGTGATTCTGGTAGGCGAGCTTCGTGACCAAGAAACCATAAGTCTTGCCCTTACCGCAGCTGAAACAGGACACTTGGTTTTTGGCACTTTGCACACAAGCTCTGCGGCCAAAACCATAGATCGTATTATTGATGTATTCCCCGCAGGGGATAAAAATATGGTTCGCTCTATGCTGTCAGAATCATTACGTGCCGTTATCGCGCAAAAACTTCTAAAGCGTATCGGTGGAGGGCGAGTAGCATGTCATGAGATCATGCTGGCGAACCCTGCTATTCGTAATCTTGTTCGGGAAGATAAGGTAGCGCAGATGTACTCAATTATCCAAACGGGTGCCGCTCAAGGCATGAGAACAATGGAGCAGTCGGTAAATCAACTGATGCAACAGAATCTCGTTAGCAGAGAAGAAGCTGAGGCCAAAGTAGAAATACAGACTGGCTTAGGTACAGGCTTTTAATTGCTGGCGAAACAGAAAAGGGGAAGACCATGGAATTAAAAGAACTGTTAGATGCGATGACAGAGCATAAGGCATCGGATCTCTATATCACCGTAGATTCTCCTTGTATGTTTCGAGTAGATGGCGAGCTTCAGCCTTTTGGGGAAAAGCTACATCAGTCAGGGGTGACCGCTATCCTTGATAGCATTATGGATAACGATAGGCGCAAAGAATATCGAGCCATTAGGGAGGCTAACTTTGCCATAGAAAGTGAATCTGGGCGCTTTAGGGTCAGTGCTTTCTTTCAGCGAGATCTGCCCGGTGCTGTTATTCGTCATATAGAAACCAATATTCCGTCTTTTGATGAGCTTGGCTTGCCTGATACGCTGAAAGAGTTGGCGATGGTAAAGCGTGGTTTAGTGCTGGTGGTTGGAGCGACAGGATCAGGAAAATCCACGACATTGGCAGCGATGGTCGGACATAGAAATCAGCATCAGCGAGGGCATATTCTTACGGTAGAAGACCCTATCGAGTTTGTGCATCAGCACCAAAAGAGCATAGTCACTCAGCGTGAGGTAGGGTTAGATACAGAAAGTTATGAAATTGCTCTCAAGAATTCACTAAGACAAGCCCCTGATATGATTGTAATTGGTGAGATTCGAACACCAGAAACTATGCGCTATGCGATGACTTTTGCCGAAACAGGTCATCTGTGCGTCGCAACTTTACATGCCAATAATGCTAATCAAGCACTTGAACGAATATTACACTTAGTTCCTCAGGGTCAGCGAGAACATTTTTTATTAGATCTATCGCTTAATTTGAAAGGGATCGTGGGTCAGCAATTACTTAAAGCAAAAGATGATACAGGGCGCCATGCTGCACTAGAGATCTTGCTAGTAACACCAAGAGCTTCGGATCTTGTTCGCCAAGGAGAGATCGCTGAGATCAAGAACTACATGACAAAAACCAAGCAAGTAGGGATCTGCACCTTTGATCAGTCTCTATTTGACTTGGTAATAGAAGGTAAGGTCACTGAAGAAGAAGCGTTGCGAAGCGCAGATTCCGCAAACGATCTGCGCTTAATGCTTAAAAATCATCAAGGAACGAGCAGTAGTGGTCCGTTAGATGATATTAAAATTGATATGGGGTGAGAGTCACTCGCCCCATTGGCTTTCGAACCAACTTTCTAAGATGACCACTGCAGATTGACAGTCAATATTGCCCTTACTTAGGGCTTTATAGCCACCCATAGCGAATAGATCTGCTCTCGCTTCAGTAGTAGAAAGCCTCTCGTCATGGAGTTCTACTTGTACCCCAAATCGGCCATGAATTCGCTGAGCAAATTTCTTTGCTCTTGGGGTGATGGTCTGTAGGTCTTTACCATGCAGATCTGTTGGCAACCCAACAACCACAAGATCGGGTTTCCATTCCTCTAGCTGTGCGCCAATATCATCCCAATGTGGGATGCCATCTTTCGCCTTAAATGCTTTTAGAGGAGTGGCGGTGCCTGTTACATCTTGTCCGATGGCGCTACCAATGCTCTTGGTGCCGTAATCAAACGCCATAATGGTTCTACTCATGCATGTCCTGCTTGTGTTGATAATTGAGATGCATCTATACCGAGCGACTGAACTGCGCTAGCCCAGCGTTCTTGTACTGGTGTGGTAAAGATAATATTGGGGTCGGCTTCCATAGTTAGCCAAGAGTTTTCTGCCAACTCATTTTCCAGTTGGCCAGCCTCCCAACCCGAATAGCCAAGTGTGACAAGGTATTGATCTGGTTCTTCTTGGGTACCTAATACTGACAATATATCCTTAGATGTAGTCATAGTTAGGCCATTGGCCATTTCTATACTGGATTGATATCTGCCTTTGGATTGATGAAGAATAAAACCACGATCTTCTGCGACAGGGCCACCATTATGCACAGGTTGCTTTAGACTATCACCGGCTTGGATATGTTCTGACTTCAGTTCTACCTGCTTCAACATACCACCAACAGTGATGTCGATAGGGGCGTTGATCATAATACCCATAGCGCCATTTTCATTGTGCTCGCAGATATAGATAACAGAGCGCTTGAAATAGGGGTCTTGCATTGATGGCATGGCAACTAAAAAGTGATTAGTAAGATTCATGCGCTACCTCCGAAAACAAGCCACCGCACTGCGGTGGCTGCGAGTTATGCTCTGACGTGCCTTTGAGCTACTTGTTAATGCGTCTCTCAATTGCGTCCATCAGTTTACCCGTGATTGAAATACCAAACTCAGTTTCAATCTCAACAATACAGGTTGGGCTAGTGACATTAATTTCAGTCACTTTGTCGCCGATTACGTCTAGACCAACAAAGATCAACCCTTTCTCTTTAAGTGTAGGACCTATCGCATTTGCTATCGCAAAATCAGTTTCACTTAAAGGACGAGCTTCGCCGCGTCCGCCAGCCGCCAAGTTGCCACGAGTCTCGCCTTTTGCTGGAATACGGGCTAGGCAGAATGGCATCGGTTCACCATCAACGATCAAAATACGCTTATCACCATTGCTGATGTCAGGCACAAATGCTTGTGCCATTGCGTAATTTTGTCCGTGATTTGTCAATGTTTCTATGATGACTGATACGTTTGGATCGCCGTCTTTTACACGGAAGATAGATGCGCCGCCCATACCATCTAGTGGTTTAAGGATCACATCGCCATGTTCTTGTTGAAAGGCTTTTATCTTCTCAGCTTTACGCGTCACAATAGTGGTCGGGGTCATATCTGCAAACCAAGCTGTGTATAGCTTTTCGTTACAATCGCGCAGGCTTTGAGGCTTATTGACGATGAGTGTGCCTTCAACCTCAGCGCGCTCTAGAATATAGGTTGCGTAAATATACTCAGTATCAAACGGAGGATCTTTACGCATCAATACAGCGTCCAACTCCGAGAGTTTGATGGTTTGCTCTGAAAGGAATTCATACCAAGAATCGGCATTCTTCTCGACCCTTAGAGTTTTCGTATCAGCTACTGCTACACCTTGATCTAGGTGTAGATCGTTCATTTCCATGTAGTGAAGCTCGTAGCCACGCTTTTGGGCCTCGAGTAGCATGGCAAAACTTGAATCTTTCTTGATGTTGATGGACGAGATAGGGTCCATCACTATGCCGATCTTGATCATTTATTTCTCCTAGCCAAGATCGCCAAAGCGAACTTGAAGTGCGGTAATTGCGGTAAGGGCTGCTGTTTCTGTTCTGAGAACACGCGGCCCTAACAGTGTTTGTTCGAAGTTATGCTCAGTGGTCATATCAATTTCAGAGCTAGATAGCCCACCTTCAGGACCAATCAATAACTTAACGTGCTTGATTGGCTGTGGAAGGGTATTAATAGAGTAAGGGGCTCTAGGGTGAAGGTTGAGCTTAAGACCTTGGTACTCTTCGCTACACCATTCTTCTAATTGCATGACGGGTCTAATCAGTGGGACGGTATTACGACCACTTTGCTCACAAGCTGCAATGGCGATTTTTTGCCACTGCATGAGTTTCTTCTCAAATCGTTTGGTATCAAGTTTAACGCCACAACGCTCAGAAATAAGAGGAGTAATCGTATTGACGCCAAGTTCCACCGACTTTTGAATAGTGAACTCCATCTTATCGCCTCGAGAAACGACTTGTCCTAGATGGATATCGAGTGGTGATTCGACACTGTGTTGATGAGAATTTGTTATCTCAACCGCGACATTTTTCTTAGAAACCTCTGTAATAACAGCGGAATACTCTACATCGCTGCCATCAAACAAGGTAACGGCTTGTCCTATCTGCATTCTTAATACACGACCAATGTGCCCTGCGGCATCATCACATAACTGGACATGTGTGGCTGAAGACAAAGACTCAGGATGATATATCCTTGGTGTACGCATTAAATTCTTACCCGTAACTAACTGAACTCACTAAATATGGTTGCTATGGTAGCAAATAACAAGAGGCGTGGCTTAGTCTGATAGAGATGAATTTTTAGTGGCTACATGCTTGCTCAACGAATGAGTTTGAATTGCCTTGCGCTTCAGAGATCAATTGATTGCGTTGACACTCCCAGTCAGTCACTGCATAGGTTTTGTTCCACGCTTGCATTAGCTTAATTTGCTGTTCTGATAGGGTGATGGGATATTGCTTTTCCATATATAGATAAGTACGAGCAATAGCACCTCGAGATTGTTCGGGTGGCATAGCCTTGTCATCTTTAAAGCTTATCTGCATTTGGCATTGGCCATAACTAACTCCGCGTTCTCCATTCCATTGGTTGAAATCAAAATTCGAACGATCACCATTTACCTCGCCAATAGCAGGGACTAGATTGTGGAGATCGGCTTCCATTTCTTTGTAGATAGGATCGCTTTTGGTGCAGTTCGAACGGCCACCTTCTTGCCAACATTGTCTTTGTTTACCTAGGTGTGCAGCAGGAACGACATGTTCCCACTCAATACGGTTTGCGCGTCGCTCTTGCTTGCGGACTTGGTAGCCACAATCAGCAAGTAGTGGTGTACCCTTTTTTCCTTGCCAATCTATCTTACATCCACAGTAAAAGGATTGTGGGTGTTGCTGATAGATGCCAACGGCAAGTTGCTTAGACTTATAAAAGGATTGCGGTTTAGCATTAACCGATGCAGAAATAAGTACTAGGCTGATAATTGGAAAAATAAAGCGTATCAAGAATAAACAACGTCAAGTGAGCGGAAACAGAGGGTAGAGTAGCGATTTTTAGATAAATTGACCAGATTTTGTTCAGCTAAGTATGACGATGCTTTTATTGAACGAGTTGCTCGCTCTAGAAAGAAGCGTCGATTAGCTGAGCTGCTTGCCTGTGAAAACCAACCCATTACCACAACTACGACAGGTATATTGATTCTCTTTGCGTAAGACTTTGTTGTGACGGCGAATAGAGAGAGGGTAGTTACGACAAGCACATTGATATTCAAAGGTCTTACCTTGCACGGAGCTAACATCCATTGTGTGGGTTCGCTCAGGCTTAATACTAAACACTTTAACCATCACGTATTGCCATTCCTTGCCATGAGGCTTAACTCTTCCAAACACCTGATAGGTGATTAGGTGTGCTAGTTCGTGTGGTAGTACCTCATCTATAAATTTTTGTTGGTTCTCAGAAAACAGTACTTTATTTAGTTTGATGATATTGAGTTGTAGCAATGCTTTTCCTGCTGCTTTCCCTCGCATATCGACTTCGACTTTGGGCATTGGAAAGCTTCGTTGAAAGTGCTTACTTGCAACGTCTATCAGTAGTGCTGTTTTCTTGGACAATTGATATTGATTCGGAGTCATTGGATCTAGTTTACTACCTGATTATGCAAGCACTCTAGCGTAATCTGCTTATACAAAAAAGAGGCAAAAATTGAGATGAAAAAGGGAAGCGAATGCTTCCCTAGTAGAGATTGGTTAGATTAGTGCTTCTTTTGAATGGTTGCGTGATAGGCATGCCATGTGCCATAACCAAGAATTGGCATTGTTACTATCATGCCAATACCGTAAGTGGCAAAACCTATCAATACGCCACCACAAATCATCGCAGCCCAAACTAGCATTGGTCCTGGGTTACGGAGAACAGCGTGAAAGCTGGTAAATACCGCTGTCATTATATCGACTCTACGCTCTAACATCAGCGGCATTGAGAAAACTGAAATGCTAAATACAACGGATGCCAAGATGAAGCCTGCGATTGAACCCGTAATAAGGAACGGCGCAAACTCAATAATGCTAGCACCTTCAACAGAAGGGTAAAGAGCGTGCAGTAATGCCGCTACTCTCATCCAAAAAATCATTGCTACTACTAAAAGGACGGCAAAACTCCATTGTGATGTTGAGTTGCGCCCAATGGCCTTCATTGAATGAAGTAAGCTTGGCTGTTTTCCTCGTTCTCTCGCCCAACTAGCATCGTATAAACCCAGAGCAAGGAAGGGGCCAATTAACATGTATACGATAAGGGCTGGGAGTATCACTAGGTGTGAATGATTCCCTTGTAGATAGATAAGCCCAACAATACCAGCGGCAGCAGCGGCAAAGCAAACTCCGTAGAAAAGGCTGATTAGTGGAGACTTAACAAAATCATTAAGCCCCAAAGATAACCACTGGAATGGGTCGCTAATGGTGATTTTTTTGCATGGCAGTGTCTTTGCATAATCACTGTCTTTGACTTCCGTTGTTTTCTGGAAATCATCTTCATCGTATGTACGAGGCATGGTAATCCTCCTGATTCTGTCCCGTAATGTTTACCCTCGATGTATAGAGCAGCGCATCTCTAATAGAAAGATCAAGGGAGTTTGCCTGTTATAAATACGATCCTCTTGCTAAAAAAGTCGATCTATTTAACAGTTTTTTAACTTTTATAACTATCGCCTTGGATGGAGTTAATTACAAACTTTGTGCGGAAATTAATCAGAAGGAGGTAGATTTGAAGCAAAAAAAACCTCAGCACAATGGCTGAGGTCTTAGCAATAAAGTTTTTAAGCTTACTTGATGCCAGCAAAATCTTTAAGGATTGCAGCTTTATCTGTTGCTTCCCATGGGAACTCTTCGCGACCAAAGTGGCCGTATGCAGCAGTTTTCTTGTAGATAGGCTGAAGTAGATTCAGCATTTCTTGCAGACCGTATGGACGCAGGTCGAAGTTTTGACGCACTGCTTCAATGATGATGTCGTGAGCAACTTTCTCAGTACCAAACGTTTCAACCATGATAGATGTTGGATCAGCAACACCGATAGCGTAAGACAGCTGAATCTCACAACGGTCAGCCATACCCGCAGCCACGATGTTTTTCGCAACGTAACGAGCTGCGTAAGCTGCAGAACGGTCAACTTTTGATGGATCTTTTCCAGAGAAAGCACCGCCACCGTGGCGAGCTGCGCCGCCGTAGGTATCAACGATGATTTTACGACCCGTTAGACCACAATCACCCATTGGGCCACCGATTACGAAACGGCCTGTTGGGTTGATGAAAAAGTTAGTGTCTTTGTTAATCCACTCAGCAGGAAGTACTGGCTTGATGATTTCTTCCATTACCGCTTCACGTAGATCAGGTGTCGTTACTGAATCACAGTGTTGAGTTGAAAGTACCACTGCATCGATACCAACGATCGACCCTTGGTCGTACTGGAACGTTACCTGAGATTTAGCATCTGGACGAAGGAAGTCTAGCTTGCCACTTTTACGAACTTCAGCTTGCTTCTTAACAAGTAAGTGAGAGTAAGTAATTGGAGCTGGCATTAGGATTGGCGTTTCGTTAGTTGCGTAACCAAACATGATACCTTGGTCGCCAGCGCCTTGATCTTTAGGGTCTGCTTTATCAACACCTTGGTTGATGTCTGGAGACTGCTTACCGATGGTATTTAGTACAGCACAAGAGTCTGCATCAAAACCCATGTCAGAGTGCACGTAGCCGATTTCACGTACTGTCTCACGAGTAATTTCTTCGATATCAACCCAAGCAGAGGTAGTGACTTCACCGCCTACCATTACCATGCCTGTTTTCACGTAGGTTTCACAAGCAACGCGAGCTTTTGGGTCTTGCTCAAGAATTGCATCTAGAACCGCATCAGAGATTTGGTCTGCGATTTTATCTGGATGACCTTCTGATACTGACTCAGAAGTAAACAGGTGCTTAGCCATGATGGGCTCCCTTATTTCTTAGTTAAGAAAAGACGCATCTTGGCGTCTTTTGAATCGTACTGTTTAGTAGGTGTTTCTACTTCTAGACGTCTATTCTAATTTTGAATGTGTGAAATACAAGCTTTTTTACGATTTAAGTGAGCCAAACGTTTGCGCTAGGTCACATAAGTTTTTAATGAAAATAGTGAGATGTTAAACAAATTAATCTCTCATAGTTTGAATTTTGCTCGGGAAAGAGTTTGCAGTAATAGAGGTGCTTTGCGACAATAACGACGCCCAACACCCTCTGTTGGGATTCAGGACTTATTTTTAATAAATTGCTTATGCATTCAGGAGCAGACATGTCTTCTCGTAAAGATCTAGCCAATGCAATCCGTGCCCTTAGCATGGATGGTGTTCAACAAGCTAACTCTGGTCACCCAGGCGCACCTATGGGTATGGCTGACATCGCTGAAGTACTTTGGCGTGGTCATTTGAACCATAACCCACAAAACCCAGAGTGGGCTGACCGCGACCGTTTTATTCTGTCAAATGGTCACGGCTCAATGCTGATCTACTCTCTGCTTCATTTGACGGGTTACGAGTTATCTATCGATGACCTTAAGAACTTCCGTCAGTTGCACTCTAAGACTCCAGGCCATCCAGAGTATGGTTACGCACCCGGCATCGAGACCACTACTGGTCCTCTAGGTCAAGGTATTACCAACGCTGTTGGTATGGCGATGGCTGAAAAAGCGCTTGCAGCTCAGTTCAACAAAGAAGGTCACGATATCGTTGACCACTACACCTATACATTCATGGGTGACGGCTGTCTGATGGAAGGTATCTCACATGAGGCATGTTCTCTTGCTGGTACTTTAGGTCTTGGCAAGCTTGTTGCTTTTTGGGATGACAACGGCATCTCTATCGATGGTGAAGTTGAAGGCTGGTTCTCTGACGACACTCCTAAGCGCTTTGAAGCGTATGGCTGGCACGTAATTCCAGCGGTAGACGGTCATGATAGCGAAGCAATTAATGCAGCTATTCTTGCAGCGAAAGCAGACCCACGCCCAACACTTATCTGTACTAAGACAGTGATTGGTTTTGGTTCTCCAAACAAAGCAGGCACACACGACTGTCACGGCGCACCACTTGGCCAAGACGAAATCGTTGCGACTAAAGCTGCCCTTGGTTGGGAGCACGGTCCATTTGAGGTTCCTACTGACATTTACGCACAGTGGGATGCAAAAGAGTCTGGTGCTGAGAAAGAAGCGGCTTGGAACGCAAAATTTGAAGCTTACGCTGCTGCATACCCAAGCGACGCGGCTGAACTTAAACGTCGCATCAACGGTGAACTTCCTGCACAGTGGGAAGAGAAAACATCCCAAATCATTGCTGATCTTCAAGCAAACCCAGCAAACATTGCATCACGTAAAGCATCACAAAACGCACTAGAAGCGTTTGGTCAAATGCTTCCTGAATTCATGGGTGGCTCTGCTGACCTTGCGCCTTCTAACCTAACCATGTGGTCTGGTTCTAAGTCTCTTGAAGCGAATGACTTCTCAGGCAACTACATCCACTACGGTGTGCGTGAGTTTGGCATGACGGCTATCATGAATGGTATTGCTCTGCACGGTGGTTTTGTACCGTACGGCGCAACTTTCCTAATGTTCATGGAATACGCGCGTAATGCAATGCGTATGGCTGCTCTGATGAAGATTCAGAACATCCAAGTTTACACGCATGACTCTATCGGTTTAGGTGAAGATGGTCCAACTCACCAACCCGTTGAGCAAATGGCTTCTCTACGTCTAACTCCAAACATGAGCACATGGCGCCCATGTGACCAAGTTGAGTCTGCAGTGGCATGGAAACTGGCTATTGAACGTAAAGATGCGCCAACAGCGCTTATCTTCTCTCGCCAAAACCTAGCACAGCAAGAACGTGACGCTTCTCAAGTGGCTGACATCGCTAAGGGTGCTTACATCCTTAAAGATTGTGCAGGCACTCCAGAGTTAATCATCATAGCAACAGGTTCTGAAGTAGAACTAGCAGTTGCAGCGCAAGCTGAACTAACAGCAGCAGGCAAAGCGGTACGCGTTGTATCTATGCCTTCTACTGATGCGTTCGACAAGCAAGATGAAGCTTACCGTGAGTCAGTATTACCATCATCAGTAACTAAACGCATCGCTGTTGAAGCGGGTATCGCTGATTTCTGGTACAAGTACGTTGGCTTCGGCGGCAAGATCATCGGCATGACTACCTTTGGTGAATCTGCTCCAGCAGGCGAACTATTCAAGATGTTTGGCTTTACTACTGAAAACGTAGTGAAGACAGCGAAAGAGCTTTTAGCTTAGAGCTTTCTTGTAAGACAAAAAACCAGTAGTTTATTGCTGGTTTTTTGTACTTGAAAATGGACTAAAATGGATTGTCCATGCGGTTAGAGTTAATAATTTTCAACTTAACATTATTCAGGTTTGAGTCATTTAAGTTCTCTACATTCCAGACGTGAAGGTAAAGATCAATTTCTAGCTCTTGAATTATTTTATCAATGGCGTCATAGCCCCTATAATCGAAAGAGATAGAATCAAATAAGTTCAGATTCCCAACTGTTTCTATGATTAATTGCAACTGATTACAACTTGATACTGACCCTCTATTACAGTTTAATAACAACTCAGTCGGTATATAATATGATGTATATCTTGCAATTTCCCTAAACTTAATGATGCAATTATGTAACGTGTCTAATTTACTTATTGATTGACTTGGGAATTCAATTAGATAATCAAAATCTACACCCCTTAATTCGTCTAGCATTAATGTACAATTTTTAATGTGGTCTATATTTTTTCCGTCAATCCATATGAATTTATTCGACATTATTTTCATATCTATGAGTTTATTTAGCGTTAACTCATTTTTAGTTAGTGTATCTTCATTTCCTTCTCTTTTGTCATGCCGGACTAATAAAGAGTTATTTTCAATTACTACATCTAACTCTAAACAGTTAAAGGCAAGTCGCCCCCTAACTAATCTAGCTATAGTATTTGATCTATGTAAGCATGCTTCTTGGTCAAGACTTATTTTATTTCTTATGTAGTGATTTAATAACCAATACTCATTGTTGGTAGAAGATAAATCAATATAACTGATATCATTTTCTTGTTTTCTAACAAAGATGATGTCATCTTGATGATCCTGATTTATCACAATTCCGAGTATTTTTAGAATTAAGTATGGTATTATAGATAGATCTTTTGATTGAAGTATAAAATTATCAAGAGAGTCGATATTATACTCTTCCAAATAACTATCGTTAGCAAATATTAAAAATGGTACTTTTATCATTTCAAATTTAAATCTTGATGAGTCATGGCCAGATCCTGTATAAACGGACTCTCCATGGTCGGAAAAATATATTACTACTTTTGGTACTTTAGATTTCTTAACTGACTCGATAACTCTCTCAATATTATTGTCAATATATTTGATTGCAGCATCATAACATTCTATGTTTTTTACTTTTGCACTAGAAAGGCCAATTACGCTAGTTGAAACTATTTCGTTAAGAAAGTTATCAACTCTTTTCCTGTTTTCTTTTGGTATATTTTTGCAATAACTGCCATGCCCACTATATGTGTGAATAAAAGAGATACCTTTGTTTTTAATTATTTCATCAATATTTTCATCAATTAAATAATGGTCATACAATTCAATGGATGACTTTGACTCTAAATTACCAAAAGTTGTTCCTTTTTTACTATCTATTCTATTGTCTATATTTTTGAAAATAATTGAGTTTGCATAACTCCAAGAACCATTGGGGTTTTGATTATTATATAGACTGGTAGTTATGTTGTATGCTTTCAATATGTCAATTATAGAATGTCTGTTCTGACTATATATTTCTTTAAAGAAATTCATTCCTTTATTATTTTCGGATGGAATAGATAATGCTTCTAATAGGCTTGGACTGGTATGAGTATGTGTGGAGTAGATATTATCATAGAAGCGGAAGTTATTTAGGCCTACAAGATTATTTAAATATGGTGTTGTATTCCTAAAGTAATCATATAAGCTCATGTTTAGTGATGTAGTAGATTCTCCAATAATAATTATTATGTCAATATCATTTGCTTTTGATTTATTGTCGGTTTTGAATTCTTTATATTTTCCAATTAAATTGGAGTGTTCATTAATACCTTTGTTTATGTTGGTTCCAAGTTTGATTGAATTTATTGTAAATATCAAAATGCATACAAAATATGCAATTATTTTTGTCAACTTATACTTGGATATAAGATGAATTGAAAATATAAAATAATTCAGAGCAAGTATGGCAGAGAAATAATCACTCGTATGCAGTTCTAAATTATAGACTAATGTTTCTAGGTAAAATATCACTTCACTAAAAGATGGAGAGATTACCTCCCTAAAAGAATCGATACCTAATCTATTTAAAATAGTACTTATGTTCAATAAATATGGAGAGATTGCTAGAAGAGTCATAGATGCTAACTTTAGCGTTATGCTTCTCCGGTTAAAAAAAACATATACTAAGCAAGATATGATTAATAATGCTTGGAAGTGCCTAATTATAATTATATATACTTCTGGCATATTAGTTGTTGCTAAATTGTTGATTTTTAGGGGTTTTCATTATGCCCCAAACAAACATAGTAAAGAACGATTGGAATCCAGATGCTATTAAAGTCATAGATAGTACCATGCCTCTGCTAAGTGCTTGAGACTCTATATCTCCAAAACCTACTAGGACCCACTTTGCGACGCAAACCATTAACAAGATCGAACCTGCCGATATGAGACTGAGTGAAGTCAGGGCTCCTTTTTCTAAAGTGATCTTATCAATTATCTTGTATTTGTGAGGAGGTAGTAATCCTTTTATGGCAGCATAATTTCTAACTAATACTCCTGTTGATAGGCATTGAAATCCAACGATCAGGAAAAGACACCCGGCATAAAAGGTGTTATTGGAGAATTGAATATTGTTTAATTCTACAGGCTGAAAAAGTAAAGTAATAGTAATTATCAATCCGAAAAAAAACATGATCATAGATGGGTATAAAAATAACCATTTTGGTGTATGCAGTAGAAGAAAGCATAGGTGTCTCCACCCATCTGTCCATGTATTTAAGTGTGGCGAGCGAGTTCTTCCATCAACAGAGAGCGTTGTAGGGACTTCATCTATTTTTAGTTTGTTCAAAGCTGATTTTACAATCATTTCACTGGCAAACTCCATTCCAGTGGTATTAAGCCCCAGATCCACAATAGAGTCTTTTTTAAAACCTCTTAAACCACAATGAAAGTCCTTACATGAAATATTAAAAAATACTCTTCCAAGAAAACTTAGTACAGGGTTTCCAATAAATCGATGAAGTATAGGCATTGCTCCGTTTGATATCCCACCCCTAAATCTATTTCCCATCACTAAGTCATTGCCTGAACGTAGGCTGTCCATATAAGGTTGTAAACTAGAAAAGTCATAACTGTCATCAGCATCCCCCATAATTATGTATTTACCTTTAGCATGCGTTATGCCTTCTCTCAATGCTGCTCCATAACCTCGCTCTTCGGCGTTTACAACTTTTGCTCCACACTTCAATGCTATTTCTTGTGAACCATCTGTACTACCATTATCCGCGACTAATATTTCAGTAATAGTTTTCGATTTTTCTGCATACTCTTTTGCTTTATTTATACAGATTTCTAAAGTTTCGGATTCATTTAGGCAGGGCATCAATATTGTAAGTTCAATAGAGTCTTTCATAGTAACTGAAATCCTTAATGTTATTCATAATCTACTTTGTAAAGCATGTTCTCGCTATCAGTTGAGTTAATCAACTTTAGCCATGATGGTGGGTTGTTAATTTCAAGGCGTCTAATTAATGACTTGTTTGTCGCTGAGTTAAATAGTAACTTTAGTTGAGAGTCATTATTTATTAGAATGTACTCCACTTGTCCTGTTTTTATTTTTTTTAAAGCTTCACCCATATCTTCCTCTATGAATATGTTAATCATTAAAGTATTGGCAGTGATGTTTCTGTGATACGGTGCTGCTATTATTTTGTTGTTACTAATAGCTAAAGTTTTAGCACCACTTTCTATTCCAGTAAGAACTACATTATTGTTGATTCTGTATTCATTAAATAATTTAGTGAGTGAAATATTTTTGTTTATAATCTCTTTGTTGACTGAATTACTAGGTTTATGGAACAAATAGGTAATAAGTAACAGAATTACTAAAGGTGTCGTTATGATTAAGGTTATAGCCTTAATTACTTCATTTTTTGCTGTGGAGAAGTATTGATAGATCACATAAGAATGCAAAGGTGCGCTTATTATAAAGCAGAGGTTAATTGCTCTTATCTGCCATATAAAAGCGATGATAAGATTCAGAACTAGAAGGAAGTAAAGTAGGCTTAGGTTTGTGTTTTTTTTCTTCATTAAGGGGTAGCAAAGAGCCGGAATAAAGTAGAAGAAGTAATTTTCTAAAGAAAAAAAGCCGTCTTTTTTTATCCATTCAAACATCGATTTAGCTTCGCTTACATTATTTAACCAAAACTCTTGTAATTGTAAAGGATAGTCAGCGTAGGCTCCCTTTAGTAGCTCAGGATAGAGCAGAGTAATAATACCGAAGATAGGTAGAGCGATTAGAGCTATGGAGAGAGTTCGCTTTATCGGGTTTAGTATCTCTACAAAACTCTTTTCGTAAATGAAGAGAAACACTCCTCCTCCCAAAAAACAGAGAATAAAGGGTAGAGAAATAGCGTCGTATCTAGGATAGAAAAACTCAGATGCCGGCCTGTTAATCAGTATCAAAATTAGACCAAGCCCAAATACCGTGAAGCACAGTCGTTTAAGATGAGAGACTCTTGATGAGTCGAACCAGATCGCATGCAGGGTGTATAAACTAAGGTAAAGTACCCACAGGATGAAATTTTCTAACCCCGTCCAAAGAGATAGAGCTATCAGTAGGCCTTGTAGATATGCTCTGAATTGTTCTTGAAACTGCTGATTTGTGTTAGGAGAGAAGAGTAAGAAGGCTACTACGAATAAAAGTTGGACATTGTGATGATCTATGGATCCTGGAAGAAACTTTGTAATTAATGGTGATAGTAGGATAAATAAGGTTGCGACAAATCTCTGCTCCTTCCCCAAATAATGCTCACAATAGGCAAAGCCTAAAATAGCTAGGAGCAAAAAATAAAAAAGGGGAATTATGCTCATCGTAACAGCATGAGCAGTGGCCGGTTCTACAAACTGCATCATTATTATGCTTGTTACAGCTAGCGGGATATCAGGGAGACGCGACCAATGTATGAGGACACCGTCGTGAGGGTTGAAATCTGGCATAGGATGCAGATACCAATTGCCGAATTCTATCCAAGAAGTGAACTGCACATAGCGCATGAAATTATCGTTGTCTCCCAACTGTAGGGAAGATACGTTTGGCCATTCACTAATGAGATAGGCGGTGGCGAGAAAAAACCAAAACAGAACGACAAAACCGAGATCCTTTCGGTTTGTCCATAACCAACTTCTTCGCACTTTGAGCATCCTTGTTCATTTACTTTCTCTAGCATGGGTGAATTAGTCAAAGCAATCAAGTTGCTATGATTAGTACATGGTTCTCCAATTGTGATCTGGTACACTTCAGTGACATAAAAAACAATGAAGCTGGCTGGGAGGAACACCATGCTAAGAGTCGCAATAAATGGATTTGGTCGTATCGGGCGCAATGTGTTGCGGGCGGTATATGAGAGCGGAAAGCAAGACTTAATAAAGGTGGTGGCAGTTAATGAACTGGCGCAACCAGATGCTATGGCGCATCTCCTTCAATATGATACGAGTCATGGGCGCTTTCTCCATAAAGTTAGTCACACTCAAGAGTACCTGAATATCCACCATACTGATGGTACCAAAGATGAGATTCGTATCTTACATCTTGCTGAACTGGATTTGCTTCCTTGGCGTGATCTTGATGTTGATATCGTTTTAGATTGCACTGGCGTTTTTGGTACGCAAGCTGATGGTCAGCAGCATATCTTAGCAGGGGCTGATAAAGTTCTTTTTTCTCACCCAGGTTCGCAAGACCTTGATAACACGATTATCTACGGTATTAACCACGAGACGCTTAAACCTACACATAAAGTCGTCTCAAATGGTTCGTGTACTACAAACTGTATTGTCCCAATTATCAAGGTGCTAGATGATGCTTATGGCATTCAGCGAGGCACAATTACTACGATTCATTCGTCGATGAATGACCAGCAAGTCATTGACGCTTATCATCCAGATCTGAGACGAACACGCAGTGCCAGTCAATCGATTATTCCTGTGGATACCAAGCTACACAAGGGGATTGAAAGAATATTCCCGAAATTTGAAAACAAGTTTGAGGCGATATCTGTGCGTGTTCCCACAGTAAATGTTACGGCGATGGATCTGAGTGTAACTTTAGATACAAATGTGAAAGTTAATGACGTAAATCAAACCATCCTGCAAGCATCTCAGTGTACATTACAGTCAATAGTTGACTATACTGAAGCGCCGCTTGTTTCTATAGATTTTAACCATGACTCCCACAGTGCAATTGTTGATGGTTCTCAGACCCGTGTCAGTGATGGCCAACTAGTCAAGATGCTAGTGTGGTGCGATAATGAGTGGGGCTTTGCAAATAGGATGCTAGATACGGCCTTAGCGATGCATGCGTCACATTAATTACATCGCGCGAAATAAATCCGTAGCTTTTTTGTTCTAGCTCTTGAAATATTAGATAAATGGCTCAATGTAAGCTTACATTAGATGGATTTCGAACACTTGTTCTGGCGACTGCGCCGAGATGAGTGGACAGTTTTTATATTTAAACTTTAGAGGACTAACAATGTCTGTAATCAAGATGACTGACCTGGAACTAGCAGGTAAACGTGTATTTATCCGTGCTGACCTAAACGTTCCTGTAAAAGACGGTAAAGTAACTTCTGATGCTCGTATCCTTGCATCTCTTCCTACTATCAAGCGTTGCCTAGAAGCCGGCGCTAAAGTAATGGTTACTTCTCACCTAGGTCGTCCAACTGAAGGCGAGTACGCTGAAGAGTTCTCACTACAGCCAGTAGTAAACTACCTAAACGATGCTCTAGATTGCGAAGTTAAACTAGCGAAAGACTACCTAGAAGGTCTTGAGTTGAACGCTGGTGAGCTAGTTGTTCTTGAGAACGTTCGTTTCAACAAAGGCGAGAAGAAAAACGAAGAAGAGCTATCTAAGAAGTATGCTGCTCTTTGTGACATCTTTGTTATGGATGCATTTGGTACAGCTCACCGCGCTCAAGCGTCTACTCACGGTGTCGGTACTCACGCTCCTGTTGCTTGTGCTGGTCCTCTACTTGCTGCTGAGCTTGAAGCTCTAGGCAAAGCAATGGATAACCCAGAGCGTCCACTAGTTGCAATCGTAGGTGGTTCTAAAGTTTCTACTAAGCTGACGGTTCTTGAGTCACTATCAAAAATCGCTGATCAACTTGTTGTTGGTGGTGGTATTGCTAACACGTTCATCGCTGCTGAAGGCCACAACGTAGGTAAGTCTTTATACGAAGCTGACCTAGTTGATACTGCGAAGAAGCTAATGAAAGAGTGTGCAATTCCAGTTGCTACTGACGTTGCATGTGCAAAAGCATTTGATGAGAATGCAGAAGCTGAAATCAAGCATGTTTCTGAAGTTCAAGACGATGACATGATCTTTGACCTTGGTCCAGATTCAACTGCTGTACTTGCTGATATCATTGCTAACGCAAAAACTATTCTTTGGAATGGCCCTGTAGGCGTATTCGAATTCAAGAACTTCGAAGCGGGTACAGCGGGCATCTCTAAAGCAATCGCTGACTCTGCAGGTTTCTCTGTAGCAGGTGGCGGTGACACACTAGCTGCTATCGACAAGTTCGGTATCAAGGCTGACGTCTCTTACATCTCAACCGGTGGCGGTGCTTTCCTTGAGTTTGTTGAGGGTAAAGTACTTCCAGCAGTTGCTATGCTAGAAGAGCGCGCAAAAGCGTAATTTTTTAAGGCGAGAACTTTGTTCTCGCCTTTTTGTTAATTTTGCTGCAATGCTTTGCATTGTAAGCAAGGTTTTTTAATCTTTGCAAAAGTGCAATTTAATACTAAACGACAGAAAATAGGACTTATTCCATGTCTAAGATCTTCGATTTTGTAAAACCAGGTGTTATCTCTGGCGACGACGTTCAAAAAGTTTTTGAAGTAGCAAAAGAAAACAAATTTGCTCTTCCAGCGGTAAACGTTGTAAACACAGACTCTGTAAATGGTGTACTAGAAGCAGCATCTAAAGTGAAAGCTCCAGTTGTTGTTCAATTCTCTAACGGCGGTGCTGGTTTCTTCGCTGGTAAAGGCGTGAAACTAGAAGGTCAAGGTGCTCAAATCCTTGGTGCTGTTGCTGGTGCTAAATACGTTCACGCTGTAGCTGAATCTTACGGTGTGCCAGTTATTCTTCACACTGACCACGCAGCTAAGAAACTTCTTCCTTGGATTGACGGTCTACTAGACGCTGGTGAAGAGTTCTTCGCTCAAACGGGTAAACCTCTATTCTCTTCTCACATGATTGACCTTTCTGAAGAGTCTTTAGAAGAGAACATCGAAATCTGTGCTAAATACCTAGAGCGTATGGCTAAGATGGGTATGACTCTAGAAATTGAACTGGGTTGTACTGGCGGTGAAGAAGATGGCGTAGATAACTCTGACATGGATGCATCTGAGCTTTACACTTCTCCTGAAGACGTTGCTTACGCATACGAGAAACTAAGCGCAATCAGCCCTCGTTTCACTATCGCAGCATCTTTCGGTAACGTACACGGTGTTTACCAAGCAGGTAACGTTGTTCTTACTCCAACTATCCTACGTGACTCTCAAGCATACTGTGCAGAGAAATTCGGTATTGCACCTAACGCTCTAAACTTCGTATTCCACGGTGGTTCTGGTTCTTCTGAAGCTGAAATCAAAGAGTCTATCGGCTACGGTGTTATCAAAATGAACATCGATACTGATACTCAGTGGGCTACTTGGGACGGCATCCGTAATTACGAAGCTGAAAACCGTGATTACCTACAAGGTCAAATCGGTAACCCTAAAGGTGCAGACCAACCAAACAAGAAGTACTACGATCCACGCGTATGGCTACGTGCTGGTCAAGCTTCAATGGTTACTCGTCTTGAGAAAGCATTTGCTGACCTTAACGCGGTTGACGTTCTGTAATAAGCTCGCAACTTATTAATTAATTTAAGAAAAACCCGCTTTTATAGCGGGTTTTTTTTGTCTTCTGTACTATAGTTTTTGAGTGTTATTTTAATAATTTGCAGGAAGCTGATTTTTCACAGAAACCTGACCTAAAATGCACATATGAAAGTATGATGCCGTCGCATTTCAGTTGTAACACTTTATTACGGAAGAGAAACTTACAATGTCACAAGAAACCCCTGAAGTACCAGAAGTCCCAAGCGTAGATGCCCTTCACGAAGGGATGCAAGATGCCCATATGTGGCTAACTGATAACTCTGATTTATTGATTGGTTATGCTGTGAATATTATTACAGCGGTTCTGATTCTATTTATCGGTAACATCGTTACCAAAATGGTAGCTAATAGTGTTTCCCGGATGCTCGAAAAACGCCGCATGGATAAAGCGGTCGTAGATTTTGTTCATGCTTTAGTTCGCTACTTACTATTCGTTATTGTTCTTATCGCTGCACTTGGACGCTTAGGTGTTCAAACTGCATCAGTAGTTGCTGTAATTGGTGCTGCGGGTTTAGCGGTTGGTCTAGCACTGCAAGGCTCACTATCAAACTTTGCCGCAGGTGTACTTATTGTTGCATTCCGCCCATTCAAATCAGGCGACTACGTTGAGATTGGTGGTGTTGCCGGTTCTGTTGACTCTATCCAAATCTTCCAAACAGTTTTAACTACACCAGATAATAAAATGGTAGTTGTGCCTAATGGTGGTGTAATCGGTAGCCCAATTACTAACTACTCTAGGCACGCGACTCGACGAGTGGATCATGTTATTGGTGTTTCTTATAGCGCAGACTTGAAGAAGACCGAGCAGGTTATTCGCCAAACACTTGAGGCAGATGATCGTCTAATAAAAGACAAAGGCATTCAAATTGGTGTGTTAGCGCTGGCAGATTCATCAGTAAACTTTGTTGTTCGCCCTTGGTGTCGTACAGAAGATTACTGGGATGTTTACTTTGATACACTTCAAGCCATTAAGATTGCTCTTGATGAAAATGGTATCGAGATCCCATTCCCACAAATGGATGTGCATCTCAATAAAGTCGAATCTTAATCGATATAGAGAGATTATAAAGCGCGCCTAATGGCGCGCTTTTTCGTTCAAAGGAATGTGCAACCTTTTGCGTTTTGAATAGTCAAAAAAGAAACAGGAAATGGAGAGTAATATGAAAATGGTCAAGTTGATGTTTGGTGCACTTTTGTCTATCTGGGCTATTAGTGCACAGGCGCAATCGTTCGATTTTCCTCACCTAAGCACGACTGGTTATGGAGAAGTTCTTGCTGAGCCTGATATGGCGGAATTTTCGGTACAGGTAGTCGCAATCAAAGACAGTGCAGAGGAAGCGAAATCACAAGTTGATTCAGTAGTAGATGAGTTTCTCGCTAGTTTGCAAGGCGCAGGGCTCTCTAGAGAAGATATTCAAAGTGGTAACATCCAACTCATGCCACAAATGCATTACCCCAAAAACGCTAAGCCAGAGCAAAAAGGTTATCGAGCCTCTCGGCAAGTAAGGGTGACTGTAGAGGAATTAGTCTCTTTACCTAAATTACTTGATGTGGCACTCGAATCCGGCATCAATCGTATCGATCAAGTACAACTGAGCGTAAAGGACCCTTCTAAGTATCAGGCAATTGCACGTAGCGAAGCGATTAAAGATGCTCAAGCCAAAGCTAAGTCAGTCGCTGAAGGTTTTGAAAAGGCCTTAGATGGCGTGTGGCAGGTTAATTATCAATCCCCACAAGCAAGACCTATGCTTTCTAAAACCATGGCAATGGATGCGTCAGAGCGCTCAAATAGCTATCAGGATGCCACCATAGTGATCAAGGATAGAGTACAGGTGGTTTACAAGCTGAAGTAACATTCCCTGGATAAAAGAAAGCCCTTGTCACGATTATCGGAACAAGGGCTTTTTGTTTTTATACTTAATGACTAATTAGTGAAGTAGGCGGGCACGGATAGTACCGTCGATTTCTTTAAGTTTCGCCAATGCTTCCTCAGAACGCTCAGCTTCAACATCGATAACCACATAACCAAGATCACCGTTCGTTTGCAGGTACTGGCCTGCGATGTTAATACCTGCGCTAGCAAAAATGGTGTTGATTTGTGTTAGCACACCTGGACGGTTTTCATGAATATGGAGTAAGCGAGAAGCGCTTTGATGCTGTGGTAAAGAGACCTCTGGAAAGTTTACGCTTGAAAGCGTTGAACCGTTATCAGAGTATTTTGCCAGTTTACCTGCAACTTCTACACCGATATTCTCTTGAGCTTCTTGTGTTGATCCCCCCACATGTGGAGTCAGGATTACGTTGTCAAATTGCATTAATGGGGATTCAAATGGGTCAGCGTTGGTTTTAGGTTCTACAGGGAATACATCCACAGCAGCGCCGCCAAGGTGGCCAGAGTCTAGTGAGTCGCACAGTGCTGGGATATCCACGACTGTGCCGCGTGCAGCATTAATAAAGATAGCGCCAGGCTTCATTAGAGCGAACTCATTAGCGCTCATCATATCTTTTGTTCCGGGGGTTTCAGGTACGTGCAAACTGATAACATCACACTTGTTAAGTAGCTCAGCCATGGTTTGTACTTGGGTAGCGTTACCTAGAGAAAGCTTATTCTCGATGTCATAGAAATAGACTCGCATGCCAAGGTTCTCGGCGATAATACCTAGCTGGGTGCCGATATGACCGTAGCCGATGATGCCCAAACGTTTTCCACGAGCTTCGTAAGAATTATCTGCACTTTTCTTCCAAATGCCGCGATGAGCAAGGGCATTCTTTTCTGGAATGCCACGCATTAGCAGTAAGATTTGCCCCAATACTAGTTCAGCAACACTACGGGTATTTGAAAATGGAGCATTGAATACCGGTACCCCTTTGACTGCTGCCGCATTCAGGTCGACTTGGTTTGTACCAATACAGAAACAACCAATAGCCACTAGTTTGTTTGCTGCCGCTAATACGCGCTCATTCAGATTAGTACGAGAGCGGATACCAACAAAGTGTACATCCTTAATCGCTTCTATCAGCTCTTCTTCAGAAATTGAACCTTTATGGTATTCAATGTTGGAATAGCCTGCCGCCTCTAACACTTCAACTGACGAAGGGTGTAGACCTTCTAGAAGCAAGATTTTTATCTTATCTTTGTGTAAAGAGACTCTGGTCATAATGGTTATTCCTTAACGTATGGGTAAATTAATTTCGAAAAGCAAACGTTTTCTAAAAGTGAACTATCTCTAAATTATCAAAAAAAGAACAATTTGGGTAAGAAAATTACAATAAAAAAAAAGCAGAGGCTCTTTTGAGCTTCTGCTTTTTTATTTGAATAGTAAAATCAGCTAGTTAGTTAGGCTTTAATAGCTAAAAACTATATCTTATTCTTCAATTTTCGCGCCTTCTGGCGTACCTGTAATTACAACATCAGCACCGCGATGGGCAAATAGGCCTACGGTGACTACGCCAGGTAGAGCGTTAATCTGATCTTCAAGTAGCTTAGGGTTAGTGATCTTCATATTGTACACATCAAGAATAACATTACCGTTGTCGGTGATGCAGTCTTCACGATAGACAGGGTCGCCGCCTAGTTTAACCAGTTCACGCGCCACATAAGAACGAGCCATCGGGATAACTTCGACCGGAAGAGGGAATTCACCCAGAACATCAACTGCTTTGGTACCGTCAACGATACAAACAAATTTTTCTGAGATAGCAGCAACAATTTTTTCGCGAGTCAGTGCAGCACCACCACCCTTTATCATCTCTTTATCAGCATTTATTTCGTCAGCGCCATCAACATAGACACTTAAAGAGGCAACTTCATTGCAATCAAATATTTTGATACCCAACTGCTCTAGTTTCTCAGTTGATGCAACAGAACTTGATACGGCCCCTTTAATTTTATCGCTCATGGTACCCAAGGCATCGATAAAGTGGTTTACGGTAGAGCCCGTACCAACACCAACAATAGTGTCTGGTTCAACGTAATTAAGCGCTGCCCAACCAGCTTCTTTTTTCATTTCATCTTGGGTCATTCTGATTCTCCAGATAAGAGGTATAAGGGGGTCGTCGCGATTATATACTCATTGATTGAATATTTGAATCAACAAGGAAGGATTACCAACTCCAGGTTTTACTTGGGGTAATGATTTTCCCTAACGGCACATCCCAATCCTTATTCGGTAGTGTATCGAGTTGTTGGCAATCGTGTGCAATACCGATAGGTTTTGGAGTCGAGCTATCAATAAAGGGAGTTAGAGTTCGGTCATAATATCCACCCCCCATTCCCAGTCTGTGCCCGTGAGTATCAAAGGCGACTAGCGGCGTAAAGATAATGTCTAATTCAGCGACCGGTACGATTTCTGCCACCGATAATGTTGGCTCAAGAATGCCATATTTGTTGGGGGCGAGCTCGGTGTCAGGGGTGAAACGAAGAAACAGTAGTTGCCCTTTAGAAAAAGGGTGAAGCACTGGGATACAGGTATTGATGTTATTCTTCCAGCACCATTGTATGACTAAGTATGGGTCAATTTCGCCATCATTAGCCAAATACAGGGCTACGTTTTTAGCGCTATTAAGTTCAGGAAGTTGATGAAATTGAGCAACTAATTGAAAGGCAGCAGACTGCTGTTCAGATTTAGTAAGCGCCACTCGAAGTGTGCGGATGTGTTTGCGAATGTCACTGCGAGTAGAGAGTGATTGCATGAGGGACCCCAGAGTGCCGTTGCGGATTTTGGCCCTTGAACCAGCTGGTTCAAGGCGGATCAGCAATGAAGACCGTAGGCTTCTCGATACGAGTCGAGCTTGCTCAATAGCCATCAAGTACTAACCCTTAAGGATTGCTTATCGGCTCAGGGACATAAATCCAGCTGACGCACACCCCAGGGTAATTTTAATTCTGCCATCCACTTGGCTATGTATTGTTACTCTTTAGTTAGAGCTTTGTCTAGCTTGTCATCGAGTAGTTCTAAGCGTTGCTCGATATCATGCTGAATTTCAGAAGAAATCTCTGTTTCTAGCAACTCGTAGCAAACGTTAAGTGCTGCGATAGTTAGAAGTTTTTCGGTATTAGCGACTTTAGTCTTCTCAGCCATATCCTTGATTCGTTGATCAAGATTTTGCGCTGCCTGTCGTAAAGCATCCTCTTTGCCCGCTGGACAATTTACTCGAGTAATCTTACCTAAAATTTCGACTTCAACTGCTTGATTGCTCATGCTCGACAACTCGTTACCGCTCCAATAAAGCCTTGTGCGTCCTGTGCACCTTTAGGCAAGAAACTATAGAAAAACCCCAACCAAGATTCAAGCTTTTCCGCTCATGTACGAGAGATAGAGTGTTTAACTAGCCAGAAACAGAGCAATTTGCTCAATTGCTCGACATTCTTAGTATAACTGATAGGTGATTAATACGAACAATGGGAGAGCTGAGTTCAATTTTGCGTCTGTATCGAGTCTTAACCAAATGATAAGATAGCAGTACTACTCCCTTTTAGGATATCTCCCTTATGAGCCAAACCTCTTTACCTAATTACCTATCCGTTGCTGATGAACTTAAAACAGCGGGCATTGCCGTGACCCCAGCAGAAATGCATGGCCTACTAATTGGTATGTTAAGTGGTGGGTTAGCCAAAGACAGTGAAGCATGGCAAGCACTGTTGTTTGACTACACCAATGACGGTATGGGTTGGCCTATGACGTGTTTAGCTCTTGCTGAACAGATCTTAAAGGTTGCTCGACAGGAGCTGACTGATGACAATTTTGAACTAAGTATTTTGTTACCAATAGATAGTGACATCGTCAGCTATTCAGGGGCATTGAGTGAATGGGTAAGTCATTTTGTATCAGGACTAGGTTTGATTGATGCACAAATAAATAAAGCCAGTGAGCAAACAAAAGAAGCACTTCAAGATCTACTAGAGATCGCAAAATTAGAAGTTGATCCAGAGGATGATCTAGAAGAGCAAGCGGTTTTGCTCGAGCAGGTGCTAGAGCATGTTAAAGTTTGTGCACTAACGGTTCATGCTGAGTTAGGAGCAAAGCCAGCAAAACCTCAACCGAAAACAGTTCATTAACCCCGCGAAACAATAAGGAAATTTGCTTTGCAGTACGATGTAGTTGTTATTGGCGGTGCGATGAGTGGTGCAACATTAGCCCTTGCATTGAGTAGTATCGCGAATAAAAAAGTGGCTGTAGTAGAAGCGGTTGCCGACTCTTCAAAGCATCCAGGCTTTGATTCAAGAGCTATTGCCCTTTCATTGGGTAGCGTAGAGCTTTTGCGTCGTTATGGGCTTTGGGATGAAATCCAACCAAAGGCGACTTCAATAAAATCTATTGATGTGTCTGACCGTGGTCACTTTGCACAAACAGGATTCGATGCAGATCAGTTAGGAAAAGAATTTCTGGGTTCGGTAGTCGAACTTGCTGATGTGGGCGCTGTGTATCGAGAAAAATTACAGCTTGATTCTAATATTGATGTCTTTTGTCCTGATGCAATAGAGGAGCTCATTCAGCACCAAGACAGTGTTGAGGTTGTTCTTTGTTCTGGAACCAAACTGTGTGCAAAGCTTGTCGTAGCAGCTGATGGTGCAAATTCTAAAGTCGCAGAGCTTATCAATGTATCCAAATCAGTAGATGATTTCGAGCAGCATGCATTGATTGCGAATATTGAGCTTGAGAAATCACATCACAATAGAGCCTATGAGCGTTTTACTTCTCATGGTCCTGTTGCGTTATTGCCGATGACAGACAATCGTATGTCACTGGTGTGGTGCATGACAGAATCTATGTTGCAACAAGCGTTATGTTGGAATGAAGAGCAATTTTTATCTGAGCTACAACAAGAGTTTGGCTGGCGATTAGGCCGCTTCAAGAAAGTCGGAAGCCTAGCGAGTTATCCTTTAATGCTGCACAAAAGAGACCGTCTGACTCATCACCGCGTTGCGTTTATTGGTAATGCTGCTCAAGCGCTTCATCCTATCGCGGGGCAGGGGTTTAATCTTGGTATTCGTGATGTGGCAACACTCATTGATGTCACCACTAAATACACAGACTGTGGTGAGTATGCTTGCTTAGCAGAGTTTAAGCGCTTTCGTGAACAAGATCGTGAAGCAACTTGCACTATGACCTCTTCTTTGGTCAGAATCTTTTCAAATGAATGGCTACCTATGGTGGTTGCTCGAAATTTAGGGCTCGCTATTTTTGATATAGCCCCCTCCATGCAAGGCCCGGTTAAAAACCGCAGCCTAGGACTGGTGTAGAACACAGAATGATGAAGAATGTAGATTTGGTAATTGTTGGCGGCGGCATGGTCGGATTGACGCTTGCGCTCGCATTAAAAGAGACTGATATTCGAATCGCGATTATTGAAAGCAATGAACCAACGGAGATTTCCCAACAAGCCACTTCTCGCGTTTCAGCATTGAGTCGGGCCAGTGAGAGAATCTTAGCAAGGCTGGGTGCTTGGGATCGTATTTCTAATCATCGCTGTACAGCCTATTCAGGCATGCAGGTATGGGAAAAAGATACCTTTGCCAAAATAGACTTCTCGGCGAAAGAACTGCATGAAAGTAACCTTGGTCATATTGTTGAAAATCAGATTATCCAGCATTTCCTTCTTGAGCAAGTTAAGCAATTGCCAAATGTGATTCTCTTGCAACCCAACAAATGCACTAATTTAGTGGTAGGAGAAAGAGAAGCTTGGTTAACCCTTGATAACGGCCAGAACTTGACCGCCAAGCTTGTGGTGGCCGCTGATGGAGCTAACTCTTGGGTACGCGAGCAGCAAGGTTTCCCGTTGACTGAGTGGGATTATGACCACACAGCCATCGTGACCAACGTGACAATGGATGAGCCTCACAATGGTATAGCGAGGCAAGTCTTTACCGAAACGGGTCCATTGGCCTTCCTACCGCTTCATGAGTCGAATCTTTGCTCTATTGTTTGGTCGCAGTCTACAGATAAAGCTCAGCAATTAATGGAACTGTCTGAAGATGCCTTCTGCAAGCAGTTAGCGGTCGATTTTGATATGCGTTTGGGTACGGTTAAGCATTGTACCCAGAGACAGGCCATTCCTTTAAAAATGCGCTACGCACGAGACTTTGCTAAGAACAGAGTGGCTCTGATTGGTGACGCAGCACATACGATTCACCCTCTGGCAGGGCAGGGCGTTAATCTTGGGCTTCTTGATGCGGCAACTTTGGCGCAAGAAATCGAGAAATACTGGAATACCGGTAAAGATATTGGTGATTACGCCAATTTGCGTCATTTTGAGCGTTGGAGAAAAACTGAAGCTGTGAAGATGATCTCTAGTATGCAAGGTTTCAAGGAGTTGTTTAGCGGTGATGAACCGTTGAAAAAATTATTACGTGGTGTTGGGATGAACCTTGCCGGTACATTACCGGGTGTAAAAAATGAAGTAATGAAGCATGCTTTAGGGCTGAAGGGCGATCTTCCCAAACTAGCCAAATAAGAAAGCGAATAATCAAAATAAAAAAAGGAGGCTAAAGCCTCCTTTGTTTTAGCCAACTAAATGTAACAAGCTCGTAGTCTTTTCACTTCGACGTTCACTTCATTTACTGCTTTGAAGTGACGCTCTTCAGCGTGATGAGGAAGGATTAGCTTCCCATTGTCAAACTCAAACTTACCGACGCCGTAAATGTATATTCTTCCTTTGAATAGTCTACTTACGTGTTTTGCAATCATGCTAGGTGCATAACGCTTAAACAGTCTCATTTCTGAACCCTTTCTAATTTTTATTTATTCTTTGCCTCCATGGCGAGGCTGATTATATGTTATTTATGTCTACGAAATTGTGATGCAACTGGATTAATAAACAGAACGTACGTCTGGTCCGATGTTTTTAACTAGTTTTGCGATTCAGCTCAGATTTAAATTGCGTTCATTTGAAGTTGCATAGCTTTAAGTACTGACTTTGTTGCTTACAAAATGAACTTACACTCATATAGACCGTAAGATTGTGCAAAAAGTTCTAACAAATAGAATTATAGATGTAACTAAGTGTAAGTTTTTTGGCGAGAAAGCGAGTTTACAAGGGGGGATGAGCTTTTGTTATGTAGGAGAAATGAGGCTGACAAATCTTAATAATATCTTCTGTACGAAGCATGAGTCCTGCCATGTCGCTACCACTACTTATGGTGATTTCGGATAACTGCAAAACAGAGTGGTCGAAGATCGTAGTAATCGATTCAGGGAGTATGAGTGGAGTTAAGGTGCCTGGCTTAAAACCAGTGATATGAACCACCTCGTTTGCATTGACACAGGTTGTGCGGCGGCAGTTGAAGTGTGCTCGGACTTTTTTAGGATCGACCTGTTGATTTCCAGGTACGCAAGCTAAGAAAAGTCTCCCGCCCATATCCCTTAGCAACACAGTTTTTAGCATGATGTGTGGGGAAATATCCCGCTGCTTGGCTGCATCTTCAATAGAGATAGCTGGAGTGGAGTGGGGCATCATACTGAACCCTACTCCATTCTTTTTTAAATATCGGGTTACCGCAGTTTCTAGCATTTACTCTTCTAAATCGTAGGGCAACTCAACCAAAGACCAAGCGCTATTGCTGTCTTCGGCTAATCTAAATTGAGTGTCAAACTCAATATCTTTATTAAGAACAATTAGAGCCAAAGCCTCACCTTGCTGGTTGCGGTATTGAGCTATGGCTTCACCAGCGCCACGCCAGTTTTCACCGACTTGACGTTCAAAGGTGAAGGCTGTGTTTTCATTTGCTGAGCCTTGCAGTAAGCGCATGACTTTTTTATTGGTCCCACGATACTTCGCTCTGGCAACGGTTTCTTGACCTGTGTAACAACCTTTTTCAAAGCTAACACCACCAAGAACTTGCAGATTCAAGGTTTGAGGAATATGAGTATTTTGCTGAGATTGAGTAACACGAGGAATGCCACTAACTACATCAATATAGTCCCAATTATCAGCACTGATTTCTTCGGCACCTTGCAATTGTTGCTTTAGATTATCGAGTTCACCTTCATCAAGCAGTAATAACCAGCGTTGCGAATCAATTTTTATCGCACTACCAGAGGTTATAGAACGCACATCCCCTCTGCCGTCAGTAATGGAGTCGATAAAGCTATCTGCTTGCTCACCGAGCACACCAATACTGATTTGCGAAGAGAGTTCAAGGTCTACCTTAGAGAAAACCGAGTACTTTTTGATTTCTTGTAAGGCGGTTTCAATGCCTGACTTGTGCTGCCAGAGGGCGTAGCCTTGATTGTGATGAAACAGTCGAAACAAGCTCCATATTTTCCCTTTAGCATCGCAGTGGGCACCCAGAGTAGAATGCTCAGCGTCCAACTGGACTACATCACAAGTTACCTGACCTTGAAGATATGATTTACTGTCTGCACCGGTTACCGCGATAGCTTGCCAGTCAGGAAGTAAAGTCCATGCGAGTGAAGGCAAGTTTAAAGAAACAGAAGATGTTGCACTCATAGTGATTCCTTGAGCTAAGTCGTTGGGTATATGGTAATCACTAATAATGTGTATGTCTAAGGATACAAATTCAACCCTAAGGCATACAAATCATTAAATGTAAGCAGTAAGCTGTGATTGAGCTAATAGTTACAATCTAATGGGACTGGTACACTCGGACAAAAGGAATGATTTATTTTTGAGGTAACGCATGTACACACCAGAGCAAAAAGCACGTATTAAATGGGCGTGTCGACGCGGTATGTTGGAGTTGGATGTTGTCATTATGCCCTTCTTTGAAGAGTGCTTTGACGAGTTGACTGACCAAGAAAAGAAGGATTTTGTAGCGCTATTAGAGTGTGATGACCCAGATCTATTTACTTGGGTGATGGGGCATGGTCGTAGTGAAAACTTAGCCCTAGCGTCTATGATTGATAAAGTTGTTGCACATAACCTGAGTAAAGTACGCTCTTAAGTACTCAGTACTACCTGCATTCATAGAAAAGGCGCTCTTCTAAAGAGCGCCTTTTTAGTCTTTTTTAGAATGAAAACGTATTGATTAGTTTGGGTAACTTTTATCTGAGTGGTTAGGCACTAAAACTGTCGGTTTTGCCTCTTCTAGCATCTCAGGATAGTCTAGAGTGTAGTGCAGTCCTCGACTCTCTTTTCGTTCCATAGCACAGCGCACCATCAAATCAGCAACCTGCAATAAGTTGCGCAGCTCAAGAAGATTATTAGAGACACGGAAGTTGCTGTAGTAGTCGTTCACCTCTTGTTGCAGGAGTTGAATACGTCTCAGAGCGCGCTCAAGTCTCTTGTCTGTGCGAACAATCCCCATGTAATCCCACATAAATAGTCTTAGCTCATGCCAGTTGTGCTGAAGAATAACCTCTTCATCAGAATTACATACCTGACTTTCATCCCAGCATGGCAAGTTATCAGGCATTTCCGCTTGGTCTAGCTGCTTCAGAATGCTCTTTGCTGCCGACCAGGCATATACAACACACTCGAGTAAAGAGTTAGATGCCATGCGATTTGCACCGTGCAATCCGGTGTAGCTTACTTCGCCAATCGCGTACAGTTGCTTAACGTCTGTCTGACCTTGAGGATCCACCATTACGCCACCGCAGGTATAGTGTGCAGCAGGAACAATTGGAATGGGTTCCTTGGTCATATCGAGTCCAAGGTCTTGTAAGCGCATGTGTATTGTAGGGAAGTGCTTAGTAATGAAATCAGCAGACTTATGGCTGATGTCGAGGTACATACAGTCTGCACCTAGGCGCTTCATTTCAAAATCGATAGCGCGAGCAACGATGTCGCGTGGTGCCAATTCTTCGCGAGAGTCAAAATCAGGCATAAAGCGCGTGCCATCAGGTCTCAGAAGGTAAGCGCCTTCACCACGAAGTGCTTCGGTCAATAAGAAATTTCGAGCTTCAGGGTGGAATAAACATGTTGGATGAAACTGATTGAACTCAAGGTTCGAAACGCGGCATCCTGCGCGCCATGCCATGGCAATACCATCACCAGAAGATACATCAGGGTTACTGGTGTACTGGTACACCTTCGAAGCGCCACCGGTAGCAAGCACCACAAATTTAGCGGCGATAGTCTCTACATGCTCAGAGTCGCGATTCCACACATATGCACCCACGACTTTTTGTGCATCACCACCAATCTTATCTTCAGTGATTAAATCGACCGCATTATGTCTCTCTAGTACGGTAATGTTTGGATGATTAAGTACATTCTCTTGAAGAGAAGTCTGCATGGCCATGCCAGTGGCATCTGCCGCATGCAAAATACGTCTGTGGCTGTGACCTCCTTCGCGAGTTAAGTGGTAGCGAGGTTTATCATCGTCATCATCAGATTCTTCTTGATCAAATGGAACTCCACCATCGATCAGCCATTGAACACACTTTTTGGCGTTTTCAGCAATAAACTGAACCTTGTCTTTTTCACAAAGGCCAGCGCCAGCAATTAAAGTGTCATCAACGTGAGACTCTATAGTGTCAGCTTCATCGAATACAGCTGCGATACCGCCTTGAGCGTAGAAAGTAGCGCCTTCACGGCTTAAACTTTTACTTAAAACGATCACCTTGGATTTTTTGGCAACACGAAGAGCCAAAGATAGTCCAGCTGCACCGCTACCTATAACCAGTACATCACATTGATGCTGAGAGATTGAATTCATTGAGACGTTGTTTCCTTTATTGTCTGTTAGCTTCTGTGCTAACTATTAACCTCTAATCGAACACTCGCTTTATTTTATAGTTTTTGACGTGTTCTTAACCCACATGGGAACTAGGGTGCTACTATTCGACTACTACTTGTCGCGCAAAGCAATGCGCTGCATCAACAGTTCTAACCTTAGACTGAAGTTCGCTTCTAATTGGCTATCAAGCGCCTAGTACATCACATTTTTGACTAAGTTTTAAAAAAACCTTAATCAAAATGAACTTTTGTACTTTGATTGAGTCACAATAGTGCTCAAGTAATTGGTGCTGTCAATAATACATTATGCACTGAAAAAACTCATATCTGAGAAGATGAGAGCTGAACATAGGAGTAAAAGCTCGAATGAACGAGCAGTTGACCGATCAGGTACTGATTGAGCGCATTCAAAATGGAGATAAGCAAGCCTTTAATCTTCTGGTAGTCAAATACCAGAATAAAGTGTGTAACTTGATTTCTCGATACGTGAATAATCAAAGTGATGTAGCCGATGTGGCGCAGGAGACCTTTATTAAGGCGTATCGTGCTATCCCTAACTTTAGGGGTGAAAGTGCATTTTATACTTGGCTATATCGCATTGCGGTGAACACGGCTAAAAATCATCTTGTCGCGCTAGGACGCAGGCCACCTGCTACTGACGTAGATGCTGAGGACGCCGAATATTTAGAAACTGGGAATGCGCTAAAAGAAATATCGAACCCAGAAAACTTAACGTTGTCGAATGAATTGAAAGAGGTAGTTTTCAATGCGATTGAAGCACTACCAGAAGACCTAAAAACAGCTATGACGTTGCGAGAACTTGATGGATTAAGTTATGAAGAGATCGCAGCGGTTATGGATTGTCCTGTAGGCACTGTTCGTTCGCGAATATTTAGAGCTCGAGAAGCGGTAGAGAAAAAAATGCAACCGCTTCTTCAGCGTTAGAAGATAATCACAATGGTGAAAGTAATGTCTAACAAAGATAAAATCTCAGCTTTGATGGATGGTGAGTCGATAGACTTAAGCCTGATCTCTGAGGTTGAAAATGAGAAGGACGCTCAGCAGACTTGGCAGAACTACCATCTCATTGGTGATGTGATGCGAGGAGATGCTCCGGATAACCCTAACTGGGATATTGCCAGTCGAGTAGCTCTAGCTCTTGAAGATGAGCCAGCTCACTCAAACAAGGTTCAGCCAATGCTTGAAGAGCAACCGGCACCGATGAAGGCTAAAAAAGGTCTCCCTCAATGGCTCACCCAATTTGGCCAAGTAGCAGTAGCTGCTTGTGTATCTTTTGCGGTCATTCTAGGGGTTCAACAGTACGGTGGTAGTGTTGATGGGCAACCTTCACAGGTAGCGGAGACTCTTCCTGTTCTACAAACTATCCCTATGGCGGG
Source organism: Vibrio inusitatus (assembly GCA_024346935.1). Classification (GTDB taxonomy): domain Bacteria; phylum Pseudomonadota; class Gammaproteobacteria; order Enterobacterales; family Vibrionaceae; genus Vibrio; species Vibrio inusitatus. The sequence goes on from AP024878.1 coordinate 434,868, forward strand.
CAGCGTTGAGCCGGTAAGCTTGACTCGCGACTCTGTGCGTGCAAAGACTGATGCGAACAAGATATCGCCACAGGATGAGCAAATTGCAGAGCAACGTCGCCGCATTAACACTGTGTTGCAAGACTATGAGTTGCAGCTTCGCCTTAATCATAGCGAAACGAACTCTGACGTAGAAACGGAAGTCAAATGAAGAAATTTCTGGCCAGCGCCTTTGCGCTGCTCAGCTTAACAGCCTCTCCTTTAGCCTTAGCAGAAGACAACCCTGCTGAGGCTCTTCTCCACAAGATGAGCGATGCAAGCAGCACTCTCAATTATGAGATGTCATATGTGTTGATTCGAAAGAGCAGTATTGAGCCTTTGGTCTATCGCCAAGCCAATGATAACGAAATGCGATTTGCACAACTCATGTATTTGAGTGGACCTGTGCGAGAAGTGATTCGCAGAGGCGAACAAGTCAGTTATATCGAGCCGGGTATTGATCCTTTCACGATTGCGTCCGATAAAATGGTCGCGCCTTTAATGCCTATGCTCAATGTTGACACACACCGACTCAAAGCTTACTACGACTTTGTTAAAGTTGGGCGTGCTCGTGAGGCTGGAGCGCCTGCTCAAGTCGTGCGTGTAGTGCCTAAGGACGGACAGCGATACTCGTACATAGTGTGGATTGATGAGCAAACAGCATTGCCTCTTCGTGCGGATTTGATCGATAGAGATGGAGAAATCCTCGAGCAATATCGGACGGTTTCTTACTCTGTCACTGATCATCTTATCCCGATAATGAAGGGCCTAGAGAAAGCGGCACTGCCTGATGTGGTGACATTACCGGACAGTAGTGTTGATGAAATCTCTTGGAGTGCAGACTGGATGCCTAGAGGTTTTGAAAGCAAAAAAATGCAAAGCCATCCCCTGTTTGGTTCAGACCGAATGGTAGAGAGTCAGATATATTCTGATGGTTTGTTCCAGTTTTCTATCTATGTGGCCCCTGAAGATGAATTGTCTTTGAAGCGTCAACTTGTTAGACAGGGTAGGCGCACTCTGCAAAGCGCTGTTGTAAATCAACATGAAGTGATCGTGGTAGGAGATATTCCTCCTAGTACCGCACAACGTATATTACAATCAGTGACTTTTCATTAGGTAACTGATCATGATGAACGCACTGGCTCAAGTGACAAGGGTGACAGAAATAGGGTCACCCGACTTAGATGAGCAACTTTTTAAAGTGGATCTCTCGTGCGAGCAGCAAACTAGCTGTAACAGTTGTGCCTCTAAATCCAGCTGTGCAACAGGGCAAGTGACCAAGGCGATTGGTAACAAGCAGCACGCTTGGTCTTTAACAACTCCTCTGAAAGTATCTGAGGGTGATATAGTCGAAATTGCTCTCCCCGAGAAAGCACTGCTCTCCGCTGCTGCCTTAGTTTATCTTGTTCCTTTGTTGTTTTTGTTTCTTGGTGCCGTGATTGGTGCGGAGATATCAGAGGCTATATTTGAAGGACAAGAATGGCTGAGCATTGTGTTGGGGGCGGGTTTTGCGCTGTTAAGTGGAATGCTGGTTAAAGCAAAACTCAGGCGAACCAAGCATGATGCAGAACAACAAGTAACCCTGATTCGTACCCTAGGCCAACAATTAGAAGTAAAATGAAGATAGCGGCAAGCGCTGAAATTGGGTAGAATCTGCCAACCTGAGCAAAATGATGATGAAAAAAACATCATTTTCCCTTTCAATTTTGTATGAGTCTAACCGCACCTTACTATGAAGAACATTCGTAACTTTTCGATTATTGCCCACATTGACCATGGTAAATCCACCTTATCAGATCGCCTGATTCAAGTTTGTGGAGGCCTTAGTGATCGCGAAATGGAAGCACAAGTTCTTGATTCTATGGATCTTGAAAGAGAGCGTGGCATCACGATCAAGTCTCAGAGCGTGACCCTAGACTACAAGGCAAATGATGGGGAAACCTATCAGCTGAACTTCATCGATACTCCAGGACACGTGGATTTCTCATATGAAGTATCCCGCTCTCTAGCAGCTTGTGAAGGTGCTTTGCTGGTGGTTGATGCAGGTCAGGGCGTTGAAGCACAGACTCTAGCTAACTGTTATACCGCAATCGAAATGGATCTAGAAGTTGTGCCAATCTTGAATAAGATTGATCTGCCGGCTGCTGATCCTGAGCGTGTTTCTGAAGAAATCGAAGAGATCGTTGGTATCGATGCTTTGGAAGCAGTTCGTTGCTCGGCAAAAACAGGTCTTGGTGTTGATGAAGTACTGGAAGAAATTGTAAAGTCGATTCCTGCACCAAAGGGTGAACCAGAAGGTCCACTGCAAGCACTAATCATCGACTCTTGATTTGATAACTACCTTGGCGTTGTCTCTCTTGTGCGTATCAAAAACGGCAAGCTAAAGAAACACGACAAGATAAAAGTAATGAGCACTGGTCAAGTTTGGGGTGTGGATCGCCTAGGCATCTTTACGCCTAAGCAAGTTGATACCACTGAGCTGAACACGGGTGAAGTAGGTTGGGTTGTATGTGGTATCAAGGATATCCTTGGTGCACCTGTTGGCGATACCTTAACTCATGCTAAAGGCGGCTGTGAAAAAGCACTGCCAGGTTTCCAGAAAGTGAAGCCACAGGTATACGCGGGTCTATTCCCAGTATCATCTGATGATTATGAAAACTTCCGTGATGCACTAGGTAAACTGAGCCTAAATGATGCGTCGCTATTCTACGAGCCAGAGAGCTCAGCTGCACTTGGTTTTGGTTTCCGTTGTGGTTTCTTGGGTATGCTTCACATGGAAGTTATTCAAGAGCGTTTGGAGCGTGAATACGATCTAGACCTAATCACTACAGCACCCACCGTAGTGTACGAAGTAGAGAAAACCAATGGCGAAGTCTTGTATGTAGATAGCCCAGCTAAACTACCTGCAGTAAACGACCTTGAAGCGATTCGTGAGCCGATTGCTCGCTGTAACATTCTAGTACCTTCTGATTACTTGGGTAATGTAATTACTCTTTGTGTTGAGAAGCGTGGTCTTCAGGTGGATATGGTTTACCACGGAAACCAAGTTGCTCTGACTTACGACCTGCCAATGGCAGAAGTGGTACTAGACTTCTTTGATCGTCTAAAATCGACATCTCGTGGCTATGCGTCATTAGATTACAATTTCCATCGCTACGAAGAGTCAAGCATGGTACGCGTCGATGTATTGCTAAATGGTGATACAGTTGATGCTTTAGCTATTATTACTCATAAAGACAACGCTCAAGGTCGTGGTCGACTATTGGTAGAGAAGATGAAGGAATTCATTCCTCGCCAGATGTTTGATATCGCAATTCAAGCAGCGATTGGTAACCACATTATTGCTCGTTCAACGGTTAAGCAGTTGCGTAAAAACGTAATCGCTAAATGTTACGGTGGTGATGTGAGTCGTAAGAAAAAGCTGTTGAAGAAGCAGAAAGAAGGTAAGAAACGAATGAAGCAAATCGGTAACGTTGAGCTTCCGCAAGAGGCCTTCCTAGCGATTCTTCACATAGGCAAAGATTAATCATCAAAAATGGTTAATTAAGAATTACAAAGTGAAAGGGTTAATGACCCTTTCACTTTCGTTGTTTTAGAAACAGTTAAATTTAAGGGATTTCAATGGCTAATACGTTTTCACTAATCCTAGTCTGTGTGACTTTGGTTACTGGTATTGTCTACGCTCTAGAAAAGCTCGTTTGGGCAAAGAAAAGAGCAGCCAAGGTGGCCGAAGTTGAGGCTCAAACAACAGGCTTAGATGATAAGACTAAGGCTAAGATAGCTCATCAGCCATGGTGGATAGAGAACAGTGTTTCTATTTTTCCTGTAATCGCTTTTGTGTTGGTATTGCGTTCGTTTATCTATGAACCTTTTCAGATCCCATCAGGATCTATGATGCCAACACTGCTGATTGGTGACTTTATTGTCGTAGAGAAGTTCTCTTACGGTTTGAAAGATCCTGTATGGCGTAACCAGTTAGTTGAAATCGGTAAACCTGAGCGCGGTGACGTAGCGGTATTTAAATTCCCACCTCAACCGAACATTGACTACATTAAGCGAGTAATCGGCTTGCCGGGTGATACGGTTCGCTATACTCAAGATAAGAAACTTTGTATTAAACCAAGTGGGGAGAAGCAATGTACACCAGTGCCTCTAACCAACTATACGGAAAGTGAGTTTATACAAAATAACGTCCCATTGATTCGTCTAGACGAAACCATGGGTGAACATCAGCACCAAGTTTTGGTGAACCCACTGCGTCAGGATAACGTAGCGGCGTATCAGCCTAGAGCTGGTGTTCGCGAATGGATTGTGCCACAAGGGCATTATTTCATGATGGGTGACAACCGTGATAACAGTGCAGATAGCCGTTATTGGGGCTTTGTTCCTGAAGCCAACTTAGTTGGTAAAGCAGTTGGAATATGGGTGAGCTTTGAGTTTGATCGCAGTGACGACAGCTTCCTGCCATCTTGGATTCCAACCGGTATCCGTTTAAACCGCATTGGCGGCATAGAGTAATCAGAGAGTATGACTTCTCAATTAGCTAGATTAGAAAAGAGCATTGGATACCAATTCAATGACTTAGATAAACTGAACTTGGCGCTGACACACCGCAGCGCCAATGGCAAACATAATGAACGACTGGAGTTTCTGGGCGATTCAATTTTAAGTTTTGTCATCACTGATGATTTGTACCATCGTTTTCCTAAGGTAAACGAGGGCGACATGAGTCGAATGCGTGCCACATTGGTAAGAGGTAAAACTCTGGCTGAGCTAGCACGTGAATTTGAACTCGGAGACTACTTAAAATTAGGTCCAGGTGAGTTGAAAAGTGGCGGATTCCGTCGCGATTCTATCCTTGCAGATGCGGTAGAAGCCATTATTGGAGCAATATACCTAGACAGTGGTACAGAGCCTGTTCGAGCTATTGTTCTGAGTTGGTACATGAGTCGCCTTGAAGCGATTGAACCTGGCGTATCACAAAAAGACCCTAAGACACGTCTTCAAGAGTTCTTGCAAGGTCGTCGTAAACCTTTACCGGCTTACGACGTCATTAAGATCAAAGGTGAGGCTCACAACCAAGAGTTTACCGTTGATTGCGTTGTATCAGGTGTAGAAAAACCTTTCACAGGTAAAGGCACCAGTCGTCGTAAAGCTGAACAAGCTGCGGCTGAACTTGCGTTGGAGAAACTAACTAATGTCTAATCACGATCAGCCAGAAGATCAAGGCATCGACCTTGATGCGTATTTTGCTACGCACAATCAAGACAAAACAACCTCTGTTGATAATCAACACTGTGGCTTTATTGCTATTGTAGGTCGACCTAACGTAGGTAAATCAACGCTCCTTAACCATATCCTTGGTCAGAAGATCTCGATTACCTCTCGTAAGCCTCAGACAACTCGTCACCGTATTATGGGTGTAGATACTGATGGTGATTATCAAGCAATCTTTGTGGATACTCCAGGACTCCACATCGAAGAAAAACGCGCTATCAACCGTTTGATGAATCGTGCTGCCAACAGTTCACTGAGTGATGTAAACCTTGTATTTTTCTTGGTTGATGGCACTCACTGGACAGCTGACGATGATATGGTGCTGAACAAGCTAAGAGCAGCAAATTTCCCTGTCGTATTGTGTGTGAATAAAGTTGATAAAGTACAAGACAGAAACCTTGTAATGAGTCATATGCAAGAAATGACTCAGAAGATGGATTTCGTTGATGTTGTGCCTATATCTGCAAAATTAGGGAAAAATATCGACGTATTGCGCAAGCATGTTCGCGAACATTTACCAAAAGCAACGCACCATTTTCCTGAAGAATACGTCACAGACCGTTCTCAGCGCTTTATGGCATCAGAGATCGTGCGTGAGAAATTAATGCGTTTCACTGGTGACGAGTTACCATACTCAGTCACAGTCGAAATAGAGCGCTTTGATTACAATCCTGATAATGATGGCTTCCACATTAACGCACTGATTCTCGTTGAGCGCAGTGGCCAGAAGAAAATGGTCATTGGTAAGGGCGGTGATAAGATAAAAACTATCGGACGAGAAGCTCGTCTAGATATGGAAGAATTATTTGGTCGCAAGGTTTATCTAGAAACTTGGGTTAAGGTCAAATCTGGTTGGGCTGACGATGAGCGAGCACTTCGTTCATTAGGCTACATGGATGACCTATAAAAATTAAACTCAAAACTCCACCTTAGACGTGGAGTTTTTTATGGCATCAATACTATGTCGGTAATTGAAGGCTTCCAACGTTGCTTTGTATTGCATCGTCGCCCCTATACAGAATCTAGCTTGATCTTAGATGTTTTTTCTGAGGAATTTGGTCGTGTGACTATCCTGAGTAAAGGCGGGAGAAGCAAGCGCTCTCCATTAAAAGGGGCCCTGCAGTCCTTTACGCCTTTACTGCTTAAATGGTCAGGTGGCGGCTCAATGAAAACCCTGCGCCAAGCCGAACCGATTAGTCTGGGCTTGCCTTTAAGTGGTGTTAACCTTTATTCGGCAATGTACATCAATGAAATCTTAGTGCGAGTGATTGCACAAGAGGTGCCTTATCCAGAGCTGTTTATTGATTATCTGCATGCGTTAACTGAGCTTGCTCAAGCTGATAACCCTGAACCTGCGCTACGTCGCTTTGAACTCGCTTTGTTGAATGCTCTTGGCTATGGTGTTGATTTTATGCACTGCTCAGGCACAGGGGAACCCATAGACCCTAAGATGACCTATCGCTACCGAGAGCAGCAAGGTTTCATTGCGTCAGTACGAAAGGACAATCTAACCTTTATGGGGGAAGAGTTGATAGCCTTGAGTGAAAGGCGTTTTAACTCTAAATCTCAGTTGAGCGCGGCAAAGCGCTTTACACGTATAGCCTTAAAGCCTTATCTTGGCGGAAAACCAATAAAAAGTCGGGAGTTATTTATGCCCCGAACACGGAGTATCGGAAAATGAATCCAATCTTACTTGGGGTCAACATCGACCACATTGCCACCCTACGAAATGCACGTGGAACTAAATATCCAGATCCAATACATGCTGCAGAAATTGCTGAACGTGCAGGTGCTGATGGCATCACGATTCACTTACGTGAAGATCGTCGTCACATCCTAGACAGAGACGTTCGTATTCTAGCTGAGACTATTCAAACTCGTATGAACCTTGAGATGGCCGTTACCGACGAGATGGTCGATATTGCGCTTAAGACGAAGCCGGAGTTTGTATGCTTGGTTCCTGAAAAGCGCGAAGAGCTCACTACAGAAGGTGGTCTGGATGTAGTAGGTCAGTTTGATAAGATTAAGGCTGCTACAGAAAAACTGACAGCTGCAGGTATCAAAGTATCACTGTTTATTGACCCAAACCCAAAGCAAATCGATGCATCAAAGGACGCAGGTGCACCTTTCATTGAGCTTCACACTGGTCATTACGCGGAAGCGCACACTGAAGAAGAACAACACAAAGAGCTTGGGGTTATCGCTGAAGCTGCAACCTATGCATCAGGTTTAGGTATTACGGTAAATGCAGGTCACGGCTTGACGTATCATAATGTAGGTCCTGTGGCAGCACTGCCTGAAATCTATGAGCTGAACATAGGTCACTCGATTATGGGCCGTGCAGTATTTGATGGTTTGAATAAAGCCGTCGCTGATATGAAAGCCATCATGGAACAGGCTAGAAAGTAATGGCAATTGTTGGTTTAGGGACTGACATTGCAGAGATTGAGCGCGTAGAGAAAGCGCTCAATCGCACTGGTGTGAGCTTTGCTGAGCGTATCTTAACGGAAGTTGAGATGGAGCGATTTCATCAGCTAACATCAAAGGCTAAGTTTCTGGCCAAACGCTTTGCCGCTAAAGAAGCCGCCTCTAAGGCTTTAGGTACAGGGATAGCGAAAGGTGTATCGTTTCAAGACTTCACCATTAGCAATAACGCCTTGGGCAAGCCTGAGCTGTTGCTTTCGGGTAAGGCTCAAGAAATCTCTCAGCAGCTTGGCGTTGCTCATATTCATCTGTCAATTTCTGATGAAAGGCACTATGCCGTAGCGACGGTCATTCTCGAACGTTAACTCTGTAGGTACAAGCGAGCTGTTGTTTGTACCTTTTCCATTTCATCTTGAAGCTCTAACAACTCCGGCTCAATATCCTCAATTGTTTCTCCTGAACGCAACATCTGTTCGAGTAGAGCACATGCCTTCTTGAGTTTAGGGACACCACAATAGCTACTGCTACCATGCAGTTTATGAATGTGGTGGATTAGATCTTCTCGTGAGCCTAACTGCTCATCAATCGCTTGCTCCACAATCTCATTCACTTCTGGAATATAGTCCACGAGCATTTGCAACATCTCTTTGGCTAAATCTTCTTTGTTCGCCGATTGCGCTAGAGCCGCACGCCAGTCAATTATAACGTCACTACTTGGCGCAGATTCAACTTCTGTTGCTGAGACTGCTACTGGCTCATCAATGGGGTTTCCGCCCCAATGGTTGAGTACCTTGAGCAGAACTCTTTCTTCAATGGGTTTAGTCAGATAGTCATCCATTCCTGCTTGCAGCAACCTATCCCGTTCGCCACTCATCGCATGAGCCGTAACGGCAATGATTGGTGTGTCTTTATTGGTTGTCGTTTGCTTAATTGCTCGACAAGCAGAGACACCGTCCATCCCCAGCATCTGAATATCCATTAAGATCAAATCAAAATGAGTACGTGTGGCTTCGTCGACCGCGCTCTGACCATTGGAACAGGTCACTACGGACTCGACATGCTCATCAAGCAAGGCGCTGATGAGTTTGAGGTTAGCGGGATTATCGTCCACTGCCATGACTTTAAGTGACAGCTTCTCAAGCAATAATGGCTCAGGTTTTTCGTAGATAGGTGCATTACTATCTTGACCGCGTAGCATAGCCTGCATGATCTTGGTGCGAGTCAGAGGCTTGATAATACAGTTGACAGCATGCTGAGCCATCAAGGTTTCAGATAGGGCTAACTGATTACTTGGCAGCCCAATAATGACACTCGGACAGACTGCCTTGGCTTGGTAAATAAACTCGACCAGTTCTGCTTCTCCCATGATCTCATTAACCGGAACGTTATAGATAATATAATCATGAGGAGTAATAGATTCAGGGATTGCAGAGCGATATTGAGTAACAATATTTTCTTGAGTTAACAGTTGTTGTAATACATTGGCAGCTTGAAGGTTCTGCTCAATCAGTAGTACTTCTTTTCCTCGAAGATCCGTAAGGTCGATCTGTTCTAGTGGCAAGTCGGTAGTATTAAGACGAATAGTGAACCAGAACGTCGAGCCTTGATGAAGACGACTCGTCAGACTGATTTCCCCGCCCATTTGGCGAACCAGTTTCTGGGTAATCACAAGACCAAGACCCGTGCCGCCGTAGCGCCTAGATATACTGGCGTCCGCTTGGCTAAATGCTTGGAATAACTGAGCTTGCTGACGCTCAGAGATACCAATGCCGGTATCTTTCACCATAAACTGAATTTCAACTTGATCTTCTTTTTGCGTGCGAAGCTCAATGCTGACATCAATGTTGCCGCGCTCGGTAAACTTAACCGCATTACCCACTAGGTTGGTGAGTACTTGCTGGATACGTAAAGAATCCCCCACAACCCCTGCGGGGATCTTAGGGTCCACTTTTAAGGTCAACTCTAAGCCTTTTTCATGGGCGCTTGGGGCTTGCAAATTGACGACTTCTTCCAATGATTCTTGGAAATCAAATGGGATATTTTCTAGAAGCAGCTTACCAGCCTCAAGCTTCGAGAAATCCAGAATATCATTGATAATGCTAAGCAGATTGTTAGCTGAACGTTCGATAGTTAATAGGTAATCAGTTTGGCTATGAGACAAGTTGGTTTTGAGCATTTGACGTGTAAAGCCTATTACCCCATTGAGCGGTGTCCTCAACTCGTGTGACATATTGGCTAAGAACTCAGACTTAACTCGCGCAGCTTCTTGCGCACGTTTCTTAGCGATATCCAGCTCAACATTTTGGATCTCAAGCTGTTCTAAGGTTTCACGAAGATCCGATGTGGCTTGGTCAATACTGTGTTGCATCTCTATGTGGTACTCAGAGAGCGACATTGCCATGGCATTGATACCGTTTTTCAGTGAGTTGAGCTCACCATGCATTTTGCCTTCAATACGAACGTCTAATTGTCCGCGACGAATACGGTCCACACTATTTTTAAGATGGGTAATCGGCGCAGTAATATCTTGCATCAATCGATAGGCGAAAAAAGCAGATAACCCCACTCCAAGGAACATCACTACCAGTGCTACTACGATCTCTTGGTACTGTTGAAGTCTCAAGCTAGAAAGATCGAGCTCTATGGCTATGTAGCCAAGCACTTGATTGCTTTCTTTGGAGTCAGCCTGAGGCGCGACAAATTGAGCTTCAGCAATAACAGGGGTTCTGATAATAAGCTTGGTATCAATTAACTGAACGGTGCTGTGCAATGGAATAGGCTCTGATTGAGGAAACATCAGGCTTTGGAAATTAGGATGAAAGTTTGAGGTAACAAATAGTTCGTGATTGGCATCGAATACTGCGATACTTCGCACCACATCTGAGCGCTTACGATGACTATAGCTAATCAGTTTTCTCACAGCTTCGCGATTTTGTTGTAACATAGCGAATTCACTCGCGATCGCTAGTGGCTCCACAATGTTGGTTCCAGCAGTGATCAATTGCGCTTCAAGGTCGTTATATCGATTTGAAGTAAAGAACACGCTCAGCAACATCCCAACGATGAGTGTTGGGGCGAGAGTCAATGTTATTACGCGTGCGCGAAGTCCGTATCTTGTCATGTTTTATTAATGTGCCGGATGTGAAAAAATAAGCCTTCAAAGGCTTTTGAGTTTCCTAAACTTGAACCTAAGTCTAAATCATTGAAATTAAAATTGCTTCCCAAGAACTCTGTCAGACTGAAAACTCAGTCAAAAGCTTGATGCATGACCGTTAAAATTTACTAGGCACACCTCTATGGCTAACTTTTATAAACCGCAAAAAAATAACAACCGTACGCAAAAGCACTTGAGTCTGACTATCGAGAAGTACGATTTTCAGGGAGCAGGGATGGCATACACCCAAGGAAAGCCTGTATTTGTTTCTGGCGCCTTGGTCGGTGAAAAGGTGGTATGTCAGCCTGTGGAAAGCAAAGCAAAGTTCATAAAGGCCAAATTAATTAAAGTATTAAAGGCCAGTGATGAGCGTGTTACTGCATTTTGTCCTCACTTTCAGCAATGTGGAGGTTGTACCTTGCAACATATGCCTTATGAGCAGCAGTTAGAGGTGAAGCAACAAGCTTTTGCAAAGGTAATGTCCAAGGTCGCACCACAACAAGAACTCGAAGCACCGATAGTGGGTAATAGCCGCAGCTATCGTCGTAGAGCTCGCATCAGTCTGCTATGGGATACTAAAAAGAATAAATTACACTTTGGCTTTAGAGAAGGTCAGAGCAAAAATATAGTCACCGTTAATCAGTGCCCTGTTCTAGCTGATTCGCTTGCGAGCTTGTTTCCAGAAATGAAGGCTTTGCTAGAAGGGGTATCTCAACCTAAGATTCTCGGTCATCTGGAACTGGTTGAAGCCGACAATACCAACGTTATATTACTTCGCACTAGTGCTGAATTAAGATCTAAAGACAGCAAGGCAGTTCTCGACTTTGCACAGAAGAATAATTTCACTTTGTATCTTCATGAAGGACAAAGTAAGCCGAGAAAATTGTGTGGCGAATCACCAAAGTGTGATGAGACTGGCTTTGAATTGGATTTTTTGCCTACTGACTTTATTCAGGTCAATCGCTCAGTGAATCACCAAATGGTGTCTCAAGCTATCGAGTGGCTTGATGTTCGTGAGAATGAAAGAGTGTTAGATCTGTTTTGTGGGATTGGCAACTTTACTTTTCCCCTCAGTGCTAAGGCAAAAGCAGTTGTTGGTATTGAAGGAGTCGAGGAGATGGTCTCAAGAGCGAATGATAATGCTCAAACGTTAGGCGTAGATATTGCTAAATTCCATCAGGCCAACCTTGCTGAACTTACTGGAAAGGAGAGTTGGGCAAGCGAGCGTTTTGATAAAATCCTTTTAGATCCTGCCCGGGCTGGTGCGGCAGGTGTAGTAGAAAAGCTCTCTTCATTTGGTGCTTCGCGCATCGTGTATGTATCTTGTAACCCATCGACTCTAGCCCGTGATAGTGAATCATTACTTGAACAAGGCTACAAGGTAATAAAAATGAGAATTTTGGATATGTTTCCTCACACTGGGCATCTGGAATCGATGGTGTTATTTGAGAAATAACGCAAATTTCCAAATTTTGTTAAACAGCTGAATCGCCCTAAGGGTATACTGTTGCAAGAAATGTACGAGAGTAAAATCATAGTTATTTAGGGAAGAAATATGGTTGCGGTACGTAGTGCGCACATAAAAAAGGATGAAGAGTTTAACCTTGATGGCTGGATAGACAGCCTAAAGCAAGGGCAAAAAACCGAGAACAAGCTGCGCAAGCTGTACATCGATTGTGAAGAAATGCTAGCAAGTCATGAGCAAAAGGAATTGTTGCTGTGGCGTGGGCGTGAAATGATCGAAATATTGATCACTCTATCTATGGATAGGGCGACACTGCTTGCCGCTCAGCTATTCCCAGTAGTATCCAGTGGTTTATTTGATACTGAAGAGCTCAAAGAACGCTACGGCCAAGAGATCATGAAATTGATCGAAGGTGTTGAAGAGATGGCCGCCATCGGTCAACTAAACGCCTCTTTGGAGAGCAGTAGCGCTTCTTCTCAGGTCGATAATGTTCGGCGCATGTTGTTGGCTATGGTGGATGATTTCCGTTGTGTCATTATCAAGCTTGCCGAGCGTATTTGTAATCTACGTGAAGTAAAAAATGCTCCAGATGAAGTACGCCACGCTGTTGCTAAAGAATGTGCCAATATTTATGCCCCTCTCGCCAATCGTCTAGGTATTGGTCAGCTGAAATGGGAAATTGAAGACTACGCTTTCCGTTATCAAAACCCGACCACCTATAAAAAAATTGCTAAGCAACTGGCCGAGCGACGCATAGATCGTGAGCACTATATCAAAGACTTTGTTGATGATCTCGAATCAGAAATGAAGCTTACTCATATCAATGCAGAGGTGAGCGGTCGCCCTAAACACATCTTTAGTATCTGGCGTAAGATGCAGAAGAAACAGCTTGCCTTTGATGAGCTTTTTGATGTGCGAGCAGTGCGAATTATTGCTGACCAACTTCAAGATTGCTACGGTGCTCTTGGCATCGTACACACCAAATATAAACACCTTCCTAGTGAATTCGATGACTATGTCGCGAATCCTAAACCTAATGGTTATCAATCTATCCATACTGTTGTGCTTGGACCTGAAGGGAAAACCATAGAAATTCAGATTCGTACTAAGCAAATGCATGAAGACTCAGAGCTTGGTGTAGCAGCACACTGGAAATACAAAGAGGGTAGCTCAGGTGGACGCAGTGGCTATGATGAAAAAATCACGTGGCTACGCAAACTACTGGATTGGCAAGAAGAGATGTCAGACTCTGGCGAGATGCTGGACGAACTGCGCTCTCAAGTATTTGATGACCGTGTTTACGCCTTTACCCCTCGTGGCGATGTAGTCGATTTGCCAATGGGGGCAACGCCTCTCGATTTTGCTTACCACATTCACTCAGAGGTAGGGCATCGATGTATTGGAGCTAAGGTTGCAGGAAGGATTGTTCCGTTTACCCATAAATTAGAGATGGGTGATCAGGTCGAGATCATCACTCAAAAAGAGCCGAATCCATCTCGAGACTGGCTAAATCCATCTTTAGGCTTTGTTCACTCAAGCCGTGCTCGCGCCAAGATAAATGCTTGGTTTAGAAAGCAGAGTAGAGAGAAAAACATCGATGCAGGTAAGGATATTCTAGAAGTTGAGCTGAATAAGATTGGCGCGAATTTGAAAGATGCCGATCTTTACGCTTTAAAACGCTTCAACGTAAACTCAGCCGATGAGCTGTATGCGGGTATTGGCAGTGGTGATTTGCGCATTAACCAAGTGGTTAATCACATTAATGCCCTCGTGAATAAGCCAACAGCAGAAGAGGAAGACAAGCAAGCGCTTGAGAAACTGAAGAGTGTAGACTCGACAGCTCCGCTTGAAAGTAAGCCACATAAAGACGCGGTTGTAGTTGAGGGTGTTGATAATCTTATGATCCATTTGGCGCGTTGTTGCCAGCCTATACCGGGAGACAGAATCAGTGGCTACATTACACAAGGGCGAGGTATTTCAGTGCATCGCAGTGACTGTGACCAGCTTAACGAGCTAAGGCATCATGCTCCAGAGCGAATCATAGATACGGTATGGGGCAGTGGTTTTGTCGGTTCGTTTATTCTGACCTTGAGGGTTGAGGCATTAGAGCGTACAGGTCTGTTAAAGGATATCACCACCTTGATTACGAACGAAAAACTTAAGGTAGCAAGTATGCGTTCACGGACTGACCATAAGCGCCAAATGTCGATTATGGATTTAGATGTTCAAGTGAACAGTGTCGAAATCAGTTCTCGAGTTCAATCTCGAATAGAACAGATCAAAGACGTTATCTCAGTCAAACGTCTTGGTTAACCCGTCTAATAAGCCCCTGAAAAGGGGCTTTATTTTTGAATATGAATTGGAAATCTTATGTCAGCTTCAAACTCTATCGAACAATTGTTATCCATAATGGCTACGCTTCGAGATCCTGTTCAGGGCTGCCCGTGGGATAAAAAACAGAGCTTTGACACGATCGTTCCGCATACTATTGAAGAAACGTATGAGGTAGTGGACGCCATTCAAAATCAAGATTGGAATAACCTAAAAGAAGAGTTGGGTGACCTACTTTTTCAAGTCATTTTCTATTCTCAAATGGCAAAGGAACAAAAACTGTTTGATTTTGAAGATGTGCTAGAAGTACTTAATGAAAAACTTGTGCGTCGTCATCCGCATGTTTTTTCTGATGAGAAATTTGCCAGTGAACAAGAAATTAATGACAACTGGGAAGCGGAAAAAACGAAAGAGAAAGCTCGTTCAGGCAATGTTGAAAAAAGTATTCTAGACTCTGTACCTAAGTCTTTGCCTGCACTTAGTCGAGCCAATAAAATTCAAAAACGTTGTGCTCAGCATGGCTTTGATTGGGATACCATAGGACCGGTGGTAGACAAGGTACATGAAGAGGTGCAAGAGGTTCTAGAGGAAGCTCTACAAGTCACTGTTGTACAAGAAAAAGTAGAGGATGAGTTGGGTGATCTTTTGTTCGCTACAGTGAACCTAGTTCGACACCTTAAATGCAACCCAGAAGTGGCGCTAGGCAAAGCAAATAATAAATTCGAAAGACGCTTCAGAGCTGTAGAAAAAAAGGTTCAAGAACAAGGTCGAAACTTAGACGATTGTGATCTAGAGTATCTTGATTCTTTGTGGGACTCAGTAAAGCAAGATGAAAGGGCGTAAAACTGGCTTTACAAGTTTGAATTGATTTGAAGCAAAAAATAAAAAAAATGCCTGTGATAAGTTTCACGTTGTGGCGATAAAGGGCTTCTGGTATATTTGCATCCCGTCCAGAAGATATCCATTTCCCTCATTCAACCAATTTCAGGTTAAACATGACGACAAATTACATTTTTGTTACTGGCGGGGTTGTTTCCTCACTCGGTAAAGGTATTGCAGCAGCATCTCTTGCAGCTATTTTAGAAGCTCGTGGTCTTAAAGTGACCATGATGAAGCTTGATCCTTACATCAACGTTGATCCGGGTACAATGAGCCCAACTCAGCATGGTGAAGTGTTTGTCACGGAAGATGGCGCTGAAACTGACCTTGACCTTGGTCACTACGAGCGATTCATTCGCACCAAGATGACTAAGCGTAACAACTTTACTGCGGGACGAGTTTACTCAGACGTTCTAGCAGCAGAGCGTCGTGGCGACTATTTAGGCGCTACCATTCAGGTTATCCCTCACATCACTAATGCGATCAAAGACCGTGTAATTGCCGGTTCTGAAGGTCATGAAGTAGCGATCGTTGAAGTGGGTGGCACTGTGGGTGATATTGAATCACTACCATTTATGGAAGCGATTCGTCAGCTAGCGGTAGAACTAGGCCGTGAGCGCACTATGTTCATGCACCTAACGTTGGTACCTTACCTAGCGGCGGCGGGTGAAGTGAAAACAAAACCAACTCAGCACTCGGTTAAAGAGTTGCTTTCGATTGGTATTCAACCAGATATTCTTGTTTGTCGTAGTGACCGTGTGGTTCCTGCAAACGAACGCAAGAAAATTGCTTTGTTCTGTAACGTTCAAGAAAAAGCAGTTATCTCAATGAAAGACGTAGATTCTATCTACAAAATCCCTCAGCACATAAAGTCACAAGGTCTAGATGATCTAGTTTGTTCACGTTTTGGCATTAATGCGCCAGAAGCAGACTTGTCTGAGTGGGAACAAGTAATCTACGAAGAAGCGAATCCAACGGGCGAAGTAACTATTGGTATGGTCGGTAAATACATCGAACTACCAGATGCTTATAAGTCTGTGAACGAAGCATTGAAACATGCAGGGTTGAAAAACCGTCTTAACGTCCACATTAAGTATGTAGACTCTCAAGATGTTGAGAGTAAGGGCGAAGAAGCACTTGCTGGTTTAGACGCAATTCTAGTACCAGGTGGCTTCGGCGACCGTGGTGTTGAAGGTAAGATTCGTGCTGCTCAGTACGCTCGTGAGAACAACATTCCATATCTAGGTATCTGCCTAGGTATGCAAGTAGCGCTGATTGAGTTCGCGCGAAATGTTGCTAACCTTGCTGATGCGCATTCAACAGAATTTAATAAAGAAACACCAAACCCTGTGGTAGGCTTGATCACCGAATGGGTTGATAAAGAAGGTAACGTTGAAGAGCGTACCGAAACCTCTGACCTTGGTGGTACAATGCGCCTTGGCTCTCAGTTATGTCACCTAGAGAAGGGCACTAAAGCTCATGAACTTTATGGCAGCGCTAAGATCCACGAGCGTCACCGTCACCGTTATGAGGTGAACAACAACTTACGTCCGTTGATCGAGAAAGCTGGTCTTAAAGTATCGGGTCTATCAGCAGACAAAAAATTGGTGGAAGTTATCGAGAACCCTGCGCACCCTTGGTTCGTGGCGGCTCAGTTCCATCCAGAATTCACTTCGACACCACGTGATGGGCACCCATTATTTGCTGGTTTCGTTAAAGCGGCAGGTCAATTCCAACGCGGTGAATTCGACAAGTAAAGGAATGCAGGGGTGTTGAGCGGAGATGTACAGCACCCCTTAAAATTGACATTTTTTTGATTATAAGAGGATATATTTAATGTCTAAGATCGTTAAAGTTCTAGGTCGTGAAATCATCGACTCACGTGGTAACCCAACTGTAGAAGCTGAAGTACACCTAGAAGGCGGTTTCGTAGGTATGGCTGCTGCACCATCTGGCGCATCTACTGGTTCTCGTGAAGCTCTTGAGCTACGTGACGGTGACAAGTCTCGTTTCCTTGGTAAAGGCGTACTTAAAGCTCTTGAAGCTGTAAACGGCGACATCGCTGCAGCTCTTGCTGGTAAAGATGCAAAAGACCAAGCTGCTATCGATCAAATCATGATCGACCTAGACGCTACTGAGAACAAGTCTAAGTTCGGCGCTAACGCTATCCTAGCTGTATCTCTAGCAAACGCTAAAGCAGCTGCAGCAGCTAAAGGCATGCCTTTGTTCGAGCACATCGCTGAACTAAACGGCACTCCAGGTGTATTCTCTATGCCTCTACCAATGATGAACATCATCAACGGTGGTGAGCACGCTGATAACAACGTTGATATCCAAGAATTCATGATTCAACCTGTTGGCGCGAAAAACATCAAAGAAGCTCTACGCATCGGCGCTGAAGTATTCCACAACCTAGCTAAAGTTCTTAAGTCTAAAGGCATGAGCACTGCAGTTGGTGATGAAGGTGGTTTCGCTCCTAACCTTGAGTCTAACGCTGCTGCACTAGCTGCAATCAAAGAAGCTGTAGAGCTTGCTGGTTACGAGCTAGGCAAAGACGTTACTCTTGCTATGGACTGTGCTGCTTCTGAGTTCTTCGACAAAGAAACTGGCAAGTACAACATGAAAGGCGAAGGCAAAATCTTCACTTCTGAAGAGTTTAACTTCTACCTACAAGACCTTGCTAACCAATACCCAATCGTTTCTATCGAAGACGGTCTTGACGAGTCTGATTGGGCTGGCTTCAAGCACCAAACTGAGCTACTAGGTGACAAGCTTCAACTAGTAGGTGACGATCTATTCGTTACAAACACTAAGATTCTTGAGCGCGGTATCAAAGAAGGTATCACTAACTCAATCCTAATCAAGTTCAACCAAATCGGTTCACTTACAGAGACTCTAGCTGCAATCAAGATGGCTAAAGATGCTGGTTTCACAGCAGTTATCTCTCACCGTTCTGGCGAAACTGAAGATGCAACTATCGCTGATCTAGCGGTAGGTACTGCTGCAGGTCAAATCAAGACTGGTTCTATGAGCCGTTCTGACCGTGTTGCTAAGTACAACCAACTTATCCGTATCGAAGAAGCACTAGGTGAGCGTGCTCCTTTCAACGGTCTTAAAGAAGTTAAAGGCCAAGCTTAATTATTAGCTGAGCCTGAAGCTTACAGCTTATAGCTGTCAGCTTTAAAACATAAACACCTCGCGTTCGCGGGGTGTTTTTTTTTGTATTTTTCTCGTCATTAAGTTTGATGCGTGTCGTCTATTACGCGAATATGTTATAAATATTAACTCACTAAGGTTAGCTTGGCTCTCGAGCTAAAAGGCCAGTAGGTCGGTTATTGGAGAAGGATTTTTTACGTGCGTATTTTTTCCGTATTGCTGTTTAGTTTACTGGTAGTGATGCAAGCAAAGCTGTGGGCTGGCAAAAATGGTGTGAATGACTACCGCCAGGTTCAGGATGAAATTGCCATTCAAAGCTCAGTGAATTCGGAGTTACACAAGCGTAATGATGAAATGTTTGCGGAAATTGATGACCTAAGGCAAGGGCTTGATGCCATCGAAGAGCGAGCTCGCCATGAACTCGGAATGGTTAAAGAAGGAGAAACCTTCTACCGTATTATCGATTCGGACTAATTTTTATAACCGGTTCCTAACTTGAATAAATATATCGCTATTGTCCCTGCTGCCGGTGTTGGCAGTCGAATGCAGGCAGATCGACCGAAGCAGTATCTCATGCTGCATGGAAAAACTATCTTGGAGCATACGGTAGCAAAATTGCTATCGCATCCTGCAATTTCTGAGGTAGTGATTGCGGTTAGTGCAGAAGATGAATATTTCTCTGAAACTACTATCGCTAATCACCCATTAGTGACTCGTGTTGCTGGTGGAAAAGAGCGTTGTGATTCAGTATTGAATGCTCTCGATTATCTCAAACAACAAGGCTATCAAGACTGGGTTTTAGTGCATGATGCTGCCAGACCTAATGTCAGTCATGAGGATATTAGTGCTTTAATTGAGCAAGGGGGCAAACACCAAGTCGGCGCTATATTGGCGGCTAAGGTGCGGGATACCATGAAGCGTTCATCTCAGACCAAAGAGATTGAAAGTACGGTAGATCGCATTGACCTTTGGCATGCTTTAACACCTCAAATGTTTCGTTGCTGCTCTTTGCAACAAGCCTTGCAATCAGCTTTAAATAATCACTCTCAAGTGACGGACGAAGCCTCTTGTATGGAATTGATAGGGCTATCCCCTCTTCTTGTTGAAGGTCGTGCAGACAACCTTAAGATAACCCAGCCAGAGGACTTAGCTTTGGCAGAATTCTATTTACGACCTACAACTCAGGAGTAATTATGATCCGTATAGGGCATGGCTTTGATGTACATAAATTTGGCGGTGAAGGTCCTGTTATCATAGGTGGCATTGCGGTTCCTTATGAGCAAGGTCTTATTGCCCACTCAGATGGTGACGTTGCTCTTCATGCTGTATGCGACGCATTGCTTGGCGCTATTGCTGCAGGAGATATTGGCCATCACTTTCCTGATACCGATGACAAATGGAAAGGTGCAAATAGCCGTGAATTACTCAAGGATGTATACCGACGTGTGCAAGAGCTAGGGTATGTATTGGGTAATCTCGATGTGACTATCATGGCGCAAGCGCCTAAAATGGCACCCCATATTCAAAGTATGCGAGAGGCTATAGCACAAGACCTGCAGACAGAGCTTAGCAACGTCAATGTAAAAGCGACAACAACAGAGCGTTTGGGCTTTACTGGACGCAAAGAAGGGATTGCGGTAGAAGCCGTAGTTCTGATTCAACATTCTAATTAGAGGCGCACTCCAGACTATGAGTGACATATTGTCAAATCTTGCTTATCAGCACGGTAAACCAACTGCGAAAGCTAAACTTAAGGCTAAAGCCGAACATTTTGTAGTGAAAGAAGACCTAGGCTTTGAGTTATTAGGCGCCGGTGAGCATTTGATGTTACGTGTTCGCAAAATTGGTGAGAACACCAGTTTTGTGGCAAATGAGTTAGCTAAATTCTGCGGCGTTAAGTCTAAAGACGTAAGTTGGGCTGGCTTGAAAGACCGCCATGCTGTTACTGAGCAGTGGTTAAGTGTGCACCTTCCAAAAGGCGATGATTTAGATTTTGCATTGTTTACAAAAATGCATCCAAGTATCGAGATCCTAGAAGTTACCAGACATAACAAAAAACTTCGTCCTGGTGATTTAAAGGGCAACTTCTTCGAGCTTACCTTGAGCGAAGTAACGGATATAACTGAAGTTGAAGCACGTTTGCAAGCTATCTCTGAAGCTGGCGTGCCAAATTACTTTGGTGCACAGCGCTTTGGAAATAATGGTAACAACCTTGATGAAGCTCGCCGCTGGGGCCGGGAAAACGTTCGTACTCGAAACCAAAACAAGCGCAGCTTGTATCTCTCAACAGCACGCTCATGGATCTTTAATCAGATCGTCTCTGAACGTTTAAACAAAGAATGCTTTGACTCTACTATTGCAGGGGATGTGCTCTCTGAGCCATCGGGTGAAATTACGGCAGCTTTAGCTGGTGATAACGCTTTACCCACCTCTGGTATAGCACTGGAAATAGAACAAGCCACAGTAGATGCAGAGCCTGATCTTATGGCTTTGATCCGAGGTAATCGCATGCGTCATGACCGCAGAACAATCAAATTGCTGCCTGAGCAGCTTAGTTGGGAAAGCAGTGATGACCAAGTTGTGGTGAAATTCTGGCTAGACTCAGGGTGCTTCGCTACGTCTATCATGCGAGAGGTGATTGAAGAGATTCCTTTCGAACGTTCGTTTGATTAAGAGTACCTGATTTAATGAAGATTCTTTTAAGTAACGATGATGGCGTACATGCCGAAGGTATTCGTGTTCTTGCTGATGAGCTAAAACAGATTGCAGAAGTGATCATCGTAGCACCAGATAGAAACCGTAGTGGCGCATCAAATTCACTAACATTGGAAAATCCACTGAGAGTTAATGAGATCGCTCCTAATGTTCATTCAGTGCAGGGAACGCCAACTGATTGTGTGCATTTTGCTCTGAATGAACTAATGAAAGATGACTATCCAGACTTAGTATTAAGTGGCATCAACCATGGTGCAAACCTTGGTGATGATGTGCTTTATTCTGGAACCGTTGCAGCTGCAATGGAAGGGCATTTTCTCGGCGTGCAATCTATAGCATTGTCTCTGGTTGGAAACACACATTTTAATACTGCGGCTAAAATAGCGCGTCAGTTGGTGGAACAGCACCAACGTCAACCTATACCAACCAATAGACTTCTTAATGTGAATATTCCTGATGTTGCCTGGGAAGATCTCAGTGATATTGAGGTGACTCGCTTAGGTGCTAGGCATCATGCAGAAAACATGATTAAACAGCTCGATCCAAGAGGGCAACAGATTTACTGGCTGGGTCCTCCGGGCAAAGAGCAGGATGCAGGGGTTGGCACTGACTTTCATGCGTTAGAGCAGAAAAAAGTCTCTATCACACCTCTACAGGTAGACCTGACCGCACATGAGTCACTGCCGAGTATGAATAAGTGGTTGAAAGGATCATAGATGGGACATTATCAAGCTCAACGTTTGTCAGAGCATTTGCAGCAGTTGGGCATACGTGATTCTGCTGTGTTGAAGGCGATGGCTAATTTGCCGCGAGAATCTTTTTTATCAGAGGCGATGAGGCATCAAGCCTATGATAATAATGCCTTGCCTATCGGAAGTGGGCAAACCATCTCTCAACCTTATATTGTTGCAAGAATGACTGAGCTATTGGAACTGGATTACAACTCTAAGGTCTTAGAGGTTGGAACTGGTTCTGGCTATCAGACTGCGGTGTTAGCGCAGTTGGTTGAGCGTGTGCATACCATTGAGCGTATTAAAACATTACAGTGGGATGCAAAGCGTCGCTTATCTAAGCTCGATATCTACAATGTATCATCAAAATACGGCGACGGCTGGAAAGGGTGGGGCGTACATGCACCATTTGACGCTATTATTGTAACAGCAGCCGCAGCGGAGCTTCCCCAAGCTCTTGTTGACCAGTTGGCGATTGGTGGACGACTGATCATTCCAATTGGAGACTCACAACAACAGTTATTGAAAATTGTTAAACATGAGTCTGGAGTTCAGTCTGAAATCATAGAAGATGTACGATTTGTGCCTTTAGTTCAGGGAGAGCTAGCTTAGGTTTATGGATAAGATTTTGCGTTCGATTATTGGAATAGTACTGATTGCAACCTTAGTCGGTTGTGCCCCTAGTGGGTATTCAGGCAAGAATCGTGATTATAAGCAGGTTGATCGAGGTAGCTTTCGAGGCAGCTTTTATACGGTGAATAAGGGGGATACCCTTTATTATATCGCTTATATTACTGACCGAAACGTCAATAATCTTATCCGCTTTAACAATATTAAAGCACCTTATACTCTGCGCGTTGGTCAGAGAATTAAGCTTTGGCATCCTGATTATAAAGATACAACTCCAGTGTATAGTTCAAGTAAACCTGTTGCTGTAGCTCAAGCCTCCACGACAAAGAGTCCTCAGACTGCGCAGACTACAGCACAAAGTTCGGGACAGACTTCGACAAATCTACAAAATAGTGCTACTGCAAAGGTTGATCAGCAGTCGACAAAGGAGTATGTTGGTTCTAAACAAGGTGTTAACAGTGTCGCAACATCGAAACCGCCAGCAAATAAAGCGGTCTCGTCATGGAAGTGGCCAACTAAAGGAAGAGTCATCAACAAGTTCTCATCAGGAGAACAAGGCAATAAAGGGATTGATATAGCAGGTCAACGTGGCCAATCGGTTATCTCAGCTGCCAGTGGCAGTGTAGTTTATTCCGGTAGTGCGCTTCGTGGTTATGGCAACCTTATTATTGTTAAACATAATGATGATTACCTTAGTGCTTATGCTCACAATGATAGTTTGTTAGTCCAAGAAGGACAGACAGTATCGGCCGGGCAAAAGATTGCAACTATGGGTAGTTCCGGCACTAGCGGCGTTAAACTGCACTTTGAGATTAGGTATCAAGGAAAATCCGTTAATCCGGAAAGATATTTACCCTAACTGACGGCATTATAAGCAGTAATGCCAACCTGTTGAGCCATTGGAGGCGCTATGAGTATGGATAACACTGCAGCAAAAGTGGAAGACCTAACAGAAGATAAAGTAAGTGCGGAAGTAGAAGAAAATAGTATTGTTGAAAAGGTCGAAACTCAGGTAAAAGAAGAATTTGACGCTTCAACGAAGAATCTAGATGCAACGCAACTTTATCTAGGCGAAATTGGCTTCTCACCACTCCTAACAGCAGAAGAAGAGGTTCTTTACGCAAGACGAGCACTTCGCGGAGATGAAGCAGCACGCAAGCGTATGATTGAAAGTAACCTTCGTCTGGTTGTCAAAATTTCTCGTCGTTACAGCAATCGTGGCTTAGCGCTATTGGACCTAATTGAAGAGGGGAACCTCGGTCTAATTCGTGCGGTAGAAAAATTCGATCCGGAGCGTGGCTTCCGATTCTCAACCTACGCAACCTGGTGGATTCGACAAACCATCGAACGCGCCCTAATGAATCAAACCCGCACTATTCGCTTGCCGATCCATGTGGTTAAAGAGTTAAATATTTATCTCAGAACAGCGCGTGAGTTATCTCAGAAATTAGACCATGAACCTACCGCGGAAGAGATTGCTCAGCAACTCGATAAACCCGTTGATGATGTAAGTAAGATGCTACGCCTCAACGAACGTGTGAGCTCTGTGGACACACCAATTGGTGGCGACGGTGACAAGGCATTGCTTGATATTATTCCTGATATCAACAACTCAGATCCTGAAGTGTCTACTCAAGATGACGATATTAAGCACTCTCTTATCGATTGGCTCGATGAGTTAAATCCAAAACAGAAAGAAGTACTTGCTCGTCGCTTCGGTTTGCTTGGTTATGAACCTTCAACCCTAGAAGAAGTAGGACGCGAAATTAACCTAACTCGTGAGCGTGTACGTCAGATCCAAGTAGAGGGTCTACGTCGACTACGTGAAATCCTGTTAAAGCAAGGACTGAATATGGAGTCGCTGTTTAACTTTGACAGTGAATAAAATTTTATAGGTTAAATTGAAAAAGGTCAGCGTAAGCTGACCTTTTTGTTTGTATAACTCGCCCTTAGCTTCAAATTTGCTGATAGCTGATAGCTGATAGCTGATAGCTGATAGCTTGGCTTCTATGTAGAAGTTAATTCAGTTCGAATTAATACTAAACAAACCGTCGTCCCCGAGCGCTTCTATCGGGGACCTTGTAGTTGCATTGCTTGAAACTAGATGTCCGATAAAAGCACTCGGACATGACTAATATCCTATAGCCTGCACTATGCACTATGCACTATGCACTATGCACAAGAACTAGGCTAATAACTAAAATAACCTAAAGCATCTTCTTCAATCTATAAAGTTCTTCTAAAGCTTGCCTCGGTGTAAGATCATCAGGATCAATAGCACCTAATGCTATTTCCACCTCACTTGGCTCTGGAATCAAGCTAAGTTGGTTTGCAATCTCGACACTACTTGGACTGTTTGTCTGAGGCTGATGGCTAAGCTGCTCAAGCAAATTGAGCTTTTGCCTCGCTTGCTTGATCACAGGTTTAGGTACACCCGCCAAACCTGCAACCGCTAAACCATAAGACTTGCTAGCCGCACCTTCTTGTACTGCGTGCATAAAGGCAATATCGTCGCCGTGCTCAATAGCATCTAGATGTACGTTTGCTAGTTCTTTGAGTTGAGAAGGTAGTTCCGTTAACTCAAAGTAATGAGTGGCAAATAAGGTAAGGGCGCTAATCTGATTTGCCAGCCATTCGGCGCTAGCCCATGCTAACGACAGTCCGTCATAGGTACTGGTTCCTCGCCCTATTTCATCCATTAGCACCAAACTTCGTTTTGTGGCATTGTGCAGGATATTCGCCGTTTCCGTCATTTCTACCATGAATGTAGAGCGTCCTGAGGCTAGATCATCGGAAGCACCGATTCGTGTAAATATCCGATCAAGTAAACCAATATCCGCGGATTCCGCAGGAACATAGGAACCAATATGAGCAAGTAATGCAATCAAAGCCGTTTGACGCATATAAGTGGATTTACCGCCCATATTCGGACCGGTAATGATCAACATTTTACGTTCAGGATTAAGCTCAATAGGATTGGCAATAAACGGGTCTTCTAATACTTGCTCAACAACAGGATGCCGACCATTAGTGACCGATAATCCAATGTCATTTTTAATGTTTGGACGACAGTATTCCAAGGTTTCGGCGCGCTCGGCAAGGTTTTGCAATACGTCAATTTCAGAAACGGCAGACGACAGCAATTGCAGCCTATTAAGGTGAGGTAATATGAGGTCAAATAATTCTTCCCATAACGCCTTTTCTACTGCCAGAGCTTTAGATTTAGAATTTAGAACTTTATCTTCGTGCTCTTTTAGCTCAGGAATAATGTAGCGTTCTGCATTCTTCAGCGTTTGGCGACGAATGTAATGAGGAGGCACAAGGTGACTCTGCCCACGACTCACTTGAATGTAAAAGCCATGAACAGCGTTGTAGCCTACCTTCAAGGTCTCTATACCGTGTCGTTCTCGTTCATCGGATTCAAGCTTTTCTAAGTACTCTTTCGCACCATTAGCTAAATCTCGCCATTGATCGAGTTCTTCGTTATATCCTTCGGCAAGTACGCCCCCATCACGAATGACGACAGGAGGATTTTCTTTGATTGCTCGCTCTAATAACTCACATAAACTATCTAATGGTTTAGCATCATGAGACAAGCTCTTGAGGTGCGGATTGACTAGGTCTTCTAATGTTGCTTCTAGTTCTGGTAACTGTTGCAATGCGGTGCGAAGGCGAGCAAGATCGCGTGGTCTAGCAGAGCGAATCGCCAATCGAGCGATAATGCGCTCGATGTCTCCAATCTGTTTTAAGGTTTGATTAAGTTCAGGACAAAGTCCTTGTTCAATGAGTTCGGAGATCGAGTCTAAGCGGTTGTTCAGTACTAATACTTCACGAGTAGGTTGATGCAACCAACGTTTGAGCATGCGGCTGCCCATTGCGGTTGCTGTATGATCCAGTACCTCTGCAAGGGTGTTATCAAAACCGCCAGATAAGTTTTGTGTGATCTCTAAGTTGCGTCTTGTCGCAGCATCAAGGATAACCGAGTTATCTTGCCTCTCCATCGTAATCGAGCGGATGTGAGGCATAGCCGTTCGCTGCGTATCTTTGACGTACTGAATCAAACAGCCTGCCGCACAAAGGCCAAGTTCTGCTGCTTCAACACCAAAGCCCACTAAGTCTTTTGTACCAAATTGAATGTTTAACTGCTGCTTAGCGGTTTGTAACTCAAACTCCCAAATAGGTCTGCGACGGTTGCCATGACGACCTTCCATTAGATGGACCGGTGCGAAATCTTCAGGAAACAACAGTTCTTTAGGGCTAGTACGTTGTAGCTCTGCGAGCATCGCTTCTTCGGTTTTTGGCTCGCATATTAAAAAGCGGCCAGAGGTAATATCCAAAGTGGCATAGCCAAACTGATCATTGTGTTGATAGATAGCTGCGATAAGGTTATCAACGCGTTCTGCAAGTAAAGCTTCATCGGTAACTGTACCAGGGGTAATGATACGAACGACTTTACGCTCTACTGGGCCCTTTGAGGTTGCAGGGTCGCCGATTTGTTCGCATATAGCGACAGATTCGCCTAGTTGAACCAGCTTAGCCAAATACCCTTCAACCGCGTGAAAAGGGACGCCTGCCATTGGAATAGGCTCGCCTGCTGACGCACCGCGTTTGGTTAGTGATATATCGAGTAGTTGAGAGGCACGCTTTGCATCATCATAAAACAATTCATAGAAGTCACCCATGCGGTAAAAAAGCAGAATCTCAGGGTTCTCTGCTTTGAGTTTGTGATACTGCTGCATCATTGGAGTGTGTTTTGGCTTTGATTTTACCGACATAATCACTTCTGTTGCTTTTCATTATTTCTATAGAAGCTTAGGATAAATGATTCATAACTAAAGGGTAAAGCGAATCAGTCAGATGTCGGAAAGAACATTGAATAATTTAAGCGCTAAAGTGGGGAAACTGCTTGAGAAAAATGGCTTGATGATGGCGACGGCAGAGTCATGTACTGGTGGCGGTGTGGCGCAAGCCGTAACCGAAATTGCCGGCAGCTCAGCTTGGTTTGATAGAGCATTTGTTACCTATAGCAACGAAGCTAAGATGGAGATGCTTGGCGTGAGGTCTAATTCATTAGATAGCTTTGGCGCGGTGAGTGAAGAAGTTGCGCAAGAGATGGTTTTAGGTGCAGTTGAACACTCCGCAGCTCAAATAGCAGTTTCTATTACTGGAATTGCAGGTCCTGGTGGTGGCAGTGAAGATAAGCCGGTTGGCACTGTGTGTTTTGCTGTGGCCTTTAATACTGAACTTATACAGGTACAACGCTGTGTATTTGCAGGTGAACGTGGTGAAGTGAGAAATCAGTCTGTTTGTCATGCTCTTCAACTAATTGAAAAATATATAGAAAATAAGTAATTTGTTGTTGCAGGTAAAAAAAACACTTTTTCATCTAGACACTGTATGAATTAACAGTAATAATTGATTCATCAACTAGAAATACCCGATTCCATGGAGCATAAAATGGACGATAACAAGCAAAAAGCTCTCGCGGCTGCACTTGGTCAAATAGAAAAGCAATTCGGTAAAGGCTCAATTATGCGCCTTGGTGATAACCGCACCATGGACGTAGAAACAATTTCTACTGGTTCACTGTCTCTAGACATCGCTCTAGGTGCTGGTGGTCTACCAATGGGACGCATCGTAGAAGTATACGGCCCTGAATCATCGGGTAAAACAACATTAACTCTAGAGTTAATTGCAGCCGCTCAACGTGAAGGCAAAACGTGTGCCTTTATCGATGCAGAGCACGCACTAGACCCTATCTATGCACAAAAGCTTGGCGTAAACATCGACGCTCTTTTAGTTTCTCAGCCAGATACTGGTGAGCAAGCTCTAGAGATCTGTGATGCACTAGCTCGTTCTGGCGCGATCGACGTATTGGTTGTCGATTCAGTAGCAGCACTAACACCAAAAGCTGAAATTGAAGGCGAAATGGGCGATAGCCACATGGGCCTTCAGGCACGTATGCTTTCTCAAGCAATGCGTAAGCTAACGGGTAACTTAAAACAATCTAACTGTATGTGTATCTTTATCAACCAAATTCGTATGAAGATTGGTGTGATGTTTGGTAACCCAGAGACAACTACTGGTGGTAACGCACTTAAGTTCTACGCTTCTGTTCGTCTTGATATCCGTCGTACTGGTGCTATCAAAGATGGTGACGAGATTGTTGGTAACGAAACCCGTATTAAAGTGGTTAAGAACAAGATTGCTGCACCATTTAAGCAAGCTGAAACCCAAATTATGTACGGTCAAGGCTTCAACCGTGAAGGTGAGTTGATCGATCTAGGTGTTAAGAACAAGCTAGTAGAAAAAGCAGGTGCTTGGTACAGCTATCAAGGCGACAAGATTGGTCAAGGTAAAGCAAACGCAGGTAAATTCCTTCGTGAGCACCCTGAAACAGCCCTCGAAATCGATAGCAAGTTGCGTGCAATGTTGCTGACTACAGCTCAACTTGAAGACACTCAAGAGGCAGAGGTCGAGTAACCGCAACTCAATTATGCTCCTAATATACTGAGCTTTTATCCTAAAGCTCAGTACTTCCCCTTACTTTTTCTCTTCTTCGCACTGAATCTCACGAGGTGTGTATGTATTTTCAAACGCCCAATTGGACCGCCAAAAAGACCGCACTTGATCTATTGAGTCGATGTGAATATGGTCGATACGAGCTACAACAAAAACTACTGAATAAAGGTTTTGAGCTAAGTGATATTGATGAAGCTGTTGAGTTTTGTCGAGAGCATCATTATTTAGATGACCTGCGTTACACTAAAGATCAAATCAAGCAACATGTCGAAAAAGGCCATGGTGAACGTCGAATTCGCCAAGATTTGCATATAAAGCACGTACGTAATGAGGTCATCGATCAGGCATTAGCTGAAGAACCTCAACATTGGTTTGAGCTTGCGAAGCTATCTATAAACAAATACTTCGAAGAGAACCCTACATCAGGTAGCTGTGAATACTCCAAGCAAGTACGCTTTCTACAATATAGAGGGTTTAGCTCTGAGCAGATCCAATACGCATTAAATCCTGAGTAAATTCATAGTTATAACCCATCTATTTACTTTTATTGCTTAAGAGTAAGTAAAGTCCTTTTGACAAATTCTCGTTAATTCATCAGCATTTTCAGGCAAATTAGACAGAAAACTAGTCGTTCTCCTTTGCTTGATTTACAATATGGCAAAATTCTAACTTGAACGTTTCAGGATATTGCCACATGTACATGAGCACCGCCGAAATTCGTAGTGCCTTTTTAAAGTTCTTTGAGAGCAAAGGGCACCAGATTGTAGAGAGTTCTTCTCTTGTACCTCATAACGATCCTACTCTGCTATTTACTAACGCAGGTATGAACCAGTTTAAAGACTGCTTCCTAGGAGCCGAAAAGCGTAGCTACACGCGAGCGACTACGGCACAGCGTTGTGTTCGTGCTGGTGGTAAACACAATGATCTAGAAAACGTTGGCTTTACAGCCCGTCACCATACCTTCTTTGAAATGCTGGGTAACTTCAGTTTTGGTGACTACTTTAAAGAAGATGCTATTAAGTTTGCTTGGGAGTTCCTAACGGAAACCCTTGGTCTGCCACAAGAGAAATTGTTAGTTACTATCTACGAAACTGACGACGAAGCCTTTGATATCTGGAATAAACAGATGGGCATTCCAGCTGATCGTATTATCCGCATTGGCGATAAAAAAGGTGGCAAAGCCTACGAATCAGATAACTTCTGGACGATGGGTGACACGGGTCCATGTGGACCATGTACTGAAATTTTCTATGATCATGGTGAGCATATCTGGGGCGGACGTCCTGGTACACCAGAAGAAGATGGTGATCGCTTCATCGAGATCTGGAACAACGTATTCATGCAGTTCAATCGACACGCTGACGGTACGATGGAACCTCTTCCAAAGCCGGCAGTAGATACTGGTATGGGTATCGAGCGTATCTCTGCAATCATGCAAGGTATGCATTCAAACTATGAGATTGATGTATTCCAAACTCTTATCAAAGCATCTGCAGAAGCAGTTGGATACGAAGACCTTTCAAATCAGTCTCTGCGCGTAATCGCTGATCATATCCGTTCATGTTCTTTCCTTATCGTTGATGGCGTAATGCCATCAAATGAAGGTCGAGGTTACGTACTTCGTCGTATTATTCGCCGCGCAGTTCGTCACGGTAACAAGTTGGGTGCTCAAGGTGCATTTTTCCACACTCTAGTTGGCGTGTTAGCTGATGTCATGGGTGAAGCTGGCGCTGAACTTAAAAAGCAGCAAGCACTGGTTGAGAAAGTACTTCGTATTGAGGAAGAAAACTTTGGCCGTACTCTAGAGCGTGGTATGAGCATTCTTAACGATGCACTGGACGTACTCAAGAGCGAAGGCAAATCTACTCTTGATGGTGAGACAGTATTCAAACTGTATGATACCTATGGCTTCCCAGCTGATTTAACCAATGATGTTGCACGTGAGCGTGAATTTAACATTGACGAAGAAGGCTTCCAGAAAGCGATGGAAGCACAGCGTCAACGTGCACGTGAAGCGGGACAATTTGGTACTGATTACAATGAGACAATTAAGCTAGATAGTACAACAGAATTTTGTGGTTACTCGGCAACAGATGGTGAGAGCAACATAGAAGCTATCTTTGTAGAAGGTCAACCAACAGAGAACCTATCAAGTGGTCAGAAGGCTATTATCGTTCTTGAACAAACGCCTTTCTACGCCGAGTCAGGTGGCCAATCTGGTGATACAGGTGTCCTAAAAACTGAGTTAGGTGAGTTTAAGATTACCGATACTCAGAAATTAGGCAATGCAATTGCACACCATGGCGAGCTTGTCGAAGGTGTGATGAGCTTGGGTGAAAAAGCAAAAGCGGTTGTTAATGGAGCGCGACGTGCTCAAATCTCATTGAATCACTCAGCAACTCACCTACTGCACGCTGCACTACGTAAGGTTTTAGGTGAGCACGTAACTCAGAAAGGTTCATTAGTTAAAGCAGAGAATCTTCGTTTTGACTTCTCACACCTAGAAGCGGTAACAACTGCTGAATTGAAGCAAGTAGAGCGTTTGGTTAATGCTCAAATTCGCACTAACCATGAGATTGAGACCAATGTAATGGATATCGAATCTGCTAAGCAGAAAGGTGCGATGGCATTATTTGGTGAAAAGTATGACGACGAAGTTCGCGTACTTTCTATGGGGGAGTTCTCTACCGAATTGTGCGGTGGTATTCACGCAGCTAACACTGGTGATATTGGTCTATTCAAGATTACCTCTGAGGGCGGTATTGCTGCAGGTATTCGTCGCATTGAAGCGGTAACGGCTGATGCGGCTCTAGATGCTATTGATGTTGAGCAGGATAAACTGCAACAGAAGTTAGTTGAGTCAGCAAAGAAATCAAAATCGCTAGAGAAAGAGATTCAGTACCTTAAAGACAAAATGGTAGCGGCGGAAAGCGCTAACATTATGGGTAGGGTCCAGGAAATTAACGGCATTAAGGTACTTATTGCTGCACTTGAGGGCGCAGATAACAAGAATCTTCGTAATATGGTTGATGATACGAAAAACCGCATTGGTACTGGTGTCATTTTATTCGCCAATATTGCCAACGATAAAGTCGGCTTGGTTGCGGGTGTAACTAAAGACTTAACCGGTAAAGTGAAAGCGGGTGAGTTGGTTAACTTAGTTGCGACTCAAGTCGGTGGTAAAGGGGGCGGCCGTCCTGATATGGCTCAAGCGGGCGGTACAGACGTAGCGGCATTACCTGAAGCCTTAAAATCTGTTATTCCATGGTTGGAAGAGCGCCTGTAAGCCAAAAGTAATTAACTTGGGTGCATTTGGTGCCCAAAGAAAGTAATAGGAACCAAGCATTTTTGTTATCGCAAAGTGCTTGGTTTTGTTGTTTTAAAATGTCCTGTGTACAAAGAACAGAAGACTGTTTTAGGAAGGTGGAAAGTAAGTGAAGAACCGATTAATCGTGCAAAAGTTTGGTGGGACATCTGTAGGCTCAGTTGATCGAATTCGAGCGGTTGCTGAGCAGGTAATAAAGACCAAAGAGCAAGGCAATCAAGTTGTGGTTGTGGTTTCGGCTATGTCAGGTGAAACGAATCGGTTGCAAGGCTTAGCTTATGAAGTGGATAGTGTCCCTAGCTCAAGAGAGCTCGATGTTATTTTGTCTGCTGGGGAGCAGGTGACTATTGCTCTATTAGCAATGACGCTTGATAAGCTCGGCTACAAAGCGACCTCTCTAACGGGATGGCAAGCGGGGATTGTGACGGATGATACGCATAATCAAGCAACGATTCAGTCTGTAGACAATGAGAAATTTGACCAACTACTCAATGATGATCAGATAGTGATTGTGGCTGGCTTCCAAGGTGTTAACCAAGCCGGCGCGATTACCACTCTTGGACGTGGAGGTTCAGATACCAGTGCGGTAACTCTTGCTGGGCTTTTAGGAGCCAACGAGTGTCAGATCTTCACTGATGTTGACGGAGTGTATAGCTGTGACCCTAGAGTTGTTGAATCGGCTTTGAAATTAGAACATGTCGACTTTGATGATATGCAAACCATGGCAAAGTATGGTGCAAAGGTATTACACGAGCCGTGTGTTGAGTTTGCTGCTAAGCACAACCTTAATATTCGAGTTTTATCCTCGTTCTCGCCAAAACAAGGCACTTTAGTTACTCGCTTACAAAGCAAAAAAAATGTCTGTGGTTTAGCACTTCAGCGTGACCTTTCTCGTCTAATTGTTAATCTAGATAAAGCTGGACAGATTGCAATGCAGTGTCAATTGCTTGGTATCGCAGTGCATTCTCAAAAGGCTGAATACCTTATTGTGAACAATAGTGATGTCTCCAAGCTACTCCAGATCTCCTCTGAAGATGTCAGTATAGTTGAGCCAATTAGCGCTTTGACTATTGTCGGTGCTGAGCTAGAAGAGGTGCATCTCGATGTTTTACCTCAATTGTTGGCGAAAGATATCAAAGTTCTTGATAGTTTTAGGTGTGATAGGGTAGTGAAGTTGCTACTATTACCGGAACATCTGAATCGGGCTGCCAATTTTATTCATGCTCAATACATTGAGCAGTCTCATAGTGTTGCTAAAGACAAAAAAGCGCTTATTTTGTAATAAGTTCTTTACCAAGTTGTTATTTTTATTGAATAATAGATCTCAAAGTATTTTGAGTGACAGCAAGGAGCTATCGAATGCTAATTTTGACTCGCCGTGTTGGTGAAACCCTAATGATTGGGGATGAAGTGACCGTTACTGTACTGGGTGTTAAGGGAAACCAAGTGCGTATCGGTGTAAACGCACCTAAAGAAGTTTCTGTGCATCGTGAAGAAATTTACATGCGTATTCAAGCAGAAAAAGGTAATGGAAACGTTGCATCAGGCAACTACTAAGTTTCTATCGAAAGGCTAGTCATAGGACTAGCCTTTCTCGTTTTATCGTGGGCATAAAGTACATATAACTAGCATTTTTAAGCGGTTTGGTTGAAAGTTGTTCTGTTAATCGTTTTTTATGTGATTTTGCCAATAAAATGTTTGACATATTTTTGGTAAATCGTAATATGTGCCTCCGCAAGACGGTGAGGTGGCCGAGTGGCCGAAGGCGCTCCCCTGCTAAGGGAGTATGTGGTTTGTAGCCGCATCGAGGGTTCGAATCCCTCCCTCACCGCCATTCTTGCGAACGTTCTTTTAGAACAAATGCGCGTCCTTAGCTCAGCTGGATAGAGTACCTGGCT
This sequence comes from Vibrio inusitatus, assembly GCA_024346935.1. Classification (GTDB taxonomy): domain Bacteria; phylum Pseudomonadota; class Gammaproteobacteria; order Enterobacterales; family Vibrionaceae; genus Vibrio; species Vibrio inusitatus. The sequence continues at coordinate 469,393 of AP024878.1, forward strand.
ACGAACCAGGCGGTCGGAGGTTCGAATCCTCCAGGACGCGCCATATCATTTTTTGATATGAAAAATGCTAACTTGTTAGTGATAATGCGGTGAGGTGGCCGAGTGGCCGAAGGCGCTCCCCTGCTAAGGGAGTATGTGGTTTGTAGCCGCATCGAGGGTTCGAATCCCTCCCTCACCGCCATTTATTGACCTTATGGTCAATTTTTTTGTTTTACAAACTGAAAAGTGTGATAGACTTCGCACCCTTCTCAGAACAGAGAATACTGCGCGTCCTTAGCTCAGCTGGATAGAGTACCTGGCTACGAACCAGGCGGTCGGAGGTTCGAATCCTCCAGGACGCGCCACTTTACAATGAATGGTTAATGAAAATTAACGGTTCTATATAAGCCTTCTGTAAAGAAGCACTGCGCGTCCTTAGCTCAGCTGGATAGAGTACCTGGCTACGAACCAGGCGGTCGGAGGTTCGAATCCTCCAGGACGCGCCACTACAACGAAGAGTTGATACAAGTATCAGTTTTTCTACAAAGTCTTCTGCATAAGAAGCATCGCGCGTCCTTAGCTCAGCTGGATAGAGTACCTGGCTACGAACCAGGCGGTCGGAGGTTCGAATCCTCCAGGACGCGCCACTACAACGAAGAATTGATATAAGTATCAGTTTTTCTATAAAGTCTTCTGCAAAGAAGCATTGCGCGTCCTTAGCTCAGCTGGATAGAGTACCTGGCTACGAACCAGGCGGTCGGAGGTTCGAATCCTCCAGGACGCGCCACTTCACAAAACCTCGCTTCGGCGGGGTTTTTTTATAACATCTCATTATCATCCTCATAACCTTGTTATTACATAAAGCACTGTTTTATAAGTGTTTTTGATAAATTCTGGTCTGATCTCAGTATTTTGTCTTCAATTCGCATACTTTCTATGCAATGGTTTGCCTGCATGTGCCTGAATAAAGAAAATTGACAAATTTTCGCCAATCTAGATAATCAGGTGCTCGATGTGAAAACGTCGAATTGTCAGGAAGACAAATAAGGGAATTTTATTATGGATAACATCTCAGGTTTGCTATCGGAAGCAGCCTCAATTATGGCCATTGGTATGGCTATGGTTTTTCTTTTTCTTACTTTATTGGTGTTTGTGGTTCGTTTGATGTCGAAGTTACTTCCGGCAGAACAACCTGTGGCACCAGTAAGTCCGCAAAATCTTAAACAAGTTACTCAAGCTGAGTCTACCCATCGAGTCGATCCAAAAGTTGTGGCCGCTATTTCGGCCGCTGTGCATCGCCATCGTTCAGCTGTAGCCCAATAGACAAAAAATTAGAAGGAGTTAATGAGCATGTCTAAACCACTTGCAATAACAGACGTAGTACTGCGAGATGCGCATCAATCTTTATTCGCAACACGTATGCGCTTAGAAGATATGCTGCCGATTGCGGCTGAACTGGATAAAGTTGGCTATTGGTCACTAGAAACTTGGGGTGGAGCGACCTTTGATTCATGTATTCGCTTTCTTGGAGAAGATCCATGGGAGCGTTTGCGTGAGCTTAAGAAAGCAATGCCTAATACACCAATGCAAATGTTATTGCGTGGGCAAAATCTTCTAGGCTATCGTCACTATGCCGATGATGTGGTTGAAAAGTTTGTGGAACGTGCTCATGCCAATGGTATGGACGTATTCCGTGTCTTTGACGCGATGAATGACGTACGTAACTTTGAAAAAGCCGTTAAGTCAGTGGTTGATGTTGGCGCCCATGCTCAAGGTACACTCTCTTACACAACAAGCCCTGTACATAATTCTGATACATGGGTTGATCTTGCTAAGCGTTTAGAGGACTTAGGTTGTCACTCTTTATGTATTAAAGACATGTCAGGCTTGCTTAAGCCTTATGAGGCTGAAGAGCTGATCACTCGCATTAAAGATGCATGTGATGTTCCACTCGCGCTTCACTGTCATGCGACAACTGGTTTGAGTACGGCAACTGCTATTAAAGCGGTAGAGGCAGGCGTAGATATCCTAGATACCGCTATTTCGTCTATGAGCTGCACTTATGGTCATACGCCAACGGAAACTGTTGTTGCGATGCTTGAAGGCACAGAGCGCGATACCAACCTGAAATTAGACCAAATCGAACCTATTGCGGCTTATTTCCGAGAAGTACGTAAAAAGTACGCAAAGTTTGAAGGCCAATTAAAAGGGGTTGATTCTCGTATTTTGATTGCGCAGGTTCCTGGTGGAATGTTAACCAATATGGAAGGCCAATTAAAAGAACAGGGTGCTGCTGATCGGTTAGATGAAGTGCTAGAAGAGATCCCTCGTGTACGTAAAGATCTTGGCTATATTCCTTTGGTTACACCAACCTCACAAATTGTTGGTACTCAAGCGGTTATCAATGTCTTAACTGGCGAACGCTACAAGAGCATAACCAAAGAAACAGCCGGCATACTAAAAGGTGAGTACGGCAAAGCGCCAGCTGAACTAAATGAAGAGCTACAACAGAAAGTGCTAAATGGAGTTGAGCCAATCACTTGTCGTCCTGCGGATCAATTAGAAGATGAATTTGCAGCTTTGACACTTGATCTTCAAAAGAAAGCGAAAGCAGAAAACATATCACTGTCAGAAGACATTGAAGATGATGTTCTAACCTATGCACTGTTCCCTCAAGTGGGCCTTAAGTTCCTTAAGAACCGTCATAATCCATCTATGTTTGAACCAGTACCGGGTACTGAAGTAGAAGAAACTAAACCTGCTCCTGTTGCTAGTGTGAACACAGCAATAGAAGCCTACAGCGTCAAGGTAGATGGCCAGGTCTTTGATGTGCAAGTAGGTCCTCAAGGTGAACTGACTTCCGTAACTCCAGCGGGTGCTACCACAGCGGCTACGCCAGTTGCAGCGGCAGAGGTGAATAATGCAGAAGATGTTCCAGCTCCTTTGGCAGGTAATATATTCAAAGTAAATGTGTCGAGTGGCGTCGTAGTCGAAGAAGGCGATGTGCTACTGATACTTGAAGCAATGAAGATGGAAACTGAAGTACGAGCGGCACGAGGTGGCGTAGTACAAGGTTTGCATGTGAAAGAAGGTGATTCTGTCTCTGTTGGCTCACCGCTACTTAGCTTAGCGTAAGGAAGTAATACAACATGGACGGTTTACTTATTCTCTGGAGAGAGACGGGCATCGCTAACTTTGAATTTGGCCAGATCTGTATGATCTTGGTTGGTTGTGGTTTGCTGTTTCTTGCCATTCGTAAGGGCTTTGAGCCTTTATTACTTCTGCCTATTGGCTTTGGTGCCATTCTAGCTAATATTCCAAATGCAGGCTTTACTGAGCCCGGTGGTTTGCTCTACTACGTCTATGAAGTTGGGATTTCCACTGGGGTATTCCCGTTGCTTATCTTTATGGGCGTAGGGGCAATGACCGACTTCGGTGCTTTGATTGCTAACCCTAAAACACTGTGGTTAGGGGCTGCAGCGCAATTTGGTATCTTTGCAACCTTGTTTGGCGCTATCTTGCTCAACTATGTACCCGGTATGGAGTTTAGCTTGGCTGATGCATCGTCTATTGCCATTATTGGTGGTGCTGATGGCCCAACCGCCATCTTCTTAGCAAGTCGATTATCCCCTGATTTACTCGGTGCTATCGCTGTTTCTGCATACAGCTACATGGCTTTAGTTCCAATTATTCAGCCACCTATTATGAAGGCGTTGACCACCCCAGAAGAACGCACTATCAAAATGGCGCAGCTTCGTCATGTGGGTAAAGGTGAGAAGGTATTCTTCCCGCTAGGTGTATTGTTAATGACAATCCTGTTTTTGCCGTCGGCAACACCTTTAGTCGGAATGTTTTGTCTTGGGAATCTGATGCGAGAAGCAGGTGTTGTGGATCGTTTGAGTAAAACAGCTCAGAACGAACTCATCAATATTGTCACTATCTTCTTAGGTCTTGGCGTAGGCTCAAAGCTTCAAGCGGATAAGTTCTTGAACATTGAAACCTTAGGTATCCTTGGTCTTGGTGCAGTCGCCTTCAGTATTGGTACCGCAGGTGGTGTGTTAATGGCTAAGCTGTTAAATAAAGTGTCTAAAGAAGATATTAACCCACTCATTGGTGCTGCGGGTGTATCTGCAGTTCCAATGGCAGCTCGTGTGGTTAACAAGGTTGGTCTGCAGGCAAACCCTCAGAATTTCCTATTGATGCATGCTATGGGTCCGAACGTAGCCGGTGTATTAGGATCGGCAGTAGCCGCGGGCATCCTACTTGCGCTAGTGGGCTAATCTACTTCTATATTGAGAAAAGGATGCATTTTTGCATCCTTTTTTTTCACTTATCTCTGACAGCAAAACAATGATATTCCTAACAATTGTCGGTAATATGTAACGATATGCATCTTAAATGGTCAGAAAACTATGCCTGTATGGCTTATCTCGTTTACTTGTAACGTATATTTTAAGAGTACGTGTTGCTTTGAGGCCGTTAGCTAGTGGATGCTGTGTTTTCTCAGCTCGGTGTTTGGTTTGCAGATTCGGCTCTGACGTTACTATTTGCCACTGGTTTTTTGAGCGCAACATTACTTCCTGGCGGTTCAGAAGCGGCGCTTATCGCTACTCTGAGTCTTAATCAATATTCAATTTTTAGCATCTTGTTGGTTGCTACGTTAGGTAACACTCTCGGAGGTTTAACCAACTATTGGCTGGGTTTGTGGATACCAAATCGAACTCAGCAGGAAAAACATGGTCACAAAGCCATAGCTTGGCTACAAAAATATGGCTATTGGAGTCTATTGTTTAGCTGGGCTCCCGTTATTGGTGACCCTTTGTGTTTAGCCGCTGGGTGGCTTCGAATGCGCTTTCTTCCTTGTTTGGTGCTGATAACCCTAGGAAAACTGGTCCGCTATGCGGTGCTAGTGGGGTTGTACACTGGGTTGGGTAATCTATAAGGAATAACAATGATCTTATCTCGTCTTAACCTGTCATTGTCCAAGTGCAAACTTGTGGGCACGCTGACCGCTGTGACTCTATTAGCAGCTTGCTCTACTCAAGAGAGCACAGTCGAACCGAAATCAAATGACTCTGCTATTCAGTTAGTTGAAAAAGTCGATGTAACACCGGGCAAGGCGTCGATCGCCTATTCAAAATATAAGCTAGCCAATGGATTAACATTAATCTTAGCGCCTGATAACTCAGATCCTTTGGTTCACGTTGATGTGACTTATCATGTGGGATCTGCAAGGGAGGAGATTGGCAAATCTGGCTTTGCGCATTTCTTTGAGCACATGATGTTTCAAGGCTCAAAGCATGTAGCAGATCAACAACACTTTAAGATCATTACCGAAGCGGGTGGATCTCTTAACGGCACAACTAATCGTGACCGCACTAACTATTTTGAAACTGTGCCATCGAACCAGCTAGAGAAGATGCTTTGGCTTGAGTCAGATCGTATGGGTTTCTTGCTTGAAGCTGTTTCTCAACGCAAGTTTGAAATACAGCGTGATACCGTTAAAAATGAACGCGCTCAAAACTATGATAATCGACCGTATGGCTTGATGTGGGAAAAAATGGGTGAAGCTATGTATCCGGAAGGGCATCCTTACTCATGGCAGACCATTGGTTATGTTGAAGACTTAGATAAAGTCGATGTGAATGATCTTAAAGCCTTCTTCTTGCGTTGGTATGGCCCAAACAATGCGGTATTGACCATAGGTGGTGATTTTGAGACAGAGCAAGTACTTGAATGGGTAGAAAAGTATTTTGGTCCAATTCCCCGTGGTCCAGAAGTAGAGGCTGCACCTAAGCAACCGGCTGTTCTCAATGAAGACCGCTACGTTACCCTTGAAGATCGTATGATCCAACAACCGATGCTTGTCATGGGGTGGCCAACGACTTACCAAGGGGAAGCGCGTAATGCTGATCTTGACGTATTAGCTAAGGTTTTAGGGAGCGGACGAAATAGTATCCTTTACCAAAAACTAGTTAAGACGGAAAAAGCGCTTGATGCAGGGGCATTCCATCAATGTACGGAGTTAGCTTGTAATTTTTATGTTTACGTAATGGCTGACTCTAGTAAGAGAGCCGATCTAACGCCTTTGTATGACGAAGTGTATGACATCATCGATAATTTGCAGCTTTCTGATATCAACCCTGATTCGCTACAAGAAATAGTGGGTAGCGCAGAAGCCGGCTCAATCTTCGCCTTGCAGAGTGTACGTGGCAAGGTGACACAACTGGCGTCTAATGAGACTTTCTATCAACAGCCAGATCGACTTCAGATTGAACTAGAACGCTTACGTAAGGTTACGCCAGATTCTATTTATAAGGTATATCAAGAGTTTATCGACAATAAACACAAGGTGATCTTATCGGTAGTACCTAAAGGTAAATTAGAGCTAGCCGCCAAGACGGCGACCTTTGAAACGCCGCCAAGAACATTACCTGAAAACAAGAAGATCGAAGATAGCGAATTAGAGTACCGCTTCGTGAATGATACGTTTGATCGTTCAGTGATGCCGGAAGTGCAGTCTGCAGTTACGGGTACCATGCCTGAGCTGTATTCATTCCACTTAAACAATGACATTGAAGTACTAGGCAGTGAAACGTCTGAAACGCCGACAGTGGTTATGCAAATAAAGATGCCTGCAGGCAATCGCTACGCACCGGTGGGTAAAGAAGGGCTAGCCAGTCTTACTGCATCTATGGTCTCAGAGGGAGACAAGACCCTAACCAGTGAAGAGCTTACAGCGGAGTTGGATAAATTGGGCAGTAGCGCCTCTTTAAGTGCAGGCCAGTACAATACAACTGTGACTGTTTCTAGCTTGAGTAAAAACTTTACCGCTACAATGGAACTGGTTGAAAATGCTCTGTTCAATCCATTGCTGAAAGAAGAAGACTTCGAGCGCGTTAAGCGTCAAATGTTAGAAGGGATAGTGTACGAGCATCAAACACCAAACTGGTTAGCATCTCAAGCAACAAGACAAGTCCTATACGGCGACACGATTTATGGACGCTCTGCATCTGGCACTATGGCGTCAGTGAAAAGCCTAACCTTGGATGATGTAAAAGCGTTTTATAATAAGTACTACACGCCAAAGGGCACGCAGATTTTGGTGGTCGGTGACTTATCTGAGAGGCAAGTACGTAAAGAGCTTGATAGCTTGCAACAGTGGCAGGGCGAAACACCTCCAATGCTACGTCAGCGTCGTTTACCAGCGATGGGAGAGCAAACGCTATTCTTGGTTGATAAGCCGGGAGCTCCTCAAACGGCAGTGCGCTTAGTTCGCAGAGGGCTACCTTTTGATGCAACAGGAGAGAGTTACCTTACTCAACTGGCTAACTTCAATCTAGGCGGCAACTTTAACAGCCGTATCAATCAAAACTTGCGTGAAGATAAGGGTTATACCTACGGCGCAAGTAGCTATATTTCGGCTAATAGGGAAATCGGGGCTGTCGTTGCTACTGCTCAAGTCAGGGCTGATTCAACCGCTCCAGCCATTAAAGAACTGATCAAAGAAATGGACAGTGCAGCAAAAGAGGGCTTTACTGATAAAGAAATTGAATTCATGCGACTAGCTGTTGGGCAACAAGATGCGTTGAAGTATGAAACGCCAGGACAGAAAGCCTATTTGTTAAGCTCAATACTGACCTACAACTTGGATCATGACTACTTAGCTGTGCGCAATAATATTGTTGCTGACGTATCAAAAGAAACGCTCAATGAAATGGCAAATAAATGGTTTGATCCTGCTGACTATCAGATTATCGTTGTCGGGGATGCAAAACAGCTAATGCCTCAACTTAAGACGTTAAATTTCCCTATTCAAACACTTGAAATTGCGCCTTAGTCGACCCATCTATGGGGTAGTTGTATGCCCTGTGCTTGTTCTCAAGTACAGGGCAGTCTATTGAGAGAGTACTCTCTAAAAATATAAGTGGCCTTGTTTTGACTATTTTTTCTAACCGCCTAGCACAGGTGGCTGCTAATAAGCAGGTATTTACGCAGTATGGACGCGGCGTGGAGCGAGAAACACTTCGCTACAAACCCGATGGCCACATAGCAACAACTTTTCATCCAGAGAGCTTGGGTTCTCCTTTGACCCATGAGTGGATTACTACCGATTTCTCAGAATCGTTAATGGAGTTTATTACTCCTGTTTCAAATGATATCCCTACATTGCTGTCTCAATTGCAGGACATTCATCACTATGCTCATAGCAAGTTAGATCAAGAGCAGTTATGGCCATTGTCTATGCCATGTGCTGTTGCTGATGAAGACGACATTGCACTTGCACAGTATGGTTCTTCAAATTCAGGCCAAATGAAAACTCTTTACCGCCAGGGGTTGAAGCATCGCTATGGAAGCTTGATGCAGATTATCTCTGGGGTTCACTTTAACTTTTCGTTTCCTGAGAGTTTTTGGGACAGTTTATATGGTGAACAAAACGAACAGCAGCGCCAGGACGCTAAGTCTGATGCTTACTTTGGGTTGATTCGCAATTATTATCGTTTTGGATGGTTAATCCCATATTTCTTTGGTGCCTCTCCTGCGATCTGTGAAACTTTTATTCAAGGTCGTGAAACAGACCTACCCTTTGAAAGGCTAAATGGTACTGGTACCTTGTATCTACCATATGCTACCTCTTTGCGTATGAGTGATTTGGGTTATACCAATAGCGAGCAAAGCGAGCTAAAGATAAGCTTTAATAGCGTAGATCAGTATCTAGAAGGCTTGAATCGAGCAATTCGTAAACCTTCAGAAAAATTCTCTAATATTGGCGTCAAAGAAGATGGTCAGTTTAAACAGCTAAACAGTAATGTATTACAGATAGAGAATGAACTTTACGCTCCTATAAGACCTAAACGAGTAGCTAAAAGTGGTGAAAAGCCTTCAGAAGCTCTTGAGCGTGGCGGCGTTGAATATATTGAGGTTCGTGCTTTAGACGTTAACCCGTTTAATGCTGTGGGCATTAGCGAACGTCAGATTCGCTTCCTTGATATCTTTCTTACTTGGTGCGCGCTGACAGAGTCTGATCCTATGGATGACTGTGAGCTAAATTGCTGGAAACATAATTGGAATTCAGTGATTACTGAAGGTCGACGTAAGGGTGTTTACCTGACGATTGGCTGTGATGGTGAAAAGCTGACCTTGCAGCAGTGGGTGCACCGCATCTTTGACCAGTTTGAGCAAATCGCTAAGGTAATGGATGAAGCCAATGATAGTACGGGCTATCAAGATGTATGCAATGAGTTGCGCGATTGGATTGATGAGCCCGAGTTAACCCTATCTGGGAAAATGCTTGCTGCAGTGAAAGAGAAAGGCGGAAATGGCCAGTTCGGTATGCAGTTAGGTGATCGCTATCAGCAGCAGTATCGTCAACACAATTACAGCGTTTATTCTCAGAAAATGATGGACCAAGAAGTCGCGGACTCTTTGAATAAACAACAACAAATTGAAGCTGCCGACTCGGTAGATTTTGAACAATACTTAAAAGAATACTTCGCGTATTTGAAATAACCTTGGAGAGCCGATTATGCCCCTATTAGACAGTTTTACAGTTGACCACACCAAAATGAACGCACCAGCAGTGCGCGTGGCAAAAACGATGCAAACTCCAAGTGGCGATACGATTACAGTATTCGACCTTCGCTTTACTCAGCCGAACAAAGACATCCTGTCCGAAAGAGGGATTCATACACTTGAGCATCTGTACGCCGGTTTTATGCGTAACCACCTAAATGGTGACTCAGTTGAAATTATCGATATTTCTCCAATGGGATGCCGTACTGGTTTTTACATGAGCCTGATTGGTACACCGTCTGAGTCTGATGTAGCCACTGCATGGGTTTCATCAATGGAAGATGTACTTAAGGTAGAGGGACAAAATAAAATCCCTGAGCTGAATGAATACCAATGTGGTACTGCAGAAATGCACTCTCTAGAAGAAGCGAAAGCTATCGCTAGCGCTATTCTGGAAGCAGGAGTGTCAGTGAATAAAAATGATGAGCTTGCTCTTCCTGAAGAGATGCTGCAAACACTTAAGGTGTAGCTTTTCTCTCTATTAATAAAAAGGCTCCGATGGGAGCCTTTTTGGTTTCTTATGAAAGTAAAATCACTCACTATTGAATTGGATGAACCTTCACCATCTTGATTTTGTTTTCTGAAAAGTCGATAACTTCCATATTGTGCTTTGCCACCATGAGGCTGATGTGAGTTTCAGGAAGATCTTGCAAATGCTCTAGAATGAGCCCATTTAGCGTTCTAGGTCCATCGGTAGGTAAATCCCACTGCAGACCTTTGTTGATGTCTCTGATGTTTGCACTGCCTTCAATGAGGTAGCTGCCATCAGCTTGTGGTGTAATTTCTTCCGCAAGGCTAGGGGCCATAGACGTGGTAAATTCTCCCACGATCTCTTCTAAGATATCTTCTAGGGTAACTAAACCTATGATGTCACCGTATTCATCTACAACCAGTCCAATACGCTCTTTATTGCGCTGAAACTTTATTAACTGCACATTGAGTGGCGTTGCCTCAGGAATGAAATAAATTTCATCAGCAGACTTTAGCAAGGTTTGTTTATTGAACTCATTTTTCTCAAGCATCAAGCGATACGCTTCACGCAATCGAACCATACCCACCACTTCATCAATCTGGTCACGGTAGAGCACGACTCGACCATGAGGAGAGTGAGTCAATTGGCGGACAATAGATTTCCAGTCATCATTGACATCGATACCCGTGATCTCATTTCGAGGCACCATAATATCGTTCACGGTAACGTTCTCGAGATCCAATATAGAAACCAACATGTCCTGGTGACGACTCGGTATTAAGCTACCAGCTTCGTTCACCACAGTTCTAAGCTCTTCCGAGCTTAGATGGTCAGACTTATTATTGATGTCCTTGATGCCTAACAGTCGCAAGAAGCCATTGGTAATAAAATTGACTAGAATCACCAGTGGTGACAGCAACTTCATTAGTATCTTCAACAGAATACTACTGGTATAGGAGACACGCTCAGGATACATAGACGCAAGAGTTTTAGGCGTCACTTCAGCGAAAACTAGCACCACTAAGGTGAGAGCACCAGTGGCAATCGCAACACCGATATCGCCGTATAAACGCATGCCGAGTATGGTGGCTATGGCTGATGCCAAAATATTAACGAGGTTGTTGCCAATAAGAATTAGGCCGATTAAGCGATCGGGTCGAGTAAGAAGCTTCTCTACGCGACGCGCTCCCTTGTGCCCCTGATTTGAAAGGTGCTTTAATCTATAACGGTTCAGGGACATCATCCCAGTCTCTGAACCTGAAAAATAGCCTGATATAATGATAAGACATGCAAGGAGGGTAAACAGTACCCCGGTTGATATGTCGTCCAAATTAAACGAATCCTTTTATTGAGCTGTTTTCAATTAATGAATGATTTAACGGCAACTGTCAACAAAGTATGCCGATTAGGTCAGTATGATCTCACGTACGAATCGGCTGCCAAAGTAGGCAAGGGTTAGTAAAAAAGCGCCGATAATTGAAAACCAAGTGACCTTTTTACCACGCCACCCCAGCTTATAGTGGCCCCACAATAAAACGTTGAACACTAGCCATGCGATGAAAGACAATAAAGCTTTGTGAGTTTTCCCACTGCTTAAAAAGTCTTCAACAAATAATGGGCCACTCATTAAAGTAAGAGTAAGTAAGCCATTTCCGATCAAAATGATATTGAAAAGTTGACGTTCGACCTTCATTAAAGGAGGAAGGTTGGGGTTTAATGCTTGAGAAGTCTTTTGTTTTAGCTTGAAATCAAGCCAAGCCAATTGCATTGCATACAAAGCCGCAATCATTAGCGTTGCATACGAAAACAGAGCCAGCGTAATATGAATAATTAAGCCAGGTGAATGCTCGAAATGAGTAATAAAGGTACCCGGAACAAATTCGGCAGCAACAAGGCTAAGGCAAGAAAATCCATAGGCAATAGGCAGCAAAAACCATAAGCGAGTTTTAAACATAGCCAAGGTCAGTACTAGTGAGATGATAATACTCACCAATGAAGCGACATTGAGAATGCTCATGTTTTGCCCGTAAGGCGCAAAGATACCCTCAACTAACGTTGAAAAGTGCAGGATCAAAGCAACAAACGCTATACCCAAAACAACTTTTTTATTGATCTCCGACTGACGTAATAGCCCTGGAAGAATCAGAAAGGTTGCCGTTAGGTATAAAAGTACGGCTAGGATAACAACCACAAAGTCCATATTCAGTCGACATTAGTATTTGGATTTAAAAGGAAATTATACACCTAATACCACATTACTGGCTATGTACTTATTGCGCATGGTTTTGTAAATAGTGGCTGTGAGGTATACTTCGAGTAATTAATCGCAATTCAACGCGAAGAGAGCACGATGTTTGATAACTTAACAGAACGATTATCCAAGACGCTGAAGAACATCAGCGGTAAAGGTCGTCTGACCGAAGACAATATAAAAGAGACGCTGCGCGAAGTACGCATGGCGCTGTTAGAGGCGGATGTCGCCCTTCCTGTAGTACGCGACTTCATCAAGCGTGTTAAAGAAGGCGCGGTAGGTGTAGAGGTGTCTAAATCTCTTACTCCAGGCCAAGAATTCATTAAGATTGTTCAGTCTGAATTAGAAGCTGTAATGGGCGAGTCCAACGAAGGTCTCAACCTAGCTGCTCAGCCACCGGCTGTAGTATTAATGGCTGGCTTACAAGGTGCGGGTAAAACCACCAGTGTCGCTAAGCTTTCTAAACTTCTTTCTGAGCGTGATAAGAAAAAAGTACTGGTGGTTTCTGCCGACGTATATCGTCCTGCAGCGATCAAACAGCTAGAAACATTAGCCTCTGAAGTAGGCGTAGACTTCTTTCCATCAAGCGCAGACCAAAAGCCTCTAGATATCGCTAATGCTGCTATCGACCATGCGAAGAAGAAATTCTACGACGTACTTTTAGTCGATACAGCTGGTCGTCTAGCCATCGATGAAGAGATGATGGGTGAGATAAAGCAGCTTCATACTGCGATTAACCCGGTTGAGACCTTATTTGTGGTTGATGCCATGACGGGTCAGGATGCGGCAAATACAGCAAAAGCATTTGGCGATGCACTACCCCTAACCGGTGTGATTCTAACTAAGGTTGATGGTGATGCACGTGGTGGTGCGGCCCTATCGGTTAAACACATCACAGGCAAGCCAATTAAGTTCTTGGGTGTAGGTGAAAAAACGGACGCACTAGAACCTTTCCATCCAGATCGAGTCGCTTCTCGTATCCTGGGTATGGGTGATGTTCTTTCTCTTATCGAAGATCTACAGCGTAATGTAGATACCGATAAAGCAGAGAAGATGGCTAAGAAGTTCAAGGAGAAGAAAGGCTTTGACCTTGAAGACTTCCGTGAACAACTAGGCCAGATGGAAAACATGGGCGGCATGGCTGGAATGATGGGCAAACTGCCAGGCATGGGTAATCTACCTGACAATATGAAAGATAAGGTAGACGACAAGATGTTTAAGCAGATGGAAGCAATCATCAGCTCTATGACCATGAAAGAGCGCTTGCGTCCAGAGCTAATCAAAGGCTCACGCAAAAAGCGTATCGCTGCAGGTTCAGGTACTCAGGTGCAAGACGTAAACCGTCTACTCAAGCAATTCACCCAGATGCAAAAGATGATGAAGAAAATGCAGAAAGGCGGAATGCGCGGCATGATGCGCAACATGCAAGGCATGATGGGCGGCATGGGTGGCGGTGGTATGGGCGGAATGGGTGGTCCTTTCGGTCGATAACTCTATCAGCTTGTAGCTATCAGTTATCAGCTAAGATTTTAAGGCTCTATTTAGGTAGAGCCTTTTTATTTTCAAGCTGTTAACTAGCTCACATTCAATTAGTTGGCTAAAAAGTAGCTAAAGCCCTTGCAAAGACTGGGAATAAGAGTAAAATTCCCGAGCTTTATTTTGGCACGAGACCCCATGCAACTCTGAGAGTAGTTTGGGGTTAATTATTTTATTGAGAAAGCAAAGAGGACGACATGGTTACCATTCGTTTGGCACGTCACGGCGCTAAGAAGCGTCCATTTTATCAAATCGTAGTAGCAGACAGCCGTCGCGCAGCTACAGGTCGTTTCATCGAGAAAGTAGGTTTCTTTAACCCTACAGCTCAAGGTCAAGAAGAAGGTCTACGTCTAGACCTAGACCGTGTGAACCATTGGGTTTCACAAGGTGCTACAGTTTCTGACCGTGTAGCTAAGCTAGTTAAAGACGCTCAAAAAGCGGCTTAATCAGCAATTTATCTCGATGTTAAGGAAAAGAATGAATGAGTGAACATAACGAAAATATTGTTGTAGGAAAGCTCGGCGCTACTTATGGCATTCGTGGTTGGCTTAAAGTTCATTCCTTTACAGACGATGCTGAAAACATTTTCGGTTATAGCCCTTGGTTCTTGAACCAAAAGGGGACATGGGTTGAGTGCAAGGTAGAAAGCTGGAAGCGTCATAACAAAGGTTATGTGTGTAAGCTGGAAGGTCTTGATGTACGTGAAGATGCACATCTATTGACTAACCTTGAAATCTCAGTAACCCCATCTTCATTACCTGAACTGTCAGAAGAAGAATTCTACTGGCGTGAATTGTTTGGAATGAAAGTTGTAACCACTAAAGGTTATGACCTAGGCGAAGTCTCAGACATGCTTGAGACGGGTTCAAACGATGTTTTGGTGGTGAAAGCTAATCTGAAGGATGCTTTTGGCCAAAAGGAACGATTAATTCCGTTCCTTGAAGAGCAAGTGATCATCAAAGTTGATCGCGAAGCTCAACGGATCGAAGTTGACTGGGATCCTGCCTTTTAAATCAAAATTAGAGAGTGAACTATGTGGGTTGGCGTAATAAGCCTGTTTCCAGAAATGTTCCGCTCTGTCACTGATTTTGGTGTAACAGGTCAAGCGGTAAAGAAAGGTCTTTTGTCGGTAGAAGCGTGGAACCCCCGCGATTTTACACAAGACAAACATCGAACTGTCGATGATAGACCCTACGGGGGCGGCCCTGGTATGTTGATGATGGTACAGCCTTTGCGCGATGCTATTAATACTGCCAAACAAGCAGCTCCTGGAAAGACGAAGGTTATCTATCTTAGCCCTCAAGGTCGTAAGCTCGACCAACAAGGCGTAGAAGAGCTGGCAACAAACGAGAACTTGCTTCTTATTTGTGGTCGCTATGAAGGGGTAGATGAGCGCATCATACAATCCGAGGTTGACGAAGAATGGTCAATTGGAGATTTTGTGATGACAGGTGGCGAATTGCCAGCCATGACTTTAATTGACTCAGTATCAAGGTTTATACCTGGTGTGCTAGGCGATTTTGCGTCAGCAGAGGAAGATTCCTTTGCAAATGGATTACTGGATTGTCCCCACTATACGCGTCCTGAAGTGTTGGATGGAAAAGAGGTACCTGCGGTACTGAAATCTGGAAATCACAAGGACATTCGTCGCTGGCGATTGAAACAATCGTTAGGCCGTACTTGGCTAAGAAGGCCAGAGATGCTGGAAAACCTAGCTCTGACTGACGAACAGGAACACTTACTTGCCGAGTTCGTGATGGAGCGAAAGCGCACGAATAAAGACAGCAAGTAACCTATTAAATTTAGATTCAGTTTATTCTAGGGTATAGAAACATGAGTAATATCATCAACGCTCTTGAGCAAGAGCAAATGAAACAAGACCTACCTACATTCGCACCTGGCGACACTGTAGTAGTTCAAGTTAAAGTTAAAGAAGGCGACCGTGAGCGTCTACAGGCATTCGAAGGCGTTGTAATCGCTATTCGTAACCGTGGTCTACACTCTGCATTCACAGTTCGTAAAATCTCGAACGGTGAAGGTGTTGAGCGTACGTT
This sequence comes from Vibrio inusitatus, assembly GCA_024346935.1. GTDB lineage: Bacteria > Pseudomonadota > Gammaproteobacteria > Enterobacterales > Vibrionaceae > Vibrio > Vibrio inusitatus. Next base: position 485,258 of record AP024878.1, read on the forward strand.
CCAAACTCACTCTCCAATGGTTGATAGCATTGAAGTTAAACGCCGTGGTGCAGTACGTCGTGCCAAGTTGTACTACCTACGTGAGCGTTCTGGTAAGTCAGCTCGTATTAAAGAGAAGCTTGCTAAGAAGTAATGCAAAACCTGCATTTCTCATAAGAAAAAAGGAGACCTTAGGGTCTCCTTTTTTTTGTTTTCGGTTTATAACTGGTCATATCATGCTGATAGCTGATAGCTGATAGCTGATAGCTGATAGCTGATAGCTGATAGCTGACAGCTAATCACTCTAAGCTTTTGGCTTAGTATTGATCTTCTGACCATCCATCACTATCGGACATATCAGGTGCGCCTGCGATGGAGTTCTCTTCATCTGCCCAGTCGCCGAAGTCGATCATTTGGCACTTCTTACTGCAGAAAGGGCGGTGTGGGCTTTGGTCTCCCCACTCAACATTATTGCCACAGGTTGGGCAGGGTACGATAGTAATTTTACTCATAGTGCTACTTCTCTTACTGTATTCATTAGCTACAAATAGCCAGTTCAAATTCGATATCTTGGGTGCTGGCTTGACCGGTATCAAAATGGATAAACTTGATGGCAAAGCGATTTTTGTGCCCTGAAACCATCGGATATACCCCATATTCATGGGAAAAGTGCAGCCTGAGTATATTGGCTTCATCCGCATCACTTTGGAAGAACCCATTACGTGCAATCTGAGGCTTAAATTGTGCTGAGCTACGAGTGAGATTTAACCACTGCTGTAAGGCATGATTTAGTGGAGCTAGTGATGTTAGCCACTGCTGAGCATCCGCCATTCGTTTCTCTAAAGGCTGGTGAAGCCAGTAGTGCAATGCCGGTAGATCGAAACAACAAGCGCCGCCAGGCAGATTAAAGCGTTGCCTAATGGAAGATAAAAAGCTGTCTTCTTTGAGCTTTGTGCCAAATCGTTGAGCACCTAATACTTCTTTATGTACTAGAGCAATTTCACTTAGCAGTCCCTGTAAGCGTTTCTGGTCTACACCCGGTACGTTTAACCAATTGCTGTAGGTCAGTTTGAGCTTATCGAGATCTTTGAGCAGCTCAGGCTTAAGCTGAATTTGTTCAAATATATCTAATAGATCGAACAAAGAACGAAAAAGAACTTGATAGTGTTGCGGGTCTGAAAAAGTCGCGCAGTGCTGCGCTTGACGAAGAAGGCTTTCAATACGCAAATAAGTTCTGGTTTTCTCATTCAGAGGATGTTCATACCTTTGGATTGTCATACATTGCATCCTGCTTTAGACATATTGGTTATTCTCCCAGAAATCAGTGACACAAGGCTAGGTATTTACGGTGCAACTCGGCAATTTTTTCTGCTAAATGCCCATTTTCGATATCGTTGTTGATGATATCGTCGGCTATGGCCAGTCTTTGCTCTCGTGTTGCCTGTGCTTTTAATATCGACTGCACTTGTTGTTTAGATACGCCATCTCTCGCCAACGTTCGTTTTATTTGTGTATCAGGAGAAACATCTACAACTAAAACTCGTTCAGCCATACTCTGTAAGCCATTCTCTACCATCAATGGAATAACCAGTAGACAATATGGAGAAGTAGCCATTTTTAGCTGTTGTTGCATTCGTTGGCGGATCATTGGATGTAACAGGTTATCGATCCATTGTTTGTTGCTTGGATTGGAAAATACCAACTCACGCAAGTGGGTGCGATTTAGAGTGCCGTCTTCGTTTAGAACGGAATCACCAAACTGATTTGCAATCGCGGCTAACCCTTCACTGCCTGGCTCGACAACCTCTCTAGCTACTATGTCAGCATCAACGATATCGATATGGTAATTGTCATGGAAATGATTGGCTACGGTAGTTTTTCCGCTTCCGATACCTCCCGTCAAACCGATTATCTTGGACATTAGTACGCTCCGATGTAGCGACTGAGATACCAAGTCACAATATCATTGCCTACTATCAAGTAGGTCCAGCCTGCTATCGCTAGATAAGGGCCAAAAGGGAAGGCTTTTTCAACGCCTTGCTGCTTGAGTTTAAGCTGGATAATGCCAAATATCAGACCCACTAATGAAGAAAGCAAGATGATTAGAGGTAAAGATTGCCACCCTAACCAAGCCCCTAGCGCTGCTAATAGCTTGAAGTCACCATATCCCATGCCTTCTTTTCCAGTGAGCAGCTTGAATAACCAGTAAACGCTCCATAAAGAAAGGTAACCAGCCATTGCCCCGATGACTGCATCTTGCAATGGCAGCGGGCTGATTCCAAATACAGATAAAGCTAAACCCGCCCACATTAGAGGTAAGGTCAAGCTATCTGGCAATAGCATAGTGTCCAAATCGATGAAGGTGGCACAAAGCAACACCCAAGTAAAACCAAGCAATGCGACAGCGTATAAACTTGGTTCAAATAAAAGTGCGATAGTAAGACTAAGAGCACCGGAAAGAAGCTCTATAAGTGGATATCTAGGACTGATCTTATTGCCACAGGCTCGACAGCATCCTTTGAGGCTTAACCAGCCAATAACAGGGATGTTGTGTATAGCTTTAATTGGAGCTTCACATTTTGGGCAACGTGAGCGGGGTAGACTGAGATTAAATATTCCTTCAGGCACCTTAAGCTTTAACTCAGGGTAGGCTTCAGCAAATTCTTTCTGCCACTCTCTTTCCATGATGATCGGAAGTCGATGGATCACTACGTTGAGAAAGCTACCGATTATTAAACCCAAAATGGTGGCGAGTATCGGAAATAGCAAAGGGTAGTGCGTAAAATAAAAATCGAGCATCTTGAGCCCATATTAAGAAAGTCTGTAGATATGTTATCGCAACTTGAATCGCTTGTTTATACCTAACTCAGAGATAAGCTTACCCAACTGCGCTCATGAGGCTAAAAATAGGTAAATACATACTGATTACTAAGCCTCCGACAAGAGTACCAAGAAAAACAATAATGAAGGGCTCTATTAATTGCCCCAACTTGTCAGTCGTTTCTTTGAGTTGCTGTTCAAAAAGTGTAGCTAATCTACCTGTAATAACTGCTAGTGTTCCGCTCAACTCACCAATCTTGACCATTTTTAACATGATTGATGGAAGAAATGAGAGTCCTTCTAGGGAGTGATAAAGGCTTTTCCCTTCCTTGATACTAATATTGGCATTGCTAAGCGCTTCTCGTATAAAGGCATTGCGCACTGCAAGAGAGGCATTATTTAGGCAAGTGACGAGGGGAAGGCCGGCTTGTATTCCATTACACAACAGCAAATTAAAGCGAGCTAACTCACTCACAAGAATACAACGACCTAATATCGGGATGCTTAAACTGTATTTGGCTATGTGATAGCGAAAAGGTTTATTTTTTCGATAACACAGGTAAACCAGGCTAGTGAATATGATTAGATAAAAAAGTAGCCCCCACACGTAATTCTGAAACCAACTTGAGAGCTCTACGATGAGTTTGGTTAGTTTTGGCAATTCAGCCCCAAAACTGTGGAATAAGCTCGAAAACTGCGGAATGACAAAGGTCATCATTATCGCAAATACAACACACGCCATAATGATGACCGAAGTCGGGTAGATGAGTGCGGATGTTACTTGTTTGATTAATTGTTGATTTTTTTCTCGATGCTGAGTGCAAAAGCCTAATGCAGTGGAAAGGTCACCATTTTCCTCGCCAATTCGCACAAACTGAAGGTAAATAGGATCTAAGAAGGTAAACTCCTGCATTGCTATCGAAAGCTTTTGGCCTTGCTGTATCTGATAATGAAGCTCTTCCAATAGTGCTCGTACACCTTGTCGCTCACTTGAGTGCTGCAGTTCATACAAAGCTAGACCTATGGGAAGTCCAGCCTCAAGTATTAATGCTAACTGATAGGTAAAGGTGGTGGTGTCACTGTAATTCACCTCATGCTGGTAAGCTGCGATAAAGGGAACGGGTTTAGCGATGAATTTACGAAGCTCAATCCCTTTGCGATCAAGAATCCTCTTAAGCTGGATAGCTGAGTACGCTAACAGATGACCTGTAATCCGAGGTTTAGAGCGGTTAGTGCCTAGCCAGATGAAGAGCTGTAAGCTACTCATGCCCTAGTACTCGTTCAACCTCTTGTTTGGTTGTGACTTTTTTTAAGCAGAGTTCTTTAGCCACTTCAAGTAAGTTTTGCTCTCCAATGAGGTAATTATCTGAAAGTTGTTCGCTATTTTGTAGTTGAGCCATATTAGACAACAGCTGGCGAGTTATGGGTAGCAGCTCAAATACTCCCATTCTTCCTTTGTAACCTTCATTGCAGTGATAGCAAATATGTTTAGAGTCTTTTTGAGCGCAATGGGGGCATGACTTGCGCAGTAAACGCTGGGCTACAACCAGCTGAAGACTGTCGATAATGTCTACCTGATTAATACCGAGTTGATAGAGTCTATCTAAGGTACTAAATGCCGAATTGGTATGTAGCGTAGAGAGCACAAGGTGACCTGTTTGAGCTGCGTGAATGGCAATCTCTGCTGTTTCTGAATCACGTATTTCACCTAGCATGATCACATCAGGATCCTGGCGCAGCAAAGAACGAAGGCATCTAGCAAAGTTCAGACCAATATGGACATTTGTTTGGACTTGATTGAATCCTTGAAAATGAATCTCTACAGGATCTTCTACTGTACAGATATTGATTCTGGTATTGGCGATGGTACTGAGGCAAGAGTAGAGTGTGATGGTCTTGCCACTGCCAGTTGGTCCTGTTACTAAAATTAGCCCCTGAGGCTGTTTGAGTGCTTTTTTTAATGCATGACATTGCTCTTGCTTAAGCCCTAATTCATCTAGCTTAGGCAGGCTTTCGCTTTCTTTTGCAATTCTCATCACTAGCTTTTCGCCCCAAAGGGTTGGAAGCGTAGAGACGCGAACTTCAATATCTTCTTTCTCTGAAAGGGCATAACTCATACGCCCATCTTGCGGTAAACGCTGCTCGGTGATATCAAGCTCAGCATAGATTTTTATTTGACTGACTAGAGCCATCATTTTATTTAAAGAGAACTGCATTATGGTTACCAGCAACCCATCGCACCGTACACGCACCCGCGCCTGATCTTTATCTGGCTCTATATGAATGTCGGAGGCATCTCTCTGCTGGCTTTGATGCATTATCTGGGGCAGAAGCTCAATCTCTTCAATGCAGTGATGATTCTGTGAATCTAACTGACGCTTTACTTGAGTGTATAAGTACTGAAATTGCTCAATGTCAGTAAGAATTAGCTGTGTGTTAATGCGGTGATGGAATTGTAATTCGGCTAAGAGCGATTCGAGAAATGGGTCGAAGGAGAGTAGTTGCAACACGCCATTATTCAATGATATTGGGACAATGGGGTGTTGGGCTACAATGTGTTCAAGGTGTAGCTCTTTAATTGTTGTTATCACTGTTGTGAGCTTAACGTTCCGATTGGGGCTCGGATTGAAAATAAGCTGGTGATGGTTCGCTAGCGACTGACCTAATTCAGTTAAAGTGTGTTGGCTTACTTCTGACACTTGATAAAGTGCATCTTCGGTCGACGTTATGGTCCTTTGTGATAATTGCTCCACATCATCCCGATTCAGTATTACAGGGCTGAGTGAAGCAATGACTGGGTGAATCATTGGCAACCCTTTGGCTTATCAATACCCGAAGCACCACTTACGGTACAACTCCAACCCACGGTATCGTCACGAGAAAACGATACAGAAGATCCATTCAATGAACTACCAGTGGCACTAAAGGTGAATTGCAGCTGATTTCCATTAATTCCCACCTCTCCAATACTGCCTCCTGCACTAGATACCGAATTGATATCAGTAAGGGCAGTAGGAAAAGAGCCTTGATCTAAATAATAGAGTTCTGCTTTGGTTAATAATCCGCGTAAGGTCGCTGTTGCAGAAGCCAATTCTGATTTTTTCACATAGTCTTGATACATAGGAATGCCGATAGCGGAAAGCACACCTATGATGGCGACGACAATCATCAGTTCGATTAAGGTGAAGCCTTTTTGTTTTTTGCTCATTAGTTTCTCCTAGGGACGCTGGAGGTTTCTGGTAGCAATAAAATTAGAAGCTATGAGCTGAGGTAAAAGAAAGGGAACAAGTGCCTGCTAGGTGTCTCGCAGTAATTGGATTAATAGATGTCTGTATAAGCGCTAGAAAAGGGAACATCGGTCGAAGTAGAACGAACTTTATCTAATACCACTGACTTACTGTAATTGGTATTACTGCGATAGGTATAAAGCTTGAAGATACAAAAAAGGTCAGCAATGCTGACCTTTCGTTATAGTGAGGAAATCTGAAAACTATTTGAATCGCATGGAGAGATCCATTGCCTTTAAATGTTTAGTCAGAGCACCCACTGAAATAAAATCAACACCCGTTTCAGCCATAGGACGAATAGTCTTTAGGGTTACGTTACCTGAATTCTCAAGTACAGCGCGACCTTGGTTGATTGCAACAGCTTCACGCATCATATCCAAACTGAAGTTATCTAGCATGATGATATCGGCGCCAGCATCAATCGCTTGTTTAAGCTCATCAAGCGTTTCTGTTTCTACTTCAACGGGCTTTCCTGGGTTTAGCTCTTTTGCTGTAGAGATAGCTTGTTCAATACCGCCGCAGGCGATGATGTGATTCTCTTTAATAAGGTAAGCGTCAAATACACCAATACGGTGATTGAAGCCACCACCACAGGCAACAGCGTATTTTAATGCACTGCGCAATCCAGGGATGGTTTTACGGGTATCAAGTAGCTTACAACCGGTACCTTCAATCTTGCTTACATACTCGGCAACAACGGTAGCGCAGCCGGATAGAGTTTGAATGAAGTTCATGGCATTACGCTCACCCGTTAAAAGTGTGCGTGCAGGGCCGGTAAGCTTGCATAGCGTTTGGTTAGGCTCTACAGTGTCACCATCGGCAACGTGCCATTCAACCGTTACTTGTCCACCAAGTTGCTTGAAGACTTCGTCTGCCCACATCTGCCCACAGAACACTCCGTGCTCGCGAGTAATGATGGTTGCGATACCTTGAGTATCTTCAGCAATGAGATTTGCAGTGATGTCCACAGAAGCGTCAAGTGAGCCCCCAAGATCTTCTTTTAGCGTCTCTTCTACCGCGCGAGATACTTCATGAGGCAGTTGTTGCTTTAGGTACGCTAAACGAGCGTCACTGTCGTGGGTATTTTTCATAACCAAAACTTTCACTATGTTGTCGAATACTGATTTGTGCTGAATGATACTCTTGCTTGAATTATAATTCAGCAACAATTGCTCTCAGGGAAGAAAAATGTCAGCTAATCTATGGTATCCGCACGCCAAAGCCATTCCATCTCCACATTGTGATGAGAGACCTGATCCTAAGGACATCTCGTTATTGGTGGTACACAATATTTCTCTACCACCTGCTGAATTTAATAACGGTAATATTGAAGCCTTTTTTCTAGGGAAGTTGGACGCCTCAGCACACCCATTTTTTGAACGTATTAGCAGCATGCGAGTTTCAGCACACTGCTTAATCAAAAGAGATGGCGAAATAATACAATTTGTCCCATTCGAAAAACGCGCGTGGCATGCTGGTCTGTCTTCTTTTGCCGGTCGAGATAAATGCAATGATTACTCAATAGGTGTTGAGTTGGAAGGAACGGATTATGTGTCTTATACACGGGATCAATATCAATCTTTAGCAATGCTGACTCAGTTCCTACTTGAGACCTACCCCAAGCTTAATCCATCGAGGATTACCGGCCATCAATATATTGCACCGTTGCGAAAAACCGATCCTGGTCTATCTTTTAACTGGTCTAAATTTCGCAAAATGATCACATGTTAATGTGTGATTGATACATTTGTCATACAAGTAGCAAGTGAATATATAGTTCGTATGAATGCAGATTCATTAACAAATGCGTCACAGCTTAACGTTTCCTTGGAATTATTTTGTTATCGCGATCCCTGTTTTATGATTTAAATCAATTTTTTCTAGACAGGTGAGAAATTGATATGTTAAGTTTCGCGTCAAGTTGAAATTGGTAATACCAATTAACATCGAGCAGGACGCAGAGATTTAGATGCAAAAAGTTTCCTTTCAAAGTATTCGCCAACCCAAACTATCAGATGTGATAGAACGTGAGTTGGAAACATCGATTTTGGATGGGATATTGTCTCCAGGGCAGCAATTGCCGCCAGAGAGAGAACTTGCCAAGCAGTTTGATGTTTCTAGACCGTCGGTACGCGAAGCAATTCAAAGGTTAGAAGCCAAAGGATTGTTAACTCGTCGCCAAGGTGGGGGAACTTTTGTTTGTGAAAGCTTGTCTTCTAATCTGACCGATCCTCTTTTGAACCTACTTGCAAATCATGCTGATACGCAAAGAGACCTGTTAGAGACGCGACATGCGCTCGAAGGTATCTCAGCCTATTTCGCTGCTTTAAGAGGAACAACAGAGGATTTCCAACGTATTACTCAGTGCCAAAAGGCGATGAGCATAACGGTGGATAGCGATGACGTTGAGCAAGAATCTGAAGCTATCATGGATTTCCTGATTGCTATCGCCGAAGCTTCACACAATGTCGTGCTATTGCACATTGTTCGTAGTTTATCTCCATTACTGCAAAAGAACGTGTCACAAAACTTGATGCTTCTACACAGTCGTGAAGACGTAATTAAAAAATTAAATGAGCACAGAGCGGATATCGTTAAAGCGATTACATCGAGAGAGCCACAACGAGCCCGTGAAATGTCTGAAACTCATTTAGCGTTTATCGATGAAACATTGTCGGATTTGACCGAAGAGCAGGACAGAAGAGCCCGTTCATTGCGCCGAATTCAACAGAATAAACAGTAAGCTTTTGCTTAGGGTATACCGCCCTAGTAGTTGACCTAACTTAATATAAAAGGAAAGTTCGCCATGTCTGATATGAAGCATGACGTAGATGCTCTTGAAACTCAAGATTGGTTAGAAGCGCTTGAGTCAGTAGTACGTGAAGAAGGTGTAGAACGCGCGCAGTTCCTACTAGAACAAGTTCTAGATAAGGCTCGCTTAGACGGTGTTGATATGCCAACAGGCATTAACACTAACTACATCAATACCATTCCAGCCGCGCAAGAACCAGCTTACCCTGGTGATGTAACGCTTGAGCGTCGTATTCGCTCTATTATCCGCTGGAACGCAATCATGATCGTATTGCGTGCTTCTAAGAAAGACCTAGACCTTGGCGGTCACATGGCTTCTTATCAGTCAGCAGCTGCATTCTACGAAGTTTGCTTCAACCACTTTTTCCGTGCTCCAAATGAGACGGACGGTGGCGATTTGGTTTATTACCAAGGTCATATCTCTCCAGGTATCTACTCTCGCGCATTCGTTGAGGGACGCCTAACTGAAGAGCAACTAGACAACTTCCGTCAAGAAGTTGATGGTAAGGGTATCCCTTCTTACCCACACCCTAAGTTGATGCCTGAATTCTGGCAGTTCCCAACAGTATCTATGGGTCTAGGCCCTATCTCTGCTATCTACCAAGCTCGCTTTTTGAAGTACCTTGAAGGCCGTGGTCTAAAAGATACTTCAGCTCAGCGCGTTTACGCATTCCTAGGTGATGGCGAGATGGATGAGCCAGAATCACGCGGTGCAATCTCTTTTGCAGCTCGTGAAAAACTGGACAACCTATGTTTCCTAATCAACTGTAACCTACAGCGTCTAGATGGCCCTGTAATGGGTAACGGTAGCATCATCCAAGAACTAGAAGGCCTATTCAAAGGCGCTGGTTGGAACGTTGTTAAAGTTATCTGGGGTAGCAACTGGGATTCACTACTTGCAAAAGACACGACTGGTAAGCTTCTTCAGCTAATGAACGAAACTATCGACGGTGACTACCAAACATTTAAATCTAAAGATGGCGCGTACGTACGTGAGCACTTCTTTGGTAAATACCCTGAAACAGCAGCACTTGTTGCTGATATGACTGATGACGAAATCTTCGCTCTTAAGCGTGGTGGTCATGATTCATCTAAGCTATTCGCAGCATTCAACAATGCGAAAGAAACTGGCGGCAAGCCAACAGTTATTCTAGCTAAGACTGTTAAAGGTTACGGCATGGGTGATGCAGCTGAAGGCAAGAACATTGCACACGGTGTGAAGAAAATGGACATGACTCATGTTCAACACCTACGTGATCGCCTGGGCCTAGAAGACATCCTTTCAGATGACAAAATTGCTGAGCTTCCTTACCTGAAGCTTGAAGCTGGTACTCCTGAATACGAATACATGCACGCTCGTCGTAACGCTCTACACGGTTACACTCCAGCGCGTCTGCCTAAGTTCACTCAAGAATTCCAAGTACCAGAACTAGAAGAGTTCGCTCCTCTACTAGGTGCTCAGAAGCGTGAAATCTCTACTACTATGGCTTACGTTCGTACACTAAACATCTTGTTGAAGAACAAGAGCGTTGGTAAGAACATCGTTCCTATCATCTGTGACGAAGCACGTACCTTTGGTATGGAAGGTCTATTCCGTCAAATCGGTATTTATAACCCGCACGGTCAAGACTACACGCCTGAAGATAAAGGCATCGTTTCTTACTACAAAGAAGCGACTTCTGGTCAGGTTCTTCAAGAAGGTATCAACGAACTAGGTTCAATGGCGTCTTGGGTTGCTGCTGCAACGTCATACAGCACCAACGATCTACCAATGATCCCATTCTACATCTACTACTCAATGTTCGGTTTCCAACGTATTGGCGACATGGCATGGCTAGCAGGTGACCAACAGGCTCGTGGCTTCCTACTAGGTGCTACAGCAGGTCGTACAACACTGAATGGTGAAGGCCTACAGCACGAAGATGGTCACTCGCACATCATGGCGAACACCGTACCTAACTGTATCTCTTATGACCCAACGTTTGCTTACGAGCTAGCGGTAATCATGCAAGACGGTATTCGTCGCATGTACGGTCCTGAGCAAGAGAACGTTTACTACTACCTAACAGTAATGAACGAAAACTACGCAATGCCAGCAATGCCTGAAGGCGCTGAAGAAGGCATCCGTAAAGGTATCTATAAGCTTGAGTCTTACGCTGGTGAGAAGTCTAAAGTTCAGCTAATGAGCTCTGGTACTATCATGAACGAAGCGCGTAAAGCTGCTCAGATTCTTAGCGAAGACTATGGCGTAGCATCTGACATCTTCTCTGTAACATCGTTCAACGAGCTAACTCGTGACGGTCAAGCGGTAGAGCGTGACAACATGCTTCACCCAGAAGCTGAAGAGAAAGTACCGTACATCACAACAGTTCTAGGTAACGAACCTGCAATCGCAGTAACTGATTACATGAAGAACTACGCTGAGCAAGTACGTGCATTTATGCCTTCAGAGTCTTACAAGGTTCTTGGTACTGATGGTTTCGGTCGTTCAGATAGCCGTGAAAACCTACGTCGTCACTTCGAAGTTAACGCTGGCTACGTAGTTGTTGCAGCACTAACTGAATTGGCTAAACGTGGTGATGTTGAGAAGTCAGTAGTTGCAGAAGCAATTGCTAAGTTCGACATCGACGCAGACAAAATTAACCCGCAATACGCATAAGACTTCCATTTATTAAGGGAAATAAACAATGACAATCGAAATTAATGTACCTGATATCGGTGCTGATGAGGTTGAAGTAACTGAGATTCTGGTTAACGTTGGTGACAAGGTTGAAGAAGAACAGTCACTGATCACTGTTGAAGGCGACAAAGCCTCAATGGAAGTACCTGCGTCTCAAGCGGGTATCGTTAAAGAAATCAAAATAGCTGAAGGCGATTCAGTGACTACTGGCTCTTTAATCATGATCTTTGAAGAGGCAGGCGCTACTACAGCACCTGCTGCTCCAGCAGTTGAAGCGGCGGCACCAGTCGCTGCTCCTGCCGGCGCTTCAGAACTAAAAGAAGTTAACGTACCAGACATCGGCGGTGACGAAGTAGAAGTTACTGAAATCATGGTTGCAGTTGGTGACACAGTTGAAGAAGAGCAATCTCTTCTTACTGTTGAAGGCGACAAAGCATCTATGGAAGTACCAGCACCATTTGCTGGTACTGTTAAAGAAATCAAAGTAGCTTCAGGCGATTCTGTTTCTACTGGTTCTCTTATCATGGTATTTGAAACAGGTGCAAGTGCACCTGTAGCAGCTCCGGCAGCGGCGCAAGCTCCAGCAGTACCTGCTGCTCCAGCGGTTGCAGCTGTACAAGAAGTTAACGTACCAGACATCGGCGGTGATGAAGTAGAAGTTACTGAAATCATGGTTTCTGTTGGTGATAGCGTTGAAGAAGAGCAGTCACTAATTACTGTAGAAGGCGATAAGGCTTCTATGGAAGTACCAGCACCATTTGCGGGTACAGTTAAGGAAATCAAGATTGCTGAAGGCGATTCAGTAACCACTGGTTCTCTAATCATGGTATTTGAAACTGCCGGTGGCGCAGTAGCATCTGCACCAGTAGCGGCACCTGCGGCAGCGCCTGCTCCAGCAGTTGCAGCACCTGCGGCAGCACCAGCAGCGGCAGCGTCAGCAACTAAGGGTGACTTCCAAGAGAATCACGAGTATGCACACGCATCTCCAGTTGTTCGTCGTCTTGCTCGTGAGTTTGGCGTTAACCTATCTAAGGTTAAAGGTACTGGTCGTAAGAACCGTATCCTTAAAGAAGACGTTCAGACCTTTGTAAAAGACGCGCTTAAGCGCCTAGAGTCTGGTGCAGCAGCATCTGGTAAAGGTGACGGCAGTGCACTTGGTCTACTACCATGGCCAAAAGTGGACTTCAGCAAGTTTGGTGATACTGAAGTTCAGAAACTTTCTAAGATCAAGAAGATCTCTGGCGCTAACCTGCACCGTAACTGGGTAATGATCCCGCACGTTACACAGTGGGATAATGCAGATATCACTGAACTAGAGAAGTTCCGTAAAGAGCAAAACGCATTTGAAGCGAAGAAAGACTCAGGCATTAAGATCACACCACTTGTGTTTATCTTGAAGGCCGTAGCGAAAGCACTTGAAGAGTTCCCTTCATTCAACTCGTCTCTATCTGAAGATGGCGAAAGCATCATTCTGAAGAAATACGTGAACGTAGGTATCGCTGTTGATACGCCAAACGGTCTTGTTGTTCCTGTATTTAAGGACGTAAACAAGAAAGGCATCTATGAGTTGTCTGCTGAACTAGCAGCTATCTCTAAGAAAGCACGTTCTGGTAAGCTAACAGCTGCAGATATGCAGGGTGGTTGTTTCACTATCTCAAGCCTAGGTGGTATCGGCGGTACTGCATTCACTCCAATCGTGAATGCACCAGAAGTCGGTATCCTTGGTGTATCTAAGTCTGAGATGAAGCCAGTATGGAACGGCAGTGAGTTTACTCCTCGCCTAATGCTTCCATTGTCGCTGTCTTATGACCACCGTGTTATCGATGGTGCAGAAGGTGCACGATTCATTACCTTCTTAAACCAATGCCTAAGCGATATTCGCCGTTTGGTAATGTAAAAAACAGAGCAGCTCGATAGAGCTGCTTTTTGTCGCAAATATTTAACAAAATTTGGCGCAACTTAAGATAAAGTCGCGCCGAATTGTTGTATAGCTCACAGCCTAAATGGAATTAGTTTTCTCTTAGTTTACAAGTTTGTAAACTGGGGCGACGCAAATACCCAATTAGCCTGTTAGGGATAATGACTACAAGAGGTCAAAATGAGCAAAGAAATTAAAGCCCAAGTTGTAGTACTTGGTTCAGGTCCTGCTGGATACTCTGCCGCTTTCCGTTGCGCAGATTTAGGTCTTGAAACTGTACTTGTTGAACGCTACAGCACTCTAGGTGGTGTTTGTCTTAACGTGGGTTGTATCCCATCGAAAGCACTTCTTCACGTTTCTAAAGTTATCGAAGAAGCAAAAGCGATGGCTGAGCACGGTGTTGTATTTGGTGAGCCAACAACAGACATCAGCAAAATTCGTATCTGGAAAGAGAAAGTTGTAGACCAACTGACTGGCGGCCTTAACGGCATGGCTAAGATGCGTAAAGTAACTGTTGTTAACGGTTTCGGTAAGTTTACTGGCCCTAATACGCTTCAAGTTGAAGGCGAAGAGTCAACAAAAGTAACTTTTGACAACGCAATCATTGCTGCGGGTTCTCGCCCAATCAAACTTCCATTCATTCCACATGAAGACCCACGTATTTGGGATTCTACGGATGCTCTAGAACTGAAAGAAGTACCAGAGAAACTGCTGATCATGGGCGGTGGTATCATCGGTCTTGAGATGGGTACGGTATATCACTCTCTAGGTTCAAAAGTTGACGTTGTTGAGATGTTTGATCAAGTCATCCCAGCAGCAGATAAAGATATCGTTAAAGTCTTCACTAAACGCATTAAAAACAAATTCAAGCTAATGCTTGAAACTAAAGTGACTGCAGTAGAAGCGAAAGAAGACGGTATTTACGTATCAATGGAAGGCAAAAAAGCGCCGGCAGAAGCGGAGCGTTACGACGCTGTTCTTGTTGCTATCGGTCGTGTTCCAAATGGTGCACTTATTGATGCTGAAAAAGCGGGCATTGAAGTTGATGAGCGTGGTTTCATCAACGTTGATAAGCAATTGCGCACTAACGTGCCGCATATTCACGCTATCGGTGATGTTGTTGGTCAACCAATGCTTGCACACAAAGGTGTGCATGAAGGTCACGTAGCAGCAGAGGTTATCTCTGGTAAGAAGCACTACTTTGACCCTAAAGTTATTCCTTCAATTGCTTATACTGAGCCAGAAGTAGCATGGGTAGGTAAGACTGAGAAAGAAGCGAAAGCTGAAGGTATTAACTACGAAGTATCTACTTTCCCTTGGGCTGCTTCTGGTCGTGCAATCGCATCAGATTGTGCTGACGGTGTGACTAAGATGATCTTCGATAAAGATACTCATCGCGTAATCGGTGGTGCTATTGTTGGTACTAATGGCGGCGAGCTTCTTGGTGAAATCGGTCTAGCTATCGAGATGGGTTGTGATGCGGAAGATATTGCATTAACTATCCACGCTCACCCAACACTGCATGAGTCTGTTGGTCTAGCTGCTGAAGTATTCGAAGGCTCAATCACTGACCTTCCAAACAAGAAAGCAGTGAAGAAGAAGTAACTTCTTATTTGCTGAATCATTAGTTTGAAAATAAAACCCAGCTTTTTAGCTGGGTTTTTTTTCGGTTTCAAATATTGTTTGTTACAATGCTCGCCCATTTTAAGCGTAACGACTTTTTCGAGCTCACCTTGCCGTTCGAGCGCATAATTTTGCGACAGCATGGTATTGGGTAGCTATAGTTGATGCGAATCCAAAAAACGAGAGAACAGTATGAAACATACCGTAGAAGTGATGATCTCTGAACAAGAGGTTCAAGAACGAGTACAGCAGCTTGGTGCATTAATTAATGAGCACTATAAAGATAGTGAAGAGCTCGTTATGGTAGGACTTCTACGCGGCTCGTTTGTCTTTATGGCTGATTTGTCTCGCGCGGTTACGGTAAACCATAGTGTTGATTTCATGACGGCTTCTAGCTACGGAAACACCATGGAAAGCTCCCGTGACGTACGTATCTTGAAAGACCTTGATGATGACATCCAAGGCAAAGATGTATTGCTGGTGGAAGACATCATAGATACAGGCAATACACTCAGTAAGGTGTGTGAAATCTTATCTATCCGCGAACCTAACTCTATTCAAATAGCAACACTACTCGACAAACCTTCGCGTCGTGAAGTAAAGGTCGATGTTAAGTGGATTGGCTTTGAGATTCCAGATGAGTTTGTAGTGGGTGTGGGCATCGATTACGCGCAAAAATATCGCAACCTGCCATACATAGGTAAAGTTGTACCTTTATAATTGGCGTATATCAGAAAGTAAAATACCCGCATATAGCGGGTATTTATTTAATTGAGACTCGATTAATCTTGCTCTAGGATTTTCGACATAGCAGCAGGAAAGTTCGCTTCTAGTGTTTCTCTGCTTGAGCAGCGTACGCCTAGGTCCTCTAACTTGCCATCACCGATACCATATACAACGCCATGTATCTCAACGTCTTGGCCTCGTTCCCATGCAGATTGCATGATGGTTGAATTTGCTAAGTTGTAGACTTGTCCTGCTACGTTAATTTCGCAAAGCTTATTTGAACGTTCTTCTTCAGAAAGAGGATCAAGAAAACTACGGTGCTTTAGGTAGAGATCTCGGATGTGTAATAACCAGTTATTGATAAGCCCTAGCTTAGGGTTGTCGATAGAGGCATTTACGCCACCACAACCGTAGTGCCCACAAATAATTATGTGTTTAACTTTTAGTACATCTACGGCATATTGGACGACAGATAAGCAGTTTAAGTCCGTATGTATCACCTGGTTTGCTACGTTTCGGTGAACGAATAGCTCTCCAGAATATAGTCCTGTAAGACGTTCTGCTGGAACTCGACTATCAGAGCATCCTATCCATAGGAAATCAGGGTTTTGTCCCTGCGCCAATGTAGTAAAATACTCAGGCTCATCAGCTGTGCGAGATTTTGACCATTTGGAATTATTCTCAAATAACTGTTTAATTTCTGGCATGTTAAGTCCTTTTTTGAATCTTGGGTTACTATACCTAAAATTCGCTCAAATCAAATCGGATTTGTGACAAATAACCACTAAGAATCAACTTCATATGTATGCATTAGAAATAGAAAATCTACGAAAGACCTATAAAGGTGGCTTTGAGGCTTTAAAGGGCGTATCCCTTCAAGTTAAAAAAGGCGACTTCTACGCATTGCTTGGTCCCAATGGTGCAGGTAAATCCACTACCATTGGTATTATTTCATCTTTGGTCAATAAGACCTCTGGTGAGGTTACTGTGTTTGGACATAACATTAGTAAAGATTTGGAGTTAGCCAAGCAGCACTTAGGGTTGGTTCCTCAAGAATTCAATTTCAATATGTTCGAAACAGTAGAGCAAATTGTGTTGCAACAAGCGGGTTACTACGGTGTTTCCCGCGAAGATGGGAAGCTCCGAGCAGAGAAGTACTTAAAGCAGTTGGATTTGTGGGACAAGCGTAGCGAAAGAGCTCGAAGCCTCTCTGGTGGCATGAAGCGTCGCTTGATGATTGCTCGTGCCTTAATGCATGAGCCAAAGTTATTGATTCTTGATGAACCTACCGCGGGCGTTGATATTGAACTGCGACGCTCAATGTGGGAGTTTTTGCAGAAAATCAATAAAGAAGGGATCACGATTATCCTTACTACGCACTACCTTGAAGAAGCTGAAATGTTGTGTCGCAATATTGGCATCATCAACCGTGGTGAGCTAATCGAAGACACCAGCATGAAGAGCCTGCTTAATAAACTGCAAGTAGAGACGTTTATCCTTGATCTCGAAGAAGGCACAGAGCCAGCTCCTCTTGAAGATGTCGTCAGTCAGACTTTAGTGAACGGCTCTTTAGAGATTGAATTGAAGAAAGAGCAGGGCCTTAATCATGTCTTTTCTCAATTAACGGACGCCGGTATCAAGGTGTTATCAATGCGTAATAAGGCTAACCGTTTGGAAGAGCTTTTTGTGACCATAGTGCGAGATCAAGCAGAGGAACAACAATAATGTACTCGGTGTATTGGATAGCTTTTAAAAGCTTATTGAGAAAAGAGATCAACCGCTTCACACGTATTTGGGTGCAGACACTAGTACCCCCAGCGATAACAATGACTCTTTACTTCATCATCTTTGGTAATTTGATTGGCTCGCGTATTGGGCAAATGAACGGCTTTAGCTATATGGAATATATAGTACCGGGCCTTATTATGATGAGTGTGATTACCAATTCATATTCCAATGTAGCCTCGTCATTTTTCAGTGCTAAATTTCAGAAAAATATAGAAGAATTGCTAGTAGCGCCGGTTCCAACTTACGTGATCATTGCAGGTTTTGTGATGGGTGGAGTCGTTCGTGGCTTACTAGTGGGTACGATTGTTACCTTTGTTTCGCTGTTCTTTGTTGATCTGCAAGTTCAACATTGGGGTGTGATTATCGCAACTGTCTTTTTGACATCAGTAGTCTTCGCTTTAGGTGGACTGATCAATGCGGTGTTTGCTGGTACATTCGATGATATCTCCATCATACCCACCTTCATTTTGACGCCTTTGACATACTTAGGTGGCGTGTTCTACTCGATAAATTTACTTCCTGAGTTCTGGCAGACAGTATCGAAAATTAATCCAATCGTGTATATGGTGAATGCATTTCGCTATGGATTCTTAGGTGTGTCTGATGTGGATATCGTCAGTTCGTTTTCTGTTTTGCTGATATTCGTCGCTGTGCTTTTTGCAGTTGCTTACCGATTAGTCGATAAAGGCATTGGCTTGAGAAGTTAATTAAGCTAAAAGCTTGAACTGATGATTTAGAGATATGGCAGTATTCACTGCCATTTTTTATGTTTAGCTTAATCAAATATTTTGTTGCTATGTGTAGCATTTCTTAGCCGACTAAAAAACACTCGAACGTAGCAATAATTTCCATATCATCTGTGTATTCTACAGTTCTGAGAGGCTCTGGAATATTGTCTTGTACACAATACAAAAACCGCTTGTCATGAACCGAGTAGTACTCCATGTATGAAATAGGACCATCTTTCAGTGTTCTTACAATAACTAGTTGTCCAGAAACTGGTTTTTTATCACTATCAAAGTAAATATGCCCGGCATGGTTCATTTTACCCATTGGATGATTGAGCCAAACCATAAATATACTTGGCTTGTTGCCTGACGGGCACAGAAAGCGTGTAATAGTGTCATTTTCAGATGCTTCAGAAAGAAGAACATCGATACCTCGTTCTGAAATTTCATTCAAAGAGAACAATGGCGCTCCAGAGCGTTTCTGACTATCTACCTCGTGATCGCGATTGATTGGCCCCTTTCCAGTTAGAAGCCATTCAACATTACAATCGAGAGTCTTGCTTAGTAGTAAGGCGCTATCCGCCATAATGGATTTTGCTGGATGTAGCATGATGTTTGTGATTACGGCTCGGCTTACCCCTGATACCTTCGATAAAGCCAAATTCGATTTAATGTTCAAATCATTCATTCGCTTTTGAATGTTTTTTGCCAGAATAGATTGTTCAGATGCCATAATTCTTTCTTCTTATCTAAAGTGTCTTGATCACTACACTTTGATATTACTCTTAATTTTAAAAATGGGTAGTGCTCGTAACCAAAATAATCATGTCTTATTCCTTGCGAAACAGCATGAGCATAGGTTTTGAAGCAGAGTAGGGATTAAACGTTAGAACACCAATAGAGGAAAAGACGATTTATTTATTGCAGTGCTTTAAGTAAGGCCAGATATTGTTGTAAGCACTAGGTAGCGACTCTTAATCTCATCATCCACTTCTGCTTGGCTTAAGTGAAACTCAATACAACGGTAATCACCGTTTATGTGTAAAAAGCATATGATAAATATCCATATCATCGAGCATTGAGCTTGAAAGATAAACCAATTGACCTGTGCCCACTGGTGTCAAAGCAAGAAGAGCGATTGATGGATCAAAGTCTTCCCCAAACTGTGTAACTAACTCGCTCGTAAGTTCAGATTACTGCTAGCAAGTGAAACTGCTATAGCTGAAAGCTTCATTAGACGATCATTAAATGCATTCCCTGTAGTCTTCAAGCATCTATCTATTTACTCAGAGGATCATGTGTTGTTGTGTCGGCAGTCAGTTTTAGTCATTGCTTTAACCTTGTTCTTTATTGAAGAGAATACTTGGTTATCAGTTGCTCTGATGAAACTCATAGACAGCACTACCAATTCCAAATCATATAGGACTAACTATTACACTGATATTGATGACTCGAATGGGTCTGTATTGGTTGCTTTTTTAACTTAATGCTGCGTAAGTGGATGGTGAATGAGATTTACTATGTTAAAGGAGGTAGGTTTAATAAGACTTATTTTGATTGCAGTATTAGTGAGTATCTCTAGTGCACAGCAGAGAGTTATTAATTAATACATCACACTGTATTTTTTATTACTTAAAATCAATAGTTTAATAATGTGCGGTGTGTGGGTTCTAGTTGGTGATCAGTCGCCAACCTGTTGATTTAGACACAACTGCACCGTTTGACTCCAATTCAAGATCTTCTAGATATCTTCTTTAAAACACTCATCTCGTGAATACAGAGTTCATCATATCTTCTTCTTAGTTCTCTCTTATTTTATTTAGCTTTTATGTGCATTTTCGAATTGAACGAAACATATGCTCCTCCTTGTTTTTGGAGGTAACGCTTAGTCGTAACATATGGTTCTGTTTATTTATATTGTTGTTTTAATTGAATTTTAATACCTATTTTTTTATGTCAAGGCTATGCATTTATGAAGTGAAATGAATATAGAGAACCATGTTTATTAACTCTATGTTTTTATGATGAAAAGCTTGGATAGTACAAAGTTGGTAAATGAGTTTGCAGTTGTCTCGGGATGAAATTCGAACCGTGATTGTTTATATTTGTCGCACTCATGATTCGATCGATGATTTATTGTATTGATTTGATCATTTTTGTTTGATTGCTATTGGTGAGCGCTACTCAGGTAGTACATATAACTCACCTCATAGCACAAAGAGGTATAACCAATGAAAAAAGCAATCCTAGCTACTTTGGTGGCATCAGTAGTTGCAAGCCAAGCAATGGCTGCGCAAGATAACAATACAACTGATGTTGCAATGTACAAAACCGTAGTTTCTCGCGGTAACGGCTCTGCAAACAATCATGGGCGTCATGAAGGGCGCTCAGTTTTCTCAGAAAACGACGCAGAAATGGTACGTGGTCATGGCATGAAAATTTCAAAATTTGATGTGCCACAACCTCTTCGCCAAGGCACCCCTATTGCGAGTCCGCCGCAACCTGTTAATCAGGCAACACCATATCGTGTTCCACAACCAACATTGCAACAAGGTACACCAGTAGCAACACCTGCTATTGCACCTGCACACATGGTTGCGCCAACTAAAGCGCCACAAGTGATGCAAGCACCTTTAGCAACTCAATTGACACCAACGAATGCTGCACCTGCACAATATGCAGTACCTAATCGCATACCTAACTTAGCACCAACGGCTCAACCACAATCGATGGCAGTTCCATATGCTACGCCACAACTAAAACCTAAAGCGCATCCAACGGCATTAGTTGCACCGCAAAAAACACCGGAAGGCACATTAACACCCGTTGCTCATCCTCAACGTTTAGTTGCGCCAGTCGCTTCTGGTAACGAAGTGCCAGTTGCTCACCCAACAGCATTAGTTGCACCACAAAAAACACCAGAAGGCACATTAACACCCGTTGCCCATCCTCAACGTTTAGTTGTGCCGGTAGCTTCCGATAACGAAGTGCCAGTTGCTCATCCAACAGCATTGGTTGTACCGCAAAAAACACCGGAAGGCACATTAACACCGGTTGCCCATCCTCAACGTTTAGTTGCGCCGGTAGCTTCCGGTAACGAAGTGCCAGTTGCTCATCCAACAGCATTGGTTGTACCGCAAAAAACACCGGAAGGCACATTAATACCCGTTGCCCATCCTGAAAGTTTAGTTGCGCCAGTCGCTTCTGGTAACGAAGTGCCAGTTGCTCATCCAACGGCATTGGTTGCACCGCAAAAAACACCGGAAGGCACATTAACACCGGTTGCCCATCCTCAACGTTTAGTTGCGCCGGTAGCTTCCGGTAACGAAGTGCCAGTTGCTCATCCATCAGCATTGGTTGTACCGCAAAAAACACCGGAAGGCACATTAATACCCGTAGCTCATCCTCAACGTTTAGTTGCGCCAGTCGCTCCCGGTAACGAAGTGCCAGTAGCTCACCCAACAGCATTGGTTGCACCACAAAAAACACCGGAAGGCACATTAACACCTGTAGCTCATCCTGAACGTTTAGTTGCGCCAGTAGCTTCTGGTAACGAAGTGCCAGTTGCTCATCCAACGGTATTGGTTGCACCGCAAAAAATACCGAAAGGCACACTAACACCCGTAGCTCATCCTCAACGTTTAGTTGCGCCAGTAGCTTCAGGTAACGAAGTGCCAGTAGCTCACCCAACGGCATTGGTTGCACCGCAAAGAACACCAGAAGGCACATTAACACCCGTTGCCCATCCTCAACGTTTAGTTGCGCCAGTAGCTTCAGGTAACGAAGTGCCAGTAGCTCACCCAACGGCATTGGTTGCACCGCAAAGAACACCAGAAGGCACACTAACACCCGTTGCACATCCTCAACGTTTAGTTGCGCCGGCAACTTCAGGTAATGAAGTGCCAGTAGCTCACCCAACAGCATTGGTTGCACCGCAAAAAACACCGGAAGGCACATTAACACCACCTACTAAATCAGGAAAATACACTATCGTTGTGAGAAAAGATGGTCAGCCAGACGTACGTAATCCAGATCAGCTTCAAAGTGGTGACCGAATTCTTGGTCATGCGGATACTCGTAACAATGCAGATCTTCAAAAAGATGCTTTTACTAGTAAGTACAGTAATGCTGATCTTTGGGCTATGTCTGGTGACGCTAATGATGATGCTAAGGCTCAGGTAGCTGCAAGCCCTGTATCTAACGCTACTGCAATCGCTACTAACACTAAGCACCTGGAGCATGTGAACACCAACACGTTCAAGAATCGCGATAACATCGCAGTAAATACAAAATCGATTAGCGGTAACAGATCTCTAATTGCTGATAACTCAAGTCGCATCGATGAAAACTCAGATGCTATCGCGAGCAACAAATCAGAAATCAAAGGTCTACGCCAGGATCTTGAGCGTCAAGCTAAAGTAATGGATGGTGCTATGGCCCAAGGTATCGCTACTAGCTCATTAGTAATGCCTTACAACGTAGGGAAAATCTCTACTACTGTGGCATTGGGTCACTCAGGTAGTGCTGATGCCATTGCTGGTGGTGTTGGTGTTCGTTTTACTAAGAACTTCACTGCACGTTCTAACATTGCATACGATACAGGCTCTGAGAATGTATCTATTGGTGCTGGTGTAGGTTACGAGTGGTAATCAATTGATATTTTGTTAGTCCTTCGCCCACATGGAAGTGGGCATTTTTTCTCTAAATACAGGTAGAAGATCATGAAAAACTTAACTATCGCTTTACTAGCAGTATTCGCATTCGCAGCCAACGCTTCTGATACTGGCAATTATCGTGACGCACAGAACGATGCGCATCCAGTATTTCATTACGATAATCATGTAGCAGGTGCACCCACAACAGCCATGCCATCAATAAGCCGTGGCTCTAAATAGACTGTCCCTATGGTCACATGGAAGTGGTTTTGTTTATATTCGAAATTAGGTAACAAACCATGCAAAACTACGATTCATATTCAGAAGTTGAAAAAGCGTCAAAACTACTCACCGTTAAACAAGCAGCATACGTTCGAACAGCGACACGTATTGCCCTACGTGTAGAACAAGATGAAACAGATTTAGAACTACTTAGCAATGAAGATAAGGTTGCCATCAACTACGCTGTATCGCGTATGTCAGTAACCAACGGTTACTTTATGAGTCGTGGTCCATTGCCATTGCCAGAAGGTGGGTTTAATGAGCTAAACCTACGCCCATTTGCCGAACTAGACGTTCCCGATGAAATCAGCTACCACTTAGCTTGTATGGCAGTATCAATCATCAATCAGGGATGGGCATGTTTCCAAGCGCATGGTCAGCAACTACTACGTGACTTTGATATGCCTAGTAGGACTTTGGATGAAGCGGTAAGACTGGTTAATCACATTCGCGCGGTATCAATGACACCCAATCTCTTGGCGGTTAAATAATTAAAGCGCTACGTTTAGCCTTAATGGCAGTAGCTTTATTGGTTGATTTTGGTGTTGGTTATGAATGGCCATCAAACCTGTTAACCAATACATCTTGGGAACAATAAAAAGCGGCAGTTGGAATACCAACTGCCGCTTTACTATGTATAAAAGGTCTATTTAGCTTAACTGAATGATTTTGTTATCAATTAAACGAACAGAGCCTAAAAATGCCGCCATTAAAATTACCGCATTTTTAGCTTCAGTAGTGATGTCTTGCAGAGTATCTGCATCGCGAATAAATAGCTCGTCGGGTGTCATACCAACTTCTTTGAGACGCAGTTCACCAAATGAAATTACAGCCTTAGAATCTAGTGGTTCAAGGAGTAAACGGTCTGCCATTTCATGCATGATAGTTGCGACAGCAGGCGCGATTTTACGTTCATCTTCAGTAAGACGATTGTTACGAGAGCTCATGGCAAGGCCATCTTGCTCGCGTACTGTTGGCACTGGAACTATGTCGATATCCATAGCTAGGTCTTCAACCATTTGGCGAATAACAGCCACTTGTTGGAAGTCTTTTTCACCAAAGCAGGCTACATCAGGGCTTACCAAGTTAAACAGCTTGGTGACGATAGTGGCTACGCCACGAAAATGACCGGGACGCGAAGCGCCTTCGAGCATGTTTGATAGCAGAGGCACTTCGACAAAGGTCTGCTTGTCCAATCCCTTTGGATACATGATTTCGGGTGTTGGCGTGAAAACAAGCTCTGTACCTAAATCCTCAAGCAAAGCAATATCTTGCTCTACCGTGCGAGGGTAATTCTGCAAGTCATCTGGGTTACCAAACTGCATTGGGTTTACAAAGATGCTTACTATCACGACATCGGCTAATTCTTTAGCTTTGCGAACCAGAGTTAGGTGCCCTTGATGAAGGTTGCCCATAGTCGGTACAAAGCCAATGGTTTTTCCAGCCTGTTTATAGCGACGAATTTGCTCTCGAAGCTGAACGGTATTTTCAATCGTTAGCATGTTCACCCCTAAGCAATCGTATGATCCGGACCTGGGAATGCACCACTCTCTACATCTTCGATGTACTTAGTGACCGCTGTTCGCATATCGCCCGTTTCTGCTAGGAAGTTCTTTGAGAATTTCGGCATGTAGTTAGCTGAAATGCCGAACATATCGTGCATAACAAGAATCTGGCCGTCAGTAACATTACCTGTACCAATGCCAATAACAGGCACACTCAATGCGTGAGTGATACGTTCGGCAAGCGCTGCAGGAATACATTCTAGAAGAACGATTTGAGCACCAGCAGCTTGAAGTTCAAGTGCATCTTTGACCATTTGATCTGCTTGTTCTTGATCGCGGCCTTGTACTTTGAAACCACCGAAGATGTTTACAGATTGTGGCGTAAGTCCAAGGTGAGCACACACTGGAACCGCTCGCTCGGTAAGCATGCGCACTGTTTCAGCCAACCAAGACCCGCCCTCTAGTTTTACCATGTTGGCGCCCGCTTGCATCAGCTTTGCTGCTTCTAGACAGGCTTGCTCTGGCGTTGCATAACTCATGAATGGCATGTCAGCCATAAGAAGGCTATTTGGGCTACCTGCACGTACACAGCGAGTGTGATAAGCGACGTCTTCGACGGTAACAGGAAGCGTATCAGGTTTGCCTTGAAGCACCATTCCTAACGAGTCGCCAACCAGAAGCACTGGCATCTCTTGTTGTTCGAATAGTTGAGCAAAGCTTGCGTCATAAGCAGTTGAAGAAGCAAATTTTTTACCTTCTTCTTTAAGCTTCATTAGCGTATTGATAGTTACTTTTTTCATTTCTAGGCCTTTTACTGGAAGCTGGACTTAGTTTCTGTCCCACACTTGCAAGCCATTTCTGTCCACGGACTCGATCAGTTTGCACAGTGCACTTCCATCTGGAAGTATTAAATTAGGTTCAATTTCTAGAAGAGGATAAAGTACAAACTCTCTTACTCGCATACCGTAATGAGGCACCACTAAGCGTGGTAGGTCGATGGTTTCATCGCCATAAAGGATGATGTCGAGATCAAGAGTTCTAGGTCCCCAGCGCTCCTCTTTGCGCACACGCCCTTGTTCATTCTCTATCTTCTGAGTGTTATCAAGAAGCTCTAGAGGCTGTAGTTCAGTTTCGATTTTGACGACAGCATTAATGTAGTCGGGTTGGTTTTGAGGCCCCATAGGCGTACTGCTGTAAAGCGAAGACGCCTGAATAACACGGCTGCGAGGAAGATCTTTTAGGCTTTCTATCGCTTGTTTTGCTTGAGCGACAGGATCACCAAGATTACTTCCTACTGCAATATACGCATTAATCATGAATTGGTTTTCTTCGGTTTTTTCTTTGCAGGGCGACGACGACGTGCACTCCCTGATTTACCACCGCTTGCTAGATCATTGACCATTGCTTGGCGCATATTTCGGCCTGAGTGCTGGAAGGTATGCCACCATTGAGCCAGTTTTTGAGTATCGCCTTGTTCAACTTCGCCACGCATCTCAAGGAAATCAAATCCAGCGCGGAATTTATTCAACTCAAGCAGGCGGAATGCTCGCTTACCAGAGCGACGCTCTAGACGAGACTGTAGTTGCCACACTTCTCTGATAGTTGCGGTATGACGACGAGGAATCGCAGTGCTACGAACTTGTTCGTCAAGAATATGATTGCCGGCGGTCATCATGGCATCGTATTCGCTCATGCCTTGCTCTGCCATCAGGCGTGCAGCATAGACCTCTAGCGGGTACCACAGCATAGCGGCGAACATGAAGGCAGGGTTGACTCGTTTTCCTTCAGCAATGCGTTGGTCTGTCGACTCCAGTACCAACTCTATCATTAGCTCGCTCTTTGAGTTCTCTTCTTCAGTAAATAGTGCAGCGACTTGTGGGAACAAGTGCTCAAACAAACCAAATTCACGCAGAAGATCGTAGGTATCTAAACCGTGGCCGGATTGAAGTAATTTGAGAGATTCTTCATATAGACGTGCCGCCGGAATACCTTGAAGTAAAGGCGCAAGATAGTTAATCGGATTAGCGGTTTCAAAGCTGATATCCATGTCTAACTTAGACGCAAAACGGATTGCACGCAGCATGCGAACAGGGTCTTCGCGATAGCGAACCTCTGCATCACCAATAAGGCGAACCATACCTTCGTTCAAGTCTTGCATGCCATTGGCATAGTCATGGATAGAGTAATCTGCAATGTTGTAATACATAGCATTGATAGTGAAATCGCGGCGCTCAGCATCTTCATCTATGCTGCCATAGACGTTATCTCGCAACAGCATGCCTTCATCAGATTGAACCGCAGTTTGTTTTTCGGGTTCTTGATGATGGCCTCTAAAGGTGGCGACTTCGATAATGTCTCGACCAAAGATGATGTGTGCCAGTCTAAAGCGACGGCCAATCAAGCGGCAATTGCGAAACAATTGTTTGATTTGCTCTGGAGTTGCATTAGTGGCGATATCAAAGTCTTTTGGCGATTTGTCTAAAAGAAGGTCGCGGACGCCACCGCCTACTAAAAACGCATCGTATCCAGCTTTTTGTAATCGATACAATACCTTGAGCGCATTCTCACTGATATGCTCTCTAGAGATATTGTGTTTGTCTCTTGGGTAGATAGTAAGGTCTATTTTCCCAACTGAGTGTTTGGTATCGAAATCAGATGTCATCGAGTTTGTCGGTTTCTTTTTTAGTAGGAACGAGAGCGCAACAGTTAGTGTTGCACTTAATAAAGGTTTGGTCTGAATCAGCTTCAAATCCGCGCATATAATAGCCTAGCTGACGCGATTTGAGAACAAGGTTGTGATTTGAGTCTCTACTGGAAGTTGAGTTAAGTGCCAATGTTTAATTCCCCAGGTGATGATTTCATCAATTTTGGCTGTATCGATGCTTTCTGGGAGAGTAAACCCTAAAAACTGCATAGCTTGAAGCAATGACGGAATTGGGTTCTCGATACTAATGCCATCGGCATGGTTTTGTTTAGAGAGCTTGGCACCATTTTCAGTGACCGCCAGTGGTAAGTGCAGATATTGTATGGGCGTTTGTCCAAGAGTATTGTACAAACCAATTTGTCGCCCTGTAGGTTCGATAAGATCGGCGCCACGTACGACTTCAGTGACACCTTGTTCAATATCGTCAATCACGACTGCAAGGTTATACGCATATAAGCCATCACGACGTTTAATGATAAAATCTTCTTCAGCAATAGCTTGAGGGATAGCCGTTTTACCATGCTTAAGGTCGTAAAACTCTGTTATTGGGGTATTAACTTTTATACGAACAGCGCAACCTTCAGCTTGAAGATGTTGCTCTCTACAGTGACCAAGATAATACCCGCCATTGGCTTTGATTTGTTTGCGGGTACATTGACAATAATAGGCCTTATTCTCTGTAAGCCACTGTTCTATCTGTGATTGATATATAGAATGTCGTTGGCTCTGATACATGACCTCACCATCCCAAAAGAGGTGATACGCTTCTAGGGTTTTGAGAATAAGATCAGCAGCTCCCAGCATTTCTCTTGGTGGATCAAGGTCTTCCATTCGGACTAACCAGGTACCTTGTTGGCTTTTAGCTTGAAAATAGCTACCCAGCGCGGCGACTAGAGAGCCGAAATGCAAAGGGCCAGAGGGGGAAGGGGCGAAACGTCCAATGTAATCCATACAAACACTTATGATTGATACCAATCGTACTAATTAACAAGTTAGAATGATCACTTACTTAGTGTGATTGGTATGAAAAAGGGAGCCTAGGCTCCCTTTAGTTTAAACTATTACTTTGTTGGCGTTAGCCTTGCATCTGCTTTTCTTTAAGCTCAGCTAGCGTTTTGCAATCAATGCAAAGATCGGCTGTTGGGCGAGCTTCTAGACGGCGAATGCCAATTTCAACACCACAAGAATCACAGAAGCCGAATTCGTCTTCTTCGATCTTGTTTAGAGTTTTCTCGATCTTTTTGATCAAGCGACGCTCGCGGTCACGGTTACGTAACTCTAAGCTGAACTCTTCTTCCTGAGACGCTCGGTCTACAGGGTCTGGGAAGTTTGCCGCTTCGTCTTGCATGTGTACAACTGTACGTTCTACTTCTTCACGCAATTGGTCACGCCAAGCTCCTAAAATTTTTGTAAAGTGAGCCATCTGCTCTGGTGACATGTACTCTTCACCAGCTTTTTCTTGGTACGGCTCAACGCCTGCTATGGCTAGAATGCCTAGCGCTTTTTTCTTAGATTCTGGCATACCGCATCTCCTAATAACCTTATCAAACCACTAAGTGGCTTAATTTAAGGCGGGTATCTATAGCAAAAAGTCCTTGTTTTAGCAACGAGTCTGTTAGTTACATTTACAGCTGTACGAATAACTGTGAACAATTCGTCATTTTACAGCCCGTAAAATGGTAACTTGCGCGAGATCTTCATCTGATCAATGGATAGATCTGCATTGTAACAAAGTACTTCAACTCCGGATTTTTGCGCTTGTTTTAGTAAAGTTGAATAATGCTCATCTATATGGGTTGCAGGGGACACCTTTTCAATACCTGAATGTAAAACAATAAACAAAAGTACGGCTCTTTGTCCTGATTCTGTTATTTCGGTCAACTCTCTAAGATGTTTTTGTCCACGAGTCGTCACTGCATCCGGAAATTGCCCCAAGCCTTCATCATTAGAAAGTAAAGTGACACTCTTTACTTCAATATAGCAGTCGGTTTTATCCGATGAGCGCAACAAAACATCAATACGACTATTCTCAGAACCATATTTCTGTTCAGTTTTGAGTTCTTCATAGCCTGAGAGTTCTTTAATCAGCCCCTCTTTAATCCCTTCAATAGCGAGTGCATTGGCGCGGATAGTATTCACGCAGATACGATGCCCCGCTTTTGTTTCTGTTAACTCCCAGCTATTGGGGTATTTACGTTTAGGATTATCAGAAGTAGAGAACCACACCTTATTACCCGGTTCAGCACAACCGGTCATTGCTCCTGTGTTGGCACAGTGAATGGTAAGTTCAGAACTGTCATCTAAAGTAAGATCGGCAAGAAATCGCTTATAGCGTTTGATTAAAACGCCACTTTGTAAAGGAGGAGAAAATTCCATTTCTAAATCATTTGGGTAGAATTGACCAAGGACACATCATGGCATAGGCCCTTCTCTTGACTCAAGCACTATCCAATTTGCCTATTGGCGCAATTTTAGAGGATATTACCGCCTCTCTTAAGCTCAATTCTCAGTTGATTATTCAAGCCCCTCCTGGCGCGGGTAAATCTACCTTTTTGCCTTTGCAATTGCTCCTTGACCCGCAGTGGCAGGGCAAGATCATTATGCTTGAACCAAGACGACTGGCGGCGAAGAGTATTGCTAACTTTATTGCTAAGCAACTTGGCGAGGCTGCGGGGCATCGCGTGGGTTATCGAATCCGTGGCGAAAGTAAAACCAGTGCCTCTACTCGGCTTGAGATAGTTACTGAGGGCATCCTTACTCGCATGATTCAATCAGATCCTGAGCTTAGCGGTGTTGAACTGCTGTTATTTGATGAGTTCCACGAAAGGAGTATTCATGCTGACCTCGGCTTAGCTCTGGCTCTAGAGGTGCAGCAAGTATTCAACGAGCAACTTAAGATTGTTGTGATGTCAGCAACGCTTGACCAAGCAGGCCTGCATTCAATTATGCCCGATGCTGCGATTCATACCTCTGAAGGACGTGGCTACCCTATTGAGCAGCGATACGCCCCGCTTAAGCCAAATCAAAATTTAATCGCCCATATTTGCCAGCAAACCAACAAAGCAATAAACGAAGAGGGGGGTTCGATTCTTGTCTTTCTACCAAGTGTAGGGCTAATTAATGCTTGCTTAGAGTCATTGACCAATGATCTATCACAGACCAACAGGCTTAAGGTGCTTCCCTTACACGGTGGCTTGGACTTTGCAGCTCAGCAGCAGGCAATACAGCCATGCAATGAAGGTGAACGAAAAGTAGTGTTGACCACTAATATTGCGGAAACCTCACTCACTATCGAGGGGGTAAGAATCGTTATTGATTCAGGTCTTGAGAATCGAGCGAGCTTTGATTTGAGCAGTGGTATCACCCGTCTTGAGCAGAAATGGATATCGCAAGCATCGGCTATTCAACGTGCAGGTCGAGCTGGCCGAACTGAGCCCGGGATTTGCATAAGACTATTTTCTGAATCACAGTTCAATCAAAACCCCTCCCACACTATGCCAGAGATACTGCGATCCGATTTAGCGCCTTTAATGCTTGAAGCGGTGCAGTGGGGGAGTGGTGATCTCACTGAACTGCAATTTGTCGACCAACCGTCCACCGTGTCGGTAAGTGCAGCTGCGGCATTATTACAACGCTTAACCTTACTAACTTCTGACTTAACTTTGACTCAACAGGGGAAGCAAGCTCTACAATTGGGTTTAGAACCTCGTCTGGGAGCCATGCTTTCACGTGCGCCTGAACCGCTTTTCCATACCGCGTTGGTGACGACTGCAGTATGGGAAGAGCCGATGCGAAATAATGACGATACCGCATTTCAAGTTGCTCTGTTTGCGGATAAGAAACACCCCAAGCAAGGTGCGCTGAAAAGAAGAATCGAGAATTTAGCGGCAAGGTGTCAACGTAAGTTTTCTGCAGCATCGATACAAACAGGCCAGGTAGGTGTATGCCTAAGTTTTGCATTTCCTGATCGTATAGGACAGCGTCGCTCTTTTAGTGGCCATCAGTACCAACTTTCCTCTGGTCATGGCGCATTTGTGGATGAGAATAGCCGCTTATCTAGCGATGAGTACTTAGCGGTTGCCAATTTACAGAAAGGGCGTCAGTCTGCTAGCCGAGTTTTAGCTGCAGCACCTATCAGCTTGATGGACCTTGAAACTTATCATCATCTTGAACAAGAAGATGTGGTGCAGTGGAGTGATGAAAAACAAGCTATGTTAGCCGAGCATCAAGTACGCTTGGGTCAATTGGTGATAAAACGTAAGCCGATTTCGCCCTCTGAAATATCGTCGCAAGTGTTGGCTAAAGGATTGCTGAATTACATCGCTAAAAAAGGTTTGCAAATATTGCCTTGGAACAAAGATTCACAGGCGCTACGAAGTCGGGTCAATTGCGCTCGAGCTTGGCTTCCAGAGAAAGAGTGGCCAAATTGGAGCGATCAAGGATTGTTGAATAATATCGAAGAGTGGTTGTTACCACACCTTGATAATGTCCGTTCAGTAAAAGCATTACAAAGGTTGAATATGCTGGATATTCTCAATGCTGAATTAGGTTGGCCACTAAACCAAGAAATCAATACATTACTGCCCAAAGCATTAAAGGTGCCCTCAGGTTCGACAAAAGCCATTCACTACAGTGAAGGACAGAACCCTAAACTATCCATCAAGCTACAAGAAATGTTTGGTGAACCTCAGTCGCCAACGGTAGCGCAAGGTAGAGTTAAAGTGACTCTTGAATTACTCTCTCCTGCACAGAGACCATTGCAGGTAACTCAAGACCTAGAGGGGTTCTGGAATGGAGCGTATAAAGAGGTGCAAAAAGAGATGAAGGGTCGCTATCCTAAGCATCCGTGGCCAGATGACCCAGCCTCACACCAAGCGACGAGTAAAACTAAACGTCATCTTAAATAACTCTAAGTAGAGGCCACAAACCTCAGTGCTAAGTAATTAAACTATAAATGGAATCATAGCGTGCCAGAGAAACGGACTCCGCCAAAAAGTCGTCAAGTGAAGAAGCCACAAGCCAAAAAGACACCGGCAAAAAAAACAGCGCCGAGAAAGCCAGCTTCTAAAAATACCAAAGCTAATAAAAAAGCCTCTCGACCGTGGCTGAAGAAGCTTTGGAGTATTACTTGGAAACTAGGGCTTACCGGATTCGCGGTGCTTGCCTTTGTGATGATTTATCTAAATACGATTGTAGAGCGCCGCTTTGAAGGGCAGCTTTTCGATCTACCTACCGTCGTCTATGCACGTATATTAAACCTCGCTCCAGGAACCGAAATTACGCATTCTCAAATGCTAAAAGAGTTAGATGTTTTACATTATCGCAAGGTACGTGACCCTAAATTCCCTGGAGAGTATTCGGCTTCTAGCACCAAGATAGAGCTTATTCGTCGCCCGTTTGAATTTCAGGATGGTCCGGAGGCTGAGCGCCATGTCATGCTTCATTTTAATAGCTCTAGCGTCACCAAAATTGAATCGGTAGAGAAAAAAGCACAGCTGGGTTTCTTACGTCTGGAGCCGAAAATGCTTGGAATGCTGGAAAAAGATGTTACCGAACAACGACTGTTTGTTAAGCGCCAAGACTATCCAGAGTTTTTAGTAGATGCACTGCTAACCACTGAAGATAGAGATTTTTATCAGCATGATGGTGTATCACTTACCGCAATTGCACGTGCTTTTGTTGTGAACCTGAAGGCCGGGCGTGCGGTACAAGGTGGAAGTACTTTGACTCAACAGCTGAGTAAAAACCTGTTCTTAACGAGAGAGAAAACGCTAGTGCGTAAGGTTCGAGAGGCCTTAATCGCGCTTATTATCGATCATCGATATGACAAGGATAGAATTCTAGAAGCGTATTTGAACGAGGTGTACCTTGGACAAAGTGCCGGTGAGGCGATACATGGGTTTGGCTTGGCGGCTCGGTTCTATTTTGGACAACCGGTCCAAGAGTTGCGTATTGACCAAATGGCAATGCTTGTTGGATTGGTCAAAGGGCCATCGTATTACAACCCTATTCGTAACCCAGAGCGAGCTAAAGAACGTAGAGACTTGATCCTTAAATTGCTGTTTGAGCAGGGGACTCTCGATTCAGAACAATACCAACAAGCGGTAAATAGAGAGTTGGATCTGCAAAAAACGCCACAGATAGCGAGTCGGCAACCCGCTTACTTTCAACAGCTTAAAAACGAGTTAAATCAATATGTAGGTGAAGATTTTCAGCAGCATGCGGGGCTACGCTTGTTTACTACCTTAGATCCTGTTTCTCAGTCAATGCTGGAAAAAGCAGTAATGGAAACCCTACCAAGACTTGAGAAAGGGAAACCAGAACAGTTGGAAGCAGCCGCTATTGCTGTAGATAGACAAACGGGTGAAATTCGCGCCATGGTCGGGGGACGACGTACTGGCTATGACGGCTTTAACCGTGCATTGAATGCTTCTCGTCAAATAGGCTCTTTGGTTAAACCAGCTGTTTATCTGGATGCGCTGATGCAACCAGATAAGTATCAATTGGCTACCACCTTAGTTGATGAACCTATTTCACTCAAAGGAAATAAGGGAAGCAACTGGACACCAAGAAACTTTGATAGAAAGTTCCGTGGTGATGTGCCGCTCTATCGTTCACTTGCTCAGTCCTTGAATGTACCAACAGTGCAACTGGGTATGACGCTAGGTATTAGAAATGTACAGAAAACCATTGAAAAGCTTGGTGTAGGTGAGGATGAGGTTCGCCCTCTACCTTCGATGTTCCTTGGTGCGTTTTCGCTAACACCGTATCAAGTAGCGCAAATGTACCAGTCACTAACCAACTCAGGACGGAAAGTGCCTTTGAGCGCTCTGCGAGTAGTGAAAAACCAAGAAGATGAGGTGCTTTATCAATCGTTCCCTCGTGCTCAGCAGGTAGTGCCTGAGCAAGCTTCTTGGCTTACTACTTTTGCCATGAAAAAAGTCGTGAGTGAGGGTTCGGGTCGCTATCTATCTGCCAATTACTCTCGCTATGCACTCGCAGGAAAAACGGGCACCAGTAATGATGGTCGTGATAGCTGGTTTGTTGGCGTGGACGGCAGAGAAGTGGTGACACTTTGGGTTGGACGTGATGATAATCAGCAAGCTCACTTGACTGGATCATCAGGCGCTCTAAGAGTCTATGCCGATTACTTAAAGCATCGAGAACCCGAGGTTCTTAGTCTGCCTTGGCCGAAAGGCATTCGTACTCTAGGTTATCGTAAGTTGGAAGATGGGAGCCTAGCGGTAGATTGCAGTAGTGACTTTAAACTCCCAGTTTGGGATGAGAGTGGTTTGGCACTAGAAGAGTGTGAATCTAGCGCAAAGCCTTGGTTTAAAAAAATATTACCATGGTAGGTCCAATGATTTGTCACAAAGTGTGTTAGATTTAAGGGTATTCTAGTAAACGGATTTATAGGAATATCAATTGCTTCGTAACACATTCCTCGTTGGCATATGTGCAGCTTTTGCTTTTGCTGTGCATGCGCAGTCTGCAACTTCAACTGAGTCTCAATCAGTTAAATCAAAATCTAGACCTACCATTGGCGTAGTTCTCGCTGGTGGTGGGGCAAAAGGTGCAGCTCACATCGGGGTACTTAAAGCCCTTGAAGAGATGAGAATTCCTGTTGATATCATCACTGGTACCAGTATGGGTTCGTACGTCGGTGGGCTTTATGCTACAGGACAAAGTGCCGATCAAATTAAAGGTTATTTGACCACCGTTGACTGGAACTCCGGTTATCGTGATCAAGTAAACCGTTCAGATCGCCGCCTGCGTGACAAAGAATACGAAGACCGCTATCAGCTGAATACTGACCTAGGTGTTGGTATGGGCACCATTAAAACGCCTAAGGGTGTTGTTCAAGGGCAGGGGATGCTACGTATCTTGCGAGAAACTTCTCGTAATCCTCCGGCCATGGACTCCTTTGATAATATGGCGATACGCTACCGCGCCGTGGCAACTGATATTGTCGAGCTTGAAGAAGTCGTTATTGATAAAGGTTACCTAGTCGATGCCATGATGGCGTCTATGTCGGTACCCGGCGCTCTGCCTCCATATGAAGTGAACGGAAGAATGCTGGTAGACGGTGGTGTGGTTAATAACATGCCTGTCGATCTAGCTAAGGATATGGGCGCGGAATATGTTATTGCCGTCGATATATCAAGTAATTACAAAACCAAAGAAGAGCTGAGAAGCTTTTTGGATGTCGGTGGCCAACTCTCCAATTACTTAGTACAGCGTAGCACCCTAGAAAAGGCTGAATTACTGACTGAAGATGATACCTATTTAAAGCCTGAAGTTGGTGCCATAGGGACGACAGATTTTAGTGCTATGCCAGAGGCTTATGAGCTAGGCTACGAAGCGGCAATGGCCAATCGCGGCAAGCTAAAGCGCTACTCGCTGTCCGAAGAAGAGTATGCAACGTATATCAAGAACAAAGCACTTAAAGCTGAGCTTTTGATTATGGGTGATGAGATTCCCATTGATGCTATTGAGGTTCAAAATCAGAGTCATTATAACTCCGATATATTGAGCCATCGTCTAGACCTTACAGTTGATGAGCAGCAACCTACTCCAGAAGAGATCGAAGAGGGGATAACTCGTCTCTACGCATTAGATCGCTTTGAAAAAATCACTTACCGTGTTGAGCAACGGGAGCATGAGAATGCGATTGTTGTGAGTGTAGATGAAAAAGATTGGGGGCCTAATTACCTTAACTTTAGGTTTTATCTAGAAGATGATTTTACTACAGAGAGTAAATACGGGTTAGGGGCCTCCATTAATTTTACCGACTTGAGTCGTCAAGGAGCAGAGTTACGTACCAATTTAGAGTTAGGTACTGATAAGCTGATTTCTGCTGATCTTTATGCCCCATTTTTTGCCAATCAATTACTGTTTAATACGCTTACCGTTAAATATACCGATGAAGGTCGGAACGTAGCGTTGGCATCCATATCCGGTGATATAGATGATTTGTCTCAAACAAAGAACTATGTCCCTGTTAGCTATAAGCAGTTTGTTGCAGATATGGGGATTGGCTTACAACCCGCGCTGTGGAATGAAGTAAAAGTAGGTATTCGCTATACTCTTGGCGAGGCCGAGCTATCGACACTTCCGACTCTAGGTGATTCAAATTTTGAACGAAAAGCGCTGTATGCACGATACCTTCACGATACATTGGATAGTCTATCTTTCCCAACTCGCGGATCATTGGTCTACCTCGAATACATTAGTTCATTTGATTCAGTTGAAAATCAAGGAGCAACGACAGAAGAAAATGAAAGAGTCGACGAGTACAAGATGGACTTAGTAGGCGCTGCGACTTTCTTTGAAAAACATACCTTAGTTGCTACCGCTGAATTGGGTTTATTCGACGCTAATAATTCAGGTGCTGTGCCTATTGATCCGTATGATTTGGGTGGCTTTCAAAACCTATCCGGCATCCCAAGAAATAGTTTAATAGGTCAGAATAAGGTATTTACTAAGCTAGTTTATCGCTATCAATGGTTTGAAAATGATTTTGGTATGTTCCAATCACCGGTCTACTTAGGTGGCTCAATAGAATATGGTGGTGTTTGGACTGGTGATGACAACGATATTAGTAATGCGCCACTGTTCGTTGCAGGATCTGTATTTGCTGGTATAGATTCCCCTGTGGGGCCGGTAATTCTTGGTTACGGTCATACTGAAGATGGTATGGGGTCAGTGTATTTGATCATAGGCACGGCCTTTAAATAACACCTCTGGTGGCATTTTTAGACACAAATTGTAAAAGATTTCATCCTAAGTTGCTATGTTGGTCAAAATGGCGAGATTTTAATTTAAGGTTAATTTTGATATTCTCGGTACACCATTTTGGCCCTTGTTCACTGCGATGCATAAATGTTGCAGAAATATTACGACAATAGGACAAGGTGTCTGATCAAAGGATGTCTGTAGCTTTTTAGCTTACAGACCACAACCAGAGGAATGATGTTGTGCTTGAAGCTTATCGCAAACACGTAGCTGAGCGTGCTGAACAGGGAGTGGTTCCAAAGCCCCTAAACGCAGAACAAGTGGCTGCACTTGTTGAATTACTTAAGAACCCACCTCAAGGTGAAGAAACCTTCATCTTAGACCTTCTAGAAAATCGCATTCCGCCGGGCGTAGATGAAGCTGCATATGTTAAAGCAGGCTTTCTAACCGCAGTTACTAAGGGTGAGGTTGAATCACCACTAGTCAGTAAGCAAAAAGCGGCTGAATTGCTTGGCACAATGCAGGGTGGTTACAATATTGAACCCCTTGTTAGTTTATTAGATGACACTGAACTGGCTCCTATTGCGACAAAAGCACTTTCTCATACTCTGCTTATGTTCGATGCCTTCTACGATGTAGAAGAGAAAGCAAAAGCGGGTAATGAATTCGCGAAGCAAGTAGTTCAATCATGGGCGGATGCTGAGTGGTTTACTTCAAGAGACAAAGTTGCAGAAAAAATCACAGTAAAAGTATTTAAAGTCACCGGTGAAACCAATACTGATGATCTATCACCTGCGCCTGATGCTTGGTCACGTCCAGATATTCCTGTACATGCCAGAGCTATGCTGAAGATGGAGCGTGAAGGTATCCATCCTGATGAGCAGGGTAATGTTGGTCCTATCACTCAAATTGAAGAACTACAAAAAGACGGCATTCCACTTGCTTATGTTGGGGATGTTGTAGGTACAGGTTCTTCACGTAAGTCGGCAACAAACTCCGTGCTTTGGTTTATGGGTGATGACATCCCATTTGTACCAAACAAGCGCACAGGCGGTATCTGTCTAGGTGGTAAGATTGCTCCTATCTTTTACAACACGATGGAAGATTCCGGCGCATTGCCAATTGAACTAGATGTTCAAAAAATGAATATGGGTGATGTCATTGATATCTACCCATACGAAGGTGTCGTACGCAAAAACGGCGAAGATATTTCTAGTTTTGAACTAGGCAAAGTATTGCTTGATGAGGTTCGAGCTGGTGGACGTATTCCACTTATCGTAGGTCGTGGTTTAACGAGTCGAGCGCGTGTATCTCTAGGTTTAGAAGAGACTGATTTATTTGCTAAGCCGATTGACCCGTTGGCATCTGACAAAGGCTACACTCTAGCTCAAAAAATGGTCGGTAAAGCATGTGGCGTTGAAGGCGTACGTGCTGGTCAATATTGTGAGCCTAAGATGACTACTGTGGGCTCTCAAGATACTACAGGCCCTATGACTCGTGATGAGCTGAAGGACCTTGCTTGCTTGGGCTTCTCGGCTGATCTTGTGATGCAATCTTTCTGTCACACATCAGCCTATCCAAAACCGGTTGATGTGAACACTCACCATACTCTACCTGATTTCATCATGAACCGTGGCGGCGTATCACTTCGTCCAGGTGACGGCGTTATCCACTCATGGCTAAACCGTATGTTACTTCCTGATACGGTAGGTACAGGTGGTGATTCACATACACGTTTCCCTCTAGGCATCTCTTTCCCTGCTGGCTCTGGTCTTGTAGCGTTTGCTGCTGCGACGGGTGTTATGCCGCTTGATATGCCTGAGTCTATCTTGGTGCGCTTTAAAGGTGAGATGAAGCCAGGTATCACGCTACGTGATCTGGTTCATGCCATTCCTTATTACGGCATCAAGCAAGGCCTACTGACGGTTGAAAAAGCCGGTAAGATTAATGAATTCTCTGGTCGCGTTCTTGAGATTGAGGGCGTTGAACACCTGAGCGTAGAGCAGGCATTTGAACTTTCTGATGCTTCTGCAGAACGAAGTGCGGCAGGTTGTACGGTTAAGCTATCTCAAGAGTCTATCGAAGAATACCTTAACTCTAACGTTACTATGCTTAAGTGGATGATCGCTGAAGGCTACGGTGACCGTCGTACTATCGAGCGTCGTATTACGGCTATGCAAGAGTGGCTAGATAATCCAGAGCTTATGGCTGCTGATGCTGATGCTGAGTACGCTCACGTGATTGAGATTGATCTCGCAGAGATCGATGAGCCAATCTTGTGTGCGCCAAATGATCCTGATGATGCTCGTCCATTATCTGAAGTGCAAGGTACGAATATCGATGAGGTCTTCATCGGTTCATGTATGACTAATATTGGACACTTCCGAGCTGCAGGTAAGCTATTGGAGAAATTCAATGGCCAGTTGGATACGCGTCTTTGGGTTGCTCCGCCAACCAAAATGGACCGTGACCAGCTGACAGAAGAAGGCTACTACGGCATCTTTGGACGTGCAGGGGTTCGTATCGAAACTCCAGGCTGTTCATTATGTATGGGTAACCAGGCACGCGTTGCAGATAAAGCGACAGTAATGTCAACGTCGACTCGTAACTTCCCTAACCGTTTAGGTACTGGCGCGAACGTTTACTTGGCCTCAGCAGAACTGGCTGCAGTAGGTGCTATCTTAGGTCGCATTCCGACTAAAGAAGAATATCTAGAGTACTCATCGCAGATAGATGCGACGGCAGCGGATACCTACCGTTACCTGAACTTCCATCGCATGGGAGAGTACACAGAAAAAGCAGACACGGTGATTTTCCAAGAACCAGCATAATGTCTGAGCTACTGTAAATACGAAAAGGCCGCTTTATAGCGGCCTTTTTTGTATCGAGAATAGCTTATGCTTTGTTATATCGAGCGCTTCATCATATACAGCGCAGCCACATTACGAGCGGTTAGCTCAATATTCTCAGCTGCTTCTGCTAGTGCTGTTGGCAGATCTACCGAGCGGTTTACAACTGAAAATACCGCGTCGATACCGTGTGCATGAACCACACTACAATCTGCAGCTAGGCAGCCAGCAATACCAATGACGGGTAAGTTATGCTTTTTGGCGGTGCGTGCAACGCCAATCGGCGTTTTACCGTGGATGGTTTGGCTATCAATACGACCTTCACCTGTAATAACAAGATCTGCACCCGCGATAACGTCATCTAGATTTACAGCATCCATGACAATATTAATGCCAGGGCGAAGCTCAGCATTTAGCAGGCCAACGAGCGCTGCGCCAAGCCCACCAGCGGCACCCGCACCCGGTAGGTTGATAACATCAGCTCCTAACTGCTCTTTTATGATGTTGGCATAGTGGGCAAGGTTGGCATCTAATTGTTCAACCATTTCTGGTGTTGCGCCTTTTTGTGGACCGAATACCTGTGATGCCCCTTTTGGACCGCACAATGGATTATCAACGTCACATGCAACCTCAAGACGCACATCTTTTAGGCGTGAATCTAGATTGTTTAGGTCTATTGTTGCCAGTTTTGACAATTCACCACCACCAAAGCCGAGTTCATGACCTTTAGCGTCTAGCATGCGAATGCCAAGCGCTTGTGCCATTCCCAAGCCACCATCATTGGTCGCGCTACCGCCGATGCCAATAATAATATGCTCAACACCTTTATCTAATACGGCTTTGATTAGCTCACCCGTACCATAGGTAGTGGTTTTGAGCGGATTACGCATTTCTGGTGCGACTAAATCTAAACCTGAAGCTGCTGCCATTTCAATGATCGCAGTTTTGCTATCACCCAACATGCCGTAGAAGCCTTCAACGATGTCACCTAGTGGGCCAACAACAGGATGCTGAGTAATAGTGCCACTTGTCGCATCTACTAGCGATTGAACTGTGCCTTCACCACCATCCGCCATAGGCAGTTTAATGTACTCAGCGTCAGGCATTACTTGTTTAAAGCCATCTTCAATCGCTTGAGCAACACCCATTGCAGATAGGCTTTCTTTATATGAATCAGGAGCAATTATAATTTTCATGTTGAAACCCTTAAACTTAAACAAACAGACCAAATACACCGAAGATCATCACAGAAACAAACGCGATCATCAGACCTACTGCAGATTCGTAAGGAATCAGCTTAAGACGTTCACGAATACCCATGTGTACAGCACCGCCTGTGGCATGGAAGAAACTACCATGTGGCATGTGGTCAAGAACGGTAGCACCAGAGTGAATCATTGCAGCACCAGCAAGAGCGGGAACACCTAGCTCTAAAATAGTGTGGCTAAAGACACTAGCAGCAACCGCTGTACCGGCTGTAGTTGAAGCGGTAGCA
Organism: Vibrio inusitatus; assembly: GCA_024346935.1. Taxonomy (GTDB): domain Bacteria; phylum Pseudomonadota; class Gammaproteobacteria; order Enterobacterales; family Vibrionaceae; genus Vibrio; species Vibrio inusitatus. Next base: position 526,843 of record AP024878.1, read on the forward strand.
AGGGACATCATCGCACCAGAAATTGGAGCTAATAGATAGGAAGGTAAACCTGACGCCGTCAAGATATCAATTAGTCCGCCTTTTAATGCAGAGTTGGCTACGATGCCCGCTAGGGTACCCGTACCAAGAAGCATTACGGCTACGGGAGCCATACGATTTAAACCGGCAACCGCAAATTGGTTAGAATCTTTGAAGCGTCCCATGACCACTGCACCAAGAAGACCGCCAAGAGGTAGCGCAATAAGTGGGTCAACATTAATGCCTGCAATAGGACGAAGTGCCAGCAGGGCAATAGCGACTAAAGGTGCAACAATCGCAGCGCTAAATGAAGGTAACTTACTATGGTCGACTGCTACGATTTCAGATGCTGAAACCTTGCTACCTTTATTGACTAAGCGCTTAGCTATAAAGTACGCCAATAGCATGCCACATAGGCCAGGGATAACGCCGGCAGCCATTACAGAGGTCAAAGGAACATTAAACGCATCAGAGGCTGCAATCGCATTTGGGTTTGGCGACATAACGTTACCTGCTTTACCGCCACCTACCATTGCTAGCAAGATTGCTGTCTTGGAAATATTCGCACGGTGAGCAATCGCTAGAGCAATTGGGGATACAGTAATAACAGCAACATCGACGAATACGCCAACGGCAGTCAAGATCATAGTGGCCACTGCAAGCGCTAGAAGTGCTCGCGTCTCGCCCACTTTCTTTACTATGGTCTCAGCAATAGAAGTTGCGGCGCCAGACTCGATGAGTACACCCGCTAACACACCCGCCGCTAATATACGTAGAACTGCAGTGACTATGCCTTGAGCGCCACCGATCATTAGGCCGACGGTATCTGTCAGTGATACACCACCAACAATACCGCCAATTAAGGCACCAATAATCATGCCGTAGGCGGGTGGAACTTTTTTTAGAATCAGCGCTATAGCCACTACAAGAGCGGCAAGTGCGCCGAGGGTTGAAACTTCAATCATGTGATATTTCCCAAGTAACAATTTGTAATTTTTCGGCAAATATAAAGAGGTAGGAGTGACAAGTCTTTAGCACTTGTTACAAATAAACAGCCATTTAGGACGTTGTTAATTGTGCATCTGCACAATTATGGTTATTTCCAGTGGAATAGATTGATGGCTATGTACAGTTGAAATAAGTCATCTATGTTATTGATATTTAGAGAGGTTATTTGATTTATTTTATCTATCCGGTAACGCAGAGTATTGCGGTGAATGTGTAGTTCCTTACAGGTGAGAGCTGAATCACAATTCTGTTTAAAATATGTTTTGAGAGTTTTGATAAGCAGCCCTTTTCCGTCTTGCTTCTGTAATAGCAGATAAGATTGCTCTAGCTGTTCGCGAATCCAGGAGTCTTCCAATAGGCTACTCATGATGGCTGGGAGTCGATGGTCTTGATAAAAGAACACCTCGCCAGAGCGATTACCGACGCTGTGCATGGTCAATTCGGCAGTATCGTAAGAACGTGCGAGTCCCGCGAGCCCAGGAAAGTAATCTCCTAGCGCAATTTTGATTTGAAACTTAGCTTCTTTTTTAATTCTTTTAAGAAGCAGATTTACACGTTTAGTTTCAGCCTCTTTAGACCAACCTTTTCCGGCCAACATTATAGGCTTTAGGACGACCACTTCGTTTTGTGAAACGGATAATATACCGACTAGGTTGTCGCGCTCGGGATATTCTAATAGATGCACTAATTGCTGCAGGTTCTCTAAGGAAGGTGCTTTATTGCCTATAGGGAGAACCTTTACGACAGCAGCAATCCGTGGTTGTTTAAGATCAAGATCCAAACGCTGGGCAATAGCCTGTAATTGCATGTCATTTAGAGTGCTGCCACGGATCAGTTGCAACACCAACTCTTCTCTGTGCCTCTTGTTCCATTCGACCTGTGACATTAGTGCAGCCTGTTCGACAATAAGCTCAGCGGTCATTTTGACTAATTCACCAAAATGATGCACTTGCTGCAGTGTGCCTGAAATACCGATCACGCCAATGACTTTATCTTGAAAAAGGATAGGTAGATTGATGCCAGGTTTCACGCCTTTTAGGTGCTCAGCCGTCGCTTCATCTATATTCACGACGCGAGACTCAGTGATAGCCAGTACTGCGCCTTCATGCTTTTGGTGCAAACGAGTAGCATCGCTCGAACCAATAATACGCCCTTGATCATCCATGACATTAATAGAGTAGGGAATGATCTTCATTGTTCGTTCAACAATTTGTCTGGCGATCATTTCATTAAGTTGCATAAAAGGGTCTCATATATACAGGTATCTGTTTCAGGCACTATCAGCAGGATAGTAACGACAAATGCGTCAATATGCTCGTTTCTAAAAAGATAATGGTATACTGCCGAGCTTGTGACGCTTAGTTATTATTGCAGTATAGGTTGAGTTATGGAGTTTGAATTTAGACGCGTATTTGGAAAATACTCCGTTCAATGCAGCATGGGACACGAGATTATTGGTCGTTGGCTGAATGAAGAAATTGGTAGAGACATGGAAAAGATCAGCCAAGTTCTGAGTCTGATAGCACAGGCGGAAAACAATCTAGCGGACGTATTTAATCTTCCCGGTACAGAAATCAGCATCAGTATTGAAGCAGGCGAAGTGACCGTACAAGAAAACGTATTGCTGCAGCAATATGAACAAGACTTTGAACCAGATATGGACTTCTATGATTGCGAAAGTTCTGGAATGTGCGGCTTAGAGGACTTCTCTACCCTTATCCACCAATGGCAGCGTTTTCTAACGACAGGCAGATAGGCCCTTGCCTCCTTAATTGCACAATCTTGTGACATTTTTTAACATTTGTTCATTTTTGGTGAGTCTAGTGCACCAATCTTGTGCAATTAATTTCACTTCTTTTCTTCTTTATCTTATAAATCCTTTAAATTCATACCCTTAAAAACTTGGCACGCCCTTTGTATATGTAAAAGTGTTGATGAAATTAATTATGCAGAGGGAAAGCGATGAAACTTATCAATGCAATTATAAAACCCTTCAAACTGGACGATGTCCGTGAAGCACTTTCGGATGTGGGAATTGAAGGTATGACTGTTTCTGAGGTTAAGGGATTTGGCCGTCAGAAAGGTCACACTGAGTTGTACCGTGGTGCAGAGTATCAAGTGGATTTCTTGCCAAAAGTTAAGCTAGAAATCGCAACACAGGCTGAGAACGTTGACCGTGTTGTTGAAGCTGTTAGTAAAGCAGCTCACACAGGCAAGATTGGTGACGGCAAGATTTTTGTCTACGACCTATCTCAGGCTGTACGTATTCGTACAGGCGAAATGGATACAGAAGCCCTTTAAGAATAACGGACAAGAGAATTTATTATGGAACTTACAGCTACAGTAACGGAACTTCGTTACGCACTAGACACTTTTTTCTTTCTTATTTCAGGTGCGTTAGTTATGTGGATGGCAGCAGGCTTTGCCATGCTAGAAGCAGGCTTAGTACGCTCTAAAAATACCACTGAAATCTTAACTAAAAACATCGTGTTGTACGCAATCGCTTGTACTATGTTCTTGCTAGTAGGCTACAACATCATGTACGTAGACAATAGCGGTGGCGGTTACCTACCATCATTTGGCAGCCTAATTGGAACACAAGGTGAAGGGGCAGATCACTCTCTAGAATCTGATTTCTTCTTCCAAGTAGTGTTCGTAGCGACTGCAATGTCAGTGGTTTCTGGTGCTGTAGCTGAACGTATGAAACTTTGGGCTTTCCTTGCATTCACAGTCGTTCTTACTGGCTTTATCTACCCGATGGAAGGGTACTGGACTTGGGGCGGTGGTTTCCTATCAGAAGCGGGCTTCAGTGATTTTGCTGGCTCAGGTATTGTTCACATGGCAGGTGCAGCAGCTGCACTATCAGGTGTCATTCTACTAGGTGCTCGTAAGGGGAAATACGGTAAAAACGGTTCAGTTCACCCTATCCCTGGTTCAAACATGCCTCTTGCGACACTAGGTACGTTTATCCTTTGGTTTGGTTGGTTCGGCTTCAACGGCGGTTCTCAGCTAATGGTTTCTGATTTTGAAAACGCAACCGCTGTAGGTCAAATCTTCCTAAACACTAACGCGGCTGCAGCTGCAGGTGCAATCGCTGCGCTTCTAGTGTGTAAGACAACTTGGGGTAAGGCTGATCTTACTATGATTCTTAACGGTGCGTTGGCTGGTCTGGTTGCTATAACGGCTGACCCTCTATCCCCATCACCACTTGCTGCGGTTAGTGTTGGTGCAGCAGCCGGTGCAATCGTAGTATTCAGTATCGTAGGCTTAGATAAAATCAAGATTGATGATCCAGTAGGTGCTATCTCTGTACACGGTGTGTGTGGTTTCTTTGGCTTGATGGTTGTGCCTCTAAGCAACGGTGATGCAACCTTTGGTGCTCAGCTTCTTGGTGCAGCAGTAATCTTCGGTTGGGTATTTGGTGCAAGTATGGTTGTGTGGGCTGTATTAAAAGCCACTATGGGTATCCGTGTTACTGAAGAAGAAGAGATGGAAGGCATGGACGTTCACGATTGTGGTATCGGTGCTTACCCAGAATTCATGACAGTGAAGTCATAATTCTTTAAATCAAACATTTAACGAAAGGCCTACTTTAAAGTAGGCCTTTTTTTGTGTGGAATATGTGTGAATTTAGTAGAACTTATCCACTATGAGTTATATTTTTGGACGTAATCTCAGTGCTTTAAATCTTATTTTTACAAAGCTGAATCACATAAATTGACAGTAAAGTTAAATAAATCGCATTTTAGTTGTGTTTTATCATTGTTTGAAACGAGTTCTTGAATATAATAAACGCATTGATAACTATTCTCACTTTCAATTAAGGGAACTAGAATGAAAAAATTACTTGTGTTGACTGCTGCTATTAGCGGTGTATTCGCGCCAATCGCATCAGCTTCAGAAGAAGTGAACGTATACTCTTACCGCCAGCCATTTTTGGTTGAACCAATGTTTGATGAATTTACTAAACAAACGGGTATCACGGTAAATGTTAAGTTCTCTAATACAGGTATCGCTGAGAAACTAGTTCAAGAGGGCGAGTACAGCCCAGCTGACGTAGTGTTGACTACAGACATTAGTCGCTTGGTTGAGTTAAGCAATAAAGATGTTGTACAGAGCGTTGATAGCAAAGTGATCGATGAAAATGTTCCTGCTCAATATCGTGACCCTGAAAGCGAGTGGTTTTCTCTAACTCTACGTGCACGTAACGTATACTCTTCTCGTGATCGTGTAGGCAAGCTTGGCTCTGATTTTGATTATAAAGACCTAGCTAACCCGGAGTACAAAGGCAAGATCTGTACTCGTAGTGGTAAGCACCCATACAATGTTTCGCTAGTGGCTTCTATGGTGGCGCACTACGGTGAAGCAGAAGCGAAAACTTGGCTTGAAGGCGTTAAGGCGAACCTAGCTCGTAAGCCTCAAGGCAACGACCGCGCACAAGTTAAAGCGATTAAAGAGGGTCTGTGTGACCTAGCTCTAGGTAACAGCTACTACTTAGGTAAAATGGTTAACGATCCTAAGCAAGTCGAGTGGGCTGAATCGGTTTACATTAACTTCCCTGGTCAAGAATCTAACGGCACACATGTAAACGTGAGTGGCATGGCGATGGCTAAGCACTCTCCAAACCGTGAGAACGCTCTGAAGCTTATGGAGTTTTTAACTGGCGACAAAGCTCAGCAAATGTACGCAGAAATAAACTATGAGTACCCAGTGAAAGAAGGTGTGAAGCGTTCTGAACTTGTAGCATCATGGGGTGACTTTAAGGCTGATACTCTAGCGCTAGAGAAAATTGCTGAAAATCATGCCATTGCTGTGAAGCTATTGGATGAAACTAAGTTTGACCTGTAATACACTGCATGGGATAAACACCTATAAACTTTAAGGTTTAGAAATAAGGCGTCTTTAGGGCGCCTTTTCAAGTTATTTGATGAAAGAAAACTACCCAGTATTTCGAACCAGTAGCGCACTCTTAGCTGTGCTACTGGTTTTGCCAATTTTAGCTATTTTTTACACCAGTATTGGTGGTGACAATGACTTGTTCACCCACCTTTTTGCTACGGTGTTGCCTACCTATGTCTCAAATACCTTTTGGTTGGTATTTGGTGTGATGTTGCTGTCTTTGTTAATTGGTATTCCAAGCGCTTGGCTAATGGCCATGTGTCGCCTTCCTTCTGAGAAAATATTGCAATGGGCAATGGTACTGCCGCTGGCAATGCCAGGTTATATCGTCGGTTACGTGTTTACGGACTGGTTTGATTTTGCAGGCCCTTTGCAGATTTTCCTACGAGACCTTACTGGCTGGGGACCTGGAGATTATTGGTTTCCTGATATGCGCACCTTAGGTGGCGCTATCTGGGTGTTGTCATTAGTTCTCTATCCGTACATTTACCTGCTGTGTCGCGCTGCATTCATGGAACAAAGCGTAAGTATTTTGCAATCAGCTAGATTGCTAAAATGTTCGCCGTGGCAAAGTTTTTGGCGTATATCGTTACCAATTATTCGACCTTCAATTGCCGTTGGTTTGTCTCTTGTAGCGATGGAGGCGATTGGTGATTTTGGTACGGTAAGTTACTTTGCTGTGAATACCCTCACCACTGCTGTATTTGATACTTGGCTTGGTTACTCTAATTTGGGCGCAGCCGCTAAAATTTCAGCGATTATGCTATTGGTCATTATCCTGCTTATCAGTGCTGAACGTTACAGTCGCCGCAAGCAGAAGCTGTTCCAAAATCAATTTAATAGTCATGAAAACTTCCGCTATGAACTGAAAGGCTGGAAAAAGTGGGCGGCAGTTACTTGGTGTTGGTCTATTGTTGCGGTTGCTTTTATCTTCCCGTTACTTCAGCTTTGTCAGTATGCTTATCGTTACTTTTCACAAAGTTGGACGACTCAATTTTATCAATATGCAATGAACAGTCTGCAGGTTTCGGTACTGGCGGCATTGATTGCCCTTGTTATCGCGGTTGTACTTAATTTCTATAATCGCCTATCAACCACAACCAGTAGCAATGTGTTCGTACGTTTGGCATCCCTAGGCTACGCCGTTCCGGGGACTGTTCTTGCGATTGGTGTGATGGTCCCCGTACTAACTGCTGATCATTTCATTAATGATATTGCGAAGGCAATGGATTGGGGTCGACCTGGACTTATCTTCTCTGGTTCTATGTTCGCCATCGTATTTGCATTTGTTGTACGCTTCTCTGCTGTTGCCATTGGTACTATTGAGAGCAGTATGAATAAAGTGTCACCATCATTGGATATGGCTGCTCGTACTATGGGCTGCAACAGTACGCAAATGCTACAGCGTGTGCATATCCCATTGATGAAACGTGGAGCGTTGATTGCCTTTTTATTGGTGTTTATCGAGTCAATGAAGGAGTTAAATGCGGCATTGCTACTACGACCATTTAACTTTGAAACTCTTGCCACCTACGTGTATAACTTTGCCTCTGATGAGCAATTGGAAATCGCGGCGATGCCTGCTGTGCTTCTTGTGCTTGTTGGATTGATCCCGTTAATTATCGTCAACCGTTCTTTGGAGCAACCACACTAATGAGCCGTACCTTAGCCATTAAAGACCTCACCTGTAAGTATGACAACCAGACTGTTCTTGAGTCTTTGTCTTTAAAGGTTAAACAGGGAGAAATTGTCTGTTTGCTGGGGGCTAGCGGTTGTGGGAAAACCACACTGCTTAAGGCAATATCAGGTTTGCTACCCTTAACAAAGGGGTATATTGAACTTAACGGTAACGTTATTGATGATGGTAAGCATTGGATAGCACCAGAACAACGAAATATTGGGATGATCTTTCAAGATTATGCGTTGTTTCCACACCTTACAGTGGCCGAGAATATCTGTTTTGGTATTCAAGAGTTGGCGAAAGAGGTGCAAAAAGAACGTGTCTTGCAGATGCTTGAAATGGTACACCTACAGGAACTCGGTGATCGTTATCCACACCAATTGTCTGGTGGTCAACAACAGAGAGTGGCGATTGCGCGTTCTCTTGCTTATAAACCAGACCTATTACTGCTCGATGAACCGTTTTCGAATATCGATACCCAAGTGCGCCATAAACTGATTGCTCAGATCCGCTCTATTTTCAAGCAAGCAGGGGTAACGGCTATTTTTGTTACCCATAGTAGAGAAGAGGCTTTTGCCTTTGCGGATAAGATGGCAGTGATGAATAAGGGAGTGATAGAGCAGTTTGGTACCGCAAGCGATTTGTATCACAATCCATCGAGCCGATTTGTTGCTGACTTCCTTGGCGGTGGCAGTTATTTACCCGGGCGTAGAGTAGAGCAAGGGCTATATCAGACAGCTCTAGGTGTGGTTAAAGCGCTATCTAAGCAGCAAAGTACAGATGAGCAGGCTCATATATTGTTTAGACCTCAACATCTGCAACTGACTGCAACTCCTGATGGATTAACTAAAGTATTAGAACAGCAGTTCATGGGTGACCACTTCCGCTATGTTATTGATGTTGATGGACATAAGCTGCTGTCTAGCTCCATAGAACAATTAGACATTGGTAGTCGAGTTGACGTTACCTTAACCCCAACTCAACTACTGGCTTTTTAATAGAAAGGGTTGCGGTAGTGGATATCGCGACCGTCTAATGCTTGCAAATCAATCTGTAAACGAGATAAGAAATCATCCCAGTCTTTGTTGGTTTCTTTAGTCCACGCTACCTCTGCGATGGCTTGCAACCTTGGGTGCACCATATATTGCAGTCGCTCAGCACTATCAATCAGTTCACACCATAATCCCGCTTGGATTCCCCACACCTTTTGTTGGATAGGATCGTTAGCCTCAATCTCACTCAATGGACGATAGTGATAAGCGTGTTTGAGCGGAGTAATGTTCGCCCAATAAAATCCAGACTCAGTGGCATCAAATTCTTGAGCCATATCGAGGTAGGTGTATTGACCTGGCTGCAGCACCACATCAAAGCCTTTGCGTGCGCATTTTATGGCAGCTTCTTCACTTTGCCATGAATAGATCACGGTTTGTTGGCTAACCTTATCTCCATACTGAGCCTCTTCCCAGCCAAGCATGCGCTTGCCCAAACTATGTAATTTGTTTTCTACGTAGCGCAGTAGATGTCCTTGCAGTTCTTTCGCATCAGAGTAACCGTGCTTAGTCATTACTGCTTGGCATTTTTTACTATCCGTCCAAACTCCTTCAGGGACTTCATCAGCACCGATATGTACATAAGGTGCAGGAAACAACTGTGCCACCTCTTCTAATACTGTATCGAGGAATACATAAGTTCCCTCTAACGCAGGGGAGAGCACGTTGTCGGTATAGTGCTGTACACTGCGGTAGATTGACCTGTCATCACTATCGAGCAAAAGATGAGGCAGAGCCTTGATCGCCGCTCGGCAGTGACCCGGTATGTCGATCTCAGGGATAACCGTGATCCCACGACGCTTAGCGTAGGCAATCACCTCTTTTATTTGTTGCTGAGAATAGAAGCCGCCATACTTGGAATCGATGTGTTTGAATTGAGCGGTAAGAGGCAGATCTTTGCCTCGCCATGCGCCTATATCGGTGAGCTCAGGGAAGGCCTTTATCTCAATGCGCCACCCTTCATCATCGGTGAGATGCCAATGAAAGTGGTTGTATTTATAACGGGCAAGTTGATCAATGGTCAACTTCACTTGATCTAGTTCATGAAAGTGTCTGGAACAATCTAGCATCATTCCTCGATAGTCATAGACCGGGCTATCTGATATCTGAATGCAAGTGGCTTTCACTCCATTGCCAAGCAGTTGCAATAAAGAAGCAACACCGTGACTAAACCCTTGGGAACCACTGGCAAATAGAGTGATTGAGTTACGGGACACCTCTAATTGATAAGATTGGTGAGGTAAGCTTTCAAGTTGCTTAAATTCGATTCTGCTTGTTTGATCCCCTAGGGACAAATCAAGTTCAGGCTTTGCTTCAATCAGCCATAAAACGGCTTCTTCTGCTTGCTTACACTCTGAGAACACGCCTTCTTTTTGGGAAAACTCAAAGACACCAGAGCCAATTTGTATCTCTTGAGGCTTAGGAATTATGCCTATGCTTGCCTTGCTTATCATTTTTAAAGGCTGTGCGTTTGATTGTGGCTCTATGAGTTGCAGAGGCGTTACATCGACAATGTATTGTTCATGGGTAGTGATAAATGCCTCTAAAATACCATCACATTGTAGCTGTAAAGGCGGAGTTGGCATCTCAAATTCAGTGTTGAATAGGTCGCCATTTTCAAGCCTTGGCAGAGACTTTAAAGTGCAAAAGCTACCCACCTGAGAGAGCTCACCTTGAGTAATGCTGTTCGCGTCTAAGAGACGGGTAATCGAAAAGTAGAGAGTCCAATCTTTAAGTATTAGTGAAGAGTGGTTACTTATCGTCATTGAAAATCGAGTACGTTGCTCAGTTTGGTTTATCACTTTTAAGTCGAGACGAAATAGGCTCATTGAGAGTCTCCTGATAATTCATCACTGGTTTGATAGGCAATGGCTAATAGGTACCATGCTGCATGAGGTAGCCATTGTTCACCCCAACGCCAATTTTGTTCTAAGTTGTCTGCGTATTCTTCGGGGTTGAACCCGATGCCTGACGGGTTATTGAAGGCTGCGGTAATGCCATTGCAAATGCCTCCTTTCGCATTGAAAAAACCCAACTCAGGAAGGTAGTCTGGATTGTTGTGTCCGTGTCCATCGAGCATACACATATCATAGGGGTTAAGACCAAGAACCCAGTTGAGGGATTGCTGTGCGTAGTTTTTTACTTGAGGAATTAGGTGCTTAGATAGATAAGGCAGTGAAAAATGTGCCATAGCGGCTAGTGAAGCAAGGCGGGCATTCTCTCCTTGCCACCAATAGCCTGATTCGTTGTCTTGAGCAATAAAAAAGGCATCACGTTTCGCTCCACTAACATCTTTGACATATTGTCTAGGATACCCAAAGGGATTCGCCACTTTTTGAGTGATGCTCATCTCAAACATTAGTGATGCGTTGATAGTATCGACTACCTGACTTCTCATTGTTGTATCTGTCTCAATATCGAGAAAAGAACATAAGGCGATAACTGGCAATCCAGCTTCAGCAGCATGAAAATAAGGGCGAGAGCCATCACTGTTGGCTGACCAAAAGTGATGGCAATCATTATCACTAGATTGGCGAGCAATTAATCTATTAGCCCAACTGCGTGCTTCGTCTAAATAGTGGGACTTTTGGGTTGTTTTATAGAGTTCGATACTCGCAAGTAGAGCGCAATATTCATCAATAATGTTTTCAGTGTGATCGTCTAGGTAGTCTTGGTTGTGTTCAATTAGATGCCAGTATCCGAGCTCTGCTTTTTCCAAATAAGTGGTATTGCTAAACTCGCCACAGTGTTCAAGCCTAGCCGCAGAGGCTAGAGCTGCAATGGACACTCCCGCCCCTTGACGAAAGCCTGCGTGATAACTATCAAGCTTAATGCCTGCTTGGGTTTTATAGGCGCAGATGTCTCTCTGAGCTGGGTCTTTACTCCATTGATCGAATACCGTCATGTAGAAGAAGCCTGTTTCATCTTGCATTCGCACCAGAAAATCAGCGCCAAATAGAGCTTCATCCATCAGACGAGTTTGCGTAAAAGAATGGCAACTTGGCTCAGTTTTTAACTTGTCTAAACTAGAGAGCAGGTTCCACACCAACATAGGAATCTGCTGCGGGTTCAGATAGTTGGCATAGGATAGGTGACTTAGATATTTGCTTACATCGCCAGAAGCATCATACCAACCTCCAGAGATATCCATGGTTTGATCTGAGCCAAATAGTTTCGCTTGTTGATCTGCTTGATCATAAATACCACTACAACGCTGAGATTTGAAATAATGCAAAAGATCAGAGAAGGTGCGCTTGAACAGAAGTTGAGGTTGAATCTCAAAAGAGTGTGACGCACTGCCTTCAAAGCGAATCTGATAAATGCCACTCTTGTTGAGTTGACTAAAGTTAAACGGATAACTCCAACCTATATTCCATTGATCTACTTGTTCACCGGATTGTAGAGCAATGCGGGCCACCTCTTTTTGGGTCTCGGTATCAACAATACTGACTTGTAATTTATCTGCTGTTTTAAGTGGGTGAGGGGAAAGAAGTACACCTTGTTTATTGGCCGCAGTGGAATAGCCGATTTGATTGATTAACAACTGCATAAGTCGTTATTCCTTATAGAAAAATAGCCCCCAATAGTGGGGGCCAAAATAGAAGTCACCCTTAACCCTCGTGCAAATAACAGCGCACAAAGTGGTTTTCGGACAGTTGAGTGACTTCAGGGAGTTTATCTTTACATTTGTCGGTAGCGTGTAGGCAACGCCCTGCAAAAGGGCAACCAGCAGACTCTGGAGTCCAAAGGGGTATTTCCCCCTTATTCCCAGCTAATTTTTCATGGATAGATTTAGCTGGATCGGGCACTGCAGAAACCAACAATTGTGTATACGGGTGTTGCGGATTGGCAATAACCTCGTCGGTATCCCCCCATTCCACCATATGACCTACATACATAACGGCGATGTCTTCGGCAATGTAACGCGCCGTGGCAATGTCATGAGTGATGTACAGAAGAGACATCTGCTTTTCAAATTTCATCTCTTCCATCAGGTTTAGTACGCCAGCTCGAATAGACACATCTAGCATTGAGGTGGGCTCATCAGCGAGTACCACTTCTGCACCTACAGCAATGTTGCGTGCTAGATTTACCCTTTGACGCTGACCGCCAGAGAGTTGATGAGGAAATTTCTCTGCTGTTTCCTTTGGAGGAATTAAACCAACTTGCTCAAGAAGGTCATAAACACGCTCTTGTAGCTCTTTCTTGTTCCCTGATGGCACCTTCTTGTGGATCAGAAGTGGTCGAGCAATATGATGAAAGATGTTGTGGGTTGGGTTGAGAGAGCCAAATGGGTCCTGCCATACCATTTGCACGCCCTCTCGGTAGCGCATAAGATCAGACTTTTTAGTGATGGTTTGGATATCACGACCACGATATTCGATGCAGCCGTTACTAGGGGCATACATTTTGGCAATCATCTTAGCGGTGGTGGATTTACCAGAACCAGACTCACCAACTACGGATAATCCACGGCTCTTATACATCTTAAATGACACGTCATTAATGGCTCGCATCATTGGGTTTTTTAGCGCATTGCTACTCACAGGAAAGTCTTTGACTAAGTTCTTGCCTTCAATGAGTAATTCGCCTGTTGCTTTGCTCATGTTACTTCTCCATTGGCCTTAGCTGACTTCTTGTTGTGCGATAGGCTCACCAAACAGGTGACAGTTTGAAAAGCGTTGATGCTCTATTTGGCGCAGGTGTGTGGGTACTGTCTTGCATCGCTCTGTGACCTCGGAGCAACGTGCCTGAAAGCGGCAACCTTCTGGGATTTCCAATAAGTTCAATGGATTACCAGGAATGCCTGTCAACTTGGTTTTAGGACCAGTGAGTGGAGGGAAAGAGCTCCCTAATCCACGAGTGTAAGGGTGGAAAGGGTGCTCGAGAATTTGCTTGGCAGGAGCAACTTCAATTAATTCACCGGAATACATAATCCCAATGCGATCTGAGAACTCGACCATCAATGAAAGATCATGGGTGATGAATAAGATAGAAAAGCCAAACTCTTCTTTTAATGCGTAGATCTTTTGCAAGATCTCTCGCTGTACCACTACATCAAGTGCTGTGGTAGGTTCATCCATAATGATCATCTTAGGGTTCAAAGCCAAAGCAATTGCAATCACTAATCGTTGACGCATACCGCCAGAGAATTGGTGAGGAAAATCGCTGAGTCGGCTCGGGTGGATATCAACGATCTCCAGCAATCCCTCAGCACGGTTAATTGCTTGCTCTCGAGTCATGTTAGTGTGACGCATGATTACGTCACAGAACTGCTCTTCGATTGGCAGCACTGGGTTAAGGGCGTTCATCGCACTTTGAAATACCATAGACATTTCGCTCCAGCGAAACGCTTGCATACGGTCATCACTGTATTGAAGAATATCTTCGCCGTTAAAGATCACCTCTCCACCGGAGATAAAAGCTGGTGGCTTATGCAGGCGCATAAGAGAGAAGGCTACGGTGGATTTACCACAACCGGATTCTCCGGCTAGGCCAAACACTTCACCGGGAGCAATATCAAAGCTCACGTTATTACACGCTCTTACATCGCCGGCATCGGTAATGTAATCCACACAAAGATTGCGCACAGAAATTAATGGTTCAGTCATGATCAGTCTCCGCGCATGATTGGGTGAGTTGGAACTTTAATTGGTTCAGATTTACGTTCTTTTTTGTCTAACTTGGCCATTTTTTTCCAGCGACGCATACCTTTATGAGAGCGAAGCTGTGGATTAGCAATTTCATCAACCGCAAAGTTAAGTAGAGCTAGGCCTGTGACCAACAGCGTCAGCGCCATACAAGGTGCGAGTAATTCCCACCAAGCGCCAATCAGCATTGAAGAAGAGGTTTGTACGTTGTAAAGCATAATGCCCCAACTGATAGTGTTGGGATCGCCCATACCTAAAAACGATATAGTGGCTTCCATCATGATGGCGTACATCACAGAACCAATGAAACTAGCACCCACAATAGAGATAAGATTTGGCAGTATTTCCACAAAGATGATCCTAAATGAAGACTCACCCAGTACTTCTGCAGCCTTAACAAACTCTTTTTCGCGTAATGCCAGGGTCTGAGCTCTTACAACGCGAGCCCCCCATGCCCAAGAGGTGATCCCTATGATAAGGGCAATGGTTAATGGCCCGGCCTCACCAATAAATGCAGCAACAACGAACAGCAACGGATATTGAGGAATAACTAGCATGATGTTCATTGCGGCGGTCAGGAATTCATCCACCTTGCCACCAAAGTAGCCCGCGGAAACGCCAATAATAGTGGCAAGAAAACATACAGTGATGCCCGCACCAAAGCCAACGGCCAAAGATACGCGAGCACCATAGGCTACTTGTGCCCAAACATCTCGTCCCATGCGCGTTGTACCTAAGGTGTGTTCTGCATCCTTAGACATTCGTAGGGTACGGTTGTCTGTTGCTAGGTTTTGTGCCACCCAACCCTCAGGGTTTGCTTGCGCAGCTTTGACGATCAACCCCGGATATTCGTGAGGTTTACCTGTGCGTTTATCCGGAGCATGTTGCGTGATCAGCGGTGCAGCAATAGCAATAAATAAGAATGTGCTTAGAATAGCGACGCCAATCATGGCAACGGTATTGCCTCGAACCAGTTTTAGTATGTCTTTCATATTACTTGCCTCCCTTGCGTAAGCGAGGATCTAGCAGTACATACAGCATGTCGGCTAGTAAGTTAAAGAACAGCATGAATAGGGTCATGATCAATAGTTGCCCTTGCAACACTTGGTAATCGCGAGCGGTAATTGCATTAAACAGTACTGTGCCAAGACCAGGATAGTTGAAGATAATTTCGATAATCAATTGCCCACCAATTGCCATACCTAGCGACATGGATAGGGCAGTAACACTTGGCAATAAAGCATTTCGTGCAGCGTAATTAAACACGACTCGATTTTCGCTAAGACCTTTTCCTTTTGCCATAGTGATGTAGTCTTCAGCGAGCAAGTTGATCATGTTGTTTCGCATATTCACAAGGAAGCCACCAATCTGCACAATCGAGGCACAAAATAGAGGTAATACAGCGTGATAGGCGACGTTCTTTATAAACTCCCAGCTTGTCCAATCTGGGGTTATGCCAGCGGTATACGCGTAGCCTGTTGGGAACCATTTAAGACCAATGGCGAAGATGAACATCGCTAACATAGCAATAACCACCTGCGGTACCGCCTGAATAACCAGCATGCCAGGGGTAATAAAAGTATCGTATTTGCTGCCACGTTTCCAAGCAGCGAAGACCCCTAGTATTGAGCCAAGAGAAAATGAAAGCACTACAGCAGTGCCTGCTAGAAATAAAGACCAACCAAAGGCGCCGCCGAGCAATTCATTCACGCTCAGAGGGTAGAATTTGATAGAAGTACCCAACTCCCAGCTTAGAATACTCTTGATATAAGTGATGTATTGCATCCACAAAGGACCATCAACGAAACCTAGCAGTTGTTTCATTGCCTCGATGCGCTCTGGAGTTACTTGGGCTGTCGCATTAGCAAACATCATGGTAACGGGGTCACCTGGCATTGCTCGCGGTATAATAAAGTTAATCGTCGCTGCTACCAGCAACGCGATAAAATAGAACGATAGACGTCTTAGAAAATATCCCATACCTACACCTTAACTATCCGATTTATTTTCCTTATATCGGATAAAGCTCGCTTTTTGGGCGAAGAGTCCCCTGACGCTTTAGCGCCATACTTGTTATTGACTTTGAGGGGAATTAATCGGCGCACCATTTGGTGCGCCTTTTAACGTCGATTACTCGACAGGTTTTAGATCTAGCACGTGAAGTAGACGCTCAGGAATACCAGCCCATACATTTGGACGGCCTTTTGCGTTGTTTTCAGTCCACCAACCCGTGAAGCGAGTAGTATTGTATTGGTAATTACTTGCACCAGACATGATTGGGATTGTGACTTGATGTTCAGCAATGATGCGCTGAATACCGTGTGCAATCTCCATTTGCTTACCTTTATCAGCAGTTTTGTAGAAACTGTTTAGTAGGTTATCTAGTTCTTCATTCTTGTAGAAGTGCATGGCGAAGCGAGGCATACCGCTGCCTTCTTGAAGGGCTGAGTTGTATGCGCTGTTCCAGTATAGGTGCGGATCAGCACCATGGAAGTAGTTGGTGTAAGCGACATCGTAAGTACCTTCAAGCATCGCTTGGTTGTATACCGCAAACTCAGGAGTACGAGCACGCGCTTTGATGCCAACTTCGTTTAGCTGTTCTACAGCCAGTTGAACGGTGTTGTTAAAATCTGTCCAACCGTTTGGCGACTGAATTAACAGCTCAAAAGACTTGCCTGATGGAGTTTCAACAAAGCCATCACCATTGGTGTCTTTGAAGCCGGCTTCTTTCAACAATTTTTGTGCATCTTCTGGGTGGTAAGAGTTGAATTTCTGGAACTTATTGTGAGTCCCTTCATCAGACCAAGCTTCGAATGCATAGCCAAGCCCAGAACCATAGTCATTTACGGTCCCTGCGCCATAGAATGCGATATCAATGATGGTTTCACGGTCAATGGCCATACCCATAGCGCGGCGGAAATCCACATTAGTGAGTGCTTCGTGCTTAGCCGGGTCTGGGTTCTTAAAGTTCACTACTAATGCTTGTGTGCCTGCTGGTGGGTACCAGTAACCATGATTCGGATTAGCAGCTTTATAGGTGCGGTCAATGTCTGGAATGAAAGACGATGTCCAATCCAGTTCAGAGTTTACTATCTTACTTAGAAGCTGATCGTTGTTCGCAATTTGTGGAACACGAAGACAGTCAACATTTAGATTGTCTGCATCCCAGTAATTCGGATTTTCACACTGAATATATAACTGTGGTGTAAAGGTATCGATCTCAGTGAACGGGCCCGAGCCTACAGGGTTTTCGTTGGTAAATGATGTTGGATCTTCCACTTTTGACCAAACGTGCTCGGGAACTACTGGTACCTTGGCAATTTCATAAGGAACATTTGAGTTGCCTTCCGTTAGAAGGAAGCGAACTTGATAATCATTCAGTTTCTCTACTTTGCTTACCCATTTGTTGATGCCTGTTTGATCTAACGCTGCGTGCGAAGCCACTAGGCCGAAAGAAAAAACAACATCGTCAGCAGTAAAGGCTTCACCATCAGACCATTTAACACCTTTGCGAATATCAAAGGTAACGCTCTTTAAGTCATCAGCCATTGTGAAGTTTTCTGCCAGGCGCATCACCGGTGTATTACCGTGCATCTCATTGAAAACAACCAAAGGTTCATAAATAAAGTCAGTCGTAGTGCGCAGGTTTGTCGCCAGATAGGGGTTAAAGTTGCGAACCATTGTAGGGTAAAAATCAGGTACGATAGTCAGCTCCGATCTTGCTGCAACGGGTGCTGAGATAGCAGTAACTGCAGTTGCGATTACTGCGGTAGCAAGAGCTGTTTTTTTTATGTTAGCAAGCATAGTTTATCCTTAGTCTGTGTTTGCTTCTTTATTAGTAAGTAACCAAGCTTGATTGCCTGAGCCTATTGCTTGAACAGTGCCACCCAACGACTTGACTGCTTAACTGTGGCGGGTCATCTGTATGACTCTGAGAACCATTGCTTGAGAGTAGAATTGTCTCTCAAGGTTAAATCGTCAATTTACATTCCCGTCAAAAACGTTAAACAAGACTGTTTTGATGTCAAAATCGTTAATATTGAATTGTTATCAAATACTGTTTTCGTTCTTTTTTTATACAAGCAATAATGAGGGATAGGGTTGTTGTTAGTGCTTACTTACTTCCTGTGCCTTTTTGATGTTTTGTTTGCATCAGGCTTTTGTTGATTCGTGATCTTGATTAATCAAAGCGTCATTACTTTATTCGCAAGTTAAAAATATGACCATGGATTTGTTGTGATTATGCTCCCATTTTTAATTAATTCTGGCTAAGTTAGGTCGATGCAGGGCTTTTATAGAAGAGATTTCTTGTTGTTTTTAGTGCTTTTTTAGAAGGGAGAAATAAGGGGTAGAAACAAAAAAGAGCTCATTACCGTGTGTAATAAGCTCTTTGATCTAGGGTTACTGTGTGACTAAGTTTTGTAACTGATCTCTTAATCCGACCACTTGAGCTCGCTGGGCATCATCATGATCAGAATGTGCAAGAATGAAGTCTAGAGAATTGAGTACTGTACGCCAACGAGGTGTTTTCGGTAGCGTTTCTATTCTTAGATATTTGTCCAACGTTCTCGTTTGAAGGGTGCTTCTATCGAGATACACACGCCATAGACCGCTTTGCTCGGCGAAATTGAACTTAGTATTACCATCGTGGTTTTCCCAATATTCAAGCGCTGATGACATGCAGTCTACGAGTAGCTGTCGCATATTTTGCTGTTTGCTGTCTTTGCTGTTATCCAACTGCCCGACTAAGTCTGCAAACTCATCACCCATCTCTTTAAGCTCTTCGAGTTGAGACTTATCTCCGGAAAAAGCATAACTAGCCAAGGCATCTAAAGCGACCTCAAGATTGTTGATGCGTTGGTTAGCATCATCAGGGTCTGAATTGAAGATAATCATGCCTCTTAGGCCGGTTTCTAGCGGTAGGGTGAAGATATCGCTGGCAATGACCTGTTTGGTCTCACCAACAAAAATATCGATATCTATGCTGCGGTGTGGCTGATCAAACTGCAAGTGCTTGGGCGCTATAAACTCTTCAATTTGTGAGCGCTTAACTTGCTCTATAGAGCGCTTTAATAACTCAGTTGCAGACTTATTAGCAAAGGTGATTTTGTGGTTTTCATTGATACAAACGATCGCTTCAGGGGTGCTCTCGAGTTGCTCTAAAAGCTTGGTTTGAGTCTCTAGAAGCAAAGATTCAACCTTTTCTCGCTGAGAAAGCTCTGCGCTCAATGAGTCATTTTCCTGTCTACGTTTTTCCGACAAACTCGCATTAATATGCACTTGAATTCGTGCAGAGAGCTCCTGCTTATTAAACGGCTTAACCAGATAATCATTAGCGCCACAGTCAAAGCCTTTCACTTTGTCCTCTACCTGATTCAGTGCTGTGAGCATGATGATAGGCAGTTCGTTGTAGTTGTAAAGATTACGTAAATACTCGCAAACTTGGAACCCACTCAGCTCCGGCATCATGATATCTAATAGCAGAATGTCGGGTTTCTCCTCGGCAATGAGATCAAGCACTTCACGGCCATTGTGCGCACTTACTACTCTATATCCTTCTACTCGCAAGAAACTTTCTAGTATCTTGAGGTTGACTGGTTCATCATCCGCAATCATGACTAGCTTGCCATCTGGATTGCTTGGCAGAGATAGAGACTGCTCATCAAGCTCTGTTTGATGAAATTCCTCTCGAGAGTAATGCTCAGTTTCTGACTCGCTATTGAAGGTATCAAGTTCTTGCTTACTTGCGAGTGGCAGAATCATAGTAAAGGTCGTGCCGAGCATGGGTTGGCTAGTAACAGTCAATTCACCGCGCATGATTTCAATCAAACGCTTACTGATAGATAGTCCAAGACCAGTACCTTGATGGTAGCCAGAAGCGTTACTTTGAGTAAGTGGTTCAAAGATATTATTGAGGTCTTCTTTGGGTATGCCGTGTCCGGTATCAATTACTTGTATTTTTAGGTGTTCACCTTGTTGCTCTGCATTTAAGATCACTTTACCTTCCGAAGTGAATTTAATCGCGTTACCAACAAGGTTGTACAGCACCTGCTCAAGCCTCTGTGGATCGGCACTGACCATAGGCAAGCTACTGTCAATTTGGTTGATGATGCGAACGGGCTTCTTATCGACGAGGTGCTTTGATAACTCGACAACCAACTGAGATGCAGACGAGAGTGAAACCGCGGTAGGTTCAAGCTGTAAATGACCATACTGCATCTTGTGGTAATCCAATAGGTCATCCACCAAGTTAGACAATCTGTGCCCGCTATTGATGATAATCTCTAGTTGGTATCTTTGGGATGGAGGTACGCTTCCATGAGCTTCGCTGAGTATAGCTTGCGCGACTCCAATCATACCGTGTAGCGGTGTTCTTAGTTCATGAGACGTGGTAGCCAAAAACTCATCTTTCAGCTTATCCGCAAGTTGAAGCTCACCGTTTTGTGTGGCGATAGTATCGAGGTTGAACTCAAGTTCTTTGTTTTGCTCTTTGATTAACTCAATTTTTTCTCGAATTGAACGCTGCATTCTTTCAAAGCTGACCGCAAGTCGGCCTATTTCATCTTTTCGCTTAGTACCTTCGACATTTTCTTTAAGATCGCCGGCAGAGATCCGCTCGGCAGCCCATGTAAGCTTGAGTAATGGGGTAGTAATGAAGTTAGACAGGTAGTGGGAGGCTATCACTACGATAATGGCTGCACTTAATACAATGATGAAAAACAGCTTAAATAGTTGGTTGACTCGTTCAAATGCGACTTCTTCTGGAGTTTCAACGACCACGGCCCATGTGAGACCATGCACATCAATAGGTGTATAGGCAGCGATGGTATTATCGCCAGATAAGTTTGTGTACGTCTTGACTTCAGCAAAGCCTTCAAGGGCTTTTATGGCTACTGGTGAACTTTGCTTTGGGTCAACATCGTTGCTATTGCTTGCCAATAACTTTAAGGATTTATCGAACAAGGATACGTTCAGGTTGACGAGGTGCTCTTCAGTAATGAGGCCTGTGAGTGCCGATAGCGGGAGTCGGAAAAACGCGTAGCTATGTAAGTAGCCCCTTTGCACAATTGGAGCTGCAAACCATGCTACTTCCTCTGAGTTACCAGAATTACCATTAATAGAGAAATCGCTCATAAGAACAATGTCATTATATTGTTCCAAGGAGTCTTTATTTGAGGCGACATAGTCTTTAAGTTGTTTAAACAGTTCGCCCAGTTCAGTTTTCTTGTAGCGTCCTGAATCAAGGTTCGTTGCATAGTAATCGTACTTTTGGATTGAGTAGGAGACGTTACCTTCAAGATCAACTAGTGCGATATCGTCGAAGTCTGAACGCTCTACCAAGCTTTGAAAGGTCGAATGATAGCGCTTGTGCAGCAATCGGTACCGCTCAACATTGGCGTAGTTGTCGTCGCTTTTGATAGTTTTTGTGCGGATCGCATTCCCAGAGCCGGGGATGTATCTCTGTTGACCGATACTTCTTGATTCGCCGAGGTCTTCCCCTAAGCGTCTGAAAGAGTCAATCAGCCCATAAAAACGTCCGCCACTGGCGTAAGCCAATTCCGAATGAACAAAGCCAATAACCTCAGAGTCAAGATTTCCAATATAAGCGGTAACCTTATTAGTATTACCATCTCTCATTGAAGTTAGATAGGTGGTGCTTTGTTCTTGAAGATCTTGAGTGTGAGATCGAAGAAAGAAAAAAGCGACCAGCAGCATCGGGATAAGACTGACTAGCATAAAGGCGCCCATCAGGGTGCTTTGTAGACGTTTAAACTTTGGGCGAGCGTGACTTTTTGACATAGGGTACTAATTCAAGGCCTGATAATGAGATCATCATTGCTGAAATGTACTCGGCAAATGCAGTGAGGCAAGCAAAGGCTTAAAAAAGCGTGTTGCCTCACACAGTTTTATTTCGTCGCGTGGTAAATCGCGAACTTATTGGTTTTAC
The DNA here is from genome assembly GCA_024346935.1 of Vibrio inusitatus. Classification (GTDB taxonomy): domain Bacteria; phylum Pseudomonadota; class Gammaproteobacteria; order Enterobacterales; family Vibrionaceae; genus Vibrio; species Vibrio inusitatus. Next base: position 549,097 of record AP024878.1, read on the forward strand.
TTGTCGTCTCACAATTACCAAAGGCTTTTTCGATAATTGGAGGGTATTTCAGAAAACTATTGGCCACAATCACAAGCTCGCCACTACGAGTGAGATGCTTTGGAGCGTCTGTCAGTAAAGTTTCTGTCGCGCTGTAACTGGTATCTAATCCTGAGTGGAAGGGCGGATTACTGACAACAAATTGGTAATCTTTGCTTGCTTCAGAGTAAACGTCAGTAGCAAATACCCGTCCTTTGAGTCCATTTGCCTCTAGGGTGCGCTTGCTTGACTCCACTGCAAAAGCACTCACGTCACACATCTCTAGTTCTATCGAGGGATTTTTGAGTGCCATAGCTGCACCAATAATGCCTGCACCGCAGCCAAAGTCGAGAACCTTGCCCTTGAGCCTGGGTAGGTTAGCGAGCAACAATTTAGAACCTAAATCAAACTCACCATGGCTGAATACTCCTGGCAGGCTTTGAACTTCGATAGTGACGCCTTCTAGTTCAACTTGATAAGACTTGAAGTAATCGTTGAGCTCAAAGGTTTTGGGTGGCGTTTGGCTTAACCCCCAGTAAAAAGAGCAGCGGCGCGCCGAGTCATATTTATTAATAAGACCAAACTCTTTAAACATTTTTTCTATACTTTTTACCCCTGAGCGATTTTCGCCGATAACGGCAATTTCTGTTTCCGGTGGCAGTTTACTTAGCATCATCTCGAGCAAATATTTTGCTTCACTTTTTGCCTTTGGCCAATAAAGCAATAGCATGTCTGCATCAACATTATTATCAAACTCAACCCCAAACTGGCTATCAACACCAATGCGTTGCATTTGTTGATGATAACCATAATGGGTCGTAAATACAGTCACCGCCTGTGCATGCTGCTGTAGCTGTTTTGGGAAATGATCCTCAGCTTCTCCTGCAATGACGACTCGCTTTCCTGCGAAGTAAGCAAGTTGACGTTCAGCGATTTGGCTTGGGGCAGTGTAGGCACTCATTAATTTACTCTTACTAGTTGTTATCTTGCTGATCGAGGAAGTCGTTGAACTCTTCTTCATACATGGTAAACAGCACCATAGTGATGGCAAAGATCAGCGGGCCGTAGATTAAACCAATTAAGCCGAAGACATGCAAACCACCAAGCAAAGAAAAGAAGATCATTAAGGTATTCATTCCCGCACTTCCCTGCATTAGCAGAGGACGTAGGATGTTATCGATAGAGCCGACTACTGCAACTGACCAAATCAACAAGAATATGGCCCAACTGGTATCACCAGTTAAAAGAAGGTACAGGCAAGTGGGCACCCAAATTAATGCGGTGCCAATGATTGGGATAAAGGAAGCAAAGCCCATCATTGTGCCCCAAAATAATGCTGGGAAGCCCACCAACCACATAGCAAAACCACCCGCAGCACCCTGAGCGATCGCGGTCAAGAACGACCCCATCACGGCAGACTTTGAGACGTTCTCAATCTCATCTAGAAGTCGGTCTTCTTGTGAACGAGAGAGAGGCAGAATATGACGCATGGTGTTGATTATTTTTTCATGGTCGCGCAGTAGGAAAAACAACACAAATAACATCAAACCAAAGTTCATTAAGAAGTTGGTTGCGCTACCCACAACGGAGGCACTGATAGCAACCAAATTAGAACCGAATGTGCTGGCAAGTTCTGCGACTTTTTGCCCTATTTCAGAGGGTTTTAATGTGTCGAATGGTAAGTACGTATTTGCTATGTCAAGGATCTTAACCACCCAAGGCTGAGCGAATAACTCCTGCACACCGCCATCGGTAACCCAGTGGTAGACTCCTTGGGAAAAAGATGAGCCCTGTTGGATTATCGCAGTGAAGACTAGCAACAGCGGTATCACGATGATAAAGGTTAAAATAATGCATGAGAGTAAGGCGCTGGTATTTCTCATGGTAGGCATCTTTTTATCAAGCCACTCATGAATAGGGAATATCAGCAAAGAGATGATGAACGCCATTACGATTGAATTGACATAAGGCCTAATTAAGACAAAGCAGGCATACGCAAAAACCAGTAGCGCAACAATTAATAGCCATTGGCTTGAGGTAAGTTGGAATTTTTTTTGCACTTGAAACAGCCTACTTATAGTGTTTGTAATTATAAATCATAGCGTTATGCAACATGAATCGCTAGAAATAAAAAAGGAGCCCGAAGGCTCCTTATTCGCTTTTTACTGCTTGATACTAAGCGGATAAAGCGGCAAAACTACGGTCAGCGGCTGCGAGCGTTTGCTCAATATCGTCATCAGAGTGAGATAAAGAGGTAAAGCTTGCCTCAAATGCAGATGGCGCAAGGTAAACCCCTTCTTCTAACATTAGATGGAAGAAGCGTTTGAATCGCTCAACATCGCATTTCGCTACTTCCTCGTAGCAGTTAACTTGCTGTTGGTCGGTAAAGAAGAAACCAAACATACCGCCTACTTGGCTCACCAATAGTGGGATTCCATGCTTATCTGCACGCTCTTTGAAACCTTGAGCTAATTTTGCTGTGATTTCGTTAAGACGCTCTTCATTGCCTGCTTGTGCCAGCTGAGTCAGACATGCATAACCTGCTGCCATAGCGATAGGGTTACCTGATAGTGTACCCGCTTGGTATACAGGGCCTGTTGGGGCAATGTGTTGCATTACTTCTTTACGGCCACCAAACGCGCCTACTGGCATACCGCCACCAATAACTTTACCTAGCGTCGTTAGGTCTGGTTTCACGTTGTAATGCGCTTGAGCACAGCCAAGTGCAACTCGGAAGCCAGTCATTACTTCATCAAAGATAAGCAGTGCGCCATTTTGGTCACAGATTTCACGCAATCCCTCTAAGAAGCCATTAATTGGCGGAATACAGTTCATGTTGCCTGCAACAGGCTCAACAATAATGCATGAGATTTGCTCTGGATTGGCATCAAACAGCGCTTGAACTGAATCAAGGTTGTTAAACGTTGCGGTTAATGTGTGCTTGGCAAAATCTTCAGGTACACCTGGTGAACTTGGCTGGCCTAGAGTCAATGCCCCAGAACCTGCTTTAACTAGCAAGCTATCAGCGTGGCCGTGGTAACAACCCTCAAATTTCATGATCTTATCGCGACCTGTGTAACCACGAGCCAAACGGATTGCGCTCATGGTCGCTTCTGTGCCAGAGCTTACCATACGCAATTGTTCCATTGACGGAACAAGAGAAGACACAAGCTTAGCCATGTTGATCTCAAGCTCAGTTGGAGCACCAAAGCTAAGGCCACGCTGCGCAGCTTCTACAACAGCATCACGAATAACAGGGTTATTGTGGCCCAAGATCATTGGTCCCCATGACCCGACGTAGTCGATATAAGCCTTGTCGTCTGCATCATAGATACGAGAACCATCAGCGCGTTCAATGAAAAGTGGGGAACCGCCAACGCCATTAAATGCGCGTACTGGCGAATTAACACCACCAGGAATAATGGTTTGTGCTTGCTGATAGAGTGCTTCTGATTTGCTCATTAAAGAATCCTTGCTTTTGGATAGCATTTTGGGAATGACAGCATTGTAATAAATATTGGGCACAAGTCTAACGCTTGTGTCTCACTATTAGTTCGAGTCGCGAGATTACAATACTTGAACACTTTGCTCAGGTATTAGATAATCGCCACAACAACACTGCCACCTAGAGTGGCAACATCGAATAAAGAGAGGTCTCGGTGAGCGAATTAAATGTCCCTTTGAATTTTTCTGACGCAGCAGCTGCGCGCGTTAAGGTATTGATTACAGAGGAAGAAAATCCTGAACTTAAACTGCGTGTATACATTACAGGTGGTGGTTGTAGTGGTTTTCAATATGGGTTTACCTTCGATGAGAAAGTGAATGAAGGCGACTCGATTATAGTGAAAGATGAGGTGACCCTAGTGGTAGACCCTATGTCTTTGCAGTATTTAATCGGTGGAACAGTTGATTACACAGAGGGGCTTGAAGGTGCACGTTTCTTCATTAATAACCCGAATGCAACAACCACTTGCGGTTGTGGAGCCTCATTTAGCGTGTGATCCTACCCTCAGAAATAACCGGCAGTATTCGGTACAGTAGTCAATTACAAAGGCTGTGCCGTATAAACAGCTAGGCAAGGTCGCCTACTGATAATTAAAAGGATTTAGTTATGCCGTTAAGAAGGACAGGGCATTTTTTTGCCCAACGACCTTGGATCATCTCGCTTACTCTTGTTGTTGTCCTTGGTGCTTGGCTTGCAGCCGGCGCTCTTAGGGCAGAACAGTCCCCAGAACAGCCTCCAGCAACAGAACGCAGCGTACCTTTAGCTAAGGTTGTTGTTACTCAATTCAATGCCGAGCCGGTCGCTCGCAAAATCGAACTCTATGGCCGAACTGCTCCCAATCGTCATGTTGAACTCAGTGCCGAGCTCGCGGGCACGATAAAAACATTAAGGGTTCGCAAGGGTGCTACGGTCAAACGTGGGCAAATCATCGCTTTAATTGACAAAGGTGATTTGGAAATCCAGCTAGATCGTGCAAATGCCTTGTTGCGAGTTAAACAAAAAGAGTTTGATGCTGCTACCTCCCTTAAAAAACGTGGATTACAGAATGAGGTGGCTTTTACTAAAGCAGAAGCTGAACTTGTCAATGCAAAAGCGACGGTCGCCAATGTTAAATTAGGCCTCAAGAACAGCATTATTCGAGCTCCGTTTGATGGCATCATCGATCGTTTACATGTTGAATTGGGGGATTATGTGTCGCGTGGCGATGAGGTGGCTCATCTTATTGATCTTGAAACACTTGTTATTGAAGCTGATCTCAGCGAGCGACATATCCAGCACGTAAAGAAAGGGCAAACAGCCGACATTACCTTACTTAGAGGCGAAAAACTTCAGGGCACCCTGCGCTATGTGTCTCGAAACTCTTCTGTGACAACCAATACCTTTCCCATTGAAATAGAAATTGCGAATAAAGATCAAATGCTTCCCTCTGGCGTGAGTGCAGAGGTCGAGCTTGAACTGGAAACTCAAATGGCGGTTAAGGTCACGCCAGCGATGCTAGCACTGGATGAAGCGGGTAACCTTGGCGTGAAAACACTGCAGCAGAATAAGGTGTATTTTGTTGGCATTCAGATTGTAAAAGCTGAGCAAGATGGTGTCTGGTTGAGTGGCTTAGGTGACAGCGTTGAAATTGTCACCAAAGGGCAGGGCTTTGTTCGTGATGGTGACTCTGTCATCGCTGTTCGACAGTAGAGGGTAAATTATGCACTCTATCATTGATGCTGCTCTCAACCGTTCTAGGACAGTATTAACGCTTTTATTTATGCTAATAGTGGCTGGTGTATATACCTATATCACTATTCCTAAGGAATCGAGCCCAGACATTACCATTCCTATTATTTATGTCTCAGTGAGTCATCAAGGCATCTCACCTCTAGATGCAGAGCGAATGCTAGTACGCCCCATAGAGCAAGAACTTCGCTCAATTGAGGGCGTTAAAAAAATGACTTCTACTGCATCTGAAGGGCATGGTTCGGTGACGCTAGAATTTGTGGCAGGCAGTGACCTCAACAAAGCAATGACAGATGTTCGAGAGGCAGTTGATCTGGCTAAATCAAAGCTTCCAGATGACAGTGATGATCCCACAGTAAATGAAGTGACCCTTGCCAGCGAACAACCTATTTTGTCGGTGGCTTTGTATGGCACAGTGCCAGAGCGAACCATCGTTCAGATCGGCCGTCGGATTCAAGATAAATTAGAGAGCTTCAAGCAGATCTTAGAAGTAGATATAGCCGGTGATCGCGACGATATTGTTGAGGTGATCGTTGATCCCCTATTGATGGAGAGCTATGGCCTTGATCAGGGAGATATCTATAACTTGATTGCGGCGAGTAACCGCGTAGTGGCGGCAGGTTTTGTGGATACCGGTTATGGACGCTTTTCAGTGAAAGTGCCCTCTGTTTTTGCGTCTTTGCAAGATGTGCTTGAATTGCCGGTTAAGGTAGATGGCAAGCAAGTGATTACCTTTGGTGATGTCGCATCGGTAAGACGCTCTTTTAGAGATCCTGAGAGTTTTGCACGATTGGATGGTGAAAGTGCTGTAGTGCTTGATGTCAAAAAGCGTGCCGGTGAAAATATTATAGAGTCGGTTGATATCGTAAAGGCGGTTATTGCAGAAGCTCAAAAGCTACCTGATTGGCCAAGCAACCTATTGGTTAAGTACACCTATGATGATTCTGAAGATGTCGATCGCATGTTGACTGATCTTCAAAACAACGTGCTGTCAGCCATTATCCTTGTCGTTATTGTTATCATTGCCATTCTTGGGATGCGCACCGCTCTTTTAGTCGGTATTTCAATTCCTGGATCTTTCCTCACCGGTCTACTGGTACTTTCTATCTTTGGTCTGACGGTTAATATCGTCGTGCTGTTCTCGCTTATTATGGCAGTGGGAATGCTGGTGGATGGGGCGATAGTAGTTACTGAATTCGCTGATAGGAAAATGCAAGAAGGTTCGTCTCGCAAAGAGGCCTATCGTGATGCAGCCAAGAGGATGGCGTGGCCTATTACCGCCTCAACCGCAACAACTTTAGCCGCATTTGCTCCATTGTTATTCTGGCCTGATACCACTGGCGAGTTTATGAAGTATCTTCCTCTGACCTTGATAGCAACTCTCAGTGCTTCCTTGGTAATGGCGCTGGTATTTGTGCCTGTTTTAGGTAGCTTGATTGGTAAGCCTCAATTTATGAATGCGGCTACGCAGACTCGTATGCAGCAACTTCACGATGGTGATTTTGAAAAGGCTACAGGCATTACCAAACTGTATTACCACACACTCGCAATTGCCATTAAACATCCTCTGAAAGTGTTGTTGAGTGCAGTGCTGTTGGCATTTGCTGTTGGCTTTGCTTATAACAAAGCAGGGCTTGGTGCCGAGTTTTTCCCAGAGGTGGATCCACCTTACTTTAATGTTAAGGCTCGTTCTTATGGCGATCTCTCTATTATTGAGAAAGACAGCATTATGCGCGAGTTGGAAAGGGAGATCATAGGTCACCCTGAACTTGAAAGTGTTTACACCCGAACAGGCGGTCAAGATGAAATAGGCACCATACAAGTGACACCTGTAGATTGGCAAAATCGCCGTTCTGTAAAAGAAATTATTGAAGAGCTGCGAGAAAGAACGGACAAGTTTGCTGGTGTCGAGATTGAATACAAGTTTCCGGATGCAGGCCCTCCGGTTGAGAACGACTTGGTGATAGAGGTGACCTCTCGAGATCCTAATTTGATTGATTCAGCGGCCAAGAAAATACGTCTATGGGCTGATGGTAACCCTGCCTTGACTAATATCAGTGACAATTCAAGCAAGGAAGGTATTGATTGGACTATCGATGTAAACCGCGCTGATGCGTCTCGATTTGGCGCGGATGCTTCTTTGGTGGGTAATACGGTTCAGTTTGTTACCAATGGTTTAAGAGTGGGGGACTACCTACCCGATGATACCGATGATGAGGTGGATATACTGGTTCGTTACCCTGAAGATAAGCGAGATATTGGTCGTTTTGATGAGCTAAGAGTAAAAACACACGTAGGATTAGTGCCTATTACTAATTTTGCGAAGGTAAAGCCAGAACCAAAGCAGGACACCATTAATCGCTTGGATGGTAAGCGTATTGTTAATGTCGTGGCGGATATGAGCGAGGGCTATAACCTCGCGATAGAGTTACCGTCAATTCAGCAAGCATTGCAAGGTTTGGAACTAACAGAAGGCGTAGAGTTTAGAATAAAAGGGCAAAATGAAGAGCAGCAAAACTCTTCGAGTTTTCTGCAGTCCGCTTTCTTGGCGGCGCTGGCTGTAATGGCTCTAATTCTGATCACTCAATTTAATAGCTTTTATCAAGCGTTATTGATCTTAAGTGCAGTGTTGTTTTCAACGGTTGGGGTTTTTGCAGGTTTGCTCTTGTTCCAACGCCCGTTTGGTATCGTGATGTCAGGCATTGGCGTTATTGCGTTGGCGGGTATTGTCGTCAACAACAATATTGTTTTAATAGATACCTTTAACCAATTGCGTCAACGTGGCTTATCAAAAGAAGAAGCGATATTGCGAACGGGTGTACAGCGTCTTCGACCTGTCATGCTTACCACAGTTACCACCATTCTTGGTTTAATGCCTATGGTGCTACAAACCAATGTAGATCTCATCAACCAGAAAATTGAAATTGGCGCACCTAGCACTCAGTGGTGGACCCAGCTAGCAACAGCCATTGCCGGAGGGCTAGCCTTCGCTACAGTGCTAACTCTGGTACTGACGCCATGTTTATTAATGTTTGGAAGAAATAAGATAAAAACAGATTGAAAGGGGCGCTCTTTTAGCTGATAGCTCAGCGCCTATCTCTTGAACACAATTCAAACTATGAGGTAGGTGTTATTCCCACCTGTGGTATACATCATTCTCGAGTGTTTTTATCGAGAATCTGTTTCTACGCCACACAATCGAAAGGTCCCCGATAAAAGCTCTCGGGGACGACGAGTTGTTTGGGATAAGTTTTCAATGCTTACCAAGAATCTAGCATCCGATTTAATCTAACTTGTGTATGAAAGTCAGGCTTGTAGCTTGTAGCTTGTCTCTTGATCACAAGCTCTGCTCTGAGCTATGCGTCATTCTCGAGTGTTTTTATCGAGAATCTATTTCTACGCACACAATCGAAAGGTCCCCGATAAAAGCTCTCGGGGACGACGAGTTGTTTGGGATAAGTTTTCAATGCTTACCAAAAACCTAACCGCCGATTTAATCTAACTTGTGTATGAAAGTCAGGCTTGCAGCTTGTAGCTTGTCTCTTGATCACAAGCTCTGCTCTGAGATATGCGTCATTCTCGAGTGCTTTTATCGAGAATCTATTTCTACGCACACAATCGAAAGGTCCCCGATAAAAGCTCTCGGATACGACGAGTTGTTTGGATAAGTTTTCAATACTTCCCAAGAACCTAACATACAATTTAATCTAACTTGCGTGTGACAGTCAGGCTTAAAGCTGTCAGCTGAAATTTTTTAGTTTGCTGAAGCGGTAAGTAAATGCTGATAACGTTCTAACTCACCCAAACGTTGACTGGCTACCTTCATAAACTCTTTCTTCTTGTTACCGGTGAGAGATTTTGCTTCTGGTAGTTTAACTGTGCGCGCATTTTTATGTACGCCATTCACCAAGAATTCGTAGTGAAGGTGAGGGCCCGTGACTCGGCCTGTTCCGCCTAAAGTACCTATGGTTTGTCCTTGTTTAACTCTTTGACCACCTTTTACTCTGCGCTTTTGAAGGTGTAGGTACTTAGTGATGTAGATATTACTGTGTTTAATAAACACATAGTTACCGTTGAATTGGTTATAACCTGATTTAAGCACGACACCATCGCCCGCCGCGTATATAGGAGTGCCAACAGGGGCAGCGTAATCCGTGCCTCTATGGGCTCTGACCTTTCCTGTTACTGGGTGACGACGATTAGGGTTGAAGTTAGAAGTTACACGTCGAAAATCAACCGGTGAGCGCAAGAAGGCTTTTTTCATTGCGCGGCCTTTTTCGTCGTAATAGTTACCACTGTCTTCATCTAAAACAGCTTTAAAGGTGTCACCTTGGTTGATGAATTGTGCAGCTAAGATTTTACCTCTACCTACGAATTCGCCCTCGACAATGTTTTCTTCAAATAGCACCTTAAAACTATCATTTGGACGAATATCTAAGGCGAAGTCGATATCCCAGCCAAAGATCCCCGCAACACTCATGATTTGGTTCGGTGTTAGTTTTGCTTCAATAGCGGCGTTCCAAAAGCTTGAGGTAATGTTAGCTTCTGCGTAATTAAGTTGGGTGTAGACTTCTTTCTTATCAGTTACAGCTTTAAATTTATCGCCACTTTTTACTGCTTTAAAGGTTTCGTAAGGGCTGATCTTACGCTGCAATTGAATGAGATTATTCTGATCGTCATATCCAAAAATCAATTCATCATTTGGACGCAAGCGCGATAGCTGTTTATTAATTTCGTCATCACTACTTACTAGGTTATGCAATAGGCGAGGTGACAAACCAATTCGATCAAACAATACAGAGGCACTTTCGCCTGAGCGCACTTTGTGGGTATCCCAACGCATGACTGCCATAGGTAATTTTTGATCGGAAGGTGACAAAGCCTTGGCATTGATCTCTAGAGGGTAAATACGACCGACTTGATAGTTATTTTCTTGCTCGTGAAGGCTTCTAGGATCGGGAAGAAGAAATAGGGCAACCACAATAAGTGCGCTAAAACAGCAGATTAACGCTCGATGCAAAAGAGGTAAACGTTGAAAAATGGTCAGCATATCCCGATTCGTTAAATAATCAGTGAAAAATTGGTGTTTCATTAGTCTAACTGCTTTCAAAACTAATCGCTATTCAAGTACACTGTCGGGATATATTTTTTCCTGATTTTGTGGGAGCACACTAATATGGCAAGTTTTGAAGCTGCCTTATCTGAGATCAAGCGTGGCGTTGAAGAGCTGATTCCAGAAGAAGAGCTGATCGCCAAGCTGAAAGAAAACCGTCCTTTACGTATTAAACTGGGCGCGGATCCAACGGCACCGGATATCCACCTTGGTCACACAGTTATTCTTAATAAACTGCGTACATTCCAAGATCTTGGACATGATGTCACCTTCTTAATCGGTGACTTCACCGGTATGGTAGGGGATCCGACGGGTAAAAACACAACTCGTCCACCTCTGACTCGTGAAGATGTTCTGCGAAATGCAGAAACGTATAAAGAGCAAGTGTTCAAGATCCTAGATCCTGCAAAAACCAAGATTGCCTTTAACTCTGAGTGGTTAGGTGAACTTGGCGCTGAGGGTATGTTACGTCTTGCTGCTAATCAGACTGTAGCGCGCATGCTAGAGCGTGATGACTTTAAAAAGCGTTATGCTGGTGGCCAGCCAATTGCTATCCATGAGTTCATGTACCCGCTACTGCAAGGTTACGACTCTGTAGCTATGGAAACTGACGTAGAGCTTGGTGGTACTGATCAGAAGTTTAACCTTCTAATGGGACGTGAGCTGCAGAAGGCCCACGGTCAAAAGCCTCAAGCTGTATTGACTATGCCTCTTCTTGTCGGCCTTGATGGTGAGAAGAAGATGTCAAAATCTGCTCACAACTACATCGGCGTTAGCGATGCACCAAGCGATATGTTTGGTAAGATCATGTCTATCTCTGACGTACTTATGTGGAGCTACTACGAGTTACTTTCTTTCCGTCCTCTGGCTGAGATTGAGCAGTTCAAAGCAGACGTCGAGAACGGTAAAAACCCTCGTGATGTTAAGATCTTGCTGGCTAAAGAAATTATTACTCGCTTCCACTCTGAAGCCGATGCTGATGCGGCAGAACAAGAGTTCATTAATCGTTTTCAAAAAGGTCAAATCCCAGAGGAAATGCCTGAGTTTGAATTCGAAGTAGGCCGTCCTGTAAGTAACCTTCTTAAAGAAGCGGGCCTATGCTCATCTTCTTCAGAGGCGATGCGCATGGTTAAGCAGGGCGCAGCTAAAATTGATGGTGAGAAACTCACTGACAGTAAATTTGTACCTCAAGCGGGCACGTATGTGTTCCAAGTAGGTAAGCGTAAATTTGCTCGTCTTACCTTCAAATAGGTTAAGTTGTTACCATTGATTAATAGGCGCCTATTTGGCGCCTTTTTTTATATCTATGAACTTGTGAACCAAGTCATGTTTTTGATATATTACGCGGCGCTGGGGCATCTCAGTAACCTTTGGAGAACACTATGAACACTACCGACCATCCTCCTAGTATGAAGGGAGAAAAATAACCCTCTGTCGGTATGTACGTTCTTCGTCTCTGCCTCAGTGGTAGAGAACTTTTATCAAATCTTTTCTGATTCTCTCTCGATTTTTCTCCTTACACTCTAGTCATAAATATCATGGAATTGCCTCGCTATTCTGATGCGAAGCGTACGTGTTATTTCGATGGTCGTTACCCCATTTATATCAGCTTTTATGCTGGTGTCGACACAGCTAATCGGGAGATTCGCCATGACGGTAATGAACACAACTTTAGCTCACGATGTATCTGATTTTTCTCGTGAGGAAATCTGCGCAGCAACAAGCGCATTTTTGAAATATGATGTAAAACAGCAGGTTAAACTGCTACAAGTGATGCCTATTGAAGAGGCAGTGGCGATTCTTAATCAATGCTCTGTGGCTTTTGTTCAGCATATTATTGCGGAACTAGAAGTTGTTGGAGAAGACGTAAGAGCGCGACATTTTGCTCATCAGTTAGGATTTATTCGCTCTGAGGCTGAGCCTCACAAAGGGTACCTTTCCACGGGTGTGCTGGCACATGTGCAGCAACGCATTGGTTGGATCATTGGTTTGGCTTTGATGGGGATCGTTTCAGGTCTGATCATTGCAAGTTATGAGGATACTCTAAGCCAATTGGTGCTTCTTGCTATCTATATGCCCGTCATTGCCGCTGCGGGTGGCAATACAGGTACTCAGTCGGCAACGTTAGTCATTAGGGCGTTGGCAACAGGGGAGCTCAAAAAAAGGCAGTGGCTGTCAGTACTCTGGAAAGAAAGCCGAGTGGCTTTGTGCATTGGCTTTGTGATAGCAATAGTGATCGTTGGACGCATTCTACTGTTCAGTGATGGCGTTTCAACCGGTGGTCATGACCTCAATATCATTGCCTTGGCAATTGCAGTCGCTCTGTTTATTCAGATCTCTATTTCAACCACTTTAGGCGGTGTGCTACCTATTATTGCAAGAGCCTTCAAATTAGATCCTGCGGTATTGGTGAGTCCAGTATTGGCATCAATCGTAGACATTACGGGGATGTGGATCTATTTTAACGTGGTCAATTACTTCTTAGGCCTATCCTAGTCAAAACAAATAAAAACGGGCTCTGTCATTACAATGCAGAGCCCGTTTTTTGTTGCTAATTTACTGTGTTACTAAAGATCCGTAGAAAGCTTTTTCAAACTGAGTGATTGCTGGTTCAACGCCTTTAATCCTAGGTTCAGGGTGGTAATTGCTAACAAACTGCACAAAAGTGTATTTGATATTTCCCTGCTCATCATAACTGTATCCGACCATGTTGTGGCTACCAAACAGTGAACCACTCTTCCCTTTAATATTGCCTTTGATCGGCGTGTTTCGCATGCTTGGACGATACTTTAAGGTGCCATCTAAACCTGATGTAGGCAGTAGGGCAATAAGGTGCACCTTGTCATCGTTATTCTTTATGTACTGCATTATCTGCATCATGACTTGAGGGGAAACTCGGTTGTTGCGAGATAATCCTGAGCCATCCTCTAATACCGCATTAGCAAGGTCAATCCCCGTTTGCTGAAGTAGGATCTCTCTAATCGCTGAGGTGCCACTGTTGAAGCTTCCCTGTGCGCCATAAAAGTCGGCTCCCAACTGCTTAGTTATATTGTCCGCATACAAATTATTAGATTTATGCAACATGAACTCTAGCATTTCGTCTAGAGGAGCCGATTTGTGTTCGGCTACAAGTACTGCATTGTGTGTTGCTTTACCTAATTTCACCTTGCCATTGAGCGTGATGTTATGTTGTTGCAGGAGGTTAGAGATGGTTTTTTTCACAAACAAGCTAGGAGACTGCACTGCAAACTTGAGTGGCAATGGTTTGTCTCGATTGACTAAACATCCGCTAAGCGTGTAGCTATTGCTAGGCGCTGTGGTTAAGTTAAGATCACAGTAACTGTTATTTTTCTCTTCTTGGCTTACCGCTTTTACATTGGTAATGACTTTTATTGGCTGATGTTTGGGCACAAATGCGGACGTAGCGCCGTTATCGAGTGTCTTTAGTGATGCTTGAACGCAATTGCCTTCTAGACTTAAAGCCGAAGCCGGTGCCGCATAGCAAACGCCTAACACATCCCATGGCCAGCCGACACCTCGGTCATAACCACTGAATATCGATCCATCTAGGTAAAGGTTGCCTGAAATGGTTTTGCCTTTTAGATTTTTAAGCAGAGTCTCAAGGTCTTGACGACTTAAACTTGGGTCACCTGAGAAGCGAAGCGTATAATCATTGCCCTGCTTAACAAGCTCGGTAGAAAATTGATACCCTTCTTTCCAGTGCAGTTTAGCTGCAAGAGCTGTGACCAATTTTAGGGTACTTGCTGGAGGAAGAAGCTGTTCGGCATTTACAGAGGACTCTACAGCGGCACCTTTGGTGACGATAACACTGGAAAGCTGCCCAGGAGGAAGAACCTCATAAGGGGTTGAGATTGAAGCCATTGCCGCTGTGGAAACACAGGTCAGCAAAAAGGTGAGAGTGCGCATAACATCCCTAATTAAGGCAGAAGCAATTTAGAGATCAGTATAAACAAAAACACCCGCCAAGAGGCAGGTGTTTTATTAGGAATTTAGGTTGTTATACCATTATAGGTAGTAACGAACACCAACGTTCCACATGTCGTTTTCTTTGTTGTATAGGTCAGAACCTAGGTCAAGCTGGTAGCCAGCAAAAGTAACGAAAGTTGGAGTGATGTTGTATTCCGCTTGGAATGCCATTTGGCTGTATACAGTACCGTCTACGATTGCTTTGTCGTTACCTTCAACTGCTTCGTAGTTGATAGATAGGTTTAGGCTGTTAGCAAATGCGTATGCAGCGATGAATTCGATGCCGTCAGAGTCTTTAAGAACACCAGCAGTTGAAGCACCAGTGTTGTAGTTGCTAGTACCATGCATGTATTCGTTCATAGTGTATACAGCAGCTACGTATAGACCGTTACCGTAAGAACCGTACTTAGCAGAAAGAGCGTGAGAAGTTGCTTCTTTAGTACCAATTACACCGTCAGTACGATCACCAGCGTTGTAAGAGTAACCAACCATGAAATCAGCGAAGTTTGCACCGATAGCTACTTGACCACGAGAGTCAAAGCCAGCAGTTGCATCGTCTTGCCAGCCTAGGCCACCAAATACAGATAGGTTGTCACCTAGTTGGATGTCGTTGCGGTAAGAAATCATGTTTTCCGCACGGCCAGTACCTAGGGCACCGTGGTTGTCGTATAGGAAGTCGTTCGCGAATGCGATTGGCATATCAGCGATACCAGCGATGTCGTAGTATGGAGACCATTGAGTACCACCAACAGCGCGACCAAAAGTATCGTGAGTTACGCCGATGTAACCTAAACGAGTAGAGAATGCGTTTTCACCACCATTAAGGTAGTTTACAGACCACTCACCGCGAGCGTCAGCTGTGAAGCCGTTGCCTAGGTCTTGAGTTGCAGTCATGTTAATACGAGGCGAGTTTGAGATGATGTCTGTACCGCCAACATCTGAGTTGCCTTTAGCACTAATAGATACGTGACCGCCGATAGAGAAAGTAGAACCATCTTGGTTGTATAGTTCAACAGCTGATGCCTGAGTACCGAAAGCAGCAGCAGCTACTGCTAGAGCAATAATCTTTTTGTTCATTTCCAAGTCCTAGAATGTATTTGTCCGATAAAAAGTGGGCTGTATAAACCCAAACTCCCTTTAAGAAAATCTTGGTTAAGCACTGCACTAAGTTATTGTAATACGCAGTGTTTTACGCTTAATAAGATTTGTTCTCGGTTAGAATTCTGACTTAGATGCATAAGTAGGCGATAGTAAAATGTTGTAAAGGAGTGGAACTTTTTGTATCGAAATGATGTCCACGTTACTGTGGTTCAATAAAAACAATGTGTTAGCGTTGTAATGCAATTGGTATGACATGTGCAGTTTTTAGGTTTATTTACCTTTATGCCGTTGTTTTTGTTTGTTTTTTGCCCGTCGCATTGTGATTTACATCACGCTTTTACCTATAATCAATACGTCGAATTTTGGTGAAAAAAAGCAGACTTTTCGGTACAATTGGCCTATCACTATCAGTTAGTTACCTATTGAGCCTTCGCTTGATAGGTTTTTTGTTGCCCTATATTTGCTGGGCAAATGAGGTTTAATATGGAAAAAGTACCAATGACTGTTCGTGGCGAACAGCAACTAAAAACAGAATTAGAAAGACTGCTTAAACTGCGTCCACTGATCTCGACTGCTATTGCTGAGGCTCGTGAGTTAGGCGACCTTAAAGAGAATGCTGAATATCACGCCGCTCGTGAGGAGCAAGGCATCTGTGAAGCTCAGATTCGCGATATTGAATACAAGTTATCTGTTGCTCAGGTTATTGACGTCACTAAGATGGATAACAGCGGTAAGGTAATTTTTGGCACAACAGTAACGCTAATCGATGTAGATACAGAAGAAGAATTCAAGTATCAGATCGTAGGTGAAGATGAAGCGGAAATTAAGCTAGGTCGTATTTCTGTTAGCTCGCCTATCGCACGTGGCCTTATTGGCAAAATGGAAGGTGATGAAGTGACTATCACCACGCCTGGTGGCGTAAAAGATTACGAAATTGATCAAGTAGAATATCTATAAGCTTATTGGCTTTAGATATCAAAAAGGCTGCATCTGCAGCCTTTTTTAATGAGAACGATTAATCGTTGCAGCCTATTTGCGTGGCAGTTCGATTTTGCGTTGCTCTGATTGGCGGTACATAACCAGTGTTTTACCAATAGTTTGTACTTTTTCTGCACCAGTCTCACGAATGATAGCGTCAATGATAAGGTTTTTAGTATCGCGATCTTCCGATGCTACCTTAACTTTGATCAATTCATGATGACCCAATGCAATTTCAATTTCCGCTAGAACAGCCTCAGTAAGTCCATTTGCGCCCATCAACACAACCGGTTTTAGGTTGTGTGCTAAGCCTTTAAGATGCTGCTTTTGTTTGGTGCTTAAGTTCATATCGCGGCCAATTTCTTTTATGTAAGGGTTGAAAAATCCTATTTTAACGTCATATAAGTCTCAAGACTATACTTTATCCATGAAACGGGAATATTAGGCGGTTTGCCTACTCAAAACACATTGGAAATTGAATGAGTAAACAAAAGCATTCGGCCAGTTCGGGTCGATGGTTGAAAGAACATTTTGATGATAAATACGCCAACGAAGCCAGAAAAAAAGGCTACCGTTCGCGTGCTTACTTCAAAATGGAAGAAATACACACCAAAGATAAGCTCTTTTCTGCTGGAATGACCGTAGTAGATTTAGGAGCCGCTCCTGGTGGTTGGTCACAATACGCTGCAAAAATAGTTGGTGACAATGGACAAATTATTGCATGTGATTTGTTGCCAATGGACCCTATTGCTGGTGTAAGCTTCCTGCAAGGTGATTTTCGTGAAGAGAGCGTTCTTGAAGCGCTGTTAGAACGCATTCAACCTAGCATGGTGGACGTCGTAATGTCTGACATGGCTCCCAATATTGCAGGTAATAACTCGGTAGACCAGCCAAGGGCTATGTATTTGGTCGAATTAGCCCTTGATATGTGTCGACAAGTTCTAGCTACAAATGGTAGCTTTGTCGTTAAGGTATTTCAGGGCGAAGGGTTTGATCAATTCGTCAAAGATGTACGTGAAATGTTCAAAACGGTTAAAGTTCGAAAACCCGATTCTTCTCGAGCTCGCTCTCGTGAAGTCTTCGTTGTAGCAACAGGTTACAAAGGCTAACGGCTCAACAAGCTTGAGAAAGCTTTACATTCTGGCTACAGCATCCAAACTGTAGTAATCTACTTTTAATTACAATTAGTTATCGAGAGGCTTACACCTTGAGTGACATGGCAAAAAATCTAATTCTGTGGCTAGTGATAGCTGTAGTGCTAATGTCCGTTTTCCAGAGCTTTGGCCCTGGAGACAGCAACGGAAAATCAGTGGATTACACCACTTTTATACAGGAAGTTGGCCAAGGCCAGATTCGTGAAGCTAAAATTAACGATAAAGAAATCGTTTTTTATCGCAGCGATAACTCACGTAACGTGACTTATATGCCTGTGTACGACACTAAGCTTCTTGATGACCTGATCAATCAAAACGTGAAGGTGACAGGTACGCCACCAGAAGAGCAAAGTCTTCTAGGCACTATCTTCATCTCATGGTTCCCAATGATTCTGCTGATTGGTGTGTGGATCTTCTTCATGCGTCAAATGCAAGGCGGTGGCGGTAAAGGTGCCATGTCTTTCGGTAAATCAAAAGCTCGTATGATGAGTGAAGAACAAATCAAAACACTGTTCTCTGACGTCGCTGGCTGTGATGAAGCCAAAGAAGACGTGAAAGAACTAGTGGATTACCTTCGCGACCCAAGTCGATTCCAAAAGTTGGGTGGTAAGATCCCAACAGGTGTCTTGCTAGTCGGTCCTCCAGGTACGGGTAAAACCCTACTTGCGAAGGCGATTGCAGGTGAAGCTAAAGTACCGTTCTTTACTATCTCAGGTTCTGACTTTGTAGAAATGTTCGTTGGTGTGGGTGCATCTCGTGTGCGCGACATGTTCGAGCAAGCGAAGAAAGCAGCACCTTGTATCATCTTCATCGATGAGATCGATGCCGTAGGTCGTCAGCGTGGCGCGGGTGTTGGTGGTGGTCACGATGAGCGTGAACAAACATTGAACCAAATGCTGGTAGAGATGGATGGTTTTGAGGGTAACGAAGGTATTATCGTTATCGCTGCAACTAACCGTCCTGACGTATTGGACCCTGCATTACTTCGTCCAGGTCGTTTTGACCGTCAGGTAGTGGTAGGTCTTCCAGATGTACGTGGCCGTGAGCAGATTCTAAAAGTACACATGCGTAAGGTTCCTCTTGCTAGCGATGTAGAGCCATCTTTGATTGCTCGTGGTACGCCTGGTTTCTCCGGTGCAGACCTTGCTAACCTTGTCAACGAAGCTGCTCTATTTGCAGCTCGTGGTAACAAGCGCAACGTTTCTATGGCCGAGTTTGAGCAAGCGAAAGACAAAATCATGATGGGTGCAGAACGCCGCTCTATGGTAATGACGGATGACATTAAAGAGTCAACGGCATACCACGAAGCAGGTCACGCCATCATAGGTCGTTTGGTTCCTGAGCACGATCCTGTGTATAAGGTCTCTATTATCCCACGTGGCCGTGCGCTAGGTGTGACGATGTATTTACCAGAGCAAGATCGTGTAAGTATGAACCGTCGCCACCTTGAGTCGATGATTTCAAGCCTTTATGGTGGTCGTCTAGCTGAAGAGCTTATCTACGGTAAAGAACGTGTATCTACTGGTGCATCAAATGATATCGAACGTGCGACTGATATCGCTCGTAAGATGGTGACTCAGTGGGGCTTCTCTGAGAAACTAGGTCCTCTTCTATATGCTGAAGAAGAAGGCGAAGTATTCTTGGGTCGTAGCGTAACTCAGACTAAACACATGTCTGATGATACCGCTAAGCTGATTGATGACGAGATTCGTCAAATCATTGACCGAAACTACGCTAGAGCTCGTCAGATTCTTGAAGAGAACATGGATATCATGCATACAATGAAAGATGCATTGATGAAATACGAAACCATTGATGCAGGTCAGATTGATGATCTAATGGAACGTCGTAGTGATATTCGTGAACCAGCGGGTTGGGGTGAACAATCAAAACCAGTTGAAGAGCCAAAGGCTGAAGCAAAAGCTGAGCCAGAAACGGCAGAAGAATCTAAAACAGAACCAGCTGAAAAAGATTCAGAATAATAGCTAAGTAAGCAAACCCCGAGATCTCTCGGGGTTTTTCTGTTTCTACCCCTCACAAATTATCGCTTTAAACTTTCTAAAATTCTTTAATGTTATGATCCTAAATAGTGGAAAAAAACAACTCAACCTTTCTTCACCTCAAGTCATGGGCATACTCAATGTCACCCCTGATTCGTTTTCTGACGGTGGTCAATACAACCGAATTGATGATGCGCTAGCCCAATCTCGAAAGATGATTGCTGCAGGTGCCACCATTATTGATATTGGTGGGGAGTCAACAAGACCTGGAGCTCCAGAGGTAGAGTTACAACAAGAGCTCGATCGCGTTATTCCCATAATCAAAGCTGTGCGCGCTGAGTCTGATGTCTGGATATCTATCGATACCAGTAAAGCGGAAGTTATGCGCCAAGCCATTGAGGCCGGAGCGGACTTGATCAATGATGTAAGAGCACTGCAAGAGCCTGGATCATTGCAAGTTGCGGCTGACAGTGGCGTTCCTATTTGTCTCATGCATATGCAAGGTCAACCAAGAACGATGCAGGCTAATCCACACTATGATGATTTGGTTTTAGATGTAGCTTCATTTTTGACAGAACGTATCAAGGCTTGCGAGGGCGTGGGAATAGACAAAGATAAGTTAATTCTGGATCCGGGCTTTGGATTTGGTAAAACACTTGAACACAACTACCATTTACTGCAACATTTAGAGCAATTTCATCGCTTTGGCCTGCCACTGTTAGCGGGGATGTCTCGAAAGTCGATGGTGTTCAAGTTGCTAGATAAAGCGCCTGCAGATTGCGTTTCTGCCAGTGTGGCATGTGCGGTTGTAGCTGCACAGAAAGGTGCACAGATCATTCGAGTTCACGACGTTGAAGAAACGGTAGATGCCGTACGAGTCGTGAGCTTTATGGAATCATTAAAATAATAAATAGGAATTAGACAATGTCTAAACGACGTTATTTCGGTACTGACGGTATTCGAGGAAAAGTGGGCCAATACCCAATCACTCCGGATTTTGTATTAAAGCTAGGTTGGGCTGCGGGTCGTGTTTTGGCTAAACAAGGCACCAAGAAAGTCATTATTGGTAAAGATACTCGAATCTCAGGTTATATGCTTGAGTCTGCACTCGAGGCTGGGCTTGCTGCAGCGGGTTTAAAAGCAACCTTTACCGGTCCAATGCCAACACCTGCAGTTGCTTACTTAACGCAAACGTTCCGCGCTGAAGCGGGCATAGTTATTTCAGCATCTCATAATCCTTATTATGACAACGGCATCAAGTTTTTCTCCTCTGAGGGTTCAAAGCTGCCAGATGACATTGAACTTGCTATTGAAGCTGAGCTAGATAAAGACATTGAATGTGTTGAGTCAGCACTGCTGGGTAAAGCCTCACGTATGAATGATGCGGCGGGTCGTTATATTGAATTTTGTAAAAGCACCTTCCCAAGCAATGCAAACCTAAGCTCACTAAAGATTGTGGTTGATTGTGCTCACGGTGCAACGTATCACATCGCTCCAAATGTATTTAAAGAGCTAGGTGCAAATTTGGTGCTTATGGGCTGTGAGCCTGACGGCTTGAACATTAATGCTGAAGTGGGTGCAACGGATGTTCGTGCACTGCAAGCTAAAGTCGTTGAAGAAAAAGCTGATCTAGGCCTTGGTTTTGATGGCGATGGTGACCGCATTATCATGGTTGACCATAAAGGTAATAAAGTTGATGGTGACCAAATCGCTTACATCATTGCGCGTGACGCTCTGCGTCGTGGTGAGTTAAAAGGCGGTGTTGTTGGCACTTTGATGACGAACCTAGGGATGGAAAATGGCCTCAAGCAATTGGGTATTCCTTTCTCGCGTGCGGCAGTAGGCGATCGTTATGTGATGGAGCAGCTGAAAGAAAAAGGTTGGAGCATTGGTGCTGAAAACTCAGGTCACGTTATCTTGCTAGATAAAGTGACTACGGGTGATGCCATTGTTGCGGCTCTTCAAGTTCTGTCCTCGATCGTTGATAGCGGCATGAGCCTATTTGACCTATCGCAAGGGATGACACTCTATCCGCAAGAGCTTATCAACGTTCGTTTCTCAGGTAACACCGATCCAATGCAGTTAGATGTCGTTAAAGAATCCGTCCTGCAAGCAGAGCAAGAATTGGGTAACAAAGGACGTGTGCTTTTACGTAAGTCCGGTACTGAGCCTTTGATTCGAGTAATGGTAGAAGGTGAAAATGGCGAGTTAGTGCTTAAGTTAGCTAACCGCATAGCCGATACTGTTCGTGAACACTGTTAAGCTAGCAATTGATTAAATAGTCAAAAGTTAGATACAAAAACGGCCATCAGATGATGGCCGTTTTTTTTATATTATTTTCAAAGGGCTGAAATTATTTCAGCATGCCTTCGTTTGCGTTCTCACGTACGTGGCGAAGAATATTCTTAACACCGCGTGCACTTGAACCAACAAGGTTACCAGATTTGATGTAGTCAGTACCGCCACCAAAGTCAGTTAAGATTGCGCCAGCTTCACGAGCGATAAGCTCACCTGCAGCGATATCCCAAGGCTTAAGACCAAGCTCAAAGTAACCATCAACACGGTTAGCAGCAAGATAACATAGGTCAAGAGCAGGAGAACCAGTGCTACGGAAGTCAGCAACTTCTACAAATAGAGAGCTCATGATTTTGAAGTAAGATTCAGAGTGTTGCTTTTGCTTAGTTGGGAAACTCGTTGCAAGAACAGTACCTTGAAGGTCTTTTAGTTGCTTAACACGGATGCGGGCGTTGTTTAGCTGTGCGCCAGAACCACGTTGTGCAGTGAAAAGCTCGTTAAGCATTGGGTCATAAACACAAGCAACTTCTGTTTTGCCATTGATACGAACAGCGATAGATACAGAGAAGTGTGGGATACCCTTAACGAAGTTATTGGTGCCATCCAGTGGGTCAATGATCCATTGAACTGCGTCATCTTTACCTACAGTTAAACCAGACTCTTCAGCGATGATGCTGTGGTCAGGGTAAGAAGATTTGATTGTATCGATAATCACATGTTCTGCGTCTTTGTTGATGTTAGTCACAAAGTCATTTTCGCCTTTCAGCGAGATTTCAATTTTGTCAGCAGTTTCAAGAGATTTCGCAATATGATTGCCTGCTTTTCGCGCAGCGCGAATAGCGATATTTAGCATAGGATGCATAATTATACCCAACGGATGTTAAAGAACGGAAAGCGGGGCGGAGTATAAGCAAGATTGTGACAAAAGGGAAGTGGTTATTTTTTGCGCGAGTGTTTTTTTTATTCCGCTTTTGGGATGTGTTAGTATGCGTCGGTTGTGAAATATAGAGGTAAGTTTGATGTTACAGAACGTCAAAGTGGTACTGGTGGGAACTTCTCACCCTGGGAATATTGGTTCAGCTGCACGAGCAATGAAGGTGATGGGGCTGACTCAGTTGGTCTTGGTTGATCCGCAATGTGAAATAGATGAGCAAACCATGGCATTGGCGGCAGGCGCTGACGATGTAGTGAATAACGCACAAAGATTTTCGACCATGGAAGAAGCTGTGGCCGATTGTGCCCTTGTTGTTGGATCGAGTGCACGCTCTCGAACCCTTAATTGGCCAATGCTAGAGCCTCGCGAATGTGGCGTTAAGTTTGTTGAAGAAGGCAGGAATACCTCAGTTGCTCTTGTGTTTGGTCGTGAACGGACCGGCTTAACTAATGATGAACTGCAACTGTGTCAGTATCATGTCGCCATACCTGCTAACCCTGAATATAGTTCACTGAACCTAGCGATGGCGGTACAAACCCTTTGTTACGAAGTGAGAATGGCGTTTCTAGAAAGTGACAAGGCTCAATATCCAGAAGATGAGTCAGTGGTCTATTCACGTCATAATGAATTAGAAATGTTTTATCAGCACCTTGAAAATGTGCTTCTTGATACCCAGTTTATTGAGAAGGATAAGCCTAACCAAGTGATGAATAAACTGAGACGACTATTCAGTCGCGCTCGTCCTGAAGCTCAAGAAATCAATATCCTACGCGGTATCCTTACAGCGATACAAAAGAAAGTTTCGCACAAATAATAGCCATATTACGTATAAGGTTAAATACTTGAGTAAATTGGTCAAATAAATACTTGACCGTTTTTGTCGGGTATGGGAGACTTTCCGCAACGAAGTAATTGAAAAGAGTGTGATATGAAGCTTACATCGAAAGGAAGATATGCCGTAACAGCCATGCTTGATGTAGCATTGCATTCTCAGTCAGGACCAGTACCTCTGGCTGACATATCGGAACGTCAGGGTATATCTCTTTCTTATCTAGAACAATTATTTTCAAAGCTACGCAAAGCGGGTTTAGTTGCTAGTGTTCGAGGTCCAGGTGGTGGTTACAACCTAGGAAAAGACGCGCAACTTATTGCTATTGGCACCATTATTTCAGCGGTTGATGAATCAGTTGAAGCAACGCGTTGTAATGGAAAAGCCAATTGTCAGGGAGGCGCTCGTTGTCTCACCCACACGCTTTGGCGTGATTTGAGTTCTCGAATCAGTGATTTTTTAAACAATATCACCTTAGGTGAGTTGATGTTGGACAATGAAGTTTTAGCGATTTCAGGACGCCAAGATATAGAGTTAGCCTCTAATCATGGTTTTAGCTCTAAATCGATAGCCGATGCAATCGGCGTCAATGTCCGCTCATAGAGCAAACAGTTTTACTTGGAGTAAATAATGAAACTGCCAATTTATTTAGACTATTCAGCCACTTGCCCAGTAGATGAGCGTGTTGCTGAGAAAATGGTCCAGTATATGACTATGGATGGTACCTTCGGCAACCCAGCGTCTCGCTCACATCGCTATGGTTGGCAAGCAGAAGAAGCTGTAGATAATGCTCGTGAACAGATTGCTGATCTTCTAAATGCGGATCCTCGTGAAATCGTATTTACCTCTGGCGCAACAGAATCAGATAACCTTGCTATTAAGGGTGCAGCTCGTTTCTATTCAAAGAAAGGCAAGCACATCATCACCTGCAAAACTGAACACAAAGCGGTATTAGACCCATGTCGTCAGCTTGAGCGTGAAGGTTTCGAGGTTACCTATCTACAGCCTGAAGCCAATGGCATTATTGACCTAAACAAGCTTCAAGATGCAATGCGTGAAGATACTGTTCTGGTATCTATCATGCACGTAAACAACGAGATTGGCGTGATTCAAGATATCACTTCAATTGGCGAATTGTGCCGCGAGCGAAAAATTGTTTTCCATGTGGATGCGGCTCAATCAGCAGGTAAGCTACCGATTGATGTGCAAGAGACTAAGGTCGACTTGCTATCGCTATCTGCACATAAGGTATATGGTCCTAAAGGCATCGGCGCTTTGTATGTTCGTCGTAAACCACGTATTCGCTTAGAAGCACAAATGCACGGTGGTGGTCATGAGCGCGGTTTCCGCTCTGGCACACTTCCAACTCACCAAATCGTAGGTATGGGTGAAGCATTCCGTGTGGCTAAATTGGATATGGAAAAAGATTACCAACATGCTCTGAATCTGCGTAATCGCCTATTTAATGCGGTTAAAGATTTGGAAGCAGTAACGGTTAATGGTGATTTTGAGCAGCGTGTACCACACAACCTAAACGTAAGCTTTGCGTTTGTTGAAGGTGAGTCCCTGCTTATGTCACTGAAAGACTTAGCTGTTTCATCTGGCTCAGCATGTACATCTGCAAGCCTTGAGCCTTCGTATGTATTGCGAGCACTAGGCCTCAATGATGAACTAGCTCACAGCTCAGTGCGTTTCTCTTTCGGTCGCTACACGACAGAAGAAGAAATTGACTATGCGGTAGAGCAAATTCGCACTGCGGTAACAAAATTACGCGACATGTCTCCACTTTGGGATATGTACAAGGAAGGTATTGATTTGGACACCGTAGAGTGGGCACATCACTAATTCCAAGGAAGTAGAGGATTAGAGGACTATATTATGGCTTACAGTGAAAAAGTAATTGACCACTACGAAAACCCACGCAATGTTGGTTCTTTCGATAAAGAAGACCCAAGCGTAGGCAGTGGAATGGTAGGCGCACCCGCTTGTGGCGACGTAATGAAACTACAAATCAAGGTGACTCCTGAGGGCATCATCGAAGATGCTAAATTTAAAACTTATGGTTGTGGTAGTGCTATCGCATCTAGCTCACTTGTTACTGAGTGGGTTAAGGGTAAAACCGTTGATGAAGCAGCTTCAATCAAGAACTCTGAAATTGCTGAAGAACTAGAGTTGCCACCGGTTAAGGTGCACTGTTCTATCCTAGCTGAAGATGCAATTAAAGCAGCTGTTTCAGATTATAAGAAAAAACATCAAGAGTAATAATTAGAGGGGAGGCTTCCCCTCATTGGCAATAAAGGTTGTAGTATGGCCATCACAATGACAGAAACCGCGGCAGACCGCGTTAGAGCATTCCTAGACAGTCGAGGCAAAGGCGTCGGTTTAAGACTGGGTGTTAAAACAACGGGCTGTTCAGGTATGGCGTATGTGCTTGAATTCGTAGATGACGTAAATGAAGAAGACAGCATCTTCGAGTACAAGGGCGTTAAAGTGGTGATCGATGCCAAGAGCCTTGTTTATCTTGATGGTACCGAGCTAGATTACGTTAAAGAAGGTCTTAACGAAGGGTTTGAATTCAATAACCCGAACGCTAAGGGTGAATGTGGCTGCGGCGAAAGCTTCAACGTTTAGCGAGCGAGTTAAGGCTAGGGTTCATCATTAGGATGAGCCCTCTCTCTTTAAATATCGAGAGTCTCATTATGAACCATTTCGAATTATTCGGGCTACCAACACAGTTTAATGTGGATGGTAGCCTTCTTTCTTCTCAATTCAGAGAATTGCAGCGTCGTTTTCATCCCGATAAGTTTGCTACTGCTTCTGAGCGCGACCGTTTGATGGCTGTGCAAAAAGCAGCAAGCATCAATGATGCATATCAAACCTTAAAGAGTCCTATTGCCCGCGCTGAATATATGTTGGCTGAGAACGAGCACGATATTCGCTCTGAGCAGCAAACATTGCAAGATCCTTTATTTTTAATGCAGCAGATGGAACTTCGCGAAGAGCTTGAGGAAATTGGCGATAGTGCTAATGCGGATGACTTACTGTTTGATTTTGAATCTAAAGTGGCCAAAATGCACAAGCAGCAGTTGCAACAAGTTGAGCAACAGATCAATGATCAATGTTGGGTTGAAGCGGCCGATAGCGTAAGAAAACTGAAATTTATTGCCAAGTTATTAGTAGAAATCGAACGACTAGAAGACAAGTTACTTAACTAGTCGTATATAGAATAGGAATGTCATGCCATTACTACAGATAGCAGAACCAGGCCAAAGTTCTGCACCTCATGAACATAAGCTCGCAGCAGGTATTGACCTAGGTACCACAAACTCACTCGTTGCTTCAGTGCGCAGCGGGCAAGCAAGTCCACTCCTTGATGCAGAAGACCGCGCTATCTTACCATCGGCGGTGCATTACAAATTAGATGGCTTCAATGTAGGTTATTCTGCCTTGGATGCGGCAGAGACAGACCCTAAAAATACCATTATTTCAGTGAAGCGACTTTTAGGCCGTTCGGTTGAAGACATTAAACAGCGTTATCCAAAGTTGCCGTATTCATTTTTGAACAGCGACAATGGCTTACCTATTTTACAAACGACACTTGGCAGTAAGAACCCTATTGAAGTATCTGCGGATATTCTCAGAGCATTAGGTCAGCGAGCGGAATCTACGTTAGGCGGAGAGCTTACTGGTGTAGTGATCACCGTGCCGGCTTATTTTGACGATGCACAGCGTGCAGGCACAAAAGACGCAGCCAAACTTGCCGGATTGAATGTACTTCGCTTACTTAACGAACCAACAGCGGCGGCTATCGCTTATGGGCTAGACTCAGGGCAAGAAGGCGTTATTGCCGTTTATGATCTGGGTGGCGGTACTTTTGATATCTCGATCTTACGCTTGTCTAAAGGTGTATTTGAAGTGCTGTCAACGGGTGGAGACTCGGCGCTAGGCGGTGATGACTTTGATCATCTTCTTGCTGAACACATTCAAAAAGAAATGGGTCTAGACTCCTTATCGGATGAACAGAACCGTATCTTACTCAATGCTGCAGCAAAGACTAAGATTGCCCTATCTAATAACGAGACAACTCAGGTTTCTGTATTAGATTGGCAAGGTGAGATTTCTCGAGAAACTTTTGACGATCTTATTCGCGCTCTAGTGAAGAAAACACTCATGTCTTGTCGCCGTGCTTTGAAAGATGCTCAGGTTGATAATGATGAGGTACTTGAGGTTGTGATGGTAGGCGGGTCTACACGTACACCTTTAGTCCGCTCTATGGTGGGTGAGTTCTTTGATAAAGAACCGTTAACGAGCATTAACCCTGACGAAGTGGTTGCTTTAGGCGCTGCAATTCAAGCAGATATTCTTGCAGGCAATAAGCCTGATTCAGATATGCTGTTACTGGACGTTATTCCACTGTCTCTGGGTATAGAAACTATGGGAGGATTGGTTGAGAAAATTATTCCTCGTAACACCACTATACCAGTAGCAAGAGCGCAAGAGTTCACGACCTTTAAAGACGGCCAAACCGCAATGACTGTGCACACGGTACAAGGTGAACGAGAGATGGTTGATGACTGTCGCTCGTTAGCTAAGTTTGCATTGAAGGGCATTCCGCCAATGGCGGCAGGCGCTGCGCATATTCGTGTGACGTACCAGGTAGATGCTGATGGCTTACTTTCAGTGACCGCTATGGAAAAGAGTACAGGTGTACAAGCTGAAATTCAGGTCAAGCCTTCATATGGTCTAAGTGATAATGAAGTCGCGAATATGCTGAAAGACTCAATGACCTTTGCTAAAGAAGATATGCAAGCAAGAGCGTTAGCGGAGCAATGCGTTGAGGCCGATCGTGTTATCGAAGGTTTGATTGCCGCATTACAAGCCGATGGTGATGAATTGCTCAGCGAGCAAGAGCGTGCTGCACTGCTTGAAGTTATTGAAGACCTTATCGCCTTACGTAACGGCGATGATGCTGATGCGATTGAAGACGGAATTAAGCAGACGGATAAAGCGAGCCAAGATTTCGCTTCCCGTCGTATGGATAAATCGATTCGTCAGGCTTTGTCTGGCCAATCAGTAGATGATATATAGAGATAAGCAATTATGCCTAAAATTGTAGTTTTACCCCATGATGATCTTTGCCCTGAAGGTGCTGTATTAGAAGCCAATACGGGTGAAACCGTACTCGATGTGGCTCTAAAGAATGGGATCGGCATTGAACATGCATGTGAGAAGTCGTGTGCTTGTACTACCTGCCACGTGATTGTGCGTGAAGGTTTCGACTCTCTAGAAGAGAGCGAAGAACTCGAAGACGATATGTTAGATAAAGCATGGGGCCTAGAGCCTGAGTCTCGTCTAGGTTGCCAAGCGATTGTTGCAGATGAAGACCTCGTTGTTGAGATCCCTCGCTACACGCTAAACCACGCATCGGAAGATCATTAATCAATTTAGCTAACAAGGAGGTTTGCATGAAATGGATAGATACTAGAGATATTGCCATTGAGTTAGTGGAAAAGTTTCCAGAGGTAGACCCTCAGACAGTACGCTTTACTGACTTGCATCAATGGATATTAGAACTGGAAGATTTTGATGACGATCCGAAGCACTCTAATGAGAAAATCTTAGAAGCCGTTATCCTTTGTTGGATGGACGAGGCGGATTAATCGTTCACTTAACATAAATTTAATAAAAATCGGGCCTTAGAGCCCGATTTTTATGTTTTTGACACTTAGCCTAGGCATAATGGGCTAATAAAAACGGTCATAATCTACAAGAAACAGCTTGTTAGGAAAGGGATATCTTACTTTCCATTAATAACTGAGTTTCCTCTGTCGGAGGGACTAGGATTCCTGTATCTTGAGATACATAAAAGTAACAAACATAATAAGACAAGTAGAGGGCAAGGAGAGGTCATGTCTACAGCAATGCAAGTATCACTATCTACAGATAAAGCAGCACCTCAATGGGGCGTAAATGCCATTCTTTCTCACACAGAGCAAGGTTGTTCTGTGCACATTGGTCAAGGCCATGATTACGGCGCTATTCAAAAAGCAGGTCGTAAGCTAGACGCACAAGGTATCAAGAACGTTACTCTCGTTGGCGAAGGTTGGGATCTAGAAGGCATTTGGTCTTTTGCTCAAGGCTTCCGTAATCCAAGACGCGATAACGCACTAGAATGGCAACCATTGGCTGAAGCCGATGAAAAAGAGCTTCAAGATCGTATTAAGGTGGCTAACTGGACTCGCGATATCATCAATAAGAGTGCAGAAGAAGTCGCGCCACGCCAATTGGCTACAATGGCGGGTGAGCTTATCAAGTCAGTTGCACCAGGCCTAGTTAAGTACCGTATCGTTAAAGATAAAGACCTTTTAACGGAAGGTTGGGAAGGTATCTATGCAGTAGGTCGCGGCTCAGCAAGAACCTCCGCTATGTTACAGCTAGACTTCAACCCGACAGGTGATCCTGATGCTCCAGTAATGGCATGTCTGGTAGGCAAGGGGATTACCTTTGACTCAGGCGGCTATAGCATTAAACCATCTCAAGGCATGACCGCAATGAAAGCGGACATGGGCGGTGCAGCGACCATTACAGGTGGTTTAGCATTAGCGATTCTTCGTGGTTTAAACAAGCGCGTCAAACTGATTCTATGTTGTGCAGAAAATATGATATCTGGTCGAGCTGTCAAACTGGGTGACGTTATTACCTATAAGAATGGCAAGACAGTAGAAATCATGAACACCGACGCTGAAGGGCGCTTGGTATTGGCTGATGGCCTTATTTATGCAAGCGAGCAAAACCCTGAGGTTATTATTGACTGCGCAACCTTAACTGGCGCAGCTAAAAATGCCCTGGGTAATGATTTCCATGCATTGTTTAGCTTTGATTCTGCATTTTCTGAACAGGCGCTTGCATGTGCTGCAGAAGAAAAAGAAGGTCTATGGCCATTGCCTCTAGCCGATTTCCATCGTGGTATGTTGCCGTCTAACTTTGCGGATCTATCTAACATCAGTAGTGGTGATTTCGCTCCAGGTGCATCTACTGCTGCTGGTTTCTTATCGTACTTTGTCGATGATTATAAAACAGGCTGGTTGCACATTGACTGTGCAGGTGCTTACCGCAAGTCAGCGACTGATAAGTGGGCTGCTGGTGGTACAGGTATGGGCGTGCGTACACTTGCAAACCTTCTGAACAATCAATAATAAGAATTGAGGCCCTTTCGGGCCTCTTTTACCATAAGAGAATAATTGTTTTAACCATTGTTTTTGACAATCCAAGAGCTATAAGGAAATTAAATGGCCATTGAAAGAACATTTTCTATCGTGAAGCCAGATGCTGTAAAACGTAACCTAATTGGTGCTATCTATCAGCGTATGGAACAAGCGGGCTTGCGTATCGTAGCGGCAAAAATGCTACATCTTACTGAGGAGCAAGCGAGTGGTTTTTATGCAGAGCATGAAGGCAAAGAGTTTTTTCCTGAACTAAAAGAGTTTATGACTTCTGGTCCTATCATGGTTCAAGTGCTTGAAGGTGAGGATGCTATCTGTCGTTACCGTGAGTTGATGGGTAAGACTAATCCAGAACAAGCTGCCTGCGGCACTATCCGTGCGGATTACGCCCTGAGCATGCGTTACAACTCTGTACACGGCTCAGACAGTCCTGCATCTGCTGCTCGCGAAATAGAGTTCTTCTTCCCTACTTCAGAAATTCATCCAAGAAACTGACAGCTGACAGCTTTTAGCAAAAAAAGACTTAAGCGAAAGCTTAGGTCTTTTTTGTTAGATTGACCTAAATCACATATTTCTTGTTGCTGTTGCACAAACCCTGTACAATCTGCGCCCCTAGATTTGTTGTTCGTCGTTGAGAGGCACCATGACTAAAGCAAAAGTAAATCTGCTTGATTTTGATCGCCAAGGCCTACGTCAGTACTTTGCTGATGAGCTGGGTGAAAAAGCATTCCGCGCAGATCAGATAATGAAGTGGATCTACCACTTTGGTTGTGATGACTTTGAAAAAATGACCAACCTAAACAAGAAACTACGTGAGAAATTGCAACGTCTTACAGAGATACGTTCACCTTACGTTTCAGAAGCTCAGCACTCTAGCGATGGCACCATTAAATGGGCTATGCGTGTAGGTGACCAAGACGTTGAGACGGTATATATCCCTGATGGCGATAGAGCTACATTGTGCGTTTCTTCACAAGTAGGCTGTGCGCTTGCGTGTACATTCTGCTCAACGGCACAACAGGGCTTTAACCGTAATCTCCGAGTATCTGAGATTGTCGGTCAGATTTGGCGTGCAGCTCGTGAAATCGGTCTAGAGAAAGAGACAGGTCGCCGTCCAATTACTAACGTCGTTATGATGGGTATGGGTGAGCCTCTACTTAATATGAAAAACCTAATGCCATCTCTGAACATCATGTTAGATGATTTAGGGTTTGGCTTGTCTAAGCGTCGAGTGACTGTATCTACCTCTGGTGTGGTGTCTGGTCTTGACCAAATGACCGGCAATATTGACGTTGCACTAGCGATTTCATTGCATGCACCTACAGATGAACTCCGTAGCCAAATCATGCCGATCAATGACCGTTGGGACATTCAAGACTTCTTAGAATCTGTCCGTCGTTATATCGCATCCTCGAATGCAAACCGTGGCAAGGTGACTGTAGAGTACGTGCTTCTTGATCACGTGAATGATGATATGGATCATGCGAGGCAACTCGCAGAATTGCTCAAAGATACGCCAGCGAAGATAAATTTAATACCTTTTAATCCGTATCCTGGTTCACCTTATAAGAAACCGAGTAATTCACGTATCGACCGTTTCCAAAAAACCTTGATGCAATACGACTACACGGTAACGGTGCGCAAGACGCGAGGTGACGATATTGATGCTGCTTGTGGTCAATTAGTAGGTGATGTTATCGACCGAACCAAGCGTACCCAGAAGAACACTGGGGAAGCCATTCCAGTTAAATCTCTTTAACGGAAAGTATACTCGTTGACTAATTTGACTGAGGTTCCCTGGTATAACTATCGGGGAACCTTATGTTTAAAGGATTGGTCACACTTTTTTTACTCAGTCTTTTAGTCGGTTGTGTTACAGTTGATGGTGAGGCTGGAAACGCGCAATTCAACCCTTTCAAAGCAGCGGATGCCAGAATAGAGCTCGGTATAAACTATCTAGCACTAGGGCATAATGTCAGAGCAAAGCAAAATCTTGAGCTGGCACACCGTTATGCGCCTAATTATGTACGCGCTTCCTCCGCAATAGCCTATTATTATCAGCAGGTAGCAGAGCCTGAACTGGCTGATGTTTGGTATAAAAAAGCATTGACTGAATCACCAACAAGCGGTGAGGTATTGAATGACTATGGTGTGTTTCTATGTCGACGACAAGAATATACCTTAGCTCAAAGACAGTTTGAGCGTGCGATTCAACAGTCTGACTACGACTATGTCTCCGCAAGTTATGAAAATGCAGGTCTGTGCGCCACAATGCAAGGTAATTTGCGACTCGCTGAGACCTATTTTCTTAAGTCTTTAGAGCATGAGCCATCTCGCTTCCGAAGCAGTATTGAACTGGTAAAACTATCTGTTCACTTCGGCGCCTTTAGCGAAGCTCAGCAGCGATTACAACAAATTCACACGAGGTTTGGACCAAGGGTAGAGACGCAACGGTTACAAGATGAATTGGACCACAATCATCCGTAACGAAAGAGTGGCGAATCCCCATCTAGACCTCCTTAAAGATTGAAGTACTATAAAGAATGAGCAAAGAATCCAGCAATACAGATACACAACATCTTGACTCTAAAGAGGGTCACGCAACATCCCCTATGGTGGGTGACATCCTAAGAGCAAAACGTGAGTCTTTGGGGATTGATCAAAAAGAGATTGCGGATCGTTTGCGTCTTAGGGTCGCTATCATACAAAGTATTGATAGTAATGACTTCCAATTGGGCCAAGTGCATACTTTTACTCGCGGCTATATTCGCTCTTACGCTCGCGCAGTCGGTGCTGATGAAAAAGTATTGCTAGAACTGTTTGATAGCTCAGAATTTGCTAAGCCTACTGAAGATAAAATGCAAAGCTTTTCTCAGCAAACAAAGAAAACCAAACACGATAACAACATCATGAAACTGACTTGGGGTATCTTCGCTATCATAGTGGGTATATCTGCGGTTTGGTGGTGGCAGAGTGAGCAAAACTCAGACACAGTGGTCAGCGAACCGGTTGAAGTGAATGAGTCAGTGTTAGAAGAAAGCTATGATCCTGCATTAGATGCTCAATTGCTAGCTGAGCCTCAGTCTCCAAATAGAGAGCCATTGGCTTCAACTGACAATGAAGCTGCGCGAAATGAAGCGGAATTAGGTCTAGAACCTACATCGACTGCTGATGCTGAAGAAACAGTCGATGCGGATGCTCCACAGCCTGTGCAGTTACCTGAAATAACGGAAACGTCAATGCCAAGCATTGCGATGAGTTTCAAAGCAGACTGCTGGATTCAGGTGCAAGATGTGAACGGTAAAACGCTGTGGACTGGCGTAAAAACTGCGGGTCAACAACTCAAACTAGAAGGACAAGGACCATTCAAATTTGTTCTTGGTGCACCAGAGGTGGTTTCACTCTCAATTTCGGGTGAACCTGTCGACCTTTCTAGGTATACTGCAGGCAAAGTAGCACGTTTCACTGCAGAGTAACTATGCATCACGAATCCCCAATTAAGCGTCGTTCTTCGACGCGCATCTATGTAGGCGACGTAGCCATTGGCGACGGCGCACCTATTGCCGTCCAGTCAATGACGAACACCCGAACTACAGATGTAGAAGCCACGGTCGCACAAATTCGCTCCCTTGAAAAAGTAGGGGCTGACTTGGTACGTGTTTCTGTACCTACGATGGATGCGGCTGAAGCGTTCAAAGCGATTAAACAGCAAGTTAACGTTCCTTTGATTGCTGATATTCATTTCGACTACCGAATTGCGTTAAAAGTCGCAGAATATGGTGTTGATTGCTTGCGCATTAACCCAGGTAATATTGGTAATGAAAGCCGTATTCGCTCTGTGGTTGATTGTGCTCGTGATATGAACATCCCCATTCGTATTGGTGTGAATGGCGGATCTCTCGAGAAAGAGATTCAAGAAAAGTATGGCGAACCAACGGCTGCAGCCTTGGTAGAATCAGCGATGCGTCATGTGGATATTCTAGACCGCCTTAACTTTGATCAATTCAAGGTAAGTGTTAAAGCGTCAGATGTATTTTTGGCGGTGGACTCTTATCGGCTACTAGCAACAAAGATCGATCAACCATTACACCTAGGCATCACCGAAGCAGGTGGCGCTAGAGCGGGCTCAGTGAAGTCGGCGGTAGGTCTAGGCATGCTATTGTCTGAGGGCATCGGTGATACGCTACGCGTTTCTCTGGCTGCCGATCCAGTTGAAGAAGTGAAGGTAGGATTCGATATCCTCAAATCACTTCGTATTCGCTCTCGTGGCATCAACTTTATTGCTTGCCCAACCTGCTCACGTCAAGAGTTTGATGTAATCAATACGGTTAATGTACTAGAGCAACGCCTAGAAGACATTATTACGCCAATGGATGTATCCATCATTGGTTGTGTTGTAAATGGTCCTGGTGAGGCTGAAGTATCACATTTGGGACTTGCTGGTGGTAATAGAAAGAGTGCTTACTACTTAGATGGCAAACGCCAAAAAGAGCGCTTCGATAATGACAATATCATCGATCAGCTAGAGGCAAAGATTCGTTCAAAAGCGAGTCAACTTGACCCAGCAAACCGAATCGACGTTAACGATATTCAAGAATAAATGCTCAGGGCGTAGGCCCTGACAATACACGGTATTTAATTGTGGCAAAATCAATCCAAGCAATCCGAGGCATGAATGACTGCCTACCCACTCAATCTCCTTTGTGGCAGAAACTTGAGTCAACCGTTCAGCGTGTAGTCAGTGCTTACGGCTATAACGAAGTGCGTATGCCTATCGTTGAAATGACTAATCTATTTAGTCGCGCTATCGGTGAGGTTACCGATGTCGTTGAAAAAGAAATGTATACCTTTGAAGATCGCAATGGCGATAGTTTAACACTGCGTCCAGAAGGTACTGCCGGTTGTGTACGTGCAGGAATCGAAAATGGTTTGCTGTACAACCAAGAGCAGCGTCTATGGTACATGGGCCCAATGTTCCGTCATGAGCGCCCTCAGAAAGGTCGTTACCGTCAATTCCACCAATGTGGCGTTGAGGTATTTGGTATTGACGGTCCTGATGTAGATGCAGAGCTAATCATGATGACCGCGCGTTTGTGGCGTGAGTTGGGTATTGATAAGCATGTTCGCCTAGAGCTGAACTCTATCGGTTCATTAGAAGCTCGCGCAAACTATCGTACTGCACTTGTCGCGTATCTTGAGCTACATATCGACATTTTGGATGACGATTGTAAGCGTCGCATGCACACTAACCCTTTGCGTGTACTCGACACTAAAAATCCTGATGTTCAGGCTATTTTAGGTGATGCTCCACGTCTTTCGGACTACCTTGATGCAGAATCGAAAGAGCACTTTGCGGGTTTGTGTGAACTTCTTGATGCCGCTGGAATCGAATACCAAGTTAATGAACGTCTAGTTCGTGGCTTGGATTACTACAACCGTACAGTATTCGAGTGGATCACTGAGAGCCTAGGCTCACAAGGCACTGTTTGTGGTGGTGGTCGTTACGATGGTCTTGTTGAACAACTCGGAGGTAAGCCAACTAAAGCAGTAGGCTTTGCTATGGGGCTAGAGCGTTTGGTTCTTATGCTCGAAACACTGGAATTAAATGAAGTTCGTCGCTCTGTAGATGCGTATGTTGTTACTGCAGGCGAAGGTACTTTGATGGCGGGAATGAAGCTAGCAGAAAGTTTGCGTGAGCAAATGCCTGAACTTCGTGTAATGAACCACTTTGGTGGTGGTAATTTCAAGAAACAATTCAAGCGTGCTGACAAAGTCGGCGCAGCAGTAGCCCTAGTTCTGGGTGAAAATGAAGTATCAGAAAACAACGTTGTGGTTAAGGATCTTATCGGCGGCGAGCAAATCACTATCGCGCAAGCAGATCTTGTGAACAAACTAAAAGAATTAATTTAAGAGGATCGGTCGTGGAATTGTACGATAGCGAAGAACAACAAGTTGAAGCCATCAAGGATTGGTGGAAAGAGAATGGTAAAGCAGTCATCTTGGGTGCTGTAATTGGTCTTGGTGGCCTATTTGGTTGGCGTTACTA
Source organism: Vibrio inusitatus (assembly GCA_024346935.1). GTDB lineage: Bacteria > Pseudomonadota > Gammaproteobacteria > Enterobacterales > Vibrionaceae > Vibrio > Vibrio inusitatus. The sequence goes on from AP024878.1 coordinate 586,008, forward strand.
CCAAGATTCAGTAGTTTCTGGTCAAGAAGCTGCATCAGATGCTTATGGTAAAACTATTCAAGCTCTGCAAGTTCAAGGTCTAGATGCCACAGAACAAGTGCAAACTTTTATCAATGATAATGCTGATCGCGAGTACGCAGTGCTTGCAGCTCTGCAGTTATCACAAGCTCAAGTTGCGGCAGCACAATACAAAGAAGCGCTAGCACAACTAGAGTGGGCGAAAGCCAATACTAAAGATGGTGCGATTGTACCTGTCATTACACTTCGTGTGGCGCGTGTTAAAGCTGAAACTGGTGATGTTGACGGTGCAATTGCAGACCTTTCTGCAATGCAAGTTGCAGGCTGGGAAGGTCGTGTTGCTGAACTAAAAGGCGATCTACTGCTGCGCAATGGCGATAGCGAAGGCGCTTTAACGGCTTACTCTGAAGCGCAACAAGCGGCAGATGCGAGCCAAACTATCCAGTTCAAACTTGACGATCTAGCGAAATAGGACTGCATTGCATGCTAACTAACAAGTGGCTTCGTCGAACACTTATTGCAGCTGTTGCGACGGCTGTTGTCGGCTGTGCCAGTGAAGAAGACACTATTATCATGGCTCCTGTGCCTGTAGTAGAAAGTCAATTTACACCGGAGGTTGTGTGGTCAACTTCTGTCGGTGATGGGGTAGGGCAATATTTCTCTAAGCTGACACCTACTTACGCCTACAATAAAGTGTTTGTTGCTAGCCGTGATGGCGAGGTAATGGCACTCGACCCTGAGTCTGGTGGTAAAATTTGGACAGCAGATCTTGAGAAAGATGTACCTGCTCGTCTATCGGGCGGAATCAACGCTTCATACGGAAAGCTGTTCATTGGGACTGAAAACGGTGAGATGATCGCCCTTGATGCCGAAACCGGTGAAGAGAAGTGGCGTGTGGAAGTGGACGGTGAAGTGTTGTCTGTCCCCGAAACTGATGCCAACTTAGTACTTGTTCACACTACTCGTGGTGCGCTTGTCGCCCTAGAGGAAGAAACCGGTAACGAAATGTGGACGGTTAGCACTGAAGTACCAAACTTAACATTACGTGGGACTAGTTCTCCAGTGGCCGTTTCAGGCGGTGTTTTCTGGGGTACGGCTAATGGTCGTTTAGCTGCCGCTATTGTAGAGCGTGGTCAAATGATTTGGCAGCAACCGGTAGGAACGCCAAAAGGCGCGACAGAAATTGATCGTCTGGTTGATTCTGATGCCAAGCCTTTGATTGTTGCGGGTATGTTGTACACCATTGGTATCAATGGACAGCTTGTTGCTATCGATCTTCGTTCTGGCTCTCCTGCTTGGAAGCGTAATTACTCTTCTGCGCAAGATATGACGACAGACGGTCGTAATATTTACTTGGTAACAGATAAAGATTTTGTGGTTGCTGTAGATGCACGAAGTGGTACTGAACTTTGGCAAAACAAAGAGCTTGAATACCGTTTGCTTACAGCACCTGCAATCATAGATCGTAAAATTGTATTAGGTGATAGCGAAGGCTATCTGCATTGGATAGATCGTAATACCGGTGAGTTTATCTCCCAGCAGCTAGAGCATGATAGTGGTTTTGCTGTCGCTCCTATTGAGGTTGACGACGGTTTTGTTATCACAACACGTAATGGTAGCGTCAAGATGCTGAAGATCAATTAGATCTTCCGACGTTCGAATAACGTGATATAATTCACAATTGGCTCTTGACTGGAAACAGTTAAGAGCCGTTTTGTTATTAATTTTAGTGTAGTTATAGGTAAGCAGGGATTAAGAAAACCGTCTTACCTATAGCTACATAACGCTTTTTATTTTGAGGTCATTATGGTTCCAGTTGTTGCGCTTGTTGGGCGTCCTAACGTAGGAAAATCCACATTATTCAACCGCTTAACTCGTACTAGAGATGCACTGGTAGCAGACTTTCCTGGTCTGACACGTGATAGAAAATACGGTCGAGCTAAACTTGGCGAGCATGAGTTTATAGTTATCGATACTGGCGGTATCGATGGTACTGAAGAGGGTGTGGAAACCAAAATGGCCGAACAGTCGCTAGCTGCGATTGATGAAGCTGATGTTGTACTGTTTATGGTTGATGGCCGTGCTGGCTTAACTGTGTCGGATGAGGCGATTGCTCAACATTTACGTCGCATTGAGAAGCCAGCTATGTTGGTGGTCAACAAGGTCGATGGTATTGATGCTGATGCGGCAAGTGCTGAATTTTGGCAGTTGGGCGTTGAAGACATGTATCAAATTGCCGCGGCTCACGGTCGTGGTGTAAGTGTATTGATTGATCGTGCATTGAATCCATTTGCTGAAGCTCTACTGAAAGAGCAAGGTGAAATAGAAGATCTCACTGGTTTCGAAGATGAAGAAGAAGAGAAACTAGAATACACAGAAGAAGAAGCTGAACTGGAATTCAAGCGTCTACAAGACCAACCGATTAAACTGGCTATTATTGGCCGACCTAATGTAGGCAAATCAACACTGACTAACCGTATTCTGGGTGAAGAACGTGTTGTTGTGTATGACATGCCCGGCACGACACGTGACTCTATTTACATTCCAATGCAGCGAGACGAGCGTGAATACGTATTGATCGATACTGCAGGTGTACGCCGTCGTAGACGCATTAATGAAACTGTAGAAAAGTTCTCCGTGGTGAAAACTCTGAAAGCAGTAGAAGATGCAAACGTTGTACTGCTAGTCATTGATGCGCGTGAGAATATTTCAGATCAAGATTTAAGCCTATTAGGCTTTGCGCTGAACGCGGGTCGTTCTATCGTGATTGCTGTAAATAAGTGGGATGGTCTTGATACTGACGTTAAAGAACACGTAAAGAAAGAGTTGGATCGTCGTCTAGGTTTTGTTGATTTTGCACGAATTCACTTTATCTCTGCTTTGCATGGTACAGGCGTTGGTAATCTATTTGAATCAGTACAAGAAGCCTATAAGTCGGCAACGACTCGCGTAGGGACGTCTGTTCTGACTCGTATTATGAAGATGGCAACGGATGATCACCAACCACCAATGGTACGTGGTCGTCGTGTGAAGCTTAAGTATGCGCACGCAGGTGGCTATAACCCTCCAATCGTGGTGATTCACGGTAATCAGGTTAATGATCTTCCTGCTTCTTACAAACGCTACCTAATGAACTACTACCGCCGTTCGTTGGAGATCATGGGTACACCAATTCGTATTCAGTTCCAAAGTAGTGAAAACCCGTTTGAAGGTAAAACGAGTAAGATGACTATCTCGCAAGAGCGTAAGAAGAAACGCCTTTCTGAGATGCTTAGAGGCCGTAGCAAGAAATAAGCAGCCACGTATTAAATAGAACCGCTTCAAACACTGAAGCGGTTTTTTTATGCCCGTAATCTGTGTGTTTTTGAATTTCTCTAGCTAGATGATCTTTTTATTATTCTCTTATATTTTGCTGTAAGTTCAATCTATCGGTGTTATATCCTGCTTTAAATTCAAAAACAGCATATGTAACTTATGCTTTCGGTGTGTGGTTATATAAATGTTCTTTTTTAGGTAGATCGCTGATCACGACCAATAAAGTAGAAGATCAAACAAAGATCACATAAATGCTGTTAGAAGATGCTTTTGATAAAAAGGACTCATAATAGAAACATCAGCCTATCTCATGATACATTAGCATCAGTTAATATTTAAGAGTTGTGAGGTTCTCTATGTCACAGAATATCTGCCCAGAGTGTAGTAAAGAATTGGATTGGGATGGTCAGTATTATTGCGCCGATTGCCAGTTACACTATAAGAAACACGCCTTTTGCCCTGATTGCGATGTTGAACTGGAAAAGCTGCAAGCATGCGGAGCGGAAAGCTATTTTTGCAACGCAAGTTGTAATGAGCTCAAGTCTAAGTCTCGAGCTCGATTTGAGTTTAAGAAAGTTGATTAACCTTGAACTATTAATCCTGAGAAGGTGTGATGGATTGTACGTGTGATGTAACCTCTCCGTCAGCAAATCGAGTTACCAAGGTGTCACCGGATTTCAATTGCTGAGATTGAGTGACAACTTTACCTTGTTTAGTCGAAATCGAATAACCTCGACGCATTGTTGCTAATGGACTCACTGCGTCAAGCTTTTCGGTAAGCAGTTCAAATTGATGCCTTTCTTGCCGCACTTGTGCTTCGATGGCTTTTTTTAGTCTTTGCTCTAAATGGCTTAGAGTTTGTTGCTTTTTCGCTATCTTATTGGCTGGAGCATGCATTTCTAGTTGCATCTCAAAACGAGAAAGACGTTGCTTTGCACTACTTAATTGAGCAAGCATCGCTCGCTTTAACTGAGCTTCTTTTTCATCTAATTGCTGGCTTTGCTTTTGCAATTGATGCTTTGGATGAAGTTTTTCTAATCTGTGTTGCTGAATCAATACCTGTTGTTGCTGTTGGCTAATGTAACGATTCATGGCGTTAATTAGCTGCTTTTGCTTCGCTAATATACCTTGCAGTTTAAAGCTTTGATCTCGACTAACTAATTCGGCTGCAGCTGACGGTGTCGCTGCACGAAGATCTGACACGAAGTCGGCAATAGTGACATCCACTTCATGTCCAACTGCGCTAATGATAGGGATCTGGCTCGAGGCTATGGTACGTGCCACTATTTCATTATTGAAACACCAAAGATCTTCTAATGACCCACCACCTCGTCCAACAATCAAAATATCACATTCGTTACGTTCGTTGGCAAGCCCAATGGCTTGAGCAATACTTATAGCCGCTGAGTCACCTTGCACCATAGTGGGGTAAATGATGATAGGAAGGCTAGGATCGCGTCGCTTGAGTACTTGGAGAATGTCATGTAGCGCTGCCCCTGTAGCTGAGGTGATCACGCCAACATGTTTTGGGTGTTCTGGTATTGCAAGCTTATTGGATTGCGCAAACAGTCCTTCCGCAGCAAGTTGCATCTTTAGCTCTTCAAACTGCTGTTGCAGTCGCCCATCGCCTTCTGGCTGCATTGATTCGATGATCAACTGATAGTCACCACGAGGTTCGTAAAGAGAAAGCCTTGCTTTAACTAGTACTTGCTTGCCATTTTCTGGACGGAAGGTGACCCGGCGATTATTGCCTCGGAACATCGCACATTTGACTTGAGCGCGTGAATCCTTGAGTGTCAGGTACCAGTGACCCGATACAGGAGCTGAGAAGTTTGAGATTTCGCCAATTAACCAAACCACGCCCATTTCGTTCTCGAGGAGTAAGCGGACTTCAGCATTAAGGCGTGAAACAGTAAAGATGTTGTTAGATTGCTGGGAAGGCAAAATGACGCTCGTCAGACGTGAATATGGAGGATAGCGCCAATATACTACACAGTAAGGGTTAAAGCGCAAATTTAATCCCAAAAAATGTGTAGCCAAACGATTGCGCTCTGCGTATAATCCGTCCGCAATATCAATCCAACTCAGTTTACAAAACCTTGTAAATCGTTGGGTCCTTACTTTAAACATCTATGTTGTGAGATATTGCAAATGTTACGTATTGCCAAAGAAGCGCTGACCTTCGACGACGTCCTACTGGTTCCAGCACACTCCACCGTTCTCCCAAATACAGCGGATCTTCGCACCCGCTTGACGAAGAATATCAACCTTAATATCCCAATGATTTCTGCATCTATGGATACAGTTACAGAAGCTCGCTTGGCTATCGCATTAGCTCAAGAAGGCGGTATTGGTTTTATTCACAAGAACATGTCTATTGAGCAGCAAGCTGAGATGGTTCGTCAGGTTAAGATCTTCGAAGCTGGTATCGTTTCTGATCCTGTCACGGTTCGCCCTGAGCAAACTATCGAAGAAGTGCTGAAGCTAACTGAAAAGCATGGCTTTGCAGGCTTCCCTGTTGTTGCCGATAATCAAGAGCTAGTGGGCATTATTACTGGCCGTGATATTCGTTTTGTTACGGATATGAGCAAAACTGTTTCAGCAGTTATGACGCCAAAAGAAGACCTAGCTGCTGTTAAAGAAGGCGCTTCTCCTGAAGAAGTTCAAGAGAAAATGCACGAAGCTCGCGTTGAAAAAGTTCTTGTAGTAAATAACGATTTCAAACTGCGCGGCATGATCACAGCAAAAGATTTCCATAAAGCTGAGCGAAAGCCTAATGCATGTAAAGACGAGCGTGGCCGTTTACGTGTAGGCGCTGCGGTTGGCGCCGGTGCTGGTAACGAAGAGCGTGTTGCTGCTCTTGTTGAAGCGGGTGTTGATGTTCTACTTATTGATTCTTCACACGGTCACTCTGAAGGTGTACTAAGCCGCATCCGCGAAACTCGCGCAGCACACCCAGATCTTGAGATCATCGGTGGTAACGTTGCAACAGGTGCTGGTGCTCGTGCTCTTATCGAAGCTGGCGTAAGCGCAGTTAAAGTAGGTATCGGCCCTGGCTCTATCTGTACCACTCGTATCGTGACTGGTGTTGGTGTTCCTCAAGTGACTGCAATCGCAGATGCAGCAGAGGTAGCCGCTGAGTTTGATATCCCTGTTATTGCTGATGGTGGTATCCGTTTCTCTGGTGATATCTGTAAAGCTATCGTAGCGGGCGCATCTTGTGTGATGGTTGGTTCAATGTTTGCGGGTACTGAAGAAGCACCGGGTGAGGTTATTCTTTACCAAGGTCGTTCTTATAAGTCATACCGTGGCATGGGTTCTCTTGGCGCTATGTCTCAAGGTTCTTCTGACCGTTACTTCCAAACTGATAATGCTGCAGACAAGCTTGTTCCTGAAGGCATTGAAGGTCGTATCGCATATAAAGGTCGCCTAAAAGAGATCGTTCACCAGCAAATGGGTGGTCTACGTTCGAGCATGGGTTTAACTGGCTCTGCAACGATTGAAGATATGCGTACTAAAGCTGAGTTTGTTCGTATTTCAGGTGCCGGTCTAAATGAATCTCATGTTCATGACGTTCAGATTACCAAAGAAGCTCCAAACTACCGCTTAGGTTAATATTTTCGTCGCTGACTGCTTCGAACTCTGCGTCGAAGGTGCTCATTTACTTTTGTAAGCTGCGCGCCTTCTCCTCGATTTCAAAGCACTCAGCTTAGCAAATATCACCCTAGAAGCTCTTTTGATTAAAGAGACATTTATTTAAAGTTTTGGAGGCCATTTTCCTCCATCCATCTAATACTATTGAGATTTCTAAATGACTAAGAATATCCACGACCAGCGTATTTTGATCCTTGATTTTGGTTCTCAGTACACTCAACTTGTTGCGCGTCGCGTGCGTGAAATTGGTGTTTACTGTGAGCTTTGGAGCTGGGATGTAGAAGAATCGGATATCCGTGAATTCAACCCAGACGGTATTATCCTTTCTGGTGGTCCAGAGAGTGTGACAGAAGAAAATTCTCCACGTGCTCCACAATACGTTTTTGACTCAGGTGTTCCAGTTCTAGGTGTGTGTTACGGCATGCAAACGATGGCTGAGCAGTTGGGTGGTAAAGTTGCTGGCTCTGATGAGCGTGAGTTTGGTTATGCTCAAGTAGAAGTGGTAGAAAAGTCAGCGCTCTTCAATAATATTGAAGATGCAATCGCAGAAGACGGCAATGCACTTCTCGATGTGTGGATGAGTCACGGTGACAAGGTTGTCGAAATCCCATCAGACTTCACTAAGATTGCTGAAACAGATACGTGTCCGTATGCTGCAATGGCGAACGAAGAGAAAAAATATTACGGTGTTCAGTTCCACCCAGAAGTAACGCACACTCGTCAGGGCGCGCGTATGCTAGAAAACTTCGTTATCAACATCTGTGGTTGTGAAAAACTTTGGACATCTCAATCTATCATCGACGATGCTATTGCTCGTATTAAAGAGCAGGTTGGCGATGACGAAGTGATCCTTGGCCTATCAGGTGGTGTTGATTCATCGGTTGTTGCTATGTTGGTTCACCGCGCAATTGGCGATAAGCTAACTTGCGTATTTGTAGACAACGGTCTGCTACGTCTTAATGAAGGCGAGCAAGTAATGGATATGTTTGGCGACCACTTTGGACTAAACATTATCAAGGTTGAAGCAGAAGAACGCTTCCTAAGTGCTCTTGAAGGCCAATCAGATCCAGAACAGAAGCGTAAGACCATCGGTCACGTTTTCATTGATGTATTCGATGAAGAATCTAAGAAACTTGAGAATGCGAAATGGCTTGCTCAAGGTACTATTTACCCTGATGTTATTGAATCTGCGGCTTCTAAAACAGGCAAAGCGCACGTTATCAAATCGCACCACAATGTAGGTGGTCTTCCAGATGATATGGAAATGGGTTTGGTTGAACCGTTACGTGAGCTATTTAAAGATGAAGTTCGCAAGATTGGCTTAGAGCTTGGTCTTCCTTACAACATGCTTTATCGTCATCCGTTCCCAGGACCAGGTCTAGGTGTTCGTGTTCTTGGTGAAATCAAGAAAGAGTACTGTGATTTGCTACGTCGTGCTGATGCTATCTTTATTGAAGAACTGCACAACGCTGATCTTTACCATAAGGTATCTCAAGCATTTACGGTGTTCTTGCCAGTTCGTTCTGTAGGTGTAATGGGCGATGGCCGCAAATACGATTGGGTTGTTTCTCTGCGTGCAGTAGAAACGATCGACTTCATGACTGCGCATTGGGCACATTTGCCATACGACTTCTTGGGTAAGGTTTCAAACCGTATCATCAATGAAGTAGGGGGTATTTCTCGTGTCGTTTACGATATCTCAGGTAAACCACCTGCGACTATCGAGTGGGAATAATCCTTAGCTAACATGATTTAGTTTTACTTGAGCCCACAAGCTTAGCTTGTGGGCTTTTTTTATGTGACTCAAAAATTAGGAAAAATGGTCCGAGGCGTGCGAAAATAGTCCTAATCAGATTAATCGATAGATAGAAGAATTACAGATGGCAAAACTGACCCTTCAAGAGCAAATGCTGAAAGCTGGCTTAGTCAATGAGAAGAAGCTAAAGAAAGCAAAGAAAGGCGCTAAGAAATCTCGCGTGCAAGCACGTGAAGCTAAAGCAGCGGCAGAAGAAAACCGAGTTGCACAACAAGAGCGCGATAAGCAAATTAACCAAGAGCGTGAACAGCAGCGATTGGCGAAAGAACTCAAGGCTCAAGTAAAACAACTTATCGATATGAACCGTATCGATACCTCTAAAGGTGAAATCAAATATAACTTTACTGACGGTACATTAGTGAAGTCTGTATATGTTGAAGAACTGTCCCGTACTCAGCTTATCAAAGGTATTTTGAGTATTGCTCGAGATGGCGAGAGCTATGCGGTTATTCCGACAATCGTAGCTGAGAAAATAGCTACTCGTGTCCCTGAGGCGATTGTTGAAACCATGCAATCAGAAGAAGAAACACCTGATGAAGATGACCCTTATAAGGACTTTGTCGTACCCGATGACCTTATGTGGTAACTCACAACCTGAGTTTTATAGGGCAGCATTGGCTGCCTTTTTTTATGTCTGTTCAAAAATCAAACGCTCAGGCATACCTACAGTGAAACGGTGAAAGAAACTCAATCGATTGCAGGTCTTTATGGGGGATAAATGTTACTTTAACGTTTAGATTCACAGCCTTTGTTATAGGATGCAACATTTGTTTACGTTCAGCTACGCTCGCGTATTACTATGAAGCATGGCACTCGGTGTTCCAGAGAAGTACTCGTTTAAAGGCATTAGCCACGGAAAATAACGGAAAATATTATGAAGAAAATACTCACAGCAGTCCTAACGCTATGTACCGCGTTTGGGGTGGGTGCAAAAGAACTTGATTGGAAAGCAGTGGAAAAAAAGGCTGAAGGACAAACCGTCTATTTTCATGCTTGGGGTGGGAGTCAAGAAATTAACCGCTACATCCAATGGGCGAATAACGAGTTGCAACAGCAATATAGTGTCACATTACAGCATGTTAAGGTGACCGATATTGCAGAAAGTACTCCTCGTTTAATTGCAGAAAAAGCCGTAGGAAAAAGCGAAGGTGGAAGCATTGATCTGGTTTGGGTTAACGGAGAAAACTTCAAATCGATGAAAGAGAACACGCTGTTGTTTGGGCCCTTCACGGAGTCTTTACCTAATTGGCAATATGTTGATCAATCGTTACCTGTAGCGGTGGATTTCTCTGAACCAACAGAAGGACTGGAAGCGCCGTGGGGAGTAGGGCAGTTGGTTTTTATCTACGATGAAGAATTACTGGTCGCGCCCCCTACGTCATTTGCTGAAATGCTCCGATACGCCAAGCAGAACCCAAATCGCTTGAGTTACCCTAAGCCACCCGAATTTCATGGCACCAGCTTCTTAAAGGCGCTGCTTATAGAGCTTTCAAACAATGATCCTGCATTGTCTAAAACTGCAACGGAAGAAGATTTTGCTCGACTTAGCCCATTACTTTGGACTTACCTAGATGAGTTTCATAGTGTGGCTTGGAGACGTGGCAAGCAGTTCCCTGCGGGCACAGCTGAGATGATTCGTCTGCTTGATGATGGACAACTGGATCTGGCACTGACGTTTAATCCTAATGCGGTTTATTCCGCACAAGCGGCTGGAAATTTAGAATACACCACTAAGCCATATGCGATGAATGCGGGTGCTCTCTCAAACATTCACTTCTTAGCCATCCCTTGGAATGCCACGGCGAAGGAAGGTGCGCTAGTTGCTATCAATTTTTTACTTAGTCCCGAAGCTCAATCACATAAAGGTGACTTAGCGGTATGGGGAGACCCTTCTGTTCTTGAACATAAATACTTGAAAGGAAGTGCGCAGGCCTCTGAGCAGTTTGAAGCAATTGATGAGCCTCATCCAAGCTGGCAAGTATTGATTGAGAAAGAATGGCTTAAGCGTTACGGGCAATAACGGACGATGCTTCGACCTCTCTACGCACTTGTTGTCGTCTTGTGCGTATTGCCAACCATACCGGGAGTGTTAGGCGTTGCTTCTGCTTCGCTTAGCTATATTCCCCCATTGGGCATGAATTCACTTTCCTTTGCCGGTTTTAAACAAGTGTTTGCTTGGAATGGTGTTTGGCAGTCTATGGGGTTAACCCTGTTTTCTGCCATTGCGAGTAGCTACCTAGCTTGCTTATTGGCCTTTGCCATTTTGCAACGTTGTTGGAATACTCGGTGGTGGCAGAAGATAGAACTTTCCCTATCACCTCTGCTTTCAATCCCTCATGTGGCATTTGCTATTGGTTTTGCCTTCTTGTTTGACCCGACGGGTTTAGGTGTTCGTCTTATTCATACGCTGTTTGATTACGATCTCAATCAATCGACAGGCCATGAGCTCGCCTTGCTTATTCATGACCCCTACGCGTTAGGGTTAATCGTCATGCTCGCGATTAAGGAAGTGCCTTTCTTGCTATTGATGAGCATTCCCATTCTGAAACAGCTGAACATTGATAAGACAGAAAAGATCACAGCCTCTATGGGTTACAGCCGAGCACACGCTTGGTGGAAGTCTTTATTTGTACAATGGTTAGTGAAACTACGTTTTCCTATGCTAGCAGTATTGGCCTATAGCTTATCTGTCGTGGATGTGGCATTGATTGTGGGGCCAACTAATCCTCCAACCTTTGCAGTACTCGTATGGCAATGGTTTAACGACCCTGATCTTACGTTACTTCCTCGAGCCTCTTCTGGTGCTATTGTTCTATTCATCATCGCCATGCTGATCATTGCTTTTGCTCGAACAGTAGAGTGGCTACTTACTAAAGGATTTCGTGGGTGGCAAATCTCAGGGCGACGCGGAGTTATGCTTCCGGGGAGAGGGCTGTTTAGCGGTATGATTCTACTTACCGGAGCCATGCTTCCTCTAATGGTGGTATGGAGCTTTGCTCAGCGCTGGCGCTTTCCTGATATTGCTCCTAGTCGTTATTCTGTTCGATTTTGGGAGTACGAATGGTCAGGCATCATCAGTACCATTGAACAGAGCCTAAGTTTAGCCTTGGTTTCTGGAAGTGCTGCAGTCGTATTGGCATTGATAGCACACGAGTATCGTATACGACATCGTTGGCAGGTTCCGGGCTATGTTATCGCCATACCTATGTTGATTCCGCAACTCTCTATCTTGTTCGGATTACAGATAACGACCTTATTTATTGGTGGAAATGCACATTGGCTATGGGTGTGTTGGGCTCATCTGTTTTTTGCATTCCCATTTGTTTACCTTTCACTAGATGGCCCGTGGCGCAGTTACAATGAAGCGATGACTCGTGTCGCATTAAGTTTAGGAAAAACGCCATTATCGGTATTCCTAAAAGTAAAGCTACCTCAAGTATTGCCAGCTATTTTGTTTGCGTGGGCTATTGGCATCAGTGTCAGTCTATCTCAATATTTACCAACCCTAATCTTGGGAGCGGGGCGTATTTCAACACTGACTACCGAAGCCGTTGCATTATCCAGTGGCTTTGATCGTCGAGTAACCGCTATCTATGCTTTGTGGCAAGCGTTGTTACCATTGATATTTTTCTTTATCGCGATATTGGGCAGTCGTATGCAAGTTCGATATCGTCGTAGTAAATTTAAGGGGTTGCAGTCGAATGAGTCTGTGTCTAAAAAATCTCACAGTTCGTAAACTAGATGGCAGTGTGCTGTTTGATAGTTTGAATATGACTATCGATTCTGGTGAAGTGGTGTCTTTGATGGGGCCTAGTGGATGTGGAAAATCGACCTTGTTGGATGTTATCGCAGGTCACTTATCAGAAGAGTTTTCTTATCATGGAGAGGTAATACTCAACGAACGTATGTTGGACTCGGTATCTGCGCATCAGCGTAAAGTAGGAATACTGTTTCAGGATGACTTGTTATTTCCACACCTTAATATCTGGGAGAACCTTGCTTTTGCACTCCCAAATACGGTGAAAGGTGAACAAAGAAAGCTACAGGCTATTGAAGCTCTTGAACAAATATCATTGAGTCAATTAGCGCACTCCTATCCTGAACAAATATCAGGAGGACAGAGGGCAAGAGTGAGTTTAACTAGAATGTTATTGGCACAGCCAGAGGTAGCATTACTGGATGAACCCTTCAGTAAACTTGATAAGCAACTGCGTTCACAGTTTCGTGACTGGGTATTCGAGCAGTTAAGGGTTGCTAATATTCCTGCGCTTATGGTGACTCATGATGAGCAAGACATCCCTGGTAATAGTCGAGTGTTGAATTGGCCTTGGGAGAAGAGTCATGCTTGATAGTTTTAGTATCAAGGTTATCCGTTGGCCCTTAGCTCAAGGCGCTAGGGCATTAGACAGCATAGGTATCACTGCTAACCAAACAACGTTATTCGGTTTTATTATTGGTTGTTTTGCTTTGCCATTGTTGGCATTAGAGCAATATACAGCCGCACTGTTGTTGATAGTGTTAAACAGGATTTGTGATGGCTTAGATGGCGCACTCGCCAGAAGGCAGGGAATTACTGATGCCGGTGGCTTTTTGGATATAAGCCTCGACTTTCTATTCTATTCTATGGTGCCATTCGCCTTCGTACTTGCCAATCCAGAAGCGAACGCTATCGCTGGAGCCTTCTTGATTTTTTCATTTATTGGTACAGGCAGTAGCTTTCTCGCGTTTGCTGTAATGGCGGGTAAAAGAGGTATAGATAACCCAGTCTACAAGCACAAGTCTCTATATTATATGAGTGGCTTAACCGAGGGCACTGAGACCATTGGTTGTTTTATTCTTATGTGCCTGCTCCCCAACTACTTTGCAGAGCTAGCATACCTATTTGGCGCCATGTGTTGGTTTACTACTGCAACCCGCATCTACTCAGGGTTTCATACTTTAAAATAGCGTCTAGCTTGTCTATTAATCGCAAATCACGCTCCGTGGTATGCGTCATTCTCGAGTGTTTTTATCGGGAATCTATTTCTACTCAATACAATCGAAAGGTCCCTGATAAAAGCCGTCGGGGACGACGATTTGTTTGGCATAAGTTTTCAATACTTACTAAGAACCTAATATCCGACTTAATCTTACTTGTGTATGAAAGTCAGACTTTAGCTTCTAGCTATTACGCTCGTATTTCCTTATATCCATATTCAATATCTTGCTTATAGTGGCTTATGAGCAAGAGAGTTATCTGCAACGGTATGCACCTATCAGTTTTCCTCACGATCAGTTTCAAAACTACTAGATATTTTTTCTGCCTCACTTCTCTTAATCTGAATGGGCTTTCAACGAAAAGCATTTAATAACAGCGGATGACTACTGAGGTCATTCTCAGATAAGGAGGAAATCATGCCGTTAAAACGCCCACGTCCTGAATTGGTAGATAGCAGCTCGTCAAAGGCGAAGCCAAGTCTAACCATGCAAGCGGCAGACTATGGGCACAAGAAAGTATTGAAGCCTTTTAAACAGTCATTTGTATTAGCGATGTTTGCTGGCGCTTTTATAGCTCTTGCCTTTGTCTTCTATATTACTGTGACTACAGGATCATACGAAAATGGCTGGGGTGTGACTCGCTTTATTGGTGGTCTTGCTTTTAGCCTTGGCTTAATGCTAGTGGTTGTATGTGGGGGGGAACTGTTTACAAGTACCGTGCTTAGCTCGGTTGCTTGGGCTCAAAAACGAGTCACCACTAAGCAGTTACTTGGATGCTGGGCTCGTGTATATGCAGGTAACTTTGCTGGAGCCATGTTGACCCTTGCTTTCATTATGATGGCAAAGATGCACATTCTCGACCATGGCAATTGGGGGCTTAACGCCTTGAGTATCTCGGCCCATAAGCTAGAGCACTCATGGTGGCAGGCATTCTCTCTAGGTGTTATGTGTAACCTATTGGTTTGTCTAGGTATTTGGATGAGTTTTAGTAGTAAAGAAAGTGCAAGTAAGGCGTTTTTAGTACTGCTACCTGTGGCGATGTTTGTGAGCTCTGGCTTCGAACATAGCATTGCAAATATGTTTATGGTGCCTCTAGGTATCGCTATTAAGGCGAGCGCTGATGCTCATATGCTAACAGCAGCAGCAGAAGCTGGCATTCATCTAGAACTACTCAATATTAAACAATTTATCACTGCGAACCTTATTCCAGTGACCCTTGGAAACATTTTTGGCGGCGCGGTATTGGTGGGACTTGCTTATTGGAGCATTGAACCAAAACAGAGCGCATCACCATCAATTTACCCAATCAAAAATTCAGATATACAATTTTCATCATTAAATTCATTGGAGCACGCCATGTTAGAACAAATGAAACGTTTACGAGTTGCAGACCTAGCCTCAGACGATCAAATCACTTTCTCAGAAGGTTTGAACTGTCATTCAGCACTTAAGTTATTGATTGATAACAATCAAGCGGGCGCTGCGGTACTTAGCGAAGATCATCAAGTTCAAGGCTTTATTTCTCAGCAGGATCTTCTTCGAGCTATGTGGGGTCAGGACTTTGACGTGAATGCGGTAATGGCAGTGAAAGATTTCATGCAGACTCCAGTATGTACTCTTACTCCAGAGCAAAGCATTTTGGCAGCGCTTGAGCCAATGATTGTTGACCAAGATACTCTATACCCAGTAAACCAAGGCGGTTTCTTCATGGGTGGCGAGGCATTATCATTCAGTGAGCGTCTAGCGAAAGCAGCAAGCAAAATGCCAAGTGCTTACCCTGTAGTATTCAATGGTCAGTATGTAGGTCTTTTGAATCGCGATGCGATTGCGCAGTGGGTGGCTAACTTTAATCAGCCACAACAGCAAAAAGAGAAGGACCTGTCTGTCGCTTAATTCTAAGCGATAGCAAAAAGGGCAAGTGTAGCCCTCTCTAAAAAGCACAACTAAGTTTTTGGGTCACGCAGAGATATTATCTTTGCGTGGCTTGAAAGATCGTCCCCTTGTTAATCTTCTTGCCTCAGACAGAAAACATTCTCTAAGTGGTGATTCACCACTATCATTACGCCAAATAAAAGATATCTCGCGTTGCATGTTAAGTTGTGGCGTTGGTAGCACTATCACCTGATGGCTTTCTAGTTCGGGCAAAACATCAAGGTAGGGCACGCAGCCCAAGTAACTGCCGTTCGCAACCAGTGATTTGATCACTCGAATACTCTCATACTCTTTCCACACCTTAATGTTATCGATAAGTCCATGAATGGCACCATCGAAGATGCGACGAGTACCAGCGCCAGGCTCTCGCAATACCCATTTAGCTTGTTCTAACTGAGCGAGAGTCACTTGCTTATATTGAGCAAACGGATGATTTGGCGAAGCGATAACAACTAAGTCATCATCAAGCCAATGCTCTTGTTGCAGACGGCTATCGGTATTTCTGCCTTCAATAATACCTAAGTCACAGTCATAGTTAAGCAGTGCTTCTATAACGTTTTCTGTATTTTCGATCATCAAGTCAATGCGTAATTCAGGGAAGTCACTATCAATTTTGCTGATGAGGGCTGGGACTAAATGTTTTGCCGCCGTTTGACTGCTACAAAGGGTGAGGTCGCCACTAATAAGGTGCTGTTCATGAAGACCAAACTCTATTTGCCTTGCGTCTTGAAGTAGGCGCTTGGCTCTAGGTCTTAACCAATGTCCCCAGTGACTTAGTACTAATCTATTGCCCTGACGGTTGAATAGCGGACGATCAAGCACTGACTCTAGTTGAGAGAGTGACATACTGACCGCTGATTGGGTCATGGAGAGTTTTTTTGCGGCAGCACTGACACTTTCATGGCTTGCAACAGCATCGAATACAGCAATTTGCTTTAGAGAAAACTTGAACATGCAACCCTCATAAATGAAAAGTAAGTATCAGTTTTTTTGATACTTTGATTTTGCGCCTTAATCGGCTTTAGTTCAATAATTATTCGCCTTTGTTATGCTTGCAAATGTAACTGATTGCTTATGCCTTGATTGATTCCTATGCTTCTTTTCAATGCGTAAAGAAATATTTAGTTGCAGAATGTAAAAGTAGTTAGTATATTAATCGTTATTCTACGATTGTCGAAATATAACCATGACCAAGTGCCAGACTGATGAGTGCATCGCCCCCGTTATCTCAGACGAGGATTCAAAGCTAGAACAAGAGCTCGCAACTTTGGCTAAGGCCATTGCCCATCCTGCTCGAATTCGAATCTTGAAAGTATTATTCGAGCTTGAAACAAAAGGCGGCTGTCTTAATGGGGATTTAGTAGGGCAATTAGGTTTAGCTCAATCTACGGTATCAGAGCATTTACGAATTTTGCGTCAAGCAGGGTTGGTACGAAGTGAACCAAAGCCACCTAAGGTTTGCTATCGAATCGAGCTACAAACCATTCATCGAGTTAAGGAACTCTTTGAAAGTCTGTTTTAGTAGAATAAAGCGGCTAATGGTTAAGTAGAAACTATTTTTTAATTTAATGAATCGTTATTCGACGATAAACGAAAGAGACATACAGATGACAACAGAAACAATGAGTGCCTCACCAAAAATGAGCTTTCTCGATAGATATCTAACCTTATGGATATTCTTGGCGATGGCCGTTGGGGTTGCAATTGGTGCCTTATATCCAGAGGTAGCAGATCTTAATGAGGCTATGTCAGTAGGTAGCACCAACATTCCTTTGGCTATCGGCCTGATCTTAATGATGTATCCACCTTTAGCTAAGGTAGATTACAGCCTGCTCGGGAAAGTGGCACAAGATAAACAAGCCATCAAGCTTTCTTTGATCATGAACTGGATTGTCGGTCCGATTTTAATGTTTGTGCTAGCTCTAACATTTTTGGGGGATCACCCCGGATATATGGTTGGTATCATTCTTATTGGCTTAGCGCGTTGTATTGCAATGGTTTTGGTATGGAATGATATCGGTGGCGGTAACAAAGAATATGGAGCAGCGTTAGTCGCCTTCAATAGTGCGTTCCAAATTGTCACTTATAGCTTTATGGCTTGGCTATTTATTACGGTATTGCCACCATTATTTGGCTATACAGGAATGGTGGTTGACATCTCTATGGCAGATATTGCTCAGAGTGTATTCATCTACCTTGGTATTCCATTCTTGGCTGGTTTTTTAGGTCGTAAGCTGTTGGTTTCAGCAAAGGGAGAGCAGTGGTACAACGAGGTCTATATTCCTCGTATCTCACCGATGACTCTTATTGCTTTACTGGCAACAATAGTGCTTATGTTCAGCCTTAAGGGTGAAATGATTCTAGAACTTCCAATGGACGTGGTGCGCGTTGCTATTCCTTTGGCTATCTACTTTGTATTGATGTTCTTTGTGAGTTTCTTTGTGGGGAAACGACTAGGTATTCCTTATGATAAGAATGCTTCTATTTCCTTCACTGCTACCGGTAATAATTTTGAATTGGCGATTGCGGTTTCAATCGCAGTATTTGGTATCAATTCGGATCAGGCATTTGCAGGTGTTATTGGCCCGTTGATTGAAGTGCCAGTTTTAATTGCTTTAGTGAACGTCGCATTGCGAATGAAAAAGAAATATAAGGTAAAGGCTGTGTAATATTAGTGCTTTAGGAAAACTATCCCCTTTCTTATTCGTAACTGTCTCCAGATTGGCCACCATTTTATTATTGTGGCCTTTTTATTATCTTCATACTTAATGCCAATCATTTACTTCCTATGATTGGTATAAGTTAAAAGTATATTATCGCTCTTCAAGTATCTGATAAAAAAGCTTTTTTATTTGTCATTAGATCTCTTTCAAAGAGAAGTGAATTGCTCGGTTTTAGTTTGTAGCATATGCTGTTGAAAGCATCTGTATGAGGGTAGATCTCTAGAACAAAAGCTGAAATGTACAAAGCGCTGAATAAATTAAGGAAGATGTTGAACTGTTGAATGAATACTTTCCATTTTATACCTAGATTGCTATTTACCATTAGAGCAGTATTGAAAGGGCTACTACTGCTGGTCATTTTTTCGCTAGTAGGCTGTAGCTCTCTCAAGTACTCAACGTTAAGTGAGCCTAAATCCCTTGGGGCTTGTGCTGATCCCAGTTATGGATGGAAGCCCAATCTAACGCCTAAACAACTAGCTTCCTCTGACACAATCAGAACAGCGGTGAATGATTACATTACTTTGAATGAGCATATGCTATCGCATCGCGAAGAGATGTTTGTTGAAATTGAAAACATGAAAACTGACTATTCGGCCGATAATCCTGTGCCATCGTGGGCACTGAATAAGCTCAATCAGGAATTAGTCGTCAGTGTTGAAATGGCATATCAATACGAAGAGGTTTTACAAAATAACTACTGCTGGTATAGCAACTTACAGAAAGAAAACCTCGATTATTCTTCATTTATTGGCTTTATGCTTGAGCTATCAAGTGCATTAGCTTTGTACGATACTTACATGCAAGTATCGAGCGTTACCAAAGAAAACGAACGTATTAGCCGTTTTTTAAATCAAAGTGATAAAGGCTATGAAAAACCCGAAAATGCTCTATCTCAATATACTCAAAATATCCAAGATCTAGCCAATATCAAGCGTTTGTCTGAACAAGTTTCTTTTTATCAAAACAATATCGAGAACTATCCGAAACTCGAGATGCATCCTCAGCTTTGGTACCTAAAGCTATCTATTGAGCAAAGTCCTACATTCCAGAAAGTCCCAGACATCGAATTTAGTAAGGTCATGTCTCAGCGCTTTAGTAATAATGTGGACTTAGTGACTTATGATTTAGAGGAACTTAATCGCTCTGCAGTGAATGGAATAAGTGGTTTTTTCGGGAATGTCACAGGATTGTTTGAATCTAGAACAGGGTACCTCTATAACACCCCATTAGTCCTGCAAGATGTCAATTCAAATCTTAAGGCTGGAGACATTCTGTTAGAGAAGACGCCTTTTAGGCTAACGGATAAAGTCATTCCCGGCTATTGGGGGCATGCTGCTGTGTGGGTGGGTAATGAACAAGAGTTGCGAGAACTTGGTATATGGCAACATCCAGTGGTTGTGAAGTACCATCAACAAATTCAACAAGGAAACCTGGTGGCTGAAGCCTTACGTTCTGGGGTGCAACTTAGTACTCTTGAACACTTTATGAACGTTGATGACTTGGCTTTGATACGGGTGACAAATCAAACTAAGACGCAAAAACAACAAGTGATTATCAATACACTGCGTCAGATCGGCAAAGAGTATGATTTTAACTTTGATGTGGAAACGACAGATAAAATCGTGTGCTCTCAACTTGTTTATATTGCTTATAGTGATATCAATTGGTCTACAGATAAAGTTGCGGGCAGGTACACAATCAGCCCCGATGCTATCGCGAAGCAGGCATTGGATAATGAGAGGGTAGAGCTTGAATTGCTTTATCTGAACAGCAATAAAGTCGAGCAAGACCTTTTGCCGCAGATGTCTCAAGTATTATTGGCTGAAGAGTAAGGGATTGAGTTTTGCAAAAGAGATGGATAATCAGCTTACTAGCGCTGTCTTGTGGTTCAACAATCGCAGGTGAAGTAGATAATTATTACGGCTGGGGGAAGAATCTTCCAGATGAGAGCGTCGCTTTTAATCAATACCTTAATGAGGCGGTAGCGCAAACGCTACTCAAGCAAAAAACGAAACAGGCCAAAGCGCAGTGTGTAGACGTAGCTCAGTGGGTAATGCAAAATCTTGGTGCCCAGAGATACCCTCTCGTGTATAGAGGTGCACTCAATTCAGATATGGAAATCTGGGCGCAAGATAATCTTGTTATCGACAAGCTACCTACAGCAGATGAATCTTTGGACGAGTATGCCGAGCAAAGTATCTATGCACCTGCTATGCGCACTGCCGGTGTAAAAACAGATCTCGATCATATTATCAATGTGAATGGTGTATACATTGGCACAGATAAGATTAGCCATTTCTTGGGCTCTGGTTACGAGTATTACAAGCGTTATCGTAAAGCGCTGCAATCAAGGTCATCAGAACTTGCGCAGATGCAAGCTATAGCTTGGGCTGACTCGATGGAGGGTGGTTTATTAGGGATGAAGGTTGTCGGAGTTTATTCATACGCTGATCTAGAAGCCAACTATCAAGGTTTTTTGTTTGCAAAGAACTTATGTGACACCCCTTATATTACGCAGATTGATAAAAAGTGGAATCTGACGACGCCTATTGATCTAAAAAACTATGTAAATCCCAATTGGGATGAGTCCTTTAACGCCTCCGCTTACAGCCGTTCTCGCAAAGAGAGTGTAAAAAATAATTTAATGCAATTGCCATTTTGTGAGTTGAAAGAGTCAAGCTGGGTCAAGTCACAAACAGCGCAATATAGACAGTTTAATCTTTACCCTAGAGTAAAGAGTGACGAGTACTTAAACACGAGTTTCTCCGCACAACTGCTGTTTCTTACTCAGCAATATAAACACAAACCAGAAACATTGACTGCCGAATACTTACATCAGCAGTTTAAGCAACTAAACATCACACAATCCCAACTCGATGCTTGGGCTCGTGAAGTAAAAACGCCTCTACAGTTCGATTATACTTTGAATCAACTTTGCCCATAAACTGCTTCTAAGGGAGTGTTAGTCTTTCGCTAGTTGAACACGGCTTAATTCACTTATTGAGTAATTTTGAACAAGCACATTAGAAAGTATTCAAACCTTCCTGATGTGCTTGTTTCTTTTAGTGGGGAAAGGACTGTAATTCTGGGATGAAAACTGCGGATTTCATCAAGGTTTAAGCCAGTGTTCTACTGGGTTATATTGCTCTTTACTTGCATTTTTGGTTGCTAAGTACTCTATTTTTGATTCCATACGTCTAAAGATAAACTTTTCTCGGTTCACGCAAGCCCAGTAAACGTCTTACGCATCACACTTTTCTCAATTTAGTCAATGTGACTAGTGTCATATAAAAATCCATAAAATCACTTAAAAATTCGATCTGCTAGACCCTTTGAGAGGGTGGTGAGTGATCCAGTTATCATTTGACCACGTCGCCAATGCAAGTATCTCATGTCATACAATATAGTTAATTCATCCACGAGGTGAATGTCTATAACAGAGGTTAGGCAATGAAAAGTCATGCAGAAATAGCAAAGGATGCTATCGAACTAGTAACACCGGCAATCGAAAGGTTGTTTGAAAGAACCAATCGTAAAGAGCTTCATATCGTTGTCATGGACCCACGCGTTAAGCCTTGGGAAACCTCTTTTGAAGAAGCTATTTTGGTTGAAAGCTCTCTTGGTAATCCTGAGCAATGGACTATCCCTTTTGATGAGTTTGCACGCAAAAAAGCCAAGCAAGCGTGGCGCAATACACGTGCAAATATCACTAATCAAACACTACATACAGCGTCACTGAGCGAAGATGATCTGCTTTTCTATGGTTCATTTGTTTATGGAGACGTAGTGGTTGGCTGTAGTGGTGTTGAACAATGGTACGACATGCTAATTAGTGGCTGGATTGCAGTAGCAATTGAACAGTTGTGCATGGCTGAGTACCAGAACAACAAAGTAAGTAACCCTACACAAACAACTAGAAACTAATTAAAACTGACACAAAAGGAATTAACATGAGCAAACTTCTTAAATCCCTTCTTGTTGCCGCAGGCATCATGGTATCAGCAACAGCAGTTGCAGCGGACTACCCAAGCAAAAACATTCGTTTAGTTGTACCTTTTGGTGCTGGTGGTGGTACTGATGCTGTTGGTCGTACACTGGCTAACTCTGCAAAAGACATTCTTGGTCAAAACATTGCGGTAATGAACCGTACTGGTGGTGCTGGTGCAGTTGGTATGAGCTTTGGTGCTCAGCAACGTCCTGACGGTTACACTCTAACTGTAGTAACTCGTGAGATTGCATCTCTACCTCAAATGGGTCTAATGCAGCACGATGCAAGCGACTTCAAACTAATCCGCATGGTTAACCTTGATCCTGCAGTAGTACTGGTATCTGCAGATAGCCCATACAACACAATCAACGATCTTATCGCAGAAGCGAAGAAAGGCGACGGTGTGGTTAAATTTGCTTCTACCGCTGCGCCAAACTTCTACCTAATGGCTCTAGAAAAAGACCAAGGTATCAAGCTAAACGCAATCCCATACAACGGTGCATCAGAAGCCATCCCTGCGGTACTTGGTAAGCACACTGACGTAACTATGGTTACTCCAGGTGAAGCAATTGCTCAGCTACGTTCTGGCCAGCTAAAAGCACTAGGTGTTATGTCTGAAGAGCGTATTTCGTTCATCCCAGATGTCCCGACTCTAAAAGAGCAAGGCATTGACGTTGTAACAGGTACATGGCGTGGTATCGGTGCTCCGAAAAATACTCCAGATGAAGTTATCGAAACTCTAGGTAAAGCGTTCGACGAAGCTATGGCATCACCTGAATTCAAAGAATTCATGGAAAAAGGCGCTATGACTATCCACAACATGAATGCAGAAGAGTTCACTACTTTTGTTGAGCAAGACACTAAAAACCTTGGTGTACTGATCAACTAATTTCCACCAGGGAGCTCTAGTTAGGGCTCCCTCCTTCTTTAAAGTTTAGCTTTAAAGGGTAGCATTATGATTAATAGAAATATTATCTTCCCATCCCTAATCATTGCCCTAAGCGCAGTTATTTTGGTTCTTATTGGACAGTTTGCAGAGCCTCGTTTTCAAGATGCGAGCGTAGATGCGAAATTTTTCCCAACAGCCATTGCGGTTGCTCAAATCATCATTTGTATTGCCTTGCTAGTGCAACACAAACTTAAATCCATCAATACCGAAGCACAGCCTGCTATTTTCTCAAAAATGGCCGTATTTGGTGTCCTATTCCTGATTGGATACGCATTATTAATCAACTTGATTGGCTACTTGTTAGCAAGTCTGGTTGCATTCACTGTTTACCTTGTGTTGTTCAAGGTCAAGAAGCCACTGTATTACGTCGTGGCATGGACCTTTGTATTTGGCGTTTATTACCTGTTCGGTGAGGTGTTCTACATAGCACTTCCTGAAGGTCTATTTTATTAAGGAGGCGGTATGATTGAGCATCTATTGAATGGCTTACTGACCGCGTTCAGTCCAGCTGTTTTACCTATTCTAATTTTTGGTGTTGTAGGGGGAATCGTACTTGGTGCGTTGCCGGGTCTTACAGCAACCATGGGTGTGGCAATTCTTCTACCATTTACCTTTGGCATGGAGCCAACGGCGGCGCTTGTTATGCTAATCGGTGTTTACATCGGTGGTATCTACGGTGGTTCTATCGCTGCTATCTTGCTGAAAACACCAGGCACACCAGCCTCTGCCGCAACGGTGCTCGACGGGCATACTTTGGCGGCAAAAGGTCAAGCGGCGAGAGCATTGAGCATCTCTGCCATTGCTTCGTTTGTAGGTGGATTGATCAGTACTATCATTTTGATCGCCATCGCTCCATTGTTAGCAAACTTCGCACTACGATTTAATGCACCGGAATACTTTGCATTGGCGCTATTTGGTCTGACGATCATTGCCAGTGTTTCCGCGCAAAATATTCTAAAAGGCCTATTGGCCGGTACCATAGGTCTGTTGATCTCTACTGTGGGATTAGATCCAATTAGTAGTGTGCCTCGCTTTACGTTTGGTGTGATGGATCTGTATAGCGGGATCAATGTTATCCCTGTTCTGATTGGTTTGTTTGCACTATCTGAAGCGATTAATCAGATTGAAAAAATCTTAAAAGAAAAGCAGGCAAAAGTAGCTAAGTTTGACCACAAACTGCTGAGCAAACAAGACCTAAAAGACATGATGCCAACAGCGGTCAAAAGTGGTCTGATGGGAACGACTATTGGTTCTGTTCCTGGCGCTGGCGCGGACATCTCTGCTTTCGTTTGCTACAACGAAGCGAAACGTTCTTCGAAGAACCCTGATGAATTTGGTAAAGGTTCTGTACGAGGCCTAGCCGCTGCAGAAGCGGGTAACAACGGCGTAACGGGTGGCTCTCTTGTACCTTTGCTTACGCTAGGTGTTCCAGGTGATGCGGTAGCTGCTGTATTACTGGGTGCTTTGATTGTTCAGGGTTTAACTCCAGGTCCTCTGCTGTTCGCGCAAAATCCAGAGGTGGTCTACGGAGTATTCAGCTCAATGCTGGTGGCTAACATTGTGATGTTAATTGTTGGCTTGGTTGGTATTCGCTTCTTCTGCCGCATCATTGAAGTGCCGAAGATGTTGATGATCCCTATCATCATCTTCTTGTCTGTTGTCGGTGCATACGCTATCAACAACTCAATGTTTGATGTAGGCATTGCAATTGCGTTCGGTATCCTAGGTTTTGTATTAGGCAAGATGGATATTCCTTCTTCGCCGATACTACTTGCTATCATTCTAGGACCAATGGCTGAAACCAACCTACGTAAAGCTTTACTTATGTACGATAACTCTTGGTCATTCTTGTACGAAAGACCGATTGCTTTGGCCTTTATTCTGTTGGCTGTCTTCTCAGTTTACTCGACGATGAAGATGAAAAAGAAAAAAAAGATGCAATTGGACAGCTAAGTAATAGACGAACATAAAGTGGCAATATTAAGGGCTAGTGGGGCAATCACTGGCCCTTTCTTCATTCGCAATAATTGAAAATTAAGATTGAAGTTATCTCGATGCCAAATGTTACCGTTCGTGATCCTGTTCATATCTTGTATTATTATATTAGTGCATTATTTCTGTGTTCGCTGGGAGACTAAGGATTTCCCCCTGTTTTCTCCTAGCATCAAAAAATAAATATCTAGAGGTTAATATGCATACTAAGAATAAGATTGCTGCTGTTGTTGTTTCAGCTCTCGTTGCTGGCCTAGCAGGCTGCTCAACAGTTTCTTCCCCCGATACTGCATCTGCGATAAAAGCTCCGTCTGCGAATAATGATCCGCAACTGGCTGTACAGTACAACCTAGATGTGAATAAGGTTCCTGCTGAAAACTTTGACTTATCTAAGTTTAAGCTCAATACCCCAAGAGATGATAACAAGCCTGAGCGTGCGGGTAAGGTTATGGAAATTTACAAGCCTATGTTGAATGATAAGGCTAAGCCGTTCTCTGACTCTGAGTGGTTCTACACTGATTCCGTGACTGGCGCTATGGTGTTTGCTTCTCCGAACAAAGCGATGACCACTCCAAACTCTAAGAATGCTCGTAGTGAACTGCGTGCAATGCTTTCTGATGACTACTCATCGTCTAAAAATAACTTCACTATCGCTTCGACAGACAATGCTGAAGCATACGGTGCGATTGGCGGTCACATGAGCGCGACTTTGTCGGTTGACTGGGTTAGTACTAGTGGTGATTACAAGAAAAATGGTGCATTTGCTACCGTAATAGGTCAAATACACGGTTCAAAAAATGAACCTCTAAAAATCATGTACCGTAAACTACCAGAGCACGAATACGGTTCTGTTTACTGGAATTACGAAACTAATGCTCTAGGTGATGATTACAGCCAACGTCGTGATATCCGCCATGAAGTGTTTGGCCAAAGTGGCTTGCGTCAAGGTTCAAAAGATCCGGTAACGGGTATCAAACTGGGTGAGATTTTCTCTTACGACGTAAATGTAGAAGGTGATATCATGCACCTAACGTTCACTAAGAACCCAGGCAAACCAAACCAAGAAATTAAGACGTTTGATATTGACCTAGCGAAAGGTAAATACCAAGGCGACAAATATGACCAAGGTTACGCAAACGACTGGATGTATTTCAAAGCAGGTACTTACAACCAATGTAATACTGGCTCAAGCGGTTGTTCAAACAACGGCATTGAAGCTGGCGATTACGCTAAAGTGAGTTTCTTCCAGTTCAGCCTAGACCAGTAATACGGTTTAAATGACATTCATCGAATGTCAAAGAGCATGTCGGGATTTCTGGTGGGGGCTAGAGTCTCGATAAGTGGTGAGGGAATCGGGGATTGGACTGTTTTCAACGGCGATTTACCAATGATTCACTTCAATGTTTCCTCACGTTTTTTTAGAGCCTGCTTTGTGCAGGCTCTTTTTTTTGTTGGTTTGTAATTAATCGCGATCAATCGCAAACGGCGACCATGCCTGACGTGTTGGCATGACTTCTACGCGGTTGATGTTGATGTGATCCGGTAGTGATGCAATGTAATACATCTGCTCTGCAATATCTTCTGCGCTAAGCGGTGTAGTGCCTTGGTATAAATTATCTGAAGCACTTTGATTGCCCTTCGTTCTTACGAGCGTAAATTCGGTTTCTGCAATACCAGGTGAGAGATCCGTAACCCGCACTCCTGTGCCTTGTAAATCACACCTTAGGTTGTAACTGAACTGCTTTACGAAGGCCTTACTGGCACCATATACGTGGCTTCCAGGGTAGGGCCATTGACCTGCAATTGAGCCCACATTGATGATGGTTGCGCCTGCTCCCGTTTTGATAAGGGTAGGTAATAGTGCATGGGTAACATTGACCAAGCCTGTCACATTGGTATCGATCATGGTATGCCAATCGGATAGTTCAACCTCTGGAGCACCTTGTGGCGCAAGAGCTAGGCCCGCATTGTTGACTAGTGCTGTTACCGCTGAAAACTCATCCGGCAAAGAGTCTACCGCCTGTTTAACCGCGTCAGCATCTCGTACGTCCAATTGCATGATATGCACAGGCACAGATAACGTTTCTTTTAGGTCTAATAATCGTTCGATACGACGGCCAGATAACACCAATGACCATCCCTCTTTTGCAAACCTGTGTGCGGCGGCCTTGCCAAAGCCTGAGGTTGCTCCAGTGATAAATGCAATTTTGTTCATGCTGAGTTCCTTCTTAAAATAGGATTATGAGTAGTGCCAACATTACGAGAATGGGCGCTATTGTTTTTCTTGGTGATGGATCTGGATACTGGTTAAATAGCTTCTTACCGACCATGTTACCAATGACCGCAGCGGGAAAGAGTAATAAGCTAAATTGGATAGACTCTGCAGAAATGGCATCTACATACAGTAATCCGGTTAACGATGCCAATGAGCTGAAGATAAAAAATACAATGGCAGTGGCCCTTAATTCTCGAGCATTAAGGGACAGATTCAAAAGGTATAATACCAGTGGCGGCCCTCCCGCTGAAGCAGTAGTCATACTAAACCCAGATATAGCGCCAGCGAGCAATGCATAGCGTTGATTCAGCCAAGACACCTTTAGGTTCAGCATAATCAAAGTGCCCGCAATAAAAGAGAAGCCCGCAATCATCATCTTTAGTTGATGGGCAGAAATCTGAGATATAAACAACAGAGAAATAGGAATTGCTCCTAACATACCTGCGGAGAGTAGAGCCAACAGTCGTTTATTGATCTCTCGTTTGATCCCTGAAAGTAAGCAAAGGCTACTCAGGAGATCTAGGGTAAGGGCAATAGCAATAGACTCAAAAGGAGAATAAACAAAGCTGAGACACAAGGCCGCGATAATGGCAAAACCAAAACCACTGTAGCCTCTTATCATTCCGGCAAAAAATACAAATACTGCCGCTAATCCCATTTTAAATTCCATTCTCAATCGTTGATGACATCAATGTAATCAGGCATTCGATTTCGCTATAGGGCCAGTTTTTAAGATTATTTGAGGCAGAGTCCACAATATCGCCTGACCCATAGTTTTTTTTAAACTGACCCTACGCCTATCCCTGCGTTTATCGACAAGATATCTCGACATCAACAGCACAACTTAGAGTTCGCATAGGAGAAATAAAATGAATGGATTTGCACCCGAGATATCAAATCAATACGTCGTGGATCTCGACAAACATGTATTTCACTCTTGGTCTGTACAAGAGTCAGCGCCACCTATAGCGATAGCGAGCGCGCAAGGGTGCAGTTTGTGGGATTTTGAAGGAAAGCAGTACCTAGATTTTAGTAGCCAGCTAGTTAATACCAATATTGGTCATCAACACCCTAAAGTGATCGATGCGATTAAGGCTCAAGCAGAAACCTTGGTTACCATTGCTCCAGCTACCGCAAACGTGACTCGTGGCGAGGCGGCGAAGCGCATTTTAGATAGAGCCCCTGATCATTTTAAAAAGGTGTTTTTTACTAACGCTGGAGCTGACGCCAATGAGAATGCAATCCGTATGGCTAGACAGTTTACTGGTCGAGATAAGGTTCTCTCTGCTTACCGTTCTTATCATGGCAATACGGGATCAGCGATTGCGGCTACCGGTGATTTTCGTCGTGTACCCAATGAATACAGCCGTGGGCATGTACACTTTTTTAATCCCTACCTGTATCGCACCGAGTTTAATGCGCAAACTGAGCAGCAAGAGTGTGAACGAGCATTGCAGCACCTTAAACGCGTCATTGAATGTGAAGGACCCAATGCGATAGCTGCAATTATCCTAGAAACCATTCCAGGGACAGCAGGCTTTTTATTGCCACCTGAGGGTTACCTGCAAGGCGTACGAGAACTTGCTACAGAACATGGCATACAACTTATTTTTGATGAGGTTATGGTGGGATTTGGTCGTACTGGTCGTTGGTTTGCGTTTGAGCATTTCAATGTAGTGCCTGACCTTATTACCTTTGCGAAAGGGGTTAATTCGGGTTATGTACCTGCTGGTGGCGTTGTAATCAGCGAGCCGATTTCAGAGTACTTCAAGAGTAATTTCTTTATGGGAGGCTTAACCTATTCTGGTCACCCGTTGGCGATGTCTGCCATTGTTGCCACTCTAGATGCAATGGAAGAAGAAGGCATTGTTCGCTATGCCGATGAAGTTGGAAATAACATTCTTGGGCCTGCATTGATTGAATTAATGGAGAAGCATGAAACGATAGGAGATATTCGCGGTAAAGGCATGTTTTGGGCGCTAGAGCTAGTTGAAAGCAGAGCCACCCGTGAGCCATTGAGCAATAGCAAAATTGCATCAATGAAGTCTAAATTTGCAGAGAAAGGACTACTGACTTTTATCGTGAATAATCGTATTCATGTAGCGCCGCCATTGATCATCAAACCTAATGAGATTGCTCAGGGTGTGGCAATTATCAGTCAAGTATTAGCTGAGTTTGATTAACCTTCTTGAAAGCGGTAGTCAAAAAAACGCCAAGACAATTGTCTTGGCGTTGGCGCATTGAATAAAACTCAATACCAGGTCGAAGTTAACCTTGTATCACTCTTGCGAGTTGTTCAATTCCCGGGGTGATTAGCGCCTTATCTATTGCATGAAACCCGAGCCTAAAGTAGGTGTTGGTTTCAGGGTGAGACTGTTGTTTATCCATAAAGTGGGAGTAGCCGGTCTCTATTAACACACCTTGAGATGAGGCTCTAGAAGCCAGTCGTTGACTGCTTATCTTATTAGGGGTTTCAAGCCACAAAGCGTTGCTATAGTTGTTCTTTGCTAGTCGCGCACAATCAGGAAGATAATGCTCAACGGCTTCATTAATGGTTTGCCAGCGTTGACGAGTATTGTCTTTAAAGCGACGAAGAAAACTATCGTAGTACCCTTGTGAGATAAAGTGTGCCATTTCCATCTGTACTCGACTTGGAGGATGACGATACATTAAACGGCGGAGTGTGCGAAGTTCGTAGATCAACTCTTCAGGTGCAACGATGTACCCTAGGCGCAACCCAGGAGCAAGTATTTTAGAGAAGCTACTGACATAGATGACTCGATTATCTTTATCTAATGCTTTGAGCGCAGGCAAAGGAGCCCATTCAGAGTTACTGTCTGAGTCATAATCATCTTCAATAATGATGGCATCATTTACTCGTGCCTGCTGCAGTAGCTCATCGCGCCGCATTTTACTCATGGTTACCCCTGTTGGCGCTTGATGGCTAGGGGTGACATAAAAGTAATCACACATGGAAGAGAGCTCGTTTAGCTTTAGCCCATCTTCATCGACAGTATGCGGGTGCAGTTGAGCGCCAGCTAAACCAAAAATGTTGTTTGCTTCTTTGTAACCCGGGTTCTCAACACCTACTCGAGTCTCCTTACCCATTAACAGTTGGGATACGAGATATAAAGCGTTTTGAGAGCCTATGGTTATGAGTATCTCATCACTCTTAGCGTGTATACCTCGTTGTGGAAGTACTCGAGTGCGTATCTGCTCTACAAGCAATTCAACGTCTTTATCTACCTTGTCACAAAGCCAGCTGTGATCATGCGGATCCGCAATGACCTTACGAGCTGACTCTCGCCATTGAGCCAAAGGGAAGTCGCTAATGCTAGGCTGCCCATATATGAAGGGATATTGATAACAACTCCAATGTGATGGCTTGACGATACGAGGAAAGTGATCAGTAGATATTTTTAACCGGCTAGTCCAGTTTGGTGCGCTCGACGGGTTTCCTGCCTCAAAATGATCCAGTTCATCTTCGACCTCTTGCAGTCTTAATCGATATTTTTCCGACAGATAGTAGCCACTTCTAGGCTTGCTGATCAGATAACCATCATCAGACAGCGCTTCATACACTAGAGATACTGTATTACGTGACACCTTCAACTGGCTGGAAAGCTTGCGGCAAGAGGGCAAAGCCTCGTCAGCAGAGAATACCCCTTCGAGTATCGCTTTGACTAAGTACTCTCGTACCTGTTCTTGTAAGCTTCTCTTTGAATCGAATTCAATGAAACAGCTGTAATTGATTGCCATAGAGCCAACCTCTTTGTGGTTATTATTCACGGTATTTCATTAACTTGTGCAAGAAGTAAGCCAGACTACCTCTTTAGTATTATCTTGCTGTTTTGCAATGCTGTCCCAATCGGCCTATAAAATTGGCTCTAACTCACATCCTTGTCCTGTCTCTAAAGTGAAGGTGTCCACAAAATACAGCAAGGAATGAATTATGAGACAGGGTATGAAACTGAAAAAATTGGTAGCAGTCGCGGCAGCAACGATGACCTTAGGTATGTCTAGTCTAGCTCTCGCAGATGAGATGCCATCGTTTGCTAGCAATGGTTTGAAGGTGGCAACAGAAGACAACTACTCTCCATTTAACTTCATCGTTCAAGGTAAGGCGAGTGGCATTAACAAGGATTTATTAGAGGAGCTTCGAGCTTATTCTGAGTTTGAGGTTAAGCAAGACATTCTACCTTGGACTGGTTTACTGGCTTCTGTTTCAGCAGGGCAATATGATTTAGCCTTAACAGGGGCAATTGTGACAGATGCTCGCCTTAAAGCCTTTGATTTCACGCCACCCATTGCTTCAGCACAGCACTACTTTGTCGCTAGAGCGAAGGATGATAGCACCAATACTATTGGCGATCTCGATGGTAAAACAGTCGGTTTGCAAGCGGGTAGTGCACTTCTAGAAAGGCTTCCTGAGCTCAAAGATATGCTTGAGTCACAAGGTAAAGAGCTAGGCAGAGTCGTCGAATATCAATCTTATCCAGAGGCTTACGCCGATCTTGCTAATGGCCGAGTGGACTATGTGATCAACAGTGTTATATCAGTCAATGAAGTCGTGAAAGCAAAATCTAAAGTGTTTAAGAAAGGTGAAGCGGTGTCAGGACCTGGGTTTGTGAGCTGGCCTGTTCCAAAGGATAATCCTGAGCTTCTAGCTTACTTAACCGAATTCTTTGCTCATCTTAAAGAGACAGGCCGATTGGCGGAACTTCAAGAAAAATGGTTTGGAGAGTCATTTGAAAACCTACCTACTGAAGCCATTGTGTCTGTAGAACAATACCACACGCTGACCGCCGTACAGTAGAGAAGGGTTGTAGGAAACCTCTATAAATCAGTAGTGATCAAGGTCCAAATAGAGCAGATACTGCCGTAGCCTTGGTCCTACTTTCAAAATTATTTCAATTATTCAAGCAGACAAGTAGGTGTATATGGATTACTACGCGTGGATGCAATTGCTTCAAGGAGCGTGGACAACTGCATGGATATCGATGGTGTCGATTGCCTTAGGGGTTGTTATTGGACTTGTGATTGCCCTTGTTAGAATGGCTAAGCTACCCATCATTGACCAAGTGTTAGGAGTATATGTGAGTTGGGCGCGAGCCACTCCATTAGTGACTTTAGCATTGTTTATCTTTCTCTCATTTCCTTCTTTTGGTATCAATCTCGACAAACACTTTTCTGCAATCTTGTGCTTAACCCTCAACACTTCAGCATTCAACGCCGAAATATGGAGAAATGCCTTTATAAATTTCTCAAACGGGCAAAAAGAGGCTGCTGAAGCGCTTGGCATGCAGCGCTTTACCTATTTTAGACGCATCATGTTCCCGCAGATGGTGATTATGAGTCTTCCTGCTCTAGTGAATGAAATGTCATTTTTGATTAAGGGAAGCCCTGCCATTGCAGTGATTGGCGTTGTTGACCTGACTCGCGTAACCAACCGTATCGCAGCAGTGACCTATGAACCTTTAGTTCCAATCTTGTGCGCAGGTGTCCTGTACATGCTCATTATCGGTGTGCTGATTAAGTTGCAAGAAATAGCTGAACGTAAAGCCGACTATCTAGCGAGCTAATACCATCACATTAAGGAGTAATTATGGCTGAATGGGAAATCATCTGGCAGCAAAAAGACATTTTTTTCTCGGGATTTGGTAATACTTTCCTACTGTTTATCGTTGCATCTGTAGTGAGCTTTCTACTAGGTATTGCACTGTTGTATGTGCTGGAAAATGGCACTAAGTGGCTAAAAGGCAGTGTCGTTCTGACTATTAATATTATGCGCACTTTACCTTTTTTGATCTTAGCCTATTTGTTGTATTACGGGTTACCACAAGTGGGGATTCGTATGGATGCCTTTACCGCAGGGTTGGTTTCACTAAGCCTTTATCACGGCACTTATTTTTGTGAAATCTTTCGAGGTATTAGAAAGGGGCTAGATTCGGGGTATATAGAGGCGGCACAAGCATGTGGTTTTCCCAAGTTTAAAATTTTCACTCGTGTACTCGTCCCCAATGTGTTGTTTAAATCCATACCTTTGATTGCTAACCAACTGATCATCTGCCTTAAGGACACCGCGTTCTTGTGCATCATCACGGTAGGAGAGATCACTGCAGCTGCCAATAGCATTCAATCTACTTATTTTATTCCGCTCAATGCGTTTATTGTCGCTATCGCGCTGTACTGGCTGATCAGTATTGTCGTTGAACAGATCACTAAAATTACGCTCAACAAAGTTCAGGAAAGAGGGCTAAGCCATGCTTAATCAAACATTAGAAACCAAAACCGTTGAATCCTATCAAGAGGTTGCGGCCGTTGTTGAACTGCCCGTTAAACACGCTGAGCCAGTAGTTGTCAGTGATGCAGAAGATATCGTGAAGGTAGTGAACCTATCCAAGCAATTTGATGGTGTTGAGGTATTGAGAGATATTAATCTGACCATTAAGAAAGGAGAGGTGGTGAGCATCCTGGGTTCTTCAGGCTCGGGAAAATCAACGCTTCTGCGTTGCATGAACTGGCTTGAACAACCTGAGCGCGGCACCATTCACCTTGGCGATGAACGCATAGGTATTTGTCCTCAAACTAATAAGCCTCTCAAATATCGTGATTTAGCGAAGATGCGAGAGCGAATTGGTATGGTCTTTCAAGGGTTTAACCTTTGGCCGCATCTCACTGTGCTTAAGAACGTTATGGAAGCCTTATTGCACGTTAAGAAAATGCCGAAAGCTGAGGCTGAAGCCATTGCTAAAATGCAGCTAGAGAAAGTAGGCATGTCACACAAGCTCGATAGCTACCCAAGTATGCTCTCTGGTGGCCAGAAACAGCGCGTTGCTATTGCTCGTGCTCTTGCGATGGAGCCAGAGGTTTTACTGTTTGACGAGCCAACGTCAGCGCTTGATCCTGAGCTGGTGGATGAGGTTCTGCTGGTGATGCAAAAACTGTCAAAAGAGGGCTATACCATGGTAGTGGTCACTCATGAAATGGAGTTTGCGCGAAATGTATCAAGTCAGGTGGTGTTTCTTGAAAAGGGCATTTTGATAGAAAAGAATTCACCGGAGAAGTTCTTTACCAACCCTGATTCATCAAGAGTTAGGCAGTTCTTGAAATTGGATTAGTTTATAAA
Source organism: Vibrio inusitatus (assembly GCA_024346935.1). Lineage (GTDB taxonomy): Bacteria > Pseudomonadota > Gammaproteobacteria > Enterobacterales > Vibrionaceae > Vibrio > Vibrio inusitatus. The sequence goes on from AP024878.1 coordinate 620,776, forward strand.
GGCTAGTAGTTCAATCTGCTAGCCTTTTGGCCTACTGGAGTACTTTTACTATGGGTGGTCAAAAGCACATGAAGCTAAGTCATAATTCAGTGTTTGCTCCTGCCCATCTTTTACAAAAGTGCAATTAAGTCGGTCGCCTTCCCATTCGATATACTCAATAGAGACACTTTGCTCATCGGACAAATCGTGCAAAACCACAGCGTTAAATTGTGGTTCGGTGCTTTGAACAAGTGAGTAAGCCAAATCACTGATAGCGGGGTTGTCTGGTGCATAGCCGGTAAGGATCTGGCATGGCTGATTGCTCCAAATATGCTGACTGTAATCGGCTTGTTTCTCTACTTTATAAATGAGTTCATGAGACTGAGCTTGCGCAGATAAGCGAGTCTGCGTCATGCGCGCCAAAGGTCCCTGTAAAGGATTGTCTACCGCTACCATTTGCTGAGGGTGTTTATGCGCACCACGAACATGATAGGTAAGATCCAGCTGTTGTTGATGTGGGTTTTCAACCTTATGCAGTTCGACCAATAGATTATCTAGCCAAATCAACACTCGGCGGTACTTAACATCTTGATAGCTCTTAGAATTCCATTGCACGATAGTGTGACTATCGACGCTAGCCTCTTCTTGTGTCCAATCCACTTGTGCATCAATCACGGTAGCCTTTTCATCTTGTAGATAATGGTTTAGCTGTGGATTAATCGGGGACTGGTTGTGCTGGTTTACAACAAGTGTGTTGTGGGTTGCGGTATTCTTGTAATAGCTGCAGTGAAGCTCGGCGCCATAGCCTGTGGTGCCAAGATCAGGCAGGATCTCTTTACCTTGACGAGTCAGAATAATGCCGAGGCGATCATAATGATCATGCTCACCACCATAAGGTGCGTGTTTGAAAAGCAATGCGTTATCATTTTTTGCATCAAACTCTAAGGTAATCCCTGCTTCTTTGGCATGAACTGTGTGGCATGCTAATGGCTTTGCGGTAGGCAGTTCATCAACGCCATACAATAAGGCTTCAATGTTATCGCGACTGATATTTTGATAGATACTTGCCAGCGTTCTTGCAAATAACTCACAAGGATATTGCCTTTGCGCAAACTCAAACAAGTGAGCGTGAGTCAGCTTTTGTTGCCCATCAATGCTGTCATTTAGACGAGGGAACTCTCCATTATTAAGCACTAGGCTTAACGGAAACTTAAGCATCTTTAAGAAGTTAGTGTTACTGCTCACCGAGTAAGGCGTATTGCAGGCCATTTTCTCGAAATTGAGTAGCGCTTGCAGTGCGTAGTAGTGGTAGTGAATCGATCCTTCAAACCACATGCCTTCATTAGTACAGCCATGATCCAATTGGTAGTGAATGCCATACTCGGTATTTAGAGCAAAGTCGATGTAGTTTTGCTCATCTAAGATAAGGCCAATGACGCCTACCGTCGCGTTGATCTTCATCTCATGGTTATGCAGCTGAGCAGTGCGATGCTTCATTAAGAACTCGGCACCTTCACGCAGTAATCTATCTTCGACATATTGCTGCTGCTCTGTAGAGAGCTGACCTTTGACGAAATCATATCCGCGCGCAAAGTCTAGGTGACAGTTCGCCTCACACAGGGTTTGTGCGTTAGCTTTGCCTGGCCCGTTGTAAGGAATACCGCCATGCTCTTCATAATCAGGGTAGTATTTTGCGTACTTTAAAAGAATCCCAGTTACTTTTTCAAGGTACAGGTTGTCTCCAGTCAATTGCCATAACAAACCGAGGTCGTAACAGGCTTTTGCGTTTAGGCCATTGAGCCAGCGCCACCAAGCACCATCATACGGTTCGCCAGTGAATTCTTTACCATCTACAGGACAACAATGAGATTTAGGCTTGTAGCGATCCCAAGTAAGACGCACACCGTGCTCAGGACAAAAATAGTATAAATTCCAAGTCGCGATGCCTGTTTCAGGGACTAAGGTGTCGTGATTGAGCACCACATCATTGTTGTTTTTGAGTGTTTCAATCATAGAGACACTCGCACGCTCTTTGATTGCCTGTATCTCGGATTCAGAAAACTGTAGCATGACAAAATACCTTAATAGCTATGCTATATCGTTGAATTTAAAATAGTTGTTTGCATTGTGATAGCAGATACCTTCTATGGTCTGCTTGAGTAGCTCTAGGTCGTAAGGGATCTCTCCATTCTCAACCCAGTTTGCAAGTAAGTTGCACAGCACACGTCTAAAGTATTCGTGTCGGCTGAATGAAAATAGATTGCGAGAGTCCGTTAACATGCCAATAAATCGACCTAGGGCTCCTAAGTTTTTTAGGCTGGTTAGCTGTGCTTCCATGCCGTCTTTATGGTCGTTAAACCACCATGCAGCGCCAAACTGAATCTTGCCTGTGGCATCATCCCCCTGAAATGCACCCGCCAAACAGCTAAGCAGTTGGTTGTGATTGGCGTTGAGGTTGTAAAGTATGGTTTTCGGCAGTTTATACTCTCGATCCAGATCGCTAAGGTGCTTGGCTAGCGCGTCTATATCTAAGTCATGATTGATAACGGTAAAGCCGGTGCCAGCTCCTAGCTGTTGCTTGCGTCTTTCATTCACGTTGGCAAGCACACCAATGTGCAGTTGCTGACTCCATTGGTATTTGTGATAGAGCTTGCCAAGTTGGTTTAATACGTAAGTGGTTAACTGGGCTATCTCACTTTCTGATAGCGGTTGCTTTGCCACTAACTTGAGGAAAATGCTTTCGCATTGCCCCGTGCTGCCCTTGGCATAACACACGGTTGGTAGGCCAATATCAGAAAGCCTGCATCCCATCTCATGAAAGAATTCAATTCGGCTTGCAATGGCTTCAATGTAACTCCCTAGTGAGCTAATCGTGATACTGGTGATCTGGCTTATCTGATGCAGGGTGTTTAAAAAGCCATGAGTGTTGTCAAATCCAATCAACTCATCGGCTCTGAAGGTGGGTAGAACCTTCACTGAAAAGTCCGAATGTCTTAGCTTTTGATGATACTCAAGATCTGAAAGTGGGGAGTCGGTAGTGCAAAGCGTATCGACATTGAGTCTTTCTAATACAGAGCGAGTGCTCATGTCTGTCGTTTTCAAAGTGTGATTACAATGATCCCAAATGGCGTGAGAATTGCTTGGATTAAGAAGTAAATCGCAGTCGAAAAAACGCTTTAATTCTAGATGTGACCACTGGTATAAAGGGTTTCCGAGAAGGTAGGGCATTGCCTCACACCACTTTTCAAATTTTTCACGATCAGTGGCATCGCCTATAATGTAGCGCTCAGCTATACCGTTACTTCTCATTGCACGCCATACGTAATGATCACTATGTAGCCAGGCCTCAGCAAGGTTTTTATGCTTGGTGTCTAACCAGATATCTTTTGCATCAAGATGATTGTGATAATCAATAATCGGCATAGGCGCGGCATAGGTATGATATAGATGCTGAGCAAGTGATGAGGTCAGCAGCACATTGTCATGAATGTATTCTTGGAACATGTTTGGCCTTATACGCACAAAGAGGAGAGCGCCACATGGCGGTCTCCTCGGTTTGAGTTAACAGTTAGCTTTGAGTTTGCAATTGAGGTTCTACTTTCGTCACCTTGGCACTACGCAATAAGGCAATACCCAAGGTGACAACGACACCACACCTGAATAGGAATGCGATTCTTCCCCTGAACAGGCTTGGTATCAGAAACATTTCTGATCTTATTATCGAGACAGCCAGCCGCCATCAACAGCAATGGTGTAGCCATTGATGTAATCAGAAGCACTTGAGGCTAGGAATACACATGGACCAGCAAGATCTTCAGGTGTGCCCCAACGAGCAGCAGGAATACGGCCAACAATTTCAGCATTGCGTGATTCATCAGCGCGAAGTGCTGCTGTGTTATTCGTCGCCATGTAACCCGGTGCAATAGCATTAACGTTGATGTTGTGGCTAGCCCACTCGTTTGCCATTAGTCGAGTCACACCCATTACGCCGCTTTTTGACGCAGTGTAAGAAGGCACGCGGATACCGCCTTGGAAAGAGAGCATGGAAGCGATGTTGATGATCTTGCCACCTTCACCTTGAGAGATGAACTGCTTAGCAACGGCTTGAGACATGAAGAATAGAGACTTAACGTTAATGTCCATTACGTCATCCCAGTCTTGCTCTGTGAAATCAATAGCATCGTTACGACGAATAATACCAGCATTGTTTACTAGGATATCGATACGACCTAGTTCAGTTACTGCTTGATCAACGATTGAAGGGATATCGTCTAGTTTCATTAGATTTGCACGAATATCGATGAACTTGCGCCCTGTTGCCTTCATTTTCTCGATGGTTTCTGTTGGTTCAACGATATTCACACCAACGATGTCACAACCTGCGCTTGCAAGACCCAGTGCCATACCTTGTCCAAGACCAGTATCACAGCCAGTCACTATTGCTACTTTATTTTTTAGATCGAATGAGTTGAGAATCATTATTAAGTCCTATGTGTAATCACGTGTTGGGTACAACCTTGTGTTGTTTATGTGGTTACATTAAACAAAATAAATCGATCAATCAAGTAAAGTGAAATGTCGTTTTAAAAAATTAAACTGAAATTTCTGTTTTTGAGATCTAAGTGGGGTTAGCTAATTTGTTGTGTGCTGTAGAGACCGAAGATTTCTGGCGAACATTAGAGGGGGTTTTGAGCATGTGGATAAAGGAACGCACTGCATCCGTTGCACAAGTAGAAAAAGTGATTTGAATGGCAGGCGGTTGATTATAGTGATAGTTGGATCAAAAAAGGCCTTCCACGAAGAGTTCGTGAAAGGCCAAGTGTGGAGATAAATAATCTAGGAGTTAAAAGGTGAATTACTTACCGTTTAGCTTTAGCGCTGAGAATGTCACGCTGTTGTAGTCGCCATTTCTTTTGTCGATAGCGAAATCACCAGTACCTTGACAGCCTGGGCCCCATACAGGGTGAGATTCTTGAACACTACATTGACCGTAAGCACCAGCTTTGAAGTAGAAGTCATCTTCTGCATAACCTGTTGGGTGGTCTTTAGCATCAATACCTTTGCTTAGGTCGATGTCATAAGTCACTTTTTCGTGTCTTGCTGTTGTGAAAGTTAGGTGCATCATTGTGCCCTTAACTTCAACTTTGTAGCTAAATTCTTCGCCTAAAGCGATACCCGCTTTGCCTGGTTCTGCTTGGTTTTCCCAAGTGTTGCCCCATACTGGGTAAGCGATATCTTCACGGTTTGGATCTTTTTTCTCTAGATTGCGCTCGTAGTTCCAGAAAACTGAACCATATTCTTGATCTGGGAATTTCTTGTAGAAAATTTTCAGTGGCTCATTACCGTGACCGTAGCCAGTTTTTGCTTCAATCAACGCATTGTGTTTTTTGGCGTGGATCTGACCAACAACTACAGAGTGTGCTGGGTATTTTTCAGGGAATTTAGCGTGTAAAGAAACATGGTTAACTTTTAGCGTTGCTTCTAATGTACCGCCAACGGCGCTGTATTGATCCGCTTCTGGGTGGCTAGATAGTGCCCACTGGTTTCCCTTGGAGTCTGTAAGAATGTTATCGAAGTTTGCACCGCGAGGCATTTGACGCAGTTCAGAGCGTGCGTTCTTTGAGTTCTTAGTTGTGATTGCTTTGTTTTGAACTTCAAAAACAAGATTGCCATCTTTATCTAAGTGGAAGAAATCTTCGTGGGAGTAACTTAGCATCGCAACGCCTTCGATCTCATCCACTTTACCATCTTCATTAATGTCTGAAGGGATAGTGATCTTCCAGTTACGCATATCGAATTTGTCTGCAGGAACAGGGTAAGAAACTCCGTTGTTGGCTATGTCAGCAGCAGCCGGTAGAGCAAGTAAGAGTGAACCAGCAAGAACAAGAGTTTGTTTCATTTTGTAATTCCTTGTATGTATTATTGTCGTACATAATAGGTGTGGTAATTACGAAGAAAAGAACATAAGCCATGATGTGCATGTTTGATCACATTTTGAAACACAATCATTAGATCTAGTTCAAAAAATTGAGCGGATGATAACGATCAGTGACCAACTAACTAGGTGCCTAGTTAAGTTATTATTTGAAGGAGAGACCTTAGATGCTAAAGAAAAAGACGTGATCTATTCGAAATAGAGCGGGTCCTCATAACAGCTTTGAATAAAAGAAATCTACTAACTAATTGAATATCAATTCTTTATTGAATTGGGAAATAAGAACAGCACGTTTAAGACGTGCTGTTTATAAAGGGCTCGGGGTGGTTATTGATTCTAATCGTCTGTCAAAAATTCAAGGTCATGATTGGTGTCTGCTCTTGTATCATCGGCAATAGCTTTACACTGTTCCACATCGGTTGGGTTCAATCCTGCCGCCAATTCAATCACTTTTTCATGGTCGTTAACGGCTTGAGCCTTGCCAATTTCCATACAAATATCTGGATTTGCTAGCACTGAACCGGAGACCAGTAGACCAAGTATCACTATGCTTTTCATATCAACCTCGATGATTTTACTATTACAAAGTTTGCTTACGTGACAACGCGTACTTTGGTTTAGTTCTAAATAGTGAAAATGCCTAATAACGACTAAGAGTGAGCAAATTAGTGTTTATATCTAAATGTGTTGCTGTCATCTAGAATGTCGATTTTAATTGGTGCCAAGCCTTTGCTACTGTCTCCAATTTTGTTGAAGGCGACCAGTGATAAATCAATCACGCGGCCTTTAACGAAAGGGCCTCTATCGTTGATTTTTACATCAACACTCTTATTGTTGGCTGTATTTGTTACCCGAACGATAGTGCCAAACGGCAAGGTTTTGTGTGCTGCGGTGTAAGCTCGCATATTGTAAGTTTCACCGCTCGCCGTGAGTTTTCCATGGTAGGCATTTCCGTACCAAGAAGCTTGCCCATTGAGGTCATGGTTTGAGGAATATTGTTTCGTTTTTGCTGAAGCGCCGCTAGAAGCTGATGAACATCCAGAAAGAGTAAGAGCTAAAAAAATAGGAAGAATGATCAGTAGTTTTTTCATTTATAGTATCTATTAAATATCGAATGGGTGTGTTTCAAATAGATCTTATCGGTGAATGAATTTCCCACGTCATAGCAGTGTAAAGGATGAGAATTATAAACAGAGTGGCATTCCAATGAGCAATATGTTGTTCAAGTCGTATCCATTTTAGGTTTTTTGAGGAGATAATATGAGTAGGCATTGATGGCTTTCGACACTTAATCGAAGGTTAGTCGATCAAAAATATTGGGTTATTCATCTCCCTCGCTGAGCGCATATTTTATTTCCTCTGAAGAAAAGCCTTTTCGAGAAAGCATGGCATAGGCTTTGCTTCGTTCTTTGAAGTCATTTAGATTGTAAGATTTTTTATTTAGCTGCTCGAGGCAAGACGAAAAAAAATCTATCTCTCCGCTGTTCACGGCTTGTTCGATGAAAGAATCTAGATCAGTAATATCTATTTTTCGCTGCTTTAGTTCTTGGCGAATAACAGTGAGGCCTTTGCCTTTTCTTACATACTTAAGGACTTCCTTTTCAAGATCTGCTTTTTCGGCCTTTATTTCTAAGTTAGAGCGTAAAGTGTCTACCTCAGGATGCTGAGAAATAGCTATTTTCACCTGTTGAAAGGTAAATCCGCGTTTTAGTAATGAATTAACGAGCTTCTCTCGACTCATCGTAAATTCTTGATATTGGTTATTGAGTCGGTCTATCAAAATGGCTAACTCATCTATTCTCAATCGATTTTTTACTATGTCGATAGCACCGATAATTGTATGTTCGTCAATTCCTTTATGTTTCAACTTCTCGACAATGTAGGCCGAACCATATTCACTACTAAAAGAGCGTTCAACAAACTGTTCTGCAAACACAGAGTCAGACTTAAGGTATCCGTAGATTCGAAGGCTTTCTAAAGTCTGATCTATCCAATCCTGATTATCCGTTTTCGCTTTAAGCTTTGTTAGTAGTTCACTTTCGGTCATATCCCTTTGTGTGAGATGCCACATAGCAGAGTTCATCACACTCTCTTGGCGTGTCGCTTTTCTTGGCTTATTGGAGTCAGAGTTCATGTGCGTCTAGCTTATATTTGGATAAAAAAAAGGCCACCCGAAGGTGGCCTTTTCCAATCGATTGGTGGAGCTGGCGGTCTTCACGTTGTGACTTTAAGCGTCTGATTATATTACTCTTTATTGTTACCCTTGTCTTTATAGGGAACAACTTTGGGGAACAAAAAATCTTCCCAGAACAAAAATAAGTCATAGATTCTTCAGGTTGTGATTGATGTCACGATTTTTGTGGCTTATCTCCACTTCCTCATTCCTACATTCAGTTCAAAAAAGAGTGCTGGTGGCTAGGCAATGCGCTTTGTTGGTGCTGATACCAAAAGCAACTCCAATTGGCCCCCCTTTTTGATGTGCTTTAGGTTCAAAGTTTGTACTTTTTAGTTACAGACAGCGAGTGTTGGTAAACTCATTTCTGCCCCATTGTTTGTTGCGAGGCTGGTCTAGGGATCTAAATAAGTGTGTCATTTGCTCTTACTTTTGCTCAATTAATCGAGTTATGAAAAATCATATCCACATCAAGATTTCGAAATATTCGCATTACCAAGTTTTCTACTGTTACGTATAATTCAGTCTAAATTTTGAAATTGACTAGCCCATATGAACGTCCTTAAAACCTTTCTTCTCATTAGCACTCTTACACTTTTTGGTTGTGCCTCAGGATCTTCAATTATTGTTGGAGAGCCTAGAGAAGCAATTTTACCCGAGCAAGTGCGCTTATATACAGACTATCCCGAATTATATGAAATAATTGCTATTGTTAATGCTTCAAGCGATGCTGGAATGACAAAGCAGGATTCTCTTAATTACGCTGTTGAGGAGCTTAAGAACCAAGCAGCAAAAGTAGGAGCAAATGGTGTGCTACTTGAAGCAACTGGCAGCAATAATTCAGTGATACTCGGTGGGCAAGGAACAGACTATCAATACCTTATCCCTGTTTCAGAACAAACAGTGAGTGGCAAAGCACTTTACATACCTTGAATCAACAGTCTCGCTAGAGCACCCTGTAACTAGCAATCATTCTACTGGCGCTAAATGGTCAGAAAAATCCTACTAGATGCTGTAGAGTACCTGCCAGCTAAGCTGCATAAATTCATAATTATGGCCAAATAAGAACTTCAAACAGTTCATTGCAAATTGAGCGCAAGAGCGATAATGAGTTAGTACAATACCTCGTTTTTTTGGAACTAAATGTTATGTATTTCAAGAACACCGCTATAAATCAACACAGGGTAGCTAAATGAGAATAATCATATGTTTTATCAGTATTCTTTTAGTGGGCTGTATGGCTGCCACTAGCGATAAGCTAGAGAGAAAAGATGTCGAAGTTCAAAAAACAAGTTTCGCGTATGATAAACAATGGAACTGCCGAGTATTTTTTGGTGAAGAAACTGTTGTAACGCTAGCTTTCAGAGGTGACGAAGGGTTTGTCACCATGCTGGATCAAGAGTACCTCGGATCGTATCGGTCAGCCGAGTTGGATAGAATTTGGTTTTTTGGTGAAAGTGATGACCCCGATTATTATAGATACGCCATTTATTTAGGTGCAAACGGAACTGCATATCTAGTTGATTATATTGAGTATAATGAAAATGTTGAGCCAAAAGAAATGTTGAAGTGTGTGCGGAATAAGTAACGAAATGAGCTAAAAGTACATATCAGAGCAAGTAACCCTACGCGGCACACACTGATTCTTTTAGTGTAACCTTTTCAATATAAATTAATCCGTATGTGGCTAATTTAGTAAGCTCACTGACACGCTTCTGTCCAATAATGTGTTGGTTCTTCGTGCAGAAGAGTACGTCATAGAACAAATATCTGTCCCAGAAAGACCCCCTTCAATGGATCTGGAGTGACGATGTATTAAGACATTTCAGTGCGTGTGCTAGTTTAAAGCCACAGGAAAACGCAATGGCCTGTGCTGGTGGTTCAAATCCTACTTCGGCTTGGGGACTTTACCTTTTAGACGTGCCGCAGTGAAGAATCTGCTCAAGATTGCGTGCTTTTCTTTTCTTACATTCTCTCCTTCGTGTTCTGTACGACGCCAATAACCAATGATTTGTCGTTTCCCAACTCTATCCAAATGCTCATTCAAATATGGTTCATGAGTAAAAATGTCCTCAAAGATAGCCACCAATCGTTTGACCTGTTTGCGTCGGAATGGGATTCCTCGTTTTAGATAGGGCGTCATAGTGGTGTAGATCTGCTTGAAAGTATTTGGGTTCATGCCTTTTCTCCTGCGTTGTTTAGGAGATGTATGTAATGTGATGACAAATGATTAGGGTGAATGGCTCTTTTTAGGTGACAACTATTCAGCCCTTTTCAAAATCAGAAAGGGGGAGGGGGAAGACTTCTGGGTAATTGGTTCTTAAAGTGAAGAAAGAAGGATGCTGATTTAGCGGTTAAGAAATAAAAGAGAAAGGCTTTCTTAAGAAATATCATTTCATAGCGACTTTCCGGCGCATTTTGATTTGATAGTGTGGTTTTGTACTCGATGTGAGTATCTAATTGCAAATAAGGAGCCAATTATGGCTACATTCAACAACCTCTTCGTCACTCCATTGGTCGATATCGACCTAACTCAAATGGGTGATGCCCCAATTGCTTTAGTGCCTGTGTGCATTAACAATAAAAAACACGTCAATGATGTAACTACATTGATGACTCATTGTGCGTTTGGTACCTCAAAAGTACTGAAGGCATTGGACATTCAAAATTATCGTTTGTCCTTTTCTAATAATGGCTTCATTGAGCACTGGCTACTATTTGCCGTTTGCACAGATGCCAAAAATCGTCAGTTTTGCTTGTTGAAGCTGTTGGATATTGAACGACCATCCCACAGCAAGGCAACGGGCTAACGTTGTGCATTTCTGCTTAATGAGCCTAATAACGAGAAGCGTGTCTTGATACGTTTCTCGTTATATTATTAGCATTAACCTATGTAGGCGTTGGTGATTCCTGGTCGATGATGCCCCAATATTTGGGATAACTGTAAGCGAACTTTTTCATCTTTTATTCTAGCTTCTGAAACAGTAATACCAAGACGTTCTGCGGCAAATACAAGATGTGCTTTACCATGAGAAACTCCAGCAATGACAGGCGGTACTACGCCCATCTTTTCGGTATAGTATTGGCATGCAAAAAACTTGCGTTCTCCATGTGAGAGATAGTTTGAGTTGATACTTTTGACTTCACGCCATGCCTTACTCTGGAATGCTTTGAAAGAAGAATCAACGGGAGTGGCATTGACATGGCCAGTCTGAGCTTGCAGGTTTGCACCGCGTTCAAGTGCAGATACTTGATTGGAGTTTTCGATTTCGATAGTACGATCTTGTCCCCCCTTGGTCCCTCTAGACACAGTGATAAAGCCAGTAGAATGATACTCTTTTAGTGCTTTCTCACAGTCCGTTAGACTAGCTTCCCTAAATCGCAATCCAAATGCTCTCTGGAGTTGACTGATGACAGCGACAGGTTCGCTCGCTTGAGTCACTATCTGGTTGTGTAGTTCTTCAGAGACCGAGCGGTCTATGGTTTCAATCTCATTCTTGGGTGGAAAGTCCATCTCTTTAGTTGCGAGTACAGTGAGTTTACTGTCACCTCTTGCTTGACGTAGGCAAACGTTGATATGGCTGAGGTAATCGCGTGCTGCTCTCGCACTGAATTGACCATTACATTCGTAGCGTTCTCTGAGATATTCGGCATACCCCGTTACTTCTTGCTTAGTTATGGCATTTAGCCTCTTCACATCTGTTTCTTGTTTAAGGAAGAGTGCAAAGTCACGACAAGCCGCTGATCGGGCTTTGTGAGTGTTGTTCTTAACCCCTCCAAGATTTTCCAAACTTGCATTAATAAGAGCCTTATCTATTTGTCGCGCACCTAGTCCGAAGTTTGGAGCGGAAAAATTTCGTTTTGTAGGGGGCAAATGACCACTGTATTTCATTTTCATATTAAACCTTTGTAATTTGACATAGCGTTGAATGCACAGAGGGATTTCACCTCTTACCGATTAATGATTACGCCAATTTGTGACTGCTCTTCTCCATGAGAAGCGCGGGCTTGTTGCATCCTCAGTCACGTTACAAACAGTTCTCTCAGCGTTTGAGAGCAATGGGCTTATTGCGTCCTCTGTCTGGTTCTAGATAGGCTGTTGGCATCAGCGCGGGATATTAACTCCTCTATCTAGTTGCTATGTGTGGTTTGGCTTGATGACAACGACTTGGATTGCGATAGAGACAGAACGCCAAACTGTGAAGTTGCTTCTGTCCGGTGCCAAGCGAGTGCGGTTGTCATCAATGCCGAAATGATCGAAAGTGAGGTTGAGGGTTAGCTACAAACCGTAACTTCCGAAAACTTTTGAGCTTTGTTTTTCGTGAACCCCGAAAAGCAAGGGCTCCGAGCCAGAGTAGAGCTTCGTCTAATTTCTATAGAGAATTAGACGAAGCGAGTGAGAGCATAGGTACTCGTCGTTGTAGCACTCAGTACACACTCTTTCGAGTGTTCTGAGTGCTAGCACTTGTGTCGCTGCGCTCCAAATGGGATGAGCATCCCGCGATGGTTTTTCCTGATATATCTCTCGACTAGTGCCGCTATTGCGGAGTGTTTGAGTGACTTACTGTCTTCGCTAGCTAGTATGCTGAAATTACTTTGCTAAATGAGGAGTCGAAGTTCAAAACTGTCGAGACTAATAGCGTTCCCAGCATGGCAGGGTAGATCCGGCCTGCTGCACCAAAAATGTACTCCAAAAATCCATTAGATCTCTTCTCTGATGAATGTACTCTGCACGGTTATATGCTCTTCGGGAGTCATTCTGTTCAATGTGCCCCAAGCTTTTTTCTATGTGATCATAATTGACACCAAATTCGTTCAGTGTGGTGCTAGCCAGTGATCGAGTACCATGACCATGAAACCTGCCTTGATACCCAATACGCTTGAGAACGGCATTTACTGTTTGTGAACTCATATGTCCATTGCGGTTACGGCCCTGATTTGGAAAAACAAACTCATGTTTATCCCCGATTAAGCTCTTTATGGTAGATAGAATATTTACGGTTTGTTGGCTGAGCATTATCTTATGTTTTAGCTCATTTTTTGATTTAGAGGGAATGGTCCAAATACGCTGTTCTAAATCGATATCAGCCCAACGAGCAGAAGCTGCCTCTATCGGCCGAGTGATAGTGTGAAATTGAAATTCAATCAAACAACGAGTTATTGGAAGAAGATCTGCACTTCCTAGAGTTTGAAAGAATGTACGAAGTTCTCGCCACTTAATCGTAAGAAAAGGTGTACTTTTAGGTGATTTGTAGACACTTTTAAGCGGCGTCAACGCATTCATTTCGATTAAACCACGGCAAGTGGCGTCATTAAAAATACTGACGATAGAACTTGCAATGCGACTAGCCGTTTCTTTATAACCTCGAGCTATCACTTGCTCTAACACATGAGAAACAAGTGCCGGTGTGAATTCATCGATATTAACGCCCCCTAGGGATGGGAAGACGTATTTTTCTAGCCTAACCAGTTCATCCGATTTTGAGCTTTGCAGAATATCTTTATTCTCGATGTAATCTCGAGCAACGTCTTCAAAATTTAGACTTTTATTGGCAATAGCATTACTTATATGGCACGGGATAGTCGAAATGACGTTATTAGTTAATGTTTCACGCAAAGCCCTAGCGTCGCGCAAGCTCAAGTTCGGATATTTTCCCAGAGTTTGTTTACAACGTTTCTTAGTGACTGAGTCGCTGTAAATGAATATAAAAGACTTGGAGTTTTTCCCTCTGATTCGAACGTAAAGTCCCCCACCATCACAGAGGAGAGTATCGTTTCCTTCTGGTTTCGCATTTTTGATTTGAAGATCGCATAAGCTATTTAAAGGTTTTGTCATGCTGTTACACCTTTGAACCTTTAGAGCGTGCATCAACTATCTCTTTCACAAGATCCTTGCGATCTTGTTGAGCTATGACTCCTACGTAGTAGATTTCTAATTCTTGGACGTTGAATCGTTTAGAACGCCCACAGAAAGCGACTGCAGGCACAAAAAGACCTTCACGAATCCAGTTCTCAATCGTTTTTTTTGAAGTGTCAATTTGCTTGCAAAGTGTTTCCATCTTAATAAAAGTTTGAGTGTCTTGGTTCATATTGCAACTACCTATCTGCTTGAACATTGAGCCGATTGAAGCAAGAAAAGAGGGGGAAAAGTGAAAGTAGGGAAGGGAAATCCTTAAACCAGCAAGAGTCGCAAACTCTTATGGGACAGCACTCACAGAAACCTATGTCAGGTACATGCCATCTGTTTATGTGCTCTAGAACTTAGGTTTTATTATTGCTTCAACATGGCAATTGATATGCAGAACAAGTGATTACCACAGGTTTGAGCAAAGGCCCATTGAGAGGTAGTCATGAATGAATCTGAAGCTAAATGTAATGCAATCGAAGATTTCTGTGAACGATATTTAGAGGAAAAACAAACCTATCCTACGGTAAGGGAGATTCAAGCTGGAGTTGAGGGGGTAAACAGCACATCAACATGTCATAAATACTTTAAGGCATGGAGGGAGCAACGAGAGTTCAAGGCTGTTGAGCGCGTGAGAATGATCCCTATCTCTGATACCGTTGCGCAGGCTATTCAGGAGAATATAGATCTCATAGTGTCAGAGCGAGTTGGCATTTATGAGTCAATGAGGCAGGAACATTCAAGACATATTGATAGCCTCACAGCGGATCTGAAAGATGCAGAAGATCGGGCGGTAGCCTTGCAAAAAACTGTAGAGACAGCTTTCGAGGAAAAAGCAGAGCTAGAAATACGTTTGCGCTTGGCAATGGAAAAAGATAACTCGGAGCATGTAAACCTGAAGCAACAGCTTCTAGAACTAAACCAGCAGCTTTCAAAAGAGAGGGACGAATTCTATACGCTCAAAATACATTCGGCAGTCACTGATGTTGAACTGAAAAACCTACGAGAAAAGCAGGCTGAGCAGAAAGATCTGATCCTGCTACAAAAAGATGAGATTGAGCAACTGAAGGCTGAGCTAGGTAAGCGTAAAAATCGAGTCGATGCGTAAAAAAGAAACAAAAGAGTTCACTCAGTAGGGAAGGTGCGCAGTGGTGCACCTTTATTTTGCGCCCGTGTTCGCGAACGGAAACCGATCACTAGGGGTAACAGAAGAGAAGCAAAAATGGAGTGTTTTTTAGCTAAAGAAATACACACTTGATAGTTGCCTTTCATTTATTTGAGTAAATTCACTAGGTGTAAGTAGAGCGTCTAGAACACCATAGGTACCGTCAGAAAGCGTCTTCAAAGATGATATTTAATAGATGACCTCTGAAAAATTTTCTTAGGTCTATAACTATCATCATCAAAGAAACAATAACCATTAGGGCCTTGTTTGATCATCTCTATGTGTTGCAGTCTTTCTCTATGTCCGAGATTTATAGAGCCATTTTTATTTGTTCTCTGCCAGTCTGTACCAGTTAATTTGACAAGAGATTGATCATCTATGCTGTGTCGATCTGACATATGAACTTGAAGAACAGGGACACCTTCAATAATCCTACCCCACTGCCACTGCCACTGCCACTGTATGGGAATGGACTCGGCTCCAAGATACTTGAATTGTTCATTACGCTTCATGATGTAACCTCACTAATTAGATACTAATCTTCACCTCCCACCAAAGCATGCCCGGTACTGATAAAGCAGGAAAAACTAGACAGTGTTCTATGCAATAAGAAGGAAAAGCCATTTGGTTAGATTGTTTTATTACAGGCTCTAAAGCAAACAAGTGACGTTAGCTGCTTTTAGATTAGATAGGACGTAACGAATCATCGTAAAGCAGATATTTTTCGAAAGTGCAACGAACAATAAATCCCCTAAAGAGTTTTTCTCTTTAGGGGATTTAAATGGAATTGTTTAAGCGATGGCAGGTTCTGCTTTATTTACTTCTTGTGTTGTATGTACAGTAACGTCCCCACCTAGCATCGTCGCGTGAACTTTAATGCTCTTCACATCTTGCTTAGCGATTTCTATCGGGTTTTGGTCAAGAATAGCCATATCCGCAAGCTTACCTACTTCAATAGAGCCGATCATGTGCTCTTTTTCCATTAGATAAGCAGCGCCCATAGTTACTGAATGAAGTGCTTGCTCTGCAGTTAGACACTCTTCTTCACCATACACGTTACCAGAGAACACACATTCACGGTTCATTGCACCCCACATCATGAACAATGGGTTTACTTGAGTTACAACATCATCACAGTGAATTGAGAAAGGGACACCTTTCTTAACTGAAGTTTGGAACGGGTTCAGTGTTTTAACACGATCTGGTCCAACAGTTACTGTTGCGTGTACATCACCCCAGAATGGAATATGCGTACCAAACAGGTTATGGACAACACCTAATTTGTTCATACGGTCCATCTGCTCTGGCGTTACCATTTGGTTGTGCTCAAGACAGTGACGAGCGTTTGACTGTGGACACTCAGCTTGCATTTTTTCAATTAGGTCTAGTAGCTCGTCAGTACAACCTTCACCATTACAGTGAAAAGAAATGCTGTAACCCGCTTTATGAGAGTAGAACACATCTTCGTACATTTTCTCTTGTGAGAATGATAGATGGCCACTTTCTTTACCGTTGTAGTACTTTTGACCTTTCTTCAGCAATGCTGTGAAGCCTTGAATGGAGCCATCTGTATTTAGATATTTCGTTTTTGTTGCCCATAGACGGTCATTACTTTGGTCTCTAAACTCAGCAAGTTGCTCCGTTGTGAAGTTTGGTACTAGTGGGTAAGCAGCCAAACGTGCACGGAAAGCTGGCATTTTAGACAAAGCTTGGTATAGAGGGTAAGGGTTAGTTGGAACGCCCATACCACAATCTGAAATCGTTGTTACACCTAAACGGCTAGCGCTGTCTGCGTAACCAATCATTGCTCCTATAGCGTCTTCTGGCGTACCTAAGTCATAAGCACCAGCAGCAATTGCTTTTAGGATGTACGGCATTTCTGCAATTTCACCCGTTAGACGGTCATTTTTACGAAATACAAACGCAGGATCATCACTCAGGCTGTAACCTACTTTATCCATTGCAGCGGTATTTTGAACACTTACGTGACAAGATGCGTGCATAAGTAAGATTGGAGAATCATCACAAAGAGCGTCTAGGAAATCACGATCAATGATAGTGCCGTCGCTCATTAGAAGAGGGTCTAGACCCCATAGATTTAACCATTCTCCTTGTTTCCCCGCAGCGTTGTGTGCATCAACAAAACCTTTGATTTTAGCTTTAAGCGCATCTTTAGTAAGGCTAGCAGTAAGGATTTCACCACCACCTGCTGTACGTTCGATTTGACCAACATAACCAAAACGAGCAGTAAACAGTGCAGCACCAAGTGGGTGCATGTGTGCTTCAATGAAACCAGGTACCACTGTCTTCGATGCAAATTGTGTATCTAGTCTGTATTCAATATTTTCATTGGATAGGTAGGTTTCTGCTTGTTCTTGCGTGCCAACAAAAGATATCTTTCCATGTTGAACGACGATGGCTGTCGCACTAGGCTGGTCTTCATTTACTGTGATGAATCTGCCGGTGTAAAGGACCGTTTCTTGACTATATTTTAAACCTGTTTTTAGCGTGTTGTTGTTCATAGTTGTGACTTCGCTTTATATGGTAAGGAATGAAATTAGGAAAACCTAATAGCGCTACCTTCTCGAATTTCGCCCGCAAATACTAACAACAAAAAGTAGCAAAAAATGATAGTTAAAAATTGAAGTGAAAAGTGAACATTCAAAGGATATAAAAAATCATTAATCATTAACTATCAATTAATTACAGACCATGAAAATCCTTTGGTCGAGAACTAACGCCACTAATATTATTTTTTACCGAACAAAAAAGTGCTCAACGTTGTAGCTAGATTGTTCTGATTCATCAATTAATAAATGAATTCATTCTTCACGTAATGTCACCAATTTTCTGAACAACATTGATAAACATAATAGGCAGGCCAAAGTGGCTAGAATTCTTATAATACCAATTACATTAATTATTTTATCAATGTAACCCAGTCTCTAAAGCAGAGTTATATCACTCTGTTTTTATCTTCGAAAAATCGATTCCATTCTGACGAAGCCAACTCCAGACTTGTTCTATCGGATTTAGCTCAGGTGAATAAGGTGGGATGTGAATAACGGTTAGGTTTTTAAAGTGTTCCTCTCGAACCCACACCTTCAAATCGACACGAACCATCTTGAACGAGCTCTGCGAGTGATCCCAATGGGAAGAAAGAACTTCTTATTCTGTTGGACTGAGTTGGGTGCGGAGCAGTTAGGTGTGCTTCAAAGCTTAATGGTGACCTGTCGACTTCATGATATCAACCCTTACGCCTACCTTGTTGATGTGCTACAACGTGTTTCGATACATCCAGCCACTTCAATGGAAAAAGAAGTTCGCTGGTAATTTTTTAACGTCTGATGTCGCTGAAATGGGGTGATCCGGCCTCAAAATGTTAGCTCACCGCGAACGAACATGTTTGTTCATCAGAGAGTGTTCGTTCTTAACGAATACTCTTTCATTTTAGGAAACCTTTTGTCCCAAATCGTACTGGGTTAATTAATATCAAGAAGGTAGGGTTGAGTGTAGTGACCCAGATGATGATTATGAAGGTTGGGATGAGTGGCCTTAGTGCTATCCTAGCCAATAAAGTCGTCTAATTTCACGTTCAAACTGTGATTTCTGGAAGTGCTAGTGCTGTACTCAATGGCAGCTAGAGGTACGGGTTTTTAGCATCAACGATATGTAGACTCCACCAATTCATCATCTCTCTTCGGCGTTCCAGGTATGTGGCTCGGTTGTATGCTGCTCGAGTCTGGTTTGAGTCAACATGTGCCAGAGCTGATTCTATAAGGTTAAAGTCAAACCCCTCTTCGTTAAGAGCCGTAGAAGCTATTGACCTGAAACCATGACTTACTAGCTTTCCTTGGTAACCCATACGCTTTAAGGCTGCATTGACGGTTTGGCTATTCAAAGGTTTGAAATTGTCGATAGGTGAGGGGAAAACATAGGGACTCCCCCGCCTAATAGTTTTCGTAAAGCGCAACAACTCTACGCAGTATTCACTGAGTGGGACAATATGTTCGCGTCTTCGCTTCATTCTATTCGCTGGTATGGTCCATGTCTTCTGTTCTAGGTCTACCTCTTCCCAGAGAGCGTTTGAGGCTTCACTAGGTCGAGACATAGTGTGCAGTTGAAACTCAATCAAGCATCTTGTGACTCTATTTAGATATGCTCGGGATATTGTTTGAAGTAGTTCTGGTAGCTCGGATGGGGGGATAGATTTCATGTTCTGGGCTTTGGGTTTCTTGAATGCGACATGAACCTTTGAGATCGGGTTTGAGAAGGTTTTTCCTGTATTCACTGCGAAATCGATTACCTCATTGAGTCTTTGGCATAATCTTTTTACCGTTTCTAGATTCCCTTTCGATTCAACAACTCTTAGAACTTTGATGACTTTAGGGGCGGTAATCTTAGAAATTGGAACTGTACCAAGAGAAGGGAATACGTGCAGCTCGAGAGAACGCAATATATCTTGGGCATAGTCTTTAGTAACACTGTGCTTTTTTACCTCAAGCCATTCCTCTGCCACGTTGGCTAGCAGATTGTTCTCTTCATTGAGCTCTTCCTCTTTTTGCTGTGCTAGGTGGCTTTTTGGATCTATCTTCCGATCCAGTAAGTATCTGTACTCAAGCACTGTCTTCCGAGCTTGCTTTAATGAACAGTGAGGAAACTTACCTACCTGAAGCTTGGTTCTTTTTTTTGTAAGTGGGTGGGAGTACTGAAAATAGAAAACTTTAGAACCGTTCGGGCGAACCCTCAATGTTAAACCATTGCCGTCTGTGAGCAGTTTCTCTTTGTTTTTACAAACAAGGCCAGCGATCTGTGTGTGGCTGAGTTTGGTAGCGGGTTTCGGCATGTTTTATGTCCCCAAAGTTTCATGTTTGTTCCCCAAAGGTAGTTTTTGGGGAACAAAAAGTCTAAGTCACAGTGAGGTCTCTTGGCGCTTAGTGGGGTTCTAAGTTATTGATTTTCTTATCTGCAGGCAATAAAAAAGCACCCGTCTGGGTGCCTTTCTATACGATTTGGTGGAGCTGGAAAAAATGGAAACCAGTATCACCGTACTATTGTTAAAAGCCTTACTCTACTTAAGTTTAGAGAAGAACTGCCTACACAAACTGTATCATTAATTTCGTGACACCAGTTCGTTTCTGCATATAGCTTAGATCAAAAATACGGCCTACTGAAAGGCCGCGTCTCAATTTTGACTGTAATTAAAAGTTTGGACGCCAGTTCAAGTCCCGCTTTAACACCAGATTTAAAGCCTTGAGCCTTGTTGGGTTGTAGTGTTTACAGCAACCCAACAAGGTTACTCGTAACTTATATGTAAACCTTCGTTGCTTTCAACGTTTATGTAAACCTTCGTTGCTTTCAACGTTTATGTAAACCTTTGTTGCTTTCAACGTTTATGTAAACCTTTGTTGCTTTCAACGTTTATGTAAACCTTCGTTGCTTTCAACGTTTATGTAAACCTTCGTTGCTTGCAACGTTTATGTAAACCTTTGTTGCTTCAAAACAGTAAAGACACGCAGGTGTATTAAGTAAGATCTCCACATAAAAATTAATTGTAGTGAATACTAACTTAATAAGTAGTTACTACGATAAGGCTATGTTTTTAAAAGAAAAAATCTATTGATGCATTGGTTTTTTTTGCATAATCTAAGTGTTTCTTGGGAACAAATAGGAGTGGATATGATAATCTGGAGTGAGCTTCAAAAAAGTGAGAAACAGGCTATTCGAACTGCTGTAGCTACGTTAATGCGTACTGGTGTGTTTACGGCCTCACAAGTAACCGATTTTATAGATGTAACTGAAAAGACTTTGAAAGGTTGGGAAACCAATAGCCAGATCAAAACGTGCCAAGATTTAGAATATGAAAAACAGTTGCTGTCAGAGAGTCTTGAGAGGAAAAAAAAGGAGCATAAGCAATTAACTGATGCTCTGATACGAAAATTGATGGAAGCAGGCACGTTAGAATAACTTATTGAGTTGTTTGACTTTGTACCATTCAGAACTACGCGTTTCAGGTATTAATCAGGAATTTCTGAGTCATCTCCAGTTGTTGAAGCGCGCAGTCTAGCTATAGCATCCAGTATTCCTCGATCGAAAGAATTCCTGATTCTGAGTAGTGCTGTTTGGGTTAGTATTTACTGTCATGTTGGTGGGAGCGCAGTACGGTTAAAGCTACGCACTAGGTTTTACCATACCAATATGTCCCTAATGATATGGTTGCCTGTTTATCATTTCTGCTAAAGAAGCCCTGAAGAAATGATAAGTGTTCAATTCTACTGGCTCATTCATTTGAAAGCTCTGGTTGGAATAAAGCTAGATGGTCTTCGTTATTCTTCTGTTCTGTAGATATATGCAGGCTTCCAACCTGCTAAAGGTTCAAAGATACTGTAGATCTTCTTCATTTGCCCAATAATGGCCTCTTTTGAGTTTGCATTTAGGCTTAGTTGGATAGCATTTTTTAAAGAGTGTTTGTGCTCCTCAAAGAAAAGAACATTCCGGCAAAGTAGCTTGTGATAGTACTCGTAAGTCGGTGGCGCATCGAACTTTCCATTTTCCCCTCTGTTGCACTTCTTACATGAGATAACTAAATTCCAGACACCATTAGGGTTGGGATGATTTTGGCCAATTTTATTCATAATGGAGAATGGGAAAAAGTGGTCTACGTCTGCAAAATCGTCACTGTGATTTAAGACAAATTTACTGATCTTTCTGTTGCAGTAAAAGCAGCGCCCATTTTGATATGGAAGCAGAGTATCTACTGCTGATCTTAGCCCTATGCGTTTGTTACCAAATTCTGAATAGAAGAGCCCATCCTCTTTGTTGAATGTAAGCATGTTTGGAGCGATTCCTGCTCTCCACGCCTCTTCGACGACACTCCATCTTGCCTGGTTTTCAGTACGGATGATGTTCTTTGCTATGTCGTCTTCAAGAATTTCGGCTAGTTTGTCGGTAATGGTGATTTTTTTGTACTTTGCTTGATCTTCGAATAGCCTGTGTGAGTGAGCCAGAGTACCAGAGCCTACATTTTGATACGCTCCGAATACGTGATTAAAAATGGTTTTTCTTGCATTCTGATTTAATTTGGCCCACTCAAGTTCACTTTGATCGGATGCTAAGTATTCATCGATTTTGAGTGTTAGTTTATTTTGTCCCCCCTGAAATTGGTGGGGATTATCGGTGTAGTGACGCACTAATTCTCGTAGAAAATCCTCTTGGAGGTCCTCATATCGGATTTCAGTGGATGAGCTGGTTTGCTTTAGTAGAGCATGGCAAAGTGCAAATTTGTATGTAGCCGTATTTTTGCCAAATAGAGTTAGAGTTCGGAAAGTATTTACCGTAGTGTTATCTTTGTCTATGAAGCTTCTGATTTCTTGTTTCTTAATAGTGTGTGCAGTCAAATTTAGCTTTCTCTGAGGTTATTATTGAGTACTTTACCTGTAGTTACTCTAGCTGTGAGTCATACTATGTCGATTATTCCTTTATATAGCGATAGTACGTAGCCCTTCCAATTTTCAACTCTTTAGCTATCTCTGTGGCGCTCTTACCTTGTCTTTTCATTTCGTGAATGAGCTCAATATTGACGGTTTTCTTAGGTCGGCCAAGTGTTTTTCCTTTAGACCTTGCGACCTCTATTCCTTCACGTTGGCGCTCTCGAATTAGCTCTCGCTCCATTTGTGCAATGCTGGCTAATATGCCTAGAACGCCTTTTTGTGCCGCGGTCATCACTCCATTAAACTTCAAGCCTTCCTTGATAAACTCGATTGATACTCCCTTTTCAGACAACCTTTCTACGATAGCTACAGCGTCTCCCGCTCCGGATCTACATACCCTATCTAAAGAGTGAATTGTTAGCGAGTCACCTTCACGCAGATAATTTAAACATTCATCCCACACTGGCCTGCTGATAGTTTTAGCACTGCAATGCTCTTCAAATACTTTATCGAAAGTCATTCCATCTAACTGTCTATCTGTTTTTTGGTCACTACTTGAAACTCGTTTGTATGCAATATTAGCCATGTATTCGTCTCTTAGTATCAAAACCTCTTAGAGTTTATGAGAATATGTATCATAAGTACAGTATTCGTGGTTTTGAGACAGGCTTTTGGGGCGTCTCAAAAAGTATACTTTTGAGAGTCAGCTCAAACTTATGACAAAAGGAAAAATTCCGTTGTGGGCTGCTTGCTTGAATATTCTCCTGTGGAAAGTGGAGATGAGCGGTAAGAAGAAGCTCTACTTGAACATTGCTTTATAGTGTTACAAATGATCTCTATAGTCTACTTTGTGCATATAAATTCAGCTATGTTAATTTTAAATTCACTTTCACTGATTGCGATTAGATGTGAGAGGAGTTGGTCAAGCTATCCGGTTGAGGTAATGTTTTTTCAGAGGCACTATTTGAAGGACATAAAAATTGAGAACGATAACTAGCTTTGACAAGCTTGGGACAATGTCACTAGCTGTCCTCGGGGGACGTGTAAAACAGGTTATGAAAAACACGTCTAGATCTAGTCTTGATAAGGCTTTGGCTATGATGAGTGTCAATGGTTCGTATCTGAGAACTATTACTAAGAATACTCCTAATATTACTAATCGATTGAGAGTAGGAAGAAAGGTTAAAGCCGAACATAAATTTCGTTTCGGTGACACCTCTTATTCTACAGATGATCATCTAACTTGTGCCTACATTTTGATGTCATTGATCGCTCAAGAGGTATGCAAGAAAATTCACTTTGTCACTATTAGTTTGAATGATGAAGAAACCATCAAGCTGTGGGAGGTAGCAGAGAAGACTTATGGCCCAACAGTCTCTACTACAGTGGCTCGTTGGTTTAGATATTATCCTGCTATCGAAAATGCAATTGTGGTGGTAGAGCGCTCTCATAACTCTAACGTTATAACATCGAATGGAATCAGGCCGAGGCTTCATTTGCACATTCTTTGTTTGTTATCTGAATCAGATGCGGAACAGCTGCAAAGGGATTTACTGTTAGATAAGCGCAAAAGGATACAAATCAAAGATGAGTGGGTTTCAAAATACAGATACAGTGACCTAGATGCTATCGAGGAGGAGTTGCTAGGTCCAATGCCTTTTGATGAGCCACAAGGTTCTGATGAATGGGCTAGTAGATATAAAAAGTATATCAATGGGACTTTGATGGTTTGTACGAGACATCCGATATGCCTGAGAGCGGTGGATTATTTAACGAAGGAACTAAACAAGCCGATTGGAAGAGGCCCAAACTATTCTCTCATTGGCTTGAATGGGGTCGGGGATCTGCGCAGAGAGTTAGCTAAGCTGTGTAGGATCTTAATAAAGTCGGAAGTCTTAGGTTAACTATAAGATTGTCATGGGGGTAGGTAGAGAGTTTGTTGTCGGCCACGTTAGCCTTATACAGCCAGGTTTTAGTCATTAGTAACCGTAACAGAGGGCAATAAAAGTTGGACGGTAAACACCTTATTTGGAAGAGATTTTGTAAAGAGCAATGCATACACGGTGTCTCAGTTCCTTTGTTTGATACTAGAGGAGATGTAGTTAATACCGAAAAAATAGGAATTAAGGAGAATTAACGTCCTGTACTAAACGCCATCCGGAAATGGAACGGGTGGTGATAGAACAGGCTACTTTGACTATTACATAGAAGTTTGACGCAACTATCCCACCGTATTAAATGTCCTATATGCCATGTTTTATTCTGTTTAAATCAACCTAATATATGAAGCTTGATTCTTTATCAAAAGCTCATCCACCATGAAGGCGCCTTCGCCGTCCTATGCTCTCTCCAAGCATACTTTGTTTAACGTTCGTCAAACGTTCGTTTAACGCTAAGCTGTTGATTTAAAATAATTTATTGATCCAGACTTACCCGTGTGATTTAATGATAGTGGTTATCAAAGACTGAACAGTTATCAATGAATAAACGAGTACCTCACAACCTAAAGCTTTATCACTACAAAGGGGAAGTGTTTGAATTAACCGAACTGTGCAGCCGAGGAGCGAGACTTAGAAAGAGCACTATAAAAAGTCGACTTAGGCTTGGCTGGAGCGTAGAGAAAGCAGTGGACACTCCTCGGCAAGAGAAAGGCGCCATCAATGTTGTACATGGTATGCGCAATACGCGAGAATACAGCATCTGGAGCTCAATGAAGAAACGAATATTAAGCCCCAGTAATCCTAATTATCAGTTCTATGGCGGAAAAGGTTTAGGCATAGAGCCAGAATGGGTCAAAAGCTTTCAGGCTTTTATTAATCATATTGGTGAAATACCAGAGCCTAAGTCAGATTATTCAATTGATAGAATCGATAATGCACGAGGATATTTCAAAGGCAATGTTCGTTGGGCGACACTACAAGAGCAAGCTCGAAACAAGAGTAACAACCTTTATGCTACTTATCAGGGTGAGAAACGACTGTTAGTAGAGCTAGCAAAACAAGCAGGTATTTCTTATCAAACACTGTACTCACGACTCTATATTCGGGAGTGGAGTATCAATAGGGCGCTAGGTACTCCGGTTCAAGAGAAAGAACGAAGATATTATTTCAAAGGAGAATGGCATAATTTGGTTAAGATCTCTGAAATGTGTGGTGTTGCGTATAGCACTTTAAACAACCGCGTAACTCAACAGGGTATGACTGTTGATGAGGCAGTACGGGCAAATCCTTACCCAACAATTGAAGTTCACGGTGAATGGCTGACACTGAACCAAATTTGCAAAAAGTATCAAGTATCTTTCGTGACCCTTAAGAAGCGTTTAGCAAAAGGAATGACACCCGAGCAAGCTGTAGCAGATCAGATTGAGCGTAAACTTTATCAAGGCAGGTGGTTATCGCGTCAAGAGCTGGCTTTGGAGACAGGTCTTGGTATTGACACAATCAATCGTCGGTGGCGTAAAGGAATGTGTATAGAAGATATTACTAAACCAGTTACAAGAAAGATGACTCAACACCTTCATAATGGGATTATGTGCAGCTTGACGCAGATCGCGAAGTTGGAAGGTGTTCCCTTTGGCAGTTTGGCAAGGCACATTCGAAAGGGTTTGAGCCTAAAAGAAGCTCTGGGGTTAATGAAAAGACCGAGTAATTAGTATTGTTGTGTTGATTGGTTAACTTTTATTTACTAATAATCAT
This sequence comes from Vibrio inusitatus, assembly GCA_024346935.1. GTDB lineage: Bacteria > Pseudomonadota > Gammaproteobacteria > Enterobacterales > Vibrionaceae > Vibrio > Vibrio inusitatus. The sequence goes on from AP024878.1 coordinate 647,058, forward strand.
ATGATTAGATTACTAGTGTTGAGAGAATTAAGTCAAAGGGCATTTAGCTAATTTGAGTCATAGACTGCCAGAATTCACAACGGGCTAAAAATCAGCTCAGCAATAAATGAAGGTCCACTATCGAAGTAGACCTTCATTTTTTTAGAACCTATCCTTATAGCGTTTGAACGAAATCAGAGATAAATCTACCTCAAAATCCATCTTATCCATTGCGTGCTTCATTGCGGCATAGCGTTCTCTCAACGTGATCAGGGAGACTCGACTTTTATGGTCGTAGACGTGTCGAGTAACATCAGTCCAGCTTTCTGCTGCAATACCGTATTTGGTAAAGTCAGAATTGTGGCCAACGATATTCTTTACTAGATCGAGCTCTAAACGATCTCCATGTTCGTTTATAAGAGTATTGAGTAAAGTCGTAATAAAGCCATGACGGAAGCTATGAAAACACAGTACTTCCTTGTCTGATGGGTTAGAGATAGCACATTTGTGCAGGTAGCCTTCATATCGTGGTGAGCCATCCTTTAGTTTTCCATTGATATTTCGGTTAAAGAACTGTCCAATGCGATTGCTGAACGTGTCGCCCTTACGTTTTAAGGTTGGAAATAAAGGCGTCTCTGCTGTTGAAGCCCCCTCTAAAATAGCTCGTCGATAATCCAGTAACCCCATATCCAATAAGAATTGCGGTATAGGGAATGTGCGTTCACCGGCATCGGTTTTACTGTTACGAACAGTGATACACCAAAAGTCTTCTTCAATGAAGATATCGGAAGCGCTTAACGCACCGATTTCTTCAGAGCGCATACCTGTAGTGAGCGCGATGAGCGGGATCCAAAACTGCCAAGGCTGAGTCTTTTCTCTCGCTGCTTTGTGGTCTCCGTACAAGTATCCATCCATAAATAGCTTGTGAAGATCATGAGCTAAGAAGTTCACGACGATCTTTTTTGTGGCTTTTGCATGCTTTTTAGAAACCACCAGCATCGAATATAAGTCTTGTTCTAGATGGTGTTCATTTTGCGCCCAACGAAGTAGGCAACGCACGTGCTTAAAGTGTGTCTCAATCCCTTCTCCAGATAGGGTAGGGAGCTCGGAAGCTTCAATCGTCTCTTTGAACCACTTAGGACGCTTGCCGTTTGCCTTTGGGATGATGAAGCCTTGCTTATCAAAGTTTCGAGGTATGGCGTGAATCAGCTCACGATAAGAGCGGATTTTATCCGCATTGAGCAAGTGGATGCGAGTGTTTGCTCCGACTATGTCTAAGAAGCGCTGTAGATAGATCTTGCGAGCTTTAAGTGTTTTTTCCGTGTTGAGACTGTGCTCTGACTCAAATGCGTGAAATCGCGCTACAAGCGTTTTTAGCGTCATGCTTGAGATGGCGACAGAACGTTCAGCGGGAGCGGGCTTCTTAGAGGGGGCAGGGGAAGGCAAGGCGCTTTTATGCAACCTTTTGGTGGCTTTCAAAGCACCGGTTAGCTCACTACAGGTCTCTTTGAGTTTGGCGTTTTGATCTAACAGAGACTGCTTAGCCGATTGCTGTGCTAACAGTTCTTTTCTTAATTCAAAATTGAGATTTCCTGTTTCTTCAATCTTTTTATTAAGTTGGTTGGCTTGTTTCCAGAGTTCAACTTTGCTTTTTAGAGTTGTCATATCAAACTCATCCTTTTCTAAATATGTGTCTAACCAAAGTTTCAGTTGGTTCGCATTTTCCAATACCCGAAGGTAGTGAGGAATTGCGACCAAAAAATCTTTGGTACCCATAGATAGGGAGAGTTCTTTTGGTGAGTTGGATAAGACTCTTAGTTTTTTAGAAAAAATGAACCTAAAGTAGTAAACGCCAAACTTATTTTTCTTTAAATATGGAAGTTTTCTCATGATCGTGACACCTATTCGTGACACTGACTTCCTTTCGCCCTAAAACGAAAAAAGTCTGACTTCTTGTTAGAAATCAGACTTTTAACGATGATTGGTGGAGCTGGCCGGGATGGGATCATTTAACGAATAAAAACTCATATTTTCAATTACTTACTAGGTTATCATCACTTTCGTCAGTTGTCACACGTGCTTGGTACACCATTTCCGGACGCCGGTTCAACTCCTCCAATTTCCTCTCTATTTCATCCTGCTTTATGAATGACCTCACGTTTTGCTTGGCTTTCTCTTCAATCACTGTTAAATCAGTGACATAAAGGAAGATGCAGCGTAAATAATGAAGCAACAACCTAGCTATGCTCTATTGGGCACTTTAGGGCTGAATATCAAAAATTGACACTTGAGTTTTACCAGGTTGCTCGAAGTGAATACACCTCCTAGTCTACTTGATTTTGATAGTTTGGCAGCCGAAGGGGCAAACAATCGGGGGTCACATTACAACAACGCAAAGACAGTATTTTGAGTTCGATAGGAGGCACCAAATTGAAATTTGAGCTGAACAAGAAAGGGGAAATCAAGAAGCTAACCGCATTAGCAGAACCTCTGACACCAGAAGATATAGTTGCCGCTATTTTCTTGTTTGAGGAAAAGGGCAGATATGTAGAAACGTATGCACATTCTACTAAATACGATTTGGTATACGAGGGAAAACGTTACCCTCCAAAGGCTATATTTGGGCTCGCTCTCAGTTCTCGTTTAGGGCAAAAAATAAAGTCCGGTCATTTTAGTGGAGGTCCGTCTCATCCATGCTTTAAAGTGCTCAAAGCATTAGGCTTTACCATCGCTAAGAAAAGAGCTGAACTGGCGCTGTATGATGAATATAGCCGCCAAGATATATCTGAACTTTTTGACCCAGACTACGAGTTTAAACAGGGTGCGGGGCGCTGGGGGATCTCCGGTATTATTTCAGGAAAGCCAGGCCCGGATGATGTTGTGTTCATTGTGACTTTGGAAGAGCGGGATGGGAATGAATATGATGACTTTTTGACTGAAGATGGCGTGTTGTTTTGGAAGTCTCAAAACCGTCACGCGCCGCAAAGCTCTTTGATTCAACGATTAAGTGCGCATGATCCTGACTTAGCAACCATATACTTATTCATGCGAACCAGTGAAAAAGACGACTATACATTCTTAGGCCCTCTTGCTCTTCGCGATTGGGATCCTATGTCTTCCAATCCAGTCCATTTTCAATGGGACTTGCTGAGTTGGCCATTACCAAAAAACATAGAAAAAACATTCTCCAAGCACATTCGATCTGCTTTGGTTCCGACATTTAAACGACCTAATGTAGAGGGTATGCAACTAAAAGAAGAGCCGGCGCCTTATGGCAGGAAGAAACGAAGCTCTACTCGGCGAAAATCGAAAGGAACGATAGATTGGTCATTGAGAGAAAAGAGAAACAGAGAGTTAGGATTAGCTGGTGAATATGCAGTAATAGATTACGAAAAGCACCGCTTGATCTCTGCCGGAGAACCGGAATTAGCTGAGCAGATAAAACACATTGCTTTGGTCGATTCGTCCGCTGGGTACGATGTGCAATCATACAATATTGATGGTTCTGAGCGACATATCGAGGTCAAAACAACAACTCAATCCAAAAGTGCTCCTTTTTATATATCATCAAATGAAGTGAAAGTCTCGAGTGATTTCGGAGGCAGTTATTGGATATATCGGCTTTATGGTTACGACGTAAATAATAAGAATGTCTCTTTCTATATGAAAAATGGTCCAGTAGAAGAAAACTTTGAACTAGAACCCGACACATTTAAGGCATTTGCTAAATAGCACAATACACAAAGAGGCGTTAATGTCCGATATTATTTATCACTATACAGATATTCATGCGTGTCAAAGCATGATAGAAAATAAACAGTTTTGGCTAAGTGCACACTCATTTCTGAATGACGAAACAGAGTATTTTGAAGGATTTAAGGCTTTTAAGAAGATGCTCGATGAAAAGCTCAAAGGTGTGCCTCCTGCATCACAATTAAGGGCACAAGAGCTTATATCATATATTGAAAAAATTATGATTTATTCAACGTCTTTTTCTAAGGAGAGTGACCTTTTATCGCAATGGCGTAGCTATTGTCCAAAGGAAGGAGGTGTCGCGATAGGGTTTGACCGAGAGGCGTTAAGTAGGTCGCAAAGAATTCAACTAGGTAAGCTCAATTCGCGGTACTTGGAAGATTGTTGCTATGACAAGACGCAGACTAAATTTGATGCAGCTACTTTAGCTGATGCAATTCATATGCACTTATGCTCCGGAGACTCTAATGATAGAGAGCGATTCTTACAGCATACTTTTTTCCTTGAATTAATGACGTTTTTAGGTCGTACTAAAAACCCTCATTTTAGGGAAGAGCAAGAAGTGAGGTTGTTTTCATATGGAGACAGAGGTCTAGAGCAGTTGGTGATAGAGGCTACTTCGAGTATGCCTTCTATACCTTTAGTTCAACCAGAAGAGGTCTCCTTTCGACCAAAGCAGAATTTCCTTGTCCCTTATTTGAAAGTGGATTTTCCAATAGAAGCGATCAAACAGATTAATATAGGCCCGTCCAACTTTACGAAAGAATGTGAAGAGTCGTTGACTATGTTTATGAAAGCTAAGGGACTCAATATAGACATTACTAAATCTGAGATTCCATACAGAGCAATCTGATTGTTAAGCAAATTGCTTTTTGAATTCGACTTCCTGCTCCTTTCTGATTGTTGAAACCTCTTCAGCGGACATTTCTCGAAACTCAAGTACGGGCAGTTCTTCTGTTTCGAGCTCTGGGGATGTCATAGAAATCAAGTGACGCAAAGAGTCGCTGTTGAGTTTGTTTGCTGTTGCAAGAGCAACTAGAGCACGAGATTTTAGAGCAAGCTCTTTGAGGTCTGTCGTTTTGGTTGCGCAAAGTTCATCGATGGTTTGGCTCATTGCTTCTCGAATCGCCTCAGAGCGAGCAAAGTCATCAACTATGAGTGAGGATAGGCGTATTTTAGTTTCATCACTGCTAAGGGCTCTCAAGAGTTCGTCTTTGGCTTGTTCGACTAACTCTGATTTGGCTGTTTTGGATGATGAACAAATGCGCTTTATAGTGGATATACTGCAACCTATTTCACGTCCGATGGCTGGATTAGAAAATCCGGCTTCTTTCATTGCGAGTGCTTTGGCTTTTTGGGATTCAGTGAGTCTTGGCATGAGGCTGTAGTCCTTTTGTGAAGAGTGATAAATTACAATCCGCGATCGGAAAGCCAGCTATAAAATCGAGAACGAGCAACTTTACAACCCCGGTCCTCCAGCAACCGTAAGATCTTTGCTTTAGAGGTTCCGTTGTTCAGCTCAGGCATGATGAACGCAATATGATCATCGAGTTTGGATTTCACTTTGGCACCTTTTGGTCGTCCACTAGCTAACCCTTTTGCTTTGCGTTGTGCATGTCCTGCTTTTGCTCGTTCTGAGCGTTTCTGTGCTTCCATTGCAGAGGCAAAAGATTGCCCCACAACCGTAAAGATGGTTTCAGCATCATCAACGTTCTGAGAAGTGATAGCGCGGTTATCATAAGCAAGGTGCAGCTCACCATACTCGGCAATTTGTGCGATGGTGCCAATTAGTTGCATGACCTTGTTGCGACCGAGTCGTGTGATGTCAGAAACCACGATTGACTGCCGAGCGGCAATTAGACTTGAGAGCTGTCTATCTTGCAGATTCGTCTTGGATGCAGATATGTGCTCTTCTACCCAATCCGTGATGGTAATTTGATTTTCCGCAGCGTATTTTTTGATTGCTTCTCTTTGGCTGGTGCCGTCTGCTTTATTGATGTCCGATACACGAATATACCCAATCATATAGCTTTGCCCGTAAAGTCCTCTTTAATGCACTTATTGTGCGATAGAAAGGATGATTTTGGCAAGTGTTTTGTGTCCTGTTTAATGTAATCAATAGAAAGGACATATAGATACAGTTGAAGTAGCTCAAAGTAAATTGTGTAGTGGCCTAATAGAATGTGTTTAGGTTTATAAGGAGATGAATATGCCACTCAGAGCAACATTGAATGACAAGCAAGTTCAATCTTTCGAGTTCCCATTAGATGAGTGGGAGGAACTTAAACATGGATATCGAAAGCAAAAGCTTTTAATGCCGTGTTGTTTAAATAAAGCAATTCCGAAAACCAGCAAACTTGGCACTCAATACTTTGCTCATTCTCGTCGAGGAGATTGCACTTCAGCCCCTGAATCACAGGAGCATATGTATCTAAAGTTTGCTGTCGCAAAGGCGGCCAAAGAATCGGGCTGGACCGTGACAACAGAATATCAAGGCTGCACTCCTTCGGGGGACAAGTGGGTTGCTGACGTTTTTTGTGAAAAAGGGACTGCAAGAATTGCTTTTGAAATTCAATGGTCACAACAAGCGACGAATGAGTATTTGAGACGAACAGAGAAATATACTCAATCCGGAGTACGTTGTGCTTGGCTATTTAGGCTAAATGGTAGCAAGGAATATGGTCGCTATGAATTCATTGAGTCTTATAGTTTGCCGTATTTTGGTTTCAAGAAAAAAGCCGATGGCTATGTAGTGGCTCGTTATCAGAAAAGTATTACTGAATTTGTACATGGAATGCTGTGCGGTAAGCTTGTTTGGGGACCAAAGACAGGTGATTTGTTAAATATACGTGTGTGCTATATCGATGATATTTGTTGGAAATGTAAAAGAACAACGAATCTGGTCACTGGATTAGAAGTATTAGATAAAAATAATCGTCATCTCGATTTTTTATCGTTCGGTGGTGCTGGAGTTGAAGAGTGGATAAGTACTCATATAGACAATGCTGAATTACATGCGGCAGGGATAGGACAGATTAAAAATAGGTACAGTAAAACAGTTGGACATTCTTATATGTCTAATGGGTGTTTTCATTGTGATGCCCTTCAAGGCAATTTTTTTATTCCTCCGAGTTTAGAAGGTGGAAACAAACTTGTTTGTGAATGGTCATATAACTCGGAAGAGTTGCATATAGAACCTACATGGTCATTTGAGGGAAATCCCGGCACCTATTGGTTTTAGAGCTGAGCCGGTCCAAAACCGGCTCAATTTTCAAATTTGCCTATAGAGAGTGAGCCGGTTCTGTTTAGCTTAGACCGATATTTCTAAGACTATGCCAATCTGAAGCAACTTAAGAGGAAGGGAGGTGCTTTGTTCTAATGTCCTTGAGTACTGACTGGAGTTTTTTATAACGATCTTTACCTAATGCTGTTAATCGTCGGTCTAAATAGACATCATGGGATTGTTTCAAAAGATAGTTACATACATTTTGCGCATCACGTGAGCTTTTTATCTTCTTGAACATGGATTGATAGATACCTTTTCTATATACCCAATCACTGCCTGCACTCGCTTCCAAAGCGCGTTTAAACTGCAATTTGAAGCGAGCGTTAGTTTTTGGATAGGCAATCACCATGTGTATGTGTTTTTCACCTTCAGAGTCATTTTCGAGTACAGACATAACCATAGGTGGCGTGACTCCTAGTTGAGCGCAGCAACTCTTGAGATAACGACGTACTCTAGCTGCGATCCAATGTCTAGGATTGTCTTGTTGGTGTATTTGCTTAAGTATTGCTGGCGTAAACTTCAGAGTTACATGATAACTGTCAATCGTACAGTCGTTTCCTATTGCATCTATCGTCAGAATGGCTCGCTCGTAGTTACAGAGATCTTTCCATCGAGGAAGGGTAGATTTGATAGTAGATAGTTTAGGATAAGCACTTTTATCCTCCATAGTAACTAGGTGGCATGCTAATTGCCTGAACTGATCGTATGTTCGATTGGTGTAAAGTCTTGTTAAAGCAAGAATTAAGCGCGTTTGTGGTGACTCAAGTGCTATGAGTGAATATTTACAAATGTCCGTGATTTCTCTTTTTTTTCTTTGTTCACATTCCAGCCAATATTTATGACTGCTTATCGATAGGTCAGCCAATTTGAGTGCAGCTATTTGCTGAATAGAGGAGGCTGTTAGAGGAGGAGTGTGCATGCTAGAATCATCCTTATTAGAGGTACTACTTTCTAGTGGTATTAGAGAAGCCAGCGGGGATACGCTGGCTTTTTTGTGGGTGAGGCTTACTTCTTCTTACGGCACTTGAAGCGACTAAAAGATACTGCGTTGAGGTCAAAACCAAAGTCGAGGTTATCGAGCGCTTGCTTCATAGCATGGAGGCGTTCTTTTTGCTCAGGAATGGGAAGGCGGTCCCTATGGTTGTATGTGTGCAGTGTTACATCACTCCATCGGCTTTCAGATATGCCGTAGGTTTTCGCAAAATCCATACTATGACCAACGATGTTTTTAATCGTTTCAAGTGTGGCAGGTTCTCCCGTCTCTTTGAGCTTGGTATTAAGCATAAGAGTGACAAAGTTATGCCTCAGGCTATGGAAGCTTAGCGATATATCGCTTCTGTCTGGAAATACACCAACTCTAGCCATGTAACCATTGAGGCGCACCTCTCCTTTGTTGTCTATCTGTTTTGATGAAGCATTAAAGAATTGACCTATAGTGTCACTGTATTTTGATGTTTTTCCTTTGAGCTTCAGCTCTTCAAATAGTCGAGTAGGTTTTGATTTAGTGCGTCTACGACTCTTCTTGTCCTTGTAGTACTCAATTAGGCCGGCATTGATAAGTGATTCAGGAATAGGAAAGTAGCGAATACCAGCATCACTTTTGGCTTCTCCGATACGAATACACCAAAATCCCTGTTCATAGATAAGGCTATCAAGCGTCAACGCACCGATCTCATCGGAGCGCATTCCTGTCGTTAATGCAATTAAAGGAACCCAAAATTTCCAATCGAGTGGCTTTTCGCGAGGGCGCATTCTATCGCCATAAAGATACCCGGTGAAAAGCTGGTTAAGTTGGTCTTGAGTAAACGGTACACGTTTCTTACGGGTCGATTTCTCACGCTTTGCGGAAACAGTGAGCATGTCGCTATAGTCTTCGGGCAGGTAACGATTAGTTTTAGCCCATCGTAGTAGCTGTCTGGCATGCTTAAACGCCGAGTTGATCCCTCCGCCAGAGAGGCGCGAGCCATCTAAGCTTTTTGTTTGATCACTAAACCATTTCGCACGTAAAGATCGGTCGGTTGGTAACATATACCCTAACTTATCAAAGTTCGAGGGGATATGGTGCATCACTTCTCTATATTCCTGAATATGACTAGCGCTCAAGTCGCTAATAGATAGGTCATACCCAATGATATCGATAAAACGATTCAGGTGACGCATTCGTGCTTGTAGAGTCCGTTCAGTGTTAGTGCTCTCAGTTGCCTCATACGCCAAAAATTTGTCTATCAGCTTACGCATGAGTGGTGATGGCTCAATCTTTTTGCTTTCCGGTACTGAAGTATGCTTTGGGACAATCGCATCACGTATCTTAAAGTTTTCTATTCTAAGTCGAGCGATCTCTTTGTCTTTGTTTATATTGTCGGCATAGAGTTCATCGGCTGCTTCTTGAGTGGCTTGAAGTTCTAGTTCTAACTCTTCATGCCGCGCCTTGAAATACTTTATCCGGTGATTGTCAATTTTTTGCTGAAGCACCTGTCCAATTGCTGCCATAGTCATAATTCCTAATTGCCTATGATAAAAACGGAGCAAGGAAGATATCAAACGACGAGACGATACGCTGAGAGGGAGGTAGCTTTTTAGAGCCGTATCACTGCATTTGGTTCTAAGTGACACACGAAGCTCTCTAGGGACGCCTGGAACGTCTTTGAGTGCAGAGGGAAAGACAAGTCGGAAATAATAGACGCCGAAACGGTTGAGTGTAAGGCCTGGAAGTTTTTTTTGCATTGGGACACCTTAGTGGCTCATCCCGAAAGCAAAATTCAGATAGAAAAAAAGCCTGTAAAAACAGGCTTTTATCCAATCGATTGGTGGAGCTGGCGGGAGTTGAACCCGCGTCCGAAAACCGTTCATCATTGGTACTACATGCTTAGTCGATCTTTAAATTCACCAAGTACCTGCGAACCGACACGCTAGTAAATGACTATCCTGAATTATAATTCGCCGTTCATCTCTCAGGCGGGAGAATCCGGGCTAGCTCTTTTGGGTTTGATCTCTTATTGGTCCCCGTCTTAAAAGCGGAAGCTAGGGTAAGAGAGCTCTCAGCAGGTTATTAAGCTGCTAGTGCGTAGTTTTCGTCGTTTGCGACTATTTTTTTGCGGCTTTTAACGTGGCCAACCGCCCCACGACATGCACCTCAGACTTCAGAATTCCCGTCGAATCCTAGATCAGCCCCTAGTGTTCTTGCATAGTACCAGAAAAGACCAGCCTGTCTAGCACCATGCTTACTGGATGCTTAATATTAGCGCAGTTTACTCTTCATAATCCGAGCTTTATCGCGCGCCCAGTCTTTATCTTTAAGATCTGTACGTTTATCGTGCAGCTTTTTACCCTTAGCGACACCGATCTTAATTTTAACCCATGAACGTGACCAGTACAGGGATAATGCTGTAAGTGTCATGCCATCACGGTTAATGCTACCGAAAAGGTTGTCTAGCTCTTTACGCGAAAGCAGAAGCTTACGGATACGAGTAGGGTTAGCTACAATATGAGTAGACGCTTGGTTAAGTGGTATAATGCTCATACCGCTAATGTAAGCTTCGCCATCTTTAAGATAGACGTAGCTTTCTGCGATATTCGCTTTACCTTGACGTAGAGATTTTACCTCCCAACCTTGGAGCTCTAAGCCAGCTTCAAGCTCGTCCTCGATAAAGTACTCGTGACGGGCTTTTTTGTTCAGCGCGATAGTATTACTAGACGCTTTGGTTTTTGATTTTTTCTTTGCCATAATAGCGCCATTATACGGATTGCCTTATTATAGGGAAATTCTTTTTACTCGGTTTAGGGTAAAGCTCAATAAAATTAGCGATTTAGTAGTTGAGGAGTAGTTATGCCGCAGGTGACCCGTTCAGCATTGGTATCATTTAGCGCTGAACAAATGTTCCATTTGGTCAATGACGTCGCACGATATCCTGAATTTTTACCGGGATGCTCTGGCTCTCAGGTGCATGATTTTGATGACACCATGATGACTGCTTCTGTAGATGTCTCTAAGGCTGGTATAAGTAAAACTTTTACCACCAAGAATGTATTGCATATTGGTCGTGCGATTGAAATGAATTTGGTCGATGGTCCATTCAAGCACCTTAAGGGAGGGTGGTTTTTTACTCCTCTTGATGAGGGGGCTTGTAAAGTGGAGCTGAAACTTGAGTTTGAATTCTCTAGCCGAATGATAGAAATGGCCTTTGGTAAAGTATTTAACGAGCTGACTTCCAATATGATTAATGCCTTTACTCAGCGAGCAAAACAGGTGTACCCGTGTTATGAGTATTGATTCCGATATGATCCACGTTGAAGTCGTGTATGCACTTCCCCATGATCAAAGGGTGGTGGCTTTGGTAGTAAACAAAGAACTAACGGTTGAGCAAATCATTGGACAATCAGGTTTGTTAGCCTTATTTCCTGAGATAGATCTTAAACAGAATAAGGTTGGTGTATTTAGTCGCAACGTTAAACTCGATGCTTTGGTGCGAGATAATGACCGCATTGAGATATATCGACCTCTGCTGGCAGATCCAAAAGAAATTCGACGTAAACGAGCAGAGCAAGCAGCAAAGAAAGCGGCCGAGAAATAAATCGATAGATATTAGAAGGGGAGCACAAGTGCTCCCCTTTTTTATTTGGTTTAGTGACGTTGTTATTGAATAGCTTGATTGAAAGCTGGGCCTGCGCTGAAGTCACCTTCAATGCGTTGTAGACGCTCATCACTGCCAAAGAACACAAATAGGTTCTTTTGCTCTGGGTCGTTATGACCTTTTGTGAAATGGTAGATGTAATACCATTTGTTTGGTTTACCGTTTTCTATCAGCATCGGTGAACCTAGAACATAGCGCACTTGTTCTTTAGACATACCAATACGAAGCTGATCTACTGCAGATTGTTCGACAAAATTGCCTTGGCTAATATCAATGCGATAAACCAATTTTTCTAAGAAAGCACAGCCAGTTAGCATTGTTAGGGCCAATGGAGCTGCGATTAACCATTTTGTAAGCTGCATATGATCAGGTCTTTAACTTCTAAATAAAACTCGGCAGATAATAAACAAGCTGAGCCAGCTTGTATAGAGAAACAGCCATGAGAGTGGGGATTGCCTGTTATTGACTGTGCAAAATATGACATTTCCCGTGTTTTCATGGCTGTAGACAGTTGGATTTAGCGTGAGTTCCTTTAAGCTGCCATTAACTCTTTGGCATTGGCCAATGTTGATGAGGTGATTTCACTTCCTCCCAATAGTCTTGCTAGTTCTTCTACACGTTGTTCTGTATTTAGGGTAAACATTCTTGTTTCAGTAGTGCCTGCTTTTGTTTTCTTTGCGACAAACATCTGCTGATGGCCACTACCAGCTACTTGAGGCAAGTGAGTCACACAAAGGATTTGCGTACTTTCACCCAGTTTACGTAGCATTTGTCCAACCACTGCAGCCGTTGGACCACTGATCCCGACATCCACTTCATCGAAGATTAGGCTTGGTGTTTCTACTTTTTGTGCGGTGATAACTTGAATCGCCAAAGATATCCGTGACAATTCACCACCCGAAGCGACTTTACCTAACGGTTGTAGAGGTTGGCCTGGGTTTGCAGAGACTAAGTACTCTATATCATCAGTGCCTAGTGGAGAGGCATATTTAGAGTCGTTATTGATACTGATATCAAAGCGTGCCTTCTCCATACTAAGCTGATGCATACTTTCAGAGATCAGTTTATTGAGCTCCTTTGCATATCGTTTGCGCGACTTACTGAGTTTTTCGGAGCTTTTAAGGTACTTATCTAGGGCTTGATTCACCTCAATTTGAAGTTGCTCAATGCGTTCATCTGAGCAATCAAGTGCTTCAATTTGTTTTGCGAGATCTTGATGGTGCTGATACAAGTCTTCAGGTAAAACTAAGTGCTTTTTAGCCAACGACATTACACGTGAGTAACGTTCTTCTACCATCTGCATACGCATTGGATCCATATCGATAGAATCAAGATAATTACGCAGTTCACTGCTTGCTTCTTCCATCTGGATCAAGGCTTCGTTGAGCATTTCACTAATACCTGAAAGACTGCTGTCTAGCTCACCTAATTGCTGTGTTTGATGTATTACATTGTGTAGCAGGGTAATGGCATTGACAGCGTCATTATCGCTAATCACATCAAGGCTTTGCTGAGTTAATGACAGAAGTTCACCACTATTGGATAACTTTTTGTGTTCGTCTTCCAATTCTGCGAACTCATTTTCTAGAAGTGCTAATTCATCTAATTCTTTAATTTGGTATTCAAGTAGTTGCTTTTGAGCAAGATTTTGCTGACCATTTTGAATGGTTTGCTTAAGCGTATTGTCTGCTTGTCGCCATGCTTGATAATGCTTTTGAACATTATTCAGTAAGCTTTGATGGCCAGCATACTGATCGAGTAAGGTGATCTGATATTCTTTTTTAAGCAGTTGGTGATGGGCGTGTTGCCCGTGAATACTGACTAATGTCTGGCCTAAGCTTTTAAGCTGAGAAACAGGTACAGGATTGCCATTAATGAAGGCGCGAGAGCGCCCATCTTTGCCAATAACTCGACGTAAAATACATTCCTCACCATCGGTAAGTTCGTTGTCTTCTAGCCAGCGCTGTGCACTGAGATTGCTCTCAATCATGAAGCTAGCGCATAGATCTACTTTATCTTCTCCTTGGCGCACCATGCCTGAATCAGAGCGGCTTCCCAAGCACAGACCTAAGGCATCGATAGCGATAGATTTACCAGCACCAGTCTCACCGGTAATGGTGGTCATGCCAGGCTGAAGTTCAATTTGTAACGATTTTACAATGGCGAAATTATTAACACTAAGATGAGCTAACATACAAAAATCCATAGAATGAAACACTGTATATGGAAACAGTATATACTGGTTTTACATACAGTAAAGTCGCTCAGTGAGATTTTTGTTATTTTTTGTGTGATGGCTTAAAAAAGTTTGCTCGACCAACCCAGTTTCTCTCGTAGAACATGGTAGTAGCTGTAGTCTTTTGGGTGAACCAGTTGCAATACATTGTCGCTACGATAAATGTGTATTTCATCACCAGGCTCAACGGGAAGAGAGATTTGTCCATCACAGCTTACCTCTTGAGTGCCACGGTTATCCGGTGCTAACACAAGCTTGATGCGACGGTTTCCATCCACTACTAATGGGCGGCTTGATAACGTATGGGGAAACATAGGCACTAAAGAAATGGTGTTCAAGCTTGGTGATAAGATTGGGCCACCTCCAGATAAAGAGTAGGCGGTTGAACCGGTTGGTGTTGATAGAATTAAACCGTCTGAGCGCTGTGAGAAGGCAAAAGAGTTGTCGATATAGACCTCGAACTCAATCATGTTGGCGACTTTACCTGGGTGGAGCACCGCTTCGTTGAGTGCCGCATTTTGACTTTTAACCAATCCGTGACGATGTATCTCGGTTTCTAAAAGAAAGCGTTGTTCTTTGATGTAATGGCCTTCTAGCACCTCTTCTAAAGGAGCTTTGAAATTATCAGGATCCAAATCGGTCAGAAATCCGAGATTCCCTTTGTTTACACCAATGACGGAAATATCAAATCTAGACAGAACACGAGCAGCGCCTAGCATATTGCCGTCACCACCGACTACAATAGCTAGGTCGGCCTCTTTGCCTATTTGCATTAGGTTGCTGAAGACCTCGTCGTCTAACTCTGGTAACAACTCTTGCAGTCGGTCATCAATAAGAATGCGATAGTCTTTTTCAGCAAGCCAATGATAGATCTCATGATGAGTCTGGATGGCACTGATGTCGCGAGGTTTACCCAAAATAGCGATTGTAGAGAAATGCTTGCTCATTTTAGTCCCAAAATAATTGGTTAGGCTTGATTCAGAAACGATGATCCCCATAATAAAGGCAAGTTGAATTCAGATGCTAATTTTTTGTGGATGCATTTCTGTCAAAATAATAGCACTTTCAGGAATATGCGCATCCGCGTCGGAGAGATCATGAGCGATAAAGAAAATAAGATTAACGAAGAAGAACTAGTACAAGCGGCAAATGAAGCTGAACAAGTTGCAGAAGAAGTAACTGAAGAAGCTGAAGTGATCGGCGGTGAGGGTGATATCGAGTGGAACGAAGAAACTGACTCAGATGTAGAAGAGTCTAAAGTTGCTCAACTAGAAGCAGCATTGCTTCAAACCGAAATGCGCCTTAAAGATCAACAAGACACTGTTGTTCGTGCTAAGGCTGAAGTTGAGAACATGCGTCGCCGCACAGAACAAGAAATATCTAAAGCGCGTAAGTTTGCGATCAACAAGTTTGCCGAAGAGTTGCTACCGGTTATCGATAACCTAGAGCGAGCAATGGAAGCGGCAGACTCGGACAACGAGGTGGTTAAGCCATTCCTTGAGGGAATTGAAATGACACATAAGTCATTCATTGACGTTGTTTCTAAGAATGGCCTAGTGGAAATTAATCCTGTAGGCGAAGCATTTAATCCTGAACTACACAATGCCGTATCTATGGTTGAAAGCCCTGATCACGAAAGTAATACAGTTACAATCGTATTGCAGAAGGGTTATGAACTTAACGGTCGCGTGGTTCGTCCAGCGATGGTAATGGTTGCTAAATAAGCGTCCAAAGCATGAAGTATTAAGAAGAGGCTGTTTTCAGCCTCTTTTTTTTCATTTTTTTTCTGCCCAAGTCTTGAAACAAAGAATCCAGACCCTATCTATGGTGCAGAGCAATTAAACATAAGCTAACTGCTACTAACTAATTTGTAGCTTGGGGTTGAATCCAAGCTAAGCATCCCCACTTATGGGGTAGAAAGAAACAAATAATCAAATTTTTGGAGATAGCCTGATGGGTAAAATCATTGGTATTGACTTAGGTACAACTAACTCATGCGTTTCAGTTTTAGACGGTGAAAAGCCACGCGTAATCGAAAACGCAGAAGGTGAGCGCACAACCGCATCTGTAATCGCATACACAGACGGCGAGACTTTGGTTGGTCAGCCTGCGAAACGTCAAGCAGTAACAAACCCAGAAAACACGCTATTTGCAATTAAGCGTCTAATCGGTCGTCGTTTTGAAGACGAAGAAGTTCAGCGTGATATCGAAATCATGCCTTACAAAATTGTTAAGGCTGACAACGGTGATGCATGGGTAGAAGCGAAAGGCCAGAAAATGGCTGCTCCTCAAGTATCTGCTGAAGTTCTTAAGAAAATGAAGAAAACGGCAGAAGACTTCCTTGGTGAAGAAGTGACTGGCGCTGTTGTTACAGTTCCTGCTTACTTCAATGATGCACAGCGTCAAGCAACTAAAGATGCGGGTCGTATTGCTGGTCTTGATGTTAAACGTATCATCAACGAACCAACAGCTGCAGCTCTAGCATACGGTCTAGACAAGTCAGGTGGCGATCGCACGATTGCGGTTTACGACCTTGGTGGTGGTACTTTTGATATTTCTATCATCGAAATTGACGAAGTTGAAGGCGAAAAGACGTTTGAAGTACTCGCAACTAACGGTGACACTCACCTAGGTGGTGAAGACTTTGATACTCGCATGATCAATTACTTGGTTGATGAGTTCAAAAAAGAGCAAGGTATTGATCTTAAGAACGATCCACTAGCAATGCAGCGTGTTAAAGAAGCAGCAGAAAAAGCGAAGATTGAGCTTTCTTCTACTACTCAAACTGACGTAAACCTACCTTACGTTACTGCAGATGCGACAGGTCCTAAGCACATGAACGTTAAAGTGACGCGTGCGAAACTAGAATCTCTAGTTGAAGACCTAGTTCAACGTTCTCTTGAGCCACTAAAAGTAGCTCTAGCAGATGCTGACCTATCTGTAGGCGAAATCACTGACGTAATCCTTGTGGGTGGCCAGACTCGTATGCCTATGGTTCAAGCTAAGGTAACTGAGTTCTTCGGTAAAGAGCCACGTAAAGACGTTAACCCTGACGAAGCAGTAGCAATGGGTGCTGCAGTTCAAGGTGGTGTACTTGCGGGCGAAGTAACTGACGTACTACTTCTTGACGTAACTCCTCTGTCTCTAGGTATCGAGACTATGGGTGGCGTAATGACTAAGCTGGTTGAGAAGAACACCACTATCCCAACTAAAGCGAACCAAGTTTTCTCTACAGCAGAAGACAATCAGAACGCGGTAACTATCCATGTTCTTCAAGGTGAGCGTAAGCAAGCGTCTTACAACAAGTCTCTAGGTCAATTTAACCTAGAAGGTATCCAAGCTGCACCACGTGGTATGCCTCAAATCGAAGTAACTTTCGATCTTGATGCTGATGGTATCTTGCATGTTTCTGCGAAAGACAAGCAGACTAACAAAGAGCAGAAGATCACCATCCAAGCGTCTGGTGGCCTAAGCGACGACGATATCGAGAAAATGGTACAAGAAGCAGAAGCTAACAAAGAAGCGGACAAGAAGTTCGAAGAGTTAGTGACTACTCGTAACCAAGCAGACCAAATGATCCACGGTACTCGTAAGCAAATCGAAGAAGCGGGCGACGCACTTCCAGCTGACGAGAAAACTAAGATCGAAGCTGCTATCACTGAGCTAGAAGAAGTTAAGTCTGGTGACGACAAAGAAGCTATCGACGCTAAAGTTCAAGCGCTAATGACTGCAGCTCAAAAGCTAATGGAAATGGCTCAACAGCAAGCTCAAGCAGAGCAAGCACAAGGTGCTGACGCTGGCGAACAAGCTAAGCAAGACGACGATGTTGTTGATGCTGAATTCGAAGAAGTAAAAGAAGACAAGAAGTAATTCTTCGTCGCTATAGCGGATAACTTCTACGTCGAAGGTGCTCACTTACGAGAGTAAGCTGCGCGCCTTCTCCTTGAATTTACCCGCTATAGCTTAGCAGAATCATTTTCTGCATATTTCTTTTGATGCGGGCGTTTCGGGAAACCAAAACGCCCGTCTGTTTGTAAAGTAACTGTCGCTATAGAGCAGTCTTACAGCTATGAGCTTAATGCTTTAGGCTTGCTCTATATCGATATAAACACTAGGCGGCCAAGCCGCTTGCAGTAAACAATTTGGTGACGAAACACATGTCTAAACGTGATCTTTACGAAGTACTAGGCGTAAGCCGAGACACTTCTGAGCGTGATATCAAGAAAGCATACAAACGCCTTGCAATGAAGTTCCATCCGGATCGCAATCAAGGTGACGATGGCGCGGCTGAGAAGTTCAAAGAAGTTAAAGAAGCGTACGAGATCCTTACTGATTCTCAAAAACGCGCAGCCTATGATCAATATGGCCATGCAGCCTTTGAACAAGGTGGTATGGGCGGTGGCGGCTTTGGTGGCGGCGGCGGTGCTGATTTTGGTGACATCTTCGGTGATGTGTTTGGTGATATCTTTGGTGGCGGTCGTCGTGGCGGTGGTCAACAGCGTGCGCAACGTGGTGCAGACCTTAGATACAACATGGAATTGACTCTTGAAGAAGCCGTTCGTGGTTGTTCAAAAGAGATTGAAGTCCCTACACTCGTAGGTTGTGAAGTGTGTGATGGCTCCGGTGCAAAGAAAGGCTCTTCTGCGCAGACGTGTGGCACCTGTCATGGCCATGGCCAAGTTCAAATGCGTCAAGGCTTCTTTGCTGTGCAGCAAGCTTGTCCTACTTGTCATGGTAAAGGCAAAATCATTAAAGACCCTTGTGATTCATGTCATGGTGAAGGTCGCAAGCATAAAACGAAATCACTTAACGTTAAAATCCCAGCTGGCGTAGATACTGGTGATCGCATCCGCCTATCAGGCGAGGGTGAAGCCGGTGAACAAGGCGCTCCAGCAGGCGATCTTTATGTTCAAGTACATGTTAAAGAGCACCATATCTTTGAGCGTGACGGTAGTAACTTGTATTGTGAAGTGCCAGTTAGCTTTACTATGGCGGCTCTTGGTGGGGAAGTCGAAGTACCAACGCTAGATGGACGCGTAAGTCTGAAGGTTCCAGCTGAAACGCAAACTGGCCGTATGTTCCGCATGCGTAGCAAGGGTGTGAAAGGTGTTCGTGGTGGTCCACAAGGCGATTTGATCGTGAAGCTAGTTGTTGAGACTCCAGTTAAATTGAACACTCGCCAGAAAGAACTGCTTAAAGAGTTTGAAGAGTTGTGCGGTGGCGATGCAGCCAACAAGCATAAACCAAAATCTGAAGGTTTCTTCGACGGTGTTAAAAAGTTCTTTGATGACCTGACTAGTTAAGTCATTAACTATATTTTGATTGATAAAGGCCAACATAGTGTTGGCCTTTTTTGTATCAGTAAAAGTATTAACTTTTGCGTCTCATCCCCTAAGATATTTTTTCTCGATTTACGTCATTTGTTGAGGCAACTAGTGTTCGATAATGAACACTACAATCAAGAACGTTGAAGGATACTCTCTTATTGAGGTATTAGCGTGTTGCTTGTTACTCGGCATAGCAATCCAGTGGATAGTGAAACCGGTTAAGCATCAACTCGATAACTTCAATATTAAGCGCGCCGTCGCCCAAGTTCATTTCGCTGTTATTGCAGGGCGAGATACAGCCTATGGTATGAAAAAGGATCTATGGCTGCATATTCACTCAACGCCAAATAAAAGTTTTATCGCGCTACATGAAGATGCTAATCCACGCACTCAATCGTCAATATTCATTAAGGCGATCAATCCTCAGACTCTCTCTGATGTTTATCTGAGTTCAACCGCAACAGCACTGAGATTTTCGGGTATTACGGGCAGGCCGTCAGGTAATGGCAATATCAGTGTTTGGCTGAATGCCGAAAGCAAAGTTAAGGTGATTTACCATGATATTACTGGGCGAGTAAGGATCTGTGCTTCGGGTACTCTTAGCTATGGATTTTCGAAATGTTGAAGGTAGAAAGCGGGCTATCATTATTTGAGTTAGTGCTTGGGCTTGGCCTGTCTAGTTTATTGCTAATCTCGGCTTCTACCTTATTTTTGCATCAACAGCAGTTGTTATCACAACAAATTAAACGCACTCAACTGTTGATA
Source organism: Vibrio inusitatus (assembly GCA_024346935.1). GTDB lineage: Bacteria > Pseudomonadota > Gammaproteobacteria > Enterobacterales > Vibrionaceae > Vibrio > Vibrio inusitatus. Next base: position 667,035 of record AP024878.1, read on the forward strand.
GCAAGTCATCAATTAACGACTTATCTAAGAGGAGAGATTCGAAGGGCAGGGCACGCACAATCATCCGCTGTCGAGATAGAAGGCTCAACGGTTGCTTTAGGTTACAAAGATGAAGGGGGACAATATCGCCGAGTTTCAATCTGGCGAGACGCATCGCAAGATAAACTAAAATACTGTGCTGATTCTCATTCTTCTGAATTACCACTGCTTGATATCTGCTCTAGCACCATTAATTTTTCAATGTTGAACGATAAGCTTTTTTCTATGAGTAGTTTTGAGATTACTCAGGTTTCTGATAGTGGCAATTTATTGCGTATTGACTTTGCTATCGCGCTAAAAGGGCAACCTCCTTTGGCCCGTGTTATCTATGTGGCATCCCGCAATAGCGCACCTTCACTGGATACAACGTTAGATGACAATGCATCACAGTAGAGGATACACACTATTTATAGTGTTAAGTGTTCTATTTGTGATGGGGTTTTTCGCCTTAGATAATTCTCGCTATTTGACCGATTCAATAAAATGGCAGGCACACCTGCACCACAAGCGACTTAACCTGGATTGGCAACTTGAATCTGTTATCAATTGCTTGGCGATACATACAGTCTCGTTACAAGCACTTCCAACTGCGCAATGTGTGAAAGATGACAGCACTCATTTATCGGTAGTCGCCTTCGAGACTAAGAATCAATTTAAACTGCAAGCAGATCAAGGGACCCTTGCAAGTAGTGCTGTGATGCAGTTAGGAAAGATGCAATATGATGTTGCCATTGCTTCTAACCGAGTTTTGCCTGAGGGCGTATGGGGCTCTTCGGTATTAGTTGAACCATCGGTGATATCGAACTTCTTTGGAGAAGACGATATTGGGGTATTAAAGCTGCGTTGGGGAAAAGAAATTGAAGTTACTTTAAAACAGGCGTGTGGTGATGAAATTTTGCTTCACAGTGCGAATGGTGCTCGCAGTTTAATCATTAATGGGGATTGCTCTATTAGTCCTTATCACTGGGATCAATTAACTGTTTTATCAACGACAGACCCTTTTTTTCTACTGTTTGTTGGGGGCGATCTTGGCTTCTCTGGCAGTCAATGGCTACAGGGAGTCATTGCAATCTGGCACTCTGAAGAGGAATACCATGAAGTTAATATTGCGGGAAACCTAAGAATTGAAGGGGGATTACTAATAGACACTTCAACGTCAATTCTACTTGAACAAGGGAGCTTGGATGTTGTGGAAAATGAAGGTCATCTTATGATGTCTAGATTTAAATTTGCTAAGCGAGAGTGGCTTAACGGCAGTTGGCGTGATTTCTAACTGTAGTCGCAGACAGGAAGGGGCTTCCATGCTCGAGGTGCTGCTATCAGCGGCTTTGGTGTCATTGCTATCGCTGAGTTTGATTCAAGGTGGCGTGTACTTGCAAAGAGAGTCGAAGCGCGCGGAGCAATCCTTGCTCGTATTGCAGCATATGGAAAACTATTTAGAGTATGCTCGTATTATGACTATCACGGGCTCTGCGAGTGACTCGCAGTGGCAAGGACTAGAGGACCTCGGTTTTGAAATGGCTCTATCTAGCAGCCACAAGGTTTCATCTCTGAGAGTACAGGGTACTAAGCTAGAAATTACTGCGAGTTGGATAAATCCTTGGGGACAGTCGGAATCTGCTGCTTTATCTACTTGGGTAGCATTTCATTAACTCTGTATCAACTGAGCATTAACCGTTCACAGTTAAATGTTGCAGAGACTAATAATCAGCGATATGAATATATAAAGTATCAGTTAGGTAACTGGTCAGTTGCGTTTGTGCACTAATTGTAGGGTCGTGTGTAATGGGACTATTTTGCACTTGTTAAATGGATGCAAAATAAGCGTTAGATACCTCATTTTGCAAACTTAGATTCTGTTTTTTCGCATTAGTTTGGGTAAAATGTGCGCCCTAATAAAAATAATACCAATTTTTTAGCATTTTACATTTTTGTAAAAGTCACAGAGCGGTAATCTAATGAGCAACCAAGCAGCAAACACAGCACCTAAACAAGGTGGTATGGATCGCTTCTTAAACCTGATCGAAAAAGCAGGTAATAAGATTCCAGATCCAGCTATCTTATTCTTTTGGGCATTAATCATAGTATGGGTATTTTCAGCTCTACTTTCTAATGTCTCGTTTGACCTAATCAATCCACGCACCGGTGATCCTCTTGAGATTACAAACCTATTAACCGGTGAAGCATTAGCAAGTTTCCTTGCTAACATGGTAACGACCTTCACAGGCTTCGCTCCTTTAGGTATCGTTCTAGTTGCAATGTTGGGTGTCGGTGTAGCAGATTCTTCTGGCTTCATCACTACTGGTCTAAAGAAGATGCTGAGCTTCACGCCAGCTAAACTTCTTACTCCAATGCTTATTCTTGTTGCTATCGTGTCTCACACAGCAGCGGATGCTGGTTACGTATTGGTTATTCCACTAGGTGGTATCATCTTCCACGCTGCGGGTCGTCACCCTCTAGCGGGTATTGCAGCTGCATTTGCAGGTGTATCTGGTGGTTTCTCTGCGAACTTTATTCCTTCTGGTATCGACCCGCTTCTAGCTGGCTTTACTCAGACGGCTGCAAACGTTCTAGACCCTGAGTACATTGTTAACCCATTAGCAAACATCTACTTCACTGGCCTATCTTCAGTGTTAATTGTTGCCATCGGTTGGTTTGTTACTGAGCGCATCATTGAACCTCGTCTAAATGCAACGACTAAAGTAGATGAAGACGCGGAAGAAGCTCCTGATCTTGGTTCTATGACTGAGCTAGAAGCGAAAGCGTTTAAATACGCTGGTTGGTCAATGATTGTAGGTATTGCACTGCTTGTATTTGCAATCATGCCTGAGAACTCAGCACTTCGTTCTCCTGAAGGCGAGATCACCGCATTCTCTGCACCTATCATGCAGTCAATTGTTCCTTTGATCTTTATCCTATTCATCATTCCGGGCATCGTATATGGCCGTGTGGTAGGTAAGTTTTCAAGCAGCAACGACGTAATTAAATCAATGTCTGACACCATGAACACTATGGGTGCATACATGGTAATGTCGTTCTTCTGTGCTCAGTTCTTAGTAGCATTTGGTCAATCAAACATCGGTACCATGCTTGCGCTATACGGTGCTGAAGGCCTGAAAGCGATGAACCTTCCTGGTGAAGCTACGGTAGTTGGCATGATTCTACTGACAGCATTTGTGAACCTTCTTGTCGGTTCTGCATCAGCTAAGTGGGCATTGATCGGCCCTATCTTAGTGCCAATGTTGATGGCTGTTGGTATCTCTCCTGAGCTATCTCAGGCTGCATACCGCGTAGGTGACTCAGTATCTAACATCATTTCTCCACTAATGGTGTTCTTCCCTCTAGTGGTTGTTTACTGTCAGCGCTACGTTAAGAACACAGGTATCGGTACTCTAGCTTCTCTAATGATGCCATTCTCAATCGCAATGCTGATTGGTTGGACTATCTTCTTGCTAGCTTACTGGGCTCTTGGTATCCCACTAGGTATCCAAGCACCGTACACTTACACTATGTAAGTGACTTATCAATAAAGAAAAGCCCGTCTATTTAGACGGGCTTTGTTGTTTCTGCGGGCTTGGTTTATACCAATTGTAGTAAATAACAGTTCAGCCTAGCCTGTAAAAGCATTCAATAACGGCGTTTTTCCTGCGCTATTTCTGATCACTTACTTACTGTGATTGGTATTAGATGCTTAGCGTGGAACGTTAGATGGTCATCAACAAAGCTCGAAATAAAGAAGTAGCTGTGGTCATAACCTGCTTGCATGCGAAGGTTAAAATCCAGTTGTTGTTGCGCCGCTACATCAATGAGGTGGTTGGGCTTTAGTTGTTCCTCTAAAAAGCCATCGCTATCACCTTGGTCAACAAGAATAGGCAACTGACAGCCGTGCTTTGCTAGTAGCTTACAGGCATCATAGTCTTGCCATAGTACTTGATCATTGCCTAGGTAATTTGAGAAAGCCTTGATGCCCCAAGGACACTCTGTTGGATTAGTAATGGGGCTAAATGCTGAGATTGATTGATATTTGTCTTGATTTTTTAAGCCAATGGTCAAAGCGCCATGACCGCCCATGCTGTGGCCCGAAATTGCCTTTTTGTGAGTAACAGGAAACTGTGATTCAATCAAAGCGGGCAGTTCGTCGACAACATAGGAATACATCTGATAGTGCTCTTTCCAAGGTGCTTCGGTGGCGTTTAAGTAAAAACCCGCACCTAGTCCGAAGTCATAGGCTTTCTCGCTATCATCAGGTACTGAGTTGCCTCTTGGGCTAGTGTCAGGAGCGACGATAGCGATACCCAACTCAGCGGCCTTACGAAAGGCTCCCGCTTTTTGCATAAAGTTTTCGTCAGTGCAAGTTAGCCCTGATAACCAATAGAGCACAGGTACGGGTTGTTTGCTTGCTTGAGGGGGCAAGAAAATGGCAAAGGTCATCTCGCATTGTGTGGAGCTCGATTGATGAGTAAATCTTTGATGTAACCCATCAAAGACTTTAGTTTCGTTGATTTTGTTGATGCTCATAAAGGGTTCCCAAAATAAAACAGCGGCGCTACATCCTTGATATAGCGCCGCTGTTACTGCTGTTATTTATCGAAATGGATGACAGTTCGAATACTTTCGCCTCGGTGCATGAGGTCAAAGGCTTCATTGATATCCTCAAGGCCCATAGTGTGGGTAATAAACTCTTGCAGGCCAAACTCGCCTGCCATGTAGCGCTCTACTATTTCAGGCAATTCAGAGCGACCTTTCACACCACCAAATGCACTGCCACGCCATACACGACCAGTTACCAATTGGAACGGACGAGTTGAGATCTCTTGTCCTGCACCAGCAACACCAATAATGACGGACTCACCCCAACCTTTGTGACAACACTCAAGAGCTGAACGCATTACATCGACATTACCAATACATTCAAATGAGTATTCGACCCCACCATCAGTCATCTCTACGATCACTTCTTGGATTGGTTTATCGTAGTTTTTCGGGTTAATGCAGTCGGTTGCGCCGAGCTGTTTTGCTAACTCGAACTTACTTTCATTAATATCAACACCGATGATGCGATTGGCTCCAGCCATTTTTGCGCCAATGATGGCAGATAGACCGATACCGCCAAGGCCGAAGATTGCCACGTTATCGCCTTTCTCTACTTTTGCAGTATTTAATACCGCGCCCATACCGGTAGTCACACCACAACCTAGCAAGCAAACTTCTTCAAGAGGGGCATCTTTGTTCACTTTTGCAAGGGAGATCTCAGGTAATACAGTGTACTCAGAGAAGGTAGAGCAGCCCATATAGTGATAAATAGGCTGACCATCTTTGTAGAAGCGTGTTGTGCCATCTGGCATCAAGCCCTTGCCTTGGGTTTCGCGTACCGCTTGGCATAGGTTAGTTTTTCCTGATTTACAGAACTTACACTCGCCACACTCTGCTGTGTAAAGTGGAATAACATGATCACCCACAGAGACACTCGTAACGCCTTCGCCCACCATTTCGACAACACCGCCACCTTCATGGCCTAGAATTGATGGGAAGATACCTTCTGGATCTTCGCCTGATAGAGTAAAAGCATCGGTATGACATACACCGGTTGCGATGATCTTAACCAGAACTTCGCCTTTTCTAGGTAACATTACATCCACTTCTTCCATGATCAGTGGTTGGTTTGGTCCCCAAGCAACAGCTGCGCGTGATTTGATAAATTGGTCGGTCATAGTGATTTCCTATTGGCGAATGAGTTAGTTAAAACTTTAGACTATGGGGATGATTATATTGTTTCTTTTATGATGATAAACTAGCCATTTTGAAAATCACTTTTACATAGGTGTAATAATGAGTCAGTGGGAAGGCATTGAAGAGTTCGTTGCTGTTGTTGATAGTGAAAGCTTCACCAAGGCAGCTCAAGCACTGGATACTTCTGTTGCTCAAGTTAGCCGTAAATTGTCTGCTTTAGAAACTCGCCTAGGTGTTAAGTTAGTCCAAAGAACAACTCGTAGAGTGTCAGTTACTGATGTGGGTATTGGGTATGCGGAGCACTGTCGTATGTTGCTTGATGGGCTTGCAGAAGCCGAGAGAGAAGTCACTGAGTCTCACTCTTTACCCATAGGCCGCTTAAGGATCACCGCCCCTACAACTTATGGTGAGTCGGTTATTGCCCCTTTGCTGATGGAGTTTGTCGCTCGCCATCCTCAACTTGAGCTGGATTTACAATTGAGTAACGATAGGCTGGACCTGATCGCGAATAAATTCGATATCGCAATTCGTATTGGTGACCTTCCTGACTCTAGTCTTATTGCAAAGAAGCTCTCTGAGCGTCAGCAGTATGTGTGTGCAAGTCCGGACTATATCTCTGAACATGGAGAAGCGACACATCCTTCTCAATTAATTGACTGTGATTGCTTATTAAGTTCCTCGTCCACATGGCGTTTTTTAGAAAACAATAAAAAACTTAACCTTACAATGAGAGGGAGCATTAGATGTAATAGCGGAAATGTCCTTACCGATGCTGCTTTACAAGGGCGAGGTGTGGTTCAACTTCCTGACTTCTATGTGGCTACACATTTAGAAAATAAAAGCTTAGTGGAATTACTTGCTGACTATCGTTGCGAGCGAGAACCGATCTGGGCGTTATATCCGCAAAACCGCCACCTTTCACCTAAAGTAAAAATGGCCATTGAATTCTTGAGTGCGAAATTGACTCAAGGTACATTGCCTTCAAATTAATCCATAGGCCAAGATATGAGCGAAATAAAGATTCCCTCCTTTTCAGAGCAAGATCATGTTTATATGCAACGTGCTATTAAACTTGCGCAGAATGCAGAAGAGGAAGGAGAGGTGCCGGTAGGTGCCGTTTTGGTTAAAAACAATGAAGTCATTGCTGAAGGATGGAATCGCTGCATTGGCGCTCACGATGCCACAGCCCATGCTGAGATTCAGGTGCTTCGCAAGGCCGGAGAGGCTTTGCAAAATTACCGACTGCTCGACACTACGTTATATGTGACTTTAGAGCCTTGCCCTATGTGTGCAGGAGCCTTACTACATAGCCGAGTGAAGCGAATTGTGTTTGGTGCTCAGGATCTTAAGGCTGGGGCTGCAGGTACGGTTCTTGATCTATTTGAAAGCCAAGCGGCCTATCATTATGCAACGGTTGAATCCGGGCTGATGGAAACAGAATGTAGAGAACAATTGCAGGCGTTTTTTAAAAGGCGCAGAAAAGAGCAAAAAGAATTAAAGCGTTTACAAAGAGAGGCAGAGCAGAAGGGGGATTAGGCAAACATTCAACTTTATTGTGTTAAATGTTTGCTTTTAGTTTTACTACAACGCTAACGGTACGTAAGAACGGTTTCGCCAAAGAAGCTTTTTCTTGTTATTGGCTAGCATACGCTTACGACGGTTAGCTGAAACAGTGCTATTTGATAATTTCTTAGATAGCTTTCTTTTTAGTTTCAACGAACAATCTCCTATGAACTTTATGTAAGCAAACAATCACTGACGCTTTGATGTTTGCATTACTCATATATAGAACATGATTGTTACTATAATATGAATCTAAACATAGGATCTAGATCGCAAATAAACGCAAACGATTGTTCAGTTGAATTTAATTTGTGAGCTATCTCTCCCTATTCTTCAATAGTGGATTCACTTTCATCGCTGAGTGTTTCTAAAGCTTCAGACCTTGCTGGCTCTGGGGCTTCTATCACCATTAAGTCATCAGTGTCAGTTTCTACGTTGGCGTGGTCGCGTTGGTCAATATGTCCAATGATGCTTTGATAGTAACGACGAATATTTTCTACGTAATTGAGAGCTTCATCACCTCGGGCATAGCCGTAACGTGTGTACTCGTAGTAACCTTTTTTTCGTAGTAGGGGAAGGCGTGTTTTTACATCACTCCAGAGATCAGGGTCTGCACCTTGCGCTTTGGCAATACGTCTTGCGTCCATCACGTGCCCATAACCAACATTGTAAGAGGCTAACGCGAACCAGATTTTTTCATGCTGATTGATACTGTCAGGGATGCGATTAACGATCTTTCTTAAGTAATCAGCACCGCCTCGGATGGATTGTTCAGGGTCAAGTCGGTCGGTGACGCCAACACTTTTTGCAGTTGGTAGGGTCAACATCATCATGCCACGCACACCAGTCGGTGATTTTGCATCGGGGTTCCAGTGTGACTCTTGATAAGCAAGAGCCGCAATTAAACGCCAATCAAATTCTCCGGCATACTTTTGAAAGAGAGATTCCCATTTAGGTAGTTTGCTATCTAAGGCACGCACAAACGCGCGTGTATCAACATAATCAAAGTCTTCGATATGCCCAAAATATTTCTCTTCTATTAATTGCAACTGACCATTTTGTTGAATGTCGCCAAAGAACTCTAAAACCAACGCGTAAAGGCTTTCGTCCGTGCCTTTGCGTAAGAACCAAGATGTAGGCTGATCTTCTGTTAACTCAAATGCGAGTGCAACATTAGGATAGATACGTTGCGTAATGGAAAGCTCTATAGAATCAGCGACAGTAAATAAGCGCTCGCCTTGCGATACTTGTTTTAGTAAGTCATTAATATCGTAGCTATCAGTGATCTCGTATTTAAGGTCTGAGTGTTCCTCAGCAAGATCGAGCAGGGTTTGTTCAAAGTGCGATCCCTTGACCACAGTAATTGATTCACCGCTTTCTATGAGTTGATCAAGGTTGCGCGGACGCCACGTGCCTTTTTTATACACTACTTGCTGGCTGACGTAGTAATAAGCTGGGCCGGCTCTAAAAGCTTTAACTCGGTTGGGTGCCTGAGTAAGGCCTGCAGCAACAATGTCTATTTCACCATTTTTTAGTGCAGGAAATAACTCAGAGAGACGATAGGCTGGTTTTATCTCTAAACGAACGCCAAGTTGTTCGGCAAATTCTGACGCTAATTCATATTCTAGACCTGTTGGACCATCAGGGCCGATATAGTAAGAGAGTTGGTTGTTTAGGGTTCCTACGCGCAATACACCTCGGTCTTTTATTTTTTGAAGTTCGTTCTTAGTGTCGGTTTCGTACTGACAGCCAGTGACAAAAAGTAAGGCTACTAGTGAAGCTACTAGTAGGGAGAATCTAGTTAACACTGACGTGCGCATTGTGCGTGACAACTCCAAATAAATTAGGGGATTTTTCTTAATTATTTCCCCTTTATATCAAACCCCTTATCACCGGGGAAGTGAAACTAGAATCATGATTAAACCGTCCTCGCATCTTAGATATTTACCGTACGATTTATCGGTTACGTAGACCTTGACGCAAAAATTTGCGCAAACGGTTGCTTTTTGTGTTACTTCACAAAAAGATTTGCTCTATAATACGCCCGAAACAACATAGGTAATATTGAAATAAAGATTGGTAATTTATATAAGTTATTGTTTTTATTTGAATATTATCTTTAATCCATCATCAAAGAGACCTAAGCACATGAGAATTTTGCGTGGCTCCCCAGCTCTTTCTGAGTTTCGTGTACAAAAACTACTAGAACTTTGCCGTGAACAAGACCTGCCAGTAACAGGTATTTATGCTGAGTTTATGCATTTTGCAGACGTGAGTGCAGAACTTGACGCGTCAGAGGCAGAGAAGCTTGAAAAGCTGCTTACTTATGGTCCAACGATCGAAGAACATGAACCACAAGGCACATTAGTGCTTGTGACTCCTCGCCCAGGAACTATCTCTCCTTGGTCTTCTAAGTCGACAGATATTGCACATAACTGTGGTCTGGACAAGGTTAAGCGTTTAGAGCGCGGTACGGCATACTATGTTGAAACATCTGTTGCTTTAAATGAAGCACAAACCAAAGCTGTAAAAGCATTGGTGCATGACCGCATGATGGAAGTGGTCTTTGGTGAGATGGAACAAGCTGCTGCACTATTCATTGTTGCCGAGCCGGCACCACATACTGTTGTCGATGTACTTACTGGTGGTCGTAAAGCCCTAGAAGATGCCAACATTAATTTGGGTCTTGCACTAGCAGAAGATGAAATTGACTACCTAGTAGATAGCTTCAACACGCTAGGGCGCAATCCTAACGATATTGAGCTTATGATGTTTGCACAAGCAAACTCTGAGCACTGTCGTCACAAGATCTTCAACGCAGACTGGACAATTGATGGTGTGGCTCAAGACAAGTCACTGTTCAAGATGATCAAGAACACGATGGAAATCACTCCTGACCATGTATTGTCTGCATACAAAGACAATGCAGCGGTAATGGAAGGCTCTAAGGTAGGCCGTTTCTTCCCGAACCCAGAGACACGCCAATACTCTTACAACCATGAAGATGCTCATATCTTGATGAAGGTTGAAACTCATAACCATCCAACGGCAATCTCTCCTTGGCCTGGTGCTTCAACCGGTTCTGGTGGTGAGATCCGTGATGAGGGCGCTACAGGTATTGGTGGCAAGCCAAAAGCTGGCTTAGTGGGTTTCACAACCTCAAACCTACGTATTCCTGGTTTTGAGCAGCCATGGGAAACGGACTTTGGTAAGCCGGGTCGTATTGTTACGGCATTGGATATTATGACTGAAGGTCCGCTAGGCGGCGCTGCATTCAACAATGAATTTGGTCGTCCAAACCTATTGGGTTACTTCCGTACGTACGAAGAAAAAGTGACTTCTCACGCGGGTGAAGAAATCCGTGGTTACCACAAGCCAATCATGATTGCGGGTGGTATGGGTAATATCCGTGATGGACACGTACAGAAGAAAGAAATTCCTGTTGGCGCTAAGCTGATTGTTCTTGGCGGTCCTGCAATGAACATCGGTCTTGGTGGCGGCGCAGCATCTTCTATGGCATCAGGTCAATCAGCAGAAGATCTAGACTTTGCTTCAGTACAACGTGAAAACCCAGAGATGGAACGTCGTTGTCAGGAAGTGATCGATGGCTGTTGGCAGTTAGGTGACGATAACCCAATTGCATTCATTCACGATGTGGGCGCAGGTGGTATCTCTAACGCACTACCTGAGCTTGTTGATGATGGCGAACGTGGTGGTAAATTCCAACTACGTGACGTGCCTAACGATGAGCCGGGCATGAGCCCACTGGCTATCTGGTGTAACGAATCTCAAGAACGTTACGTAATGGCTGTTTCTGATGAAAACATGGCAACCTTTGATGCAATTTGTAAGCGTGAACGTGCACCGTATGCGGTTGTCGGTATCGCAACAGAAGAGCGTCAACTGACTCTTGAAGATTCTCACTTCGACAACACGCCAATTGATATGCCAATGGACGTACTGTTAGGTAAAACACCTAAGATGTACCGTGATGTGAAAACTCTTAAAGTGGATAGCCCAGCGATCAACCGCGATGGCATTGAGCTAAATGAAGCACTAGACCGCGTTCTGCGCTTGCCAACCGTTGCTGAGAAAACATTCCTTATCACCATTGGTGACCGCAGTGTAACGGGCTTGGTTGCTCGTGACCAAATGGTTGGTCCTTGGCAGGTTCCTGTAGCTAACTGTGCAGTGACTGCGGCAAGTTACGATACTTACCACGGCGAATCTATGTCTATGGGTGAGCGTACTCCGGTTGCACTTCTAGACTTTGGCGCTTCAGCGCGTCTTGCGGTCGGTGAGTCTCTGACTAACATCGCCGGCACTGATATTGGTGATATTAAACGCATTAAGCTTTCAGCAAACTGGATGTCTCCAGCAGGTCACCCTGGTGAAGATGCAGGTCTTTATGAAGCAGTTAAGGCTGTGGGTGAGGAACTGTGTCCAGCTCTGGGTCTGACTATCCCTGTGGGTAAAGACTCAATGTCTATGAAGACTAAATGGAACGAAAACGGCGAAGACAAAGAAGTAACTTCTCCACTTTCATTGGTTATCACCGCATTTGGTCGTGTGGAAGATGTTCGTAAGACAGTGACTCCTCAGCTTCGCACTGACAAAGGTGAATCAAGCCTAGTACTTGTTGACCTTGGTAATGGCAAGAACCGCATGGGTGCAACAGCACTGGCACAGGTTTACAAGCAACTTGGTGATAAGCCTGCTGATGTTGACAACGCAGAGCAACTGAAAGGCTTCTTCGATGCAATGCAAACTCTAGTGCGTGATGACAAGCTTGTTGCTTATCACGATAAAGGCGATGGTGGTCTATTAGTTACTCTCGCTGAGATGGCATTTGCTGGTCACTGTGGCGTGAAGGCTGACATTTCTGAGCTAGGTGAAGACACACTAGCAACCCTATTTAATGAAGAGTTAGGTGCGGTTGTTCAAGTTAAGAACGAAGATCTAGAGCAAGTTCGCGCAGTATTGGCAGCTAACGGTCTAGATACATGTTCACATGTTATCGGTACGGTAGAAGCAAGCGACAACTTTGAAATCTTTGCTAACGGCAGTGCAATTGTAGAGCGTTCTCGCATAGAACTACGTACTATCTGGGCTGAAACGACGCATAAGATGCAAGCGCTACGTGATAACCCTGCTTGTGCTGACCAAGAGTTCGAAGCGAAGAAAGACAACTCTGACCCAGGTCTAAACGTGGATCTTACCTTTGATGTACGTGAAGATGTAGCGGCACCGTACATTGCTACCGGTGTTAAGCCTAAGATGGCTATCTTGCGTGAGCAAGGTGTTAACTCTCACGTAGAAATGGCAGCAGCATTTGACCGTGCAGGTTTTGATTCTGTTGATATCCACATGAGCGACATCTTAACTGGTAAAGCAGTACTAGAAGAGTACCAAGGTCTTGTGGCTTGTGGCGGCTTCTCTTACGGTGATGTTCTAGGCGCTGGTGAAGGCTGGGCTAAGTCAGTACTGTTTAATTCAGCAGCACGCGACCAGTTTGAAGGCTTCTTCAACCGCGAAGATACTTTCTCTCTAGGTGTGTGTAATGGTTGTCAGATGCTGTCTAACCTTAAAGAATTGATTCCAGGTGCTGATCTTTGGCCTCGATTCGTACGCAACGAATCTGAGCGCTTTGAAGCACGCTTCAGCTTGGTTGAAGTTCAGAAGTCTGACTCTGTATTCTTTGATGGTATGGCGGGTTCTCGTATGCCTATCGCTGTCTCTCACGGTGAAGGTCGAGTAGAAGTGAAAGACTCTGCTCACCTGAACGCGATTGAGAATTCAGGTACGGTAGCACTACGTTATGTAGACAACAACGGGAATGCGACTCAGCAGTATCCGAACAACCCAAATGGTTCACCAAATGCAATTACAGGTCTAACTACAGCAGATGGTCGTGTGACTATCATGATGCCACACCCTGAGCGTGTATTTAGGACTGTAGCTAACTCATGGGCTCCTGAATCTTGGGGTGAAGATTCTGCTTGGATGCGTATGTTCCGCAACGTTCGTAAGAATATTGGCTAAACAGCTTTAATTATCTTATTTATATATATGAGCGACCTGCATAGGTCGCTTTTTTTATGTCTGTATTTAATAGGTTACGAATAGATCTCAATTTGTTATTAATGTTCTGAAAATGTAGGTTTTCTTGTTGTTAATTCTTATTGATTCATCTAACCTTTTGATGTTGGTTGTATTTATTAGTTTCGTAGATGGTTCTGACGTCAGGAAGACAGGATTGACACTAAAGTTACAAGCAAGTTCAATTATTTTATTGTAAACAATTGAAAATCAGCTATTTTAGATAGGCAGATCACCTTTTTCATTATAAAAATTTGAAGGATTCATAACATGAAAAAATTTGGCTTAAAGGCAGTGGGCTTGGCAGTTGTTGCTGCTTCGTTAAGTGGTTGTATCGGTAGTAACGCAGTTACTGGTTATGTAATGAAGTTTAACCTTGAAGTTGTTGATAACCGTTACGCTCGTGGTGGTGTAAACATGCTTCTTGCTCCTGTTTACGCGCTATCGGTAGCGGTGGATGCATTGATTTTTAACTCCATCGAATTCTGGGCAGGTAAAAACCCAATCAACGGTAAACCACATATCTTCGACTCAAAAGTGAAGACTATGTACAACATGAACGATGATCTTGATCCTTCACTGACTGAAGCACCTCTAGACCCAATTTCTATGCGTCAGGTAGAATCATCAACATTTGAAGCAATTGATGCAAATACAATTCAAATGAACGTAACCTACAACAATGGTGACAAAGCATTGATCATGGGTGTACGTGATGGCGAGAATGTTAGCTACTACTACAATGGCGAGTTAATGTCTGAAACTACGCTTTCTCAACTACAAGAGTTATCAGCAACTAAAGCATAAAATATTGTTTTAGATATAAGAAAGCCGAGCTAGAAGCTCGGCTTTTTACTGTTCGCTAGAAAGTAAATTATGCTTTTTCAGGGATATGCTTGAGTAGATTGACCATCTGCTCCCAGAATAAATCGACGGTGTCGATTTTTACTTTCTCGTCAGGAGAGTGAGGGAATTTGATGGTTGGACCAAACGACACCATATCCATGTTTGGATAAGGCTTCTTAAATAAACCACATTCAAGACCGGCATGGATCACCATAATATTTGGTTTATGGCCATACACTTCTTTGTACATGTCACGAAAGATAGCCATGATTTCTGAATCTGCATCTGGCTTCCAACCAGGATATGCGCCAGAAAATTGGATCTTAGCGCCTGATAGTGTAGCAACTGATGTCAGCATGCTTTCCACTTGGCTACGACCTGAGTCGATAAGAGAGCGAATTAAACAAAGCGCAGTCACTTTATCTTGTTCTGTAGTAATCACACCAAGGTTAAGAGATGTCTCCACTACGCCTTCAATAGCGTCACTCATGCGAATTACGCCATTTGGACATGCGTTAAGAGCAGCGACTAACGCTTGTTGGCTTTGAGTTGAGAAAACACCGAATTGAGCTTGTGCATCTTCTACAAAGGTAACGAGATTGGTTTCAACAGCGCCAAGTTCGGCTTTAAGCATGTCTGTGTAAGCGGTGAACAATCCTTCAAGTGTCGCTACATGCTTTTCAGGCAGAGCAAGGGTGACAGAGCCTTCACGAGGAATAGCATTGCGCAGACTACCGCCGGTAAACTCAATCAGTCTCAGGTCTAACTCTTCGGCATGACCGGCAAGAAAGCGCGCCAACAACTTGTTCGCATTACCACGACCTGTGTGGATATCACAACCAGAGTGACCGCCCTTTAAACCTTTCAAGATTAGCTTTTTCGTCACAGAGCCTTGCGGTGCATCTTCACGTCTGATTGTGAACTCAAGGCTAGAATCAATGCCACCGGCACAACCCATGTAAACTTCGCCCTCTTGTTCTGAGTCCGTATTAAGAAGGATATCCCCCTCAAGCCAGCCTTGTTGCAAGCCGAAAGCACCTGTCATACCGGCTTCTTCATCAATGGTTAGCAATACTTCGATTGGTCCATGAGCAACATCGGTTGAAGCAAGAACAGCAAGGCACGATGCCATACCTATACCATTGTCTGCACCTAACGTGGTGCCAGTCGCTGTTACCCACTCACCGTCGATATACGGAAGGATAGGGTCGACAGTAAAGTCATGAACGGTATCTTCATTCTTCTGAGGTACCATGTCGATGTGTGCTTGTAGCACGACACCTTTTTTGTTTTCCATACCAGGAGTTGCAGGCTTTTTGATGAAAAGATTACCTACAGCATCTTCTTTTACTTCTAGTCCCTGCTCTTTAGCCCAAGCAACAATATGGTCTGCTAGCGCCTGCTCATGTTTAGAGGGGTGCGGGATAGAACAGATCTTATCGAAGAATGGCCAGATTGGATTTTGAGTTTGCAGGGTGATTTCATTGAGAAATTGGGACATGTAATACTCCTTCATGCATACAAATAGCAACCAATACCAATCGAAGTAAGTAACAAACTAGGCTGATTGTTTACTTACTGTGGATGGCACAAGTACTAAGTTCGACCTCATGTAGGTCGAAGAATTGTGGGCAGGATATCACTGTGAAGTAGGGTTGGACAGGCAAACTCGTAAAGCTTGAGTAAGTTTTATTATCATTTGTGACGCGATAGTGAAGAAATTGAGCGTTAATTATTTATTTTACGTGTGAAATTAAATTACCAAAACAGGTCGCAAAACAGCCTGTTTTGACTTTTACGACCTCAATGAGAAAAATACTTGTAATTAAATTACAAGATCGGTAATATAAACCCTGTCGATACAGACTACCCTTCTATGAGCCACCCCGCTCATCATTATGTCTGTATCTATGCTAATTTAAAGCGCTAATTTGTTGATTTTAAACTAATTAGCCTTGGGATTTTAGATGGGTATATTGATAGCTTGTCGGCTAAAGATGTATTTCGTATAAAGTTTCAACCCTATTTATAGGGTTTTTAAGCATGTGATTGAACTTCGGTTCACCCTGATATATTGGAAATTTATTACTGATTTCATTAGCCGCCCAGTTTGGAGCGGCTTTTTTTTCGTCTAAATCTTCTATTTTAAGGCTGTAATAATTAAGAGTAATAGCTGCTGGATGCCAGTTTGAGAGTTCTTCTTCAGATTACAGGGTAAGAGGCTTATTTCTATGTGCTACATAAGTACTTATCTGTAATTTTTGAGCTGTAACTTTAAGACAGGGTTCAATAATTAACCTTATATATCAGACGGCACCTAACCATTCATATTCATGAATATCAATAAGTTAATGCATCCTCTAACGTTGACAGTTTGCGCATAAAGTGATCCAAATGAATTTATAGCCAAAACAGTATGGTATTTCGTGATGTTACTCACTATAATTCACGCCAATTTAGATACGCAAACGATTACTTTTAGAAACTTTTAGGAATTGATTATGCTCGAGAAGCTATTCAAACTACGTGAACACGGTACTACGGTTCGCACTGAAATCATTGCAGGTATGACTACCTTCCTGACAATGGCCTACATCATCTTTGTTAACCCGTCGATGTTGTCTGCAACGGGCATGGATCACGGTGCTGTATTTGTAGCAACGTGTTTAGCTGCCGCTATTGGTTGTTTCATCATGGGTCTATACGCTAACTACCCAATTGCTCAAGCACCAGGAATGGGTCTTAA
Organism: Vibrio inusitatus; assembly: GCA_024346935.1. GTDB lineage: Bacteria > Pseudomonadota > Gammaproteobacteria > Enterobacterales > Vibrionaceae > Vibrio > Vibrio inusitatus. Next base: position 684,058 of record AP024878.1, read on the forward strand.
CGCCTTCTTTACCTATGGTGTTGTTCTTGGCATGGGGTATGAATGGCAGGTTGCACTAGCAGCGGTATTTGTATCAGGTATCTTGTTTATCTTGCTAAGCCTGTTTCGTATTCGTGAGTGGATTATTAATTCAATCCCTATGTCGCTGCGCACTGGTATCGCTGCGGGTATTGGTTTATTCCTTGCGTTTATCGGTCTTAAGAATGCAGGCATCGTAGTCGATAACCCAGCAACATTCGTTTCTCTTGGTGATATCACTAGCTTGAACGCGATTTTGGCTGCTGTTGGCTTCTTTATTACTATCGCTCTTGTTCACCGCGGCGTTCGTGGCGCGGTTATGATCGCTATCCTTTGTGTTACCGTTTTAGGTCTGATTTTTGGTGATGTTCAATACAACGGCTTAATGTCTGCTCCACCAAGCCTTGCTCCAACCTTCATGCAACTGGATTTTGCTGGTGTATTTGAAGTTGGCATGATCTCAGTTATCTTCGCATTCTTGTTTGTTGATCTGTTTGATACGGCGGGCACGCTAGTGGGTGTAGCAACTAAAGCAAACCTTATTAAAGAAGATGGCAAACTGCCTCGTCTTAATAAGGCGCTATTGGCTGACTCCACTGCGACGTCAGTGGGTGCTTTACTTGGTACTTCTAACACCACATCTTACGTAGAATCAACAGCTGGTGTTGCCGCTGGTGGTCGTACTGGTTTGACTGCAGTAACCGTAGGCGTACTTTTCCTATTGGCTTTGCTGTTTTCTCCATTAGCGGGTATGATTCCGCCCTATGCGACAGCAGGAGCGCTATTTTATGTAGCTATCCTGATGCTTTCTGGTCTAGTGAACATTGACTGGAGTGACATTACAGAAGCTGCTCCTGTAGTAGTAACTTGCTTGTTAATGCCTCTAACGTTCTCTATCGCAGAGGGTATATCTCTAGGCTTCATCTCTTACGCTGCAATTAAATTGCTGAGTGGTAAGGGACGCGACGTTTCCATGAGTGTTTGGGTTATGTCTGCTGTCTTTATCCTAAAATATGTTTTGACCGCTTAATTGCGTCATTAAATAGGTTTTCAAGTTATGCCAAAAAAATACATCATCACCTGGGATGAAATGCAGACAAACTGTCGTGAGCTTGCTGCTCGTCAAATGCCTGCTGAACAGTGGAAAGGTATCTGGGGTGTGAGCCGTGGTGGTCTAGTTCCTGCTGCTATTCTTGCTCGTGAATTAGGTATCCGTTACGTTGATACTATTTGTATCTCAAGCTACGACCATGATCACCAGCGTGACATGACCGTTCTTAAAGCACCTGAAGGTGATGGCGAAGGCTTCCTAATCGTTGAAGATTTAGTGGATAGTGGTGACACTGCACGTAAGCTACGTGAAATGTACCCTAAAGCGAAGTTGATCGCTGTATGTGCTAAGCCTTCTGGCGCTGAACTGCTAGACGATTATGTTGTTGATATTGCTCAAGAGACTTGGATTGAGCAGCCTTGGGATATGCAGCTACAATTTGCAGAGCCGATTAATCGCAAACGCAAATAATTAGCTTTTTCGGTACTCATACAGTATCGCAAAATAATATTTATATTAAATGCCTCTATTTAGAGGCATTTTTTGTTTATGCTTAAGCATAAGTTCAATTCGAAGATGCCCTCATATGACTGAAGAACACAATAAAAATCTTTCCGAGCAACTATTCTCTAAGCATTTACAAGCAAAAGAAACCTCAGGCTTAACGCAGTACATGCCAAGCAGCTTGAGTATCTTAGAGAATAAGCCACAGCATTCTTGGTATCGTAATCTGCGCCGGTTGCAATGGATTTGGCAGGGGGCAGACCCAATTGAACAAGATCAAGTACTCGCACGGATATCTTCATCTGAACACTCTAGGAGTAACGACGAGTGGTTGGATACCGTTATGGGGTTTCGTTCGGGGAATTGGGCCTATGAATGGACACATGCTGGGATGGTTCATCAAAAACGTGCTGCAGACCTAAAGGGAGATGAGGCCGCTGAAGCGCTTTATAAAGCGAGCCTTTATTTCAGTATTGCAGCCTACCCACATATCAAGGGCGATAACCTATCTCTACAAGCTCAAGTATTAGCAAACAAGGCTTACGAAGATGCATCTCATGCCAGTAAGTATGTGTTTAAGCAACTTAATGTGCCTTATAAGGGAAAAACGGTTCAAGCCAATTTACACCTGCCACATACTGAGCGTCCATTACCCGTGGTCATCGTATGTGCGGGGTTAGATAGCGTACAAACCGATATGTGGAAGCTTTTCCTCGACCACCTAGCCCCTAATGAATTTGCGATGCTGACTATTGATATGCCATCCGTGGGTAAAAGCAGTCAATGGACGCTTTCAGAGGATACGAGCTGTTTACACAAGGCTTTGCTGGATTATCTGCCGCAAGTGCCATTTGTAGACCACTGGAAAGTAGGGCTACTGGGATTCCGCTTCGGGGGCAATGCACTGGTTCGCTTAAGCTTTTTGGAGCAAGACAGAATTAAGGCATGTGTCGCAATAGGCTCGCCAGTACATGATATCTTGGCAAATCCAGAAAAGCTGACGAACATGTCGAAAATGTATATCGATGTACTGGGCTCTCGTCTTGGTAAATCGCCGGTTGATATTCAAAGCTTGACGGGGCAGATGTCAGCATGGTCTCTTCGTACTCAAGGTTTGCTTGCCGCTCGTCGCACCAATGTGCCGATGTTAGCTATTTCTTTGGAAGGCGATCCTGTCGCACCCCATAGCGACAATAAATTGATAGCAATGTCGAGTAAGGTAGGGAAGGCCGTGAAGATCCCGTCAAAGAATTTGAGCTCTGGATACCAAAAATCACTAAACCTAGCGATAGATTGGCTCCTTGAAGAATTAAAATCGTGACATATATGTTAATTTAATGGCACTATGAGTGTTGCTTATGTAACTGATGAGCAACATAAAAATCGCTGTGCGTAGTTGTGCGTGGCGAAGCAATAATAAATGGAGTTATTATGCCAGGAAACAAACCTACTTATCATCGGATGATCGCAAAGCTCAAAGCGATTGGTCCTTATTTACGTGAAGCTGAATGTAAACCAAACCTGTTTTTGTTCGATTGCTTGTCTGTTTGTGTCGATGACACTAAATCACCAGAGTGCCGCGAGTTTTGGGGCTGGTGGATGGAACTAGAAAAGCAAGACGAAGAAAACATTTGTACTGCTCGCTTTCATCACGGAATGTATAACGCGTCAGGCGCATGGGTAGATGAAAAGCTTCCAGCTGCCGCAGAGGCGGAAGTGCAACGCACTCAAAGCGTTTTTCAAGCCAAAATTCAGAAGCAACTGACTGAGCAATTTGCTTTAGAGTTTGCTTTACATGAAGATTCTGAAGCCATCGCTTAATTAAAAAACATTGATTCAAGGCGCCTAGTGGCGCCTTTTTGTTTTTTTAGCTTGTGCAACGGGTCACACCTTGTTAAAAAAGGGACTCTTTTTATCAGTATCATTGAGTAACAAATGCAAGCTAAGACAGTTGTGGTGAAACTTGGCACAAGTGTGCTAACAGGGGGCTCTCAGTTCCTTAACCGCGCCCATATGGTTGATTTAGTGCGTCAGTGCGCAGAATTAAAGCAACGTGGCTATAACCTAGTTCTAGTATCTTCTGGCGCGATTGCTGCTGGTCGAGAGCATCTAGGACACCCCAAACTCCCCAACTCAATGGCAAGCAAACAACTCTTAGCTGCTGTCGGTCAGTCACATCTTATCCAAGTGTGGGAGTCATTATTTTCAATCTATGGCTTAAAGATTGGGCAGATGTTGCTAACTCGTGCTGATCTCGACGATAGAGAGCGCTTTCTAAATGCTAGGGATACGATTAATGCCCTAGTTGAGCATGATATTATTCCTATCGTAAACGAAAATGATGCGGTGGCGACTACAGAGATAAAGGTTGGAGACAACGATAACCTTTCGGCGTTGGTTGGGATTTTGTGCGGCGCAGATACACTGTTGCTATTGACCGATCAGCCAGGTTTATTTACCGCTGACCCAAGAAACAACCCAGAAGCTGAGTTGATTCGTGAAGTCACTACTATTGACGAGACCCTGCGTAAAATTGCCGGTGGCAGTGGCACAACCCTAGGTACGGGTGGCATGGCAACTAAACTGCAAGCTGCAGATATTGCCCGCCGCGCTGGTATTGAAGTGATTATTGCAGCTGGAAGTGCACAAAATGTGGTGATTGAGAGTGTTTCGACTTCGCCAAGTGGTACGCGCTTCGTTGCACTTCCTGATGCCCTTGAAAATCGTAAGCGCTGGATACTGGCAGGTCCCGCTGCAACCGGTGAAATTATTATCGATGAAGGTGCAGTACAAGCCCTACAAACGAAAGGCAGTAGCCTTTTAGCTAAAGGTGTTATTGGCGTGAATGGTAATTTTGCTCGCGGTGAAGTTGCGCGAGTTACCACTCAATCTGGAACCTTGATTGCGAAGGGGCTCGTTAGCTACTCCTGTGATGATATGCGCCAAATAAAAGGCATGCATAGCAAACAAATAGGTGAAGCTTTGGGCTATGACTATGGCTCCGAAGTAGTACACCGTGACGACTTAGTCATGATGCAAGATTAAGAGCTTAATCGCTCACAAGAAATTATAGAGGATGACACTGTGGATCTTATTCAACTTGGCCAGAGCGCAAAACATGCATCTTTTGCTCTAGCAACGACGACCACCGCAACTAAAAATCAAGCCTTAGCGATTATGGCTGATGAGCTGGAAAAACAATCGAAAACGATTCTAGAAGCAAATGCTATCGATATTCAAAACGGTCGTGAAGCAGGGATGAGTGAAGCTCTTCTGGATCGTCTACTGCTAAATGAGGCTCGATTATCGGCAATTGCTGACGATGTTCGCAATGTAATCAAGTTAAGTGACCCTATTGGTAGTGAACTGGATAGTCGCGTGCTAGAAAATGGCTTGGCGCTATCTCGCAGACGCGTACCTTTAGGTGTGGTCGGCGTTATATACGAGGCACGTCCAAATGTGACCATTGATATCGCTTCTTTATGCCTAAAAACAGGCAATGCCAGTATTTTGCGTGGTGGCAGAGAGACCTTCCATTCAAACATGGCTTTGGTTAAGGTTATTCAAACAGCCCTAGAACAAGCAGGGTTACCTGCAGCTTCTGTTCAATATATTGAAAAGCCTGATCGTGAGCTTGTTTCTCAATTATTGAAGCTAGATGAGTACGTTGACATGATCATTCCTCGTGGTGGGGCTGGTTTACATAAAATGTGTAAAGAAAACAGCACTATCCCTGTGATCATTGGTGGATTTGGTATTTCTCATGTGTATGTTGATGAGAGTGCAGATATCGAGCGTTCGCTAACAGTAGTAGAAAACTCTAAGGTGCAGCGTCCTTCAGCGTGTAACTCTTTGGATACCTTGCTTGTTCATCAATCAATCGCAGATGAGTTCCTTGGTAAACTTGCTCACCAACTCAATGATAAAATCGAGTTTGTAGCAGATGCTTCAGCGTTGCCATACTTGACTAACGCGACCAAGCTTCGTGAAGCCATTGAAGGGGATTTTGACACTGAATGGCTCGCCTTCATCTTGGGCGTAAAGGTAGTTAAGGATGTGGATGAGGCTATTGAGCATATGCGTGAGCACAACGCGAGCCACTCAGATGCCATCATGACCAATGACTTGAATAATGCTGAGCGCTTCATTAATTCTGCAGGATCTGCTGCGGTTTATGTGAATGCTTCGACACGTTTTACTGATGGTGCCCAGTTTGGCCTAGGTGCTGAGGTTGCAGTTTCTACACAAAAATTGCACGCTCGCGGCCCGATGGGACTGGAAGAGTTAACCAGTTATAAATGGGTAGGAAAGGGCGACTACTTACCAAGACCATAATGCTTGGTTAACCTTTGCTTGTAACGAACTGAAAATCAAGATGATTCAGGTTATTAAGATTTTGACATAAAAAGTAATGAGGGCTCAATCACAGAGCCCTTTTTTGATGCTCAAGCATAGATCTTCACTCTCGAATCAATTCATTAAATCCGTTACACTAATGAGATCAAATTGCATTGCTAATAATGCTTAGTATTAATACCAACCCGATGTTGGTTTTACTTAGATGAGTAAAATCGGCATAGCGCCCTTTTCATCGTATATATGGAGCTTGTATGCACTGCCCATTTTGTTCAGAAAATGAGACGAAAGTAATCGATTCCCGATTGGTTGCTGACGGGCATCAAGTACGCCGTCGTCGCCAATGCCTAGCATGTAGTGAACGCTTTACCACCTTTGAGACCGCCGAACTAGTAATGCCAAAGGTGATTAAGTCCAATGGAAATCGTGAACCCTTTAACGAAGATAAATTATCTAACGGTTTGCATCGTGCGCTTGAGAAACGCCCAGTGAGCGCTGATTCGGTAGAGCTTTCTATGAGTATCATTAAATCTAAGCTTCGAGCTACCGGTGAGAGAGAAGTTTCTAGTGATATGATTGGAAATCTTGTGATGGAGCAATTGAAAGAATTGGATAAGGTTGCTTACATTCGTTTTGCGTCCGTTTATCGTAGCTTCGAAGATATCCGAGAGTTTGGTGAAGAGATCGCCAGACTGGAAGATTAACTTGAACTCGAACTCGTAGAATAGATTTTCAACCTCAAAGAGTCATAAATGAGTTTTTCTGTATTTGATCATCAGATGATGGCGAAAGCAATAAAGCTAGCTGAGAAAGGCCGCTTTACTACACATCCGAACCCCAATGTTGGCTGTGTCATTACTCAAGGTAACGATATTGTTGGTGACGGCTATCATATCCGCGCTGGTGGTCCACACGCGGAAGTACATGCCTTGCGTATGGCTGGTAAAAAGGCTTTAGGCGCGACAGCGTATGTCACACTAGAGCCTTGCTCTCATTATGGTCGTACGCCACCTTGTGCTGAAGGACTCATTAAAGCGGGTGTTTCTCGTGTTGTCTGCGCAATGCAAGATCCTAACCCGCAGGTCTCAGGCAATGGTATTGCCATGCTTAAAGAGGCAGGTATAGAGGTTCAAGTTGGATTACTTGAGTCTGAAGCTGAACGTATCAATCGTCCATTTTTGAAGAAAATGCGCACCGGTTTGCCGTGGGTTCAACTGAAGATGGCCGCTAGTCTAGACGGTAAAACGGCCCTCAGTAACGGTCAAAGTCAATGGATAACCAGCAGCCAAGCGCGTGCAGATGTTCAGTTCTACCGAGCACAATCGGGCGCTATTCTCTCTAGCTCAAAAACTGTGATTGATGATAATGCCTCTCTTAACGTGCGTTTCACTGAATTGCCAGACGAAATCCAATCCTTGTACCCAGAGGGTGAGGTTAGACAACCTCTGCGTGTTATCCTTGATCGTCAGCAAAACTTGAACCCAGAATTGTCCTCAAAGCTGCGCCTATTTAATACTGAAGGTGAGGTGCTGCTGATTTCTGAGCAGAAAAATAGCCAAGAAAAGCACATAGATTTACCAGAGCTACTTGCAAAGCTTGCTCGGGAGCACAATATAAACCACATCTGGGTGGAAGCGGGAGCGACACTCGCTGCCAGTTTCATAGAACAACAACTCGTCGATGAGTTTATTGTCTATTTGGCACCAAAAATCATGGGAACCGATGGTCGAGGATTGGTGAATTTATTGGGTTTAACCAGTATGGACCAGACCATTGATCTCAACATTGAGCAGATTACCCAAGTAGGGCCGGATATTAAATTGGTCGCTACGTTTAAAACATCAAAATAGAGTAGGATTTACTATGTTTACCGGTATTGTTGAAGCCGTTGGTACGCTCGCTAGCATTACAAATCAGGGCGAAGATATCTCAATCACGGTGGAAACTGGAAGCTTGGACATGTCTGATGTCAAACTAGGTGACAGTATTGCGACTAATGGCATTTGCTTGACGGTTGTGCGATTTGATCATCGCTCGTTTACCGCAGACTTGTCAGTCGAGACTCTAAGTAAAACAGGCTTTAGCCAATATCAGGCAGGCGACAGAGTAAATCTAGAAAAGGCGATGTTACCTACCACTCGATTTGGTGGCCATATTGTCTCAGGGCATGTGGATGGTGTTGGTACCATAGTTGAAAGAATCCCCGTTGGTCGCGCTGTAGAGTATTGGGTTGAAATACCATCTGATCTCGAACGCTACGTGGCTCAAAAAGGCTCTATTACCGTTGATGGTATTAGCCTGACGGTAAATGACTTACGTAAGAATGGTTTTAAACTCACTATAGTGCCACATACGTCGGAACAAACCATTATTGATGAATTTGAGGTTGGCAGAAGAGTTAATCTTGAAGTCGATGTCCTTGCTCGCTATATGGAGCGACTGCTTGGTATTGGCTCGAATCAGCAACAAGGTTCCTCTACTATTACGATGGAATTTTTACAACAAAACGGCTTTGCATAGTCGTTTCTATACGCGTGCGACAGACACTTAACTAGGAAAGAAAAAATGCCTATCAGCTCACCGCAAGAAATTATTGAAGATATTCGCTTAGGTAAGATGGTTATCCTAATGGATGATGAAGACCGCGAAAACGAAGGCGATCTTATTATGGCTGCGGAACACATTACTCCTGAAGCCATCAATTTCATGGCAACCTACGGACGAGGTCTTATCTGTCTGACCATGACTCAAGAGCGTTGTGCGCGTCTTGGTCTTCCTCCTATGGTACAAGATAACAATGCTCAGTATTCAACTGCGTTTACCGTTTCAATCGAGGCTGCTGAGGGTGTTACTACTGGTATTTCTGCTGCTGACCGCGCTGTGACGGTACAAGCGGCTGTCGCGCCCGATGCAAAAGCTGCAGACTTAGTTCAACCAGGACACATCTTCCCTCTATCTGCACAAGATGGCGGTGTATTAACACGTGCTGGACACACAGAAGCTGGCTGTGATTTAGCTCGTCTAGCTGGTTGTGAACCTGCATCAGTTATCGTAGAGATCCTAAAAGATGACGGTGAAATGGCACGTCGTCCTGATCTAGAAATATTCGCTGAAAAGCACGATGTTAAGCTAGGCACAATTGCAGATTTGATTGAGTACCGCAATAACACTGAGACAACGATTGAGCGTGTAGCTGAGTGCAAAATGCCAACTGAATTTGGCGACTTTGATATGGTGACGTACCGTGACACCATTGATAACCAAATTCACTATGCACTGCGCAAGGGTGAGGTCTCTGAAGAGCCTTGCCTAGTCCGTGTACACTTACAAGATACCTTTACTGATTTACTGCACTCTAACCGCGATTCAGATCGCAGTTGGTCTCTAGACAAAGCGATGAAACGCATTGGTGAAGAGGGCGGTGTGCTTGTAGTACTTGGTCATGAAGAGACTAGCGAGCAGCTCATTTATAAATTGAAAGCATTTGAGCAACAAGATAAAGGTGAAGCGCCTACCATGGCTAAGAAGCAGGGGACTTCACGTCGCGTGGGTGTGGGTTCCCAGATCTTAGCTGACATGGGCGTAAGTAAGATGAAACTGATGTCATCAAGCAACAAGCGCTATCACTCTCTGTCGGGCTTTGGGCTGGACGTAGTAGAGTACGTGTGTGAATAACAATTAATATGAACGGGCCATTGTTTTGGTCCGTTTAACCAATAACTCGAGAATTAGCTGAAATGATATTAGATCCTAGTCACATTATTGTGCTAGAATCCGGCGATTCTCGCTCATGAGATAGTTGAAGGAAAACTTATGAAAGTCATCGAAGGTGGATTTCCAGCACCCAATGCAAAAATTGCTATAGTAATTTCGCGTTTTAACAGCTTTATTAATGAAAGCTTGTTGTCTGGTGCTATCGATACCTTGAAGCGACACGGACAGGTTGCAGAAGAGAATATTACAGTAGTACGTTGCCCAGGTGCGGTTGAATTACCACTTGTTGCTCAACGTGTTGCTCGTACTGAGAAATACGATGCTATCGTTTCTCTAGGTACGGTAATTCGTGGCGGAACGCCACACTTCGACTATGTTTGTAGTGAGTGTAATAAAGGTCTAGCTCAAGTGTCACTGGAGTACAGTTTACCAGTCGCATTTGGTGTTTTGACTGTTGATACCATAGATCAAGCTATCGAGCGTGCTGGAACCAAGGCTGGTAACAAAGGTGCAGAGGCTGCACTGAGCGCGCTAGAGATGATCAACGTTCTTTCTGAAATCGATTCCTAATGGGGGCCAGTGTGAAACCAGCCGCACGTCGTAATGCACGTCAATTTGCTCTACAAGCTATATATTCTTGGCAGATCACTAAAGAGAATATCGCGACTGTAGAAGAACAGTTTTTGTCCGCTGGAAAGTATGGTGAAGAAGACACCCATGCTGACGAGCCAGCGTTAAATGAACAAGAGACAGATGTAGCATACTTCCGTGACCTGTTGACTGGTGTTGCACTGTCTCACCAAGAGCTCGACAGCAAGCTACGTCCATTCCTTTCTCGTCCTATGCAGGACTTGGACATGATGGAACTAGCGCTACTTCGTCTAGCAGTTTATGAGATGACTCGTCGTGAAGACGTTCCTCATAAAGTTGTTATCAACGAGGCGATTGAATTAGCGAAAGTATTTGCAGCTGAAGACAGCTACAAGTTCGTTAATGGTGTGCTTGATAAAGCAGCACCTTCACTTCGTAAAAACAAATAATAGTCGAAACCGATTGTTGAAAATCATATAGTTATAAAGGTCAGCATCTGCTGGCCTTTTTTGTATGTGTTAATTGAGTGAATTATTAGGAGAGGGTGTGGCTGGAGAGTTTGAGCTGATTAGCAAGTACTTTGCTAAACAGAAGCTAACACGAGGTGATGTTGAATTATCTCAGGGTGATGATTGCGCACTGTTGATATCCCCTCCGGGTACTCAGATTGCCGTCAGCACTGATTCGTTGGTCGCCGGTACTCACTTTCTTGAAAACGCCAATTCTAAATGGATTGGACATAAGGCGCTCGCCTCTAATATCAGTGATTTAGCCGCCATGGGAGCGGAACCTGCCTGGGTTTCGATGGCGATCTCACTCCCTGAACCTGATGAAAAATGGCTTGAAGGGTTTTGTGAGGGGTTCTTTAGTCTTGCTGATGCCCATAATTTACAATTGATTGGCGGGGATACCACTCGAGGGCCACTAAGCATTACGCTAACCATTCAAGGTTTTGTGCCTATAGGAAAGGCCCTTTTGCGTTCTGGTGCTCAAATTGGTGATAAGGTCTTTGTCAGTGGAACTCTTGGAAACAGTCATGCTGGCCTAGAGGTTATACTTGATAAAGAGAAGCGGCTTCTACCCAACGCCTCAGTACTTGAAAAAAGCCATTATTGTGCAAGCTCTAGAGCGAACTTTGGGATGCTATTAAGGGACAAGGCCTCGAGTTGTATCGACATATCTGATGGGTTGATTTCGGATATAAAGCACATCATGGCGCGATCTAACGTTGGTGCAGATCTGCATTGCGATAAGCTTCCAGTGTCTCAAGAGTTGGTTGAGTTTTGTCAGGATAAGCAAACCGCCCAGAACTATGCATTAAAAAGCGGAGAAGAGTACGAGCTTTGTTTTACCGTACCACAACATCTGATAGAGTCAGTGCGTCAGGTAGCGGAAAATGAAAGCGTTCAGATAACAGAGATTGGAGAGATCACTGATTCTAAAATGTTAAAACTGTTTCGTAATAACAAAGCCTTACAAGAGAATGTGGCGGGTTTTGACCACTTTCGTTCTTGAATCTATTTACTACAACGACTTAGAGACACTCAATGAGCAATCCCCTTGATAAGATTTCGTTAGATAACCCTTGGCATCTATTCGCAACAGGTTTTGGTAGTGGTCTCTCACCTATCATCCCCGGCACAATGGGCACCTTAGCTTCTATTCCGCTCTATTTAGCATTAGTACAGTTGCCATTGAGTGCGTACATGGTCGTTGTATTACTCAGTTGCATCATCGGCATTAAGATTTGTGATGTTACAGCGAAGGATATGGGCGTTCACGATCACGGTTCTATTGTATGGGACGAGTTCGCAGGGTTTTGGATCACTATGCTAGTGGTGCCAATATTGAGCATTCCGGCCAATGAGTGGCGCTGGTTGATTGCTGGCTTTGTTTTATTCCGCTTCTTCGACATGGTAAAACCATGGCCTATCAGTTATTTGGATAAACATGTTCATGGTGGTTTTGGCATCATGATAGATGATATTTTAGCTGGTGTTATGGCTGGATTGAGTTTGGTTATATTTGGCTGGGGACTGGGCTGGATTTAGATGTTTTAGGCTCTAGTTCCTAGGAACTAGAGCCAGATTTTATTTTGCTAGATACTCTTCAATCTGGCGCTGAATACCTTTGGCATCTAAGCCTAGTTCAACATGCATCTCGTCTTGTGTACCTTGAGCAATAAATCGGTCTGGAAGACCTAGATTTAAGACGGGTTTCGCGATCTTTTGCGACATTAGGTATTCCACAACACCGCTACCCGCACCGCCTGCAACGACGTTCTCTTCGATAGTCACTAACACATCGTGTTCTGCTGCCAACTGTTGTATTAACTCTTCGTCTAGAGGCTTAACAAAGCGCATATCGGCAACAGTTGCACCCAGTTTCTCTGCTGCTTGCTGTGCATTATCAAGGAAGGTACCAAAGCTCAAGATAGCAACGTTACTGCCTTTGCGAACAACTCGACCTTTGCCTATCTCAAGCGCGGTGAAAGATTGCTGAATTTCAGCGCCAGTGCCACTGCCTCTAGGGTAGCGAACAGCTGCTGGCCCCTGATGTTGATGACCGGTGTAAAGCATTTGACGACATTCGTCTTCGTCGCTTGGCGCCATAATCATCATGTTAGGGATACAGCGCATAAAGCTAAGATCAAAGGCTCCCTGATGGGTTTGGCCATCTGCGCCTACAAGCCCAGCTCGGTCAATAGCGAACAAAACGGGTAGGTTCATAATAGCAACATCATGAATCAGCTGATCGTAGCCACGTTGTAAGAAAGTGGAGTAGATTGCCACAATAGGCTTGTTGCCTGAAATAGCCAATCCAGTAGCCAGAGTGACAGCATGCTGCTCGGCAATTGCCACATCAAAATATTGTTTTGGAAACTCCTTGGAGAAGCGCACCATACCTGATCCTTCACGCATAGCTGGCGTGATCGCCATTAGCTTTGGATCTTGCGCGGCCATATCGCAAAGGAAGTCACCAAAGACTTTAGAGAAAGTTGGCTTGCCGCCTTTGCTCTTAGGTAGTGAGCTTGCAGCAGGGTCAAATTTAGGTACGCCGTGATAGCCAATAGGGTCTTTTTCAGCAGGTTCATAGCCCTTGCCCTTCTTGGTCATAATGTGCAGGAACTGAGGCCCTTTTAGGTGGCGCATGTTCTTCAGCGTTTTAACCAACTCTAGTACATCGTGCCCATCTACAGGACCAATGTAGTTAAATCCTAGCTCTTCAAACATGGTACCTGGAACAACCATGCCTTTAAGGTGCTCTTCGGTACGACGAACTAGTTCTTTAATTGGAGGTACGCCGGATAGGACTTTTTTACCGCCCTCACGGATAGAAGTATACAGACTGCCTGACAACACTTGAGCAAGGTGATTGTTCAATGCACCGACATTTTCAGAGATAGACATCTCGTTGTCGTTTAGTACCACTAGCATATCAGGATGAATGTCACCCGCGTGATTCATAGCTTCAAATGCCATGCCTGCAGTGATAGCACCATCACCAATAACGCTTACTACCTTGCGATTATTCGCTTCTTTTTGCGCGCCAATAGCGATGCCAAGAGCTGCGCTTATCGATGTAGAAGAGTGGCCTACCGAAAGTACGTCATATTCGCTTTCGCCTCGCCAAGGGAAAGGATGCAAACCGTCTTTTTGACGAATGGTTGGCATTTGTTCGCGGCGACCGGTTAGGATTTTATGCGGATAAGCCTGATGACCTACGTCCCAGAGAAGTTGGTCATAAGGGGTCTGGTAGACGTAGTGCAGGGCAACGGTAAGCTCGACCGTACCCAAGCCTGAGGCTAAGTGACCACTGGATTGACTTACGCTGTTTAGTAGGTAAGTACGCAGTTCATCACAAAGTGTTGGAAGCGTTTCTTTAGGAAGAGAACGCAACTCATCAGGCGTGTTGGCCAATGCCAATGTTGGGTATTTCGAGATATCAAGTGTCATATGTATTCGCGCTGATAAGTGAGTAATTAGTTCTTTCTTTCGACCACATAGCGAGCAAACTGCTCTAAAAGATCAGTGTTGTAAGGAATGCCTTCCAGCTCTAACAAGGCTTTCTCTAACAACAGTGCCGCTTTTTCCTGCGCACCCTCTAGTCCGAGTAGCGAAGGGTAGGTCGATTTGTTCAATGCTAAGTCTGAGCCTTGAGGCTTGCCTAACGTTTCTGTATCACTAGTAATGTCTAAAATGTCATCTTGGACTTGAAAAGCCAATCCTATCATCTCTGCAAAGGCATCAAGACGAGGCAGTTGTTCGATACCTTGATCGCCGGCGGATAATGCGCCCAATTGAATGGCTGATTTTATCAGCGCGCCTGTTTTATTGCGATGAATCAGTTTTAGTTCATCTAGAGAGACTTGACGATTTTCCGCCTCTAAATCGAGGGATTGCCCGAGGCACATGCCCGATGCTCCAGAAGCGCCAGCTAAGCTCTGTACCATTTTTATACGATAACTTTCTGCTTGAGGAGCAAGTTTACCTTCCGCCAAGATACTAAAGGCTAGTGTCTGTAGCGCATCTCCGGCTAAAATAGCGGTCGCTTCATCAAATTCAATATGACACGTAGCTTGGCCACGACGTAATTCATCGTCGTCCATCGCAGGCAGGTCATCATGAATCAAAGAGTAAGCATGGATACACTCAATGGCTGAAGCTGGCGTATCCAAAGACTCATTGTTCAGACCAAACACAGAACCGGTGGCGTAAACAAGAAAAGGCCGAGCACGCTTGCCACCCAATAATAACCCATAGCGCATAGCTTGAATCAGATTATTGTCTTGAGAGTGTAAAGAGTCTAACCACGTCTCTAGTTGTTGGTTATTGCGCTTTTGGTAGTTTTCAAGTTGCTGTTTAAATTGGGTCATTGCCAGATTCAAATTTGAAATCTTGAGGAGTCGCTTCAACCTGATTTTCCATCAAGATTGAAACACGTTGTTCAGCTTGGTCTAGCTTGGATTGACCAGCACGAGCGAGTGCAATGCCGCGTTCAAAATTCTTTAATGCAGAATCGAGTTCGAGGTCACCTTGTTCAAGCTGATTGACTATGCTGTCGAGCTCTTTAAGAGACTCTTCAAAACTCATATTCTCTGGTTTTTTAGTCGCCATGTTCATTCTTTTCTACGCTAGGATCTGGGAAAGGTAACTCAGGCAGGAGTCATGGTCAATTTTAGCAGTTAAAAATCCTGCGATATCACTAACTTTAGTTCATTTTCTGATAGTTAAATGAACAGACAAGTGGGTTGTTTTATTTTTACTCTGACTTAAATAGGTATATAATTCGTCGCCCTCAATTATCCTTGCACTTACTATCAGCAGAATAATTTAGGCTAGACTCAAGTCATCGACTAATCAGAAGCGAAATTACCTATGAAGTTTATCGTAAAACCACATCCAGAAATTTTTGTAAAAAGCGAATCAGTGAAGAAACGCTTCATACGTATTCTGGAGTGCAATATCAGGAACATCATCAAGCGTCGCACAGAATCAGTGGCAGTATTCAATCGTAGGGATCATATTGAGGTTTCTTCTGATAGTCATCAATACTACCAAGAAGTGCTGGAGATTCTGACTCACACTCCGGGTATTCATCATTCGTTAGAGGTCAAACAAACAGAATTTGCTGATCTGCATGACATCTTTGAGCAGGTGCTTGAGTTGAGTCGCGACCGCATTGAAGGCAAGACCTTTTCTGTACGCGCTAAGCGTCGCGGTAAACACGACTTTACCTCAATCGAACTAGAGCGTTATGTTGGTGGTGGCTTAAATCAAGCCGTTGAGAGCGCGAAGGTTAAGCTTACTCGTCCTGACATTACCGTAAACGTCGAAGTGGCTGGTGAAAAGCTGAACCAAGTACTGGCTCGTCACAAAGGTTTGGGCGGTTTCCCTCTTGGTACACAAGAGGACGTATTGAGCCTTATTTCTGGTGGTTTCGATTCAGGTGTCTCTAGTTACCTACATATTAAGCGCGGCTCTAAAACGCATTACTGCTTCTTTAATCTGGGTGGCCCTGCGCACGAGATTGGTGTTAAGCAAGTAGCACACTACCTTTGGAACAAGTACGGCTCTTCTGCAAAGGTGAAGTTTATCTCTGTAGACTTTGAACCTGTGGTTGCTGAGATCTTAGAGAACGTTGAAGATGGCCAAATGGGCGTGGTGCTCAAGCGTATGTTTATGCGTGCTGGTGGCATGATTGCCGATCGCTTTAAGATTGAAGCCTTGATTACTGGTGAGGCACTAGGTCAGGTATCTAGTCAGACTCTGACTAACTTACGTCATATCGACGGTGTAACCGATACACTTATCCTTCGTCCGCTGATTAACTGGGATAAAGAAGACATCATTGATTTGTCTCGTATTATCGGTACGGAAGACTTTGCAAAGGTAATGCCAGAGTATTGCGGCGTTATTTCTCGCAAACCTACAGTTAAAGCGGTTAAAGGTAAGCTTGAAGCTCAAGAAGAAAAATTTGATTTTTCTGTTCTAGAAAAAGTGGTTAGCGAGAGCCGAGTTATGGATATTCGCGATATTGAAAAGGAAAGCCTAGAACAAGCACCTGAAGTCGAGCAAGTGACGGCGGTTCAAGAACACGCTATTGTACTTGATATTCGTAGTCCAGAAGAAGAAGACGATAGCCCTCTTGAGATCGACGGTGTGGAAGTAGAGCACCTGCCGTTCTATAAGCTGGCGACTAAGTTCGGTGATCTTGACCAGTCTAAAACGTACCTTCTGTATTGTGATCGTGGCGTAATGAGTCGTTTGCAGGCGTTGTACTTGCAAGAGCAAGGCTTTAGCAATATTAAAGTTTATCGCCCTTAGTCATCACATAAGTTAATTTTAGCCGAGGTCAGTCTACCTGAACTCGGCTTTATTTTTATTTTAGGCATAAAAAAACACCGCTCAGAGGAGCGGTGCGAAAATGACAGACAAGTTCATTAAATTGGAAGTATGCTTCGGTTAAACCCAAGCAGTGGTAGAAACTACCGTGCTCAAAATGAGCTCACAAACACAACATCGCAAGTAGGGATCCATGCCAATGGCATGCCGTTTAGATCCCTGTCGCGTGGGATGCAATATAGATTTTCTCTGGCTGTTGAACAACGGACAATTTATAATGTTTCAGATAAAAAAAACTAATGCTAGATAAGATAGAATGGCGAGAAGATTACCCCCACTAAAATCACTGAAGGTTTTTGAAGCAGCTGCACGACATTTGAGCTTTACAAGGGCAGCGGAAGAGCTGTTTGTTACTCAAGCAGCAGTCAGCCATCAAGTGAAAGCGCTTGAAGAATATTTAGGCTTAAAATTGTTTAGAAGGCGCAACCGCTCCTTATTGTTGACTGAAGAAGGGCAAAGCTATTTCCTTGATATCAAGGATATCTTTACTTCTCTGTCAGAGGCGACAGATAAGGTGCTAGAACGCAGTGAGAAAGGCTCGTTGACTATCAGCCTGCAGCCTAGCTTTGCGATTCAATGGCTAGTGCCTAGGCTGGCGGATTTTAATGAGCAAGAGCCCGATATTGACGTTCGCATCAAAGCGGTAGATATGGATGATGGTTCTTTAACCGATGACGTTGATGTTGCTATTTATTATGGCCGAGGAAATTGGCATGGATTACGAGCTGACAAATTGTATCAAGAGTATTTAATCCCTCTTTGTGCACCGCGTTTGCTAGATGGTGTTAAACCATTAGGCTCTTTAAATGATCTGTCCAAGCACACCTTGTTACACGATACTTCGCGTAAGGACTGGAAGCAGTTTGCGCGCCAGCATCATCTAGAAGGGATCAATGTAAACCACGGTCCAATCTTTAGCCACTCAACTATGGTATTGCAGGCGGCTGTTCACGGACAAGGTATTGCGTTAGGAAATAACGTACTAGCTCAACCCGAGATTGAGGCAGGTAGATTAATCAGTCCTTTTGATGAAGTACTGGTGAGCAAGAATGCCTTTTATGTCGTATGTCACGAGAAACAAGCAGACGTTGGGCGAATTGCTACATTTAGAGATTGGATGCTGAGTATAGCGGCAAGCGAAGGTGTACCTTCCATTAGCCAAGATGAAAATATTTTAGACGCAATAGCGTCGAGCGTTGAAGCTTCTTAACGCATTGAAACGAGGTTTAACTTGAAAC
Source organism: Vibrio inusitatus (assembly GCA_024346935.1). Classification (GTDB taxonomy): domain Bacteria; phylum Pseudomonadota; class Gammaproteobacteria; order Enterobacterales; family Vibrionaceae; genus Vibrio; species Vibrio inusitatus. Next base: position 702,435 of record AP024878.1, read on the forward strand.
AGGTTATTTTATATTGCCGTGCAGGCTTTGAGAAAGATTGTGCTGGCGAGATTCAAGACAAGGCAAACAGCCTTGAGGTGTTTGGTTTTCCCCGCGTTAAGCGCAATAGTGGCTACGTTCTATTTGAATGTTACACAGAAGGGGATGCGGATCGCTTAGTACGTGAGATTGATTTCAAAACGCTTATTTTTGCTCGCCAAATGTTTGCTGTTGCAGCGAGTTTGGAAGACCTGCCTGAGTCAGATCGTATTTCACCTATCTTAGATGCGTTAGCGCAACAAGAGGGTGTGCCGACGTGTGGCGATCTACGAGTAGAGACCCCAGATACCAATGAAGCAAAAGAGTTATTGAAGTTTTGCCGCAAGTTTACCGTGCCACTAAGGCAGGCTTTGCGTGGCAAAGGATTGCTGTATAAGAAAGACAATCTAAAAAAACCTGTGATGCACCTGTGCTTTGTGGAACCTGGTAAATGCTATGTTGGGTATTCTTATGCCAACAACAACTCACAGTTCTTTATGGGCATTCCACGTTTGAAATTCCCTTCAGATGCTCCAAGCCGTTCAACTCTAAAATTAGAAGAGGCATTTCATGTCTTCATTCCTAAAAGTGAGTGGGAAGAACGATTGGCTTCTGGCATGTGGGCAGTTGATTTAGGTGCGTGCCCAGGTGGTTGGACTTATCAGTTGGTTAAGCGCTCAATGTTCGTTCATGCCATCGATAACGGCATGATGGCACAAAGCTTGATGGATACAGGGCAAGTGAAGCATCACCAAGCGGATGGCTTTAAGTTTGAGCCACCACGCAAGAATGTTACGTGGTTAGTGTGTGACATGATTGAAAAACCATCACGTGTTGCTCAATTGATGGGAGAGTGGATCATCAAGGGGTGGTGTAAAGAGGCGCTCTTTAACCTTAAGTTGCCTATGAAGGGGCGCTATGACGAAGTACTTCAAGATATCGAGAACTTGAAGATCTTCTTGAAAGAAAATGACATCAAGTTTACCTTGCAGGCGAAGCACCTTTACCATGACCGTGAAGAGATCACAGTGCATGTTCAGTCGCATACAAACTTGGGCTGGTAATTGACTCCATTATTGTCATCCTGAATCAAGTTCAGGATGACGCTGGTGTCCAACGCAAATCCTGTAAGTTAAAACCAAGTTCCAAGTCAGTCTTTAATGAGGCCAATTCACGGCAAAGAAGGGCGTGCTCTTCATTTCCTTTAATCTTCTTTTTGTACTTATCCGCTAGGTCTTCATCAGCAAAGGCTTGCTCTAGGTTTTTATTGTCAGTGAGTATCTCGCGAGCGGCTTTAGGGCCAATGCCCGGAATACCGCTCAAGCCAGTACCACTAATGCCAGTAAGTCCCCAGTAATCACTCAATTGAGAAACCTCTACTGCAAATTCTTTTTCTACAAAGGCTTGATCCAGCCAGCGATGCTGGAAGTAATCTCTGATGCGTAAGGATGGAGAAAGCAGCTGACAGTAACCTTTATCAGTAGATATGATAGTGACTTGATGCTGTTGGCTTGCCAATTTTGCTGCAAGGGTTGCCACTAGGTCGTCCGCTTCATCTCCATCAGAGAGTAGTGAATCGATGCCTAGCTCCCACCACGCTTGCTGAATTGAATCTAACCCTAAGGCAAGAGCCTCTGGCATTGGCTTGCGATTTTGTTTGTATTCAGGAAAACGCTCTTCTCGCCACCCACGCACTTGTTGGTGATGGTCAAATACCGCAATGATATGACTCGGTTCAGTTTCGCTTAGAATGCGCTTTAGGGTGCGGGTGGTGGTTTCTATAGTCCTCTGGATATCCGTTTCGTCAGGCTGCGCAGAATGCACTCGGCGAATGAGGTTTAAAGCATCAATGATAACCAGATGTATAGACATAAAAACAAACTAAAAAGGGGCCGTAGCCCCATTGTAACTAAAATTAGATTAAGAGTTTAACCTTAATCGGAGGTTTGTACTCTATAGCAAGGGGTATATTCCGAACCCGGAAGCTTCATCCGCTGCTGCTTAACAAAATCCCCTAAAAGTGTGTCCATTTTCTTCATTAGTTCTTTATCGCCATCAATAATGAAAGGGCCTTTTTCTTCAATTTCTTGGATGCCCTCGGCTTTAACGTTTCCTGCTACGACTCCAGAGAAAGCTCTGCGTAGGTTCGCGGCGAGTATTTCAGGGGGCTGATCCATGTGCAGATCTAGGTTGTGCATATTCTCATGGTTTGGCTCAAACGGCATTTGGAATTCAGGCTCAATATGCAGTGACCAGTTGTAGCTGTAGGCATCCTCATTTTCTTTGCGTTGCTGTTTGACAGCAGGCATGGCCTCTTTGACAATACGAGCCGCCTTTGCTGGGTCATCAATAACAATCTGATAGTATTTCTGCGCTTTTTCGCCAAGGGTATCGCGAATGAAGTTATCGATAGAAAGGAAGTAGGCCTCACTTTCTTTTGGCCCAGTTAAAACGATAGGCAGTGGTTGCCCCTGGTTTTTTGGGTGCATCATAATACCCAACACATACAGTAACTCTTCCGCCGTACCGGGCCCGCCAGGAAATATCACAATGCCATGCGCGATACGAACAAATGCCTCAAGACGTTTTTCGATATCGGGCATGATGATCAGTTCGTTCACTATTGGATTCGGAGGCTCTGCGGCAATGATAGAGGGTTCGGTTAGGCCAATGTAGCGTGATTGTTTGTGTCTTTGCTTTGCGTGACCAATAGCTGCGCCCTTCATTGGTCCTTCCATTGCGCCCGGTCCACAGCCTGTGCAAATGTTCAGTTCCCGAAGCCCTAATTCGTGCCCTACAAGGCGTGTATATTGATATTCTGTTTCGTTGATAGAGTGACCACCCCAGCACACGACAAGATTCGGTTCGATGCCCGGAATCAACACCTTAGCGTTGCGTAGGATGCCAAATACTAGGTTGGTTACATGCACTGAATTGTCTAATTTTAGTTTTTCGTTTTGTGCCATATACATGTGAACAAACACAATATCTCTGAGTACGGCAAATAAGTGCTCTTGAATACCCTTGATGATAGTGCCGTCGACAAAAGCATGCTCTGGGGCATTACTCAGTTCGAGTTTAATGCCACGCTCTCGCCTAAGAACATTCACATCAAATGATTGGTATTGCTCCAGGAGTTTCTTGCTATCGTCGGTGTGACTGCCAGAATTCAGTACCGCAAGAGTACAATTTCGATACAGGTTGTAGATATCACTTGAAGCGGTCTTTTTGAGACGTTCAACTTCAAGCTGAGAGAGGAGATCCATGCTACCTGCAGGATTGATTGTCGTAATCATAACTGCTCCTTATTAGTGACACTAAGCTCTGATAAATGAGAGAAGCTTAGCGGTGGGCTGGTGAATAAGCCCACATTTTATACGCAGCGAAACGGACATTGATGTAATGAACCGAATGTTGAGTCTAACCTTAACAGTAGATGTCAGACTAACAATTGCAATAAAAATTCGACTAAAATTAGTAGCTTAAAAGATCGTTAGATTGAATTTTGAGCGTCCTCATATTTGGGTAGCTGTTCTAAAGCTTGAGTTAAACTGTCTTCGTGGCATGAAGAATGGACTTTTATTAAGCCGTTTCGAATGGCATTCAAAATAGAACGACGCATATCATCTTGAGCAAAGCACGCCGCTGGTGCTAGAGGAATTGCCGTAAACGATACCCATTGGCTTGCTTGTTCAAGTTGCACCACTGAATCACAAATATCAGAGGCTAATAATAGAAGATCAATCAAGTCTTCATCATTAATAGCGGTATAGGCTCGTGGTAAGAACGGGTAATCGGCAATGCTTACACCAAACATGCGATTGACCTCATATTGGGTTTCAAAACTATCAATAACCTGTTGGAACCGACTAAACAAAAGATCTGGCTGATGCAATTTCTCTGGATTTGGTTCGATGTACAAGAATGAACTATCTGATAAATGATACAGACGGGTTCCTTCTTTGAGGTGGTTTCTGATGTGGTCACCAAAGGCTTTCTCTGTTGCCCTTCCTGCTTTATAGCCATGTTTGGCATAGATATCGAAGATCATTGGCACATTAATCAAAGCGAACTTCAAACGATCATTTAAAGGTTCATCAATGAGCTGTCCAAATCGCCATTGCTCATAGCTAGTTACGGACTTGTTGAGAGAGGTAGGCAGCTTTCTGCTCAACATTCTCATGTTACGTAGGCCAGAGCGAGGGTGCGTGTATAGCTCCTGACTCAGCTCTGCAATGATCTTATGTTTACGCCCTAGACGGCGTGAATTTAGTACGACTAAAAAGAACAGTATGGTACTCGCCACACCTAACACTAAGGTTAGTGTTTTTGACTTATCGTAATCAACACTAAGATCACTCAGTTCATCTACTTGGTCCTTGTAGTGTAAGGACTGCTCAATAGAAGCAACTTGATTGAGGAATGTTCGGCTGATCAGTTCATCTTTTTGTTCGAGATTGATAGCTGTAAGCCTATTGTATTCTTCAAGGTAAGTTAGTGAGTCTTTGTCTTTGTTGACGGACTTAGTCACGCGATGTAATAGCGATAAGGCTTTTAACTGAATGGCTTGATCACCCATTTTTTGCGCTTTTTCTAACGCTTCTTTACCTAGCTTTTCAGCTTGTTTAGGTTCATTTTGCAAGAAGTCTAGTTTTGCTGTTAGCAGTGTCGATTTCACTCTTTGTGCTTTGATATCTGTATAGTCGAGTAACTCTGTTGCTCGGTTTAGATAGCGCTCTGCTAGAGTGAAATTAAACAGGTTTAGATAGGTTTCTGTTAGCTTTAGTCTCAAGTCTATAATGCTTTCCAGATCCTTCTCTGCCAGTTCCTGATCTAGCACGTTAAAGTAGTGAACCAAAGCAAGGTTATAACGACCTTGAATAAAATAGACATCCGCTAGTTTGCGCAAAACAGTCGCAAAGAGAGGTGATTGGTCGTAGTTTCCGTAATAGCTCGCTGCTTGAGATAAGTGCTCTTGGGCTTTTGAATATATCTGGCGCTCGAAATAGAGATCAGCCAAAAGGTGATTGGCACGGGCGATATATTGAGCGTTGTCCTTACCAATGGCTAACCAGTAGCTTTCAATTAACTCTTTTAATGCTGAGTTTAAGCGATGGGCTTTCAAGTAGTGCTGACCAAGTTGAAGGCTCGCTTCGAGACTTTGCTGGTAACTAGGCAGTTCCTTTGCATATTTTTTTGCACGTAAAAAGCTATTTTCAGCTTTTTCGTTTTCGCCAATATCTGAATAGACTTTGGCATGCACTAAACTCAGTTCATACTCAAGTCTATCCTTGGTTAAGCCTTCAATATGCGATGACTGCATTATCTCTTCGATTTGTGCAAGAGGGGCCTCAATTTTACGAAGGTCTTCGGTCATTCTCCATAATAAGCTCGTTTTTAACACGCGAGATTCAATCTCTCGCACGATCAAGTGATTAGCGACAGAGATTGAGATACTTTGCTCTAAGCTAGACAGTGATGAACGGTAATTGCCAAGAATAAAATCAGCGATGCCTATAGTTTGATACGCATGAATTTGATTGGTTGCCTTTGCAATCGGTGTCATTTTTCGTTTGACTGCATTGGTTGAGAAATCTTCTTCATTTCTCAGGTTACCTTGATTATTAAGATAAACCTTAGCCTTATTTTTTGATTGCAAAGGCGTAACGTGAACCAAGCGTCTGGCGTCAATTAGATCCTTTGTCAGGCTGTTGGTGGCCTCACTCGCGATTGTTGGTAATGCAAAAACAATGACCAACAGGGTGAATAGGGGGAGGGTGAATAACCTGAGCAAAGAAGCCATCATTATTGTCTCGCTAAACGCAAAGTGCTGTCTGGAGCGTTCGATACACTGTTTAAACTGGTACGATAAGGGTTGATATCTAGACCACCACGACGCGTATAACGAGCATAAACAGACAAGGACTGCGGTTGGCAAAAGTGGGTGATATCTGTGAAAATGCGTTCTACACACTGTTCATGAAATTCGTTGTGCTCTCTAAAAGAAACTAGGTAGCGCAGCAGAAACTCTTGGTTAATTTTCTTACCGCTGTAGCAAATCTCAACACTTCCCCAGTCTGGTTGGTTGGTAATTAAGCAATTAGATTTTAGAAGGTGGCTGTGTAATACCTCATCCACAAACTCTTCAGATACGCTTCCTATAAGATAGTCAGTGCTGAATTCATACTCGGTAATTGAGATATCTTGATCGTCAATGCAGGTACCTTGCATGTCGACAATGGGCTGTTGATTGAAGTCTTGAACTCGACTTAAAATCACTGAAACTTCGCCCCCTGCGCAAGCGGATAAATCTCGAACTAGTTGCTGCTGCACTGCATCCCAACTATTAAATTTCGTTTGATTATAGCTGTTTAGGTACAACTTAAAGGACTTAGATTCAATTAAGTTCGGAGAGCTAGCCGGTATTGAAACCTCGCCAACAGCTACTTGTGGCAAACCATTGGCATTGAGCCAAGATAACTCGTACAAGGTCCAAATATCTTGCCCTTTAAACGGCAATGTATCACCAAGCTCCAGATCATCTCGGTTGAGGCTTCTAGGTACAGCCTGTAACAACTCTGGATCATAGAGAGAGGCGTATTGCGTTTTTTGTCCCAGGGTTAGCCCGGCAAGCTCTTTTGCGTCTGAATATTTGCTCATTTTACACTGCGTTATAGAGTAGAATGTTAGGAATTTTACTGAATAGATACTTCGATGTCATCAACGGAACGCCTGTAGGGTTATTTATGTCCAATTCAATCGCCAATGCGCTTAACTCAATTCATCAACAGTACCTGCAAACCTTTGAGCAAGAGTACGGCACACTACCGACTAGTTCAGAGCTAGTCGGTGTTGCTTCTCCATGTATTCAAGATAGCAAATCAGGAGAGGTATATTGGAAGCCATTTCAACGCGAAGAGCGTGCCGACTTTACCAATGTGGAACAGGGGATTGAACTGTTATTACATTCTGATATTAAAGAATTCTATGGCAGCCACTATAGTGCTGATTTGACCATGAGTTGGAAAGGCAAGCCTCTTACGTTGCTGCAAGTGTGGAGCGATGAAGATTTCGTGCGCCTGCAAGAAAACATACTCGGCCACTTGGTCACTCAGCGTCGCTTAAAGCTAAAACCAACGGTGTTTATCGCAGCTATTGATTCAGACCTTGATGTTATCTCTGTATGTAATATTAGCGGTAATGTGGTGCTGGAATCTTTAGGTACCAACAAGCGTGAAGTGCTTGCGGAAAGCTTGCTAGAGTTTTTGCAACAACTGGATATAGAGGTTTAGCATGTTTGTCTGTGAATTGCAGTTCGAGTGCTATGACAACACTACATTTACCGCGGTTGAAAAATCCATTAATGGTTTAATGGAGGCATTGCGCTTCAATGGCCAAGTATTAGGTCGGGAGTTCCCTCTTGCTATCGACGGTGCGACGTTTAATCTACGTTGTGTTTGCCCAGAAAAAGACAGCTTGCATCCCAAAAATCACTCGGACTTTGTGCGATTTTCTATGGTAAAGCTGTCTGAAGCGGGGTTACTTGCGCCTAAGCTGAGAGTATTAGGGCAGGACCTTAATTCAGAAGAAACATGCACAGAGGATGCCCCTAGTTGGCAGATTCTCTATACCACCTATGTACACACTTGTTCGCCATTAAGAAGTGGTGATTCATTCATGCCGATTCCTTTATATCGTAATCCACCCACACTGAATGGCGATCATAAATCCATTGTTAAATGGCAAACGGAGTGGCAGGCGTGTGATGAACTGCAGATGGCGGGCGGGTGCAAGGCTGAACATGCGGCCTTGCGTGAATTAAACTCGGTCGATAGTGATATTTATCGCAGGGGTTGGGACTTACGCGGACGCATCGAGTACATCACCAAGATACCGACCTATTATTATCTTTATCAAGTGGGAGGCGAAAGCCTGAAGCAAGAACAACAACGCCAATGTCCTAAGTGTGGTGGTGAGTGGTTATTAGATGAACCTCTGCATGATATGTTCCACTTCAAATGTGATTCGTGTCGGTTGTTGTCAAACATTTCTTGGGACCACTTGAAGTAACGCGCTTTTAAGTAGTGAACCTAAATCTAATCCTTTGGAAAAAGAATGATTTCTAAAAACCAATTAAAACTTATTCGAGCTCTAGGCCAAAAGAAACAGCGCAAGGCACAGGGATTATTCCTCGTTCAAGGGGAGAAAAATGTCCTTGAATTAAGTAACAGCCAACTCACGGTTAAGAGTGTTTTTGCAACCTCTGATTTCTTGTCAGAAAATAGTCAGTCACTGAAAGGCTTTGAGTGCGTAGAGGCAACGCTTGATGAATTGACCAAAGCGAGCACTTTGGTCAGTAACAATGCTGCTATTGCGATCGTTGAAATCCCAACAGTAGATGTGCCAAAGGCTGAAGGACTGATGATTGCCCTAGATGGCGTATCAGATCCTGGTAATCTGGGTACCATTATCCGCGTAGCAGATTGGTACGGCATCAAGCATATTGTTGCAAGTATGGATTGTGCGGATCCTTATAATCCTAAGACGATCAGTGCGACGATGGGAAGCTTTGGGCGTGTTTTTGTTAATCAGTTAGATCTACCTAGTTACCTAGAACAAGCCGACCTACCAGTATATGGTGCGTTTCTGGAAGGGGAGAGTGTTCACAAGAAAGCTTTTTTAGCGGACGGCATCTTACTGATGGGCAGTGAGTCTCATGGTGTTCGTGAAGAGGCTGCAAAATTTGTGACTGATAAGGTGACTATTCCTGCTTTTGGTGGTGCAGAGTCTCTGAATGTTGCGATGGCAACAGGCATTATCTTAGATAACCTTCGCCGTCAGCATAGTTAATTAAATCTAGCCAACACGGGAGTTACCTCTCTAGCATATCCAACTTGTTAGGCACGCCATTCCATTTTTCTGCATCTGGCAGGGCGGGCTTAACTTCAGTAATGTTTGGCCATTCTTCAGCGAGTTCTTCGTTCAGCTGAATAAAAACTGCTTGGTCTGGGGCAAGTTCATCTTCCTGAAAGATAGCAGCAGCATCACATTCTGGTACACAAAGGCCGCAATCAATGCAGTCAATTGGGCTTATCACCATAAAATTAGGCCCTTCATAAAATGCGTCCGCAGGGCATACCGCCACACAATCGGTGTATTTACATTTTATACAGTTATCGGTTACGACAAACGCCATGGTGATGAACTCTCATTAGTCTATTTTCGGATGGGCGATGATACGGATACCAAACAAAAACACAATATTTGTCCTTTAAAATATTCAAGGGATTATATTTTTGTTTGTCACGCTTACCGCCTAGTTTAGCACTCCCACCAAAAAGTTAATTGTCTCGAGATAAGGTTAATTAATATGACAGTTCTCTCAAGTTAACGTAAAATCCCCGCCATTGTGAGCAAGTGTGAGTGAATATTCGCCGATTTATGGTTGGCTCTATTCGCATTATCCTTTAGCTAAGACACCTACTACGAGATATCGACATGATACGTTTGACCGAAATTAAGCTTCCTTTAGACCATAAGGAAGAAGCTATTCAAGCTGCAATAGCGAAAAAGCTGGGCATCACTTCTGAGGAGGTGCTTTCTTTTAGTATGTTTAAACGTGGCTACGATGCTCGTAAAAAATCAAAGATCCTACTGATTTATACTCTTGATGTCGAAGTAGCAAACCAAACGCAATTGCTTGAAGCGTTTACTGATGATCCGCATGTCCGCGAAACTCCAGATATGGAGTATAAATTCGTGGCACAAGCTCCTGAGAACTACACCGAACGTCCAGTTGTGGTTGGATTTGGTCCTTGTGGTTTGTTCGCAGCGCTAGTATTGGCGCAAATGGGCTTTAAGCCTATTGTGGTTGAGCGAGGAAAGGAAGTTCGTGAGCGTACTAAAGACACCTTCGGTTTTTGGCGCAAGCGTAACCTGAACCCAGAATCAAACGTGCAGTTTGGTGAAGGCGGAGCAGGAACCTTTTCTGACGGTAAACTATATAGCCAAATCAAAGATCCTAAGTTTTATAGCCGTAAGGTGATAAACGAGTTTGTTGATGCAGGTGCACCGGCTGAAATTAAGTATGTGAGTAAGCCACATATTGGTACCTTCAAGCTAGTGACGATGATCGAGAAAATGCGAGCAACGATCATTGAGTTGGGTGGTGAGATTCGCTTTAGTACACGCGTTGATGACCTACATATGGAAGATGGCCAATTAACAGGCTTAACACTGTCTAATGGTGAGGTTATTAAGTCTCGCCACGTCGTTTTAGCTGTGGGCCATAGCGCGCGTGATACTTTTGAGATGCTGCACGAACGTGGTGTTTACATGGAGGCAAAACCATTCTCTGTTGGCTTCCGCATCGAGCATAAACAATCCATGATTGATGAGGCTCGTTTTGGTAAAAACGCAGGCAACCCAATCCTTGGCGCAGCAGATTACAAATTGGTACACCATTGTAAGAACGGACGCACAGTTTACAGTTTCTGTATGTGCCCTGGTGGCACTGTGGTAGCAGCAACCTCTGAAGAAGGACGTGTAGTGACCAACGGCATGAGTCAGTACTCACGCGCAGAGCGTAATGCCAATAGTGCTATTGTGGTGGGGATTTCTCCAGAACAAGATTACCCAGGTGATGCGTTGGCAGGTATTCGTCTGCAACGTGAGCTAGAGTCTGGTGCATTTAAACTTGGTGGTGAGACCTACGATGCTCCTGCGCAAAAGATTGGTGATTTCTTGAAAGGTCGTGATCCAAGCGCATTAGGTGAGGTTGAGCCTTCATTTACGCCTGGCATCAAGTTAACGGATGTGTCTAAGGCGCTGCCAGATTACGCGATTGAAGCGATTCGTGAAGCCATCCCAGCCTTTGATAAGAAAATTAAGGGCTTTGCAACCGAAGATGGCCTGCTAACTGGTGTGGAAACACGTACCTCTTCACCACTGTGTATCAAACGCGGTAAAGACTACCAAAGTATTAACCTGAAGGGCTTTTTCCCTGCGGGTGAAGGGGCTGGCTACGCTGGTGGTATCCTGTCTGCAGGCATCGATGGTATCAAGGTAGCTGAGGCGTTAGCTCTGTCGATTGTGGCTGAGTCTGAAAGCAAGTAACCCTGCTGTGCGGTTCTGTTGCTATGAGCAACAGAACCGTTGTATCAATTTTACCGCTCTACTTCTTTGCGCGCGCTAAAATCCTATCTAGCGCATTGGCAAAGTCCCTTCTATCAGTCTGTGACAATGCACTTGGACCACCAGTTTGTACGCCTGATGAGCGCATGGTGTCCATGAAGTCACGTACGTTAAGGCGGGCCTTAATGTTTTCTTTGGTGAATAACTCCCCACGACTGCTTAGCGCCTGTCCACCCTTGGTGATCACTTCATCAGCAAGAGGGATATCAGAGGTAATCACCAAATCGTTCGCTTCCACGCGCAGCGCTATCTCATCATCTGCAATATCGAAGCCTTGGCTGACTTGCATGAAGCGAATGGTATTGCGTTTTGGCAGGGGAACAGGATGATTAGCAACGAAGATACATTCGATTCCTGTTCTCTCAGAGGCACGTACCAAGGTTTCTCTAATGACCTTTGGACACGCATCTGCATCTACCCAAATCTTCATTGTTGCTTACCTTCTAGTGCTTCTATACGGCGAGTGAGTTCGATGATCTTATTCTCTAGTGCTTCGATCTTTGAATCAGAATTTTCGCTAGCAACGGCGACTTCGATCTTAGGAACACGCTTGGTGCTTTTCCAGTTCTTGATAGCAGCTATAAGCGCTGGCATAGGAACCTTGCTACCAAGGCGTGCTTTGACAAGAGCCATGGTAGGTTCTTTACCTTCAGATTCAAGGGCTTGGAAGATTTGATTTAATTCGTCGGTAACTTCTTTAGTTAGCATAGTATTAGTTTTTATTTAACGATTTATCGTCATCCTATCTAAATCGCTATCATGAGTATACTGCAACTTATCATCGCAGGATTAACCATGCCTATTATGAGCGACCCCGACAAGACTTGTTTGGCAGAGAGGCTAATAGAGAAGCTTGGTTTTACACAAGCTTTCAAACACTATGATGCGCATGGTGCTTATTCTCTATATTGCTTCGTGAATTAGATGCGATGAGGGTCTGTGTGAAAATGCGCGACCCGCAGTCCTACCATGGTTAACCTACCTTGATAGCAATCATCACCTAAGGCTGAAAACTCAAAAGCAAACACAGTGTGCCAGCCCCATTTTCCGTCGGGGCGGCGTATTCTATGCGACCCAGAAGAAATGCTGACAATTTGCAGATCCAGTTTTTTACAGTGTCGTATGATGGCAACCTTAGCAAGCTCTGCTTGGCGTCTGTGTTGCCAAAACAGAGTAAGAAAAATAGCTAACCCGAGTATGGCAAGCAGGTTGTCCATCTATCTCTGCCCCTTAGTACTACTTTGTAAGGCAATTAATGCCTTGGCCAATTCTTGTGACGGTGCTTGGTGTAGCATTGGTAATATCACCATGCGAAGTTTGGGCTGCATTACAAGGTCTGAAAATAGTTGATTGAATAGCGCTTGGTTATTGGTTTGTGCCAGTCGGATCAAGAATTGCTCAGCAAGCGAACTTTGCTGTAATGGCTCCCAACAACGACCCGCGATGGCGATCAATACTTCTTGATGGCAATACTTATTCTTTGACAAAATAGCAGTCACAAGTGACGTCAGTTTATTCCCTTTGTTTCCTGATAGTGCGCGAGCGAGCGCAGACAGTAGGAATAGATCACCCTCAGAGTGATTCAACTGGTCCAGCGCTAGATCATATAATCGAGTGGCGAGAGAGTCACTGATCTCGCAGTGCTCTAGAGCCCCTAATAAGGCGTATAGAGGCTGAGTCGGCAATTGCGTCAGGCTTTTTTTCAGCATTAACTCATTGTCCGATTCTTTTAGGCGTGCACAAATATCAGTGATTCCTTGCAGGCCGACAGTTTGCCAATTATTCCAGCCTAAATCACCCTTAAAATAGGTCAAAGCATGGGCGTAATATTGGCTTGGCGACAGTTCTAACTCCGCACTGACTTGGCTGTTAAATACCGCTAATTTGTCTTCTTTTGGCTTGAAGGTGTACGGGTTGCTAGCCAATTGCTCTTGCACTTCTTCATTCAGTTCTTTTTGCAGTCTGGAACCCATTGCCTCGAGGACAAACTTAATAAAGTTGCCTATATCGGCTGAGTTTAATAAACCGCGTTCATCTAGGTCGAACTTAAGAAACCAAATCCAAGGCTGTTTTTGTTCGTTCCAATAGGTGATGGCAAATTGGGCCTGACGCTGAATAGGGTAAGGGTAAGCTTGTCGGCCTAGTTCAATACTTTCGAATTCATCGTTAGGGATCAGTTCGATACGGCGACCTAAGTCATGTACCTTAAATTGACAATCGCTGTCTCGTAAAATCTGTGTCAGTGTCGAAATATTTTCCATTTGCCTACATCTAAATAACCCATACTCTCCCTATAACATGGTAATCTTGCGCCGAATTTCAAGAGTAAGAAGAGAAATAGCTTGAATACAGTTCACCAAAAGATGCTGAAACTACTCATCGATACGGAATACACTCTTAAACAATCTGGTTTATGGGAAGCCAATAGGCCTTCAACAGAGGCGCTATTGAGCTCACAACCGTTTGCAGTGGATAGCCTTCACCCGGAGCAATGGCTGCAGTGGATCTTTATTCCCAAAATGCAACAGATTGTAAGCCTGCAGCACGCCTTACCTGTCAAATTGGCTATTTCTCCGTACTTCGAACAGATGTGTCAGGGTAAGCCTGAATGGGTAAAGGTAATTAAAGTGCTGAAAGAGATTGATGAGGTATGTGCATAATGTTGGAGATTATTTATCAGGACGAATTTATCGTTGCAGTCAATAAGCCTGCAGGGATGTTAGTACATCGCTCTTGGCTAGATAAACATGAAACACAATTTGTCATGCAGACACTGCGTGACCAGATTGGTCAGCATGTGTTTCCTTTGCACCGTCTTGATCGCCCTACTTCTGGTGTTCTTGTCTTTGCTCTATCTAGTGAAGTCGCCTCACAGATGATGCCTATGTTTGCTGAGCATCAAATGCAGAAAACCTATCATGCGATTGTGCGCGGCTGGATTGAAGAAGGTGACCGTCTGGATTACGCCTTAAAAGTAGAACTGGATAAAATTGCAGATAAATTTGCGGATAAAGATAAAGAAGCGCAACAAGCGATAACAGATTACCGCCCTTTAGCTAAGGTTGAAGTGCCTTTCTCTACGGGGCGCTTTCCTACTTCTCGATATTGCTTGATGGAGCTTCAGCCTCTGACAGGACGAAAGCATCAGCTGCGTCGACATATGAAGCACTTGCGTCATCCTATTGTTGGTGATACCACTCATGGGGATGGCAAACACAATCGCTTGTTTAAAGAAAATTTAGCCAGTGATCGCTTGCTTTTGCATGCATCAAGACTTGAGTTTGAGCATCCATTTACCGGTGTACAGTTAGTGCTTGAGGCTAGATTTGATGAAACGTGGCGACAGCTCATTGAGCGTTTTGAATGGCTAGAGGCATTTGACGGCGAGTAAGCCTCTTAGAACAGAAAAGCTCATACATAGGTATGAGCTTTGTATAGTAGGGCTATTATTTTAGCTTTTCTAGATCGGCTTCAATTTCTGCAATTTTTCCCGAAACTACTTTTTCTAAGTGGCGCAAATCGGACAGTATCTTTTGCTTCACGTCGACATCTTGAGATTTAACGGGTTTAGTCAGAGTATTTAGCTCATCAATAACCAAAGTCAGATTGCGATTAATCTCTGTTTTGTTTCTGTATTGCCCGCTACCATCATCGATAAGTACACTTTTTACCTGCCTTGGGTACTTAAACTTTACGCTCTTTGCGAATAACTCACCTTTTTGCTTTTTAAAGTAGATCTTAAGAACATCTTTATGAGCTTCTTGGCGAAGTGAGTAGCGGTCAATTTGCTTTGTTTCGTGAATTCCCAACCCGGTTAGGTGTGGATACATAGGCACCTCTGCAATCAAATTTGGTGAACTTCTTAATAATACCCATTGCAGTAAATAATGGCTTACCTTAGTTCGTTAAAATACTCGATAACAACGTTATAACTCTTGATTGTAGAAGAACTACTTGTCAAAAAATGCTGCTTTGTTATCTAGCGTTTTCCCTGCACTATTTCTGATCACTTATTTACTGTGATTGGTATAAAAGCTCTGCGAATATAGCTTTTCATTCCTAATTGTAAATCTAGCAGGGAATCAGGTGCTTAGATAGCGAGATCCCCTTTAACCCTGCTTTCATTCACACTTTAGACTCTAACTGGGTGCCAGTTCAGATAAGTTTTCAATTAGCTTTTGACGCAAGGTTTCTTGAAGCGCAAGGTCCAACTTTTTTCCCTCTGGAGAAGTGATGATAAACAAATCTTCAGCTCGCTCGCCAATGGTTGTGATTTTGGCTGAATGGAGGTGCAAATCCATTTCGGCAAAGGTGGCTCCCACTGCAGCTAAAAGTCCAGGGGTGTCTAATGCAACTAGCTCCATTAGCGTTTGCTTTGCGTTCTTGGTCTCAATGAATTCAGTTCGCGTTTTTACTTTAAAGTGAACGAGGTTTCTCGGCGTGCGTCGTATCTTAATTTTAGTCAAACGTCCGTCTTTGATGACATGTTGTAGATGTTTGATAACCGCCTCGTGTCTGCGCTCTTCAATAGGTTGGTTGTTTTGGTCTAACACAATAAAGGTGTCGAGAATATACCCATCACGGCTAACCATAACTTGAGCGTCGTAGACGTTGAAGTTTCGTCTGTCTAACTCAGCCACCACACTGGCAAAGAGTACCGGTTGGTCCTTGGTATAGACAAATAGCTCAGAGCCACCGCGAGTAGGCTGCGGGTTAATCAACACCAATGGTGCATCAGGGTCTTCTTGCTTAAGGATTGCTTGAGCGTGCCATGCAAGTTGCTGTGGTGTATGACGCAGGAAATAGTCCGCCTTAAAGCGTTGCC
This sequence comes from Vibrio inusitatus, assembly GCA_024346935.1. Classification (GTDB taxonomy): domain Bacteria; phylum Pseudomonadota; class Gammaproteobacteria; order Enterobacterales; family Vibrionaceae; genus Vibrio; species Vibrio inusitatus. Next base: position 718,471 of record AP024878.1, read on the forward strand.
ATAGCACCTCAATTTCACGTGGCGTAAAACCTTGGCTGCGAAGCACGGCAGAAGCTTGTTGTTGATTGTGTCTAATTCTATCTCTGACATCGACTGGGTTTTCCAGACCACGACGCAAGGCTCTTTGTGTGGAGTAGAATAGCTCAGTTAAAAGTGAGCGCTTCCAGCTGTTCCAAAGCTCAGGGTTGGTAGCGCAAATATCGGCAACGGTCAGGCAAACAAGAAACTCTAAATACTCTTCAGTTTTTACTTTTTTTGCAAACTCCGCGATAACATCAGGGTCTTGAATATCGCGCTTCTGTGCGGTTACGGACATCAATAAGTGGTTTCTTACTAGCCATGCAACCAGTTTGGCCTCAGGTTTAGAGAGGTCGTGCTCAATACAGAAATCGTACGCTTCTTTTTCGCCAATCACTGAGTGATCGCCACCTCTACCTTTACCTATGTCGTGGAAAATGGCAGCAATCGTGAGGAGTTCTGGTTTCTGAATTCGAGGTAGTACCTCACAACAAATAGGGTGTCTTTCTCTGTTTTTGGCAAAGCTAAACTTATTGATATGCTTTAGTAGTCGCATACTATGTTCATCCACGGTGTAGACATGGAATAAATCAAACTGCATTTGCCCGACAATCTGACTCCATTGTGGAAGGTAAGCAGAGAGTACGCCGAGCTGGTGCATTAGCCTAAATGCCTTGGTGAGTGCATTAGGGTGTCGCACCAATATCATGAATTTTTCACGCGCTTCAGGAATGGTATGTAAAAATCGATTAAGTCGTCGTCTAGCGGTTCTCAATTGACGCAGTGTAGGAGGCGAGACACCGGTAATCGTAGAGTCATTCGCGATATGAATAAACATATCTAAGATGGTATCGGGACGAGCCTGAAATAGAGCGGGTTTTCTCGCTTCAATAAGGTGGCCTCGACGCTGAAAGTCATCATTGATGATCTCTGCAGGGATTAATCTACCTTGGTTTAATATCGCCTGATCAAATAGCTTGAGCAACATTTTATTGAGCTCAATAATACGGCGAAGGGTTCGGTAGAACTCTTTCATCATACGTTCTACGGGCTGGTTTCTTTCTCCCGTAAAACCGAGGTTTTCCGCAACTTTTGCCTGATAAGCGAAAGAGAGGCGGTTATCATAGCGCTTTAATTCAATATGCAGCGCGAATCGGATTTGCCAAAGAAAGTTCTGACACTCTTGCAGTTCACGGTACTCGGCATCGGTAAGAAACCCATGATGACTCATCTCTAATAACGAGGTGGCGCCAAAGTGGCGTCTTGCAACCCAACTAAGGGTGTGAATGTCACGTAAACCGCCAGGGCTGGATTTTATGTCTGGCTCTAAGTTATAGCCCGTATCGTGGTAGCGAGCATGTCGTTCTTTTTGCTCTTCTAGCTTGGCTCGATAAAACGTTTCACTGGGCCAAAATTCATCAGAATCGATTTCATTTCTTAAGTTTTGAAAACAATCTTGGCTGCCACAAATCAGGCGAGACTCTTGAAGGTTTGTCGCGACAGTCAGGTCTTCCCTTGCAACCTGTAGGCACTCTTTGACACTTCGTACGCTGTGTCCTACCTCTAGCCTTAGATCCCAAAGCAAGGTGACAAATTCACTGATCTTTGGAACCCACTCTTCCTTGAGGGTTCGCTTAGACAGGATAAGAATATCGATATCAGAGAGTGGGTGAAGCTCACTGCGTCCGTAACCACCAACAGCGACTAAGCATACCCCCTCGACCTGATGAAATCCGAAATGTTTCCACAGTCGCTCTAATAGAGCGTCCATGAAGTCACTGCGCTCTTTGACTAAGTCGGTTACAGGTTGACGTTCAAAGAAGGAGCGTTTCTGCTGTTCGCTAAAATCTTGCAATAGAGTTCGCAGGGTTTGAATATCAAGCTGATCATTAGGGAGCTTGATGGGAGAGAGGGCATTTAGGTTTGGCACGCACTAAATCCTTGTATGCATTGAGTTCACTACCTTTGATATTTCCCTATTTTGTGAATGATAGCAAGGCAAACCTTGCTCAGTTACACAGTAATACATTGATAAAATTAAGAAAAAGCCAATATATTCAGTTACTTTATCTATGTTGTTCTAGTCTAAAGGAGCAGGGATTATAGATATGAGGGCAGGATGAAAAGGCGTTTTTCGATAAAATTTACGGTAATTAGCTTATTTATTATCACAACGTGCCTTACCGCCATCGTTGCTATAGGTTTGCAGTACTACTTTAGCAAGCAGCAAGCGCTCATTAGTGCTCAACATAAATATAAAGATGTTGCTGAAGTGGTTAGCCGAGAGGTCAAGAGTCTAGATACTGTATTTAGCACACTCACACTATTGCTGTCAGGCTTAGAGCAGGATTTCGAAAGGTTTGACGAAAACGTGATTGCAAGGGATGCGTTTGCTCGATTAATGCAAAACGATAACTTGTTTTATAGTGCTTATATAGCAAGAGATAATGGACATTTTTATCAGCTCATCAATTTGGATTCGGCTTTAGAACTACGCCAAGACCTAAATGCGATAGCATCGGATCGCTGGGTATTGATTGAAGTCCATTCTCTGGAGAAAAATAAAACAACGTCATATTTTACTAAAGATTTTCAACTTAGAGATCAGGTTACTGAGGGCAGCAAATTTAATGCTGTACGCAGGCCTTGGTTTTTAGGAGCTCAAAATAATAAGATTTACAAAACAGAGCCGTATTTGTTCCATAACATTCAAGTTAGTGGTCAAACTTATGCCTCTAAAATCCCTAATTCAGCATACGGTAGTGTACTCGGCATAGACGTGATGGCTGAGACACTTTCTGCGAGAATTAAGGCTCGATTGGGTGATTCAATCAATCAGTTGAGTGCAGACTTCCATGTCTATGATGCAACCGGAGCGTTAAAGGCATCATCAAATGATCGAAAGCTACTTCCTCTCCCTAAAGTCACCCCTTTAGTACTTACGGCTGAACAGAAAAGTTTTGTTGATTCAGCAGGTAGCATTGAAGTATCCAGTCAAACTGATTGGCCCCCCCTAGATTTTGCTGTGCGAGGCGCCCCTGCTGGGTATTTTGTGGATGTTATGAGAATAATTTCTTTGAAAACGGGGGTTAGCTTTAAGTTTATCAATGGCGTTAGCTGGTCCGAACTGGTTGAAGAGTTTAGACAGGGAGACATTGATATTCTTTCTCCTGTTGCTGACAACGTTTTCAATAGACAGGCTGGAGAGCTTAGCTTACCTCTTGCAACGTTTGATTTTGGCGTAACTGTATTTGGTGATTCACACAGCCAGCTTAACCAATTGTCAGGTAAGAAACTCGGCATCTTAAAAGGTTGGTCAATTATTGAGGACATAGAAGTCAATCATCCAGACATACAAATCATTGAGCTAGATAACTTATACACGGGGCTACTGTCCTTATACAGCGGTGAGGTTGATGCTGTCATTGACTTGCAAGTGATTTTAGAAAGTACAATCAAGCAACATTTTTTTAAAGGGCTGACCACACGTGTTGTGGATTCAAAAAAAGAATTGAATTCAGCGAATACCTTTCACATGGCTACGAAGAATATTTCTCCGGAAGTAAGAGTCATACTCAATTTAGCAATTGAGAGCTTTTCTGATGATGAAGTCCAGTTTCTTCAAGAAAAATGGTTTTCGAAAAATAGCCCAAGTGGCGTAGTGCCGTACGAGTTTCTAATTGACGCGACTAAAGATGAAAGCTTGCGTGATGCCTTACATCAGTTTGAAGCCGATGGGAAAAATCACTATGCGTATATTCGACAAATCGACCTGTTCGAAAAAGGCGAAGAATATATGAGCATTACGATTCCGGTGGAGTCTTTGTTAGATGCGGCATTGAGCAATGTTGTTTCTGCGACTCTAGGCTCCGCAGCCTTGTTAGCGCTGTTAATACCATTGGCAAGAGTGTTTTCGCGCCCGATAGTTGTTCCGATATTGGCGTTAATTGAAGAAACAAAAAAGGTAAGGGGGCGTCAATACGCTAGTGTAAATCCCGTATCATCAAGAATCATTGAAATCCATCAGCTATCAGAATCTATAAGTACGACGGCAAACGAATTGTCGAAATATGAGCAACAACAACAAGAATTTGTCGATGCTTTTATTAAACTGATTGCGCAAGCCATTGATGATAAATCTCCTTACACGGCTGGACATTGTAATCGCGTTCCTGAGCTTGCCATTATGCTGGTGGAGCATGCAGAGAAAGCCAGTGATGGCACATTTGCTGATTTTCAATTTGCCACTGACGCCCAGCGACGCGAATTTCGAATAGCTGCTTGGCTGCATGATTGCGGCAAGATCACTACCCCTGAGCACATTGTCGATAAAGGCTCAAAACTAGAAGCGAATTACAATAGAATTCATGAGATTCGTACTCGATTTGAGGTAATGATTCGAGATCAAATCATCGCTTTCTATCAACAACAATCACCAGACATCGACCCCGATTTAGATGAAGCGCTGCAAGCGGATATTGAGCAACTAAAGCTTGAATTTGCCGATGTCGCAAAAGCGAATGTTGGTGGTGAATTTATGGAGGACGCTTCGGTTGAGAGAATCAAGCAGATCGCAACTCGCAGTTGGACTCGTTACTTGGATGACCAAATTGGTTTATCGCCGGAAGAACAGCGCCGACTTGAAGCGCGTGGAATTCGCTCTGTAACGCCGGCAAAGGAATCGTTACTCGCAGACAAAGAAGAGCATCTATTTAAGCATCCTTCATTAATTGAATATGATCCTAGTTATGAGATTAAAATGAAAGTGCCTGAGCTTTTGGCAAATCAAGGTGAGGTTTACAATCTGACCGTCCGCAAAGGGACATTGACTGAAGAAGATAGATTTAAGATTAACGAGCACATCATAAGTACTATCAAGATGCTCGAAAGGATGCCGTTCCCAGACGATTTGTCTAAGGTCCCCCGTTATGCCTCTACGCATCATGAAACGATGAAGGGGACGGGTTACCCAAGGCAACTAAAGGGAGAGGCGCTGAGTATACCTGAGCGGATCATGGCTTTAGCGGATGTATTTGAAGCTCTGACAGCTGCAGATAGACCTTATAAAACCGCAAAAAAATTGAGTGAATCGTTAAAAATTATGAAATTTATGGTGTTAGATGAACACTTAGATCGAGACACATATCGATTGTTCTTAAGTAGTGAAACGTATCTTGTATATGCTGAAAAATACTTAGAACCAGAGCAGATTGATGAGGTTAACATCGAGGAATATTGGGTGTAGGGGCTATGAGCGAAAGCATTAAGCGATGAGGGACATCAATCGCAAGATGTGATTACTTCCACAAGAAAAAAGCCAGCATAATGCTGGCTCTTGTTTGTTACTTGTTTATCATAACGCGAGGTATTGATTCTTCACTACGCAGAGTCAGAACTTCACAACCGTCTTTGGTCACGACGATCGTATGCTCCCACTGCGCTGAGTTTTTGCCATCACCAGTGTATACAGTCCAATCATCGTTCGCATCGATACTACAGCCAAATTTGCCTGCATTAATCATTGGTTCGATGGTAAAGCACATACCTTCTTTTAGTACGCGACGATCAAAGTTTTTGTAGTGCACTACTTGTGGTTCTTCGTGGAATTCATTGCCAATACCATGACCGCAGAAATCTTTCACAATAGAGAACTTGTTGCGAGGGTTCTTTTTGTTGTTCTCTTTGATGTGTTTTTCGATAACGGTACCAATTTGGCCTACGGTCGCGCCAGGTTTAACTTGCTTCATACCTAGATAAAGCGCTTCTTGAGCTACCATGCAAAGACGCTTGTCGCTTGGGCTTACATCGCCAATCAAGAACATCTTAGAGGTATCACCATGATAGCCTTGAGGGCGGGTGCTAAGATCTGCGTTTTCATCGTCTGGAATAATAACAGTAATATCGATATTCACGATGTCACCGCTCTTTAGTACCGCTGGTTTCTTTTGGCCATTGCTGCCAACTGCATCTTCTGCAGCTGGGATACCATGGCAGACGATATGGTTGATTGAAGTACAGATAGACTTAGGAAACCCGTGATAATCAAGCGGAGCAGAATACGCACCGTTTTCTAGGGTAAATTCGTGACAGATTTTGTTCAGTTCTTCCGTAGACACCCCTTCTTTTACGTATGGGGCTATCATCTCTAAAACGTCGGCTGCTAATTTGCCGGCAACGCGCATTTTTTCGATTTCTGCTTCAGTTTTGATTTTTATCGACATGCTGTACTCAGTTAACTCTTGCTTCAATTTTCTTTATTCTAACAACACTGGGCACGCTCGCAAATGAAAATAAAACTCAAGTAGGGACGTCTTTCGTCTCTTAAGTGAAATAAACGTGATATTTCTGGTAATCGAGGCTGAAAATATGGTATAAACCGCGCCGAGATAGATTCCATTATCTTCCTATTTTGAATAGGGCGAAGTGGTTTTCTATGTCACTAACTTAATTTTACTTAAATCACACACATTTCGTCACATGTTTCGGGGTGCTCCAGTTTGCTAATGCAAACAAGAGGGAGTCGAAACCATGGGGAATGTGGAGGCCTAACCCCAATTTAGAGGATTTTAAAATGGCAACTGTATCAATGCGCGATATGCTTAAAGCTGGTGTTCACTTCGGTCACCAGACTCGTTACTGGAACCCAAAAATGAAGCCATTCATCTTTGGTGCTCGTAACAAAGTTCATATCATCAACTTAGAAAAAACTGTACCTATGTTCAACGAAGCTCTAACTGAGCTTGCTAAAGTTGGCGAGAAAAAAGGTAAAGTTCTTTTCGTTGGTACTAAACGCGCTGCATCTGAAGCTGTTAAAGAAGCTGCTATCGCAAGCAACCAATTCTACGTTAACAACCGCTGGTTAGGCGGTATGCTAACAAACTACAAAACTGTTCGTCAGTCTATCAAGCGTCTAAAAGAACTTGAAGCTCAAGCTCAAGACGGTACTTTTGAGAAACTAACTAAGAAAGAAGCTCTAATGCGTACTCGCGAAATGGAGAAGCTAGAGAAATCTCTTGGTGGTATCAAAGACATGGGCGGCCTACCAGACGCTCTATTCGTAATCGACGCTGATCACGAGCACATCGCAGTTAAAGAAGCGAACAACCTAGGTATCCCTGTATACGCTGTTGTAGATACTAACTCTGATCCAGACGGTGTTGATTACATCATCCCTGGTAACGACGATGCAATCCGCGCGGTACAGCTTTACCTAAACGCTGCAGCACTATCTGTGACTGAAGGTCGTAACAAAGACGTTGCTACTGCTGCTGACAAAGACGGTTTCGTAGAAGAAGCTGAGTAATAGCGGTTCCAAGTCACACTTAGTTGTTTGCCGGGAAACCGAACAGCAGATAAACTAAGTGCTAGTATGCATCAGGGGCCCCAATTTAGGCCCCTGAATTTTACCTTTTGAATCAACTTGAGGATTAGAGAATGGCTGTAACTGCTGCTCTAGTAAAAGAACTGCGCGACCGCACTGGCGCAGGTATGATGGACTGTAAGAAAGCTCTTACTGCTACTGACGGTGACATCGAACAAGCAATTGAAAACATGCGTAAATCTGGCGCTGCTAAAGCTGCTAAAAAAGCAGGCAATGTAGCTGCTGAAGGCGCGATCATTGTTAAAGATGCAAACGGCGTTGCTGTTCTTCTTGAAGTTAACTGCCAAACTGACTTCGTTGCTAAAGATGCAAACTTCACTGCATTCGCTAACGAAGTAGCTGACGCTGCTCTAGCATCAAAAGCTTCTGTTGAAGAGCTACAAGCACAATTCGAAGAAATTCGTATTGCACTAGTTGCTAAAATCGGTGAAAACATTAACATCCGTCGCGTACAGTACGTTGAAGGTGCTGAAATCGCTTCTTACCGTCACGGTGAGAAAATCGGTGTTGTTGTTGCTGGTGAAGGCGATGCAGAAACACTTAAGCACGTTGCTATGCACGTTGCTGCTTCTCGTCCAGACTTCCTTAACCCTTCAGACGTACCTGCTGAAGTAGTTGAGAAAGAAAAAGCGGTTCAAGTTGAAATCGCTATGAACGAAGGCAAACCTGCTGAGATCGCAGAGAAGATGGTTATCGGCCGTATGAAGAAATTCACTGGCGAAATCTCTCTAACGGGTCAAGCGTTCGTAATGGAACCAAAGAAATCTGTTGGTGAAGTTCTTAAAGAGCGTAACTCTTCAGTAACTGGCTTTGTTCGTCTAGAAGTTGGTGAAGGCATCGAAAAAGCAGCAGAAATGAGTTTTGCTGATGAAGTAGCTGCAGTTCAAAAAGGTTAATCATTAGCCTTAGCGAATACCAAAAAGACCGTGGCAATTGCTACGGTCTTTTTACGAATAAACGTTTAAGTCTAGCCGTTGAGAATAGTGACTTGTAATGAACTTTTAGCTTTCAGCTTAAAGCTATTATCCGAGTCTCCATCCTCAACTGTTAATCGATAACTCTCTTAGAAGGTATACTTCATGACTACAAATCCTAAACCAGCATATCAGCGTATCCTGTTAAAACTGAGTGGTGAGGCTCTTCAAGGCGAAGAAGGCTTTGGTATCGACCCAACTATCCTAGAGCGTATGGCTCAGGAAGTGAAAGAGTTAGTTGAGCTTGGTGTAGAAGTAGGTGTCGTTATCGGTGGTGGTAACTTGTTCCGTGGTGCTGGTCTTGCAGAAGCAGGTATGAACCGCGTAGTGGGTGACCATATGGGTATGCTAGCAACAGTGATGAATGGCCTAGCAATGCGTGATGCACTGCACCGTGCATACGTTAATGCGCGCGTAATGTCAGCAATCCAACTTAAAGGTGTGTGTGACGATTACAACTGGGCAGATGCTATCCGTGAACTTCGCCAAGGTCGTGTAGTAATTTTCTCTGCAGGAACAGGTAACCCATTCTTCACAACGGATTCTGCTGCTTGTCTTCGTGGTATCGAGATCGAAGCGGATCTAGTACTTAAAGCAACAAAAGTTGACGGCGTATACAATGCTGACCCAGCAAAGAACCCAGACGCTGAACTTTACAGTAAGTTATCGTACAATGAAGTACTAGATAAAGAGCTTAAGGTTATGGATCTAGCTGCGTTCACATTGGCACGCGACCACAACATGCCAATTCGCGTATTTAATATGAACAAGCCAGGCGCACTTCGTCGCGTGGTGATGGGTGAAGCTGAAGGTACTCTTATCAGCAACGCTGAATAATCGCCCAAGCACAACTTAGGTAGGTCATTAGGCCTCGACAATTTCAAAGGTGAAATCGTGATTAACGAAATCAAACAAGACGCGCAACAGCGCATGGAAAAAAGCGTTGAAGCGCTAAAGAACACTCTTTCAAAGGTGCGTACAGGTCGTGCTCACCCAAGCCTTCTATCTGGTCTTTCAGTTGAGTATTACGGTGCTCCAACGCCTCTTAATCAAGTAGCAAACGTTGTTGCTGAAGATGCGCGTACTCTAGCAATCACTGTATTTGACAGGGAGCTGGCACCTAAGGTTGAGAAAGCTATCATGCAATCTGACCTTGGCCTAAACCCAATGTCTGCGGGTACGGTTATCCGAGTACCACTTCCACCGCTTACAGAAGAACGTCGTAAAGATCTCGTTAAGATCGTTCGTGGTGAAGCAGAAGGCGCTCGTGTTGCTATCCGTAACATCCGTCGTGATGCAAACAGCGATTTTAAATCTCTTCTTAAAGATAAAGAAATCTCTGAAGATGAAGATCGTAAAGCACAAGACGAGATTCAAAAGCTAACTGATGTTGCAGTTAAGAACGTTGATGATGTTCTAGCATCAAAAGAAAAAGAATTGATGGAAGTTTAATTAAACTGGCTATCGATTGACTACTCAAACGCTGCACCCTACAGTGCAGCGTTTTTTTCTGCTATTATCTCCCTCCTGTTAAATGTACTTAATCTTTTTATGTCTGACACTTCTGTAACATCAAGCGCTCTTCCTCAGCACATTGCTATCATCATGGATGGCAACGGACGCTGGGCAAAATCACGTGGTAAGCCAAGAGTTTATGGCCACAAGAAAGGAGTGGGTGCAGTACGTAAGACGATAACTGCCGCAGCGAAACTTGGTGTGAAGTCAGTGACCTTATTTGCATTTAGTAGTGAGAATTGGCGTCGTCCAGAGGAAGAAGTCAGTCTTCTAATGGAGCTATTTATCACTTTGCTCACCACTGAAGTGAAGCGTTTACATAAAAACGATCTTAAACTGAGAATTATTGGTGACAAAAGTGGCTTTAACTCTCGTTTACAGAAAAAAATAGCGGAAGCAGAAGAACTGACACAAGATAATACAGGTTTAGTGATCAACGTTGCTGCCAACTATGGTGGCAAATGGGATATCACTCAGGCCACTAAACGCATTGCTGAGAAGGCGTTGCGTGGTGAGATTCAGCCTGCGGATATTACAGAGCAGCTCATCTCACAAGAAGTGTGCCTAGCGGATTTGCCTGAAGTTGATCTATTGATTCGTACTAGTGGTGAATCACGCCTAAGTAACTTTTTACTATGGCAAGTAGCTTATGCAGAGTTTTACTTCTGCGAAAAGCACTGGCCAGACTTTGACGAAGACGGTTTAGCCGAAGCTATCTCTTGGTATGTCAATCGCGAGCGTCGATTTGGCTGTACTGGAGAGCAGATCAAAGCACTCATGGAAAATAAATAAGGAAGTCGCCTTGAAGCAACGCATTATTACGGCACTGATTCTCGCCCCTCTAGTCATCCTTGGGGTGTTCATGCTGCCGCTGTCGGGCTTTATGCTCATGCTCGGTTTTATTACCCTACTGGGATTGTGGGAGTGGACCCAGTTTGTAGAAATGGGCACTCGAGCTCAAAAAATGGTACTGCTTTTTGCCTCTTTTCTTATCCCATTTTTGTTTATACCAGAGAGCGTCCTCAAATTATCTGAACTAACAGGTGCGTTGCTTGTTGTTGTCGTTGGCGGTGCAATTTGGTGGCTTATTGCTAGTGTTCTGGCGATTACTCATCCTAAGTACACGGCTTCGTGGAAAGACTCCCATTTACTCCGTTTCATTTTTGGCGTTCTGACCTTAGTCCCTTTCTTTTGGAGTATCGCAGCATTGCGCGCCATCGATATCGATACCGATTTTTATTACGGTGCTAAGTTGGTGATGTATGTGTGTGCTTTAGTATGGGCCGCAGACAGTGGTGCATACTTCGCCGGTCGTAAATTTGGTAAGCATAAAATGGCACCAAACGTAAGCCCGAATAAGACGATTGAGGGACTAATTGGTGGCATCATTGTCGCTATGTTGATTGGCTGGGGTTTGACCATTTGGTTTGGTCTCGAGTTTTCTACTCCTTGGTTAATGATGCTATTGACCCTTGTCACTGTGGTTATTTCAGTACTAGGTGATCTTGTTGAGAGTATGTTTAAGCGTGTCGCTGGCATTAAAGACAGCAGCAATATTATTCCGGGCCATGGTGGGGTATTGGATCGTATCGATAGCTTAACTGCCGCGTTTCCGGTGTTTACCGTTCTTTACTTCATGTTGCAGTAAACGGCACTTGATTGGTCAATTAGCATGAAAAATATCACTATTCTAGGTGCTACCGGTTCAATCGGTAGTAGCACCCTCAAGGTTATAGCGCAAAATCCTCATCGATATCGCGTATTTGCTCTTGGTGCGGGTAGTAACCATGCTCAAATGTTTACTTTATGCCAACAATGGCAACCTAAGTATGTCGCAATGGCGGATAAAACTGCCGCTTTACGCTTACACAAAGAGCTATCTGCTATTGGCTGTAAAACTGAAGTTCTAGCTGGAGAAGAAGGGCTTTGCCAAATCGCCTCTCTAACTGAAGTTGATATGGTTATGGCAGCAATTGTTGGTGCTGCTGGTCTGTTATCTACTATGGCGGCAGTCAAGGCAGGTAAACGAGTTCTTTTAGCCAATAAAGAAGCACTGGTGATGTCTGGTCAACTGTTTGTTGATGCAGTGAAAGAGCATGGTGCGGAGCTTATGCCTGTCGATAGTGAACACAATGCTATCTTTCAATGTCTACCTCAAAGCATTCAAACTAACCTAGGACACTGCGCCCTTGATGACGCCGGTGTTCATAAGATCCTACTAACAGGCTCAGGTGGACCGTTTCGCTACAGCGATATAGACAGCTTAGTGGCAGTGACTCCAGAGCAAGCTATTGCTCACCCTAACTGGTCTATGGGACCAAAGATCTCCGTAGACTCTGCTAGCATGATGAATAAAGGCCTAGAATACATTGAGGCTCGCTGGTTGTTTAATGCCAGCAAAGAGCATCTTCAAGTGGTTATTCATCCTCAATCTGTGATTCACTCAATGGTGCAGTACGCTGACGGTTCTACGCTTGCACAAATGGGGGAGCCGGATATGTGCACGCCAATTGCCTTGACGCTTTCTTACCCAGGGCGCGTAGAAGCAGGAGTTAAGCCTCTCGACTTCACCGAGATGGGAGAGTTGACCTTTATCAAGCCTGACTTTGCTAGATATCCTTGCTTGGAACTGGCAATCGAAGCTTGTTATAGTGGGCAACATGCGACAACGGCGCTAAATGCAGCAAATGAAATTGCAGTGGACGCTTTTTTGCAACGCAAGATAGCATTTACCGATATTGCACGAGTAAATGGTGCCGTAATGAGCAAGGTTTGTGCAACTGAGCAAGCTAACCAATTGGATAGCTTGGAAAGCTTGATAGAGCTAGATAGAATGGCGCGAATTCTCGCTCGTGAGCAACTAGGTTAAGGATAGACGTAATGACCTCCATATTATGGAATTTTGCTTCATTTATTGTTGCGCTGGGCATTTTGGTCGCAGTTCATGAATATGGCCATTTTTGGGTTGCCCGTAGATGTGGAGTTAAGGTTCATAAGTTTTCTATCGGTTTTGGTAAATCTATCTGGAAAAAGATAGGTAAGACGGGAACCGAGTATTCTATTTCTGTTATCCCCCTCGGTGGCTACGTCAAGATGCTTGACGGGCGTGTAGAAGAAGTTGCCGAACATGAGCGAAACCAAGCCTTTGATAAAAAGACGCTGTGGCAGCGAAGCGCGATTGTTGCAGCAGGACCTTTTGCTAATTTTCTGTTTGCTATCTTAGCCTATTGGTTTGTGTTCCTGATTGGTATCCCAGCGGTTAAGCCGGTAATTGGTGAGGTAACTCCCAATTCTATCGTTGCCCAGGCAGGGATTCAGCAAGGTATGGAACTTAAGTCTATCGATGGCGTCCAAACCGCCGATTGGGAATCAGTTAACATGCGTTTAATTTCGCGTATTGGCGATGATCAAATGACGGTAACGGTGACTTCGCCAGAAGAAGTCGGTCAAGAACAAACTTTAGTAGTTGACCTTAACGGATGGAATTTCGATCCAGAAAAAGAGTCAGCTATGGCGACGCTAGGCTTTAGACCGTATTCGCCTGAGATTTTCATGGCATTTGCTCACGTACAAGAAGGCGGAGCTGCAGACAAAGCAGGCCTTAAGGTCGGAGATACGGTTTTATCAGTGAATGGTAACTCTGTGAGCGAGTGGCAAGATTTTGCCTCTATTATCCGCGATAATCCCGGCCTACCATTGCAGTTAGAAGTTAATCGCAATGGTATGACTGTTCCAATTACCCTTACCCCTGGAGTACGAGAAACCAGAGAGGGCGATATGGGGTTTGCTGGCGTATCACCAAAATTTGGTGAATGGCCTGAAGAGTATCGATTTGACTTGAGATTTGGTCCTGTAGAGTCGGTCGGTAAAGCGATTGAGAAAACTAAACAGGTGATCTCTCTAACGCTTAGTATGTTGAAAAAATTAGTCGTGGGTGACGTAGGATTGAACAATCTTAGTGGCCCAATATCCATAGCCAAGGGAGCTGGAGCGACAGCAGATTATGGTTTAGCTTATTTTCTTGGCTTTTTAGCATTAATAAGTATTAACCTAGGAATTATCAACTTGATGCCACTGCCTATATTGGATGGCGGACATCTGTTGTTTTTTGCGGTCGAAGCGGTGATTCGTCGCCCGGTACCAGAGAAAATTCAAGAAATGGGGTACCGCGTCGGTGGCGCAATTGTGTTTGCACTGATGTCTATCGCAATTTTAAACGATTTTATGCGACTGTAGTCCAAAGGGACTAACAGCGTATTTTTATAGGAAGTTAGAAGTCGATATGTCGCTAAAACGTATCCTGCTTACCGCGTTACTACTTGGAAGTAGTGCTGTTCACGGTGCAGAAAATTTTGTAGTTGAAGATATAAGAATCGAAGGTTTGCAGCGCGTTGCATTAGGTGCTGCACTATTGGAGATGCCTGTTCGTGTTGGTGATGACGTCACCTCAAAAGATGTATCGGACATCATTAAATCTTTATACCGCTCAGGTAACTATGAGGATGTGAAGGTGTTGCGCGATGGCGATGTATTGGTCGTGCGCGTTACCGAGCGTCCTACTATTGCGAGCGTTTCATTCTCTGGCAACAAAGCCATCGAAGAAGAGCAACTACAACAAAACCTAAATTCATCTGGTGTTCAAGTGGGTGAGGCATTAGACCGCACTGCATTGAGTACCATAGAAAAAGGGCTTGAGGACTTCTACTACAGCGTGGGCAAATACAACGCGTCTGTACAAGCTGTTGTAACGCCTCTTCCACGTAATCGTGCTGATTTGAAATTTGTCTTTTCTGAGGGCGTTTCAGCCAAGATACAACAGATCAACTTCATCGGTAACACCGTCTACACAGATAGTGAACTGCTGTCGCGCTTTAACTTAAATGTTAATGTGCCATGGTGGAACTTTATGGCTGATGATAAATACCAAAAGCAAGTACTAGCGGGTGATCTGGAAGCACTAAAATCGTATTACCTAGATCGGGGATATCTCAAATTTAAGGTCGACTCAAGCCAGGTTGCTATTTCGCCGGATAAGAAAGGGGTATACATCACTCTATTCTTGGATGAGGGTGAGCAGTACAAGGTTGAAAATGTTGAGGTGCGTGGTGAGCTGATCGGTAAACGCGATGAGTTTGAAGCGATGAACCCATTTGAGGAAGGCGATGTCTATAGCGGCGGCGCTGTTACTGGGATGGAAGAGTCCATTAAGCGAGTTTTGGGGGAGGCAGGTTATGCTTACCCTAACGTACGCACCATCCCAGAATTTGATGATGAGAACAACACCGTATCTCTAGTCGTCAACGTAGAAGCGGGCAATCGCATCTATGTTCGTGACATTCGTTTTGTTGGTAATAACATCACCAAAGACGAAGTGCTGCGCCGTGAGATGCGTCAGATGGAAGGGAGCTGGCTGAACTCGAGAAACCTAGAGACAGGTAAGACTCGTTTGAACCGCTTGGGCTTCTTTGAAACCGTTGATGTTCAGACCGTTCGAGTACCAGGCACTGCCGACCAAGTGGACGTGGTGTACTCTGTGAAAGAAGCAAACTCAGGAAGTGTTAACTTCGGTGTTGGCTATGGTACAGAATCAGGTATCAGCTTCCAGGTTGGTCTTCAGCAAGATAACTTCTTAGGTACAGGTAATCGCGTTGGCATCAACGCAATGATGAATGATTACCAGCAAAACGTTAGCTTAGAATACCGTGACCCATACTGGAACCTTGATGGTGTGAGTTTGGGCGGTAAGGTCTTCTACAATAAATTTGAAGCTTCGGAAGCAGGTATTGTTGACTATACCAACGAAAGTTATGGCGGCTCATTGACTTGGGGTTTCCCATTTGATGAATTGAACTTCTTTGAAGTGGGTATCGGTTATACGCACAACAGTTTATCCAACCTTGACCCATATGTTCAGATTGAACAATTCCTTCAATCTCAAGGCGATAACTACGATCCGCTCAATAATACGCTAGATACTGACGATTTTGATGTTTCTCTGACATGGACGCGTAATAATCTAAACCGCGGTATTTTCCCGACTTCAGGTAACCACCAACGCTTAACGGGTAAAATGACAGTTCCGGGTTCTGACGCGCAGTACTTTAAGCTACAGTATGATGCGAGACAGTACTTCCCGTTGAACCAGAAACAGACCTTTGCATTATTGCTACGTGGCCGCTTAGGTTATGGTAATGGCTACGGTCAGACAGATGGTAACGACAATCTGTTCCCATTCTACGAGAACTTCTACGCCGGTGGCTTTACTACGCTACGTGGTTTTGGATCTAACTCAGCGGGACCGAAAGCGGTATATAACGATCCAACTGGTTGTTCAGGTAATGGTGGTGGAAACAACCCATGTTACTCTGCAACAGACGAATCTGCGGGTGGTAACGCAACCATGCTAGGTAGTATAGAGTTGATTGTACCGACTCCGTTTGCGGGTGATAGCTTCCGCAATCAGATTCGTACCAGTGTCTTCTTTGATATCGCAAGTGTATGGGATACAGAGTTTACTGACGTTGCTATTGATGAGAATCTACCGGGTTCTAAGTACTACTACGACTACTCAGACCCGTTTGCATTCCGTGCTTCTGTCGGTGCAGCATTACAATGGATGTCACCGATGGGGCCTTTAGTCTTCTCATTGGCAACTCCAGTAGAAATTTATGAGGGTGACGATAAAGAGGTCTTCACCTTTACAATTGGTAGAACCTTCTAATCTTTGAGGAAAACATTTTGAAAAAACTAATTAAAGCAGCTGGCCTTAGCCTTGTAGTTCTATCTACATCTTTGGTAGCGAATGCAGCCGAAGCTGCACAGAAGGTTGCATACGTGAATACTGCTCAGATCTTCCAAGAGCTTCCTCAGCGTGAAGCCGTTCTTAAAACTCTTCAAGATGAGTTCAAGGACAAGTCTGCTGAGCTAAAAGAAATTGAAAATAAGATTAAAAGTAAAATGGACCAAGCTCGTCGTGACGGCGAACTGCTTGGTGATGATGGTGTTCGTAAGCTACAAATCGAAATCGCAGGTCTTGAAGCAGAATACAAGCTTAAAGGTCAATCTCTAGAGCGTGATGGTAAACGTCGTGAAGCTCAAGAGAAGCAAAAACTATTTAAAGTTATTCAAGATGCAATCGGTGTAGTTGCTGAGCGTGAAGGTGTTGATATGGTTGTAGATGCACAAGCTCTACAATACGCAAAACCGGAACTGGATCTTTCTCAAAAAGTAATCGACGAGCTTAAGTAATCGACTATGACAAAACTGACGCTAAAACAACTTGAATCAATCACGGGTGGCACACTGTATGGTGACCCAGATGCTACAATAGCTTCGGTAGCAGCGATGGATAAAGCAGAAGAGGGGCAAATTACCTTCCTGTCTAATCCTCGCTACAAGAAGCAATTGCCAGAGTGTAAAGCGTCAGTGGTCATGGTAAAAGAAAGTGAACGAGAGCATTGCACTGGCAATGTTCTGGTTGTCGCCGACCCTTATGTAGCCTATGCCAAGGTTGCTCAAGCATTAAATAACCCCGAAGTACCTGCCATAGGGATCTCAGCGTCGGCATCTATTGCTGATGACGTGACTTTAGGAAGCAATGTTTCTGTCGGTCCAAATGCCACGGTAGAGTCGGGCGCAGTACTGGGTGATAATGTCTGCATTGGCGCAGGTGCTTATGTAGGCAAAAACGCTAAGGTCGGTGCAGGTACGTGGCTTTGGGCTAACGCGACTCTCTATCATCATGTAGAGGTGGGCGAGCGATGTGTATTCCACTCAAGCTCTGTTATCGGCGCTGATGGCTTTGGCTACGCTAATGAACGCGGTGAGTGGATTAAGATCCCGCAAGTTGGTTCTGTAAAAATTGGCGACCGAGTTGAGATTGGAGCGAGCACTACCGTAGATAGAGGTGCCTTAGATGACACCATTATTGAAAGTAATGTGATTCTGGATAACCAACTTCAGATTGGCCACAACGTGCGTATTGATTACGGCTCTTGTATTGCTGGCGGTACTGTTGTTGGTGGTAGCACCCATATCGGCAAATATTGTATTATTGGTGGCGGCGCCGCTATCTCAGGACACTTGGAAATAGCCGACGGGACAATGATCTCAGGTCGAGCTATGATCCTTAAGAGTATCACTGAGAAAGGGGTATACTCCTCTGGCATGCCGGCACAACCTAATAGGGAGTGGCGCAAATCTGTTGCCCGCCTAAATAGGCTAGAAGACATGCTGAATCGCCTTGGCGAGATTGAAAAAAGGCTTGGCGAATAAAGTTAGCATCAAGGCCTGCAATAAGCAGGTCTTTTTAGTCTATAATTCTCAAATAAATTAAAGCGTTACATTAAAGGAACTGAACTTTGACTTCTGAAAAAAAGACCATGGATATAATGGAGATCCAATCTCTTCTTCCACACCGTTACCCGTTTCTACTTCTTGACCGAGTAACTGATTTTGAAGAAGGTAAGTACCTGATTGGTTTAAAAAACGTAAGCTTTAACGAGCCTCAGTTTCAAGGTCATTTCCCTCAATTACCTGTTTTTCCTGGGGTTCTTATCCTAGAAGCAATGGCTCAAGCAACGGGCCTACTTGCGTTTAAAACCTTTGGTGAGCCAAAGGAAAATGAATTGTATTACTTTGCTAGTGTTGATCAAGCGAAGTTCCGTAAACCTGTTAGCCCTGGTGACCAAATGATCATCGAAGTAGAGCTGTTGAAAAACCGTCGTGGTATCGCGATGTTCAACGGTGTTGCTAAAGTAGATGGTGAGGTTGTGTGTTCTGCAGAATTGAAATGTGCTCGTCGAGAATTCTAATATGATTGATCCTACTGCAAAAATTCACCCTACTGCAGTTATTGAAGGTAATGTAAAAATTGGTGCCAACACAACGGTAGGCCCGTTTACATACATCAGTGGCGATGTAGAGATTGGTGAAGACAATGAGATTATGTCTCATGTCGTAATTAAGGGTTTGACCAAGATTGGTAATGGAAACCGCGTGTTTTCTTTTGCTATTTTGGGTGAAGAAAACCAAGATAAGAAATACCAAGGCGAAGCCACGCAACTTATCGTTGGTGACCGCAATGTGATTCGTGAAAGCGTGCAAATGCACCGCGGTACGATTCAAGATAAAGGCATTACTCAAGTAGGTAGTGATAATCTATTTTGTGTAAACGCGCATATTGCACACGACTGTATGATTGGTGACAATGTTATCTTGGGTAACAATGCGACACTGGCAGGTCACGTGAAGGTACAAGATTTTGTTATCTTGACTGCCTTGGTACCTGTACATCAGTTCTGTACTCT
Organism: Vibrio inusitatus; assembly: GCA_024346935.1. Classification (GTDB taxonomy): domain Bacteria; phylum Pseudomonadota; class Gammaproteobacteria; order Enterobacterales; family Vibrionaceae; genus Vibrio; species Vibrio inusitatus. Next base: position 737,667 of record AP024878.1, read on the forward strand.
GGGTGCACATGCCTTTGTTGGTGGTGGCTCTACTGTTGCACAAGACATACCGCCATTTGTAATGGCACAAGGCAACCACTGTAGCCCAATTGGTATCAACTCAGAGGGCATGAAGCGTCGTGGCTTTGAGAAGCAAGACATTCTTGCTGTGCGTCGTGCATTCAAAACATTGTATCGCTCAGGTCTAACGTTAGATGAAGCTAAAGTCGAGATTGCTCAATCTGCTGAGGAGTACCCAGCGGTTAAGCAGTTCTTGGATTACCTAACCAATGATGTTAACCGTGGCATCATTCGCTGATATCAGTGTTTAGTTGACCCTCTAAAAGATCGCTGTAATGGGCGGTCTTTTTGTTTATATATTTCAGGAAATACTTCAGGAGAGCCTAGAATGAGTCGACCATTACGTATCGGTGTTGTTGTCGGAGAATTGTCCGGAGACACTCTTGGCGAGGGTCTTATTAAAGGGATCCAGCAACGCTACCCTGATGCAGAATTTGTCGGTATTGCTGGGCCTAAGATGCAAGCTTTAGGTTGTCGTTCTTTGTTTGATATGGAAGAGCTTTCAGTCATGGGCTTGGTTGAGGTGTTAGGTCGATTACGTCGCATTTTGCACATTAAGAAGGAAGTGGCTAAATTCTTTAAAGAGTGGCAACCGGATGTCTTCATCGGAATCGATGCCCCTGATTTTAATCTGCGCCTTGAACTTGAACTAAAAAATGCAGGCCTTAAAACCGTACATTATGTCAGTCCTTCGGTTTGGGCATGGCGACCAAAGCGTATATTTAAGATTGATGCAGCCACAGATCTGGTCTTAGCATTCTTGCCTTTTGAAAAGGCCTTCTACGATAAATACAATGTAGCTTGTGAGTTTGTTGGACATACATTAGCCGATGCGATTCCTTTACATTCGAGTAAATCAGAGGCTCGCGAACGCTTTGGTTTGCAACAAGATAAGCGCTGGATAGCGGTTTTGCCAGGAAGTCGCCGCGGCGAGATTAAGCTAATGGCAGAAGACTTTATTAGTGGCTGTAAACTATTACAAGAAAAGTACCCAGACATAGGCTTTATTGTTTCGGCTGTAAACCCAGCAAGACGAGCGCAGTTTGAAGAAATTTGGCAACAGATAGCGCCTGAGCTGGATTTTCAAATCATAGAAGAGAATTCTGCTCGCAATATTATGGCCGCTGCTGACTATATCTTACTTGCCTGCGGTACTGCTGTACTCGAGGGTATGCTGGTCAATCGCCCAATGGTGACTGCTTATAAAGTGAACAAACTTAGTGGGTTTATCGCCAAGCGTATGATGCTTAACAAGTACTACAGTTTGCCCAATCTTCTTGCTGATGAAGAGCTTCTGAAAGAATTGATCATGGAAGAGTGTAATGCGCAGAACATCTTCGAGGCCATGCAGAATATTATTGATGGTGATACGTCTTACATGACGGATAAATTTACAGAGATGCACTCTTGGATCAAGCGTGATGCTGATACTCAGGCAGCTACCGCAGTATTGAATTTGATAGGCAAGTAATATGGTTAAAGCAAAAGTAGAATTACCAGCGTTTGAATATCCGCAAGGGTATGAATTATTTGCTGGTGTGGATGAGGTTGGGCGAGGGCCATTAGTCGGTGATGTGGTTACCGCTGCCGTGATCCTCGACCCTAATAACCCTATTCAAGGTTTAACCGACTCAAAGGCCTTGTCTGAGAAAAAACGATTGGCGCTCTTTCCTGAGATAAAAGAAAAAGCATTAGCTTGGTCTGTTGGTCGCTGTTCGCCAGAAGAAATCGACCAGCTCAATATTCTTCATGCGACGATGTTGGCCATGACACGAGCCATTGAAGGTCTTTCTGTGCAACCTGACTTTGCCTTGATTGACGGTAATAGGGTTCCCGATCTGGCTATGCCAGGGCTGGCAGTGGTTAAAGGTGACTTAAGGGTTGCTGAGATTAGTGCCGCTTCTATCCTTGCTAAGGTAGTGCGCGATGAAGAAATGGTCGAGCTTGATAAGAAGCACCCTGAATTTGGTTTTGCAAAGCACAAAGGCTATCCGACTAAGGCACATTTTGATGCTATTGAGCAACATGGTGTGATTGCAGAGCATAGAAAGAGTTTTAAACCCGTTAAACGAGCTTTGGGCTTAGATTAATCCCAACTCAACATAACTTAATCCTAAAATTTGCATTCCTTCTCCCAAATAGAGATTAATGGACTAACGGAACAACAGAGTAATTATGACAGAGCCTAGGTTTATACATTTACGCGTCCACAGTGACTTTTCCATGGTAGATGGCTTGTCTAAAGTGCCACCTTTGGTCAAGAAGGTAGCTGAACTAGGCATGCCTGCAATGGCGCTTACGGATTTCACTAACCTTTGTGGTTTGGTGAAATTTTATAACACCGCGCATGGCTCTGGCGTTAAACCCATTATTGGTGCTGACTTCACAATGCAGTCGGACGAGTTTGGTGATGAACTCACACGTCTAACGGTTCTTGCTACTAACAATCAAGGCTATAAAAACCTGACCTTGTTGATATCAAAGGCTTATCTCAGAGGGCATATTCAGCACCAACCCGTCATTGATAAGGCGTGGCTTGCTGAACTAAATGAAGGGTTAATAATCCTTTCAGGTGGTAAAAGTGGCGAAGTGGGTAAGGCATTACTAAAGGGAAATCATGACCTTGCTGAGCAAAGCGTTGGTTTTTATCAGCAGCATTTTCCAGAACGATTTTATTTGGAATTGACGCGAACAGGTCGCGTTGATGAAGAAAGCTACCTCCATTTTGCTCTTGAATGCGCAGATCAATATCAGTTGCCTGTTGTAGCAACCAATGAAGTGGTCTTTGTTAATCAAGACCAATTTGATGCTCATGAAATACGTGTCGCTATTCATGATGGTTATACGCTAGAAGACCCTCGTCGCCCTAAAAACTACAGCGCTCAGCAATATCTTCGTACCGAAGAAGAGATGTGTGAACTCTTCTCCGACATTCCAGAAGCATTGCAAAATAGTGTGGAAATCGCCAAGCGTTGTAACGTTACGGTGCGTCTTGGAGAGTATTTCCTACCGAACTTTCCAACGGGTGATTTGACCATTGAAGACTTCTTGGTTCACAAGTCCCAAGAAGGACTTGAAGAGCGCCTAGAGTTTCTATTTCCTGACCCGACTATCCGCCAACAAAAGCGCCCGGAATATGATGAGCGTCTGCAGATTGAACTCGACGTTGTCAACCAGATGGGTTTCCCTGGTTATTTCTTGATCGTAATGGAGTTTATCCAATGGTCTAAGGATAATGATATTCCTGTCGGTCCTGGTCGTGGTTCAGGTGCTGGTTCATTGGTGGCTTATGCTCTAAAGATCACCGATCTTGATCCCTTGGAGTACGACTTACTGTTTGAGCGATTCTTGAACCCTGAGCGTGTCTCAATGCCTGATTTCGATATCGATTTCTGCATGGATAAACGCGATCAGGTAATTGACCATGTCGCTGAGTTGTATGGACGAGATGCGGTATCGCAGATTATTACCTTTGGTACTATGGCTGCAAAAGCGGTTATCCGCGATGTAGGTCGTGTGCTAGGTCACCCGTATGGATTTGTTGATAGAATCTCTAAGTTGGTACCGCCAGATCCTGGTATGACACTCGCTAAAGCTTTTGATGCTGAGCCGCAAATGGGTGAATTGTACGAAGCGGATGAGGAGGTAAAAGACCTTATCGACATGTGTCGTATCCTTGAGGGTTGTACTCGTAACGCCGGTAAGCACGCTGGTGGTGTAGTTATCTCACCAACCACAATCACTGACTTTGCGCCTATCTACGCAGATGCTGAGGGGCAGTTCCCTGTTACTCAGTTCGATAAGAATGACGTAGAAACCGCAGGCTTGGTGAAGTTCGACTTCTTGGGTTTGCGTACACTGACTATTATCGACTGGGCTCTTGGGTTAGTGAACCCACGCTTAGAGCAAAGTGGTCAACAACCTATTCGTATAGAGTCAATTCCATTAGACGATCAGGCCTCGTTTAGGCTGCTGCAGAACTCCGAAACAACAGCGGTATTCCAGCTAGAATCCAGAGGTATGAAAGACCTTATCAAGCGTCTTCAACCAGATTGTTTTGAAGATATCATCGCATTGGTGGCGTTGTTCCGTCCCGGTCCACTGCAATCGGGAATGGTAGATAACTTTATCGATCGTAAGCACGGCCGTGAGGCCATCTCTTACCCAGATGAAACTTGGCAACATGAATCACTAAAAGAAACACTTGATCCAACTTACGGCATCATTCTCTATCAAGAGCAGGTCATGCAGATCGCACAGATCTTGTCAGGCTATACGCTAGGTGGAGCAGATATGCTTCGTCGTGCGATGGGTAAGAAAAAACCTGAGGAGATGGAGAAGCAACGATCTATTTTCAAAGAAGGTGCAGAGAACAACGGTGTTGATGGCGAGTTGTCGATGAAAATCTTCGACTTGGTAGAGAAGTTTGCAGGCTACGGCTTTAACAAGTCGCACTCAGCCGCTTACGCTCTGGTGTCTTATCAGACTCTGTGGCTGAAAACCCATTATCCGGCAGAGTTCATGGCCGCAGTAATGACTGCCGATATGGACAACACCGAAAAAGTCGTTGGGCTTGTCGATGAGTGTATTCGTATGGGGCTCAAACTGCTTCCTCCGGATGTTAACTCAGGCCTTTATCGCTTCAATGTCGATGATACTGGAGCCATTGTATATGGTATCGGTGCTATCAAAGGTGTGGGTGAAGGTCCTATTGAAAGTATCATCGAAGCTCGTAATAAAGACGGACACTTTAAAGACCTGTTCGATTTCTGTGCTCGTATCGATCTTAAAAAATGTAATAAACGTGTCATTGAAAAGCTTATACAGGCTGGTGCACTCGACCGATTAGGACCACACAGAGCGGCTATGATGGCTTCGGTGGATGCTGCAGTGAAAGCTGCAGGTCAATACCATCAAGCTGAGGCTTTTGGTCAAAGTGACATGTTTGGTGTATTAACCGATACTCACTCTGATGTTGAGCAGGCATACGCCCAAGTACCTGAGTGGCCAGAAAAGGTATGGCTAGAAGGGGAGCGCGAAACCCTTGGCCTATATCTAACGGGACATCCAATAAATCTGTATCTTCGTGAGTTGGCCAAATACACCAGTTGCCGATTGAACAATGCAACGCCTACACGGCGAGATCAGTCGGTTACCTTAGCGGGACTTGTTATTGCGGCTAAAGTAATGACAACTAAGCGAGGAACGCGTATCGGTATTCTCTCTCTTGATGACCGTTCAGGCCGAATGGAGGTGATGCTTTTCTCAGATGTGTTAGAAAAGTATGCAGAATTGCTAGAAAAAGATAGAATTGTAGTGGTTTCTGGACAGGTCAGCTTTGATGATTTCAATGGTGGCCTTAAAATGACGGCGCGTGAGTTGATGGATCTTGGCCATGCTCGCGAAAAATACGCCTCAGGACTCAGTATTTCGATATCTGAGTCTCAAATCGATGCCCAGTTCTTCGAACGCTTTAGTCGAGTGTTGGAACCGCATCGCGCTGGTACTATTCCAGTCAATATTTATTATCAACGTAGCGACGCAAGAGCTAAGCTCTCTTTGGGAGTGGAATGGAGAGTTACGCCAACCGATACGTTGATTGACGATTTAAAGCAGTTGCTTGGTAATGACCAAGTGGAACTCGAATTTAACTGATGACAGAACACGCTGTCTTCAGCTCAATGAATGAAGGAATGCTAGATGAGTTTGAACTTTCTAGAGTTTGAAAAGCCAATTGCAGAGCTAGAAGCAAAGATTGAAGCCCTGCGCGATGTAAGTCTACACGGTGGAGAAGAGGGAGTTGATCTGGATAAGGAGATTATTTCTCTTGAAAAGAAGAGCCTAGAACTGAAGAAAAAAATCTTTGGTGACTTAGGTGCATGGCAAGTAGCTCAGCTAGCTCGCCATCCGCTTCGTCCTTACACTTATGACTACATTGAGAACGTGTTCACTGAGTTCGATGAACTGTGTGGTGATCGTACGTTTGCTGATGATAAGGCTATTGTTGGTGGTATGGCTCGTCTAGATGGCCGCCCTGTGATGATAATCGGTCATCAAAAAGGTCGTGAAACCAAAGAGAAAGTTATCCGTAACTTTGGTATGCCTAAACCAGAAGGCTACCGCAAGGCATTGCGCCTGATGGAAATGGCTGAGCGCTTCAAAATGCCAATCATTACTTTTATCGATACCGCGGGTGCATACCCTGGTGTTGGTGCAGAAGAGCGTGGTCAATCTGAAGCTATCGCAACTAACCTAAAAGTGATGGCAGGCTTAACAGTACCAGTTATCTGTAACGTTGTTGGTGAAGGGGGCTCTGGTGGCGCTCTTGCTATTGGCGTGGGTGACTATGTCAACATGCTTGAATACTCAACCTACTCGGTTATATCTCCTGAAGGCTGTGCTTCAATTCTATGGCGTGATTCAGACAAAGCACCACAAGCTGCTGAAGCTATGGGCCTAGTGGCTCCTCGCTTGAAAGAGCTAGGTTTGATTGATGAGATCATTTCTGAGCCTCTAGGTGGTGCACATCGTGATCCTGTTCATACTGCTGAAAATGTGAAGAGCACACTGATTGCTCAGCTTAAAGAGCTCGAAGGCAAAAATAATGAAGAGCTTCTAGAGCGTCGTTATGACCGTTTAATGAGTTACGGTTATTGCTAATCTAGGCAACTAGATAACGAATGATTTATTGTTAAAGGTGAGCTTGGCTCACCTTTTTTGATTGTGTTTATACCAATTACACTAAGTAAGTGATCAGAAATAGCGTAGGAAAAATGCTCGAGAACAAGGCAGAATTTTTCGATAAATAGTTATTCTACAATCAAAAATTCTAACGTCGTTATCGAACATTTTAACAAGCTAGAATGACCCGTTATTTAGTACGATGGGTATTGCTAAGGAATACCGTGAAGTCTGTTATTGAAATCTTTTCAGATGTGACCAATGCTTGTCTTACTGAGGATGCTAGCCGACTGGTGCTGGCGTTGAGTGGCGGCTTAGACTCTAGAGTGATGCTAGAGTGCTTATCTCATTATCAATTGCAGAATCCAACACTCGAAGTTCGTGCGGTACATGTTCATCATGGATTGAGTCACAACGCTGACCATTGGGTGGAACAGTGCCGGTTATGGTGTGAAGAAGCCAACATCTCTTTTTATGTTGAATTTGCCAGTCTAGACGTTAATAGCAAGCAAAGCCTTGAAGCTCAAGCGAGAGAAGCACGCTATGCCTTGTTGTCTAAACACCTCAACAAGAATGACTTACTTCTTACGGCTCAGCATGTAGATGACCAGTTAGAGACTCTGCTGTTGGCACTTAAACGTGGCAGTGGACCCCGGGGTTTGGCTGCAATGGGGGCGAAATCAGCCTTTGGTGAAGCTGTATTAGTGCGACCCTTTTTATCGTTGAAGAGAGAGGCGTTAGAAGCTTTTGCCAAGCAACAACAACTTGAATGGGTAGAAGATGAAAGTAACCAAGATACGCAATTTGATCGAAACTTTCTTCGACACCAAGTCATTCCTGTTCTATCTGCGCGTTGGCCTGAAATACAAGCTGCTGCATTGCGAAGTGCACAACTTTGTTTTGAACAAGAGCAGCTATTAGATGAGCTTTTAGAACCGCATTATCAAAGCGCTCTTAATATCGATGATAGCCTGAATGCGGACGTTTTATCCAAGCTATCCGATGCTATACGCAATCGCCTGTTGCGGCGTTGGTTTGCGCAATATGGCTTACCTATGCCAGGCAAGAAACAACTAGGATTGATTTACCAAGAGGTAATACAGGCGTCACAAGATGCCAATCCTAAATTAATTATCGGTAAAGTGAGCGTAAGGCGCTTCCAAAAAAGCCTATTTCTTATTGAACAGAGCAAGGAAGCACCGTATTGGCAATCCGCTATTGTTATAGATACAGCTATAGAGTTGCCTAACGGCTTAGGTCTTGTAGAGATTAGTAGTCATAGTCATAGTCATAGTCATAGCGGTTTGCTTGTGCGAGCACCGAAGCTAGACGAAAAAGTATGGGTTCAGTTTAATCCAGGAGGTTTAACGGCTCACCCCGAAGAGCGCTCTGGGAGTCGAAAACTAAAAAAACTGTTTCAGGAGTATCAAATTCCGCCTTGGAAACGATCGCAGACGCCGATTTTGATGTATAACGAAGAGGTAGTTGCGGTCGGCGATTCATTTGTATGCAGAGGTTATACTGGCTCAAGTCACCGTTTTAATTGGAAGAAACATAATTAACAAGGAGTAATTATGAAGAAGACTCTCATTGTTGCGGCTCTATTAACGTCGTTGGTAGGAGTAACAGCACAGGCAGCTGATGTTGAAGCAGGTAAAGCAAAAGCGAAAATTTGCGCTGCTTGTCATGGTGCTGACGGCAAGGCTGCTATTGATGGCTATCCTAACTTGAATGGTCAAAATGCTAAATATATCGTGACTTCTCTGAAAGCGTACAAGGCGAAGCAACGCAATGGCGGTCTGGCGGCCGTGATGCAGGCGCAAGCGTCGATGCTAAGCGATCAAGATATGGAGAATCTTGCGGCTTATTATTCTTCGATGAAATAATAGCAACACTTTTTACTCTCTTAAGCTCAAGAATGCGCAATTCCTATATGGTAATTTGGTGGAAATCGTTGATAATACTTGGACTTGTCATAGGCTTGACCAAATTAGGGAGTAGGAATGAAAAAGATTGAAGCGATCATTAAACCTTTTAAACTTGATGATGTGCGCGAGGCGCTAGCTGAAGTTGGAATTACAGGGATGACGGTTTCTGAAGTGAAAGGCTTCGGTCGTCAAAAAGGCCACACTGAGCTTTATCGTGGAGCTGAGTATATGGTCGACTTTCTTCCTAAGGTTAAGCTGGAAATTGTTGTATCAGAAGATGTTGCAGCGCAATGCATTGATACGATTGTTGAAACCGCTCAAACAGGTAAAATTGGCGACGGCAAAATCTTCGTGACTGGCGTAGAGCGTGTTGTTCGTATCCGTACCGGCGAAGAAGACGAAGACGCGATTTAATCTCGCTACAAAAGTACTGTAAGCCCTCGCCATTGTGCGGGGGCTTTTCTTTTCTATGGGGCAGGAAATAGTATAAGGTTATACAATTCAACTACTCATGGGCTCTTAGCTAGGTATCTCCAACATGACATCACGCTCAACAAGGTGGCTGCTTGCTCCCGTTATTGCTGTACTCTTTACGACAGCCGTTTTAGCGATTGAATTTCCCATTAGTGTGCCTGATTCCGAACATCTGATTATCGCAGATGGGATCACCGATAGTGAGATGGAAAGTGTCTTTCAATGTTCGGTATTTGAGAAAAGTGGTCAAGCTATTGATGATGAAGGGCGCATTGATGTATTGGTTTGGAATATCTACAAGCAAAACAAAGAAACTTGGCAACCTGAATTGACCAAGCTACTTAAAGGAAAACAACTTGGGCTTCTACAAGAAGTCAGCTTTACGGATGAATTTAAAGACTGGTTATATCAACTGGATTGGGTAGGGCAACAAGTGAAAGCGTTTGAGTCATTTGATGTGAGTGCGGGTGTGTTCAATATTACCCAAGTTTACCCCATCCGAGTCTGTGCTCAGTTAGATGCAGAACCTTGGATTCAGATCCCTAAGTCAGCGTTATTTGCTACCTATCCTTTGTCTAATGGGGAAGTGCTTGCGGTAGGTAACCTGCATGGTATCAACTTTACCATAGGTACTAAGGCGTACTCAAAGCAGCTAAAACTGTTAGCGAGTAAGCTTGAGCAACATAATGGGCCAGTCATTCTTGGCGGAGACTTTAATACGTGGAGTGATGCAAGGCTTGAACAATTGACAGAGATTGTATCGTCGGCAAATCTTGAAGAAGTACAATTTGAACCCGATCAACGAACACAATTTATGGGTGGCCATGTATTGGACCATCTTTATTACCGCGGCTTGGAGCTAAAGAAAGCAGAGGCGCCCATCAGTGGCGCCTCCGATCATAACCCTATGATAGCAAGTTTTTCTATTGTAGAGGTTAAACGCTAACCTTAGTTACATCGACATACAGCTTGAGCTTTTGTCCTGGCTGTAGGTAGTTAGACTCATTAAGGTTGTTCCATTTAATTACATCGCTAGAGCTCACTTTAAAGCGATTGGCGATAGTGCTAATGCTGTCTCCGCTGCGGACATTGTAGTAAACGGTGCGCATTACAGCGCCTTGTTGTCCTTGCTTCCATACCACCAATTTTTGGCCAACACGTAGTGTATCTTTAGGTGCCATGCCATTCCACTTTGCTAATGATTGCACAGAGACGTTATGGTTTTTAGCTATAGTCCAGAAACTCTCACCAGATTTTACTGTATGAGAGACCTTGTAGTCACCTCTGTTACGCGATTGGGTTTGCTTTAGACGGTTATCTGCACTTAGGGCATAAGTACTGTCTGATTGCGTAGACGTTGGAATTAACAAGTAGCGTCCAGCTCTAATATTAGAGTCTGACATGCCATTGGCATTTTGAATGACTTTTATGGTGGTGTTATGCTTTTGAGCAATAGCGCCTAAGTTGTCACCCGACTGAATTTTGTAGCGAACCAGTTTGACACCTTTGCCTCGATTTTCTTCGACCTTGGCTAAGAATTGATCTTTCTGATCAGCAGGGATTAATAGCTTTTGTGGCCCATCTGGAGCGGTAGCCCATTGATTGTAAGCTGGGTTGTAGCTTTGCAGTTCCTTTACTGGAATATCGGCATATTGCGCAGCGATGCCAAGATCAAGTTGCTCTTTAGGATCTACTTCGACCAATACTGGCTTGTTGGCAATCGGTGGGATTTTTACACCGTATTTCTCTTGGTTTGCCACAATATCTGCAATTGCCATCAATTTAGGCACATAAGCGCTGGTTTCTTTTGGTAATTGAAGTGAGAAAAAGTCAGTTGGCTTGCCATCACGGCGGTTTTTGCGAATAGCACTGCTAACACGACCACTGCCACTGTTATATGACGCGATAGCGTGATTCCAGTTGCCATCAAACCTTTCGTTTAGGTAAGTCAGATAGTTTAGAGCTGCATCGGTTGAGGCAACTACGTCACGACGACCATCGTACCAATAGTCTTGCTCAAGCCCGTACATTTTTCCTGTCCCTGGAATGAACTGCCATAGACCCGCTGCGCTGCCATGAGAGTATGCAAAGGCATCGTAAGAGCTTTCTACAACAGGAAGTAGTGCCAGCTCTAGTGGCATGTTTCTCTCTTCAATCTTTTCGATGATCAGATAAAGAAAAGGCTCCGCTCTTTTAGATACCGTTCTTAAATGGCTAGGGTGCTTGATATACCAATTGCGGTAGTATTCAACCATCTTATCGTCAGCTACAGGCAGCTCTAGTTGCATGCCAATACGCTTCCAAAGATCATCTTGTTGTTGGGCGGTGAGCTCTGGTGCTTTTTCAGTTTCTTCTACTGGTAACGTTTCTGCTTCAGTAGAGCCTTCAATGGGCTGTGTCTGTTCAGCTTGACTGTCTTCTGTAGTAGGAGGAAGCTCTGAGACGTCCTTATCCGTGGGCTGCTGTGGAGCCTGACAACCTGCAAGGAGCAGAGCCAGTATCCAACTATGTTTCAATCTCATTAAAAAGCCTTTCCTTTGGTGCTGAATATAAAAACTTGTCCGAGTTTACTTAATTAGAAGCCATCTTTCCATTTACGCAGGGCGGTAAACACGCCTTGTGGGCTAAGATCTTCTGTACGATGTGACACAGAATTGACAACCTCTGGTATTTCGACCCTCAAAAAAGGGTTAATCCATTTTTCCTGTTCAATAGTAGTCGGTAATGTTGGTTTTTGGTGAGCTCTGAGCTGATTTACTTTTTCTCTGTAAATTTGTAACTGCGGGTTACCGGGTTCAATGGCCATTGCAAATGAGAGATTGCTAGAAGTGTATTCATGAGCGCTATACACTTTGGTTTCTACGGGTAGAGCAGCCAGTTTTTGTAGAGACTGCCACATTTGAGCCGGAGTTCCCTCAAACACGCGACCGCAACCAGCCGAGAACAATACATCACCACAGAACAGCTTACCGTCACCTAGATAACCTATATGCCCTAGAGTGTGCCCAGGCAAGCCTAGAACTAAGAAACGCTCACCAAATAGGTCTAGCTGCTGTCCTGCATCAACCGAATGCGTCAAGCCTGCTACAGCATCGTTTTTAGGGCCTACTATCATGGTGTTCGGGAAGGCTCGTTTGAGTTCCGATACCCCGCCAATATGGTCAGCGTGGTGGTGGGTAACTAAGATAGTGGTAAGTTCTAGTTGGTGCTCTTCTAGGTAAGACAGCACCGGAGTAGCATCACCGGGATCAACAACCGCACATTGACCTTGTTTATTGTGAATAAGCCAGATGTAATTATCATTAAATGCGGGTATGCTTTTTACGACTAACATTAAGATATTCCTATTGTTTCTGTACGGATGACTGCTGAATGCGACCAGCTCGGATATCACGAAAAATAACTCAGCCCCATTCTTGGGACGACTTGCCTAAACATGCTTGGGTGCGTGATGCGATTCAAATGCGTTTGGATGAGTGGTGCCCAAAATTATTTGGCTATCATATGCTTAAGCTTGGCGGCCTAAGTTGTGAGATTACTAGCTGCAACTGTAACATCCAGCACCAAATCAACCTAGATATAGAAAATCCAATTCACAGTATCGTAGCCGATGCGTATGACTTACCTTTCCTAGAGAAGAGCATAGACGTTGTTCTAATGGCACATCAACTTGATTATTGCTTAGATCCACACCGCTTATTGCGAGAAGTGGATCGGGTGATGATTGATGATGGTTATTTAATTTTAACGGGTTTTAATCCTATTAGCTTATCGGGATTAAATAGCTTGATGCCATGGCGAAAGAAAAATTTGCCTTGGAGCGGGCGAATGTTTACGCCATATCGTGTTCAGGATTGGCTTAGTGTATTGAATTATCAAGTGGTGCACATGGACAGTTATGGATTGATACCATCGAAAAAGCAACGTGCAGTATGGACTTGGATAGAAAATGGGATTGGGGGTTGGAGCACGCTGTTTTGCAGTCAATATTTTATTGTGGCTCGCAAGAGAACGTATCCGCTTAAACCGATAAAACCTCACTGGAAACTGAAACAAGGTCTTTCTCCAGTGAGGGTGAATTGCCGAGTTAAGCCGGAAATCTAGTCAGACTTATATAGTTTAAGAAGGCTGATAACCGGTATCTTCATCAGTAGGGGCTTCTGCTGCGAGACGAGCAATTTCGTCACAAATTTCATTTTCCCTATGTCCGGCATGGCCCTTTACCCATTTCCACTCTACTTGGTGGCGCTGGTTTTCTTTGTCCAGTGCTTGCCATAGGTCTGCATTTTTAACGGGTTTTTTATCAGCCGTTTTCCAACCACGTTTCTTCCAGTTGTGAATCCACTGAGTAATTCCCTGACGTACATATTGGCTGTCTGTTGTAAGAACGACCGTACATGGCTCTTTAAGAAGCTTAAGCCCTTCAACGGCTGCCATCATTTCCATACGATTATTAGTCGTCAGTGTGAAACCTTTGGCTATCTGTTTTTCGTGCTCTTTGTAGCGCATGACGATGCCATAGCCACCTGGACCCGGATTACCTAAGCAAGATCCATCTGTGAAAATCTCAACCTGTTTATTCATGATTTGATATGATTGTCTGTATAGAGGCCTTCCTATTAGTCTGACACAGTTTTAATTATGAATACTAGTAACAATTCGCGCCGCATTGTGGTGCTCGATACAGAAACTACAGGTATGAACCGTGAAGGCGGCCCTACCTACCTTGGTCACCGAATTATTGAGATCGGTGCTGTAGAGATAGTGAACCGTAAACTAACGGGGCGTCACTTCCATGTCTATATCAAGCCAGATCGTGAGATTCAGCCTGATGCAATTGCAGTCCATGGTATTACCGATGAATTCTTGCGAGACAAGCCAGAGTATAAAGATATCCATGAAGAGTTCTTAGCATTTATCGATGGAGCGGAGCTTGTTGCTCACAACGCGCCCTTCGATGTTGGCTTTATGGATAATGAATTTAGCAAGCTAGACCCTTCTATTGGCAAAACGGAAGACTACTGCAAAATTACTGATTCTTTGGCAATGGCCAAGCGTATGCCAAACATGCCAGCGCGTAAAAACCTAGACTCATTGGCTAAGCATTTCACCATCGATATTTCAGCGCGTGTATTGCACGGCGCTTTACTCGATGCTGAGATATTAGCTGATGTGTTCTTGTTTATGACTGGTGGGCAGACTGCGATACAGTTTGGTGGAGATAGCAGTGGAGAGGGCGGTGGAGCAGGCATTCAACGGGCTGCATCGGGAAGGGCTCCTCTTAAGGTAATTAAGGCCAGTGATGATGAGCTTGCAGCTCATGCTGAGAGGTTGACGCTTCTTTCTGGCGAGCCAAGCTGGTAATAAAATATTAGAACAAAGCAGCCCTGCGATTACATTAATCGCAGGGCTTTTTTTTTTAGCTCTAGGCTTCAGTTTCGCTTAAGACCTGCTGTTGCTTTACTGAGTTAGCTGGTAGCTCTTGTGGGTCAAAGTCGTCGACATTAATACTACGAAGTCGATGCTGTTCTGCTTCCACTAGTATTTCTGCCTCTTCTTTACTGATTACATTGGCTTCGAGTCCTTGCTTAGCAATAAGGTCTAGTCGGGTGAAAGACCTACGCTGTTCAAGGGCGTTACACACTTTGTCGAAGATAGGTTCAGCCTGCAAGACTACGGTTAGAGCGAGTTCTAATTGACCTTGAACACAGTACTTCGATGGTTCTAAGTATTGATTGCGTCCAAGTCGGGAACGAGTCGCGCTTGGTGTTTGCAGAATCTTAGCTACCTCACTATCCAGCACGTCTGACGGTGCTTTGCGCACACGCCCAATAGGCATGAGCAAGATACGAAGTTTGAGGCCCATCCATTTTACTGGGAAGTTAACTAAAAAATCGTGCATTGCAGATTCGATCTTGAATAAGCTATCTTGAGCTGTCCAATGCACCAACGCGAGATCCTCTTTAGGACTGCCATCCAATTCAAAGCGCTTGAGCATAGCAGAGCATAGATAAAGCTGCCCTAGCATGTCGGCTAAGCGTGCAGATAGACGCTCTTTACGTTTTAACGATCCTCCTAAGAAAGCCATAGAGATATCAGAAAGAAACGCAAGATTAGCACTGTAGCGATTGAGCTGTTGATAATAGCGCTTGGTTTCATCGTTGGTCGGCGCGTCAGACCCATAACCATCGGTAGTCCCGAAAACTAGACTACGAGTAAGGTTACTCATCGCAAATCCAATATGACTGAATAGGGCTTTATCAAATTGTGCCAATGCATTTGGTGCTTCAGAGTAGGCCATTTCCATTTCTTTGAGGACATAAGGGTGGCAGCGAATGGCACCTTGGCCATATATCATCAATGAGCGAGTCAGAATGTTTGCGCCTTCAACCGTTATTGATATAGGAGCGCCTTGATAAGCACGCCCTAAAAAGTTAGAAGGCCCCATCATTACGCCCTTACCACCGGCAATGTCCATAGCATCAATCGACGCCCTTTGACCTAAATGAGTACAGTGATATTTAACAATGGCAGAGATAACGGAAGGCTTAGCACCATTGTCAATAGCGCCCATCGTTAGTAAATTTGCTCCTTCAAGTAAGTAAGCGCTCCCTGCAATTCGGGCTAGCGGCTCTTCAATACCTTCCATTCGCCCAATAGGCTGTTTAAATTGACGACGAATGCGAGCATACGCACCAATAGCGAGAGCATTAGTCTTAATGCCCCCCGTATTAGCTGAAGGTAGAGTAATCGCACGCCCTACAGATAAGCATTCCACTAACATTTTCCATCCTTGGCCGACCATATTTTGTCCTCCAATGATGAAATCTAAAGGAACAAACAAGTCTTCGGCTTGAGTTGGGCCATTTTGAAATGGAATGTTTAATGGGAAATGCCTGCGACCTATCTTGACCCCCTCAAGGTTGGTTGGAATTAATGCGCAGGTGATACCCAGATCTTCCTTGTCACCCAATAGGCCATCTGGATCTCTCAGTTTGAAGGCTAAACCCAGCACGGTGGCAACGGGTGCTAACGTGATGTAACGCTTATTCCAAGTTAGGCGCATACCCAGTACTTTTTTACCTTGCCATACGTCCTCACATACAACTCCAAAGTCGGGAATGGCTCCGGCGTCGGAGCCTGCTTCGGGACTGGTTAGTGCAAAACATGGAATTTCTTTGCCATTTGCAAGTCTTGGTAGGTAGTGGTCTTGTTGCGCTTTGGTACCGTACATTTGCAGTAATTCACCGGGTCCAAGAGAGTTAGGCACCCCAACTGTAGAAGCAACTACGATGGAAGTACCAGCGAGTCTTTGCAACACTAATGCTTGTGCATAGGCAGAAAATTCGAGACCGCCATATTTCTTCTTGATGATCATGGCAAAGAATTTATGGTCCTTTAGGTATTGCCATACCTCGGGAGGCATATCTGCCATCTCATGAGTAATTTGATAATCATTAATCATTGAACAAAGTTCGTTAACCGGGCCATCGAGGAAGGCTTTTTCTTCTACAGAAAGCTCAGATTTTGGAATGTCTTTTAAAAACTGCCAGTTTGGCTTGCCTTGAAACAGCTCTGCTTCCCACCACGTAGTACCGGCATCAAGTGCTTCTTTTTCAGTTTGAGACATGGGCGGCAGCATGCCCTTAAATAAAACTAAAACCTTGTTGGTGACGGTATTCTGACGCCACTTATCAAGCATCATAAATGCGGTGCCAGACAGTAAAACAACCCAAGCAATTAAAGAGAAGCCGGATAAAATGGAACATAAAACCAAGGCTGTCGTATTGGCTATAAAACCCGAAAACAGTGATGTTCGGTGATAAAGGCAGATGCCTGACACCACGAAAAGGGTAAGTAGAGCAATAAGTATTTCCATGTAAAAAGCATCTCCATTGAACAGTGTTACCCCTTAATAATAGGTAAGAGGTCTAACCAGTTCAAATTAGTATCGCAAATGTTAATTATTTGTAAAGTGGTATTGGTGGTGTTTTGTGAGTTGAGTCGCGAGCAGTATCAAAAGTGATTAGTCGGCGAAATAGTAGTCATTGAACCCTTTGAGTTGGAAATCTGCGAGCAAGAGTCTCGACACTGCTAAACTTTTCTTGATACATTCGATGCTATAGCAATGGCGTTATTAATCAGGAGAGATCAGCCATGTACCATGACCTTATTAAGGGTGAATTAAATGAAGCAGCCACAGTATTAGAGGCATTTCTATCGAACGATGAGAACATTGCTCAAATAGAGAAAGCAGCTAGAACAATTGCCGATTCATTTAAGCTTGGTGGTAAGGTTTTGTCTTGTGGTAACGGTGGTTCTCATTGTGATGCTATGCACTTTGCCGAAGAATTAACGGGACGATACCGAGAAGACCGACCAGGGTATCCTGGCATTGCTATTTCTGACCCTAGCCACCTTTCATGTGTGAGTAATGACTTCGGCTATGAAGCTGTTTTCTCTCGTTATGTAGAGGCGGTAGGCCAAAAGGGTGATGTGTTATTTGGGCTATCTACGTCTGGTAACTCAGCCAACATACTACGAGCTATCGAAGCGGCTAAAGCAAAAGGGATGAAAACCATTGCTTTGACAGGTAAAGACGGTGGTCAGATGGCAGGTACCGCAGATGTAGAAGTGCGAGTACCACATTTTGGGTATGCAGATCGTATACAAGAAATACATATTAAGATTATCCATATCATTATTCAGTTAATTGAAAAAGAAATGGAAGCTCAGTAAGGATACTGAGAGTTTATTAGCAGGAGATTACTATGTGTGAACTGCTTGGCATGAGCGCTAATGTGCCAACAGATATCTGTTTTAGCTTTACTGGCTTGATTCAGCGGGGGGGAAATACGGGCCCTCACACTGATGGCTGGGGTATTACCTTTTATGAAGGAAAGGGCTTTCGAACCTTCAAAGATCCCAACCCTAGCTGCGATTCAAAGATAGCTGAGCTGGTGCAAAGCTATCCTATCAAGAGTTGCGCAGTGGTAAGTCATATTAGGCAAGCGAATCGCGGGGCAGTTAATCTAGAGAATACCCACCCATTTACACGTGAGCTGTGGGGTAGATATTGGACGTTTGCGCATAATGGTCAATTGTCTGATTATCATGAAATGCAGACGGGTCGACATCGTCCTGTTGGCAAAACAGACAGCGAACTTTCTTTTTGTCGCATCATGCATAAATTAGAGGCACGGTTTCCTGAGCCTCCACAGGATATGCAGCCAGTCTTTGAGTACATGGTAACCCTATGTGATAGCTTAAGAGAGCTTGGTGTCTTTAACATGCTCCTCAGCGATGGTGAGTATGTGATGGCGTATTGCACAAACCATCTTTATTACATTACTCGTCGTGCTCCTTTTGGTAGAGCTACTCTTATCGATGAAGATGTAACGATCAACTTCCAAGAAGAAACGACACCAAATGATGTCGTGTCAGTGATTGCAACCCAACCTCTCACTGATAACGAAACGTGGCACAGATTGAAGCCGGGTGAGTTTACGCTATTTCAAAATGGCGAGGTGATTGCTGGGAATGCTCATGATCTTGTTGATGTGCCGTATGCAGCAGCAAAACCTAAATCTCAAGCGTCAACTGAGCCGTTAGAGAGTTAATCTTTGGCGGCTCGACGATGAGCCGCAATTAAACCAATTAAAAGAACCCAGTAGAAGTTAGTACCACCTCCGCTAGAATTGCTTTGTTCATTCATTTGGTCAGGTTCAGGTTCTGGTTCTTGAACTTCGTTGCTCACAATTTCTACCACACCCGTAACCCTATTTTGTTCTTCAGTTTTTAGGTGGACGGTATTTTCTGGGTCTATTTGATTATTTAGAACATCTGTTATCCAATAATCGTAATCAGCAACTTCAGTGAATACAGAGGTAACTTCCATTCCAGGGTGACCACACAATTTTGGACCAAAGCTTGTAATGCCGACTAAAGTCTGTCGGTTGTCGTGTTGCCAATAAACTGGACCGCCAGAGTCACCATTACAAGTTGAGTTTTTTAAACCAGTATAATAGTTATAATTACCACCAAAACACAAATGGCTATCTAATATGTTATTGAAATCGAGACTGCAAGTATTTTTATCTACAAGGTGTAGATTTGTTTTTAGCAATTCCCCTTCATGTTGAGTGTCCATTGATATTCGTCCGTGGCCAACGGCCACAAAATATTGATTGGCTGCTTTGCGATATCGCTCATCAGTAGCTCTAGCAACAGGGAGACCGATGCTGGGAGAAGATTCTAGTTTTAGTATCGCGATATCATTCGGATATGATAAGAAGCCCGTGTCTATATAGTCTTTACGATAATAGATATCTGAAATTCGGCGACTTTGACCGTATTCTAGAGGATGGTCATAGAAGACGTTGTGAGGCTTGAAAACTACTGATGTATATAATTGGGCATCATTATCATCATAAATACAATGTGCAGCGGTAAGAACGTAATCATTATCAATTAAAACACCGCCACAATATGGTCGCCAATATGAGTCTTCACCGTACTCAACAGCATTTATATATAAGCTAACGAATGACGAGTATTCGTGGACGTTAGCAGGTAGGCCATTAACTATGTAAGAGGTGTTTTGAGGTGAAGCACTTTTTGTCACTGTTGCATTTGAGTGTACCGAGAAACTGAATAGGGTGCACATCAATGCAAGTTTAAAATAACTGTTCATATTGTTCATATTTCAAAAGGTTTGGAAAAGAATGAACAGTTTATCGACAAAAGGATACGGCATTCCATATGCAACAGTCGGTTGTTTTTTATTCGCATGTCGTTTTTGTGATGAATATCAATAATGTAATATTGTATTACTTTATTGAGTGGTGGTTTATTAATAAAAAAAGCAGCTCAAAGGCTGCTTTTTAGATGTTAATTCTTCCAGCTTATCTCACCAGAAGCTATCTGTCGGACTATGTCGGGATAGAGTTGGTGTTCTGCTTTTTGTACCTTAGTCATCAGACTTTCGGCATCATCATTCGCAGTGATATCGACTTTAACTTGTCCAATAATCGGGCCACTATCGAGTTCAGGAGTCACAAAGTGAACGGTACTTCCGTGTTCTGAATCTCCAGCATCAATGGCACGCTGGTGGGTGTTAAGTCCAGGATACTTGGGAAGCAGTGAAGGGTGGATATTGATCATCTTACCTAGGTAGTGCTCAACAAACTCATCACTGAGAATTCTCATGTAGCCAGCGAGTACCACCAAATCTGGTTGGTACTCGTCGATTTGCTTCATCAAAGCCATATCAAAACTTAGACGGTCAGCAAAGCTCTTGTGAGATAAAGCATGGGCTGGAATCGTCGCTGTTCTTGCTCGTTCAAGGCCGTAGGCTTGTTCTTTATTACTAAAGACAGCACAAATTTGACCTTGAATGTCACCACTTGCACAGGCATCAATAATGGCCTGAAGGTTACTTCCGTTTCCGGAGACAAGGACGACGATTCTAGTCATGATTAACGGATCTCTACTTGCTCTTCTTCGCCATTCGCTTCAGCGATTTGACCAATAACCCAAGCATTTTCGCCCTCTTCATTTAGAAGAGCAACGGCTTGCGCTGCTTGATCTTGAGGTAGAGCAACGATTAGACCAACACCACAGTTGAATGTGCGGTACATCTCGTGCGTAGTAACATTACCGTTCTCTTGAAGCCAGTTGAAGATAGTCGGCCAGTTCCAGCTGTTGCCGTCGATAACTGCTTTAGTTCCTTCAGGAAGAACGCGTGGGATGTTTTCCCAGAAGCCGCCACCAGTAATATGAGAGATAGCGTGGATGTCATGCTTCTCGATCATTTTAAGTGCTGACTTGATGTAAATCTTTGTTGGTTCTAGTAGGTGCTCACCCAGTGGTTTGCCTTCGAGATCTTGGTTTAGATCTGCGTTAGAAACCTCAAGAATCTTACGAACTAGAGAATAACCGTTTGAGTGTGGACCGCTTGAACCTACAGCAATCAAAGCATCACCGGCAGCAACTTTAGTGCCATCGATAATGTCTTCTTTCTCTACAACACCTACACAGAATCCAGCAACATCGTAATCGTCACCTTCGTACATGCCAGGCATTTCTGCAGTTTCACCACCAATAAGCGCACAGCCAGACTGAACACAGCCTTCAGCAATACCAGCAACTACATCAGCAGCGGTGTCTACGTCGAGCTTCCCTGTCGCGTAGTAATCTAGGAAAAATAGAGGCTCAGCACCTTGAACGATTAGATCGTTCACACACATAGCAACTAAGTCGATACCAATGGTGTCGTGCTTTTTCATATCTAGTGCAAGGCGTAATTTAGTACCAACACCGTCTGTACCCGAAACCAGTACTGGTTGCTTATATTTGGTAGGCAGTTCGCACAATGCGCCAAAGCCACCAATGCCACCCATGACCTCTGGACGACGTGTGCGTTTTACAGCACCCTTAATTTTGTCAACCAGTGCGTTGCCAGCGTCAATGTCTACACCAGCATCTTTGTAGCTAAGAGAAGCCTTGTTACTACTCACGGGAAATTCCTCGTTTAGAAAAAGTTAGGGAAGAAAAATCGGCGCTATTCTAACAAGGGATGATCGACAATAGCAAACGTTTGCGTGGTTATTTCTAATTGTTATTGATTTGAGCCCCTAGATGGCAGTTAATTATTGCAAATAAAAGGAATACTTAACCAGATATACAGACTCATTTTTGTGAGAGTCGTAAATTACATTCGTTACATAGGATTAATTGCCTCTAGAGCGCAGTGTGACTCGTAACTTGGTGTCGTTTGGGTATATAATTCATAGGTTTGTTGATTTTAGACTGGAGAAAGGCATGAAAGTCGTTGAGGTAAAACACCCTCTTGTGAAACATAAGTTGGGTTTGATGCGCGAAGGGGACATTAGCACGAAGCGTTTTAGAGAGTTAGCTACGGAAGTAGGTAGCCTACTCACATACGAAGCTACTGCAGACTTCGAAACTGAGCGCGTGACGATCAATGGATGGGATGGCCCAGTTGAAATAGACCAAATAAAAGGTAAAAAAGTTACTGTAGTACCCATTTTGCGCGCGGGTCTTGGCATGATGGACGGCGTGTTAGAACACGTACCTAGTGCAAAGATTAGTGTTGTTGGTGTTTACCGCGATGAAGAAACCCTTGAACCTGTTCCTTACTTCAATAAATTAGCGTCATCTATTGATGAGCGAATTGCATTGGTTGTTGATCCAATGCTGGCAACGGGTGGCTCTATGATTGCAACTATCGACCTCCTTAAAGAGCAAGGTTGTAAAACGATCAAAGCACTTGTACTTGTAGCTGCGCCTGAAGGTATTGAAGCACTTGAAAAAGCTCACCCTGATATCGAGCTATACACAGCTGCGATTGATGAGTGCTTGAACGATAAGGGCTACATTGTTCCTGGTCTAGGTGATGCAGGCGACAAGATCTTCGGTACTAAATAATACCCAATAAACCAACAATAGTAGGGAGCTATCTTGTGACTCTACTTGTTGGTTTTGCAATCTTTGCTTATTATTTTCTAACTACTTCATATTATTGAGTTATTTATGCGATTTTTGGCTTGTATGCTAGCGGCGTTAACGTCTTTTTCTGCGTTTGCAGTCACTAAGGTCAATGTGTTTGATACCGAAGCTGTGGTGATTAAACAGAAGGAAGATGCAAGATATAGTGGAGAAGAGTTAGCTCGTCGCGAAGGCATGAGAGATGTTATCGTTCGAGCAACCGGTGACGCTGCCTCTTTGGATAACGAGGTTGTAAAGAAAGCTGTTACTCAAAGTAGCCGCTTTCTTTCCACGATTACTCCATCTGAGAAAGATGGACAGCCAACCCTAAAAATGTCCTTCAACCCCAAACAAATTCAAGCTTTACTTGCTCAAGCAGACTTACCCTACTGGCCTGATGAGCGTGCTCGTTTGCTAGTGTGGGTTGTTGAAGATAATGGGTATGATCGCACCATAAGTTGGGAACAGTCTCAAAGAACCTCTATTGCAAACCTAAGATACGTTGCGGCTCAAAAGGGCCTGCCTATTACGGTCCCAGTAGGTGATATTGATGATGTGACTAGCATTCAGCCGACTGAAGTATGGGGTAACTTTACCAAGCAGATCTCAGACAGCAGTCGACGTTATGATGTCGATGCAGTGGTCGTTGCGCGTATTACCCGTAATGGCAGTCAGCAGAATTTGCGTTGGACTTTATATGATGACAAGCCACAATTCATCGCTGATGCATCCTTGTCTCCAGTGACGGGTGAAACGTCGGGCACAAATAAGCAAGTGACAGAGACATTTGTTGCAGACCTTGGTCGCTACTACGCTAAAAAAAGCTCAGCTAAGGCGAGTGGAGAGATTGCCTCTTCTGTTGTTGTTAACTTTGAAGGAGTAGTTGAAGCCCAGTCATTCTTTAACATAGAGCGTATGTTAGAGAACTTATCTAGCGTAGCGTCAGTCGAGCTTATGCATGTCATGGGTAGCTCGGTCGATTTTCAAGTGAACCTCATTACTGATAAAGCAGACTTTGAACGTCAGCTTCTACGTAGCAACAAAGTAAGCAAGGTTGAAGCTCCTGAGTCCGTTGCTGTTGAGTCCGCTTCTGAAACGCAGGTTGAATCTACTTTGGACACAACGCAATCAAGTGCAGAATCGGCAACTGTTGAGAACACTGACACACCAGTATCTAAAGAAGCTAAGTTGACTACTGAAGAGTCAGCAGAACCTAAACCTGAAATACTGATGTATGAATGGCGCTCTTAGAATAAACAAATAATACTGCGTTTATTGATAAGCCAGTAGCTCTTGCTACTGGCTTTTTACTGCTTCAAGCCAACCCACGTTCAAAGACGTCATTTTTCAAGTCCTCACTCAAACCTCTGAGTTTTTCGTTTTTTTACTAACCACTTCTGTTTTTTTGCTTATTTAACCGCAATCCCATCAAAATTGACTTACTCAGAATAATATAAACGCTAATCGTTACCGGTAACTTGAGCGGAATTATGCTGAAAAAAGGGCTTTAAATGATTAGCAATCCAATTATAAAAGGTTTTCATCCAGATCCATGTGTTTGTCGTGCGGGCGAGGGCTATTACATTGCAACCTCTACCTTTGAGTGGTTTCCAGGTGTTCGAATATTTCATTCTAAGGATCTAAAAAACTGGAAGTTGGCTTCAATGCCTTTGGATACCGTTGAAAAGCTAGATATGAAGGGAAATCCTGACTCTGGTGGTATCTGGGCACCAGCTCTTAGTTATGCTGACGGTAAGTTTTGGTTACTCTACACCGATGTGAAAGTGATAGATGCACCTTGGAAAAATGGTCGCAATTACTTAGTCACTGCTGAACATATAGAAGGCCCTTGGAGTGATCCTATTCCTATGGGGAATGGTGGGTTTGATCCTTCATTATTTCATGCCGATGATGGTAAAAAACATTATGTCTATCGCACTTGGGGACCGAGAAATCATAGCGATCCTATCAATGAAATAGTGGTGCAAGAGTACGATGTCGCGTCACAAAAATTAGTCAGCAACAGGCAACCCATATTCAATGGTACGGATCTTAAATACACAGAAGCGCCTCATCTGTATAAGAAAGATGATTACTACTATCTGCTTACAGCAGAGGGTGGGACAAGCTTTGAGCATCATGTGACTGTAGCTCGCTCTAAACACCTATTGGGGCCTTACGAGGTGTCTCCGCACGGTGCGTTGCTATCGACTTGGCATACCCCAGAAAATCCACTGCAAAAAGCAGGTCACGGCTCCTTGGTTGAAACGCCAGATGGTGAATGGTTCATTACTTACCTAGTGAGTCGTCCGTTGAAATTTGCAGGCAGACCAAGGCTTGCAAAGTGGGGGCGAGGCGCATGCTCTTTGGGCAGAGAAACGGGTATTGACCGTATTGAGTGGAAAGATGGTTGGCCTGTCGTAGTAGGTGGAAAGCATGCGAAATTGGAAATCCCCGCATTTAACCTTGCCGTTGTCTCTCCTGCTGAGAATGAGTCGGTATATGATGACTTTTCTACTGAATCATTGCTTAGTCATTGGCAAACATTAAGAATTCCCTTTACCGAATCTATGGGGAGCTTGAATGAAAAGCAGGGCTATTTACGCTTGCGTGGTAACGATAGTTTGCTGTCGACATTTGAACAATCAACGGTAGCGACTCGTTGGCGTCATCATAATTTTATGGCTTCAACTAAGCTTGAATTTGAACCAACAAACTTCCAGCAGTCAGCGGGCTTATGTTGCTATTACAACACTAGTAATTGGACCTACTTAGCTGTTGAGTTTGACGAGGAGCGCAAACGTCGCTGTTTACGTGTGATGCAAGTGGACAAACAGGCGGCAAGTTTTCATTTCTATGATAATGAATCCATAGAGATTCCGGACGATGTACGCAGCATATGGCTTAGCGTGAATGTCCAGAGCCTGACTTATCAATACAGTTACTCATTTGATGGCAAAGTGTGGTGCAAGCTACCTTTAGTACTTGATGCTTGGCGTTTGTCAGATGACTACATTGATGGGAGGGGTTTCTTTACGGGCGCCTTTGTAGGGCTTCACTGCGCAGATATCAGTGGGTTTGGTTGTCATGCCGATTTTGAAGAGTTTAGCTATGAAGCAATTAATGTGTAGCTAGTGTGTTTGCCGATTAGCGCTTTGACAAAAAGCCCTATTAACGAATAGGGCTTAGTTTTACTCGTTTGACTGGAAAGCTAGCGACCAAAACGCTGTTGCTCTTCTTGCTTATATTCAGAGAGCTTCTTCAGTTTTAATCCCAATTCTCTTCCTCGTAATCGGCTATACAAGGTATTCCCGATAAACGCGATACTGGTCAACAATACTTCCACAATGGCAAGAACTCTCTCGCCTTCATCAACATACACCAAGGTGAGTGAGTGTAG
Organism: Vibrio inusitatus; assembly: GCA_024346935.1. Lineage (GTDB taxonomy): Bacteria > Pseudomonadota > Gammaproteobacteria > Enterobacterales > Vibrionaceae > Vibrio > Vibrio inusitatus. The sequence continues at coordinate 763,719 of AP024878.1, forward strand.
GAAATAAAGCAGCAGTACGAAGTTTGCCCAAGCAAAGGTGTAAGGCTTTTGTTGTAATATCCCCTTTACTGGAAAGAGCAAAGGCAGTGCCCAAGCAATGGTTAAAAACCACGGGCTAAATTCCATTGGTGGGGATATAAGGCTATGCCAAAGTATGACCCAAGCTAAAAGCGCAAAGTGTCCCGTTTGAGCCACTCGTAGCCATAATCTTGTCTTTGGTGCCATTTCAGCAGGGGAAGAGATTGGCATTATAGGATCTCTAGTACCTGTTGTGGTGGACGGCCATGTCGAGCTTTGCCATTGGCAATCACTATTGGGCGCTCGATAAGCTTGCGGTTTTCTAGCATAGCGTTAAATAGGTCTTGTTCTGAAAGCGTTTCATCCCCAAGGTTGAGCTCTTTATAAATGGCTTCCTTCGTGCGCATCATTGCTCGTACGTTAGGCAGGCCAAGCTGAGCATAAAGACCTTGTAGCGTTTCAATGTCTAGATCCGCATCTAGATAAAGCACAACCTCTGGAACAATACCATTTTCTTCTAATAATGCGAGTGTTTCTCTGCTTTTTGAGCAACGAGGGTTGTGATAAATAACAACAGACATGAAGTTTCCTTTTCTAATTTTGTAGCGCCATAAATTGGTCGCGTTCTTGTAACAGTTGGTCAATGCGCGCATCAAAACGTGCTTGTTGAAGACTGCCTAATTCAGATAATTGGGCTGCCTGAGTAAAGCTTTGGATCGCTCGATTCCAGTTGGCATTTAGGGCGTACAACTCTCCTCTCGCAGCTAGCTCATTTGCAGAGTCACTTAAGTTTGCATGCGCTTTACTGAGCAGGTGCCAGCCGTTAGTATCTTGCGGATTATCGTGTGTATATCTTTGTAGCATTCGAATAGCCTGCTCATTTCTCTCAGCTTCAATCATTACATTGGCTAAGTTGATCTGAAGTACAGGGTTACGGGGCTTGGTTTTTAGCGCTTCCTCAAGAAGTGCTTCTGCTTTTTCGGGGGTTTTCTTCTCAATGTTAAGGTCAGATAAAGCATCCAATACAAAGTTACTGTGAGGGAACTGTTTTTGAAGGGCGAGTAACAACTCTTCAGCTTTATCTAATTGTTTGGTATCGAGATAAACTAAGGCCTTACCATATTCATAAGCGGGTTTGATGGTCTTGGAAGCGGTCTTTTCTTTTCTTACCAACCAATCCATTGCGCCATCACTACTAATACCTACATATCGGGCCACCACGCGCGCTTTCGCCATATGGAAGTCTATAGCAGGAGCTGCAGGGCTGATAGGGTAGGCATCCGCTCTAGACCGAGAATCGGTAATACGATCTTCTGGTAATGGGTGAGTCAGCAGCATGGGTGGTGGTTTGCTCGCGTAACGATATTGATCCGCCAAACGGCCAAAAAAGCTAGGCATCGCATGAGGATCGTAACCCGCTTTGATTAGGGTGTTCATGCCAACACGATCAGCTTCTTTTTCGTTGCTTCGCGTATAGTTGATCGCACTTTGCATCGCGCCGGCTTGGGTTGCCGTTAATGCTGCGATACCGGCTTCAGGCGCTGCAATTGCCAGTAAAATAGACCCGGCAAGAGCAGCTAGCGTTATTGGGTTTTTCCTGGCTTGGTCTTCCATTCGACGAGCTAAGTGTCGTTGGGTAACGTGAGCGATTTCGTGCGCCACTACTGAAGCGAGTTCACCTTCTGAGTTAGCATGTAAGAAAAGACCGGTATGGATAGCAACGTGTCCACCGAAAAAGGCAAAAGCGTTAATGTTTCGGTCGCGTATTAAGAAAAACTCAAACGGGGTTTTTACATCTTCGGCATTTGCGACAAGGCGATATCCCAAGCTTGAAATATACTCAGATAAAACTGGGTCGTTGATGACCGGCTGGCTCGCTCTAAGAATGCGCATATAGGCATCGCCATAGTTTCGCTCTTGGTCTATGGTCAAGGTACCACCCGCCGTTGTCCCTATATCAGGCAAGTCTGAGGTATTGGCTAGACTGGAAGAGCTAAGGCTCAACGTTGCGCCCAAAAGCATAGCTAACACTGAAGGTGCACGTTTCAAAATAGAGGCATTCATTGTTTTTCTTATGTCTGATCCTGTTCCGTTCTTGAAGAGGTATACAACTGTAGACTCTGCAATTTGCATTTGGTTTCTTGGAAAGCGCATTAACGAGAGCTATTAACAATTTGTACACTAGGTTAGCACGGGATAATAGTGGTTTTGAACTAAAAAAGATTTACAATAGACGTATTTAGAATAAACAGAAGTCGCTTTATTATGTCGATGAAAGTCATTGATCTTACTGATGAGCGATGTCCAATGAGCTTGTTACTGGCGAAACGCGCCAGCAGGGACCTCAAAACATCTCAGAGCCTTGCCTTTTTGGTGGCGGAACTGAGTTCTGTAAATGATATGCAGGCCTATTTTTTACGTCACGACATGCTCGTGGATGTGAGGAAAACCCCTCACTATTATTACTTAACCATAACTAAAGAGTAGACCCCATGCTTGATATGATGAAGCAATGGTATAAACGCCGATTCTCAGACCCTCATGCTGTTAGCCTTGTTGCGATCATCTTATTTGGTTTCATTACCATCTATTTCTTCGGCCATCTTATAGCACCTTTGCTGGTGGCTATTGTCTTAGCCTATCTTTTAGAGTGGCCCGTTGTGCAGTTGATTAGGATGGGTATCCCTCGCACCTTTGCGGTGATAATAGTCCTGCTCATGTTTGTTGGCTTGGTCTTGATTGCCTTTATTGGCATTGTCCCAACCATTTGGCAACAGATCGGCAATCTAATGAACGATGTGCCTAACATGTATCTCGAACTGCAGAACTATATCAATAGCATCCCTGAGCGGTATCCTGAGCTGGCTACAGTGACCAATGTTGAGTTTGTTTTTGCGGATATGAAGAACAAGTTCGTTGGTCTTGGCGAGAGCATAGTTAAGGGCTCGTTAGCTTCTTTAGTCAGTTTAGCAACGATAGGCGTTTATTTAATATTGGTACCGCTTTTGATCTTCTTCTTGTTAAAAGATAAAGAAGAAATGTTGAGTATGCTAGGGGGAATGCTTCCTCAAAACCGCAATCTTGCCTACCAGGTATGGCATGAAATGAACGATCAGATCTCAAACTACATTCGAGGTAAAGTCCTAGAGATTTTAATTGTCGGCGGTGTAAGTTATGTGACCTTTGTGATTCTGGATCTGCGTTACTCAGCGCTACTTGCCGTTGCGGTAGGTCTATCGGTTTTGATTCCGTATATTGGTGCGGCTGCTGTGACTGTGCCAATTGCAATCGTTGGATTGTTCCAGTGGGGACTAACGCCACCGTTTTATTATCTATTGATTGCTTACGGCATTATTCAGGCTCTAGATGGCAATGTGCTCGTTCCCGTTCTATTTTCTGAGGCGGTAAATCTGCACCCTGTCGCGATTATTATCTCGGTATTAGTGTTTGGCGGGCTGTGGGGATTCTGGGGGATCTTCTTCGCAATACCTTTGGCTACGCTAGTAAAAGCGGTAGTGAATGCTTTTACTCATCCTAATTTGGATGCTGTAGAGTAGCGTTAAAATATTATAAAAAAAAGCCAGTCGATTATGACTGGCTTGTTATTTTTAGGCTTGGTTTAAATAATCCAACACCACCTCATGGTGGGTTTTGGTTTTGAACTTATTGAACACATGCTCTATTACACCCTCCTCGTTGATGAGGAAGCTAATTCGGTGTAGGCCATCGTAAACCTTCCCCATGAACTTTTTCTCTCCCCAAACACCAAAGGCATCTGCGGCTGAGTGATCTTCGTCTGACAGCAAGGTGAAGTTAAGGCTGTCACGTTCGATGAATTTTCCTAGTCGCTTGACGGGGTCGATGCTGACACCGAGCACTAAGACATTGTGTGCATCCAGTTCAGCTTTAACGTCACGTAGCCCTTGTGCTTGAACGGTACAACCAGGAGTCATTGCTTTAGGGTAGAAGTAAAATAAAACTTTTTGTCCTTTAAGATCTTTTAGAGAGACAGTGTTCCCATCTTGATCCAAAAGTGAGACATCGGGTGCTGGAGTACCAGCCGTTAATGTTTGCATTGAATTTCCTTAAACATTATCCGTTGTTAATGAAATTAAGAGAACCCTTGACGCTGAGTGAATCGCAAAGGGATGTGAAGTCTTCTTGAAGTTGCATCAGGTTGTATTCATCTGATAAAGAGGCGGAAAGCGCTATCTGGAACTGGTCTTCATCCCGCGCTGTTTTGTCTTTACTTAAAGTGCGTGCACTCAATGCGCTTATGCCTATATCTCTATCTGCAAAAAAATGGGTAATCTGCTCAGTAAGACCAATTTTATCGGTTGCCTGAACATTCGCCTCTAGAGTAAAGCCTTGAGCGATTTCTTTGTGAGGTGATGTACGTTTAACAACAGTGATAAGGTCATGCTCTTGACCGAGTTGCGGCAGTGAATGCTCTACGCGGGTGACCTGCGATGCTGTACCTGATATCAACATGATTAGGGTAAAATCATTGCCAAATAGCGCTATTCTGCTGTCAATGATGTTACAGCCAAGATCTGAGACTAAATGAATGATTTTGTTGCCAATACCTGGACGATCTGTACCAACGGCAGTAATGACTAGGTGCTGCGCCATAGTGTTATCCTTCGACTGACAATAATCTTATTAGCATACACGGAAACAATTGTTGTTGTGTCTGTAAATGTTAGAAATTCTAACATGATTAACATCTGTCGTTTTTTCAAGGTCGATAGCGTCAAACTGTATGCAAATAAATGGTAAATAATTCACGGCTAAGCCTTTATCCGCTTGTGTTATCTAATCTCTATCAAGTACCATGCGATATCAATGAAATTTAGGGAGTGAATCATGTTTTCAGGAAGTATCGTTGCTTTATTAACGCCTTTCAATATCGATGGTGAAGTGGATTACCAAAGTCTCAAGAACTTGGTTGAGTATCATATTGATGCTGGCACCTCTGCGATTGTAGCCGTAGGTACTACAGGTGAGTCAGCAACACTTACCGTTGAAGAACATGTGAAGGTCGTTAGTAAGGTAGTTGAATTTGCTGACGGGCGTATTCCCGTTATTGCAGGTACTGGGGCAAACGCCACTCACGAAGCTATCACTTTTAGTCGTTTACTTAACAATTCTGGTATCGCAGGTTGTTTAAGTGTCACGCCATATTACAATAAGCCGACTCAAGAAGGCTTGTATCAGCATTTCAAAGCCATCGCTAAAGTGAGCGCTGTGCCTATTATTTTGTACAATGTTCCTGGTCGCACCGGTGTGGATATGCAACCTGAAACCGTTGCACGCTTGGCTAAGATTGACAATATTGTTGCAGTCAAAGATGCCACAGGCGATCTCTCTCGTGTGGAAAAGCACAGGGAACTTTGTGGTGAAGACTTTATCTTACTAAGTGGTGACGATGCCTCGGGTCTGGATTTCGTTAAACTAGGTGGACACGGTGTTATCTCTGTGACCAACAACATTGCCGCACGCGATATGGCGGATATGTTTAAGCTAGCTGAACAAAATAACTATGCAGAAGCGGAAATTATCAACCAGCGTTTAATGGGCCTGCATACGGGACTGTTTGTTGAGTCGAGCCCAATTCCTGTGAAATGGGCTGCCCATGAGTTACATTTGATTGAAAATGGCGGGTTACGTTTACCGATGACGCCGTTGTCAGAAGCCGGCCAAGAAGTGGTTAAGGCAGCATTGGCACAAGCCAATATCAGCTAAATCTATTATCTACGATTCACGCCTTAACGTAGGCGTGAAGAGTCAGGAGTTTTAATGAAGTTTGTTAATCAGTTAGTGCTTAGTTCACTGGCTGTCGCTATTTTAAGTGGTTGTGCGGGTAGTGCAGCAGAGCGTCGTCAAGCAAAGGACGACTTTAAATATCTAGACGCAAAGCCTCTTGATGTACTTGCCTCGCCCCCAGAACAACAGCTCGAAGAGTATCCTAATTATCAGATCCCTAAGGGTGAATACATTGGTGGTACGGGAAGAGAAGTCGACATCAGACCGCCGCAGCAAGTTCTAGAACTCATTCCTGGTGCGCGTACAGAGCAGCGTGATGGAGTGATTACCTTGTGGCTGTTAACTGAAGATGAACGTGACAAGGTCTGGCAGACTGCACAAGATATGATGTCAGCCCGCGACATCAAGTTGAAAGAATCGACTGACGACAGCATTGAAACCGACTGGATCGTTTGGGAAGAGGAAGATGAGGAAGAAACCCTTAGTAGCCGCTACCTCATTGAACGATTTGAGCAAAACGCTCGTTATGGTTTCCGAATTAGCTTGATTGCTTGGAAAGAAGGTCGTGAGGAGCAGACGGTTAGCTACACCAATAAAGAACGCTATAATACCTTGATGACCAACTTAGTAATGTCTCGCTATGACCAAGCGGTGCGTGAAGAAGCGGCAAAGCAAGCATTAGAATTGGTTAAAGTGATTCCTCTGAGCATGGGTAAAGATCGCAGCGGTCTACCTATTATTATTGCGCGTGCACCTTATGATGCCTTCTGGCAACGCATTCCAGAGCTGTTGCCAGTTATGGGCTTTAACATTGATGAACGTAATCAATCTCAAGGTGAAATTAAGGCTTCGTTTGCGCCACCAAGTGATGAATTCTGGGAGAGTGTGGGGACTAAGCCACTGAGTTACAACTCAGAGACTTACACATTCCTATTGGGTGATTTAGGTAACCGAACCTCAATTAACATCACTGATGCTTCGGGTAAGCCAGTGACTGAACCAATGCTAGAAGAGATGATCCCAGTACTAGCGACTATGATGCAGCAAAGTACTGAACCAAAAGAATCAGAATCGAACTAATCGCTGATACTGAAAATTAAAAAAGGAGCATCACTATGTGATTGCTCCTTTTTTTGTCTACGAGAAATCGCTACTCACCGCCACTCTCGCCATCATCATTAGAGTGACTAGGGCTTTTCTCTTTTAAATGTTTATTGGTCTTCTTTTGACGCTCTTCATCCAACTCTTTAAGTCGTTCAATATCGTCTTTCTGATCTCTAGACATAGTACCTACCTTCATATTTGCAGTGTATTTAAGTGCTGCAATATTACCGACAACAACGCTAACCACGATGGCAATGATTACCCAAGGATTGAACAGTAAATCTAAAAACATGCGTGAGATGCCCTACGTAGTTGAAATATTGGTAATATATTGAGTGTAGATGCTATCGAGGTGCTTTAATACCTCGAGGCTTCCCTCTATTGGGTTTTGCTCCAGTGCTTCAGTCAGTATACTTTGAGTCAATTGCTTTAAGGCTGCGCTAGAGGTGCGCTGGTGGCTAAGATGCCAAGGCTCTATAGCTACGCCCCCCTTGTCTTTAGAATAGGGGAAAAAGAAGCCCAGTTGCTGCGTATTAGCAAGCAACCACTGATAAAACGGCGCTTGATGTCCCTCTAAGTATTCCCATGGCTCTAACTGAAGCTTACTCTCTGAAGGCAGAAGGTTATGAGCGTATAAATCAAAATCACAGCCCCAATGATGACGGCTTGCTCCGGGAAGTGCAGACCAGCGCAATATAGCGTGAATGCGATCTTCTACAGAAAGAGACTTGGCATCAAGTATGTGGCCATCACTATCCAAAACGGGTCTTAGACCTAGGTATTTGCTGTTCCATATAAGGCGCTGCCTTTCATAGTCACGATAGCCGCTGGCTATTGCGACCTTAAATCCCTCTTTTTCGGCAAGAGTGACCAGCGATAGAAGCGCCGATACCACATCCTTATGAACCAATACATTCCGCTCGTTAATATTAAGAGTCGTAAGGTGTGATTGGCTTAGTCCGGTAAGTTGCTGGTGATTCCATTCGCTAGTCTTCTGCATATTATTGGCCTAGTAGGTTAACTAGAACGTTTTGGTACATATCAGCCAGCAGGTCTAAGTCATCAGCTTTAACGCATTCGTTCACCTTGTGAATCGTTGCGTTTACTGGACCGAGCTCAATTACATGGGTTCCCATCTTAGCAATGAATCGACCATCTGAGGTGCCACCTGTGGTAAGCAATTGAGGCTCTACACCGTTTACTTTAGCAACGGCATCAACGACAGCAGTTAAGAGATCACCAGTATCGGTTAGGAATGGTTCGCCATTTAGCGTCCACTTTAGGTCATAGTCAAAATCATATTTATTCAGAACCTCATAGACGCGTTCTTTGATCTGCTCATGATGGATCTCAGTACTGTATCTTAGGTTGAACATTGCGTGCAATTCCCCAGGAATGACGTTGCTCGCACCCGTACCGCTATTAAGGTTTGGAAATTGAAAACTTGTTGGTGGGAAGAACTCGTTGCCGTTGTCCCATTCGATTTGGCTTAGCTCAGCCAACGCAGGGAGAGCATGGTGAATTGGGTTCTTGGCAATATGTGGATAGGCTACGTGTCCTTGAATGCCTTTAACGGTGAGTTCTCCAGTAAATGAGCCTCGACGACCATTCTTAACGACGTCACCCACCTTATCAGTGCTTGATGGTTCACCGACAATGCACATATCAATGATTTCATTGCGGGCAACAAGGGTGTCAACGACTCGGGTAGTACCGTTGATGAATGGACCTTCTTCATCTGATGTAATCAAAAAAGCGATAGAGCCTTTATGGTTAGGGTGTTCTGCGATAAAACGTTCTACCGCAACAACCATAGAAGCTAGCGAACCCTTCATATCAGCTGCACCGCGACCGTATAGGTAGCCATCTTTTATCGTCGGCTCAAATGGAAGCGTGTGCCAATCGTTGAGGTTGCCTGCCGGCACAACATCCGTATGCCCAGCAAAAGCAAACAAAGGGGCTTCTGAACCCCTACGAGCCCATAGATTGAGGGTATCTTCGAAATGCATTACCTCAATTTCAAAGCCAAGCGCTTTAAGGCGTTCAATCATAAGAGGTTGGCAGCCAGCGTCTTCTGGAGTAACGGATTGACGGCTCATCAAATCGATAGCCAAGTCTAAAACAGGACTTGAGTTCATCCTAATTCCTTAAATGTGAAAAATATTGTCGTATTGGTCGGCTTTAAAGCCAATATGCAGGAGATCGCCAATGCGTATGATAGGGCGCTTGATCATTGCTGGATGCTCAATTAAAAGGGCGATCGCATTGTTGTGGTCTAGGGTTTGTTTTTGTTCGTCAGACAGTTGTCTATAGGTCGTGCCACGCTTATTGAGCACTTGTTCCCAACCAAAGTAGTCACAAAATTCTCCCACCATATCGGTAGTGATGCCTTGCTTGCGGTAATCGTGAAAGGTGAATTCTATTTGATGTTCTTGAAGCCACTTCTTGGCTTTTTTTATGGTGTCACAATTTGGGATACCATACATGATTACGCTCATGATCTGTCCTTAGTGCGTTTATCGATACTTGAATCCTATCAAACTAATCCAACATCTTGTATACCTAACTCGGTTTGAAGTAGCGCACATAAGCGATGAATTGTGTAAAAATATTCACAAAAGCGAATAAAGAGTCGATGTTGTTTGATCAGACTCAAGTCGTTATCGTCGATATTCGCAATAATTGGTGAAAACAGTTGTAGGAGGTATCAATGGAATTGAATCCTGTTTTTGCTCGTCGTTTATATTTAGCACATTTGGTTGCAAGCATGGAACGCCCAAATGTTCCCAAATTAATAGAATGCACAGGTTGGCCACGTCGTACTATTCAAGACGTTCTGAAGGCTTTGCCGGGTATTGGCGTCTCTTTGAAATTTGTTCAGGATGGTTGTCGCCACAATGATGGCTACTATCAAGTGTCCGATTGGGGGCCACTTGATCAGCAATGGGTGGCTGGCAATACCACCGAAATCCGCTCTCACCTGTCCTGATACGCTAAGCCGCAGTAAGCACTACATAAGCAATAAAACCTATCCAACTGATGACCAATAGTACCCAAGGTAATTTGTTTGAGTTGGATGGGGTTTCTGTTTCAGCTAAATCACTGGTGATAGATTCAGAAACGCTTTGTTTCTGCTTTTGGCTACGTTTTTTTAGCTTGTCGGCTTCACGCGATTTTTGCTTCTGACGCTTTTTATATTCTGCGATACCCTTTTCTATTCCCAACGCAATTAGCTTGGTTTGCTCTTTGCTTTGCCCTGGTTTTTGAGTAGATTTAGCGACCTGCATCGCTTGTTGTTGGGTTTCTGAAGAGATTGTCGTATTGTTCTTTTTCATAATTTTTTTGCAAGTGAAGTGTCTGAGTTAATTATGCCTTTAATTTTAAATAAGTGCTTCAATAGAAAGTGGATAATGTGCGTTACTTAATTGAAGAATATGATAAGAATGGCTATCTAAAAGCGCCAATTTGGCTTTGGTTTGCTTGGTTGTTCTTAGCCAGAGGCTGGATAGTGTTTGTGATGGCCGGAGTCACTCGCGACAAAGGGAGCGATATCCTTTCAATGATCTATCCTAACTCATTCAGTCTATATATTATGATGTGTATGGGCGTGCCAAGCCTACTGTTGATGTGGGTGATTGGGTTAAGAAATCCAGATAGAAAATGGCTAAATAAATTGATTGGCCTCGGACGAGTGATGACAATCGCTCTTGCTATCGCTCAGTTCGTACTCGAGTTGCACTATATTTCTTTACAGCATGGTCAGTTTACGTGGGGCGCAGCTCTATCGGTCGTTGGGTTGAGCTGGATTATTATTTATCTATTCAATAGCCGACGAGTGAAAGATTGTTTTGACAGCATTTCAGATAATTAGTCTAAGGAAATTACAATGATTCAACCTCAAGCGGCCATAGCGCCAGAACCGGGCCCATTTGCGTTATATGTGCTTATTAAGGTTACCGGTGATAAAAGCAAAGTTTTGAACGCGATCCAACAAATGGGTGATTGGGTAGGGGATATCAATTTCAATCAACCAGGCGCACACTTAACCAGCAGTATTGCGTTTTCTCACCAATTTTGGAGTGAAAGTATTGCCCATGATATGCCTAGCGAGCTGATTCCGTTTCCTCGTCTAGAGTGTGGGGATATTGACGCTCCGACAACAGACGTAGATGTACTGGTACATTGCCATTCTCACCGCCACGACCTGCACTTTTTCTTACTGCGCAAGTTAATGCAAGAGATTTCAAACGACGTCACTATTGTGGATGAGACTTATGGCTATCGTTTCCTTGATTCACGCGATATGACTGACTTTGTCGACGGTACTGAAAACCCAAAAGGGGATGCACGATCTGAGGTGGCTCTTTTAGGAGAAGGTCCTTTCGAAGGTGGCAGTTACGTAATGGTGCAGCGTTTTGAGCATAACTTACCCGCTTGGAATGCGTTGTCCGTTAGTCAACAAGAACAGAAGATTGGTCGAACTAAAGAAGATTCGATAGAACTCGAGGACGTACCTGCACAATCTCACGTAGGTCGTGTAGATATTAAAAAAGAAGGTAAGGGTTTGAAAATTGTCCGACATAGCTTGCCGTATGGCTCAGTGTCTGGTGAACATGGCCTACTGTTTATCGCATACTGTAATACGCTAAGCAATTTCACCGATATGCTTGAGAGCATGTATGGGCAAGTAGATGGCAAAACTGATGTGCTACTGGATTACACTAAAGCCGTAACTGGAGCTTACTTCTTTGCGCCTAGTCAGACAGTATTAAAACAGCTAGTTATTGCTTAACCTACTTATGCCTAATACCTATCATTAACTTACTGTGATGGGTATTACCACGAGTTAGGCTCATATTAGCAAGTATAAAAAAACGCAGCCAATGGCTGCGTTTTTTTCACTCGAACCTAAGTAGAAATTACTTAGTTACGCGTAGAACTGGAGTTTCACCAACAGTTACAGCGCCAGAAAGCTTGTTCAGCTCTTTGATTTCATCCATGTTTGAGATAACAACTGGAGTCAAAGTAGATTTTGCTTTCTCTTCTAGGAATGCAAGGTCAAATTCGATGATAGTATCACCAGCTTTAACTTCTTGGCCTTCTGAACCGATGCGAGTAAAGCCTTCACCTTTCAGCTCTACAGTGTCGATACCGAAGTGAACGAATAGCTCGATGCCGTCCGTAGATTCAATAGAGAACGCATGGTTTGTCTCGAAGATCTTACCGATAGTACCATTCACTGGTGCAACGATTTTGTTGCCAGTTGGTTTGATAGCGATGCCATCACCAACGATTTTTTCAGCGAAAACTACATCTGGCACATCTTCAATGTTAACGATCTCACCAGAAAGAGGTGAAATGATTTCGATTGAACCTGCAGTGTTGCCTTCGTCCGATACCAGCTTCTTAAGTTTGTCAAACAGACCCATTACATGCTCCTAAGCAGTTAATTTCTATTAAATTATATTATTAGTTTGTTTTGTCCGCGATAAATTTCTCAACGTGCGCTTCGATTTCTGCGGCAGTTGGCATTTGAAGAGCTTCTTCAGCCATTGCTTTTACTTCCGCGAAGTTTGCGTTGCGAATCACTTTCTTCACAGCTGGAATAGAGATGCCGCTCATAGAGAACTCATCTAGGCCCATGCCGAGTAGAAGAAGTGTTGCGCGTTCGTCGCCCGCTAGTTCACCACACATTCCAGTCCACTTACCTTCCTTGTGAGAAGCGTCAATCACCTGCTTGATCACAGTCAGAACAGCCGGTGATAGTGGGTTGTATAGGTGAGAAATAAGCTCATTACCACGGTCTACTGCTAGAGTATACTGAGTTAAGTCATTTGTACCAATACTAAAGAAAGAAACTTCTTTCGCTAGGTGGTGAGCAATTGCTGCTGCGGCTGGCGTTTCAACCATAACACCAATCTCGATGCTTTCATCAAACGCTAGGCCTTCAGAGCGAAGTTCTGCTTTGTATTCTTCGATAGCTGCTTTGAGTTCACGGATTTCCTCAACAGAGATAATCATTGGGAACATAATGCGAAGCTTACCGTGTGCTGATGCACGTAGGATGCCACGAAGTTGGTCACGAAGGATTTCACGACGATCTAAGCTGATACGAACTGCACGCCAACCAAGGAACGGGTTCATCTCTTCTGGAAGGTCCATGTACGGTAGGTCTTTGTCACCACCGATGTCCATTGTACGGATAATCACCGAGTGACCTTCCATTGCTTGTGCAACTTCTTTATAGGCTTGGTATTGTTCTTCTTCCGTTGGAAGAGAAGTACGGTCCATAAATAGGAATTCTGTACGGTACAGACCAACGCCTTCACCGCCGTTACGGCTGATGCCGTCACAGTCTTTAACTGTACCGATGTTGCCGCATACTTCTACTTGATGTCCATCAAGAGTGATTGCAGGCAGATCTTTAAGCTTCGCTAACTCTGCTTTTTGAGCAGAGAAGTCGTCGCGAATTTTTTTCGCTTCGTCTAGCTGAGCTTCTGTCGGATTAATGATGATCTTGTTGTTCATCGCATCCAAAATTAGCATGTCGCCGTTTTTCACTTGCTTGGTGATGTCGTTAGTACCCACAATCGCAGGAAGCTCAAGAGAGCGAGCCATGATAGAGGTATGAGACGTACGGCCGCCGATGTCACAAGCAAAGCCTAGAACATAATCTAGGTTGATTTGTGCTGTTTCTGATGGCGTTAGATCATAAGCAACAAGAAGAACTTCTTCATCGATGTCGCTGAGTGAAACGATGTTGATACCTAGTGCGTTTTTCACAAAACGGGTACCGATGTCACGGATGTCCGTAGCGCGTTCTTTTAGGTATTCGTCATCAAGAGATTCAAGTGCAACGGCTTGTTCTTCGATGATTGAATGGATTGCATGATCTGCAGTGAGTTTATCGCCTTTAATAAGAGCAAGAATTTCTTCTTCTAGTTCTTCATCTTCAAGAAGCATGATGTGACCTTCAAAGATCGCTTCTTTTTCTTCGCCAAAAGTCTCAAGGGCTTTTTGCTTGACGATTTCAAGTTGAGCTGCTGATTTGTTGCGAGCGTCATAAAAACGCTGAACTTCTGCATCGACTTGGTCTGCAGAAATTTTTTGTGTGTTTAGAACGATTTCATCTTCTTGAAGAAGTAGTGCTTTACCAAAAGCAATACCTGGAGACGCTAGAATACCTGAGATCATAGCTTTACCTTAAACTGGTCTATAAGTGGGCGGATTACTAATTTTTAGCTTACATAGACGCTATTTCAACAAAGCCACTTAGTTGCTAACAACGAAGTGGCTTTATATTTCGAAACAGTAGTCTCTTAGTGTAGCTCATCCATAAGAGCGACTAAGTGGTCAACAGCTTCAGTAGCTTGTGGACCTTCTGCTGAGATAGTAACCATAGTGCCTTTAACTAGACCTAGAGTTTGAAGCTTAAATAGGCTTTTCGCGCTAGCGCTTTTGCCGTTAGAAGTCACAGTGATATCTGCATCAAATGATTTTGCTTCTTTAACAAACTGCGCCGCTGGACGAGTGTGAAGACCGTTTTCTGCAGTGATTTCTACTTGCTTCTCATACATGTGATATACCCCGTTGATATTAGATTATGTTTTGAAGTCTGAGCCGCTTATTTATTGTTTAAACTGGCTCATGACCTTGGCTACGTAAGTTCTTATGACTTTTATGTGTAACCTGAATTTGTGCTTCTTTTATTTTGAAGCGAAAAATAAAGCCTAGAAATATTACCAAATGTTGACCGCGAATCAATAAAAAAGCCCCTAAAAGGGGCTTTTTTGGTTGAAAACTTGATTTGGGCACACTTTTTTTGTGCTTACTGCTGATTTTCTTTCTCAGTGAATATACCCGCAAATAATGCAGTGCTGAGGTAACGCTCACCAGAACTAGGCAGTACGGTTACGATGGTTTTTCCTGTAAATTCAGGGAGTTCTGCGATTTTGTTGGCGGCAACAACTGCTGCACCTGAAGAAATACCGGCTAAAATACCTTCTTCTTCCATTAAACGGCGTGCCATATCGATAGCTTCATCAGAGGTAACAGTAACAACCTTATCCACTAGCTCAAGATCTAGGTTTCCTGGGATGAAGCCGGCACCAATACCCTGAATCTTGTGTGGCGCAGGTTGTACATCTTCACCAGCAAGCACTTGGCTAATTACTGGAGACTCTGCGGGTTCAACTGCTACAGAAGTAATTGCCTTGCCTTTGGTCTTTTTAATGTAACGGCTAGTACCTGTAATTGTACCGCCGGTACCGACACCAGAAACTAATACATCAATCTCACCGTCAGTGGCTTCCCAAAGCTCTGGGCCTGTAGTTTGTTCATGAATTGCTGGGTTTGCTGGGTTGTTGAACTGCTGAAGAAGTAAAGTGGTTTCTGGACTTTCAGCCACAATCTCTTCTGCTTTAGCGATAGCGCCTTTCATACCTTTGGCTGCTTCTGTAAGAACAAGGTTTGCACCTAGTGCTTTAAGGAGCTTGCGACGTTCAAGGCTCATTGACTCAGGCATGGTTAGAGTTAGTTTGTAGCCACGTGCTGCTGCAACAAATGCAAGAGCAACACCTGTATTACCGCTGGTTGGTTCTACAAGTTCAATATCTTTAGTGAGAGTACCTGCTTTCTCTGCTTCCCAAATCATATTGGCGCCAATACGACACTTAACACTAAAGCTAGGGTTACGTGCTTCAATTTTAGCGAGAACGTTGCCGTTGCTGACGCGATTTAAACGAACGAGAGGCGTGTTACCTATAGTTAGTGAATTGTCATCGTAAATTTTGCTCATGCTTGCTTCCTTGTGCGTTGACGCGCTATGTCATTGAGGTCGAGCCATACATTTTTAATGACTCGAGCAAATTGTTTCTACAATCCTAGAATATGATGCAACTATCTTGGTATAAAGGAATAAAAGGTTATAACTAATAGCTAACTTTTTGATGTTGTTTGAATTCTGTTACCCACATTAATGTCGCCCCGCATACAGCAACAGGCATGATGATGAGGTTTAACAGTGGTATAGAAGTAAACAACGCCACCATCGAACCATAAGCATAGGATTTTCCTTGCTTTTGTTTTAGGGCGAATCGCATAGAGTTAAAGTCAACCTTATGATTATCAAACGGATAGTCACAATACTGAATAGCTAACATCCATGAGGTAAAGATAAACCACACAAAGGGAGCAACGGTTTGACCAAAAGCAGGAATTAGCAATAGTAAGAACAAGCCTAGTGCTTTGGGCAGAAGATAAACAAGTTTGCGCCATTCTCGTCCGAGTATACGTGGTACATCTTTAATTAGGTCTGCCATACTTTGGTCAACCATTCCTTCAGGACTGAGCTTTTGTTCTACCTTTTCAGCCAATAATCCGTTAAATGGGGCAGCAATAAAATTTGCGAGAGTACTAAAGAAGTACGAAAAGGTTGCTAGGATAGTAATAGCAAGCAATGGCCATAGTAAGTAACGAAGCCAATCTAGAAATTCAGGTAGAGCTCCGATCCATTGTTCAATCCATTGGTTGAGGTGACTAAATAAATAGAAAAGTGCACCACCAACCAAAAGAATATTGATTAGTAATGGCATAAACACATAACGGCGCAAGCCAGGTTGCAATGCCAATTTAAATCCGGAGAAAAAGTAACCGAAGCCTGACATTGGGTTTAAATTATGATGCATTTTGTTTTCCTATGACGGAGTTTGGAGCGAATTAGACCTAATATAAGAAAAGCGTGCTCAAAATCACAGCATAAAGTGAATAGATTTTATTAAAAGATTCAACTCTCTAAGAGAGTTTTGTTAAAGTAGATTAAGTAACTCAATCTCGGTGTCTCACCAGGGTAAAGCAGAGAGCAAAAAATGCAGGAATTGCGAATCGTACTGATAGTTGTAGGTGTGCTAGCTATAGCAGGTCTACTTATTCATGGTTTATGGACGAATAAACGCGAACAAAGTGGTAAATTCTCGGACAAGCCACTAAGTAAATTAGCCAATGAGTCTTCAACAGAGTCTGACGTTGTGATACCTAAGAGTTCACCACAAGAGGCGCCCGCCCTTGAAGATGACTTTGATGTGGTCAAGGTAACGAAGAAGAGCAGCAAGAAAGAGCCAAGCTTTTCTAGTTTTGATGATGATATTGGTGATCCACTGTTAGACAATCATCATGATAATAGCAACGAGGATGTTGAGACAATTAGACCTTCGGTTGCTGTTAATACAGATGAATTGCCAACTATCACTATAAGCTCTGATGCATACTCGAAGCATGAAGAAGAACCGTCCTCTGCATTTATTGCCAAAGAACCGCAAGCAGTAGAAAGCGTTGAGCTTGAGCCTGAGTTGACGGGCGTTGAGCCGGAAAGTACACCAGTTGCAGCTGTCACTGAGCCTGAAGAGCCAGAACTTGAAGTGTTAGTATTGCATGTTAAGGCTTTGCCAAATCAGATTTTTGTCGGTAGTGACTTGTTTGTCAGCATGGAACAAAACGGCTTGCACTTCGGTCCAATGGATATTTACCACCGTCATGCAGATATGTCCGGTACAGGTAAGGTGTTATTTAGTGTAGCGAATATGCTTAAACCAGGTACGTTGTCTCATGATGACCCTACCACGTTTACGACAGAAGGCATTTCGTTCTTTATGACCTTGCCAAGCTTTGGTGATCCAGAGCAGAACTTCAAGATCATGCTACATACTGCACAAATGATTGCAGATGATCTAGGTGGACACGTATTAGATGATAAACGTTCACTGATGACCCGTGATCGCATTGATGCCTTTAAACGTCAGATTCAGAACTTTGTACAAAGACAAAAACAAAAAGAGATCAGCAATATAGTCTAACTCTTTGGTTTATAAATTAAATTACTTAAAGGGCTCTTTATAGAGCCTTTTCTTTTCCCTATTTTTGAGAAACCCCTATGTCAGATTCTATTCAACAACAACACGCTAAGCTATCTGAAGCACTGCATTATCACGCGGTGCGTTACTATGTTGAGGATAGCCCTGAGATCCCTGATGCAGAATATGATCGTTTAATGCGTCAACTCATTGAATTAGAACAAGCTAATCCTGAATTAGTCACAGTTGATTCTCCCTCTCAAAGGGTCGGGGGAGCACCACTGTCGGGCTTTACCCAAGTGACACATCAAGTGCCAATGTTATCGTTAGACAATGCCTTTGATGATTCTGAGTTGAAGGCGTTTCATAAACGCATGCAAGATAGGTTGAATAGCAGTGTGCTCGGTGCGTTTAGTTGTGAGCCCAAGCTTGATGGCCTAGCCGTTAGTCTGATGTATGAAAATGGCGTTTTAATTCAAGCTGCGACGCGTGGTGACGGAACGACGGGGGAAAATATCACTCAGAATGTTCGCACCATTAGTGCCATCCCTCTAAAGCTGCAGGGAGCGGGTTACCCAACGCGTTTAGAAGTGCGTGGTGAAGTATTTATGCCTAAAGCGGGCTTTGACCGCATTAACGAGCAGGCTATAGCAAAAGGTGATAAGCCGTTTGCCAATCCAAGGAATGCAGCCGCTGGTAGCTTGCGACAATTAGACTCGCGTATTACGGCGAAGCGCCCTTTAGGCTTTTACGCGTATAGCGTGGGTGTTATTGAGGGAGGTGAACTAGCAAACAGTCACTATCAACGCTTCTTGCAACTTAAAGAGTGGGGCCTACCAATGTGCCCAGTGGTGCGTAAGGTTGAAAACCTCAATGACGTAATTGCATACTATCAATACATTCTTGAGACACGTGATGACCTTGATTACGAAATTGATGGAGTTGTGATAAAGCTTGATGATATAGCAAAGCAAGAGCAGCTTGGCTTTGTCGCTCGTGCACCACGTTGGGCTATTGCATACAAGTTTCCTGCACAGGAAGAATTGACGATACTAAATGATGTTGAGTTCCAGGTAGGTCGCACTGGTGCTATTACTCCTGTGGCTAAGCTTGAGCCTGTGTTTGTCGGTGGCGTGACGGTCAGCAATGCAACCTTGCATAACGCTGATGAAATTCAGCGCTTAGGGGTGAAGATTGGAGACACCGTTATAATCCGTCGAGCGGGTGATGTGATCCCGCAAATTACTGGAGTGGTATTAGAGCGACGCCCTGATGATGCTAAAGCTATTGCCTACCCAGTAGTATGTCCTGTATGTGGTTCCGATGCTGAGCGTACAGAAGGTGAAGCGGTGACACGTTGTACTGGTGGCTTGGTGTGCTCGGCACAACGCAAGCAAGCACTAAAGCACTTTGTATCGCGTAAGGCCATGGATGTGGATGGCCTCGGCGACAAGGTTGTAGAGCAGTTAGTAGAAAAAGAAATGGTGCAAACACCGGCCGATCTTTTCAAACTGAGTGCGGGTAGAATTACGGTCCTAGAACGTATGGGTCCTAAATCTGCACAAAATGTCATTGATGCTTTAGACAAGTCTAAACAAACTACTTTACCTCGATTCTTATATTCATTAGGTATTCGAGAAGTCGGTGAGGCAACGGCAGCCAACTTAGCTCAGCACTTTAAGTCTCTTGAGCGTATTGAACAAGCCAATGTCGAGGCATTGCTAGAAGTCCCTGATGTGGGAGTGATTGTCGCTGAGCACATTAAGGCATTCTTTGCCCAAGAGCGAAATCAAGCCGTGATTGCGGAACTTATCGAAAGTGGAATCACTTGGTCGGAGATTAAGGAAGTCACCAATGCCCAAGAGTTACCTTTAATAGGTAAAACAGTGGTATTAACCGGCTCTCTGTCACAGCTCACTCGTTCAGATGCGAAAGCTGCATTGCAAAACTTGGGTGCTAAGGTGACGGGTAGTGTATCGAAGAAAACCGATATTTTATTTGCAGGTGAAGCTGCAGGTTCGAAGCTAGCAAAAGCGCAAGATCTAGGTATTGAGATACAAGATGAGCAAGGGTTGATTACCTTAATGCAAGAGCACGATATCAGCTAATACTTCGTATGAATTGTATAAAAAAGGCTTCTAGATTTGTGAATCTTAGAAGCCTTTTTTGATCTAGCATGAAAGTGTGTCATTTGTGAGTAGTTACTTACTGTGACTGGTATAAATCACATTATGCTTTTTGTCGAATATGCAAAATAATACCTTCGACTTTATATACTTCAACAGTAATGCCGGCTTTCAGACTATGTTCGGCGACAGCCGTCCAAGACGTGTCGCCTAACTTTATACGGCCTTTTCCTACTGGGAAATCTTGATCTAAGGTAGTGAATTGCCCAATTAATTGCTGAGAGCGTTTATTAAGGGTAGTGGTCTTCTCATCAATTTTATCTTTGCCTTTTTGGTAGCGCCACCAAAGCCAAGTAGTGATGAGGCTAAAGCTTGCAAAGCTCATCCACTGCATCTGCCAACCAAGAGGGAGAGCACTTAAAATAGCACCAACGATAAGCGCCGAAATGCCGAGCCATAGAAAGTAGCCAGCGGTACCTAAGACTTCGAAACATAGAAGCGCAAGGCCAAACGCAAGCCAATGCCAATGGTTAACTTGCTGTAGGAGCTCTATCACGCTTTACCCTTGTCATCAGCAGATTTAAACATTTCAGCAACGCCAGCAATGGAGCCCATTAAACCGGTTGCTTCAAGTGGTAACATAATAACCTTGCCGTTCTCAGCTTGCCCAATGGATTTCAAAGCATCGGTATAACCTTGCGCGATAAAGTAGTTAACAGCCTGCATGTCACCAGCAGCAATGGCATCTGAAACCATCTGTGTCGCTTTCGCTTCTGCTTCTGCAGAGCGCTCTCGGGCTTCAGCTTGCAATATTGCAGCTTGCTTTTCACCTTCCGCTTTTAAGATCTCAGATTGTTTGTGACCTTCAGCCTTAAGGATTTCAGCTTGTCGGATACCTTCTGCCTCAAGGACTTCGGCTCGTTTGTTTCGTTCTGCTTTCATCTGCGCGTTCATGGCAGCGGTAAGATCGGCTGGTGGTTGAACATCTTTTATCTCGATACGCGTTACTTTAACGCCCCAAGGGTTGGTCGCGTCGTCAACTATCGATAATAGACGTGTGTTGATCATATCCCTTTGACTGAGCATTTCGTCTAGCTCCATCGAGCCAAGTACAGTACGGATATTCGTGAGGGTGAGGTTACGAATGGCGTGCTCAAGCTCTGTTACTTCATACGCCGCTTTAGGCGCATCGAACACTTGTACGAAACACACAGCATCTATGGTGACGTTAGCATTATCTTTGGAGATAACCTCTTGAGCAGGGATATCCATTACTCGTTCCATCATATTGATTTTATTACCAATAGTATCAATGAAAGGAATGATAAGATTCAGTCCTGGATGTAGCGTCTTGGTATAGCGACCAAAGCGTTCGACAGTCCAGTTGCTTCCTTGTGGAACGGTTTTGATCCCAGCGACAATTAAGATAACGGCCAGAGCGATAAAAATGGCGATGGTAATGAGAGTTGAATCCATGCGTGCTTTCCTAACGATGAAATAGTAGAACAACTATACCTTATTTTGATTACTATCTGTGCGAGAGTGTTGAAAATAAAAGGTATTTATAGCAAGGCTACACGATGTTATTAAAGGTGTTGCATGAAATAATTGATCGTGATCTATCGAATTAACTAATAGATTCTAGTTACCATTGCCAGTGTTCAAATGACAAATTACACCATTGATGTCTGTTATTGGAGAGAGCAATGAAATCCATTTTCCCTGTTGTTATCTGTTGCCTAAGCCTTTTGGGATGCGAAGCTAAAGCGAACAATCAGTATGATGATTATTGTGATCAAGTATTAGGTGATAGTGTCGAAGGTGCTGTTGTTGGAGGTATTGCTGGTGCTGGCTTAGGTGCAATTTCTGATGGAAAAGAGGGGGCAAAACGAGGTGCTGCTATTGGCACAGTTGCAGGTACTATCGACGGGCTAGTTGACGGTGTTGAAAAGCGTGAACGTTGTCGACGTGATATGCAAGATTTAGAAGAAGTCTATTGGGATAATGAAATTGATGATTCACTGATAGAGAGAGAATTGATTGATAGTGTTATTGAAGATGAGATCGAGAAAGAGATTGAAGACGATATCGCAAATGAAATAGCCGATGAATTCTCTGAAGACGCTTGGGGGTAAATGGTTTTTTGCTTGGAGGGAAGGGAGGCCTTCCAAAGCCCCTAAATTAGAATTTATAAACGTAACGCAACTCTGTACCAAGAACATACACGGGGATAGGGTTTCTCTCACCAACAAGTAGATTTTTCATATCAGTATTCCTATTACTGACCGCAAACCTTTTTTGGACGAGTATGAATTTATGTTCACCTAATTTGCTTAGATTGAACGGTTCTCGCCCCTTCTGTGCCAAGCCATGCGGCATTTACGTTAGGAACCGCAAAAAGAAGGCTAGTAGCAAAGCAAACCCCTTTTCCTACCTTTATTATTTTTACCTTGTCTCCCTAATAGTTAAAGACATCATGCAGAAGGGAACCTTCTGCGTGGTATCTTGCTATAGGGAATAAACAGGCTGTAGTTAACAACTATCGGCTTTGTGCATCGTCGGATAAATTGCTTCCGGAAGAAGGGTTGATGATATATTGTTAATAAAATGTATCTTAAAGGTTGGTTGTATCTTGGTTAATATCCCGTTTTGGTTGTCTGCCTGTCTTAAACTTGCAATCTCAGTAAGTATCTTTTCTATTCTTCCATCCTATTTAACGGTTATTGAGCAACACTTAACCCTATCAGCCACATTGCTAAACTACTTGGCCACCACAGAATTGATGGGTTTTGCTCTGGCCTGCGCCATTAACTATTATTTTTTGAGGCATAACTTTCGATTCAATGACAATGTTGCTCTTGCTCTTTTATGTCTTTGCCATTTGAGCAGTGCCTTTATCAGTGATGTTTCATTGTTTTTTATCATGAGAGGGTTGGCCGGTGTATGTGCAGGACTGGTTATTGTTCGCTGCTATGAAGTTTTAGGTGCAGAGGAAAACCCTGACGCCGCATTTGGTAAAGCAATTGCAATTCAGATGCTGACGACGGCGGTATTATTTTTGCTTCTTCCTAGCTTGGTGAATTACTACGATACGAGCATTTTCTTTATCGCTCTTGGGGTACTTGTCGCATTTACGCTATTGCTTAAGCCTTTATCAGTTCCAAACTCCAAAGTGAGTAAATTATCAGAAGAAATTGATTTAACCGTGGTATTGATCAGCTTAAGCGCTATGGTGATGGTGATACTAACCCATTCAGCAATTTGGTCTACTCTCGGAGCCTATGCAATCGCTCACCATATTGAATTGGGGGATCAAGGGTTGTTGTTTGCTTTTGGAACATTGTTCAGTGTGGCTGGCGCCATACTAGCTACGTTTCCAGTGGCTCATCAAAGAAAAACCTTGATATTGAGTATAGCGATTTGTCTTCAGTGCCTTGTGGTGTCGACCATGTTGACTGGTGATGATATGGTTAGTTTTATCATCGCAACCTGTATTTTCCAATTGCTGTGGAACCTTATCGTGCCTCTTGTGATGGGGACAATGGCAAGTGGACGCTATGGCAATGTTGTTATTCGCTTTACCTTAGCGGCTCAAACACTCGGAGCTGCTCTAGGTCCGCTCATGTTAGTTCCTGGTTGGGTGCTGCCGGAGGTTATAGGACTCCTGCTCATTACCTATCTATTAGTATCTTCTACGATCAAAATCCAAAAATCTCTTTAATGCTCAGATAAGAATCCATTTTTCCAAGCTAGAATAGCTCTATCTATCGGTATTATAGATTGTTACCATTTTCTCCTATCGATTAATTCCATTTAGTATTGCCTTAGAAATAATCAGTTACATTTTTTTAAGGTCAATAACATGAAAGTAAAACTACTTACTGCACTCTTAAGCCTATCTGCTATTGCACCAGTGCTTGCTGGGGAAAATGCAATTAATACCTCAGTAAATGACGAATATGTTGAGGCTGGTGATTATTTACAGATATTAATTCCAGCAACAGGTTTGTTCGCCACTTGGCTACATGATGATCCAGAAGGCGCAAAACAATTAGCGCTTTCTGTAGGTGCAACACAAGTTATAGTTCACGGCACAAAAAACTTGGTAGGACGTATGCGTCCAAACAGTAGCAGTCCAAATTCTTTCCCATCAGGACACACGGCAGCCGCTTTTTCTGGTGCTGCGTTTTTACAAAGTCGATACGGCGCTGCTTGGGGTGTGCCAGCCTATGCTGCTGCATCATTTGTTGGGCTTAGCCGAATGCATGGTAACCGTCACTTTGCCGATGATGTGCTTGCCGCTGCGGGTATTTCATTCTTGGTTAACCAATACCTAATTTCTCCATATCAATCAAAAAATATGGCTTTCTCAGCGACTCCGACAAAAGATGGCGTGCAATTGGGCGCAAGCTTTACCAATGACTTTTTTACCAAGCAGTCAAGAAAGGCCTATGAACAGCGTACATCTAAGCCTCAAAAACATCGTTTTGAATTAGATATTGGCTTCAATATGACAGATAGTTTTAAAAAAGCGGGGCTACCAGGAGACAAGTTGGTGGATGAAAATCAACCCTTTGCGTCAGCGAACTACAGCTATCAGTTAGATAAAGATTCATTCCTACAGTTCCACTTGTCACCAAACGAAACTCGCCGTTATGGTGAAATGGGCAGCGACACGAGCTATCTAGGAGAGCAATACAAAAGTGGCGATGACATCTATGTGGCATTTCGTCAGTGGTCAGTCGGTGGTTCTTACAACCAAATGTTCGAGCTAACAGATGACCTAACTGCAAGCCTTGGTGTTGGTGCATCAGGTTACTTACTTGAGGTTGAAATGGACAAAGAGAAGGGTGGCCAGCACATTGAATCATCTACATTACGTTTGTTGCCTAGCATTAATTCGAAGCTAGATTATGAAATCGTCGATGACCTTCATACTTTTGCTAATGTCGAATACCAGCACCTAAAACGTGACCATGTATTGTTAGCTGAAGCGGGTGTTAGCTACGACTTAAATAAAGAATGGGACATCAGTGTGAAGTACCAGCATCAAGATGCAAAATGGGCTAGTCAGCAAATCGACTACAAAACAAGATCGGTTGTATTTAGTATTGCGAACCGCTTCTAGAGGAAATACAGCTCTGGATCTATCAATCAACCGCTCTTATTAGTAAGAGCGGTTTTTCTTTATTCATTATGCAGAGTCACCTATTAAAAAAGTTAATGGTACCTAAATAGGTGTATTTATAGTTGCGGTATATCTTAGCGACCAAACCATCCATCGCGAGAAAGCCACTATGTTCAGGTTTTTTATAACAAGACCAAAACTGGCCATTGTTCTATCTATATTTATTTCAGTAGCAGGGCTTATATCTGCTTACTTATCTCCAATGGGGCGCTATCCCGATGTGGCGCGATTGACTATTGCAGTTGATACTTGGATGGACGGAGCCACCGCAGAAGTTGTCACTAAAACTATTGCGCCAGAGATTGAAAAGCAAGTCAATGGTGTTGCGGGTATGCAATACATGAAGTCGACCTCAGGCTCAGATGGTACCTATTCCCTTGAGGTGATCTTCGATAACTCAACCAATGCTGATAATGCGGTGACCTTAGTACAAAACAGGGTCAACTTGGCTCTACCTGAGTTGCCGGGGGACGTAATGCGAAATGGCGTCAAGGTGGAGAAACTGTCTAACGGTATGTTGATTGGCCTATCCATTCAAGATTCAAGTGGAGAAGCGACAGATACTCAAATCAGTGCCTTCGCTGGTGGTCAATTTAAAGAAGCTTTACAACGTATTCCAGGTATCTCCAAGGTTGATGTTTTGGGTGAAAAGAAATACGCAATGCGTATTTGGCTCAACCCAAATAAGATGCGTCAATTATCGGTGGATGTGACTGCAATTCAGAATGCGATAGCCACCCAAAATAAGATCAGCCCAGCAGGCTCACTAGTAGGGGATTTACTTGAATATCCACTGACTGTAGATGGCGGCTTAACCAACAAGCAGCAGTTTGAAAATATCGTAATTAGAGGTGATGCACTGCATCGAAAAGTATTTCTTAAAGACGTTGCTAAGGTAGAACTAGGAGCGGAGGTCTACACCGCCAATGCCTATGCAGGAGTTAGTGCCGGCTCTGTAGTCTTTATCTACAAAACCCCAGATGCGAACGCTGTAGAGGTCGGAAATGCTGTTGCAGAGCTGGTCACAAGTATCAAGTCTGAATATCAAATTGAGTATGTGTACGATGCTACTAACTTTGTACACGGGGCTATCGACAATGTGTTGGAAACCCTATTACTGGCGTTAGTTGTCGTTGGCATGGTCACTTTGATCTTTATGCAATCTTTACGACTCACCTTTATTACAGTGACAGCCATTCCCGTTTCATTGATTGGTACCTTTGCTTTTATGTATGCCCTTGGTATCGATATCAACATTATCTCAATGCTGGGTTTGGTGATGGCCATAGGCATTGTGGTAGATGCTGCCATCATAGTGATTGAGGCGACGGAGTATGAGCTCAATCACAATCCTGAATTGACAGTGCCAGAAGCGGTTGGCATTGCTCTTGATAAGGTGGTTGCTCCTATTATTGCCTCCGCCTTGGTTTTGTTATCTGTGTTTGCCCCTACCATATTTATGAGCGGTATGACGGGTATTATCTACAGTGAATTTGGCATCGTGTTGAGTGTATCAGTGCTAGTTTCTACCGTTGTTGCTCTGAGTTTGACGCCAGCACTATGTGCCTTATTTATGAAGCCACCTAAGAAAGGTTTTATTGCTCGCAACGTAGAGCGTGTGATTGGTTTTAAGATCAGTGCATTTACTGGTGTGACTTCGGGTTTTGTTCGCTTTCCATTGCTTTCGATTGTTTTGCTAGGGATTGGTGTCTGGTTTGCCATTGACCACGGAAAAGACCTGCCACAAGGAATGTTGCCAGCGGAGGATACTAGCGCGGTATTTGTTGTTGGGGGCTTTGAGCCAGGTACCGCATTGAGTGTCACCGATAACCATACGATTGAGGTCGTTGAGGCGCTACAGAAAATACCGGGAGTGCGTAACTCCATTGCTGCATCAGGGTTTAATCTACTTAATGGCAATGCTGATATGAGTAGCTTTCTGATCCTATTGAACTTGGAGAATATCGAACAGCGCGATTTGTCTGATGAGAAAATTACGGCAGAAGCCAATACCATATTACAGGCAATGGACATTGAGGGGTTTGCGTTCAAGCCTCCTGTTATACCTGAGCTTGGTATGGTTGATGGCGTTAACTTTGTATTAATTGATCACTACGCTCGCTCTCCTATTGAATTGGGTCAAGACACACATGCCATTATTGAGCAGCTAAATGGCAAAGAATCGATTTCGCTGGCCATGACTCAGTTTGCGGTTAACAAGCCCTCGATAAAGCTCAATATTAATCGTAATAAAATGCTGGAATATGGCATTAGCTACGCTGAGCTTGTTGATGGCATGCAGGCCCATTTTGGTGGGCAATACGTGAATACATTCAATCTAGACGGTCGTAACTACAAAGTCATGATGCAAAATGCCCCTGAGTATCGACTGGATAAAAAGGCTTTGCAGAATGTGTATATTAACTATGCCAATGGTATGAGCCAACCGGCAGCCAAACTGTTCAGTGTCGAGCCTATTACGGTCCCTAACTTTTTGAATCGTTTTAATGGCATGCAGTCTGTTTCTATTGATGTATTGCCAACAGGCTCTACCGGTGCGGCGATAGAGACACTGCAACAATTAGAACTGCCAGAAGGCTACTCCATTGAATTTACTGGTACTGCAAAAGAAGAGATTGAAGCGGGTAGCCAGGCCACAATCATTCTCGCTGTTGCATTGCTGATCACTTATTTAGTGTTAGTGGGGCAGTATGAAAGCTGGCTTATTCCTGCAGCAATTATGACTATGGTTCCCACTGCGGTTATTGGCATCATTGCCGGTGTCGAGCTTCTGGGAAGTGAGGTTACCATCTTTACCCAGTTGGCCGCTGTATTGCTGGTGGGGATGGCTGTGCGAAATGCCATCTTGATAGTGGAGTACGCGAAAGAGTTGCGTGAGATCCAAGGCCTGCCGGTTAAAAAGGCGGCCGTAGAGGCGCTAAGACTAAGAGCGCGAGCGGTATTTATGACCGCATTTTCGTTTGCGGTTGGACTCGTCCCCTTAATGTTATCCGATGCAATCGGTAGCGGTGCCCAGCAGGCTCTGGGTTGGGCTTCTTTTGGCGGGATTGTGACGGCCACCTTCCTCGGTTGCATCGCGGCTTGCGTTCTATTTGTTATTTTTCAATCTATTCGGGAGCGTTTCCGCTCCCCAAAACTCAACGTGCAAATTGCACAGTAATTAATCTAACTTAATAAAAGGGTAAAAAATGAAAGGCCTATCTCGATACGTGACATCACTGCTTTATACCAGTGCATTCTCATGGTTCTTGATTATTGCCTCTGTTGCATTGCGCGTATAGAGTCAAACGAATATCAAAGTAGCGTCATACAGGAAGAGGACGCTTATATCCTATAAAATTGCCGATTAGTTTCCTATCCTCACTCTACAGGTTGACCTAGCTAGTTTTTCTCGTTAGTTATTAATGCTTTTATACGGTTTTGAAAAAACTTTTGAACATCATTAAGTGGTCGATTTTTTTGCCAGATTAAATCGTATTGTACAGTGATGTTTGTTTGTAAAAACTCAGGAGATAATACCTTGAGGTTGCTATCAATTTCTTCTTCCACCGAAAACACCATAGCCCAACCTACACCCGCTTTTACCAACTGAACTAAATTGGTGTGACCATTTACATAGCATAAAGAGGGTGACATAACAGTTGTTGTATATAGAGGGCCCTTATCATCAATATCGATGCTTAGTACCTGCGTATACGACATCAAATCATCATTACTCACCGATTTTTTGTTCGCAAGAGGGTGGTGCTTTCCACAAACAATATACACATGACAGTGACCTATAGCTTGAAACTCATAAAACTGGCTATTTCCCTCTAGGCTTGGTGTAAAAGCTAAATCAACTTTATGTTCTCTCACAGCACTAAAAATAGCACTAGCGCTTTGCTGGCTAACCTTGATCTTCATATGTGGCCATCGTTGTTGCGCTTGCTTTATTAAAGGCGCAAATACTTGAAAATTAATATCTTCATGAACGGCGAAGCAAAAACGTGCTGGTATCCCTTCGGTTAAGTGAGCCGCATTACGCGTAAAACGTTCCATACTGTCAACTACAACTTTTGCACCATCATAAAGGTTTAAGCCAGCTTCTGTCAGTTGTGGGTATTTTCCTTCTCTATTGAAGAGTTGCACGCCTAACTCATCTTCTAAGCGAGCCACGTTTCCGCTGATGGTAGCAAGGTGCTTGCCAAGCAATCTCCCTGCCGCAGTAAACGAGCCGGTGTCTGCCGCTGCTATGAAACATTTCAATAGGTCAGGCTTAATCATTATTGCTTCCTCGCTTAATCAACCCTATCTATTTTCAATAGGTAACCTATTAACCACTATTTAAATAATGATAGATAATACTTCTGAATTCAATAAATATGGACCTTATTGATAAGCAGGTGTGTTATGACAGTAGGCGCTTTAAGCATGTTGAACATGACCTAGGAAAGGACAAAAAACTTAATACTTAGATAACTCAACTAATTAGACTTAGAGATTAACGTTGTGAAAAATACTCTACAAGCAATCGCTATTGCAGAATCAATGGCTACAACTATTGGTGCAAATGCAGCATCAATTGAGGCAGTCCCAGAGCTTAATACAGAACAATCTTTTTATTCACCAGAAGTGTTTGTTCAGCAAGATAATATTCCAGTGGTTGAACCACTGGGTATCTGAGTGGTGTTTATCCAAATGATATAAATACAATAACTGCTCTTACTCTGGATTGAGGTAATGGCTAATAGACCAAGGACGGTTGTTGATTTTGATAACCTTGAGGTGTTCTACATGTTTTTTATTTTTCGACTGCGCAAAGCTGCACAGCTAATCACCCCCCGATACTACAGATATATCCGATTCTCCATTCGAGTAAACAATTTAACTCACCAACCATGGATGAAGCTCTAATGAAAAGATTGATTGCTGTTGCTGTAGCGACAGTACTGCTAGTAGGCTGTGGCGGTAAATCCAATTCAAAACCCAATCAATGTAAAGCTGGTACAGCTTGGAACCCAAAACAAGGAAAGTGTGTTACCGCGCCAGATAGTGGTGGTAAACCATTGACTCCGTTGATTCCATCAAAGCCAACCCCTCCGACAAAGCCAACCCCTCCAGTTGAGCCAGCGGAGCATTGTAGTACCAAGAATAAATATCATGACTGGCATAAAGATACGTCATCTGTCGAAAAATATTATTCGACTATGACGGTTAATAACTGTAACAACGTTGTTCACTCAGCAGTTTCGATTCCAAAAGAAGGTATAGATCCTAATGAATCCAATGGATATGAGTTGCAATATTTCAGCGACGTAACCGAATACTCAGAGGAAGGGCATCCGAGAATTTTCGATGGTCATGCGGTATTTAGTACCCATCGCCAAGCGATCTATAACGATGGTGCAGAAACATGGCCAATGAGCATGTTTGTCGTTGTTGAACACGCTCCTGTTCCAGAGTCAGCAAGAATACTAGGTGCGACAGAATGCAGCTATCGAGCTAGTTTGCAATTCACAGCTTTGGTAATCCAAGGCAAATTCGAGCGTTTTCGAAATAAGAAACGTGGCGGTACAGGCAGACTAGAATGTAAAGACCGTAGTGGGAGTTTGGTTGTAGATATTTCAGGCATGCTGGTATTTACCGAACAAGGTGAGTTCGATGTCAATCACCCATCATATGACGAACAAACTGCACAGTTGTGGAGTGACTATGGTTTTCACGCATTTCATGAAAAGTTTGAGGAAGCGAATCGTTTTGCAGCGCCAGTGAAAGAGGAATGATGAAGCAACAAAGTGAAACCAATATGAATCAGTTTAACAATGAAAAATGTACTCTTAGTTCTACGTTTAAACCAACAGTTTTTATCACAGTACACTTTGCTTAGGGGCTGCAAAATAGAGGCGGAATTTCCGCCTCTATTCTTTGAAAAGAAGTCAATCTTACAGACTAGATACGAAATGATAAATCGTATTGTGGTGACTTTTGACTCACATCCTCAATATACAGCTAACCTTGGCATTTCGGATGATTGGGGCTTTTTTACCAAGTATTGTGTTTCTATCACCACCCCCGAGTAGGTATCATACTCCTCTCCCTCACTCCCTATTTACTTTCTCATGTCGAGATTTCCCAGTATACAAATACAGCGGGTACAGCGGGATTTGTAGTGAACGCCTCTACTGGCCTAATGGGGTTGGACACTGAATTGAGAGGCTACATTTGTCAATTCAATGAGGTGAAAAGAGCTTTTAAACAAGCATCAGCCTTCTTCGCCAAAGTAATAAAGTAAAGTTTAATTTCGTTAAAACTGAATCCTTTCAATTTCCTGTTGTTAGGCCTGTTGTGTAATTCAAAAATAGACTAAGTGGCCTGGAGTAGGATATTTCTCAAACAAAACACTGAGTTTCAGGTATACCTAATCTCGTTAGTTTGAGTAGATTAGGCAGCACTTCTACATCTGTCACGCCTGAAAGGGTCAGTTCGGCTACGACGATCTCATGGGTATTGGTATCGACTGCAAGATGGAACTTACGCCAAAATAGACGCCTGCCATCGGTTCCATGCTTTTTTATCTTCCATTCACCCTCTCCGCATACCTTGAGCTCTGAAGCATCAATGGCTAGGTGTTAGTGCCTCTAGTAGAGGCTTTGAAGCAAACCTCCACATCCTTAGCTCGGCACCTTCGCCTTATTCTGAAGTAAGCAAGAAAGCCACCAAGGATAAAAGCGGTTAGGAGTTATATTGATATAATAATTTGTTAATGGGCAACCACACCTTCCACTCTGTAAAGTCAGGTGCTTTTTTATTTACCGGGCTAGGAATACGAGAGATGCCTAACAGTGGGGAACGAGATGGTACAAATATAGATAATGTCCCATCAGCGAAAAGATGTGCTTCAAATTTTTCCAGAACTACTCTATTTGTTTTAGAGCCACTTGTACTTAACGCAGGCAAAGATTGAATACCAATATAGCGATGAAAGGTTTTTATAAAACCATGCCTTCCATCGAAGCGATACCCCGAATCCAAAAGAAATTTGTCTGCTTTAAGTTTGTTAGAAAATCTAGTTTTAAATATCTTTCTCATAAGTTAACTACCTAAAAATAGGTATTATGGATGACGAAAGACAAACTGAAAAATGAGGAAGTATAGAAGAATTTAATGGATAGAAGTGTGATTACTAATCTGATCTAAAAAGCCAATCCCCTCAGTGGTATTGGCTTTAAATCGATAGCTTTAAAAGTAATAACTTGCTTGTAACCAGGCAACGGTGTCTTCCTTATACACCAAGGTCTTTTTCGAAGATTCTCCAGTATATTCAACCTTCGCACCAATTGAGGCATTATCAAGAATCATATAACCGCCACCGACTTCTATTTGAGGTATCCACTCTTTACTTTGCTCGTGGTAGGTAGCTTTAGGATTTGCATAAATCCAGTGCCCTGCGTCAAATCCATACATACCGTAGAGGCCAAGCTGACCAAGTGCAGATTCAGATTTGGCTTTTCCATCTGCTGCGTCGGAAGTGGTGTAACCTATAGAAGCCATTGGAAATAGCATAATGTTGTCGGTGGCTTGGAACTTATAGATAGCACCAGCAAGCGCAGTCGTGTTGTCTTTATCTCCCAGAACATCGACTGAGTAGCCTAATCCATCAGTAACATGAAAATATCGACCACGATAATTCATATCGCCGGATTTGTTATCAACTCCGAGGTCTAATTGGAATATATTGCTACCTAGACCAATCATACCATTAAGCTGTGTGCTGTTTTCACTGGCACTCACACCAAGTGAGCTAAAGCTTGCTGTAGGATCGCCATAGTTAACGGTTTCCGCATCTTTTTCATTAGCCATAGCGCCGCCACATGCGCTCGCAATAGCTAAACCAATTAATAACTTTTTCATTTTAATCTCTCCGAATTATGATTTGTTTTCGGAGATAGTTTTGCATTTCACGAAAAATAGATTAAATTGATAAGTATCGTTTTTTATAATAGGTGAAAAGATGATAAACCTCGATTACTTGCTCGCATTTGTTACAGCTGCCGACAAAGGATCTTTCTCAGCTGCAGGAAGGCATATAGGAAAAAGTCAAAGCACAATCAGTGTCAGTGTTAGCAACCTAGAGTTAGATCTTGGTGTTTCTTTATTTGATCGTACGGGCAAGTATCCCGTTTTAACTCAAGAGGGAGAGCATCTATACGAACAGGCCAAGGTGTTAATGCGACAAGCCGACCGAATCGAGAACTATACTTCGGGAGTTAGGGATCAAGTTGAAAACTCTTTGGTCATTGGATTGGATCCTTTAGTTCCATTTTCTCTGATTGAGACACCTTTAGAAAAAATCTCCCAGAAATTCCCCTTTACTCAGATCCAAATTAAAAAGGAGAAGAGCGATGGGTTATTCACGCAACTAAACGATGATAAGGTCGACTTTGTGCTTCACCTTACCGAAGATGCGATTCCCGACTATTATGAGTTTGCTTGTATCCATCAACTCGAATGGACATGTGTATGCAGTCCGGACAGCGAGTTTGCTGATTTGGAGATAGTTAATAATGACTTGTTGACGACAGAAAGGCAGATTATTTGCACCAGTCTTTATGAACATAAAGTTCTAGGGTCGGTAGGCACACTGTCACAATCCGTATGGTTGGCGCACGATCAGGATGACATGATTCGAATGGTAGAACAGGGCATTGGGTGGGCAGTATTACCAACTATCATGTTACAAGAGCGAGTAGCTCTGGGCACCCTGGTTGAATTTACCCCAGAGTACGTGAAGTCAAACCAATCCTATGGTGTGGATCTGGTTTGGAAAACCAATGACAGTCTTGGCCCGGTGGCACATTATCTTCGAGAGCTACTGTTTACCGGCTAACCTAAGCCTATTACTGCACATAGACTTAGCTCCCATGTCGTCTGGTACCGTGACAACCACCACTCCTTGTCCCCGATGTTTTTATCGGGGACTTCTAAATGTTCCCCATAAAAGCGCTAGGGAATGCCTACAGCGATATAGGCGACAGACACAGCGCGTATATTACTGCCCCACGTCGTCCCCAAGGTTTTTATCTGAGACCTTTTGATTTGTCACTCCTTAAATGAGTAGTCAAAAGTAAACTCATTCACCTCTCTTATAGAATAAAAATCAATAGATTACCTTGTTATATATAGGGCTTTTAGTTGTTCTTTAAATAGCCTACACAATGCCAATCTATCGACTTTGTCAATACTATCTATTTTCACCTATTGATTATATTTGCGTAAATTACACCTCAAGCCAAACAGGACTGGCAACGAATCAAATGGAGGTAACTAAATTTTACGAGGTAATCAAATATGAAAAAATTAATTCTAGCGTCAACTCTTGCACTAATGTCCGCGTCTTCTTTTGCAGCAGACGATCACTCAGGCTTCCGCGTCGGTGGTGGTTTTGGTACTGATATTGGTAAGTATCAATTGCGTGACAATGTTGGTGGCGAGAAACAAGAAGCAGATCCTTCAGTAGTGCTAGAAGCTGGTTATGACTTTAACAGCATCTTTGCCATTAATGTTAAGGGTTCAGCAACAGGCCTTAAGTCTTACGAAAACAAAAAAGACAAAGGTGCTGGGCTAGGTACTGCTTATGACTTAGCGGTAGAAGCAGAGGCAGGTTATACGTTTGTCACTCCTGGTGATGCTTCAATCAAACCTTATATCGCATTGGGCGCAGTAGGTTTTGATAAAGACACCAGTGCTCTAATGCTAGGTGAAGATAAAGGCTCTGTACGTGCTCGTGGTGCGGCTGGTGTGCGTATGACATTGGATAACGGTGTTTACTTTGACGGTCGTATCCAAGCTACAGACGTAACGGCTAAAGGCGATAAGTTTAATGGTAAAGACGACCTACTTACTCAAGGTATGGTTACCGTTGGTTATAAGTTCTAATTCAATTCTTGCGTTGATATGAACACTTTAATTTAGGCGATTACCTCGCCTAACCAGGGCCCCCGAAAGGGGGCTTTTTTGTATAACAAGCGAATTAGCTAATAGAAGCTAGTTTATTGGTTGGTGAGAATAAATGAATGAAGAATAGACTATTTGCATCAATACTCTTGTTGATTTCCAGTTCTTCTATAGCGGGGATGGATCACTCAGGTTTGCGCGTTGGTGCAGGCTTAGCTTCAGACATGGGAATGTTCAAACTAGAGGATAAAGTTACAGGTTTTGATTCCGACCCTTCGGTCATTGTTGATGTTGGCTATGATTTTAATGACATCTTTGCCATTAATGTCAACGGCGCAGCAACGGGCTTCAAGTGGAATCGTGGTAAACAGACACCTCAGTATATAGATACCGCCTACGAGGTAGCTGTGGCTGGCGAGGTAGGCTATACCAAGGTAACCGAGCGTGGGTTTACCATTAAGCCGTATGTTGCTCTAGGAGGTGTTTATTATAATAAGCAGGCGAACCTTCTTTTTACTGGTAATGATGGCGGGAGTGACGTGCGTGCCCGTGGCACAATTGGACTGAGGGTTTCGATAGATAATAAGCTCTATCTGGATGGACGGATTCAGGCCACCAACGTTGCCTATGATGGTAAGCTTTCAGGTAAAGAAGATCTGTTAACTCAGGGTTTAGTCACCATAGGCTATAAATTCTAAGACTAGTAATTTAGAGCGATGAAATGGTATTTAAAATCACCCCAATAGTTGAATATCAATTATTGGGTTTTTTTATTGCCCAAACAAAATGAACCCCCCATCAACCATTGAAGATATTAGTATGCAATGTTGATTAACTTCACAAAAACAATCCCATCTATCGATTTTGTTAATGTTAACTATTTTCATCTATTTGCTATGCTCGCGTAAATTACACCTCAAGCCAAACAGGACTGGCAACGAATCAAATGGAGGTAACTAAATTTTACGAGGTAATCAAACATGAAAAAATTAATTCTAGCGTCAACTCTTGCTCTAATGTCCGCGTCTTCTTTTGCAGCAGACGATCACTCAGGCTTCCGCGTCGGTGGTGGTTTTGGTACTGATATTGGTAAGTATCAATTGCGTGACGATGCTCTTGGCGGGAAAATAGAAGCAGACCCTTCAGTAGTCTTAGAAGCCGGTTATGACTTTAACGGCATCTTTGCCATTAATGTTAAGGGTTCAGCAACAGGCCTTAAGTCTTACGAAAACAAAAAAGACAAAGGTGCTGGGCTAGGTACTGCTTATGACTTAGCGGTAGAAGCAGAGGCAGGTTATACGTTTGTCACTCCTGGTGATGCTTCAATCAAACCTTATATCGCATTGGGCGCAGTAGGTTTTGATAAAGACACCAGTGCTTCAATGCTAGATGGAGATAAAGGCTCTGTACGTGCTCGTGGTGCGGCTGGTGTGCGTATGACATTGGATAACGGTGTTTACTTTGACGGTCGTATCCAAGCTACAGACGTAACGGCTAAAGGCGATAAGTTTAATGGTAAAGACGATCTACTTACTCAAGGTATGGTTACCGTTGGTTATAAGTTCTAATTCAACTCTTGCGTTGATTTGAGCATTTTAATTTAGGCGATTACCTCGCCTAACCAGGGCCCCCGAAAGGGGGCTTTTTTGTGGGTGGCGTTTCTTACCGAAATGAATGTATACATTGAGAAGGAACGATAGCTTCAACTTTTCTAGACAGACTCACCTTGATTACCCTCGTTCTAAAACTTCAGGCTATCGTATGACTTGCCAACAAGGCCAAGATATCTGATAAAGGTCTTTCTATTTTTAAACTGACTCTGAGCACTCTTACAGGTAACACGCAGAATAAATATCAACGGTAATTGGTGAGGGGGACAAACCTCTTTTTTAAAGGCAGCGTGGCGAAAATGTTCGAAGATAGATACTCGATTAAGAAGACTCTAGCTGAGGAATGAAAGCTTTACATTATCTTGGCTGTCGGCTGATTGTTGCTATAAATAATAGATTATAAACCTATTAGGGGCATAAGGGACGCGGAGATAGGGGCAACCTTTAAGTATGCTAGTAAAGGGGTATTTGTACAGCGATATAGAGGTGTGTCTATGCCTAAGGCTGAGGCCATTTAATATAGGTAGTACAAGGCAGATTGAAGAGCGATGCTATAAAGCTATCCAAAACAGAAGAGTAAAACGGATACTAATAAACATTAGCTAGAAGCTTACAGAATGCTTACATGAGGGTTGTCTAAGCGTTGAATTGGAATTGAACGGGCAGTGAACGGCTATTTCATTATTGGTTGGGATAGTCATATTGGTGTCAACTTATTCTAGAACGAGACAATCCGGAGCAAACGAAATGGCGATGACGTTGGAGCAGTTGACAGCTTTTGTCGAAACGGTTGAAAAAGGAAGCTTTAAGCAAGCGAGTATTCGTTTGGGAAAGCACACCTCAACGGTAAGTGGGTTGATCGCAAATCTCGAGTCTGAATTGGGTATGGATTTATTCGTGCGTAAACCGCGCTCACTTGAGATCACACAGCAAGGAGTCGAAATTTACCGTTATGCTCAATCAGTTATCAGGGAATGTGATTTACTTGATGTAAAAGCCAATAGCTTGCTCGACGGGTTACCATCCTCATTCACCATAGCCATAGATAATGACCTAATGGATAGTGAGGTCAGCAAAATAGTTGCTCGATTGATCGATAAGTTCCCAACGTTGAATCTTAAAGTTATAGCCGTTGATCCTATGCAAGTGAGGAGTCACGTTCTGAGTGAGCAGGCTGATATAGGCTTTGGTATTTCACTCTTTCGTGGTCACCACGAACTGACTATTGCAGATGGGTATTCGTTTGACGTTGCTTTCGTTTCTTCTCCTAATCTGCACTTCGAAAATAAGGTGATACCCTTAGTAGAACTGCGCGGTAAACTGCAAATTTCGGCTTTGTTTATGAGGCAGATTGCACGTGAAGATACACATAATTTAAGTTCGAGAATGATCTATAGCAATAGCCTTGAGGGAACGATGGAACTGTTAAAACAGATTGCTTCGTGGGCAATGCTTCCAAAATTTCTCTGCCAAGATGCAATAGAAAACGGTGAGCTTGAGCATTTTTATGTCAATCCTACAGAATCTATCCGTTCTAACCGGTGGTCAACAGAAATTAGTTGGCTTTCTGCAAAACCAACAAATTCTGCGATGGACTTTATTATTGATGAGTTGGCAAAATTGCCAGATCGATAAGTGGTCTTGGATTTATATCTAATAATAGATCCGTTGTTTTTCTCATGAAATTATCAGATGATCATGGAAACAAATAGTCTATAAATATAAATAACTGGATATTATATATTACACAGTAATGAAATGTAATCCATTAAACTGCTAATTACAATGTTAGAAAGTATATTGTAGTGATAGCATTGGGCCACTAAAGTCAACACCCACATTAGCATTTAGCAGTGAATCACCATATTCTGCACCGATCTCATAATGATTATATGATGCATTCAAAATCAATGAATCTGTTATTTGGTAATACGCACCAATATTAAAGTCCATTAAGTGACCATCAAAAAGACGAGTAGATAACATGAATGCTTCTAGGTGAGATGTAAGCCCTAGATTTTGAGTAAGTTGATAGCTTCCTCGTATACCTACGTTTGGCATTGGAGCAAGAGTGCCTTTCTTCCCTTTAGTGTTAAAACTCAGCCAATCTTCATCGCCTTCATTGATATTGGCGCTGATGCCACCTCGTCCCGATATTTGCATTAGGTGCAGACCCAACATTGCGTCTAGATTAAAGTTATCTGTAGATACGATGCGATGAGCATAGCCGATGCGAGCGATATCTATATCTAGATTTAGGTCTAACGTAGCGTTCGCCTTAAACTCACTACCTAGAATGTTAATCGGATCACTGGATATAGTTGAGCGGGCGTGACGATGTAATGAGCGCCAGTCTGCATAGACACTATTGCCACTATCGAAGTTGTATTCAATCTTCACATAAGGCGAAAGGTTTTTTTCTGCTAAATCTAGGTGACTTTCGGCATCGAGTTTCATTTTGGCACCAAGGATTGGAACACCCAGCGATGCAGTACTGTTCGCAGAATTGTACACGCCACCGAGGGTAACTGAAAGGTCGCCAGCATGGACGCTGCTTGTGAGTATGCTTGCTGTGATTAACCATAGCTGGAGATTTTTCATCTTTGCTTACTACCGTTTAATTTGCGAGTGTGCGCTTTAGCCTTTGGCTATATGCGAGTTTGTAAGTAAATGTTACAGCCTGTAAATCGATAGTTGGAATTAGTAAGTATCGTTATTTACGATAAGTTGAAAGCAGATACAAGAAGAAGAGAAGATCGAGTGGCTTTAGTATCAATAGAGAGTTGCTGAAAGGTGAAATGAAGCGCTAAGTTAAGCGCCTCGTTTTAGGTGAGAGTTAATTTACGGTACATATCGGTTGAAATGGAGTGGTGCTGATTGGAAATAGGCGGTCATAAATAAGGTTAAATATAGCCGAGTAAAACAAAGCATAAATGACGAAACCAATATCAGCGATAAAAGCTTCAATGAAGGTCAAACTTAAGCTCAATGCAAGTACTGGAACTGTGACCAAAATTAAGCCAAGTTCAAATAAAACTGCATGCATAATTCTTTGCTTTGAGGTTTTTTTACAGTGCCCTTGTTTATTATTAAGGTGTCGATCAAATAAGAAGTTAAATAACATATTCCATGCCATTGCAAGTAGTGACATCGCCATAGCAAGAATGCCTATATGATGGCTAGCACCTTGAATAAATATCATGCCAATTGGTATTAAAGTCACAATTAACCCAACTTCAAAAAAAATAGTGTGACGAATTCTGTCCATGAAAGATCGATTGGTTTTTAAATTTTTAATACTCATAATGTATCTCTCATCTAATCGTTAATAACTTTAAATTGGTCTAGAAAAACTTATCGTAAAGCGAATTTGTAAAATAGGTGTAAGCAAATACAAGAATGCTAAACCATAAGTCAGCGGACATGACCTGCCAGAATGAAGAGTCGAACATAGAAAACAATATAGGCGCTGAAATAACAAAGAGTCCTACTTGGAACAATAGTGCATATACCAAACGACACTTAACTGATTTTTCTAAACTACGTCGCCATTTCCATAGATAGGTATCGAAACCAAAGTTATAGGCTGCATTCCAAAAGATGGCGGCAGTAATGAGTAGCAGTATTTTGCCATTGACTAGGTTGATGTCTGCGAAATCGTCAATGAACACAGGTGCCACTAGCAGCAAGATCCCACCTTCCAAAGTAAGAGCTCGCAGCAGTCTGCTTTTTAGTGGACGTATTGGTTGAGTGTAGGTTTGTTGGTTCATGACTTTCTCCTCATTGATGGCGCTATTATCTAGTGCCTGAAGAAATAGGTACAATGATTAAGTATCGGTATTTTAGATAGATCGGGGCGATCTTACAAAGGAAGCACGGTTTCCTACTATTCAGTATCGCCTTGAAAATCTTATCTATCGAAATTATCGATGATATATATTTTCATCTATTAGACGTATTTGCGTAAATTTTGCCTCAAGCCAAACGGATTGGCAGGGAACTACATGGAGGTATTTGTAGTTTTATGAGGTAATCAAACATGAAAAAAATACTTTTAGCGTCAACGCTTGTTCTACTATCAGCACCTTCTTTCGCTGCGAACGACAGTTCGGGTTTCCGTGTTGGTGGTGGTTTTGGTACAGACTTTGGTAATCATCAGCTTAGGGAATCTAGACGTGGCCCTTCTGTTGAAGCCGATCCAACTGTCGTCCTTGAGGCCGGTTATGACTTTAACGATATCTTTGCTATCAATGTCAAAGGGTCTGCTACTGGCAATAAAATTTATGGAAACTCGAGAAGAAACAGAGGCAAATCATACAATCTAGGCACTACTTATGATCTGGCCGTAGAGGCTGAAGCGGGTTACACATTTAAGCTTGACCGTTCTACTTCAATCAAGCCATACCTAGCAGTCGGTGCGGTGGGTTATGATAAAGATACGACCGAATTTTTTCAATTTGAAGATGGCGAAGACAAGAACGCAATTAAGGCGCGCGGTGCACTGGGTGTTCGTATGACGCTAGGCAATGGTGTTTATGTTGATGGTCGAGTTCAAGCAACGGACTTTTCACCGAGAAGTGGCGACTTTAACGCAAAAGATGACCTGTTAACTCAAGGTCTTTTAACTGTAGGCTACAAGTTTTAATTCAATCATTGAGTCGTTACAAACATTCATTGTTAGGCGATTCTCTTGATTAACCAGTGCCCCCGAAAGGGGGCTTTGTTGTTTTCGCAGTAAATATATATGTTCGACTCGACGAAGAATGTCAGTGCGGAAAAATCTGTTAAGAGCTAAATAATTATGAGCAAGGCATTCCTTATATACCCACCTATCTAGATTTTGCATGGGACCTATTTTCATCTTTTTGCATTGCTTACGTAAATTACAGCGCTAGCCAACGGGACTGGCGCTTATTCAGATGGAGGCATTTAAACTATTTACTAGGCAATTCAATGAAAAAATTAATCTTAGCGTCCACTCTAGCAATTGTGTCCGCATCCTCTTTTGCTTCGGGCGATGACCAATCTGGTTTTCGTATCGGTGGTGGTTTTGGTACCGATGTGGGTAAATACCAACTGAGTGAAGGCAACGTGTATTCTGATCCAGTATTCATTTTAGAAGCCGGTTATGATTTCAATGAAATCTTTGCCTTAAATGTGAAGGGCAATATGACCAGCTATACAGATTATGGTGATAACCCAAAAAATTACCGTCCAACCTGGGATCTTACTGTCGAGGGTGAGGCTGGCTATACCTTTACCATGGACAACGGTGTATCAATTAAGCCTTATGCGGCTTTAGGTGCTGTGGCTTTTGACTCCACAACAAGTTCGGATTTGCTTGAGAGTGGCACGAATGCAGTGCGAACACGCGGAGCGCTAGGTGCACGCATGACGCTGGATAGTGGTTTGTACTTTGACGGACGCATTCAAGCAACAGACATATCGGTCAAGGGCGTTAAATTTGAAGGTAAAGATGATCTTCTGACACAAGCTATGCTTACAGTAGGTTATAAATTTTAGAAATAGTGGGCTAATCGGTAAAACTGAGCCCTCATGAGACAGGCCTCCTTTGCGGAGGCTTTTTTTATGTCTGGGAATCAGAATTCCTAACACGCTATGAACTGCTTAGTGGTGGGAGTGCACTCAACATAGTGACCTATCGGTATAGAGGATAGATGTTAATTTAAAGGATTGTAAGTACAAGGGTAAATTACCTACCTAAATCAAACAGGATTGTTCGTGAGAAAACGGAGTTCATATAGATTCACGAGGTACGTATCATGAAAAAATGTATTCTAGCTTCAGCTTTAATTCTTGCATCTTCTACTGTGTTTTCCGCCAACTATCTTGGTTTGCGTATTGGTGGTGGTTTGGGTACCGGAAACTATTTGCTACAGGATACAGGATACAGGATACAGGATACAGGAACTCCCAAAACCAATATCAGTACAGATCCCTCCGTTGTTCTAGAAGTTGGGTACGATTTCAATGATATATTTGCCTTCAATGTTAAAGGAGCGGGTGCCAATTTAAAATCTAATCAAACTCAGGATAAGGGTACTATCTATGAGTTGGCTCTTGAAGCTGAGGTTGGCTACACCTTTTTGTTTGATGACGATACCTTAATTAAGCCCTACGTTGCCGCGGGTGTTGTCACATTTGATAAACAGACGAGTAAGATGCTAGGCGAGAACAGCTACGCCGAAACTGCTCGCGGTGCGATAGGGGTTCGAACGATATTGGATAGCGGTATCTATTTCGATGGACGTATTCAATCCACAGACTTTACCGAAAAAGGGAAAAGTTTATCTAGCAAACTAGACCTGTTGACTGAAGGTCGTATTACGGTCGGGTATCGCTTCTAAGGTGATATCATCTAATTAAAAAGTGAGAGTTGAGTATAAAATCTATAACTCAATAAACTGTTCTACAAACCAACTCCCTGCAGGCCCCAGTGATGGAGACCAGGCTATTTCTATTGGCCATCTTGTTTGGTTGTCATCAAAATCCATTCTTAATTCAACTATAGCATTGCTTTCTAAAAGTGGTTTAG
This sequence comes from Vibrio inusitatus, assembly GCA_024346935.1. Lineage (GTDB taxonomy): Bacteria > Pseudomonadota > Gammaproteobacteria > Enterobacterales > Vibrionaceae > Vibrio > Vibrio inusitatus. The sequence goes on from AP024878.1 coordinate 806,891, forward strand.
AGAGCTGCTCTGGTAAAAGACAAAATCCAGCCCCTTGTAGCAATAACGATCGTAACTGATAGAATCGCGAACAGTGAATCAGATTGGTGCTAAAGCGTAATGATTCCACGAGATCAGCATCAGCAAACCCTCCAACCTGAGGGATGAGTTGCACGTGTGTAAGAAGATCATGTCTTGAAAGCTCTGCTCTTTTTTGTGCCAAAGGATGTGAAGGAATAACAACGAATCGCCAATTAATTTGCTCGATAAATTGTGACTCGTAGCCAACACGATGATGAAGTTTTGCTGGTGCGATGATGATGTCTGCACCATTAGGATCATTGGGTGCTAAGTCGTGTATATCTTCCACATCCATCATATTAATTTTTAGCTCGGGATATTGTGTCGATAATTCTCCGATAGCTTTTTCGTGATTGGGGGATAAGGTAAACCCATAGGTGGCTATATTTAACTTTTCTTCTATACCAGCTTGATATGCTTTCGCTCGTTTTTCCATCGCTTGCAGCCGTGGAGCAACTTCTAGCGCTTGTATATAAAGCGCCTTTCCTACATCTGTTAACTTGGGGGCTTTACCTGCTGTACGTTGAAATACAGAGATGCCTAAGTCAATCTCCATGTTTTGTATTACTTGCGTTACGGCTGAGGCTGTGACATTTAAACGGCGAGCTGCGGCAGAAAAAGAGCCATGTTCTACTATCGCGACTAGATATGTCAGCCTTTCAGGTGTAATCAGCATTGAATTCCTTACTTAACCAATCCTTTGTGTATAAGGTTATTTTAGTACCCAGCCATATGAATACAATGGGAACCTGCTGAGGCACCTCTTTTGCTTCTATGTTTATTTAATCAACTAGTTTGATAACAAGCTTTGGTTCTATAAATAATCCAAAGTTGAAGTTGACTCTAGATAGAGGGCGTAATGCTATTTATGACAAAGTGGGTGGTTAGATTTACGATATAGATTCGACATAAGAGGAAGAGTGCCTTCTTTTTGTTGAGAAGTGCATTTCTGATTGTTTAATGATGGGCGATAGAATAAGAAAAAAGATGGCTATAAGGCCACCTTTCGGATTTGTTTGTTACTGATTCCACGATTTGTATTTCGTGAGTCGGCAATGTTTCATTATTTATTCTTTGGATGAATACCTAGCATCGTAGTTTCGGGCTTGTTCAAGTCAAACATAGAGAAGTCATAGGTTTCAGCTTCCCATGTGTCGTAGCGGTCTAACGTCCACTCACTAGCATTTCGATCTGTATGTACTGTCCACAAAGTAGGAAATACGTTCGGGTTTTCTAGAGAATGATCTAGCTGTTCATATCCCGCGAATGTGCTGTGTGCTGCAGCTTTCATCGCATTTTTTGCCGCAGTGTTGTCAGTTACGTTGCGAGCGTACATATCAGATAGAATCTCTTTTGCACGTAGGCGACGGTCAATCGGGTGAATAGATCCGTCTGATTTCTTGCCATTTGCCGTAAATTCTAAGTGCACCGAAAATTCTGGGTTATTAGTCAGCGCATTCGCTTCGTTGCCACGGTATACCTTTAATTCACCTTTGACGAATTCGACGATAGCAACATCACCGGTTTTATCTGCAAATTGATAGTGTACTGGTGCTTGAGAACAGTGCCCATTGCTATTCGGAAGGTTACAGATTTCAGCATCAACAATATCTACCTTTGAACCTTCAATGGCATCTAATACTTCGGCCACAGTAGCAAAGTTGTCCGAAGCCCAGTTAGGAACCTCAAGAGCTGAGACGTCAGGGGTGTTTGCGGTCCCTTCAGGAAATGCAGTGTAATCACGACCTAAATATAGAATGCGAGCTTCTAAACCTGCTTCGTTCATCGCTTCTGCAACCACCCCATTGCCCAGTGCTGTGGTTGATTCAAGAAATGAGTCTATTTTTAATGTTGCGTATTTTGAAGTGCCCGTTTCAGGGTTTTGCGTTGCAGCATATACCACTTTAGCGCCTTTACCTGTACCGATAACAGCGGCCTCATCATGACCAAACCAATCCATTGATCGAGAAGTGAGGGAAGCATTGCCATTGTTGTAGACTGCGGTTGTGCAAGCTGAAGCTGTACCTACAATTGCTGTGGTTGCAGTCGTCGCTAATAGTAGTGCTAGGATAGATTTTCTCATTTTAATTACTCTTTGTTGCGTCAGGAAGTGAGTGAATATTACGCTGACACAGGGAATGAGAGTAATTAACAGCTGTAAGTTAGGCTTACAGGTTTAGGGCTGGCCTATAAACATAAAGATCACCAAACATTATGGTGGTCTTTATGTACTTAGCTAGAAATACCTTATGGCAGGCTCTCTAATTTAATAAAGAATTGAATAAAGCTGACGTCGGTATTGCTTAGCCGTTGAGTTATCTTGACCTAGTGCCGACAATATATCCATAAAGGTTTTTTTCATCTCTCCGTCTAGCGCGCCTAGGTCTTTGGATATGAAGGCCCACAGTAGCTCAAGGGCTTCATCGCTACGATTGACTTCATGATATTGCAGTGCCAGTTCATTAGCGATTTTGGTATTTTGTGCATCACTTGCCAACTGTGCTTCTAGAGCTTGGATTTCTGGGCTATTGGCCGCTTGTGCGTGCAGTTCTAGTTTGGCCATCAGACCCTTGTAATAGTTATCTTGATATTCCAAAGGAATTTGAGCAAGTACGGCTTCAGCGTCACTAAATTGTCCAGTAGCAAGTAGGCAATCGGCTTTGGCCAATTTCACTTCGCCTTTGTTTTGTAGTTCTTCTGGCAAAGAGGTGAATAGCACTAATGCTTCAGAGTATTTCTGCTCTGACATTAAGCTTAAGGCTTTTTGTAGGTTAAGTTCATCTTGGCTTGGAAGATGCTTTTGTAGCATAGCTTCAATGGCTTGAATTGGCTGTGGTCCACCCAATCCATCAATAGCTTGCCCTTGACTAAATAAAGCAATCGTCGGTAACGCCTGAATACCAAATTGCCCTGCAATTTGTTGTTCTTGCTCACAGTTGAGTAGGGCTAGGGTGAACGCCCCTGCGTATTGTTGAGCGAGCTGTTGGATCTGAGGAACAAGGTCAGCGCTTTCTTGACTCATCGGCGCCCAAAAGTAAACGACTACGGGAGTGTTCATTGAGCCTTCCAAAATTTGTTGGAAGTTTTGTTGGTTCATTTCGACGATGAATTCTGATTGCATGAATGTGTCCCTAGACGATTGATGAGTATGCATGACTTATAGATTGGGTTGCTTTAGGTAATCTCAAGGTATTTGTTGATGAAAAGCAAAAAACTCAGGCCATTCTCGCTAATCTCATCAATTAACGGAGTGAACCTGAGTTTCTGTAGGTTTGTTTAGTGTAAGGGTTAAAATAGCACTAAAACAAGAACCACAACCCCTACGCTTAACCAGTTGAGTTTGTTTAAAGACATGCTGTCCTCTTAAACTTAAACACGATTAATCGTAACAGCTTGTATTTTGCACACCTTTTATTACAAATTTATGGCGAAATGACGATTTCGTAAAAAAACTTGTAAAAAGTTAGTGTGCCAGAATTTGCGACAGTGCAGGCTGAATCCTTGAGTAGTTAAAAGTGAAGCCCATTTCAGTGAGTCTTTTGGGTTTGGCTTTGACACTATCAATTAATAAACAACTGGATTCTCCCAATGCCATTTGCATGGCGAATTTAGGCGTAAACAAAAAGTGAGGTCTGGAAAGGGTCTTGGCTAATGTTTGGCTAAATTCTTTGTTAGTGACGGGGTGCGGTGCCACCATATTGAAGACGCCAGCACAGATCTCCGTTTCGAGTATAAATTGGATCGCTCTCACCATATCTTGTATATGAATCCACGGCATGTATTGCTGACCAGAGCCTAATGGACCGCCAAGTCCAAGCTTATAGGGCAGCAGCATTTTTTCTAGTGCGCCACCATTATTCCCTAAGACGATTCCTGTTCGCAATAATGCGACTCTAGTTTGCTCACTACTGGCTTGATTGGCGATATCTTCCCATTCTTGACATACGTAGTGTGGAAACCCCTCGGGCTTATAAGGCGTGTCTTCGTCAACACGAATTTGATTTTGATCTCCATAAATACCGACAGCAGAGCCACTGATAAACACTTTAGGCGGATTTGAAGACCGTTTGATGAGGTCGACGATTTGTCGGGTGATATTCCAACGACTGTCACAGATACGTTTCTTTTGCGCGTCAGACCAACGCTTGTTCACTATCGGTTCTCCGGCCAAATTTATCACAGCATCGAAGTCAGATAAGTCTTGTAGGTGCTCAAGGGATTGCACAAAGTGCAAGCAATTTGGGTTTACGTGCTTGAGTTGCTCTGCTGCGTTGTTGCTATCGCGAGTCAAGATAGTCATTTGATGAGGGATGAGTTGCTTGACCAACGCGCGACCAATAAACCCAGTACCACCAGTGATCAATATGTGCATATCGGCTCCAAGTAGAGTCATTGTTAGACAGTATTATCCACTTTACGTGAAAATGCAGCGCTAAGCCTAAAGCACCTATAATTATAGACGTTACATTTCGAGCCTTACGTCACACCTAGGCTTGGGATAATTGACCATAGTTAATCTATAAGACTAACACACGATTCAGACTCTTTAATACGTAAGGAATAACAGAAGCAGATGAATGCCTTTCTACGATCTTTCATTGACAGTGCAAAAGATCTGACCCCTATCGTTTTGGTGGTGGCATTTTTTCAGCTAGTTATTTTGCAGCAACCCTTGCCTCATTTTTTTACCATTTTGTTTGGAATGTTACTTGTGGTACTCGGACTAACGTTATTTGTGCTGGGACTCAATATGGGGCTTTTCCCCATTGGAGAGTCTATGGCGCAGGCGTTTGCACGTAAGGGTAGCGTAGCTTGGTTGATATTCTTTTCTTTTTGTCTTGGTTTTGGCACAACCATTGCTGAACCAGCACTCACTGCAGTGGCAATGGAGGCCGCTGAGGTGGCAGCGAAAGAAGGGGTGATTGCGCTTGATCATGACAGCATGGAAGATTATACCTTTCACCTTAGGTTGACGGTTGCATTATCTGTTGGGTGTGCCTTGGTACTAGGGGTGTATCGAATTCTCAAGGGTTGGCCAATCCAAATATTGATCATCAGTGGTTACTTGCTGGTGGTTTCGCTGACCTTTTTTGCCCCGCAAAGCATCATCGGAATTGCTTATGATTCTGGTGGGGTGACCACCTCGACGATCACCGTTCCATTAGTCACGGCTTTGGGCGTAGGACTGGCTTCTTCTATCAAAGGTCGAAACCCAATGGTTGATGGTTTTGGACTCATCGCATTTGCCTCCTTAATGCCAATGATCTTTGTGATGTTGTATGGGATGTGGTTGTCATGATTACTCTAGCTCATACCATTGAAGTGTTTGCTTCTACTGTCATGGATGTCTTTCCTATTGGCGTTATCTTGTTTGGCTTTCAGGTGGCGGTTCTGCGCAGACCGATACGAAATTTACCCTCAGTGCTACTTGGCTTCGTATTAGTGATTGTAGGGTTAGCTCTGTTTTTGATTGGATTGGAGGCTGCGTTATTTCCATTGGGGGAAACCATGGCTATGCAGTTAACTATGCCTGAGTTCCTAAAAGAGATGCGGCTATCTGAGTCCGGTTTACTGCATTGGTTTGATTATTATTGGGTGTATCTGTTTGCATTTTGCATCGGCTTTAGTACCACCATAGCCGAACCATCCTTGATAGCGGTGGCTATTAAAGCCAATCAGGTATCAGGCGGCAGTATTAAGGTGAATGGCTTGCGATTAGCAGTCGCGTTAGGTGTTGCGTTTGGTATTACATTGGGGTGTTATCGCATTGTTGCCGGAGACCCTATTCATTACTACATCATAGTGGGTTACCTGATTGTTATCGTGCAAACCTACTTCTCCCCATCAATGATTATCCCCCTTGCCTATGACAGCGGAGGTGTTACCACATCAACCGTTACTGTGCCACTAGTGACGGCGCTAGGCTTAGGGCTTGCCTCGACGGTGCCAGGTCGAAGCCCTCTGATTGATGGCTTTGGTCTTATTGCCTTTGCCAGTCTCTTTCCAATTATTACTGTAATGGGTTATGCACAGATTACACGCTGGCTTAACCAGCGCCATCCTATTAAGGAGGATTCTAATGCGATTTAAATTGATACTAGCCTTTGTTGAGGACGTTCGAACAGATGCAGTCCTTGATGCTGCAAGAGCATCGGGCGCAACGGGCGCAACTGTGATCAGTAATGCTAGAGGTGAGGGGCTGAATCAAAAGCGTACTTTTTTAGGTTTGACGCTGGAGGTACAAAAGGACGTATTGTTGTTCGTGGTTGAAGAGCACTTGTCGCGCCGTATCTTAGAGAAGATCAGCGATATTGGTGAATTTGACCAAGAATCAGGACAGGGTATCGCAGTGCAAATAGATGTAGAGGATGCCGTTGGAGTCGCCCATCAGGTTGAGACTCTAACCAAGATAGTAGAGAGGGAACTATGATATGAAGAGTCATACCAGTCGCAGAGTAAAAGATGTCATGTCTGCAACCTATGCCATTGTTGATGGCTTGATGACGGTTCAGGAGGCAATAGGTATAGCGCGTGAAAACGAGGTTAAAGCGCTTATTGTGAATAAACGTCATGATGATGATGAATATGGTTTGGTGTTGATGAATGATATTGCGAAGAAAGTGTTGGCTCAGAATCGCTCACCGGCTAGAACCAATGTGTATGAGATAATGAGTAAGCCTGCGTTGTGTGTATCACCGGATATGAACGTGAAATATTGTGCACGATTGTTTGAACGATTTGGTATTAGTCGGGCTCCGGTTGTTTTAGACGGTAATGTGCTTGGGATGGTGAGTTACAACAATATTGTGGTGAAAGGCATGGTATTGGATTCAGAGATATAAACAGTCCGCCATAAGAGCGGAGTAACCGTTGTTTACTAACTTAAGACGCTATCTTCTGGAGAAAAACTGAGGGCATTGTTACACTCTCGGCAAACGTAAGACGATAGAGTAATTCAATATGAAACTGTTTTTTGCTTCTGATTTACATGGCTGCCTAGCCTCAACTAAAAAAGCTGTCGAAGCTTATCAAGCCTCAGGTGCGAAGCACTTTATTTTGCTTGGCGATATTCTCAATCATGGGCCAAGAAACCCAGTACCAGAAGCTTATGCTCCAGCGCAGGTAGCAGACCTTCTAAATGAATATAAAGACGATATTATTTCTGTGAGAGGCAACTGTGATAGCGAAGTCGATCAGATGCTGCTTGATTTCCCAGTATTGAGTGACTTTGCCATTGTGTTACTAGAAAGTGGTAAGCGATTATTCTTAACTCACGGCCACTTGTACAATCAAGATAGATTGCCTCCACTTAAAGGTGGTGATGTTTTAGCTCACGGGCATACACATTTACCTGTAGCAGAATCGATGGGCGAGTACACTTTGTTTAATCCGGGCTCTGTAACCTTACCTAAAGGCGGTAATGTAGCAAGCTATGGGCTACTGGAAGCGAGCAAACTCAGCGTTGTTAGCTTTGATGGGGATGTGTTAGCTGAAACGCAGATCTAATGCATTTAGATTATACCTAATAGAATCAATCGAATATGGGACCTTTAACAAAGCTACTCGTAAGTAGGGGAAGTGTTCGGTTGCAATGAGTCGTTGGATAGGTGAACTTAAATATGAATCAGGAGGATTGCTTTTTGATCGGCAAAGCGATGGTTTAGTTGTTGTTCTTGGTGGACAGGACGATCTTTTACTTCCAAAAGCAAAGGTTGCTATTGATATTTGCAAAAGTCAGAGAAGCTTGCGTTTTCAATACATAATGCCCCTGTTCCTATTGAATTAACGATCAGTTTTGGTGAGTTAATTGGTAGAGAAGAGATTGCCGATGTTATTAGTCGGTTGACAAACACCGTGGCATCACTGATTAGAAGGGACCGAGGGATAGCATTGCTTTCTGAATGCAGAGTGAACTTAGCTATTAAATCTAAACAAGAGGTGTCCCTTAATTTTGGTAAAGAGGAATCAGACTAAAGGTAACAATGCCTACCCAAAGCCCTGCTTCTTTTTGGGTTTTTATACACGACAAAGCCTGGCACAGTGGCCAGGCAAATAAATAGTGGGAACGGAGTATTAGTCGAAGCAGACTTGTGAGTATTCACCGAATAGAGGGTTATCACCCGATACGTGAGCACAGCCGTTTTTCGTGTCGAAGATCATCGTTTCAACGGTTACGAAATCTTTATCATATAACGTGATATTGATAGGTTTTTGATTAAGGATATACTTCATACCATCGACTGTTTTCTCTTTGGCAAAGTCTACGAAGTTTTGCGCGGCGGCTTCACGAGCAAATGAGTCGGCGAAGATTTCATTCGCTTCGGTCATTGGCATCATGCCTAAGATTCGTTCTTTCATTGCTGCGTTATGGTTCGCATGGCCGACACCGCCAGCACCACGAACAGCAACAAGGCCTTCCGCCGACATTTCTAACGCCGCTGAGTCACCAGAATCATCCGCTACAGTAAAGTTCATTGCTACAGGCGTTGTGTAGCCCTCTAGTTTACTGATTGCATCTTCAATACTTTTAGAGTGCGTAATAGCAGCAAATACCGCATCAATCGTAACTAGGTTATCGGCGTCGGCAGACGCGGTTTTAGCACTTGGTTCGCCCATTATGTTGAGTACGACACCGACGTGTTTACCCATACCTTGAAAGTGCCCCCCATCTGTTGGGATGAACATTACGTCGTCTGTTTTTACGATGCGAGTAGGAAACTCTTGCAGTTGTGAGATTCCTAAGTCGTTATTTTGTGCGACGATACCGCTGTCGTTAAACGCGATGGTTGTACAGCCTCGAATTTTAGTGAAATGCTCTGCCATCAGCTTCTCATCCGCTTCAGCGAGCAACTTATTCACAGTCCAATCCATTTGCAGCAGTGCGGCGTACAATTCATGAACTTCAACACCACGAATCTTTGCTTGTTTTTCCATGATGGCTGCGTATTCAGGTGCGATTTTTTTGTTGTTAGCGACTGAATTTTTTGCAATTTGAAGAACTTCAGTATCAGCTTGTAGACGATCTACGGTTGCTAAGAATTCCGCGACAGCATCTGGTCCTTTACCCGTTAAGTCGATGACCTCTGCACCTACTTGGACAGCAGGGCGTTCAGGATTCCAATAATCCAGTTTGTCACCAGCGACGTGTTCAGTGGCTAGAGCACCAAATGAAAGCACTGTAAGTGTTGCAATTGCAAGAATAGATTTTTTCATAATAAATAACCTTCGTCTGTAAAGGCAACTTGATGCGTAGCCTTTTAATTAAGTTGTGTGTTGACGGGCTCTACTATTGCACCATAATAAGATATGATGTAGTTCCAAATGGCCCATATTTGGAGTGGTTATTTAAAAAACAAGAGGATTAAGCAGTGCTAACATTATCAAGTCACAACCTTGAGTGTTTTATTGTGGCAGCTGAAATGGGAACATTTAATAAAGCGGCTCGTAAGTTAGGCAAGTCTTCGTCTACAGTGAGTCGCTGGATCGGTGAGCTTGAAGATGAATTAGGATATTTACTTTTTGATCGCCAAAGCAATGGTTTAGTGGTTGTGCTTAGTGAAAAAGGTGAGCTTTTACTTCCAAAAGCTAAGATTGCTATTGAGTATCTACAAAAGTTAGAGAGCTTAGCTTTTTCAATACATAATGACTCTGCTCCTCTTGAATTAACGATTAGTTTTGGTGAGTTAATTGATGGAGAAGGGATTGCCGATGTTATTAGTCGGCTGAAAGCATCGTGGCCAAACTTACACATCTCACTTAAAAATACGGATATGACTCATACCCAGTTAGCTCTTGATAATAAACTAGTCGATTTTGCACTTGGTATCGTTGCTGATTCCATTTACCCCAGCGTAGGTGGAGCACTGGTTGGCGAAGAGAATACAGCTTTGATTGCACATCCCGATAATCCCTTATGTGGTGAATCAAATGTACAGTTGGATATGTTATTGTCACACACTTCTATTTGGTCCTCTCCCTATGAACAAACTCATAAATACGATACAGCCTTATTTAAAAGTGTAGAGATGATTGAGTGCTGTGATGCCAACACTGTAGTTTCATTGGTCAAAAGAGACCTCGGGATAGCGTTGCTTCCAGAATACATAGTGCATCCGGCTATTCAATCGAAGCAAGTGGTGTCGCTTAATTTTGATAAAAGAGAAATCGATGCGTCGTTTCAGTTGATGCTTTATTACAGATTAGACTATCCCCACAGTGATGTTATTGATGAGATCGTCCTAGCTCTGAGGGATTGGTTTGGTTACGAGAAATAGCAGAGTTGATGTCCAGATATGGCTCTATTTAAATTTAATAAGGCCTAGTTAATGTAGATGAATTTGTTTAGGAAGGATTTTCTTTAGGGCAAGTAAATCAATGATCTGTTAGCGTGTAGTGGATATGAACAATAGCCTGTTTATGAGCCTAGATCTTAAATTGAAGTTTTTCCTAAAGTTAACTTTGCTCTAGAAATACACCCTAACAGACTTAGATAATTAGCATGTTAGGGTGTTATTTTCATCACGCGAACTAATAAAACTATTAGAAAGCGTAATAAGCGTTTTTTCTATTTTAATTTACAGTGTTGGAGTCGATACCAATACCCGAGAACCATGGCCAAGGCTGGTAAGTAAGATCGAATTGTCATCGATGATATCTACACGTCGACTTTGTTGAGCATCGGTGATGAATAGTTGCTTTATGACTCGAAGCTGTGATTCAGTGAAGTCCTGACTATCGATAGCAGAAGAATCTTTAAACTCTTTAGGGTCGATGAGTAGGTAGTTATCACTTAATTGCCAAACACCTGATTCGGTAATGTTCATTGTAAATGAAACCACATTTACGTCGTTGAACAGTTGAATACGTGATGCACGGATATAGTCACCATTGGGTAGGTATTTCACATTAGACATAATGTGAACCTTGTTAAGAGGCCCGATGCTATCGTCAGCTAAATCCGAGTAAACAAATGTATCAAGGTTTGTTTGCCACTCTCGAGAGGTCAGCACTTGCTCTATTTTGACATCGCTGCCCCAGTACAACCAACCACTGAATACTACAGAGATCACTAATAAAATGGATGCTACGCGCTGGTTCATTGCTTACGACCTCCGGTTGCGCAGATCTTGGTAAGATCTTGTTGTTTGCCGACAAGGCGGACAGTGCTATTTTCAGAGGTAAACTGTGGACCATGAATGTAGCTTAAGTAGAGTTGCTCAGATTGGCTTGCTGTAGCAATGACTTCTACAGGATCTGATTCGTCCGTATAGGCTGTCATGTAATAGTCTACACAGCTTTCGATGCTTTCCATCCAGTTGGTCAGATCAGGGTGGCCTTCGGTTGTTTTAACCTGCACACCTTTGACGACCGTGACGGCGCGGAATGTAGACGGTGATGAGTTAGGGGTAGTCAGCGCAATAATAGGTAATAAAATTGCGATAAACAGTATAATTCGAGTGTTTGTGTCCCAATGTGCCCAAAAGGCTTGTTTCTTGGCGCTTTGTTCGGCTTTAGATTCTTTTAGCTGCGATGTGGTAATCGAAGCAAGAGCTGGCTCAGTTGCTGCTGTTGCTACTTTTTCCTCTGTTTGAGGAGTAGGCGTTTCACGTTCGACAGACGAGATTAACTGATAGCCACGTTTCGGCACAGTCTTTACAAACTGTGGAGATTTAGTGGAGTCTTTTAGCATTTTTCTAAGAGTAGAAATCGCTTGAGTCAGGCTAGAGTCATCAACTTGAAAACCTTGATCTCTCCAAACAAATTCATGCAGTTGGTCACGAGTAACCACATCATTAGGATGTTCGCAAAGTAGGGTGAGGATTCGACTTTCATTACTACCAAGTCGCACTAAACTATCGTCATCTGATTGATCGATAAGTGAGTTGCTGTTTGGATCAAAAATATACTTCTGGGCTAGTACGTATTTAATACCGATTTTACTCATTTAGATCTTCTTTGATTTTCGCTGACACGCTTCCTTAACCACCACACTCATTCCATATGAAGTGTGAGTTATATCGCCTTTTAGAACGAATAACCGCCATAGCATAATAAAATTTTATCTAAAAAACAGTTTTTTTATAGTAATTGACCTTGAAATTGCACTTATTACCCTTATTTCATGCTTCATGAGTACAAGCGCCAATGAATATGAACTTGGTGCAGTTATGAGTAAACATAAAGTATGGAGTCAAAATGAGCGAGACTGTGTCAGCAAACAAAGAAACTCGAGGTTTCCAATCAGAGGTAAAGCAACTGCTGCACCTTATGATTCACTCACTGTATTCAAACAAAGAAATTTTCTTACGTGAGCTTATTTCTAACGCGTCAGATGCCTCAGATAAGCTGCGCTTCCAAGCACTATCTGAACCTGATCTATATCAAGGTGAGGCTGACCTTGGTGTGAAGCTTTCTTTTGATGAGAAGACCAACACATTGACAGTATCGGACAATGGCATTGGTATGAGCCGTGACGATGTGATTGAGCACCTAGGCACAATCGCTAAGTCGGGCACTGCTGAGTTCTTCTCTAAGCTTTCTGATGACCAATCAAAAGATTCACAACTTATTGGTCAATTTGGTGTTGGTTTTTATTCTGCCTTTATCGTTGCAGACGCAGTGACTGTGCGTACACGTGCTGCAGGTCTATCGGCTGATCACGGTGTGCAATGGCATTCTGCGGGTGAAGGCGATTACACCATTGAAGACATTACTAAAGAAAGCCGCGGTACTGATATTGTTCTTCATATGCGTGATGAAGGCAAAGAGTTCTTATCTGAATGGCGCCTACGAGAGGTAATTAGCAAGTACTCTGACCATATTGGTATTCCTGTTTCTATTCTTACCAAGGTAACGGATGAAGAAGGCAAAGAAACAGACGAGACCAAGTGGGAGCAAATCAACAAGGCGCAAGCGCTTTGGACTCGTGCAAAATCTGACATCAATGATGAAGAGTATAAAGAGTTCTACAAGCATGTATCTCACGACTTTGCTGATCCATTGCTTTGGAGTCATAACAAGGTAGAAGGTAAGAACGATTACACAAGCCTGTTATACGTTCCTTCAAAAGCACCTTGGGACATGATGAACCGTGATCACAAGAGCGGCCTTAAGCTGTATGTGCAACGCGTATTCATCATGGATGACGCAGAACAGTTCATGCCATCGTACCTGCGCTTTGTTAAAGGCTTGATTGATTCAAACGACCTGCCACTCAACGTGTCGCGTGAAATCCTACAAGACAACAAGGTGACCCAGTCACTGCGTAATGCTTGTACTAAGCGCGTTCTTACTATGCTAGAGAAACTGGCTAAGAAAGACGATGAGAAGTACCTGTCTTTCTGGAAAGAATTTGGCCTAGTGTTAAAAGAAGGTCCTGCAGAAGATGCTTCTAACAAAGAGAAAATTGCAGGTCTATTGCGTTTTGCTTCAACAGAAGTTGATAGCAACGAGCAGTCGGTAAGCCTTGCAAGCTATGTTGAGCGTATGAAAGAAGGTCAAGATAAGATCTATTTCCTTACTGCTGATAGCTATGCTGCGGCTAAAAACAGCCCACACCTTGAGCAATTTAAAGCGAAAGGTATTGAGGTCGTGCTGATGTTCGATCGCATCGATGAGTGGCTAATGAACTACCTAACAGAGTTCGATGGCAAACAATTCCAGTCCATTACTAAAGCGGGCTTAGATCTTAGCAAGTTTGAAGACGAGCAAGAGAAAGAGAAGCAGAAAGAGACAGAAGAAGAGTTTAAATCTGTGGTTGAGCGTACGGGAGAGTACCTTGGCGATCGTGTGAAAGAGGTTCGTACCACCTTTAAGCTAGCAAGTACTCCTGCGGTAGTCGTTACCGATGACATGGAAATGGGCACGCAAATGGCTAAGCTTCTTGAAGCAGCCGGTCAAGCCGCTCCTGAGGTGAAGTACATTCTAGAGCTAAACCCTGAGCACGACTTGGTTAAGCAGATGGCAGATACAGCTGATGAGATTGCTTTTGGTCGTTATGTTGAACTTCTACTTGGTCAAGCAATGCTTGCAGAGCGCGGTTCTCTCGAAGACCCAAGTCAGTTCCTAAGCGCGGTAAATCAGTTGTTGATTAAATAGTCAACCCTGTTGATTGCTCAGCAAAGCTGAACATTGAGCCCAGAATTATGATAGTATTCTGGGCTTAATCATTACTAAAAGTATAGTTATACCGAAACTTACAACAAAATCAGTGGCTTACTGTTTGTGGTCGGTTTGTGAGCTTCGGTATAAAAGAAGATCATTAAAGAGGAAAAACAATGCGCATCATTCTTTTAGGTGCTCCTGGTGCAGGTAAAGGCACTCAGGCTCAGTTCATCATGGAAAAATACGGTATCCCACAAATTTCTACTGGTGACATGCTACGTGCTGCTATCAAGGCGGGCACTGAGTTAGGCAAAAAAGCTAAAGGTGTAATTGATGCAGGCCAATTGGTTTCTGACGATATCATTCTAGGTCTAATCAAAGAGCGTATTGCACAAGACGATTGTGAAAAAGGTTTCCTACTAGATGGTTTCCCACGCACTATCCCTCAGGCAGATGGCCTTAAAGAGATGGGTATTGACGTAGATTACGTTATCGAATTTGACGTAGCTGACGATGTGATTGTTGAGCGTATGGCTGGTCGTCGTGCTCACCTTCCATCGGGTCGTACATACCACGTTGTATTTAACCCGCCTAAAGAGGAAGGTAAAGACGACGTAACAGGTGAAGCTCTTGTGGTTCGTGATGACGACAAAGAAGAGACTGTACGTGCTCGCCTAGGTGTATACCACACGCAAACTGCTCCGCTAGTTCAGTACTATGGTAAAGAAGCAGAAGCTGGTAACACTAAGTACCTTAAGTTCGATGGTACTAAGAAAGTTGCAGAAGTAAGCTCTGACATCGAAAAAGCGTTATCTTAATCATTGCTTATTACTAAGCGAATTTAGATACTAGAAGGACGACCTATTGGTCGTCCTTTTTTATTGCTTAGATGTTAGGACGTTATGGAAAACCAATCTAAAACAGGGGTGTTATTAGTTAATCTAGGAACCCCAGATGAAGCAACCCCTAAAGCGGTTAAACGATTTTTGAGCCAGTTTCTACACGATAAGCGTGTTGTGGATATGACGCGCTGGCTATGGTGCCCGTTACTACACGGTGTAATACTGCCTATTCGCGCGCCCAAAGTAGCGAAGCTCTATCAAGGGGTGTGGATGAATGAAGGTTCTCCCTTGATGGTATTTTCTCGCAGGCAAGCGAGTAAATTGAAACAAAGTCTTAATGTCCCTGTAGAACTTGGGATGACCTATGGTAATCCAAGTCTACTTACTGGCGTACAGTCGTTAGTTGAGCAAGGCGTTGAAAAGGTCATAGTGCTACCCTTGTACCCGCAATACTCGGCAACGACTACAGCCGCTGTTGTCGATGGTCTAGGTAAAGCCTTCAAAAAGATGACGGTAGTGCCAGCCTTTGATGTGATTGGCGACTATCACGATCACCCGCTTTATATTAAGGCTTTAGCTGATTCAGTGAGAGACGCTTGGCATGAGCGTGGAGAGAGTCAATACCTGCTTTGCTCTTACCACGGGATACCAAAACGATACGCAGACAATGGTGATGTTTACCCTCAACATTGTGAGAAAACCACAGAGCTATTGGCCAAAGAACTTGAGCTAGGCCCAGATAGAATTGGCATGACTTATCAATCACGCTTTGGTCGCGAAGAATGGTTGCAGCCGTACACGGATAAGACGCTTGAGAAATTACCTAATCAAGATGTTAAGACGCTAGATATCATGGCCCCCGCTTTTTCGGTTGATTGTCTTGAAACGCTTGAAGAGCTGTCGGAAGAATGTTGTGACATTTATAAAGATGCTGGTGGTGAGAGCTTTAACTATATCCCGTGTCTTAATGATAGCGAAGCCCATATTAAGTTGATGGCAAGCCTAGTTAGCGCTCGCTTACTGATTAGCGAGTGAGCATTCACTTTCGGTCTGATTTCATGTTGCGAAGTGAACTGATAAAATAACGCTACTAGCAACGGGTGCAAAGCCTGTCAGAAATTAAAAGGCAACAGCCATGAAACGATGGTATTTATTGTATTGTAAGCGTGGCGATCAAGAGCGAGCGCAAATGCACCTTGAAAATCAAGGTGTTGAAGTTTATTACCCGAAGGTTACCGTTGATAAAATGGTTCGAGGTAAGCGTCAGAAGAAATCCGAGCCTTTGTTTCCAAGCTATATGTTTGTGCGCTTTGATTTTGAAGTAGGACCTTCGTTTACCACTGTGCGCTCAACGCGAGGGGTGTCAGACTTTATTCGAAACGGTGCTTATCCCACAGAATTGCAGGGTGATCTAGTTTATTCACTGAAGCAGCTTGAAGGAAGTCAGGAAGAGATTCAGTCTGACTCTCATCAAAAGGGTGATCAGGTTACTATCAAGTCAGGACAGTTTGCCGGTATTGATGCTATTTATCATGAAGCGGATGGTGAGAAGCGCTCTATTTTGTTGATTACAATGATCAACAAGAAGGTCGAGGTGAATGTAAACAATCAGGATATAGAGGCTAAAGGCTAAAGGCTAAAGGCTTTACTGTACTAATAAATGCGTCATGCCCGAGTGCTTTTATCGGGCATCTGATTCTATTTAGGTCCCCGATAAAAACCTCGAGGACGACGATTATTAATCGTACGACAGCTAAAGTCATGAACTAATAAGTTCAATAACTGATTAGTTCACATTTAGATGCATTATCAAAACTGGTGTATGAAAATCTTGCTAGAAGCTAAAACAAGACACAGAATAAAAAAGGGCGCTTAATAGCGCCCTTTTTTGTTGCTTGCTGAGAGATTAGTAAGCTTCGTTGTGAACCGCTTTAACTGCTCGACCTGAAGGATCGGCGTTGTTCTTAAACGATTCATCCCATTCAATCGCTTTTGCTGAAGAGCAGGCTACCGATGGGCCACCAGGAACACATTCTGCTGCAGACGGCAGTGGGAACAAGTCTTCAAAGATCTCGCGGTACACATAACCTTCTTTAGTGAGAGGTGTGTTGTACGGGAAGCGGAATTTAGCGGTTTCCATTTGCTGGTCCGTTACCTTCGCTTCTGCTACCTCTCGCAAGGTATCAATCCAGCTGTAGCCTACGCCATCAGAGAACTGTTCTTTTTGACGCCAAGCAATTGCTTCTGGAAGGTAGTGTTCAAAGCACTCACGTAGGATGTGTTTTTCCATCTTACCGTTGCCACACATTTTGTCGGCTGGGTTTAGACGCATTGCCACATCAATAAATTCTTTATCTAGGAAAGGCACACGACCTTCTACGCCCCATGCAGCTAATGATTTGTTTGCACGAGCACAGTCAAACATGTTGAGAGCTAGTAGCTTGCGTACTGTCTCTTCGTGGAACTCTTGTGCATTTGGTGCCTTGTGGAAGTACAGGTAGCCGCCAAAGATTTCATCTGCACCTTCACCAGAAAGTACCATCTTGATGCCCATCGCCTTGATCTTGCGACCCATCAAGAACATAGGGGTTGACGCACGGATTGTGGTCACATCATAGGTTTCAATGTGGTAGATAACATCACGAATCGCATCCAAGCCTTCTTGAATCGTGTACGTCATTTCATGGTGAACTGTGCCGATTTGATCGGCTACTTCACGAGCCGCTTTCAAATCTGGCGCACCCTCAAGGCCAACAGCAAATGAGTGCAGTTGTGGCCACCATGCTTCTGACTGACCGTCATCTTCAACACGCATTGCGGCGAAGCGTTTTGCGACAGCTGAGGTGATAGAAGAATCCAAACCACCAGACAATAATACGCCGTATGGCACGTCGGTCATTAGCTGACGCTTAACTGCAGCTTCAAGCGCTTCAGTTAGATCTTCTTTGCTAGTGGAGTTGCCTTGAACTGCTGCGTATTCGTTCCAGTCACGGATGTAGTAACGTGTTGGAGCGAGTGCGCCTGACTCTAAGTAGGAGCCTGGAGGGAATTCGCTGACTGTTTTACACACAGGTACCAGTGCTTTCATTTCTGAAGCGAGGTAGAAATTTCCGTGCTCATCATGACCTTGATACAGTGGAATGATACCAATATGGTCACGACCAATGAGGTACGTTTCTTTTTCTTCATCGTAAAGAATAAACGCAAAGATACCATTTAGCTCTTCAAGTAAGTCTGCACCCATATCTTGATAGAGTGCGAGGATAACTTCACAGTCAGAATCTGTTTGGAAGTCGTACTTTCCTTCGTAACGTGCTCGGATTTCTTTATGGTTGTATATCTCACCATTAACCGCTAGAACCAATTTTTTATCTGGGCTATATAGAGGTTGTGCGCCACTGTTTAGGCCAACAATAGCCAAACGTTCGTGCGCCAGAATCGCTTTCTCTGATGAGTAAATACCAGACCAATCAGGTCCGCGGTGACGAAGTTTCTTCGACATCTCTAACGCCAATGGGCGAAGTTTCTCTGCATCACTTTTTATGTCGAGGATACCAAATACCGAACACATATATCTTCCTTATAAATTCATTTCCGTATGTGTTCAATTTGCCATTGTCGCTAAAAAAAGCAACCCACTAACCAATATTTAAATAATCAAAGAGTGACTAAGGTTGAATTTATTTAATAAAAAAGAACTTTTATTAGATGGTATCTAATTTAAGTCAACAATTAGACGATACAGAGTAGAGCTAGACCTAGCTGGCAATAAAGTAATTATTGCGACCGCCTGATTTGACGCGGTATAGGGCTTGGTCTGCACGCTCAAAAAATGACACTTTGTCCATAGAGTGTGAATCAAATTCACAACCGCCGATACTGACGGTAAGATGCGATTGAATCGGATGAGGAATGGCGAGTTCATTGATGGTATGTAAAATTTGTTGTGCGAGTAATTCGAGTCCTTTGCTATGTGTATCAGGAAGCAAAAGCACAAACTCTTCTCCGCCATAACGAGCGACGATATCCGTTGGCCGTTTAGCCACTTTTTCTAGGGCTTTTGCCACCTTTGTTAAATAGACATCCCCTGTATGATGTCCCAGCTGGTCATTTACCATTTTGAAATGATCGATATCTATTATCAATAACCCTAAAGGTGCCGATGAGCGCGTAGTCCTTTTTATTTCGTTTCTTAAATGTTGATCGAAGTAACCGCGGTTGAAGATTCCAGTCAGTGCGTCTTTACCGATTAATTGCTGAAGCTGTTTCTTCTGAGCTTCTAGTTCCATTAGTTGTATGGTGATTTGTTTTTTGGCTTTCCATTGCTCTTTGTCGTAAATGAAAGCTTGTAACTTGGTTTTATAATGGTCATTACCTAAATAAAGCATCCAACCAAACATGATGGAAAGAGAGATAAGTAAGTGTATGGAGGTGATTGTTGCGTCTTGGGCTACATCAACAATCCAGAATCCTGTCATTAAGCTAAAACCCCATACATAAATGATTTCTCTGATACGTAGGATCATCATCTTAGCCATAGCGGTAACCAAGATTACTGAAAGAGGCGACAGAGTGACGGATAGAGTGATCATAGCGGCATGTTGTGCTGCTAGCATGTTTGAGACTAAGAACAGGCACGCTAGATTACTGTTGTTGTTCGCGGGCAACTTTATCAGAATGAATCTGAAGAGCAAAAAGACTAACGGCAGTACATAGACCATGTAAAAATGAAAAAAGGAGTTAACCTCTTCTTCTATTAATAGAAAACTTCGAGCTTCCCAAAGAGGCATAAAAATGCCAAGCGACAGCATTGATAGTGCAAGGATAGGAAGCCAGAATTTTAATTGCTTTTTATTGTTTTCCGCTACATAGGCATTGAAACCACGAGGAAGGTCGTCGGTGTTGAAGGTCGGAATCACACATACTCACTCGAAAAAGGTTTTGTATCAATAATAGAACAAGTCTGAACCAAAAAAGGAATATTCCTTATTATCAATGAAATAAAGTAAATCGAGCCCTCTTTGAGGGCTCGATTTTGCTTTATTTCATGGTTGTGAAATTCGGATTTAATGTATCACATACATGCCGAGCAAATCCGCTTCCCGCTTCTCTATAAATATCAAAGGCTGCATCGGCGCCAAGTTCGATAAACTGCTCAACCTGATCTTGATATTCGGCAATAGCGGCTATTTTTCCTTGGTAACCTCGTAGTCGCAATTGTTCTAAGGCGTAGCGATTACCTTGGTTATTTGGAATGGCAAGCAAGACTAATTTAATCTGATCCAGATTTTGAATGCGTTCCCAAAAGTCGGAGTCGGTAACATCGCCACAGATGGTATTTCTAGCATGGCGTTGGTGATGGTCCGCTGTATCATTTCGTATTTCTATACCTAAACAAATATCACCGTGGCGCTCAGTGAGTTCATCGTAGGCACCAGTACCAATTCGACCCATACCGAGAACCATAACCTGAGCTTGGCCAACACCAATAAACTGGTCTCGGATATTAATTTTGGCATCACTATGTTCTTTAAGCCAACTGGCACTGCGGCGATAGATGCTATTACTAAAGCGATTAAGAGGGGCTGCAATAATAAATGAAATTGAAACGGCTAGGGCTATAGAGACCATAATATCTCCGGAGATCCAACCCTGCTTGTAAGCTAAACCACCGACAATTAAACCAAATTCACTGAAATTAAACAGCGTTAACGACGCAAGTAGTGACGTTCGTACCCGAAATTTGAATCGGTCTAATATCAAGTAATACAGAATTCCTTTGACTGGCAATAGCAGCATGAATACCAAAGCCAGAATCAATCCAGCCAAAGTCGGCTGTTCAGAAAGACCGATGTTGAGAAAGAAACAGACCAAGAACATTTCTTTCAAATTAAACAGAGATTTAGAAAGCTCGGAAGACTTGCTATGTCCGGCAAGGAGCATACCAAGAATTAGAGCGCCTAGGTCGCCTTTGACACCCACTAATTCAAATAACCCAGCCCCCACTACTAACGCAAAGAAGATACCACCAAGCACCAATAACTCACCGTGACCCACTTTATCTAGTACTTTATAAAAGAGCGGGCGGACTAACGGCAGAGCGAAAAGGAAAATGGCATACCATTCAGGGACTTTACCTGTCGATACGGTAAGAAAAGCCACGGCAAAGATATCTTGCATGACTAAGATACCAATAGCTAATGTGCCGTAGACTGAGTTTATCTCACCATTATCTTGTAGGGCTTTAATGGCAAATACGGTACTAGAAAAAGAGAGTGCAAAACCCAAGATAATGAGTTGTTCAAAGGACATATCCGCGAAAAGACTGACACCGATAACCTGCAGAGCGACTAAACAAAAAGTAAAGAAGGCGGTAGAAGCTAGGTTGTGCAGGGTTGCACCAGCCCAAATCTCTTTGGACAGTAACACCTTAATATCAAGCTTTAGGCCGATAGTGAATAACAGTAAGGTAACGCCAAGATCAGCAAGCTGATTGATTGCATCGTTGCTTTCGAAACCAAAGGCATTGAGAGTGAAGCCAGCCAGTAAAAAACCGACAAGGGGAGGGAGGTTGCAGCGTTGCGCGACAAAGCCAGCAACAAAAGCGCCCAAGATGAGCATTATATCCATTTATGCAGTCTCGAAAGTGGTTGATAATTTGGCGCATATTCAACCACAAACGAGTCTGAGATGATTGAACTTATTGCGTAGAATCCATCAATTTTTGTAACAATATGCCATTTAACATGGCTCGTTTAACAATTGCAAACGCCCCCATTGTCGGATGTTGCTCTAGTTCAGAGCAGACGATGGGTAAATCTTTGTGAAACGCAGTGAGCGATTGGCTGTTTACGTTCCTTTGAATGGCAGGGAATAATACCTCTTTTGCCTTGGTAATATCACCAGCAATGACGATCTTTTGTGGATTGAACAAGTTGATTACAATTGCTGCTGCTTTACCGAGCTGGTCGCCTACTCGCACAATGCTTTGTGTTGCTAATGCATCACCACTAAGAGCATGTTTGCAAATAGCATTTATGGTGACTTGAGGCTCATCGGCAAGTGTAGAATTATAGCCTTGCGCTAAACGTGCTTTTACACCTTTAATAATTGCAGGGTTAGCCGCAATAGTCTCTAGGCAACCAAAGTTACCACACTGGCACTGCTCACCAAGAGGGTCCACTTGAATGTGACCAATTTCGCCTACGTTTCGGTTTGAACCCAAGAAAACCTGACCTCCAGCCATAATGCCGGAACCGGTGCCGCGGTGTACACTGATTAGGATTGAATCCTTGCAATCGCGTGTTGCGCCAAAATAATGCTCAGCGAGAGCCATACCACGAATGTCGTTTCCTACGAAACACTCGGTCTTAAATTCATCTTTTAAGATCTGAGCCAAAGGCAGATTATCAATCTTGGTGTTAGGCATGTATTGCACAACACCCACATCAGGATTAACCAAACCAGGTAAAATCACACCAATAGCAATTAAGTTGTGAGATATGCCTTCATTGCTGGCTTTGAAAAGCTTAATCTTATCAAAGATTTGCCCCACTAATTGCTCTTGATCGCTGTACTGAATTGCAGATTCACTTTGTGCGAGGATCTCTCCGCTAAGGTCATGCAGAGACAACTGAATATAATCTCGCCCAACACGCACTGCGATTGAGTGAAATGGAGTCACCTGTGTGGTTAGGGATATCGCTCGTCGGCCACCGGTAGAGGCTTGCTGAGCAACCTCTTGTACGAGATTACATTCCAATAGCTGACGAGTGATCTTAGTGACACTTGCTGGCGCTAAATGGCTTAATTCCGCAATCTGAATGCGTGAGATAGGCCCTTTCTGATCAATCAGTCGATAGACAGCTGCGCTGTTCAACTGTTTTACTAGGTCTACATTGCCAATTTGTCCGCCAGTCATAATTATCCCTGTATAAATTGACCGTTTACTACGGTCGCTTTAACGTTAAAGTCATTGTTAAAAATGGTAAGGTTCGCAATCATATCAGGTTTTACACGACCAAGTTTGTGGTCCATACCGATTGCTTTTGCTGGATACAATGTTGCCATGCGTAGTGTTTCATCAAGAGATAAACCTACATGCTTAACGCAGTTCTCTACTGCTTCAATCATGGTAAGTGCAGAGCCACCTAATGTGCCGTCTTCACCTACACACATTCCATCACGAACGTACACCGTTTTGCCGACAAAATTGAACTGGTCCATCTCTGCGCCTGCTGGAGCCGTTGCATCTGTGACTAGTACCAGTTTTTCACCCTTGAGTTTATGTGCGATGCGGATGTTAGCATAGTCTACATGATGCCCATCAACGATAATGCCCGCATAGACGTCTGGAGTATCGAATATAGCGCCAACGACACCTGGCTCACGACCTGTCATCGGAGTCATGGCGTTAAATAGGTGAGTTGCAAAGGTAATGCCTTGCTCAAAACTATCACGTGCTTGTTGATACGTTGCTGCTGTGTGACCGATTGAGACAACAATCCCTGCCTCTTTAAGTTGCTTGATGTGCTCTGGCCTGTTTTGTTCAGGAGCTAAGGTTACCTTAGCCACTAGTTCTGAATGTTGGCAGATAAAGCTGATCATCGCATCGTCTGATTGACGAATATAAGACTCTGTATGAATGCCTTTTCTTGCAAGGTTCAGATAAGGGCCTTCAAGGTGTAGACCGAGTGATTGATGTTTATTTTGCTCCTGATATTTGCGCTGAGCTTCGATTGCGCTGCGCATACTTTCATCTGAAGAGGTGATCAGGGTTGGCAGAAAACTTGTGCAGCCAGATTTTAGGTTAGCTTCGTGCATAATCTGCATGGTTTCAGGCGAGATGTCGTCGTTGATCATCACACCACCACAGCCATTTAATTGAAGATCGATGAAGCCAGGGCTTAAGTTTGCACCTTCTAGATCGATACGTTCAATACCAGTGTCTAATGTTTCTTCAAGGCATACAGCTTTGATTCGGTCGTTCTCAATGACTACCGCGTGGTTAAATAAAGTGTCGCTACCCGTGAACACGGTGCAGTTCGTTAATGCATACATACTTGCTGCTCCTAATTAAAGATCTTTGATATTTTCCGCTTCTAACTCGCGGAAGTATTTAAGGGTTTTGACTTTCAATTCTTGAGAAGCCGGTGAGTCCGCGACAATAACGGCTTTTGAGTGCATCTGCATTGCGCTCACAGTCCATAGGTGATTCACCGAACCTTCTACTGCAGCTTGCAGTGCCTGCGCTTTGTTGTGACCAGTAATAAGTACCATCACTTCTTCTGCATCGAGAAGCGTCGCAACACCGATAGTTAACGCATACTTAGGTACTTGGTTAATGTCGCCATCAAAGAAACGAGAGTTAGCAATGCGAGTTTTTTCGGTCAGCGTTTTAATACGAGTGCGAGACGAAAGAGACGATGCTGGCTCGTTAAATGCGATATGGCCATCATGACCCACGCCACCCATAAATAAGTTAATGCGGCCATAAGATTTAATCTTGGCTTCATAAGCGCGGCACACGGCATCATGGTCTTCTGTGGTGCCATCCAACAAGTTTATGTTTTGCTCTTGAATGTCAACATGGTTGAAGAAATTCTCATACATAAAGGTGCGGTACGACTCTGGGTGATCGCTAGGCAGGCCAACGTATTCATCCATATTGAAGGTCACCACATTCTTAAAGCTCACTTCTCCCGCTGTGTACATTTCTATTAAGTACTTGTAGGTATTGAGCGGCGTACCACCGGTAGGTAGACCAAGCACAAAAGGTCTGTCAGCGGTTGGGCCAAACTTATTTATAGTATTGACAATATGTCGAGCAGACCAACGACCGACGTCTGCGCTTGTTTCTAGTGGGATGAGCCTCACGGTGGATACCTCGCCAAGATTTAAAAATTTATTTAA
Organism: Vibrio inusitatus; assembly: GCA_024346935.1. Classification (GTDB taxonomy): domain Bacteria; phylum Pseudomonadota; class Gammaproteobacteria; order Enterobacterales; family Vibrionaceae; genus Vibrio; species Vibrio inusitatus. The sequence continues at coordinate 831,808 of AP024878.1, forward strand.
TTGTGCTTAGTATACTCAAAATGATTGTTATTTTTAAGTGTGAAATAAGTTTTATGATCTATCTAACAAAAACAGGCTGTCTACACGCTTTGCTATGACTTGGCTCACGTTTTATAGGGTTTTAATTTGCGACGCAAATTTAAGCCATTAAGATGAAGAGGACTAAATTAATCAGCTAAAAAAAGTTTTAGACTTATTTTCAGATTCCTCAGGGGGAGAAGTAACGTGAACATTCTTGGATATTTTCAGAAGGTAGGTAAGGCGCTAATGGTGCCGGTTGCTACGCTACCAGCAGCAGCGATACTCATGGGTATTGGTTATTGGATTGACCCAACCGGTTGGGGTGGTAACAGTGCATTAGCTGGCTTCCTTATCAAAGCGGGTGCGGCAATCATCGACAACATGTCTTGGCTGTTCGCTGTAGGTGTTGCTTACGGTATGTCTAAAGATAAAGATGGTGCAGCGGCACTCTCTGGTCTTGTGATGATGTATGTTGTTACTACTCTTCTATCTCCTGGTGCAGTAGCACAGATTCAAGGTATTAGCGGCGACGCAGTTCCTGCAGCATTTGGTAAGATTCAAAACCAATTCGTAGGTATTCTTGTGGGTATTATCTCTGCTGAGATCTACAACCGCTTCTCTACTGTTGAATTGCACAAAGCGCTAGCATTCTTCTCTGGTAAGCGCCTCGTTCCTATCTTGACGTCTTTTGCTGGTATCGTAATGGCATTCGTACTTATGTACGTATGGCCTGCAATCTACGATGGCCTTGTACACTTCGGTGAGTCTATCCAAGGTATGGGTTCTGTAGGTGCTGGTATCTACGCATTCTTTAACCGTCTACTTATTCCTGTTGGTCTTCACCACGCATTGAACTCAGTATTCTGGTTCGACGTTGCAGGTATTAACGACATCCCTAACTTCCTAGGTGGCGCTAAGTCTATCGCAGAAGGTACTGGTATCGTCGGTGTAACTGGTATGTACCAAGCGGGCTTCTTCCCAATCATGATGTTTGGTCTACCGGGTGCAGCACTCGCTATCTACCACACGTCAAAGTCTAAGAACAAAGAAAAAGTAGCATCTATCATGATTGCTGCAGGTTTCGCTTCTTTCTTCACGGGTGTAACCGAGCCACTAGAATTCTCATTCATGTTCCTAGCTCCAGCACTATATGTTCTGCACGCTGTTATGACAGGTATCTCTGTATACATCGCAGCATCAATGGAGTGGATTGCAGGCTTTGGCTTCTCAGCAGGTCTTGTGGATATGGTTCTATCTAGCCGCAACCCGCTTGCGAAAGATTGGTACATGCTGATTCTACAAGGCTTTGCATTCTTCGCTATCTACTACGCAGTGTTCCGTACTGTTATCGTTAAGTTTGGTCTTAAAACACCAGGTCGTGAAGATGATGATGAAGAGCAGTCGGGCACAAAGGCTTCAGAAGATACGTCAGAGCTTGCTCAGCAGTACCTTAAAGCTCTAGGTGGTCACAGCAACATTACTAACATCGATGCATGTATTACTCGTCTACGTCTTACTCTAAATGACACCAGTGTCATTAGTGAAAAAGAGCTTAAAGACTTAGGTGCTATGGGTGTAGTGAAACTAGGTTCAAATAACGTTCAAGTTATCCTTGGTCCACTTGCTGAAATTATTGCCGGTGAGATGAAGCGTCTGCCAGCATAAATGCTGAGAAATATTACGATTATTTCGTACTGAAATTGTGTTTAATGCAGAATGCCTCCCTTGGGAGGCATTTTTTTTACCTTTCATAACACAAACATCTAGATTTAGTTGTTTAGACGAATACAATGTAGGGCGTAATAGAACTTTAAAATTGAACCATGAGGTGTTGTAGATGAGTGAAGCTGAGGCTCGACCATCGAATTTTATCCGTCAAATCATCGATAAAGATATCGCGGATGGCAAACATAGCAGCGTGCATACTCGTTTTCCGCCAGAGCCAAACGGCTATCTGCATATCGGACACGCTAAGTCGATCTGTCTAAACTTTGGTATTGCTCAAGACTATCAGGGCCAGTGCAACCTGCGCTTTGATGACACCAACCCTGAAAAAGAAGACATTGAATACGTTGACTCCATCAAGAACGACGTTCAATGGCTAGGCTTCAACTGGTCTGGTGATATCTGTTACTCGTCAAACTATTTTGATCAGTTGTATGCATACGCAGTTGAGCTTATCAATAAGGGCCTAGCTTATGTTGAAGAGCTAACGGCTGATGAAATCCGCGAATACCGCGGTACGTTGAAAGCACCGGGTAAAGAAAGCCCGTATCGCAATCGCACTGTTGAAGAGAACTTAGCGTTATTTGAAAAAATGCGTGACGGTGGCTTTAAAGAAGGTGAGGCATGCTTGCGTGCTAAAATCGATATGAGCTCATCATTCATGGTTATGCGTGATCCGGTTCTATACCGTGTGCGTTTTGCGCATCACCATCAAACTGCTGACAAGTGGTGCATTTACCCAATGTACGACTTTACTCACTGTATTTCAGATGCCCTAGAGGGAATTACTCACTCTTTGTGTACTCTTGAATTCCAAGACAACCGTCGCTTGTACGACTGGGTCCTGGAAAACATCACTATTGATGTTCAGCCACATCAGTATGAGTTTAGCCGCTTGAATCTTGAATATACGGTAATGTCTAAGCGTAAGCTGAGCCAGTTAGTGACTGAGAACTTGGTCAACGGTTGGGATGACCCACGTATGCCTACCATCTCTGGCTTACGTCGCCGTGGTTTCACGCCTGCATCTATTCGTGAATTCTGTAAGCGTATTGGTGTCACCAAACAAGAGAATATGATTGAGTTTGGTTCACTAGAGTCGTGTATTCGTGATGACTTAAACGAGAATGCACCTCGTGCTATGGCGGTTCTTGAGCCTGTTAAGGTGGTGATTGAAAACTACCCTGAAGATCAGGTTGAGACGCTAAACGTAGCAAATCATCCAAACAAGCCTGAAATGGGTAGCCGCGAAGTACCGTTCACTCGTGAAGTATGGATCGAAGCTGATGACTTCCGTGAAGAAGCAAACAAAAAGTATAAACGTTTGGTTCTTGGTAAAGAAGTACGTCTGCGTGGCGCTTACGTGATTAAAGCTGAGCGCATCGAGAAAGATGAGCAAGGTAACATCACTACAATCTTCTGTACTTATGATGATGAGACGCTAGGTAAGAACCCTGCGGATGGTCGTAAAGTGAAGGGCGTTATTCATTGGGTATCTGCTGATAAGGGTGTTCCTGCAGAAATTCGTCTGTACGATCGTTTGTTCACTGTGCCAAACCCAGCGGCGGCAGAAGACTTTAAATCAACGATTAACGCGGAATCACTAGCAGTGAAGCAGGGCTTTGTTGAACCTAGCCTAGTAGGCGCAGAGGTTGAAGCAGGTTATCAGTTTGAGCGTACTGGTTACTTCTGTGTAGACAGCAAAGACAGTAGCACTGAAAATCTAGTGTTCAACCGTACGGTTGGCCTACGTGATACTTGGGCAAACAATAGCTAACAATGCACTTGTACTAGAAACAAAATGCCAGCAAATATGCTGGCATTTTTTATGTCTGTTTTGGGAGATTGTTGCGATTAATCATTTAGAACATAAGAGACATCGCCCGTACGAGAGTCGTACCAGATAACGTGTTTTGCGTTGTTAGGTTGAGTCGCGAACCCATCCTGAGTGAAGATATAAACACATTTAGATTGATGACCTTCATCACCTTTTTGTCGAATGGCGTAAAAATCATAATTTTCAGCTTGGTTAACATTATTGGTCGCTGTTAGTGATGAGTCGAGAAGTCTCTCCCACAACAAATAACAAGCCTTATTTCCCTTACCAATATTAAAGGGTGCTCCCATTGGATCGTTCTTATCGACTCCGAGTGGGAATCCAACATCATTCATATCCAGATGGCTATCTATACTGTTACTACCTTGAGTTGTATCAGTCCCTTCTGCGTATCCAGGCATATTGGCGTATGATTCATTGCCTCTACCTTCAACAACCCATCTTTGATGTGCAAAATTAATCGATTGTTGGAATTCGGCTGCTGCACCTTGCAGCATAGACTCGCGCGCATCAGAATTAAGATCTAAAAATCGCGGGGCAGCCACTACAGCTAGCACCGCGAGTATCACGATAACAACTATCAACTCAATCAGCGTAAATCCATTTTTACTGATAGGCATTTTGTTTGACTCTACTTAGGCGTGTGCGCCTTAGGATCAGCTTTACAGTCACCGTTGGCACAGCGGCCGTATAGGTAAAGACTGTGGTTAGTCAGGTTGATATTGTAACGTTTAGCAATCTCGCGCTGACGTTCTTCAATTACTTCGTCGCTAAATTCGATTACTGAGCCACAATCAAGACAGACAAGATGGTCGTGGTGGTGCTGAGTTGAAAGCTCAAATACTGACTTGCCACCCTCAAAGTGGTGACGAGTAACAATACCGGCATCATCGAACTGGTTTAACACTCGATAAACGGTAGCAAGACCAATCTCTTCACCGATATCGATTAATTTTTTATACAGCTCTTCTGCACTAATGTGCTGACAACCTGGCTGCTGAAGTAGCTCTAAAATTTTTAAGCGTGGTAAAGTGACCTTCAACCCTGCTTCCTTTAGGGCTTTATTATTATCTGGCATGAACGTTCCTATAAAAATCTGAGCCTTACTCTAACGTTCATTATATGGGAAGGAGTCAGAACAATAAACCATGTACTTGTGATGGTTATTTCTTTTGGTCATAAAACGGAAGGATGTCACGAATAGTATGTGATAAATCTTTACAATTTCGTAACGGTCCAAATGACAGATACAAAAAAGGGGCTATGAGCCCCTTTTTACAATCTGAATAAGAGTTAGTCTTCTAGTTCAGCAAGACACATCTCAGCGTGGATTTGGTTAACCCACTTAGTTACGCGTTCGTCAGTTAATTCAGGTTGACGGTCTTCGTCAATGCACAGGCCGATGAAGTTGTCATCATCAACAAGAGCTTTTGACGCTTCAAATTCGTAACCTTCTGTTGGCCAGAGACCCATAATAGTGCCACCTTTGCCTTCTACGATATCGCGAACGGTACCCATAGCGTCACAGAAGTATTCAGCATAATCTTCTTGGTCACCACAACCAAAGATTGCGACTAGCTTAGTGCTAAAATCGATACCTTCAAGTTCAGGAAAGAAGTCATCCCAATCACATTGAGCTTCACCGTAGTACCACGTTGGAATACCGATCAGAAGCAGGTCGAAGTTATCAATGTCTTCTTTGCTGCTCTTTGCAATATCTTGAACATGAACCAGTTTTTTACCGAGTTGCTTTTGAATCATCTTTGCAACAGCTTCTGTATTACCAGTATCACTGCCGAAGAAGAGACCTACACTTGCCATAGAATCAGTACCTATATTAGATGTAATCGGATGCGTTTATAAAGTGAGCTTTAGGTTATATACCAGCGCCTTCCCAAGACAGCTGAATGAGCCCTTTGAGAATAAAACCAGCACAACCTAAAAACAACACAAGCCATACGATACGACGACCAAATGGAGGGACATTACCCTGCTTTAGAACGTCTTTGATTGCGAGACCGATGAGTAAAAATACGGAGGCAAACAACAAATCAAGTCCAATGGATTCAATCTGATTTATGTAATCGTAGAGCATGGCATCCCTTTATGCTTTATCAATCGCGGAACTATATCATAACCTGCTATGGCCTGTGACCCTTGACCTTTAATTTTGTGCAATAAACTTGCGAATAACTCGCAATACCATGTCCGGTTTCTCGGCATGCAACCAGTGCCCTGTGTTTGCTATCACATGAGCTTTGGCATTTGGGAATTGAGCCATAATCTCAGGCTGATGTTCACCTTGAATATAGTCCGAATCTGCACCCTTAATAAATAGGGTAGGTAAAGGGTTTGCTGGTAAGGCAGACCAAGTCATGATTTCTGAATACTGTAACTGCAAGGCTTTATGGTTGAAACGCCAGTCTAAGGTTTCGCCAACCTTATAAAGTGACTTGCTCAAAAATTGTCTGACACCTTCTATTTCAATGTGCTTGGCCATTAGGGTCATGGCTTCAGAGCGAAGCTTGGGTTTGTGATTGGCAACTTCTTGAATACCCAAAAAGACATTGCTGTGCCTGTCAACATTATAAGCGACCGGTGCCATGTCCAAGACAATCAATTGCTTGATGTTAAGCTGACTAATTGAGGCATACTTCATTGCCACCTTTCCGCCCATAGAATGGCCGATCACAGTCAATTCGCTTAACGCTAGTTCATCGATTAACTGGCGAATATCTTCGGCTTGAGCGGCATAATTGTGTACATCGCTGTGCAAAGATTGACCATGATTGCGTAGATCAACACTAATCACTTGATGATCTTGACTGAGATCGCGGGCGAGGAGGCCTAAATTATCTAAACTTCCAAACAAACCGTGGATCAAAAGTATAGGTTTACCATGACCTTGGATCTTATAGTGTAACTGGCTCGACATTTTCTCCAATTCCCTTTTGCTTTCCGTAGAGACTTACTCAATAACTGGGTATAATCTGGCGCAGTTTAAACTAATAAGATTGTGAAAAGCGAATGAAAACCATCGAAGTTGACGAAGAACTGTATAGATTTATCGCGAGCCGTACCCAGCGAATTGGAGAGAGTGCATCCGATATTCTACGACGTTTACTAGATGTGGATGGTATTGCCAAGCTAGAAGCAGAGTCTGTTACGGCAAAGCCAGATACAGATATTGAACCTACAGGCGCGGCCACACCTATCATCGTAGGTAAACCGTCGCAATCGATTGACCCTATCAAGCAAATTCGCAGTGAACTCATCTCTGATGAATTTGCCGCTTTAGATAAAGCGATTGATAGATTTATGTTTGTATTATCTGCACTTCATCGAATTGATAAAGATGGATTCGCCGAAGCGACTCAGGTTAAGGGTCGCAAACGCGTTTACTTCGCAGATAACGAAGCAGTGCTCTTGGCAAGTGGCACCACGACCAAACCAAGAGCCATTCCTGGGTCACCTTTTTGGGTGATCACCAATAACAACACCAGCCGTAAACGTCAGATGGTTGATCAGTTGATGGTGAGAATGTCATTCCCCGCAGAGTTAATAGAGCGAGTGACTCGCTCAATTTAATCCCAAGGAATTATGCCTGCAAAGAACTTCCCCCTTTTTGCGGGCATTTTAAAATTTGAAGAACTATAAAAAAGGAATACAACAATGGCTATGCATCCTCGCGCCGGGCAAAAGGCCCAGCAAGAAGATTTACACAACATCCCTCAGTTGGTAGCTAACTATTACCTACTTCAGCCTGAAGCAGGCAATGCGGATCAAAAGGTAGCATTTGGTACCTCTGGACACCGTGGTAGTGCTGATAAGACTACGTTCAACGAAAACCATATTCTTGCTATTGCTCAAGCTGTAGCTGAAGTTCGCGCAAGCAACGGTGTAACTGGTCCTCTATTTGTGGGTAAAGATACTCACGCTCTTTCAGAGCCAGCATTTGCAACAGTGGTAGACGTATTAGTGGCAAATGGTGTTCAAGTTATTTGTCAAGAAGACGAAGGCTACACACCAACTCCGGGTATCTCTCACGCAATCCTAACGTACAACTTGGTTAACGATGCAAAAGCAGATGGCATTGTAATTACTCCGTCGCATAACCCACCACAAGATGGCGGCATCAAATACAACCCAGTTCACGGTGGTCCTGCTGAGGGCGAGCTAACTCAAGCTATCGAAGATCGTGCAAACGAGATCATCGCAGCAGGATTGGCTGATGTAAAACGTGTAGGCATAGCCGCAGCGAAAGCTAGCGAGTTATTCGTTGAGAAAGATTTGGTTGCTCCTTACGTTGCTGATCTAGTGAACGTTGTTGATATGGAAGCAATCCAAAAAGCAACTATTAAGATTGGTGTTGATCCACTAGGTGGCTCTGGCATCGATTACTGGCGTCAAATCCAGAAGGCTTACAACCTAGACCTAACGCTTGTTAGTGAAGCTGTAGACCCAAGTTTCCAGTTCATGTCTTTGGATAAAGACGGCGTGGTTCGTATGGACTGTTCTTCTCCTTATGCAATGGCAGGTCTGCTAGCACTGAAAGACGACTATGAACTGGCGTTTGGTAACGACCCAGACTACGACCGTCACGGTATTGTGACTCCAGCGGGCCTAATGAACCCTAACCACTTCCTTGCGGTATGTATCGATTACTTATATCGCCACCGTGAAGGTTGGGGTGCTGATGTTGCGGTTGGTAAAACGTTAGTATCCAGTGCAATCATCGATCGCGTTGTTGCTGACCTTGGTCGCGAACTATGTGAAGTGCCAGTTGGCTTCAAATGGTTTGTAGATGGTTTATACGAAGGTAAGTTTGGCTTTGGTGGTGAGGAAAGCGCGGGCGCTTCATTCTTACGTAAAGACGGCACGCCTTGGGCTACCGACAAAGATGGCATCATTCTATGTCTTCTTGCTGCAGAGATTACGGCAGTAACGGGTAAGAACCCACAGCAATACTATAACGAACTAGCGGCTAAGCATGGCGAGTCTAGCTACAACCGTATCCAAGCGGTTGCTAATGGTCCTCAGAAAGACGTGCTTAAAAAGCTATCGGCGGAAATGGTGTCTGCAGATACACTAGCCGGTGACGCAATCACAGCCCGTTTGACTCACGCTCCAGGTAATGGCGCAGCAATTGGTGGTCTTAAAGTGACGACAGCTAACGGTTGGTTCGCAGCGCGTCCATCAGGTACCGAAGAAATCTACAAGATTTACTGCGAAAGCTTTAAGGGTGCAGAGCACCTGAAGTTAATTGAAACGGAAGCACAAGAGATTGTGAACGAAGTATTCAAGGCAGCAGGTCTGTAATCTAGGCCTTGAACGGTAGTTGAGAAAAATAAATCCCCATAGTGCTCTTGTACTATGGGGATTTTTTTAAGCAGATATTGCCGTCTCAGATAGTGTGTCGGTTTAATCTCTAGGATGGGCAAGCCTTTGCTCAAAATCCCAAGCTTTGCTTTTTTGCTTTCGCTGAACAAGGGTAACAATCAAGATTGGCGCGCAAAGCATAAGCATAAAAACGGATATTGCTTCTATCAATTCGGACATATGGTCTCCTAGACGAGCCGGATAATTAATAAACACTTAAAATACAACGAGACTGTATTCCTATGTTCATTCAGCTTCAATATGAACCTTGATGCCTACAATTGAAAACTGTCCAAATCTTTATATTGAAGGTAATCTAACCTATTGTATTTATTGAGTTTATCTTTCTTTTGTGTTTGGTGTTCTTGAATATGCAAACACTGTTTCAAAAATTGATTAGATATTATTGGGCCAATCATTAGGAACAATAAACCAGAAGCGACCTGACTCGCCTTGGCAATGCAAAATCTTACCTTGAATGCTATCCAATAACGATGAGTCTTGGGTTTTACCAGTAGCCCATAACGGCTTATCTAAGCGATACAATTTCTCGTCTATTTTATTAGCCTGATTCTGATGACACCAATAGCCCGCAATCTGCGAGCTGTTTATCCTTTTCTCTTCACAATGCGTTGGGACGACTTGGTTCTCAAATGGGTTGATGTATAAACGCCCTTGCATTAACAAGTGCTGAGATAGGTTTTTCCATTGTGGATACTGGCGGATAAAAACGTCTGACTGTGTGTGCTGAAGCTGTCGTTCCAGCATATGTTTAAGCTTTTTATCCAGCCGGTCTATGGCATTCGGGCCATACCATTTATCGCCATGAAGCAAATAGAACTTAATGGCAACCTCCCAATGTTCAGTCCGTTCTTGCTGGTGGTTGTACAGAATAAAATCTAGTTCGCCAATCGTCCTTCCATTATCACTGAGCTGCAGTTCCGTCGTGGTGATGGAAAGGGAAGGGTTATGTACAAAGAGTTGCTCGCACAAATACTGATAAATAAACCCGAGTCGAGGATTACCTGTGTAGGTTTGCATTTGTTCAGCGCAAAGCGTCTGAAAAGGGAGATGCTCTACAATAATCTCATCACCATGCAGTAGTGGCGGTGTTGTCGCTATCCAATCAGCGAATTGAGATAAAGTAGAGACATCTACGTAGATATTTGGCATTGATTAACGACCCTTAGCAGGTAGACGAGCAGACATTTGTTTGTTTAACTTGCTACATTATAATACCAATCGTAGTCAATAACTGGTCATCCTAGCTTGTTAAAACATTCGATAACGACGTTAGAATTTTTGATTGTAGAATAGCTACTTATCAAAAAGTTCTGCCTTGTGATCCAGCGTTTTTCCTGCGCTATTTCTGACCATTTACTTACTGTGATTGGTATAGATAAATTTTCAATTATTTGGAAGCAAAATGGACAACTTACAGCTGCAACGCATTCTTAATGACAAACTCTCTCCTGAACTCATCAAAGATTACGCGCCTAATGGACTTCAGGTCGAAGGAAGCAAAACTATTAGTAAAATCGTCACTGGAGTGACCGCTTCTCAAGCGCTTATTGATAAGGCTATCGAGTTAGGTGCCGATGCAATTCTCGTTCATCACGGTTATTTTTGGAAGGGTGAACCGGAGCCGATAGTCGGAATGAAAGGTCGCCGTATCCGCTCATTGATTAAGAACGATATCAATTTGTATGGCTATCACTTGCCATTAGATATCCATCCGCAATTGGGCAATAACGCACGTCTAGCACAACTGTTGGACATTGAGGTTGAAGGTGGCCTCGAAGGACATGCTCAATCTGTGGCTATGTATGGGCGCTTGAAGCAAGCTGTGAGCGGCGTAGAATTTGCGAAACGTATCGCTAAAGCGCTAGAGAGAGAGCCTTTACATATCGCCCCCGAGAATGCCGATAAACTAATAGAAACGGTTGGCTGGTGTACTGGTGGCGGCCAGGACTACATTCAGCTAGCTGCAGACAACGGCTTGGATGCTTTTATTTCCGGAGAGATTTCAGAGCGCACCACCTTCGTGGCCCGTGAGCAAGATATTCACTATTTTTCAGCGGGTCACCACGCTACAGAGCGTTATGGTATTAAAGCGCTGGGTGAATGGCTAGCCAAGGAACACGGGTTAGACGTCACCTTTGTCGATATCAATAACCCCGTCTAGCGGCATAAGACAGACCAAAGCATTCGTATTCATAAGGCGAGTATATTGGTTTATCTTGAAGGTTGATTTATGTCTAACTAACCTAGGCAAAGACGGATTAGCTACTTACTACGATTGGTATAAGTAAGGCGTTAGAGCAAGATTAAGTTGAACAATGGCACACCCAATAACGAAAAAAGCCGTATCGAAATACGGCTTTTGATCGTGGTACTTTAAGCGGGACTATTCACGTTCGTGAAGAGGCTTAAATTCGCGCTGTACTTCACCTGTATATAGCTGACGTGGGCGGCCAATGCGGTTGTGTGGATCACTGTGCATTTCGCTCCAGTGTGCTATCCAACCAACAGTACGAGAGATAGCGAAGATAACTGTAAACATAGATACAGGGATACCAATCGCCTTAAGAATGATACCTGAGTAGAAATCTACGTTCGGGTACAATTTCTTCTCTACAAAATACTCGTCTGATAAAGCGATACGCTCAAGTTCCATTGCTACGTCTAACAAAGGATCTTCAATGTTCAGCTCTTTCAGTACATCATGGCACGCTTCACGCATTACAGTTGCGCGAGGATCGTAGTTTTTGTAAACGCGGTGACCGAAGCCCATTAAACGGAATGGGTCATCTTTGTCTTTCGCGCGTGCTACATATTCTTCAATCTTGTCTACACTGCCGATTTCTTCAAGCATATGTAGGCAGGCTTCGTTTGCACCGCCGTGAGCAGGTCCCCATAAAGATGCAATACCCGCTGCGATACATGCAAATGGGTTAGCACCAGAAGAGCCCGCTAGTCTAACGGTAGACGTAGAAGCATTCTGTTCGTGGTCTGCGTGCAGAGTAAAGATTTTGTCCATAGCACGAGCAACGACAGGGTTTACTTCATATTCTTCGCAAGGGTTTGCGAACATCATATGAAGGAAGTTTTCTGCATAGCTTAGGTCGTTTCTTGGGTAAATAAATGGTTGACCTATGCTGTACTTGTAGCACATTGCCGCAAGTGTTGGCATTTTTGACAGAAGTCGGAATGCCGCGATCTCGCGATGTTTGTCATTATTAATGTCTAGTGAATCGTGGTAGAAGGCTGCTAGTGCTCCTACTACCCCACACATTACTGCCATTGGGTGGGCGTCGCGACGGAAGCCGTGAAAGAAGCTTGCGATTTGCTCATGCACCATAGTATGGCGCGTTACAATCTTCTTGAAGTTCTCGTATTTTTCACGAGTTGGAGCTTCTCCGTACAGCAAAATGTAGCAAACTTCTAAATAATCCGCGTTGTTTGCTAATTCATCGATTGGGAAACCACGGTGCAATAAAATGCCCGCGTTGCCATCAATGTAAGTGATTTGAGATTCACAAGATGCAGTGGCAAGAAAACCAGGGTCAAAGGTAAAGTAACCCTTGCTTCCCAATGTACGAACATCGATCACATCTGGGCCATCGGTCCCCTTCATAATCGGCAATTCGATAGGCGCTTGACCCTCAATAGTCAGAGTCGCTTGCTTATCTGCCATAACATTCTCCTTTGTTATTTTATTTTCCATCTTGATTCAATGGTGCACCAAATTTGTACTGATCTTCGGGCGAGAAGTCAATTTATATACCTTTTTGTGTGCACTTGTTTAGGTTTCTATGCATAGAATTAATAAAAATTGGGTCTATGTAACATTATTTGTTAATGCAATTGTATTGGTTTGTTAACGGTCGTATAGTGGCGCTGAAATAAAGGCTATATCTTTGTTTAATCTCCCTATGATATCGACTTTACCAAGGGAGAGTTTTCTATTTTATAGACTAACAAAGTGACAAAACATTCAGGGGCGACCTGCAGTTATGTAAGTTTTTGTTAAATTTCTGCTAAAGAAGCCCAAATGTTTACAATTTGTAAAACTGCTCAAAGGAGCTGAGTGAGCACACCGTGGACAAGAAAAAAACAAGACCTGTCAATCTGGACCTCCAGACGATTCATTTCCCGATCACTGCCATTGCTTCGATCCTACACAGGGTATCTGGTGTTATCACCTTTGTCGCTGTTGGAATTTTGCTTTGGTTACTTTCCATTTCTCTGTCATCACCAAAAGGTTTTATGGAGGCAGCCAGTTTCGTTGATGGCTTCTTCGTTAAATTTATCTTGTGGGGAATACTAACTGCGCTTTTCTACCATATCGTGGGCGGTATCAGACATCTTTGCCAAGACCTAGGGTATTTTGAAGAACTAGAGAGCGGTGCTAAAAGCGCACAAATCTCGTTCATCATTACTGGTGTTCTAGCACTCGTTGCGGGGATAATCGTATGGTAAATAACGTATCTTCGTTTGGACGCAATGGTGTCCATGATTTCCTGCTGGTTCGTGCAACCGCAATCATCCTGACGCTTTATACCATCTACTTATGTGGTTTTTTCCTTATTTCCGGTGACATAGGATATATGGAGTGGAGCAATTTCTTCGGTGGACTGTTCACCAAGATTTTCACCATGATCGCGTTGTTCTGCATTCTGATTCATGCATGGATCGGTTTATGGCAGGTACTAACCGACTACATTAAACCGGCGCTATTGCGCGGTAGTCTGCAATTAGTTCTTATTGCTGTACTACTCGGTTACTTCTTCTCTGGCCTATTTATTCTTTGGGGGGCATAAATGACGATTCCAGTTCGCGAATTTGATGCAGTAGTCATTGGTGCTGGTGGTGCGGGCATGCGTGCGGCACTACAAATCTCTGAGCAAGGTTTGACTTGCGCATTGTTATCAAAAGTATTTCCTACTCGTTCTCACACAGTATCAGCGCAAGGTGGTATTACCGTTGCTCTTGGTAACGCGCATGAAGACCATTGGGAACAACACATGTACGACACAGTCAAAGGTTCCGACTATATCGGTGACCAAGATGCGATTGAATACATGTGTAAAAATGGTCCTGAATCCGTTATCGAACTTGAGAAAATGGGTTTACCTTTTTCCCGTTTTGATGACGGCTCTATCTATCAACGTCCTTTTGGTGGCCAATCTAAAAACTTTGGTGGCGAGCAGGCTGCTCGTACAGCTGCAGCTGCAGACCGTACTGGTCACGCATTGTTACATACGCTTTACCAACAGAACATCAAACATAAAACCACCATTTTTTCTGAGTGGTATGCGCTTGATCTAGTTAAAAATGAAGACGGTGCGATTCTTGGTACGACCGCGCTGTGCATGGAAACGGGTGAGGTGTGTTATTTCAAAGCGAAAGCAACCATTCTAGCGACTGGCGGTGCGGGCCGTATTTACGCATCTACCACCAACGCACACATTAACACTGGTGATGGTGTGGGCATGGCGATTCGTGCCGGCGTTCCTATGCAAGATATAGAGATGTGGCAGTTCCACCCAACCGGTATTGCTGGCGCAGGTGTTTTAGTGACCGAAGGCTGTCGTGGTGAAGGGGGTTACCTTCTAAATAACGACGGTGAACGTTTCATGGAACGCTATGCACCAAATGCTAAAGATTTGGCCGGTCGTGATGTGGTTGCCCGTTCAATGATGATTGAAATCCGTGAAGGTCGCGGTTGTGATGGCCCTTGGGGTCCACATATCAAACTTAAATTAGACCATCTTGGTAAAGAGACTCTAGAGTCTCGTCTGCCAGGCGTTTGTGAATTGTCACGGACCTTTGCTCACGTTGATCCAGTGAAAGAGCCTATTCCTGTCATTCCAACTTGTCACTACATGATGGGCGGCGTGCCAACTCAGGTATCAGGACAAGCGATCAAGCAAACAGAAGATGGAACCGATGTTGAGATCCAAGGTCTATTCGCATGTGGTGAAATCGCTTCGGTTTCAGTACACGGCGCGAACCGACTTGGTGGCAACTCATTGCTAGATCTAGTGGTATTTGGTCGAGCAACAGGTCTACATCTTGGTGAAACCTTGCAAAAGCAAGCTGAAGCTAAACCGGCAACGGATGAAGACATTGCGCGTTCATTAGAGCGTTATAATCGCTGGGAAAATAGCACCGAAGGTGAAGACCCAACGCAGATCCGTAAAGATCTGCAGCAGTGTATGCAAAATAATTTTTCTGTGTTCCGTGAAGGGGATGCAATGGCCAAAGGTCTTGAAGAGCTTAAGGCGATTCGAGAGCGTCTAAACAATGCGTATCTTGCAGATAAGTCTACCGAATTTAATACTCAACGAATTGAATGTCTTGAGTTGGAAAACTTAATGGAAACGGCATACGCAACCGCTGTTGCAGCAAATTACCGTACTGAAAGTCGTGGCGCACATGCCCGATTTGACTTCCCAGACCGAGATGATGCGCAATGGTTATGTCATTCACTGTACAACCCAGATACCGAGTCTATGACTAAACGTGACGTGAATATGGAACCTGTACATCGCCGAGCATTTCCACCAAAAGCTAGAACGTACTAAGGGAGCGAGATATGAACTTGAAATTTTCTGTCTATCGCTACAACCCAGATGTGGACAGCAAACCGTATATGAAGCAGTACACCTTAGAGGTGGATGAAGGCTCAGATATGATGGTGTTGGACGCGCTTATTTTGTTGAAAGAGCAAGACCCATCGTTGTCGTTCCGCCGCTCTTGTCGAGAAGGTGTCTGTGGTAGTGATGGCTTAAACATGAATGGTAAGAATGGATTGGCGTGTATCACGCCTCTTTCCGCATTAAAGGGCGATACACTTATAATTCGACCTTTACCCGGATTGCCCGTTGTTCGCGATTTGATTGTTGATATGACTCAGTTCTACAACAACTATGAAAAAGTGAAACCATTTCTTATCTCGGACGGTGAACTGCCACCATCAAGAGAACATAAACAGTCTCCAGAAGAGCGTGCACACCTTGATGGTTTGTATGAATGTATCATGTGTGCATGTTGTACCACATCATGCCCATCATTCTGGTGGAACCCTGATAAGTTCATTGGCCCTGCAGGTCTATTAGCAGCTTATCGCTGGTTAATTGATAGCCGAGATACGGCAACTGATGAACGACTGAGCGATCTAGACGACGCATTTAGTGTTTTCCGTTGTCATGGCATCATGAACTGTGTCAGTGTATGTCCTAAGGGGTTGAACCCTACCAAAGCGATTGGGCATATCAAGACGATGTTGGTCAATCGTTCGGTATAGATTATTGAAATTACGGGCTTTTCAGAGTTTACTGTTTAGCCCGTCATAGCCAAACATTTAGGTTTGGGCAGAAGTTCGGCAAAGACCGAAACAATAAGTATTAATCTACAGTTTAAGGGAATATATGCATAACGGTGTGATGAAGGCATGGCTCGAGTCTTCACACTTGGCAGGCGCCAATGCAACGTACGTAGAAGAACTCTACGAACTTTATCTAAGTGACCCAGATCTGGTGAGTGAGGAATGGAAGCGCGTTTTTGATGAACTGCCGGTGCAGGCATCAGAGCAAGGGGAGCAATCTCATACGCGTGTTCGTGACTACTTTCGCAGACTTGCACAAGAGACTAAGCATTATAATGTCCAAGTAAGTGATCCTGATGTCGATGCAAAACAAGTAAGGGTACTTCAACTTATTAACGCCTATCGATTTAGAGGCCACCAAGCGGCCAATCTGGATCCACTAGGTTTATGGGAACGCCCAGTTCAGCCTGAACTAGACCCTGCGTTTCACAGTCTTACAGAAGACGATCTCAATGAAAGTTTTAACGTCGGTTCTTTTGCAGTAGCACAAGAAACGATGCAGTTAAAAGACCTCTATAAAGCGCTCAACAAGACTTACTGTGGTTCAGTCGGTGCAGAATACATGCACATGACCAACACAGAACAGAAACGTTGGGTTCAGCAACGCCTTGAATCGGTTCAATCTCAACCAGAATTCACTCTCGATGAGAAGATCACCTATCTTGATGAACTTACCGCAGCTGAAGGCTTAGAGCGCTACCTTGGTGCAAAATTCCCCGGCGCAAAACGCTTCTCTCTAGAAGGCGGTGACGCACTTATCCCTATGACCAAAGAGCTGATTCGTCATGCAGGTCGTAGTGGTATGCGTGAAGTCGTTGTGGGCATGGCTCACCGTGGTCGTTTGAACATGCTAGTCAATGTTTTGGGTAAAAAGCCTCAGGACTTGTTCGATGAGTTTGCGGGTAAGCACGACGAAACATGGGGCACCGGTGATGTTAAGTATCACCAAGGCTTCTCTGCTGACTTTGCGACCCCTGGCGGTAATGTCCACTTAGCATTGGCATTTAACCCATCTCACTTAGAGATCGTTAATCCAGTAGTTATTGGCTCAGTACGTGCTCGTCAGGACCGTCTTGGTGACAAGAATGGTTCAAAGGTATTACCTATTACTATTCATGGTGACTCTGCAATTGCAGGTCAGGGTGTAGTACAAGAGACATTTAACATGTCTCAAGCGCGTGGCTTCCAAGTGGGGGGTACGGTTCGTATTGTTGTGAACAATCAAATTGGTTTCACAACGTCTAACCCTCGTGATACGCGCTCAACTATGTACTGTACTGATATCGCCAAGATGGTACAGGCACCAATATTTCACGTGAATGCCGATGATCCAGAAGCAGTAGCGTTTGTTACGCGCATTGCTCTCGATTACCGCAACACGTTTAAGCGTGATGTAGTTATCGACCTTGTTTGTTACCGTCGCCATGGTCACAACGAAGCCGATGAACCAAATGCAACACAGCCGTTGATGTACCAAAAGATCAAGAAGCACCCAACACCACGTAAGCTATACGCTGATGTGATGATGGAGCGCGATGAGATTGGTATCGATACAGCAACACAATTAGTCAATGAATACCGAGACGCCCTCGACCACGGTGAAGTGGTGGTGAAAGAGTGGCGCCCAATGGCACTGCATTCAGTGGATTGGTCTCCTTATATAGGCCATGAATGGGATATGGAATGGGACAGCCAGTATGGACTGACTCGCCTTAAAGAACTGGGCAACAAGCTCTGTGATTACCCTGATAGCCATAAACTGCAAAGTCGTGTTAATAAGCTGTATAACGACCGTAAATCAATGATCGATGGTGAGAAAGCTATTGATTGGGGTATGGCAGAAACACTGGCGTATGCCACTTTAGTGGATGATGGGAAACGTATCCGTATCTCAGGTCAGGATTCAGGTCGTGGAACCTTCTTCCACCGCCATGCAGTGCTTCACAACCAAGAAGATGCTAGCACTTATGTTCCGCTAGCGAACATCCACGATAAGCAAGGCCCATTCCAAGTCTTCGATTCAGTGTTGTCTGAAGAAGCGGTATTGGCATTTGAGTATGGATATACCACAGCAGAGCCAGGTGGTCTGACTATTTGGGAAGCTCAATTTGGTGATTTCGCCAATGGCGCTCAGGTTGTTATTGATCAGTTCATCTCCTCTGGTGAGCAAAAGTGGAACCGTCTATGTGGTATCACATTGTTGCTTCCTCATGGTTATGAAGGACAAGGCCCAGAGCATTCATCGGCTCGCTTAGAGCGCTACTTACAGTTGTGTGCTGAACAAAATATGCAGGTTGTGGTGCCATCTACTCCTGCACAGGTCTACCACATGTTGCGTCGTCAGGTAGTACGCCCAATGCGTCGTCCTCTGATTGTTATGTCACCTAAGTCTCTACTGCGTCACCCTCTATGTGTGTCGTCTCTAGAAGATCTAGCGGAAGGAACATTCCAATCGGTTATTCCTGAGGTGGATGAGCTAGATAACGCTAAGGTACGTCGTGTCGTCTTTTGTTCTGGCAAGGTCTACTTTGATTTGCTAGATGAGAGACGCAAGCGTGAACTTGAAGATGTAGCGATTGTTCGTATTGAACAGCTGTATCCATTCCCGCTAACGGACCTTCGTGAAGTGATCTCAGTTTACCCTGAAGCAAAAGACTTCGTTTGGTGTCAGGAAGAGCCGCAGAACCAAGGTGCTTGGTATTCAAGCCAACACAACTTCAGAGCGGCAACGCCATTTAATACAACCCTTAACTATGCAGGGCGTCCAGCTTCTGCATCACCAGCGGTTGGTTACATGTCGGTTCACTTGAAACAACAGAAAGCGTTAATCAATGACGCTCTTACAATTGATAAAGAACTAGAAGAATAAGGAAGCCCAACAAATGACAATTGAAATTCTGGTTCCTGATTTACCTGAATCAGTTGCTGATGCTACCGTTGCAACTTGGCATAAAAAACCAGGTGATAGAGTAGAGCGTGATGACGTATTGGTTGATATTGAGACTGATAAAGTTGTCCTAGAAGTACCCGCACCTGAAGCCGGTGTTCTTGAAGAGATTTTAGAAGAAGAAGGTGCAACGGTTCTTGCGAAGCAGCTTCTTGCAAAGATCAAACTTGGTGCAGTGGCTGGTGAGCCAACTAAAGATAGCACTGAAGACACAGAAGCCTCTCCAGACAAGCGTCACAAGGCCTCTTTGACAGAAGAGAGCAATGAGGCACTAAGCCCAGCTGTGCGTCGTCTTCTCGCTGAGCACAGCCTTAGTCCATCAGATGTGAAAGGCACGGGTGTCGGTGGTCGTATTACTCGCGAAGACGTTGATGCACATCTAGCTAATGCGGCTAAAGCTGCCCCTGCAGCGACCCCTATTGTAGAACCAGAGTTACCCTCTGCAGCTCGTACACAAAAACGAGTGCCTATGACTCGCTTGCGTAAGACGGTCGCAAACCGCCTACTAGAAGCGAAGAACAGTACAGCAATGCTGACTACGTTCAACGAAGTGAACATGAAGCCAATTATGGATCTTCGTGCACAGTACAAAGACTCGTTTGAGAAGCGTCATGATACGCGTCTTGGCTTCATGTCTTTCTATGTGAAGGCCGTTACCGAAGCGCTAAAACGTTACCCAGAAGTGAATGCTTCTCTAGATGGTGAAGATATTGTGTATCACAATTACTTCGATATCAGTATGGCGGTTTCGACTCCACGTGGTCTAGTAACTCCGGTCTTAAAAGACTGCGATACGCTAAGCTTTGCGGAAATTGAGAAGGGTATTAAAGAGCTCGCAATCAAAGGTCGCGACGGCAAGCTAACGGTTGATGAGTTGATTGGTGGTAACTTCACGATCACCAATGGTGGTGTGTTTGGTTCGCTAATGTCTACTCCGATCATCAACCCACCACAAGCTGCAATCTTGGGTATGCATAAGATCCAAGACCGCCCAATGGCTGTTAATGGCAAGGTTGAAATCCTACCAATGATGTATCTGGCTCTTTCTTATGATCATCGTCTAATTGATGGTCGTGAATCAGTAGGTTTCTTAGTAACAATCAAAGAACTACTAGAAGATCCAGCTCGTCTCCTACTGAATGTTTAATTAAGAATTAGGGGTGCCTGTTAGCACCCCTATTAGACCTTCGGGTCATAGCTCAAGAAGTACCCTACACCTGTTGAAGAGCAATCTTTGGCGAGAGGAAATCATTTAAGCGAATGCTGAGCATTTGCTTAAAAATGGAATGGAATATAGTAATGAATTTGCATGAATATCAAGCTAAACAACTGTTTGCTGAATTTGGGCTACCTGTACCAGAAGGGTTTGCCTGCGATACGCCACAAGAAGCGTTTGAAGCGGCAGGACGAATTAGCACAGCAAAGAAAGTAGTTAAGTGCCAAGTGCACGCTGGTGGTCGTGGTAAAGCCGGTGGTGTTGAATTGCATGACACCAAAGAAGGTGTAAAAGAATTTGCTCAAAAGTGGTTAGGTAAAAACCTAGTGACTTTCCAAACTGATGCCAATGGTCAGCCAGTATCGAAGATCTTGGTTGAGGAAGCATCAAACATTGCCAATGAGTTATACCTAGGTGCTGTTGTTGACCGTGCTTCACGTCGTATCGTGTTCATGGCCTCGACAGAAGGCGGTGTAGACATTGAAAAAATTGCTGAAGAGACACCAGAGTTGATTCACAAAGCAGCGATTGATCCATTGGTTGGGCCGCAGGCATTCCAAGGTCGTGAGCTAGCATTCAAACTAGGTTTGAGCGGTGACCAAATCAAACAGTTCGTGAAGATCTTCATGGGTCTTGGCAACATGTTTGCAGAGTATGATCTTGCACTGCTAGAGATTAACCCTTTGGTTGTGACTAGCGAAGGTAATTTACTTTGCCTAGATGGCAAAATTAACATCGATTCAAATGCCATGTATCGCCAGCCTAAGCTCCGTGAAATGCACGATCCATCTCAAGAAGATGAGCGTGAAGCACACGCAGCTCAGTGGGAACTGAACTACGTTGCGTTAGATGGCAGCATTGGTTGCATGGTAAACGGTGCAGGCCTTGCTATGGGTACGATGGACATCGTAAACCTACATGGTGGCCAACCTGCTAACTTCCTAGACGTAGGTGGCGGTGCAACAAAAGAGCGTGTTACCGAAGCGTTTAAGATCATTCTATCTGATAGCAATGTTAAAGCGGTTCTAGTGAACATCTTTGGCGGTATCGTACGTTGTGATTTGATTGCAGATGGCATCATCGGCGCAGTTGAAGAAGTGGGCGTTAAGGTTCCAGTTGTTGTGCGTTTGGAGGGTAACAATGCGCCTCTAGGCTCTCAGAAACTGGCAGAAAGTGGTCTAAACATTATTGCTGCAAATTCTCTGACTGAAGCAGCGGAAAAAGTTGTAGCTGCAGCGGAGGGCAAATAATGTCTGTACTAATTAATAAAGATACTAAAGTTATCTGCCAAGGCTTTACTGGTGGTCAAGGTACGTTCCACTCAGAGCAAGCGATTGAATACGGAACACAAATGGTCGGTGGTGTTTCACCGGGCAAGGGTGGTCAAACTCATCTTGGTTTGCCTGTGTTCAACACAGTGCGCGACGCAGTAGAAACAACCGGTGCAACTGCATCAGTTATCTACGTACCAGCGCCGTTTTGTAAAGACGCAATCCTTGAAGCTATCGATGCTGGCATTAAGCTCATCGTGACCATCACCGAAGGCATCCCTACGTTAGACTTACTTGATGTTAAGGTTCGTCTAGACGAAGCTGGCGTTGTGATGATCGGCCCTAACTGCCCAGGCGTGATTACTCCTGATGAGTGTAAAATTGGCATCATGCCAGGACACATTCACAAGAAGGGTAAAGTCGGTATCGTTTCTCGCTCTGGTACGTTGACGTATGAAGCTGTTAAGCAGACGACAGACGAAGGCTTTGGTCAGTCTACTTGTGTTGGTATTGGTGGTGATCCAATTCCAGGCTCTAACTTCATTGATATCTTAAAGCTATTTGAACAAGACCCTGAAACTGAAGCTATCGTGATGATCGGTGAGATTGGCGGTACAGCTGAAGAAGAAGCTGCGGCATACATTAAAGACAACGTCTCTAAGCCTGTAGTATCTTACATCGCAGGTGTTACAGCGCCTCCAGGTAAACGTATGGGGCACGCTGGTGCAATCATCTCTGGTGGTAAAGGTACAGCTGAAGATAAATTCCAAGCGTTAGAAGCCGCTGGAGTAAAAACAGTGAAAAGCCTTGCTGATATTGGCAAAGGACTACGTGAGATTACCGGTTGGTAATCTAGCTTTTCCTTGATGTGAATACGTGAAAGCCTCTGATTTATCAGAGGCTTTTTTGTTGGTGATGAGCAAATGTTTTTTATTAGCAGCACATCGCACTTTCGAAGATACTGGATAAATACTTCGTATTTTCCAGCATGACGTCGTTTGTCACATTATCACGCTGATAGCTGATAACTTGTCTCTTAGGATATTCGTCTTGCCCGAGTGCTTTTATCGGGCATCTGTTTCTAAGCAAAGGATTGAAAGGTCCCGGATAAAAGCCTCGGGGACGACGGTTTGATGGGCATATGATTGTTAATATCAACCCAACATCCGAATTGACCTTTAACCAGCCTGTGGCTTAAGTTGCGCTAGCAAAAATAGTACTGTCGCACTAACTACTACTGAAGGCCCCGCAGGAGTATCGTAGAACCAAGACATACTTAATCCTGTGCACACACAGATCATGCCTATAATAGAAGCCATAATTGCCATCTGCTCTGGACTGCGACATAAGCGTCTTGCGGTCGCTGCTGGAATAATCAATAGTGAAGATATGATCAATGCGCCAACAAATTTCATACCTACAGCGATAACCAAACCAATCATTAGCATAATCAGTAACCTCATCAATGAGATATTCACGCCTTCAACCGCAGCTAATTCTTCATTTACGGTACTGGAGAGCAGTGGTCTCCAGAATGCCACTAACAGAAGCATGACTACAGTTGCGCCCATATAAATGAACATAACGTCATAGTTATTCACCGATAGTAGGTCGCCAAATAGGTAGCCCATCAAATCGATACGAACGTTGTCTAAAAAGCTCACAGCAATAAGACCGAGCGAAAGTGCACTGTGCGCTAAGATGCCAAGTAGGGTGTCGGTCGCGACTAGTTGTTGTCTCTGCAGTGTTACCAAAATAATCGCTAGTGCAATACAGCATACGACTAGCGCCAAATAGAGGTTAATATCCAACAAGAAACCCAAAGCTAAACCCATCAGTGAAGCGTGGGCGAGGGTATCCCCAAAGTAAGCCATTTTTCGCCAAACCACGAAAGAGCCAAGAGGACCTGCGATAATAGCGATGCCAAAGCCTGCAAGTAGTGAAGGCAGTAAAAACTCAATCATGGGTATGTCCGTGTTTGTGATTTTGACATGAGGTAGCGTCTCCGGTCACAGGGTCGCCAGAGAGATCATGATGATGATGGCTGTGATGGTGCTGATAAAGGGCAAGACTCGAATCAGGGGTATCACCAAACATTTGCAGGTAACTAGGGTGATTTGAGATAGCCGAAGGCGTACCTGAGCAGCAAATATGGTGTTGTAAACAAATGACATTGTCTGTTTTTGCCATCACTAAATGCAAGTCATGAGAAATCATAAATACTGCGCAACTAAAGCGGTGACGAATGGTATCTATCAGGTTATAAAGGTCAACCTGACCTTGAATGTCGACACCTTGAGCAGGCTCATCTAGCACCAGTAACTGTGGTCTGATCAAAAGGGCGCGAGACAGCAGTACTCGCTGAGTCTCCCCTCCTGATAGCTTATGGACATCAGCCTTAATAAGGTGACTGGCACCCACAAGCGAAAGAGCCTCTTGGCGTTCTTGCTGGCTATATTTTCCAGCTAAACGTAAAAAGCGATCAACAGTAAGAGGCAAGGTTTCATTGAGTTTTAGCTTTTGTGGAACATAGCCAATACGCAGCTTGTTGTGTTTAATAACCTTTCCAGTATCTGTTTTTTGAAGCCCCAGTATCACTTTTACTAATGTGGATTTACCTGCGCCATTTGGGCCGACTAAGGTGGTGATTTCTGACTCATTAATCGAAAGGTTGATCTTGTCCAACACCTTTCGTTGTTCGAACTGAACAGTCACGTCTATTAGGGTGACGAGTTGCGTCATAGCATTAGCCCTGTGCATGGGTGGGATAACAAACTGAGGTTTTCTACCCCTGTTCACCCAAAGAGTAAAGTAAAATAATAGTGTGCAAACATACTTATCGTTTGCCAATTGCGAATGATATAAAGTAACATTTGCGCAGAAATTTGGCTATTGCAACGGAACCGCATTGATGAAACGTTTATTTTTATGCCTGCTCTCATTGAGCTTTGTTACTAGTGCTCAAGCAATTGAGGTGCTAAATAGTATTAAACCAATACACCTTATTACCCAAGAAATCACAAAAGGTGCGTCTTCATCGTCAGCACTACTTGGAACCAACATGTCACCTCATGATTACGCATTGCGTCCGTCTGATGTAAAAAAAGTTCATAATGCCGACCTGGTGATTTGGTTCGGTCATGATCTCGAAAGCTTCATGTCATCATTGGCAGAAGGCCAAGATAATGTATTAACTATCAGTGAACTCCCAGATCTAGATCTTCGCCACTATGCTGAGGGTCATCATGATCATGATGGTCATAATCATGGTAATACCGACCCGCATTTTTGGTTAGGTCCAAAGCAGGCAGGAACTGTCGCAAAAGCGATTGCCAATAAATTGGTCGAGTTGGATCCTGAGAATGCCGCATACTACAAAGATAATCTTGAAGCATTCATGAGCAACCTTCAGCTGACAACCAGTGAGATTAATGCGCAACTTGAACCTGTCCGTGATCATGGATTCTTTGTCTTTCATGACGGCTATGCCTACTTTGAAGAGTTCTTCGACTTAAATCACTTAGGACACTTTACGGTAAGCCCAGAAAGAAAACCGGGTGCGCGAACTCTTATTCAAATTAAAACGCGTTTAGCAGAAGGAGATGTATATTGTGTGTTCAGTGAGCCCCAATATACTCCAGCGGTGATTGAAACAGTCACACGAGGCAGCGATGTGAATACGGGTGAACTCGATCCGCTAGCCACAGATATTGAAGATGAACCGGGCGCTTATTTTGTTTTCTTGAAGCAATTAGCCGGTCAATTTGAGACGTGTTTGAAATAGATAATATTGAAACTTTCGCGAAGCGTTCTTTTTCATAGAGCGCTTTTTTTTGATTTAAAACAAGTGATTTTGTAACAAACTGTGTTACAGTTCGTGCAAATGATAACGATTGGCATTTAGATTATGAAGCTCGCTGAACTCACAATTGGACAAGAAGCCACCATTTCTTCTCTGAAACAATTAGATGGCTCGACTCGCAAGAAACTGATGGTTATGGGAATTCTTCCAAATACGCCAGTCACTCTCGTGCGCAAAGCACCTATGGGAGACCCGCTACAGGTCAGAGTTCGAGACGTTAGCGTTGCGATTCGTAAATCTACAGCAGAACAAATTTCAGTAGAGGTTGCATAGTGGACTACTCAATTCTAACCGTTGGTAATCCAAACAGCGGTAAAACGACACTTTTTAATGCCTTTACTGGTGCAAACCAAAAAGTGGGGAACTGGGCTGGTGTGACCGTTGAGAAAAAAACGGGCCTCTATTCTTTAGCTGGCGAAGAGTTCAGCCTGACTGACCTTCCTGGTATCTACGCATTAGATAGCGGTAATGACACCAACAGCTTAGATGAGACGATTGCTTCTCGTGCTGTGCTATCGACCCCTGCTGATGTGATCATCAATGTTATCGACGCTACGTGTTTAGAGCGAAGCCTATACGTAACGCTGCAGTTACGTGAACTAGGCCGCCCAATGATCGTTATCCTGAATAAAATGGATGCTTTGGCTCGTATTGGTCAGAAGATCAATATTAAAGGTCTATCTAAAGCGCTTGGTTGTCCTGTTATGGCAGTAACAGCGACGCGTATCAATGAGGTAAACAAGCTTAAAGCCGATCTGCATAAAATGCTGGCAACAGGCATTGAAGTTGAGCCTCTAGCGCTAGACTACGGCACTGAATTTGAAGAGGTTGTGTCTGATATTCAAGATCAGTTTGAAAATGACATGGTGAGCAAGCGTGCGCTGGCTATTCGTGCCCTAGAGAATGACCAACTTGTGATGCACACTGTGTCTTCTGAAGTAAAAGACGCTACAGCACAAGCCCGTCACTCTCTTGATATGGATATTGACCTGCACATTGCCGATGTGAAGTTCACCTTCTTGCATGGCCTGTCAAAATCATTTAGATCCACTGAAGGCAAGATCACGCGTCGCCTAAGCGAAAAAATTGACGCCGTTGTCTTGAATAAATGGATTGGCGTACCACTGTTCTTTGGCGTGATGTACCTGATGTTTATGTTTGCCATCAACATCGGTGGTGCGTTCATTGATTTCTTTGATATCGCCTTTGGTGCAGTATTAGTGGATGGAACACATGCTGTGCTGGATCCTATTTTGCCTGCATGGATGGTAACGCTACTGGCTGATGGTGTCGGTGGTGGTATTCAAACTGTTGCGACTTTCATTCCCGTTATCGCAGGTCTTTATCTGTTCTTAACACTATTGGAAGGCTCTGGTTACATGTCTCGTGCTGCGTTCGTACTTGATAAAGTGATGCAGAAAGTGGGTCTGCCGGGCAAAGCCTTTGTTCCATTGGTATTAGGCTTTGGCTGTAACGTACCTGCGATTATGGCAAGTCGTACACTAGACCAAGAGCGTGAGCGTCGCTTAGCCGCTTCTATGGCTCCGTTTATGTCATGTGGTGCTCGTCTTCCAGTATATGCTCTGTTTGCGGCTGCTTTCTTCCCTAGTGCCGGTCAAAACGTCGTATTTGCGCTGTATGTGATTGGTATTCTAGCGGCGGTATTCACTGGCTTTATCTTAAAAAACACTATCTATCCAGGTAGCAACGACAGCTTTGTTATGGAAATGACGGATTATGAAATCCCTCGTTTGCGTAACGTAATTATCAAAACATGGCAAAAACTGAAGCGCTTTGTATTTGGTGCAGGTAAAACCATCGTTGTAGTAGTGACCATTCTTAGCTTCCTTAACTCTATCGGTACTGACGGCAGTTTTGGCAACGAAGACAGCGAGAACTCGGTTCTATCTAAAGCCGCACAAGTGATTACTCCAGTGTTTGAGCCTATGGGTATCGAGCGAGATAACTGGCCAGCAACGGTGGGTATCGTAACGGGGATTTTCGCCAAAGAAGCCGTTGTAGGGACATTGAACAATCTATACGCATCACCTTCAGATGAAGAAGCTGAGTTTAACCTGATGGCTAGCCTAGAAGAAGCAGTAATGTCGATTCCTGAAAATCTAAGCGGTCTGAGCTTCAGCGATCCGCTAGGTATCGAAGTGGGCGACCTATCCGATACTCAAGCTGTCGCGGATGATCAAGAAGTAGACCAGTCAGTGTTTGCGAACTTGCAGGGTAAGTTTGCCAACGGTCATGCTGCTTTTGCTTATCTGTTGTTTATCCTGCTGTACACACCATGTGTAGCGGCAATGGGCGCATATGTTCGAGAGTTTGGTAGTCAATACGCACGCTTTATTGCGGTGTGGACTATGGGATTGGGTTACTTTGGTGCTGTACTTTACAACCAAGTGATGAATTTCTCGGCACATCCGGCTAAGAGCGTTATTTGGATTATAGCTGTGATGATTGTGTCGGTTGCAACCTACTTAGGGTTGAAGTATCAAGGCAACAAATTGCAATTCCAAGAACAAGAATCTGCGGTGTAAGACAACTATGATACTACAACAACTCAAGTCGTATCTTGAACAGCACGGCACCACTGAGAGAACCGTGCTTGCTAATCATTTCGGTCTGACCGAAGACGGTGTAGACGCAATGCTTCAAGTGTGGGTGAATAAAGGTAAAGTTACCCGCATGTTTGACACTATTAAGGGTCAAGAAAAGGGTGTGCGCTATACCATTAATCAAGGTATTAGCTTAAACGTTCAGATGTAAGCGAATTTAAGTTTTCCAATCGGCTAGGTGTAAACTGCTTGCAGTTGCCTAGCTTTTTTTTGCTTTTTTCTCGCTCTTCTCACGATTGACTTACTGTGATTGGTATAAGCCTTTAAGTCTACACTTCTTGGAAATCTATATTTTCTACACCGGTATCTTTACGCAGCTGCTGGTTCAGAGGGTAGCACCTGTTTGGGCTCACGACTCATCATAAGTGCCCCGCCGACTAGTAATACAGCACCTGCTATTTGCTGTGAAGTTAATGTAGCATCAAATGCTACCCAGTTGATGACGACAGCTGAAACAGGAAAGAATAATTCGGCAATAGTGCCGTATCGGGCAGGAACTCTTTCAAGCCCTTTATAATATATGAACATTCCCAATAGACCTGACAGCAATACCATGTAAAACAGGTTATCAAAACTGCCTTCAGATAGAGTGAAGTGTTCACCATAGCAGAGCATTACAATGGTGAGCGTAACTAGGGCAAGGCTAAAACGACCAGACATTATCTGCATGGTGTTATAACCCATCAAAGTAAGCTTGCGCCCATACACAGTTGAAGCTCCCCAAGCTAATACGGCCAGTAATGCTGAGCCATATCCCAGCAAGATAGCAATCAGCTTAGGGTCATAGTGCCAAACAGAGCCTTCTGACAATAGTTCTACAATATCCGGTGCGATCATCACGATGCTGCCGATAAGGCTAACGCTTGCCCATAGTACAAAGTGTTTCTGAAGCTTCTCTTTTAGCAAGAGAACCGATAGCGATATAGCCACGATAGGCTGAAGCTTTTGAAGCAAGATCACTATGGTCGGATTCATTAGGGTGAAGGCCTTGGTAAAGGCGAGCGTGCCAATGGCTGAACCAAGTACACCAATCAAGATGAAGGACAGTAGCGAACCCTTGATGTAGGCGAAGCGCCATCTAGGTACCGCAACTTGTAATAGAGCAATCATCACCACTAATACTATATGTTCAAAGAACACGATTTGTAGGGTGCTGTTAGTCTCCAAAAGAGGATAACGAAATAGGGTATCAGCAGCCCATAAACCAGCTGCGATCATTATAAAAACTATACCTGCCACGAGGATCTCCAAATTCACATCAGTAACGATAAGCTAGCTGATTAGATTGCTATATACGTGAACAGAGCTAAGAGGTTAGGCAATATGTTTCGCAAACCACAACAGATGGAACTTGGGAGTGGTTTTACGAAAACGAAATCTACACCAATACGAGTGCTCGTTTGGTGTTTGATACGCTATCAATTGTGTCACTTCTTTCATCCGGACTGTAACCGTCGGCTCTGGATTCACACCAGATCTGCTGTCCCTTCACTTGGTGAAGGCGCTCGTGGGCTCAAGCTAAGCTTTTACCACCGGTGGGGAATTTCGCCCCGCCCTGAAGTCCGTTTAAGGTAGCAAACTTTAGGCGGAGGGCAAAAGTTTTTTTGCAGCGGTAAGTTTTCATCCATCAGCCTGACTATCATTCATAACCAGCACTAGACGCATCATTGTAGAGGTCTCATATTCGCAGTCTCTGGGTTTTGAAGATCCCCGATAAGAGCACTCGGGGATGACAAGTACTTATTAGCCACAAGCCTTATTGTGGGCATTCATACACAACCAACACCAAACAAGTCATTGCCGAGGTCTTTTATCGGCAATCTCTGGGTAACAAGGCAGAATTACTTGAGAAGTTTTTATCCTACAATCAAAAGTTCTAACATCGTTATCGAGTGTTTTAGCAAGAGAGGGTGAGCAGTTATTTACTACGATTGGTATTAAATAGCAGGCAAAAAAAGAGACCTAAAGGGTCTCTTTTAATTTTTATCTGATAGCTAACAGCTTCAAGCAGTTAGCTATTTTCATTAAAGTTTCTTAGAAACTACAGCCGTTAGGCCAATGATAGCGATTGCAAGAATCATGATTGGACCTTTACCGCTTTCAAAGCCGCTTAGGATGCCCGCACATGCCACTACAGCAACAGCCACAGGGATGATGTACTTAACTAGGTTGTACCATAGACCGAATAGTGGGAAAGATACTTTACCGTCGTTAGTAATTTCTTTCTCAAGGTCAACGCGGTTTAGACGCCAGCCCGCAAAAATACAGATGAACATACCACCAACCGCTAGGAATACTTTGTCGGTCAGTAGGTCGAAGATGTCGAATACGCCAGTATCGAACAGTTTAGGACCTATGCCACCTAATGATAGAGAAGCAAACACGCACATAACAGCCATTACTGCACTTGCAGAAAGAACCGCTTTAACACGAGTCATGCCTTTTTCGTCGATTAGATAAGACACGACTACTTCTAGTAGAGATACAGAAGAAGTCAGTGCTGCAACCGTTAGACCAACGAAGAACATTAGTGCAAACAGAAGACCTGCGTGACCCATTTCAGCGAACAGCTGAGGAACAACAACGAACACTAGACCTGGACCTGCTGCAGGTTCCATGTTGAATGCGAACATTGCTGGGAACATAGCGATACCTGCTAGGAGAGCTACCGCAGTATCCATACCTACAACCATACCTGTAGTTTGAACTAGGTTCTCTTTCTTCTTCAGGTAGCTACCATAAGTGATCATACAACCCATACCAAGAGATAGAGAGAAGAACGCTTGGCCTAGTGCTGCTAGAACTGTGTGGCTATTTACTTGAGTAAAGTCAGGTTTGAATAGGAACTCAAGACCTGCGCCAGCGCCAGGTAGAGTAAGACCCTTGACCGCAACTACGATTAGGATGAGGAATAGCAAAGGCATCAAGACCTTGCCTGCTTTCTCTATACCACCAGAGATACCTTTACTCACAATAATAATGTTAAGTACTAGGTATGCGCCCATCCACATTAGTGGCTGGATCGGGTTAGAGATGAAGCCACCAAAGCTATCACCGATTGCTTCAGGGGTGTCAAGTAGGCCAGTAGCCACTTTAGGAATATACGCTAGAGCCCAACCACCCACTACAGGGTAGAAACCCATGATCAATAGACCACTTAACACACCAATTACGCCAACAAAGCTCCAACGCTTATCTGTTGATTTGAATGAGCCTACAGCAGAGCGGCTAGTATGACGGCCGATTGCAAACTCAGTCAGCATTACGCTGAAACCGATAACGATTACGAATGCTAGGTAGATAAGTACGAATGCACCACCACCGTTCTCACCCGCGGTGTACGGGAATTTCCAAATATTACCAAGGCCAACAGCTGAACCCGCTGCTGCCATTACAAATCCAAGTCTTGAACCCCAGTTATCACGAGGTGCTGCTGATGCATTTCCAGTCGCCACAATTACTCCAAATTTAATGTTGTGTTTTTACTACTCGGCGCCTTAAAAAGAGAGGTGTAAATAAATACTTACACCAGATAAGTTTTGAGTGACGCTCTAAGAGTGGCAAGTTAACCAGTTTGTGAATAAAGTTGAAACCCTTATGAGTGCATTTATCGGGCATTGGTCGCATAATTGCAGTCAATCGCTAGTTTATTGCACAATTATAAGATGTTCGTCCCTGAAAACACTCTGTTGCAAAATATTTTCATTTGAGTTGTTCAAGGAACTTTACGTGTTTTAGCGTCACTTTTTGTCTTTAGTTCTCTTATTCTTGAGAAACCCTGCAACATATAAACTCCAATCATCAGATTAATTAAATATTAAGTTTTCTTGCATTTATATTCGATTTGTTCGTATGTATTAGTGGTTTTTCACGCTGTTCCAGCCAAACTCTCGACTTAACCTCGCTAATGTCTTTAGTTCCTTTTCTGTTTCTCTATGAATCCATTGATGAATGTCTTTAACAATCTCGGAAGTGCCTGGGCAATGGCAGAAGTATTGCCATGCACTAGGCTGGATTTGAGCCGTGCTAGGGCAAACTAAATAACCGTGCTCTAGTTCAGGCAAGATCAATAGAAGGTCGCTCACGGTCACTCCTTGGCTAGATAGACAAGCACTCAGAGCAAGATCCAGAGTAAAGAAGGTAGTGTTGCGTATCTTTGAGTTGTCTTTGTGTCCAACACTGGCGAGCCAAGTTTTCCAATCATGGTGGTCAAGTGTTGGGTGCAATCGTGGCATAGTTAGTAGAGATTGCAGATTAGCCTCTTTTGAATAGAGTTCTTGAGAGCACACCGGCGCCATGTACTCATCTCTTAGAAACACTACATCGGAGCGGTTCTTGTATTGATGTGGGAGGCGAGAGTTAAGAATCAGCAAGTCATAGTCTGTAGACTTCAGCGCCTCATCCTCATCGATGGTCGGAATAACCACGATTTCATATTCGGGGTAGCGTTCTTGCAGTTGCTGTATCTTTGGTAGTAATGATCGAGTGGCATAACTAAGAGCGGCCTTAATCACGATTCTTTGCTGCTGATTGGAATGCCACGATTGTATTAAGGTTTGTACGCTTTGATAGTTTCGCTGTAGCACGGCAAATAGCTCAGAGCCTTGCAATGTTAGGTCGATGCTTCGATGTCCTCGTACAATCAACTCAATACCTAATCCCTCTTCGAGATGTTTTACCTGACGACTAACAGCGCTTTGCGTGACGTTTAGCTCATCGGCTGCCTCAGTAAAGCTAAGGTGACGGGCAACAGCCTCAAAGGTTTTTAAACTGTTATGGGAGTAGGGGATGTCGGGATAGGGTTTCATAACTTACACATGATCTCAGGTAATGCCAATGGACATAAATGTTAATTGAATCCTAACCTAATTAGCAGTACTTTGAGCCCAAATAATAGAGGGCTGTATGAAAAACATTCTTAAGCTGGCATTGCCACTGACATTATCACAACTCATCGCTATGGCGTTGGTACTTACCGATGTGTGGATGATGTCGAAAATCAGTGTCGCCGATCTCGCTGCTGGTGGATTGGGTGCCTCCGTATATTCGTTTGTTTTTCTTGTTGCTGGCAGTATTGTCGGCTGTGTCGCAAATCTTATTGCAATTGCTTACGGGCAAAGCATTGCGCGCCCAGATTTTGGTCAGCAGCAGATACGTTTTGCGGTCAAAGGGGCAGTGATGCTTTCTGTTTTGCTTAGCTTAGTGCTGAGCTTTAGCTTCTTGTTTGCGCCTCAGTTATTAGCAAAAGCTAAGCAGTCATCAGAAGTCATTGATATTGCGATGCTGTATTTGAATGCGCTGAAGTGGACAATGCTACCAACACTTCTGCTGCTTGTGCTTCGCGGTCTAACTAGCACCTTTGGTGATGTGCGCTCTGTAATGCTGATGTCTATTCTCACAGTGATCATCAATGTGCCAATCAGTTACTGCCTCGCTTTTACCCTAGATTGGGGTATTGCAGGTCTTGGCTATGGCACCGCAATCTCAGCTTGGCTTGTTTTAGTAGGCTATGGCACCTGGGTGTTTCGTCAAAGCAAGTATCAGCGCTTTGCACCGTGGGAAAATATGCACGAGTACACCCCAAGATTAATGGGACCACTTTTGTCTATGGGAATGCCCATTGCCCTAGCGGGAATGTTAGAACATGGTCTTATCTATGGCGGTACCTTAATGGCAGGCATGATTAGTGTGGCATCTCTAGCTCTACATCAAATCTTACTACAATGTTTGTCCTTTACTTGGAACATCAACTTTGGGTTCGCACAGGCTTCGGCTATTTTGGTGGGCAAAGAATATGGTGCGAACAATTATGACGGCATTAAAGTCATCGCCAAGAAGAGCTTTATCGCGGTTACTGCTCTGAGCTTTGTGATAGCTTTTGGCTTTATTGCATGGCCAGAAGCCATAGCTAATCTATTCCAATTGGACGCCGAGGGCAGTCATGAATTGACAACAATGCTAACGTCGATGATTTGGGTAGTGGCATTATGCTTTGTAGTAGATGCATGGCAGTTGCTAGCGATCAATCTATTGCGCGGCATGAAGATAGTGATGGTGCCGACTATAATGACGGCAATTGGTTACTGGATATTTGGGCTTCCGGCGGCATGGTACTTGATGAAAGCTTACGGGTTAGCGGGCATCTGGGGTGGTATTGGGGTTGGCCTTGGAGTGACAGGAGTTTTGTTATTGGCACAGCTGATTTATGAAACTAGGCGCTCTAGTAATCGAGAGCTGATGCAAACTGCCTGAGACTCACTTCTCAACTTGTGATTCCCTTAAACGAGAGATTCTTAGCATTTGATATACTCATTGTTAAATCAATTCAAAGAATGAGTGCAATATGTCAAAAACCGCAAAGATTCATAACGAAGATAAGCTAGTGAAAAAGGCGATAGAAGTCGGTACGAAAATGGCAAAAATGCAAGGGTTTGACCTGCCCAATTCGACTGGGCCACTCAAGGCTCAAGGTGTGTATTTATTCTTAGTCGGTGTTAATCAAATTACGCCTCTGCCAGACAGTAAACTCGACGGCCCTAACATCAAGCATCGTCTCGCACTTTGGATGCACAGCGTGTTACCCGATAACGACCCTCTGAAATAGTTCGAATCAACAATATTAAACCTCCGTTTATCGAAATCGATGCGGAGGTTTTTTTATTATCACACTCAACTTAAACTCAAAGCTAGAGTTACCTATTATCTGATTTAATTCGCCAGAGACTGATTCTACTGTTGAGAGTAAGTTATTTGTTTGCCAAAGGGTCTATTTTGCTCTTTGCTAGCTTCAAGTCTTCAATGATTTGCTGTGATATTTCAATAATCAAATTGCGAATGAATTGATGGGCAGGATCGTGATGCACGCGTTGATGCCAAAAACAGTGCAATGGGATCGGTGGGATCTCTTTAATAACGGTCGAATAAAAGGCATCTTTCCCTAGCCGCTGCGCGGCACCTGTAGCGAAAACCCCGACAATATCTGAACTTTCAATTATCGAAGACAGCACTGAGAAAGTGGAGGCTGTTGCGACAACGGTCCTGACTTTGCCTAGTCTTATCGCTAGATCATCAACGAGACCTTCCCCTAATGCTGTCGGAAATACTCGAACATGTGGATAGTCGAAAATGTCACTGATGGCGTGATTACTTTTAGCTAGAACATGATTACGAGAGGTCACTAAACTTAGAGGCATATTATTCAGCTGATATCCATAAAGTTGTGAGCTCAACTTAACAATAGCGTTGACCGCGATGTCTACTTTGCCTTCTAGCATCTGTTGTTCAACGTTTTTGGGCCAGTTAACGACATCAATCACAACATTAGGAGCAATTTCACGTAGCTTAGTAACAAGAATAGGTATTAGTGCCTCAGCTCCAATGTCTTGCATAGCAATGCGGAAATGTCGATTTAAGCTATGTGGGTCAAATTCATCAAAAAAGAGAACGTTGTCTACTTCGGATAGTAAAGCACTTAATTTTGGAGCAAGAGTGAGTGCTTTTTGTGTTAACTGCATTTCACGCCCAACCTGCACCAGTAGTGGGTCTTGAAGGCTTTCTCTAAGTTTATTTAAGTGATAACTGACTCCCGACGGTTGCATTGCCATTGTTTCAGCCACAACAGTGATGTTCGGGTTTTGCAGTAAATTATTCAGTATTCGTAGAGATTTAAGTTCTACATTTGCTAGGTGATCACTCTTCATTATTAACCATTCAAATTTTTTGAATTCAGCATTGTTATAATTTAAATTCTTTTATTTTGTGCGTATGAATAGGATTAGGCAACTACTTTTAAAAATGAAAAGGTTACCTATGTCAAACTCTACAAATGATACTCAAAAAGTAACGGCTCCACTTGGCTGGCAGGAACTTGGCATTATGCAAGGATTTCCTGCGCCTGCTGATAAGCAGGTGAAAAATACCAACTGGGTTTGGTATCCATTCAATCGCTGGAGCTTTCAAAATGTATGTAAAATTCTGCCGGTTACATTGGTTAAGTCCGGTGAAACTATCGCTTTTGAACACTCAGAAAGTAAAGACTTTACGTGTTTAGACGTTATTCGCTCGACGGGTGAATCAGCTAAAATTATAGATGTGCTTGAGAGCCATAATACCGATGCCTTTGTGGTTCTGCACAAAGGAAAAATTGAGCAAGAAGCCTACTACAACGGCATGAACGCAAGAAGTCAGCATTGGTTGGCATCTATGACTAAGTCATTTACAGGTCTTGCAGCAGAAATCTTAATCTCACAAGGTGTTATTGAGCGCAATAAGCGAGCAGAAGAATATGTATCAGATCTGAAAGGTACGGCTATTGGTTCTGCGACAGTGCAACAAATCCTTGATATGACGGCAGGCACTGCGTGGGATGAAAGTATGAATGCGCTAATGGACGAAAATTCGTTTGCTCGTCAGTATGGCAATGCCGTTGGAACTTGGCCAATGGGCGGAGAGTCAAATGGTGTATTTGGTATTCTTCCAAAAATTGGTATGGAGCGTGAACACGGAACGAACTTTGTTTACAACTCACCTTTATCTGATGCGATGGGTTGGGTATTAAGCGCTGCAACAGGTAAGCGTTTTGAAGACTTAATGGCGGAGTTGTTCTGGAATGAGTTGGGTGCGGAAGACCAAGCCTACATTATGACAGACACGAATACATTTGCTTGGACAACTGGTGGCTTGAACATGAGTGCGCGCGATGCAGCACGCTTTGGTCAAGTTATGGCGAACCGCGGTCAATTTGCCGGTAAGCAAATATTCCCGGCGTCTGTTGTGGAATCAATTGAACAGGGTGATACGGCGCCATTTGTTGGTAGCGCTTATGATGAGCGAATTCCTGGTGGCGCATACAGCAGTTTCTTTTGGCTAACGAATGATGAAGATGGTAGTTATATGGCAAAAGGCATGTTTGGTCAGTACATCTATATCAACCCAACAAAAGATGTGGTTGTGGTACGTCTAGCATCACCAGAAGTATCTTCTAAGCCAGAGTTTGATTTAGATATGCTCGAAGTATTTAAGCAAATTTCAAATGCGTTAACTCAATAACAAATCACGTTAATAATAGTGACAATTACAAGGTCAGTACCTCTGGGTTACTGGCCTGATTTCATGCCAACCACCAATGGCCTGTTCTGCATTCAACGCTTTAAGAGGGGAACTCTAGGCGACATTTTCAAACCATTCTCTTGCAATGTTTACCTGTCACACCTTCTTTCTGAGCACTACCCAAACAGTTCAATCATTTAAAACCAAGTTTGATAACTAGGGTTATTTCTACCATCGGTCACTGCTGTTCTGACACGTGATTTTTATCTTCCCAAACTGCAATTGAATTAACAATCTAGCCATCGCCTAGCGTTACTCTCGATCTCACTATTTACCTTTTTCACTAGCTCTCTTTTTAATGCATTTCATCTTGATATCAAATTCGGGAATCGGACTCTTTTTATTGGGGATTTCTTAGATCGGTCAGAAACATGAGAATAGCCACATCAACACGACAACACTTAAACATTTAATTTGAATAAAAGGTAAATCTTATGAAAGTAACTATCTCAACTTATCTACTGATGCGACTTAAAGAGCTGAACGTTAACCACCTATTTGGCATCCCTGGTGACTATGTATTGCCATTTTTTGATGAGTTAATCGACGAACATCATGGTGTTGAACATGTGTTAACAAGAAACGAAATGAATGGAACATACGCGGCAGACGGCTACTCAAGAGAAAACGGCTATGGTGCAATGGCAGTGACATTTGGAGTGGGGTCATTAAGTTGTGCGAATGCAGTAGCTGGTGCGTATTCCGATGACTCTCCAATGATGGTTATCTCCGGTGCACCAACAGTTGAAGTGATCAACACACCAACAGAACGACTGCTTCACCACGTTGTTGGAACTGACTTTGACACAAACTTAAAGGTATTTAGCAATATTACAGTAGGGGCGATACGACTAGAGAAGCAAAGCACGGCAACTTATGAAATTGATAATCTTCTTAGAAAGTCGGTACAAGCCAAAAAGCCAGTATATTTGGAGATTCCGTATGATATTCAGACGCAATTAGTAGACGCACCGGATCAGCCGCTGGACTTAATGTTGGAACAGTCTTCTTCTGTGAATATGATGAAAGCGCTTAAAGACGCTTATGAAATTATTTCCAGTAGTAAAACTCGAAGTGTTGTTACAGGACACTTATTAAAGCGTGAACATATGATTGAAGAAGGATTGACGCTGGTTGAGCGTCTAAACGCAAGCGTTTCAACTACATTTGTCTGCAAAATGGGGGACTTTGATTCACACCCCAACGCTGTTGGTACGTTTTTAGGTCAAACGAGCCAAGAATACACCGTTGATATGATGACCAAAGCTGATGTCGCAATCGGTCTAGGTATGACATTCAATGAATTTGATACAGGCGTTTTCACTACAACAATGGGTAATAATCAAGATGTTATCTGGATCCGACAGAATTACGTCGAGATCAATGGTAAACGTTATGATGAAGTTTATTTACGTGAATTTTTACCTAAATTAAATCAAATTATAATGGATGTTCCAGAAGGTGAATTTGAGCCTTCAGATAAGCGTAAGTTTGTATTTGAACGTAAAGACAAATTTGCACCGACTAATGATGATATTACGATTGACCGACTTTTCGTTCAATTTGCAAATTACCTTAAGCCAAACGATATGGTTTATGGCGATACTGGTGGGCACATCAACGGTTCTCAAGCGGAGTTTCCAGCAGGAACACTATTTGAAGGCTGTGGAAACTGGGGTTCATTGGGGGCTGGGTTTGGTATTTATGTTGGTGCAAACATCGCAAATGAAAAACGTGCAGCACGATCTGTATGTATCTCTGGTGAAGGTGCTTTCACTATGACAGGTCAAGAGCTGGCAACGCTTATCGAACATAAGAAAGACTTAGCATTGTTTATATTAGACAACGCTGGCTACGGTGCAGAACGAGCCATTAATCCAGGAAAGGAACGCTCTTACAACAATATTGCTGTTTGGAAGTATGAAAAGCTAGGTGAAGCATTAGGCGGAACTGAAGGTGTGGATCTACACAGCTATGTTGTAAAAACAGAGGCAGAAATGCAGCAAGTGTTCGACAAATTAGAAAATCCAAAAGGTGTCAATATTGTTCGAATCATGCTTGACCCAAATGACTCTGCAGAATTTAACATTAAATTTAGTGGTGCTCTGAAGCACTAACTTAAATTAGAAAGGGTGGTATGACCAAGTGCCCCCTTTCTAGAGATATTTAACTAATATTTTTTAACAACCAAAATACTATCAAATTAATATTGTAGATTATTAATGATCTACAAATTCATAATTTAAACAATAACACTTATTATAGGAATTAAATCATGCAATCTAAATACATCCCACCATATACTGCTGTAGGCCTAACATCTGAAACAAAATTTATTCAGCATCGTGATGAGATCCCAGCTATTATCGATGAAATTGCAAATTTAGCACGCACTGCGGTATTCTTTTCCAGTTTTGAATTACCCGTTAAACTTGTCGCATTAACAGAGGGAGCTCTTCAGGGGTTTATTGATGAAGTTCTAGATATGTCTGCAAATGACTTTATTCGTGATATCGCAATATCTCTGGAAGGGCCTGAAGTTCAAAAGTTAAAAGAGCTTGCGATTGAATTGAATGTTTATCTTGCTTTCCAAGCACGAACATTTGATGACAAATATGAAGATCGATTTTTCAATCAAAATGTTCTGCTGAACCCAAAGGGTGAAATTATATTGCAGCATTACAAAAATACTGTGCTGTATCCATCTGAGCATTCAACGACACCCCATGATGTATTAGATCAGTGGGTAGAGGAGAAAGGCAATGAACTTGATGCTT
The DNA here is from genome assembly GCA_024346935.1 of Vibrio inusitatus. Classification (GTDB taxonomy): domain Bacteria; phylum Pseudomonadota; class Gammaproteobacteria; order Enterobacterales; family Vibrionaceae; genus Vibrio; species Vibrio inusitatus. Next base: position 871,968 of record AP024878.1, read on the forward strand.
TTTATCCGGTAGCGGATACTGATATCGGTAAGATCGGTTTTGCAATGGCAATGGATGGTTCATATCCTGAGTACGTTCGAGGCATCGCAATGAACGGTGGTGAACTGCTTATCAGAGTTAGTCTACCTGCGCCGATTGCAAGTAAGTTTGAGATACAAAACCGAGCACATGCTCTTAACAATACAATGTATGTACTAGGAGTGCTTGGTGGCAATGCTTCAATGGATGATACATCACCTATCGATATTATGGGTGGGGCGTCACATGTAGTTGATTATCAAGGAAATATTATTGGGAGTAAGCAATCACCCAACAAATCTTTTGTCGCTGGCACCATTGATATTGAACAGTTACGTGAATTTAGAATTACATCTCCAATAATGAATTGGATAAAGGATCTACGTTCAGAGATAATCGCTCCAATCTATAACAAGCAAATTTTACCTGCAAATATGAACCGAACTAATACGGCTTATAATGCAGAAAGTTACACAAAAGAAGTGCTCAATGGTCAAGTTAAGTTGATGTTAGAGCGTGGGATATTTACGCCACCATCGTCACCAAACTGGGAAGAAAGAATTGTGGGCGCAACCAACAACAATGAAGAATCTGAATAACAATAATTCTACGTAAGTTTAGGATGAGCGTGAATAGACAACCATCAGGGAGACTCTAGATCAAGATATTAGGTCGAGTCTCCTTATATTCACTAGTTAATCTGACTTAAAAGACATACCCTCTTTCTTAAATGAACTTACGATATAATCTACAAGCTTCTTTTGAGCCAATGGTAATTTCCTATTGTGATACACTAATGATATTGGAATAGTACGGTGTATCGAATTAGGGAAAAGTATTTCTAGTTCATTTCTTTCTAAGTATTTTCGTACTATGTGCAAAGGCATATATGAAAAACCAATATGGTCTAAAACTGTAGGAAGTACAGAGTTCATATTCGATAACATTATTTTTGGCTTTACAGAGTATGACTTAGAGTCAACATAAAAACTAGTATGAGGGACAGCTGCAATATAATCCCATTGTTTAAGTTGCTCTGGTGATGTCAAAGGTCGTTGTGAGCTAATATAATTTGGTGTACTGACCAGTACCATTTTTATTTCTGATATTTTTCTAGCAACAATATCCTTATCAAGGATATCACCAACTAGAATTGCAATATCTACACCACTTGGAATAGTAAGATCTTTTAAAAACTCTAACTGAATAGACATGTTTACATTGCTATGTTTGCGTAAGAATTCATTTATAGGTATATGAAAATAACTTGAATATAAACTTGATGGTACTGCTAGAGATATACTCCCAAAGACTAATTCATTTTCTTCTTCTAATGATGTTTTTTGAAACATCAACTGTTCAAAAACCGGTTGCAACGATTCAAAATAGCTTTGACCAACACTTGTGGGTTTAAGTGTATGGTTCCCTCTTATCATTAGATTTAAACATAAGTTTTCTTCTAGTTGAGCTAACCGCCTGCTAATTGTTGAAATTGGAAGTCCCGTTACTTCATGAGTCTTTTTGACGCTACCATGTTCAACAATTAGGCAAAATAAATACAAATCATCTAAATGTGTTTTCACTGAGTCTACCTTTACCCCATTGTGTGGACTTCATTTTATGTTAGCGCAATTATCATGGTTGAATGCAATTTTTGTACTTTACGCTAAGTTATTGAATATAAATGAGTGTTTAAGAGCTTAATAATCGATGGGCAATAAGGTCGCACTTTGAGGAGCTTCCTAATGAGTCATTGATTTTATAGGGCAAAAGCCCCTAGCGATAAATACAAAAGCTGTTAGCTAGGGACTCTTAACGATTGGCAGACTCTATTCTCGGCTTAAGCTTTCAAATAGCTACTCTTTGAATGCACAGGATGCGCGCTTTAACTCTATTAATAAAGACGTTTCCTGTAACAAGTTTGTCTACAAGCTATCAAGTGCATTTTGAATCGCAGGGCCAATCTGACGTTTGCGCGAAGTTACACCATCTAGCGTCAGCATGTCTGATGCAGGTTCGGTATTAAATGCAGTCTTAATGATTTGGTAATCACCTTCATCAACCCATAGTAGGTTGGCCTTCTTATCTTTTGTATCAGTGATAGAGAAGAATAGGTGATCTAGCCCGTTGGCTTCTTTGTAAGACTTCATCGCCACTAATAACTCATCTTTACGATCAATTAATTGCTGAGCCGTTAAGGTTTCTGCTACACCGATGCCTACCTTTTTACCACCGTATTCAAAGTTTTTGTAATCCATGGTTAGAATCGTTTCTGATGAAAGGTGGCTAAGATCTGATTTAGCTACGAGCATCTGCTGACCAAAGTCTTGTATATCTTTTATACCTGCGATTTTGGCAAGCTTTTCAGCGTACTCTTTATCGTAGTCAGTCGTTGTTGATGATTGGAACACTACAGTGTCAGATAAGATTGCCCCAAGGCCTGCACAAGCAAGATGTTTAGGTAGTGTAACGTTTAGCTTTTCTGCGTTGTCGGTCAATATAGTTGCAGCAGAACCCCAACCACGAATATCCATTGCAACGATTTGTGGAGTATTGATTGGAGAGCCGCCGATAGCGTGGTGATCAATCACCGCCACTATCGATCTTTGATTAATGGTAGGTGCTAATTGAGTCGTTTGGTTAAAGTCGACCAAGCCGACTTGATATGAGGAATAGTCTGATTCAACGCGAGGTGACTGCGCCTTGCAGTAGTTAAGAACAAATTCTGATTCGGGATTGATTTGCTCAGGAACTGTCGCGGTACCACCGTAAATATGAGCGGCTAGTAGGGCCGACATTACCGTATCCGTATCTGGGCTTAAGTGGCCAGTCCAAACCAAGTTTTCGGTATCGTTATTTGCCGGTGTTTGTAGGTCAAAAGCAAAGCTTGCTGAACTGATGGACATTAATAGAGTGGCGGCAACAGGAGTGAATTTCACGGATAATCCCTTAATTTAACGTAAGAGGTTCATAAGCTAAACCGTGTTCATTGCAGATATATGTCGCTGATGTTTCGATTTTATTTCAGCAAGTTGAAGGCTATTTATCGAGAGGTTCAGATGTTGTGAGGAATCACCTTTCTAGGATTTGAACATCCAAGTCTAAATATAATGTCCAAACCCTTATCGATTTGTTGTCCTAAAGATGTTTAGCGCTAATCAGTAGTGATATTCATTATAATTATAATTGATATAGATATATGTAACTTCAAAGCATATCACTAACAGGCTAATATTTTTGCATGAACTAAAACAAACCAATTCAAATGAATCTGAATGTGTCGTCAATGTCGATGTATTCGCATGTTCTTAAACTAAAAAGGTAGAAACATGAAAAAACTTATTCTTGCTACTTGTATTGCTTCAACTTCGCTTATGTCTATGACTGTACTTGCTGATGCAACGACCGAAAATGAAATGTGGACTAAAGGTGGTGCGACTGTTTCAGAAGAGCAATACCCAGCAGTTGAAACTGCGCGTCAGTTCTTAAAGCAACAAGACATTGCAGGTGTTAATAAGTTTAATCACAAACGCAATTTGACGCCGACAGATGAGCAAGAAGTGGTGCGTATGAACCGTGATACGTACTACTCATTTTCTACAGTTGATGTGAGTAAAGGCGCGACAGTGGTATTGCCTGAAATTGAAGAGGGCATGTATATGTCGATGGAAGTCATTACAGAGGACCACAGAATTCAAGCGATGCAATATGGAGCGGGTACATACTCATTGCAAACCCATACCGGCGACCATGTTCAAGTGCTTATCCGTTTAGATGCTCGTTATTCAGTTGAAGAAGCGTGGGAGATTCGCAATAAAATCCGTGTTGATGCTAACTCAGCCAACCCATATGTTTATGACGGTCCTGCTTACGATCATGATGAATTCAAAGCAACGGAAAATACGCTGAAAGGCCAAGTGTTTGACATCATCGCTCGCGATGGCGCGAATGCACTCTCTGGCATGTTCACCAGTCCTGGCGACGCATCAGATGAACTGTTTGTTCAAAACAAGTACGAGGTAGGTTCTGCTGTTGGTTGGGGAGGCGCACAATTACAAGATAACATCTATGAGATCTCTAAAAATATGGACAACTCTAAGTGTTACCAAGCGACTTTTGATGATCCAAAGAACTTAGCGTTTACGTCTGTTACGGTATACAACGGTGCTGGCTTTATGTTCAATGACCGCGCCAACGTCTCTACTGATACTGCTGACTATAATGCAGATGGTACTTTGACATTAAGCTTTGGCTGCGGTGATGATGCGCCTAACAACATTACGACGACTGAAGGCAATAACACAGGTAAGTTCAACCTTGCTATGCGCCACTACATCCCAAGTGAGAAGGTAATGGATGGCTACCGCCTTCTTCCTCTAGTCAAAGAAGTTAAGTAATTAAGTCTATTCGGCATAACACTGCACAATAGCGATATTTGATGTAGAACAATCAGTAAGCCTCATAATCACTTTAATCGTGTTTATGAGGCTTACTTTTTGGTGCAATCCATTCTCTTATTCATGCGTTCTCAATGAAGATCTGTTAATTAAATACACCGATTTAAATATGGAACCTTAGTCATGCCCCAAGCCATGATAAAAGAGGCAGAAGTCGCAATTAAAGCCACAAAAGGAATATATAAAGAGCTATCTATCCAGGTTAGAAGCCAATCGCCTAAAAAAGACGAAATGGATTTGATAAATAACGGATGGATTAGGTAGATAGCAAAGCTGAGTTTAGCTATGTGGCTGAGCTTTAGATCTTGATTGGCGTAGTGCTTAATTAGAAAGAACAACGCTATGGATGCGGCAACTACGTTAATGCTTAGATACGAATAAAAATAGAGGTGTGTGAGATAGTAACTACCTAATATCGTTGACAATGTCGCTGCGACAAAGATAGCTAAGCACCCGTTTATATTTACCTTTGTATTATATTTCGCGATATACCCACCAAGGCAGAAGTAGCCGATGTAGCTTAAAAAATCGTTGGTGAAAAGGCTGATTTTTGCATTCAAATTGAAGTACAAGAGCACCACATCGGAAAGTGCTGCAAGCATAGCGAGCGAAAAGCACAGACAAACCAAAACCAAAAATTCTCTTTGTGGAATGGAACGAATGATAACTCGCAATACAGGAGTGACGAGATACAAGAGCGGGATCATAAATAGATACCAAAGGTGGTAATAGGGTTCTCCTAATACCCAACCTTTGGCAACCGTAAAGTATGCGGTAGTGACATCGCCATTTAAGGCGTGTTTTAACACTATCCACAGAGAGTAGAAGATAGACCAAAACGCCATTGGCACTAAGATTCGACGAAGGCGTTTTTTGAAAAAAAGAGGATTGGATTCAGATTTATTGAGTAAGAAATAGCCGCTAATCATGACAAAAAACGGAATACACCACATTGTTACTGAGGCATAAATATTGCCTGACCACCAATTAGCAGAACCATAGGCAGGATCATGAATATCTATGCCATCAACAAATTCAGATGCAACATGCAGTAAAACCACAGCGATAACAGAGAAAGCGCGTAAGTTATCAGCCCACAATACACGAGCCTGTTCGGTTTTATTCAAATTTCATTACCCTTTATGAATTGTCGATTGTGCTTCAATTTAGCATTTTTGGTGTTATGTATCAGTAGGTGTTTGAACTCTGATAACAGCACTCACCCTGTTTTTGAACGCACTGAGTTCCTTTGTCATCCCTTGTCACTTTCGAGATTGCATGTTTTGTTTAAGGTGACAGCCTAGACAACTTCCCGTGTCAACCTCGAGTGCTTCTATTGGGAATCTAGGTTGCCGATAAAAGACTTCGACAATGACGTTTTTTTGACGGTAATGACTTATTGTTTGGGCATTAAAAAGGGTCTGAACATCATATTCAGACCCTTAGCAGTAATTCATCAGGCTCAAAGATTGAGCGCTAGAATTCGATGGATTACATACGCTCTAACGTTTCAATGCCCAGTAGAGACAGACCTTGCTTGATAGTCTTCGCTGTGAGTGCTGCAAGTTGCAGACGGCTTTGCTTAACCGCTTCGTCTTCTGCCACTAGGATTGGGCATGCTTCGTAGAAGCTAGAGAACTGACCCGCTAGTTCGAATAGGTAGCTACACATGATGTGAGGCTGACCTTCGCGAGCAACAGATTGTACCGCTTCTTCAAACTGCATGAGCTTAGCGATAAGCGTTTTTTCTTTTTCATCAGTAATGATGATGTCGCCTGCAAGGTCATCCATAGACACGCCAGCCTTTGCAAATACTGATGCAACACGAGTGTAAGCGTATTGCATGTAAGGCGCAGTGTTGCCTTCAAATGCCAGCATGTTGTCCCAATCGAACACGTAGTCAGTCGTGCGGTGTTTAGAAAGGTCGGCGTATTTCACGGCAGCCATAGCGACAGTAGAAGCGATGTTTTTCTTCTCTTCTTCTGCAAGCTCAGGGTTCTTAGACTCGATAAGCTTGCCTGCACGCTCTTCTGCTTCGTCAAGAAGATCAACCAGACGAACCGTACCGCCAGCACGAGTCTTAAATGGGCGACCGTCTTTGCCTAACATCATGCCGAATGCATGGTGCTCAAGAGAGACGTCTTCTGGTACGTAGCCTGCTTTACGAACGATAGTCCAAGCTTGCATCAGGTGTTGATGTTGGCGTGAGTCGATGAAGTAAAGTACGCGGTTAGCGCCCAGTTCTTCATAACGATATTTTGCACATGCGATATCGGTTGTGGTGTATAGGAAGCCACCGTCGCGCTTTTGAACGATCACGCCCATAGGCTCGCCGTCTTTATTTTTGTATTCGTCTAGGAACACAACCTGCGCGCCGTCATCTTCTTTTGCTAGGCCTTTTTCTTTAAGGTCAGCAACGATGTCTTTTAGCATATGGTTATATTGGCTTTCACCCATAACGTCATCGCGAGTTAGAGATACGTTTAGACGGTCGTAGTTAAGTTGGTTTTGTTGCATGGTGATATCCACCAACTTCTTCCACATGTCTACACAGAATGCATCGCCACTTTGTAGTTTAACTACATAGTTACGTGCTTTAACTGCGAACTCTTCGTCTTCGTCGTACAGTTTCTTAGACTCACGGTAGAAGGCTTCAAGATCAGACAGCTTCATTGAAACTTCGCCATCTTGCTCAGAAACGCGCTCAAGGTTTGCGATAAGCATACCGAACTGAGTACCCCAATCACCGATGTGGTTGGCACGGATTACTTTGTGGCCTAAGAACTCAAGAGTACGAACTACAGCATCACCAATGATGGTTGAACGAAGGTGACCAACGTGCATCTCTTTTGCCACGTTTGGCGCAGAGTAATCAGCAACGATAGTTTGCGGTACTTCTGATGCAACGCCAAGGCGAGAATCCGCTAGTGCAGCTTTTGCAGATGTTGCTAGGAACTCTTCGCTTAGGAAAATGTTGATGAAACCTGGGCCTGCAATTTCAGTTTTGCTAGCGATGCCATCAAGATCTAGGTGCTCAAGCACTTTTTGAGCAAATTCGCGTGGGTTTGTACCTAGTCGCTTTGCAACGCCCATTACGCCGTTAGCTTGGTAATCACCAAACTGAGCTTTTGCAGATTGACGCACTGCTGCTGGGCTACCTGCTGGGGCGCCTGCTGCTTCTAGTGCTTGAGATACTTTATCGTTAATAAGTGCTTGGATATTCACACGCAATTCCTTCAATTCAAGGAGTGTCAAGAAAGCTAATAATAAGTGCTTTCGTGCCGTAGTTCACAAAAATGGGGGTAATGATAACAAGATAAGCGCTGATCTAAAAGCGATGGAAACGAAGTGAAATCAATTAATCGGTAGCAAAACTCTGTGGTGAGGGTAAACTTCGGCTCAAACCGCAGTAAAAGACCAAAGGGCAGGGAATATGGAGCAATTACGAGAGGCAAATCTGCACCCACAACAGATGTTAGATAGGGTTGATGTATTTGCTCAAAAAATAGCAGTCTTAGGGCGAGAATTAGGATTAGACCTCTGTCAATTTCAAGCGGATCATATTGCCCTCAGAATCAATGACTCAAGCCTAGCCAAATTTGCTCATCAGGCATGGTCAGAGCTAGGCGCTACCATTTCGCAGGCGCAAATTAATGGTAGACCTATTGTAGTAATAGCTTTTGATACTCCAATCACAGTTGGTGCCTGGTCTATTGATTGCTTAGAGTTACCTTATCCTGTACCAGGCAAGATCTATCCCTCTCAAGATTGGGAACATATCGAGTTTGTGATTCCATCGGATAAGACGGATGCGCAAGATTACCTGCAAGATATCAAGCAACGATTCCCAACCTTTGATATTGATACTGGAATGAAAATGAAGCTTTCTAGCCCGAAAGGCGAAGGGGAGCGTTTAGCGAATCCTACGATAGCGTTTAAAAAAGACGGAGTGTGCATTAAATTGCACCCTCATCCGCTAAAGAAAATTGTAGAGTCTGAGCAAGAGTAAGTAACTGAACCCCTGATGGGGTTCAGCCAAAGTGAATTATAAGATAACAGTCTTATTGCCGTACACAAATACATGGTCGTTCACGACCTTGTTTAACGCCTTACTTAGAACGTTTTTCTCAACATCACGGCCTGCTTGCGCCATATCCTGGGCACTAAAGTTATGATCCACAGGAATCACATCTTGTTTGATGATTGGACCTTCGTCTAAATCGTTAGTTACGAAGTGCGCCGTTGCGCCAATGATCTTCACGCCACGCTCATACGCTTGCTGATAAGGCTTAGCGCCAATGAACGCAGGTAAGAAACTGTGATGAATATTGATGATGCGATTGTGGTAATGCTCAACAAAACTAGGTGTTAGGATGCGCATGTATTTGGCTAACACAAGATAGTCTGCATCAAAGCCATCGATGGCCTCCTTCACTTTTATCTCATGCTCTTCACGATTTAGCCCTTCATGACTTACGTGACGAAATGGAATATCAAACTTCTCCACTAGCGGTTGCAAGATGTCATAATTGCTGACCACTGCAGTGATATCCACATTCAGGCTACCATCAAAGGTTTTCATCAGAATATCACCTAAACAGTGCGACTCTTTAGTGACCAGCACCACTACCTTTTTCTTGCTTGAATCTACCAATGTCTTGCTGGCATTTTTAGGCAATGCGAATTCTAGGTCTTCCATAAATACTGAATCATTAAAGTTGCCTTCAAGTTCAGTACGCATGAAAAAGTGACCACTGGTGTTGTCTACAAATTCGTTATTGTGAATGATGTTTAGCTGATGTTTATAACAGATGTTGGTGATCTTCGCGATCAGCCCTGGCTCGTCAGAGCAATGGGTGAGTAGGGTCTTTCTTTCCATGATGACTCTTTAATAAAAATGATAAAAATGTATCTGCGTTGACATTATCCAATTTTCCACCGGCTTGCAAATTCAACGAATGGATAAATTGCAAAGCAAGCTAAGGTCACAGTCGCACGGATAGACAAAAGCTGACATAATTATTTTCTCGCTCAATCAACAAGGCACCTTTTGTGAATATCAGTACTGTTTTTTCTGCCGATGGCGCATTAGGTAAAGCAATCTCTGGCTTTCAGCCGCGTGATGAGCAAACTATGATGGCAGAAAGTGTCTATCAAGCCATTAAAGAGCAAACGCAGCTGGTGGTTGAAGCGGGAACGGGAACCGGAAAAACCTTTGCTTATCTTGCCCCTGCATTGCTAAGTGGTAAGAAAACCATTGTCTCTACTGGTTCTAAAAATTTGCAAGAACAGTTGTTTCACCGTGACCTGCCGTTAATGAGGGATGCACTCGGCTTTACCGGACGTATTGCTCTATTAAAAGGACGAGCCAATTACTTGTGTCTTGATCGCTTAAGCCGACAAATTGTTGAGAGTCACGGTCATCATTCAGATCCACAACTGCTGACGCAATTAGTTAAAGTTCGCTCTTGGTCCTCATCAACGAAAAGTGGCGATCTGGGCGAATGTGAAGACCTTGCTGAAGACAGTCGCATTATCCCAGACATTACCTCTAGTAATGAAAACTGTTTAGGTAAAGAATGCCCGAGCTTTGGCGACTGCTTTGTGTTTAAGGCGCGCAATAAAGCGCTAGAAGCTGACCTTGTGGTGGTTAACCACCACTTATTCTTGGCGGATATGGCGGTAAAAGAAACCGGTTTTGGCGAGTTACTGCCTGAGGCTGAGGTGTTTATATTTGATGAAGCACACCAGATCCCAGACATTGCCAGTCAATACTTTGGTCAGTCTATTAGTTCGAAGCAGATTGCAGATTTAGCGAAAGACATAGAGATTGGTTATCGCACAGAAGCAAAAGACATGCGTCAACTACAAAAGGTGGCGGATAAACTGCTAAGTTCGGCTTCTGAAATGCGTATTTCTCTTGGCGAACCGGGCTTTCGTGGCAACTGGCGCGACGCACTGAAGAATCAAAAATTGCAACGAGAGATGGAACGCTTGCAAGATGCTCTGCAATTGTGTCGTGATGTACTTAAAATGGCCTTAGGCCGTAGTCAGCTTTTAGATACCGCATTTGACCGTGTTACTCAGATACAAAATCGTTTAACGCGAGTGTGTGATACGTCGATCATGGGGTATTCCTATTGGTTCGAATGCACGCCAAGGCATTTTTCGTTGAACATTACGCCGCTTTCAGTGGCCAATAAGTTTCAAGAACAAGTGGACGCACATGGCGGAAGTTGGGTGTTTACTTCTGCGACCTTGTCGGTATCAGGTGACTTTCAGCACTTTACCTCTCGTTTGGGCTTAAAAGCAAAGCAGAGTTTAGCCTTGAGCAGTCCATTTGATTATCAATCACAAGCAAGACTTTGCGTGCCTCGCTATTTACCTGAGCCAAACAGTCCGCAAATGGCGCAAAAACTAGTTTCGATGCTTACTCCTGTTATTGAGACCAATAAAGGGCGCTGTTTTTTCTTGTGTACTTCACACGCGATGATGAAAGATCTCACTGAGCGCTTTAGGCAGCGGCTAGATTTACCCGTGTTAATGCAAGGCGAGAGTAGTAAGCAAGCACTGCTGAAAGAGTTCACTGAGCTTGGTGATGCCTTGCTGGTGGCAACCGGTGCATTTTGGGAGGGGATAGATGTTAGAGGTGACGCGTTAAGCTGTGTTATTATCGACAAATTACCATTTACTGCTCCTGATGACCCGCTATTAAAGGCGCGTATTGAGGATTGTAAACTTAACGGTGGCGAACCTTTCTATGAAGTGCAACTCCCTGATGCTGTTATTGCACTGAAGCAAGGGGTGGGGCGACTCATTCGTGATAAGAGCGATAGAGGTGCATTGATTATCTGTGATAATCGTTTGGTAACACGCGATTACGGCAAGATGTTTTTGTCCAGTCTGCCGCCGATACCGCGCACGCGTAGCGTTTCGAACATTATAAATTTCTTACAGCCTTCGACCGATGCAGTGATCGAGGCTGAATAGTACAGCGAATAACTGAGTAACAGATGAAAGCGAAAATTCTAGCACTAGATACTTCAACCGAATTTTGCTCTGCAGCCATACTGGTTGATGGAGAGGTATTATCTAAAGGTGAGGTTGCTCCTCGCGAACATACAACCAAGATTTTGCCTATGGTAGACCAACTGTTGGTTGATGCGGGTTTGAAACTTGGCGATTTGGATGCTCTTGCCTACGGTCAAGGCCCAGGCAGTTTTACCGGAGTTAGGATTGGCATTGGTATCGCTCAGGGCCTAGCCTTTGGCGCCGATTTACCCATGGTTGGTGTGTCGACGTTGCAAGCAATGGCTCAAGGCGCGTACCGTACCGCGCAAGCCAATAACGTAGTTGCCGCGATTGATGCTCGCATGAGTGAGGTGTACTGGGGACGTTTCAGCCGTATGGAGTCTGGTGTTTGGCACATCGAAGATGAAGAGTGTGTTATCCCACCATCTGCACTAGTGAGCCAAACCGTAGAAAGCGATCTGGTTTGGACTCAAGTGGGTACTGGCTGGGAAGCGTACGCTGAAGAGCTAAATCAGCTTGAACTTAAGCGTACTGATAGCGGTCTACTGTATCCTGAGTCGCAAGACATTGTTGTTTTGGCTCAGCATGAACTTGCCAACGGTAATCAAGTGGGTGCTGAGGAAGCATCGCCGGTTTACCTGCGTGATAAGGTCGCTTGGAAAAAGCTTCCAGGACGAGAGTAATTAGATAAGTTGTACATGGAGGCCGTATGTATCGAGTATTCACTGCTCTTGTATTGGGCTTAGTCTTGACGGGTTGCAGTTCTTTGCCTGACTCGCTTGTTTCAAACAACGAAAAGATAGTCACAGACTATGGTACTTGGGTGAATAGTGCCCCCGAAGCGATCTCCGAAGTACGACTTGGCGGGGTGATTGCTAGCATTACGAATCTTAAGACCAAAACGCGTCTTGAGATAGTGAACCTGCCGATTGCTAAAGATGGTAAGCCAGATATTAATGTTGACCCTGAGGGACGTTATGTGGCCTATGTGGATGGATTTATTGATCCTGTGACCTATGCAAAAGGGCGTTTGATCTCTGTACTAGGAAAGCCTGATGGTAATGAAACTGGCAAGGTAGGGGAATATGAGTATCGATTTCCAGTACTTAATGCTAACGGCTACCACTTGTGGCAAATCAAAGAAACACTGATCGTGCATGATGAACCATTAAGCATGTTCCCTTGTCGTTCTCTGTATTGCCGAGAGGTCAATTATGGACCAACAACAGGGCACGTCGTTCAGAGTGTTGAATAACGGTGTTATCTGAACGCACCTTTGAAGTTAGTGATTACTCGCTTTCGGCTTTGTGCCATGAATCACAAGGCGCCTCTAATTGCATTTTGATGTTGCATGGCTGGCTAGATAATGCAGCCTCATTTACTCCCTTAATGGAAGAAATCAGCGCGAAAAATCCTGATATTCAGCTTATCGCGCTAGATCTCCCCGGACACGGTTATAGCTCTCACTCGCACAGTGGCTATTACCCCTTTCATGACTATATTGATTCCCTACATCAAGTCATTAGCCAAATTAACAACGAATGTGATTGCCCGTTAACTCTAGTGGGACACTCTATGGGTGCTCTTATCGCAAGTTGCTACTCAGCGGCTTTCCCCGAAAATGTTGGACACTTGGTTCAGATAGAAGGTTATGGCCCGATTTATGAATCGCCTCAAAACAGTTTATCTCGATTGAGGAAGGGGGTGCTGAGTCGACAAAGGGTCAGCAAAAAGCCGCCACGCTTCTTTGAAAGCTTTGATGAAATGGTGCAGCTTCGAGCTAGACGCTATGTTTTAAACGCCGAAGAGATTACGCCGCTGGTAGAGCGAGATTCTGAACAAACAGAGCATGGCTGGCACTGGCGACACGATAAAAAACTGAAGGCTGAGTCATTGTATCGAATGACAGAAGCGCAAGCGAAACAGGTTATTGAGGCACTTCCTAAGTCAAATCTACTCATTTTGGGTGATACGGGTTTTACCCACTTGAGCTCAATTTGCACCTCAACAGCGCAAATATTACACATTAAGGGTGGTCATCATTGCCACTTATCCTGTCCTAGGTCTATTTCTGAAGCAATAATTGCTTTAATTTTGTTCGGTTAGTGTGCTTTTGTGAGCACCATTTAAACGCATTTCAAATTTACAGCTATCCTGTAAAGGAATCGTAATAAAACAAAGAAATTCAACCTGATAGTCGTATATAATGCGTTGCTATTTTTTCAGGAGTATTAACGTGAATAAACCTTGGCTCTCTCGATATCCTTCTGATGTACCAGAGATGATCGATCCAGATTCCTATCCATCTTTGGTCGAGATGTTTGAAAACAGCGTTCTAAGATTTGCTGACCAACCGGCTTTCCTCAATATGGGGTCGGTGATGACATATCGTAAGTTAGAAGAAAGAAGTCGCGCATTTGCTGCGTATTTGCAGAATGAATTGAAGCTGAAGAAAGGTGATCGAGTTGCCTTAATGATGCCAAACCTACTGCAATATCCAATTGCCTTGTTTGGTGTGCTTCGTGCTGGTTGTATTGCAGTGAACGTCAATCCACTCTACACCCCTCGTGAGCTTGAACATCAGTTGAACGATGCCGAAGTAGAAACCATTGTTATCGTTTCTAACTTTGCCAACACTCTTGAGCAAATCGTTGACAATACTCCTGTGAAAAACGTGGTATTGACGAGCCTAGGACAAATGCTACCGACAGCGAAAGGTACCGTTGTTGATTTTGTAGTGAAGTACGTAAAAGGCATGGTGCCAAAATACGACCTTCCTGGTGCTATCTCATTTAAACAAGCATTGCATAAAGGCCGTCGCCTTCAATATGTGAAGCCATTTATGAGTGGTGAGGATATAGCTTTCTTGCAATACACCGGTGGTACAACCGGCGTGGCCAAAGGTGCGGTACTGACCCATCGCAATATGGTTGCCAATGTACTGCAAGCGAAGGGGGCGTATGCCGCTAAGCTAGAAGAGGGCAAAGAGTTAGTGGTTACTGCTCTTCCGCTTTATCACATCTTTGCTCTGACCGTGAACGGTTTGCTGTTCTTAGAGCTTGGTGCAAATAACCTTTTGATCACCAACCCTCGTGATATTCCTACCTTTGTTAAAGAACTAAAAAAGGTACCGTTCACCGCCATTACTGGGGTAAACACCCTGTTCAATGCCTTAGTGAACAATGAAGATTTCCATGAGCTGAACTTTAGCCGTATGAAGCTTGCTGTTGGCGGTGGTATGGCGGTTCAACAAGCGGTAGCTGACAAGTGGAAGAAGACCACAGGTGTCTTTTTACTTGAAGGCTACGGTTTAACTGAGTGTTCTCCACTGGTATCGGGCTGTCCACACGACATGACGGATTACAACGGTGCTATCGGTTTGCCGGTTCCTTCTACAGAGGTTCGTATTGTTAATGATGAAGGCGAGCCTCTCGAAAACACTGAAATCGGTGAACTGCAAGTCCGCGGTCCTCAGGTTATGCAGGGATACTGGAAACGCCCCGAAGCAACTCGTGAAGTGATAACTCAAGATGGTTGGTTATCAACGGGTGACATCGTTAAATTTGATGATGAAGGTTTCTTGCACATTGTAGATCGTAAGAAAGACATGATTTTGGTGTCTGGTTTCAACGTTTATCCAAACGAGATAGAAGATGTGGTTGCACTGCATGGTAAGGTGCTAGAAGTAGCGGCTATTGGTGAACCGCATGATGTATCTGGTGAAACCGTTAAGATATGTGTGGTTAAACGCGACCCATCTCTTACCAAGGATGAGCTAATTAACCATTGTCGTCAGCATCTAACAGGTTATAAGATACCTAGGATTGTTGAGTTTATGGAAGATCTACCGAAGACTAACGTCGGCAAGATCTTGCGTCGTGAACTACGTACTGAGGCTAATACAGCAAAATCGGCTTAACCGAACCGAATTTGAACATAGGCCCCTGCAGAGCAGACGCAATCAGCGCATGCAATGCAGGGGCATTTTTAATTATGGAAATATAAAGAGACTATTTTGAATTATCAGATAGTGACAGACACTCAAACTCTGGCACAGGCGTGCGAACAAGCTTGTCAAAAAGAAGCGGTGATGTTGGATACCGAATTCGTCCGTACTCGCACCTTTTTTCCGCAGCTTGGTTTGGTTCAGATGTACGATGGCGAGCTTCTTAGCCTGATTGATACTACCGTTATTGATGATGTCACTCCGATAGTACAACTGCTACAAGATACCTCTGTCCTCAAGGTATTACATGCTTGTGGTGAGGATATTGAAGTCTTCCAACATCACTTCCAAAGTATCCCTACACCTATGGTCGATACTCAGGTAATGGCGGCATTTTTAGGCCATGGTCTTTCCACTGGCTTTGCTACCTTAGTGAACGAATATTTGTCAGTAGCGCTAGATAAAAGTGAAGCGCGCACGGATTGGTTGGCTCGTCCGTTGACACCAAAACAACTAGATTATGCAGCTGCAGATGTGTTCTATCTGCAACCACTGTTTGACAAGCTACAAGCTTCTTTAAAAGAATCGGGCTACTGGCACAATGCAATGCAAGAGTCTGAGCTTCAGGTATCGAAGCGCATTCGTCATCATGAGCCAGAGAAAGCGTATCTTGATATAAAAGGCGCATGGCAATTGTCTCCACAGCAACTTAGTATTCTAAAGCCATTGGCGACGTGGCGCTATGAAACAGCACTGCGCAAAGATTTAGCACTTAATTTTGTATTTAAAGAAGTCGATCTGCTTGCTGTTGCTCGTTTTAGCCTTACCTCAGCGCGCGATATGGAAAAAGAGCAATGTGATGTGCGCTCAGTGCGTCGCTACAGCGCTGTGATTGCAAATATTGTGCGTAAAGCACAAAGCACACCAGAAGCAGAATGGCCACAAAAGATTGATCGCTTGGTTGATCTGCCAAACTACAAGCAAACCTTTAAGTCACTGAAAGATGAAGTGAACAAAGTCGTTAAGGACTCGCACCTTGCTCCTGAGTTTCTAGCCTCTAAAAAGCAAGTTAACCAACTCATTTCTTGGGTATGGCGTAAGAACATGGCGCCAGAGTCTACTCCTGATTTGATGCAGGGCTGGCGAAAACCGCTGTTAGGTGAACGTTTGCTTCAGAAGTTAAACTAATAAAAAAGGCGATGAGAAATCATCGCCTTACTTTTTTCTATCAGAGTAAGAGTTACTCTTCTTCTGGTAACTTCACGTTTAACTCTAGTACCGAAATATCATCATCTTTGTGTTCAAAAGAGACGTTTACCATATTTGGATCAACGTCTACATACTTGCTGATGACCTTTAAAATATCGGCTTTAAGCTCTGGTAAGTAAGACGGTGCTGGGTCGTCATGGCTGCGACGCTCAGCAACAATAATTTGCAAACGCTCTTTGGCAACGTTAGCCGTCGTCTTCTTTTTTGGGCGGAAAAACTCTAGTAAAGACATAGATTGATTAACCCCCGAATAGACGTTTGAAGATACCTTTCTTCGGCTCCGTAAGGAATCGAAACTCGATTTGCTCACCTAGTAGACGCTGTACTGTGTCGTGGTAAGCCATGCCTGCATCAGACTGATCGTCAAAGATAACTGGAACGCCCTTGTTGGAAGCATTCAGTACCGCTTGGCTTTCAGGAATCACGCCGAGTAAATTGATGTGAAGAATTTCCTCAACATCTTCTACGCTTAACATTTCACCTTGAGTTACGCGAGCTGGGTGGTAGCGAGTCAGCAATAGGTGCGTTTTTACGGGTTCTAGCCCTTGTTCAGCACGGCGTGACTTAGAGTCAAGAATGCCCAGTATACGGTCTGAATCGCGCACTGATGATACTTCAGGGTTAGTCGTTACAACCGCTTCATCGGCAAAGTACAATGCCATCAATGCGCCTTGTTCGATACCCGCAGGAGAATCACAAATAACGAAATCAAAACCCATTTCATCCAGATCATTTAGTACTTGCTGAACGCCTTCTTTAGAAAGAGCGTCTTTATCGCGAGTTTGAGAGGCTGGAAGAATGAACAGGTTCTCTGTACGTTTATCCTTGATAAGAGCTTGGTTCAGTGTTGCTTCGCCGTTAATGACATTAACGAAGTCATACACAACGCGGCGTTCACAGCCCATGATAAGGTCTAGGTTTCGCAGACCGATATCAAAATCGATAACAGCGGTTTTTTTACCCTGTAGGGCTAAACCCGATGCAATAGCGGCACTGGAGGTGGTTTTCCCTACGCCGCCTTTTCCTGAAGTAACAACAATGATACGTGCCATCATTTTATCCTTTATTTAATATTGAGGAGATCACAGTGCAGGGTTTGGTCCGTTAAACCCAAAATCACTTTTTCTCCCCAGAAGTGAGATTCTATTTGTTCGCTAAGCCAATAGTTTCCCGCAATGGAAACTAATTCTGCTTGCATGTTATGACAAAGTATTGAGGCTGCTTGCCCGCTCGCGCCTGCAATAGCCCGTCCGCGCAAAGTGCCATAGATATGGATGCTACCGTCAGCAATCACCTCGGCACCTGCACTCACATGGCTCAGGATGATAAGGTCGCTGTCTTTGGCATAAATCTGTTGTCCAGAACGCACAGGAGTGCGAATGATTTTGCTTGGCGTAATGGCTACGGGTGCTTTATCTGGACGGTTGGTACCAGTCATAACAGCAAGCCCTGCTTCTCTTGCTAGCTTTTCGAGATGCTTATTAGTGCAATTAGTGACACCAACAGGCACCATGCCGATATTAATAATGCTTTGTTTGAGATGTGCTAAATCGAGCTCGGAGTTTGCCTGAGACAGGTTAATGACCAGTGGAGCAGCTTTGAAAAAAGCAGGAGCCTTGGCCACTTTTTCATCCAAATAACGAATTGCTGAATCAGTATTGTGCTCATACATATGAAGCACGGTCAGTGGAAAGCTGCTTCCCTTTAGATCTGGAGTTTGAGACATCTAACCTAGCCTTGGCATATAATCAAACAGTTACCTGTTATGTTATCTATCATAGTGACAACGAACAAGTAACTTGTTGTCAAATGTTGGTTTTAAGCTCAAAATTACACAAAGTCTTTAAAATTGACACTTTAGCTGTTTAAACTTGGACATGAACTCGATAGATCAAGGCTATATATGATTTGTGCAATCTATAAAAGTAATAAAAAGCAGGGGATGTACCTCTACATCACTAAGAAAGATGATTTTTCTCCGGTACCAGAACAATTGATGCAGATGTTCGGTAAACCTACCATGGTTATGGTCGTGAATTTAGCAAAGCGTGGCCTTGCGACTGTCGATGTCGATAAAGTAAAAGAGTCACTGCTAAGCGATGGCTTCTTCTTGCAATTGCCACCACCGGTAGAGAATGAATTGGATACTTATAAGCGACGTAAAAAAGAGCAAGGCGACGCGACTGATTAACGTGTAAAGGAGAGGATATGATAAGGACGTTGAAGTGCGTGAGAAGTATTGGATTTCTCTTTTTAGCAAGTAGCTTTTCAGTATCAGCAGATACGCATTTATCTGAGCGGAATGTCAGCTTTGATGAATACGTATTTGCGTTAAAAAGTGAGGCAGCAGAGCAGGGCATTACATCTAAGACTATTGAAAGTGCCTTCGCTAATGTGCAGTTTAAACCTAGAGCGGTATCTGCTGACCGTTCTCAGCCAGAAAACAAAATCACTTTGGACGAGTACATACCTCGAGCTGTCCCTAAGTGGAAAATAAAACAGGCTAAGCAGAAATATCGCAAATACCAAACTGAGCTAGAGCGCATTGGTGCACTGTATGGCGTCCAGCCAAGATTTATCGTTGCCTTATGGGGCGTTGAGAGTAATTTTGGCGTGCTGACCGGCGGATACAATGTGATTGATGCCTTAACGACAATGGCTTATGAAGGACGTCGGGAAACATTTTTTCGCAATGAGTTGATGGCAGCGTTGGCTATTTTGGATGAAGGTCATATCACTGCAAAGAATATGAAAGGTTCTTGGGCTGGTGCGATGGGGCAACCTCAGTTTATGCCAAGCTCTTTCTTAAATTATGCGGCTGATGGCAATGGCGATGGCAGTAAGAACATTTGGAAGAATGAATCTGATGTGTTTGCTTCGGCAGCTAACTATCTAAAGCAATCAGGATGGAATGATAGCTACACATGGGGGCGTCAGGTGACCTTATCTGAGCCTCTCGATGATAGTGTGTTTGGGCGGCAACATGAGCAAGCGAAAACCTTGGCACAGTGGCAAGAGCTGGGTGTTCGTAATCTGCAAGGACATGATTTACCAAAGCTTAAAAAGGATATTGACGCTTGGTTAATAGCGCCAGATTCTGCATCCGGGCAGGTCTATCTGGTGTATAACAACTATCAAGTACTAATGAAATGGAATCGTTCGTATTACTTTGGGTTGGCGGTGAGTAATCTAGCGGATCAGTTAAAGTAGCTTAAAGAGAAAGAGCGAGGATAAACCTCGCTCTTTTCATAATGTATGTGCTGTAGGGAGCCTATTTACCAAACTGCTCGCAGGCAATCATAGTATTTTCAATTAAACTTGCTACTGTCATTGGGCCAACGCCACCCGGCACCGGAGTAATAAGACTTGCTCTCTCACGTGCAACGTCATACTCAACATCACCAATTAGTTTGCCATTATCTAGGCGGTTAATACCTACATCAATCACGATTGCTCCCTCTTTTACCCAGTTACCCGGAATAAAGTTAGGCTTACCTACTGCAACCACAAGCACATCAGCCTGACGAACGTGACTCTCTAGGTCTTTAGTAAAACGATGGCAGGTGGTCGTGGTGCAACCGGCTAGCAGAAGCTCAAGCGTCATAGGGCGGCCAACAATGTTTGAAGCACCGACAATAACCGCATGCTTACCGTGTGTTGGTACGTTGTAACGCTCTAGAAGCGTTATAATACCTTTAGGTGTGCAAGAGCGAAGCTTAGGCATACGCTGTGCAAGGCGACCTACATTATAAGGGTGGAAGCCATCCACGTCTTTTTCTGGCGTGATACGCTCAAGAATTTCAGTAGAGTCGATACCCGCTGGAAGTGGTAGCTGAACCAAGATGCCATCGATTTCATTATCAGCATTAAGCTGGTCAATCAGATCTAACAATTCTTGTGCTGTCGCTGTGGACGGCAGGTCAAACGACTTAGAAACAAAGCCAACCTCATCGCAAGCACGGCGCTTACTGCCGACATAAACTTGAGATGCAGGATCTTGCCCCACAAGAACAACAGCTAGACCAGGTGCACGTAATCCAGCTTCAGTACGAGCTTTTACTCTAGCTGAAACTTCAGAACGAACGGTTTGAGAAATCAGTTTTCCATCAATGTTTTGAGCAGTCATGACGATCCCTAAGTTAAGGCGGTTCAACATTTTGGCGCATTGTCGCAGAAACGAAACAGTTTTGCTACATAGCAAACGTTTGCGTCGGGTATTTTATATCCACAATGCCTACCACTGACTTTTTTTTCAGCACTTAGATCATAATGTGCAATAAAGCCGTTGACCATTGAATCTCAACTCGTATAATCCTTCCCCATAGCGCGCCCTTAGCTCAGCTGGATAGAGCACGTCCCTTCTAAGGATGTGGTCGTAGGTTCGAATCCTACAGGGCGCGCCACATTCTATAAGGCCTGACGACTTTTTAAGTTGTCAGGCCTTTTTCGTTTTTGACAGAAATAGTCTAGTTCTTAGTCTAGTTAGTCATTGGCTAGTAAAACCTTAAAATATAAAGCGCCTTCCAAACCAGCGACCTAGGTACATGAGAGAAAAATTGTCGTCGTGATCGTATATAAGATTCGAAAGTGAAAAAATATAAACTGTTTTATTGGAATTTCAGGCGGGTATTTTGAGCTTGTGCGATAGCAGGGTCAATTTCAAACTGATCTGTACCAGCAACACTGAACACTCAGTTAAGCGAATTTTTGTTTCTCAAGATTAGTGGGACTTAGATGCCCAAGAGTACCGTGCCTTTTTGTTTTCTTAATGGATATGGATTCACCTCGTTAGTGATTTTACTCGCTTAATTTGGTGTCCGATATTTCTGGTACGGGTCATAAACCTTAAGATCAGTAGCGCGGACTTTGCTGACTGTGAGAGGTCTCAAGAACACTTCCATGCTTATAACTCCGCAACTGTGCCAAGTTAATGGGAGTTACATCGGTTCAGTCACATTCTACATTGAGAGTAAGTTGATTTTTAAGCTTAGGTTGATTGATGCAATGTTGCTTTTACTCTATCTATAGCAACAATAGTTTTAAACCATTTTACGCTCTTATTATTACAGAATATTTCTTTACTGATGTTTTCATACTCCTTCATTGTTGATACCGAAAGGATTAGTATGAAATCGGCTTCTCCGGCCACATAATAACATTGTTGAATTGCTGGCCCAGAAAAGCTTTCTTTTAATTCTTGAATATCTGACATACTAGATTTTTCGATGTGCACTTCAACAATAATGGTAATGCTTAGTCCAATTTTCTCTGGGGAAACAACTGCGGTATTGGCAGAAATAATGCCAGCGTCTTCCAATTTCTTGATTCTTCGTTGCACAGATGCTGTTGATAGGCACATTTTATCTGAAAGAATACGAAGTGGGGTCTTATTATCTTCCTGTAATGTAGCAAGTATTTCTCTGTCGAAACTGTCAAGTGAATGTGTTGCGCTCATAAGGCGTGTCTCTCATTATTTATATCGTCTAAGTCATGACCATAATTTTTCTTATCGCGTATAGATGGCATCAATAGAGTCATAATTTGACTAAAAATAATTAAAATAACGAAAGCGCAAAGAGTAAATCGTATGGCGTCCAAACGACCCGATATTGCGATATTTTTGATAGTATCTTGTTCATTATTGTGGATTTCTAGATCTTCCATTACATTTATTAAGTGTTGTTGATGTGTAAATGGAATTGTATCCTCGGACAAAATCATTTGTTGTGTGCTGTTTGATAGATTTTTTGAATCTATAGTATTAACTTTGAAAGAATAAGAATGTGCAAGAGTTAGAACTGCCCCCATAATCGCAAGGCCTATTGCTTTACCCAAGTTGCGAGATGTAGATTGGATCCCACTGGATTGTTCGGCATCGTCTTGGTCCACTGAACTTGTAATAATTAATGGACTATGTGCAGCATATAAACCACATCCTAAACCGAAGAGGATGTTTGCAATGTATATGCTATTTGTTACACCGCTTTGTTGATAAGCGATTAGCATAAGCACAACGCCGATAAAACATAGAATATTGGCATATGACATTATTGCTTTTGTTGAGCGACTGTAAAGAATAGTAGGTGCTAGAATCGATCCAACAATCATCCCTAATGCATTAAGACCAACAACTATCCCAGCTTGTTGAGCATTAAATTCGTTTGAAAACTGTAGGTAAGTTACTGTAATAAAACCCATCGTTGGATATAACGCATAGGTCATTGCACAAAAAAACATGCCGAACCATACTCTTTTATTTTGCCTTAATCCGGCAGGGAAAAGTGCATTTCGGCCCGTGCGATCTAGAAAGCTTTCCCATTGGAAGAAGTATTTGAACGCTGCTGCGCCAAGTAATAAGAGAAAGATAACTGGAGATAGTCCAAATAAGTTAGTGTTGCTACTTGCTTTTACAAACCCCCAAGTGTTGATATTCAATAAAGCTGTTATTGTAGATAAAAGAGCGATTGATATAATGACCATTCCCTTTATATCAAATAGAACCTCTCCATTCTTTCCGCCTTTCTCTAAGGTGAAAGAAAGCATTAGCACAATTAAAGTAAACAGAGAAATGAGCGTATATGCAGCGCGGAAACTGTATTGATCAATTAGCCCTCCCAATAATATGGGTGATAGCATTCCAGTTAAACCAATACTCCCAGAAATTAAGCCAAACGCGATAGCCTGTTTCTTACCTTTAAAGAAGGCGGTACAGTAGCCAAATACAGCTGGAATTAACAGACTTCCACCAATGCCAGCAAGAATACGCGCACCAAATGTAAATCCCATAATATTATTAGCAGTAGAGGCCCATATAGAACTAAGAATTAGTATGAGCATTCCTAGTTGTATTTGTTTTCGCCAACCAATGATTAAACCGAGCATCCCTCCTGCAATCATAAAGGTTGCACCAATCATAGGATAAATGGCATTGGTCACTTGGAGCTGGGGTAGTGTAAAAGAAAGCTCTTTTACTAATGAATCTGCGGAGATAATTAGAGTGGCGTTGTCTAGGACAATAATTGTTTGGGCAAGCATTAAAATAACTATACTTAACCAATTTCGTATCTGTTCGGGATTGCTCTTTTTTAAGCTTTCGGTGTTCATAGAACATATTCTCAAGAAGAAACACCCAACATCCCGTTTGTTTTGGTGTTTCAAGTTGCACATCTGCACGTCAGATCCTAGCGTGTCACATTAGCTTATGACCTAGAAAAAGTAGTTATAGGTAAGCAAAAGCTCAGCGTCATCGCGATTGTGTTCAAATGTTGTTGTATTAGCGTCTGAAAAGTATTGGTTGTAGGTAAATTGAAGCCAATGCTTTTTATTGTCAGAAATTGGTGATTGTAGAGAGTATTCAACCAGCAAGGAGTTTACCGTCCCAAGATCCCCACCGAAATCTAAACTTGTAAAATACGGGTTGAGCTGAAAGTTGGCACCATTTTTATTTAAATAGAACGTGTTTAGAACATTAAATTGAACACCCCAGCCATTTTTGTCTGCAAACCCTGGGTATAGATAGTTGTCGTCATTTTGTGCGTAAACTGCCATCACATAAGGAAATAATAGCCAGTTTTCAAGCGGAGTTACTGTTCTTGTAACTGCTCCTAGAGCAAACATACGTTCTGTGACGTCGTCTTGCATCCCGCGTTCGATGTAATCAAGACTAATACCAGCAACTGGGAATCGTTCTGAATCAAATTGTGCTAATTGAAAGTATCTTGCTCTAAATTCAGTTACCTCGAAATCAGTGTCACCCTGACTATTTTTAATGACCTCATCTGCTTTGATTTCTGCTTTACCTAGAAAGTAGTGACCGTTGTCAAACTGACCAGATTGCTGAATCGCAAGTTGTAAGTGATTTAAATTCTCATCCCCAACGCCCTTAATACCATATGTAGCTTCAAACATATTTGAAACTTTTGAATGGTCACCTGGATCTGGAGTATCTGGATTTAAGTCTTCTGCACTATATACGGAAAAAGAAAAAAGTAGGGAACCTAAAGTCAATAGTTTTGTTTTCATTGTAAAACCTTGTGGTTATATTAATTTTGTCCGCAGATATTAACTCAATTAACCATGCAAATAGGATAATAGCCGTTATTAGTATTTATAATATCCATATTATTTGTTGGTAATAATGGCTATTAGTTTATGTCTATATCCAGATTTAAATTATAAATATATATTATTCTCATTACGAAAAACGACATTATGTTAACCATTTATTAACTTAGAGGCAATTATGTGTACTACATTTCAAGTGAGAACAGAGGATAATAAATACTTCCATATCATGAATATGGAATTATTTACTGCAGCAGGATCTAGAATGCTTGTTGCTCCAAGAGGTCACCAATATAAGTCTGAAGGCCCTGACGGACTGGAAGCAATGAGTTGGGTGGGTAAATATGGTGTTGTAGGAAATTCATTGGGCCCAACAGAGCGTTTTCATGGTGCAATGAACGAAAAAGGTTTATCTGTCACAGGTTTATATCTTCCAGATTTCACTGAGTACATGGCAGTTTCTGAAGAAGATAACGGTAACTTCATCACGTATGTTCACTTAATCGATTTCGTATCTTCACAATTTGAATATGTTGAGGAAGTGAAAGCTGCATTATCAAAAATTAAAGTTTGCGACCAGAAAATTCCAGAATTTGGTAATGTTTCTCAACCTATACATTTTGCTGTTTACGATAAACTAGGTTACTGCCTTGTTATCGAATTTGTTGGCGGCGAGATGAAACTTTACGATAATCCATACGGCACACTAGCAAACGCACCAACGTTTGATTGGCATTTAGCTAACCTTCGTAATTATACAAATATTAGTAATAAAGGATATTTGACTACTGAGTTTAGAGAGGGTGAAACAATCATGCCTCTAGGTGCAGGCAGTGGGACGTTAGGCTTGCCTGGCGATGACACAGCAGCAGGTCGTTTTGTTCGTGCGGCATTTTACTCGAATCAAGTAACACCGAAAAACTGGGATGAGGGTATGGTTGAAGCCATCCAGTTGTCAAACAAAGCCACCGTCACAAGCGGCTCAATCAAATACAATGGCAAGGGTTTTGGTATTGATGCTGATGTATCAAACATTTGTGCTTGGCGTCATATTGCTTCGAACTCTACAGGTGTATTCTTCCAAAGTCATTACGGTACAAACTCTTGGTTGAAGTTTGATACAAACGAAATTGACTTTGATACTCCGGGTATCCGCTCTATGAATTACTTGAATACTACTCTAGAGTTCAAAGACTTAAGTCACGAAATCTAAGCTACAAACTTAACTTAAGCAGCGTATAAGTGTGTACGCTGCTTTTAGCTACTAAGCTAGCACATTAGTCTACCTGAGCTATTTTATATATCTCTTCTCTCATCCAAATATGTTCTGGATCGTTATGCATTTTAGGGTGCCAATATAGGCATATATCAACTTCAAATGTTAAGCTTTCACTCACACTATAGATACCATCACAAGAGCTATAAACATCGGGCAAGAACCCTAATAAATCATGGTCAATAATCCCATCTTTTACTTGATCTAGTGTTGATGCGGCGAATGCTATATTTCTCTTGAGATTCAGAGTAGTAAAGAGTTTCTCAGCTATCTTCTCTGCTTCTCCAATACCTGACAATGTAATAAAGTTTTTCTTAGCTAATGCGCTGATTTCATTATTTAAATCATTAATTATTGGATTTGATGTGCTATCGTACAGCCTATAACGGATACGGCTCAATTTACGAACATGATAGTGTTGTGGTATTTCTGAAAAATTACCAATAATAAAATCAACTTGTCCATTTGAAAGTTCATCAAATATATGTCGAGTCCTAGGGACAAGCTCTACTTCGTATTGATTTATATGCTCACTAGTCCATGTTACAAATCTTTTACTGAGATGTTTATTCATATCGCTTGCTGCAATAACAAACTTTCTCTTCACTTCACCAGGTGTGAAGTCTTTTATATGATAGATGTTATCCATAGCTGCAAAAATAACTTCCAACTCTGGAAGGATTTTTTCAGCAGCAGGAGTTAAGACCATTTCATTACCATTTCTAACTAAAATTTTGTCGTTAAAAGATTTCCTGATCTTAGATAAATACTGGCTCATGCTAGACTGACTTATATTAAGGCGATTTGCTGCTTTAGTCACATGACATTCCTGTAATAATATATACAGAGGGATTAACATCCCCATATCATTGGACATACAAGTACGTATTAATTTGTCATTCATGATGTTCCTATTAACTTAGTCGTTATATTAAGTAATTTTACTTATTATCAATTAATCATACCCATTATAAGCAATGCAATATTTCTCAAACGTGATCTCAGATATAGAATCCTACTAAAGTTTTGTAATTAACTACCTCTGGGAATAATCATGAAGAATATAAACACCTCGAAAGGTGAACAATCATCAGGGCAGGCCAAATGGCTCGTCCTTTTGGTACTGTGTGCTGCACAAGTAGGTACTAGCGGAGACAATGCTGTTGTTGGTATTGCAGCGAGCGAACTCATCAACGGCCTAGGGGCTACTATGAGTGATGTTCAACTAAGTAATGCGATGTATAGTCTGATGACTGGCGCATTTATGATCGCAGGTGGTTTACTCGGCTTAGTTTTTGGCTGGGTAAAATCCTTTCGTATCGGTATTTGTCTTTTAATCACAGCAGAAATATGTGGCGCATTTGCCCCGAATATTGAAACCTTCATATTTGGAGCGCGAGTTATGGCTGGCTTGGGGGCGAGCTTAGCCATCCCTGCAGTTCTCGGCATTATTGCAGGTACTTATCAAGGCAAAGATCAAGCTATCGCGTTTGGTGGTGTTGCCGCAGCTAGCGGAGTTGCATCTGCAGCGATGCCACTGATGGCAGGTTTGCTCATTGATTCTTTTGGATTAAGCGCTGCGATGCTTGCAATGGCGGTTTACTTTGTTGGCGTTCTGGCTGCTTCTTTCAAACTTGATGAACTGGTAGTCACCACGAAGCCTAAAATTGATACGATCGGTATTGTATTGTGTGGTATTGGTTTGGTGCTCTTTATTATCGGCGCATTGAAAATCCCTGAACTAGGCCTTTGGGCTCCAATTACAGAAGTAAGTATCTTTGGCATCAGCCCTGCGCCATTAATGATTGCTCTTGGCTTGGTGGTGCTGACAGCACTTTATGTTTGGGAAGGTAAGTTTGAATCTAAATACGGAAACTGCTTATTGCCGAAAGCGATTGTAACTAATAAACAAGTTATCGTAGGTCTTATTCTTGGTGGAGCGTTCTGGATTGGTTTTGCAACACCAGCGGTAGTTTTGGTTCCTCATATGCAAATTATCGGTGGCTCAGGAGCAATGGCTGGAGCAATCATTGGTGTTTCATTGGCAGTAGGCACCGTCATTACCTCGATTATTGTCCCACAACGACTAAATCACTTATCAACACGACTTGTTTGTACACTAGGTTTATCATTTGGTGCTTTAGCTGCAATTATTCTATCCGCTGGTCTTTACAGCGATGGATATTCTCTACCTTTGCTTATTTCTGGCGCTATTTTGATGGGTGTTGCTTGTGGCTTAATGGCAACGCAATGCTCAATCATTGTAACTGATGCACTTAATGAGAAAGATGCACAGCAATCAGGTGGTATTCAAGCTGCTGCTAGAAATGTAGGATACGCAATTGGTATCGCTATTATGGGTGTGACCATGCTTCTAACCATGTCTAATGGTTTCAAATCAGAAGTAAAAGCGTCAAATGCCATTACAAGTGAAACTAAGCAAGTTATCGAGCAGATGCCAAGTATTAACTTCCTCGGTGACGATGCTTTTGAATCATTAATGGCAGATAAAGTTGTGGCAGAGGATATGGCTACACTGCATGCAATTAACGCTGTATCTCGTGTAGAGTCTAATCGCTCAGCACTCTACTCAGTCGCATTGTCATTCTTATTGATGTTGTTTGCGACTCGCTTTCTTCCAAATCGTTCTTTGATGATCAATAAAGAAGATGAGGCTGCTACTGAAAGTGAAGAGTATAAAACTCAAGAAGCTTAGTAGGTAGAATTGCTAATTGAAACCCAATATTCTCACGGATATTGGGTTTTTTTATAGATGATAAGCGTCTTTGTTAATGATTTTGACACTTCTAACTAACTTCGACACTGGAAGTAGATCGAAGCTGAATGAGGAAATCATCATTAGCGGTTGGCAAATACCTGAGTCCAATAAATGCCATATTGAGCATCTGGGTTCTCTACAGTGCTAGCGCCCATCTCAGTGACATTGTTACTCATTATATTTTGACAGTGACCTGAGCTACCCATCCATGAGTTCATCACATCGTCGATAGTTTTTTGGCCAGCAGCGACATTTTCTGCCCATGCATTAGCGGAATAACCTGTATCAGCAACGCGTTCGGCGGGAGTACTGCCATCCGATCCCGTATGATCCATGAAGTCAGCATTGGCCATATCAGCGGAATGTCGAAAAGCCGCCTCTTCTAAATCGTAGTTCCATTTTAATTCTGGTACTGCCGACATTATGGTTCCACCACAGTTTTGCTCTGTTGAGCGTGCTTGGTTGACTGCGTTTAGCATCATGGTTGCGAAGTCATTGGATGGGGTATCGCCACTATCATTTACAGGATCTGATTCTCCACCTTCATTACCACTGTCAGGCAAAGTGTTTTCATCAGTTTCCGGATTAGAACTTGGAGTCGTAGGCTCTGTGATGGAACTCGATTTCGAGCTAGAGTCCGAACCGCAGCCTAGCAAAAGAGTGGATAAAAGAATGATGGGTGTATATCGCATTGTTGTACCTAACTACCTTGTACAGCACCTGTACTTCTGATTGAAAATTACTCATCTCGGGCACTATACGAAGTAATCATAACGCTTATCAATATATGAACCCCGATTCTTGCGTTGTTTTGACATTGCAAAAATCGCTCAATCTGTAGCCTGTTGATTTAGATGACTATTATTTTTAGGCGGTTTTATGGTCTATAAAATGACAAAAGGTCAAGCCTAGAACAGGCCTGACCTTTGATATTATTACCGATTGTTAGTTAAGTTTATTTAATCAGTTCGATATTTCGCACCATAAATTTGAAGCCTGCTTGGCTAGCATTCCATGAAGGTAGCATAGCTAGTGGAGTATTCACGTTGTGAATATTTAGGCTGCCTGTATTTAGTGCGGACATTGGCACTGAAACTGAATGCCACGTTCCGATTGTATAATCACCGCGAGGTAGCAATAGATCATCTCCAGGACCTTCAGGTGACTCCATCTTGATAACAAGGCCTTGTGTAGCGTTCTCACCTTCATTAGCTGGAGTGCCGTAGCTTTCAACGTAAAGCTCAAATTTCAACTCTCCCTCTAGGTAATTATCTAGGTTTTGAGAATCACCATTGACGAATACAATGCCTTTATAGCTTTCTGGGCTGGTTGCATCGTAGGCCACACTTAGATCACCATTGGATAATCTTTGGTAGGTCATATGGCCTTCAATGCCTTGCCAATCGTCAGTATTCACTTTGTAATCGCTTAGATTTGGCCAAAGCGCGCTAACATCAACAACGTCTTGATCAAGTGGTGGTAGTACATCGCCGGCTAACTCTTCACAGGTCAATGCGTCTTCCGCAGGGTCAATTGAGCGAGGGACGTAGCGAATTTCACCTAGGTTAAATTCGAATTCTTGAGACTCATTAGAGTACAGCAGGAATGCCGTATTTAGCATTGGGAAACTCATGCCAGCATCTGCTAGGCATTGCAGTGGGATCTTGATGGTTTGCCAGTTACTTTGCGTCGGATCAGCGAGTGGTTTTGGTAGAACTTTACCTACTTCTACTTCGCCAAAACAAGGCCATTCACAGTGCATAGAGAGAATGAAGTTATCAGGTACTTCTTTCTTCACATCAATATCAAATTGCAGTGTGGAATCCGCATTCAGGTATGAGTTGCGATCTTCGCCTTGCTCGTTGTAAGTTTGCATGTACAACTGGCGTGCACCCTCACCAGAGAAGGTAACATTTATTGCATCTTGTTGATGCAGGTAGTTGATAGGTTGAGTTGTCAGATTTCCAATGCTGGTTTCTGAGCCATTAGAGACATCGACACTCGCCCAGCCAGTATTATCACCAGACATTCTAGCAACAAACTCCCCCGAGCTTGCACGGCCGAAGATTTCCAAAGATTCAGTCGCAATACCATCGTCCGGTTGGTCTTGCCCACAGCCGAACTCACGAGGGTCAAGAGGTAAGTTGTCTAAGTCTTGGTCGTTATTGCTGCCGTAAGTTAAGCCATAACCGTACGGGAACAACGGTTTGTGTTCACCTTCAATGTCTTGCTCTGTTTCAGGTGTCACATAATCCTCAATATTTGGAGCATGACGGTTGATGGTTGTTGAACATTTTAGGTTAGGCCATGAGTAAGATAACGATCCTGTGAAGCCTTTGTTGTCTTGAGCAAAAAGCACATCAGTAATACCGCCAGCTTCTGTACCAGGAAGCCATGCTGCAACGAAAGCGTCTGACTTGCTGATCTCTTCGTTGACATACAACGGGCGGCCAGAGTAGAAGACAGAAACAACAGGGTTGCCTTGCTGTTTCAGCTCTCGAATTAACTCTAGGTCTTCGCCGTACTTGGACTTCAATGTGGCGTATTCGAGCGTTTGATTTTTCTTAATATCGCCAAACATCTCTGCATACGGATCTTCACCAAATACCACAATTGCCGTGGTATCTTCATTAGCTTGGCTAATATCAGTGATGATATTTTCTTCACCGACGAGCTCACGCAATGCCATTAGCATGGTTTGAGCGCCAGGGAAATCGCGTTCAATTTCGTTCTCGGTCCCTTGCCAAGTGAGTGTCCAACCACCCGTTTGTTTTTGGATATCGTTGGCCGCACTACCTACAACTAAGTATTTTTGATTAGTAGAAAGTGGCAGGATGTTATCGTTATTTTTCAATAGAACCAGAGATTGGCTTACGGCTTCTCTTGCTAAAGCACGGTGTTCATCAGCACCTAAGATATCCGACTTGCCAGCAAACGTACGCAGTGATGGCTGTGGTTTTTCCCAAAGTTGCGCACGCATTTTTACTCGTAGAATACGGG
Source organism: Vibrio inusitatus (assembly GCA_024346935.1). Lineage (GTDB taxonomy): Bacteria > Pseudomonadota > Gammaproteobacteria > Enterobacterales > Vibrionaceae > Vibrio > Vibrio inusitatus. The sequence goes on from AP024878.1 coordinate 903,809, forward strand.
TAACAGCATCATCAATACGCTCCATAGGGATAACGCCATCTTTTACCTGCTGAATGACATTGTGGTAGAAAGACTGCCAGTCATTACGAGAGGTGACCATGAATACGTCGTTGCCTGCGTTTACTGCTTCTGGACAGTTTGCCGCAGTACAGCCGTTGATTTCACCTTGGCCATTCCAGTCAGTAACGATGATGCCATCAAATCCCATCTCGTCTTTCAGTACATCATTGAGAAGATATTTACTGCCATGGATTTTATAGTTGTATTCGCCGGTGCCGTTTTGATCATAGTTAGCGGGATTGTGCCATGAGTTAAATGAACTCATGACCACTTGTGCTCCGGCGTTTAGACCAGAGAAATACCCGGTAGCATGAATGTTTCGTAGGTACTCTTCGCTGTAATGGTTTTCACCACGGTCTACCCCGTCTAGGGTGCCACCGTCTCCAACCCAGTGTTTTACGTTTGAAATAACGTGGCTGTCAGTTTTGATACCGTTCTTACCGCCTTGTAAGCCGGTAACCATACGACCTGCATAGGCATAGATGACCTCTGGATCCTCTGAGTAACCTTCATAAACACGTCCCCAGCGATAATCTCTCGGTGATGCAACGGTCGGCGCAAAGGTCCAGTCAAGTCCGGTGGCGACGATTTCTTTCGCTGTTGCACGTCCAATCTCTTCAATAAGATCGGGATTTCTCGCAGCACCCAAGCCAATGTTATGAGGGAACACCGTGGCTTTAAATACGTTGTTGTGACCATGAACTGCATCGGTTGCCCAGATGAAAGGGATATCAAAGCCGCGGTTTGCATAAGCCTCTTTTAAGGCAAACCAATATTTATCGGATTCTTTTGCCCAGTCTTCAGCCGAAGCGTATTTGTCGTCATTAGGCCAACCCCCACCACCATTTAGCAAAGAACCTAGTTTGTATTCTTTAGCTTCTTCTGGGGTGACTTCACGAAGGTCTGGCTGAACCATTTGTCCGACTTTTTCTTCTAGCGTCATTTTAGCCAGAATTTTTTGAACTCGATTCTCTATGCCAGGGTTTGCCTTAACAATACTGTCTACTTGAGGCCATTCGTCAAAGTGGGGAATAGTGAAAGCGCTTTCTTTAGCGCCCAAAGAAGAACAACCTAAGACTAATGTGGCCGAAATTATGCTGGAAAGAAGGTTTATTTTTATTTTCATTATTGGTTCTCGTCATTGAGTTAAATAATATCCGTAGAACATAGCTATGCGGGGGTAACATTCATATGATCTATACATGATGATAAAGTGATCTTAGCTGTATAAATGTGCCTCAACTCAACTTGTAAGCTATTGACTTGTATGATTATTTTGAAGTGTGAGTGAGCTGGGTTTAGTGAAGGTTCGAGTGACAGAATCTGTCAAAATATGACATGAAACCTAGTTATTTATTATTAATTATGTAAGCGCTTACAAGACGAGTTACTCAAAACAATTGTAAGTGGGTTGCGGTAATAAGTGCGGTAGCGAATTGCCGGGTATGTCGGAATGGTTTGCTGCCCATGATTTTAGAGCAAGGTTTAATCATTATACTTACTGATGACAAGGATTAATTGATGAAGATGAAAGGTAGTATAACCCCTTATAGAATAAGGGTACTTCCCATATTTTGCGTACCAGATCACAAGCTCAGACTGAGAAGGTAAAAAAGTTAACGAGTTGTATTCTTATTTGGGTGATTTTGTGAGTATTGCATATACTTTACACAGAATTTTGAAGTGGCACTCTTTCATGTTGTGAGTTTGCTGAAGCACGAAAAAGCGGTTTAAGGATATGACCGTTGAGATTCAGGGATGAATTTAATGATTAGGAAACTCGTAAGCAGCATCGTATTGGGGGCGTTGGCCTCAGGTGCAAATGCAGAAAACTTGCTCGATGTTTATAAGCTGGCCCTTGAATATGATCCTGTTTATAGAGCGGGAATATCGCAATATAACGCGGACAAGGAAGTGTATGAACAAGCACGTGCTGTCTTACTACCAACGCTTGATCTTGAATTGAGTCACACACAAACTTATCAAAAAATTAGAGATTCAGACAATCCGGTGTACGCAGGGGTCGGTTCTACAGATTATCCTACCAACGAATTAAACCTTTCTTTAACTCAATCGATATACAGTTTCAGTAACTGGGCTTCATTTTCCCAAGCAGAGGAAGACGTGAAGCGTGTGGCCGCAGAGCTTGAAGATGTTCGTCAAGAATTGATGCTTCGTGTTGCCAGAGCTTACTTCATTGTACTCAAGAAGCGAGATACTTATCTTGGCATTGATGCAGAGGTTAAATCCTTGGAGAAGCACTTTGAACGTGTTCAATCTCAAGCGAATAACGGTCTGGCTAGAAAGACAGATGTGATTGAATCTGAAGCGCGATTACTGCAAGCGCAGGCTCGTCAAATTGAAATAGGCAATTCTTTAAGAGATTCCTTGCAAGGCTTGTATGAATTGACCGGACAAGTTCCGAATTCAATGGCAACACTGGGGGAAGAACTTGCCCTTGTGAAGCCTGAACCATTTCAAGTGGATAAGTGGATTAACGAGGCACAACAAAACAACCCTCTTATCCTAGCCAAGCAGAGCGCAATGGAAGCTGCACGTGAAGATATTCGCATGCAACAGGGGGGTCATTACCCATCATTAGATTTAGTTGCTTCTTATAATATTTCTGACACCGACGGTTCGCTGTTTGGTGGCGGTAGTGAAGTGGAAAGTGCCGATGTCGCTGTGGTGTTATCTGTACCTATCTATGCTGGTGGCTCGGTTTCTTCAAGAGTTCGTGAGAAAGAGAGTTTGTACAACAGATCGCGAGATGAACTTGAGCAAACTTGGCGTAAAACTTCACGTGAAACTCGCGCAGCCTTTACAGGCGTGACGAGTGCAATCAGTACAGTTCAAGCTCTGCAAAAATCAGTTGAGGCATACACATCTGCTGTTGAATTCAAGCAACAATCTTATGAGTCTGGTGTTGTAACCAGCATCACTGTATTAGATGCAGTACGCGATTTGTTCATTGCTCAAACTGAATACTCAGCGGCGCGTTACGATTATTTGTATAACAATTTGCGATTGAAAAAGGCTGTAGGAACGCTTACTGAGTTTGACCTACAGCAAATTAATAATACGCTTCAAGGAAAAGAGGTATCCACAGATTTAAGTGTTCTTGATGAAGACCTAGAGCTATCTAGGTTGGTGTTGTACTAGTTAGAGTTCAGCTGAGCAAGTTGAGGCTTTGATGTGATTTCTCTTCAAGGTGCTTACCCGTCAAATAATGGCACTTTGAAGTTAGAAGTATTTTATGGATGAAAAGGAGTTCGATGTGGCTACTCAATTACTAATTTATGGACAAGTAGAAGCAGTTAACAAGAAGCGTCATTTAGATTGGTCAATCAAGGCTGAGAATAATTACGATTTTGCAAAGAAAGTGAACTCAGTGCCATTAATGGCAGCCGAGTTTCCTCATGCAGCCCAAGACTATTCAATCGTCTTTGCAGGAGAAGGTGAACAGCTGTTGCCAGTTGTCGTTATGGGTATTAAGCAAGATGAAAATCTTTATGTAAATGACCAGGGACAGTGGGTTGCGAAGTACATTCCTGCCTTTGTTCGTCGCTATCCATTCGTGTTTGCGAGCACTGATGAGGGTAAAACGTTGACTCTATGTCTTGATGAATCGTACTCAGGTTGCAATCAAGAAAATCGCGGTGAGCGTTTGTTTGACGGTGATGGCGAGCAGACTCAATACTTGTCTAAGGTGTTGGAGTTTCTCCAAGATTATCAAAACCACTATCAACGAACTCAAGCCTTCTGTAGCAAATTAGTTGAACTAGATTTGTTTGAAGATATGGGTGCTAAGTTCACTTTGCCAAGTGGTGAAGAACGAACACTTACCGGCTTTAAAGTGATCAATAAAGAAAAGTTGAAAGCGATCAAACAAGAGGATCTATCGCAACTATTTTCCTCAGATGGTCTTGAATTGATCTATCTGCATCTGCATTCGCTTCGCAATCTAAATAAGATGTTGCAAAACAGCGGTGCGATATCAGAAACGAGCGCTAGTGATGAACCAGAAGACAGCGCTGAAATTCACTAACAGTGAATTGACTGCATTGCGAAGCAGTGCAGTTATCGAGTCATTAAACAGCACAGCCATGAATTGGCTGTGCGTTTTTGCTTTTAGTGACCGCTAAAACCACAGGAAGTGTAAGGTTATCTCGTGCCGGGATTCCCTGAAAAAAGGTATTGTTATGAATACACCATTGGGCGCATCTAAGTCATCGAAAAAAGAAATGTCTGCTAAACCACGACTTTCTAACCTAATGACAGAGATTAATCATGCGATGAAAACCTCTAAGTGGAGGCTTTCACCTGCGCAAAATAATACCTTTGCCATAGAGCAGCTTGAGCCCAGAATATTATTGTCTGCTGATCCATTGGCTGCACTCGTTGCTGATAGCAATGATGTGACCTTGCAAGTGGTGGAGAAGGCACCAAACGAGCAGTATATCCAGCTCATAGATAATAACGACAGCAGTGTTTTAGGTGAACGCGAGATTGAAAGTATCGGCGACGCCTCAGTTATCACGGTTACCGGCACAGACGGCGATGACACCCTTACCGTAGACCAATCTTTCCTAGACCTTGGTGAACAAAACTTCATTGTCCAATTTGACGGTGGAGAAGGCTCAGATACCGTAGCTGTTGGCTCAGACGTCACCACCAGTAACTGGCAGATCAATGGTGATAACGAAGGTAACCTTGGTGATAACGGCACCGTTGAGTTCCTCAATACTGAAGCCATTGAAGCCACACAAAGCGACGACTCTATTCACGTTCTGGCTGCCATCAATAGCAGCTACAACTGGGAAATCACGGATGAGGGGGAAGGCAACCTTTCAACCCTAGAAAACCTTAATGATGGTGGTCTGCTGGATTCTGTAAGCGCCACTACTATCACCTTTAAAGGCTTCGATGAACTCGGCGGTAGCGGTAGTGATTACCTCGACTACAGCCAATATAGCGAAGGGGTCAGTGTCGACCTTGAAAACGAAGCGGTGACCGGATTTGATAGTGTCACCGGCATGACAACCTTAATCGGTTCAGATTACGCTGATAGTTTTGTTGGTGATACTAACCACAACCTTTTTGTAGTGGGTTTTGGAGACAGCGTACATGGCTTTGGTGGCTTTGATACCGTGCTGTTTAAAGAGTCTGCAGCGGGTGGTGTTGATATCAAACTTGAGCTCGATTCAGTTAATGATGATATCGATTATGTTTATCAAGGAGGCACTTGGGACGGCTCGATCTTTACTGAAACGCAAGATCAGACCGTAACTCTAGTGGATGTGAGTCTTCTGGCTGCCGAGGGTGGCAGTGGCGACAATTATTTCGATTTTTCTGCCTCTGAACTGGACGTGCACCTGCTTGGTGGCGACGGCGCAGACGAATTGCTTGGTGGTATCGGTGATGACGTCTTCATCGGTGGTGCAGGCAGTGACTCTATCGACGGTGGTGACGGATCTGATGAAGTCATCGCGGTAAGAGCCGCTGATTTCGTCATGGACGGAAACGTCATCAAGGTTAACGATGACGAAAATGACACACTGACCGATATGGAAGCAGTGTACCTGAAGGCTCAGGCTAATGAAGATGATGTGGATGGCTATACCCTAGATGCCAGTTTGAGCGGTGATTACGACATTACCCTTGAAGGTAGTGAATTAGATGATGTTATTACCGCTTCAAACTACGGTGATACTTTAATTGGTTTGGGTGGGACAGATACCATAACGGCGGGTATGGGTGTTGATACCCTGAAGGAGAGCTTTGAAGGTCGAGCGACGGTCGCGGTAAATGGCATTAATTACGATTTGAACCTTTCTCAAGGCTTAAACGAAGTTATTAATATTACCCTTCCTGTGGTGACCAGTGGCTCGGGTTACACCATCACTTTTGATATCAATAGCGAGAATTTTGTTACCGATGAGCTAGCTTGGGATGCAACTGCGCGAGACATCTCTCGTGCGTTCGAGCAAACCCTAGACCTTAATTATGGTCAGCTGATCGTTACCGCAACCGATGATGGTTGGGATGTGGAGTTTGCTGGGCTCTATTCTGGTCAGCCTATGATAGGGCTGATCTCAGCCAGCAATGACGTGAGTGCGCTTCTTTCTCAGGCTGGCACAGAAGTGTTAGATAGCTTGGTAGGTTTTGATAGCAGTGATTATCTGGATCTAGAAGGTGGTGTTGGCGCTGATGATGTAGACCTATCAGCATTTGACGGTAACAGTAAGATCTCAACCTTTCAAGGCAGCGACAGCATTAAGGGTGCTCAAGGCATCAACATCATAGATGCAGGCGCTGGCGATGACTTTATCTCTGTATCAGGTGAAACCAACGACATTGTAGAGGGCGGGGAGGGTGAGGATACCTTGATTGCCGATATGAGTGGTAATACAGGTGTCGGGCACAGTTTTGATCTAGATAATGATGAGCTGACCACAGATCTGGCAATTATTAATCTTTTGGGTATCGAGAGTGCTGAGCTTATCGGTTCTGATAGTGATGATAACTTTGACGCAACCGACTTTATAGGTCTGTCAGAAACCACTGACATGCAACTTGTTGACGGCTGGGCTGATTTAGACGAATTTTTCCTAAGTTTTACCCTTGATGATGACAGCACGATCCTTGAGGTAGATACCCAGTCAGCCCAAACTCTTGATGAGCTGATTGGGCTTATCAACTTGGCTGATGACCGAGAGTCAGGTGCTATGTTTGCCTTGTTTGATCAAGATACTGCATCCCTTTCTATCTCTGGTATTTCGGCCTTTGGTGTTGCTAGTTTAGATACTTCGATTCTTTCTGTATTGGGGTTAGATGGACAAAGTGTTTCTAATTCAGTCGTCACTGGATTAGGCATGAGTTTGTTGGCATCTGTTCAGCTCACTACTCAGCGAGGTAATGAGGGCAGTGACACCTTCTTAGGTTCAGAGGGTATCGACTTCTTTGCCATCGACGATGATGATGCATCCGTAGATGGTAATGGCGGTTATGACACGGTAGCAGCAAGCACAACAGCAACCCATACCCAAGTAGATGTAGCCGATGGCTCCCTTACTTGGAAAGGGGATATGGAAACAGACAAGAGTGTCACGCTAACCGATATTGAGCGTTCTGAAATTACTGCATCTGCTGGAGCAACACTACTTGATGCCTCAGCTGCAACCATTGACGCAACCCTAGATGCCGCAGACACCAATGTTGAATTAAAAGGCGGAGAGGGTATTAATGAGTTTCGCATTAATGTAGCTGGACGTGCTGATACCGACACCGTGAATGTGACCGTATCTGATACGGCAGCTAGCAATGATGTGGTTTTCTATGGCGGTGGCGAGACCTTCAACATCGATCACTTCGATTACGCCAGCATCACAGGTGCGAATTACTCGTTTGTCACTGAGGCAGGTGGCGACCTTACCATAGACAGCAATGTTTCTGTTGTGGGTCAGTCTATTAAGTTTGATGCGGGTGGCACCATCACCATCAAGGCGGACGTGAATACCGATGATGCTGACACAGCAGGTAATATTGGCTTCTATGCGCGCCATATTGTGGTTGAAGACGGAGTCAGCATTTCTGCTAAAGGTTTGACCCTACAACAGAGCGGTGATATCGACCTGGTTGCTTCAGACTCTCGCAATAAGATCAAAGGGTTAGGCTTTTACAACTACGATGATGTGAGTGCCAGCATTACTATTGGTGCCGCTACTATTGAAGGTCGTGATATCAACATCATTGCCTTTGCAGAAACCAACCCTGATAGCCCGGTTAACTATGGTGGTGACTCATTAGAATCTGATGAGCTAAGTATTAAAGACTTTAAGGCTGAGCTTGAGAACTTTGCGCTCTTTTTTGGCTATTCTCGCTCCAAAGTCGATACCACAATCACTATTGACGAGAGTGCGATTATCAAGGGTGACGATGTAGTTATTGAGTCTCGCTCAATCGCCCGTGTGAAATCTGAACCGCTGGCTATTCTATTCTCGGTTTCAATCGGTTCTATCCGCTCTGACGCCAATGTAGAGATGCACGGGACTGTTATTGCACAAGGAGATGTGCTCATCTCTTCCAAAGTTGAGAACTATATGAAGGTGGCGTCTGAACCTAGATATGGCTTTAAAGGCTTTGCGTTCAGTGTGGCCGTGGGCATCCTCGAGAGTGACTCTACTACTCTAGTTTCAGATTCAGCAACCATCATTGGTGAAGGCGACCTTGAAGTGTCGGCTTACACCTCTGATTTTACCTATGTGGGCGCTCTAAGTGATGCGGGCGATAAGGGTAAGCTTGCCGCAAGTGTGGCAGTGCATATTGAACACGGTGACACCAATGCCACGCTAGCTGGCGATATCATTATCGCTGGAGATGTAGATGTTAACGCTGAACAGAAGCAAGGGCGCGTTGATGGTGTGTGGGGTACTGAGGTTTCAGCCATCGTTGATCGTGTGCCAAGTGTTCTTGATAACTTCAAAGATAAATACAAACAGAAAGCCGCTGATAAACTGGCCTCTAAGGGTATGCCAGAGTTTATCACTAAACGTGTTGCGCCATCGGATCGCTTAAAACCAACCAAATTCACTCTAGGTATCGCATTTGGTTATGCCGACGATACCAACAATGCTAATGCCTATATTGGTCTTACTGATAAGAGCAGTGACATTCAGGTTGGTGGATCTCTCGATCAGAATGCATCAGTTCAGAGTAGACAATTGACCAGCGTGACCTCGGTTTCGAGCACTGTTTCTCAAACCTCGCAATTGTCAGGTTCAACAGGTACTAAGAGTGAGTTCAACCAAGTGCCGTTTGGTGGCGCAGTATCCGTTATGGTTGCGGATATGGATAACAATGCCAATGCTCTGGTGCAAGGTAATACTCAGCTAGATGTATTAGATAAGTTATCAATAGACTCTGAAACTGAAAATTTAACCGGCCTTATTAGCCCTGATACTACCTTTAAATACGTAAAACCTGACTTCGTTCAGCCAGGTGAAATTGATACTGACTACACAGTAAATCCGGGCGACCTAGTCGGCTTCCACTACAAAGATTATGACTGGAAGCAGACAGAAGCGCAGCAGCCTGATATCGGCATTTTAGGTGCTGTATATAAATACTTGGGTGATGAGGCTGAAACCCTGCGTCTTTCAGAAACCGATTTCAGCGACCCGTTTAAATGGGAGCTACTAGGTGACAAGGTTACCAGTCTTCCAAGTCAGCTATTGGGCGGTGATAGTGACCTGTATCTTATCGACAACACGGTTAAGTCTGAGGCAGCCGGTGCCAAGGTTTCTATCGGCCTTAACTTTAGCTACCTGAACGTAACTCAAAACGCGAATGCGAAAGTGCTAGGTACAGTGCAGGTTAATCAGAGAACTGCGCTTGAAAACACCTTTGATGAGGTGAGTGACAAAGAGTACCACGACATAGTCGATACCTTCCTTGGCGGGTTGGCACCAGGCAGTCGTGATGTGTCGGTGACCTCAAATACGGTTAACCAACAGGTGGACTATGTAGGTCTACTCACCGCGACCAACTCAAACATCCCAATTCTAAAAACCATCTACGAGAAAGCAGGCCAGTCTGAGGCGCTAAATGGCGCCGGTGTGAGCGTGTATATCAACTCGGTAACCTTAAATAGTAATGCCATTATCGAAGATGGCGCACTAGTTTATGCCGATGATTTGACTGTCGATGCAGACTCGAATGTATTTGCGATTAACCTAGGTTATTCAGCTGGTTACGGTAAGGGCACTCTAGGTTTATCTGGTCTATTTATCAACAATATCGTTGAGAGTAACGCTAACGCTCGCATCGAGTCGGGTGTTGATTTAGATATTGGTACTCGCATTACCAATACTCCAGGTACTGAACGTTTAGCGGTAACCGCAGATAACCGCGTTGATATTATCACCATCGCAGGTGGTGGCGCATCGGGTGGTGCTATCGGTGTGGGTGCATCTTCCATAGTGAACATCATCGACAAGGTAACCAAGGCAGAGATTGGGACTAAAGATGCTAATGCTCGCTCAGGTGATATCGATGTAAATGGTGATGTTAAGGTACAAGCAAAAAGTGATGGCTTTGTTATTGGTTCAGCAATCAGTGCTGCATGGGCAACGGGCAAGGTTGCACCATCAGGTGGTGATACACCCAAGACCAATAACAGCGCGTATGGTATTTCGGTATCTGGCGCGTTTATTTTCAATATTGCCGATCACACCACATCAGCGTCTATCTACAACTTAAACAGCCTAAATGCAGATGCCGTGACCCTAGATGCGGAAGACCGCTCAGGCGTGTATGCATTCCCTATTGCTTACTCAAGCTCGGAAGCGCAGAAGTTTGCTTTGGCGGCTGCGGGTATCGGTCTACGTAATGATGTAGATGTGGATATTGATGCGGGCATCTCAGGTATTAATAGTCTTAATCTAAACAGTCTTTCTATAACAGCTCTTAACAACACCACAGTAGTAACCGCATCTGTGTCTGCAGCATTGTCGGGCGTAGGTGATACGCCTGCGGGATCCAACACCACCAGTATCGCTCTTACGGGTAACGTTTCTGTCAACAACGTTACTAATGATGTGGATGCTTTCTTAAGTGGCATTTCAGCAGGCTCGATCACCGGTAAGGATTCACAGAACTTTGCTGTGGATATCGAAGCGAAAGACACCTCTAAGATCTATGCAGTGGCTCTCGGTGTTGCCTACGCAGGTAGCGGCACAGTGGGTGTCACCTATGCAGAGAACAATATTGAGAGCGACATCGATGCGGTTATCAGCAACTCGGATATCGATGTTGCGACTGGCAAGGTGCGTCATCAAGCTAATAGCGATGCCAATATCCTTTCGGTGGCTATTGGCGCAGGGGTGAGTAAAGACACTTCTTCAAACTTTGATACCTCAGTGGGCGTATCTGTGGCAGCAGCGGTGAGCTATAACAAGGTTCGTATGAACACTCGCTCTAAGGTCATCGATAGCACCATCACACTGCCAAGTCATGATTTAGATACGGCTCGCATGGATGTTAAGGCTCATAACGAAAGCGACATTATCGCGGTAGTTGTAGCGCCATCTATTGGTCTGCAAAGCGGCAGTAACACCACTATTACCCTGTCTGGTAGCGGCGCTTCGGTTGAGAACGAGGTGTATGGCGATACTATTGCTCAGATTGATGGCAGCACTATCGATCAGGCGACAACGGTTAATGCTAAGTCGAATGCTGACAATGGCGTGTTCGTGAAAGCGGATGCGGACGGTGATATTTCTGCGACCGTGGTTTCGGCAAGCATCGCTTGGGCGGGCGCAACCTCAGGTACAGGTGTGTCTGGTGGTATCGGTGTAGCTTTGGCTGAGAACTATATTGGCGATGACAATGGAACTGCGAATGCTATCAGCGCCATTATTACCGATTCAAGCATAGATATCAGTGGTGATGTGGACACCTATGCAGAGAGCAAGCAAGAGATCACTGCAAATGTGATTGCAGCCTCTGTGGCCATCGGTACTTCGACCGATGGCGTTGCAGTGGGTCTGAGTGGTGTTGGCTCTGATGCGAAAAACTCCATCATGATAGATACCACTTCGGGCATTACCGCTGTGGAAGCTAACCATGTGGTTAAGGCCGATAACATCTCAGTTGAGGCCAAAGATACAAGCTCTATCACCAGTGCGGTGGTGGGGGCATCTATTGCAGGTACTTTCTCGGCATCAAGCGGCTCAGTAGCCCTAAGTATCGGTGTAGCACTCGCTGAGAACGATATCGATAACGATACGGTTGCTCTGATTGATAATGTGGATATCGGCGCCTCTGATGACAGAGTTGGTAATATCAGCTTAATTGCAACTACTAACGGAACCATTACAGCAACCTCCGTAGCCACCTCATTTGCCTTAGGTTGGGGTTCAGGTAGCATTACAGCAAGTGGTGCTGGCGCGAATGCGGTGAACTCGATTACCGGAGAGACAAGTGCCTCGATTGCAAACAGTCAGGCTTACAGCTCTGGCAGTGTAACTGTTTCTGCAACCAATACTTCCAAAGTCAACGCAGAAGTCGCGGCGGTTTCTATTGCCGGTGCTGGTGGTACTGATGGCGGTCTTGGTGTTTCAATTGGCGGTGCTGAGACGAAGAACAATATCGGTAATTCAGGTAACCGCTTGGGCGTTACCGCTAGCGTGATTGATTCAGGTATCGACACCACAGGTGATATTTCGGTTACCTCCACAGCTGATCTAGACATTGATGCAGGCGTTGGCGCAGGATCTGCAGCTATCGCAGCGGCAGGTAGTGGCGTAGGTATTGCCGCTTCTGGTGCAGGTGCAGGTGGTTATAATGAGATCTACTCTAACGTTGATGCTTATATCGACAACAGCTCAAACCAGACTATCAAAGGTTCTTCTCTAACCTTAAGCGCAAGTAATATCTCGGATATCGATGCGGATGTGGGTGCAGCTACCATAGCTGCGGGCTTTGGTAGTGGCGGCGCGGTGGCTATCACTGTTGGTGTGGCTCTGGCTCGAAACGATGTAGATAACAATACCCGCGCTTATGTTGCGGGTGCAGATGTTGAGCTTGGTAGTGGCGCGTTGGATATCGATGCCTCTACCGACAATACAATTAATTCACTATCAGTTGCGGCTTCGCTTGGGGTTGCCTTTGGTAGCGGCGGCGGTATCGCAGTAAGCGGTGCTGGCGCTAACTCCATCAACAGCATCGGTGGTGATACCTTAGCGTATCTTGATGATGCTGATGTTGAGAGCGCAGGTAACGTCAGCGTGGATGCAGAGAACATCTCTGATATTACGGCAACGGTTGCGGCAGTCTCTGTTTCTGGTGGTGGCGGTTCAGGCGGCGGCGTTGGTGTTTCCATCGGGGCGTCTGTATCAGAGAATGAGATCGGAACCTCGGATGATAACCTTCGTGTTGCTTCTTATATCCAAGATTCGACCGTTGAAGCAACTGGCGACTTGACTCTAATTGCAAATGGGCAGATGACCATATTTGCCGGTGTTGGTGCGGGCGGTATGGCAGTTGCAGGCGGATCAGGTGGCGGCTTAGCAGGCGCAGGCTCGGGCGTAGTAACAACGAATGACGTTTATGCTCTGATTGAAAGCTATATCGACAACTCAGGCGATAGCAATGCCATCATTGAGGCAGCAAGCATTTCCATTACTGCAACTAGCCAATCGAGCATTGAGGCTGAGTTAGGCTCTGCGTCGCTTGGTATTGCAGGTGGTGCTGGCGGTGGGGGTACACTTACTATAGGTATTTCTATCGCTGAAAATATCGTTGAGGTAGATACCTCGGCTTATATTAAGGGTGCCAATCAGGTTGATAGCTTAGGTGCTATCAGTGTGTCGGCCACAGCAACCAATGATATTGATGCAACCTCAGTTGCGGCAACGGCTTCGTTTGCAGCCGGTGCAGGTGGCGGTGTGGCGATTAGTGGCGCAGGTGCTGAGGCGGTGAACAGCATCTCAGGTGTAACCCAGTCTTATATTGAAAGTTCGCAAATCGATAGTGCGAACAAGGTCGATGTTACGGCGTCGGATACCTCAGATATCGATGCAACTGTAGTTGCGGTTGCGGTGTCTGGCGCAGGCGGTGCTGGTGGTGGTATCGGTGTGGCTATCGGTGCTGCCCTTGCCACCAACAATATTGGTAGCAGTGGCAATCGCCAAGCGGTTCGCGCCTATGTTAAGAACAGCGGCATTACCTCAACCGGTGCACTTAACCTAGATGCTGATGGCAATATGACTGTCTTCTCAGGTGTGGGCGCAGGTAGCATGGCAGTTTCTGGCGGTGCAGGTGGTGGTTTGTCGGGTGCCGGTGCCGGTGTAAACACAACCAATAAGATTTACGCGGATGTTGAAGCCTATATCGACAACAGCTCAGCTTCGAATAAGGTTATCGATACCGCTAGCGTGACAGTTGATGCGGACAATACGACATCGATTACCGCTGAAGCAGGTGCGGCATCTCTAGCAGCTGCGTTCGGCGCCGGTGGCGGTGTTTCACTAAGTATTGGTGTCGCTCTGGCTCGTAATACCGTGGATGCTAATACCTTTGCCTATATCACTGATGTAGGTGAACTCAACAGCAGTGATATCAGCGTTTCAGCGACCACCTACAATACCATTAAGGCAACCTCGGTGGCGGCTTCGATTGCAGCTGCTGGCGGTGTTGGGGGCGGCGTTTCTATTAGCGGTGCAGGCGCAGAAACCTCAAATTACATCTATGGCGAAACCCAAGCCTATATCGCAAACAGCACTCTAGGTGCTTCTAACGATAAAGTGGGTGCTGTCGATGTCAAAGCAGACAATACCTCTAAGATTGAAGCGACTGTAGCTGCGGTATCGGCGGCTGGAGCTGGTGGTGCCGGTGGCGGTATCGGTGTATCTCTAGGTGGTTCGGTGGCGGTGAATGAAATTGGTGAAGATAGCGATCGCGTTGTTGTTAAGAGCTATATTGACAATAGCCAAGTTCATGCCTCTGGCGCACTTGAGGTAGATTCAACCCTCGACATGACCATCGATGCAGGCGTGGGAGCAGGCAGTGCCGCAGTTGTGGCAGGGGCGGCAGGTATTGCCGTATCTGGCGCTGCGGTAAGGGTTGAGAACTACGCCTATGCGGATGTAGACAGCTATATCGAAGATAGTTCTCAAGTCACTGCCTCTGATATTTCAGTAACCTCGTCAAGTAGCTCAGATATCGACGCGACTGCAGCGACGGCTAGTTTGGCGGCATCGTTTGCTGGTGGTGTATCAGTCTCTATTGGTGCTACGCGTGTCATTAATACCGTGGATATTGACCTTAATAGTGATGTTCGTAATTCGACGCTAGATACAACGGGTGACTTTACTCTAACTGCGAGCTCTACCGACGATGTGTACACCATGGGTGTTGCGACCTCAGTTTCCTTGGGTCTAGGTTTCTCTGGTGCGGGTGTGTTCGTTGAAAGTGAAGTGATTGGGGACATCGGCGTTAGCATGGTGGACTCGGATATCGAGGCTGCAGGTGACGGTTCGGTTAAGGCGTTAGCAAGTGCGAAACAAAAATCAGAAGCCTATGGTATCTCTGGCGGCTTTATCTCTGCAGGAGTGGTGTTTGCCGATAGCGATACAGACGTCGATACCCTAGTGACCATGTCGGCTACCGATTACGTTGGCGGCGACCTAACCATGGTAGCGAAAGCGACAGAAGATAATTATGTGTTGGCGGTTGCAGGTAGTGGTGGCGTGTTGGCCGGCGCCGGTGTGGCAGCTGATACTAGCTCTACCAGCACCACGAAAGTCTCTGTAGACGACGAATCCAGCATTACCTTGGGTGAAAACTCAGGTGACGGTGTGTTGGATGTGAAGGCAGAGCATATCACTCGCTTTGATGCGCGTGTTGTGGCGGCCTCTGGTGGTTTGCTATCTGGTTCGGGTGCAGAGATCAATCATGACATCACTGCTGATGTAAATGTGATCTTGGGTGACGGCTCTAGCAACAGCGATTACCTAGAGATCAGCGCATCTGATATCAATGTGGATGCGATTAACCGAGCACAGAAAGACCAAGATGGCCGTATTGATGTAGTGGCTGTGGGTCTTGCAAGTGCCGCAGGTGCTGACAGTATCACTACGCTGGATATGGCAACCACAATTGATGTGGGTGATGATGCTGAGTTGACTTCATGGGGACTCGGCTATACCGACGGCATTGCCCTTAATTCACTAAACGATCTTGATATTACCGAGAAGGTAGTTCTCAACGCTTCTGGTGCACTAGCGGGCACAGGCGCAACCATGAAGATTAAGGACGACGAACTGTTGGCTAAGGTACGCGTAGGTAAAAACGCTATCTTAGTATCTGAGGGCGACATTCAGATTGCCGCTCGTGGTCAGGGTGAGGTAGTAGGCACCGTTGAGGCAGACTCAAGCGGTGCAATCTCAGTATCTGTTACCAATGCCAACGTCAATATCACTCCAGTTAATACCGTGCTTATCGACCAAGGTGCTGACCTTACCACCTATGGCGATATGAACATCTCGGCGGGTACTGATACCGACTTCAACAGAGATGACTATAAGGTTCACTCTCTAATCGATAGCTTCTCAGACAGTGTGATTCCTATTGATGATGCAGGTGCATCCGCAACTCTATCGCAAACCAACAACATTACCATTGCCTCTGGTTCGCACGTTAAAACTGCACGTCAGATGAATCTGCATGCCGAACGCTTTGGCTTTGCAGATATGGATGCGCAGACCAAAACAGTGAACTGGGCATCGGCGCTAGGTGGCACTGCTGAACTGGGTGGTGACGTGACTATCGGCACCACAGGTACTGTGAGTAATGCTGGTACCCTAGAAACGGGTATTCGTCGTAACCAATCCATTGAGTTTGTCAGCTTAAATGACGACGGCAGTGTGGATGAAGTGAACAAGACAGATGGCATTAGCTTCTCTACCTCTATTGAAGCGCTTAGCTCTAGCCTATTTGATGACCTAGAATATGCCGAAGAGCAGCTTTCTATCTTTAACGATGGTAAGTCTTCAGACTCAGATATCGAGGCTTTTTATAAGTCAGAAATTAATCGTTTGCGCGAACTAATGGTTGAGAAAGGCCTGATGGATGTGGATGGCGATGGTGAGTACTACGCTATTACATTGAACATTCCGGTAATCACCATCAACGATATTCATGCCGAGGCGGGTCGTATCGATATTCGCTCTGGCGATTATGAAGATACCGGTACGGTGCTCTCTCCAGGCGATGCCTCAGTGACCATCTTGAACCACACCTTGGCGTCACTGGTGGTGAATGACATCTCCATTCCACAAGAGAATGGTGGCGTATTCCTAAATGGTGAGCGACAAGATGTAGGTAGCGAGGATGATCCGGTGATCTCCATCGTGAACGATGTGGATCTAGACCTTGCTCTGATTGAGCTAAACGACAGAGTGGATACTCAGGACAATAACTCTGTTCTTACTTGGCCGTCGATTACCTTAAGTGGCGATATTGCAAACCGCAGCGGTAAGCTTGAGCTTAAGAGCTTGAGCGGCGAGGGTTCAAGCACCCTAGGTAAGGGTGATATCAACATTTATGGCGACATTGATGTTAAAGATCAGGTGGTGATGACAGGCGGCTCGACCGTGATCAGTCTGCCACCAGGTTCTACTTATTCTGTTGATGGCTCAGAGTACGCGAAGTGGAACTCTGCGATTGGTAATAATGGCCTTGAAGAGGCCTCACTTGCTGAGATAAACAGCCTGATCAATCGCTCAATTACCGGTCCTAGTATCTACGCAGATAACATTTCTATTACCTCTGAATACATTAATATCAATGGCAAGATCCAAAGTGGTAAGGAGAGCTTCACTCTAAACATCACCCAAGATATGGAAGACACCATAGACGAACTTCGTGCCAATGGTGCGACTGGTCTTGTACGTTTGGATGTGGGCAGTGAAGATTTCTCAGTATTCTACGATGCGACTAATGATCAAATCGTGGTAGGCGATATGCGCGTAAGCGGTGGCTATATCGAACTTGAGGGTCATATCCTAAACACCAACACCAACTCAGAGATTGAGCTTCTTGGTGGCTATGCTGAAATCGATGTCATCAACAATACCGACCTTGATGTGAAAATTATGGGTCTTGATGCCTCGCAACGAGGCAAAGGTACCTTGATTATTCGCGATAAGGCAAAAGGCACCTCGGACAATCCGGTTGAGGTTATCTATACCAAAGATGCGAGTGGCGTGACAGTCACCACCAATGGTGTGGAGACAACTGGCTCCGATGATATGACCTATGACCCTAGAGAGGGTTGGCGTTATTCATGGACCATGGGTCAAGAGACCTTTGAGCGTCGTTACACCACTGAAGGTACTTCGTCCTGGTTAGGTATCGATGCCTTTGCGAAAGATCCGAAAGATGTGACCTTTGATGGTGAACCTGAAATTGTGGGAGACCCAACCCTGCGAGGTGAAGGTGCGTATTTTGAGTTTGATGAGGGGGGCGAGACCTATATATTTAGTGAACTTGATGACCCTATCGTTCTTGATAACGAAACCTCATTGGTTCGCAAATGGACGAAAAGTACTTGGTGGGGTAAGAAAACTTACTACGCTAAATTTGTGGAAGAGAGTAAGGTTCGTTACGAATCTACTCACTCTATCCGCGCCGATTATGGTGTAGCCATTACCTTTACCGGCCTTGAGGCTGGCTCAATCGATATCACATCGGAAAACGGTGGTAGTGTGATTGTTCAAGGTTCCATCAGCAATACTGAGGGTACCACTACCATCACCACAGATGCCGATATCATCACCAAATCTACAGGTACAGTAGGCGGGATGGATATCGTGCTCGATGCGAAAACTATCGGTGGTGAGGTGCAAACTAATGTGGATGGCAGTATTGAATCTGCAAGCAACGCGCTTCGCACTAACCTAACCAACAATGGTGGCGGCGGTATCACCGCTATTACTAACGGTGGCCGTATCAATATCGTTGAGACCGACGGATCGCTTGTAGTTAAGAGCATTACTTCCGCAACCAGTCGTCAGCTTACTAATGATACCGGCGGTAAGGTTTATCTATCTGCTGTAGGCGGTATTGAAGCCGAGTCTGGCACTGCGGGCGTTGTGCGTGGCGGTCAGATCTACATTAACTCTGAAGCCCATGTGGGTACGAACTCACAAGCGCTTGCCATTGACAGCGGTGTGAAGAATACCGACTCAGTGACCGTACTGGCTGTTAATGATATCTATCTAAGTGAGATAGATGGTGACTTCCTAGCTAAAGAGATCACCTCGACTTCTGGCGATGTGACGATCACTGCATCTAAGGGCTCGCTCATCGATGCCAACAACTCTACCGCTCGTGATGAAAGAACCTATGAGGATCTAAGCACAGGCCTTTGGGAGAACCTTGGTCTAATCGGTGGTAGTGATGCAGCCAACGCTAAGATTCAGAACGTTGTCGATGCTTATATGAGTGCTCGTGAGATGGAATACAGCACCTATTGGAACATCCGCAATGGTCAATTTGATGGCGACTATATTGCTGATGAAGAAGTGGATCTGTCAGTGGATGAAGAGGCGTATTATCGCGAGGTTTACGAGACTATCGGTACTGAGGATGGACTCACTGGCTCTGCTCTTGAAACCTTCATTGACGATGCAATTCAAACGCTAGTGAACAAGCGTACTGCTGAATACCATGCACTGCATGCTACGTATGGCGGTCAGGCTTATGATGATGAATACGAATATGTATTGACTCAAGATGAAACAGATAGCTTAACGGCGAGCGTACATGTTTGGACCGAAGATGAGCTTACAAACCTTATCAGCGGTAGCCTACTAAAACCTATCACTAACACCCAAGCAACCATCGAGGAAGCCAACATCTCGGCCGGAGGTGATATCACTATCGTCACTCAAGATGATATTGGTAGTGCAGTGGGTTCAGTTGAAATTGATCTCGACGGTGATTACTCAGACGATGAACGTGTGCAATTGGCTGCTGCTGAACGCAACGATGTTTACTTCTTGTTTACTGAACGCACTCAAAACGTGGTTGTGGATGTGGTTGAGTCAGACAGTGGCGACCAATTAGTTCGTTCATCAGGCAACTGGGTAAGCGATGGCTTTGTTGCTGGCATGCAGATCCGAATTGCCGGCGATAGTGCTAACGCCAATGATGAAGGCAGTTTTTATGAAATTGCTGCTGTTACTTCTGACACCATTACACTGACCTCGACTGCGCTTTCGGTAGAGTTTGCCGTAACTATGGATGTGGCGGCTATTAGCAGCACTCCAGATCTAACCACTTTGGTTAACACTGACGATGATGAATGGACAAGCCTAGGCCTTACACAAGATGGCTTTGTGTCTTTGGGCAGTCAAGTTTATCAAGTGAATCGTGTTGCTGGCCTAGTGGTTGATCTTGAAGAGGTTGATCCTAGCATTGCAAGTTTGGTCATTGCGCTTAATTCTAATGACTACCGCACTGCAAGTGTGAACAAGGTGGTTATTGATCAGCGTGAAGATATCGATGTACTTGTTACAGGTTCAATTAACGCAACCGCTACAGGTAATGTGTATCTTGGCTCTGAACAATCGATGCAGGTCGATTCTGTATCGGGTGACAACGTGCGTATCAAATCTAAGCAGGATTTGACTGATGGCTCGGGTAGCGGCGCTTCTGTTACTGCAGGTTCAACCTTGATCCTTGAAGCGGGCTCAGGTGCAATCGGTAGTGCAAACAATCGCTTCACTATCGACTTAGCGGCGGATGCAACTTTAACCGCGCGAGCAGAGGGTGACATATTTATTACCGAGATTAACTCGGATATTAATGTAGCCACTATTTTCTCTAGCGGTGGAACAGTTGACCTACTAGCAGTGAACGGTTCGATTGTAGACAGTTTTGATCACGATTATGAGAATATCCGCGCTGTTGACGTAGTGCTCACTACAAATGCCGGCAGCGTAGGTGCTATTGGTAACCTTTTAGACATTAATCTAACCGGCGGTCTGTTAACCGCTAATGCTCAAAATGATATTCGCGTGAATGAGACCGAAGGCAACCTTGATGTTGACCATGTAGAGTCTGCGCAGGGTAATGTTGAGCTAGCAGCGCACCTGGCTATCTTAGATGGTGTTGTTGACGACCCAAGTGAAATCGCAGACATCGTAGGCGCAAGCATCTCGCTAACCTCACGCTTGGATACCGTTGGTCAGGTGGGCAATGATATTGAAGTGGACTCTGGCTCAACCGAGGGTGAGAACCTAACCGTATCTAGCTTTAACAACACACACCTAACTGAAACCGTAGGTGACCTGTATCTAAACACTATTCAAACAGGCGCAGCGGCAATCGCCTTTATTGCAGCGCCTGCGGGCCGCATTTTGAATGACAGTGCCAGTGGCAATAACGTTATTGCAGGTAAAACATACTTGTTTGCCTCTCTAGATATCGGCAGTGCTGATAAAGCATTGGCGACTCAGGTGGGTAATATCCAAGGTCAATCGACCACAGGCAGTACTTATATCCTGAATACAGGAGCATTGAATGTCGGTGGCGTGGTTGATGGCATTTCTAGCGGCTTTGAGGCTGGTGGTGAAATCAACTTGGTTACACAGAGCCCGCTTACGGTCGATCAGAACATAATTGCTATAGGCAATATTAATCTTAAGTCGAAGGACAATTCGGTTAACGATGACATAACTATAGTATCGGGCGTAACCCTAGAGACTGACGCAAATATTAATATCAATTCGGGTGACGGCTTCACTCTGGAATCTGGTGCAACACTGGATGCGGATAAGGACGTTAATATCCAGATCGATTCTGGTCAAACTGGTGACCAAGATACCATGGGCTCTACCCTAGATATTCAAGGCCGCATGGTAGCCGGTGGTGATATCAATCTAACCGGCAACACCGATGATGATAGCTTTGTCATCCAAGGTGATATGAACGCAACCAACATCAATATTGATGCAGGTGAAGGTAACGATCAGCTACTTATCGACGCACAAAGCCTAATTGGGGATACCTATGTAAGTATGGGCGCTGGGGATGACGAAATCACCGTGAATCAGCTTCATACCCGAGCAGACAAACTAGTGCTTGATGGCGAAGCTGGCACCGATAGTTACATCATCAATCGCACAGGTAGCGATGCCGATTACATTATCGATATTGAAGACTCTGGTGCAGGCAATGATGGCGCTGATGTGGTTAGTCTAAATGGTCTAGCAAGTGCTGATACCTTCCTAGTCCGCGCTAACTTTGTAGCAGCTCTACATGATGACGGCAATGGTGGCTACGGCAATACCGTTGAGCGCATCAACTACGATGGCAACATCAATGCGCGCTTTATCATCAATGGTCTAGAGGGCGAAGATAGCTTCTACAGTGATGATACTGGCACCATCTTTACCCTAGATGGTGGTGCAGACAACGATACTTTCCAAGTAGGTCAGTTGTTTGGTAGTGACCGTGTAGGTCCGTTTGTCGCTGATGGTGATGAAATCGAGACCACAGAAACCACCCTAGGCTTCTTGAGTAACGGTAACAGCCTGCCGATGGTGATCTACGGCGGTGATGGCGAAGACAGCATCAAGGTCTACTCAAACAAGGCAGTAACCAAACTTTATGGTGAAGCAGGTGATGATAGCTTTGTGGTTCGTGCTTTCTTGCTTGCCGATAGTGGCCTAACCAACAACAGCGTGGATGTAGAGCTGTTTGGTGGTGAGGGTGCAGATACCATCGAATACAGTATCAATGCAGCCCTTAAGATCGACGGTGGTGCAGGTAGCGATAAGGTTGTAGTACTAGGTACTGAGGGTGATGATAACTTCATGATCACCGAGGACGGCATCTTTGGTGCTGGTTTAAATATTGGTTATCAAGGCATTGAGTTTGCGGAAGTTGACGGCCTTGAGGGTGACGACACTTTCTATGTATTAAGCACAAACGCCGATGTGGAAACTACTATTATCGGCGGTCTGGGCGCTGACGTGTTTAACGTAGCCAGCGATGTAACTAAGCCAATCGTTTCTTACTCGGTTGAAGGTCGTAGCAGCTTTATCAACCACAGCGTATTTAGTGATGATGAAGCGTACAATGGTATCTTCGTTGAAGGCGTATCACTGAACGTTGCTAGCCAAGACAATGGAGCAGTAGCTATCAGCAATCAATCGGTAACGGTTGATGAAGATGGCATGACCGACAGCTATGAATTGTCTCTAAGCGTTGATGAACCCAACGTGGCTACTGTGGCCTATGTGACTGTTTCGGCGGCGCGTGCTTCTAGCAGCGACAAAGATAACACCAATGGTCAGGCAGCCAGTATTTTGGTTTCGACCGATAACATCAACTTCTACGAGTCACTGGTAGTGACTTACGAATCAGGCTCTAACTGGCAAGACACTACCCAAATCTATGTGAAGGCTATCGATGATAGCGCCATGGAAGGGGTGCGTGACTATGTGATTAGCCACAGCGTAAGCAGTGATAACCCTGACTTTGATGGTCTGGATATCGCGAACGTTGAGGTAAATGTATTCGATAATGACCAAGCGGACATTATCGTGCTTCCACAAGGCGGCGATCAGCTTACCGAGGGCGGAGCGAGCGCTACATTTGATGTACGACTTGCGACACAGCCAGAGGTAGGTGAAACCGTTACTGTCTCTATTGCAGAGATGCTAGGTGCTGGCGGTTCAGCTCAGCTAGAGTTCAGCACAGACGAGTTAACCTTTGACCACACTAACTGGGATCAGGTTAAGACCTTCAGTGTGAACGCTCTGGATGACCTAGATGTAGAGAACCTATATCAAGGAAGCGTCAAACTAACCGCAAGCAGTGATCTTGATGATTCTGATTACAACCAAGTGGATGATGCCGAACAGATCCTGTTTGTAACGGATAACGATAGCGGTGCGGTTATCGTGACGCAGACTGACGGCTCGACTCTAGTGAGTCAGGCTCAAGATGACGATTACAGCCTAGTGCTAAGTAAAGCGCCAACGGCTCCAGTAACCGTGAATCTATTGAATGATGGTCAGACTCTGTTTAGCAGTGAAGATCCTCGCTTTAGTGCAGATGACAACACTGTGACCTTTGATTCCACTAACTGGGATCAACCTATCATCATCACTCTTTCTGTGAATGAGGAGTATCAAGAACAAGATGCTCAGCCGGTTCAAAATCCACCACTTCAACCACATATCCTAACTGGTATCCAAGGTAAGTTGATCATTGAGGGCGGTGTACCTCAAGGTAAGGCGCGTGCGCTTAGCCTAGCAATCATGCTACCGAGTGAAACCGACACAGACCTACCTGTTAAGAACATTGAAGTGAGTGAAGTGTTACAAACTGACGTACTCAATGTGTTCAACGATGGCAGTCAGGAGAACAACAGTGGTGTGCTTAACGATATCAGCTTAACTGGCCTAGGAATGGGTGAAGGTATTGAGTACAAAGATATCGAGGTGGTAGAGCTATTACTTGGCCAAGGCGATGACAATGTCACGATTACCGATACTGCAGCAGATGTGATTACTGTGGTTCATGGCGGTGGCGGTAGTGATACCCTAACCGTGACTGGTAGTGATGCTGATGGTGTGCTTATTTTGTTTGGTGATACCGGTCAAAACGGCTTTGCCTACAACGCTACTTCGGATGAGAAAACCGATAAGGCTCGTGAGTTTAACAACCCTGGCGCAGATATTATCAATGCTTCGGGCGCTGGCGGTTCAGTAACCATCTTCGGCGGCCAAGGTAATGATGCGATTACTGGCAGTGAATATGGCGACCATATCGCTGGTGGTTCGGGTAATGACACTATTAACGGCCTAGGTGGTGATGACCATCTCTACGGCGATGCAGGCTTTAATATTGACGTAAGCACACGTTTAGATTTGAGCACTCAGATCCTAACCGTGGTGAATATTGCAGATGGGGTGAACGACAACCTAGAAACCTCTGACCCTCTAACGACTGGTAGCGACACCATCAATGCCGGCATTGGCGATGATATCGTGATTGCCGATAAGGGTGTGATTAACCAGCTAGATGGTGTTAATCGTATCCTTTCTACGTCACTCAATGATGTGACTGAGGTGAGCAACGTTGGCTTTACCAATGGCGGTGGCGACACCATCACCGGTAGCGCAGGTAATGATATCCTGTTTGGTGGTCAAGCGTCAGATTCTATCTATGGTGGTAATGGTCCTGAGGGTACTGATATTGCAGGTAACGATAGTGACATCATCCTTGGCGATATGGGTAATATCCTGATTGATACAGGCGTAGTTACCCTAATTACTACCTCTGATACCAATACAGGCAACACCGATACTATCTATGGTGATGAAGGCGACGACATTATCCTAGCTGGCGCAGGTGGCGACTATGTTGAATCTGGCTCGGGCAATGATTGGGTACTAGGTGACTTTGGTGAAGTAGATCTAAGAAACAACGCTATTGCACTGAAAACTGAGCAAGGCGACAGCAATGCATCTGGTAATGATGAGATTCACTTAGGTTCTGGTAACGATAGTATGCTTGGCGGTCTTGGTAGCGACACCATTACCTCTGATTCAGGCAACACCCATGTTATTGCCGACAATGGTGAGTTGAACTACTCAGGTGCTTGGAACGATAGCACTGTTCTTGTAAGCGCGCTAAGCAATGATATCAACCTTGGCGGTGATGATGATGTCACTCTAGGTCTTGGTGACAACATTGTCATTGCAGGCTTTGGCTCTGATGAGGTAACCACCAATGATGGCGATGATACAGTCATCGGTGATAACGGTCAGATAGACCTTGTTGATGGCGTTATCCGCACCATGCAAAGCACGGATGTGGACCGCTCTACTGCAGCTGCCGATACTATCCATCTTGGCGCGGGCTCAGACCGAGTAATTGCTGGTTTGGATACCTTTACTGAGGAGCTTACCGAAACCGTAAATGGTATCGAGCTTATTACTACTATCGAGAATGATGAGATTACCTCAGATTCAGGTAACACCCATGTCATCTCCGACAATGGTGTATTGACCTACAACGCCGATGGCATCTTGGTGAACGCTATTGCCACTGAAACCGACCGCGGTGGTGACGATGAGGTCACCCTAGGTGAAGGTGACAATGTGGTTATCGCGGGTTTCGGTGCCGATACCGTAACCACAGCGGGTGGCAGCGATATCATTATGGGTGATAACGGTGAGCTTAACTTTGATGACCAAGGAGTATTCGTTAAGGCTGAATCTATCGCAATTGACCAAGGCGGCAGTGACACCATTAATGCAGGTAACGGGGATAATCGCGTTATAGCAGGCTTTGGCTCTGATGAGGTAACTACGGGTTCTGGCAGTGATGTGGTTATCGGTGACAACGGTCAGATTGACTTAATCGACGGCGTGATTCGCGTAATCCAAAGCATAGATATGGATTACGCAACCACGGGTAGCGATACTATTAATGTAGGTGCTGGCTTTGATCGAGTGATTGCCGGTCTTGATAGCGACATTGTGATGTCTGATTCAGGTAATAGCCATGTTATCGCGGATAATGGTGTACTGACCTACAACGCAAACGGCATCCTAATCAACGCGAAATCTACAGAAACTAACCTTGGTGGTGACGATAAGGTGACCCTAGGTGAAGGCGACAATGTAGTTGTTGCAGGTATGGGTTCGGATACCGTTATCACGGCCAACGGTGAAGACATTATCGTTAGTGACAATGGTGAGATAAGCTTCAATGCTACTGGCGTATTGATGCAAGTGAAATCAACCTCACTAGAGCTTGGCGGTGATGATGTTATCGACGCAGGCAATGGTGACAATATCCTAATTGCTGGCTTTGGTAGTGATGAGATGACCACAGGCTCCGGTAATGATGTGGTGATTGGTGACAATGGTCAGATTGATGTTAAAGATGGCGTTATTCGCACTATTCAAAGTACAGACATAAATAGCGATACCACAGGTGATGACATCATTAAGGTTGGCACTGGGTTTGATAGAGTGATAGCAGGTCTAGATAGCGACATCGTGATGTCTGATTCTGGTGATACAGAAGTGCTAGCGGATAATGGCATCCTTAGTTACAACGGCAATGGCATCTTAACACTGGCGAGAACGACTCAAGAAGACCTAGGTGGTGATGATGAGGTCATCTTAGGGGAAGGCAATAACGTGGTTATTGCGGGTAATGGTGCTGATGTTGTGACCACCGCAAATGGTATGGATCATATCCTTGGTGACAATGGGCAAGTATCGTATGACGATGACGGCATCATAGTGCAGGCTATGAGTACCGCCGTTGCTCAAGGTGGTGCCGATATTATCAATGCGGGTAATGGCATTAATCTTGTTTTAGGTGGCTTTGCTGGAGACCAAATTACCACGGGCGATGACAGTGATGTTGTTGTCGGTGACAATGGTGAGGTGGACTTTATAGATGGCGTTCATCGCCTGATTGTCAGTACAGACCAAGAGAATGCGACTGGTGGCGATGACATCATTGTACTTGGTGCGGGTAATGACCACTCAATCGCTGGTGTGGGTAACGACAAGGTGAAAAATGCCTCTGGTGAAACCATTATCATTGGCGATGATGGTCGAATCGTTACCGACAGTACTGGCCGTTATATTGATGTGAAAACGGGCAATACCTCAATTGGTGGAGATGACTTTATTGAGGGTGGTAGCGATAGAGATATCATCTTCGGTGGCTTCGGCGCCGATACACTAGATGGCGGTGCAGGCAATGATCTTATTGGTGGCGATGGTTCTCAGGTCGTGCGTGAAGACGATAGATTAGTCTTTGACGCCATAGACCTATTTATAGGTGACGATGATACTCTTATTGGTGGTGCGGGCCAAGACAGTCTGCAAGGACACTTTGGTAGCGATTCTTTCTTTGCTAGCTTTGATGAAGACATATTGGTCGGAGAATATGGTCAATTTGTCTTAGTGGAAAGCGAAACCGTTGATACCCCTGAGTTGATTATTTCACTAGCGTTAGGTCAATTGGACTTTATTCGTTTATCGCAGCAAGGGCTATTTAGTGGCTATGCTGACCAGTTGTATGTTGAGTCTGATTTAGCTGAAACCGCACGAACGCGCTCAGCTGCTGCCCCTGTTGAGTTTACGACAGAGGCTGAACAAGCATTTGATAACCTAATTGCTGTCATCGCAGAAGCTGGTTCTGGTGGCTCTAGTGGTCAGGTTCAAGTACAAACTGTTCCTGTTGAAGGAGAGCCATTAGAGCAAATCGAAGAGACGACTCAACCTGAGGCTGAGCAAGTACCTGAAGCTGACCAAGTGCCTAAAGAAGAACAAATCAGTGACAATGATGTTGAGCAAGTACCTGCTGAATTAGCGGTACAAGAGTGCTTAGAACAAGACAATGAATGTCTTCCTGAGGTAGATATGCGAGTCGATAGCAAGGAAAGTGAAGGTATTGATGTTGAAGCTGCAATTGCAGGGCTTGGTGGTTGGATGGTGATGCGAGCAGATAAGAAGACAGCAAGGTCCTCAAGTCTTAAAACCAATAGAGAGAATGTGTCCTTGTAACAACTTCTGTGGACAGATAGAAAGAACAAGACTAATTTTATCAAAGGGTTGTGCGTCCTACTCGTAGGGCGCACCTGTT
Organism: Vibrio inusitatus; assembly: GCA_024346935.1. Lineage (GTDB taxonomy): Bacteria > Pseudomonadota > Gammaproteobacteria > Enterobacterales > Vibrionaceae > Vibrio > Vibrio inusitatus. The sequence continues at coordinate 932,066 of AP024878.1, forward strand.
TATTTGGCAATTGCTTTTGCCAAGTAAACACTAAATTAGTGTGATCGTAAGGAAATGGTCATTAAGCGTGTGTGATAGGGATGTATAGGTTATGACACAACAAGCCACTATGGCTACCCCGCAACAAGTAATGCCTGAGTCATCGGCACAAAAAAATTATTACCATGATTGGCTAGCTAAACATCACTCGGTCTTATCAGGCATTGAGACGGCAGTGGTGTACCTAAAAATTGGTGCAGACTATTTGCCTGTTGCCTCTATTGATGCTGAAAATCCTAGCTACTCAGAGCTGTCTGAATTAGCAGAACAACACCTACAGAGCACTCAACCTCAAGTGACTCGATTATCTTCCGACTCTGCGCAGAATGAAATGTTCGGACTTTTGTATCCTGTCTTGGATAAACAGACCGAGTTCATTGCTTTTGTGGCTTTTGCTGTGCGAGTTTCGTCAAAAGAGCAGTTAACCCAAGCCCTGACCCTCATTCAATGGAGTGTATCAGGAATTGAAACCGTTGAGTTTGAACAAAGGCTAGAACGTTCATTAGAAGATCAACAACATTACGCGACCCGTGTAGAAATCTTGGCTAGGGTATTATCGGAAGTGACCTTTGACGAGGCCGCTGTGCGCCTAGTGACAGAGCTCGCAGTGCTGTTTGATTGCGATAGAGTTAGCCTTGGAGAATATAAAAACAGACGTTCGCGCTTAAAATATTTATCTCATAGTGCTCAGTTTGGCAAGAAGATGAACCATGTTCGGTTGATCGAACGAGTGATGGACGAGTGCTTAGATCAGGGAAGGATGATACGCGTACCTAATCTCAAAAATGATGAAAACCTCATCACTCAAGCACATCAAGAAATGTCTTCACAGCATGGCGATATAGGAATTATGTCAGTGCCACTTTACCTGCGGGGGGAAACCTTCGGGGCTTTAGTGGTTGAGGGAAAGCCTGAGCAGTTGTGGAGTGAGTCAGAATCTGAGCTGTGCCAAAGTATTGCCAGTTTAGTGCTCCCCACTTTAGAGGACAAGCAGCGTAATGATCGCCCTTGGTACAAAAAGTTAGTCGATGCTTCGGCGAATCAATTAAAACGTTTGTTTGGCCCTAACTATTTAGGTAGAAAGCTCCTATTGCTTGCCTTGTTAGGAATAGGATACTTGCTTTCGACCGTAACGAGTCAATATAAGTTATCAGCTGATGCACAGGTAGAGAGTGCTGTGCAGCAAGCGATTGTAGCACCGTATGATGGCTATATTAGTGATGCATTGGTGCGAGCAGGGGACAGAGTGACAGCCGATGCCCCCTTGGTTTTGATGGATGATCGAGACCTTCGTCTTGAGAAACTAAAATGGTTGAGTGAGCAAAGTAAGATCAACAGGCAAAGACTTGAGGCCTTATCAGCGCGTGATCGAGCTAAGATCAATATTCTGAGTGCTGAACAGAAGCAGGTTGAGGCGCAACTTGAATTAGTAGACAGTCAGATTGAGCGAGGCCAACTAATCGCGCCCTATGATGGATTGGTAGTCAGCGGTGATTTGAGTCAGAGACTGGGAAGCGCTGTGACTAAGGGCGATCTTTTATTAGAGGTAGCTCCAACTGATAGCTATAGAATCAAACTGATGGTGCAAGAAAGTCGAATTTCAGATCTTGAATTAGGACAGGAAGGTACCTTGTACTTATCTGCGCTGCCTGAGTCAGGTTTTGAATTCACGGTGAGTAAGATAACGCCGATTACAGAGATACAAGATGGAGCAAGCTACTTTATCGTGGAGGGAGAGTTAAATGCACTCTCTTCTCAGTTACAGCCTGGTATGGAAGGTATAGGTAAGGTAGCCATCGATGAAAGACTCCTATTCAATATATGGACAAGGGATATGACTGAGTGGCTAAGACTAAGAATGTGGTCTTGGTGGGGTTAGGGAGATTATGGCGCAGTCTCTCTTTAGCCCTTCTTGGTACAAGGTATCGAATTTAAAAATACGAGTTCGTAAACATGCAGTTATTCACCGTCATGTGTATCGAGACAAGGTGTGGTATGTACTACAAGACCATGTGACTGGTCAGTTCCAGCGCTTTACGCCACAAGCATATCAACTGATCGGATTAATGAATGGTGAGCGAACCCTTCAGCAGATATGGGATGTTGCATGTGAACGGTTGAAAGAAGATTTGCCTACACAAGATGAAGTGATTCAGTTGGTCGGGCAACTTAACAAAGCCAATGTTGTGCAATCCAACGTCCTACCTAGTATTGAGCATTTGCATCGTCGTAAGCAAAATGAACAACAAAAAAAGCTGTTACAACAACTTAAATCGCCCTTGAGTGTGCGTATTCCTATGCTAGACCCGGAACGTTTTCTTAGTTCAACTCAATGGGTAGCAAACCTTGTATTTTCCAAACTAGGTGCATTGGTTTGGTTGATTGTCGTATTGACTGGAGCCGTGCTTGCCGTTACCCATTGGGGCGCTCTCACTAACAATCTGAGTGACAAGGTATTAGGGGTAGAAAACCTATTTTTGATGGCACTTGCCTATCCTATTGTGAAGCTTATTCATGAGCTTGGTCATGGTTATGCAGTTAAGCGGTGGGGTGGAGAGGTGCATGAGATGGGAGTGATGTTACTTATCTTTATCCCTGTGCCCTATGTAGACGCCTCCGCGACATCTTCGTTTAGCAATAAATATCAACGCATGATAGTGGGCGCCGTAGGAGTGCTGGGTGAGCTATTAATGGCAGCTATTGCCATGATTGTTTGGGTGATGGTCGAGCCTGGTCTCGTGCGTGCCTTGGCATACAATGTGATGCTGATTGGTGGGGTATCCACCTTGCTGTTCAATGGCAATCCATTGCTACGCTTTGACGCCTACTATGTGTTGGCTGATTTCCTTGAAATCCCCAATTTGGGTGCTAGAGGTAACGCCCAAGTAGGTTATGTAGTGAAGCGTTATCTTTTTAGAATTTCATCAGTTAGAACAAACGCTTACTCCTATACTGAATCTATATGGTTGGTAGTCTATGCTGTTTCGGCATATATCTACCGGCTGTTTGTCATGGTGGCAATCTCTTTGTTTGTCGCGAGTAAATATTTTTTCATCGGTGTGCTACTTGCTATATGGTCGATAATGCAAAGCTTGATATTGCCGATAGCCAAATTAGTCACCAAACCGAGAACAGACTCTGCTATGCGGCTGAAAAGCAAACGAATTTACCTGGGCTCTTTTGTATTGATACTGGCAATTATTGCTGTTCTTTTTGCTGTGCCTGCACCTTATAAAACCTATACGCAAGGCGTTATTTATGTTCCTCAACAAGCGTATGTGCGGGCAGAAGTAAATGGTTTTGTTGATCACCTATTTGTAGAAGCAGGCTCTAGCGTGAAACAGGGTGAGGTGATTTTAGAGTTGAACTCGCCGGATTTAGAGTCGCAGGTAGTCGTACTTAATTCGCAACTGATTGAAGCAAGACTTCGATATGAGGCTAGCGTTAAGAATCGTTCAGAGTCTGAAATACTGTTAGAAGAACTTCGATATTTAGAGCAAGAGTATCGACATGCGTTATCACGAATGGAAAGTTTACGAATTAAAAGCCCAGCACAAGGCACCTTTTTCTACGCAGATAGAGAAACAGAGCAGGGTCGATATTATTATCGTGGGCAAATCTTTGGTTTTTTGGTGGACTTTGATTCGCTGCCATTAGCGGCAATGATATCAGAAGATGATATTGATAGAGTTAGAACGCAGACTTCGTCGGTAACACTTAAGCTCGCATCGAACCCAAATCAAGAATATACCAGCCGTATCAAACGTTTTGTTCCTTCATCAACTAGAACCTTACCTAGTGCTGTACTTGCCACTGAAGGGGGAGGGCAGATTGTTTTAGACCCAAATCGAAGTCATGATCTTGAGAGCTATGAGGGATACTTTAGAGTGGAGTTAGATAGCACCCAAGCGCCTATTACTCGATTCGATGAAAGGGTACATGTTCTATTTGAGCATGATAGTGAGCCGATTGCTTATCGCTGGTATCGTTCAATTCGTCGCCTTTTTTTGAGGCAATTCGATGTTTAGTCGTCCCAAACGTCGCCCTACTTCTGTTGTAGATAGGGCGCAAAATACGATTGAAAAACAAGAGCGAATGGTTCGCTGGTGGCGGGCTATTACCGCTTATTTTAGTCGACCTATTCGTGCTTCTGTATGGCTTTATAAGCCGATGCTTTGGCGAATAAAATCCAAAGATGCGAGTTATCGAGCTCTTAGTGAAGCTCAACTAAATACACAGATACTTAAAATAAAACAGGCATTGCTTCGAGACGGATTGACCTTCAATTTAACCGTAGAGTGCTTTGCTTTAATAAGAGAAATTGCTGGTCGAGAGTTGGGTATGTGGCATTTTGATAGTCAGGTTTTAGGGGGGCTTAGCATACTTCATGGCACCATAGGCCAGATGCAGACGGGAGAAGGTAAGACGTTAACCGCGACCCTACCTGTTGCTACTGCTGCACTCGCAGGCGTTCCTACTCATGTGGTGACGGTTAATGATTATTTAACCGAGCGTGATGCCGAATTAATGACACCGGTTTACCAGCGATTAGGGTTGTCTGTTGGGATAGTGATTCAAGGACTACAAAGAGAAGAACGTCAGCGACAATATGCGAGGGATATTGTTTATTGCACCAACAACGAACTCGCGTTTGACTACCTAAAGGATAGTATTCAATTAGGTCAATTTAATGACTCTTTGCAACTGCATGCCTTGCGCAGTTTGCCCAAGCGCGACTCGTTATTGAGCAATTTAATGTTGAGAGGGCTTCATTATGCGGTTGTCGATGAGGCTGATGGCGTATTTATGGATGAGGCTACCACACCTTTGGTCATATCAGGTGAGACCACCCCTCAGCAAGAACAGTCTGAACTCTACTCCCAAGCCTATGAGCTTATTTCGCATTTACAAGAAGGGCATGACTTTTCCATTAAAACCTCTCTGCGCAGAGTGGATATTTTAGCTAGTGGTGAAGAGTCAATACAATCTAAGACGAAAGATTTAGGCCCTTTATGGCAAGGGCGAATCCGACGATCAGAACTGGCAAGACAAGCACTCACAGCTGAATTTTTATTTATTCGAGACCAGCATTACTTAGTCGATGAGGGTAAGGTCGTCATTATTGACGAGCATACTGGGCGAAGGATGCCAGATCGCACCTGGGAAAGAGGTCTTCATCAATTAATTGAGATCAAAGAGGGGTGTGAACTGAGTGATCCGAGAGAAACACTTGCAAGTATCAGTTTCCAGAATTTTTTCCGTTATTACCATCATTTATCAGGAATGACGGGCACAGCCGATGAGGTTAAAAGTGAATTTTGGCGAGTGTACGGATTACCAGTTGTTGATGTCCCTACTCACAAAAAAAGTAAAAGGGTTCAATTGGGCGCAACGATATTAGCCAGTGAGACACAAAAGTGGCTGATTATAGTGGCTAAGATTTCAGCCATTAGGAAGCAGAGTTCACGCCCAATTATGGTGGGGACCCAGTCGTTAAAGGCTTCTGAAAGGTTAAGCTCTCTATTAACAGAGAAAAACATAGAGCATCAAGTTTTAAATGCACGCCAAGATCAAACCGAGGCTGAGGTTGTTGAGCAAGCCGGTCATAAGGGGAGAGTCACCATAGCGACTAGCATGGCAGGAAGAGGTACGGATATTAAGCTTGAGTCTGAGGTAGAAGCACAAGGTGGGTTGCATGTAATCATCACGGGCTTACATGATTCATCTCGAGTTGATCGACAGCTTGAGGGGCGATCTGCCCGCCAAGGTGACCATGGTAGTGTCGAATATATATTGTCATTAGAAGAAGACATGGTTACAGAAGGTTGGAGAAAAATGCTGCAATTATTATTTTATGCTCCAATCCCCAAACCTTTGAAAAATATCTTATTGTTTAAGTGTATACGTCGTTGTCAGCATCAAATCGAGAGACGACAACAGCAGGCACGCAAACAACTATTGCAACATGATGAGCAACAACAGGAAGTGTTGTCATTTTCCTCACAACAGGTGTAACAATGAACAAAACGCACACAGTCCAATTAATGGCATGGATGGCAATAATGGTGATAGGTTCTTTGTCTATAGAAACAGCTTCAGCTACAGATGAAAGGCAAGACTTTGGCGGTATTATGCCACTAAGCTGTTTGTTAGAGCCAAGTTCGGATGTTGAGCTTAGTAGCGAAGTTCAGGGAGTCATCAAGGATCTCAAGGTCAATCGAGGAGACCGAATCAAAAAAGGGCAACTGGTTATGACACTGAACTCGACACTAGAAGTTGCCGCTATCAATACAGTTAAAGCTAGGCTTGAGTTTGCAACACGTAAAGTTGAGCGCAACGCAGATCTTTATCGAAAAAATTTGATCTCTGAAAATGAACAAGATGAGATGATTACCGAACAACGACTCGCTTCATATCAATTAAAAGAAGCTAAGGTTCGCCTCGGTCAAAGACAGACTCGAAGCCCGATTTCTGGTGTTGTTATTGAGAGAATTAAAGATCCTGGTGAATTTGTTGATGAACAACCGTTCTTGCGTGTTGCGACCTTAAACCCGATGCATGCAGATGTCGTCCTTCCTGCTGAACTCTATGGTCAGGTGCAGAAAGGAGAGAGCGTTACACTGTACAAACTTGACACTGATGTTCCTTATCAGGGAGAGGTCAAGATTGTTGACCCTATTATTGATGCTGCAAGTAATACTTTTGCGGTGACGGTATCACTCAATAATGATGCAGGGGAGCTATCGGCTGGCTTGCGCTGTAGAGCTGAGTTTGAAGCTAAAGACTAGCTGAGTCAGCGATATCCCGCTACTAATATAAATAGCCGTAAATAACTAAACGGCCTAGCTAGTAAGTCATTGCTTACTAGCATTGTTTCTTCGGCGAACTAGTAACGCCATGCAATAAATCGACTGATTTTTTGTCCTTGAGACATCTCAATGACCTTAACGTCATTCACACCTAGCTTGCTAAGCAGTGTCTTGATTGGTGTGATGTTTTCTTTCTTAGATACAAGGGTACTGAACCAACCGACTTGTTGTTTAAATAGGGCGCTTTCTTGAGCCATATTTTTAATAAAGGCTTCTTCTCCACCTGGGCACCAAAGCTCAGCTTTTTGACCTCCAAAATTTAGCCCTTGCGATGAAGGTTTGATTGTCTGCCCTTTTTTATCTGTAGCTTCTGAACCGCGCTTAACTCTATTTTTGGCTAGATTATCGGCCTTTCTCTTTGTCCCTTGTTCGGCCTCCTTTAAAGATTTATGAAAAGGGGGGTTGCATAGGGTGAGGTGATAATACTCGCCTTCTTTAATGATGCCTTTGAAGATGTTGGTAGGATTTTTTTGCAAGCGCGGAACTATTTTCTTCGATAGATGAGGGTTGAGCTTAGCAATCTGGGTAGCAACCTTGATGGATACTGGGTCAACATCGGATGCGGTAAAGTGCCATTGGTAATCTGTAGCGCCAATAATCGGGTAGATACAGCTTGCCCCTGTACCGATATCCAGAACATTGATGGTGTTGTCTTCTGTATCAAGCAAATCGGCCAAGCGATGCACATAATCAGCGCGCCCTGGAATGGGCGGGCACAGGTACCCCTTTGGGATGTCCCAGAATTGCACGTTATAGTGGTGAGCCAGCAAAGCCTTATTGAGAGTCAGCACGGCTTCAGGGTCGCTAAAATCTACCGTTTGCTCTCCTCTAGGGTTTAGCGTGATTTTGTGCTTCAGTTCTGGAAGTGCTTGTACCAAAGCATCGATATTATAGCGTCCGTGATGTTTGCTTCGCGGATGAAGACCGGCTCTAGTCGCATTTTCTGGGGTGATCTTTTTGTTTTTCATCAGGATATCGATACTCGGTATTAGGTGTTGGTATTGCGGTCGCTACTTTAGCACAAGCTTAGTCTAATGATAGCTCAAGCTTTAATTAGTCATACAATTGGATCTATCGTACAAAGACTGATATCTTCGCGCATCTTTGCCATTCTTCACTATGTTAGAGCTCTATGCGCGGTAATTCAGTCACTCAAGCCATCTTACTATTGGTCTTTGCCAATTTCTTAGCTTCACTCTCGGATGTTTCACTGAAAGTCCTTAATGGAGAGGTGCCTACCTTTCAGTATGTGTTAATCAGGCAGATCATGAGCTTACTGATTATCGCCCCATTATGGTTACGCCTGCCACGACAAGAGCGTATGCAAGGATGTGGCAAGATTAACTTTTGGCGTTCGCAATTTATTTTGATTGGTAGCGGCTGCGCTATGGTGGCGATTACTCATTTAACCTTAGCGACGGCGAATGCAATGTTTTATGTAGCACCGTTAATGATGTTGCCTTTGTCGATTATCTTCCTGAAAGAGATGCCTCCGATGAAAAAGGTGATAGCAACGGCTATTGGTTTTATTGGGGTATTAGTGGTTTTAAGACCAGAACATTTTCATTGGGCTGCGATTATAGCCTTGGGTAGTGCTTTGGCGATGGCAGTTGGTAATATATTAATCAAGCGTTTACCCGCTTCTCAGTCGGTGGTCTCGACGCTGTTTTGGACTACGGCTCTAACGATTCCAGGAGCCTTCTTACTAGCATTGCCTAATTGGGGGACAATTGAAGTACATCACCTGTTTTGGATCTTGGCGATTAACTTTTTTGTATTGAGTTATCACGCGCTAGTGGTTGTGGCTTATAAAAAGGCGCCCGCAAGTCAAATAGCGCTCGCAGAATACTCAGGCCTGGTTTTTGTGACGCTGTTTGGGATCATGTGGTTTGACGAGATCCCTGATCTATTGACGATTATTGGTATTGCTATGATTGTGATCCCGTTAATGCCAATTCGCTGGCGTAAAAGCAAAAAGTCGGCCGACATGGCTACGGATATTGGCTCGTGATATAGGGCTAGGGGTAGTACACAATATTTTGAAAGCGCACGGTTTCAGTAATGGCTTTATAGCTGTGCGCTTGGTCTGCAAAAAATCGAATACATTCTCCTTGTTTCAACGGGTGCCAGTCACCATCAAATAACATAGCTAACTCTCCGGATAAAACGACTATATGCTCAATCACACCGAGGCTGTGGGGCGTAGAGTCTTGCTGGTGAAAGTCTGTTAGTTGTATTTCAAACATCTCGAATTGAGTATCTTCCTGATAGCTAAATAGCGTATCAACCTTCATTTTACTGTCATTGGGGAATGCTTGATTGTGCTGACGTAGCGCCTTTTTTGTGGCAAAAAATGAGGAGAAGGACACATCTAATCCGCTGGAGATTTGCCAAAGCTTGTTAATGGTAGGGCTCGACTCTCCTCTTTCAATCTGCCCAAGCATTGCTTTAGACACCCCTGTGAGTTTTGCTGTCGCGTCGAGGCTAAGTTGCTTATCTTGACGAATTGATTTTAATTTATTTCCCACTTGCTGCTTAAATAGCTGTTCTGACACTTCAAATCACACTCGTTTATCCCGCTTATGGGTTTAGTTTAGAGCTGTACGTTATAGCGCACAAGTGCTATGTTTTGATTTGTGCGCTATTACGCACAAGGAAGTCATCAAAGGAAAGGACAAGCGGCATGCAGATGAGTCGTCAGTACGGGAAAAAGATCCACAGCTTCTTTAATCTATCTCATATTACTGCGGGTTTTATCGCGGTGTTGGTTGGCTATACCAGTTCAGCGGTTATTATTTTCCAAGCGGCCAATGCGGCAGGTGCCAACGCTGAGCAAATCAGTTCATGGTTGTGGGCGCTAGGGGTGGGGATGGCGGTGACCACCATAGGCTTATCCCTATTCTATAAGACCCCAATATTAACAGCATGGTCGACACCAGGGGCTGCATTGCTAGCGACATCACTAGATGGTGTTAGCCTTAATCAAGCGATAGGGGTATTTCTGTTCTCATCTTCCTTGATACTGGTGTGCGGCTTAACGGGTTGGTTCGAAAAACTAACGCGACACATTCCAAATTCTGTTGCTTCAGCCATGTTGGCGGGAGTGTTACTTCAATTTGGTCTAAATGTGTTTACAGGAATTGCAATCGACCCTTTGCTTGTGGGCTGTATGCTTGTTGGCTATTTGATATTAAAGCGGTTCGTACCCTTGTATACGATACCATTGGTGCTGTTTATTGGAATTGCAATCAGCTTGAGTCAAGGTTCGTTGAGACTAGATGGTATTGCTTTACAGATGGCATCTCCGGTTTGGATTGCCCCTGAGTTGTCTTTATCTGCTGTGATAGGTATCGGGATCCCACTGTTTGTGGTGACCATGGCTTCACAAAATGTCCCCGGTATTGCTGTTTTAAGGGCTAACGGCTATCAAACACCTTCATCTCCACTTATCTCAACAACAGGAGCGGTGGGTGTGCTGATGGCGCCTTTTGGTGGTTTCGCGTTTAACCTTGCCGCAATTACTGCCGCTATATGTATGGGAAAAGAAGCAGGCGAAGACCCTAAAACACGTTATATGGCATCGATATGGGCAGGTCTATTTTATTTGCTCACTGGGATATTTGCTGCAACGGTCGCGACATTGTTTTCTGTTTTTCCTCAAGCCTTAGTCTTTACCATTGCTGGATTAGCTCTGGTGGGAACCATAGGCAATAGCCTTGCTATCGCGCTGAATGACGAAACTGAGAGAGAGCCAGCTTTACTCACGTTCTTGATGACAGCCTCGGGGGTATCAATTATAGGTATTGGTAGCGCTTTTTGGGGATTGTTATTGGGTATTGCCGCGTATGCACTTTCTTCAGCAAGCCGGCGTTAATATGCCTAGAATTGAATGAGTTATGGATTATTTAGACAAGGATTGATGACATTGAAAAAAGTATTGTTATTCGTCACTCATATAGTGGCGATTGGCTTTGGCTTCGCACTCGGTATATACGCCTTGCCAATTTTGACCGCGCCACCTGCGCCAACGGAACAAATTATTCAGCATTTCGATAAGGCGGAGTTTACTGCAAGCTTTGATAAAGAACGCCAAGACAGCGACTTTTTTCATTGGGGAGAAGGAAAGGTGATGCTGAGTGCAGAGCATATCTCCTTTGTAGGTGAACTCGCGCCTGGCCCTGATTATAAATTGTATTTGTCTCCAGAATATGTGGAAACAGAAGAAAAATTCAACCAACTAAAATCGCAGATGGTTCAGGTAGGAGACGTAAAAAGTTTTAATGGCTTTAGCCTCGAGGTTGATAAGGCTATAAACTTACAGGATTACACTACCGTGGTTATTTGGTGTGAGAGTTTTGGTGAATTTATTACGTCCGCCAGATACAGAGAACAAGGTTAAGACTTGCCCCTAAAACTTAGGGACAAGCTCGCCTTAAATCGGAGATAACCGCTTTATTAGATTCCAATACAGGTTCTTGAGTAGTAGTAAAAAGCCTATGGGGATCAAAATGGTTTTCAGCGTGAACATGGCAATTAAGGTGAGTAGATTGATGACTAAAGACTCTGTTTTTTCCTGAAGTTCATCAAAACTTTTCTGCATTTCTTGCTTGGTTTGTTCAAAGCCACTGGTCACGTTGTTCCACGTTCTTTTAGCACTTCCCAATAAACTGTCATCTTCTTCATATTGGGATGCCTTCCCATCAATCAGTTCTTGATTGAACTGATGTAGATCGGTAGCAATTAAGTCAGTTTTCTGAGTGATCTGTTCAGTTTGTTCATTCAAGAATAATGTGTCAACTAAGCTGTTAAGTAGTAGCGTACCTACTAGTAAGAATCGAGTTAGACAAAGAATAAAAAACAACGGTTGTGTGTATTTTAAGAATCGACTAACGGAAGAGAACCACAGGGTCACTAGATAGAGCACCGCACTACAGGCAATGATGATGTTGACCAATTTGGCAGCAAACACGTCGAGTAATATTTTCTGCAGGCCGAGCGAAGCGAGTGCTGTGGTGAGCACGGTGGACGTTGACTGCAATATTTCTGTGGCAGGAGATAATATTTCACCTACGCTCACCGTCAGGAATGGTACGCTAATTTCAGTGCCTTTGAGCATAGATATTACCGCATGAATACTGCGTACAGATGCAAAGGCGACCACGCCTTGTTCTATGGATTCATCAAGCTTAATATCCGCATAGTGGTCAGCTAAATTAAGCAAAGCTCCAATCGTCAGCAACAGCGTAATCACTGTGAGCAACAGTCGATTGGGTTTTGGTGATGAAGGCACCGGTAGCGCGTCGTTCGATGTGGTTAACTGACTCATTTTTCTAGGCTCAGTAAAAGACTGGGGCACCCTAATAGGTTGCCCTAGCCTTATTCGTTAATTAATAAGGTGCTGGGAACTGCTTAATAACTTGTACAATTCGCTTTTGTGTTTCGCTATCGAGGATCAGTTCGAATGCAGCCAGATTCTCTTTTAGCTGACCCATGCTAGTCGCACCGATAATGCTAGAGGTCACGCCCTGAACACTGTTACACCAAGCTAAGGCCAATTGCGCTGGTGTAATACCGATATCTGTTGCGATTTGAGCGTATTGCGCGACGGCGTTGTGCGCGAGTTCAGTGCTTCTGTAGATGTTCTTTGAATTCATTAAGCTCCAACGACTGCCGTCAGGGCGAGCACCGTTAGCATATTTCCCTGTTAACAAACCACTAGCAAGTGGTGACCAAGGCAAATACGCGACATCGGCGTGATGGCAGTGCTCAATCAAATATGGCCAATCCTTTTGACACAATAGGCTGAATTCATTTTGGATTGAAACCATCTTAGGTAAACTGTGTTTTTCGACAAGCTCTAGATAGGTGCTGATACCCCAAGTAGTTTCATCTGATAGCCCGCAATGGCGTATCTTACCTGCCACAATACACTCGTTAAGCGCCTGTAAGATCTCTAGCATTTGTGAACGCTGAGCACTGACGTTTACATCTGCAAAGTTGAATGTGTCAGACCACTGTTTGCCAAAGTGAGGAGAGGTTCTATTCGGCCAGTGCAGTTGGTAAAGGTCAATGTAATCCGTTTGCAGTCTCTTTAATGAATTTTCTACCGATTGAATAACGGCTTCACCTGTAATGGGCCCACCATCTCGAACCCAGTGCATACCGGGTCCTGCAATTTTAGTTGCAATGACGGTCTGTTGACGTTTGGCTTGATTGCGAGCGATCCAGTCACCAATAATGGCTTCAGTCTTTCCGTAAGTATCCGGGGTGGGTGGGATAGCATACATTTCTGCGGTGTCGATAAAATTAACGCCTTGCTCTAAAGCATGATTGATTTGCTCATCGGCATCTTGTTGGTTGTTTTGCACTCCCCAAGTCATGCTACCTAAGCAGACGCGCGATACTTGCAATTCACTATGGCCAAGTTTGGCGTATTCCATTTGGGTTCTCCTCATCCTAGTACTTTTCTTAAGATACTCTATGGCACTCGCTGAAACCAGTAACTTGAGTTATCTTGGAGTTAAGCTTTCTAGCAACAGTAATGGATGGATGCTCTTTGCGCCCACATCAAATAAAGATCACAACCTTCAACCTGTTTAATTATCTAGCGCCTCCAGGGGCTTACTACGATTTTGAAAACATCTATAGCTTTGCTCATTGGCAGGATAAACAGCATTGGACACTCAAGCAAATAGAAGCTTCAGATGCTGATGTTATCGGCTTTCAGGAGATTTTTAGTGCTGATGCTCTAGAAGAGCAGTTGGCTAGTATTGGTTATCCCTACTTTGCGGTGATTGATGAGCCAAAGGTTGAGAGTGATTTTATCCATTCAGAGCCGGTGGTTGGCATTGCTTCTCGCTATCCATTACTGTCGGTATCTGCGGTTGAGCCTGATCTATTGGCATCAAAAGAGTTAGGTTTCACTTTTAGTCGAGCCCCTTTGCATGCGCTTATCGAACTGCCGGTTATTGGGAAGGTGGATTGTGTAGTCGTACACTTTAAATCACAGCGTCCTAAAGCTTTGAGTGAGGAGAAATTTAGCTTGAAGCAGGTTGAAAGTTGGCGTTCCACCATGCAGAGGGGTCTTGAAGCCCGTTTTATTGATGCGTTCTTTACTGAGCGTAAGCGCACTAAAGGCTATCCTCAGTTACTGATGGGGGATTTCAATCGAGATTTGAACAGTGCTGAATTTTCTTGCTTCCATGCAAATAATGCTGATGAAATAAGAGGGCTCAGTGATTCCAAGCGTCTTTTAGCAGAAGAGGCACCAATACAGGCAACACATTATTATGGCGCAAAAGGCAGTGTTTTAGACTACATCATGCTTTCTGAAGAGTTTGACCGCAATAGCGCGTCTTGTTTGTTTGAGGTGAGTGATTATCAGGTTTCCGATAGCCATCTAGTGAATCCTATTTATGCTATTGATCGTATGGCGAGTGACCATGGTATTGTGACTATCACGCTCACCGACCGAAGCTAGTTAACCCACTCTATATTCAAGAGCGCTTTTCTATCCATATTAAGCAATAGCATCTGGTTGTTTGATTGAATTAATTCGGTCTCAATAGGCAGTAGTGCAGGGCGTTTAAAGCTAGCTACGACCTCTTTTGGCGAAATATCCAGAGACACCAAACAGCGAGCCAGTAAATACAGGCCATGTGCAATTGGCTTCTTAAAACCAAACGGGGCAGCGGTCAGTCTGTGCAAATGGATAGGATTGTAGTCTCCCGATACTCGAGCATATCCGCGCACGCTTTGCTCTGTTATGTTTAGATGAGCAAGGCTGTGAAAGGCAGTAAAGTCATCAGCGATTTTCGCAGGCTTATTTCCTCGCTTGCTACTCGTAATGGAGAAGTAGTGGCTATCGAATCCACACACCAGTTCGCTGTTTTTATAAAAGTGCACACATAACTCAAACTCGATGCCTCGAGCCTTATTTTCTACTTTGCCAACAGAAACAGTGACATTGTAATTGGCTTTAGTGTCGATTTCTTTATGCCGATAAAAACGAATACCAGTGTGAATTAAACCTAATGTCTTTAGCGGAAACTGCTCATCAGTGAGTAAATGCAATTGCGCTTTTTGGCTGGCTACAAATAAGTAAGGCAGAGGCATTTCATTGTGAGAAAAACCACAATAGCGTTTGTAGCTTTGCAAGTGAGCTTGGTTGAAGTGAAAGCCTTCAACAGTAAACTGCAATCTTGGGATAGCGGATTTCGTTTGAGATTTGAATAAAGTTCTGCCCAAAATACGTAGGTTGCTAGGAAGATTTTTATATTCAATAGTTTTTTGTGACATTAATTGCCTATCCTTCAACATAGTTTCGTAAGCGTTGTTCAATCTATCTTATTGAATTAGTGTAACTTTTATTTGGCTTTCGATCTCAAATAGTTAACTGGTTGCATAATTGTAATGTTAGATTCCACTTATGCCTATTGTGATACTCCCTTGTCTGACTTAAATTTAGTGGCACAGGTGATGGGGTTCCACCTACTTAACCGCCGACCATTCGGCTGATGACTCCTACCAAAATCGGAAACAGTGACTCATAGATCTTTATGATCTTTGAAACTAGTACCTCATGGTACTCGGTTTGGTGGGGCGTATCTAATTCATCTTGCACCCAATCCTTTCTCGCACTGTTTTCCCAACTTTATTCATTTGTTAGAGCGGAAAACATTATGCATTACACAGACGAAATTCAATCAATGTGCCCAATTCAACGTGGCGACCTACATGCTTCTTCTCCTATTCCAGTAGAAGGCCGTATGATTAACCCTAAAGAGGTTATTGCAATCTCAGGTCTAAGTCATGGTGTGGGTACATGTGCACCACAGCAAGGCGCTGCTAAACTTACTCTCAATGTAAAACAAGGCATCATTGAAGAAGTGCTAATCGAAACCATCGGTTGTTCGGGTATGACTCAATCAGCTGCAATGGCATCAGAAATTCTTACCGGCAAAACCATTCTTGAAGCGATGAACACTGATTTAGTCTGTGACGCTATCAATGTGGCAATGCGTGAAATCTTCCTTCAGTTTACCTACGGTCGAACTCAATCAGCATTTTCAGATGGCGGTCTGGAAGTGGGTGAAGCACTAGAGGACCTTGGTCAAACTCTTCGTAGCCAAGTGGGTACTAGCTACTCAACAAAAGCTAAAGGCGTTCGTTACATGGAAATTGCAGAAGGCTATGTAACGAAAATGGGTCTTGATGAAAACGATGAAGTTATCGGTTACCAATACATGAACCTTGGTAAATTCATGAAAGCAGTCAACGCTGGCGTTGATGCTGAGACAGCACTGGCGCAAGCAAGTGGTCAGTATGGTCGTTTCGACGAAGCTGTTAAAACTATTAACCCACGTCAACAATAAGCGAAGAGGACTGAATTATGAATAACGCAACTCAAGCATTACTAACAGAAATGAACATGAACTCTTTAGAAGAAGCATTCGCTTATTGTAAAGAATTTGGCATCGATACTCGTGAACAAGTGATGGAAACTCAACCTATCGCTTTTGAAAGCGCAGTTGATGCATACACAGTAGGTACAGCCTACGCGCTATTTACTGACAGCAAAACTTCAATTGAAGCTGCGAATGCTATTGGTAAAGGTCTGCAGGCATCTTGTAAACCGGGTAGTGTGGCGGAACAACGCCAAGTGGGTATCGGTCACGGCGCGTTAGCGGCTCGTCTACTAGATGAAAAAAGCACCTGTTTTGCTTTCCTTGCTGGCCATGAGTCATTTGCAGCTGCTGAGGGCGCAATCAAGATTGCACTTAACGTAAACAAAGCGCGTACTACACCGCTTAAAGTTATCCTTAATGGTCTAGGTAAAGATGCAGCATACCTAATCTCACGTATCAATGGCTTCACTTACGTAAGAACTCAATACGATTACGATACGGGTGAGCTGAATGAAGTAGAGCGTCGTCGTTTCTCACAAGGACCACGAGGCGAGATTATCTGTTACGGTGCTGATGATGTACGCGAAGGTGTAGCAATCATGCGTAGCGCAGGTGTTGATGTGAGTATCACTGGTAACTCAACTAACCCTACACGCTTCCAACATCCTGTAGCAGGTATCTACAAAGCAGAGTGTAACCGTGACGGTAAAGCATACTTCTCTGTGGCATCAGGTGGTGGTACAGGTCGTACACTTCACCCAGATAACGTGGCAGCAGGTCCAGCATCTTACGGTATGACCGATACTATGGGTCGTATGCATGCGGATGCTCAGTTTGCTGGTAGCTCTTCAGTACCCGCACACGTTGCTATGATGGGCTTCATCGGAATGGGTAACAATCCAATGGTAGGAGCATCTGTAGCACTTGCTGTAGCCGTTGATGAAGCATTAAAAGCAAAAAGAGTTTAAGTAAAGAATTCTGGAAGTTAGCTGACCATCCCTCTTGTTCTACTCATGCGTTGTCGTGAATAGCAGCTAGCTTCTAGTCTAATGCCCAAATAGAGTGTTCTCTACCGCCAGATGGACATCTATTGTTAATCGAATCGAGCGGTCAGCTAAAAGCTGACCACTTTAATGATACCAAGACAACTAGTGATACCGCTCATTGCTTCTTGCTTGTGGGCACGAAGAGCAAACTCAGTTCGATGGGTTTGCTCTTTTTCCTTTTGTAAATTAGGAGCTTCACTTGTAGAGTTGTTGTTTCGGAATATTCATGGATGAATCAATGTATTCAAGAACAAAGCAATGTCTGCGTTTTTAGCTGGCTTTTCTATTGGACTGTCTCTGATTTTAGCTATCGGAGCGCAAAATGCATTTGTCATCAAACAAGGCTTGCTTAGACAACATGTGTTTTGGGTGTGTTTGGTATGCGCTGTTTCAGATGCGTTACTGATAAGCGCAGGTGTAGCGGGCTTTTCTGTAGTAGTGAAGACTTACCCTCAAGTTGAAGACATCGCGCGCTACGGTGGTGCATTATTCTTGATTGTTTATGGCACAAGCAGTCTTTGGTCTGCCTTCAAAAATAAGCATACGCTAGACCCAACGACCAAAGCGCCTTCCTCACTAAACAAAACCCTCGCGGTGTGTCTCGCCTTTACTTGGCTCAATCCTCATGTCTATCTTGATACCTTGGTTTTACTCGGCTCGGTGTCTACTCAATATGGTGCGAATAAAGACTTATTTGGTATTGGTGCGGTATGCGCATCCTTTGTTTTCTTCTTTAGTTTGGGATACGGCGCAAGATTATTAACCCCTTACTTCAAAAAAGCCCATACTTGGAAAGTACTTGAGGGTGCGGTGGGCGTTGTGATGTTGATACTCGCTACCGAATTACTACGTTAGACCTCTAAGAATCTACAAGGAAGTAGCAGTGGCAGAGCAGCAAGCAAAATTCGTCGAAGGCTCAACAATGAGGCATATTCTGACTATGTCAGGAGCAGGTTCCATTGGTTTAATGTCGCTGTTTATTGTCGATCTCTTAGATATGATGTTCATCAGTATGCTAGGGCAGGTGGAGTTAGCTGCAGCCGTGGGCTTTGCTGGAACCCTTATTTTTTTCTCGACCTCAATATCCATAGGTACCTCCATAGCGATGGGCGCTTTGGTATCGAAAGAGCTTGGCGCTAAACGTGTACAGAGTGCTCGCCACTTAGTTATCAATATTTTGGTAACGGCCTTCCTAGTCAACGCTGTGATTACCGGCGTGATGACCTATTACATCCCTGAACTATTGCAACTCATTGGTGCTAAGGGAGCGGCGTTTGAGCATGCGAAAGACTATATGTATATCTTGTTGCCTAGTACTCCCATTGTGGCTCTTGGTATGGCTGCGGGCGCGGCATTACGCGCCGCAGGAGATGCTAAACGCTCTATGATGGCGACGATATGGGGCGGGGTAGTTAACGCGATTCTAGACCCTATATTTATCTTTGTATTTATGTGGAACGTCGAGGGTGCTGCACTGGCCTCTGTTGTTTCTCGATTTACGGTACTGGCCTTTTCTTTAGCGCCCCTTATAAAGCAGCACGACTTGGTTGGAAAATTCCGATACAAGCAGTGGCTGATTGGACAACGAGCGATATTTACTATCGCGCTACCTGCAATCTTTACCAATATTGCAACGCCAGTAGGCAATGCCATAGTCACCAGCGCTATTGCGCAGTTTGGTGAGGATTTTGTGGCAGGCTTTGCGGTTGTAGGACGCTTAACACCGGTGGTATTTGCCGCTATTTTTGCTTTATCAGGCGCAGTGGGTCCTATCATTGGGCAGAATTACGGCGCTGACCGAGTTGATAGGGTTAAAGAAACCTTACGCAACTCACTGTTTGTGGTGAGTATCTATTGTGTTGTGGTGAGCTTGATTTTGTATTTCCTACAGTCGCAAATAGTCACAAGTTTTAACTTAACAGGCGATGCGGACTTGTTGGTTCGTACCTTCTGTACTTTTGTGGCGATTACCTTTGTGTTTAATGGTGCGCAATTCGTAGCGAATACCTCTTTTAATAACCTCGGTAAGCCTCTTTACTCTACGGCTCTGAATATAGGCAAAGCGACAGTGGGAACCATTCCATTTGTTTACATAGGGTCTGCTTGGTTTGGTGCTTTAGGCGTCCTGTATGGGCAAGCGGTGGGCTGCATTGTATTTGGTTTGATCGCTTTGGTCGTGCTTAGATTCCACGTTCATCAATTGGATGAAGAAGCGATCACCGAAGATGAAGTGGACGAAGGATTACACAGCGTGAATATGCAGCCATTTTGTACTCATGATGCTGTGGTAATGGAAGAGCTAGCTAAGAATGATGAATTGGTTACAGAGCAGAAGTAATGATTGGCTGATATAAAAAATGCCTATGGAGATACTCTCTCTATAGGCATTGTTGTATTTAATCGTTGTTAGCCAGCTAGGACATCAGTCGCAACTTTGTAGCTAGGATCTTCTTTCACGTTGATCTCTACAAGGCTACCTGCTTTATGCAACAATGCACGACAGTCTTGGCTAAGGTGGCGTAAATGTAGCGTTTTGCCTACCGCCGCATAACGTTCAGCCAGCGTTTCAATTGCTTCGATCGCTGAATGGTCAGCAACGCGAGAATCAGCAAAATCAACAATGACGTCTGAAGGGTCGTTACGTGCATCGAACAGTTCCAAAAAGTTAGCAGCAGAGCCGAAGAATACAGGGCCATGAATGCGGTATTCCTTAGATCCTTCTTCATTGACCTGGCTACTCGCATAGATATGTTTAGCATGTTGCCACGCAAACATCAGTGCGGAAGCAATAACACCAACGGCAACGGCAACCGCAAGGTCAGTCAAGACAGTTACTACTGTTACTAAAACGATAACGAAGAAATCTTGCTTTGGTACACGACGTGCAAGTTTGAATGTCGCCCATTCAAAGGTGCCGATAACAACCATAAACATCACGCCAACTAGCGCCGCTAGTGGAATCATTTCGATAAGCGCTGAAGCAAAAAGAATGAATATAAGCAGTGCAACCGCAGCCACGATACCAGAAAGACGACCGCGACCACCTGAGTTAATGTTGATCATCGATTGACCAATCATCGCACAGCCACCCATAGCACCGAATACAGAACAGCTTAGGTTAGCAATGCCTTGACCTACACATTCGCGGTTACTCTTACCACGAGTATTTGTCATTTCATCAAGAACAGTCAGAGTCAGTAGTGATTCAATGAGACCAATTGCCGCTAGAACGATGGCATATGGAAAGATGATCTTCAGTGTCTCTAGGTTGAAAGGGACTTGAGGAATCGAGAATGTTGGTAGTGAACCTGCAAGAGTCGCTGCATCGTTACCAGACATAGCACGCAGGAAGTCAACAACAGTACGGGTATCAAGACCGCCAAATTGAACAATCAGAGTTACTGTAACTATGGCCACCAAAGAAGACGGAATTGCTGTAGTCAGCTTAGGAAGGAAGAAAATGATGCCCATAGTGAGTGCGACTAGACCTAGCATGATCGTCATTTGTTCAGCAGGTAACCAAGTCATTACACCGGCAATATCTGGTGTTTTAAATTGTCCCAACTGTGCAAGGAAGATAACAATCGCTAAACCGTTCACGAAACCAATCATCACTGGATGAGGCACCATGCGGATAAATTTGCCTAACCTAAATATGCCAGCAAGGACCTGTAGTAGACCTGTGAGCATGACGGCAGCGAATAGGTACTCTACACCGTGCACCGCAACAAGACTTACCATTACAACGGCCATAGCGCCAGTTGCACCAGAAATCATGCCAGGGCGACCGCCAAAAATAGAGGTAATTAAGCCAACGATAAAGGCAGCGTATAAGCCGACCATAGGGTCAACACCCGCAACAAAGGCAAAGGCTACCGCTTCAGGTACCAATGCAAGAGCAACGGTAAGACCGGACAAAACATCATTTTTGACGCTTTGAGCTGAAAACTTAGGAGATTCAAACATTTGTGTTATTTCATCTTTTGGTTTGGGTTCGCGACGAAGACTTAAAGGATAGTCGCGATAGTGGATATTTGCGGAATATGGTTACATGGAGTAACACATTCATGCTTGCTATTAGTATTTTTGTCGGCGAATGCTAACGGAAACGAGGTTGAAGTGCAATCAAGGGATGAGAAACAGCAAGAATATCCAATAGATTTAGATAAAAAAAAGAGTCAGCTTAAAGCTGACTCTTTTCTGACTAATCCAAATTAGTAATTTGGTTTAGTAGTAGCGGCAGTTGCCTTATTGGTAGCAGCTTGGCTGCCACCTGCTTTACCTTGAAGACGTTCGCTACGGAAATCGGCTGCGTTGACAGAGATTTCACGTATTTCCTGTGGACCAGGTGCACTTGTCATTCCCGATGCGGCGTGGCCCTTGAAGCTTCTAGTCGCTTTAGGTGCAGACTGTGGTGCTTTCGGAGCAGGCTCAGCTTTAACTTCTGGTTGCTCGGCAACAATAGGAGTCACTACTTCTGCTGTTTCCACTGCAGCTGCTTCAACAACTACTGCTTCTGGTGCAGGAGTCTCAGCTACTGGCGCAGGCTGTTGTTCTGCAGACTCAGCAATACTAGGTGCTATAACTGGTGCTTCAGTCTTTGGTTCTGCAACGACTGCGTTCGCTTGTTCAACATTCGTTTCAGTAACTTTTGTTTCAGTAACGATAGGCTCAACAACCTTAGTTTCTTCAACTTTAGCTTCTTCCACTTTAGGTGCTACTGCTACCTTCGGTTGATCTGCTTTCATTATGATAACTTTACCCATAGAAATTTCAGGGAAAGCTACACCACCGATTACGCTAATAGTTGTTTCTTCAACCTTAGGCGCTTTCTTCTTTGGTTTAGGCAAGTCGTACTTAGGCATTACTTTACCCATTGCCATCTCAGGAGAGGCAACCCCACCCTTGCGCAGGCGGAATGGGTTAGGTCTGCGATCGCGACCGCGACGACGACGCTGGCCACTGGCACGTAAATGACGCGGAGAGCGGCGATTACGGCGTTGTTGTGGTGCTTCGTTCTTCTCAGAGCTTTCAACTTGAGCATTATCTTCAACTGAAACTTGAGCTTTCGGCTGTTGTTTCTTCGCTGGCTTTTCTGCTTCAGGTTTAGAAACTTTAGCTATTGGAGCTTCAGTACTTACGTTCTGTTGGTCGGCTTCAGCTTGCTGGTCCTTAACTCGGACTTGCTTCTTCATCTGACGACGCTGACGACGTTGCTTAACCTGGCTCGTCTTGATTTCTTTATCGTTTTTCGCTTCAGGCTCTTGTTGAGCTTGCTCGGCAATTTGTTTGCCTTGCTCTTCAACTTTGCTTGGCGCTTTTCTCTCTTTACGAGGCTGTTTACGCTTGTTCTCTTTACGAGGTGCATCTTGTTGAGGAGCTTGTTCGCGAGGTGCTTCAGCCGTGGTCTCTTCGTGTTCAGACTTATTACGGTTTGGACGGTTGTTACGACGACGGTTATCGCGGTTGTTGCGACGGCGGCTGTCATTACGATCGCGGCGCTGCTGTTTTGGTTTATTTTCTTCAACAACAGGTTTTTCTTCTTTCACTTCTTCTGAGCTAAACAGTTTACCGATAGCTGAAATGATACGACTGAATAGACCTGGTGCTGCTGGCTTAGCTGGAGCGGCCGGTGCAGGTTTAGCTACAGGTGCTGCTGGTTGCTTTGGTGCCGGCGCTGCTGTTTGTGCAGGAGAGGCAAAACCTTGCAGTGCAGGCTCTTCAATGCGTCGCGGTGCAGCTTCAACTTCACCCGCATCGCGAGCTTCTGCTTCTTTCATTGCGTCTAGTTTCTTCGGCAATAGGTAAGAAAGCAGACTTTGTTCTTCACCTTCACGAACACGAACAACCTCGAAGTGAGGAGTTTCCATGTCTGAGTTAGGAACAATAAGGATCTTAACTTCTTGGCAACGTTCAATGTGATTCACACTGCGGCGCTTCTCGTTCATCAAGTATGATGCGATTGGCACTGGTACAACAGCGAGTACTTGAGCTGTGTTGTCTTTTAGTGCTTCTTCTTCAATCAAACGAAGGATAGACAGCGCTAGAGATTCATTGTCACGTACAACACCTGTGCCTGAACAACGAGGACAGATGTGATGGCTTGCTTCTGCTAGAGAAGGGCTTAGACGCTGACGAGACATCTCTAGAAGACCGAATCGAGAGATACGACCGATCTGTACGCGAGCACGATCAAGACGTGCAGCTTCACGAAGACGGTTTTCTACTTCACGCTGGTGTCGTACTGGAGTCATATCGATGAAATCGATAACAACCAGACCACCCAAGTCACGTAGACGCAATTGACGAGCAATTTCATCAGCCGCTTCTAAGTTTGTGTTCAGTGCGGTTTCTTCGATATCGCTGCCCTTTGTTGCGCGAGCAGAGTTGATATCGATAGAGGTTAACGCTTCAGTTGGGTCGATAACGATTGAGCCACCAGAAGGCAAACGAACTTCACGTTGGAACGCAGAGTCGATTTGGCTTTCGATTTGATAGTGGCTGAATAGTGGTACTTCACCTTCGTATTTTTTAACACGGTTGATAAAGTCAGGACGAACCAATTGAATGTGTGCCTGAGCACGCTCAAAGATAGTGTTGCTATCAATAAGGATCTCGCCAATATCACGACGTAAATAATCGCGAATAGCTCGAACGATAACGTTACTTTCTTGATGGATAAGGAAAGGCGCTTGATTTGCATCAGCCGCTTCTTTCACTGCATTCCAATGGTTAAGCAGTACGTTTAGATCCCATTCTAGTTCTTCAGCACTCTTGCCAACACCCGCTGTACGAACGATTAAACCCATACCTTGAGGCAGTTCTAATGTACTTAGGGCTGCTTTAAGTTGAGTGCGTTCATCACCTTCGATACGGCGAGAAATACCGCCTGCACGAGGGTTGTTAGGCATAAGTACAAGATAGCTACCTGCAAGTGAGATGAAGGTAGTTAAGGCTGCACCCTTGTTACCACGTTCTTCTTTCTCTACTTGTACAATGACTTCTTGACCTTCTTTAAGCACTTCTTTAATGCTTGGACGGCCTTGGTATGTGTAACCAGCAGGAAAGTAGTCGCGTGCAACTTCTTTTAGAGGGAGGAAACCATGTCGCTCTGCACCATAGTCAACAAACGCAGCTTCTAGGCTTGGTTCGATGCGTGTGATACGTCCTTTGTAGATATTCGCCTTCTTTGATTCGTGGCCAGGACTTTCGATATCTAGATCGAATAGTTTCTGTCCATCAACGAGGGCGACACGCAACTCTTCTTTTTGAGTTGCGTTAATTAACATTCTTTTCATTCGAAATCTCGTTATGATTCTTTAATTATTTCATTTGTGATTGTCGCTTTTGTTTCTATCGATGGTGTCTGATCCCATGGTCAATCGTTGCAGCCTCACGGCTGGAAGGGATGCTCGGGGACACTTTAGCCATCACATTTTTCTCTTCAGAAAAACATGATCTGCGAAGTAATTGCAGTCGATCTCTGCATCGATAGGTAAAAGTCGCGCGACAAGTTCGTTCATTATCAATGTCTTATGCCTTACGCAGCACTGGGGAAATGAACAGTCGACTTTAGTCTTTTTATCAATTTGCACCTTAGAAAAGTGTAAAAAATAACCAAGAGGGCATATTGATTGACGAACTATAACAGTGTCACTAATACACAGCAATC
The DNA here is from genome assembly GCA_024346935.1 of Vibrio inusitatus. Taxonomy (GTDB): domain Bacteria; phylum Pseudomonadota; class Gammaproteobacteria; order Enterobacterales; family Vibrionaceae; genus Vibrio; species Vibrio inusitatus. The sequence goes on from AP024878.1 coordinate 957,099, forward strand.
GACAAACAGTTAAAGGATAGAAAAAAATCTAAAAATTGCGAATGACACGTAATTAAGCTACTGATATATATGAATTTAATAAATGTCAGTAAAAATGACAAAACTGTGACGGCTTAATGTTGTACACAGGTTTTTAAATGAACAGTAGGCAAAAGCACAGGTGGCTTAACTTATCCAATTTTGCAGAGAAAAATGTGATTTACAGCACTTTAGGATGTTAGACTAGGCGAATGAGTGAAATTAGAACCCAAGTACAGTTTGTTGAGATAGATTCCGACATGGCTGGACAGCGCATTGATAACTTTTTGCGCAATCAATTAAAGGCGATCCCTAAAAGCATGGTTTATCGAATCGTGCGTAAGGGAGAAGTTCGTGTAAATAAAAAACGTGTTAAAGCAGAGTACAAGCTGCAAGCGGGCGATGTTGTCAGAATCCCGCCTGTAACATTGCCTGCCACAGAAGACACACCGGCTTTGAGCACTAAGCTTAATAAGGTGTCTGAATTAGAGCACTGCATATTGTATGAGGATGAGCATGTGCTTATTCTCAACAAACCGTCGGGCACCGCTGTTCATGGTGGTAGTGGTCTTAAGTTTGGCGCTATTGAAGCCTTGCGAGCACTTAGACCGGAAGCAAGATTTCTAGAGTTGGTGCACCGCATTGACCGAGACACTTCTGGAATATTGCTGATCGCTAAGAAGCGTTCAGCGCTGCGTCATTTGCAAGCACAATTTCGTGAAAAGACAGTACAGAAATACTATTTCGCGTTAGTGATGGGTGAATGGAAAAGCAGCATTCGTAAAGTGATCGCACCGCTTCTTAAAAATGAAGTGAACAGCATCGTTCGTGTAAACCCTAACGGTAAGGCGTCAGAAACGCGCTTTAAGATAATTGAAAAGCTTAATAACGCCACTTTATTGCAAGCGAGTCCTATCACAGGGCGCACTCACCAGATTCGTGTACATGCTCAGTACACGGGCCATCCTATTGCATGGGATGATCGTTATGGAGACCGCCGTTTTGATGCATTTACAGGAAAAGTGGGTCTTGATCGTCTTTTCTTACATGCGGCAAATATTAAATTTATCCATCCAGGCACAGAAAAGGAAATGGACATATCTGCGCCAATGGAAAATAAATTGCAACGCGCTATCGAAGGGCTACGTGTTAAGTAATGGCATTACCTAATACATAAACCCCTTCGTTTTCGAGTAAAGCAATCAGGTCGATGAGCGGCAGCCCAATTAGCGTATTTGGGTCTTTACCCTCTAGGGATTGAAATAGAGCGATGCCTAATCCTTCGCTCTTAAAGCTGCCTGCGCAATTAAGGGGTTGCTCCAGTTCAACGTAACGTTTGATGTGAGTGTCTGTTAGGGTTTTGAAATGAACCTTAAAGGTATCAACGACTACTTGAGTACGACACTGTTTGCTGTTGTATAATGCAAGGCCAGTATAAAAAGTAATAGTTTGGCCGCTTTGAGCGTGCAACTGTTTAATAGCGTTTTCTACTGTATGCGGTTTACCAACGATTTGGCCATTGACCACACATACTTGGTCGGAGCCAATCACAAGGTGATTACCGTCGGGTAGGGCGCAAGATTTCGCTTTCCCTTCGGCAAGTCTAGCGACGAGTAGCTCAGGTGTTTCATTGTCTTGAGCGGTTTCGTCAAAATCTGGACTAAGCTGAGTAAAAGAAAGAGATAATTTATGCAGAATTTCAGCTCGGTAGGGTGATGTTGAGGCTAAAACAATTTGATATTCGCTCATGAGTTCCATCTGTGGGTAAGTATTGATTGCTATAGAATAATCGACGTACAAAAATTGAGTAAGTTTTTTCTGTTTTCCTTTGACTAAATATAAATTGAGAGATAATATTCGCGCCCTATGCAAAAGGTAAAAATACCGCGAACGGTTGACCCGAGTAAAGCTGCTCAGAAACGACTAGACTATGATGGCATCATCCAAGTCAGTCTGCTCAAGCGCTTGGCCGAGTCGGTCGAAGGCGTAAAACGCGACGCAGAAGTCACATTGTCATTTGACTTAGATGAACAACGATTGGTCGTTATCTCTGGTAAAGCTAACGTCGAAGTCGATTTAGAGTGTCAACGCTGCAATGAGAACTTCACACATGTTTGTGAAGTCCAATTCGTCTATACCCCTAATAAGGGCGAAAAGACCGAAGAGGAAGCCCCGGAAGAGTACGATTTGGTAGATCTGAACGAGTACGGTGAATGTGATCTCATACAGTTAGTTGAAGACGAGTTCCTTCTAAATTTGCCTCAAATTGCAATGCATGATGTTTCTGAATGTAGCGTAAATACAAATAACTTGGTTTTTGGTGACATTCCTGAAGAAATTGAGGAAGAGAAACCAAACCCGTTCGAAGTTTTAAAAAGCTTAAAAGCAAAGACAAAGGAGTAGGGTCAATGGCCGTACAAAAGAGCAAAAAATCACGTTCAATGCGTGGCATGCGTCGTTCACACGATGCGCTAACTACAGCTGCACTATCTGTAGACGCAACTTCAGGTGAAACTCACCTACGTCACAACGTGACTGCTGAAGGTTTCTACCGTGGCAAAAAAGTAATCAATAAGTAAGGTTACTTTTTGCAAACGATTACCGTTGCACTTGATGCAATGGGTGGGGATTTCGGTCCCCATGTTACAGTGCCTGCCGCCGTGCAGGCATTGTCTATTTTCCCAGAGCTGAAAGTTATATTAGTGGGCGACGAATCCGTCCTCATTCCCCACCTCTCTACATTGGGTTCTTTTCCCAAAGACCGAATTCATATCGAGCATACCGATAAGGTCATTGCCGACACCGATAAACCTTCTTCTGTAATGCGTCGTAGCGCAGGTACTTCTATGCGCAGAGCGATTGATCTTGTTGAAGATCAAACCGCACAGGCGTGTGTGAGCGGAGGAAATACTGGTGCTTTGATGGGACTCTCTCGTTATCGACTAAAGTTACTTCCTGGCATTGAAAGACCCGCACTCATTTCGGCTTTACCCACTCGTAGTGGCCAAAGAGTATGGCTATTGGATCTTGGTGCGAATGTATCGGTAGATGCGAACACGCTATTTCAATTTTCGGTCATGGGCTCAGCACTTGCAGAAGAACACCTGCAACGTGTACCAAGAGTGGCAATATTGAACGTAGGCGAGGAAGAGATTAAGGGAAATGATCTGGTAAAAAACTGTGCTGAAATGCTTCAGCAGGTAAAATCGATTAATTACACCGGCTTTATCGAGGCTCATCAATTATTGCACGATGAAGCGGATGTAGTGGTATGTGATGGCTTTGTAGGCAATGTATGCCTAAAAGCGTCTGAAGGAGTTGCAAATCTATTCCTTGAAAGGCTAAAACGTCATATGCTGTCGTCTAAGCTAAGAGCTTGGATTTCAAAATTATTCTTCTCTGAGCTGTTTTCTGAGCTAAAACAGCTGAACCCCGACCAGTATAACGGGGCAAGTTTGCTAGGATTGCGCGGCATTGTCATTAAAAGTCACGGAAGTGCGGATAAAACTGCTATCATCAATGCAATCATAGAGGCAGTTCACGAGGTCAAACGTCAAGTACCCAGTCGTATAAGTGACCGTTTGGAAACCGTTTTACTCGAGAGGCAAAATTAGTCTTCATGAATAGCAAAATATTAGGCACAGGCAGCTATTTGCCTTCCCAAGTGCGTACCAATGCAGATTTAGAACAAATGGTAGATACTGCCGATGAGTGGATTGTTGCTCGCACAGGTATCAAAGAACGTCGCATTTCTGCTCCCGATGAAACAGTTGCAGATATGGGCTACATTGCCGCTAAAAATGCAATTGAAATGGCCGGTATCGATAAAAAAGACATCGACCTAATCATCGTTGCTACTACAAGTGGTAGCCATGCTTTTCCATCTTCAGCGTGTCAGGTTCAAGGGCTCCTAGAGATCCCTGGCTGTGCTGCTTTCGATGTGGCAGCAGCATGTACGGGATTTGTATACGCATTATCAATCGCTGATCAGCATATTCGTTCAGGTATGTGCAAAAATATCTTGGTTATTGGCGCTGATGCACTGTCTAAATCAGTGGATGAGATTGATCGATCAACGGTTATCTTGTTTGGTGATGGCGCTGGTGCAGTCGTGTTAGGTGCAAGTGAAGAGCAGGGTATCCTATCTACACACTTAGGCGCTGATGGCCGTTATGGCGAGCTATTAAGCCTTGAAATGCCAGTTCGTGGTGGTGAAGTCGATAAATGGCTACACATGACGGGTAATGAAGTGTTCAAGGTTGCAGTAACCCAACTTTCTCGTTTGGTTACCGATACGCTGAAAGCCAATAACATGAGCAAAGAAGACTTGGATTGGTTAGTACCACACCAAGCAAACCTAAGAATTATTACCGCAACGGCGAAGAAATTGTCGATGTCTATGGATCAAGTGGTTGTGACCCTTGACCGTCACGGCAATACTTCGGCTGCAACAGTACCAACTGCGTTGGATGAAGCTGTGCGAGATGGTCGAATTAAGCGTGGTCAGACGTTGTTGCTAGAAGCCTTTGGTGGTGGTTTCACCTGGGGTTCTGCGCTGGTTAAATTTTAATCCAAGCGAGTTCGATTAACCAAAAGAAGTGCATTTGCACTTCTTTTTCAATATTTAGCAAGGCTTAAAGGACGAATTATGAGCAAATTTGCAATCGTATTTCCAGGTCAAGGCTCTCAAAGCCTTGGTATGTTAGCTGAACTTGGCGAGCAGTTTGATATTGTTAAACAAACATTTGCCGAAGCTTCAGAGGTACTAGGTTACGACCTTTGGGCGCTTATCCAAGACGGTCCAGTTGAAGATTTAAACCAAACTCATCGCACTCAACCAGCACTACTGGCTTCTTCAGTTGCTGTTTGGCGCGTATGGAATGAACAAGGCTTAGCTGCACCTGAGCTTTTAGCCGGTCATAGCTTAGGTGAATACTCAGCGCTTGTCTGTGCTGGTGTTATCGACTTCAAAGAAGCGATTAAACTGGTTGAATTACGCGGTCAACTCATGCAAGAAGCAGTACCAGCAGGCACGGGTGCAATGTACGCTATTATTGGTCTTGCTGATGATGCTATTGCTAAAGCATGTGAAGAAGGCGCGCAGGGCGAGGTTGTTTCACCTGTTAACTTTAACTCTCCAGGTCAGGTTGTTATCGCAGGTAACAAGGCGGCTGTAGAGCGCGCTGGTGCACTATGTAAAGAAGCGGGTGCGAAGCGTGCACTTCCACTTCCTGTTTCAGTACCGTCACATTGTGCATTGATGAAGCCTGCGGCTGATCGTTTAGCCGAAGCACTGAAAGAGATTAAGTTCAATGCTCCAACGCTGCCCGTAATCAACAACGTTGATGTAATTGCTGAAACGGATCCTGCAAAGATCAAAGACGCGCTAGTGCGTCAGCTATACTGCCCAGTACGCTGGACAGAAGGCGTGCAGAAGATGCATGAGCAAGGTGTTGAAAAACTTCTAGAATTAGGTCCAGGCAAAGTACTAACCGGCCTAACTAAACGTATTGTAAAAAGCCTAACGGCTGCAGCTGTTAATGACACTGCATCCCTTGAAGCGGCGAAATAAGATTCTTAACGGAGATAACGAATAATGAACCTTGAAGGAAAGATCGCACTAGTTACTGGTGCTAGCCGTGGTATCGGTCGTTCTATCGCTGAAACACTTGTTGCACGTGGTGCTACGGTTATCGGCACAGCAACTAGCGAGAATGGTGCTGCAGCGATTAGCGAATATTTAGGTGACAAAGGTAAGGGAATAGCACTCAACGTGACGGATCCTGCGTCTGTTGAATCAGTGCTTAAAGAGATCACCACAGAGTTTGGTCCTCTTGATATTCTCGTGAATAATGCAGGTATCACACGTGATAACTTGCTAATGCGCATGAAAGAGGATGAGTGGACAGATATCATGGACACTAACCTGACTTCAATCTTCCGTTTGTCTAAAGCGGTTCTACGTGGCATGATGAAGAAAAAGTGCGGTAGAATCATCAATGTAGGTTCAGTAGTTGGCACTATGGGCAACGCTGGACAAACAAACTACGCTGCAGCGAAAGCGGGCGTAATTGGTTTTACAAAGTCTATGGCTCGTGAGGTTGCTTCTCGCGGAGTAACGGTCAATACTGTAGCACCTGGCTTTATCGAAACTGATATGACAAAAGCACTGAACGACGAGCAACGCGCAGCGACGCTCTCTTCTGTGCCAGCAGGTCGCTTAGGTGATCCTCGTGAAATTGCAGCTGCAGTGGCATTCCTTGCTTCTCCAGACGCAGCTTACATCACAGGTGAAACATTGCACGTCAATGGTGGCATGTATATGGTGTAATTTTGCGCATTTTTGGCGTGATATATGTCAAAAGTGCCATTAAAATCGGTTAAATTCACAAAATTGTGGTTTGACCAGCAAGGATGCCCTTGCAACTTTTTAACTTTCGAATAAACTACGCAAAACATCGCATTAAGCGACTTATGTATAGGAAATAAAAAATGAGCAATCTTGAAGAACGTGTAAAAAAAATCATCGTTGAACAGCTAGGTGTTGACGAAGCTGAAGTTAAAAACGAAGCATCTTTCGTTGACGATCTAGGCGCTGACTCTCTAGACACAGTTGAGCTAGTAATGGCTCTAGAAGAAGAGTTCGACACTGAGATTCCTGATGAAGAAGCAGAGAAAATCACTACTGTTCAAGCTGCTATCGATTACGTAACTAGCGCTCAGTAATTCTCTTCTCAGGCGGTCTATCTTGGCCGCCTGATTCATTTCAGCTCCCTTATTGTTTAAAACCAATATCTAATTAATCTAACCCGGAGTAAAAATCGTGTCCAAGCGTCGTGTAGTTGTCACTGGCATGGGTATGTTGTCACCGGTCGGCAACACCGTAGAATCTTCTTGGCAAGCCCTGCTATCTGGTCAAAGCGGTATTTCAAATATCGAACATTTTGACACCACCGAATATTCAACACGCTTTGCAGGTCTTATCAAAGACTTTAACTGCGAAGAGTACATGTCTAAAAAAGATGCTCGTAAAATGGATCTATTTATCCAATACGGTATCGCAGCAGGTATCCAAGCACTTGATGATTCTGGCCTAGAAATCACTGATGAAAATTGCTCTCGCGTTGGCGTGGCGATTGGCTCTGGTATTGGTGGCTTAGGTCTGATTGAAAACGGTATCCAAGTTATGAACGAAAAGGGTGTTCGCCGAGTGAGCCCATTTTTCGTTCCATCAACCATCGTAAATATGGTTGCAGGTAACCTTTCTATTATGCGTGGCCTTCGTGGTCCTAACATCGCTATCTCTACAGCATGTACTACTGGTTTGCACAACATCGGCCATGCGGCTCGTATGATTGCTTACGGTGATGCTGATGCAATGGTTGCGGGTGGCTCTGAAAAAGCATCTACTCCAATGGGTATTGCTGGCTTTGGTGCAGCTAAAGCGTTATCAACTAATAATGAAAACCCTCAAGGTGCTTCTCGTCCATGGGACAAAGCACGTGATGGCTTCGTATTGGGTGATGGTGCTGGCATGATGGTACTAGAAGAGTACGAATCAGCTAAAGCACGTGGCGCTAACATCTACTGTGAGCTAGTTGGCTTCGGTATGAGTGGCGATGCGTACCATATGACCTCTCCAAGTGAAGATGGCTCTGGCGGTGCTCTAGCTATGGAAGCTGCGATGCGTGATGCGGGTGTGACTGGTGAGCAAATTGGCTACATCAACGCACACGGGACCTCGACTCCAGCAGGTGATGTTGCAGAACTTAACGGCGTAAAACGCGCTTTAGGTGAAGCAGGCGCTGCGCAAGTGAAAGTTTCTTCTACTAAATCTATGATTGGTCACCTATTGGGTGCGGCAGGTTCTGTTGAAGCTATTATCACTGCGTTGGCTCTTCGTGACCAAAAAGTGCCGCCTACTATCAACCTAGATGATATGGATGAGCGTGCTGCAGAGTTAGGTATCGACTTAGTGCCAAATGTGGCACAAGATGTTGATATCGAATACGCTCTATGTAACTCATTTGGTTTTGGTGGTACAAACGGCTCATTAATCTTCAAAAAGATTTAATAGTCTTAGTTACCATAGAACAAATAGTTAGCTAGAATTGTAAGGGTCAGACTCAGTTTCAAAGAAACTGGCTCTGGCCTTTTTTTTGTTGGTAACCTTTGGAAAGATCAAATGTATTGGATAAATGGAGTCCAAGGAGAGACTGTCTCGGCCAGTGACAGAAGCTTCAACTATGGAGATGGCGGTTTTACGACAATCAAAACCTTTGACGGACAGCCTCTTTTTTGGTCTTTGCATGTAGAAAGAATGCAAACTTGTTTGCAACTACTACACATTATTGAGCCCGACTGGAATCAAGTGCGAGCTTGGGTAAACCAAGCTGCAATAGAACAAGGCTTAGGGGGGTTAAAACTTCATGTAAGTCGAGGTTGTGGCGGGAGAGGGTATAGCCCTGTCGGAGTCACTGAGTCTATCGTTACCATCAGTGAATTTGGCTATCCGACACACTACAAAGATTGGCAACGTGATGGCGTTGAGCTAGGTGTTGCTGAGCTCAAGCTAGGAATTAACCCCTTATTAGCAGGGCATAAACACAACAATCGATTAGAGCAAGTGCTGCTAAAGGCTGATGTTGAACAGCAAGGTTTTCAGGACGGTGTGGTACTTGACCTTAATGAGCACGTCGTGGAAACAACGATGGCAAATCTGTTTTGGATTCAAGGCAAGACGCTCTATACCCCAAGTATGGAAAAGTGCGGTGTGTCTGGTGTCATTCGTCGGTTAGTTATCCAAGAGGCTCAAAAGTCGGGTATGAAGGTGCTACTTGGTGAGTTTGATATAGCGCACTTAATGAGCGCCGATGAAATTTTTATGTGTAATTCTCTATTGGGTGTCGCTCCTGTCGTAAAAATCACACATAAATCTTATCCAGTCGGTATAATCACACGCGACTTTCAGGAGAGTATAAATAGTGCTTAAAAAAATTATCACCCTTTTTATTATCTGCATTCTTTTGGCTGGAGCTGGTTTATTTTACGCTTGGAACCAACTCGAAGGCTATGTTAATCAATCAATGAACATTGATGAGCCCACTCTGGTAACTATCGAGTCTGGAACCTCATTCAACTCATTATTAAATCGATTTGAGAAAGACGGTTGGATTGAGCCAAGCGATTTTTCTCGTTTATTGCGTCGTGCGCACCCTGAGTTAACTCAGGTTAAAGCTGGAACGTTTCAGATACAGCCGAATCTTACCCTTAAACAAACCCTTTTAGATTTGGTTCATGGGCAGCAGAAACAATTTAGCATCACGTTTGTTGAAGGAAGTACCTTTAAAGAATGGCGTACAATGTTCGACGAAGCGCCTCATCTTATACACACGACCAAAGATATGACCGAGGCTCAGATAGCCGAAGCATTACAGATTGATAGAGAGAAACTCGAAGGTTTATTTTTGGCTGAGACTTACCATTATACGGTAGGCATGTCAGATCTAGACATCATGAAGCGCTCTCACGCGCAATTGAACCGTATACTCGAACAATATTGGGATCAACGCCAAGACAAACTACCTCTGAAAAACGCTTATGAAGCGCTTATTCTAGCCTCTATTATTGAAAAAGAGACAGCGGTACCCGAAGAGCGGCCATTGGTTTCGTCCGTGTTTGTGAATCGATTGAACATTGGTATGCGTTTGCAAACAGATCCCACGGTTATCTACGGTATGGGCGACAAGTACAAAGGGAATATTCGTAAGCGTGATTTACAAACACGAACACCCTACAACACGTATACCATGTATGGTTTGACACCAACGCCAATTGCTATGGTAGGTGAAGAAGCGATCGCCGCTGCGGTTGACCCAGATGATAGTAAGTATTTGTACTTTGTAGCGAGTGGTGATGGCGGACATGTATTCTCTAAAAACTTAAGAGATCACAATCGCGCAGTTCAAGAATATCTAAGAAAGCTAAGGGCACGTAAATAAATGGGACAAGGTAAATTTATTGTTGTTGAGGGCCTAGAGGGCGCCGGAAAAAGTACCGCGATTGCGAGTATCATGTCGGTATTAACCTCATCGGGTATTTCAAATATCGTCTCAACACGAGAACCTGGTGGTACTCCTTTAGCTGAAAAGATGCGCGCTTTAGTGAAAGAAGAACACGAAGCAGAAGAACTACAAGATATTACTGAATTGCTTCTTATGTACGGCGCACGGGTACAGTTGGTAGAAACAGTCATTAAGCCTGCATTGACCGCTGGTGATTGGGTAGTGGGAGACCGTCATGATCTTTCATCCCAGGCATATCAAGGTGGTGGTCGGCAGATCCCAGCAGAAACGATGCTGTCACTGAGACAAATTAGCTTAGGTGACTTTAAGCCCGATCTTACCTTATACATGGATATTGAACCTCGACTTGGTTTAGAGCGAGCGCGTGGCCGAGGAGACCTTGATCGTATTGAAAAAATGGATATTTCATTTTTTGAGCGTGCACGAGAGCGTTACCTTGCATTGGCGAACAGCGACAGCTCGATACTCATCATTAATGCGGCACAGCCGATTGATAAGGTTGCCCGTGATATCGAAGCTACGCTAGTTCATTGGTTAGGAAATCAATAGTCATGAATGGTGCTCATTACCCGTGGTTATCTGATACTTGGACGAACTTACAAGCTAGTATGCAGAATGGTTCATTGCCAGGTGCTTTGCTTTTCAGTGCAACCGAAGGTCTTGGTGAAGAGTGCCTGGTTGAAGAATTGCTTAAGGTACAATTGTGTAACAGTAGTACGGTAGAGGCTTGCGGGTTTTGTCATAGCTGTGCGCTATTTCAAGCCGGGACGCACCCTGATTTGCATCGAATTGCACCGGCTGAAGGTAAAGCGAGTATTTCTGTGGACCAGATCCGTGAAGGGAATCGTTATGCGCTTGAGTCATCTCAATTGAGTGGTCAGCGAGTCATAGTGATAGAACCTGCGGAATCAATGACAGAGCAGGCTATGAATGCGTTATTAAAGACACTCGAAAGCCCGCCTGAAAGCTGTGTTTTTATTTTAAGAAGCCATGCTCCACACCGATTATTACCCACTATTAAAAGTCGCTGTCAGCATTGGCACGTTAAAACGCCTGTACTGAGTGAATATCAGCAATGGTTATCGGCAAATGGGATCTCTGAGGTTCCTGAACTGTATTATCAGTTATGTTTAGGTGCTCCTTTAAAACTTAAAGCATTTGTTGAGCAGGGGCAGGGGGTGGAGTTTGACTCAACATTGTCAGCATTAACGGATTTTGTTGAGCAGGATTTTGCATTACCTAAATCCTTTATAGACAAATGCTCTACGGACACGCTCTCGAAGCTCAGTTTATTGTCATTGGCTTTAATAGAGCTTCAGAAAGGATACTTCGTTGAACTCCCTACGGTAGAAAATCATCCTCAATTAAAACGTCTGAAGTCTACGTTAGATTATCAGCGGGTTTTCGATATGACTCGAAGGCTTGCTAAGCTTATGGAGCAACTTACCCTGCATACAGGGCTCAATAAAGAACTATTATTAAGCCAGTGGCTCATTGAAACTAAAACTAGATGATTATTCATGTTAGTTGAATTTTTTGTTTACAAGGCGCGCGTACAGCGCGTTTTTTTATAGGTGTTATATGTTTGTAGATTCTCATTGCCATCTTGATAAGCTGAATTATCAAGACTTGCATACTGGTGTAGCCGATGTCGTTGCTAAAGCTGAGGAGGCCAACGTCAAACAATTGTTGTCGGTTGGTGTAACGCTTGATGCTTTTCCAAAGATGATGGAGCTAATTACTCGCTTTCCTCAAGTACATGCTTCCGCAGGCGTTCATCCTTTAGATGTGGAGAGCGCATTTGACCTTGAACAGCTTCGTTCTTTTGCTAAACATGAAAAGGTAATCGCCATTGGTGAGACTGGTCTTGATTTTCATTACAAGCCGGAGACTAAAAATTTACAGATCGAACGATTTGAACAGCAAGTAGCGCTAGCCGTTGAAGTAAACAAACCCTTAATTATCCATACACGACAAGCAAGATCTGAGACATTAGCGATATTGCGTGAAGGTGGAGCAGCAAAGTGTGGTGGGGTTATCCATTGTTTTACTGAAGACCAGGCATTTGCAGAGGCAGCTATGGAGCTAGGGTTTTATATTTCGGTGTCAGGGATCGTAACTTTTCGTCAAGCTATTGAATTGAAAGAGGTTGTGAAAAACTTACCTCTAGATCGTTTGCTTATTGAAACAGATTCTCCGTATTTAGCACCTGTGCCTCACCGAGGAAAAGAGAATCAACCAGCCTATGTAGTTGAAGTTGCTAGTTATATTGCACAGTTAAAAGGTCTTTCTTTGGGTCAGGTAGCGGAAAAAACAACGCAAAATTTCACCGATCTTTTTTTGCGTCGCTAAGTTAGTTTTTGCACATAATTCATTCCTCTGGTTTATTATAGAGCTTTAATTATCTATATTTACTGTTTATGTTGGTTATTACTTTTTGTGTTTAAAATCGAGTTCACATAGCTGTGATAGAAAATTTCCGTATAAAAAATAAGTACTTGGAAGCGTGTGAAGCAGTATGGTTGAGCGTTTTATTTGTGGTTTTATTGTTTAAATACAATGACTTAACGATGTGATTATTCACTTATGCTCACTTGGGCGAATGTGATCCATAACGGCTTTTCAAAACTTAGATTTTAGTCAGTGAGGAAAGTTGAGGCGCATCAATATATATTTAGAGACGAAAAATATAATCGTAGAGGTTACATTTCTTCGATGGGAACCATCATTGGACTACGGGGGTAAGTCGATGGAACCTCAAAAAATACTAATAATCTTTCAGGAGCATAAACATGTTTAAGAACCTTTTTGCGAACTTGCAGAAAGTTGGTAAGTCACTGATGCTACCAGTATCAGTACTTCCAGTTGCAGGTATTCTACTAGGTGTCGGCGCCGCTGACCTTGGTTTCATTCCAGAGGTTGTTTCTAACCTAATGGAACAAGCGGGTGGCTCAGTATTCGGTCAAATGGCTCTGCTATTTGCTGTAGGTGTAGCACTTGGCTTTACAGACAATGACGGCGTAGCAGGTCTTGCTGCTATCGTTGGTTACGGCATCATGACAGCAACACTAAGTGTTATGGCCGGTGTTATGGGTGTTGAAAAAATCGATACTGGTGTTCTAGGTGGTATCCTAGTCGGTGGTGTTGCTGCGTGGTCTTTTGCGCGTTTCTTCAGAATCCAACTTCCAGAATACCTTGGCTTTTTCGCTGGTAAGCGTGCTGTGCCAATCATCACTGGTTTCCTATCGATCGGTCTTGGTATCGTACTGTCTATCGTATGGCCACCAATTGGTTCGGCAATCGGAGCATTCTCTCATTGGGCTGCAAACCAAAACCCTGAGCTAGCGTTTGGTATTTACGGTATCGTTGAGCGTTCACTAATCCCATTCGGTCTTCACCACGTTTGGAACGTACCATTCTTCTTCGAAGCAGGTTCTTGTGTTGATGGCAATGGTGTTCAACAAACAGGTGTTCTAACTTGTTACTTGGTTGCTGATGAAGCTTCTCGCGCTGCAGGTAATGGCTTCGGTCAACTTGCGGGTGGCTACATGTTCAAGATGTTCGGTCTACCAGCTGCTGCAATCGCTATTGCACACTGTGCTAAACCTGAAAACCGCGCTAAAGTAATGGGTATCATGCTTTCGGCTGCGTTGACGTCTTTCCTAACAGGTATTACTGAACCAATCGAATTCTCATTCCTATTCGTTGCTCCTCTACTATACGGAATCCACGCACTACTAGCTGGTTCTGCATATGTTGTATCTAATGCACTAGGTTTTGTACACGGTACATCATTCTCACACGGTCTAATCGACTTCATCGTTCTTTCTGGTAATGCTCAGAAGATGGGTCTAATGGTTGCTGTTGGTCTTGGTTACGCTGCAATCTACTACTTCGTATTCCGCGCTGTTATCACTGCTATGGACCTTAAAACTCCTGGTCGTGAAGACGAAACAGAAGAAGCTGCTTCAACTGCAACTGGTTCTGAACTAGCAGGTGAACTTGTAGCTGCATTTGGTGGTAAAGCGAATATCACAGGTCTTGATGCTTGTATTACACGTCTACGTGTAGCAGTAGCTGATACTGACAATGTTGACCAAGACAAGCTTAAGCAACTTGGCGCAGCGGGTGTAGTTGTTGTTTCAGGTGGTGTACAGGCTATCTTCGGTACTAAGTCTGACAACCTTAAAACAGACATGGACGAGTGGATTCGTAACAACGGTTAATATCCACATATAACCATGATACAAAAAGGAGGCTTTAGCCTCCTTTTTTTGATCTGATGCATTCTCATAGTCACAACACTTCCTTTGTATACATAGCCTGAATGTATTTCAAAAAATAAAAGTGTGTTACGAAACGCACTTTTATAGATTTCATCACAAATTGCTGACAAAGGGCGCTAAAATAGTATTAGAATGCGCAAAGTTATAGATTATCAAGGATACAAAAAGTGAATATTGGGAAGCTAGCATTAGTCACAGCAGTACTTACAGGGGTAGCAACCTACGTAGGGGCAGCGAAAGCGGCTGGTTCTAATGGCAGTGCTGTTAAAGTGGGTATGGCGTTTGATCAGGGCCTAAGCGCAGTTGTTAAATTTGAAGATAGATTTAATTTGACGGTAGGCAATGATGGTATGGCTTTTGATTACCACTTTGCGAAAGGTAGCTTTTCTCAAGATGTTCCTTTTGACTGGTATGTAGGTGCCGGTGGTTGGTATGAGTGGGATGATGACTTTGGTCTTCGCGTTCCTCTTGGCTTAGATTGGAACTTTGCACCTAATTGGAATGCATTCGGACAAGTAGCTCCAGAATGGCAGATCCAAGACAAGTCAAAACTTAAGTTTGGCGCCGCTATTGGTGTGACATACCGCTTCTAGTTTTTGTGCTATTTGAATATAAAAAAGCCGACATTTCTATGTCGGCTTTTTCATTTCTGATATCTAACAGCATAAAGCGGTCAGTTTATCCCTTAATCACAATTCGGGCATTTGGAGTCCGTCATGCTCGAGTGTTTTTATCGAGCATCTGTGGTTATAAAGGTCCCCGATAAAAGTGCTCGGGGACGACGGTTATCAATCACATAAACATCAAAGTAGTGATTTTAATAAGCTCAATGATTGGTTAGAACACATTTACTTGCTCTACCAATATTTATGATCAAGCGACAAGCTATCAGTTAATAGCAATTACTTTTGTTTGTTCATCGCTTTACGGATACAGATAGCTGCGCCACCCCAAGTAATCCCAAGGCCAAGAACCATCATAATGATTGCACTAGTCGTCATAATTACGCTTCCTTTTTACTAAGTACGTTGATTGCTACACCGATGATAATGAGAAGAGCGAGTAGGCCCCAACCCAGTAGTAGCAGGTCGAATTGTGCATAACCGCCGTAGCCATCCGTTAGCGTCGCTTTCAGTGTATTAAATAGCGTTAGAGCTAGAATTGCTGGGCTTATAAACTTCAAGCAAACATCATACCAAGCTCCAATCTGAAAATCTGATACAGAGTTTACATAGTTGCGAATAGTTGCAGTCTTAACAATCCATACAATTAATAGAACCTCGATGAAACAGCTTAATACGATACCAATCTGGTTGGTGAAGTAGTCAACAAGGTCTAGTAGTAACAAACCACCGTTGGTTGCGAACGCAAGAGAAACCACTGCGCCGGTACCACATACAAGTGTTGCTGCTTTTTTACGACCTAGCTTGAACTTATCAATGATTGCCGATGTTACAGCTTCAATGATTGAAATATGCGAGCTTAAGCCTGCAATAGTCAGTGCTAGGAACAGCAGTGGACCTAGGATATAAGGTGCGGGTAGCTCATTAATTGCCGCAGGTAGAGTAACAAACGCAAGACCAACACCAGCTGAGACTACATCTGTTAACTCTTTGCCTTGTTCATGTGCCATGAAGCCCAGTACAGAGAAGATCATGATACCCGCTAGGATAGAGAAGCCACAGTTAATCAATACCGTCATAAAGGCGTTGTTATTGATGTCTGATTTCTCTGGCAGGTAACTTGAGTAAGCAAGCATGATGGCAAAGCCGATACTAAGGGTAAAGAAGATCTGACCATAGGCCGCCGCCCATACCTTAAGATCCATGATCTTGCTGAAATCTGGTTCAAATAGGTAGTTAATACCATTCAATGCACCAGGTAGGAAGATAGTACGACCAATAAGCACTAATACCATGACAAACAATACCGGCATCATGATTTTAGCAGCACGTTCAATACCAGACTTAACGCCACCTGCAATTGCAGAATAAGTGATAGCCCAAGCTAGAAGCATAGTTCCGGCAATCTTCCATTGGATAGAACCAAGATTTGATGGTGAGTTGTCACCTAGGTTCAGATACTCGCTAAAGAAGAAGGCATTTGTGTCAGTTCCCCATCCCTGATGGAAAGACATACCAAGGTATGAGATAGACCAACCGATCACCGCAACGTAATAAACAGCGATACATGCTGCGATACCGACTTGGAACCAGCCTAACCATTCGAATTTAGGGTTAACAGAACGAAGCGCTGCAGGTGCAGAACCACGATATTTTTGACCTAGCTTGAATTCCATAATCATAAATGGAATACCAGCTGTTAACATGGCGAAAAGGTAAGGGATAAAGAATGCGCCACCGCCATTTTCGTAGGCCATATACGGAAAGCGCCATATATTACCTAGACCGATTGCTGAGCCTACTGCGGCTAAGATAAATCCGGTACGGGAACCCCATTGTTCTCGTTTCATAATTACTCCTTGTAATTGCTTCTTAAGAGTTGCAAATTCTAAATGAGAATCAATAGTCTCTTTTGCTTAAATAACGAGAGTATATAAAACAATCACTATGCTTCTGTGCAATTTAGTGGTTGTTAATTCTGTTATAGCACTTAAAAAGTAGTGGTTTATTTTAAATAATTCAGTACCCGCACTCTAAAACTAGTAGAATATTCTGGGTCATAACGGCAGGTTACCGTGAGATATTCTGTCTGGCAAGATAAAATAAGGTTCATATATGGGAAGAATGATCGCAGAATTGCTAGTGATAAAGGTTGAGTTAATGGATTGTACTGTAAATATCGTAATGACCGCTGTCATCAGTTAAAGAAGTGCTTTCAGCTAGAGAATATGACTAAATGTTAAATTAAGAGCGAAAAACTAAGATACTTTCGCTCGTTAATATATTGTTATGCTCATGTGTCGATTTAGAAGCTGAATCTGAAGCCTAGATTGGCTTGAACTTGGCTTAGCCAGTCACCAGAAAATGCATATTTACAGCTTGTACCATTGCTAGAAGAGTCGCACACCGTAATTGAATCACCGTCAACCAAGGTTCCTAAATAGCGAACTTGTCCTTGAAGAGCAAAGCTGTCAGTAAACTTATACTCTAGTCCGGCGTAGAGGCCTGCTGAGAACTTGTATTCATTGCTTGCCCCCTCAACATCAATCTGTGTTCCACCTAAGCTTAGGCCCAAGTAGGCGTCCCATTTATCTCCTGAAGGATAAAAGACTGCGCTTTGAAAGTGTAAGTAACGTAGTGTGGTATCAAGGTTAACATCTTCGATGGAAGAGTCTTGTTGAGAGTAAAGTAAGCCGAGACGACCTTTTTCAACATTAGTTTCGATAGCAAGGTTGTAGTTGACTGCTTCTTTGATATCAAAGCTGCCATTTTCTTCAGTATCAAATGAACCGCCCATACTGTAGCCAACCATAGGGGTAATGTGGATATCTGCTTGAGATATAGCAGGGTAACCGCATGCTATCAGTAATAGAGGGAGGATTTTTCTGTTCATAGTATTGTCATCCTTGTCAATCTAGACCATGTTTACTTAGTTTTACTCGTCCTGTCCCAAAGTTGATCGAACGCACTTATGGGTAGTACCTAAGTTATGTATAGGTAATTGTGACAGTAACTGCATAATTCTGCACGGCTTTTCGCTAAGTCTTGAGAGGTAAACTTAGGAATGTTAATACTTAGTTCAACCCTATGTTTTATTCTCTTTAGGGATTATCGAATATCTATAAGGTGAGAAAATGAGTACGGATTTAAAATTTACCATAGCAATAGTCACTTCTGCTTTTGCAATCATTATCGCTTATGGATTAGTGGCGGTGTTTAGTTAATTATCTTTGGTGGATAAATGGACAATAGTGGGTTAGTTTGGGGGAATAATGCCTTATACAAGCAACAGATGTTTGCTAAGTATATTAATGGAAAAAATGCGCTTGTAGCACAGGGTGGGGGACAACGTAGTATATTCACTGCCGGTGTATTAGATGCTTTCTTGTATTCTAATTTTGACCCGTTTAAAACCTTTTATGGCACCTCTGCCGGAGCACTCAACCTTTGTGCGTACCTTTGCCGGCAACCTGAAATCGGAAAATCATTCCTTTTAGATCTCACCACCGACGATCGTTTCTTCAATCTTTTTAGTTTTGTCAGGCAGAAGCATTATATAGGGCTCGATTGGGCATTGAATAAAATTTGCTCCCCGCCTTATAAACTCGATATTGATATGGGAAAAAAAATGCTTGTAGGCAGAGAGGCGTACGCAGCCGTCACTCGTGCCGACAATTTCCATGATGATTACCTTCCTATGTTAGCGACCGATTGGCTAGATGTGATTAGGGCAACGTGCGCTATACCTAATCTTGTTTCTAGACCTATATCTGTTGCAGGAGAGGAGTTTGTGGATGGTGGCGTTTCAGCGTCAGTGCCGGTCCAAGAAGCATGGAGGCAAGGTGCCCGCAGTATCATTGTCATTCGGACCGAGCTACCCGAACATCCTTTGCTCACTAGGCAAGATGTACCAGAGTCTGTGCTAAAGCATGACAAAGAGGTTTGGTATCGCAGTCCTATAGATAACATTCAGAGCTTTTGGAACGAGAAACTCGATAAGGGTAAAAAAAGTATTGAAGACTTTATAGATGAGAGAGTAGGTAAAAGTGGCTCTGACAAATCTTTATCGCGTTTAGAGTTACTTAACGGCGGGCGATGGTTATTCGGCGCGGATAACGTTTATCGCTTATCTCACCTGTTAGGGAATCAACTTGATGCAGGGTTGGCTGATATGTTGATGGTGCACTACCAAACGTATGCGCTTACACAGGAGTTCATCTCTAACCCACCAGAAGACTGCTACGTGATGCAGATCATTCCTGAGGAGCCATTGCGTAGCTCTTCGCTAATGAGTAGTACTGAGGATCTATTGTTTGATTATCAGCAAGGGTTAAATTCAGGATATCGCTTTATCGACGAGTATCAGAGCACTCGAAAGTTAAAGATAAAGAAGGGAGCTCAGGTGAATTAGCGCTTAATCGGTGAGCATGCTCACGCCTTTAGAAAACAGAGCTTCACATTTACTTCGACCTGTAAAAAAATAGAACCTCACGATTGGGGAGAAATTTTATGTACACGGCTCAACCAAGCCACATTGACCATATCAAACAGATTAACGCCGGTAAGGTGTACCAACTTATTGATCAATTTGGCCCTATCTCTCGAATCGACCTTTCTAAATTGAGTGCGCTTGCTCCAGCGAGTATTACCAAGATTACTCGCGAACTCATTGATGCCCATCTTATTCATGAGACAGTAGTGCAGGAGGCGACAAGTCGTGGTCGTCCAGCGGTTGGATTACAGACCAATAATGAAGGCTGGCAGTTCTTATCGCTTCGTCTAGGGCGAGGTTACTTGACTATCGCGTTGCATGAATTAGGTGGCGAGGTGATTACTGAAAAGTACATTGATATTGAAGAACGTCATCAAGATGCAATGTTAGAGCGCCTGCTGTCTGAGATTACCCAGTTTTTTGAAGAAAAAGGGGCAGTTCTAGAGCGTATGACCAGCATTGCGATTACGTTACCTGGGCTTGTTCACTCAGAAAGTGGCTTAGTACTACAAATGCCTCATTTTGATGTGAAGTACCTAGAGCTTGGGCCTGCGTTATATGAGGCGACTGGCTTACCGGTATTTATTGCTAATGATACGCGAGCATGGGCACTTGCCGAAAAGTTATTTGGAAACTCTCAGCAAAACAAAAATTCGGTATTGATCTCTGTCCATAATGGTATCGGTGCGGGCATTATCCTTGAGGATAAAGTTCTTCAGGGGCGTTTGGGAAATGTCGGTGAATTAGGTCACATACAAGTTGATCCGAATGGTCACCCCTGCCACTGTGGCAACATAGGTTGTTTGGAAACGGTAGCAAGTTCTCATGCTCTGCTGCGTCAAGCTCAAGAAGCCATTGCTGCAGGTGATGAAACCTGTTTAGATCTGGAAACTTTATCTGTCATCAATATTTGTATGGCTGCCAATAATGGCGATGAGGTTGCATTGAAGATTATTATGCAGCTAGCAAAGCACTTAGGTATGGCGGTGTCTCTGGTTGTTAATATGTTTAATCCAGAGAAAATTCTTATCGGTGGCGATATCAATGTGGCTAAAGGCATCATCTTTCCTGAAGTTGAGCGTTGTGTGCAGACGCAAAGCCTACCTATCTATCGCCAAGACCTAGAAATTGTACCGAGCCGCTTCATCAAAAATGCCACCATGCCAGGTGCAGCCTTGATCAAGCAAGCTTTGTATGACGGTGTACTTTTGATGAAGGTCGTGGAAGGCTAAGCCTTAACCTCTTCAGTGGGTAAAGGTTGATTAAGCTGTTCGCTAAGTTCAATTAAAATCTGGTCATACACTTTGAATATGGCCAGTGATAAGGTGCTAGTCAGTTGATAAAGCTCACGCTCATCTAATTGTTCAGTATGACCATGAGCAGAGATGATTTCAGTTAATTGCCTTGCTGCATGACTGGTACTCGGGGCGTGTACACCTAAGGGTGACAATAAGCTCAGTCGATTTATTTTACGTAGTAATATTTGTGCCTTTAGATTCAGGCGCTCACACTGCAACTCATCTCTAGAGTCACTCACCAACATTCTAAATTGAGTTAAAGCCTCCAATGAATCAATAACGAGATTCCACTGACGTGAATATTGTTCACTCATTTCCACTTGATCTGATTCTACCAACCAAGTTAGCACTATTTCATCAATTAGGTACAGGGTGGCACGTATAGCTTTGCCATGGCTCATCTGACACTTAGATGGTGTCATGTCTCGCCATTCAAATAACAAGGTCTGTATTTGTTTCATTAAAAGGCGAAACATTGGACGGTCATTGATGAAACTTTTTTCAACGAGAAAGAGTAGTGAGTTGCTAATGTTCTTCTCAATCTCAACAGTATGATTATTCGGTATCGGCTCAAAGCTAAGATGAGTATGGGCAAGATGCCTGTGTTCACGGAGGTGCTCTGCTACACTGCGCAACTCACACACCAAACGGTAACGATTGTCATTGAGTTTGGATTGCCTACCATGTCGCATCAACAAATAGAGTACGATGACCGCGCTTAGACTGGCTGCAATAATCATGAACATAACTTACTCCCTAACAGCTACGAGCTAAATAAGGGTCTTGCAGTATTTATGCCAGATTGATTCTGTGAGTGTTAGCCAATGAATACGGTCGGTGGTGTGAGAAGTGTAAGTTGGCTTGCCTTACTTAAGAGCGGGGTTGCACTTGTTTGGCGCAAAAAAATACCGGCTTATTAAGCCGGTATTTTAATAATGATTAATGCTGTTTACATTACACGCATGCCTGGCTTAGCACCGTCATGAGGCTCTAAGATCCAAAGATCTTTACCACCAGGACCTGCTGCTAAAACCATACCCTCAGACATACCAAACTTCATTTTACGAGGCTTTAGGTTTGCAACCATAACAGTGTGCTTACCGATTAGGTCCTCTGGCTGATAAGCTGATTTGATACCTGCAAATACTTGGCGAGTTTCACCACCAAGATCGAGTACTAGTCTTAGCAGTTTGTTCGCCTTAGGCACAGACTCACATTCAACGATCTTAGCAATACGCAGGTCAATCTTAGCAAAATCATCGAACTCGATTTCATCAGCGATTGGCTCTTTAGTCAGCTCAGTTTCGTTTTTAGCTTGCTCTGCTTGTTCTTTGGCTGCCGCTTCAGCCGCTGCATCTTCTTTAGATGCTTCAACCATGGCTTCTACCTTCTTAGGGTCAACACGGTTAAAGAGTGCTTTGAACTTGCTGATCTCATGATCCGTTAATGGCGTAGCTACACCTTCCCAAGTGAGCTCTTGATTCAAGAAGCCTTCTGTACGGGCCGCGAGCTCGGGCATAACTGGTTTCAAGTAAGTCATTAATACGCGGAATAAGTTAATGCCTACAGAGCAGATATCTTGAAGCTCTTTATCTTGGCCTTCTTGCTTAGCTACAACCCACGGTGCCTTTTCATCAACGTATTGATTTGCTTTATCGGCAAGTGCGGTAATTTCACGAATTGCTCGGCTAAATTCACGAGCTTCGAATAATTCAGCAATGCGATCAGCCGCACCAGCAAATTCGTTGTACAGCGCTGGCTCTGCAAAGTCTTGAGACAGCTTGCCTTCAAAACGTTTGGTAATGAAGCCTGCATTACGAGATGCTAGGTTAACAATCTTGTTTACAACATCAGAGTTTACACGTTGAGTGAAGTCTTCAAGGTTAAGGTCTAGGTCATCGATACGGCTGTTTAGCTTCGCTGCGTAGTAATAACGAAGACATTCAGGATCGAGATGGTCTAGATAGGTGCTTGCTTTAATAAAGGTGCCTTTAGATTTAGACATCTTAGCGCCGTTTACAGTTACGTAGCCGTGCACAAATACATTGTTTGGCTTACGGAAACCTGCACCTTCTAGCATTGCTGGCCAGAATAGGCTGTGGAAGTAAACGATGTCTTTACCGATAAAGTGATACAGCTCAGTGGTACTGTCTTTCTTCCAGTATTCATCAAAATCTAGGTCATCACGTTTACTACAAAGGTTCTTGAAAGAAGCCATGTAACCAACAGGTGCATCTAGCCAAACATAGAAAAATTTATTCTTCTCACCTGGAATTTCAAAGCCAAAGTAAGGCGCATCGCGAGAAATATCCCACTGTTGTAGGCCTGACTCAAACCATTCTTGCATCTTGTTTGCGGTTTCACTTTGTAAAGAACCAGAGCGGGTCCACTCTTTGAGCATGCTTTCAAATTGCGGAAGGTCAAAGAAGAAGTGTTCTGAGTCCTTCATTACTGGAGTCGCACCAGAAACCGCAGACTTAGGGTTGATTAGCTCAGTTGGGCTGTAGGTCTCACCACAGTTATCACAGTTGTCGCCGTATTGATCTTCAGATTTACATTTAGGGCAAGTGCCCTTAACAAAGCGATCAGGAAGGAACATTTCTTTTTCTGGGTCAAACAGCTGAGAGATCGTACGGCTAGAGATAAAGCCGTTCTTTTTAAGCTCAAGATAGATGTTAGACGCCAACTCACGGTTCTCTTCACTGTGAGTGCTGTGGTAGTTGTCAAAGCTGATGTCAAAACCTGCGAAGTCTTTTTGATGTTCTTCGCTTACCGCTGCGATCATGTCTTCTGGTGAAATTCCCATCTGCTGGGCTTTAAGCATGATAGGGGTACCGTGAGCGTCATCAGCACACACAAAGTTTACTGTGTTGCCACGTAGGCGTTGATAGCGCACCCAGATATCAGCTTGGATGTGCTCAAGCATATGACCCAAATGGATTGAACCATTGGCATACGGTAGCGCACAAGTGACGAGCATTTTTCTTAATTCAGTAGTCATACTTAACTTTTCGCAGATAGGTTAAATTTGTAGGCGCTTATACTACCGTAAGCTAGCAATAACGAAAAGGATCTCACGGATAAATTGCATTGTGTTTACCTGATAACAAGTGAGAAAACCTAGGTAATTGATGAAAATAACCGCGCATATGTCGATAATTTGTTATAGCTGAAAGAATCCTGTTAATTCGGCGCGATATTAGCGCTAAGATGTATTCATAATTAGAAAAGGACGCATCAATGAATAAAGAAATACAGGGTCTTCACGCTTGGTTGAATCAGTTTCAGCATCCGTTACTTGTGAGTGAGTGGGCAGCTACTCAAGGTGTGGTGACAATAGATGATAAAGGTAAAGCGATTGATGTAGAGATTCCCTTCTTGGTGGAGTCTTTAACTCAAGCGGTTGGCAATTGGATATCACAGCATGATGCCCCTGCGCAGTGGGATGATTACACATTTTATGTTTCAGCTCGCGTACGCCCGCTAGAGAGCAAGGTTGTAAGTTCTCTGACGAGCATTAAAAATATCATCGCTGTGACATCGGCGAAGGGAGGTGTGGGCAAATCAACCACTACTGCTAACCTCGCACTGGCTATCGCTCAACAAGGCGCTAAAGTGGGTGTACTGGATGCGGATGTCTATGGCCCTTCTATTCCTTTAATGTTTGGCACTAAGGGTAAAAACTTAGAAATAATCGACAACAAATGGATGAAGCCGTTAGAGGCGCATGGCGTGTACACCCAATCTATCGGTTATTTGATCTCTAGTGATGACGCAGCGGTTTGGCGCGGGCCAATGGCTTCAAAGGCGTTGATGCAATTACTGAAAGAGACACAATGGCCAGAATTGGATTACCTTATTATCGATATGCCGCCAGGCACAGGCGACCTACAACTGACCCTTTCTCAAGAAATCCCATTGACCAGTGCTTTGGTGGTGACCACACCTCAAGACTTGGCACTAGCAGACGCAATTAAAGGTATCGCCATGTTTGAAAAAGCCGAGGTTGGAGTGCTCGGACTCATCGAGAACATGTCCTATCACGTCTGCAGTAATTGTGGTTCACATGAAGACATCTTTGGTAGTGGTGGAGCGGTGAAGTTAGCCGCAGAGAAGGGCATATCGGTACTAGGTCAATTGCCATTACATCTTAATGTTCGCCGTGACATCGATATGGGGGTGCCTTCGGTAGTGAACCCAGAATCAGCAGAGCAAGCACAAGGGTATTTACAGTTGGCAGAACAAGTGGTGAGTCGGTTATTTTGGCATGGAAAACCTCAGCCCGAGCGAATCAGGTTTGTTGAAGTAAAATAATTGTGGGTAATGTGTGCGGTATTTGCTAATGGCTGGCTAATTTACACTCAACCTTTAGGGATTATGAGCTTATTTCTGGTATCAAAGTTTATCAATCCCTATAATTACACGGTTTAAATTCTGTTTTTCGTTAGGATCAGTAAATGTCTGAAAATAATCAATGTGTCATCGTCGGCATCGCAGGCGCATCAGCGTCTGGTAAGAGCCTTATTGCAAGTACTATCTATAACGAGCTGCGAGCAAAGGTAGGCCCAGATCAAATCGGTGTTATCACGGAAGACAGATATTACAATGACCAAAGTCATTTGAGCATGGAAGAACGCGTAAAGACCAACTACGACCATCCAAAGGCATTGGATCACGATTTATTGTGCGAACATCTTCAGCAATTGGCTAATGGCCATGCTGTCGAAGTACCAGAGTACAGCTATACAGAGCATACCCGCACTAGCAACACGAAAACAATGACACCTAAAAAAGTTATTATCCTTGAAGGTATTTTGCTACTGACAGATCCTCGTCTTCGCAAGATTATGCATGCAAGCGTGTTTATGGACACGCCTTTAGATATTTGTTTGCTTCGTCGTGTGAAGCGAGATGTTGAAGAGCGTGGTCGCACCATGGAGTCAGTATTAAACCAATACCAAAAAACAGTGCGTCCAATGTTCATGCAGTTTATCGAACCTTCAAAACAATACGCCGACATCATTGTTCCTCGCGGCGGTAAAAACCGTATCGCAATTGATGTATTAAAAGCTCATATTGCTAAATTATTGAAATCTTAGTAATTTAGTGACGAGTTGTCGCTTTAATAGACTTGGCACTGACTGTTTCATTAGACCTAAATAAAAAGCACATTTTTTTAGGCTAGCGTTACATACAAGTGGCCAGTTTTGGTTAAGAATTAGATGGCACAGATGTGCCATTTTTTGTATCTAACGTTTGCCAAGTCCAGCAAGCGTGTAGAAGTATCAGGTTACAGGGAAGAAAAGATGAAAAAGCTGTCACTATTTATCATCACACCAATTGTATTGGTCATATTAGCCGTCGTCGCCTTGCTAGTATTTGTCGACCCCAATCAATTTAAACCCATGCTGGTGGAACAAGCTAAGAAGCAAACCAATCTTGATTTAACCATCGAAGGGGATATTGGTTGGCAGTTCTTCCCTTCTATTGGATTTTCTCTGGGTAAAACAACGTTAAGTAATCCTGAAGGGTTTAGTACTCCTAACATGCTCAAAGTCGACCAAGTTGGCTTGGATATCTCCGTTCTTCCACTGTTAGATAAAGAGCTACGAGTAGGAAATGTGACCCTGGTTGGCGCTGAGCTATATATGGAAACTCGCGCAGATGGTAGCAGTAATCTTGACTCTCTTACGGGTTCGCAACAAGCAACAGATGAATCAGTCTCTACTGAGTCCACTACTGAGGCGAGCGCTGAGACCGCAAGTGCAGGCGCTGATGAAGCATCAGAACCATGGACTATCTCCCTTGAAGGGGCAAACATTGAGAATGCCTTTCTTGAGATCAAAGATGATCAAGCCAAGTTGTACACTAAACTTGAGAACGTCAACTTGCAGGTTGCCAACTTTGAATTTGATCAGTGGACACCAATCAGCTTTAGCTTTTCTGGGGTAAACAACCAGCAAAAATTCGCTATATCTGGTAAAGCAAATGCAAAAACGAATTCAGAGTTTACCGACTACCAAGTCAAAGAGATTGAAATTGGTGGCAGTTTCTCACAACCTGATTTTGATCTTGCGAGTTTTGACTTAAAAGTGGATGAATTTAAGCTGGGAGCATGGGCAAATATATCTCTACTCGCTAAAGGTAATGCGGCGGGTAATGAATTTGATATTACCAGTACCGTAAAGGCTCAACTTGACAAAGACCTTGCTACCTTTGGTATTAAAGATCTCGCTTTAGAAACCCCTCTAAAAGGTAAAGACCTCGATATAAAAACCATTAGGCTTGGCTTGTCATCATTTAGGTTTGGTGAGCCCGGTAGCTTTCAGTTTGCGGTAATTGGCAACGCTGCAGGCATGGATAGCAATCTGACCATTATGGGAAACCTGATGGTTGATGAGGCGATATCTAAGGTTAATATCGATGCCTTTGATCTAAAAGGGAAGGTAGCAGGGGACACGCTACCGCAAAATCCTATTAATCTGGATATTAACTCGAACATTGAATTTGATCTCACTAAGAATAAATTATCGCTGATTCTAAATAAGTTAGCGGCCAATAATTTGCAATTTGATGGCACTACTAGCGTTGTTCTAGCGGATATTCCTAAGGTTCGCTTTAAGTTATATAGTCCAAACATCAACATAGATGAGTGGACTGGTGCAGATTCAGCGGAATCTGCGACAGCAGAAAAAGAAGCCTCGGCATCATCAAGTAACTCTTCTCAGGCTGCACAAGAGCCCGACTTATCTGTACTGAAGACGGTGGATGTTGCGGGTAGTATTACTATTGATAAGCTTCAGGCAAGTAACGCCAAGATGCAAAATGCCTTTGCCGATATAGCAATTAAAGATGGCGTGTTTAACCTGCGCTCTTTAAAAGCACGACTTTACCAAGGCAGTATCAATGCTAAAGCCGTAATTAATGCCAAGCAGCCGGTTGCAAGCTATGACATCGATGCCGCAGTTAACAACGTAAAGGTAGGTCCTTTGCTGGTGGACGTTGCCGACAACAACACTCTTGAAGGTACGGGTAATATTGATATAGATCTGAAAGGCAAAAGCCTAATTCCTGATGAACTGAAAAAGCACCTAGCAGGCACAATACAGGTCAAGTTTGCTGATGGAGCAATAAACGGTATCAATGTGGCGCAAATCATTCGCACCAATTATGCCAAGTTCAAGGGTGACGAAGTGCCGAAGGAAACAGAAGCAAAGAAAACGGACTTTAGCGCGATGAACGCTAAGGTTAAGCTGAACAAAGGGGTAGCAACCTTGTCTGATGTATCGGTGCAGTCCCCTTTACTTCGCATTAAAGCGAGCGGTGATGCGAACTATTTGATAGAGACTATGGATATCTTGGCTAAAACGTCCGTCGTTGGTTCTCTTGAAGGGCAGGGTGGTAAAGATATTGATGATCTGACCGATTTGACCATTCCTTTGCGTTTACAGGGAAGCTGGACAAGTCCTAAAGTGAGTTTGGATTTGGCTGCTCTACAGCAACAAGAGATTGAACGTAATAAGAAAAAGCTAGAGGAAAAGGCCAAGAAAGAAACTGAACGTGGTTTGAAAAAGCTACTAGGTGATAAAGCCAGTGATGAAGACACCAAGAACATCACTGATTCATTGCTGAAAAAACTATTCTAATCGAGGCAAACGACAATGAAGACCTTAGGTTTAATAGGAGGAATGAGCTGGGAATCAACTCAAACCTACTACCAGCTGTTAAACACTCAAGTGAAGCAGCGCCTAGGTGGTCTAAACTCAGCGAAGTTGGTGCTCTACAGCGTCAATTTCGCCGAGATTGAAAAGCTTCAGCGAGAAGGAGAGTGGAAGCAAGCCGCCAAGATATTATCGAGAGCTGCCCTTTCACTTCAAACCGCTGGTGCAGAAGCGATTGTGATTTGTACTAATACCATGCACAAGGTGGCAGAGGATATAGAGCAGGTTATCTCTATTCCTCTTTTGCACATTGCTGATGCGACGGCAAAAGCGCTTAAGCAAGACAATATCGATAAAGTTGCCTTGCTCGGCACTGCCTTCACTATGGAGCAAGACTTTTACAAACAGCGTCTGATTGATCGCGCTATTTCGGTGATAGTGCCAGATGAACAGCAGCGCAAACAGATCCACAAGATCATCTATGATGAACTGTGCCAAGGTAAGATCTTGCCTGAATCTCGCCAGATCTACCTTGATATTATTGCAGACTTACAATCTCGCGGGGCGCAAGGCGTTATTTTAGGTTGCACAGAAATTGGACTGTTGGTCAACAGTGAGCACACTATCGTTCCCTTGTTCGATACCACTTTGATTCATGCTTCTTTTGCGGTTGAGTGGTCGCTAACCTAAGCGAAAGAATTGAAAGTAATACCGTTCCTCGGGTCAATCTACCAATCAATACCTTTGCGAGCCATGATGCCTGAGTCAAAAGCATGCTTAACGTTGCGCACTTCAGAGACAGTATCAGCCAGTTCAATTAAAGTGCGGTGTGCGCCTCGACCAGTGATGACCACGGATTGCTGGGTCGGTCGCTGCTCTAGTGCACTAACAACCTCGTCTAAATCTATATAGTCAAAGCTGACCATATAAGTCAGCTCATCAAGCAGAACTACGTCGAGACTTGGGTCTTGCAACATTTTTTTGCATTCTTGCCATACGAGTTGTGCAGCTTCTGTATCGGCGTCTTTATTTTGAGTCTCCCAGGTAAAGCCAGTGGCCATCACATGGAAGGTAACCCCGTGTTGTTCCAATAAGTTTCGCTCGCCATTATCCCATGTTCCTTTAATAAACTGAGCGACACCACAATGAAAGCCGTGTCCTACGGCTCGAGCAACGGTACCAAATCCTGATGTGGATTTACCTTTGCCATTACCGGTAATGACTAACAATAATCCTTTTTCTTCAGTAGCCGCAGCTATCTTTTCATCGACTTTTTCTTTTAACTTTTTTTGGCGTTGCTGGTGGCGATCCTGTTGTTGAGTCATTGTCCTTCCCGTTACATTGCTGACATATTGTCGTCATAACTGCGATACAGAATGAGGGTGTGATGGAACATTCTGTCAATCGTTAAGCATACTCGGTATTGAGACTTTCTGATCCCGAGCTAAGGTTATGATAAACATAGTTCAACGGATAAAAGAAGGATTGATCGTGATGAAGATTTTAGTCGTGTGTATGGGAAACATTTGTCGCAGTCCAACAGCAGAGGCTGTACTGCGAACAAGAGCCGAAAATAAGGGTTTATTGATTGAAGTAGAATCTGCCGGCACCATAGATTATCACCACGGAGAAAAGCCGGACAGCCGTGCGGCAACAGCAGCGAAAAACAGAGGCTACTCCTTTGGGAGAAAGCGAGCACGTGGAGTAACCCAAGAAGATTTCTATTATTTTGACCGTATATTAGTAGCCGATAAACAAAACCTTACTGATCTTCAAGACATATGCCCTAGCGAGTACCGATATAAATTGGCTTTATTTCTTCAAGGTGCAGGTTTAGAGACGGATGAAATTCCCGATCCTTATTATGGTGGCGAGCAAGGCTTCGAACGTGTACTTGACCTTATAGAAGGTGGTAGTGACAAAATACTCGCTGAGCTGTAAATCGTGATGATGTCATCGAGGGAAGTCATGACTAGGTTTCCCTTTTGCAAAAGAGATGGTGTATAAGTGAGTGTTATTTGTGTTTTTATTGTAATCATAGCGTTGAGTTAATGGTCACTTAAAGCGATGAAAGATTGATGCAACGCACGAATGTAAGTAATTGTAACTTTTATCTGCAAAAGTGTATCAAAAGTTGATTTGAGTCCCTTTTTGGATGTAATAGCTTTGCTAAGTTGCGTCGATAATCTAAACATTAGCAAGGCTTATCGACATGTTAGAACTCTTAATTGGATTAGTCGCCACCGTAATCGTCGGCTACTTCATTATCAAAGGCTATCGCGCAGCAGGTGTTCTGCTGACAGCTGGTCTTACACTTCTTATTATTACTGGTTTACTAGGGCACACTGTATTACCTGCTAAAGTAGCGTCAACCGGTAACACATTTACCGACGCTCTTGAGTTTGTAAAGTATATGCTTCAGTACCGTGGCGGTGGTCTTGGTCTGCAGATCATGTTGCTGTGCGGTTTTGCTTCTTACATGACGCACATTGGCGCGAATAATGTAGTGGTAAAGCAGTTTTCGAAACCTCTTTCTATTATTAAATCCCCGTACATTCTATTAGTGGCCGCTTATATAGTGGCATGTTTGATGTCTTTAGCGGTAAGTTCGGCAACGGGGCTTGGCGTATTATTGATGGCGACGTTATTCCCAATGATGACTGCTATGGGCATTTCTCGCCCAGCAGCGGTTGCTGTATGTGCATCGCCTGCTGCAATTATTTTGTCACCGACCTCTGGTGATGTGGTGATTGCTGCTGAAAAGTCCGGCATGGCGCTCGATATCTTTGCTTTCCAAACGGTATTGCCCGTTTCTATCAGTGCTATTGCTGTTATGGCTGTTGCTGCATATTTCTGGAACAAATACCTAGATAAAAAGCAAAATACCCCAATGGAGAAGATAGACCTTTCAGAGATGGAAGTGAATGCACCTGCTTTTTATGCCGTGTTGCCATTCTTACCCATTTTTGGTGTGTTCTTGTTTAATGGCCGCACGATTCCAGGTTTATCCTTAGATATCTACACCATCGTTGTGCTATCTATCTTCATTGGCGCAGTAGTCGATTACGTAGTGAAGCGTTTTGATGGCAAGCAGACTCTTGAAGACCTTGAATCATGTTATGCCGGTATGGCTGACGCGTTCAAAGGCGTGGTAATGCTATTGGTTGCTGCTGGCGTATTTGCTCAAGGCTTAATGTCTATTGGTGCTATTGATAATTTGATCCACTTAGCAGACAACGCAGGTGCAGGGGCGATAGCTCTAATGTTATTGTTGACAGGATTGACCGTTGCCGCAGCCATCGCTACAGGTTCTGGTAACGCGCCATTCTATGCGTTTGTTGAACTAGCGCCAGCACTAGCAGGTAAAATGGGTATTAATCCAGCATTCCTTATTATCCCAATGCTACAGGCTTCTAACCTAGGCCGCACAATCTCTCCGGTTTCAGGTGTTATTGTTGCTACTTCAGGTATGGGTAACATCAGTCCATTTGAGGTGGTAAAGCGAACCTTTGTTCCCGTTATGTGTGGCCTTGCAACCGTTATTATTGGTACCATTTTCCTTGTACCTATGGCGGCTTAATCTGACAGTATAATCCATTCAAATAAGCTCTCTAAACTTAAATTAGAGAGCTCTCTCGAGGTGTATCATGACAGTTTCTTTTGACGTAAATACCTATATTGAGCAACTTTCAAAGCTGGTGAATATAGATTGTGGTAGTGCAAATACGCAGGGCATCGCTAAGGTAGCCGATGTACTAGTCCCTATGTTTGAGCAAATAGGGTTTAACGTTACAAGACATACCGTTCATAGGGATGCAGGCCCTTGTCTAGAGATTACCAACAAGCCTAATGCTGAGCGTTACGATGTTATGCTTTGCGGACATATGGATACGGTATTTCCAGATGGCACAGTCGCTACGCGTCCTCTTACTTTTGATAGTGAGAAGATCTATGGCCCTGGCGTGACAGATATGAAATCAGGCATCTTAAGTGCATGGTATGCATTGCAAATGCTATCTGCCGAGCAAAGAGACAAGCTTTCTATCGTTGTCGCATTGAATTGCGATGAAGAGATTGGTTCACGATATTCTCGAGAGTGGGTGGAGTCGTTAGCTCGCAAAAGTAAGAAAGTATTAGTGTGTGAAGCCTCACGAGCAAACGGTAACCTGATTCGCTCGCGAAAAGGTAATGCAAAGTACGAGCTAACCTTTCATGGTGTAGCGTCCCACGCAGGCTCGGCGTTGCAAGATGGCGTATCGGCAATTTATGAGCTGAGCCATTGGTCATTGGCGATTAAGGATATGGTGAACCTAGAGACGGGCACCACCATGAATGTGGGGACGGTTGAAGGGGGAGTCGCTGTTAATGTGGTGCCTGATTACGCCAAAGCGATTGTTGATTTGCGATTCTGGAACAACGAAGAGGCAGAAGCGATCCATTGCAAGCTTGAGCACATGGCAAACTCTCCGTTTGAGGAAGGAGCAACAGTCGAGGTTAAGCGACTAGCGTTTAAACCCGCCATGATCCCAACACAAGCGACTGAACAAATGATTGAAATGGTCAGCAGTGAAGCCGATAAATTGAATCTTGTTTACGACTGGGAGAATGCTGGTGGTGGTTCAGATGGTAACTTTACCGCTAATGTTGGTACGCCAACATTGGATGGTTTTGGCCCGTCTGGCGCAGGTCTTCACTCGGATAAAGAGTATCTTCTGATTGATTCCATCAAGCCAAGGCTCGATCTTTTGGTAAACGTGCTTAATCGTTTATAACTGCGGATGAGTTGTTTAAAAAGCCTCTAACGCTTGTGCATTAAAGGCTTTTTGTTATTTATCTTGTTTGAAAGTTGGGTAATCAGTAAGCCCTTTTTCACCGCCGCCAAACAAGGTGTTGGGATCATGCTGCGCCCATGGTGCGCCGGTTTTGATTCTTTCTGGCAGATCAGGGTTAGCCACAAATGGTCGGCCAAACCCTATCATATCAGCCAATCCTTCTTCGACAGCTTTTGCGCCAGTATTTGCTTTGTAGCGACCTGCGTAAATCAAGGCGTTCTTGAACGCCTCGCGAAGTGCAAGCTTAAACGCCTTGGGCGTATCTGGAGCATCGTCCCA
The DNA here is from genome assembly GCA_024346935.1 of Vibrio inusitatus. GTDB lineage: Bacteria > Pseudomonadota > Gammaproteobacteria > Enterobacterales > Vibrionaceae > Vibrio > Vibrio inusitatus. Next base: position 990,673 of record AP024878.1, read on the forward strand.
GTCTACTTCTGCGATATGCAGATAGGCAATATTATGGGAGTTCAATAATTTAGCCGCTTCGGTGTACGTATATTCTGGATTCGCATCCACTGTACCATTGAGGGTTGTCAGCGGGGCTAAGCGTACACCGACACGATCTGATCCAATAGCATCAACCAAGGTTGTCACTACTTCATCTAGAAAGCGTAATCGGTTCTCCAGACTACCGCCGTATTCATCCGTACGGTTATTGGATTCAGAATCGATAAATTGATTGATTAGGTAACCATTGGCAGCGTGAAGTTCGATACCATCAAATCCTGCTTTTAGAGCGTTCAACGCCGCTTGATGAAACTCTGCAATAACGTCTTTGATGTCAGTTAAGGTCATTTCTCTTGGCTCAACCACATCTACGAAGCCTGGCTCATCGGTATTGTTGTCGATGAATACCTTGACGTTTTCTGCCTTAATTGCTGATGAAGAGATAGGCTGATTGCCATTGATGTTGTCTGGGTGGGTGACGCGACCTACATGCCAAAGTTGAGCGAAGATTTTACCACCGTTGCTATGCACCGCCGTAGTTACCTTCTTCCAGCCCGCGATTTGTTCTTTGCTATAGATACCTGGAGTCCAAGCATAGCCTTTACCCATTGGTGAGATCTGAGTGCCTTCGGAGATGATTAGGCCCGCTTGAGAGCGTTGACCGTAGTAAGTTGCCATCATGTCATTTGCAATATCGCCAGGCTGAGAGGCTCTAGAACGAGTCATTGGAGGCATTACGATACGGTTCTTTAGGGTGATGTTACCCAGTTTGATTGGTTCAAATAGTGCTGAAGTCATAGGTCAATGCCTTAATGGAATTGGAAAGTGAGCCTAGATTATCAGTGGCAACTATTGTCTTAAACCGCAAAATGAGCAAAATACTTTTACCCATTTTGCAATAATCAACTTGGATTGGCGGCTAGGAGAGGTAGCTTTCAATGCCATTTAAGAACATTTGAACCGCGATCATTAGCAGCAGCATCCCCATGAGACGCTCGACGGCTTTTAGGCCCTTGTCGCCAACGATACGTTGGAATACTTCTGAGAACATTAAGATCACAGCAGATGCTAACCAAGCTCCTATTAGAGCTAAAGACCAGTCAGCCATGCGGTGTGGGTCTTGGTGAGCAAGCAAGATTAAGGTTGCGATAATAGAAGGGCCAGCCATCATGGGAATCGCTAATGGTACTATCAGCGGTTCTTCACCAGCACCTAAGCTAGCACCTAGGCCACCTTCTGGAGGAAAGATCATTTTTAGACTGATCAAAAATAAGATGATCGCTCCCGAAATCGATACCGCTTCTTTATCTAAGCCAAGGAACGTCAGAATCTGTTCGCCTGCGAACAAGAATAGAAACATCACCACTAGCGCTATCACTAATTCACGAATCAATACTAGGCGACGTCGTTTCTTATCAATGTGTTTGAGTAATGACGTGAAAATAGGCAAGTTGCCCATAGGGTCCATGATAAGAAAGAGCATCACAGCGGCTGATATAGTATCCATTCAATGTCCTGATAGCTTTGGCTGATTAATTAAAAGGCGAGATTATGAAACAAGATGTGTCTACCTGTACAGAAGAATAGTCCTTGTTTTGTCAGATAGTTAGCTTAAATAGGAGGCTAGTTTCAGAAAAAAGCTCAGAAAATTGCCGTCTTTTTCCAACTTGCTCCGTCTTATAGAAGTGAGATAACTATTAAGAGAGTAAAACATGTTAAAGATTGTCAGTTTTAATATTTGTCCTTTTGTGCAAAGAGTCACTGGTGCTCTTGCAGCTAGAGGCATTGGGTTTGAGATGGAATACATTAGTCTTAAGGACAAGCCACAGTGGTTCTTGGAACTTTCTCCCAATGGACAAGTTCCGGTGTTGATTACGGAATCTGGCACAGCCTTGTTTGAGTCGGATGCAATCGTTGAATATATTGAAGATGAATATGGTCCACTTGAAGAAAATGTCAGCAATGAGCAGCGCGCACTAGATAGAGCATGGAGTTATTTAGGTACTAAACATTACCTTCCTCAATGCGGGGCAATGAGTAGCAAGAGCGCTGATATTTTTGAACAGCGCTCTGAAAAGCTAGTCGCTGCATTTAAGAAAGTAGAAGCACAGCTAAATTTGAGCTTCACTTTTTTTAAATCGAATCAATTAAGTAACGTTGATATTGCGTGGCTTCCTTTGCTCCATAGAGCGCATATTATTAAACAGCACAGCGGGTACGACTTTTTGTCTGGCTTACCCAAAGCTCAGGCTTGGCAAAAGAACCTGTTGAGTTCGGGACTTATTGAGCCGACGATATCAGAAGATTTTGAGGCAGCATTTAAAAGCTTCTACCTGAAAGATACTTATCTTGCCGAAAAATAGTACTAAGCCTAAAGAGTGTGGTGGATTCACAGTCAAGGGTAGGGAGATAGGTTGAGATTCTTACCAATAATCGATCGTGTTCAAAGTGTTAGCTTTTGATTGAATAAAAAAACAGCATCTAAATGGCTTAGGATTGTTGCACTAGAAAAGCTATGGTACACATATTGTTACGTCCCCTTAGTTCAGCTGGATAGAACAAGGGCCTCCTAAGCCTTAGACACAGGTTCGAATCCTGTAGGGGACGCCACTTCAGCCCTTGCTCCCTTATTTATCAGTGCCTTGTAAAGTAATAGCTCTTTCTTGGTGCGATTCTGGTGCCTTTAGATTGTCGTTTCTGATTTTTTGTAAAGCATAAGAAGATAAACGCGAGTTGAACTGTGCGGTTCTCTCCATGAGATAGTGGCATAGTGAATTTGGTTACTTGATCAGAGGCTTTGTAATATCTCTACTCATTCACCATATGCCTAAGTGAGCCAATTCGCTGATTTTAGGCAAGATAAAGCGATAATTTTAGTTAATATCACAGAACATGTAGGTTGTTTAAGATACTGTCTAATTAGCTTTTAAAAATAGGAGAGCATCATGGGAACAGTTCTAGGTATGTTAGTGTTGGCATCTATCGCGTACTTGATAAAGAAAAACACAGGACTGCACTTACATCAGTGGTTTTCTAAGAAATATCAACAGCATCTAAACGCAAAAAAATGAACCAAAATTCGGCATGACTCTTGATGAGATGTGTGGCTTCTATTCGTTAAAAGTAATTATCCCAATCCATTCTGGAATGTTCTTCATGCATTCCATTCCTTACAATGGATACAGTTCGCCGACTTCAACGTACTAAATGATTTTTAGCCCACTCGGGTAATAAAGGTTTGCTCGTCATCCACAAAAGCTACAAAGCCGTCGTGATAGATAAACACCCGACCACGCCCCTCAACTAGGCAGGCAAGCTGTGGATTTAAATCTTCTTCGTTATCCCTGCTTTGAAAAGTGCCAGTATCAGTGATTACGCCGCTGAGTGTAGGCAAATATCCATAAGTGCGCTTGGCTTGATCAATCAAGTTCAATTCGCTGGCGGTAGAGAAGCAAGAGGGGATTGCACCTGCATCTTCGATAAATATAGTTTTCAATTCTTCAAAAGCTGTAATCACCAGCCAGTCGATGCCATTAACATGATGGATAAACATAGAGTTTCTCGGGAATTCTGATGCGGAGATTTTATCACTATCAGAGGGGAACGTTGTAGAGATTTAATGGCTAAAGGCGATAATTCTGTTTCATCTCTGTAATTTCACTAGGCACCTTTGAGATTAAGTAGTAAGACCCTTATAAATGATAAAGAAATTATCAATTGAAAGTAAATATCCTAAAAAATCAATCTAACTTATTGTTATTATTCGAATATATTTTCAATAGGATAAGGTTACTTTTCATTGATGGATTGAGTTAGCATCTTTCTTACAATGAATCCATCAGTAAAAAAGACACGAAGTACGGGTTTCAATTCAAGCAGAGTGCATTTAAAACCACGAGCATTGAATCAAACATTACTTTAAATACTAAAATTAAGAATGATGGAAAGATTATGAAAATCACAACCAAAGATATTGCACTCACCGAATCGATGAAAGTAGATGTAGAAGAAAAAGCGAATCATCTACAACACTTGTTTCCCGATTTAGCTAATGGTCACTTCCACATTATTTATCATGCAAGCTATGAGGAATTTGAATGCGAAATTCATGCTTCAAACCATGACGAAGTATTCTTTGCAAAAGAAAAAGGTAAAGAGTTTTTGCCAACACTGACTCATGTAACGAAAGCGCTTCAGCACCAACTTGAAAAGCAAAAAACAAAGCACTCCATTAAGCATGAGAACCACGGCTTACAAGGCTGATTTATACTTATTTAAATAGCCAAGTATTAGAAATTCATACTGTTTATCAGCATCGAAAATCGTTGCGCGTTAAATCTTTACAGCTATAGCAGATACAAGCTAGTTAATAACTTGTACCGATACCTTGGCATCTTTAAATTTCAATTACTTGGCATTCAAAAGCCAACTTATTAACGATTCAAGATGAGAAGCGACATGGAAACATTTTTGTCTAGCCGACCAATCAAAGAGCTCACAATTACTATTGTTGGTGGAGGAAATGCAGCACACGCTTTGGGAGCACTTCTTCCTTACAAAGGATTCAACACTCATATTTGGGCACCTTTTGGTGATGAAGCCAGATTGATAAAAGAAGGTATTGAAAAGAGTGGTGGGCTGACGGCAAACTTTGCTGAGCACAATAGTATAACTGGTTTGATTAGCGGCACTCCATCTAGTGTGTCGGCTGACCCTGCGAAAGTCATACCAGAATCAGATGTACTTCTATTACCTCTACCTTCCTTTGCCTATGTTGACGTTTTTACCAAAATTAAACCTTATATAAGGCCTGGAATGGCTATTGGTATTACTCCAGGGCAAGGTGGAGTTGATTGGGCAGCAGCGCAAGTTTTGGGCGAGAAGCTTAACGGTGTAACGCTCTTTTCTATTATGCCGATGCCATTCAACTGCCGTATTAATCGATATGGTGAAAGTGTCGAAGTTCAAGAACTTAAGCGTGCCTATAAGATTGCTTGCTCCCCAGTAAGTCAGTCTTCTTTCGTGATTTCGCTTTGTGAAGAATTGTTTGATAAAACTGAAAGCTGTGGAAGTATGCTCTCCGCTTCGCTTTACCCTATCAATGCGGTTATTCACCCCTCTAGATTGTATGAATTAACGAAAGACTACCAACAAGGCTCCGTGTTAGCAGAAAATCCTTTTTTCTATGAAGGAATGACCACCACAACTGCTGACTATATGAACCGAATCAACAACGAAATTATTGCCGTTAGCGAGCAGCTACAACAAGTAGGATTTGACGTTGATATTCCTCATATAAAAGATTTCTTGGCAAGTTACGTTTATAACGACAGCGCCAGTTCTTTGGATGAATTCTTTGCCAATAACCCAGCCTATAAAGGCTTTCAATGCCCATTCAAATCTGTTGAAGGTGGCTTTGTTCCTGATTTCAATAACCGTTATTTTACAGAAGACATCCCATTAGGCTTGTGTATAACTAAAGGTGTGGCTGAGTTAGTCGATGTCAAAACCCCTTTCATTGACGAGATCATTACTTGGGCGCAATATCATATGGGGAAAGAGTATCTGAACAATGGAAGGCTTACAGGTAAAGACCTTGGAGAAACGCATGCTCCTCAAAGGTTTGGGATCACTACTTTAGACGGATTACTTGCTTTTTATCTATAGATCTAGAGCTGTAAAAAGTGACTTAGATGGTGTTTTCAATCAAGAGGTAAGTAACCAGTATTCTCGAATCTGTAGAATAAATGCTCTGATGATGGAGGGACTTTTATGCCAGCAATAATTTGTCGAAAATGTAATGCTGGCATGAGTAGTGTCTGCAGGACATTTTTCGGTTTCAGTAGCGGTGTTATTTGTCTTCTTGCTCAAAGGCTCTGCTCATTGTGCTGAAAATGTATATCTAGGTGGCTCCCTATTGCAACTATCTTACGATTTCTATTGTATTCACCCATTTTTCAATAAAAGTTATTTCAAAACTTAAATTCTGTGCAAACGGTAACGCAACCGATTGCACATTAATCTTAGTAGCGAATAGTCATTAAAATGGTGTTATCTTGCATTTTTTTAGAGTGATAACTCTAAAAAAGACGTCAAATGAGTAATAACTAGAAACATATCTGCCTAGTGCAGATATAGCTTAGTCACAAAATAGCATTATTATCCCCGTAGATTTTTATATCGCAAATGAACGAGGATTTAATGTCTTTTACTAAGAATGTTGCAGTGTGCAGTGCGTTATCACTGGTAATTATGGGCTGTAATAGCGCAAGTGACTCAGGTGGCAGTAAGGTTTCGATAGACCTTCGCTTAATGGAAACAACAGATTTACACGGTAATATGATGCCGTTTGACTACTTTGCTAATAAATACGAGCCAAGCTACGGCTTTGCTCGTACTGCTCTGATCATAGATGATGCACGTAGTGAAGTGACAAACAGTATGTTGTTTGACAACGGTGATCTTATTCAAGGTAGCCCGATGGCGGATTATATTGCCAATCAGTTTGCAAAAGACAATGACTATCTAGAACGCAATGCTCATCCAGTTTATAAAGCAATGAACTTGATGGACTACGATGCTGCCAACATTGGTAACCATGAGTTTAACTACGGTCTAGATTTTCTAGCTGCAGCTACACAACACGCTAACTTCCCTTATGTCGTATCGAACGTGTTCGAGTATGACGAAACCATTTTAACGATTGAGCACTTTCAATCGAATACTTGTGATGTGGCTGGAACTCAACTTGGGTCTGAATTTTTAAATGTTGCAGAGCCGGCATTCCAGCCATTTGTGATGTTAGATCGCACCTTTACCGCCCGAAACGGCGAAGAATATAACGTCAAAGTGGGCGTTATTGGCTTTACGCCACCGCAAATCATGAGTTGGGATGCAAGCCACCTAGAGTGCAATGTTGTTGTATCTGATATCCAAGCAACTGCAGCTTATTACGTACCTCAAATGAAAGAGCAGGGTGCTGATGTGATCGTCGCAATTCCTCATTCAGGTTTGACTGGTGGCGATCAAGATGGTGAGTTTATTGAAAATGCTACTTGGCAGCTTGCTAAGGTAGATGGCATTGATGCAATCATGTTTGGTCACGATCACAATAATTTCCCAACCACATCAGGCAGTTATGATGGTATGGCTGGCGTAGATGCACCTGCAGGTAAAATCTTTGGTAAGCCAGCGGTAATGCCAGGATTCTGGGGTAACCATGTGGGCATTATTGATCTGGTGTTGGAAACACGTGATGCAGGTAAGTCTTGGATTGTAAACTATGACGAGAGTACTACTGAGCTTCGTGCATTGCCAGAAGATGAAAATGCAGTGTCTGAAGCAGTAGTGAATCAAGTCGCAGCTGAACACTCAGCAACACAAAAATACATGGCTGAACCTATCCTCGCTATCTCTCAGAAGATCAACAGCTTCTTCTCTGCGGTAGAACCTGATCTATCTGTACAGATTGTTAACGAAGCACAGTTCCACTGGGGTTTAGACCAGATCGATTCTTCAGATCTTGATTTTGAGGCTGGCTCTATTTTGATGTCTGTGTCTGCACCATTTAAAGGTGGCCGAGGTGGCAGTGATGACTACACCGATATCAACGGTGAAGAGCTGACCAATGCGAGTGTTGCTGACCTCTATGTATTCGACAACAACACACCTTCAATCTTGAAGTTGACTGTTGCAGATATTAAAGAGTGGCTTGAAACTATCGCTTCTCAACAGTACAAAACAGTGCAGAATGAAGGTGACTATTTACTTCATCAAATGTTCCGTAGCTACAACTACGATGTGTTTTATGCTGGCTGGGATGAAGAAGGTAATGCCATTGAGCTTAACTACACGATTGATGTAACAAAGCCACCGCGTTACCTTGTTGATGACCAAGGAGAGCTTGAACTTGTCGATGGCAAACCACAACAACAAGATAGTCGCCGAATTGGCGAACTGACCTATGACGGTGTAGCCTTGATGGATGAGCAAGTTGTTTATGTAGTGACTAACAACTACCGCGCTTCTAATGATTGGATCCCGGGTATTGATAACGCAGAAGAAGTGCTTAAAGATGCGGCTTACACAAACCGTGAACTAGTTGATCAATATCTGAAACATCTTGCTGAGCAAGCTGAATCTGAAGAAGTAGTACCAAAGCATGAGTTTGTTAACGCTAAAAACTTTAGCCTGATGGGTACTCAAGGGCTGAAAGTTAACTTCCTGTCATCGCCAAGAGCAGAAGCATTTGCTGAAGAAGTAGATTCAATTGAATTTACTAACGAAACTGGCAATGTTGGTGATAATGAAGGTTATAGCGTTTACACCTATACGTTCAATTAATCGTTTTGATGGTTAATTAATAACTCTGGGCAGGCCAAATGGTCTGCCTTTGTTTTATTTGGTTACACTTTTGTGGCCAATGTTTCAGTTATCAAATCTAATCAAGATGCTGATAACTTATAACACTTTGTTTTTAAATTACTTATTCTTTGATTATGATGTTTCCCGAAATGTTATATCGACTATTCCATATAAATCATCAGCCTCATTTATAGTTCACTCTCTGTACAGCGGTGCCTTACCTATAAAATAAAACGGTATTCGCGTGCAAATTTGGCTTAAACACAGAGAGAATTGATCATGCAAGCAACCCTTACTCCCACATTTACCTCAACCAACCCCGATACTATATCGCTACTAAGGAAAGTAGACCTTAACCTTATTGTTGTATTTGAGGCTGTGATGGCTGAAAGGAACGTGACCCGCGCAGCAAGGATCTTAAACATGTCTCAACCTGCTGTGAGTAATGCCTTATCGCGTTTGCGTGCTTTGTTTGACGATGAATTGTTTGAGCGCATGGGCCGAGGGATTGTGCCTACAGTTCGTGCTGAACAGCTTCAAAGCTCGTTGAGCCATGTTATGCATATCATCAGAGATGAATTACCTAATAGCCGTTTCGAGGCGGAATCATCTTGTCGCAATTATCATATTGTTCTTCGTGCGCCGCAAGACCAGCGTTATTTAAGCGAACTGATTACTCAGGTTTCAGAAAATGCTCCGGGCGTATCTTTATCTTTGATTTCAGAGACACATCCAACGCATGCTCCTCTTAATCAAAATACTGACTTCGTCATTGATATGGAACCGGTTATGACAGAAGGCTTTACCAGTAGTTTGCTGTTATCTGATGAATTGGTGGTCGTATTTGCAGAAGATCATCCTCGCCTGAATCAATACTTGAACCTTACCTTTGATTGCCTACAAGTAGAGAAAATGGCAGTAACCGCCAATATGCAATCTCGTTTACAAAAGATTAATGCATTGAGTAAGAAACCCACTTATTTATCTAGTAGCTTAGATGAGGTAATGACAATAGTTGCGAACACAGATTTAATTAGTGTCGCTCCTAGGCGAGTGGTGGAGCAGTTAGGAAGCCAGTTCAATATTCGTGTATTGCCTTTACCAGGTAAAGACGACCGATTTAATACCTATTTAAATTGGCATCAAGCAAATGAAAAAGATGACTCTCACGCTTGGATGAAACAACAAATTCAAAGTGTATTTGAACACGCTTTCCCTTTTGTTGTTAAATAGTTACTTCCTTTATTGTGGATATTATTTCATGCTCACTGGATAATCAGTGAGCATTTTTATTTCACTTCTATATAAGATAAGCTAATGTTCTCTATTTTGTCATGAAAACTTGCCTGATTTATAATCAGTGAAATTATCTAATAAAGACCAACCATGAAGCGTTTTTTGAAAAAACTATTATCCGACCAGGGAGGTGTTACTGCGATAGAGTATGGAATGATAGGTATGGCTCTGGCAACCTCACTTGCAATTATCATGGGAGATAACGAATCAGGATTTATTTCTGCTTTGTCGTCTATGTATACCTCGATCACCATCGCATTTTAATTCACTTCTTAATATCCAAGCTCTCCCACAAATTAACCACCGGTTTTTTATAAACAACAAATAAGCTTACATTTCACTCAATCTTCCTTCACATATTAGCTACACCGTAATTTTTTAAACCTGGGTCTCAACTTTTTAATTATCAGGAAAATGTCAAATAATGTCATGCTTAGGTAAAAATGCGATCTAAGTCTCTTGGTTTTGACCTTTAAATATTACAAATAGGAATAAGTGTAGGTTAATTGTTAAATTTGTGTAAGTGTGGGTGATCTTGCTAATCTAGTGTCTTTTGAGCCCCCTTTGTTATAGAACTAGTCTGAAATGGAATTTATGGGGCACTCCCTAACATGATGTTTTATATAAGGAAGATTGAGCATGTTTAAAACTTTTCTGACTCGCTTTATTAAAGATGAACGCGGTGTAACTGCGATTGAATATGGTGTGATTGGTGTTGCTTTGGCAACAGTATTAGGTGTAGTGATGTATACTGGTGTAGGAGGCGGTGACGGTTTAGTTGACGCAATCGGGGCTGCGTTCACAGATATAGTTACTGCAATGGGTGGTGTTGATCCGAGTGGCGCATAAAATAGCATAATTACATTTGTTTATTTTATTAGAGATAGTGATTGTTATATTTCTTTTATCTGTCGCTTATGGCGATGCAATAGAGAGAAGAATTGATAATCACTGTGTCATTATTATATTTTTATTATCAGTTTTACTGTCGAGTGGGAGTGCTAATACTCTTTATAGACTCGATTCGATTATTATTTGTTGCTTGATTGGTTTTATATTCCATATGTGCAATGTTTGGGGTGGTGGTGATGGTAAATTACTTATCGCAGTTGCTCCATTATTCCCACTTGCCCAGTTGCTTGATTTTTTTGTTGCTACATTACTGTGTGGTGGATTTTTATCGATATTTTATTGGGTGAAGTATCGATTTTTATTTAAGGATGCACAAGATGAGGGTTTACCTTATGGGATAGCCATTGTCTGTGGTGTAAACCTTTCCCTCTACTTTTCACAAGGACTTGCAATCTATTCATGAGCTCTCGATTGATTTTTATATTTTCCTTTATTTTTGTTGCTTTCGGTCTGTTTGCAATAATGCAAAATGTCAATGCGCGTGCAGAAACGAATGCAAAGAAACAAGTCCAAGCTCAAGTTGAAGAAAAAAAAGAGATAAAGTTCGTGCTTTGGCGCAGTAAGTCTGAGCTTTCTCGCGGTGAAGTCGTTACTAATAACAAACTCGAACGAGCTGTCCTTCCTGAATTAGAGGCTAATGCTCTAGGCGTCAATTCAGATATCAATATCAGTTTGGTGGAAGATAGCCGAGCTAATCACAACATTCCTGCTGGTGAGTATGTTTTTCCTGAAATGTTTACCTCTCCAGAGCAAGCAGGGTACTTAGATCTTTTAGCCTCTGAAGGTAAAATTCTTTATCCGTTGCCAATCTCAACAATGAATCTCATTAATAACTATATCCGACCAGGCGATATGGTGGATATTATTTCTGTTAGCTCTCCTTTAACTAATTTAGCGGATACCGGGGCTCGTATTACCCAATTTCAGGGCGTAAAAGCGCGCACAATCAAACGTGGCGTCAAGGTACTTGCGTTCGAGCAAAAGCCGGTAGATCCCAACGAACAACAAAATCAAAGTGGAAACACCATTAGCCCTAGAGTATCAGCATCTGGTAATTCTAAAACGACTGTAGTCATTGAAGTGGAGCCAGAGTTTGTTTCTCGTCTATCACTTGCACAGCGTACTATGCACTTGGAGATCTATCGTTCTCAGATCACTGGAGAGATCCCACCTGCGAATATGAGTGATGTGATTGAAAACTATCAAGGTATACGCGAATTGCGCGGCGCAGAAACACAAACAACGAATGTAGAGGTCTACTAGTGCTTTTTAAGGTTTTCAGCAAGTTAGCATTGGTGCTTTGCTTCGTTTCTGTTCAGGCTTTAGCCTATCAGATCCCATTAAATGACGCTCGTTCGGTACGAACGAAACAACAGATTGGCACTGTATTCATGAGCCAACCTACCATTGCTGACTATAAAGTGATTAATGAACGTCAAATAGTGGTGTTTGGCAGTTCAATCGGCCAAACGCGTTTGATGATTTACGATGTTGACGGTCGCTTGATCATTTCTCGTCTTGTTGATGTAACACAACCTCTAAATCATGTTAGAGCAGAGGTGAATAAACGCTATCCAGAATTGAACATTGAAATTGCACCTATGGGCGCAAAGGTTGCTGTAAATGGCGTAGTTTTTACTGAGAAAGAGCGAGATGGCCTTTATGCTTTAGTCGCAAATATGTTGGGATTAGAAAAAGCAGAACGTTGGGGGAGTACTGTAAATATGGAGTTTCCTGAGCCAATGACTGGAGATCCAGAGGCAGAGTTTTATCGAAATTATACCTATGAAGGTATTATCGAAGGACTAGAGTTAAACTCGCCGTTTCAGGTGAATGTCCGCACAACGATAGCAACGGTGGGTAGTGAGTTTAGTGAAACTATAGGTGTTGATTGGACATCGGGGGGAGCTCCTGGTGTGTTTACTTTTCCTAATATGACGGCTTCTGATCTTTCTGCCACTATCACCGCCCTGTCTAATGATAATTTGGCTGAAGTATTAGCAGAGCCAAATATTACGGTGTTATCTGGCGAGGAAGCTTCATTTTTAGTGGGTGGTGAGATCCCCATGATTACTAATGATACTAATGGTACGACAATTACCTTTAAAGAATATGGCATTGGTTTAGACATTGCTGCCAAAGTGAAAAATGAAAATGAAATTCGTTTAAAGGTCCAGCCAAGTGTAAGTGTTGTCGATCAAATATTGTCCACTACTTCTGCGGAGGTTCCTCAACTTTCCACCCGTCGTGCCACTACGACCATAGAGATAGCCGATGGCCAAACCTTTATGATTGGTGGTCTGATGAATAGTGAAGATATCGAATCACTGCAGAAGATTCCATTGCTTGGCGATATTCCTTTTTTCGGTGCTTTATTTAGTAAGTCCGTAACAAATCGCAAAACCTCTGAAGTTGTTATCATTGCTACTGTTAACCTAGTTAAACCAACTCAGGCAGATAGTTTAACAATCCCTCGCATTCATAAAACAAACACCTTTGCTCGCTGGCTTGGCATGAGTAGAGAATTTAGCGAGCGCAATCAACAAGACGCAGAATTGGTTCAATTGATGGATAATGGAGGGTTTGCGCAATGAGAAATCTATTTGCTTTACTACTCTCGATATCAGTTGTTGGATGTGCGGATCATGCATTGCAAGATAGAGGAACACAAAGCGTAGCTTATCAAGAAAAACATCAATTTGAATTGAGTTTTGAGTCGACAGACAAGGAAATAGAGTTTGCTCGAATTGAAGCTATTATTGACCAATTTGATGTCAAACAAGCCCGTTATCAACTGTATGTGCCAAAAGAGCATGCCAAACAAGGCGAACAGATTTTGCAATATATTAAATCGCTAAATGTTCGCCCCGATTGGATTGTTATGCACACGCAGCCACAAGGAGAATCTATCTTATTAGTGGTATCACAATGGCAATCCGTTATTGATTACTGCCGTCCGCTGACTATTACAAAACCACACCCACAGGCAGGATGCTCTGTAGAAACCAATAGAACTATTCAGCTTGTTAACCCAGGGACGAGAGTAAATTAATGGCCAATATGTTCGATCTCTCAGAAGAGCTTTCGCTTGATTTAGACAAGAAAAAAACACAACCAAAATCAGTCACACCGAAGCAAAGCGGTGGGGCTACTTTGTTTTTTAGTGACAACGAATGTAAAGAAGCCGTTGTAGAAGCCTATGCCTTTGAAGGACTGGAAGAACCTAAGTGCCTAAAAGGTTTCCCTAAAGCGGATAAGAAGCAGCAGCTTGGTGACGTGGTTTTGGTTCAGTTAACGGCCTCAATTGACATTGAATCTGACGCTCAAGAGATCAACGCTACGCTACCCAATAACAAGACCGTTATCTTACTGGGACAAACGGACTCGATACATATTCTTCGCAGACTTGAGAAAATGGGTTTTTATTATCTCCCTTGGCCGGTAGATAAATCGGAGCTACTCGAGTGTTTAAAGCAAGCAAGTCGAGACGAGAGAAAGCGTTACGAGAGTGGATATTTTAGAAAGGCTAAGCGTGTTGCTATTGTTGGCTCTAAAGGCGGAATTGGTACATCTGTAATCACCACAGAACTGAGTGCATTGTTAGCCAAAAAGGGCAGTCGCACCATTTTGGTAGATCATCATTACACCCTCAGCAATATCGACATTATTCTTAGTCAGAAAGACCTAGAGCAGGTTGATATTAGTACGATAACTGTAGAGCCAACCAAGCTCGATGAAGAATCAGCCACTAGTTACCTCAATGAGGTGGACCACAACTTTATGTATCTTGGCTTTACTGGTGAAGATAAGCTTGAAGAGCTAGAAAAATACACCAATACAGTGAGTGAAAAGCTCAGTCGTCAGGCCAATTTCATTGTAAGTGACTTCTCTGGTTCTCTTGATTTTCCGCTAAAAGCTGAGCGCTTAGTCAGCGAAAGTGATGTGATTGTTGTTGTTACAGAGCCTTCAGTATCAAGCGTAAGAGCCACACAAAGATTGCTCGACAAGATTAAAGATGTCGCTATACCTCAATTAGTGCGACCAAGGATCATGGTCGTGGTTAACCATCATCGTCCAGAGGCTGCATTTAACCTCAATATTGAAGAGGTAGAGCGATTTATAAAAATGAAACCAGACATGGTAATCCCTTTCTATAAAACAGCGGCTAAGCAATTAATTGAGGGCAAGAAGTTACAAGCGTTAGAAAAAGGCAAGCACACACCGTTTACTCAATTGGCCATGGCAGTCAATGGTCAAAACACGAAAAAGAAGGTGGGGTTATTCAGTAAGCTCTCTTTAAAACGAGGTAAAAAATGAGCTTAACTAAAGAGCTGTATGAAAAATTCCGCGCGCAAATATTTGAGGTGATTGATGCTGGTGTGTTGAATGAGATGACCACTCAACAACTGACTGTGCAAATCGAAAAAGCCATAGGTAAGCTTTGCGAAAACTACCCAACACCAGTGCCTTCAGTGACTCGTGCAGAATTGACTAAAAACCTAGTCGATGAGTTGATTGGTCTTGGTCCTTTGCAGTCGTTAATGGAAGATGAATCGATTTCTGACATCATGGTTAATGGTGTTGATGAGGTCTTTATTGAGCGCAATGGCAAGACGCAAAAAGTAGACATCTCGTTTATGAATCACAAGCAATTGATCGAAATTGCTAAACGAATTGCTAATAACGTCGGCCGTCGTGTCGATGAATCTAACCCTTTATGTGATGCACGACTGGCTGATGGTAGTCGTGTGAATGTAGTGATTCCGCCTATTGCTCTTGATGGCGTTGCTATTTCTATTCGTAAGTTTAAAGAGCAAAAGCTAGGCTTGCGCGAACTGGTAGGCTTTGGTGCTATGTCGCCAGCGATGGCGCGAGTATTGATGATAGCCGCTCGCTGTCGCTTAAATATTATTATCTCAGGTGGTACAGGGTCGGGTAAGACCACCATGCTTAATGCGCTTTCTCAATATATAGGCAATGATGAACGTATCTTAACCATTGAAGATGCAGCAGAGCTTAGAATTCAGCAGCCGCATGTTGTAAGACTTGAAACCCGCCCAGCCAGTACAGAAGGCTCTGGCGCTATCACTCAACGAGACTTGGTAATTAATGCCCTGCGTATGCGTCCAGAACGAATTATTTTGGGAGAGTGTCGCGGTGCAGAAGCCTTTGAAATGCTTCAGGCGATGAATACAGGTCATGATGGCTCAATGTCAACGCTTCACGCCAACACCCCGCGAGATGCATTATCTCGTATTGAGTCGATGGTCATGATGGCAAACCTTGCTTTGCCACTTCCTGCCATCCGACGCACAATTGTTTCTGCAGTGCATCTAATTATTCAAGTTAACCGTCTTCGTGATGGCAGTCGAAAAGTCACCAGTATCTCGGAACTTTATGGCCTAGAGGGTGAAGCGCCCGTTATGGAAGAGATCTTTAAGTTTGTTCCTGATCAGGAGCAAGCAAAAGACAAAGTGAATGGGCAGTTTGTCACTTCCGGTTTGCCAAGCCGCTCTCAAATACACATTAGCGCCTCTGAATACGGTCTATCTAAAGAGCTAGAAGCGGCCTTTGAAATGGAGGCTGAGCCTGCGTGAGTAGTTGGTTGCTGTTAAGTGTTGCATTTGTCGGATTTGGTTTTGCGTTCTATTTAAAACGCAAGCCAGATCCTCGTTATGTCTTCCTTGAGCAAACATCGCAGAGAAAAAGCAAAGAATTATCTGCTCTTGATATTGAAGGACTGACTAAATCCAATTTATTGCAAAGAATTACTAGCACTTGGAACGTAATTTCAGCGTCTCTAGGTAAGTTTCCCGTACCAAAGATTGTACTATTTCTAATGTTGATCAATGGTGTGGCATTTTTTGTCAATCAGAGATGGCTAAGTTTTCCTCAAACTGAAATTAATATAGCCGCGACACTACTTGCACTCTTCTTCGGTACACGTTTTCTTATCGATAGACGACGTAAAGCATTTGATACTGACTTTCCTGATGCTCTTAATATTTTGATGAGTGCGGTGACCGCAGGTGAGAGTATCAATGCCGCATTTGCCTATGTTTCCAAGGTTTCTGATAATGATGTAGGGCGAGAGTTTAAGGATATCTCGGATCGAATGCGTTTGGGTGAATCTACACAAGCTATTTTTGACCGTTCTTGTAAGCGTTTTCCTTACCCGCCCTTCTTATTTTTTGTGATTACCATTCGCGCGAACATGGAGCGCGGAGGTCAATTAAAAAGCGTTCTTGGAAAGTTGATTCGTGTTCTTGTTGAAGCTCGCAACCTAGAGAAGAAAAAAATGGCAATGACATCAGAGGCGAGAATTTCAGCCAAGATTGTAGGCGCAATTCCTTTTTGTTTTATGTTGCTTTTAAATTTGATTAACCCTAAAGATCTTGAGTTTGTATTATTTCATCCTGATGGTCGTTGGATACTCTATTACCTTCTAATTAGTGAAGGGACAGGAATGTTTATTGTCTGGTGGTTAGTGAGGAGCATACGCTGATGATGATTGCTGCATTTTTCATTTCAGTCTCTGCATTAATTGCATTGGGTATTACGCGTTACCTCGATCATAAAGCGACACAACATCGCATCAAGAGCTTTTTAGACGGTAAAAAGCAAGCTAATTTCAGCATTGTTCATGATTTTCTTGGGGGGATGGGGAAGGGAACCCAAAGAGAAATTCGCAACAAGTTTGAAGATGCCGGAATCTATAACAAGGATTTATTACGTTATTATCAACCATTAAAATTTGCTCTTTTGGCTATAGCAACAATCGGTATCCTTCTCTTTGTCCACGAAACGAGTGATATGTTGATTAGCTTCATGGGAGCCATTGTTGGGGTAATTATTGTTCCTGACATGTATCTCGCCCTACGTAAAAAGCGGCTTATCGACAAAAACTCCCGCCAACTCCCTTATATGATTGACATGATGGCGGTATGTGTTCAAACCGGCATGACTCTTGAGGGGGCATTTCGCTATCTGGGTGATGAGTTAAAAAGCTTTGATAAAGATCTTTGCTATCAGATCCGCAAAACGTCTGATGCGGCAGAAGTAAAGGGAATGGAAGCCGCATTAGTAGATCTAACCAAGCGTGTTCCCACGCCTCAGGTTCGAAGCTTTGCTTTGACGTTGACTCAAAATATTCAGTATGGCACCTCAGTAGCCCCCGTCCTTTCAGATTTGGCGGAAGATTTCCGTAATGAGCAGATTTTGGTTATGGAAGAAAAAATCGGCAAGCTCGCGGCAAAAATGAGTGCACCTCTAATCCTTTTTATTATGTTCCCCATCGTCATCTTGATTTTGGCTCCGGGTATTACACGAATGATGACAGGCAATTAATATGAAACACCTTATTGTGTTCTTGGGTTTGATTTTAGTTGGGTGCAGCAGCACTCAGAACATAACCGACGAGCAGACCGTACAGCAGCTTACGATAAGTAAAAACTATGTAGGGCTAGTGGATTTCTATAAACAACAAGTTGTAGAAGATAGAAACGATTGGCGCGCGCAACAACACCTTGCTGAAGCGTATTTAAAAAATGGTGATTTGGAGTCAGCAGACTTCTATATCCAGAGAGTGATCGATTTATCTAAAAAACCCACAGCGAGTGCTTACTTCATTAAAGGGCAAGTGTTGGCTCGCAATCTCAATTTTACTAGCTCACTAGTTCAGTACCACAAAGCTATCGATATGGGTTTAGATAGTGGTGATGTGTATATGCAGCAAGGTATTTCCCTTGCACAAACTAAGCAGTTTTCAAAGGCTATTGATAGTTTCAACCAAGCGAGATTGCGTGGCTATGATGACGTAGCAATAAAAAATAATATAGCCATGGTGAGAATTTATGAAGGTGACTTTCAAGGCGCAGTCGACATCTTACTTCCTTTGTATGAACAAGATAGTAGCAATGAATTAGTTAACTCGAATTTAAAACTTAGCGCCATGAAGTTGGATGAAGCACAGCAGGAAGTGTATCCCGTTGTTGATGATCCAATAAAGGTTGAAACTTTTGATAATCAAGAAAATGTCTCTCTGAAAACTGAAGAAGTCGAAGTGACTGAAATTTCAGCGGAGGAATTTTTTGCCTCTCAATCTGTACTGAAAGAATCAAAGCGCTCCACTAAGCGCACCTATCATTTGCAGCTTGGCTCATACGATAACATGGCGGAAGCACTCGAGAAGCGAAATGAGCTTTTAAGTACAAACCTACCAATTACTATTCTCCCTTCAGACCTTGGAGAATCAGGCACTTGGTATCGCTTGTTAAGTGGTGAGTTTAAGAATTATCGACAAGCCAAAAATTTCGCTAACCAGAACCAAGATACATTGAAAGATCATAGTTACTTTATTCAAGTGATTCGCTAGGAGCGCAACGATGAACAGACAAAGAGGCGTTATATCAATTGAATTTGGCTTAGGTGGCTTTGCACTGTTTCTAACCCTTTTTGCGGTCTTTGAAATGGGACGGTTTAGTTATTCAGTCAATATGACAGACACTACTCTCTCAGAAAGTACTCGAAAAGTGCGTATCTATGAGGGTGAGAAGTTAGAAACCGCTTATGCGGATCGATTGCAAGATATCTTTGAACGTGATGACTATTTTTGGAACCAGGTAGGTTTAGTTTCTACCGATAAATTTAACTTCGATATTGAACCTTATGCCTCTTTGACTGATGTAGCGAATGGAACGATCTCTGAGGGGTGTGAGCGTTGCCCAATCGTTGTGTACCAATTGACTTACGACTATAGCCCTGTTGTTTTTGAAGATCTTTTACCATCGGCGGTAATTACTCGTCGAATTTTAACCGTTCAGGAGCATGAAGGTTGGGAAGACGATGAAGCATAGGGTCAAACAGTCTGGTGCATTTACGGTTGAAGCAGTATTTGGCATTACTGTTTTAGTTATGATGATGTTCTTTATTGGCGATTTGAGCCAGATGCTGTCGGCTAAAACGCAGGCTAGTCGCGTTAGTTACTCACTTGCTACCTCAACAAAAGAGCGTCTACGTTTTTTCGATTCTAGGCACACACTGTCTCAAGCCGATTTTGATTTGATAAATGATATTGCGGCAGATCTACTCGTGAGACAAGCTCCAGAAAAACAGGATGGCTATGGCTTAACCATAGAAAGCCTGACGGGTTCTAGTAGTGCTCCAACGGCACAGAAATTCTCAAAAGATTTGGACAGTGGTGAAAAGTGCAACCCAGGGACAGATATTTCGGCGTTGGCACATCTAAGACCTACACGTGAGGATGGTGTGGTTTTCCCTATTTATCAGGTGACTGTCTGTTTAAAAATGGAAGGTTTTTCTCAATATTTCCCCGGAATGAGGTATGCGAATAGCTCATCGGTTTTACCGGGACGGTAATACAAGGAAGGTGGTTATGAAGAGTGTTAAAAGTCAAAAAGGGGTCGCAATCATCGTTGTTGCCTTGAGTATAGTGGCGATTGGCGGCATGGCGCAACTTGCCATAGAAGGTGGACGAATGATCCAAGAAAGAGATCGTTTGGCGGATGCGACAGAAGCCGCAACGCTTGCAGTGTCAATTGCAAACCGCAGTGACCAAGCCATTTCGGATGAGTTAGCCCGTAAATATCTGGAGAATTACCTACCAAATATTGATATTGGTAATGTCGAGGTGATTCGTAAAGAGGGACAAGAAGAGGTGGATGGTAATCAACTTTATTACGTTCAATATGAAGTTGATGCAGATGTGCAGTTTGATAAGCAGCTTGGTTTCATCGATAGTAGCAATTCATCAGGGAATGATAATTACAAAGTCGCCAATGATGCGATGGCGCGAACCTATATGCTACCTTCGGATTTAGATTTGGTGTTTGTTGCTGATTTTTCTGGCTCTATGAACAATAAATGGAATGGGCAAAGCCAGTTGAGCCACTTGAAAGAACAAGTGGATACAATTTCAACCGATTTGTTATCAAGTACTGCTACTAATGCTGGTTATGCTCATAGAATTGGGTTTGTACCTTACAATATGCGTACACAAGAAGTTGTAAATGGAGAACGTAGATGTATAACAGAGCTTGAATATCAGGCAATTACTGTTAATGGTCAGCAGGTTCAGTATAACAATATTGATTGGTATCAGTGGGGCAAAAAATCTATTAGCAATCTAAATGACTGTAAATCCTATTCCTCTAAATGTCCTAGTTTTTCTACGAAAGCTCACGCCGGAGCTATTTCTGAAATCTTTTCTAAATCACAGAATGAGACAGGGTATGGTTCGAGTACTGCGCGCTGGCCTGACCCTTTGACTTATATAGACATCAATAAGACCGTTGCTAATTGGAATAGTAGTAAAACATCGATGGCGAATCTGCATCCTTATTACAATGATTCTGGAATGAAACTATTTGGTGGAAGTATCTGTGGCTCTGACGCCAAGTTTGAGACGTTACCGTTATCGTTAGATAAACCCGTGATTGACCATATGGAAGCACATGGGGGAACTTCAGTTTATCAAGGTTTGATTCGAGGTGCTCAAATATTGGCTGAAGGGCGAGATACATTAGATGATCCTGATAAGCTCGAAAAATACCATGAGCGTGCTCAAATGTTGCTTATCTTGAGTGATGGTCAGGAAGACCCTTACAAAAACACATTTACTCGATTGGTGAACAACGAACTTTGCACGGAGATAAGACAAAATTTCTCTGAACATGATAGTCCACTATACATAGGTGTTATCGGGATCAATTTTAACGCTTCTGGTCAAGCGGGTTTTCAAAACTGCGCCGATGAAATTATAGATGTATCTCATAGCCAAGATTTGTTGGATAAAATCCAAGAACTCATCCAAAAAGGTGCAGCCACAAATGGCGTATCTCGTTTGTACGACAAAAATTCTTAAGGGAGTAGTATGAGAGTTCGTGTAGCCACATTAGTTTGTATTAGTGTGGCTTCATTTCAGGCAACTGCAAATGAAGTCAACGCCACGATTGATCAGCTTTGTTCGACAGAACATATGCTTATAAAACATTCAGTCTCGATAGGGCAGGCAAACGCGGTTGCCAATAATAGAGCGCAGCATTATCAGATCCAGCCCTCATTATCTAATGAGCAGAAATCTAAGTTAGCGACCAGTAACATCACGCTTGGCGATGATTGCCTTGAGTATCTGAGCAAAAAAGAGATGCTTGAAGTTGATTCAGATGGAGTGGTAGCTCGAGTTTATTTTAACTTCGATAAGAGTGAGTTGACCGAAACCTCTAAGTTGACATTAACAACGCTTGCCGAGCGAATTCAATCTATAGGTGAGGTGCCAAACCTTAATGTAGTAGGGCATACAGATAACTTAGGCTCTGAAATTTATAACAAGAAACTGGGCGAGCATAGGGCAGTGTCGAGTAAGGATTATCTGGTTGAATCTGGTGTTCAAAAAGAAATACTTTTGCCTCATTCTAAAGGGTTTACTCAGCCGATGAGGGACAATGAAACTGATGAAGGTCGAGCAGCAAATAGGCGAGTAGAAATTGTCGTTGCGGACCAATCTTAAGTCTTCTATCTGTAAGATATCTTTTCTAGTCAGCGAATAGCCATTTATGTGGGCTATTCGCTTTGTTCTCAAACGTTCCCTCTGAGCCATTTTTAGCCATTTAGTTTCTATGGTTGGTATTACTCTACCCATGAACCCCTCGCGTCATTATATCCATCTTTCTGCTCTAAATATGTTCTATAAACTATCGGTCTAGCCCTAAATTATCCTTATATGTGTAAGTTTTTTGTTCTGTAAGACCTTAATTTTGACTAAGACATAATTGTCTAGATAAGCATGACGATGCATATAGCGAGAATGATTTAATGTAACGAAAATGTAAATATAGTTTTGTTAATTGTCGCAGTACATAAAGTTCATCAGAAATAATATGCAAATTATTGATTTAGTTAACATTTGTGCAATAGAATTTTGCATTGAAAAATTGTATAAATAAACGCGTCGTTCAATAATCTACTTATATAGATTTATTTGTCATCGATAGTTAAATAATAAGAAAAATACGATTAATAAACACTCGATTAGCGCATGGAAGTTATGAGTATTTATTAAATGAGCACAACTACTAGGTTTAACTTTAATGATTGAAGCCATAGACGCTTTTATATTAGCAGCGGAGCATAATTCGTTCAGTATTGCAGCAAAGAAACAAGGAAAGAGCCAGTCGGCTGTGAGTCAGCTTATACACAACCTGGAAATTGATTTAGGTTATGAGTTGTTTACTCGTAAAGGGCGCTTTATTTCATTGAATGACAATGGGCATGCATTATTGAAACAAGCTCGACTGGTTAAAGCGCAGTACTCCCGTTTTGTGCAACATGCTGAGCAGTAAAAAAACGAATCAAAAACAGCGTATAAACATTGGGATCGATCCACTGCTTTGCCCTAAAAATATCACTCGACTGATTCAGCAATTTGAAGCGACCTTTTCTTCTGTCGAAGTGTATCTAATCTATCGTGATAGTGGGTCTTTAAACGAACTGTTGTTAGCGCGTGAGTTGGATATTGTTATTGGGGGAAGTGACAATTTTCTACCCGCTTCTGAGTTTCACACAGAAAGTATTGGCTTGGCTGAAAATGTATGGATTGCAACAGAAGAAGCGACACAGCGCATCAATGCAGCAGAGCAGTTGTTTGAATTGAGCATTTACCGTTATTTAATTCCACCGCAGTTTGAGACTGAAGAACTCAAGTGCATCACAGATATTGCATCGGTATGGAGGGTGGATGATATCGCAACCCTATATAAGATGAGTGAGTCTGGGTCTAACATCGCTTGTATCCCTCATAATGCTCTTTCCATGTTGTCACAATATGACACCTTACGTGTGATCAACTCTCGTTTATTGCCTGTAGTTAAGAAAGGCATCGCGTTAAGTTGGTATTTGGATTCCCGTACTATGCCATTTTGCCATTGGATTAGTCAGGCCGTTCAAAACCAAGCAACCCCCGAGTACTATTCGAGTGTCAAAATGTAGCGCCCGACGATTTAAATACAGTATTTTGTATAGTTTTTGCTTTTAATAAAGTCCCTAAGCATTGCTTGGGGATTTTTCATAATAGGTAACTGCTTTTCTCTGTTCTTCTTGCAAATCGATTTCAAGGTTTGGGTAAGAGACCATATGCTTTAGTAGCATACCAGGTATGCAAATAGGTGATTAGAGGAATAGCACAACTGCTTTTAACATAGTTCTTTTGCCTGTGTTTCTGTATGCATCGATGCTCGTTCTCAACTAAAGCACTCCTTTCTCTATTCTTATGCTGCCCCTTTTGGGCTTGGCATGCCGCGGCTTCAAGCACTGAGTCTAAAGATCCCAATCGTCCAATGTTTTCCATCCTTGGGGGCCCTGGCTATATGCCTGAAACAGGGTTAATGCTGGCGGTTGGCGGGTTGTTCTCATTTAAGACTGAGGACGATGATGTACTTCAACGTTCGTCAATTACCTTGGTAGGCGTTGCCAACGAACTTGAAGATGGCATTGGTTTTGGCCTTCGTTCAAAACAGAAAGTCTTCTTTACCGATGACGATATTCGTTACTTTGGTCATTTGGATGCGGGTCATCAAAGTCTCTATTACTGGGGAATCGGCTACGAGGCGGGCACGTCTCAAAAGGCGAGTGATGACTTGCTAGTGGATCTTGAGTTCGTCAAATATAACGCTGACCTCACTTTTCGAGTTTATGACCAGTTGTATATTGGGCCGATTTTGCGATTGAAGTATTTCTCGCCGACCGAAGAAAAGATCCCAGATTCTGCCTTGCAAGACCCTAACTTTAATCGCTTTAAAGACTTGCCCTTAAGCCTAGGTCTTGGCGCCGCCATTCAATGGGATAGCCGAGATGTAGCGGTTAATGCAAGGCGTGGGCATTTCTTGAACCTTGAATATTCAAATTATTCTCCAAAATGGGGTAGCGATTCTCAGTATGAGAAAGCGCTTGTTGATTACAGGTTCTACATCACGCCAAGAGTAGGTTCGACTTTTGCTTTCTTGAATCGAATCGAACTAAGCCACGGCGATGTTCCTTACTATGATATGGCGACCCTTGGAGGAATGGACTTCATGAGGGGAACCTACCTCGGCCACTTTCGAGACTTCAATGCCACGGAAAATACTGTGGAATATCGTCATACGTTTAAAGATGGTGACAGTTTAAGTCGACATGGCGTGACGCTATGGCTTGGCGCTGGTTCCATTGGTGAACAAGCCAGTGATCTTTATCAAGATTGGGTAGTGACTTATGGAGTGGGTTACCGCTATGAGTTGCAACCAAGGATGAATGTTCGAGCGGACTTGGGCTTCTCCAATCAAGATGAAGTGGGCTTTTATCTTACCTTTACAGAGGCGTTTTAAGAATGCGCCATCTGATCTACCTAATAATTTTTTCTCTGCTGAGCACACTAGCACAGGCAGGATCCGCTCGTGTTGACTTTCCTGATCAGCAGCAGCAAGAAAGACTGAATGAGAAATATGACCGTATGCTGCCGTTTCATGCTCAGAAGGCTATCGATCTTGGTTATCACCTACCGTTACCTTTTTCGTTATCTTTGGTTCCTAGTGTGGCAAAGCAGGGCTATGACATCCATTCCCTTGAGGTCTCTCATGGAGACAATAATCTAAGTGATAAGTACGACCTTTCTCAAGTGACGTGGGGAGATCCAGAGATTGAAAGTGCGACTTTGCAATTGAGAGCAGCAGCGTGGGTTTTACCCAATTTGCAAGTGGGCGTTCACGGTGGTCGCTTTCGCGGGCGAACCGCGCTGAGTGTTGGAATACCCACATCCATATTTGAACGTTTTTCTGAACACTGTCAAACAGACCCAAGGTTGGGCGGTGAACTGTGTGACAAGATAGGTGAGGTGATTGAGATACCCACCTTTGAAATTGATGATATCAAAGGAACAAACTGGGGCTTTTCAGCTAACTTTATCGGCCAGTTTGGTCGATTTACCTATGTGATACCAGTGAGTATGACCCAGTCGAAAACTGATGATGGTCGTACTACAGCTAAAACTGTGATGCTCAGCCCTCGCATCGGACACTTGTTTCCAATTGAGGGTTATGGTGCTATTTACGGGTATGTTGGAGCGGCTTATATGAATACCGAGGGCCGTGTTGCGGAAGAGGATGCCTTAGGAGTCGAAGGATTAAGTTATTCTTTAGAGCAAAGTAGCTCGTCGCAATACGCCGGTGTAGTCGGTATGAACTGGAATTTTGCGAGCTCATTTGGCACTAGTCTAGAGTTAGTCGCTGGGCCCGAACGGAATCTGGTAAATATGATAATGACTTACTCATACTAAGGTCATTAAGGGTTGAGAGTATGACCCGATTCAAATCCTGAAGACATACTTCATTTTTCTGTGAAGAAACGCTTACTAATTAATCGTTTACATTGGTTGGCAATAATGAGCTTGTGTTACTATGCCAACTCTTTGGAATGGATACTGGCGGGCTATGCTGCAAGTAAATGGATTAACTGCGATTCGCGATGAAAGGATTTTGTTCGAGAGCCTGTCTTTTACTGTAGAGGCCGGAGATCTGGTCCAGGTCGAAGGGCGCAATGGCACGGGTAAAACCACGTTGCTTCGAATTATTGCTGGGTTAGGTGATAAAGAAACCGGTGATATTGCGTGGAACAATGAATCCATTTTTTCCGACCGAGACAGTTTCCATCAAGACTTATTATTTTTAGGCCACCAAACGGGTATCAAACGTGATTTGAGTGCCTTTGAAAACCTTTCGTTCTATCTCAATATCAGTGGCCATTCCTATACCCATGAAGAAGTTTGGCAGGCGTTAACGAAAGTTGGCCTAGCAGGACGAGAGGATGTCCCTGTCGCACAATTGTCTGCGGGACAACAGCGCAGAGTCGCATTGGCACGACTGTGGTTAAGTAAGCACCCACTATGGATTCTTGATGAACCTCTGACCGCGATAGACAAACAAGGCGTGAAAGTGCTTGAGCAACTGTTTCTTCAGCATACGCAGCAGGGAGGTATGGTGTTGTTGACTACCCACCAAGATATGTTTGAAAACAACAGTAAGCTTCGCAAGATAAGGTTGGGTCACTAATGTTCAAGCATATGTGGGCCATCATTCGCCGAGAGTTGTTGATTGCATTTAGGCGTCGCGCCGATGTCTTTAACCCATTGTGGTTTTTTATCATTGTTATCACTCTCTTCCCCTTAGGTATTGGCCCTGAGCCAAACTTACTGATGCGTATTGCCCCCGGCATTGTTTGGGTTGCAGCATTGTTGGCAGCGCTTTTGTCTCTGGAACGACTATTTCGTGATGACTATCAGGACGGCGCTCTGGAGCAGCTGATGCTTATGCCACTACCGCTACCTTTGGTAGTTATCTCAAAAGTCATCGCACACTGGATTTTGACAGGCCTGCCTCTTATTTTGATTAGCCCTTTGCTAGCGGTGTTATTGAGCTTAACTTGGGAATCTTGGACTGCAGTGCTTATTACCTTACTACTCGGTACCCCAACATTGAGCTTTTTAGGGGCAATCGGTGTTGCTTTAACGGTTGGGCTACAAAAAGGCGGTGTTTTACTTAGTCTTTTGATCTTACCCCTCTATATTCCTGTACTAATTTTTGCCACCTCTGCAATCGACTCTGCAGGGCTGGGCGTCGCATACAACGGCCAAATCGCAATTTTAGCGGCTATGTTAGTGGGCTCGATAACATTAACGCCATTCGCAACTAGCGCAGCGCTACGCGTATCGGTAAATTAACTTTAATTTTCTCAGAGAGTAAAAAAACATGTGGAAGTGGCTCCATCCTTACGCAAAACCTCAAGCAACTTACAATCTATGCGGAACCCTGCTGCCTTGGTTTACAGCGCTGGCTGTGATTTGTCTTACCGTGGGAACTGTGTGGGGACTGGCTTTCGCGCCAAGTGATTATCAGCAAGGTGATAGCTTTAGAATCATCTACATTCACGTACCTTCGGCGATTTGGTCAATGGGTGCTTACATGTCGATGGCGATTGCGGCATTTGTCGGTCTTGTATGGCAACTACGTCTAGCCAGTATTGCAGCCTCTGCGATGGCACCGATTGGCGCTGTGTTTACTTTTATTGCGCTAGTAACCGGTGCAGTCTGGGGTAAGCCTATGTGGGGCACATGGTGGGTATGGGATGCGCGTCTGACCTCTGAGCTAGTGCTTCTATTTCTCTACTTGGGTGTGATAGCGCTTTATCATGCGTTTGACGACCAAAAGACCGCGGCAAAAGCTGCAGGCTTGCTTGCTGTGGTAGGCGTTATCAACTTGCCAATCATTCACTTTTCGGTGGAGTGGTGGAATACCCTTCATCAAGGTGCAACCATTACCAAATTTGAAAAACCTTCAATTTCCAATGATATGTTATGGCCATTATTGCTCAACATCTTCGGCTTTGCCTTCTTCTTTGGCTCAGTGACCATGACTCGTTTTAGAACCGCGATTCTGCAAAAAGAGGGGCATAGACCTTGGGTGCAGGAACTCGCTAAACGTACTTTTGCTAAAGGGTAACGCATGCATTTTGATTCCCTGTCGGATTTATTTTATATGGGAGGCTACGCCTCCTACGTTTGGGGCGCTTTTGCCATCACATTTGGTGCTCTAGGTTTAATCTTTCTATTCAGTCGTTTAGACAGTAAAGCGACGTTAAAAGAAGTTAAAAATCGGATGGATCGTCAAGCACGTATCGATGCGGCTAAAAATATGGAGAACACGTTATGAATCCTAGACGTAAAAAGAGAATGGGCTTGATTGTCGCTCTATTAGTTGGTTTGGGAGCTACGATAGGTTTAATGCTGTATGCACTAAATCAAAATATGGATTTGTTCTATACGCCGACTGAGATCGTAAACGGTAAGAGTAACGGTGACAAACCAGAGATCGGCCAGCGCCTACGTATTGGTGGTATGGTTGTGGCGGGCACCGTCTCACGCGATTCAGAATCGTTACGAGTCTCTTTTGATGTTGCGGACATAGGTCCTGCGGTCACGGTGACTTATGATGGCATTTTGCCTGATTTGTTCCGTGAAGGGCAGGGTATCGTCGCCCAAGGCGTTTTGACTGACAGCCATACTGTTGAAGCCTTTGAAGTATTAGCAAAGCACGACGAAGAATACATGCCACCAGAGATTGCAGAAGCAATGAAAGTGGTTCACGAGCCTCTTGAGTATACTCAAGAACAAAAACAAGGAAGTGCTCAATGATTGCTGAGTTAGGGCATTTTGCCCTCATCGTTTCACTCGCGATGGCGGTTTTGTTGAGTGTGTTGCCTTTATGGGGCGCCTCTAAAAACAATGCGCTATTGATGAACACGTCAAGACCTTTGTCTTGGGGTATGTTTATTCTGCTGGCGATTTCGTTTTACATATTGTGCTGGTCTTTCTATCACAACGATTTTACGCTTCAGTATGTAGCGAACAACTCCAATAGTGCTTTGCCTTGGTACTACCGCATTACAGCGGTTTGGGGTGCGCACGAAGGTTCATTGCTACTTTGGGTATTGATCCAAGCTGCTTGGACGGTTGCCGTTGCTACTTTCAGTAAGGGAATGCCTCAAGAATCTGTTGCTCGCGTACTCGCAGTGATGGGCCTAATTACTGTGGGTTTCTTGCTGTTTATTATCGTCACTTCGAACCCATTTGATAGGACACTGCCTTACTTCCCTGTTGATGGTCGCGATCTTAACCCACTGCTTCAAGATCCCGGTTTGATTATTCACCCACCAATGTTGTACATGGGTTACGTAGGTTTCTCCGTCGCGTTCTCATTTGCTATTGCTTCTTTGATGACGGGTCGACTTGATACTGCATGGGCGCGTTGGTCAAGACCTTGGACAATTGCGGCATGGTCATTTTTAACCGTCGGTATTGCTCTTGGTTCTTGGTGGGCTTATTACGAACTTGGCTGGGGTGGCTGGTGGTTCTGGGATCCAGTAGAGAATGCGTCGTTTATGCCTTGGCTAGCGGGTACTGCATTGATGCACTCATTAGCAGTAACTGAAAAGCGCGGAACCTTCAAGGCTTGGACAGTGCTATTAGCAATTTCTGCTTTCTCATTGAGCTTGCTCGGCACCTTCTTAGTTCGCTCAGGCATCTTGGTCTCGGTACACGCATTTGCTTCGGATCCCTCTCGTGGCATGTTCATACTGGGTTTCTTAGTGTTTGTTATCGGAGGCTCTCTATTACTGTTTGCTTTAAAAGGCTCTTCAGTACGAGTACGTGGCAACTTTGACTTGGTGTCTCGTGAAAACGCGCTACTGGCAAACAATGTGTTATTGGTCGCCGCTTTGGTTGTCGTACTTGTAGGTACGTTATTACCATTAGTACACAAACAGATTGGTCTGGGCTCGGTTTCTATTGGTGCTCCGTTCTTCAATACATTGTTTACGTGGTTGATGGTGCCGTTTGCCTTCTTACTAGGCATTGGTCCTTTGATGCGCTGGAAACGTGACAGCATTGCGAACTTTACCAAGCCAATCGTGATCAGTGGGGTTATCTCACTGGTATTGGGCGCGGTAATGGTGACATTGCTAGGTGAGCGCTTTACTGGTTTGGCATACCTTGGATGGGTGATGGCGTTGTGGATCATTTGTCTACACTCGTTTGAACTTTATACAAGAGCGACCCATCGTCACTCATTTGCAACGGGTATCACTAAGCTACCTCGCAATCACTGGGCGATGATGTCTGCTCATATTGGTTTGGCTGTGACGGTGATTGGTATCGCCATGGTGCAAAATTACAGTATCGAACGCGATGTGCGTCTTGCTCCTGGTGATAACTTCGAGATTGAAGGTTACAACTTCTATTTTGATAAGGTCCGCGATAACGACGGTCCTAACTACGATGGATATATTGCTGATTTTGACATTACAAAAGATGGCAAACACATCAATACGTTACATGCAGAAAAGCGTTTTTACACGACTGCTCGTTCTATGATGACAGAAGCGGCGATTGATGCTGGCGTTACTCGTGATTTGTATATAGCGATGGGTGAGAAGCTTGATGATGGCGTTTCTTGGGCTGTGCGTATTTATTACAAACCGTTCGTTCGTTGGATCTGGGCAGGTAGTTTGTTGATGGCTATCGGCGGTGCTATTGCAATCAGTGATAGACGCTACCGCTTTCGCAATAAAGTGGTAAACAAGGAGTCGTAATGAATAAGAAAGTATTATTTGTACCTCTAGTGATGTTTATGATTCTAGCTATGGTGTTTGCTACCCAGTTAACTCGCAACGCTGGGGGCGATGACCCTACTAAGCTGGAATCAGTTCTGATTGGAAAACAAGTGCCAGTGTTTAAGCTTGAGGATTTAGAAACAGAAGGCTTACAACACGATCAGGCCATTTTTACGGGTCAACCTTTGCTTCTTAATGTTTGGGCAACTTGGTGTCCTACTTGTTATGCCGAGCATCAGTACCTTAATGAACTGTCTGCTCAAGGCGTGAAGATCATAGGCTTGAATTACAAAGACGATCGCGGTAAAGCCATCAAATGGCTACGAGATCTCGGTAATCCTTACATGGTTAGCTTGTTCGATGGCCGAGGAATGCTAGGGCTTGATCTAGGAGTTTACGGCGCACCAGAAACCTTCTTGATTGATGCTGATGGCGTGATTCGCTATCGTCATGTGGGTGATGTAAATGCCACAAACTGGCGTGAAAAACTAGGGCCGATGTATCAAGAGATGCTTGATGAGGTGAAGTCATGAAAAAATGGTTAATTGCCTTAGTTGCTTCAATGATGATGAGCATGACAGCGTTTGCTGTTATCGAAATACATGAATTTGATTCTCCAGAACAAGAGCAACAGTTTCATGAGCTGAACCAAACGCTGCGTTGCCCTAAATGTCAAAATAACACTATCGGTGATTCTAATGCAGAGCTAGCCCTTGATCTTCGTGAGAAAGTTTACGAGATGACCAAAGAGGGTAAGTCTAAGCAAGAGATCGTAGATTATATGGTAGCTCGTTACGGCAACTTTGTGACCTATCAGCCACCGTTTACCGCAGCCACTGCCATTTTGTGGCTTGGACCACTGTGCGTAGTATTGATCGGTTTCGGTTTTATTCTCACTAGAAGCCGACGTAAACCTGCCAAGGCTGCAAAGAGTACACCACTCAGTGCAGAAGAGCAGCAACGCCTTGATGCCTTGCTTAAAGAAGACAATGGAGACAACAAATAATGACGTTGTTTTGGATTTCTACCCTAGTTATTGTCCTCTTTTCGGCGGCACTAATTGTAATTCCTCTGATCCGCAAAAAAGCGGTCAATGATGCTGAGCGTCGTGATGAGCTTAACAAAGCTATATTTAAAGAACGTGTCGCTGAACTGGGCGTCGAAGATGAAGAAGGTATCGTCGTTGATAAAGACGAGCTGATTGTCGATTTGAAGCAAGCACTGCTTGATGATATCCCCGAGGATCAGCAGTTAGCATCGACTAAGCTGGCATCGCCAATATTGGTTTCTGTTGTATCAGCGGTACTTTTATTAGGTGTGTCATATGGCTTCTATGCAAAGTTTGGCGCGATTAACGACGTCAAGCAATGGCAAGAAGTGAGTGCTAATTTACCTGCTTTGAGTAAAAAGTTAATGGATGCCAATGGACAGCCATTGACTGATGATGAACTTAAAGATCTTACTTTGGCACTAAGAACCAGTCTGCATAAAAACAGTGATGATGCGACCGGTTGGCTTTTATTGGGTCGTATCGGACTGGCTAATCGTGATATCGAGACCGCCATTGGTGCAATGGAGCGCGCTCGAAAGCTAGAGCCGGAAAATCCTGATATTCAGCTAGGGCTAGCTCAAGCGCTAACGTTATCAGGTGATGAAGTCGATCAACTTGAAGCAGAACGCCTTCTTCATGATTTGCTACGTAAAGATTATGTCGACTTACGTGTGTTTTCACTACTTGCCTTTAGTGCATTTGAGAAACAAGACTATGCTGGCGCAATTCGCTACTGGAGAACCATGCAGCAGCTGATTGGCCCTGATGATGGCCGTTATGAGATGTTAGAACGAAGCATCAACAGTGCTCAGCGTAGCTTAGGCACAGAAGGAGAGGCCGCTCCCGGTCTGGTCCGTATTGGTGTTTCATTGTCAGATAGCGTGGCATTACCAGAGCAAGGTTTTTTGATAGTGTCTGTGCATAGAGCTGATGGTTCACCTATGCCAGTTGCTGCAGCGCGCTATGGCTTAGGCACTTTCCCTCGCATGATTATGATGGATGATGGCAACAGTATGCTAGAAGGCCAAAATCTATCAGATTTGGAAGAGTTCATTGTACGTGCACGTATTGATACTGACGGCAATGTCTCAACTAAAGAAGGTGACTGGTATGGTGAGAGTGCAGTGACGACTAAAGGGGAAGATGTTAATTTAGTCATTAATAGTCAATACTAGTTATTGAAGGTGCAAAGGTAGAGCCTTTGCACCTAACTCTTTGAATCGACAGGGAACGGATCTCCTACATGAGTCGAGTTTGGATTTTGATCGTTATAATGATGGTAGGCTGTGCCTCTAATCCCGAAGGGGATATAGATGGGGAAGGCTCATCTCATCCCAATGATCCCTTTGAAGGCTTCAACCGCACCATGTGGGATTTCAACTATGATATCCTTGATCCCTATTTCGTTCGTCCTGTCTCCCTCGCTTATACTGGCTACACCCCTGGTTTTATTCGAACCGGCATTAGTAATTTCCTTGCTCATTTGGATGAACCGTCAAGTGTTGTCAACAACCTACTGATGGGTAATGGCACCCTAGCGCTCAATCATTTTAATCGCTTCTGGATAAACACAACCTTTGGGGTAGTGGGCCTTTACGATGCTGCCGCACATGGTGGTTTAGCAAAAGAAGAGAACAGAGCATTCAGTGATGTTCTTGGTAATTGGGGTTTGGGAAGCGGATGGTATTTCATGTTACCAGGCTATGGCCCTTATACACTTCGAGAGGTGGGCGATTTTGCTGATGGGCTTTATCCAACGCTTTCTTATCTGAATATATGGGCAAGCTTTGGTAAGTGGGTCTTTGAAGGAATGGAAACTCGCTCTGCACTGGTCGCACAAGAAGCGCTACTTGAGAACTCACCAGATCCTTATGCGTTATCTAGAGATGCTTACCTACAGCGCCGTGACTACAAAGCAGATATTGCTGATAATGAAGCGGTTGATGAAGAGGAAGAAGACTTTTTGGATGACTATTTGGATGAGGAGTTTTAATTTCCTCTCTTTTACATATGAATAGTCATCACTATTCTAGAATGCAAATCTGCTACTAATTACCATCTACCCATCTACCCATCTGATTTTAAACGATTAACCGGTTTACCTTTCCTTACATCCTGTCATTTTTCCGCAATTAAAATTCACCAAATTGTTCATTTTATTTAAGTACTCTCCTCTGGATTTTTTAGACAACCATTATTGGGGAAAACATGAAACTAAAGCTAAGTGTTCTGGCCGTTGCCAGTGCTGTTTTACTAGCTGGGTGTAACGATAGTTTAAACGATGGCTCAAACGATACGACAGATAAAGATCAGCCACCTGTAGAAGTCTCGGGCGTTAAAATCGCATTTATGCCGGATATCCATTTTCATGATGTGTACGGTGACTTCAAGGATGGTTCATTTGATGGCTTATACAATAGTGTCACTGGCAAGGGCGCCACTATTCGCACCATGCAATCCCAAATGGAATCAACGCGTCTTTTTAACGAAAACTATTTTGCGATGATTGCAGCTCTTGATGATGTTGTAGAGCGCGGAATTAAGCACGTTGCGCTACCGGGTGACTTTAGTGATGACGGACAACCTGTGCACATGCGAGGCTTGGTTGAAATTTTTGATCACTATGCAGAAAAATACGATTTAGAATTCTTTGCCGCACCCGGTAACCACGATCCAACACGTCCATTTAGTATCCCAAATGGTAAGAGTGATTATCTTGGCGAGGGAGGCAAAGAGCAACGTATCTATAGCCGAGGCACAGAGCACTGTAATGGTTACGCAGGTGACTGGACAATCGTCCAAGGTGATTGGGACTTGCCACAAGTTTGTAGCGAAGAGGTACAAGAGTGGGGCTACAAAGAAATCATGGATATTCTTGCGCCACACGGCTTCCACCCAACACCAGAACACTTCTATTTTGAAACGCCATATTCGTCCCATGGCGCTCGTGAGCATTACCGTTACGAAACGGCTTATATAGAATCAAAGTTCGAAAACAGATTCTTCGAAATTTGCCATGAAGGTACTGGCGGTGACTACAAGAAAGAAGGCTATACATCATGTTCAATGGTTCCGGATACGACCTATTTAGTTGAACCTATTGAGGGTGTTTGGTTAATGGCAATTGATGCCAACGTATATCGTCCAAAAGCTGGCTCTGATGACAACTCAGAGAATGGTAATGACTTTGATGGTTCGAGCAACGCTGGCTATAACATGATGCTGACTCACAAAGAGCATGTTATTGAGTGGATAGCTGATACCGTTGAAGCAGCAAAAGAGCAAAACAAGGTACTTATCTCGTTTAGCCACTTCCCGATGACAGACTTCTACAACGGCGCTTCAGAAGAGATTGAAGACATCTTCGGTGAAGGTAACTTCCAGCTTAAGCGTGTTCCAGAAGATGATACATCTAGAGCACTGGCACAAACCGGTCTAGGCATCCATGTCGGTGGTCATATGCACTTCAATGATACTGGCAAAAAGCAGTACAACATTGGTGGTGAGACCTACACTTTGTTCAACATTCAAGCGCCGTCGTTAGCAGGCTATATTCCCGCTTACAAGGTTCTTGAGATTCTTCCTCAAGGCCAAGTTGAAGTAGAAACTGTTATTATCGAAGAAGTTCCTCGCTTTAATGAGCTATTTGAGCACTATGCTGAAGAGCATGCACATCTAACTGCGATGGGGAAAGAGGATGCATGGACTCGTGAGATCCTAGACTCTAAAGATTATTATCAGCTAACAGATTGGCATATTAAGGAACTAACTCGACTGCGTTTCTTGCCAAATGAGTGGCCACAAGACCTGAAAAATATGCTGTTTAATATGGATGGCAAGCAGATGCTTATCCTATCTAAGCTAGAAACCGACATTACGGTTTGTCAGCTAAAAGCTGCATTAGATATCCCATGTACAGATGCGTTTGCTAACGAAGATCTGGACAAGTTCCTGCAAGATTGGACTAAAGCAAAGGAGAAGGCGACAGTTCTTGCTAATCAGCATGGTATGAGCCTGATGTCTTTCGCTGAGTGGGACGGTACTGAATTAGCGACTGACTTCTATCGTCTGCGTAATGCTGATGAGCTAGCGTTCCGTGATATCAAACAATCACGTCTTCCACAGTACAAGCTGCTTAGTGATGAGCTTTCAGAAATGAACACAGAGGTGCGTTTACCAGCTGGTTCTGAAGACCACACACCGGTAGGACAGGTATTCAAAGTACGCTTTGGTACTTTATTCTACATCCTTGACCGTTTCGCAACGGGCGAGGCAAGTGATCACTTTCTAATTGATACTGAACTGGGCGAAATTATCGACCTGAAGAAGGTAGCAGACCGCGAAGCGATGCTGTAATTTAAACAAAATAACACCGAGGGCGAAATCAACGGGTTTGATTTCGCCCTTTTTTGTTTCTCAAATTCGCCCTAGGTTTTAGTTTATGCATCTTGAAAAATTCTCTGATATTTACCAACGAGCAGCGAAGCGTAAAGGTGGGAGTGCTCAACTAGAGGCGCGCCTTGCTGTCCCTTTTTCTGCGCAAGATGTGGCGTTGATTCCCGATGATCGTTGGCTATCCACTTTTAGCCTCAAAGTATTTCAATCAGGGATGTCATGGAAGGTCGTTAGAGATAAGTGGCCTAACTTTGAAGAATTGTTTTTTGGCTTTAAGCCAGAATTACTATTAATGCTTTCTGATGAGCACTGGGAAACCAAAGCAAGGGATCCTAAAATCATTCGCCATTTTGGTAAAGTGATGACGATTAAAACCAATGCTGAAATGTTGATGGATGCGAGACTAACACACGGTTCATTTGCCAAAATGGTCTCCCAGTGGCCAGCAGACAACATTACCGGTCTGTGGGACCATCTTAAAAAGCATGGCGCTAGGTTAGGGGGTAACACCGGCCCTTATGCATTACGTCAAATGGGTGTAGATAC
Source organism: Vibrio inusitatus (assembly GCA_024346935.1). Classification (GTDB taxonomy): domain Bacteria; phylum Pseudomonadota; class Gammaproteobacteria; order Enterobacterales; family Vibrionaceae; genus Vibrio; species Vibrio inusitatus. Next base: position 1,027,469 of record AP024878.1, read on the forward strand.
TTTTATCTTATCCTCAGATGTTGAAAGCTATTTGCGAAATTATGGGATTATTGATGGTGGGCGTGATACTAAAAAATCCCGAAGCGCAGCAAACCAAGCATTTTGCCACTGGCAACAAGAATCCGGTAGAAGCTTGAGTGAGATAAGTCAGGTGATTGCGTTTAGTTGTGGGGATAATAGGGTTTAGCTACAAGCTACAAGCTATAAGCTATAAGCTATAAGCTATAAGCTATAAGCTATAAGCTACAAGCTATAAGCGTGACTTTTATACACAAGTTAGGTTAAATCGGCTGTTAGATTCTTGGTAAGCAATGACGCGTTTATCTAGTCTAGTAGTGTGAAAAACAATAATCCTAGTCATCCCCAAGCGCTTCTATCGGGGATCTGTGAACGCACAAGCTAAAGATTGCCGATAAGAGACTTCGGCAATGACGCGTTTATCTAGTCTAGTAGTGTGAAAACAATAATCCGAGTCATCCCCGAGCGCTTCTATCGGGGATCTGTGAACGCACAAGCCGAAGATTGCCGATAAGAGACTTCGGCAATGACGTGTTTACCTAGGCTAATAGTGTGGACAAGGAATAATCCGAGTCGTCCCTGAGTGCTTCTATCGGGGAACTGTGAACGCACAAGCTAAAGATTGCTGATAAGAGATCTCGGCAATGACGGGTTTACCTAGGCTAATAGTGTGGACAAGGAATAATTCGAGTCATCCCCGAGTGCTTCTATCGGGGGACTGTGAACGCACAAGCAGAAGATTGCCGATAAGAGACTTCGGCAATGACGTGTTTACCTAGGCTAATAGTGTGGACAAGGAATAATCGGAGTCGTCCCTGAGCGCTTCTATCGGGGATCTGTAAACTTACAGGCTAAAGATTGCCGATAAGAGACTTCGGCAATGACGTGTTTACCGAGGCTAATAGTGTGGACAAGGAATAATTCGAGTCACCCCCCAGCGCTTCTATCGGGGATCTGTGAACGCACAAGCTAAAGATTGCCGATAAGAGATCTCGGCAATGACGGGTTTACCTAGGCTAATAGTGTGGACAAGGAATAATCCGAGTCGTCCCTGAGCGCTTCTATCGGGGATCTGTAAACTTACAGGCTAAAGATTGCCGATAAGAGATCTCGGCAATGACGGGTTTACCTAGGCTAATAGTGTGGACAAGGAATAATCCGAGTCGTCCCTGAGCGCTTCTATCGGGGATCTGTAAACGCACAAGCTAAAGATTGCCGATAAGAGACTTCGGCAATGACGTGTTTACCGAGGCTAATAGTGTGGACAAGGAATAATTCGAGTCATCCCCGAGTGCTTCTATCGGGGATCTATAAACTTACAGGCTAAAGATTGCCAATAAGAGACCTCGGCAATGACGAGTTTGCCGAGGCTAATAGTGTGGACAAGGAATAATTCGAGTCATCCCCGAGTGCTTCTATCGGGGATCTGTAAACTTACAGGCTAAAGATTGCCGATAAGAGACCTCGGCAATGACTCGTTTGCCTAGGCGAGTAGTGTGCATAAGGATTAATCTGGGTCATCCCCTAGCTCTTCTATCGGGGACCTGAGAACGCACAGGTTAAAGATTGCCGATAAGAGGCTTCAGCAATGACGTGTTTATCTAGGCGAGTAGTGTGCACAACGAATAATCTGGGTCATCCCCGAGCGCTTCTATCGGGGATCTATGAACGCACAAGCTAAAGATTGCCGATAAGAGACTTCGGCAATGGCTTCACTTTAGAGTGTGAAAAGCCTTCAGACACAAAAAAGGTGTTGAACCTAAGCTCAACACCTTTCATCTAATATGCTTTCAATCAGGTTTAGCTTAGAAGCTGTGGCTGTACTGAAGACCTACTAGAATTGCATCTGCGCGAGTAGTTACAAGTAGGATATCTGATTCATTTACATCTTCATCAGCACCGATTAGGTAGGTGATACCAAAGTCCATATTTGAATCATTGCTGAAGTGGTATGTTGCACCAGCAGAGAGCCAGTTACGGTCTGAATCAGGCACAGATGTTGATGTGATCTGATCTTGGGCACTTGTATCATGCATGTAACCTGTACGTAACGTTACGCTGTCGTTTAGATACCACGTACCACCGATTGCGAAGTGCCAGCCATCTTGCCATGCATATTCAGCTGAGTATGAGCTAGAGCATGAAGGAGCTCCTGATGAAAGGTCTGGAACACAACCTTGGCTCAGATTATCCATGTCTAATTTGTCGAATGCGCTCCAGCCGATCCATTGTACAGAATAGTGAACAGCAAATGCTGTATCTGTGATACGGTGGTAACCTGAAAACTCTGCCATATCAGGCAGTGGCAACGTAATTTCTTGACCATGATCGTCTTTAGCTGTGATCTCTGGACTATAGCGATAAGATAGACCAAAACGGTTATTTTCGTTTAGCTCATATACTGTACCCACGTTGAAACCAACGCCCCAGCCGTCAGCATCTTGAACATTAACAATATTGTCGCTACCCACTAACCCATTAAGAGGTTCTGGCAAACCGCGGCGGATAGTACCTTTACCATAAATGATATCTAGACCTGCACCGAAGCTCCATTGCTCGTTTAGACGGTAAGAACCAGCAAGACCAATGTTCATGCTAAGGATATCGGTTTCACCACCAAACGCAGCACCAGGACCATTGTTGTCGTAAAAATCACTGTCTGAAAAGTCGGTGCTAGTGCCGAAATTAGAGTACGCGTTGATACCCCATGCGAATTTGTCGTTTACCGGTACGATTAAATGAATGTTAGGAGCGATAGAAGTACCGCCAATATCATCGTAATTGCCGCCTGCTACTGGAACGTATCCATCAGGAGTAAGTGCTTGTGCATCCTTAGTTGAGATATCAGTAATAATCGCTTCGAAACCAAGAGACAAAGAAGTTTTATCAAAAAGGGCCATTGTCGCTGGGTTACGAGCCATAGAAGACGCGTTATCTGCAATTACTGCGTCACCTGCAAATGCACGACCGATGCCTGTGGCTGATTGTGCGTTAAGTTGGAAGCCTGCTGCGTGCGCCTGAGAAGTAGAGGCTAGCACTGCTGCTGCAAGTAGAGAGCGTTTAAGAATACGCGTCTTGTTCATGAAATATTTCCTTATGGTTTTACGCCAAAATCCTAGCGTATCAACCGGTCTTAAATGTTGAAGTCGGCTGATACTATTGATTATTATAAATTTAACAACTCAGACCACTACCCAAAATGGCTGAATTATTCAATTTTGCGAACAAGAAGCGGTAATTTCGCTAGAAAGTTGCGATCCTTAGAGTTATTGCTCTAAATCAATAATTGATAAGAAAAATAAGTGTGAAATGATAACCCCTTAACAATTCTATATTGTAAGGGGTTGAAATCATTGGGGTATTACCTTTATGAGACGGGGGTTATGATGCTTGCTAACCGCTTAGCAACACTTGCAACATCTTCGTCACTGTCGCCAACGAGTATCATAGAAGCAGTACCAATGGGCACTACAGTGCCGGACATTTGTTTTTCGCTAAAGTTCACTGCATGATCTGAGCTGATATTGGTAATAAATAGGGTTATTCGCCCTTTTTCACCCTGAAACACCATATGCAAAGCGTTACTTTCACCAAAGCCACAGTGATTCAAGTAATACACGTGGTATGGAAAAGTCTCACTAAACTGATAAGCAAATGGCGAGAGCTTGGTGTTGATCTGATTTGAATCAACCTGCTCATCGAGTTTGTCAGTAAATGGACTTTCAATAATCACATGCTGTATGGCTTCGTCGGTAAGACTGGCGTGTGCAGTAGGCACAATATTTGCGGACCAATTTAGCTGTCCAATCATAATCCCAGCGGCAAATGCGACGGAAGCAGCAACCGCTAAGCTGCGTTTGGCAAAATTTGGGCGTACTACATTATCTTCAGAACTCTGATTAAACAGAATCTTATCAGCCAAACTTTCTGGTACATCGATACGCATCGCCTGTTCTATACGCGCATCCAGATTTAACACGTCATCGACAAACTTGGCATTGCTGTCATTATTTGCAATGGCGCTGAGTAGATCTTCGTCTCGCGCTTTTGGGTCAGACATGATGCGGCGGCGAAATTCTAAATCATCCATTTTGCCTCCCCTGATTTGAAGTAGATGAATCGAGTAATTCTTTAAGTTGGTTTCTCGCCCTAAAAAGTCGAGTCATCACAGTATTTTTATTTAGGTCTAATATGTCACCGATTTCTTCGCCGCTGAATCCTCCAACTACTTGTAGGAACAACGGTTCTCTATATTCGAGGTCAAGACGCATGATCTGAGCTTGAAGCCATTCACTTTGGTGAAAGCCATCGTCGCTGCTGTGTCCTTCATTGCCAGGGTCGTCGATATCAACGAGATCGAGCTGCTTTCTTTCGAAGCGTCGTGCGTTTTCCCGTCGAAGTATCGTGATAAGCCATGATTTAGCGGCTTTATCATCTAGCAAAGAGTCCAGTGCCTTCCATGCTCTTAAACAGGTTTCTTGTACAAGATCTTCTGCAACGGAACGATCTTTGCACAACCAGTATGCATAGCGAAATAGGTCTCGGTGATAAGCGCGAACGAGCGCTTCGTATTTTCTTTGTCTATCCATATTAGAGTCGACCGGAGAGGTCGAACTTTTCTTTCGAGTTTTTTCTTTTTTGTCGAAAATCCGTAGTATTGCCACACAACCTCCTTGGTTTATGCGTGCTTGTCACATTCACTGTGACTATAACAATATAAAAATTGATCTACTTCAAAGAAGGAATGCTCAGTTTCCCTATAGTACACCCCGTCATCTGGTCGGACTTACTGTTGCATATTGTAAGCAATTGCATAGTGTAATCCCACTCAAGTGACAGTTTCCTTTTAGACTGACTTCAATCTCTCACTTAACCTTTTGCCTTTTGGTTATTCACCATTTTTTAGTGAGATTTGATGATGCAGTGAGTAGTACACTGTATTAACAGTACTTTATAACCGCACCCTAGGGTGCGGTTTTTTTTTGCTTAAGATCTAGTTTGCTCATTTTATCTTTTGATTTCATTAACATTCTGATTACAATGGTTGAGGTCTGACCTCTTAACTAAGGAAGTGTAATGGGATTACAACAGTTGACGACCCGACAGGGAGATAGGGTGGCAGTTGTCGCTGGGCTTCGAACGCCTTTTGCTAGACAAAGCACAGAACTCAAAGATGTGCCTGCGCTCGACCTTGGCAAGATGGTGGTAAGCGAAATGCTTGCACGTACAGAGATCGATCCGTCAATAATAGAGCAGGTCGTATTTGGCCAAGTCATCCAAATGCCCGCAGCGCCCAACATTGCACGTGAGATTGTGCTTGGTACAGGCATGGATATAAACACTGATGCCTATAGTGTTACTCGAGCTTGTGCCACTAGCTTCCAAGCCACAGCGAATGTTGTAGAGTCGATTCTCGCCGGTAATATTGAAGTCGGTATAGCCGGTGGAGCAGACTCATCATCAGTGCTACCTATTGGCGTGACTAAGTCTCTTGCTTCAAACCTATTAGCCCTTAGCAAAGCTCGCTCACTGGCACAAAAGCTAAAAATTGTAAGTCAATTCAAGATGAAGGACTTAATGCCCGTACCTCCAGCTGTTGCCGAATACTCTACAGGGTTGTCCATGGGGCAAACTGCAGAGCAAATGGCAAAGACTCATTCTATTTCTAGAGCGGATCAAGATGCTTTGGCGCATCGCTCCCATGCGTTTGCGGCAGAGGCATGGAACGAGGGTAAGATTCGTGATGAGGTGATGACGGCCTATCCAGAACCTTACAAGAAGTGGATTGATACCGACAACAATATTCGTTTTGATTCTACGATTGAAGGCTATGCCAAATTAAGACCTGCGTTTGACCGTCAATTCGGCTCGGTAACGGCTGCCAATGCTACGCCTCTTACTGATGGAGCCGCAGCAATAATGTTGATGACAGAAAGCAAAGCTAAAGCACTTGGGCTCGATATCTTAGGATATATTCGCTCCTATGCATTTTCTGCCACAGGGGTTGAGAAAGACATGTTAATGGGGCCGTCATATGCCACTCCGATGGCATTAGATCGTGCTGGCATTTCATTAAATGACTTAACGCTCATTGATATGCACGAAGCCTTCGCCGCTCAAGCTCTGGCCAATATGAAGATGTTCGCTAGCGATAAATTCGCACGCGACAAATTGGGAAGAGATAAAGCGATTGGTGAAATCGATATGGATAAATTTAATGTACTAGGCGGCTCTATTGCTTACGGCCATCCATTTGCTGCAACCGGTGCTCGTATGATTACGCAAACCTTAAGGGAGCTCAAACGACGAGGAGGCGGTTTAGGCCTTAATACGGCATGTGCCGCTGGTGGACTGGGTGCTGCGATGATCTTGGAGGTGGAATAATGAGTGAGACTAAAACATTTAATCTAATCATAGATTCAGAGCAGTTGGCTTGGCTATCAATTGATGTGCAGGGTGAGAAAATGAACACCCTACAAGCCGCATTTGCTGACGAGATGAATGATATCTTAGGGCAACTTGACGCTAAGAAATCTGAGATCACAGGTCTGATTGTTTACTCCCTTAAACCGGATAATTTTGTGGCTGGCGCTGATGTGCGAATGCTCGATGCATGCGGCACCGCAGAACAAGCAACAGAGCTTGCAACGACCGGTCAGCAGATGTTTGCAAGATTGGGCGAATTTCCCTTCTCTGTGGTATCAGCCATTCATGGACCGTGCCTAGGCGGTGGATTGGAGTTGGCGTTAGCATGTGACTACAGAGTGTGCACTGATGATGATATTACGCGCTTAGGTTTGCCTGAGGTTCAACTAGGCTTGTTACCTGGTTCGGGTGGTACTCAGCGCTTGCCGCGTTTGATTGGCCTTATGGCTGCTCTTGATTTGATCCTTACTGGTAAGCAAGTGAGAGCGAAAAAGGCAAAGAAATTGGGCCTAGTAGATGCAAGCGTCCCTCAGAGTATCTTGATGGAGGTTGCAAAGACCTACGCTACTAAATCTAAACCCAAACGCAAAGCGCCGGCTAAAGAGAAGTTAATTTCTAGCATTGGTTTGAGTCGAAAGGTGATTTTCGACCAAGCCGCGAAAAAAACCAATCAGAAAACGCGTGGTAACTATCCAGCCGCTGACATGATCCTCGAAGTGATGCAATTTGGTCTAGAAAAAGGCTTCGCTAAGGGACTAGAGAAAGAAGCTTTTGAATTCGGCAAGCTAGTGATGACCTCTGAGTCTAAAGCGCTGCGTTCATTGTTTTTCGCGACAACAGAAATGAAGAAAGAACACTTTGGTAATGCTGTCCCTGCGAAGGTTAAACAAGTGGGTGTTCTTGGCGGTGGTTTGATGGGAGCGGGTATTGCTCATGTCTCATTGGCAAAAGCAAAATTCCCTGTAAACCTTAAGGATGTGTCTCAAGACGGTGTGCTAAATGCACTCGGTTATAATTACAAGTTACTCAACAAGCAGCGCAAGCGTCGCATTCTTTCTAAAGCAAAGCTGCAATCAAAGATGTCTCAGCTTCGCGGTGGAACGGACTATTTAGGGTTTAATAAAGCGCAGGTAGTCATCGAGGCGGTATTTGAAGATCTTGCATTGAAACAAAGCATGGTGCAAGAGATTGAAGAAGTCTGTTCAGACAGTACTATCTTTGCCTCGAATACCTCATCTTTGCCTATTCATCAAATTGCAGAAGGGGCTCAAAGACCTGAGAATATTGTTGGTCTGCATTACTTTAGCCCAGCAGAAAAGATGCCTTTAGTTGAGGTGATACCTCATGCTACTACCTCAGATGAAACCGTTGCTACTGTGGTTGCCCTCGCTCGTAAACAAGGCAAAACACCAATTGTGGTCAAAGATACCGCCGGATTTTATGTGAACCGTATTCTTGCGCCATATATGAATGAGGCAGCTCAAGTATTGATGGCAGAGCAAGAAATAGAACATATTGATAATGCCTTGCTCAACTTTGGTTTCCCTGTTGGTCCTATTACCTTACTTGATGAGGTTGGAGTGGATATTGGTGCCAAGATCATGCCAATTCTAGTTAAGGAGCTAGGGGAGCGATTCCAAGGCCCTGATCTGTTCGACACCTTGCTCAATGACGGCCGTAAAGGTAGGAAGGTAGGCAAAGGGTTCTATCAATACAAAGGTAAGGATAAGAAGGTCGATAAATCTGTGTATGGATTGTTGAAATTGACGCCTTCTCGAAGTCTATCTGAAGACGATATTGCCCTTCGTTGCACTATTCCGTTGCTCAATGAAGCGGTACGCTGTCTCGATGAAGGAATTATTGCGAGTGCCAGAGATGGTGATATTGGCGCTATCTTCGGTATTGGTTTCCCACCATTTACTGGTGGTCCGTTCAGATTTATTGATACCTATGGTTTGGGCAACTTGATCGAGAAGATGAACCAGTTTGAGCTAAAGTACGGTGAGCGATTTAAACCGTGCCAGGGCTTGCTTGATAGGTTGGAATCTGGTGAGACGTTTTACAACTGATGAATAACCAATAATAAGTTAATTGAGTAGGCGTAATTCTGATGAGGGTTACGCCTTTTTTAACGCTTACACCCTTTATCTTTCAATCTTCGGTGAATAAATAGAATAAGCTGTGATTTGCCCCGCCATAATTGCTGAGAACATAAATAGTGCAGAGAGTCCAATACTAGGTATTGGCAGTATTGATTGCTCAAATACTGATTCACTGGCGCTGACTAAAACTCGGCTACCGGGCACTAGAATAATGATACCTTGCAGAATATAGATAGAGCCCGTGAGATTCATCTTTTTAGCAATCCATGTGCCGTATAGGGTAATGATAACGGTAGTCAGCCAAGTCCCCACAATCCAACCACTGCCAAAACCCAGATAATACGGGCCCCACATACCAAGAACAGCAACCGGTAGGCCAAGTAACATATCTCTTGGTTGGGCGTTAAATATTACACCGATTGCGATGGATATAAGAGGCAAGCCTGCGATATGCATCCACAGTGGCACATCATTGGTATAGGTAAGGGAGTCGCTAATGTTCCAAATTGCTTCACCAATCTGCACACCCATGAAGATACCAATGAAGAGCTTTATTAGTGTCAACGTGCTTTGCCCAAGCAAACTGGTACCGGAGACAAGGTCGTTAAAGGCTAGACACTCTAGCGAGTTGGCTATGGATAAGCCGGGTACAAATAGCACGATCGAAGCGATACATAATGCATAGATGGGGATGGGGAGCCCAAGGCTACTTAATCCGGCAACAAAAATACCAGTGAGTAAAGCTGCAATAAACTCAACGGCAATGGTACGACGCCCTCGCAATACCATTTGACTGCCCCAAACCATAAATCCAAGGAACACTGAGCAAATGATAGCTTCAAGCGTACTGCCGATAAGCATCAGATAAGCAGGTGGTATGGACATGTTTGCAAAAGCAACGGCCCATATAGGGTAGCGGAAAGGCTTTTGTTTGGTTGCGCCATTAGGTCTTAGACGCTGTATCGTTTGAGCAAGAAGACTAAGGTCAATGGACGCGGGCGGCAGACGCTTCATAATGACTTTGTTGTTGTCTTCAGGAAACTGGTAATTAATCGATGTTGGTAGTGCCTGCACCATAACTTGAACATCATGCTGTTTCGCATAATGTTGAGTGAACTTTTCTACTTTGTAAGGTGGGCAACCGCTTTTATGAAGTGTGTTACCAAATTCAACAATTTTGTCGAACATTTCTTGCTGGGGCATGACTACTAATAAATATGATTATCAATGCCGCGAATGTAACAGATAACGAGTATCAAAGCCAAAGTATGCGATTAGCTTTGATACTGTTTTTCCCTATTATTCAATTAGCCTAGTTCCACGTCTTTAGGCATAAGCTGAAATTCTTCAATAGAGCCAATTTCCTTGCCTAACTCCAATGGTGGTGCGTCGTGGTGTTGGTTTCCTTGCGTGTGCATGACGAGTCGATTTGCCGTTCTTGGCTTGAGCTGTTCAACTATGAAACGAATCATATCGGCGCGAGTTAGGTCGCGAATTTTATCAACCACTACTTCTCTGTTATTGAATTCTTTATCTTTATTGCCGATAGAAACCCAAAGTCTTTGCCCTTTGGTACGCAGGTTATTGTCTGGCGCCATTATTTGATTGAGCAGTCCTTGCTTGCTGTTTTGCCATTGTGCTTCGGTGAGCTCTAAAAGCACCATGTAAAATGCATTTAAGAATTCGTCGATAGAAGCGACAAGGTCTATGGGGGCAGCAACGGGGGATTGCACGTACAGGACAATACCTGGAATACGGTTTAGCGGCATGTTTCCCGTGCCGACCATATAGCCCAATTGTTGTTTGGTACGGATCTCGTTGAAAAATGCCGATGACATTAAATGATTCGCTAGAGTAAAGGTGGCAATGGATGTTGGGCTGGAGTCTTTGCCTTGGTGGTAAATCGCTACAGCAGAGTCGTCTTGATTGCAGTTGACCTCTCGCTGGAACGTCCCTTGACTACCTAATTTCACCAGAGGGCGTAGTGACTCTTTGTATATTTGATTTTCTACACGTAGCGCATTTTTCAGTTCATCAGAGATTTGAAGAGCGGCTTCTTGAGTCCAATCACCGAAGACGAACATCTCAACGTAGAGTTTGCCAAGTAACATAGAAACAAAGTCGGGCAGTTGCTCAATGGTCACTTCTTCAAGGGCATCGGCAAGTACCGCTGCAGGCGGGTTGTTAGGCTGCAAGATCCCCGATAATTGATTGAACAGCTGTGATAGTGGTCTATCTTTGCTAGCATTTCGCCATTTTCTAAGCATCTGAGCCTTGATAGTGTCAAAGCGCTGCTGCTCAAAATTGCGAGTGGCAAACTTTTCTAAGATCATCTTCAATAGCTGAGGCTGTTTTTCACTAAAGCCTGAGATAGTAAGAGTCAAACCGCCTTGATGAGCATAGATATTGTAACTCATACCCGCAATCTCGGCCTGATATGACTGGCGAGACAAAGCTTCCATGAATAACTCAACACATAAGCGTAGCTTTACGATGCTTTGCGGGTCTTGAACCGAGCATGGACTATCAATCGCGATATACAGCGACCCTTTGGGCACTCGAAAGTCCGGCTCTTGCAGATGCCAAAGCCTTAAACCGGGTAACTCTTCAATGAGAGTCGGGAGCTCTCTTCGTTCTTCCAGTGGTTTTGGATCTAAGTCGTAGCAAATGAACGGATTCTTACTAGGCAGTGCAAATTCATCATAGATTGGTGGATTGCCCCAGCGATGTACCTGATTGGCGCTTAATTTTTTAGATGAGTAAGGTGTAAAGTACCAATCGGCTTCTTGGTCATAATCCAGTCCTTTTGCGGTTACCCAAACGCGGAGGTTTTCCACGCAAAAATACGGGACAAAGCTTTCAATTAACGAGCGGTCAAAATCGCTCATGCGATAGTCCCCATACAATACTTCCTCAATTGGGAAGTGTTGTAGATTCATGACCAGATAACTGGCAAGATCCATAGGTTTTACTGACTCTTGGAAACGAAACGCAGATTCCAAAACGGCTTGTTTCTCATGATAACGCCAATCTTCAATACCTTCTTCAAACACCAGTTTCATGTAGGAAAAAATCATCTCAATGATGTCATCAATGTGTTCGAGCCCTTCTGGAGTAAGTAGGCAGCCAATAGTAAATTCTCGAAAGTTACTACCACTGATGCCTCCACCGGCCGCCAAAGACGTAACCCAGTGTTTATTTTTAAGCGCTAAAGTTAGGCTTCCTGGACCCTCATAGCCAATAAGGTGGGCAAAATACGATAGAGGTTTGGTCGCGTAATGCTTATCCATGTTAGGGAAAGAAAACGAAAGGCTTAGTTTTCGCACTTCTTTTTCAGGTTCTATTTGGATATATAGCTGCTGTTCTTGCTCGGTAAGCAATGGAGTGGTTAGGGTTTTACCGCCGAAATCTTTATTGGATATATCAGAGAATAAGTGAGTGGCTAATTCTTCAAGCTCATCTAAGGATTGAGGCCCGACGAGCACTGCTGTCATTAAATCCGCTGAGTATTTTTCGTCATGAAAGCGGATGATTTCGTCTCTGATTGAGCCACTTTCTCTATCATTTAACGTTTCTTCGTTCCCGACTGAGAATTTGGAAAATGGATGAGCAGGATTAACCAGTTCTTTTTGTACTTGATAGAAGCGACGAGAGTCATCATGGATCTTCATCTGGTACTCAGAGTTCACGGCTTGTCTTTCTTTGTCTAAAGCTTCTTGGTTGAATAATGGAGAAATAAAAAATTGGCTGAATCTGGATAGAGCCGGCTCAAAGAAATCGGGGGAAACATCGAAGAAAAAGCAAGTATGCTCAGTTCCAGTCCAGGCATTATTACTGCCCCCATGCTGGCTTATGAATGTTTGGAATTCGCCCACTTTAGGGTAGAGCTTGGTTCCAAGAAAGAGCATGTGCTCAAGGTAATGAGCAAGTCCTTCACGATCGACAGGGTCATCAAAATGTCCCACTCTTACGGCAAGTGAGGCAGAAGAACGCAGTGCTTCGGGAGCCTGAACCAAGATAACCTTAAGTTGATTACTTAGGGTTAAGGGACGATAGCTATTTTTATCATTCGGGCTTTGATGCACTTAACGTTCTCCTTTGAGTTACTCACGACCAAAAGGCTAATCTTGATCGAGGTAAACTATTGTTTTGTATATCAAGTATGGCGGAGCAATGACGTCTAGCAAACTTAAAAAGTAAATTTTTGTTGAAATGCTAGCTCAATCAGAGATAACCCTATGGGTTATGGTGTACTCTTTCATGAAGCAGTCATAAGTTTAGGATAGAAATGAACGTATTTATCATGCGCCACGGAGAGGCGGGAAGCTTTGCCACAAGCGATGCGCAGCGTACTCTGACTCAGCGCGGAGAGCAGCAGTCATTAGAAGTCGCTAAAGCTGTGGTAGGGCAGGGAGTATCCCATTTTGATCTCGTGCTAGTTAGTCCTTATATTCGAGCACAGCAAACTTGGGATGTGATTAAAGGGCAGTTTTCGGCGACAAAGGTTGAAGAGTGCGCTGATATTACGCCGTACGGCCAATCTGATGACGTCTATCAATATGTTTGTGCCATTGCAGACACGCAGAAACCGAACTCTATTCTTCTCGTTTCACATTTGCCGCTAGTAGGTTATCTTACTGCGGAATTTGTCAATGATATGACCGCACCAATGTTTCCTACCTCAGGTTTTGCTGCTATAGACTTTGATCTAGAAAGCAGTAATGGCGAGTTGATGTGGCATATTGCGCCTTAATGTTCATATAAAAATGGCGACCTGAGGTCGCCGTTTCTAGATTCTAAGTTACTTACTTGGGCATAAGAACAGTGTCTATGACGTGAATGACACCATTAGATGCTTTGATGTCAGTCCCTGTTATCAAAGCATCATCAATCATTACTTTTCCGTCCATCGCTTTGATCTTCACTGAGCTACCTTGCACTGTTTGTGCTTCGCTAAGCTTTACGACATCCGCAGCCATTACTTCTCCTGACACTACGTGATAGGTCAAGATTGCGACTAACTTGTCTTTATTTTCTGGCTTTAGGAGCATTTCAACCGTGCCGTCTGGCAATTTGTCAAACGCTTCATTCGTGGGGGCGAATAGTGTGAATGGGCCTTCGCCTTTGAGTGTGTCAACGAGTCCTGCTGCTTGCACAGCGGCGACGAGCGTTGAAAAATCATCATTGCTTGCTGCGACATCAACAATGTCTTTTTTCATACCATGATGGCCAGCGTAGATATTGAAACTTAGCGCTATCAATCCGACGAACCAAACTGCTTTTTTTGCAATATGTGAGTACATAACGTATCCCTCGTTTTGTTTTTTTAATATCCAAACGCTTTGGATACATGCAACATTGATTACGCAGAGAGGGAATAAACGATCATTATTTTTCTGGAATAGAGAGTAAAACCAGTAGGGCACCAGCGCCGCCAAATTCGAGAGGGGCTTGGTGATAAGCCATAACATCTGGGTGCTGCGCTAGCCACAAAGGTACCTTTTGCTTGAGGATATGTTTGCCGATACCGTGCATCACGCTGGCACAATGTACGTTTTCTTTAATACAGTGTGCAATCATAGCACCAAGTTCGCGCTTAGCTTCCTGTTGAGTCATGCCGTGCATATCTAAGTACACGTCGGGAACGTAAACGCCGCGTCGCAATCGCTTCACTTCATATTTAGAGACATCGCTTCGAGCGTAACGCGTAGGACCGTCATCACTCAGCATGGGTTCGAACTCGTCAGAGAAGAAAAATTCGTTGTCTTTGGCTTCTCTGCTAAACCTTTGTTGCTGTTTTTGCTTTGTTTCTCTTTTTGGCGGTTGGATTATGGTATCCTGTTGCAACTTTTTAACGCCCTGTACTGCTTCTTTAAACAAAGCAAAGTCATCATCGCTTGGCTTATCTGATTTGTTCATGGGATTAGTTTTCTGATCTATCTTTGATTGGGCAGTATTGTAGCGCTTTTTGGAGAAAATTTTGGATAAGATTTTTGTAGATGAAGCAGTGTCGGAACTTCACACACTGCAAGACATGATTCGTTGGACAGTTAGTCGATTCAACGCGGCGGGGCTATTTTATGGTCACGGCACAGATAATGCGTGGGATGAAGCTGTACAATTAATCCTGCCTTCACTCTATCTACCTCTAGATGTGCCGTCGCATGTCTTAAACTCACGTCTTACTAGCAGCGAACGCTTGCGAGTAGTAGAGCGAGTTATTCTGCGTATTAATGAACGTACTCCAATCGCTTACCTGACTAATAAGGCATGGTTCTGCGGTATGGAATTCTTTGTTGATGAAAGAGTACTGGTGCCACGCTCACCAATTGGTGAATTGATCGAGAGTCAATTCCAGCCATGGTTGGTTGATCAACCTACTCGTATCATGGATATGTGTACCGGTAGCGGTTGTATAGCCATTGCCTGTGCGCACGCGTTCCCTGATGCAGAAGTGGATGCGATTGATATTTCTTCTGACGCGCTAGAAGTGGCAGAGCAAAATATCCAAGACCATGGTCTAGAGCTTCAAGTTACACCAATTCGTTCTGACTTGTTCCGCGATTTAGTCAAAGAGAAATACGACCTGATTGTGACGAACCCGCCGTACGTAGACGAAGAAGATATGAACAGTCTGCCAGAGGAGTTTAAGCATGAGCCTGAGTTGGGTCTAGCTGCTGGTACCGATGGCCTTAAGTTGGTGCGTCGCATACTTGCTAATGCGCCTAGTTACCTGTCAGAGAACGGTATACTGATTTGTGAAGTGGGTAATTCCATGGTTCATATGATAGAGCAGTATCCACAAATTCCTTTCACTTGGATTGAATTTGCTAACGGTGGACATGGCGTATTCATGTTAACTCGCGAGCAGTTAGTTGAATGTGCGGAAGAGTTTGCTCTGTACATAGACTAGTTTTAAGAACTGAGTTGAATAACGGCACCTATGAAGGTGCCGTTTTTTGTTGTCAAAGATCTTTACAATAGAGTGTGATAAAGCGAGTATGAAAGACATTAGTTCGCACAAAACAGACTTACAATGAGGAAGTAATGGCAGGAAATAGTATTGGCCAGCATTTTCGCGTAACCACATTTGGCGAAAGCCATGGTATCGCTTTGGGTTGTATCATCGATGGATGCCCTCCTGGTTTATCCCTAGAAGAGGCTGACCTTCAAAAAGACCTAGACCGTCGCCGTCCAGGTACCTCTCGTTATACTACCGCTCGTCGCGAACCGGATGAGGTGAAGATCCTTTCTGGTGTATTCGAAGGACAAACGACAGGTACTTCAATTGGTCTATTGATCGAAAATACCGATCAACGCTCAAAAGATTATTCTGAGATCAAAGACAAGTTCCGTCCAGGTCATGCTGATTATACTTATCATCAAAAGTATGGTGTACGTGACTATCGTGGTGGTGGCCGTTCTTCTGCTCGCGAAACCGCAATGCGTGTAGCAGCAGGTGCGGTAGCGAAAAAATACCTAGCACAAGAGTTTGGGGTAGAAATCAAGGCTTACCTAACTCAAATGGGTGATGTAAAGATTGAGAATATCGATTTTGACGAGATTGAAAATAACCCATTCTTCTCTCCAGATGCAGCGGCTGCTGAAAAGTTTGACCAACTGATTCGCGACCTGAAAAAAGAGGGCGACTCCGTAGGTGCTAAACTGCAAGTGGTCGCAAAAAGCGTTCCAGTTGGTTTAGGTGAACCTATCTTTGACCGATTAGATGCTGATATCGCTCATGCACTCATGAGTATCAATGCTGTTAAGGGCGTTGAAATCGGTGATGGCTTTGAAGTGGCAGCACAAAAAGGCAGTGAGCATCGTGATGAGTTAACTCCGGATGGCTTTGCATCAAACCATGCTGGTGGCATCTTAGGTGGCATTTCAACAGGCCAAGATATTGTGGCTAATATTGCGCTTAAGCCAACATCGAGTATTACTGTACCGGGGAATACCATCAATCGTCAGGGTGAAGCGACGCAGTTGATCACCAAAGGTCGACACGACCCATGTGTGGGTATTCGCGCAGTGCCGATTGCAGAAGCGATGTTAGCGATTGTAGTGCTTGATCATTTGCTTCGTCATCGTGGTCAAAACTTTGGTGTGACGACAGAAACGCCAAAGATTTAACTTAACGCGGATTTATATTAAGGGTCTGAACATCGTTGTTCAGACCCTTTTTTATATACTTAATGCAGTGAACTCTCGGTCTCAAGATGAAATGAAGGCAGACGCCATTTAAATCTTACCGCAGCCATTCTCAATAGGTACCCGACAATCAGCGTGGAGATGGTGGCTGTTACCTCATCAATACCAAACTCTAGTTGAGCTAAGTAAAGTCCTGATGCGATTAATGCTACCGATGCGTACAGTTCCTCATGTAAGACCAAGGGCGTTTGACGGCAGATGAGATCTCGAAGCAGCCCCCCAAAGACGCCGGTAACCAATGCAGAAACCATACAAATAAGAGCATGATGTCCCATACTCATCGCCACCTTGGTCCCTATTATGCTAAATACAATCAGCCCCAGTGCGTCTAGGCGAATGAATATCCCCTTGAGCTTGATGACCCACTTTGCAAGCCTCGTAGTCAGTACACCAGCAACACAAGTAATCACTAAAAATTCAGGATTTTTAACCCAACTTAGTGGATAGTGACCAAGCAAAATATCACGGACTGTTCCTCCGCCTATAGCTGTTGCACTCGCGACTAGCATTACTCCAAACCAATCCATTTTGCGTCGACCTGCGCTTAATGCACCTGTCATAGCTTCTGCTGTAATACCAATGATATACAAAACGCTGAGTAACATATTGTGAGACTCTCATCGTGACCAGTCATGCTGGTAGGTGGGAAAATTAGGCGTGAGTGTAGAGCGAAATTAAAACGGTGACGAATGAGATTTTGTACCGACGCAATCGTTTGTTAGATTACTAAATCTAATAGCGAGTTTATCACTGTGGGTTTACCTATGATGCTAAAAAAGGGACAATATTGTTTTACGCGGATACAACGATCAATCTCTCCATGACTCACGAGTACTCAGACCTAATCACTTTATTCAACGACACGTTTTACCGTTCGTTTAATACTAAGCTAGAGCTCGGCGCAGATGAGCCGATCTATCTCCCTTCGGATGATTCAAATAACTATCATCGCATTATTTTTGCTAGAGGTTTTTATGCCTCTGCCCTTCATGAAATAGCGCACTGGTGCGTAGCTGGACCTGAACGACGTCTTATTGAAGATTTTGGCTATTGGTATGAACCCGATGGTAGAGATGCGAATACGCAGGCTGAATTTGAAAAAGTAGAAATTCGCCCACAAGCCTACGAATGGCTACTTTCACAAAGCGCTGGGTTTCGGTTTCAAGTCAGCTGCGACAACTTGCACGGAGCGTTTGAGCCAGATAGATTAGGCTTTATGAAAAAAGTGCATACAGAGGTTATCGACATTTTAGAGAAAGGCTTGCCAACTAGGGTCGAGATGCTTTCTAATGCGCTTCGGGAACATTACAATGTCCCGCCACTTACTCAGGAAGACTTTAAGGTATTTTAAACCATGATTTTACAACTCGAAGAACAGCTCCTTGACACCATTGACCAAACCGTTGCAACAGCTTCGGATGATGAGTTGTTTGCTGGTGGTTATTTGCGTGGTCATATTTCCCTTGCTGCCGCTGATTGCGAATATGAAGCGATTACTGAAATCGCCGTTTTTAAACAAAAAATTGAACAAAGCTTGGCAGATGCGCAATCTGAACTGACTCCTGCTGATCGCGTTATCGTCGCAGATATGTGGGATGGTTTATCAAAGGCGCTCGTTTAATTTTCATATCGACAAGTGACCTTGTTCAGTTTTTTTGATGAAGTTGTTACAACTGACGCTATGGTCAAATGCTCTGATCTTATTATTATGAACGTATTACCAATCACACTAATAAACAGTTAAGTTAGGAAGTCATCATGAAAGTAGTCGCGTTTGGAGCTAGCACAAGCTCAACCTCTATCAACAAAACTCTAGCTGCTTATGCTGCTCATCAAATTCCTGATGCTGACGTTGAAGTCATCGATCTAATCGATTTTCCAGCACCGCTGTTCAGCGAAGATGTAGAGAAAGAGGTGGGTCACTCGGAGTCGGCTCAAAAACTGATTGCCAAGATTGGTCGCGCTGACGCTGTGGTTGTCTCTTTTGCTGAACATAATGGTAGCTACACTGCTGCGTATAAGAATCTGTTTGACTGGGCAACTCGCATTGATCGTAATGTATTCCAGAACAAACCTGTTGTGTATTTGGCTACCTCTCCAGGTCCTGGTGGCGCACAGACTGTACTTGCAAGCGCTGTAGGCTCCGCGCCTTATTTTGGTGCGGACGTTAAAGCGTCACTGTCTATTCCAAGCTTTTACGATGTTTTTGATGTCGAGAGTAACGAGTTCAAAGAGAGTGAACTTAAAGGCAAGGTTCAAATAGCGGTTGAAGCGCTAGTGGCAGAGGTCGTTTAAACGTACCTCGCTTAAAATTATAAAAATGGGCTTACCTCTGTTTGTAGAGTAAGCCCATTTTTTTGCGCTATTTCTGGCTATTTACTGACTGAAATTGCTATTACTTGTCGAGCCCAGGAATAGGTCTTCCTTTCCTTAGTTTTCGCACCCACATCCGACTTGGATGCACCATTTCAAGCATATCGGTAGACAGTGGTAAAGGCAGTTTTAGGATCTGAGAAGCGAGCACCTCAGCGAGCATGGGGGCTGATGTTAACCCGCGTGAGCCTAGCCCCAGCAAGCAGAACAAATTCGTATATTGGCTTACAGCCGTTACCTTGGTGTTGCCTCGTTTATTTAGGTTCTCATACTGCTCTAATATGTGCTCAAATTGCCCCACATTTCCGGCAAAGGGCAGATGATCTCGAGAAACACTGCGAACGCCTTGTCGTGAGTCGTTGCCACTCACATCAACCTTTGATGTCCACTCTTGATCGGGTAAGCATTGCTGCAGTTTAGAGGCATTTTGTTGTTGGGCTTCTGGATCGAAAGCTTTAGTCAAATCACTACGATCATAACTGGCACCAATACAATGTTTATCTAGTGGGCTCTTTGGCGTTAGGTAGCCATCGTAACACACCACCGTTTTTAGCTTTTGTAGATGCTCATTGGTCGGAATATGGCTGACTTGTCCTTTAACCTTGCCCAATGGCAATGACTGGCTTTGGGTAAATTGGTCAAACAGGTGCCCATTGGCAATGACAACAACAGAGTGCTCAAATGTCCCTTTGCTAGTCGTGACTTGCCATTTTTGTTCTTTGCTATGTTCATGAGCATGTTCAGTTAGGTCGGTGACTTCATGGCTTAGCTTGAGAGTCAGTTTTCCTTGCTCACTGAGCATAGTCATTACGCCTTTAGTGCATTGCTGAGGCGATAGCCAACCACCAAGAGAATAAAACACAGAACCAAACGAGCAATCTAAGCCTGCTGTTTCACTTGTTTGTTGTGGGCTTAGCAATTTAATTAGCTCTTGAGGATATTGCCCTTGTACTAGGCGAGACAGTTTTTTTGCCTCTGTTTCATTCCAACAAAGTTGGGTTACTCCGCACCAGTCATGATCAAAATCAACCTTACTTGCCATCTGATCATAGAACTGTCTCGCAAAGGTAAAGCCATTGGCAAAGACTTGAGATACCGCATTATTATTGCCATTAAGAAGGGGGTAGAGTGCCCCTTGCTGGTTTCCTGAAGCGCCTTCGGCGAGTGTTTCATCTTTGCAGTATAGGGTGACGCTTGCCCCTTTTTGAATCAAAGAATATGCTAAGCAAGCACTGGCAATACCACCACCGACAATAGCAATATCCCCAAGGTTCTCAGCATTTTTCGTCGCTGATTGGCGATCAAATAGAGGGGAAAGATTGCTGTAGAGTTGCTTGCTAACCATAGAGCCTGCAATCATCTCGCGCTTGTGGCCGAAGCCTTTGACTTTTTTCATTTCAAAGCCCGCTTCAATTAAGCCGCGACGAACAAAACCTGCTGCGGTAAAAGTGGCGACGCTACAGTCTTGCTTGGCTATTTTTGCCATGCCATTAAATAGGTCTTGGTTCCACATCTCCGGGTTTTTGCTCGGCGCGAACCCATCCAAGAACCAGGCATCGATAATGCCGTCTTGATAGGTAGGAACTCGAGGTAGATTGTCTTTAATATCACCGAGCCATAGATCTAATGTAATCGCACCATCGGCTAAGATCAGACGCTGACATTCAGGCAATGCCAAAGGATAGTGTTGCTGCAACTCAAGGGCATACTTTTCCAGCTCTGGCCACGCTTTGTGTGCTTGCTTGAGGTCATGCAAGGTAACGGGGAACTTTTCAAAGCTGATAAAATGCAGTTGATTCACAGCGCTTTGTGGATTTTCTTCTCTAAATTGCTCAAACTCTTTCCATACAGCAAGGAAGTTTAGACCGGTACCAAAGCCTGTTTCAGCGATAACAAATCGTGATTGGTCATATTTATGCCATCGTTCTGGGATATGGTTTTGGGTGAGAAACACATAGCGAGTCTCAGCAAGGCCGTCATTATTTGAGAAATAGACGTCATCGAATTGTTCAGAAATAGGTGTGCCAGAGTCGTTCCAATCTAGCTGTGCATGTTTAATTTTGGGCATATTGATCATAGAATGAGTCGTTAACTGCAGAGATTGTACAAATATCTAGGAAAGCTGACCACTTTATCCGGCCTTTCTGGTTATTATCTAGCGGAAATTTGAATTATAGGAATGTCACATGAAACGAGTCGTGATCACCGGTATGGGTATTGTTTCCAGCATCGGTAACAACGTCGAAGAAGTACTAGAGTCTCTTAAAGCTGGCAAATCTGGTATTGAAGCCTCAGAACAATTTAAAGAAAAAGGGCTGCGTTCTCAGGTTTGGGGCAGTCTGAAGATTAATCCAGCAGAACATATCGACCGCAAGCAAATGCGTTTCATGGGTGATGCAGCGGCCTACGCGTACATTTCTATGGATCAAGCTATTGCAGACTCAGGTCTAACTCCGGAGCAAGTTTCTAATGAACGCACTGGTATCGTTGCAGGCTCTGGTGGTGCATCCTCTTTAAACCAAGTTGCAGCTGTTGATACTCTTAGAGAGAAAAACGTTAAACGTGTTGGTCCATACATGGTAACACGTACTATGGGTTCGACTGTTTCAGCATGTCTAGCAACACCATTTAAGATTAAAGGTGTTAACTATTCAATCAGCTCTGCATGTTCAACATCAGCACACTGCATCGGTCACGCGATGGAACTGATCCAACTAGGCAAACAAGACGTTGTATTTGCTGGTGGTGGTGAAGAGCTTGATTACAGCATGTCAATGATGTTCGACGCTATGGGCGCTCTGTCAACTAAGTACAACGATGAGCCAACTCGCGCTTCACGTACTTATGATGCCAACCGTGACGGTTTCGTTATCTCTGGTGGTGGCGGTATGATGGTTGTCGAAGAGCTAGAGCATGCTCTTGCTCGTGGCGCAAAAATCTATGGCGAGCTTGTAGGCTATGGTGCTAACTCTGACGGTCACGATATGGTAGCTCCATCAGGTGAAGGCGCAGTACGCTGTATGAAGATGGCTCTGCAGAATGTTGACTCGATAGACTATGTTAACACTCACGGCACATCTACTCCTGTAGGTGATGTGAAAGAGCTAGGTGCTATCCAAGAAGTCTTTGGTGGTAACAGCCCAGCAATTTCAGCAACTAAAGCAATGACAGGTCACGCATTAGGTGCGGCAGGTGTTCACGAAGCTATCTACACTGCGCTTATGTTAGAGCACGGCTTTGTTGCTCCAAGTATCAATATCGAAACATTGGACGAAGCTGCTGCTGGCCTTGATATCGTGACTGAGAAGCGCGATCAGGAACTGAAAACGGTTATGTCTAATAGCTTTGGCTTTGGTGGTACTAACGCAACGCTAGTGTTTAAAAAATACGAAGGCTAATTCCTTATTTCCTGTCTTTTGATCAAAGCCAGGCTCTAGGGTACATGTCATTCCCGAGTGTTTTTATCGGGAATCTGTTTTTGGGTAGTACAATTGAAAGATCCCCGATATAAGCATTCGGGGATAGCGATTATCAATCATACGAACAATAATGTAGTAACCCCATAAACTATTTAAAGGCCCGACAAGTTTTGCTTGTCGGGCTTTTTATTATTAATCTATAGTCCTGCAAATTACTGTGAAGCCTGCAAATGAAAATTGTAATTGATGAAAATATGCCTTATGCCAAAGAGTTATTTGGTCAGTTAGGTGAGGTTATTGCGTTATCTGGACGTTCGATTAACGCCGATGATCTAGTAGATATTGATGCTTTGATGATTCGCTCAGTCACTAAAGTGAACAGTGAGTTGCTCGCGAAAGCCAATAAGCTTAAGTTTGTGGGTACTGCAACGGCAGGCCATGATCACCTTGACG
Organism: Vibrio inusitatus; assembly: GCA_024346935.1. GTDB lineage: Bacteria > Pseudomonadota > Gammaproteobacteria > Enterobacterales > Vibrionaceae > Vibrio > Vibrio inusitatus. Next base: position 1,050,471 of record AP024878.1, read on the forward strand.
AAAATGCTCTTAAAGCAAAAGGAGTCGCTTACACTCATGCGCCGGGTTGCAACAAAGTTGGAGTAGCAGAGTATGTGATTTCATCATTGATGGTACTTGCTCAGCAACAAGGCTTCTCAATTTTTGATAAAACGGTAGGCATTATAGGTGCTGGGCAAGTAGGTAGCTATTTAGCGAAGTGCCTGACAGGCATAGGTATTAAGGTACTGCTCAACGACCCATTGAAAAAGGCTGAGGGTGACACTCGTCCGTTTACTGATTTAGATGAGTTAATAGAGCAAAGCGATGTGATTTCTTTACATACGCCTATTACTCGTGATGGCGATTATCCTACGCATCACCTAATTAGCTCTGATCGCTTGCATAAAATGCGTGCGGATCAAATTTTGATTAACGCGGCTCGTGGTCCGATTGTCGATAATTCTGCATTAAAACAGAGACTGCAGCGCAATGATGGATTCACCGCAGTTCTGGATGTCTTTGAGTTTGAGCCGGAAGTCGATCTTGAGCTTCTACCACTACTGGCTTTTGCAACGCCACATGTTGCAGGATATGGCTTAGAGGGTAAAGCCCGTGGCACTACCATGATTTTTAACTCTTTTTGCCAGCTCATTGAGAGCCCGTTTTCTGCCAATGCTGCGGATCTTTTGCCAATAGCGCCAGTACCTAAAATGCACTTATCTCGCGCTTGGGATGAAGCAACACTGCACAACATCACACAATTGATTTATGATGTGCGCAAAGACGATGCCTTGTTTCGCCGAAAGATTGGTAAAACGGGTGCATTTGACCAAATGCGTAAAGAGTATTGGGACCGCCGAGAGTATGGCGCGGTGACGTTAACTGGTGATGCGTCTTGTAATCTGCAACCCTTGCAAGAACTAGGTTTTAAGGTAGAGGTAAGTAAATGAGTCAAAAATTTAATGTGGCTATTTTAGGCGCGACTGGTGCTGTGGGTGAAACACTACTAGAAGTGCTTAAAGAGAGAGATTTTCCAGTAGGAGATCTGCATTTACTGGCCAGTGAGCGTAGTAAGGGTAAGAGCTATCGCTTTAACGGTAAGAGCATCGAAGTACAAAACGTTGAAGAATTCGATTGGTCTCAAGTACACATCGCTCTATTTTCAGCGGGTGGCGAACTATCGGCACGTTGGGCCCCTGTTGCAGCAGATGAAGGGGTAGTGGTTATCGATAATACTTCGCAGTTTAGATACGACTATGATATCCCTCTTGTTGTTCCTGAGGTTAACCCTGAGGCGATTGCAGAATTTCGTAACCGCAACATCATTGCAAACCCAAATTGTTCTACCATCCAAATGCTAGTGGCTTTAAAGCCAATTCATGATGAAGTAGGAATCGAGCGCATCAACGTATCGACTTACCAGTCAGTTGCTGGCGCGGGAAAAGCAGGCATTGATGAATTAGCAGGGCAAACAGCGAAGTTACTCAACGGTCTTCCAGCTGAACCTGAAGCGTTTTCTCAGCAAATTGCGTTTAACTGTATTCCTCAGATTGATAAGTTTATGGATAACGGTTACACCAAAGAAGAAATGAAGATGGTTTGGGAAACGCAGAAAATCTTTAACGACCCTTCAATTATGGTAAACCCAACCTGTGTTCGTGTTCCTGTTTTCTATGGCCACGCTGAAGCGGTTCATGTTGAAACTCGCGCTCCTATTGATGCTGCACATGCTATCGAGTTGTTTGAGCAAGCTGAAGGTATTGAGGTTTTCCAAGGGGAAGACTACCCAACTCAGGTGCGTGATGCTGGTGGCAAAGACCATGTTATGGTGGGACGTGTACGCAATGATATTAGTCATCAAAGCGGTCTTAACTTGTGGGTTGTTGCTGATAACGTCCGTAAAGGTGCCGCAACTAACGCAGTACAAATTGCAGAGTTGTTAATTCGCGATTACTTCTAATCGGTGACAACTATTATTAAATAGTGCTAGTTGATTTTATAAAGCCAGAGTTGACCCGTTCATCTCTGGTTTTTTCGTTTTCAGCAAAAGAAAGTTCAATGATTAACCATTAGCGGTATTTGCAACACATTTTTAACGTAAATTGGCATGCTGTTGTTGTCTTTTGTTGCAAATTTTAGCAAATTAGAAGTATTCATCGCCTAAGGTAAATCTAGTTGCGCTCTCAAATGGAATTGTATCGTCGTACCCTTACTGTAATTGTTTGTCTTCTATTTTCTGTTGCTTCGCATGCTGAAGAAATTCGACTTGTTGGACCAAGTGGAAAACTACAAGCGGTTCCTACCTATATTGTCCCAGATAACCTTGATGGCACGACGCTTAATCGCGATCAAAATAGACTTTCCACACAAAGAACTTATGGCCCAACCGCTATAGAAGAGACCTTGTGGTCCATTGGTCAAACCGTGAGAAGTAGCGAGGAGCAATCTGTCTATAAGATGGTATTAGCTATCTATAAAGAGAACCCTACCGCCTTTGAAGACAGAAATATTCATTTGCTGAAGCCTGGTAGCACTATCACGATCCCAACGGATGCAGTGGTCGAAAAGCAGAGCGTCGCTGAGGCTGTTCGTTTATTCAAAATTCACGAGCGTAAAGCGAGCTATCTTGCCAAAGTTGCAAGTAAAGATGCTCCTACACAGATCAAGGTTGAAGATCTTGGTGCTCGAGAAATCCAGCAAAAGCAAATAGAGTTTCTGCAACGACAATTACAGTCTTCGCAAAGTGAGTTTAGTTCCCTGCAACAAAATAATCAGGATCTACTGAAAGCTATCGGCACCATTCGCACCGATGTAGTGGAGCTAAAAGGCCAACTAGACCTAGAGTCTGAACGCAGACTTAATGTCGAAAAAATGCTTATTGATCAACGTAATACATCAGGCACTGTCATTAGCCAAGACAGTACAAGTCTACTCACTAATGTTTGGGTTATTGTTGCTCTGTCGGCAGCAGTCACCGCTTTGATCATGTTGTTGATCATTAGGCTCACGCTTTCTATAAAACCCGTTCCTCAGATTGGCCAAGAACCGTCACCACTTAAAGCACTAAATCCAGCGCCTGTGACTCGAGATGATGATGAGCCAGAGATTGAAAATGCTGAACCTGTTGAGGCGAAACAAGAGCCAGCAGCGGATGTGAGGTCTACACAGAATGAATCTCAGCAAGGCACAGTAAACCCGTTGGACAAAGAGTTTGAGCATGAGCTGGATAAAATTCTAGCGGATAAACCCGAGCTTGAAAGTGATGAATTTGTGGAAACGAACGCTAAAGAGATCTCATCATCAGAAGTAGAACCAGCAGAGATCGTTCATGATGAAGACCTGCCTGAATATGGAGAGAAAGAGGCGTTAGCTGATGCGAGAAAAGAAGCGCTAGAACTCTTAGCAGAAGACGAGGCTGAGGCGATGTCTGAGTCCAAGGTTGTCGATGAAGAACCGTTGCTTAAAGCATCGTTAGAGACTAGCTCACAAGAGATTGACCCTACTGAAGAGGTAGCGGCGCAACCTATTGAGGCTGAATCATCAACAGATAAGGAGCCTCACAGCCCTTATAAGACGATAGATGAAGTGATCGCTGAGGGAGATGCGGAGCCCGCAATCAATCCAGATGAAGAAGAATTAGACCTTAGAGTTGGACTTGATGAGTTTCCAGACGTTATAGGCAAGGTAGAGCTCAAAGATGTAGACCTAGATGGTGAGATAGCGAGTCAGCTTGATCTGGCGACGGTTTACATTCAAATGAATGATTTAAACCATGCCAACAAGTTGTTGAACGGAGTGCTGGAGAAGGGGACTCAAGAGGAGAAACAACGCGCTCAGCAGTTGCTGGAGTCTATTCGCTCCTAATGAAATTTGTTACGTTAACGTGCATCGTTTATAATGCCCGCCCCAAATTTCAACTGGATTGTGACTGATGAGAATCGCCCTAGGCATCGAATACGATGGTGCAAAATATTATGGTTGGCAGAGACAGAATGACTTTGATTCTGTACAAGAACGTTTAGAGAAAGCGCTTTCCATTGTGGCGAATCACCCAGTAGAGGTTCAATGCGCAGGTCGTACGGATGCTGGTGTGCACGGCACTGGACAAGTGGTGCATTTTGAGACTACCGCTTCTCGTAAGATGTTGGCTTGGCAAATGGGCGTTAATGCTAATATGCCAGGGGATATTGCAGTACGTTGGGCTACTGAAGTTTCTGATGACTTCCACGCACGATTCAGTGCGACAGCAAGACGCTATCGCTACGTTATCTATAATCATGCTTTACGCCCAGCAATCCTAGCAAAAGGGGTTAGCCATTATCATGGTGATCTTGATGTCGATAAAATGCATCAAGCTGCTCAGTTCTTGCTAGGAGAGAATGACTTTACATCATTTCGAGCAGCACACTGTCAGTCTCATAGCCCGTTTCGTAATATGATGCACATTAACGTAACTCGTCATAACCACTATATCGTTGTCGATATCAAGGCGAATGCCTTTGTTCATCATATGGTACGAAATATTGTGGGTAGCTTGCTGGTGGTAGGTCGAAATGAGCAACCGATTGAATGGATTGAGTGGTTATTAGCCCAGAAAAATCGTTCATTAGCAGGTGCAACAGCGAAAGCTCATGGATTATATTTGGTAAAAGTGGACTATCCAGAGGAATTCGCTATTCCAGAATTGCCTATGGGACCGCTGTTTTTACCCGAAGAATTGTGATGAAACGCAAATATAGCGTCACTTTGACGTCATTTTGCTGTAATAATTAAGGTTTAAAGGATAGGTACAACCAGTTTTTTATCTACACTAGAGTAGATCTATGGTTTAATCCTTGCAAATTATCAACCTCTTGCCGTGGCGGCGAGAGCTTAATGAAAAAGGTCTTTCATGAGTTGGCTTGAGAAGATTTTCAACAAAAGCAGTATTTCAACGTCTCGCAAGGCGAATGTTCCTGAAGGTGTATGGACGAAATGTACCTCTTGTGAGCAAGTTTTATATCAAGCAGAGCTACAGCGTAACTTAGAGGTTTGCCCTAAGTGTGATCATCACATGCGCATCTCTGCACGTAATCGTTTAGACAGTTTTCTAGATGCAGATGGCCGTGAAGAGCTAGGTGCTGAGCTAGAGCCTCAAGATAAGCTGAAGTTTAAAGATACTAAGCGCTATAAAGATCGTATCACTACTTACCAAAAGAGCAGTGGCGAGAAAGATGCGCTGATCGCGATCAAAGGTGCTATCCATGGCATGCCTGTTGTGGCGTGTGCTATGGAATTTAAATTCATGGGTGGCTCTATGGGGTCGGTTGTGGGTGCACGCTTTGTGCGTGCTGTAGACGCTGCAATTGAAAATAACTGTGGTATGGTCTGTTTCTCTGCAAGTGGCGGCGCTCGCATGCAAGAGGCGTTAATGTCTCTAATGCAAATGGCAAAAACCAGCGCAGCACTAGAACGACTTTCAAAGAAAGGTTTACCGTTCATTTCTGTTATGACTGACCCAACTATGGGTGGCGTATCAGCAAGTTTTGCAATGCTAGGCGATATCAATATTGGTGAGCCTCGTGCTGTTATTGGTTTTGCTGGCCGTCGTGTTATCGAACAAACCGTTCGTGAAGACTTACCTGAAGGCTTTCAAACGAGTGAGTTCCTACTTGAGCACGGCGGTATTGACATGATCGTTGATCGTCGTGAAATGCGTCAAAAAGTAGGGGGCTTATTGGCTAAGTTGACTAACCATTCATCACCTTTAGTGTATTCTGTTAACGAAGACTCAAAAGAGGCTGAATACGAAGTACCCGTAGCCCCAGAAAAATAGTACAGTACTCATTATCTGACAGTAATTAGCGTTATATAGATAGATGAGTTCACATATCCCACAAGCCACATCATCCCTAACGGTGTGGCTTGATTATTTACAGTCCATTCATACCAGTGCGATAGATCTAGGTCTTGAGCGCGTATCTCAAGTAGCTCAGAAAGCGACGCCTAGTCTGACTAAGCCTGCTCCTAAAGTTATTACCGTTGCCGGAACCAATGGCAAGGGTTCAACGTGTGCCATTATGGAAGCCATATTGCTTGACGCTGGATATAGCGTAGGCGTGTATAGCTCTCCACATCTTATCCGATATAATGAGCGGGTTCGTATCAATGGCGAAGAGCTTTCTGACGACTATCACGTTGCCGCTTTTGATGTTATCGAAAAATTAAGGGGCGACATTAGTCTCAGCTTTTTTGAATACGCGACCTTGGCAGCACTGCACATATTTCAGCAGAAAAAAGTAGACGTCGTACTTTTAGAAGTTGGTCTTGGCGGTCGTCTAGATGCAACAAATATCGTGGATCACGATGTCAGTATCATTACTAGTCTAGCGGTGGATCATGTTGATTGGCTCGGTGACGACATTAATGTTATTGGCTTTGAAAAAGCGGGGATCTTTAGAGCGGGCAAACCTGCAATTTGTGGTCAACCTAACGCACCAATGACCGTTGCCGCGCATGCTGATGATATTGACGCGACTCTTTATCAAGTTGAATATCAATATTCTTATAGAGAAGACGGTGAATTGTGGCACTGGCAGTCTGGTAGCTTTGATGTTACCGATTTACCAAAACCGAATCTTCCATTGGCGAATGCAGCTACTGCACTGATGGCGTTAGGAGTATCGGATTTAGACCTAACGGATGTCAATATCGTTAATGGTCTAAAGAATGCCAAGCTTACAGGAAGAATGCAGCTCCTTTCTCAAAAGCCAACGGTGATTCTAGATGTTGCCCATAACCCTCATTCCGCTGAATACCTTGTTGCTCAATTGCAGCAGCGCTATCCAGAACAAAAAATAAGAGCGGTCGTTGGGATGCTTCATGATAAAGATGTCGCAGCTACCCTTAACGCGCTTTCAGGTTGCATGCAGCATTGGTATCCAGCTTCGTTAGAAGGGCCTAGGGCGGCTTCAGCTACTGAACTTTGTCAATATCTCGATAAAGGCACCGTTGGGTTTAAAAATCCTGTTGAAGCGTTTGAGCAAGCGATGAATGATGCAGGAAAAGACGACATTGTCGTTGTATTAGGATCATTTTTTACCGTAGGGGCCGTGTTGGAACACTGGCAAACAAGGAGAAACAATGGCGAGTAAATTTCAAAGTCGCTTAGTCGGTACCATAGTACTCGTTGCCGTTGGGGTGATCGTACTTCCTGACGTTTTAGACGGTGAGAAGCTTCACTACAAGGAAGAGTTTGTTGCGATTCCTATCAAACCTCAACTTGAATCAGAAGTAGAGTCGTTTGAGATCTTAGATCCTGTAGAAGAAGACATTTCGCTACCACCAGAGCCTGTTGAAGAGATCATTCATGAAAGCTCTGAGCCGATTGCCGTTGCAGAAGTTAAGCCAAAAACTACGCCTAAACCACAAGAGAAACCAAAACCGGAAGTGGTTGAGGTGAAAGAGCGCAAGGTAGAAGAACGCAACAATTACCAAGACAGTGGTTGGATTATTCAGTTGGTGGCGGTGCGCAGTTCTGAGAATGCTGAAGGTTTAGTTAATGATCTTAAGAAGCGTGGTTATCGAGCGAGTGTCGTCAAGGCCAATGACTTTTACCGTGTAATAGTCGGTCCAGATGTATCACGTTCCAAGTTAGAATCGCAACTGCCTGAATTGAAAAAGATCACAGGCGCTTCTGGGCAGATTCAGACATTTAAGCCACTAAAACCATAAAGAAAACGTTTGCGTCGCGCATTTTTCTGTTAGAATGCGCGCCAGCATGAGGAAGTAAAGCTCATGAATTGGATAGATTTTACTATTTTAGGTGTGATCGGCATCTCTGCGCTGATCAGTTTGGTTCGAGGTTTTGTTAAAGAAGCGCTCTCTTTAGTGATTTGGTTTGGCGCCTTTTTTATTGCCAGCCAGTACTACACTAGATTAGCGGTGTACTTTACAAACATCCAAGATGACATGGTCCGAAACGGAGCTGCTGTTGGCGCTCTGTTTATTGCAACACTTGTTGTTGGTGCAGTCATTAACTACACCATAGGGCAGTTAGTCCAAAAGACAGGTCTGTCGGGTACAGACCGAGTGCTTGGGATCGTGTTTGGTACTTTGCGCGGCGTGTTAATCGTTGCAGCAGTACTGTTTTTTATGGATGCATTCACCAGTTTGTCGAATTCCGACTGGTGGCGCCAATCGCAATTGATTCCAGAGTTCAGTCGTCTGATCGCACCGTTTTTCGAACATCTTAAAGAAACGTCTAGCTTTTTATCCGGCGTGATATAAAGCTTAACTGGCCAATACTGAGGGTTTAGACATGTGTGGTATTGTTGGAATTGTAGGCACAACTCCTGTTAATCAATCGATTTATGATGCGCTTACGGTTTTGCAGCATCGTGGACAAGATGCTGCGGGTATTATTACCATAGATAGCAATCGTTTTCGTCTGCGTAAGGCAAACGGCCTAGTTAAGGATGTGTTTGAAGCAAAACACATGCAACGCTTACAAGGCTCGGTAGGTATCGGACACGTTCGTTACCCTACTGCAGGTAGTTCAAGTGCGTCTGAAGCACAGCCTTTTTACGTGAATTCTCCATTTGGTATCACGTTGGCTCATAACGGCAACCTAACTAATGCTGCTGATGTTCGTCAGAAGCTTTTCGAACAAGATCGCCGCCATGTAAATACAACATCTGATTCTGAAGTTTTGCTGAATGTACTGGCTCATAACATTGATATGACTAAGACGTTCAACATTACAGAGAAAGATGTGTTTGATGCGGTTGAACGTGTTCATCAAACCATTCGCGGTGCGTATGCAGTAACTGCAATGATCATTGGTCATGGTATGGTTGCATTTCGCGATCCAAACGGTATTCGTCCTTTATGTCTTGGTAAGCGTGAGGTCGAAGGTGGCACAGAATACATGGTGGCATCTGAGTCTGTAGCATTAGATGCTGTAGGTTTTGATTTCATGCGTGATGTAGCACCAGGTGAAGCGGTATACGTCACTTTTGATGGGCAACTGCACACTAAACAGTGTGCTGAGAATCCACAATTAAACCCTTGTATCTTTGAGTTCGTTTATTTTGCTCGTCCTGATTCATTCATTGACAAGGTATCTGTATACAGTGCTCGCGTTGAAATGGGTAACAAACTGGGTGAGAAAATTAAGCGTGAATGGGATGATTTGGATATCGATGTGGTTATCCCTATACCTGAAACTTCTTGTGATATTGCTCTACAGATTGCTCATATTATTGACAAGCCTTACCGTCAAGGTTTTGTTAAAAACCGCTATGTAGGTCGTACCTTCATCATGCCTGGTCAGCAGCAACGTAAGAAATCAGTACGTCGTAAGCTGAATGCGATTCGCTCTGAATTTAAAGGTAAGAATGTACTGCTTGTTGATGACTCTATCGTTCGCGGTACTACATCAGAGCAGATTATAGAAATGGCTCGTGATTCAGGTGCAAACAAGGTTTACATCGTTTCAGCTGCACCAGAAGTACGCTTCCCGAATGTATACGGCATTGATATGCCAAGTGCGAATGAGTTGATTGCTCACGGCCGTGAAGTAGACGAGATTTCTAAGCTTATTGGCGCTGATGGTTTGATGTTCCAATCATTAGAAGATCTTGTTTCTGCAGTGGGCGAGGGCAACCCTGATATTAAAACGTTTGAGACCTCTGTCTTCAGTGGCCAGTACGTTACCGGTGATGTTGATCAAGAGTATTTAGACTTCCTTGATTCTCTACGCTCTGACGATGCAAAAACAGAGCAAAATATTGCTCAAGATTTAGCAAACCTAGAGATGTATAACGAAGGCGCGTAATGCTCCTTTGATACAATCCAAACAGTAAGGCCCAGCATGATGCTGGGCCTTTTTTTATACTATTTAATATGAATCACATGGCTTTTACGCACTGTGATTACTATTAATTGAAGTAATCTCTGATGTAGTCGATCAATAGTCGTGTTTTCTCAGGAATATGGTCTTTATGGTTATACAGCATAAAGATGTCACGCGGGTTTGCAGCCCACTCTGGTAACACTTGGACTAAGCCGCCACTTTCGATGTGATGATTGACCATTACATTAGGGATCAAAGCAATACCAGAACCGGCAGAACAGGCGTGCCTAACTACATTTAAGTCAGTAGCTTCTAGTCGCCCTTTGGCTTTGTTCACCACGGTTTCGCCGTGAGTATTAAGCAGTGACCAATGTGTAAGAGGTAACCCTTTCAGTAGAGAATGATCAGCAAGGTCTTCTGCATGTTGCAGTGAGGCAGTGTTGCTTTTTAGGTAGTCAGGGCTTGCAACCAGAATGTCTTTAACTTCGGTAAGTTTACGAGCAATAAGGTTGGAATCTCGCTGAGGCCCTACCCTGAAGATCATGTCCCACTCTGTAGGGTCAAGTTCATCAGCGCGGTTGGTCATGCTAAGGTCAATCTGGATATCAGGATAGGTGTCCATGAACCCTTCAAGTAATGGCATCAGCATACGCTTGGTCAGGTTAGCTGGAGAGGAAACTCTTAAGCGACCTGCCGCACCGCGACACTCTTCACCTAGCTCAACAGCGGCGCTAGATATTTGTTTGAGAAGGGGACCACACTGCTCATAGAAACGTTGTCCGGCTTCTGTTAGCGTTAATTTGCGAGCGTGTCTGTTCAGCAGTCGTAAATCGATAGCGTCCTCTAACGCTTGTATTCTTCGAGTAATCGTCGCAACGGGAATGCGAGTTGCTCGTGATGTGGCTGTATAGCTTCCATGCTCCACGACTTTGCGGAACAGATTGAGGTCATCAAGTTTCATAGTATCTTTCATGATCGAGATATGCGCTCACTTTCAATGGGGGAAACAACCCTTTCGGGTCAGGTGATTTAGTCTTTATTATCAAACAGTTTTTACAATTTGTCGTCAAAATAAGTCATTTATCTTTGTGATTATTAAAACGGACATCTAAGGTTATAGCAATTGAAGTAGACTTAAAGAGTATGAAGTGCACCAAGAGAGTACCTTAGTGGAGCTGCCAATGAATCAAAAAAATGCAGCAGACGTTCTTATATTGGATGATGATGTCGTGTTTAGAAATTTAGTTCGTTCACTACTTGAGACCCAGAACTATCGCGTGTTTGAAGCGGATAATGGTCTTGAGGGACTACAGCATCTTGAGAATCATGTTCCCGACCTAGTAATTTGCGATATTGAAATGCCATTGCTCAATGGAATGGAATTTGTAGAAGAGGTTAGCCAGCAATATCCATCTCTTCCTTTAATTGTCATTTCCGGTACAGAAAAAATGTCTGTGGTGGCAAAGGCATTGAAATTTGGTATCAAGGACTTCGTTACCAAGCCAATTCTCAATCCTACTCATCTTCTCTCTACTGTCGAGAGTACCCTTAAAGAAGCGAAAGATTCAGCACTGGGAGCGAGAGATTTTACTAGCCAATGGTTTCAGCTAAACCCTCAAGGTGAACTACCAGAAGACCAAGAATTGCATTGGCATTTAGAGTATTTGGACAATCATCCTGATATATCACGTGACGTGCTACAGGCTCTGGTACCGGAACAGAAAACAAGCCAAGGGGTATGGAACTGTCATTTCCGAGTTTTGCAGAGTTCTGAGTCCATGCCTATTGTCTATGATTACGCATGGAGCATGAACGGACAGTTTCTATTTTACGTTCTTGATTCTGATTCGGCGCAGCAGTATGGGGTGTCGACTACACTGCTGGTCAGGGCTTTGTTTAACGACTATATCCGTAGCCAAGAATCGCAGGTTTTCCATATTCAAGACTTAGTGAATAACCTCGAGAAAGCCATTCGTTACGCTGATTGTGGAGAACCTATCAACGCGCTCGTAGGTCTTGCCGATTTTTCAAATCGTGAATTTAAGGTGATCAGCGCAGGCATTGATGGCTCTTGGAGTAGTTCGAATGTGAACCATACACTCGAAAATCAAGAGAGCTTAGGTGGTGATAAGGTGTTGCATCAGGAGCAGTTTGTTCTTGCCACAACAGGTAAAAATAGTCTGAAGCTTTCCGGTATAGTCGACGCTAATTGTCAAATCGTTATAGAGAGCAAAGCGACTTAGTCGTAAATTCAGCTTCAACTTCTTTTTTTGGCCAAGTTCAGATATTCTCTTTGAAGACTTATGTTTGGACAAGGCTTTGCAGAATTGGCTAACTCTCAAAATCCGATAAAAAGATGGATGCTAATTTCTCTGGGAGTAGTGTGCCTTGTATTAGGGCTATTAGGCGTTGTGTTGCCACTGCTGCCCACGACTCCTTTTGTGTTACTCGCCAGCGCCTGTTTTATGAGAAGCTCTCCACGTCTAAATAAAAAACTCCTCTCTCATCCAACCTTTGGTCCCATCATCAAAGACTGGCAATATACTCGTGGCATCAAGCGCTCGGTTAAACGCAAAGCATATTGGCTCATTTTGTTTAGCTTCGCTTTGTCCATTACTCTAGCTCCTATTAATTGGGTTAGATTACTGTTGGTGGTAATAATGGCGATTTTACTTTTATGGTTAAGTCGTCTTCCAGAGCCAGCCGAGTAATTCAAGAGCGAAAACTTGAAGCATGCCAAAGTGTGGCTTGCTCAATATTGATAAAATCACTACCATATCGTCCACTTATATCAATCTAATTACTATGGTCAGAGGGCTCTGGTTATACTCTACTTAGATGGATATCAATCGCACCTAACCCATACGCAAATTTATGTCAGTTCACCATATTGATTTAGGCCAATCTACGCGCTCTAATCAGTGTGGTAGTAATATGAACCCAGGGTAAATAATTATGGTTAGGAGCTGAATTAAACTGTAAGAATTAACTATGAATATTGAAAAGCAAGCACTGGTCAAAGCAAGTATCAAAAGCATTCAAGACTACCCAAAACCAGGTATTTTGTTTCGTGACGTAACAAGTTTGATGGAAGATGCAAAAGCGTATCAAGCTACGATTGAAATGCTTATCGAACGTTACCAAGGCATGGGTTTTACCAAAGTAGTGGGCACTGAGGCTCGCGGGTTTTTATTTGGTGCTCCTCTAGCGCTTGAATTGGGAGTTGGTTTTGTTCCTGTGCGCAAACCCGGTAAGCTACCTCGTAATACTATCTCCCAATCGTATGAGTTGGAATACGGTACAGATGTGCTGGAAATTCACACTGATGCGATCACTGAAGGCGATAAGGTACTTGTGGTTGATGATCTGCTTGCAACAGGTGGCACAATTGAAGCGACAACTAAGCTGATTCGTCAACTTGGTGGCATCGTTGAACACGCAGCCTTTGTTATCAATCTACCAGAGATTGGTGGTGATAAACGTATTGAAAAAATGGGCATCGAAGTGTTTAGCTTATGTGAGTTTGACGGTCACTAATTCGTCTCATCTATCAGGATAATTAATGAGTTATTTAGCGTTAGCACGTAAATGGCGTCCAAAGCGATTTAAAGAAGTCGTAGGGCAAGAGCATGTCTTGACTGCGTTGGAGAATGCGCTAGACCAAAATCGCTTGCACCATGCCTATTTGTTTAGTGGTACTCGCGGTGTAGGTAAAACGACGATTGGTCGCTTATTAGCCAAAGGGTTAAACTGTGAAACTGGTATTACTTCGACACCCTGCGGAAAATGCCAAAGCTGCGTCGAGATTGATCAAGGGCGCTTTGTTGACCTTCTAGAGATCGATGCGGCGTCTAGAACTAAAGTTGAAGACACTCGCGATCTATTGGATAACGTTCAATATAAGCCGGCGAGAGGTCGCTTTAAGGTTTACCTGATAGATGAAGTACATATGCTGTCAAAGCATAGCTTTAACGCGCTACTTAAAACTCTAGAAGAGCCACCTGAGTATGTGAAGTTTCTGTTGGCGACAACAGATCCACAAAAACTGCCAGTGACGATTCTATCCCGATGTCTTCAATTTCACCTTAAACCTATTACTGTTGATGATATTCATCAGCAGTTAGAGCACGTTCTAGAGCAAGAAAATATTGCCAGAGAAGATCGTGCATTGGGCATGATTGCTCATGCTGCAGATGGCAGTATGCGTGATGCATTAAGTCTTGCTGATCAAGCTATCGCTCTAGGTAATGGTAATGTAGTGATAGAACAAGTGTCGCGAATGCTAGGTACTCTAGATAGTGAACAAGCGTTATATCTGATTGATGCAATCGTTCACAAGCAGGCATCGCAAAGCCTAGAGGCATTAAATCAACTTGCTAGCAATGGCGTTGATTGGGACGGTTTGCTACAAGATGTGTCGATGCAATTGCACCGCATCGCCATGTATCAAGCTCTTCCTGCGACTTTAGATACGGGTCATATGGACGCAGAGCGAGTTCAACATCTTGCTGAGCAATTATCGCCACAAGAGGTTCAGCTTTACTACCAAATTGCTCTAAAAGGCCGTGGCGAGCTTTCTATGGCTCCAACTGAGCGTGCAGGGGCGGAAATGACCTTGCTGCGAATGCTTGCCTTTAGTCCAGCGGACAAACCGGCTGCCAATACGATATCCACACAAAGCAATGGTGTTGGTGAAGCAACGCAGTCCTTGCCTGTAGTGGATGCCGTTCCTGTTTCTGAAAGACCGTCACCGGTTCAACAAGCGAAGAAGATCTTAGAGCAGAAAGCAGCTAAACCTGTTTCACCTAAATCTCTCTCTGTCGAACCCCCACCGCAAGCTACGGTTTCTGCAGAGCAACCTCCTATGGTTGATGTGCCTCCGGCACACTCTGGGTATGAGGCACCTGCTCATTCGCCTCAAGATGTTGTTAACACGACTCAAATTGTTGAGTCTGTTAGTGATGACACAACTAATGAACCACAGGTTTCGGTTAAGAGCCCACTGGTGGGGCTTCGTCACCAACTTCGCTCTAAGCGACAGAGCAAAACCTCAGTACAAGGTGAACGCTCAAAAAAGGGTGAAGCAGCACAGACAGGCAAAAAAGAGAGCGTACTTCAGCGAGTGACTCAAAAACACCCGCCAAAGAGGCCTTCAGAGTCGGTGCTGCAGGAAAAAGTCGATACCAGTGGGTCGCCATATCAATGGCAGGCATCAGAATCTTCTCAACCTAAAGCAAAAAAACCAGGCTTAACACCAGCATTGCTGAAAAAAGCTTTGGAGCATGAGAAGACACCTGAAATGGTTTCAAAACTGGTTGATGAATCGGTAGCACAGGATAGTTGGAGCGCTTTGATAGCAAAACTGAAGACCGCTAAGCTAGTCGAGCAGTTAGCCTTAAACTCCCATTATGATGAGAACGAAGGCAGTATTGTCTTGCATTTAAGACCGAGCCAACAGCATCTTGATGGAGAGAAATCTCGCACTGAACTAATGCAGGCGCTTTTTGAGGTGACAGGGCAACATCAAGAAATTACGGTACAGGTCGATGAGCAAGGTCAAACACCATTAGAGCTACGTGAAACTTTGTACCAAGGAAAGCTTGAGCAAGCGTTTAACAGTTTAGAAAATGATGAACATATCAAGTTTATTGAGGCCCGTTTTTCAGCGGAACTGGATAGAGAGAGTGTTCGTCCAATATAGGGTTGAAATGGGCTAGAGTAATCCCCATTTCACTAGTAATTATCAATACCGATATCAAAGAGAGATTCAGAATGTTTGGAAAAGGCGGTATGGGCAACCTAATGAAGCAAGCCCAGCAAATGCAAGATCGTATGGCGAAGCTTCAAGAAGAGATTGCACAAATGGAAGTGACTGGCGAGTCTGGTGCTGGCCTAGTAAAAGTGACTATCACTGGTAGCCATAATGTGCGTCGCGTTGACATCGATGAGAGCTTGATGGAAGACGACAAAGAAATGCTTGAAGACCTGATTGCAGCAGCATTTAACGATGCAGCTCGTCGTGTTGAAGAGACTCAAAAAGAAAAAATGGCTTCTGTGACTGGCGGTATGCAACTACCACCAGGCATGAAAATGCCGTTCTAAGAAACAGAACTAATCAATGCGTACCAGTAACATGCTGGAGCAGTTGATGGAGGCCTTACGTTGTCTACCTGGGGTGGGTCCCAAGTCGGCACAGCGTATGGCCTTTCATTTATTGCAGCGAGATAGAAGCGGTGGCGTTAAGCTAGCAGATGCCCTTAGTCAGGCGATGACTGAGGTGGGTCATTGTGATGAATGTCGTACGTTTACTGAAAACGATGTTTGTCATATCTGCAGTAATCCGAAAAGGCAGCAAACAGGTCAAATATGTGTTGTTGAAAGTCCAGCTGATATTGCGGCCGTAGAGGCAACAGGTCAGTATTCAGGACTTTATTTCGTATTGATGGGGCATCTATCTCCACTTGATGGAATTGGTCCTAGTGACATCGGGCTTGATAAACTCGACTTTAGGCTTCAGGATGGCGAAATCACAGAAGTGATATTGGCGACCAATCCAACGGTTGAGGGTGAAGCTACGGCTCAGTACATAGCTGAGCTCTGTCATATCCACCAAGTTAATGCGTCTAGAATCGCTCATGGTGTGCCTGTGGGGGGGGAGCTAGATCTAGTGGATGGCACTACTTTGTCCCACTCTCTTTTAGGACGACACAAGCTTTAATGGCAAGATGCAAAAAGGCCGCTCAGTTTAGACTGAGCGGCCTTTTTTATATTTTTCTAGTTTCAGTTATTCCTTGCCAGCAACCGTTTTATAGACAACGGCACCTATAATACCGCCAATAATTGGCGCTACCCAAAATAACCATAATTGACTGATGGCAGCATCTCCTACAAACACGGCAACCCCTGTACTTCGCGCTGGGTTTACAGATGTATTAGTCACCGGGATACTGATTAAGTGAATGAGTGTCAAACATAGACCGATAGCTAGCGGTGCAAAACCGGCTGGTGCTCTACTATCGGTAGCTCCCATGATCACAAATAGGAAAACGGCGGTAAGAACGATCTCAGTCACTAATGCTGCTGTCAATCCATAGCCCATAGGTGAGTGTTCGCCGTAACCATTGGTAGCGAATCCACCAATTTCAGCACCTGCTTTACCCGTCGCAATAACATACAACACACCACCGGCAATAATACCGCCAATAACTTGTGCAATGATGTACGGGACCACTTCCTTAGCTTCATGACGACCACCGGCCCAAAGACCAATCGTAATCGCTGGGTTTAGATGACAGCCTGAGATATGACCAATAGCATAAGCCATAGTAACGACAGTAAGACCGAAGGCCAAAGCAACGCCGGCAAATCCGATGCCTAAGTCTGGAATACCAGCAGCCAGTACTGCACTACCGCAGCCCCCGAATACCAACCAAAATGTGCCAATCAGTTCGGCAAAGTACTTATTCATAAGAATCCCTTCTATAAGTGTTTGATTCTTAATAAATGTAGTCGGTTTTTACGAAGTGTGGAAAATTAAATGAGGATGCCAAATTAAGAACTCTGATATAAGCGATCTTATACAGTACAACTTTCTAGATCATTAAGAATGAATAGCGCTTGTTCTCGGGTTTCGCCACATACCCATTCTGCCGCCTTAAAGCCATGACAAACCTCAGGGCGTTCTTTTTTGCCAAAAAGCTTGCATAGGTTGTCTTCGGTCAATTGTTTACAGCGCTCACCAGCATTTTTACCGTTGGGATGCAGTGGAAAGCTGCTAGATATGCTTGGGGCTATACAACAGGCACCGCAATAAAGACGACATTCCATACAATTTAGCCTTTGAAGAAAACAGAAAAAGGGATTATCAACAGTTTGACTAAGAATGAAAGAAGTTTCTGTACTCGGATGAAAAGTATTCATGTAAGTGCTTGATTATCGCTTTTGCTTGTATTTTAAACGATGAATAGGTATAAAACGCCTCCCAGTTAATGACGGTAAGATTTAAGATGACTTCTCCATTTTGGCAAACAAAAACACTAGAGCAGATGAGTGAGCAAGAGTGGGAAGCTCTATGTGATGGTTGTGGTAAATGTTGCTTACACAAATTAATGGATGAAGACAGCGATGAAGTCTATTACACCAACGTGGCGTGTAGTTGGTTAAATAGCAAAACTTGTAGCTGCAAAGACTATGCTAACCGTTTTGAATCAGGTGAAGAGTGCTTGAAACTGACGCGTGATAAGATTCACGAATTTCACTGGTTACCAGAAACCTGCGCTTATCGCTTATTATCTGAAAACAAAGATCTGCCAGAATGGCATCCGCTGATCACTGGCTCAAAATCGGCGATGCACGCAGCGGGTGAAAGTGTTCGAAACAAAGTAGTGTATGAGATTGACGTGGTGGATTGGGAAGACCACATTCTCAATCACCCAAACAGAAAGTAACTACTTACAATCTGTCGCTGAATCCGATTGCGGATGTGTAGATGTCCCGTGATCAAGAGTTCCTGTAACAACCTGTTCAGGCAGAGGTAAAACCAATAGTTGGTACTCTGGGAAGAGACTTTGACCTGAAATGTTTGAGACTTCAGTGACTGGGGTTATTAACGCAATTTTAAGATCTGGCATTCTCTTATTAAGCGAATGGGCGATGCCCATTCCATTCTCGACATGAAATTTCCCAGCAGTATGCATCACTTGGTGATCGGGATTGTTTTGAATGTGCATTACAATACTTTCCGCCATGGTCTCATCCCATGAAACTTGAGCCGCGTACATTTTTTCTACGACGTCCTTATCTATACCTTCCATCATTTCGACAAACCTAGCCTTGTAAGGTCTTTCTGAAGTATCTAACTGTGCTGCGACAAACTTGCGTTCTTCACTATTGAGCTGTTTTAGATAGTCAGGCCCCACCTTACCAATGCAGCGTACTATATCCCTTGGCGCATTTGCCGCAATCACTGGCATTTTAGCCGCTTTTGCTTGTTCGACAATAGGTCGATAGTCACTGGTGTAATTGGGCCAAGCATTAGCGTGAGCAACTAATGCCAATTCACCAATCTCTTTATTTAAATACTGGTTTAGCGTCGACTGCGAAGGTCGACTGAACTGTTCCATAGATAGCGCTACGTTTTCATTTTTATCGAGTAAAAGTTGATAAAGATCTGACTGAAATCGATGCACAGCAGAGTGCGAATGCCACTCACCTACGAGGATCACATCAGCGTTTAATATCTGTGAAGGGAGAGCAGATAAGGTGACTGGATTGGATGATATTTCATAGAGTTGATAGTCGAAAAATGTAGTGACGGGAGAGTGTAACTCTTTGGCACCTGTTGGTGAGCAAAGAAAACAAGAGAGCAAAACTAAGGTGTGTTTGTATCCATACATGTCTGCTCTCCTGCTTGTTAGGGTTAGATCACCCTATAAACTTGAATATTAAAGTCCGCCTCACACTCAAACGCATCCTCAACTTTGAGTTCAGCCTGCAGTTCTTTAGAGGCTTTCCAAGCAAAGGGTGTCATTTGCAATAGATCAAATGCAAACCCTTTTTCCAATCGCATCTGATAGTTGAGTTTAGTTTGTTTGTACAACTCTAGCCCTGCAAATTCATCCGCTTGTTCTTCGTGCAAACGGACTTCTTTGTATATACGTTCGCGAAGCTGAAATAGATGCCTTGCACCTGGGGTAACCGTTATTAATAAACCATTGGGCTTTAGGCAACGCAGCAGTTCTTCTTGTTTGCTTGGTGCATAGACTTTAACTATCACATCTAGGCTATTATCGTTAAAGGGCAGTTTGTAGCTCGATGCAACACTAAAGTGACAATTCGAGTAACGTTTAGATGCGTAGCGAACCGCTACTTTGGAGATATCCAAGCCGTAGACTTTAGCATCATCTGTAAGTTTTTGAGCGATTTCGTTGGTGTAATACCCTTCACCGCACCCGATATCCAATATCGTTGGAGCATCGATACCATCAACGTTCATGCTGACGATGCTGGCTAGTTGCTGCTGCAGGTTTTGGTAATGGCCAGACTCTAGGAAGACTCGGCGAGCTTGCATCATTTCTTTGCTGTCACCAGGATTCTTTGAATGCTTGTGATGAGCAGGCATCAAATTTACGTAGCCTTCTTTGGCCTTATCGAACATGTGGTTGTTAGGGCATTTAAACGTTCGAGATTCTAGGGCTAAAGGTTGTGAACAAAGAGGGCAGGCGTAGATCATAATAGCTTGATTCAAAAAATGGTATGCAGATAGTAGTCGCTATCGATGGTAGAGACAATAATTATAAAAAGTGACTCTATGGCCTAGAGTCACTCGCAGGATTTACTTACAACCGATAGTGGTAGATAAGGTGTAGCTCTCACCAGGTTTAACGGTTGTGCCAGATTCGATACTTGGGGCGTGTTGACTGGCTTCAATACAAAGCATGGTTTTGTAACCATCATCTTGCATGTCACCCATGGCTGTCGCTCCCTCAGCCCAAGGATTCCAGATAACTGCGGAGTTAGAACCTTGGTTCTCTATGGCAATATCACGATCAAAACCAGGATCACTTAAGGTTATCAGTGGCTTTGGCTGAGTGTAAACTCTGTCGATGGTGTCAGTAAGAGTCAGTACGTCACCGCCTTGAGTCAACTTAGCTTCATTGAGGCTATCAATATATTCAGGCCCCATGCCGCGTGTTTCAACGTTATCGATATCAGAGATATTGAGGTACGTATGAAGTGCGCCAGAGAAGCGCCAATCAGCTTTGTCTGTGTTAGTCATGACCAAGCTTACCTTTAGCTCGTTTCCTACCTCTACGTTTAGTACAGCTTCAAAATGATGTGGCCACACCGCTAGAGTTTCTTCAGAGGTACTTAATCCTAGGCTTACAATTACCCCGGTTTCATTTTCTCTGTGCTCGATGAGCTTCCATTGCGAGCTGCGAGCAAACCCGTGAGCAGGTGCTGCAATTCGACCAAACCAAGGCCAGCAAACAGGGATCCCGCCACGTAGTGCAGCTTTACCATCGTAAATGGCTTGCTCACTCATCCAGATAAGGTCTTGTTGGCCTTCTGGTTTATAAGAGATGACATGACCACCGTGAAGCGCAATGGCAGCAGAGGCTTGTTCGTGAATGATGCGAATAATCTTAAGCTCGTCTTGCTGAACGATGGTGACGTTGTCAGAGAGGACCGCTATTGCGGGTAGTTGATATACATCCATATTGAGTTCTCACTACATTAGGGCGTATTGTGATGCACAAATGAATATGCAGTTGTAGTTGTTGCCCTAAATTTTTGACAAAAAAAAGGCGACTCTAGAGTCGCCTTCATGCAAATTTCTTAACTAATGCTTACTTAGAGATGTGAGCAACTAGGTCTAGAACTTTGTTTGAGTAACCGATTTCGTTGTCGTACCAAGATACAACTTTAACGAATTTGTCGTTAAGTGCGATACCAGCTTTAGCATCGAATACTGAAGTGCAAACTTCACCGATGAAATCTTGAGAAACAACTGCATCTTCAGTGTAACCAAGAACGCCAGCCATTTCGCCTTCAGATGCTTCTTTCATAGCTGCACAGATAGCTTCGTAAGATGCGCCGTTCTTAAGGTTAACAGTAAGGTCAACTACAGAAACGTTAGCAGTTGGTACGCGGAAAGCCATACCAGTTAGTTTGCCGTTTACTTCTGGAAGTACAACGCCTACAGCTTTAGCAGCACCAGTTGAAGATGGGATGATGTTCTGAGAAGCACCACGACCACCACGCCAGTCTTTAGCAGAAGGACCATCTACAGTTTTTTGAGTAGCTGTAGTAGCGTGAACTGTAGTCATAAGACCAGACTCGATGCCGAACTTGTCGTTAAGAACTTTAGCGATTGGCGCTAGGCAGTTAGTAGTACAAGAAGCGTTAGAAACGATGTCTTGACCAGCGTAAGTGTCGAAGTTTACGCCGTTAACGAACATTGGAGTAGCGTCTTTTGAAGGGCCAGTAAGAACAACTTTCTTAGCACCTGCAGTGATGTGCTGACGAGCAGTTTCGTCAGTTAGGAAGATACCAGTTGCTTCAGCTACAACGTCAACACCGATTTCGCCCCACTTAAGTTCAGTTGGGTTGCGCTCAGCAGTTACACGTACAGTTTTACCGTTAACGATTAGGTTACCGTCTTTAACTTCAACAGTACCGTTGAAACGACCGTGAGTTGAGTCGTACTTAAGCATGTAAGCCATGTACTCTACATCGATAAGGTCGTTGATACCTACTACTTCGATGTCGTTACGTTCTTGTGCTGCACGGAAAACGAAACGGCCGATACGGCCAAAACCGTTAATACCTACTTTGATAGTCATTATAGTTGCTCCACAACTTATTTCAGATTAAATGTAAACTGGTAGTAAAATTACAAAACTCAGTTTCCTTCTGCAATAGATAATCAAGTTTATTTTGTTCAAAGTCAAAAAAAAATACTCTCTTATCGTACTTAACTATGCAGATGGTCGTTTATTGCACTTATTTGACGAGGCAATGCTCAACAAGTGCGTGTTGCGCAACAAAAAAAGAATTTTGTAGCGCGAATTTCTATCTCTTTCACATAAGTGGAAGAAAGTATGTGCTACAACATCGGACGAGGCAAGTGATCCACTGCCAAAAAGTAATGATAAATTTTAATTAGGGAAGCAGGACTCGTTTTACGTATGAGCGATAGTAATAAATCAGATCAAGAATGGCGTCAGGAATTATCAGAAGAAGAGTATCGCGTGTGTCGAGAGCAGGGTACTGAAGCGCCTTATAGTGGAAAACTATTGCACAATAAAGCAACTGGAGATTACGCATGTACTTGCTGCAAGGCTTTGTTGTTTAGATCAGACAATAAATATGACTCAGGTTGTGGCTGGCCAAGTTTTGATGCTCCCGTATCTAATGATGCGGTTCGCTATTTAGAAGATAATAGCCACGGTATGAAGCGTGTAGAAATCCGCTGTGCTAATTGCGATAGCCACTTGGGGCATGTGTTTCCTGATGGCCCTGTCAGTACAGGTGAACGGTATTGTGTGAATTCTGTATCGTTGGTGTTCAACAAGCCCTAAGCATTATGGTAACTTTATTACAATATGGAACAAGATTGGAGGGAGACAATGAGTCAAGCTAAACCGGACTTAGAACAGATGATCGATGCTATTACCCCTGAGGCGTATCAAAGGCTTTGTTTTGCAGTAGAAACAGGCCGATGGCCTGAAGGGACAACTCTTAATGAAGAGCAAAGAGCGTATTGCCAGCAAGCTGTAATGTTATATCAAAGTAAAAATAATAACGAAGCGCAGCACATGACGGTGGCAGCTGGTGGAGAAATCAGTTTCAAATCTAAGAGCGAATTGAAGCGTCAATTTAATAATGAAGAAACGATCGCTAAGGTAAAAGTGGATTAACTAGCGGCTATTTCTCAAATTCATTATCTATTTTCACTATTTCTTGAGCCAGTTGCAGCATATTACCAGCAACAATCTCCGCCTTTTTGTATAACGGATGATAGATTGCGCCGTTTCGGTTGATGTAAGCGGCGCGCATTCCTGCTGTCATAGCCCCATGGGTATCCCAATCGTGCGTTGCTACTAACCTTAGGTCTTCAATTGAACGATTCACTTTAGATGCAGCATAGTGATATACGTCCGCACACGGCTTGAAGCTTTCGGTTTCCTCTACTGAAATGATTTCGTCAAAGTACTCAGTCAGTCCAGCATTCTTTATCTGAGTGGTAATTAATTGAGAGGATGAATTGGAAAGAGCGATCGTGCGATAGCCATTGTCTCGAAGCAATAGCAATGCAGGTTTTATATCTGGATGAGCCGAAAGGTTGGAAAATGCCGACAATAAGTCGGTTTTCTGGAATTCGCTGAGAGGGATTTGTTTCTTTGAGGCTAACGATTGTAGCGCAATTTTCGCAAGAGTAGCAAAATCTGATTTGACCCCAGTCGCTATGGCTACGGTTGAACTATGAAGCAGCATAGAGAACCAAGTATCAGTATAATCTGCGCTTCCGAAATAAGCAGCAAACTTAGGCTTTAACGGCGCTAAGCTTAAAACGGTTTCGTTGATATCAAATAAGATCGTATCGCGCATTATCTACTTACCCCGATTTTTTGAATAAGATGACAATAGCACTTACTGCAGCGACTGTTAAAGGCAGGTAGAGTAGTAGCAAGCCGACATTTTGCATATTAGCCGACTTGTTAGTCTTATAAACTCATTTCACCATGCAACACTCGCTGCATTTGAACCTTAATTTCTTCGTAATCTAGGCCTTGGCTCAATAGGAAGTGAAGCTTAGCGAGCGCCGCTTCATGAGTCATGTCATAACCACTAATAACTCCTGAATCAGCAAGAGCGCAGCCCGTTGCGTAGCCACCCATATTTACTTTACCTGCTAAGCACTGGGTCAGATTAACCACAATAACACCACGTTCGGAGGCTTCTTTTAAGTGCGCTAACAACTGCGGGTTTTGTGGGGCATTACCGACACCAAACGTAAGTAGAATCATGGCATTTACGGGTTGGCGTAATGTGTTGCGAATGACCTCATGAGAAATTCCAGGGTACATGGTGATAACGCCAATAGGTTGTGGTGTTATTTTGTGTACTTTAAATTCGCCCGCAGGTTTTTTGTCTACCTCTGCAAGTGAGCTCACCTGGATGTTGATACCTGCTTCAAGCAAAGGAGGAAGATTTGGTGAGGTAAATGCGGAAAAACCATCAGCATGAGATTTAGTACTTCTATTTCCACGCATCAATTGGTTATTGAAGAATAGAGTGACTTCATTTATTGGGTAGTTGGCAGCTATATGCAAAGCATTAAGTAGATTGGCTTGTCCATCTGAGCGCAACTCTGCGAGTGGGATCTGAGATCCTGTCACTATTACCGGCTTACCAAGGTTTTCCAACATGAACGATAAAGCAGAGGCTGTGTACGCCATGGTGTCGGTACCGTGCAAAATCACGAAACCATCGTATTTATCGTAATTATTCTCAATGTCGTCGGCAATTTGTTGCCAATCAGCAGGGGTCATATCTGAAGAATCGATAAGAGGTGCGTACTCATGGATAGTGTATTGTGGCATTTCCGGACGGTTGAACTCCGGCATACCAGCAAGTTGCGATTCCATGAAGCCTGCAACAGGTACATAGCCGTTCGCTGATTTCTGCATGCCGATGGTGCCACCGGTATACGCGATATAAATGTGTTTACGTGTGTTTTGCTGAGGCATAAAGACAGGTGCTTTTACGGGTAACTGATTGGGGCGAAGTATAGCGGATTTAAGGGCTCAAGCAATATGAGTCTGGCCATTTACTTGCTGTGATTGGTATTAAAATAACAAAGCCCAGCGCTCACTGTGAAGTGAGGCTGGGCTTTGGTTGTTAGTGCTTACTCTTTAGCTGTTTACTGCACTTGGCAGGGTAGACACAAAGTGTAGTAACCGTTTGGATCGTTAAATTGCTGCATCACACTTAAGTCTTGCTGAACTTGTGAGGCTATAGGCTGCAGTGCGCTAGGTAGCCACATATTAACGTCTAGACCCAAAGAGACTGAAATCCTCTTACTGAAGTCTTGTAAGAACTGCTGTGCAGGCGTTAAAGACTTCTGCAGCCAGTTCAGGGAGTAGGTGTCTATCTCCGCTAAGCTTGCTGCACGCGCAATAGCGTCATCAAAGTCACCGATAGAATCCACTAGGCCATTGTCGACCGCATCTTGGCCTGTCCAAACGCGACCTTCCGCTATCTTCTCAACGGCGTTTGCATCTATACCTCTATTATCACTGACAAGACCAGTAAAGCGTCGATAGCCATTTTCGATGCCCAATTGCATAGCGCGTTTCGCACCGTCATTTAGACCTGAGGTGATACCAATTCCAGAGAAGGGCGAAGTGCCCAGTCCATCACTGTAGACTCCATACTTATTAAAGCCTTTTTCAAAGGTAGTCACTACACTGAAGATACCTATTGAACCGGTTAAGGTAGTAGGTTGTGCCATAATTTCATCTGCCGACATTGAAATCCAATATCCTCCCGATGCGGCAAGGCTGGACATAGACACAACGACTGGGCGATTCGTTTCTTTAAATGCGATCAGTTCGTTGCGAATTACCTCGGAAGCAAAAGCGCTACCTCCTGGACTGTCTACGCGAAGCACCAATGCTTTAATATCATCATTCAGGCGAGCTTTGCGAATCAGTGCTGCTGTAGTATCCCCGCCCACTGAGTTGCCTTTCTGAGGGCCATCCATGATAGCGCCACTAGCGACAACAATTGCAATCTCATTGTCGGTGACTTCTGGAGCTTGAGTGACTTCATCTTTGTAGGTGTAGTAGCCAATAGACTTAAAGCCGTTTTTCTCATCTCCACCAAAGGCTTCGATCATCGCGTCTCTTGCTTGTTGGCGAGTGGCTAACTCATCGACCATATCTAATTGCACTGCTAGCTGAGCAAGGCTGCCGTCTGCTTGCTCAAACTCTTTGAGGAAGTTATCCATACTCGGATTGAGAACGGATTTCTCGATTCCTCTGTTGCTGGCAACATCATCGACATAGGCCCCCCAAAGCTGACCAAGCCAAACGCTGGCGGCTTCTTTGGCGGGTGCAGACATATTATTGCGAGTAAAGGGCTCAACCGCAGATTTGTACGTCCCTACCTTGAAAACGTGAGTGGTAACGTCAAGGTTCTCTAGCAAGGTTTTGTAGTAAAGAGAATATGAGCTGTATCCACGAAGGAGCACGCCACCATCGGGGGCGAGATAAATTTTATCTGCATAACTTGCTAGATAATATTGGCTCTGATTGTAGAAATCTCCAATAGCATAAACCGGTTTTCCGCTTGCTTTAAACTCATTGATCGCTTTAGCAATATAACGAAGTTTTGTCAGATTGGTTTCTGGCATTTTTTTCAAGCTGAGAACAAGGCCAGATACGTTTTCGTCAGAGGCCGCGTGGCGAATTGTCTCTCTTATATCGTAGAGGACATTCTCTTTTGGAACTTCGTTGCCAAGTAATGAACCTGTTAATGAATCCATGGGATTCACAAAGCGTCGTTGCTCGACGATTGTCCCTGAAATATTCAGTACTAGAGCTTTGGGCTCTTTTTCGACAGGAGTAGCTTCTTCATTTGAGCTAATTTGTGAGAAGCTGAAATAAATAAAGACAATAGCCGCGATGAATAGGAGGTTAGCGAGAGCTAAGCGAATGAAAGTAATGACCTTCCAAATGCCTTTTATTATCTTACCGATGAAGCGAAACAGTGTTTTCATTGTGTTCTCCGCCTGATACTTCAACAATCAGAGATTAAGGGGAAATGATTCTTAATGCTAAGTGATAATTGGCCCAATCACAAATCAATGGGCATGAAAATTTCTTTAAAAGAGTCAAATAAAATCATAGACCTACAGATTTGTTGTCGCAGATTATTTTGCACTCTTAGATATCGTATACGTTAATCGTAAAGATTGTGATTACCTTAACGAATGTTGCGAATTTGTAAAAATATATTTGCCATATGGTAAGAGCGCCTTTATCGTGGTCAGACCAGGATGAATTAAGCAATATAGGGGATGCTATGTACCCAAATCTACTTCGACCACTTGACCTAGGTTTTACTCAACTAAGAAATCGAGTCTTAATGGGCTCAATGCACACAGGGCTTGAGGACAGTGCTAAAGGTTTGCAAAAGCTGGCTGCTTTTTATGAAGAACGAGCCAAAGGCGGAGTAGGTATCATTGTCACTGGGGGCTTTTCGCCCAACTTGCGTGGTCGCCTTTATCCTACAGCGGCACAGTTTAGCCGACCAAAGCACGCCGAGGCGCATAAGGTGATCACCGAAGCGGTGCATCGCCACGATGGAAAAATAGCATTGCAACTGCTGCATGCTGGGCGCTACGGCTATCACCCATTAACTCAAAGCTCCACTCCAGCGAAGGCGCCTATTGCCAAATTCGCACCAAGCGAGATGAGCTCAAAGCAGGTAGAGAATACCATCGAAGATTATGCCAACAGTGCCGCCCTTGCGAAACAGGCTGGATACGATGGTGTGGAAGTGATGGGCTCTGAAGGCTATCTCATAAATCAATTTATTTGTAAGCGCACTAATAAACGCGCAGATGATTGGGGAGGGTGTTACAAAAATCGTATGCGCTTTCCTCTAGAAATAGTCAAAGCAATTAGACGATCTGCTGGCGACGATTTTATTATTATCTTCCGTCTTTCGATGCTCGATTTGGTCGAGGAGGGTAGCACGCTAGATGATGTGATTTTGCTGGCGAAAGAGTTAGAGAAAGCGGGTGTCACTATTATTAATACTGGCATAGGTTGGCATGAAGCGCGTATCCCTACCATCGTCACATCAGTACCAAGAGGCGCATTTACTTGGGTGACCAATAAGGTCAAGCCTCATGTGTCAATTCCTGTGATAGCGACTAATCGAATTAACACTCCTGAGCAGGCTGAAGCGATTATTGAGCAAGGCGCTGCTGACATGGTGTCAATGGCGCGTCCATTCCTTGCGGACCCTGAATTCATTCGTAAAGCGCAAGACGGTGAGCCTCAACTAATCAACACTTGTATCGGTTGTAATCAAGCTTGTTTAGATAATGCCTTCAAGGGTAAGCGTGCCAGTTGCATGGTTAACCCAAGAGCGTGTTATGAGACGGAATACCCAATTATCAAAGCGAAACAAAGTAAGCGAGTAGCGGTTATAGGGGCAGGACCTGCAGGACTCAGTGCTGCTTTGTATTGCGCCAAGCGAGGACATCAAGTCGACCTTATTGAAAAGAGCGATAGAATTGGTGGTCAATTTAGGCTGGCAATGCAGATCCCTGGCAAAGAAGAATTTAGAGAGACCATACGTTACTTTGCCAACCAACTGGAAAAGTATGAAGTGAATTTGCTTTTGAATATGGAAGCCACCGTTCAAGTACTAAAAGAATATGATGACGTGATCATGGCCACAGGCGTTAAGCCTAGACAGGTCAAGATTGAAGGCTTGGCAGAAAGCACTAAGGTATATGATTATCAAACATTAATTCGCGAGAAGAGCTATGTTGGCGAAAAAGTTGCGGTAATAGGCGCTGGTGGTGTAGGTATTGATGTGGCAACTATGCTCACTGAACCAAGTCGTTATTCACTGCAAGAGTGGATGCAGGAATGGGGAATTGATCAAGAGTACAAACATGATGGCGGTTTGTATCCTTTCCCTGAGATTCATTCCAAAACAGAGGTGTGGTTACTGCAACGTCGCGAGGGCACTGTTGGCAAAGGGCCAGGGAAAACAACTGGCTGGGTACACCGAGCAACTTTGCAAAAGCGTGGGGTTCATCTGCTTGGCGGCGTCAACTATGAAAAGCTGGATGATGCAGGGTTGCACTTGTCTGTTAAAGGGCAGTCGCAAACGTTGGACATCGATAGTGTTGTTGTGTGTGCCGGCCAAGAGTCGGTAAGACCTTTTGAAGATAAATGGACTGAAAAAGAGGGGCATGTTCATCTTATTGGCGGAGCTTACGAAGCCGGTGAGCTTGATGCTGTTCGTGCTATTCGTCAAGGGTTTGAGATTGCAATTAAGATATAGTCTCATTTGGGTGTTACACTCATTCGAGTAATGTGAAACTTATTCTGGAATGAAAAATACATGGAAGCACTCGATCTATTATTGAACCGTCGCTCTATTGCGAGGCTATCTGCACCTGCTCCAAGTGGAGACATACTAGAGAATATCTTAAAAGCAGGTTTAAGAGTGCCAGACCACGGTGCACTGACCCCATGGCGCTTTGTAATCTCTGAAGGAGAAGGGCTGAAGAAACTAGCCGATATCTTGGTTTCAGCGGCAACTTTAGCCAAGGCCGAAGAAGCTGTCATAGAAAAGCTTTCAAAGGCGCCATTTCGTGCGCCTATGGTGATTACGGTCATTGCCAAAACCAAGGCTCACCCGAAAGTGCCAGAGTTCGAGCAATATTTGTCGGCTGGTTGCGCTGTTCAGGCAATGCAAATGGCAGCGGTAGCCCAAGGATTTCAAGGTTTCTGGCGTTCAGGGACCTGGATGTTTGATCCCAATGTTGCTAAGGCATTTGGTCTTGAAGGACAAGACAAGATTGTAGGGTTTTTATATCTGGGTACATCAGAATGCACTCCTGCAAAAGCGCCAGAGCGAGATCTCGATAAGTTCATCGAATACTTATAGCCCTATTGTGCGTGTCTCCTACCTAGGCTAATTCCTTTATCATTCTTGCACTTAGATTGCTGGGTATGTATATTTATCCAGTAATTTACTTTCAAATAACATCCTTATGACTCGACTTTTTGTAGCAGAGAAACCTAGCCTAGGTCGCGCAATTGCCGCCGCACTTCCCAGACCCCATAAGAATGGGCAAGGGTACATTGAATGTGGAAATGGCGATGTCGTTACCTGGTGCATCGGTCATCTCCTCGAACAAGTCGAACCTGACGTTTATGATCCTCGCTATAAAAAGTGGGATCTAGCCGATCTTCCTATCATTCCCGACGCTTGGCAATTGCGCCCTCGTAAAAGTGCAGCCAAGCAGTTAGCGGTGGTCAAAAAGCTTCTTAAATCTTCGAAACACATCATCAACGCAGGAGACCCAGATAGAGAAGGGCAGTTGCTGGTGGATGAAGTCTTTGATTACTGCAAAGTCAGTAAAACCAAAAAGGAAGCAGCTCAACGCTTATTGATCAGCGATTTAAACCTTTCTGCGGTTAAGCGCTCACTCTCTAGTATGCGTAGCAACCGAGAATTTGTACCTTTGTCGGTTTCTGCCTTGGCCCGCTCACGTGCTGATTGGTTGTATGGGATGAACATGTCCCGCGCTTATACCTTGCTGGGTAAAAAAGCGGGATACAATGGTGTGTTGTCCGTTGGTCGAGTACAAACACCCGTACTAGGTCTTGTTGTACGTCGTGACATGGAAATTGAGCGCTTTGTCTCACGCGATTATTTTACCTTACATGCCTTGATACCTTACCAAGAACATAGCCAAGTCTATGATATTCGAGCTAAATGGGTACCGAGTGAGGCATGCGCAAAATGGCAAGATGAAGATGGTAGGGTATTGCACCGTGCCTTGGTGGAGAATGTGGCCAACCGGATCAAGGGTCAGTCAGCTACAGTGGTTAAGTCAGAACAAAAAAAAACCAAACAAGCTCCACCTCTGCCTTATTCATTGAGTGCACTACAGATAGATGCCTCAAAGCGCTTTGGTATGAGTGCGCAACAGGTGTTGGATCTCTGTCAGTCGTTATATGAAAAATATAAGGTGATTACTTATCCGCGTTCGGACTGTCGCTATTTGCCTAAAGAACACTTTAAAGAAGCGTCCTCGGTTTGCACTGCAATTTTGGCGAATTCATCAGATCACAAAATCGCGGTGGAGAATGCTAACTTGTCGCTGCGCTCTAAAGCATGGAATGATGCGAAAGTTGATGCTCACCATGCCATTATCCCTACCCCAAAGAAAGTAAGCAATCTACCCGTGCAGGAGGCTAAGGTGTATCAGCTGATCGCCACTCAATATTTGATGCAGTTTTACCCATCGGCGGAGTACGCTGAATCCAAGCTTGAGTTTGATATTCAGGGTGGAAAGTTTGTTGCCTCTGGTCGTCAGCTAATTTTACCCGGTTGGAAGGCACTCTTTCCTGCCCGTCAAGGTACAAATAGTAGTGATAAAAAAGAAGACCAGGCACCGTTAGTTCCTGCGTTACAACAGGGACAAGCGCTTGTTTGCAGAGAGGGAGAGATTAATCAAAAGCAAACTGAGCCTCCTAAACACTTTACTGAAGCAACATTACTACAAGCAATGACAGGTATTGGACGCTTTGTTCAAGACAATTCGTTAAAGAAAATCTTAAGAGAGACTGATGGTATTGGTACCGAAGCAACTCGTGCGGGTATTTTAGATACTCTGTTTAAACGTTCTCTTTTGATGAGAAATGGAAAGTCAGTATTGAGTACACCCGCTGGACGAGGCCTTGTGGAAGCATTACCCGATCTATCTACTTACCCAGATTTGACGGCACATTGGGAGAAGCAACTGCAAGATATGGCAGAAAAAAAGCAGGCCTACCTGCCTTTTATTAGCCAGCTGCAACAGCAGTTAACCCAATTGATGGATACTGCTAAAGCAGGACCTATTCCTGAATCTTTACGCTCTTTGCCTGAAGTGAAAAAACCAGCCTTTAAAAAGCGTCGCCCAAGTAAGAAGCGATCTTACTCTAAAGGCGGCGCGAAATAACGGAACTGGTGTGATTACCAAGAAATAGTCTGACCATCGTAGTTATAGAAACCACCGGAATGCTCATCGTCAGACCCTTCTATTACTTTAACTAACCCTGTCACGGATTGGTTTACCTCAATGAGAGCATTTGGTCCGCCCATTCGAGTTTTTACCCATCCTGGATGGAGTGCTAATACGGTATAGCCTTGCGTGCTTAAATCGTTATGCAGGCTTTTTACCACGGAGTTAATCGCAGCTTTAGACGAACGATAAATGTAACCGCCACCTGAGGTGTTTTCATGCATACTGCCAACCCGAGAAGAAAGAATTGCGATGCGTTTTTCTGTGCTCTTTTCAAGTGCCGGGTAGAGCGCTTCTACTAACTTCAAAGGGGCGATTGTGTTGATTTCCAATACTTTTCGCCACTCTTCAATATCCGTGTTGCCAAAGGTAGAGGCCTTAGGGCCGTAGTAGCCAGCGTTATTGATCAGTAAGTCCAACTGTTCAAATTCATTTTTAAATGCCCTGACTGCAGAGTAATCAGTGACATCTAGCTGTCTTACGCGCAAATTATCGTGTTTTTTACAAAGACTAAGAAGCTCTTTACTCGAGGCTTCACTTCTATAGGTGGCAACAACGTTCGCCCCCATTCTCAAATATGCAGTGGTAAGACCAAGGCCAATCCCTCGATTGGCGCCGGTAATCAAAATGGTACGCATAGCGACTCCCTATTACATATGGCGCCTATCTTTAGCATGCCTCCTACAGGGAATCAGCATTGGTAGAGTGCCAAAATGGTTCTGGTGAATTATTTTTATTATTTTGGCTGCGCATCCACACATAACCCACTGATTTCTTGGGATTGTTCACTCATTAAATAGAGATAAAGTGGCATGATATCCAGTGGTGTCTTAAGCGTAGCGGAATCTTCTGCAGGATAAGCCCCTGCGCGCATAGAAGTGCGAGTTGCACCTGGGTTAATAGCATTGATGCGTACATTAGTATTACTCAATTCATCCGCGAGGACTTGCATCATGCCCTCAGTTGCAAATTTGGAAATGGCATAACTGCCCCATAGTGCTCGACCAATGTGCCCCACGGTTGATGAGGTAAAGACAATGCGACCAAACTGAGCTTTTCTGACTAATGGCAATAGGGCTTGAGTCATTAAAAACTGCGACTTGACGTTGATTTGCATTACTTCGTCGAAAGTGTCTTCTTCAATTTGGTCAAACGGACTTATCATGCCTAGCACACCTGCATTGTGCAATAAGCCATCTAAGCGACCATATTGCCCCTCAATGGTTTCTGCCATATCAATGTAATGCTGTTTGGTGGCGCCTTGCATGTCTAACGGGATAATCGCTGGCTCTGGGTAGCCTGCGTTGACAATTTCATCGTACGTGTTCTCTAACTTGTTAACGGTACGACCAAGCAGAATAACGGTAGCACCATGCTGGGCGTAAGAGAGGGCCGCTTGTTTACCAATGCCGTCTCCGGCACCCGTCACTAGAATGATTTTGTCTTTTAAAGCGTCAGTTGCTACTGCGTAATCCACAATCTGAGTCCTTTTGTATGCGGTTTTGATTTAACGAATCTGAATAGGACGTTACAATACAACAATATTCATCTTCAGGGATAAGACATTGGAATTTTTGTTAGATTACGGCTTGTTTTTGGCCAAAATTGTTACGTTTGTCGCCGCTATTATAGTGATTTTAGTGATTGCAAAATCAGCATCTACTAAATCAGGCACAAAGGGATCACTTGAGGTGACCAACCTGTCTGAGCAACATGAGCAAAATATTGAACTGATGGAGCATCATCTGCACGATGAAGCGTTTATCAAAGCTCGTGATAAAGTGGCTAGAAAGAAGCGCAAAGAAGAAGAAAAAGCGCGTGGAAAAGAGATTAAAGAAGCCGTCAAAGGTGGGGAGTTAGACACCAAGCGTAAACCGCATTTATTTGTACTGGATTTTATTGGCAGTATTGATGCAAAAGAGGTGACCAATCTTCGTGAAGAAATTACAGCGATACTCGCGTGTGCTCGTGAAGGTGATGAGGTGCTAGTTCGCCTAGAATCTGGTGGCGGTATGGTGCATGGTTATGGCTTGGCAGCTTCACAATTGGATCGCATCAAGGCGGCCAACATCCCATTGACGATTTCCGTGGATAAGGTTGCGGCTAGTGGTGGCTACATGATGGCTTGTGTGGCAGATACAATAGTCAGTGCCCCGTTTGCTATTGTGGGCTCAATCGGTGTGATAGCGCAAATTCCTAACTTTAGTAAGCTTCTGAAAAAGAACGATATTGAATTTGAGCAAATGACTGCAGGTGAGTACAAGCGCACATTGACAATGTTTGGTGAGAATACTGATAAAGCGCGTGAGAAATTTAAGCAAGAACTGGAAGAAACCCACGTGTTGTTTAAAGATTTCATCCGTGAACGTCGCCCGGAGCTTGAACTAGAGAAGGTTGCAACGGGTGAGCATTGGTATGGCAGCCAAGCGCTTGATCTTGGTCTGATAGATAAGGTGCAAACGTCAGATGATTTAGTAGTAGAGGCATGCAAAGATAAAACCGTGCTAGCGGTTCATTACGTGCAAAAGAAGAAGTTGGCAGACAAGTTTGGCAAAGCGGCTGCAGAAGCGACGGATTCAGTACTATTAAAATGGGTTCAACGTGGTCAACGCCCAATCGTATAGCAATATAAAACTGAAGCAATACACAGCTCTAGTACTAGCGATAGAAAACAGCTAGCCATAGGGTTGGCTCTGCGGGGGTGGTCCACGCCACCCTATGCTTTTGGTGAGCGGGTATATTGAGATACTCTCCGACGCCTAGCCTTATTGTATCCTCATTTTCAAACTCAATCTCACCTTCTCCTTGTAACACGATCACCCATTCATGCTCTTCTTGATCATACCAACCTTTATCTGGAGAGGTATGCCCTAGAGATATAATACGTTCAATACGAATTCGCTCGTTATTGAGTAAATCATTAAATAGTTCTTTGGGTAAATCGTTGGGAATATCTGAGAACAAATTAGGCATAAAAACTCCCTTTCTATGACTATTTTATTATAGTGCTATTGAGTCGTTCCGTATGTTAGCTAGCCTTTCAGCAATCCTTGTACAATCTTCTGTGTTATTACTCGCGCAGTGGGGTAATTACCTCTATAATATGCCGCGCGTTCATTGATACGCACTTAGGGCAAAGACCCACAACAACAAGAAAAACATCTGGAGTAAATATGTCTTCTCTTTCTCCTGTCATTACCGTAGACGGCCCAAGTGGGGCGGGTAAGGGCACTTTATGTATGATGTTGGCTGAAAAGTTAGGCTTCCAATTACTCGACTCTGGCGCGATTTATCGTGTCCTTGCGTTAGCGGCAATCCATCATGGTGTTGATACTGAATCAGAAGATGCTTTGGTGCCTCTAGCAACACACTTAGATGTACAATTTATCGCTCAGGGCGACCTAGTTCAGGTTGTACTGGAAGGTGAAGATGTTTCTAGTGAATTAAGAAAAGAAGAAACGGGAATGGCAGCCTCTAAAGTTGCTGCTTTACCTCGTGTTAGAGAAGCTTTATTGCGACGTCAAAGAGCGTTTCAAGCTGAGCCTGGTTTGGTTGCTGACGGTCGCGATATGGGAACAGTGGTTTTCCCAAGTGCAGTCGCAAAAATTTTCCTAGATGCAAGCGCTGAGGAACGGGCACAAAGACGCTTTAATCAGTTGCAAGGCAAGGGCTTAGAGGTTAGTATTGACCACCTTTTGAGCGAGATCCAAGAACGTGACCATCGCGATCGCAACAGAGCGGTTGCACCTTTACGTCCTGCGGAAGACGCTTTAGTGCTTGATTCTACTGAACTTTCTATTGAAGAAGTAGTAGAAAAAGCCTTACAATTTATTGAATCTAAATTGTCTTGATTCTACCTATATAAGGTAATCAGGGCACTATGGAACGTTGGTCGCAAGGATGATGACTGGCGAATTTATCAACCCCTCGAGGCAGGATGCCCGTGGACGTTTAAATATTGAAGATCAAATTAATGACTGAATCTTTTGCTCAACTCTTTGAAGAGTTTCTAAACGAAACTGAATTCCAACAAGGCAGCATCGTTAAAGGTACTGTAGTAGCTATCGAGAACGGTTTCGTTCTTGTTGACGCTGGTCTTAAGTCTGAGTCTGCTATTCCTGCAGAACAATTCAAGAACGCTGCTGGCGAACTTGAAGTTGAAGTAGGTTCTGAAGTAGACGTAGCTCTTGACGCTGTTGAAGATGGTTTCGGTGAGACTCAACTTTCTCGTGAGAAAGCTAAGCGTCACGAAGCTTGGATCGTACTTGAGAAAGCTTACGAAGAAGCTGAAACTGTTGTTGGTATCATCAACGGTAAAGTTAAAGGCGGTTTCACTGTTGAACTAAACGGTATCCGTGCTTTCCTACCTGGTTCTCTAGTAGACGTACGTCCTATCCGTGACACTGCTCACCTAGAAAACAAAGAGCTAGAGTTCAAAGTTATCAAGCTTGACCAGAAGCGCAACAACGTTGTTGTTTCTCGTCGTGCTGTTATCGAATCTGAAAACAGTGTTGAGCGTGACGAACTTCTTGAGACTCTACAAGAAGGTACTGAAGTTAAAGGTATCGTTAAGAACCTTACTGACTACGGTGCATTCGTTGACCTTGGCGGCGTAGACGGCCTACTTCACATCACTGATATGGCTTGGAAGCGCGTTAAGCACCCATCTGAGATCGTTAACGTTGGTGACGAAATCCTAGTTAAAGTTCTTAAGTTCGACCGTGAGCGCACTCGCGTTTCTCTAGGTCTTAAGCAACTAGGCGAAGATCCATGGGTAGCAATCGCTAAGCGTTACCCAGAAGGTCACAAGCTAACTGGTCGCGTTACTAACCTAACTGATTACGGCTGCTTCGTAGAAATCGAAGAAGGCGTTGAAGGTCTAGTACACGTTTCTGAAATGGATTGGACTAACAAGAACATCCACCCTTCTAAAGTTGTTAACGTAGGCGACGAAGTTGAGGTTATGGTTCTTGAGATTGACGAAGAGCGTCGTCGTATTTCTCTAGGTCTAAAACAATGTAAAGCTAACCCTTGGCAGTCATTCGCTGAAATTCAAGCGAAAGGCGATCAAGTGACTGGTAAGATCAAGTCTATCACTGACTTCGGTATCTTCATCGGTCTAGAAGGCGGCATTGACGGTCTAGTACACCTATCTGACATTTCTTGGAATGTTGCTGGTGAAGACGCAGTACGCGACTTCAAGAAAGGTGACGAAATCTCAGCTGTTGTTCTTGCAGTAGATGCAGAACGTGAGCGTATTTCTCTTGGCGTTAAGCAAATGGAAAACGACCCGTTCAACAACTATGTTGCTGACAACAAAAAAGGTGCTCTAGTTAACGGTACTGTAACTGCAGTAGACGCAAAAGGTGCTACAATTGAACTTGTAGACGGCGTTGAAGGTTACATCCGTGCTTCTGAAGTATCTCGTGACCGTATCGAAGATGCGTCTCTAATCCTAAGCGTTGGCGATAGCGTTGAAGCTAAGTTCACCGGTGTAGACCGTAAGAACCGCGTAATCAACCTATCTATCAAAGCTAAAGATCAAGCTGAAGAGCAAGAAGCAATGGCTTCACTGAACAAGCAAGAAGACGGCGGGTTCGGTAATGCTATGGCAGATGCATTCAAGGCTGCTAAAGGCGAATAATCACTTTTTTAACTAAAAGTTGATCGCTAAGAGGGGGCCATACGGCTCCCTTTTTTTGATTTGTGAATGAGGGAAACTATGACAAAGTCTGAATTAATTGAGAGACTGTGTGCAGAACAGACACACTTATCTGCTAAAGAGATTGAAGACGCAGTAAAAGAAATTATTGAGCATATGGCCGACACCCTAGAAACGGGTGAGCGAATTGAAATTCGCGGTTTCGGTAGTTTTTCTCTTCACTATCGTGAGCCTCGTATGGGTCGTAACCCTAAAACTGGCGATCAGGTAGAGTTGGAAGGAAAGTTCGTTCCACACTTTAAGCCAGGCAAGGAGTTACGTGAGCGCGTAAACGACAGTCTATAGTGATAAAGAGTAATGAAAACGGCACTTCATGATGGAGTGCCGTTTTTTTCGTTAGCTATTCAAGTTGATGTAATATCCCAATTTGATTACTGGTTACTCAAGTCGATGATAATTTTCGAATTAGCATGGTGTAGAGTGTCGAATTACTGCATAATCACTGTTATTGCACTGATTTTAAAAGGGTAGTCTTAGTGAAAATTCTAAAGATAGCGTTAGTGTTGGTTCTGTTTCTTTTTGCGCTGGCTCTAGGCGCACAAAACCAAGAAGTGGTGACGTTTAACTACTTACTGGCTGAAGGTGATTTTCATCTCTCTACGCTGATTGGTATTGTCTTTGTGACTGGTTTTGTTATCTCAGGACTGATTTTTGGCAGTATGCACTTCAAATCTCAGCTGCAAGTACGCAAGTTAAATAGAAAGCTGAAGAAGCTAACGCCTCAAATTGCTACTTCTGCACCTATTACCCCGTCCGTTCCCGCTTCAATCAAACCAGAGAAGTAAATTTATTGGATGCTTGAGTTACTGTTTCTACTCTTACCAATTGCAGCAGCCTATGGGTGGTACATGGGGCAGCGTAGTGCACGTCAAGATAACCAGAGACAGTCTAACCAGATTTCCCGACAGTACGTTCATGGTTTAAATCTACTTTTATCGGAGCAATCAGATAAAGCGGTAGACCACTTTATCGAATTACTGCAGGTCGACGACGAAACTATAGATACTCACCTTGCTTTGGGTAACTTATTTCGTTCACGTGGAGAAGTCGACAGAGCAATTCGCATTCACCAAAATCTCATTTCGCGTACCGAACTGACCATCGAACAGAAAAATATTGCTTTGCAACAGTTGGCGAAAGATTACATGGTCTCGGGTTTTCTTGACCGCGCAGAAAAAATCTATGAGCAACTGGTAGATGAACCTGATCATAAAGAGCAAGCACTACATCAGTTAGTTGCGATTTACCAACAAACCAAGGAATGGAGCAAAGCGATTCACTATGCCAGTATGTTGGTGAAGATGGGTCGAAGAAAAATGCGTACTAGCATTTCTCATTACTGGTGCGAATTGGCGTTGAATGAAAAAGCCTTTGGTAAAAGAGCTAAATCTATCCAGTACTATAAGAAAGCCCTAGTAGAAGACCCTAAATGTGTCCGCGCTAACATATCACTAGGCCGTATCTACATGGAAACGGAAGAGTACACTAAGACCATCAAGTATTTAGAAGCAGTCTTAGCTCAGGATGTGGACTTTGTTAGTGAAGTGCTGCCTAACCTAGCTGATTGCTATTATCATCTTGGCCAAGAGCCTGAGTTGTTAGAGTTTCTTCGTAAATGTATCGACAAGAAAGCGGGTGTTTCTGTTGAATTAATGCTGGCGCAAGTCGTCGCTCAGCATGAGGGAACGGGAGCGGCTCAGTCACTATTAACCAGACAACTCATAAAGAACCCGACAATGAAAGGGTTCTATCGCCTTATCGATTACCATATCGCAGAAGCCGAAGAAGGTCGTGCAAAAGACAGCTTAACTACCCTTCAAGCTATGGTGGGCGAGCAATTGAAAGTGAAACCTCACCACCGGTGCCGTAAATGTGGCTATTCAACTCATGCTCTTCATTGGCACTGCCCTTCATGTCGCAGTTGGGGTAGCATCAAACCTATCCGAGGCCTAGACGGCGAATAATACCAATCGTAGTAAATAACCGCTCAGCGTAGCTGGCTAAAACATTCGATAACGGCGTTTTTCCTGCGCTATTTCTGAACACTTATCTTACTGCGATTGATATAAAATCGCGTTTCACTCTAACAATCTTTGACTGACAAGGTTAGAATAGGCGCGCTTTATCCCCCATGCCCAAACTAGGAGACCCTTCGATGGATCAAAAAGTGATCGTTGCCTTAGACTATGACAACAAAAATGACGCTTTAAACTTTGTAGACCGAATTGACCCAGCTTCATGCCGCTTAAAAGTAGGCAAAGAGATGTTCACTTTATTTGGCCCAGAGTTTGTTAAACAACTCCATCAAAAAGGCTTTTCTGTATTTTTGGATTTAAAATTTCACGATATTCCAAACACATGCTCTAAAGCAGTTCGCGCTGCAGCTGAAATGGGAGTTTGGATGGTGAACGTTCACGCCGGCGGCGGTGAGCGTATGATGACTGCATCACGTGAGATTCTTGAACCTTATGGTAAAGATCGCCCATTGCTGATTGGTGTTACTGTTCTAACCAGTATGGAACAGTCGGATTTGGCGGGCATTGGCTTAGATGTTGAGCCAAAAGAACAGGTCCTACGTCTTGCGCACCTAACCAAAAACAGCGGTCTCGACGGCGTGGTATGCTCTGCGCAAGAAGCAAGCTTCTTGAAATCTGAACTTGGTAAAGAGTTCAAGCTTGTTACTCCTGGCATTCGCCCTGCAGGCGCTGCCGTTGGTGACCAAAAGCGTATAATGACTCCTGTTGATGCGATTCAAGCCGGTTCTGATTATCTTGTTATCGGTCGACCAATTACCCAAGCTGCAGATCCAGCGAAAGTACTGGCTGAGATCAACGGCACACTTGGATAACTGATAATCGTCATCCTGAACTCGATTCAGGGCCTTAGAAATTGCCCAGTTTCAGCATTGCCACTCTCCAAGATACTGGATAACCGCGCTGCGGTTTCCAGTATGACGCTGTTGTTTACTTCAATAGCGCACAACAACGCCAATGACAACCGTCATCCTGAACTCGATTTAGGACCTTAGAAAGTGCCCAGTTTCAGCATTGCCACTCTCCAAGATACTGGATAACCGCCATGCGGTTTCCAGTATGACGCTGTTGTTTACTTCAATAGTGCACAACAACGCCAATGACAATCGTCATCCTGAACTTGATTCAGGACCTTAGAAAGTGCCCAGTTTCAGCATTGCCACTCTCCAAGATACTGGATAACCGCCATGCGGTTTCCAGTATGACGCTGTTGTTTACTTCAATAGCGCACAACAACGCCAATGACAACCGTCATCCTGAACTCGATTCAGGACCTTAGAAATTGCCCAGTCTCAGCATTGCGACTTTCTAAGATACTGGATAACCGCGATGCGGTTTCCAGTATGACGTTACATCGCGATCCTTACCAACTTGGCACGCCACTATGAAACTTAAACTCGCTGTCCGGCATAGTTATTAACTCTGCCTCAACCTTTGCAAAATATTCCACACGCTCACTAATATCTTCACTGGAAATTTGCTGAGCTAGCGTTAAGTAATCTTGATAATGCCTAGCTTCAGAGCGCAATAAAGACACATAGAAATTTTGTATGTCTTCGTCCATGTGTGGCGCCAGAGCGGCAAAACGTTCGCACGACCTTGCCTCAATAAAAGCGCCGATAATCAACTTATCAACTAACGTCTGTGGCTCATAGGTTTTCACATGCTTAAGCAGGCCTTTCGCATATCGACTAGCGGGCACGTGATTATACTCAATACTTCGATTGTCCATGATCTCGAGCACTTGATAGAAGTGATGCAGTTCTTCCTTTATCAGCAGGACCATTTTATCGATAAGGTCTTGGCTATAGGGTGAATCTGATTGAGCAATAATTCCCTTAGATATATTGCTTTTTCCTTTCAAGGTATTGAGATTACCAATACCCTTGTAGGCGAATTCTTCATAGGGTTTAAACCATTCCAACAACTGCTGTTTGCTTTCATTGTTCGCGGCGTATTTACGGATCAAAAACATAGCAGACTGACCGGCTTTTAACTCACACAACAGATGATCGATAAGCACCACAGGCAATCGCTCAGGTTTTTTTGCTTCGTTTATCCATTGCATTGGGGTTGTACAGTTGAGAAATTGATGGATGGGTTCGAGAAGATGTTGATACATGAGAGATCCATAGTCATTACAGCGATGCCGTAGCCTAAGAAATTTGTTTAGCTGTGTCTATAGTGACCTTATATCATGAATATCAATGAAACTACTTTTCATACTAATCCAAAAGCGTTATAACTATTCATTATATGTAATGGAATACGAGGCATAGCATGAAGCTACAGCAATTAAGATACATAGTGGAAGTGGTTAATCACAATCTCAATGTGTCTGCGACCGCAGAGAGTCTTTATACTTCTCAGCCCGGTATTAGTAAGCAGGTGAGACTGCTTGAAGATGAACTGGGAATTCAGGTGTTTGAACGAAGTGGGAAACATCTGACTCAGGTGACACCTGCGGGCGAAGAAATTGTTAAAATTTCACGGGAGATCTTATCTCGGGTGGAATCGATAAAGTCAGTAGCCTCTGAACATACTCATCCAGAAATGGGTACCTTGAATATTACTACGACCCATACTCAGGCTCGTTACGCACTGCCAGATGTAATTAAGGGCTTTACTGCGAGATACCCTAAGGTTTCTCTGCACATGCATCAAGGGACACCTTCACAGATGTCTCAAGCCATTGCTAAAGGTACTGCCAACTTTGCTATCGCCACTGAAGCTCTGCATCTTTACCATGATGCCATCATGCTACCATGCTACCACTGGAACCGTTCCATAGTGGTGACTCGTGACCATCCGTTGGCTAATAAGGCTAACGTGACGATTGAAGATCTTGCTTCATATCAACTAGTGACTTACGTATTTGGCTTTACCGGGCGTTCGGAGTTAGATGCCGCTTTTGACAAGGCAGGGTTAACGCCACGAATCGTATTTACCGCTACCGATGCTGATGTCATAAAGACGTATGTGCGAATGGGGATTGGCGTTGGTGTTATCGCGAGTATGGCCATCGATCAAGAGCTAGACAAAGATCTAGTGGCTATTGATGCTAGCCATATCTTTGGGGCAAGCACGACTAGTATCGGCTTTAGACGAGGCACCTTCTTACGTAGTTATATGTTCGATTTTGTTGAGCGTTTCGCACCACACTTAACTCGCCCAGTGATAGAGCAAGCTATTTCGTTGAAAAATAATCACGAAATCACGGAAATGTTCAAGGATATTGACCTTCCGGTTCGTTAATCATTCCTAATTGATTCGCTTCCCTCTAAAATGAACACCTTAGGGGGAAGCATGCTCACACACTTTACACCGCTCGATCATCTATTGCTTAATTGCCAACATTTTTGGCGTTTTGAGCCTTTCCATGAAAGTCGCTCTCGCCAGCACCGATTTGCGGATACGCCGTTAGCAACTTGGCTTGATACCTTATCTGCATCTGATGTGAGTACCCTCAAGCACGATGTTTCTCGGGTGTACCTGCAATTACAGCAATATATTCCTGAACTTACGGATATAGAGCCTATGGTTGCGCTTGAAGGTTCATCGGCCACGCCTCTAGACCTTGATTCTCACCTTACCACTGGTATACCAGGGCGAAAATTAGAGCAAATCACGTCAATGGGGTCGCAAGTACTCTTAGCTCATTCTGGTATTGAATGGTTGGAGTGGTGTGCGGGTAAGGGATTCTTAGGGCGAATACTTGCGCACCACTCTGGGCAGACAGTGACAAGCTTTGAGTGGCAACAAGCACTTTGCGAACATGGGCAGGCTGAGGCTCATAAGCAAAACCTTCCAGTCACTTTTGTTCAAGGCGATGCCTTTAGCTGTGACCATCAACATGTCTTCAATAAAAAGCAACACGCGGTGGCATTGCATGCGTGTGGAGATCTACATGTTTCTCTGATGAAGCACGCAATGGATTACCAGTTAGCCGCACTATCAATCGCGCCTTGTTGTTATCACTTGATACAAGGAGAGCAGTATCAGCCTCTTTCTAGATTAGCTAAACAGTCAAGATTGACCTTGTCTAAGTCAGAGTTACGAATTCCATTGCAAGAAACGGTGACTGGTGGTGAGAGAGTGGAGCGCCATAGATATCAAGAAATGAGTTA
Source organism: Vibrio inusitatus (assembly GCA_024346935.1). GTDB lineage: Bacteria > Pseudomonadota > Gammaproteobacteria > Enterobacterales > Vibrionaceae > Vibrio > Vibrio inusitatus. Next base: position 1,094,482 of record AP024878.1, read on the forward strand.
CCGACTGGGTCTAGATGAGCTTTTACGAGAAGAGTTAGGTTTAAATGAGTATCAGCCTATTCCTAGCGTTAAGAAATCTCAGCTTCAGCTTGGGTTTATTGAGTTTTGTAAATGGGCATCTGAGCGAAAAGGCTTAAAGCTTCCGGAATGCGACTTTCTGCGTTATCAAAAGATCGGTGAGGAGCGTTTTGTACGAATGGAAAAACTCAGCTTAGTGCAAATGGCTTTTCATCGACCACTAGAAATGTGGCTGATCTTAGACAAATCGCTATATCTGCAAGAGCATGGCTATCAGGTACATTTAACTGAATTTTGCGAGAAAAAAATAACGCCGCGGAATATTCTTATACACGCATCTAATAGCTGACAGATTTAAATCATTAGGTCAAACACAGTCATGCCCGAAGTCTCTTATCGGACATCTACTCAACAGGCCTTCGACATCTAGAGTCTAGCTAACAGCATGTAGGGTGTTAATCTTTACATGCTGTTAGTTAGCAGTACTTGTTAAGCAAATAACTCTATGGCCTTGCTTGGCTCAACATATTCCAAATTGAAGTTTTCAGCGACTTCTTTGCAAGTCACGATGCCATGAATGACGTTAAGGCCGTTCAAGAAGCCTTTGTCTTCTGTTAGTGCTTGTTTGTAGCCCTTGTTTGCCAGTTTGATGATATAAGGCAGGGTCGCGTTATTAAGGGCGAAGGTTGAGGTTCTTGCTACGGCGCCAGGCATATTTGCTACGCAGTAATGCACCACATCATCGACAATATAGATTGGATCGGCATGGGTAGTGGCGTGAGATGTTTCAAAACAGCCACCTTGGTCAATGGCAACATCAACAATTGCAGCCCCTGGTTTCATTGATTCAATATGTTTTTTTGTAACAAGTTTTGGCGCAGCTGCGCCTGGAATCAGTACCGCTCCGATCACGAGATCAGCATCTAACACATGGCGACTTAGCGCTTCTTCAGTGGAATAGACGACTTTTGCTCGGCCTTGAAATTCTTCATCAAGAGTGCGAAGAGTATCAATGTTGCGGTCAAGAATAGTCACGTCAGCACGCATACCTACAGCCATTCGTGCTGCGTTGGAGCCAACGACACCACCGCCAATCACTACTACTTTTGCAGGCTCAACACCGGGTACGCCGCCTAGTAAAAGGCCTCTTCCAGCATTCGATTTCTCTAAAGCTTGTGCGCCGGCTTGGATGGACATTCTGCCAGCAACTTCTGACATTGGAGCAAGAAGAGGTAGCTGATTTAAGCGGTCGGTCACGGTTTCATACGCAATGCATACCGCTTTGCTATTGATTAGTTCCTCAGTTTGTGGAAAATCAGGAGCTAAGTGTAAATAAGTAAACAATATTTGCCCTTCGCGAAGCATTGCTCGCTCAATGGCCTGAGGTTCTTTTACCTTTACGATCATTTCTGCCTGAGCAAAAATTTCCGTTGCGGTTGGAAGAATGGATGCACCTGCTGCGATATAATCATCGTCGCTGAAACCTATGCCGCTGCCGGCTAGCGTTTCGACAATAACTTGGTGTCCGTTAGAGATAACTTCTCTCACGCTGGCTGGGACCATACCAACTCGGTACTCATGGTTCTTAATCTCTTTAGGGATACCAATGATCATCCTGACTCCTTGTTGTTTTCTAGTTATAGTAACTGCATAAATTGCTTATGTGGGGTGTTATAAACTAGTATAAAGCTGTTTATTCAAAATTTGATGCTGAATATTTTTATATTGTAGTGTATGTTGTTGCAAGGAAGTAAAAAGGTGGAACAAAACTATGTTAGAAGCGAGTAAACCGTCCAAGGAACTGGACCGTATAGACAGAAATATTCTCAATGAACTGCAGAAAGATGGCCGAATCTCTAACGTAGAACTGTCTAAGCGTGTTGGTTTGTCGCCAACCCCTTGCTTGGAAAGGGTAAGACGTCTTGAGCGTCAAGGTTATATTTTAGGATACACTGCGCAACTTAACCCACAATATTTGGATGCTTCTCTATTAGTATTTGTAGAGATCACCTTAAATCGTGGAGCGCCTGATGTATTTGAGCAGTTCAATACTGCTGTGCAAAAATTAGATGATATTCAAGAGTGTCATCTTGTTTCTGGTGATTTCGATTACCTGTTAAAAACACGTGTATCTGACATGGGCGCTTATCGCAAACTGTTAGGCGACACGCTACTGCGTCTACCGGGTGTTAACGACACTCGTACATATGTTGTTATGGAAGAAGTGAAGCAGAGCAATAACCTAGTGATAAAAACTCGCTAAATTGCTGATTCACCGAGGTTCTATTTGGGCTTTACCTCAGCATGTGTTTAAATGAAAATAATCACGGGCGACATTAGTCGCTCGTGTCGTTTATCAGACTAAGACCCGCATGCAATGGATATGTTGAAAAGAAATCTCAAAATTCGAACAATAGTTCACAAGTCTCCTCACAAAGCCAAACCCAATCTCACCGGCATTCAACGCCTTCGAGAAGGGTGTCTTATCATTGGCGTATTGCTTGCCGTCCTTATGGCAGTATCACTGATCACCTTTAATCCAGCAGATCCTTCATGGTCTCAAACCGCCTGGGGCGGAGAGGTGAAAAATGCGGGTGGCTTAATGGGTGCTTGGATAGGCGATACATTGCTATTCATCTTTGGTGTGCTTGCCTATTTTGTTCCCGCTATAGTCGTTCTACTTTCTTGGATTGTATTTCGTAAACGTACGGACACTGAACCTGTGGACTTGATGCTGTGGGGCACGCGACTGCTTGGCGGTGCACTGCTTATCGTAACCAGTTGTGGTTTAGCAGATTTAAACTTTGATGACATCTGGTATTTCTCATCAGGTGGCGTAGTGGGTGATGTGATTACCAGTCTGGCGTTGCCTACGCTAAACACTCTAGGTAGCACACTTGCTCTACTGTTTTTCTGGGGAGCGTCTTTCACTTTGTTCACCGGTATTTCTTGGCTTTCGATTGTTGAAAGAATCGGTCAGGGAACCTTGTGGTGTGTTACCTATTGTTTGAACTTTGTGCGTGGTGATAAAGAGCAAGTGCTTGAACCTACACGCCTTGACGATCAAAAATTGGTTTACGCGGATACTTCCCCAGAAACGGCACAGCCTCTGTCTGGAAATATTGAAGCTACGACATCAGACGATCCATTATTTGCGTCATCTGACGAAGTTCAAACAGAAGAAACCCCGTACAAGATCTATATGCCAGAGGATAGCGAAGAAGAAAGCTTTACCTTCGATAGAACCAGCAATCTCAATGCGCCTATTGATCAACTTGAGCGTGATGCGCAGTTAGCCAATGACTATGCAGATACGGAAGAGCCGGTAATCAATACCGTTGCACAGTCTCCTGAGTTGAGCCAAGACCCAACACCAGAAATGGTGATTCCTGAGGTGGAAGAGCATTTTTCTGCAACAGAAGAGTTAGTAGAAGATAAACCAAGCTTCCAGCCACCGACGCTGGAAAGTGATCCCTTACTTGAAGAGAATCATGAGCATTCACACAATCATGACGTAGAGCTTGTTGGAGACTCTTCTGATTTTGATATTGTCGAAGAATCAGAAAAACCAGAGCCAAGCATCTCTATAGAGTCACTTGAACAGGTGGAAGATAAAAATACTGTCTCAGAGCAAGAGCAAAATAGCGAGGAAGTCGTTGTTGAAGAGTTAACAGACGCTGAGGCTTTCGCTAAACAGGTCGCCGATGCAAAGGCTAAGCAGGCAGCTTCTCAAAATCCTTTTTTGATTCGCAAAGATGCTGACCTTCCTGTGCCAACCAGTCCAATGCCGACACTGGAACTGTTATATCATCCTGAAAAACGTGAAAATCACATCGATAGAGAAGCATTGCAAAACATAGCGAGACTTGTTGAATCCAAACTGGCCGATTATAAAATTAAGGCAGTGGTTGTGGGCATTTTCCCAGGTCCAGTAATTACACGATTTGAACTAGACCTAGCGCCAGGGGTCAAAGTATCAAGAATCTCTAGCTTGTCTATGGACCTTGCGCGTTCTTTGTCTGCATTGGCGGTGCGTGTTGTTGAAGTGATACCGGGTAAGCCATATGTAGGTTTGGAACTACCTAATATGACCCGTCAGACTGTATTTTTGTCTGATGTAATTTGTAGCTCACAATTTATTGAAAACAAGTCACCAACTGCAGTGGTTCTTGGTCAAGACATTGCCGGCGAAGCCGTTGTGGCCGACCTATCTAAGATGCCCCATGTATTAGTGGCAGGTACTACAGGCTCTGGTAAGTCTGTAGGGGTGAACGTCATGATTCTGAGTATGTTGTACAAATCAACACCAGATGATGTGCGTTTCATCATGATTGACCCGAAAATGCTGGAGCTTTCTATTTACGAGGGCATTCCTCATCTGTTATCCGAAGTGGTTACCGATATGAAGGATGCATCGAACGCCCTGCGCTGGTGTGTAGGTGAGATGGAGCGTCGCTACAAACTGATGTCCGCCCTAGGCGTAAGAAACCTTAAAGGCTTTAACGAGAAGTTGAAAATGGCTGCAGATGCAGGGCATCCAATTCACGATCCTCTTTGGCAGCCTGGTGACAGTATGGATCAAGAAGCGCCACTTCTTGAAAAACTGCCTTACATCGTGGTTGTGGTTGATGAATTTGCCGATCTCATCATGGTTGTAGGTAAGAAGGTTGAAGAGCTTATTGCTCGAATAGCGCAAAAGGCTCGTGCAGCGGGTATTCACCTTATTCTGGCAACTCAGCGTCCATCAGTGGATGTGATTACAGGTCTGATTAAGGCAAACATCCCAACTCGTGTAGCGTTTACGGTATCGACAAAAACAGATTCTCGAACCATTCTCGATCAAGGTGGTGCCGAGTCGTTATTAGGCATGGGTGATATGTTGTATCTACCACCTGGCTCTAGCCACACCATTCGTGTGCATGGTGCGTTTGCTTCTGATGATGATGTGCATGCGGTTGTGAATGACTGGAAGGCGCGGGGTAAGCCGCAATACATCGATGAAATTACCAAGGGTGACCCTTCACCAGAAACCTTACTTCCAGGTGAAAAAATGGAAGGGGAAGAGGACACTGATCCACTGTTTGACCAAGTGGTTGAGCATGTTACGGAAACTCGCCGTGGCTCTGTTTCCGGTGTACAGCGCAAGTTTAAGATCGGTTACAACCGAGCAGCTCGTATAGTAGAGCAACTTGAAGCACAAGGTATCGTGTCGGCCCCAGGGCATAATGGTAACCGAGAAGTGCTCGCACCGCCGCCAATTAAAGATATGTAATAGGGCTTTTGGCCCGATATTTTGAGAGTAGTATGAAAAAATTAGTAATGAGTTTATTGGTGTTGGTATCGGGCGTTGTGTCTGCCAACCCTCAACAAGAACTAGTTCAACGCTTAGATAAAACTGATGGTTTTACCGCGCAGTTTTCACAAACTGTGATAAGCCCTGATGATGACGTGGTAATGGAAGGGACAGGCTCCGTTGAGATTGCTAGGCCTAGCCTATTTCGTTGGACGACCAATACGCCTGACGAAAATGTGTTGGTATCCAATGGTGAAACATTGTGGTACTACAGCCCGTTTATTGAGCAAGTGAGTATCTATTGGCAAGAGCAAGCGACCGAGCAAACGCCGTTTGTACTGCTAACACGCAATAAAGCGAGTGATTGGGACAAATACAACGTTATTCAAAATGGCGATCGCTTCACTTTAACGCCAACGGATGAAACCTCAACACAGGGGCAGTTTCAGATTGACATTAATGACGCGGGAGCGATCTCTGGCTTTAATGTAGTGGAGCAAGATGGTCAGCGTAGCAAGTTTACGTTTAATGACTATCGCTCAGAAGTTCCCGCTAAGTCGCGCTTTGTGTTTGAGATCCCTAATGGGGTTGAAGTTGACGATCAACGTAACTAAACCTATATCATGAGCAATATGCAATTTGATTTCTCTACGGGTGAGGATTTTCGTCCTCTTGCTGCGCGTATGCGCCCAAGAACCCTTGAGGAGTATATAGGTCAACAACATGTCTTAGGTTCGGACAAGCCCTTGTATCGAGCTTTGCAGGCAGGGCAACTGCATTCCATGATTCTGTGGGGCCCACCGGGTACAGGGAAAACGACATTAGCAGAGGTAGCTGCAAGTTATGCCGATGCTAGGGTAGAGCGCGTATCTGCGGTTACTTCCGGTGTAAAGGATATCCGAGCCGCTATTGAAAAGGCTCGTGACAACAAGATGGCAGGCCATCGCACCATCTTGTTTGTTGATGAGGTGCATCGCTTTAATAAAAGCCAGCAAGATGCCTTTTTGCCACATATTGAAGACGGAACGGTTACCTTTATCGGAGCAACCACCGAAAACCCATCCTTTGAACTAAATAACGCACTGCTATCGCGAGCACGAGTGTATAAGCTTGCCTCTCTAAACACGCAAGATATCGAACAAGTGATTCAGCAGGCCTTAAGTGATGATGAGCGTGGTTTCGGTAAGCTTAAGGCTGAGTTTGTCGGAGAGAGCGACCAGAGATTAGCTGAGCTTGTTAGTGGTGATGCGCGTATGGCGCTGAACTATTTAGAATTACTGTTTGATATGGCGCCAGAAAAAAATGGCGTCAAACAAATAGACCTTGAATTGCTTGCACAAGTAGCAGGATCTAAGGTGGCACGCTTTGATAACAAAGGTGATATTTGGTACGACCTAATTTCTGCAGTGCATAAATCAATTCGAGGCTCGAATCCTGATGGGGCGTTGTATTGGAGTGCTCGTATGATTAAGGCCGGTTGTGACCCTTTGTATATTGCCCGTCGTCTGCTGGCTATTGCATCAGAGGACATTGGTAATGCCGACCCGCGTGCTATGCAAGTGGCTATTAGTGCTTGGGATTGCTTCACTCGCATAGGCCCAGCAGAAGGCGAAAGGGCATTGGCGCAGGCTGTCGTTTATTTAGCATGTGCACCAAAAAGTAACGCTGTTTATAAAGCGTGGAAACAAGCACTGCAAGATGCCGACGATACATCCGAATTAGAAGTACCACATCATCTTCGCAATGCACCGACGAAATTAATGCAAGAGCTTGGCTATGGTGAGGAGTATCGTTATGCTCATGACGAACCCGGAGCCTACGCTGCAGGGGAATGCTACTTTCCTCCAGAAATGAGTGAGACTCGCTACTATTTTCCAGAAAATCGTGGTCTTGAAACAAAAATTGCTGAAAAGCTGAACTATCTCCATTCTTTAGACGAAAAAAGCACACGAAAGCGCTACAAAAAGTAGTGTTTTTTAGATATCTTTGTTCGATTGAAATTTTACCCTTTTTAGCTCCTTGAGAGTTATCGTTAACTACACGCAGGATTAGCAATGCTAGATTCTAAATTATTTCGTACAGAGCTGGACGAAACAGCAGCAAAACTAGCGCGTCGAGGCTTTACCTTAGACGTTGATACCATTCGCCAACTAGAAGAAAAGCGTAAAGCTATTCAAGTTGATGTTGAAAACTTGCAATCCTCACGTAACTCTATCTCCAAGCAAATAGGCCAAAAAATGGCGGCTGGCGATAAAGAGGGCGCTGAAGAGATCAAGAAACAAATCGGTACTCTTGGTTCAGATCTAGACGCTAAGAAAGTGGAACTAGCAGCAGTTCAAGCTCAGCTAGAAGACATTACGCTTTCTGTACCTAACCTTCCGGACGACTCTGTACCAAATGGCAAAGACGAAAATGAGAACGTAGAAGTTTCTCGTTGGGGCACGCCAAGAGAGTATGATTTTGAAGTAAAAGATCACGTAGATCTTGGTGAGATGGCCGGTGGTTTAGATTTTGCTAGCGCCACTAAAATCACAGGTGCGCGTTTTATCGTGATGAAGGGACAATTTGCTCGTCTTCATCGTGCTATCGCACAGTTCATGTTGAATCTGCACACTGATGAGCACGGTTATACAGAAATGTACGTGCCTTACCTAGTGAATTCAGACAGCCTATTTGGCACAGGTCAATTACCTAAATTTGGTGAAGACCTATTCCACACTGAACCACTAACAGAAAAAGTGAATGACGAAGAGCCTCGTAAGCTTTCTCTTATTCCAACTGCAGAAGTTCCAGTGACTAATATGGTTCGTGATACCATCGTTGATGAAGCAGATCTGCCAATCAAGATGACAGCACACACACCATGTTTCCGCTCTGAAGCTGGCTCTTATGGTCGTGATACACGTGGCCTTATCCGTATGCATCAGTTCGACAAAGTTGAGCTTGTTCAGATCACTCGTCCAGAAGATTCTATGAATGCTTTGGAAGAACTGACAGGACACGCTGAGAAGGTACTTCAGCTGCTAGAACTTCCTTATCGTAAAGTGGTTCTTTGTACTGGCGATATGGGCTTTGGCGCTCGCAAGACTTATGACCTAGAAGTCTGGGTACCAGCGCAGAAAACGTACCGTGAAATATCTTCTTGCTCGAACACTTGGGATTTCCAAGCACGTCGCATGCAAGCACGTTTCCGTCGTAAGGGTGAGAAGAAGCCAGAGCTTCTACATACACTGAATGGCTCAGGCCTAGCGGTAGGTCGTACCATGGTGGCTATTTTAGAAAACTACCAGCAAGCGGACGGTCGTATCGAGATCCCTGCTGCACTTCAACCATACATGGGTGGTCAAACCCACATTGGTTAATCGCTGATTGTATGAAAAGCCGGCTACTTGTTAGCCGGCTTTTTTATGCCTATCAGAAATCGGTCGGTCTTAAGGGTAAATGGTGTGAGTTAATTGTTGTGAAATAGGCGCTCATCTTGCACTGCATTTTCAATAGCTCTTATCAGCTTTTGCAAATCGCTCGGTGTGATAATGTAAGGCGGCATAATATAAATAAGCTTACCAAATGGACGTATCCACACTCCTTGTTCAACAAAGTGCGCTTGTATCTTCTCCATATTTACCGGTTTATGTGTTTCTACCACTCCGATAGCACCTAGGTAACGTATCTCTTTCACAAGTTCATAGTTAGATAACTGGGGGAGTGATTGGGATAGTTGCTTCTCAATTACGGTAACTTGTTGCTGCCATTTTCCAGACTGCAGTATTTCTAAACTTGCGGATGCCACGGCGCAAGCTAACGGGTTACCCATGAAGGTAGGGCCATGCATAAAGCAACCTGCCTCGCCACCGCAGACAGTGTTGGCAACCGTGGGTGTAGCGAGCGTTGCAGAGAGGGTCATATATCCCCCTGTCAAAGCCTTACCCACACATAAAATATCAGGTTCTATAGCGGCATGCTCAACAGCAAACATTTTCCCTGTTCGCCCAAAGCCAGTCGCAATTTCATCAATGATGAGCAAGATACCGTAATGGTTACAGAGCTCTCGGACACGCTTTAAGTACGTTGGATGATAGAGACGCATGCCTCCTGCGCCTTGGACTATTGGTTCTAGAATGATAGCTGCTATGTCGTGATGTTGGATTTTAAGGGCATCTTGCATTGGTGCTATATCTGATTCATCCCAATCATCAAAGAAGCCACACAGAGGAGAATCTACAAAGATGTGCTCGGGCAAAAAGCCTTTGTAGAGCGAATGCATTGAGTTATTCGGATCCGTCACCGACATTGCTGCAAAAGTGTCTCCATGATATCCGTGCCTTAAAGTAAGAAACTTGGAACGAGGTTCACCCAACGAGTGCCAATACTGCAGTGCCATCTTAAGGCCCACTTCAACGGCGACAGACCCAGAATCAGCGAGAAAGATGTGCTGAAGGTTTTTTGGTGCAAGTTCGAGGAGTTTTTTACCTAACCGAATTGCAGGTTCGTGAGTAATACCGCCAAACATAACATGAGACATAGCCTCTATTTGTTGATGAGCCGCTGCATTTAATTTTGGATGTGAGTAGCCATGTATTGCAGACCACCACGACGACATACCGTCAATAAGTTGGGTGCCATCTTCTAATGTCAATTCAACGCCGGATGCGGATGAGACGGGGTAACAAGTGAGAGGGTTGAGAGTTGAGGTATACGGGTGCCAAAGGTGTTTCTTATCGAAGCTTAAATCCATAAAAGAGCCAAATTGTATAATTATTGTACGTTAGTAAACAAAGTTATCCTTGCGATGTTGACAGTGTAACGCTTCAGGTTAGACTAGCCAAGCAACAGAGCATTAAAAATAATGCCGTTTGTACAATGCATTTAGAAAAGGATAACAGTGTGGAAGCTCGTCATGATTGGACAGTTGAAGAGGTCCAGCAATTACTCAATCTCCCATTTATGGATCTGTTGTATCAAGCACAGACCATTCATCGTAAGCACCAACAACACAACTATGTGCAAGTCAGTACCTTACTTTCGATAAAAACAGGGGCGTGTCCGGAAGATTGTAAGTATTGTCCGCAAAGTGCTCACTATCGTACAGATGTCGATAAAGAACGATTGATGGAAGTAGAGCGAGTATTAGAAGCGGCAGAGAAGGCAAAACACTCAGGCTCTACTCGTTTCTGTATGGGAGCTGCTTGGAAGAACCCTAAAGCGCGTGATATGCCTTTGCTGACAGATATGATCAAGGGTGTGAAGTCTCTAGGTTTAGAAACCTGCATGACTTTGGGCATGTTAACGCCTGAGCAAGCATCAGAGCTTTCTACTGCGGGGCTAGATTATTACAACCACAACCTGGACACCTCGCCAGAGTATTATGGCAACATCATCACTACACGAACCTATCAAGACCGCTTAGATACCCTATCGCATGTGCGTGATGCCGGAATGAAGATCTGCTCTGGAGGTATCATAGGTATGGGCGAGGGAACAGCAGATCGTGCAGGCCTCTTGGCTGAATTAGCTAACTTACCCGTTCACCCTGAGAGCGTTCCTATCAATATGTTGGTTAAAGTGAAAGGTACGCCACTGCAAGATGTAGAGGATGTCGATCCCTTTGAGTTCATCAAACTGATTGCCATTGCGCGTATCATGATGCCTGAATCGGCTGTGCGTTTATCGGCAGGTCGAGAAAATATGAACGAGCAGATGCAAGCACTGTGCTTCATGGCGGGTGCAAACTCGATTTTCTATGGGTGTAAGCTGCTTACAACGCCTAATCCTGATGAAGATAGCGATATGCAGTTATTCAAAAAGCTGGGTATTAATACACTCGCAACTAGCCAGAAACCGGATCAGATCCAAGAGCATGAGTTGCTTGAAAAGGTGAATGAAAGGGTGGCGGCTAGACCCACTAAAGATGACATTTTTTACGATGCCACTGTTTGAATCACGTATCACTAGCGCTCTGCAGCAAAGACGTGAACAGGGGTTGCTTAGAACTCTAAGTCCTGTTCACGGCGGAAATACGACCCAAATCAAAGTCGCTAAGCAAAGTTTTACGAATTTCTCTAGCAATGATTATCTTGGTTTGGCGAATCATGACGCTTTGAAAGCAACATGGAAAACAGCGGTGGATCGTTATGGTATCGGTAGCGCAGCCTCTCCTATGGTGACTGGGTTCTCCTATGCACATCACGAGTTACAAGACACTCTATGTGACTGGCTTGGATTTGAACAGGCGGTATTATTTAATTCAGGATTTAGTGCCAATCAAGCGGTCCTCTTTGCGTTACTCGAGAAAAGTGACTGTATATACCAAGATAAACTCAATCACGCCTCTTTAATTGAAGCGGGTCTACTAAGCCCTGCGACCCAATTTAGATTTCCTCATAACAATACTGAACGTTTACATGACCTGATTGAGCGCAATGGCGCAGGTTTGGTGGTGACCGAAGGTGTGTTCAGTATGGATGGGGATAGGGCCCCGCTTGCTAATATCCAAGCACAGTGTCAAAAGCAAAATTGCTGGCTAATGGTTGATGATGCCCATGGCATCGGCGTATTAGGCAAGGAAGGCAAAGGCAGCTGCGAAGAATCTTTGATAAAGCCGCAACTACTGATGGTTACCTTTGGAAAAGCATTGGGCGTGCATGGTGCTGCGGTTCTATGCAGTTCATCTACGGCTGAATATTTACGACAATATGCACGCAATTTTGTGTATTCAACGGCGATGTTACCAGCACAGGCAGTGGTTGTGACCAAGGCAATAGAACTTACTCGCACTCAACAATGGCGTCGCGATCAATTATCGGAACTACAACATACTTATTCGAGCCTGCTTGGCGATCTTCCTGGGTATATCGATACGCAAACACCCATAAAGCCTTACTTAGCAGGCTCTACAGACAGAGCGATGTCTTTGGCTTGTTATTTGCGTCAGCAAGGGCTTTGGGCAACTGCGATTAGGCCGCCTACAGTGGCTCAAGGGAAAGCTCGGATTCGAGTGACTTTGTCTGCGAATCATACGGTTGAAGAGGTCAGTAAACTTGCTCAATCACTTAAGCAGTTTGAATATCAACATGCCAAAGAGGGCGGTTAGTGATGGGCTTGGAGGGAGAATTGATTTCTACACCAGAAAAACAGGCTATTGCGAGTGCGTTTGGTCGTGCTGCTCCTAGTTATGATCAGCATGCTCAGTTTCAAAGAGATGTGGTAGATAAGCTACTGCAAAGGATGCCAATAAGCCTGCTAGGTAAGCGTATTTTGGATGTAGGTTGTGGCACGGGCTATCTCACAGAAAAACTCGCCCAACGAGGAGCAACGGTGGTTGCCTTAGACCTGTCTGACAAAATGTTAGAGCAAGCGAAATTACGTTGTGGAGACCACGCGACTTATTATTTAGGTGATGCTGAAGCGTTGCCTTTTACAGACGACAAGTTTGACTACGTTGTCTCAAGTTTGGCTTTGCAATGGTGTGAGGATTTAAGCGTTCCTATTCGTGAAATGAGGCGTGTGTGTAAAGTAGGGGGGCATGTGCTGTTCTCAACATTGACCAAAGGGTCATTGGACGAATTAAAGCAGGCATGGAGCTATGTTGATCAGTATCAACATGTAAGGGAGTTTGTCTCTAAAAAGGCAATAAAAATTGCGTTGGCTCAATCGAAGTGTGATGGCTCTCAAGTAGACTTGGCAAAAATGACCTATTGGTACCGTAGCGCCTTTGAGCTGATGAAAGATTTAAAAGGCATAGGTGCGACTCAAATAGGTGGCCGCTCACATGGCCTAACCAAAAAGAGCTCATTGGTTAAGGTTGAGCAGGTCTATCAAAAATTATTTCAGACCAATCTCAAATTACCGGCAACCTACCAAGTTTGCCTAGGGTTAATAAAGAAATGAATAAGACAATTTTCGTTGCCGGAACAGATACTGATGTAGGTAAAACGGTTGTTTCACGAGCTTTGTTGCAAGCATTTAATGCAAGAGGTTTCTCGACGGTCGGTTATAAGCCTGTTGCTGCGGGTTGTGAAATGACCACAGATGGCGCTCGCAATTCAGACGCCCTGTATCTGCAAGCTGCCGCTAGCATTGAACTTGCTTATGATGAAGTGAACCCTGCCGCGTTAATGACTCCTGCATCTCCTCATATAGCATCGGAAATCGATGATAAACCTATCGATACTGTGGCGTTATCTGAAACACTGCATCTACATCAGAAAAATGCCGATTTTGTACTCGTTGAGGGTGCCGGTGGTTGGCGAGTGCCTATCACTGGCGACCGTTACTTATCTGAATGGGTTGCAGATGAGAAGCTGCCTGTAATTCTAGTGGTAGGTGTCAAATTGGGCTGCTTAAGTCATGCTATTTTGACCGCAGAAGCAATCAGAAATGACGGTTTAGACGTTGTCGGTTGGGTAGCTAACCGAGTGAATCCATGTGAAGAGCATTATCGCGATATTATTACATTTTTAGAGTCGCAGATTGGCGCTCCTAAGATTGGTGAAATTCCCTATATGCGAGGCGTTAAGAAAAAAGACCTCAGTAATTATATTAATCTTGATTCGATCATATAAATACATCGGTATTGTTTAAAAAGAAAAATGCCCTCTTTGTGAAGAGGGCATTCTTTGATGTTTTACTTAAAACTACTGCGCGTCTCGAGCCAGTTGAGATTGAACGCTTAACACCTGTTGCTCTACAGATTTTGTATCAGAAATTCCCAACTCTTTGAGTGCTTCCTCTTTGCTCATTCCAAGGTGACAACGAAGTATGTCCAACGCCATTTCGTGATCAGTACCATCAGCCATAACTCACTCCTTTTTTGTTAATGCTTGGTTAATAAAACTATGCGATGGCTAATATTTACACCCATTCATTGATTTAACGCAAGACACTTTGTTAAAAAAATAGTCAATTACGAACAGAACTCTCACTTTGTCGCAAATTGTTACTGCTATTGAGTTTTCGCTTCGCGTCCTCATATATAGAATGTAATAGCAAAAAAATGGCTAACCCAATGGCGACTCCCCTCTGGGAGCAAAGAACACTTTTCTTTGTCTACAGCCTTCGATTGGAAATATAATTACACTGTTCTAGCTTCTTACTTTGGAGAAAATGAATGAAGCGCGTAGCGTTATTTTTACTGACCAACCTTGCTGTAATCGCAGTATTGAGTGTGGTGTTAAACCTTGTTTATGCTTTTACAGGCATACAATCCGGTAGCCTATCAGGTCTACTAGTGTTGGCCGCAGTCTTTGGTTTTGGCGGCTCTTTCATTTCATTGATGATGTCCAAGAGCATGGCGCTGCGTTCTGTTGGTGGACAGGTGATAGAAAGCCCACGCAACCAAACAGAACACTGGTTGCTAGAAACGGTATCTCGTCAAGCACAGCAAGCAGGTATTGGTATGCCAACGATTGCGGTCTATGACTCGGCAGATATTAACGCATTTGCGACCGGTGCTAAGCGTGACGATTCATTAGTCGCGGTGTCTACTGGACTGCTAAACAGCATGACTCAAGACGAAGCAGAGGCGGTACTGGCACATGAGGTTAGCCACATTGCGAATGGTGACATGGTCACAATGACGTTAATGCAAGGCGTAGTGAATACCTTTGTCATCTTCTTATCTCGTTTCATTGCCAACATGGTTGCCAACAACAATAATGACGAGGGCGAAGGTGGCACGAATATGATGGTGTATTTCGGTGTGTCTATGGTTTTGGAGTTAGTGTTTGGATTCTTAGCAAGCTTTATCACCATGTGGTACAGCCGCAGGCGCGAATTTTATGCAGATGCAGGTGCAGCACATTTAGTGGGCAAGCATAAGATGATTGCCGCTCTTGAGCGCCTCAAAACAAGTCATGAACCTCAGCTAGAAGGCTCAATGATGGCCTTAGGTATCAACGGTAAGAGCGCATTAACAGAGTTGCTTATGTCTCACCCACCGTTAGACAAACGAATTGAAGCATTGCGAAACACTCAACAGTTTTAATTTACTAACAATATTTTTGATGAAAAAGCTTGGTGTAAAAACCAAGCTTTTTTTTGATCTAATGCTTTGTAAAACACGTAGTTAAAGTAAGTTTTAATAAAATACACTACCTTTAACTAGACCTAGTAACGTTCTGGTCATAAAGGTTGAATAAACCAGATGGGGAGGGAAGCCCTGTCGTAGCCATTAGGAAATGGACGATGAACATTGATACTGTTGCAGATGTATATCAAAGCCTGAGCAAAGACACCTTACACAGTCTGACTCGAATCTATCATCAAGATGTAATTTTTGAGGATTCGGCTCATAAGTTAAATGGCTGGGCAGAGCTGTCATCTTATTTCGATAACTTATATCAGAACGTGATTGATTGTCGTTTTGACATTCTCAGTAAGCACCAAGCCGGTGATGCAGGTTTCATCATCTGGACGATGCGATTGCGTCATCCAAAGTTGAAGGGTGGCAGTGAGGTCGCGGTTCAGGGAATCAGCCATCTCGAGTTTCGCGATGGCAAGGTGATACACCATCGTGATTACTTCGATATGGGTGAGATGCTTTATGAGAATCTTCCTGTATTAGGTTCGGTGATTAAAACTATCAAGAAAAGGTTGGGTCAATCATGAATCCAATCTTGATTACCGGAGCAACTTCAGGAATAGGGGAGCAGCTTGCCAAAGATTATGCGCAGTCAGGTCAGACTGTTTATGTTTGCGGACGAAACTCAGCAAAGCTTCACGAACTAGTCGCTCTAGGAAAACATGTAAAGCCACTTCAATTTGATCTTACCGACCTTGATTCATGCAAGGAAGCTCTTCAAAATTTAGATCCGATTCCACAAACTTGGGTATTTAATGCAGGAGACTGCGAATATATTGACGATGGGATTGTAGATGCAGCGTTGATTAAACGAGTGTTCACGATAAACGTAATTGGACTCGCCAATGCTATTGAAGGGGCGCAGCATCATTTTTCTTCAGGGCACCAACTCGTGATAGTAGGCTCCATAGCCAGCGAGATGGCGCTTCCTCGCGCCGAAGCTTATGGCGCTTCAAAGGCAGCAGTGAGTTATTTATCCCGAACACTGGCGGTAGACCTCGCGCCGAAAGGAATTAAAGTAAGCACCGTTTTTCCAGGATTTGTTAAAACCCCACTGACAGACAAAAATGACTTTCCGATGCCGATGATGATTGAAGTAGACGAGGCGGCCAAGGCGATAAAAGAAGGAATCGAGTCTGGTAAAACTAACATCTACTTTCCCAAACGTTTTACATGGATATTGAGAATCTTGGGAAGTTTGCCGTACTCACTGCAGCATCGTCTTGCCAAGAAACTGATTAAGGAAAAACAGTAATGAAGATTGCGATTATAGGTACAGGGATATCTGGACTCACTTGCGGATACCGTTTACATAAAGAACACGACGTAACCTTGTTTGAGGCAAATAACTACATCGGCGGTCACACTGCGACTGTGGATGTTGAGGTTGAGGGTAAGCCCTACAGCGTTGATACAGGGTTCATTGTTTATAACGATCGCACCTATCCAAACTTCATCGAGATGATGAACGAGATCGGCGTGCGTGGCAATCCGACAGAAATGAGCTTTAGCGTACGAAATGACGGTAACGGACTGGAATACAACGGTCATGCTCTTTCAACGTTGTTTGCTCAGAAGCGCAATTGGTTTAATCCAAAATTCTACTCGTTTATATCTGAGATCCTTCGTTTTAACAAGCTGGCTAAATCCTTGGCGGGCGCCGATTTAACCAAAGAGCAGACACTAGGATCTCTCCTTGAAGAGCACGATTTTAGTGACTATTTCAGTGAAAACTACATTTTGCCCATGGGCGCGGCCATATGGTCATCGACCCTTGCAGATATGCGAGTATTTCCCCTTTCTTTTTTCTTAAGATTTTTCCTAAATCATGGCCTGCTTGACATTAAAAATCGACCACAATGGTATGTGATAGATGGAGGTTCTAGAGCTTATATAGAGCCGTTAACCAAAGGGTTCTCAGATAAGATCTTACTCAATTCTCCTGTTGAACGGGTTCAACGATTGCCTGTGGGTGTCCGATTATTAGTGAATGGCGATTGGTTGCAATTTGACCACGTGATTTTTGCTTGTCATAGCGATCAGGCGCTGAACATTTTAGGTGAAGAACAAACACAACAAGAAGCCGATATTTTGGGAAATATGCGATATCAAGCTAATGAAGTGGTTTTGCATACGGATACAAACCTTTTGCCAAAACGCAACAAAGCCTGGGCTTCTTGGAACTATTATTTATCCGGTGATCAAGACCAAGAAAACCGCTTACCCACCTTAACTTATGATATGAATATCTTGCAGCATATTCAGTCACAGCATACCTTTTGCGTATCACTCAATAACAGTCCGAATATAGATAAAAACAAAATTTTGCGCATTTTTACCTACCATCATCCGGTCTTTACTAGGGAATCTATCGCCGCACAGGAACGCAGTACTGAGCTTCAGGGCAATAACTCGACTTGGTTCTGCGGTGCCTATTGGCGTAATGGCTTCCATGAAGATGGTGTACATAGTGCGTTGCAAGTGGTGAAAGGCATTGATGCAATGCAAGAGCGTCTTCAGCGCAAAGGCGCAGCATGAATAGCGCAATCTTAGTTGGTACGGTAAGGCATAGGCGTTTCTCTCCAGTAGAGCATGCGCTTAATTACCCATTATTTATGCCTAGTATTGATGTGGATGAGCTTCAGTTTCTAACAAATACAGTGTGGGGATTTGGAGAAAAGTGGTGGCACTGGGCTCGTTTCAATCGCCGTGATTATGTGGGTGAAGGCTGTCTAAAATCCGCCGTTCAAGAAAAGGTATACGAACTCACTGGAAAGCGTTTTAGTGGCAAAGTCGTCGCGGTAGTACACCTTCGCTATCTTGGCCTCTACTTCAGCCCGGTTAATTTCTACTATGTTTATGATAGTAAAGGGCAATGGCAGATGTTATTGGCTGAAGTAAGCAACACGCCTTGGAACGAGCGACACTATTATGCCATTGATGCTGACGAAGGCGAAGATGGCGAAAACTGGAAACATGATAAGGCGTTTCATGTGTCGCCTTTTAACCCAGTTGAACAGGAATATGTGTGGCGACTCAAGCCACTTTCAGAAAAGCTGATGGTCCATCTGGAGTGCCACAGGGAGAACAAAGAGTTTGATGCTACCTTATCCATGAAGGCGAGGGCCTTCAATAGTAGAAATCTTCTTAAACAGTTGATCTCTACTCCGATTTTGACAGTAAAAGTACTCACAGGCATTTACTGGCACGCATTGAAGTTGTGGATTAAGAAAGTACCCATCTACCCGCATCCAGCAAAAAATAAATAATGAGAAAGCAGGAGGCTTTTCACAATGTACGATTCACAATCTTTAGTTATAGAAAAGGATCTTTCGCCTCTGCAGCGCTCCGCTCGAGCGCTTCTTCTAAATCACTTACAAAAACTTCAGCATGGCAGACTAACCATAATTGAGCGTTTTGAGTCTCAATCTGTTGCCGAATCTTTAGATTTCGGTCCTGCATCCGAGAGTTTTCACGCTTCTATAGAGATCTGTCATCCCGATTTTTACTCTAGAATGCTAAGCGGTGGCAGTATTGCTGCGGCAGAAGCTTACATGGATGGCTGGTGGGAGAGCAGCGATCTTACCGCTGTGATGAGGTTGATGGCGTTGAATCTCAACTCACTGGATAACATGAACCGCAAGCAAAGCCTGGTTAAGAAACTCGCATACAAGATGGGTCATTGGCTAAACAGGAACACTCACACTAATTCGAAGAAAAATATTGGCGCCCACTATGACTTGGGAAATGATCTCTACACGCGTTTTCTCGACAGCAACATGCTCTATTCAGCAGCGGTCTATAACAATAGCAATGACACATTAGAGCAAGCGCAAATTAATAAAATGGACAGGCTTTGTCAGCAATTGGAACTGCAACCCGGCGATTCTGTCATTGAGATAGGCACAGGTTGGGGGGGAATGGCGATATACATGGCTAAGACCTATGGCTGCCAAGTGACTACCACTACGATTTCAGAAGAGCAGTTTGCCTTTGCGCAGCAAAAAGTGCAGGAGCAGGGACTCTCTGAGCAAGTCACGCTTTTGAAACAAGATTATAGGGACCTTGAAGGGCAGTACGATAAACTAGTGTCTATCGAGATGATAGAAGCGGTGGGGAGAGAGTTTTTACCTTCTTATATCAATAAATGTCAGAGCCTACTTAAACCTGGAGGGCTTATGGCGATTCAGGCGATAACCATTGCCGACCAAAGATTCGAATCTTACAGCAAGGGCGTTGATTTCATTCAAAAATACATCTTCCCTGGTGGCTTCCTACCGTCCGTAACCCATTTATTGCAACAAACCACAAAACACAGCCAGCTAGTTTTGAATGATCTTCATGACATAGGATTGGATTACGCTAAGACACTTCGTGAGTGGTTGCATAGATTCAATTTGTCGGAGAAAGAGCTCGCGAGCTTTGGTTACGATGAACGCTTTATACGTATGTGGCGTTATTACCTATGTTACTGTGAAGGTGGCTTCCTTGCGCAGCGAATCAGTACCGTTCACTTAACCTTTCGCAATCCAAAGTAACTGATGATGAACAAGGAGCTATTGGTCAAATCTATCTGGTTCCAAGGCCTTTGGTTTCTAGCCGTCATTGGTCGAGACAGCACCTTTTTTCTACTGCTACTCGCTGTGGGGGCAACTCTTGTTTATTCGGTAAAGAAAGAGCAGATTAATCTCGCTTGGTTAGCCACGTTAGTTCTCATTGGTATAGTCTTAGATACCTTCCATGGTTTTATCGGCTTGTTCTTGTTTCCACAGTCATGGATTCCAGCATGGTTGATTTTGTTATGGGTGATTTTCATTTGGTATGCGTATCAAATGAAAACAATTTTGACCCGTTTTCCTCTGCCTATCGTAAGTATGATAGGAGCGCTCGGAGCAGCCGGCAGTTATTTTGCAGGGTTGAAACTAGGTGCGGTGCAATGGCCATATTCTGACGAAATGACCTTTGTGGTTCTAACCATAGAATGGTTCTTACTTTTTGCACTTGTCATCTACTCCCTTAAAGCGTTAGATAAACGAGGAAAGGGACATAATCAGCATGAGACTCATCACACTTAAGACCTTGCTGTTTGCTTGCATAGCCTCTTATGGCACGGCGGCCTCAGAGGTCCAAAACTCCAGCACTACGGAAGCTCTTAGCGGGTGGACACACTGGCCAACGGTAGGGTCAGCAGACCTTAATTTTATGTTCTTTGATGTATACACCTCAGAGCTTCGCGCCCCTAATGGGGTTTATACTGTTGATAACGACATTACACCTCATCCTATCGCTCTTGCTATTACCTACGAGAGAAATATCTCAAAAAAACACCTTTTGAAAGAGACAAAAAAGCAATGGCTTCATCTTGGCTATTCATCGGCTGATTCTGTTCGATGGACGCAGATACTTGACGCTATCTATCCTGATGTCGCTACAGGCGAGCAGCTGGTTTATATCACTGACGGTCAAACAGGCTCGTTTTTGTACATTACGCAAGATGGTGTAACTCAGCTGAGAGGCACGATTACTAATGAGGCCTTAAATGATGCATTTCTTGCGATCTGGCTCTCGCCAAATACTGAATATCCGAAGCACCGCCAACAACTTATAGGAATGAAACAACGATGATTAGTCGAACATTTAGAGCTTTCGGTGCACTCATTGGGGCTTTGTACCTTTTGGGGTGCAGCGCAGATCTTAGTGATTATCAGCAGGAAGGCCCTCGATTCGATCTGTTTGAGTATTTTGAAGGCAGTGTAACTGCTTGGGGAATGGTTCAAGACCGCAGTGGCAAGCAAACCCGTCGGTTTGAAGTGGAGTTAAACGGTAGCGTTGAAGGAAACGTGTTGACCCTTAACGAAGGTTTTGTGTTTGATGATGGCGAAGAGTCGACGCGGATTTGGGTCATTACTCGCTTGGAAGACGGGACTTATGAAGGTAAAGCTGATGACATCATCGGTGTTGCCACGGGAGAAGAGGTAGGTAATGCACTTCGTTGGACTTATGATTTCGAGCTTCCTCGTGGTGATTCAACAGTAGTGGTGGGTTTCGACGATTGGCTTTATCGCCAAGATGATAAGCATCTGTTTAACTTAACCTCTATAAGGAAGTTCGGCATTGAGTTCGGTACTTTGACGCTGTTTTTCCAACGTAATGATTAGAGCGAACTTGTGCAGTAGATCACCGTTTGTTACAAATTGCGCAGCCTGATACCCCAGTGTTATGGCCGATTATGATACTATCGAAGCACTATACGCCTTATTTATAATGTGATTAATGACTGCAATAGCTGAATCTAACCCTATCTTATTTCATAAAACTTACCGCCATCCTGAATCTAAGGAATGGGTGGTGTTTGTGCATGGTGCGGGTGGCAGTTCTTCTATTTGGTTTAAGCAAATTAAAGCGTATAAAGAGCATTTCAATATTTTGTTGATAGATCTACGCGGTCACGGCAAATCAAACACCTTATTTCAAGACATCATTAGCAAACGCTATACTTTCGAGTCAGTGACCAAAGACATTGTAAACGTCTTGGATCATTTGAAGATTAAGTCAGCACACTTTGTGGGTATGTCGCTTGGTACTATTATTGTGCGTACCCTAGCAGAGATGGCCTCAGAGCGTGTTAAGTCTATGGTGCTCGGTGGCGCGGTAACCCGTTTTGATACTCGTTCACAGATTTTGGTGAAGCTGGGAGGAATGTTTAAGAACATTATCCCTTATATGTGGCTGTATAGCTTGTTCGCTTGGATCGTAATGCCACAAAAAGGTCAGGTTGAATCTCGTTTAATGTTTGTTCGAGAAGCGAGAAAGTTATGCCAGAAAGAGTTTAAGCGTTGGTTTAAACTGGCATCAGACGTCAACCCAATCATGCGTTATTTCAAGGACAAAGAACTTGATATACCAACACTCTACTTGATGGGCGATAAGGACTATATGTTCATTAAACCGGTTAAAGAGATGGTTTCTGTTCATCAAAACAGCCAGTTAGTTGAGATTGAAGACTGTGGCCATGTGTGTAATGTCGAGCGCCCTGTGGAATTTAATCAACAATCTATTGCATTCATCCAATCAATGGTGGATAGCAAAACAGCATAACTTGGCGATTTAGCTGGCTGAATGTCCGCATTGCCAGCACAACCCAAATTGCCCTTCATTGACTTCATCACATTCTGCACAGCGCCATTCGCTGTTTGCAGAAGTGCTCACGTTTTGTTCAAACTCTGTAATCACAGCTTTAGCTTGTTTATGCTTATGTTCATCAATTAGCCATAAGTACGGCAAACTAGAATCGTCCATTGGCAGTTCGCCCTGTAGACCAAACATACCTTCTCCTCGGACCTCGACCTGGATGTTATGACTAAGCAAAAGCTCACAAAGTATGTGAGCTTGTGGGGGATTTTGTGCGACAAATAATTTCATTGTCTTCCTCTGTTATGCTGTGCGTGAACCATTTTGCGGGCGGATTTTGCCCATTACCCATTTGGCAATCAGTGGGAATAGTCCTAACAAGGCAAATGAAGCTAATACGGTAGGTGAAACGATCCCAGACAAACTGTCTATCTCTGCTAATTGTGTCCCCGCGTTAAGATACACCATTGTCCCCGCAAGCATGCCTAATTGACTAAACACATAATACTTAGCGATAGAAATCGGTGTGAGCCCCATTAGCAAATTAATCAAGAAAAATGGGAATACAGGAATCAGTCTCAATGAAAACAGATAAAATGCGCCATCTTTTTCGACACCTTTGTTTATTGTCTCAAGTTTAGAACCAAATTTCGCTTGTACCCAATCGCGCAGTAAGTAACGGCTACTCAAGAAAGCCAAGGTTGCACCAATGGTACTTGCGAAAGACACCAATAATAAGCTAGTCCAAAATCCAAATAAGGCAGCTCCTAGCAGCGTTACTACTGCGGCACCAGGAATAGAAAAGGCGGTAATGAATACATAACCAATAAAATACAGAGCCGCAGAAAGCACGAAGTTTTCTTCGATTTGTACATTCAATGCCAGTTGCTGTGCCTTGGCATTTTCTAGGGTCAGGTATTGACCAAAATTAGCACCAAGTAATACGATGGCAATGACTAAAATTAGTCCGATTATCAGTTTCTTATTCATGATTCCGCCCTTATCATCCTGAGTAAGTATAGAGACACGACAAACAATAAAAAACTTTCAAATTAATTTATCTCGCCGACTAATAATTCAATACGTAGATTATTTGTTAATACGTCATCGTGAACTTGATTCAGTATCTTGGAGAGTGCTTAATCTCGGCATTACCGCTCTCCAAGATACTGGATAACCGCGCTGCGGTTTCCAGTATGACGCTATTGTTCGCTTCAATGGCGCACAGTAGCCAGCTACAACCTCCGTCATCCTGAACTTGATTCAGGACCTTAGAGAGTGCCCATGCTAGCAATATGCACTCTACTTGAGCCCAGAGTAAGCTCAATGCACATCTGTTATTTCTCACATAAAACAAAAACGGCAGCCCAAGGACTGCCGTTTTCAAAGATTCTACGACTTATTCAACATTGAGGTTACGCACACTCGCACGTTCAATCAGCTCTGGATGCATTTCAAAGATACGACGTTCGTGATCTTTGTCTTTAATTCGCTCTAGAAGAATTTCAAATGCAGTCTTACCCACACGACGTTTAGGTTGGTGGACCGTAGTCAGTGGCGGAGCAAAATAAGCAGCAAGGTCGATATTATCGTATCCAATGATCGAAATATCTTCTGGAACTAACAGGCCATGTTGTCGAAGACGACTGATTAAGCCTAATGCCATGATGTCATTAAAACAAAACACTGCAGTAGGGCGCTGCTCTTCTGGGATAGCGAATAGCTTGTCGGCAGTTTCAACAGCAGTATCACATTCAAAATTGCCCTCGAAAACATGCTTCTCGTCAAAAGCAATATTCGCTTCTTTTAATGCACGCTTGTAGCCAGAAATACGCTCAATACAAGCAAGCTTCTCTGCCTGACCAGTTAAACACGCAATGCGCTTGTGACCATGCTCAACAAGATATTTAGTCGCTAAATAGCCACCTTCTTCTGAGTTATCAATGATCTTGTCCGCAGATGAAGATTCAGGACCCCAGTCCATGACGACTTTTGGGATACCAGGATGAGAGTCTAACATTCCACGTAATTCTTCAGTCAGATCAGAACACATGACCAAAATACCGTCGACACGTTTTTCGGCAAGCATGCGGATGTAGTCACGTTGCTTCTCATACAGCCCACCAGTGTTGCACAGAATAAGGGTATATCCTTGGCGGTAACAGTAGCTTTCTACGCCATCAACCACTTCGGCAAAAAATGGGTTCGTTGACTGAGTTACCAACATGCCTATGGTACGGGTGGTGTTACATTTAAGACTACGAGCCACTGCACTTGGTGCATAATTAAGCTCTTTTACTGCTTCCATCACACGCTCTTGGGTTGCTTCTGCAACAAAGCGGGTTTTGTTAATAACGTGGGAAACAGTGGTAGTGGACACACCAGCTAGCTTTGCGACGTCTTTAATGGTTGCCATGCGATACCTTGTAAAGAAAACCGAGGGTTATTGAAAATAGAATGTTAGGAAGAGGTTAGCACTCTAGCCCTATACTGCAAACGATTGCGCCGGGCAGTCTAGCCATAAATACAAGTGCTGACAATGCATTTATGGCCATAATGTGAATCTATTGTTGATTGCCAAGATAGCGACAATCTAATTCACAGAAGTTAACAAGCAGTTCGGCGACTGAAGAATAAAAGCCAAACTCGTCGTACTGTGCACAATTTTCCGAAAACTGCGGAATCCAAGACAGAATATGTTCTTCTATTAACGCCTTTTGCTCTGCCAGTGCCTCTTCAAGATGAGACTCTTGTTCTAGCTCATTGCAGCGGATAATCAGGTTACCCAGAAAGTCCAACTCTAACGCTAGGTGATCGGCAGGTTCGTTGAAATTTTTGTCCACTTCAATGCCTTTTTCAAGCATTAGCTGCGCCATATCTTGAGCAGGCTTGCCATTAAGAAGCTTACTTTCATCCAGATAGATAGACGCGTAGGGCAGTGCGGCATACTTATCTGACGTCAAAAATAAATCACAAAAATCGGCCGCTAATTCAAGTTGAGCATCCTCTCTCACTTGAAGACGATTGAGTGCATCAATTACGCGTTCTACCGACTTAACCAATTCTTCATTTTCAGCAAGCCCGCCTAAAAATCCTCGGACTTCGGCAGATTGGTAGGCCTTTAAATCTTCTTCGGTCAGTTCTTTAGAGAACAGACTTGAAAACCACCAATAGATTTCAGCACGCTGTTCGTTGAACTGTTTTAGTTCTTGCATAGATAAATCCACTTCCTTGACACAAATGAAAAGGCTACCTGTGTAGATAGCCTTAACGTGTTAGATATAGTCTTAAATTATGAATCAGTTAGTTGGAGCTGACAAGATCTCGTATCTTCTGCCACCAAATCCCCATGGTTTCGTGCCAATAACGCTCAGTTTGTTCGAGATAACGAGCTTGTGGCGTATATTTGACCCATGCCTGATTGATATTCGATTGTGCTAAGTAATTGGTCGGTGCTGGCAGTGGCTCAAGACCGGCACTGTGGAACTCCCCTAAAGCTCTGTCCATATGGCTAGCTGAAGTCACAAGGGCTAGGCTTTTTTGACCGACAAATCCAGCCGCTTGTCTTGCCTCTTCCCATGTGTCTTGCGCTGTTTCTAAAAGAATGATGTCAGATTTTGCGACACCCAATGCTAAAGCTACCGTCGCCATCATGCGTGCTTGACTCATTTCTGAGCCTCCGTCGTACCCAGACAAGATAAGCTTGGCTCCTGGGTACATACGTAAAATACGGATACCCTCGCTTAAGCGCATCAATGCAGTACGACTGAGCTCTGAAGTAGGCGGAATCTCAGGGTCTACTACGTGTCCACTGCCCAACACCATGACATAATCTAGGCTCTCTGAAGGCGGTAAAAAGGCAGTGTATTTTCGTTCTAAAGGCTTAAGGAGTGAGGTTGAGATTGGTTGGAATGAAATAGCAAAGATCGACATCAGCGAGATAAAGATGAAGATACAGCCAGCTTTATGCCTTCGTGTAAACATAACGAGCGCTAATCCCACAAAGCCAACCAACAACATTGCGGGCAGTGGCATAAGAAAAGCTGTGATGATTTTTTTCAGTTCAAACATGTTGAGATAAACCAATTCCTAGGTTAAGTGAGGCAAAAAATGTGTCACGGGAATAAATGCTCCGCATTTGGCCGTTTTTTTAGTCGATCGAAGAGTCAAATCAACGACAGCGCTTTATTCTTGACGTCCTTGTGACACAATACGAAACACTCTTAAATAACATCATACCTTAAATAAAAGTGACACAAGATCGTAATTTCGATGACATTGCCCATAAATTTGCCGAAAATATTTATGGTTCGGACAAAGGTAATATACGTCAGACTATCGTCTGGGAAGATTTGCAGCAAATCATAACCCAGATTGGTGGCGACTCGAAACCCCTGACCGTACTTGATGCAGGAGGTGGGTTAGCTCAAATGTCACAAAAGTTGGCACAGCAAGGTCATAAAATTATTTTGTGTGATGTGTCTAACGAAATGCTTTCGTTAGCTAAGCAAGATATTGCACAAAAAGGTTTGCTAGAGCAGTATCAGTTTATACACGCGCCGGTTCAAGAGTTGGATAAACATATCGAATATCCCGTGGATTTAATACTGTTTCATGCGGTAATGGAATGGCTAGTAAATCCCAAACAAGCGCTTCAGAAATTAATGAGTCACGTCGCCCCTGGTGGCATGGCATCGATTATGTTTTATAACCACCACGGATTGGTGATGAAAAACGTAATTTGCGGCAACATACCTCATGTATTGCAGGGAATGCCCCATCGTAAACGGTTTAAGTTGCAACCTCAGAAAGGGTTGTTACCTGAAGATGTATACCAATGGTTACAGCAATGTGATTTACGCATTTGTGGTAAATCAGGAATCCGATCTTTTCATGATTACATTGGATTTACCCAGTATGTGGGTGATTACAGTCAACAAGAATTGATGCAACTTGAACAGCAATTATGCAGAACTGAGCCCTACCTTTCGTTAGGAAGATACATTCATGTATGGGTTCAGAAGGAACAACAGTAGGGAACTGGATGAGTCAACTCTCCCAAGAAGGGCAACAAAACGATCAAGTCACCGTAGATGAGTTGGTCGGGTGGGTTAAACAACATGATTTTTCCCTTAATTTAAGCAGCGAACACTTGAGCTTTTTGGTCGGTATCGCCCTGTTAAGTCAAGAGCGTTTTGATGAAGAACTGGGTGAAGGCGAACTGCACGATGTATTTAACATTGTTCAGCGCGAGTTTAGTGGTACTGAAAGCTCAGGAAATGCAACGTTCAAGGCCAATAATGCGATTAACAGTTTGGTGGCACAAAGACTACTCAGTCGATTTACCAGTGAAGGACAAGAAGGCAGCAGTATCTATCGCCTGTCTCCTTTGGCTGTGGGTATTTCTGAGTATTATTTGAGGCATCGCCAATTTTCGAAGCTTAAGTTATCCATTCAGCTGACCTTAGCCGGTAAAGAGCTAACGAATGTGGTGACTATTGCAGAAGATGATCCGACTGTTGAAGGCTGGCGCCGAGATATTTATGGCACGCTTAAGTTTTCTGTGGCTGAGATCTTTGACCAGATCGACCTAAACCAAAGGGTAATGGACGAAGAGCAAGGTCAAGTAAAAACGCAAATAGCAGAACTGTTGAATCAAGATTGGCGCGAGGCCATCAGTCAATGTGAAAACTTGCTATCTGCAACCTCAAATACCTTAACTGAGCTGCAATCCTCCTTGCAGGCTGCCGGCGATGAGTTGCAGTCTCAGCTTCTGACTTTACAACAAGTCGTGTACGGCAATGAAGACCTGGACTATATCGATGCGGTATTGTTTAGCTTGCAAGTAAAACTCGACCGAATTATTAGCTGGGGCCAGCAATCCATCGATTTATGGATCGGTTACGACCGTCACGTGCATAAATTTATTCGTACCGCGATTGATATGGATAAAAACCGTGCCTTTAGCCAAAGGCTTCGTCAGTCTATTCAAGACTTTGGAGTCAACTCATGGCTGCTGACCTTTGCGGATGCTGAACGCTTAAGAGACCTAAGAGATGAATCTATGGTGCTTAAAAATGATGAAGCGTTAGGCGAATTGCCACCAGAGGTCGAGTATCAAGAGATGCTACAGGTAACCAATGAGTTGGCCGAGCAAGTTAAAGGTATGCTGAAAAATCATAAAAACCAGGGAGCGAAAATCGACCTTGGTGAGGTACTGCGCAACTATCTTGCCACTCACCCACAAGCGAGTCATTTTGATTTGGCTCGAATGGTAGTCGACCAAGCGGTGCGCTTGGGTTACTCAGAACAAGACTACGCAGCCATTCAGCCAGATTGGCAGTCGATTAACGAATATGGTGCAAAGGTACAAGCAAATGTCATCAACAAATTCTGATATGTATATGCCAGAGAACCTAGTACGAGCGATTGCAAATCCGCTGTTTCCTGTATTGGATAGCCTGCTTCGCTCAGGTCGTCACATTACTCAAGACGATATGGATAACCATGCACTCTTGTGTGATTTCGAAACCGATCTAATGCTGTTTTATCAGCGTTACAACACTGAATTAGTGCGCGCGCCAGAAGGTTTTTTCTACCTGCGCCCACGTTCAACAACTTTGATTAACCGTAGCGTGCTATCTGAACTAGATATGCTAGTGGGCAAAGTGTTGTGTTTCTTATATCTCAGTCCAGAGCGCTTGGCTCAAGAAGGCATCTTTAGTAACCAAGAGATGTTTGAAGAGTTGCTGTCTATTGCGGATCACCAGACTTTAATGAAGTTTGTAACCAACAAAGCAACCGGTACTGATCTGGATAAAGAAAAGCTGTACGACAAGGTTCGTACGTCACTGCGTCGTTTGAAGCGTCTAGGGATGCTTCTACCGATTGGTGAGGGTGATAAATTCCGCATCAGTGAAGCGGTATTCCGTTTTGGTGCTGATGTTCGAGTTGGTGACGATGTTCAGCAAGCACAAATGCGTTTAATTAGAGATGGTGAAGCCGTACCTTCAGAAGAAGTACAACAAGGCACCCTGCTAGATGAGTCTGAGAGTGAGGAACAAGCATGATTGAAAGAGGAAAATATCAATCACTGACGATGGTGAACTGGAACGGTTTCTTCGCGCGTACCTTTGACATCGATGGTCTTGTAACCACACTTTCTGGTGGTAACGGTGCGGGTAAGTCGACCACTATGGCGGCGTTTATCACCACTTTAATTCCAGATCAAAGCCTACTGCATTTTAGAAACACTACTGAAGCGGGTAGTTCGCAAGCCTCTAGAGATAAGGGCTTGTACGGTAAATTACAGCCGGGTGTGTGTTATTCAGCGCTAGAGGTTGTTAACTCTCGTAATCAGCGTCTGGTATTTGCGGTTAAATTGCAGCAAATAGCAGGTCGAGACAAGAAAGTCGATATCAAACCGTTTGTTATTCAAGGACTGCCGAGTTCAATCAAGGCCTCGCAGTTGTTTATCGAGACGGTGAATGAGACTCAGGCTAAGGTTTGTCAGTTAAATGAGGTAAAAGAGCGTGTTGCTCAAATAGAAGGTGCTCAATTTAAGGCCTTTAACTCTATTACTGATTACCATGCTCAGATGTTTGATTTTGGCGTTGTACCGAAGAAGTTGCGTAACTCGAGTGACCGCTCGAAGTTTTATCGCCTAATTGAAGCATCATTATACGGCGGTATCTCAAGTACCATTACTCGCTCTTTACGTGACTACTTATTGCCTCAAAATGGCGGCGTTAAGAAAGCATTCCAAGATATGGAATCGGCGCTGCGTGAAAACCGTATCACTCTAGAGGCGATTAAAAATACTCAGGCAGATCGTGATCTATTTAAGCATCTACTCACTGAATCGACCAATTACGTGGCAGCAGATTACATGCGCCATGCTAATCAGCGTCGTTCAAAGCTAGAAGCGACCTTAGGTTTACGAGCAGAACTGTTTAGCAACCGCCAGCAAATTATTGATAACAATGCGCTGCTTAATACAACCCAGCAGCAACTTGAAACGGTGCTAGAAGAGCACTCTGCATTAGAGCAAGACCATCAGTCGGCTATTGATTACTTGCAGTTAGTTCAAAATGCACTTCAGCAGCAACAGAAAATTGCTCGCTATGAAGAAGACTTAATTGAACTAAGCGAGCGTCTTGAAGAGCAAATCATGGTTGTGGAAGAGGCTCAAGAGGCCCTTATCATGGCGGAAGAGCAAAGCGAACTGACTGAGCAAGAGGTAGATAGTCTTAAATCTCAGCTCGCTGATTATCAACAAGCACTAGATGTTCAGCAAACCCGCGCTTTGCAATATCAACAAGCGGTCAAAGCACTTGAAGAAACTCGAGTGCTGTGTGATTTGGATATTGAATCTGTAGACCAGATCCCAGCATTAATTGCAGAGCTAACGACGCAGCAGCAAAAGAAAACCCAGCAAATTCTATCGCTAAAGCACAAGCTAGATATTAATTCTGCAGGTGTAGAGCAGTTCAACAAAGCCTTTGAATTGGTTAAGCATCTTGACCCTGACTGTGAGCGCAGTAATGCAGCACTTTTTGCCAAGAATGCGTTGGCAAAAGCGGTTACCGCTAACAATGATGCTCAGCAACTGACGCATTGGCAGTCACAAAAACAAGACCTAACCAAAGCAGTAGCTAAACAACAAGCCGTTCGCTCATTGGTGAGCGATTATCAGCAGCAATTTGCTACTTTGCTTGTTGATGAAGCGGATCTTGAAGTGGAATATGAACGTCAATCTCAAACCATTGAGACGGCGGAGCAAAGCATTGAATCGGGTCGTGAAAACTTGATTGAGATGCGTCGCAATGAACAGCAAATCAATTCTGAGATCCAACGTTTCGAAACGATAGCACCTCGCTGGATTAAAGCTAATGATGCTCTCAATCAACTAAGTGAGCAGACTGACGCAGATCTTAACAATGCGCATTCGGTGATGGCTTCAATGCAGCTAGTGTTGGAGTCAGAAAAAGCCTTATTGTCAACTAAGGATGGATTGGCGATTCGTCGCACTCAAGTTGAGAAGGAAATTGAAGCGTTAGGCACACCAGGTGGTGCAAACGACGCTCGTCTTAAGGCATTAGCGGATAGTCTAGGTGGTGTTCTCCTTTCTGAGATTTACGACGATATTACCTTAGAAGATGCACCGTACTTTAGCGCAATGTATGGTCCGGCTCGTCACGCTATCGTGGTATCAGATATGAGCGGCGTGAAAGAGCGTTTAGTTGAGTTTGATGACTGCCCTGATGATGTATATATCTTAGAAGGTGACGTAGATGCCTTTGATGAAAGTCAGTTTGAGGTAGAAGAATTCGAAGGCGCAGTATGCGTTCAAGTAAGCGAACAACAGTTGCGTTTCTCGCGCTTCCCTAAAGTTCCTTTATTTGGGCGAGCGGCACGTGAATCTCGTTTAGAAATACTTCGAGAAGAGCGTGACCAATTAATTGAAGACTACGCTAAAGCTTCTTTTGATGCGCAAAAAGCGCAGCGTCTATACCAAGCATTTAACGATTTTGTGGCAAATCATGCTCAAGTGGCATTTGAAGACGATCCAGAGCAAAGCATTAGCTCATTGCGAAACCAACGTAATACTCTGATTGAAAAGCTATCAACAACACAATCTGCAGAAACAGAGTACAAGGCCGCATTAGCGAAAGCGAAGAAAGCATTGTCTGCGCTAGATAAGATTACGCCGTCTCTGCACTTGCTTGAAGACGAGTCGTTAAGCGAACGTTTAGAGGAAATTGAGCAGAAGTTAGAATTGTTGTCTGAGAGCAAACGCTACCTTGACCAATTTGGTCAGACGTTACAAAAACTGGAGCCGATTGCCAATGCACTTGAGGCTGATCCTGAGCAGTTTGACGCTATTCAAGCAGAATATGAAGCTTTGGACCAAGCACTTCAACTCAACAAACAGAAGGCTTTCGCACTTTCGAATGTCTTGGGACGAAAAGCTCACTTTGCTTATGCTGACTCAGTAAAGCTATTAGATAAAAGCAGTGAATTGAGTGAGCAGCTAAAGCTGAAACTCACCACAGCAGAACAAGAGAAAGACCGAGCTCGTGAAGGTTTTAAACAAGCACAGCAACAGTTCCAACAATACAATCAGTTACTTGCAACATTGAAGAGTTCGCATCAAGCGAAATCGGAAACCGTTCAAGAGTTCCGCCAAGAGCTAACAGAAGCAGGCATTACTTTAGATGAAGGCATCCTTGATCGCGCTCAAACGCGCAAAGAAAGCTTGCATCAGCGTATTGAAACCTCTCGAACTGCTCAAGCGCAGATGCAAAAGACACTGACCGCTACAGAGATGGAACTTCGAACGTCAACTAAAGCACTGAAGAAGCAACAAAAAGAGTACTCAGAACTGCGTACCTTCGTTGTGACGGCAAAAGCTGGCTGGTGTTCGGTTCTTAAGCTTGCAAGAGAGCATGACGTTGAACGCAGATTGCACAAACGTGAACTGGCGTATCTTTCAGAGGGTGAGCTTCGCTCCATGTCTGATAAATCACTAGGTGCGCTTCGCTTGGCTGTGGCTAATGAAGAAGACCTGCGAGATTCACTGCGAGCATCGGAAGATACGGCGTATCCGGAGCGTAAGGTTTTATTCTACATTGCAGTTTATCAGTACCTAAGAGAGCGTATTCGTCAGGATATCATTCACACTGATGATCCTGTAGAAGCGATCGAAGAAATGGAAGTGGAACTTGCACGTCTGACTGAAGAGTTGAACCAACGAGAGAACCGTTTGGCAATCAGCTCGGAATCGGTATCGAGTATTATCAAGAAAACCATACAGCGTGAGCAAAATCGTATTCGCATCTTGAACCAAGGCTTGTCGAATATCCACTTTGGTCAGGTTAAGGGCGTACGACTTAACGTACAGATCCGTGAGAGTCATGAAATCTTGTTAAGCAGCTTAGCTTGTCCAGATAAAACACATCAACAGTTGTTTGATAACTCAAGGCTGACCTTCTCCGAAGCTATGGCGAAGTTATTCCAACGTGTGAACCCTCACATCGACATGGGACAGCGCTCACCACAGGTGATGGGTGAAGAGCTGTTAGATTACCGTAACTACCTAGAAATGGGTGTTGAGGTAAACCGTGGCTCAGAGGGCTGGTTACAGGCGGAATCTGGAGCACTATCTACGGGTGAGGCGATCGGTACTGGTCAATCTATCTTGTTGATGGTCGTTCAGAGCTGGGAAGAAGAATCACGACGCTTACGTAGCAAAGATATTGTTCCGTGTCGCCTGCTGTTCTTGGATGAAGCAGCCCGTCTTGATGCGAAGTCTATTGCGACCCTGTTCGAGCTGTGTGATCGTTTGAATATGCAATTGTTGATTGCCGCTCCTGAAAATATCAGCCCAGAAAAGGGAACCACCTACAAGCTAGTACGTAAGGTATTCAAAGACCATGAACACGTGCATGTGGTTGGTTTGCGTGGCTTTGGTCAACAATCGGTAGGCTCAGAGCCTATTGATGAGGCTGAGGTAGTGTAGTACTGGTGAGAGATGTGCGTCCTAGGATCCTGGATAAGTTCTATGAACTTTCCAGGATGACGTTGCCTTAAAATGAAACACAATAGCAAGATCGTCATACTGGAAACCACATAGTGGTTATCCAGTATCTTGGCGAGTGCCCAACCTAGTATATTTTCAAACCCTCTACAGCAAATCCAACGTATGCTGATAGCGATATTGATACCCCAGCTTTACCGACTTCGAGCTATCAATACGCTTATCCGGCGTATCAACAACTTCAGGTAAAACAGCATCAAGATTTCGTGATTTTATAGCCGCTTGATAAAACTGAGCTTTATCACAAGTGTTGGGCGTCGAGGCGTTAATGATGTCCAGCTTGATATGGTTCATGGCAAACTCAATCACACCTACCGCATCGACCCTATGTAACATGTTTGCAGGAGCATGGCGACTTACCGAGCGTAGTCGGGTTGCAAAGCGTGAAGGGTGGCGTATCTCATCGACTAGTCCACTGCAGCGGATCACCACATAATCAACTCCACTATCTATGACTCTTTGCTCAGCTTGCAACAGAGCACGACTTTTATCGGAAAATTCATTTTTGCCAACAGCCAACTCTAGGCTGGCATCTTCCTCTTTCATATCTTTCGATTCAGAAGGGTAGACTGCGGTCGAGCTAATCATTATGACTTTGCTAGCCCCACCTTGTTTGGCCGCTTCACACACTTGTTGCCAGTTATTGGCATAACTGTCCCAATCAGGAGTCGCACTGCGTCTGAAGCCCGGCGTAATGCACCCAATAACAACCTCTATTTGTGATTGCTTAATGAGTGATGCTAGGGACTGTATGGAGGGTAAAGGGAGTTGTAATTGGTGAGCAGATAGGCCCAACTCAAGACTTTCTTTGATGCTCTCATGACTAGAATTGGTCACATGAACAGTATGATTTGAGGCGCTAAGTTGTTTGGCTAGTGGGCGGCCAAGCCAACCTGCGCCTATAATTAAGACAGCAGTCATATTTAGTGACTAAGTGCTCTCAATACTTTTTCGGCATGCTCTGCGATTTCAATGCCTTCATCCGTGAGATAACCACCATCACTTAGAGTACATAAATTTTTGTCGAACAGCCTTTTGACTGCAAGTTGTATATGTTCTTCTGCGTCACTGTGTACTTTGATACCGGTTGCAGCGCTGCTTAAATCGAATTGAAGAAGTAGATTAAGTTCATCGATCAATAGTTGGTTGAATTTCATGCTTTTTCCTTTTTGATACTTTCTTCCACAGTAGGACCGGAATAGCAGTGAATCAACAACAAACAGTAAAAA
Organism: Vibrio inusitatus; assembly: GCA_024346935.1. GTDB lineage: Bacteria > Pseudomonadota > Gammaproteobacteria > Enterobacterales > Vibrionaceae > Vibrio > Vibrio inusitatus. The sequence continues at coordinate 1,129,830 of AP024878.1, forward strand.
ACGTTATCTATATCCTACGCTCGCTCAATTGTTCATCACTAAAGAGTATTTTTAAGGAAATTTAAAAGATTTGTCATTATCGCGTAAAAAAAGTCAAATTTAACATTGACTCTCTGTCAGCCCAGACCCGACAAGACTTTACACTTTTTATCCACAATTATTGTGGATAACCGCGGTAGAGTTTAAAAAATAGAGGTGTTCAAAAAAGCATCACTAGGCGTGATAAAGTAAATGAAATTAGCTATTTACATTTATGTTCAAATCGAGTTTCGGCAAATTGTGCACTTTAAACATTTCATCAGTGATCCTGAGGCTTATTCAAGCTGTGAATAACTCGTTTTAATAGGGAATATCAACGGCAACAACTGGATAGATCAAGGATATGGTCTAAGTTTTTAGTATTGGCTCATCGTGGCATCGCTGTGGTGAATGAATAACAATAATCAAGGCAATATGTATGAGTGATATGAATAATATCCAAGAAGAAGAAAAGCGCTCGCTTGAATGGAAAGCGTTTTTTTTCATCGCAGTCGTTCTATTTCCAATCCTGAGCGTGGTATTTGTGGGCGGGTATGGTTTTGTAGTCTGGATGCTTCAAGTGTTTGTGTGGGGCCCACCTGGCGTTCATGGCTAAGCTAGATGCAACTCAGACAACTGAATTAAGAGCGAGAGCAAGATGAAGTCACTAATCGTCAAATTATGGAAAACGATGGGGCGTCCAGCAAAGCACATAAGTTTGGGCGTGCTCACACTGGGCGGCTTTTTAGCAGGGGTTATTTTTTGGGGCGGATTTAATACTGCACTTGAAGCGACCAATACTGAAGAGTTTTGTATCAGCTGTCACACCATGCGTGACAACGTTTACGAAGAACTTCAAACAACGGTTCACTGGAAAAATCATTCGGGTGTCCGTGCAACCTGCCCAGATTGTCACGTCCCTCATGAATGGACGGCTAAGATAGCGCGTAAGATCCAGGCTTCCAAAGAAGTGTATGCCCAGATTTTTGGGGATTTAGATACACCTGAAAAGTTCGAAGCACGTCGCTTTGAGCTAGCACGCCATGAATGGGACCGCTTTTCTGCTAACCAATCTATGGAATGTAAAAACTGCCACAACTACGATTCGATGGATTACGAGTTGATGTCTCCAACAGCTCGTATTCAAATGAAGCAAGCGGCTGAGCGAGATCAAAGCTGTTTGGATTGTCATAAAGGTATTGCTCATAAACTGCCTGAAAAAATGGATACTTCCGGTGGTATGGTTGGTGAGCTAGAACAGATTGCACACTCAACCTCTTACTCTAAAGACTCTTCTTATGTGTCTGTTCGTCACCTTCCTCTATACGAAGACAAAGACCTTTCTGTTGAAGCGGGTCTATTAAATCCTGCATCTCAGATTAAGGTTCTTCAGGTTACTGACAAAGCTCTGCAAGTTGAAATTAGCGGCTGGCGTAAAGACAAAGGCTTTGGTCGAGTTATTCAAGAAGATTTTGGCATGAATATCCCAGTGGGTTCCCTACTTAAAGAAGCTGCGCAAAGCGATGCTATTGTGCAAAGCTTTGAAGAAAAAGAAGATGAGCTGACCGGTTTACCATGGAGTCGAGTGGTAGCAACGGTTTGGATGAAACCAGAAGCACTAGTAGAAGGTTACGGGCCGATTTGGGAGCGTGCGGGTGAGTCATACACCGTAAACTGCTCGACTTGCCATACACAGCCAGCACCAGCACACTTTAGTGCTAACGCATGGCCAGGAATGTTTAATGGTATGTCAGCATTCGTAAACCTAGATACTGATAGTGAAGCCTTGGTATTGAAATACCTACAGAAACATTCATCTGATTTTTCAGATGAGCATCACTAATTCTGGACGGAGAGAAAAAATGTCATTATCAAGAAGAAGCTTTCTGAAAGGGTTAGGCGCATCAGGTGCTGCGGCATCGGTGATCGGTCCCAGTTTATTAGTTTCAAGCTCTGCTAGCGCTGCCTCAGAAACAGAAGGTGTATGGAAGACGTCAGGATCTCACTGGGGCGCTTTTCGCGCTCGAGTATGGGCCGGTAAAGTTCAAGAGATAAAACCACTGGAAGCGGATAAGTACCCGACCGAGATGCTAAATGGTATCAAGGGCATTATCTACAGCCCATCGCGTATTCGCTATCCAATGGTTCGCTTAGATTGGCTGAAGAAACATAAGTACGCGACAGATACACGGGGTAATAACCGCTTTGTTCGTGTGACTTGGGATGAGGCGCTTGACCTCTTCTATCGAGAACTTGAACGTGTTCAAAAAGATTATGGTCCTTGGGCACTGCATGCAGGCCAAACAGGTTGGCGTCAAACAGGTCAAATGCACAGCTGTAACAACCATATGCAGCGCGCTATTGGTTTGCATGGTTACTCAGTTAAGAAGGTAGGGGACTACTCTACAGGTGCTGGTCAAACCATATTACCTTATGTTCTAGGTTCTACCGAAGTGTATGCACAAGGTACTTCCTGGGAGCTTATCTTAGAGAACAGTGACAACATCATTATCTGGGCAAATGACCCCGTGAAGAACCTTCAAGTAGGTTGGACCTGTGAAACCCATGAATCGTTTGAGTATCTTGAGCAACTAAAAGAGAAAGTCGCTAAGAAAGAGATCAATGTGATCTCGGTAGATCCGGTTAAAAATAAGACTCAGCAATACCTTGGCAATGAACACTTGTATGTGAATCCACAAACTGATGTGGCGTTCATGTTAGGTATGGCGCATACGCTGTATACCGAAGATCTGTACGATAAGAAATTTATCGAACTGTATTGTCTCGGCTTCAAAGAATTTGTGCCTTATATGATGGGTGAAACCAAAGATAAGGTAGAAAAAACTCCAGAATGGGCGGCGGCAATCTGTGGTGTATCTGCAGACAAGATTCGTGAATTTGCTCGCATGCTAGTGAGCGGTCGCACACAGATCTTGTTTGGTTGGTGTATACAGCGTCAAGAGCATGGTGAACAACCCTATTGGATGGGTGCTGTATTAGCCTCTATGATTGGTCAAATTGGCTTGCCAGGCGGTGGTGTATCCTACGGTCACCATTACTCAGGTATTGGCGTCTCCTCTACAGGTTTTGGTGCGCCAGGTTCTTACCCGCTGAATATTGATACGGGTCAGGAGCCTAAATACACCAACAAGGACTATAACGGTTACAGCAGTGTGATTCCTGTTGCCCGTTGGATTGATTGTCTCTTGGAGCCTGGCAAAAAAATTCAAGCTAATGGTAGTGAAGTGACACTCCCTGCCTACAAAATGATGGTGATCAGTGGTAACAACCCTTGGCATCACCATCAAGATCGTAACAATATGAAGAAGGCTTTCCAGAACCTTCAAACCATGGTGACCATCGACTTTGCTTGGACTGCTACCTGTCGATTCTCAGATATCGTTTTGCCCGCTTGTACCCAGTTTGAGCGCAATGATATTGATGGTTATGGTGCGTATTCAGGCCGTGGTCTAGTTGCGATGCATAAACTGGTAGACCCACTGTTCCAGTCTAAAACTGACTTTGACATCATGACAGAGCTTACGGCTCGTTGGGGGCGAGACAAAGATTACACTCGCGGTATGTCAGAAATGGAATGGGTCAAGAGTTTATACGATGGCTGTAAGGCATCTAATGCGAAGTTCAACCTTCCAGAGTTTGAAGAATTCTGGGAAAAAGGCTTCTTAGACTTCGGTAAGGGTAAGCCTTGGACTCGTCATGCGGATTTCCGTGAAGATCCAGAGATCAGTGCTTTAGGTACTCCATCGGGCTTTATCGAAATTACCAGTCGTACTATAGGGCGTTATGGTTACGAGCATTGCCAAGAACATCCTATGTGGTTTGAGAAGTCAGAACGCTCACATGGTGGACCAGGCTCTGATAAACATCCCTATTGGTTGCAATCTTGTCACCCAGACAAGCGCCTTCACTCACAGATGTGCGAATCTGAAGAGTTCCGAGCAACGTATGCGGTACAGGGGCGCGAACCGTGTTACCTAAACCCTAAAGATGCGAAAGCCAAAGGAATTAAAGATGGTGATTTGATTCGCGTATTTAATGATCGTGGGCAGCTTCTTGCAGGGGCCGTGGTGAGTGACCACTACCCTGAAGGTGTGATTCGAATTGAAGAGGGTGCATGGTATGGACCTCTCAACGAGAAAATAGGCGCAATAGATACCTATGGCGATCCAAACACTCTAACTCAAGACATTCCTTCATCAGAGTTGGCGCAAGCTACATCAGCCAATACTTGTTTGGTGAATATTGAGAAATTCAAGGGTGAAGTACCTCCGGTTACTGCCTTTGGTGGACCACTAGAGGTTTCTTAAGCTTCTTTTGGCTCTCGTCATGCCCGAGTGCATTAATCGAGCATCTTGTTTAATAAAAGGTCCCCGATAAAAGCACTCGGGGACGACGATAAGTGTTCGGCTGAACATTTAAGCTGTAATCTAAAACCACCGCTTAAACTCGGTGGTTTTTTTATGCTTTTACTAATGAGGTGTAGATGCGATGATTTGCTGTACTTATAACCGAAATAATAACAACTAATTTCTTTATCAAAAGGTGTGATTGTATCTTGCGTACAATTTCAGTTGATGATGAGAAAGACAATGAGAACAAGCCTAATAAAGTTAAGTAGCGTACTAAGTATTGTGGTTATGGTAGGGTGCTCATCACCTGCATTTGATGCTGAAAATGAAAATGCAGCTCGCAACCGAGGTGCAGCCGGTGGTGCTCTAGTTGGGGCAACACTAGGTGCTCTGACTGGTGAACCGGAACTGGCGGTCATGGGAGCTGTTGCTGGTGGCGTGACTGGTGGTGTTGCTGGTTCTATGAAAGACTTAGAAGACTCTCGTTCAGCAGACCAAAACCAGGTGCTTGCTGATGGTATCAGTCAGGACAACCGTAGCGATGCAGAAAAGCGTCTTGCTGAGCTAGAAGCTGAAATTCGAATCAAAGAGCTAGAGGCGAAGCTAGCCGAATACGAGGACGCAGAGTTAGCCGATCACGATGAAGTGGAGCAATTGCCGGCGAGCTAGTGCTTTGAGCTAACGGTTTGTTAAAGAAAATAGTCTTTAGTCTATGGCCACCAACTTAAGTTTGGTGGCTTTTTTGTCTCTGCTATTTATGAGGTTAAATGACAGGCAAAAAAAAAGCCGACCACGAAAAAACGTGCGATCGGCTTGTATTCTTGTGAACAAAAAACTACGTTCACTAACAACGTCAGTTGGCTAGGTGATCCTTGGCTTAAAAGGATCACTATAGCTAATGCACTATGCGTGCCAACTTTCTGGATTAATTATTAAGTCTTTGTTATTTAAAGATTAAACTTTAAAGTTTAACTATATTTGCAAATTGCATTTTCATAATGCAAAGAAAATTAGACTTTTGCATATGTGTGCCCGTGCATATTTTCAGCGTTTAATTTAAATGCACCTGTAATCATATGTTGAAATTAGATAAAGAATCTAAACACTAAGGTTTCTAGTGCCACTATGAAAAATAGGGCAGGGAAGACAATTCTCGAAATGATATCTAATCTATGGGCAAGCTCTAATTTACCATCCTTGGCTAGTGCAGATGTTGCAATACACTGCAATAAGCTTGCGAACACCAAGATAGTCGATGCCAAAATAAAATAGTCTAGGCTAGTTAAATAAGGCAGACGGGGTAAAATGGTATCGGCAGAAAATCGGTACGCTATTAAAGTCAACATCGACGTTATAGCAATACCCACATTGCTCGCAACGTTAAGCGGGTCCATCCAAAATACTGCCCAAGACATTGCGACAATCAGTGCTAATGGCAAGATCATCTTTAGAATGTAGTAACTACTGAGTCTTTCTGCAGTAAAGCCGTAATTGATACCTGCGACATTGATGGTGTCATTTTGATAAGGACGATAGGCTTTCGTTTCAGCAAACCAATCTAGGATACGCCAGTCAGCAAGGGATAAACTGCTCGCGATGCCAGAGAATTCTTGTATATCGACCATTTCAATTTCATTCGGATTATATCCAGGGGCAACCAAATGAAAGTTGAAGTCCTGTATATCAAATGGGAAACGGTTTAAGTGCATTGCTTGCGAATAACTTCCCCAACTAGCCACCAAGAATGATACTTGCCCTTCAGGAGTAATAGAAACGCTGTCTTTGTTGTGAAAGAAGATCTTTTGCTGACTTACAATCTGGAACTGAGGGTGCCAAACCTCATCTAAGTCTTTTGTAATCGGCTCTGGGCCAGGGTGCGCTTCACGACTATCTTTCCAACTTAAGCGATAGAAAAGACGAATATCAAAGCTCTGTGATGAAGTATCAATACCATCTACGTCAGCAACAAATAGGGCAGTATTAATTTTTAAAGGGAGATCACCAGGCGGTAAACCCTTAGAGGCGAGTGTGGTAGGGACTAAAAAAAATAGCGTTAATATTAAAATTCCAATTGTTCGCATCGGCAGTCGCTCCATCAACTTGATCTTCAAATTATAGAGCGATTACCGTGTAACGTCGGATTTACTTGATAGCGAACATGGAACCGAAGTTAAAGCATTGAAACCAAACCTCACTGCTACTAAAGCCAATGTCAGCAAATCTTTGTTTATGAGTATCAATCTTATCAGGGAGCATCACGTTCTCGATGGCGCTTCGTTTCTGGCTAATTTCCAGCTCACTGTATCCATTGGCGCGTTTAAAGTCGTGATGCAAATCGATAAGAAGTTCATGTGAGGTGTTATCCTCAAAGATGAACTTTTCAGAAAGGATCAGAATGCCACCTGGTAACAATCCTTTATAGATTTTTTCAAGAAGTGTCTGACGGTCATCTGGAGATAAAAATTGTAGTGTGAAGTTCAATACCACAACAGAGGCGTTTTCAATCATGATTTCACGGATATCAGCTTCGCGAACATCAACCGGAGTCTTCGCTTTATAGGCGTTGATGTGTAGTTTACAGCGTTCTACCATTGCTGAAGAGTTATCTACCGCAATGATTTTGCAGTTATCTGCAGTGATGTTGCGACGCATAGATAAGGTAGCGGCTCCAAGAGAGCAGCCAAGGTCATATAGATTCGACTCTTCTGTAGCAAATCGCTCAGCTAACATGCCAATAGCCGAGATGATATTGCTATATCCAGGTACAGAACGCTGAATCATATCTGGGAACACTTCTGCTACGCGTTCATCGAAGGTAAAGTCGCCAATCTTTTCGATTGGAGCGGAAAAAATCTTATCTGTGCTCATTGGAATCTAGGTGTGTAAGTAATGACAAGTGTAAGTTTAGAGAAAAGGCACCGAGCTGTCATTAATCTAGCTCAATTGCGTTTAAGCTTGTTGTTTTCTCCTTTGTTTGCTCAAAAACAGAGCAAAGCCAACCTTTCATGCATAAAAAGTTGCTTTGACTGTCGATTTTAAGGCCATTTCCGAGTATAAATATCGGTTAATTGCGTCGAGATCTTTTAGTCTCGATAGAACCTTATTAGTTATTAAAAAAGAGTCGGGAAATTCAATATGCGTAGCCATTATTGTGGTCAACTGAACAAGTCCCTAGCAGGACAAACTGTAGAACTTTGCGGTTGGGTAAACCGTCGCCGTGATCTAGGCGGTCTTATTTTTATCGATATGCGAGATCGTGAAGGTATCGTTCAAGTAGTTGTTGACCCAGATATGGCAGAAGCATATGCAGTGGCAAACGAATTACGTAACGAATTCTGCATTAAACTGACTGGTGAAGTTCGTGTTCGTCCTGACAGCCAAGTAAACAAAGATATGGCGACTGGTGAAGTAGAAATCATCGCTAAAGGTCTAGAAATCATCAACCGTTCAGATGTGTTGCCACTGGATTTCAACCAAAAAAACTCTGAAGAACAACGCCTAAAATATCGTTACATTGATCTGCGTCGTCCTGAAATGAGCGATCGTATTAAACTACGTGCAAAAGCGTCAAGCTTTGTTCGTCGTTTCCTAGATGACAACGACTTCCTAGATATCGAAACCCCAGTTTTGACTAAAGCAACCCCTGAAGGTGCTCGTGATTACTTGGTACCAAGTCGTGTTCACAAAGGCAGCTTCTACGCACTTCCTCAGTCTCCTCAGTTGTTCAAACAGCTTCTGATGATGTCTGGCTTTGATCGTTACTACCAAATCGTTAAATGTTTCCGTGACGAAGACTTGCGTGCAGACCGTCAACCTGAATTTACTCAGATTGATATTGAAACTTCATTCATGTCAGCAGACCAAGTGCGTGCAACCACAGAGAAAATGGTTCACGACATGTGGCAAGAACTACTGAACGTTGATCTTGGTGAGTTCCCTGTCATGCCATTTGCAGAGGCAATTCGTCGCTTTGGTTCTGATAAACCAGATCTACGTAACCCTCTTGAGCTGGTTGATGTTGCTGATATTCTTAAAGATGTAGAATTTAAGGTATTTGCTGGTCCTGCAAACGATGAGAAAGGTCGTGTAGCAGTACTTCGTGTACCAGGTGGCGCTAAGCTAACTCGTAAGCAAATCGATGGCTACGCAGAGTTTGTTGGTATCTATGGTGCGAAAGGTTTGGCATGGATGAAGGTGAACGACCGTGCAGCAGGCATGGAAGGTATCCAATCTCCAGTAGCTAAATTCCTAAACGAAGACGTTATTAACGGTATTCTTGAGCGCACAGGCGCTGAAAGTGGCGATATCATCCTATTTGGCGCTGATAAAGCTAATGTAGTTTCAGAAGCGATGGGCGCACTGCGTCTTAAAGTAGGTGCGGATTTAGAGCTGACAGATCTAGCAGCGTGGAAACCACTTTGGGTTGTTGATTTCCCAATGTTTGAAGAAGATGGTGAAGGTAACCTGCACGCGATGCACCACCCGTTCACATCTCCTCTTGGTGTAACAGCAGAGGAGCTAAAAGCGAACCCTGCAGCGGCAAACTCTAATGCATACGACATGGTTATTAACGGCTATGAAGTTGGTGGTGGTTCTGTACGTATTCATAATGCAGAGATGCAAGCAGCAGTGTTTGACATCCTAGGTATTGATGCAAAAGAGCAGCAACTTAAGTTTGGTTTCTTGTTAGAAGCACTTAAGTACGGTACGCCTCCACATGCTGGTTTAGCATTCGGCCTTGACCGTCTAGTGATGCTGCTATGTGGCACAGAGAATATCCGTGACGTAATTGCATTCCCTAAAACGACCAATGCATCTTGTCTACTAACAGACGCGCCTAGCCTTGCAAACCCAGCTGCGCTAGAAGAGCTTTCTATTGCAGTGAATATTGCGAAGAAAGAAAGCGAATAACATTCGTGTCTAACTAGTCTAAACTCCCGCTTATATCGCGGGAGTTTTTGTTTGAGGGATAGAAAACATCAATGACGATTATTTTAGGAATAGACCCAGGCTCTAGAATCACCGGATATGGGGTTATTCGTCAAAATGGCAGACATCTATATTATCTCGGCAGTGGTTGTATTCGCATGTCAGAAAAAGAACTGCCAGGCAGGCTAAAACAAATTTATGCAGGTGTGAGTGAAATCATCACTCAGTTTCAGCCTGACGTATTTGCTATCGAGCAAGTCTTTATGTCGAAAAATGCTGACTCTGCATTAAAACTAGGACAAGCGAGAGGCAGTGCTATTGTTGCCGCAGTGAATGCTGATTTAGAAGTGTATGAGTACGCGGCTAGGCTTATCAAGCAAGCAGTAGTAGGCACCGGCGGTGCAGACAAAGCGCAAGTACAACACATGGTTCAACAAATGCTTAAGTTGCCAGCAAAACCTCAGGCCGATGCTGCCGATGCACTAGGCGTAGCGATATGCCATGCCAACACCAATAAAACGCTGGTGGCGCTCGCAGGCAGGGCTACCTCAGCACGCCGTGGACGATATCGTTAGCTAGATAGCTGACTGCTTTAAGCTATAAGCTGTCAGTTTTCATCCTTCACCCAACCGCCGTCATTGCCGAGGTCTTTTATCGGCAATCTTTCATTTAGTACGTCCCAAGATTCCTGCTAATAGCATGCGGGAATGACATTTTGCAGCTATCAGCTATCAGCTATCAGCTATCAGTTTTCACCCAACCGCCGTCATTGCCGAGGTCTTTTATCGGCAATCTTTCACTTAGTACGTCTCAAGATTCCCGCTAACAGCATGCGGGAATGACATTTTTACAACTATCAGCCTTCACCTAAACACCGTCATTGCCGAAGTCTTTAATCGGCAATCTTTATATATAGACATCTTCACACTTCTCAATACTAGCTTGGCTATTTATCCGGAGTACTGGCTATCCGTCCAGTTATTTATTATCATCAATAACATTGTAAACAGTGATTGGAAATAAACAGTGATTGGACGCTTACGTGGAACCCTTATCGAAAAACAGCCCCCAGAACTATTGATTGAAGTGGGTGGGATTGGTTACGAAGTACAGATGCCGATGAGTTGTTTTTATGAGCTACCTGAAATTGGTCAAGAAGCGATTATTTATACTCACTTCGTGGTGCGAGAAGACGCGCAGCTTTTGTATGGTTTCAATAGCGTCAATGAGCGTGCTCTATTCCGCGAGGTTATTAAAGCCAATGGCGTGGGTCCTAAACTAGGCCTAGGTATTTTATCGGGTATGACAGCGGGTCAATTTGTTAGCTGTGTTGAAAATGAAGATATCTCTACGTTAGTTAAACTACCAGGTGTTGGTAAGAAAACAGCCGAACGCTTAGTCGTGGAGATGAAAGATCGTCTTAAAGGTTGGGGTGCAGGAGATCTCTTTACTCCTGCTACGGATGCCGCGCCAATGGATAAAGGGCTTTCTAGTGATGAAAGCGCCATTGATGAAGCGGTAAGTGCGCTATTAGCATTGGGTTACAAACCGCAACTGGCGTCAAAAGCAATTTCTCAGATTGCCAAACCCGATATGACTAGCGAGTCCCTGATCAAAGAAGCTCTACGAGCGATGGTGTAACCGATGATTGAAGCTGACCGACTCATTGCACCGGAAAACCCTACTTTTAGAGATGAAGAAGCGATAGATCGTGCTATTCGTCCGAAGAAACTTGAAGATTATCGAGGCCAAGACCATGTGCGTGGTCAGATGGAGATTTTCATCAAAGCCGCTCAAATGCGCAATGAAGCTTTGGATCACTTGCTTATCTTCGGTCCTCCTGGTTTGGGTAAAACCACACTGGCTAATATTGTTGCCAATGAAATGGGCGTTAACATTCGCACTACTTCTGGGCCCGTATTAGAAAAAGCTGGTGATTTGGCGGCACTTCTTACTAACCTAGAAGAAAACGATGTGTTGTTCATTGATGAAATACACCGTTTGAGTCCTATGGTCGAAGAGGTTCTCTATCCTGCGATGGAAGATTATCAATTAGATATCATGATAGGCGAGGGCCCAGCGGCACGCTCTATCAAGATTGACCTACCACCCTTTACGTTGATCGGCGCAACCACACGAGCAGGTTCATTAACCTCGCCACTGCGTGACCGTTTTGGTATTACGCAGCGTCTTGAGTATTACAAGATTGACGATTTGCAACACATTGTTCAGCGCAGTGCTGATTGCTTGAACCTGTCGATGGAAGAAGAGGGCGCTCTAGAAGTGGCAAGACGTGCTCGTGGTACTCCGCGTATTGCTAACCGTTTACTGAGGCGTGTACGAGACTACGCAGAAGTGAAGGGGGATGGCCACATAGATTCAGATATCGCGGATAAAGCCTTGGACATGTTAGATGTCGATAGCCTTGGCTTTGACTATATGGACCGTAAATTACTGCTGGCTATTATAGAGAAGTTTAACGGTGGTCCTGTAGGTCTCGATAATATGGCCGCTGCTATCGGTGAAGAAAAAGATACGATTGAAGATGTACTTGAACCTTATTTAATTCAACAAGGTTACCTACAAAGAACGCCTAGAGGCCGAATTGTTACAGACCGTGCCTACTTACATTTTGGATTTGATCTAAAAGATTGATGAATAGTTATGGGGGTGTAATGCCCCTTTTATTTGTCTGACAATAATCTCGTAAAACCTTTAACTTTGGTTACATATCACTCTCCTTTTGTTCAATAAAAGACCTGTCTCAATTCATTATTCTTGATTCAAATCAAGGAAACTTTCTGAAATAAAGCCTTTGAAACCAACAAATTAAACCGATAATATAACCCACAGATATATTAGAGGATGCTTAACAACTGCTTAACTGTTAGTTTTCAGGGAATTAACGATTAATACAGTTATTTAACAGCTCCTGTTAATTTTTAACTTTGCGCTTTAGGTTGAGCCAGTGTCTAGGAAGACACCCAAGGAGTTCTTATGATAGATGTCGTTGATCTGTCGCGATTGCAATTCGCGTTGACAGCAATGTACCACTTCCTGTTTGTACCATTAACTTTAGGTCTTGCTTTCTTGCTTGCGATTATGGAATCCGTTTACGTGATGACAGGCAAGCAGATTTATAAAGATATGACCAAGTTCTGGGGTAAGTTATTCGGTATTAACTTCGCTCTAGGTGTAGCAACAGGCCTTACCATGGAGTTCCAGTTCGGAACAAACTGGTCTTACTATTCTCACTATGTAGGCGATATCTTTGGTGCTCCTCTTGCCATTGAAGCCTTGGTCGCCTTCTTCTTAGAATCTACTTTTGTTGGTTTATTCTTCTTTGGTTGGGACAGACTGTCTAAGCGTCAACACTTGGCGGTAACTTGGCTAGTTGCGTTGGGTTCTAACTTCTCTGCATTGTGGATCCTTATCGCAAATGGGTGGATGCAACACCCTGTGGGCGCTGAGTTTAACTTTGAAACTATGCGAATGGAGATGGTGAGCTTCTCTGAGGTTGTCTTTAACCCTGTTGCTCAGGTGAAATTCGTTCACACCGTCGCATCTGGTTATACAACTGGCGCAATGTTCGTTCTTGGTATTAGTTCATACTACCTATTGAAGGGACGAGATGTGGCTTTCGCGCGTCGTTCATTTGCTATCGCTGCCTCTTTTGGTATGGCTGCAATTCTATCTGTTATCGTTCTTGGCGATGAGTCAGGCTATGAGCTTGGTGATGTACAGAAAGTTAAGCTTGCCGCGATTGAAGCTGAATGGCATACCGAGCCAGCACCTGCTGCCTTCACCGCATTTGGTATTCCAAATCAAGAGACTATGGAAACGGACTACGCGATTAAGATCCCTTATGTCATGGGTATTATCGCCACGCGTTCTATTGATAAGCAAGTAACGGGTCTTCGTGATCTTCGTGAAGAGCACGTCGATCGTATCCGTAACGGTATGTATGCTTACGATCTTCTTGAAAAGCTTCGCGCAGGTGACAAGTCTGATGCCAATGTGGCCGCTTTTGATGAAGTGAAAGACGACCTTGGTTATGGCTTACTTCTTAAGCGTTATACCGACAATGTCGTTGATGCAACAGAAACGCAAATTCAAGCTGCAGCTGATGACTCTATCCCGACAGTTTGGCCTCTATTCTGGTCGTTCCGCATCATGGTTGCGTGTGGCTTCATTATGCTGTTTGTCTTCGGTATGGCGTTCTACCAAACTTGTCGTCAAAAGATTGAACAAAAACCTTGGTTACTTAAAGCTGCGCTATTTAGTATGCCACTTCCGTGGATTGCTATTGAAGCAGGCTGGTTTGTTGCCGAATTTGGTCGTCAGCCATGGGCTGTAGGTGAGATCTTGCCTGTACACGTAGCAGCATCAGCATTAACCATGGGTCAGCTATGGGCGTCACTAGCAGCAATTCTGGCACTTTACACTGTGTTCCTGATTGCAGAAGTTTATCTAATGGTGAAATTTGCACGTAAGGGACCGAGCAGTCTGAAAACAGGCCGCTACCACTTTGAACAAAACAACGACGATGAAGCGAAAGCAAAAATCGGTCGTCAAGTTGACGCATAATAGGGAGTGTAATTATGTTTGATTACGAAGTTTTAAGACTTATATGGTGGGTGCTGATCGGCGTTTTATTCGTCGGATTTGCAGTGACTGATGGCTTTGATATGGGCGTATGTGCGGTTGTGCCTATCTTAGGCAAAACTGATACCGAACGTCGTGTAATGATCAACTCTATTGCTCCCCATTGGGATGGCAACCAAGTATGGTTAATTACAGCGGGTGGTGCTTTGTTTGCAGCATGGCCTCTAGTGTACGCAACGTCGTTCTCTGGCTTTTATTTCGCGATGATTGTGGCTCTTGCTGCATTGTGGCTTCGCCCAATTGGCTTGGATTATCGTTCTAAGATTGAAGAACCAAAATGGCGTAAGACTTGGGATATCTGTATCTCTATCAGTGGTTTTGTACCACCGATAATCTTCGGTGTCGCTTTTGGTAACCTATTGCAGGGCGTACCATTCCAGCTGAATGAGTTCATGATGTCTAGCTATCACGGCAGCTTCTTCGGGCTACTAAATCCATTTGCATTGCTATGTGGTCTAGTCAGCTTATCGATGATACTACTGCAAGGCGCGACATGGCTACAGATGAAAACCACATCGGACATTCATGTGCGTGCTCGTAACTTGGCTCAATTAGCGGGTATTGCGACTGCAGTGCTGTTTGTTGTTGGCGGTTTTTGGGTTCAAGGCATGGACGGCTACGTCATTACGAGTCAAATGGACCACAATGGCGCTTCGAACCCTCTTACAAAAGAAGTAGTAGTAGAGGCTGGTGCTTGGATGAAGAATTTTGCTGAGTACCCTGCATTTTGGATAGCGCCAGCACTTGGCGTGGCTATGCCATTGTTAGCACTACTTGCATCTCGTGCAGAGAAGGGTGGTTTTGCATTCTTATTCTCAAGCTTGGGCAATGCTGGCGTTATTTTTACTGCGGGACTAGCGATGTTCCCATTCGTTATGCCATCAAGCCTTAATCCGGCACACAGCTTAACAATGTGGGATTCAACCTCTAGCGAATTGACCCTTAATCTCATGACGGCAGTGGCCTTCGTGATGGTTCCAGTGATCTTGGCTTACACCAGCTGGACTTATTACAAGATGTTCGGTCGTTTAGATGACAAGTTCATCGAAGAAAATAAGAATTCACTTTACTAAGAAGGGGCAAGATATGTGGTATTTCGCTTGGATTTTGGGTGTGTTGCTAGCTTGTGCTTTTGGCATTATCAATGCTCTATGGCTAGAGCACACAGAAATGATGGATGAAGATAAGCAAGACTAAGCTTAACTGACATTCAATAAGGCCAGAGCTGATTTACAGCGCTGGCCTTTTTTATAAGGGATTTGTTCTATCTATGTTAAAGGTGATAAACGTCATCCTGACAAAAGTCAGGACCTTAGTTCGCACAAACCCAGATCGATCACCAGCCAAACCGCCAAAAATGTATCCAAACATTGCGATATTAGTTAAATTTTAACCACTTAGCTCACGAAAGCGGTGCATCCATCAAAAAAAACGTGTTGCATAAAAAATAAAAAGATACATTGTGTATATTACAGGCAAAGAAATCAGGGACCTAGGGCATGTCGTCTACCGATAAAGCACCGTTCACTTGGCCAATACGAATCTATTACGAAGATACGGATGCGGGTGGTATTGTTTATCATTCTAATTATTTGAAGTACTTCGAACGTGCACGAACGGAAATGCTTAGAAGCATTGGAGTGTCACAAGAGGTATTGTTGCAAGAGAATTTAGGTTTTGTGGTTCGCCATATGGATATCGATTTTTTGCAAGGTGCGAAACTCGACCAAGAATTGACGGTCCAAACACATATTGCTCAATTAAAGCGCGTATCTCTCGATTTTTGTCAGGAGATAGTCAATCTAGAAGGCAGAGTATTGTGCAAAGCTATGGTTAAGGTAGCATGTATTAATACCGCCAATATGAGGCCTCAGGCCATACCCAGTTTCATGATCACGGAGTTATCGTAAAGTGTCCGCAGAAATCAATTTTATTGATCTTATCCTAGAGGCAAGCCTATTAGTTCAACTGGTGATGCTCACTTTGGTTGGCATGTCGGTAGCCTCATGGGCGATGATCATAAGTCGCAGTAAGGTTATCTCCGAGGCCTATGCTCATACTGAGCGTTTTGAAGATAAATTTTGGTCAGGTAAAGATCTGGGCAAGTTATATCAAGAAGTAAAAGCGCGTAAAGATCGCCTATCAGGCATAGAAGAAATTTTCTATTCAGGCTTTACTGAGTTTGCTCGTCTACGCCGCACCAACGCAGGCTCTCCTGACTTCATTATGGAAGGCACTGGACGAGCGATGCGAGTATCGGTGGCAAGAGAAGTCGACAACTTAGAGACGAATCTGCCATTTTTGGCCACGGTCGGCTCTATCAGTCCGTATATCGGTCTGTTTGGTACGGTATGGGGTATTATGCATGCCTTCATTGCATTGGGTCAGGTAAAGCAAGCTACACTTGCGATGGTGGCGCCAGGTATTGCAGAGGCCTTGATTGCGACGGCTATGGGTCTATTCGCCGCAATTCCAGCAGTTATGTTCTATAACCGCCTTAGCAACCGCGTTGGTAAGCTAGAGCACTCATACGCAACGTTCTCTGAAGAGTTTCATGCTATTTTGCACCGTCAAGCGATGAGTGATAGGAACTAGTCAATGGCGGGTTATCAACCTAAAAAACGCAAACTGACGGCAGAGATCAACGTCGTTCCTTACATTGATGTAATGTTAGTGTTGCTGATTATCTTTATGGTGACCTCGCCGTTTGTCACACAGGGTGTGGATGTTGAGTTGCCAAAAACACATAGCGCCACGCCTGCGTCAGAGCTTGCAGGTGACAGCGAAGCAAGCTTTATCATTATTGAAATCACAGCTGAAGGTGAACTTGGCCTTAGCGTTAATGATGAAGAAGTGCAACGTGGCATGAGCATTGAAGATGTGATTGTTCGAGTCAAAGCAGAGCGCGCTATTTCACCCGATGCACCTGTTGCGGTGGGCGGTGATGCCTCCACACCTTATGCAGATGTAGTGCTGGTTCTTGATGAACTAGGACAAGCGGGTATAGCCAAGGTTGGCTTGCTGACGGATATCAAGGGATAGATTCCAATAACCGATGAAACAAGATAAAAAGTTCACTAGATCGCTCATCATATCAGCAGCAGTGCATTTGCTATTGGTCATTGCTTTGATCTGGGGAACTAACTTCAATATGTCAAAACCAGAACCTATGCCAAATATGGTAGAGGCGGTGGTGATTGACCCCAACGCTATTCAAAAGCAGGCTCAGCAGATTCGCCAAGAGCGTGAGGCTGCTTCAAAAGCAGAGCAAGAGCGTATTCGCAAGTTGAAAGAGCAAAGTAAGCAACTTGAGAAAAACCGGAAGCTTGAAGAAGAACGTATTCGTCGTTTAGCCCAAGAAAAAGCAGAATCTGAGAAGAAAACACGCGAAGCTGAAAAGCAGCGCCAGTTGAAAGAGAAGCAACGTAAAGAAGAAGAGCAACGTACTAAAGTTGCTGAAGCTGAGCGCAAGAAAAAAGAACAAGCAACGAAGAAAGCAGAAGCAGAGCGTCTAGCTAAGGTCAAAGCTGCTGCAGAAGCAAGCAAGAAAGCTGCGAAAGCAGAGGCGGATAGGGTAGCCAAAGAAAAGGCCGCTAAAGAAGCCACTGAAAAAGCACGTAAAGCAGAGCAAGAAAAACTGGCTCAAGAGAAGGCGGCTAAAGAGGCTGCAGAGAAAGCCAAGAAAGAGCAAGCTCGCCTTGCACAACTTGAGCGCGAGCGTAAAGAGCAAGAAGCAGCACTCAGCGATATATTCTCTGGTCTTGAAGCGGAGCAACAAACGAACTCAACGGCTCGTAGCCGCGCCATTACCGATGAAGTAACCCGAATGGGCGAAATCTATAAGCAAATGATTCAACGAGAATTATTGCTAGATGACTCCTTTAGAGGAAAAGAGTGCCGAGTGAATTTGCGATTGCTCAACACAGGCTCTAACTTCATTGTAAGCGACCTAAGAACCCTATCTGGAGATTCAGGGCTCTGTCGCGCTGCACAAGTAGCCGTATCAAAAGTGGGTAGTTTCCCACTACCTAGCGACAAGGCTGCTATAGATAAATTGAAGAGCATTAACTTAACCGTTGCACCTTAAGAAGGAAAACCTGGTGATTAAACGATTATTTGTAAGTCTATTGATGATATGTAGCATGGGGGTGTCTGTTGCCCATGCTTCACTAGAATTGGTCATTACAGAAGGCGTCAATTCTGCACGCCCAATCGCGATTGTTCCATTCAAGTGGGAAGGTCCCGGAAAACTGCCGCACGATGTGTCAGCGGTCATTGCCTCTGATCTACAGCGTAGTGGCAAGTTCAGTCCAGTAGCAACCAATCAAATGCCACAGACGCCTTATCAAGATAAGGACGTTGATTACTCAGCATGGACCTCAATGGGCGTAGATGCGCTCCTGACCGGTACGATTACTGATGCGGGTGATGGCAAATACAAAGTACAGTACAAGCTCATTGATGTTGTTCGTGGCTCATTGACAGATGGTCAGGCTAAATCATTGCAAGATGGTACTTTGGTATTGTCTAAAGACCATATTTTGTTCAACAAGCAAGCAACGGTGCCTGGACCACGCTTACGTGAATACGCTCACCGTATCTCTGATTTAGTGTATGAGCAATTAACTGGAGATCGCGGTGCGTTCTTGACACGTATTGCTTACGTTGTGGTCAATGATAAAGACAACTATCCATATCAGCTACGCATCGCTGACTACGATGGCTATAACGAGCGTTTAGTATTACGCTCCAAACAGCCGCTGATGTCTCCTGCATGGTCTCCTGATGGAAGACAGCTTGCTTATGTAAGCTTCCAGAATGGCCAAGCTGAAATCTACTTAATGAATATCTACACGGGCAAACGAGAGAAGCTAACCTCGTTCCCTCGTCACAATGGTGCACCTAGATTCTCTCCTGATGGAAAGTCAATCGCATTGGTATTGTCAAAAACAGGCAGCCTTCAGGTTTACACTATGGACTTGCAATCACGTAAGTTGAAACAGATAACTCGTGGTAGATCAAATAATACAGAACCATTTTGGCACCCTAATGGTCAATCTCTTATATTCACCTCTGATAGAGGTGGTAAGCCTCAGATTTATCAAGTAAATTTAGATAACGGAGCATCGAAGAGATTGACATGGCAGGGTAGCCAAAATTTGGGTGGTCAAATTACGCCTGATGGACGTTTCATGATTATGGTGAATCAGTCTTCTTCAGGTTTCAATTTGGCAAAACAGGATTTGGAGACCGGGGCCGTTCAAGTGTTGACAAAAACACTACTCGACGAGTCTCCGAGCATAGCTCCAAATGGAGGAATGGTGATATACAGCTCAATGTATAATAAAAACAATGTGCTATCGATGGTTTCAATTGATGGACGGTTTAAAGCCAGACTACCAGCAACCAATGGGCGTGTAAGAGCACCCGCCTGGTCACCGTTTTTGTAACGACGTTACTTTTTATACAATAAGGAAAACTTAATATGCAACTTAACAAGGTTTTTAAAGGGCTGCTAATCGCACTACCTGTTCTAGCTGTTACAGCTTGTAGTTCTACTGACGAAGCAACTGACGCTTCTGATGCACAAACTACTAATCAAGAAGCTCAAGCAAACGCAACTGAAACTACAGACACAACTGTTGTTTCTCCAATGACAGAAGAAGAGAAACTAGCTGAAGAGCGTGAAATGGCTGAGAAAGCTTTACGCGAAAACACAACTCTATACTTCCCATACGATAACTCTACTATCAGTTCTGAGTACGAAGAGATGCTATCAGCTCACGCTCTTTTCCTAAGCGAAAACCCAGACGTTAAAGTAACTATCGAAGGTCACGCTGATGAGCGCGGTACTCCTGAGTACAACATCGCACTAGGCGAGCGTCGTGCTAACGCAGTTTCTAATTACCTTCAAGCATCTGGCGTTCAAGCTGACCAACTTTCTATCGTAAGCTACGGTGAAGAGAAGCCTCTAGAGCTTGGTCAATCTGAAGAAGCGTACGCGAAAAACCGTCGTGCGGTTCTAGTTTACTAATCTTAGGAAGTAAACATGATCAGTAACTACAAGCGAGCAGTTGCGCTTACGTTACTAGCAAGTGCGGCGAGTGTTTCATTCGCCGCACCGGCTCCCGTTTCTGATCTCAACTCAAACAGTGCTTCGACATCTAAGTCGTCCTCAAGCGCTAAAGAATCCGAGACAGAGCGCTTGGAGCGTCTGCTACGAAACAGCAACCGAGTACAAGCCAATTTGCAACAACAAGTCGATGAAATGTCTCTTGATGTCAGTGAGTTGCGTGGCGAATTAGAACGTAACAACCACGAAATGCGTCAGCTTATCGATAGGCAACGAGAGTTGTTTATTGAATTAGACAAAGTTCGTTCTGAAGTTGCCAAAGCCAAACAAGCCCCAGCACAACCTGCCGAGTCAGCCCCAGCCGGTAAATATTCTTCAAACCAAGACGAGCAAAAAGCGTATCAAAGCGCGGTTGATCTGATCTTGAAGAATAAGGACTACGACGCAGCCACAGTTGCCTTGGAGCAGTTTAAGAAAGATTTCCCTGAATCAGTGTATTCGCCTAACGCGAATTACTGGTTAGGACAGCTCTACTTTTCGAAGAAGAAAGACGTAGATTCAGCAAAAGCATTTGCTGCAGTCGTTGCCTATAAAGACTCTAACAAGCGTGCAGATGCATTAGTTAAGTTAGGGGATATTGCTACTAGAAATAACAGCACTAGCGCAGCGAAGAAGTACTACCAGCAAGCGGTGGATGAGTACCCGAATACCTCTTCTGCTAATTCAGCTAAGAAAAAGCTGTCTAACTTGAAGTAGCATCAATTCATAATCTCTAAGCTCAGCATTTATTTGCTGAGCTTTTTTGCTTTTGGCAAGCGCACTCAAAGCAGTGTACAATGCCCGAAGTTAAAGGAAGTTGCCCGAGCATTGCAATGAGCCAAATATTAGAAACAGCACCAACAATTTACCCATTTCCTCCTAAGCCCGTACCTCTGAGTGAAGATCAGAAACAGGCTTACAAGGAGACCATCAAGACCCTTCTTCAAAAGAAAGATGCGGTATTGATCGCCCATTACTACACCGATCCAGAGATCCAAGCGCTAGCCGAAGAAACCGGTGGCTTTGTTGGAGATTCTCTAGAGATGGCCAAGTTTGGTAACCGCCATTCTGCGAAGACGTTGATCATTGCGGGTGTACGCTTTATGGGGGAATCTGCGAAGATTCTGACCCCAGAGAAAACCATCTTGATGCCAACCCTAGAAGCAGAGTGTTCTCTAGACTTGGGTTGTCCAGAAGATGCGTTTTCCAAATTTTGCGATGAACATCCAGATCACACAGTCGTTGTCTATGCGAATACCTCTGCGGCTGTTAAAGCGCGCGCGGATTGGGTGGTAACATCAAGCATCGCACTAGAGATCGTTGAGCATTTAGACGCTGAAGGTACGCCGATTATCTGGGGCCCAGATCGTCACCTTGGTTCCTACATTGCTAACCAAACAGGCGCTGACATGCTGCTGTGGAATGGCGAATGTGTCGTACACGATGAGTTCTCAGCAAAAGCATTAAGGGACATGAAAGCGGTCTATTCAGACGCAGCTGTTCTTGTGCACCCTGAGTCTCCGGCTAGTGTTGTTGAGCTAGCCGATGCCGTTGGCTCTACTAGCCAGTTGATTAAAGCGGCAAAAGCGCTTCCTAACAAGCAACTGATTGTAGCGACCGATAAAGGCATCTTCTTTAAGATGCAACAATTGGTACCAGAGAAAGAGCTTATTGAAGCACCAACAGCAGGTGCAGGCGCAACATGTCGCAGCTGTGCACATTGTCCTTGGATGGCAATGAATGGTCTTAAAGCGATTGAATCAGCATTGAAAGAGGGTGGAGCAGAGCACGAAATCTTCGTTGATGAGGCTGTGCGTGTGAAGTCACTTATTCCACTAAATCGCATGTTGGATTTCGCAGAGCAGTTAAACATTAAGGTTAAAGGCAACGCCTAACCAAAATGTGACGCTCACAAAAAACCTCGGCAAATGCCGAGGTTTTTTATTTCTGATAGCTGATAGCTGATAGCTTGCAGCTGACAGCTTTTTTTTACTGCGCTTCCGCCAAACTCGCCCCACGCTGTGTTAATCCACACAACATTGCAGGCATGGCATTAAAGATCTCAGCAAATTGGTCAAGACCATTCATACCTTCTTCAGAAAGCGTCGTAAGTGAGGTTTCTGGGTCATAAAGCATGCTAATTGATAGTAATACTCCGCCCAGTAGAGCGTTATCTTGACTATCTTGAGGCATAAGCGTCTGCCAATCATCCTGAGCCAGTTGCCAACCTTGTAGTAAGCCTTCACAGAACTCTTTAGTTGCTTCTGTCACTATTTCTTGGTCACTCAGGTCACATTCAATTGGCCACTGCCAAGTGCCTTCAAACAGCGCAGGACGCGCCGCATTCCAAGCATTGATAATAGCTTCCAAATAAGACTCTAACTGTTCACCATCAGTAAAAGGAGCGCTCTCTTCGCCACCCCATAGGTAGGCAATCCATTCAGCAGGATCAAGCACATTCGGCGCCGCCGCCATTGCAGTAATAAATCCGAGGGTTTGATGGTAAGGAAGAAGGCGATCTTCGAGCTCAGGCTGAGCAATAATTTGTGCTAAATCCAAAATGGCTATCCATAAAAAAGGTTTTGCATAGTGTAGCAAGCCTTTAAATCCAACTGCACTGCTAAATTGCCCTAAATGCCTCAAATTTCATCGAACTACACAATAATTGTTCAAACAATCGCAAACTATAGAAAAAGCCCAGATTTCTACTTGACCAACCGCCGACAAATCATTAAATTAGCGCCTCGTTGACCGACACAGTCAACACTTCAAATACGGTGAGTTGTCCGAGTGGCTGAAGGAGCACGCCTGGAAAGCGTGTATACGGCAACGTATCGAGAGTTCGAATCTCTCACTCACCGCCACATTCATAAAAAAAGACGTCTTAGGACGTCTTTTTTTATGCCTGAGATATAACAAAAACCATTATTTACAACGGACATCCACCTTTAGATGTCCATTGCTATCCAATGGTTTTTTGTATGCCTACTCAAGATTCAAGGCTTTTACTTGCATCTCTAACTCAAATAAATGATTAGCGGCATCCACATGTTGCGGATACTCACTGAAATTCTGCTGATACTCAGGAGTCATTTTGCAAATTTCTTCGGCGCGCATTAACTTCCAGTAAACTGGAGTGGTTCGTAGCATTGCCAGTAGAGGTTTAAATACCTCTTTTTCATAGGCTAAGAATAGATATTCTAATACCTCTTCGCGCTCACCTTCATTTTGAATGACAGTTTTTAAAGCAGTAGTTGCTTTGAGGTAGTTATTATTCGCCTGCAATGCGCTCATTGCAGGGATGTTTTCTTTAGCCATTTCGTTCAACTCAGCATTAACAGTTTCTAGCCAAGCTTGCTGGGTGAGTTCACTACTTTGCAGATTATCGAATTGAAGGCGAATCTTCTTTTCTAGTTTTACTTGCGAGCTCATCAACACCTTACGTACTTTTTGAAAAGGCAGTTGATAGGCCTTGCACAGTTCAATGATCAAGTTATGAAAACCATTTTCTGGGAAATGCATATTCGCTTTAAATGTGGCAATGGCTTGTTCTTGTTGAGGGGTTAGCTCACTCATTTTCTGTTGATCCTTTACTGTGATGCGGTGTTGTTTTATGGCTTGATTAAGCAGGCAATTAAAATGTGTGGTGAAAGTTTACAGCCCAAAACCTACCTTGGGTAACATACGCACTGATCGAACACCATAAGGCGTTAGGTCAGGTTTTGGCTGTCCAGTATAGTTACCTAAACAAATGTAACCTTTCGATAAGTATCGGTATAGGAAATCACCACCTAGTAATTTTCCTGTCTTTTCATCGGCAAAAGGCAGAGCAATTCGTTCTACTAGTAAGTCTGATGCCTTCTTAAATGCAGGGTAAACCGAAGAGTTTACCGAGTAAGCATCGAGATTTTTTAACAGGGCTTTGTCTGACATTGACGCTTTTTTGCGAATAAAAAGCATGATGAGACGTTTTTGCTGCTCTGAAGAAACAATGAGCATTTCCATAATAGGTATTCCTTTGAAAGAAGCCCAGTATATAAGAGTGGCACGACTAACACTATGCGTTTTGTGCTCTCTATCGGCGTAAACCTCAATTGGATTGATGGTGTAAATAAACGTCGTTGATTCTTCTTGTCACTGTGATTGATTAGTCTAAATGTAATGTCAGGTCATGAGGAGCACGCCGTGAATACACTTATTAATATTTTCTGCTTTGTGATTATAATTTCAGCCATCTACGCATTTATCACGAGTCGTGATAAAACAAATTAAAGATCTTTAACGCTTTACTTGTTTGCTAACAAGTAGACGTTACTTCGCTGAAACTGCAGGCTTGATAGAAAAGGTCTAGCCATTGCACCTGATATTCGCTGTTTGCGACATCCTCAATCAATGGAGCAATACATTCAGTTCATCGTTCTAGTTGATGGCTTTCAACTATATTTACCTCATTCATAAACGTGTAATTTGAGTTCAAATTTTGCGTGTTTCATGAGGGAAGTGAGTGTTATATCTATCTTTGGTGATGATTGGAATACTTGGATATCTCGCACAAACTACCGGCTTGTGTATGGTGCGAGGTGTTAAGGAAGCTCGTGCTGGAAGTCCGATGTTTCTCATCGCGATTATTTTTAGTGGGACATTCTCTTGGCTCTCTATTGGCTTTATTTATATCTACACTGAGCAGAACTTATTCACGGCTTATTTACCGAGTTGGCATTTCGTGGTCGGCGGTTTTTTATTTGGCTTGGGTGCTGCGTTTAACCAAGGTTGTGGGGTGTCTACAATCAGTCGCTTAGCTCGCGGACAGTTAGTAATGCTGGCTACGATCATAGGCTGGATTGTCGCTTGGGTTGCTTTCTCGACTTTGATGATCGATATCAAACCAAATCGATATGAAATGCCAATAGTGATGCAATTAGGTTTTCTTTTTATAGGCTCAATATTAGTCGGGTTGTTTGTCTTTAAATTGAATAAAGAGAACCAAACACTATGGCTGTTGATGTTAGCTATTGGTTTCATGGGCGGCTGCATTTTTGTGTTTGAACCACACTGGACACCGAGTGGCTTGCTCAAAGATGTGAGTTTTTATATATGGAATGACACTGACCATTTTTGGCCAGGCATTGAGCGTTTTATGCTCATTGCGTGCTTGGTGTTAGGGATGCTGATTGCGGCCATCACAACTCGTTCTTTTCGTCTTGAGATTGCCTGTGTTAAACGATATTTATGGCACTTAGGCTCAGGCTGTTTAATGGGGCTTGGTGCAGTGCTAGCCGGAGGAGGAAATGACACTCAGCTTTTAGTCGCGCTTCCTGCTCTTTCCCCAGCGGGGACTATTGCCGTGCTTTCGATTATTGTGGGGATTTTTGTTGGTGGCTTGGTTAAACGTTAGCCTGTTGCTGTCGATAAAATAATGATTTTCGTGAGGTTTACATTACACTGGTAGCTTAACGTTGTATTGCATATACCATCGCATTCACTGCCTAGGAACAGATTAATTTATGTCAGAAGTATTAGTACCACCGCTCGTCTCCTTCACCATCGCCATTGCACTGCTCTTTATTGGTAAAGCCATTATTGAACGCTCAGATGTATTGAAAAAATATTCCCTACCTGAACCTGTTATTGGTGGTTTTGTTTGTGCAGCAACAGTTGCAGTTCTTTATTATGTCTTTAAAACTAAAATAACCTTTAGCCTCGAAGTCCGAGATTTTTTACTGCTGTACTTCTTTGCAGGGATCGGTCTTCAAGCTGACCTTAAGACATTGATAAAAGGTGGTCGTCCATTATTTATCTTGTTGGTGCTTGCTGGCACCTTTATCGTATTGCAAAACGTCGTTGGTATGTCTGTGGCCAGTGCTTTTGGCTTAGATCCTAAGGCCGGTCTACTATCTGGCTCGGTCAGTCTGATTGGTGGTGTAGGGACTACGTTAGCCTGGGCACCAACGTTTGCTCAAGAGTATGGCATAAGTAATGCGATGGAGTTGGGAGTTGCATCTAACACAGTAGGCTTGATTGCTGCCTGTGTAATTGGTGGTCCTATCGCTAATTATCTGTTAAATAAGCATAAAGTGGCGCCGTCTGAACAAGAAGATGTGGCCGTTGGTGCTTATAAAGATCATGAAACTACGATTGAATTGAGCCACTTTGGTGTGCTGTGGGCGTGGCTAGTGTTAAATGTCACTCTAATGCTTGGCTACAGTATTGGCGAGTCTATTGAGGCGGCAGGTATAAAGCTTCCTTTATTCGTGAGTTGTCTAATTGCGGGTATTTTGATTGGTAATATTGGCCGAGCTTTATTCCAGAAACGCCAAACAAAAGCAAAAATAGAACAAGGTCGTAAGGGACTCGCGATGATCTCTGACATTTGTCTTGGCATGTTCTTAACTATGGCACTGATGGGGCTTCATATTTGGGATTTAGACGGAATGTTTGGTTATATCTCTGTCATCATGTCAGCTCAAATCCTGCTTTCTCTAGTGTTCACTGTCTTAGTGGTTTACTACTTGATGGGCAGAAACTACGACTCAGTAGTTATTTGTTCAGGCTTTGGAGGGATAACTTTAGGTTCTACCGCGACGGCGATTGTAAATATGACCGCAGTAACGAGTCGTTACGGTGCAAGTCCGCAAGCCTTTATTGTCGTGCCATTGGTGTGTGGTTTCTTTATCGATATTGTTAATGCGATAGTGATCAGCTTCTTCGTTGGTTTATAACCGTAACAAGGCAGAGCTGTAATCACAGGTCTGCCTTGTTTGTTTTTCTTTGATTGTAATGCCCACAGTAAGTACACGATTTTTCGCTCGATTGCTAAGGTAGTTGATTGTGTATTTTACCTTTCCTATTTTATCGTAACGTAAAACTTGCGCTCGGTTGTGACATCGATATTTTTCGTATCTTGAACCTTCAGTGTGTGAAGTACATCCTTTGATTAGAAACACAGGTGTGTTGTGATTAGGCTTATTATGAGCAAAAAATAGGAATTAAATATGCGACTTTTAGCCACAAGAGAAGATGGTTGGAACCTGTATAGAGCTGGAGATCAGTATTTTGAATCTAGTATCCAGCTATCGGAGCAAGAACAAGCGACCAATGGCGAGGAGCTTTTAACTAATTCGGGCAATTTGAAGCAACTTGCATTCAACTTGGACTCTATCAATGGTTGGTTCAATACCTCTAAGACCGCCGACGATCTGCAACGTGTGATTTCAGCACTTGAACCAATGATTATTGAATTGTGGCAAGAGAAAAAGCTTGGTTCATGGGTGATGGAGATTTACTAGATTTCATTGATGATGAGTGGAATCGGAAAGTAGATTGAAGCTTATTGTCCTTATTTTGGATAGGAGAGCTTTATGATTAAAAAATTAATGGCGCTGGCGTTTCTCATTCCTAGTATGGCTTTTTCAACGGGATCTTTTGCAACAGAGCGTGCAGAGCAGGCATGGGAATGGATTGATTCTGGTGCAGTAGTCATTGATGTGCGAACGTCGCAAGAGTTCAACGGTGGGCATCTCGACAATGCGGTGAATATTCCTGTTGCTGATTTATCTAGAGCCGATCTTTCATTTGTGGAAAAGAACGATCATATCGTGGTGTATTGCCGCAGTGGTAACCGTTCTGGAAATGCGAAACAAATACTGCTGACGAAAGGGTATAAACACGTGCATAATGGCGGCGGATTGCAAATGATGCTGTCAGTGAAGCCAGATTCGACTTCTAAATAATAGGACATTTAATACTATTATCCGCTACTTGGCTGCTGACTCTTCGCTATCCTTTTTATTCACTTAACCCTCAGGATTTTCAGCATTGAGTCAGTTCGAGCACACGAGTAAACCACAGCCCATAGATGTATTAAATTCTGTTTTTGGTTACGACAATTTTCGTCACCAACAGCAAGCTATAGTCGAGAGTGTGGTACAAGGGCAAGATGTTCTGACCTTGATGCCGACTGGAGGCGGTAAATCTATTTGTTACCAGATCCCCGCAATGGTGCGATCTGGTGTTGGGGTAGTGGTTTCACCTCTAATTGCCTTGATGAAAGATCAGGTGGATGCTCTGAGGCAAGTGGGCGTGGCGTGCGCCTTTCTAAACTCCACTCAAGATCAATATGAACAATTGGAAGTCGAAGCCTCGGTAATGCGTGGCGAGATACAATTGCTTTATGTCTCTCCTGAGCGTTTACTCATGGAGCGTACCTTAAACCTTCTTGAACAATCGAACATTTCATTGTTTGCCATCGATGAAGCTCACTGTGTTAGTCAGTGGGGGCATGATTTTCGTCCTGAATATCAAAAACTGTCTATTCTACCTCAGCGATTTCCGAACGTACCTCGTATTGCCTTAACTGCAACGGCAGATGAACGCACAAAGCAAGAGATTATCGCGCAGCTTCATCTCTCTGATGCCAAAGTATTCGTGCATAGTTTTGATCGTCCCAACATTCGTTATCACGTGAGTGAGAAAGCCAATGCAAAGAATGAGCTTTGGGATTTTATCGAGAATAACCATGCCGAAGATGCAGGAGTAATCTATTGTCTATCACGCAAAAAGGTTGAGGAAACGGCCACTTGGCTCTCTGATAAGGGGCGCATGGCTCTGCCTTATCATGCTGGTATGTCGGTTGAGCAAAAGAATCAAAACCAACAGCGCTTCTTACGTGAAGAAGGGGTCATCATTGTAGCCACAATTGCGTTTGGTATGGGTATAGATAAACCCGATGTACGATTTGTGGCACACCTTAGCTTGCCAAAAAGTATCGAGTCCTACTATCAAGAAACCGGACGTGCAGGGCGTGATGGCTTACCCGCAAATGCGTGGATGGCTTATGGTTTGCAAGACCTAGTGATGCAAAAACAAATGGTAGAAAACTCTGATGGCAATCAAGAATACAAGCAAGTACAGGTAGGTAAGCTCAATTCTCTGCTTGGATATTGCGAACTGAGTGCCTGCCGCCGTCAAACCTTACTAGGTTATTTTGGTGAGTCACTGGCACAGGGTTGTGGGAACTGCGACAACTGTTTAAATCCTCCTAAAACATGGGATGGCACGCAAGCCGCACAAAAGGCGCTTTCTACTGTGTATCGTTCAGGCCAACGTTTTGGCGTGACTCACTTAGTGAATGTGTTGCTTGGTAAAAGTGATGAAAAGATCCAGCGTTTTGGTCACAACGCCCTATCTACTTTTGGTATAGGTACAGAGCTTACAGCAGAGCAATGGAAAGGTGTATTCAGGCAGTTGATTGCTATGAATTACTTAACCGTTGAGGGTATGTACAATAATCTACAGTTAACCGAACAATGCCGCGCTGTACTTAAAGGTGAGCAAACCATAGAACTGCGTGAACTTCGTAAGGCCAAGAAGAAAAAGTCCAGTAGCGCGAAAAAAAGTCATGTGCTTTCTGCCCAAGATGCTGAAGTGTTTGAGAAACTTAGAGAGCTTAGGGCAAGCCTAGCCAAAGAACAAAATGTGCCTGCTTATGTGATTTGTCACGATGCTAGCTTGGCAGACATCGCTTTAAAGAGGCCAACCACATTAGATGCACTGGGCGAAATATCGGGCTTTGGGGAAGCCAAAGTTGCTAAATATGGCGAGCCAATTATCGAACTGATGCAGCTTCAGCCAAAACCACTTCCTGCATTGAGCGCTACAGAGCAAACAACACTAGAGTTATTTCAGTCTTTGAAAGAGGCTGATTTGGTGGCGAAAGAGCGCCAAATTGCACTTAACACAGTGATGAACCATCTCGCCTCAGCAATAGAGCTTGGAGCGTGCCAACTTGCTCAAGTGATTGACATCGAGCCCTCAGAGCTAGAACCGTTCGATGCCGCCATTAAACAGCTCAATATTCTATCTGAGGGTAAGCTTAAGCCTTTGTTTGAGCACTTTGAAGCTAAATACGATTATGGCACTCTGCGCTGTATCGTGGGCCATTTTGCTTACCAGCAACAACTGGCAATACTCTCGAGTTAGTATTAAAACGGAATATCAGCCTCAAAAGTGACCCACTCTTTACTGATGGGGTGGGTAAAACTGAGTTGCTGTGCATGTAAATACAACCTAACGTCTTTGCGACCATATAAGCTATCTCCAATGATGGGCATGTTTAGACCCTCTGCGTGGGCGCAATGAACGCGTAGCTGGTGGGTACGACCGGTTTCTGGATATAGCATAACCTTACTGTGCCCTTCGACAATTTCCATAAGCTGATAACGAGTATGCGCTGGCTTACCTTCATCATAAGACACCATTTGCCTTGGTCTATCGTAAGGGTCGCCGCACAAAGGGAGGGTAATGTTCCCTTCTTTCTGCTGCAGATTCCCATCAATTAAAGCAGCATAACGCTTTTTTACTTCACGCGAGATGAACTGCTTTTGTAGTGATTTATTTGCACGCTTAGTGAGAGCAAACACCAGTAAACCAGAGGTTGCCATGTCTAAGCGATGCAGAGCAAAGGGCCCCTCAGCATCTGGATACATTTGTTGTATGCGATAAAACGCTGAGTCTTGAATGTGTCGACCGGGTACAGAAAGAAACCCTTCTGGCTTATTTACCACCACAATATGTTCATCTTCATAGATGATAGGCAAAGGCTTATCTTCTGCCGGATTCTCGAGTAGTGGATTTGGGTCTACCTCTAAACCTACTAACATGTGCGATAGGATAGGGTGGCACTTACTCATGCACGACGGGTAAAATTGTTTGTGCTGACGAATTTCTGATTTTGGTGAATGGCCCCACCAAAACTCTGCCATTGCGACGGGTTCGTAATCATTGAGATAAGCGTATTGCATTAGCTTAGGGGCCGCACATTCTCCTGCTCCCGCGGGTGGTACTTTATAGGCGGTTAGAGCAAATATCTGGTTTAGGTCTTGACGATTTCCTTCGGCATTCAAGAAAGAGTAATGGGCGAAGATTTTATGTTGAAGTTGATTGGACAACCCTGCACGCTTAGCTTTTAAATCAGCGATGGCTTGATCTACTTGGGTGATTTTCTCTGCCAGTAGAGTTCGCTTATCTGCCCATTCTTTCTTGAGCCATTTGAGCTGATTTTTTTGCGCTACGCTTTGCTTGGCCAAGCTTTTCTCAACTTCTTGATATTTCTGCTCTGGCAAAGTGTTCTGTGCTTGAATACGCGCTAGCTTACGTTGTTTTCTGCTGTCTGCGATTTCAGCTTGCAGATGCTGTATTTGAGATGATTCTTCTTCAATTATTACCGAGAGTAGTGACTTCAGTTGTTCGATGTTGGAGTTACTTATGTAGGCGTTGAGTTCTGTTGAAACATCGTTGATCTTTTCTAACTCACTTCTAAAAAAACTGTCATCATCCAACATATCGTAGACCGGCGGTACAAACCCTTGATGATGGTTACTATCATCAATTTTTCCTGAGAAAGCGCTTAAAAACCCAAGCTCTCCAGCCGCATTTTTCACAACTAAAACACCAAACATTTTACCGCTATCGGGTGAGCTAATTTCTGTATTGATACTTTGATCGTCTCGAAGGCTAAACAGCTTATTAAATCGTGTATTTGAACTTAAATTTTTCTGTAGCAGTTCGCAGGCGATGATCGTCAGCGCGTGCGGATCATAATAAAAAGGAAAGGTGAACCGCTTTGGTATCGGCTGTGAGATAGGTTGCTCAAATTGGGTAAAAAGCGGGTCGATGCTCATGTGTTAAGAATACCTTTAATGCAAAACGGCGCGGATTTAGAGTCGCTAGGCTGATTGTATTGAATACTTGCCTTATCTGCTAGTTTAGCGCGGTTTTCTATTCGATATAACCCTCGCGCATATCGGGTATAAGAATTAATGATTGGAGGTAATCATCTAAGTTATTTATTCTCACTGTGTTGTAGAGATTGCGGAATAGGGAGATGGCCAAACACTCTTTGAAGTTAGGGCGCCATACGTAGTCGCTACCATACGATTCTTTGTTAGAGCCCAACTAAAGTGAGAGTACGTAATGAAAAGACTGTTCTGTGTTTTAAAGTGGTTAATGAAAGCAATTGGAGTACTTGGTGCTGCAGCTGCAACTTCCCTATTTTTCTCTACCTTGTCCAACATTCATGGCGAGTCTATGCCAGACAGCGAGTTTGTTGATGGCAACCCTTCGATAATCAACTTGCTCAACTCTGAAATCTTTATGGGTCTCATCTTCGTTGTAACCCTCTCTATTTTTGCTTACGTTGCTTATTTGTTATGGCAATTGCATGAGGTTGCGGTTCACGAGAGTGAGCATCGTAATAGTGCACACACCACTATCGTATTTGCCTTGTCGTTGTGTGGCTTATTCATTAGCAAAACATGGTGGGTAGTGGCCATTGTCATCGCATTTACTCGTTGGGACATTATTGGGAATTCATTGAGCGGTGTCATTCGCCGCGGTGTAGAGCAAGGTAAAGAATCATCAGCGCAGGAGTCTAAATAATGAAAGAGATTATGCTTCCTTACGTTTTTATTATGTGGATTCTAGTTAAAGCTGGCGTCATTAAATGGAACCTTCGCAATGCAACTATGATTACCGCTGTCGGTTGTTTCTTAGCAATGACTTTGTTTACTGTGAGCCGTTTTTGGGCCCCTGTGGATTTGACAGATAGCAGCACGGTTAAGGCGCCTCACGCTGTTCTAAGTCCTCTAGTGGGACAAAAAGTAGAAAGTGTTCTGGTCAATCACAACCAAGTCGTAGAAAAGGGTGAATTGCTATATACCTTAGAAGCAACGGATTCTATCGAAGAAATTAAAGGTCTAAAAGCGCAAATCCAAGCGGTTAAACATCAAATATCAGCAACTAAAATGCAAATTGAAACAGATGAAACCACAATGGCACGTTTGATGAAATTAGAAGAATACAGCAGTCAAGCCGAGCGTGATGATGTAAGAAACGCTATCCAGCAAGGATACTCTCACTTGTCAGAGCTGAACGCTGAGATTGCTACCATTAAAGCTCAGATCTCTGAGAGTCAGTGGCAGAATGAAATGAACCAAGTGATAGCGCCGTTTGATGGTCAGATTGGTGTTGTGAACATTTCTAAAGGCACTCGTACCGGTAACATGCATATTTATGACACGAGTAAAAAGTTTATGGAGATGCGTGTTAGTGACCAAACTTATCGTTACATCAAAGAAGGTCAGTTTGCAGAGTTCTATGTGAATTCTCACCCTGGTGAAGTATTCCGAGGTAAGGTTCACAGTATTACTAGCGGTACCGGTGAGGCAACAGTGTCGGTGAAAAATGGCACGCAAAGTGTAAATCAACACGTCGCAAATAATGCGGGTGCACATGGTCGTACTGTCATCATTGAATTTGAAGAGCCTAAAGGGTACAACATCCCTATTGGGGCAACAGGTTCGGCGTGGATTTCAGCCACTAAGCCACACCCAATTCTAGGTTTTATGGACATTATTGGCGGAGCGACGGTTAGACTTAAATCGTTGAAAGCTTATCTTAGTGCCCTGTAGTTAAATGAACGCCCCAAGAGTGATTCCTTGGGGCGTTTTGCTTAAATGGCTGCTTCTTCAATTGTCAAAGAGGCGAGTCCTACTAGACTAGGAGCGGTGAGTGGCTGAACGCTACTCACTTTTACTTTATAGCCTTGTCGTAAGTACTTATAGAGTTCTTCGGTACTCTCTACGTAGGTATAGCCTTCATCAAACCTTGCTTTACTAACCGCAAATTTACCATTTCTGTGCCTATGAGGCTGTTGAATAAGCCCTTTATGCTTGCCTCGTTTGGTCTCATAGAAAATTTTCATTTTATCAACCTCAGCCAATGATTACCTGACCCAACATAT
Organism: Vibrio inusitatus; assembly: GCA_024346935.1. Classification (GTDB taxonomy): domain Bacteria; phylum Pseudomonadota; class Gammaproteobacteria; order Enterobacterales; family Vibrionaceae; genus Vibrio; species Vibrio inusitatus. The sequence goes on from AP024878.1 coordinate 1,163,722, forward strand.
AACCTGCACAGCAGGCACTGATCACCCCAATAAGGCCAACACTCATAAAGGAGTGGTTAAAGTACCATTTGCCTATTTTTGTGGTACCTGAAGAGTCGAAGTTGACCGTCGCGATATCAGATGGATAGTTAGGGATAAAGAAGTAACCGTATACAGCGGGCATCAAACCTATTAAGAGCGCAGGTTCTAAGCCAAGACCTAAGCCTACAGGTAGCATCATGCGCGCGGTTGCTGCTTGAGAGTTCACGACTACTGAAACAATGAACAGCGCAAGAGCGAAGGTCCATGGGTAAGTGGTCACCATTTCAACGATGCCTGATTTGAATTGTGGCATTGCGTATTGGAAATAGGTGTCTGACATCCATGCAATACCAAAAATAGCAATTGCGGCTACCATACCCGATTTAAACACGACCCCATTAGGAACGAGTCTAGGGTCAGTGTTAGTGGCTAACAAAATAATACCGCCGAAGCAGAGCATCATCATTTGAATGACTACAGCCATACTGATGGGTTTGGTCGCCTCACCAATGGTGCGGATCTCAGGTACCATCGCAATCACCACAATGACCGCAATCGATAGTAAAAACAGCAATACTGAGTTACGAGCTGAAGTGGGTAAGGTCTCGTCCAAAGATGTGGCTGTAGTATTGAGTATACGATCGCGCATTTCTGGGTCTTTTAAGCGATTTTGGTATTCTGGGTCGTCATCTAATTCCTTACCACGCTTCATGCTGTACAGGGCCATAAGAAGAGTACCAAACAAAGTGGCAGGCACTGTGACCATTAAGATAGAAAGTAAGCTAATGTCAGGGCGAATATCGGTAAGCTGTGCAAGGTAATAAACGACTGCAGCCGATATTGGAGAGGCAGTAATCGCTATCTGAGAAGCGACGGAGGCAGAAGCCATAGGGCGCTCAGGGCGAATGCCATTTTTCAGTGCCACATCTCCGATGATGGGCATAATTGAATATACAGCGTGACCAGTACCAAGCAAAAATGTCATGCTGTAGGTTACAAAGGGGGCAATTAAAGTAACGCGTTTGGGATTTTTACGAAGCACACGCTCGGCGACCTGAAGCATGTATTTTAGACCACCGGCAGCCTCTAATATGGAAGCACAGGTCACCACCGCTAAAATGATCAACATAACGGTTACAGGAGGAGAGGTAGGTGGCATCTTAAAGATGAATACCTCAATGGTTAGGCCAATGCCCGAGACAACCCCCAGTCCAATACCACCCTTCCGTGAGCCAATGTAGAGCACAATCAGAAGGAACAAAAACTCAAAATACAGCATTATTGTTCACCATTGATAATTACGAATGTCTGACAAAATTATCCTCCTATTCATCAGGGTTATTTGTTTTTCTCATCACATAACACCATGATTAAAATGAGAAATTCGCTATTTATCGAGTTGATCACAGGGTTTACTTAAGAAGTAAACGCATTGTGAATTATGTGTGTTCTTTGAGAGTCAATACGGTTGTAGTTAGGATACTATTGAAATGGAAAAGCATATAAAGCTAATGCCTTATGTACGAAAACTAATATAGAAACCTTTTAAAATGTTAATTATTTGTATAGCTTAGTGGTTTGACCACTATCAAAGGTGAAGGAATATGTCTCGAGTGATCTGCACTATTGATGAGAATCAGATTGCAATAGTCAGCCTTAATCGTCCTGATAAGCTCAACGCCATCGATATGGAGATGTTCAAAGCAGTGAATGCCATCACGCGTGAGTTGAAAAACGATCAACGAGTGAGGGCTGTGATCGTTCGAGGCGAGGGTAGTGATTTTTGCTCTGGGCTCGATGTGAAGTCTCTATTAACCAGTAAAAGCGGGGCGCTCTCTTTGCTGTTCAAGTGGTGGCCAACTCGTGCCAATGATGCTCAGCGTTTTTCCTTGGGTTGGCGAGATATTCCGTGTCCTGTGATATTTTCCATTCACGGTCGTTGTTGGGGCGGGGGGTTGCAGTTGGCTAGCGGAGGTGATTTTCGTATAGCAAGTCCTGATGCTACTTTTTCCATTATGGAAGCCAAGTGGGGACTTATTCCTGATATGGGAGGTGCTATCGCCTTTCGTGAGTTAATGCGTAAAGACCATACCCTAGAAATGGCGATGACAGCCAAGGAGATCGACAGCCAAACAGCCAAAGAGTATGGGCTAGTCACTAAGGTCGCCGACGATCCTTATGATTGTGCCTACCAACTTGCTCTGGAGTGCATCAATCGCTCTCCAGATGTATTAGCCGCGAACAAGAAGCTCTATCACAACACGTGGTGGTCTAGCCAAGGTAAAGCGTTATTGCTAGAGACTTGGTACCAAATTAAAGTTGGAATTGGGAAGAACAGAACTATTGCAGCCAAAAGGGAACGTAATCCAGATAATAAGCCTGATTATTTGCCGAGGAAGTTTAAATAAAGAAGCTGATAGCTTTAAGCCATAAGCCATCAGGTTAAGCGTTGTCATTGCCGAGGTCTCTTATCGGCAATCTGAAGGAGTGCATCCCCAAATTCCTGCTAACAACATGCAGAATGATAGCTGATAGCTGATAGCTGATAGCTTGCAGCTGATAGCTGATAGCTGATAGCTGATAGCTGATAGCTTGCAGCTTATAGCTTATAGCTTGCAGCCAATTTATCTCTTTTTCGACAGTTTGATATACACCAAAAGCGATAAGAAGATAACACCTCCCCCTAACAACTTTTGCGTACCGACGACCTCTCCAAGCATGCTGATACTGAGCATGAGTGTCCATACGGGCTCTAAAATCATAATCAGAGATGCCGTTTCCATCTTCACTGAGAATTGACCCACCGTTTGCGCTAGATAGCGAATCGAAGTGGCAATAAGGGTTGATACTGCAAACCAAAATAATATATGGCGGTTAAGCTCGAACGCATCTGGCTGGGTAATGCCCACAGAGATGGCTCCAACTAATCCCACAGCAAACAATTGTACACAGATAGAGGTTAATGGATTTAGATTGGTGATCACACGTTTGTTTAGTACAAAATGTAGCGACAACAGTCCAGAAGCTAATAAGAAATACCATTGGCTTCTGTCTACTTGCCAACCATTGGCAAGGGTGAGTAGAGCCATACCTAAGATAGCAATCGGCAAGGCAATCCAAAAGGCTCGGTTGGGTTTAACTCGAAACAAAATCAGTGATACGAATGGCGCGATTATCATAGCAAGGCTCATGATAAAGGCTCCCTCGGCCAGAGTGGTTGAGATAGAGACCGCGTAGACCCAAACTTGAATAGACAGAGCCAACACGAAGCCTACACCAAGCAAAGAGATAATCTGTTTTGGCTTAAGTGCGAGGACTTTTTTATAGCAAAAGGGAAAGAGAATTAAACTTGCTAATAGGAAACGGCTAGTGATGAAGATTTCACCAGGGACTTCGAGAATAACGAGTTTAGAGGCAATCCAACCTATTGCGGCTAAAATGGTTGCCAATACAAGAAACAACTCACCTTTGAGAGCCTTCAGATTCATGGTTATCCTAATTTAGAACGATAAAACCCTGCGAGAGCGCAGGGTTTTTGATTGTGTTGAGCGATGATTAAGCTTGGTAGACTGGGTAGTCTGTTAAGCCTTGCTCTGCACCACCAAATAACGTTTCTGGGTTATGAGAAGCTAAAGGATAACCCTTCTTGATGCGGTTAGGAAGGTCTGGATTTGAAATAAACGGACGACCAAAACCTACCATATCGGTGGTGTTTTCTTCGATAGCTTCAGCGCCTTTTTCTGCATCGTAGCGACCTGCGTAAATCAGCACACCTTTGTAGGCTTCACGAACAGCAGTTTTGAATGCTTTTGGTGTTTCCGGTGCATCTTCCCAATCTACTTCGGCAATGTGCACGTAAACCACGTTCAGTTTATTTAGTAGTGCTGCTGCTGCAACGTAAGTCTCTACCGGTGTTGCATCAACCGTGCCGTTTAATGATGTAAACGGTGCTAGGCGAACACCAACGCGATCAGAACCAATTGCTTCTGACATCGCCGTAACCACTTCACCAAGGAAACGCAGGCGATTTTCAATTGAGCCGCCATATTCATCAGTGCGGTTATTGGCTTCCGAGTCAATAAACTGGTTGATCAAGTAGCCATTTGCTGCGTGCAGTTCGATACCATCAAAGCCTGCTTCGATAGCATTCAGCGCCGCTTGACGGTATTGCTCAATCACCATTTCAATATCTGCTTTCGCCATTTCACGAGGTTCAACAACGTCAACAAAACCCGGTGCATCAGTACCGTTATCGATGAATACCTTTACATTTTCCGCTTTCATTGCAGAAGACGAAATAGGTTGCTCGCCACCGATGTTGTCAGGGTGGGTTACACGACCTACATGCCAAAGCTGTGCGAAGATCTTGCCTTCTTTAGCATGTACCGCATCGGTTACTTTCTTCCAGCCAGCTATTTGCTCGGCAGAGTAGATACCTGGAGTCCAAGCGTAGCCTTGTCCCATTGCTGAGATTTGTGTGCCTTCAGCGACAATCAAGCCTGCCTCTGCGCGTTGTGCATAGTATTTTGCCATCATGTCATTGGCGATGTTACCTGGTTGGCTTGCGCGAGAGCGAGTCATTGGTGGCATAACAATGCGGTTTTTAAGAGACAGTGGACCTAGTTGAATCGGTTGAAATAGTGCGTTAATCATTATTATTCTCTCTCAAATTAACCTAGTTGAATCAGTTCGATTGCGTAGCCATCAGGGTCTTTAACAAATGCGATGTGAGTCTCGCCACCTTTTACTGGGCCTGGTTCACGAGATACATTGCCACCTAGTGCTTTGATTTTGTCGCACGCAGCGTAAATATCGTCAGCGCCAAGAGCGATATGACCGAATGCATTACCGTGGTCGTACGCGTCAGTATCCCAGTTATAGGTAAGCTCAATAGTGGTTGAGCTTGATACGTCATCAAAGCCGACAAATACAAGGGTGTAACGGTAGTCAGTGTTTTCGTGACGCTCAAGGACCTTCATGCCAAGAACCTTGGTGTAGAACTCGATTGATTTGTCTAGGTCAGCAACTCGAAGCATCGTATGTAGAAATTTCATGGCATATCCTCGCTGGCATTGGTGTCTTCCAATGCGTGGTATGAGTGGAATTCGATTAGGCTTACTATACCTATAGGCATTACAGATAAGAAATTATCATTGCTTATCCTCATCATAATGAAAATTTATAAAAATAAGGGTTTCGATAAATCGAAACCCTTAAGCAATGACTTTAGAGAAAAGGAATTAAACGGTCAGAGGGATGATGGTAACCAACTCTCCTTGTTCAACCTTGGCATACAAAGGCTCTATTTCAATCAAACAGTTGGCTTCACTCATAGAGCGTAATATCCCTGAACCTTGCTTACCGGTTGAGCGAACGACAAGTTGGCCTTGCTCGTTTAGACTATAGACTCCTCGAGTAAACTCAGTGCGTCCATGACGTGAGCGCAATGACTCACTTGCCAATGCACGTAGTTTTGTCGGTTTCCATTCCTCTTCACCTTGCATCTTGCGGATAGCCGGTTCTACAAAGTTAATAAACGAAACCATAGTGGCAACCGGGTTTCCGGGAAGACCAAAGAAAGGTGTCTCACCAATCTTACCAAAGGCGAGGGGTCTGCCTGGGCGCATGTTGATGCGCCAAAAATCGATGTTACCGTTTTGTTCCAGCACATCTTTGATGTAATCCGCATCACCCACTGAGACTCCGCCGGTTGTCAGTACCAGATCAGCATTCTGTGCGGCCTCTGAAACGGCCTTTTCTATTTGGTGGTGATCATCTTCAAGAATACCAAGGTCTAAGATTTCGCAGTTGAGTTGTGTCAGTAGACCGATAAGCGAATAGCGGTTTGAATCGTAAATGCAGTTTTCTTTTTGCGATTGACTTGGGTGCTGAACCTCATCGCCTGTAGAGAATATGGCCACTTTTAGCTTACGCTTAACCAAGCATTGGTTTATACCTAGTGAGGCAATCATTCCCATTTCAGCAGGGCCTATTTTACACCCCTTTTCGAACACGCTTTGCCCTTTTGCAAGATCTTCTCCAGCAGATCGAACATTTTGTCCGGCTTTGATTGTAGCGCCATTGAAGGTGACAAAATCAATCCCTGCTTCGCTGAAGGTATCAGATTGCTCTCTCATCACGACCGTTGTGCCATTGCTAGGCACTGGAGCCCCGGTCATTATCTTAACTGCCTCACCTAGCTGCAGAGGGTGTGGATAGTTTTGACCCGCCATCACTTCGGCAACGAGCTTAAAGCGCTCTAAAGACACATCTTCATCTCGGATAGCAAAGCCATCCATTGCTGAGTTTGTGTGTTGCGGTACATTAATATTTGACACTACATCTTCAGCTAAAATATCCTTGAGGGCGTGATCTACCTCTACACGGATTTCCCCTTCGATCTCAGAAACAGCATCTAATATGCGTTCTATACCTTGCTCAACAGATAAGAAAGCAGGGGACAGGGTATCGCAGCACGCTGCAACGCTGTCTTCGCTTTGCTTCTTACCTGCAAGATCGCCAGATTTGACTCGAGTGCTAATAAACTCCGCGATCGCATCAAGGTCGTTGATTTCAAATTTAGGGAGTGAGCAATCTAGTGCAATATCTGTCGCGACAGCAATGATGTTTTCATCATTTGGATGCATCCAAGGATTTTGCAGGGCCTCTCGTCGCAATTCGATTTTGGGAAATGATTGGCTCTTAAAACCCTCGATGAGAATCAAGTCGAGTTCATCATGCTTAAATTGCATGAGAAGATGCTCGAAGGTCGCTTCTTCGTCTGGGGTTTCAGTAATCATGGCATTGCGATAGCGAGAACTGATGTACATCTGTGTCGCTCCCGCTTTTCGCAATCGATAGCTGTCTTTGCCTTCTTGGTCGATGTCAAAGTTGTGATGGGCGTGTTTAAGCACTCCAAGTTTGAGCCCTGCGCTAGTTAGCAAAGGAATAAGCTGCTCGAGTAAGGTTGTTTTTCCTGTGCCGCTAAACGCGGCAAAGCCAAGAATTGGCGTGTTACAAATCATCTTCATGGGTTACTGCTTAAATTTAAGTAATTCTTGCTTCGAGTTAAGATTCACAAAGCTGTCTTTGACATCACTAAAGTCGATCTGTCTGGTATTACAGCGATCGTAAAAGAGAATAATCTTGCGTTCACCATCATCGAGAAATTGTTGTAATCTCTCTAATACGCTGCGATGAAATACCGTGAATACGGGTTGTATAAAGTCGCCATCATGCGCCACTAAAATCTCATCTTCATCGCTGATTTCTTGTTGCATGCGGGAAATTAAAGTAGGAGAAATTTGTGGACAGTCACAGGGTACGAATCCAACCCAATCACTATCTACATGGGTTAAACCAGCATGAATACCCCCCATCGGACCAACAAACCCTTGATACTGATCTGCAAAAACCGGTGCATACTCTTGATAACGTTCTTGGTTGCGATTGGCGTTGATATAAACAGAGTCGGTATGCGATTTGAGAACTTCAAGAACGTATTCGATCAGTGGTTTATTATTGAGTTCCACTAACCCTTTATCTTGACCTTGCATACGAGTGGCTTGGCCGCCGGCTAGGACGACCCAGCTTATTAAATTCATATTAGTTCCCTAAAATATTGTGGGTAATAGGTTCGATTTGCTTGATTTCTTCGTCGATGATTCGAAGATGTGGAGTTACGGTTAGCCCTTGATTTTCAATGCTCCATTGAGTATCGCAGAGATTAGTGAGTCCGTTTTGTTGATGGCTGGTGATAACGATACTTGAACCTCGGTCTAGTAAGTCTTTAGCAAGGCATACGATGCCTTGCGTAGACTCTATATCCAGTGATGCACTAGGCTCATCCATCAACAATATCGATGGATTGACAATCCAAGCTCTAGCCATAGCTAGACGTTGTTTCTCACCGCCAGAGAGCACAGAACAGTGTTCATCAGCCAAGGATTCTAAGCCTACTTGTCTTAGAGCGTGAATAGCCCGAGTGCGACTGTTTAAACCTTTCTGCGATGTAACAGGCAACGCATAGCGAATGTTATCCACTAAGCTTGCATCAAACATATAAGGTGACTGATGAAGATACACTACATCTCTAAACAGCTTTCGTTTAAATAGACGGTGAAATGTGGAAATCTCATCGCCGTTGATGGAACCACTACTAGGGGTAGTGAGACCCGCAAGAATCTTCAATAGGGTTGTTTTGCCCACGCCATTGTGGCCTTTCAAATAGATGGCATCACTAGGGCCTAGAGTTAGACTAGGAATGTGAAACAGAACCCGATCATCATAGCGCTTAGACAAATCTTGGGCTCTTAGTTGTATTGACATTGATTCTCGCCTCTAGACTCGAAGATGGCTTTGCCCACGCAAAGACGTTAAGACAAAATTGAGTATTAGTGCTAGTAGCAACAATACAATACCCAACGCGACACCCTGTGAAAATGCGCCTCTTGAACTCTCTAAGGCAATGGCTGTTGGTATGTTACGCGTATGGCCTAGGATATTCCCACCGACCATCATTGAACATCCGACCTCTGTGACTATTCGTGAAAATGCGGTCACGATAGCAGCAATTAACGCAAACCGTGTTTCCCATAGTAGTGCTCTAAATACCTGAGGATAGGACTTTCCTAAGGTAATGGAGGTTTCGACATTGCGCATATCGACGCTTTGAAACCCAGCTTGAAGCATAGAGATAAGGATAGGCATTGCGATAAGTATCTGTCCAAGTATCATTGCCCTTTGTGTGAACAACCATTGCCAATCGCCCATTGGGCCTGATCGAGATAGCGTCATGTACAGCAATAAACCGATGACTACGGTAGGCACCGCCTGAAGTGTATTAACCACGGAAGTGACAATATTTCGCCCTGGAAATGGCGTGTAGGCCAGTAACAGTGCGATGGCAATGGCGGGCAGTAATGATAAACTGAGGGCGAACAGTGACACGCTGAAGGAGATAGATACTATCTTCCACAGCGCGGGATCAAGACTAAGAAGCAGTTTAATGGCTTCTATTGTGGTGTCACCAATATCCATTAGTTAGACGTTTTCGCATCAGCAGTAAACAGTTTTTCCCCCTTGACTTGAAATTGATCGATCAAGTCTTGAGCCTCATTGCTCACTATCCAATCACTGAGCGCTTTAGCGCCATCAATGTTTAGGTCAGGATAGCGTTTTGGATTAACGCGAATAATTTGGTATTGATTAAATAGAGCAGGATCGCCTTGTACCCAAATCGCCAGATCAAGTGCTTCTTGATAAGCAAGCCAAGTACCTCTGTCAGTCAAAGTATAGCCTTGTAATTCGGAGCTCATGTTCAAAGTTGGGCCCATGCCTTGGCCGATAGAGCGGTAGTTATTCCAATTTTGAACACCATTGCCAGCTTCCCACAATGACAGCTCTTTTTTATGGGTACCGGAGTCATCCCCGCGAGAAATAAATACAGACTTGCTGTTTGCGATCTTAGTTAGGCCACCTGCAGCCGTGTCGGCTTCGGTAAGCTTGGCTGGATTATCTTTGGGGCCTACTAGAATAAAATCGTTGTACATTACCGAGCGAGCGTCGATGCCAAATTCCGCATCAAGAAAGGCTTTTTCAGCTTTTGGAGAATGAGTAAGAACGATATCAACATCACCCATCTCACCCATTTTTAGAGCTTTCCCTGATCCGGTAACCAGCAGTTGCACTTCGTAACCCGTGTCCTTGGTAAAGGTCGGTAACAGATAGACCAGTAGGCCAGAGTGATAAGTGCTGGTCGTGGTTGCCATGCGTAACGATTGTGATTCGGCATGTGCTGGAGTGGTGATAATAAATAGGAAAGATAGCGCAACCAGTAGCGCTGTATGTTTTTGAATATATGTGTGAATGCGTTGCAACAATGGTTTGAGAAACATGAGTCTTATCGATCCTTTGTGATGTCTTCGTTATTGGCATGCTTGCCATCGAATTCGATTTTTTCTACCCCGTGATAGACCTGAAAGCGAAGCCCTTTGGCTCTAGCGATGATAGTGATACCAAAGCGCTCTGCCAACTCTAGCCCCATTTGAGTAACGCCTGAACGAGAGAGCAGAGTGGGGATACCCATTTGAGCCACTTTGATCACCATTTCTGAGGTGAGTCGGCCTGTCGTATAAAATATCTTATCGTCACCAGTATCTTGGTTAAGCCACATCTCGCCGGCTAGCGTATCCACTGCATTGTGACGACCAACATCTTCAACAAAAGAAACCACTTCTCCTTCTCTGCAAACAGCACAACCATGAACAGCACCGGCTTTTTTATAGGTATCGTTGTAGTGGGTCAGCGCCATCAGTGTGGAATAAAGCGCACTTTGTTTGATTTTTGTTTGCGGCACTTGATAATTTTCGAGGCTCTTCATGACATTGCCATACATAGTGCCTTGCCCGCAGCCCGAGGTGACGGTTTTCTTTTTTAAGGCGTTTTCTAGGAAGTCAGTGTTTTCTTTGGTGACCACTGCCACACTGTTTGTCTCCCAATCTATCAACACCGAATCAAGTTGGGTAGGGTCTGATATAAAGCTTTGATTTTTAAGGTAACCGAGTACTAGAGCACCAGGGTGGGATCCTAGCGTCATCAATGTGACTATTTCTCGCCAATTGAGCAGGATGGTTAAGGGACATTCACAAGCAATATCTTTGCTTAGTGGCTCCCCATATTCATCAAAAACGGTCACACTTTGTGTCTGTGACGGAGGTTGACCAACAGCTACGATATGGGGCGCTTTAGGCATTAAAAAATCCTTTTTCTATACTAGAACAGTGTTGTGTAGAAAGGTGAGTGGGCAGTGCCCTTCTTTCTGTTACTCGAGCAAGCTCGAGTAGAACCATTTAAATAATAATGACTTAGCTTAACGAGGTACCAATGAAAACGGAAGATAATTGGCCCATTAGATGTCAGATTATTCTACATCAAACACAAAACTCCAAATGGCAAACCAGCAATTGGATTATCGAAGAGATATTTTTAGACCCTTCGAAGTGTGAAATGGGTATTGATGCTGAAATACAATTGTTTAGAGATGAAAGAACCGACTACCGTTTCAACCTCAATTCACAAACGCCAAAACTGTTCGTGGTGTTGGAAAACGATACTGAATCATTGAGTCTTGTTTCTGTAACTGTTTCGCAAAGCGTAGCAGGCAGTTTTCTGGATGGCGACTATCTGGTGCTATCAGTAGATATGCCTTTGGCAGTTCAGGCATGGATGGAAGCGTATCTTGCTCGTCACGGTGAGTTAATTGAACACAAACGTAAAAAACGCAAAGGAGCGGGCCGTGCCAGTCGATAGTAGTAGGTTAGGAGTGTCATTATGAGCAGGGGCTTATTTGAAAGATTGCTACATAAGCATTCAGCGCCAGTTGAGCAGGAAGAGGAAATAGAAAGCTCTCTGCATAAAGTAGAGCCTGATGCGATAGCCGAAGAGGACTTAGATCTCAACGAAGAGAACTTGAGTCAGTTAGAGTCTAGCGATTTTGCTGAGCACGAGAGCGCACAAGACTCGGATGTGGAGGTCACAGAGGAGCAGAAAAAGGGCAATGCCATGTCTGCGCTGCTGGCATCAGATGCCGCTCCTGAATTAAAGAAGCGAGCGCTTCGTAGCCTCTTTTTAAGCGGCCAGTTTAGTGAAGTTGATGAGCTCAATGATTACAACCAAGATTTTAGTCAGATGAAATCGTTATCTGCTGATGTGGCAAGTAAGCTTCGTCATTGGACCCATGAGAAAGTCGAGCAATTAGAGGAATTAGCTGAGGAGATGTCTCCTACAGATGAGTCGCAATTGCTGGCTCATGAAGCTCAGACAAAGGAGATTGAGGCACAAGAGAGTGATGCGGACATTAAGTCTGTAGAGTCTCAATCTGTTGACAAAAAAGAAACATATTCAAGTAAAGAGAATAACTCCGATGAGGCTGAACTCCTCGACTTTAGAGAAGATTCAAATAAAAATGTTTAGAAAATCACATAGTTAACAATTTTTCCTGCGTAATGCCTCAAAATCTCTATGGGTTTAACATTATTCTACAAATTATCTGCAATCCTTAAGCAAACTATTTACAGCAGTAAGCTGAGCTTATTGACTAACTCACAGGATGCGAATGCTAAAGGAATTTTTGGCTCAATCGACCTCAAGCAATGGCCAAGCGCGAAATTATGCTTTTAACAACACGTTAGAGCTCTCAAATCTTATTCCACCCACCGTCAGTTATGAAAGTCAGGGTGCCTTATTGGTAATTGCTGCAACTGAAGAGCTTGAATCACTTCAGCAGCAATTTTCTGGGTTAAGTTCGGTGACCTTCGCTACACCAGCGAATTCACCAGTACAAGGTGGAATAACCCCTTATTATTTCTCATCGGCTTCTCTTAGCGGATATATGGGCCGATTTTCATTTCAACTATCACAGCCAGACGCTTTATTAGAGATAGATCTTGCAACCGTTGCTATTCAACAAGCACATTTTGATCTCATTTTAGATTTGAGTTCACAGGCGCTTATTGACGCGGAAGTACCTCCGGTTGGTTATTTCCCTGTGGGAAGAGGTTATCCGAAACTAGAAGATGCCATAGAAGAAATTAATGGTTTGGTCGGCACTTTCGATAAGCCCAAATTTTTTCGGTTAGATACTGATAAATGCGCTCACAGTTCACGTGGCGTTAAAGGGTGTGAACGTTGCATCTTATCCTGTCCTGCTGGAGCACTGTCTAGTGAGGGGAGCGACGAAATTGGGCATAAAATTGAAATCAACCCCTACCTCTGCCAAGGGGTGGGAACCTGCGCGACTTCTTGTCCAACAGGCGCTATTGAATACGCACTGCCATACCCTCAAGAAACTCAGGGTTATATCGAGAGAACGCTGCAGAATTACCAAAAACAGGGTGGCGAGTCGCCAATTATCCTATTTTGCAGTGAAGAGCATGAAACTTATAACCTAATGGCACTGAGAGCACTGCCAGATAATGTCATCCCTATTGTGGTGAACGAGCTTCCTTCTGTAGGCATAGATACTTGGTTTGCGGCTCTAGCCAATGGTGCAACTCAGGTATTGTTTGCTGCAAGTCGTCGGATGCCTGCCACTATAATCCGAGTGCTCAGTGAAGAAGTCACTGTCGCTCAGACCTTGTTAAGGCAGCTCGGCATCAATGCAAGCTGTGTTGATATCTTGTATCTGGAAGATTTGAGATCCCAAACGCCTACCTTGATTGAAAAACCTTTAGGCGTTGCTGTTGGGGAACTTGAAGGCGATAAACGCTCAAGACTCTTCCAAGCATTAGATGGATTAGCGAAATCTTTTTCACCTCTTCAGTCGCAAGTCGCACTTCCGGCAGGGGCACCTTATGGCACTGTAGAGTGCGATACAGACAAGTGCACCTTGTGTATGGCGTGTGTTGCAGTATGCCCAACCATGGCTATCCACAATGAAGGTAAGCTACCACTACTTAATTTCATCGAGCAAGATTGTGTTCAGTGTGGCTTGTGTGAGGGAGCGTGTCCTGAAGACGCTCTCTCTTTGACTCCAAGAATGAACTGGGATCAGGAACAACGCACTAATGCCACTGTCTTACACAAAGATGAGCCAGCACTTTGTTTACGTTGTGAAAAACCATTCGCTCCCAAGTCAATGATTACCATGCTTCAAGGTAAGTTAAAAGGTCATTCTCACTTTTCTGATGACAACGCGATACGTCGAATTGCCATGTGTGAAGACTGCCGAGTTGCGGATGTTTTTGAAGAAATGGCGAAAGATCCTACAAAACAGCTAAAATATTAGAGGTAAGCATGAATCAAGAAGCACTACAGGCACCGCGTGCCGATATTTATTTGTTACTTGCTACCTTGTTTAGACAGCCACCAAGCAGCGGTTTGCTTCAATGGCTATCTGAAATAGAAACAGAAGCCGGTAACAGTCAAATGAGCGCTGATTGGCAAGCACTTAAGCAGGTAGCAAGCCAAACAACGCAACAAGAGATAGAAGAAGAATACCAAGATTTATTTATAGGGGTTGGGCGAGGGGAAGTGATGCCCTTTGCTTCTTGGCACCTAAGCGGCGCTTTAATGGAGAAGCCTTTAATAGCGCTGAGGCAAGATCTTTCCGCTCTGGGTTATGAGAGAAATAATAGCGTGAAAGAGCCAGAGGATCACATTGCAGCGATTTGCGAGGTGATGGCGATGTTGATAGAAGAAAACTCACCGCAGCAAGGCGTTTTTTTTAATCGGCACATTGCAACTTGGTATAAAGATTTAGTGAAACAAATTCAGAACGCAAAAGCGGCTGAGTTTTACGTAGTTGTAGCAAGTCTTCTAGCTGCTTTTTTAGAGTTAGAAGCCGTAGCATTGAGTGAGCAGAGCATTGCTGTTCGTTCTAGTGAACTGGATTAGGTTGAGGATGGAGTCATGAAAAACAACAAAGAAATTGATAGTCATCGTCGTAAAGCGTTAAAGGCTTTAGGGGGTGGTGTTGTGGCAGGAGCAGTGCTTAGCACCGCGACAACAGCAGCTCAGGCGAACCCGATTGATGTGAATAACGAACAATCGAAAGATGAACCGGGGTACAAAGAAACCCAACATATCCGTGACTATTATGATTCACTTTAGGAGCCTAAAACTATGAAACTAACCAAGCGCTCTGAAAGCACCTCAAATCCTGATCAAAAGTTCGGTGTTAGCCGTCGTACCTTCATGAAAAATTCATCGCTCGCCGCAGGTGGTGCTGTAGTGGGAGCCGGGATCTTTGCTCCAGGTATGATGAAAAAGGCACAAGCCAGCACTGAAAATGAAGACGTTAATGTCGAAATCAAACGTACTATCTGTTCTCACTGCTCTGTTGGGTGTGGTATCTATGCAGAAGTGAAAAATGGGGTATGGACAGGCCAAGAGCCTGCATTTGACCATCCATTTAACCTTGGCGGACATTGCGCCAAGGGTGCGGCGCTGCGCGAACATGGTCGCGGTGAGAAACGCCTTAAGTATCCGATGAAGCTTGAGGGCGGTAAGTGGAAGAAAATGAGCTGGGACGAAGCCATCAATGAAATTGGCGATAAAGCTCTACAAATTCGCAAAGAATCTGGACCAGATTCAGTGTATTGGCTGGGTAGTGCAAAGCACAACAACGAACAAGCTTACACATTTAGAAAGATGGCGTCGCTTTGGGGTACTAACAACGTTGATCATCAAGCTCGTATTTGTCACTCCACTACTGTATCTGGGGTAGCCAATACTTGGGGTTATGGTGCGATGACCAACTCTTTCAACGACATGCACAACTGTAAGTCGATGCTATTTATAGGCTCGAATCCTGCAGAGGCTCACCCAGTAGCCATGCAGCATATCTTGATAGCCAAAGAAAAGAACAACTGCAAAATAGTGGTTGCTGACCCTAGGCGTACGCGCACTGCAGCTAAGGCAAATCATTATGTTTCGCTTCGCCCAGGTACCGATGTTGCCTTTATTTGGGGCTTGTTGTGGCATATCTTCCAGAACAAATGGGAAGACCAAGAATTCATTCGTCAGCGTGTGTTTGGTATGGAAGAAATCCGTACTGAGGTAGCTAACTGGACTCCTGACAAGGTTGAGCGTGTGACTGGCGCCTCTGAAGAGCAAATGTACAAAACCGCGAAGATCTTAGCGGACAACCGCCCGGGTTGTATTGTTTGGTGTATGGGGGGGACTCAGCACACCACCGGTAATAACAATACTCGCGCATACTGTGTACTTGAGCTTGCTCTGGGTAACATGGGTAAATCGGGTGGGGGTGCAAACATCTTCCGTGGTCACGATAACGTACAGGGTGCAACAGACCTTGGCGTATTATCGCACACACTTCCAGGCTACTACGGCCTTGCACCCGGTTCATGGAAACATTGGGCTAAGGTGTGGGATCTCGATTACAAGTGGATTGAAGAGCGCTTCGACCAAAACAAATACCGCGGCAAACTGCCAATGAACAACATGGGTATCCCAGTATCCCGTTGGATAGATGGTGTTCTTGAGAACAAAGAGAATATTGAACAAAATGACAATATTCGCGCCATGTTCTATTGGGGGCACGCAGTAAACTCGCAAACACGTGGTCCAGAGATGCGTAAAGCGATGCAAAAGCTGGATATGATGGTTATCGTTGACCCATACCCAACGGTAGCAGGTGTTATGAATGACCGCACCGATGGCGTTTATTTGCTACCCGCGACGACTCAGTTTGAAACTCATGGTTCAGTAACCGCTTCAAACCGTTCGTTGCAATGGCGAGATCAGGTGATAGAACCACTATTCGAATCAAAACCTGATCATGAGATCATGTATCTCTTATCTAAAAAGCTTGGTTTTTCTGATCAGCTGTTCAAAAACATTGAAGTTAAAGATAACCAGCCTGTTGTTGAGGACATTACCCGAGAATTCAATAAAGGCATGTGGACAATTGGCTATACAGGACAAAGCCCAGAACGCCTCAAAGAACACCAACAAAACTGGCACACCTTCCATAAAACCACATTGGCTGCTGAAGGCGGACCTGCGAACGGCGAAACCTATGGTCTACCTTGGCCTTGTTGGGGCACAGCCGAGATGAAGCACCCAGGCACTCATATTTTGTATGATACATCTAAGCCGGTTGCTGAGGGGGGCGGTAACTTCCGCGCACGCTTTGGCGTTGAGTTTGAGGGTGAAAACCTTCTGGCAGAAGACAGTTATTCTAAAGATTGTGAACTACAAGATGGTTTCCCAGAGTTTAGCGATAAGCTACTCAAAAGCTTAGGCTGGTGGGACGATCTTACTGCAGAAGAGAAAAGCGCTGCGGAGGGCAAAAACTGGAAAACTGACTTGTCTGGAGGCATCCAGCGTGTCGCAATTAAGCATGGCTGTATTCCATTTGGTAATGCTAAGGCTCGTGCCGTCGTATGGACATTCCCTGACAGAGTGCCATTGCACCGTGAGCCGTTGTATACGCCTCGAAGAGATCTTGTGAAGGACTACCCAACTTGGGACGACAGTGAATCCATTTATCGCTTGCCTACCCTCTACAAGAGTATTCAGGATGTCGATAAGTCGAAGGAATACCCTATTGTTCTTACAACGGGTCGCTTGGTTGAGTACGAAGGAGGGGGCGAAGAAACACGTTCTAGCCCATGGCTAGCTGAGCTTCAACAAGAGATGTTTGTTGAGGTGAACCCTAAAGACGCGAATGACCTAGGCATCAAAGACGGTGACATGGTTTGGGTTGAAGGCGCCGAGAAAGGTAAAGTGTATGTAAAAGCTATGGTGACTCGACGAGTGACTCCAGGGCTTGCGTTCATGCCATTCCACTTCGGTGGTAAGTTCCAAGGTGAAGATCTTACTGAACGTTACCCGGAAGGCACGGTTCCTTATGTCATAGGTGAAGCTGCAAATACGGCAACAACCTATGGTTATGACCCAGTTACTCAGATGCAAGAAACCAAAGTAACTCTGTGTAATATTCGAAAAGCGTAAGGAAACCTGAATTATGGCTAGAATGAAATTTCTATGTGATACCAAGCGTTGTATCGAATGTAATGGTTGTGTCACTGCATGTAAGAACGAAAACGATGATGCGCTAGAATGGGGCATTCAACGTCGCCGCGTAGTAACACTGAACGACGGTGAACCGGGTGAAAGCTCAATTTCTGTTGCGTGTATGCACTGTACCGATGCTCCGTGTATGGCAGTGTGTCCTGCAGACTGTTTTGAGTACACTGAAGATGGCATTGTACTGCACAACAAAGACCTCTGTATTGGTTGTGGTTATTGCCTATTTGCTTGCCCATTTGGTGCACCACAATTCCCGCACACCTCAGCCTTTGGTGAGCGTGGCAAGATGGATAAGTGTACTTTCTGTGCGGGCGGTCCTGAGACAGAAAATGGCTCTGAAGAAGAGCGCGCGAAATACGGCGCAAACCGTATCGCAGAAGGCAAGTTGCCTATGTGTGCTGAGTTGTGTTCTACCAAGGCATTGCTTGCTGGTGATGCTGAAGTGGTCTCAGACATTTTCCGTCAACGTGTTGTTGAGCGCGGAGCAAAAGGCGCTGGATGGAGCGATGGTGAAGATATAGCGTTTGATGCGACCAAAAGCTAGGTAGAGGGAGCAATCAGATGCAGTTAGCGAAACAATGGACTTTGTTGCTGTTAACAGTGTTCGCCAGTGTTTTGATGCTAGTGAGTACATCGAGCTATGCAGCAGAGCAAAAAGCCAACACCGCAGCAGAAAAAGAAATAGTGCAATTGGCTGGTGCAGACTATTGGCGAGATGTGAAAGGAGGCGTTGAGGGTACAACAACCTCAAAGTCTCCTGAACATGGTGTGCTAATTAGTGTGCCTGGACAAACGTGGTTTATTTTAAAAGAGAAGTGGATGTCTCCAGCGGCGGCGGTCGCTATCTTTGGCAGTATCATGATGGTGGTATTAGCATACTTCCTAGTTGGGCCATTGATGTTAAGTAAGCCGCGTACGGGCAGAAAGCTTAACCGCTGGTCTCGAATGGATAGGGCGCTTCACTGGACAATGGCATTTACCTTTTTGACGCTCTCATTTAGTGGGTTAATGCTGGTTTATGGCAAGCACTTTTTGAAGCCGTTTATCCCGACGGAGTTATGGGGGTTGGTCATTATGACGGCCAAGCAATACCATAACTACATAGGACCTATTTTCTATATCTTACTTATTTTCATCTTAGTGAAATGGTGGCGTAAATCTATTTTCAATAAAACCGATATGCAATGGTTCATGAAAATGGGGGGCATGGTAGGCAAGCATAAAGGAACTCATCCATCGGCGGGCTTCTCTAATGCCGGTGAAAAAGTTATCTATTGGCTGTTGATTGTTTTTGGCGCAGTAGCGGCAACCAGTGGCGTTATTCTAGATTTTCCAATCTTTGACCAAACCCGTCGCGATATGGAGATTGCCAATCTAGTCCACATGATCTCAGCCTTAATACTGATTTGTGGTTTTGTGTTCCATATCTATATTGGTTTGTTTGGTATGGAAGGTGCACTTGAAGGCATGGTTACCGGTAAAGTTGATGAAACCTGGGCTAAAGAGCACCATGACTTATGGTATGAAGAGGTGAAAGATCAATTGGAAGATGCCCCTGTTAAGGGAGCCAATAAGAAGGATGGGGTGAGCAATGAATGATCATCATAAAGGCATTTGGTGGGCTTATATAGGCAGTATTCTTACTCCATTTACCTTGTTATTGTCGGGCGTTATCGCAATTGTGTATGCTGGATATCGTTTAGATAAGGATGAAGACAGCGATGTGGTGATCTCTCACTACTACAGCTTGATCAGAAACTTCTTTTTGTTTTTGACCTTTTTTGTGGTGTTGATTGTTACCGTCGCGACTTCAAACGGTGTGCTTATCGGGGTTAACGATTATTGGGCTCGGAACAGTGCACTGGTTGAGATCGCGCATTTTATCCCAATTGCGGGTGGCGTCATTTCAGCCATAGCGATTGCGGTATGGTTTGTTCGAATGTTCAGAGGCATGCGTTTATTGAAAGAGAATAAGCCTGTAGTTCAAGCAAAGTCGCTTCACCAGTTTTCTCAGACTTAACATTGAATTGATAACGCTAAAAAACAAAAACACCAGTGCAATTCACTGGTGTTTTTTTATGCTTACGGTGACAGTACCTATTGAAGGATTGGGCAGTATCCAAGTTTTCGAAGAGCTAGATTCCGGCTTAAAGACTGCCGGAATGACGAGGGTCAGGCATATCGTACAGACTACACACCGTCATCCTAGAATTTACGTAGTAAATATCTAGGATCTTAGAGAAGACATTCCTGGCTTAGGCACATCCTAAGACTCAGCAACACTTAAGCGCTTCTCAGCTTCCTCTGAAATTGCTTGATACTCTTCTTACTATTGGTACGTCGATTCGCTTTTTTATCTCTTGGTGTGCGCTTACTTTGTCCAGAAGAAGGCTTGTCTGTAACAGGGAAGCCTTCTAGGTCTTCAAGAGGAAGCTCGCGTTGAGTCAGCTGACGTATAGCGCTCAAGTATTCGGTTTCGCCATGACACACTAAAGAGATAGCGACACCGTGTTCGCCTGCACGTGCTGTGCGTCCAACGCGGTGAACATAAACCTCTGCGTTTGAAGGTAGTTCAAAGTTAATGACAACTGGCAGGCGTTGCACGTGGATGCCTCGCGCTAGCAAATCAGTCGCAATGAGCACATGGACCTTTTGTTGTTTAAACAGCTCTAACGTCTCTTCGCGCTCTTGCTGAGATTTATTACCATGCAAAGCCGCAACTGAAATTCCTGCTTTCGTTAACTTTTTAGTCAATGCGTCAGCGTTATCTTTAGCACCGATAAACACTAAGACCTGCGACCAGTTATGTTGCTTCAATTGAGAAATCAAAGCATTGGTCTTATTGCCTTTGTTAACTAGATAGAGCGTTTCTTCAATACCCTGAACAACACTATTGGCTACGTTGGTCTGTATACGTTGTGGCGTATGCAGTAATCCCTTTGCCTGCGTTTCTAGCTTTTCCGAGAAGGTAGCTGAGAACATCAAGGTCTGACGCTTTGGTGGAAGAAGAGATACGATCTCTTGAATATCAGGCCAAAAGCCCATATCTAATAATCGGTCTGCTTCATCTAACACTAATGAGGTAAGTCTGCTGACGTTAATTGAATGATCGTTTAATAGATCCAGCAGTCTTCCTGGAGTCGCAACCAATATTTCAGGTGTTAAGAGCAGTTGCTCTTTTTGCCACTCTTTATCAATTCCGCCACACAAAGAGAGAGCGGTGATATCGACGGTGTTGGCATACGGTTCAAGGGTTTCGCACACCTGAGCTGCAAGCTCTCGAGTAGGCACAAGAATGATGGCTTGAGTACTACAAGGTTGCAGCTTTACCTGCTCAAGTATGGCAAGTCCATACGCCAGTGTTTTACCACTGCCTGTTTGAGCAATAGCGAGCACATCTTGACGTCCTATGATTGCAGGGATGGCTTGGCCTTGAATCTCGGTAGGCTTAGTGAAATTGGCCTGCAAAGTTTCAGTTAGCTCAGAGCATAGGGATAACTGTGAAAACGACATAATCAATCTTGGGTAGTGCTGTTCGGGCGCAGTTGAAGTTGAAGACCCATTAAGAAATTGCGCAGGATCTGGTCTTGGCATTCTCGGTAATGCTTGTTGTCAGGCTTTCTGAAAAAAGCACTTAACTCGTGTTTACTGAGTCTAAAGTCGACAAGTTTTAATGTATCAAGAATGTCTTCAGCCTTCATATTCATGGCGATACGAAGCTTCATAAAAATCATGTTGTTAGTAAGACGAGACTCTGGCTCTGGCTGAGCCCCTTCGCGTTTACCGCGTTTTTGATTGATAAGGCCATTAAGAAATTGAGCTAGTTCTTTGTCGATGATTTTGCAAAAAGAGTCATCTTCTTCTTTCTTTAGCCAATTAATCACCTGTTCACGGGAGACCGTAAGGTCAGCTGCGTTAAACACCTCAATCATATCGGCATCATTGAAATCGAAGGTGTAGCGGATACGGCGCAAAATATCGTTGTTAGTCAAAATAGTTCCTAATGGAGTTAAGTTAAGGGTGCAAATGGCGTGCACCTTAACACAGACAATTGAATCAATATAAATATTAGTTTGTGATTATGGTTATTGTGTAAAAAATACCAGTGACGTGTAATGAGCAATCGAAGATAAAGAGGTAACAAACCAATGCGAGTAGAGATTGTAAATTGGCAATCAAAAGATGAGATTTTTCTTGTTCGAAATACCGTGTTTACCGCAGAGCAGGGCATAGATACTCATCTAGATTTTGATGGTCAAGATGAGTCAGCGATACATGCAATTATCTATGATAACGATGAACCCGTCGCAACTGGGCGCATGTTAGAAGATGGTCACATAGGTCGTATCGCTGTGCTTATCAGTCATAGAGGCAAGGGATTGGGCACTATCATAGTGGAGGCTATGATTGATGAAGCTCGTAATAGGAATTTTACAAAAGTGTATCTAGGTGCTCAGGTACATGCGTTGGATTTCTATCAAAAATTGAGGTTTGAATCGATAGGAGAGCGCTACGAAGAGGTAGGCATAGAACACCAAACGATGCAGTTGAGTTTAAACTAAAATTTCCACATAAACTGTCTAAAGCTACATTTAGTAAAACTAGCGTCACATTCAGCCAATCAATATTTTGACTTGTGATAGTCCACTAGTAAGGTATATGCGACGATATGGGTAAATATGAACAATAATAACCCAGTCGTTTTGGACTATTAATCAAGGAGATGGTTGTGTTTAAACGAAACTTAATGTTGGCTTTAGCGTGTTTACTGCCCCTATCAGTAAGTGCTGCAAACTATTCAATTGGTACCGGAGGTCAAAGCGGTATCTATTATCCATTTGGCGGTGCATTAGCAAAAGTCTGGTCTGAGCATGTGGCAGATGTGAATGCAAAAGCAGAAGTCACAGCGGCTTCAGTAGAAAATACCATCAAGGTTGTACGCGGCGATATGATTGCAGGGATTGCAATGGGTAACGTGGTATTAGATGCCTACAATGGTCAGGGTAAATTCCCTTCAAAAATGCCAGTGAAGACGCTTTTTGCTCTTTACCCAAATCTAGTTCATACCCTTACTCTAGAAAAATCTGGCATCAACTCTCTATCTGATCTAAAAGGCAAGCGTGTATCCTTAGGTGCTCCGGGCAGTGGCACGGCAGTAACGTCAGCAGCACTTCTTGAGTCTATTGGTATTGATGTTAAAAAAGACATTAATGCGGTATACCTAAACTATTCAGAAACCACAAATGCACTGGCTAATGGCCAGGTAGATGCAGGTTTTATCGTTGGCGGTCAAGGTGTTGGTGCGGTAACGCAAGTAGCTTTAACGCATAAAATCAAAGTCCTCTCTATCACGGATGAAGAAAGCCAAGCATTTGTAACGGCTAACCCTGCATACAGCTCTTATGATATTCCAGCGGACGTTTACAATAACGTCGGTGAAGTCTCTACGCTAAGTGTTTGGAACGTATTGGTGGTTAACGCAAATATGGATGATGATATGGCGTACAACCTAACGAAAGCGGCCTATGAGAATATGGGTGATATTCGTAAGGTAGTTAAGATGGCTGAAATGACGACTCCAGAGAACGCGTCTCGCCTGCAAGGTGTGCCTCTACACCCTGGTGCGAAAAAGTACCTAGACTCTGTTTCTAAGTAAAATCATCTAATAAAAAAGCAAGCGTGATGCTTGCTTTTTTGTGCTTACAACTCTTATCTATTTTTTTCTTTCAGGCGCCGTTATGGATGTAACTAATAACGAAAATAACCAAGATCTTAGTGCTAACTTGCCCTATGAAAGAATGACAACATTCTTTGGCTATTCAATATTACTGATTGCTGTTGCGTTATCAGTGTTTCAAATCTGGCAGGGAATAAGCTCAACTATCTCAGCCACTTATTTTAGACCCATTCACCTATGTTGGGTGTTGGTACTTATTTTTCTCCACTTTCCGTTAATCAGTAATCGCAGAAGTAAATTTTACTTGGTCGGTCGTGGTTTTGACCTCATTTTGTGCACTGTCGTTGTGTTCGCGGGCTACCGCATGTCAATTTTTGACTACAACGATATTAATTATCTGTTCTATGGATTACAGCCAGCAGATATGTTTGCCGGTGGGGCACTGATTGCGCTGCTAATGGAAGGCTGTCGCCGTACCGTTGGCTGGGTGATGGTGCTCATTGCGGTGATATTCCTTAGTTACAGTATGTTTGGTGACATGCTGCCAAGTGCAATCTCAATTAAAACTTACTCTTTGCAAGAGCTGATACAGTTTCAGATATTCTCCGCTAACGGCGTATTTGGTTCAGCACTTGGAATTGCGGCAACTACAGTATTTATCTTCGTTCTATTTGGCGCTTTTCTAGAGGTGACAGGAGCTGGAAAGTTCTTTATTGATCTTGCATTTGCTATTGCGGGTAAGTATCGAGGCGGCCCAGCCAAAGCGGCAGTACTTGCCTCAGCAGGTTTGGGTTCTATTTCAGGTTCAGCGATTGCCAATACGGTAACTACAGGCTCTATCACCATTCCAATGATGAAAAAGCTTGGCTATAAATCGGAGCAAGCTGCAGGAATAGAGGCAGCGGCCTCTACCGGCGGACAAATCATGCCACCAATAATGGGGGCGGGTGCATTTGTCATGGCTCAGTTTACGGGCGTACCTTATAGCGAAATCATGTTTGCCTCAATCGCACCGGCGATTATATATTTCTTCTGTACCTTGCTGTATGTACATCTTATGGCCTGTAAATTGAATCTGCAGGCCGTGAGTAAAACAGAGGCAGTGATTGCCGTAATGAAACATGGTGCTCACCACCTAATTCCTCTTGTGTTGATCACTACGCTGTTGATGATGGCTTACTCTCCACTGTTAGTAGGTGTAGCGGGATGTGCTGCTATCTTAGTTGTAGCAAGTATGCGTAAGCACAGCCGGATTGGTTTCAAGAAATTCTTTCAGGGTATGAAAAATGGAGCGTTATTGGCTCTGCCTATTTCGGCTGCGTGTGGCGCAGCTGGTATTATTGTTGGGGTTGTAGGACAAACGGGTATAGGGCTTCAGTTTACTCAGTTTGTAATGGATTTCTCTGGCGGTCACATGATTATCGCTCTTGGGTTAATCAGTATTGTGGCGCTGATCTTAGGGATGGGCTTACCTGTAACAGCGGCCTATATTGTATTGGCAGTTATGGCTGTGCCTATGTTGACCGACTTTGGATTGCCGCTTTTGACCGCTCACTTAATTGTATTTTGGTTATCTCAAACCTCAAATGTTACTCCGCCAATCGCACTCGCTGCGTTTGCTGGAGCTGGAGTGGCGAATGCTAACCCTATGAAGTCTTCAGTAGAGGCGTTTAAGTTGGCTGGTGGTTTATTCATCATCCCAATCATGATGGCATACACTAACTTGGTAAATCCTAATGAGGGGATACTTACGCTTATGGTGTCAGTGGGACAGACTCTAGCTATTATCGTGGCTATTGCGATCACCATAGAAGGCTACTTATTAGGGGCACTTAACAAGGTGGAGCGAATTGCTTCTGCTGTTGCTATTCCTTTGCTGCTTCTTAATCCATTTAATGTAGGAGTATTAGGTGCAGCAATTATTGTTGGAATTGCAGTGTTGCAGTGGCGCTCACACAAGAATGAACGCTAGCTAACATTCAATCGCTTTTAGTAAACGTTATTTAGCCCCGTCTCTTTGAGTCGGGGTTTTTTGTTGCTACATGAAAACTAGTTGACACTGTCAACTTATGTAATTATAGTTGTGTATATCAACTAAATGAGAGGGCGCACAATCTATGAATACAATCGCTGTAATGCCAACAGTAACCTCTGAAGAAAAGAGCACACCTCTATTTCTGAAGGTGTTAGCTGTAATCGGGATAATGATATTAATGGGCGGTTCTATCACCGGATTGATGACTTATCTAAATCAAGGTTATAGCGAGTTGTTTTTTGCCCAGTGGATACGAGCCTTTCTTACGGCAGCGGTAACAGTGATGCCATTGGGCTTTGCGTTAATGGCGTTACTGACGAAGCTTGCTGAGCGCTACTTACCTAACTCTAGTGAAAAAGTACGAAATGTATTGATTGGCGTGATCATGGCAATGGTTATGGAGTCAGGAATGGCATTTAGCACCGCCATTAACAGTGTTGGTGTTATCGACACATCGAGGCTAGTAAATATTTGGCTAGAGACATTGATATCAGCCCTTCCTTTAGCATTGCTGTTAATGGCTGTGGTATCCATAACGCTGAAACCAAAAGTTGAACGCTTTTTAAAAAACTGAAATTAGTAATTAGAACAATGAGGTATCCCTATGATTCGTAAAATAAGACAAAATCACAACTATCGCATTACCATTGAAGAAATTTCGCAAGAAGAAAGCAAAACGCTGCAATTTGAGTTTCAAGACAGAGAAGATATGTTCAAAGTGGTTGAAATGATAAATAAAGGCAGTGAATTACCTAAACAAGAAGCAACTAGGTTGGCAGTCGCCCTTCGCTTATTAGGTCCCGTGATGATGCAAAATAGAAAGCATCCCTTGTTTGCTGACTTTATGCCACATTTTAAAACTTTTATGCAGAACCTAAAAAGTACTATTAAGGCTACGGTAAAAGCCTAGAAACCAATAAGCAAGGTACAAAAGTTAAAGGTACCTTGCCTTTTTACCGTAGTACTAATCGAACTGATTGTTTAAATTCTGAGAAGGCCTTAGAGAATAAAATTGTGGCTTTATAGCACATTAAGGTAACAAAATTGTCTGTGTAAACGAGTTTAATATGGCGATATACCCACTAATTGCGGTATATATAGCGGATGATTTGACACATTTAGTCAGAAAAACAGACGTTTTGGGAGAGTATTAGTGGCGCTAGTAACCAAGTTTTGTCCAGCATGTAATGAGGGGACAACACATGAAACATCACACCCTATGCATTGGGTCCACCTGATTATGACCATTTTTACTGGTGGGCTTTGGGGCATTATCTGGTTATGGAGGGGTTTGATGAACCGTCCGAGTGTTTGCTCTCGTTGCGGTTGTGATAACTCGTAATCACAACTTGGATAACGAAAAGCCCTAGTCTCTTTTTAGTTGAAATACTTTAAAGAGGTTGGGGCTTTTTTCGGTTAAGGCAACGTTGAATTGATGAATAAGAAACACAACCAAAAAGGCGTTGTGGGCATTAATACAGCAAATTCAAACTATTAAGAATGACCAAGCCAATAGTGGTAGTGACCACCGATAAAATCGTTGTCAGCGCAATAATATTGGCAGCGAGTGTTGAGTTTCCGCCCATTGAACGTGCCATAACGTAACTTGCAGCAGCGGTAGGTGAGGCCGTCATGAAAAAGATGATACCGAGCGCTTCGCCGCGAAAGCCAAGCACATAGGCCAATAGACAGCTGACAATAGGCGCAGCAATGAGCTTTAATGTCGTGGCAATCCAAGTGGGCGTGATTTCATGTTTTAGCGAATTAAGATTTAATGAACCACCGGTGCACAATAGTGCCAGAGGGAGAGTCATGCTGGCGAAGTAGTGACCTGCATCAGAGGCGACTTTAGGGATGGGCAGTCCGATAAACGAGTATGCAAATCCAGCCATAATTGAAATGATTAATGGATTGCTGGTAATGCTCTTTGTCATGGTTTTTAGTGCACTTGCCCCCGTCTGCGCCCCCTTTGGTGTTAAGGAGATCACAGCAAGAACATTATAAAGCAAGGTGGTAGCGGCAACATAGATAGCTGCGGTTGCGAGTCCTTCTGTACCATACATGTTGGCAACATAAGCTAAGGCAATAATGCCAGTGTTAGCACGAAATGCCCCTTGTACGATTACGCCACTATCTTTGTTACCTTTGAGCAGTACGCCCACTAAAGCAGTGCAGAATGCGAAAAACAAAACATTACTGCCTACGCTAAACCCTACCAGTGAAGCGCTGGTAGCAAAGTCGTGATCAGCCTCAACTAGGCTTAGGAATAGCATTGTCGGTAGGGTAACTTTGAATACGAGGTTAGAGGCACTTTCTATAAAGGCATCATTAATAACGGCAATCTTCTTAAGAACAACCCCCATCACCAAAATTAGACAGATTGGTCCGGTAACAGAGATAGAGAAAGCGAGTTGGTCAATAAGTCCCATAACAGCCTACATAGATAAAATTTTAAGAGAGCACCGATTACTGTTGATTTGTAATACAAATATGCAGTGTGGTCTATAATGCCATGTTTTTCACATGCTTGGCAAAGTTAAATCAGAGGAAGTGGGCGTGAATGCGCAATAATTCTTGATTACTATTTCATCACTTAAGGTTACTTTTTACTTTTAATCACGTAAGATGTGCGCCTGATTTTTCTCGGGAAGACATTGTGAAAAGAGAACAGTTTGAGTTATTAGCACCCGGTGGCGATCTAGACTCGATAAAGGCGGCAATCGCGGCCGGAGCAGATGCAATATATTGTGGTCTTGACCGCTTTAATGCGCGCAATAGAGCCACTAACCTGACTCTAGATAACCTTAATGGGGTACTTGAACTTGCTCATCAGCATCAATGTAAGATCTTCCTGACGCTCAACGTTCTTATTTTGGAGAGCGAGATCCCTGCCATAGTGCGTCTTCTTAGTCAGCTTAATACCACTAAGATTGATGGCGTAATTGTGCAAGATATGGGACTAGCTTATCTACTGAAGCATTACTTCCCCGAACTTGATGTACATGCCTCAACCCAGCTAAACACCCATAACGAAGGACAAATCTTGTTCTTAAACCAGTTAGGCGCAAGTAGGGTGAACCTTTCACGTGAGTTGAACATCAAAGAAATTAAACATTTGGCTCAGTTTGGTCTAAAGCACGATGTAATGATGGAAGTGTTTGTACACGGTTCATATTGTATTGGTTTCTCAGGTTTGTGTTATATCAGCTCTGCGCGTAATGGTGCCTCTGGTAACCGAGGCCGATGCAGTCAACCGTGTCGTGAGCAGTATGAAACGACGCAAACAGGCAATGATTACCCTCTGAATCTAAAAGACAATTCTGCGTTTGGTGATCTAGAAGCGCTAGTGGATGCGGGGGTGTATTCGCTCAAGGTGGAAGGGCGTATTAAAAAGTCTCATTACGTGTTTACGGTTGTCGATAATTGGCGCAAGCAAATCGATAGACTGTGTGATGGTGAAACATTATCGAGTGACACTACAGAGCTGTATACGGTATTTAATCGCGACTTCTCTAATGCATTTTTGCAAGCTGATTTTGGCAAGAGCATGTACATCGATAACCCTAGAGACAATGCGGTAACGCATTTTTCTAAGGTCTATGGTGCGACATCTGAAGAGCAGATAAAGCGGGTGAAAACCAAACTTTATGATGACAAAACTGATATTATTCAGCGTGTTGCTAAAGAAACCGCTGATTTTGATATTACAGGATCAAATCATAATGGTTCGAGCTTAAAAGGCGCTATCGACACGCCGCAGATAGAAAAGCTTTCTCATCATCAACCTTTGAGCGCGACACCTAATCTGTCGGTACTTATCTCTTCAAAAGAAGATCTAGAGCTACTTAACAACGGCAATGCTGATTTCTATTATCAACTTCCAATGGGAATGAAGTCTGAACTTAGTAGTTTGGTTGAGCTATTCACTGAACATCCAATGCTGAAGCCGTATTTCCCTGCAATTTTGATTGGCGATGATTTTGACGCTGCCATTGAGTTCATGGAAGCGGTACAACCTGACTTGTTGATTACCAATAATTCCGGCATCGCATATCAAGCCAAGCAGCTTGGCCTTGGCTGGATTGCGGGTCCGCATATGAACACCACAAACTCGTTTGCAATGTACTGCCAACAGCAAGAGTTCTTGGCTTCAGGTGCCTTTATTTCTAACGAATTGAGTAAGAAGCAGATCCGCCATATTAAGAGGCCGGAAAATTTCAGGACCTTCTACAGTATTTATCATCCAAATACCCTGCTAACCAGTCGCCAGTGCTTGTTCCAACAAACAGAAGGATGTAAGAAGATTAAGGTGAACAAAGGCTGTTTAAGAAAGTGTGAGAAGCGCACCTCGATCATTAATCTTAAAGATAATCCTTACGTGGTTCAGAAACATAAAGGCAGCCATAATAGTATCTACAGTGAGCACAACGTGCTTAATCTAGAACTGTTAACAGATTATCCGGAGCTGTTTACCGATGTGCTGATTGATTTGCGAGATATTCAGACAGAGACTCAATTGCTCGTAGAGAAAGAAGAGTTGATTACACTGTTCGAACAAGCACTGCAAAATAATATGACGGACTCAAATGCTATTCAGCTTATTCAAAGCAAGGTTGCGCCAACAGCCAATAAGCAATACTTCAAGGGTGTATAATCCCTTAATTGGTCGATTGGCATTAGATAAGGATATCGAAAGAGATGATTTTACCGAGTCGCGGATTTGAGCGTTACCATGCACATGTGTATTTTGACGAAACTAGCCTGATTTTTGCGCAGAGCTTGCGAGAGCCTGTTTCAAACAAATTTAATGTTGAGCTTGGCCGAGTAAATACCAAACTAGTAGGGCCGCATCCTTGCTGGAGCTATCAAATCTTGTTTTTGGAAGAGGAATTTGACGAGATCATTGCTTGGTTGGATGCCCATAGGCAAGATTTAACGGTACTTCTTCACCCAGAAGCAGGCAATTTTCTTATCGACCATACGCAAAGAGCGGGCTGGCTTGGTGAGCCAATAGAACTTAACCTGACTTAAGTTATTTCCAAACAAAAAGAGAACCCATAAAGGTTCTCTTTTTAATTTGCGTAGATTACATGAACCACTTCCACCACACGAACAGCGCTAAGAAGCCAAACAAGTAAATTAATCCAACGATAGACAGTGCTTTTAGTTTTGGTCCTACTGCCAATTCAGCAGGTAGTGGAGTACGTGTCACTAGGATGTAGTTTAACAGTGCAAAGAATGGTGTTGTGATGAAGGCAAGCACCATCGCAAAGTCCAGCATAGGCAGTAGCGCTTTTGCTAGGAATACCACAATAAACAGCGCTGATAGAGATACGATCAACATCCAAGCTTGATTTGCTGCTGGATGGATAGTTTTCTTTTTGCGAAGTAAGCGTTGAGATTCGGTAATAACGCGAGAGTAGCCATCGATAACCGTGATGGTGCTACCAAAGATACAGAAGAAGGCAATGACGGCAACAAGGTAGCGAGACCACTCACCAATAGTTGCAGCATAAAGGCTGATTAGCTGATGTGAGAAACCCACGCCAGATGCCTGAAGTTGCACACCTGAGCCATGCAGCATTAGTGCACCTAAAGCCACGAACACCATAGCCAATACCGCGGTACCAATGTAACCAACGTTAAAATCAAACAAAGCCGATTTTGCGGTCACTTCTTGCCCACGGCACTGACTCTTCAACCACATTGAAGTCAAACTTGAGATCTCAATAGGGGCGGGCATCCATCCCATAGTCACAACAATGAAGCCAATGGCCGCGAGTGTCCATGGTGAAGGTGATACAAAGTCAGGCTGAGGTTCAACAGGATTACCAAAGGCAATTGCGACCGCAATAAGAGTCGTCACGGTAAGCACTGCCATAATAGCCTTCGACAGTGTATCCAGTGCCTTGTAGTGCCCCACAAATAAGATAGCAAGGCAGGTTGCCAGTACAATCATACATAAGACTGGCATAGAAAGATCAACGGGAATAAAGTAGGCCAGTAAGCTTGCGCTAAACATGAGCAGTGCGGCTGTATTGACGATGGCAGAGATCACACTGAGCAGTGCAAACGAGATCAGATAAGGCTTACCTAGGTTTGAATACCCTTCAACAAGGCTTGTTTTCGTCCCAATCGTATATTGAACACCGGCTTTAAAAAAAGGGTATTTAAAAAGGTTAACCAGTAAGATCAAAATAGCCAGTTGCCATCCGTAGATAGCCCCCGCCTTGGTTGAAGCTACAAGGTGAGAACCGCCAACAGCTGCTGCGGCAGCCATTACGCCAGGGCCTAAAGAGCGCGCTAATGTACCTAACCTCGTTGGGGAAGCTTGAGAGGGGATTGCGTTGTCCATTACTACATCCGTATGTTTATTTATCCATTGTCAATACGAACTATAAATATCATATAACCATAAGGTGTCAATAATTAGATACACCCATAAAGGCAAATGTGCGCTTTGACGTGTTAAGCGCCTTTTAAATGTACTATTGTTGCGGGAACTGTGAGCTAAGCCCTACAGGGAATTAGTGACTCGATTGGCGATGTTGCTGATAGAGTGTTAATGCTATTCCACCTAAAATAAGTCCCATACTTAATAGGTTTTCAGTGGTTATGGATTCATGAAGGAAGAAGGCACCCATTATCATGGCGATAGCAGGGACTAATAACTGTGAAAGTGATGCGCTGAGTAATGATATTTTTGGAACAACAGCATACCAAAGCACATACCCCAGACCAGAGGTAATAACCCCCGAGATTACAGCATAGATAAGCCCTTGAGAGCTTATACTCTTTGTATCAAATGCCCAGGGGATGAGTGAGATAGAGATCACCGCAGCAACAATAAAGCCCTTAGTGGTTGCTGGAAGTGCGGCTCCGGATTGTTTGCCTAGAAGAGTAAATCCCGCCCAACTGATACCTGATAGCAACATGCTTAATATTGGCCATAGAACAAGGGTTGATGAGGACGGATTTACTAGCCAAACAAAGCCTGAAAAAGACACTAAGATGCCAAGCCATTCGATAGAGCTAAAACGATGTCCTTGAAACAGATGCATGCCTAGTAAAGAAAACTGTACAGAGCCAAATAAAATCAGAGCGCCGAAGCCAGTTGTGAGCTCGGTATAGGCCAGAGAAAAAAGTAAAGCATAAAGAAACAGACAGATGCCTGAATAGAAGCCAATACGCCATTGATGGTAAAAGCCTTTGGCTCCCTGGGATAGCAGTAAGATTGCGCTAAGAGTCAAGGCTCCAGAGACGATACGGACCAAGGTGAAGGCTTCTGCGGAAATAGCCCCATCAACTAGTGCTAAGCGAGATAGCAAAGAATTGGCAGCAAAGGCTATCATTGCAAGTCCAGTTAAAAAGAGTATCTGCACTAACTATTCCTTTTCTTATGCTTCTCGCAATAATTGAAAGGGCTCAAAGAGCCCTTAATGTCGGATAACCTTAGTTAAGGTTGGACAGTTTGTCGTCAACTAATGCTTGGAGTTTTTCGTAGGTAAGATAACCGCTGATTATCTCGCCATCGACGAGCATTGCTGGCGTGCCTCGCAGTCCTAGATCGCTAAAAAGCGCTAGATTTTTATTGATGAGTTCATCACTTTTCATTGACGGATTCACAAATGCAGTGGTGTCGGTATTTTTTGCTACCTTACTGATAGAGTTGAGATTATGAGCACCAGGCTTGCCAACCATTAACTGGTGAACGTCTTCATAGCTACTGCGTTTTTCACGCCATACGTTCAATCCAAAAGAGGCTGAGTTCACGCTACTTTGCTCTTTAAGGGGAACATAGAGATTAACCACACGAACGGTATCTGGATTATTTTCGACAAGTTTGTACAGCTCTGGGTCAAATTTCTTACACCAAGGGCAACTGTAATCAGTAAATACAATCAGTGTTAAGGGAGCTTCTTTATTCCCTATGGAAGGCTGTAGGTCATTGTTGTAAAGATAATCATGACTTTGCGATAGAACGGATTTCAGCTGATCTTGCTGTTCTATGTATGTCTGCAGATTGCCATGCAGGCTATCCACTAATTCAGGGTGCATCTGCAACATGTCTGCAATTTCTTGTATCTTCTGTGTTGTCGTATTTTGATTGGCATTCACTGGCGCGATAAAAACAAGCAGTGAAGCAACGAGGCTAATAAATAGAGTTTTAATGTTCATGAGATGCCTTAAAGAAGCCACAGTCTAGCGAGTAGACCGATAGGCGTAGTAATTCCAGTAGTAATATTTTTAATTTGACCATTTTCAACAATCGCTATGGTCGGGGTCACTTTGAGATTCCAGCGAGAGCTTATCTGACTTTTAGGGTCATTAATGTTCTCAAACTGGTAGTCATGACTATCGAGATAAGCTTGCACCCGACGAGCTTCTCCAGATGAGGCGCTGATAGCGACAACGTTATAATATTGGCTAAGCCAATTAATTGTGGGAGTCACAAACTTACACGCGCCACACCACGTTGCCCAGAAATAAACCACTACCGGTTTATCTTGGCTAACGGTATTTAGGTCTATGAGGTTTCCAGAGATCGTCATAGCGTGTGTGGTTGGGCTTTCGCTAGAAGTGAAATCTCGAGTACGCCAAAGATCGACTGCTACTGAAATCACGGTAAATATTAAGATATAAAGCAGAGATTTTTTAAAGATGTTTAGAATTGTCTTCATCAAAACTCTCCTCCTGCTTTTTCTATCGCCGTTTGCACAGGTGCAGTGCTAAGAACCGTCGGCAGGGCAATGCCTTGTGGGGCATTGGGTCCATATACGATATTAAATGGCACGCCATAGCGGTTGTAGCTTCTTAAAAATCCGGTCACTCTGTCACTAGGTCTTGTCCAATCTCCTTTCATTCGAATCACATTGGTATTATCTAGTGTCGAGTAGACCGGTTCTTGCAATAAAACACCTATCTTGTTGGCTTTACAGGTAATGCACCAGTCAGCAGTGATATCCACAAAAACGACTTTACCTTCAGCAACGTATTTTTCTATGTCTGGCGTGGATAGTAGGTGCCATTGACGCTCAACAGGCAAGGGCGTAGCCCAATTATCGGCGGTCACACTAGCGGTAATTAGGCCACCACCCGAAGCTACAATCCCTATAACCGCAACGACTGCGGCCACGTTCTTTCCATAAGCCGACTGAGACTTAAAGATAAGCATGCAAAACAGACTTAACCCTATGAGAATGATCCACAGCAACGATAGATGATTTCCTAGTAAAGAGAGCAACCAGATACTGGTCGCCAGCATCATCAAACCAAACAAGAGCTTCATCTTATTCATCCACGGCCCGGGTTTGGGTAATTTGGTTGCTATTGAAGGGAAAGTAGCGACCAGTAGCCACGGAAGCGCCATACCTAAAGCTAGGGCTGAAAAAATCACAAACAGTGTGCTTATATCGGCACCTAGGGCAAACGCAACAGCGGTTCCCAGAAATGGCGCAGTGCAGGGAGTCGCGAGTAGGGTTGCAAACATCCCCTGAATAAAGTGTCCGGAATATGAATTATCGCCTTTTCCTGCAAGCCAAGTCGAAATGCCAGAAGACAAGCGCACCTCCATCAACCCGAGCATATTCATCGCAAACAGTGCGGTGACCACAAACAAGAAGCTTAAAAACCACGGGCTTTGAAACTGAATGCCCCAACCCAAGGCGCCGCCTGACAGTTTTACTATGGCCAAAAACAGTGCAATCGACCAAAACGAAACTAAAATGCCGAGCGCAGATGCAATAAATTGCCATCGAATCTTACGTCTCTCTTGTCCTTGCATACTCACAATTGAGCTAAGCTTCATGCCTAAAACAGGCAACACACACGGCATGATATTGAGAATAAGACCACCAATAACCGCGAATATAAACATCTGCAATAAACTTGGCGTAATGGAGCTTACTACTCCCGTGCTAACTGCTACTTGTTCTTCGGCGAGAAAGTCGGAGTCTGAGAAAGAGATCGAAACGATTTCGTTTTCGAGAGATGGCGTACCCAACCAACTGGTTACTTCAAACACAGCATGCAGCGTATTGCCATCTACAGTAAGGCTTGGTTTCTTAAAGCTGGCGTCTTCTACATTTTCGGCTTTACCATCAATTAATACATCCGGAGCATGCCAAGGGGTTGTCTTGGTCACGTTGACTTCTAACTTAGAGCTGGCCTTATCCCATGTCGCATCTATGTAACTTAGCAAAGGTGAATCCTTTGGCACAGAGCTAATAGCCTTGGCATAACTGAGCATTGCCTGATCGTTTGTATTGAGGTCATTGGCCACAAACGAAAGCGAGATGGGATAATCGGTGAGCACACAAATTGTCGTGCATGACGGAAGCGTCAATGTTGCATTCAACGTCGTTGGCTGTGAGAAGTCATTCAAATGCAGTGTGATAGGAAAGAGCACATCAGATTGATAGCCTAAGGTCTCGATGCCAAGTAGAGAAAATCGCTCTGGAAATGGCCAGTGCCATTTGAGGGATTCAATATTGGTTGATGCAGTGTAATCGATACTGGGTGCAACACCGGCTTCGCCTGCGGTGCGCCAATACGTTTTCCAGCCATCATCGAGTTTAACCTCCAGCAAGCCTTCAACAGTGTGCATGTCACTGTTAGTTTGACCTGTAAGATCAAACCGTACTTGAACAGGAGGATGATCGGGAGAGGTAATCCAACCAGAACTGACTTCGGATGCAAAGACGACTTGCACAAAGCTGGTAGCCCATAAAAATAGCAATCCACTCAATAGAGGCTTGAGTAGAGTGTGAGTTATAAATTTTGTTTTAAGCATAGTTTTTCCATAAATAACAAAGTGATAATAGTTCGAAACCATCTTTTGTTTATTCACGAAATACGCAAAGCCGAAGATAAAGTCGTGGGGGAGGTCCTGTTGGCAGTGCAAAGAAACGCACTGGCTTAAAGGAGTGGCTAACTGTGAAGATGCCAATTAACGCAATCAGTAACAGTGCAACAGCAAGGTCTTCCATACTGACTTGATGAAAGCTCAATAGCTTTTCGGATAGGGAGCAGGGCTTTTCAGTCAATGAATGATGGGTTTGTTGTTGGCTTATTTCAGCTACTGCAGATTGTTCGGTAGAAATGGGGCAAAGATTAATAAAACCAACATTTTTGACCAGGCACACCAATATGACCCACCACACCAATAGTAGGGAGTATTTTGCGGTTAGATGCTTTTTCTGCTTGGGCTTCACGATAGGGTTATTGAAACTTTGTTGAGTCCATTAGGCGTAACTTAGCACAGTCTAGGCAGGCATTGAAATACAAATGCTTATCAGTTAATGGTGTGAGCATCTACTGCAATAATGTAAATGAAACTTAATTGTCATAAGTTCGTAATGCTCGGATTTTAGTGTACTTGCACAACAACGTAGGCATAAAAATGAAGGAATACAATGAACTGTCTCAATAAGTCTCTTATTGCTCTGGCAACGATGATAGGTGCAACCTCAGTATGGGCTCAAGATTTAGCGTCAGTAAAAGCGGGAGATGTCTATCAAGTGACTTTGTCTGAGCTTAAGCCGACACAGCCTTCCGTAGGTTACGATCAAATTTACTACAAGTTAGGTCGCTATCAACACGATGTAAAAAAGCAATTTGATGAAATTTGTGAAGCCAATGGTCAGAAAGGTTTAGCATCATTTGATGATAGTTCAGAGCCTTCAAATCCAGAGTCCTTTGTCTGTGAACAAAGCGTTGGTGAAAAACGTAAGGACATGAAAACGATAGTACTTGCGCCGAATAATGAAATTTATCTAACAGACGGACACCATACCTTCAATACCTTCTGGCATATGTCGGGTGGCGGCAGTGATTTCAAAGTGCATGTTATTGTGGATAAAGACTATCGTCATCTAGAAAACATGCAGGCATTTTGGTCTGAGCTAGAGGCCGACAAGAATGCATGGTTGTTCGATCTAAACAATAAAGCGATTACTCATGATGAGCTACCGCTGCAAATGGGTATCACTAATTTTGCTAATGACCCATATCGCGCGTTGATGTATTACTCACGAGACGTAAGCTGGAATAAACCAAAGCAACCAGTGCCATTCCTTGAGTTTTATTGGGCTAAAGAACTGAAACCAGTGTTTGACCTAAACCAATACGACCTAACAACAGAGCAAGGTTATATGAAAGCGGTGAAGGAAGCCGGTGAAGTGATTTTATCTCTGGATACTGAGAACCTAGGTGGTTCTGGTTTGTCTGCCAAATCAATGGGGCAGTTTGATAACTTTGATGAGAAAAGCTTCCAGAAGATGACTCGTAAAACTAGCAAGCTTGATTATATGTTGGGGTATAAGCAGGCGCTTTAAGCCTTTGGGCATGAATGAAAGATGGCCGATAAGAGCACTCGGCCATGACGGTGGGTTTGTTGGGATACGGTTCTATCAAGTCATCGTAATTCGTCATTCCGGCAGTCTCTTAGCCGGAATCTGGCCCAGCGGATTCCTAGGGAGTGCCCAAGCCAGACATGTGCACGCTAAGATCCTAGATATTTGCTGTGCAAATTCTAGGATGACGGTGTTTCACGTAGACTCCATGCGTTCGATACGCTCGGTGCCCGATTACCGTCATTCCGGCAGTCTTTTAGCCGGAAGCCGGCCCAGCGGAATCTTAGGTAGTGCCCAAGCTAGCAATGTACACGCTAAGATCCTAGATATTTGCTGTGCAAATTCCAGGATGACGGTGTCTCGAGTAGACTCCATGCCTCCGATATGCTCAGTGTCCGATTACCGTCATTCCGACAGTCTTTTAGCCGGAATCTTAGGAGTGCCCAAGCTAGCAATGTACACGCTAAGATCCTAGATGTTTGCTGTGCAAATTCTAGGGTGACGGGGGCATGGTTCTCCTAGTGTGTCCGCTTCTCGTCATTCCGGCAGTCTTTTAGCCGGAATCTTAGCTAGTGCCCAAGCTAGCAATGTACACGCTAGGATCCTAGATATTTGCTGTGCAAATTCTAAGATGACGCAGTGAGCTCAATCAGTACTCAGCATAAACACTTGTCGTGCCATCTGCATGAAAGGCGATCACGTCAAAATCCTTATACGCTTCGCCTGGTTTAGCCATACCCGGAGAGTGCATTGGCATTCCTGGTGCTGCGAGTCCTTTAATGTCTTGTGGATGTTCTTTGAGAAGGCGTGCTACCTCTTTTTCTGGCACATGTCCCTCAATTAAGTAACCGTCAATAATCGCAGTGTGGCATGACTGTAGTTTGGCTGGCATGCCAAACTCTCGTTTAACATTAGTCCAATCTTTTTGCTCTTGGATATCAACTTGATACCCTTTCTGCTCCATGATCTCAGCCCATTCTGTACAGCATCCGCAACTCGGAGATTTATACATCTCTATATTGCTCGATGCGAAGCTTAGGCCACTAAATAGAAGGGATGTGCTAAGGATTATTTTATTAAACGTTTTCATTGTATTACTCCATTGCCTAGCATCTTGCTGGGCAAATTTATATTGTTTAGAAAAGTGTAAGACACTTTTTGATGATTCGATTTAGCTAAATAGAACGCTAAACAATAGGAGGTCGCAATACGGCTTGTTTGTAGGGCGGTAGAATATCTGAAGAGGGTAGAGAGTAACTTGTTTTATCACGACTAATGCTGGAGAGGTGCAGTGTAGATGACGGTAAACTAATTAAACTGCCACAAGCTTGATCGCAACACTGATGAGCGGCGCTAGAGCACCCACTTGCAACTTGTTGGTGTGATTCTCCGCAGCAATCTGCGGTCATAGATGTCTTTGCTACCTGATGATGAGCAATAGAAACGGTTTGAGCTACCGACGGATAAACACCTGAAACTAGCAAAGCCAGTACCAGTGCTATTGCAATTATGCTGTGTGAATGAAATCGTTTTAGCATTGTCGGTATCCCTAAAGTTCCTATTCGTTATAGCTCATATTAAATTTTCTCGTCAATAGAAATTTTCGTTTCAGTGATGAAACCTAAATATCCATAAATCAATACCTTAAACTATTTGACCTGTGAGCTGCTCATAGGTTTTAGACTAGTGCGACACTTAATTTAACGAGGATAATTTACATGGGATGTTGTAACAAAGCACCAGAGGGAGGCACGCGTTCGCTAGGACCATTGCTTAAATTAGTCGCACTTTTATTCGTCGCGATTTTTATTCTGGCGTTGTTTGCAAATTAAATTCTTGACCTGTGTGTAGCTCCTAGGTTTTACACTAAGGTTATAGTTTAGAAATAGAACTCTAGGAAGTAGCCAATGATTACCTCAAAACTTGCTAAATCAGCCAATGTCTCCCCTGATACGGTGCGCTATTACACCAAGCGTGGATTAATTAGTGCGACTCGAAATCCTGACAATGGATACAAAGAGTATGACCTAAATGCATTACAAAGGTTGAAGTTCATCCATCAAGCAAGGGAACTTGGCTTTGGTTTGAAAGAAATTGAGGAAATTCTGGCGTCCACACAAGATGGTAGTTCACCTTGTCCTAAGGTGCGCAAAATGATGGCTGAGAAGATCGTAGAGACAGAAGCGCAGATCATCAAGCTACAGCAACATGTTGCAATGTTAAAAGAGACCTTTGATCAATGGGGTGAACTGCCAGACAGTTTGCCAACAGGTGACTCTATTTGTTGCCTGATTGAATCTTGGACTGAGGAGCACAAGTAATGAACCAGTTTAGCCTTCAACTTGAGGGTGTTTCTTGTGGCGGGTGTATTAACAAAATAAAACGCGCCGCTCTTGAACAAGATCCTCAATTTACCATCGACAGCAGTGAAGATAAAAAGTGGGCTCGCGTTGCCACTAGCCTGAGTATCGATAACATCTTGGCTGTGATTATGGAACTTGGCTACAAAGCGAGTGAGCATCCATTGCCACAGATTCACAGCAAAGTAACTAAGGTTTCTTGCCAAGGCTGCGTAAAGAAAATCACCAACGCATTGATTGAACTCGATAAAGATGCAGTGATTGCTGTCGATGTTGAAGCTCAAACTATTGATGTAAATAGCCTATTGTCCATTGAGCAGTTGCAATCTGTGTTGCGAACTTTAGGTTATGCTTCATTCGATGAGGTATTAGATGTCGAAGAGCCTGCTATTGAAAATCCAACGTTGGAGGAGCCGACCTTAACAAAGGCAAGTACTGAAGCTGGCTTAACTCGTCTTAACCTGTCAGGCCTCACTTGTGCCAGTTGTGTAGCGACTATAGAAAAAGCGTTAACGGGTAAGCAAGGTGTGGAATCGGTGAATATTAACTTTGCCAATCGAACAGCAAGTATCTACTCCAACCTGCCTGCTGATAGCTTGATTGAAGCGGTCGAAGGCGCCGGTTATGGCGCATCACTTATCCTAGATGAAACCCAAGCAGAGCAGGAGCGTGAGCAAGCAGAGCAACAAGAGTACCGGGATAAAATTCGCCATACTATTGTTGGCTTAGGGCTGGGCGTCCCGCTGATGCTCTACGGCTTACTTGGCGGCTCCATGACAGTGAATACGACCTCAGAGCAGCTCATCTGGTTGGGTGTCGGATTGTTAACTCTAGCGGTGCTCTATTTTAGTGGTCGCCATTACTTTGTCGGTGCTAGCAAAGCCTTTGTTAACCGAAGCGCGAACATGGACACCTTGATAGCATTGGGAACCGGTTCGGCGTGGCTCTACTCTATTGTGGTCGTAGCTATGCCATCCTTACTTCCTGAAAGCGCCCGTCATCTTTATTTTGAAGCCTCAGCGATGATCATAGGTTTAATTAATCTGGGGCAAGCTTTGGAGTTAAAAGCTAGGGGCAGAACGTCTCAAGCAATCAAGCGTCTGCTGGATCTAAGAACCAAAACAGCGGTAGTGATTCGAGAAGGTAAAACGATCACTTTACCGGTAGAAGAGGTGATTATTGGCGATACTCTGTTGATTCGTGCAGGCGAAAAAGTGCCAGTAGATGGAAAGGTAATAGATGGAGAATCGTTTATCGATGAATCTATGCTAACGGGTGAGCCAATTCCTGTAACGAAAACAAAAGACGACAGTGTGTCTGCAGGGACGATAAATGGCGATCAAAATCTTACTATAATGGCTAGCAAGGTGGGTAGTGACACTATGTTGGCTCAGATCATTGAGATGGTTTTTAATGCTCAGAACTCTAAGCCTTCAATCAGTCATTTAGCAGACCGTGTTTCCAGTGTGTTTGTGCCTACAGTAATGATACTGTCAATCATTACTGCCTTAATGTGGTACAACTTTGGACCTGCGCCAACAGTGATTAATATGCTCGTGAGTGCAACCTCAGTGTTGATTATTGCTTGCCCTTGCGCTCTTGGTTTGGCAACGCCAATTTCTACCATGATAGGCATCGGAAAATCAGCGGAGTTTGGCGGCCTTATTCGTAACGGTGATGCTTTGCAAAAAGCCAGCGATATTGATGTGGTAGTACTGGATAAAACCGGCACTATCACTGAAGGAAAGCCGAGTGTGGTGAATGTAAGAAC
This sequence comes from Vibrio inusitatus, assembly GCA_024346935.1. Classification (GTDB taxonomy): domain Bacteria; phylum Pseudomonadota; class Gammaproteobacteria; order Enterobacterales; family Vibrionaceae; genus Vibrio; species Vibrio inusitatus. The sequence continues at coordinate 1,205,495 of AP024878.1, forward strand.
TTTCCAAGAAAACACTGCTGCATTGGGCTATCTACATGCTCTAGAACAAGGCTCTACACATCCATTAGCGTCTGCAGTGGTCAATTATTGTCGCGAGAACTCACAAGACTTAGATGGTCATAACGTAGTGGGATTCCAGTCGTTGAATGGTCTAGGAGTTCAAGCTGAAATTGACGGCCGTGCAGTGCTACTTGGAAACGAAAGACTGATGGCTGAACACGGTATTGCAATCGATAGTGCTCAATCCATAGCTAATGAATGGGAGCGTCAGGCTCATACCGTGATCTATTTGGCTATTGATAATCAGCTTACGACTTTATTGTCTATCAGCGACCCAATAAAAAGCGAGTCTTTGCAAGCAATCGATGCGCTTAAATCCCTAGGTATAAAAGTGGTTATGCTGACAGGAGATAATGAATATACTGCGCAAGCGGTGGCGGCTTCGACGGGAGTTGATGAGGTCCATGCGCAGCTTATGCCTCAAGACAAACTGCAATGGGTGACAAAGCTTCAGCAACAAGGTTTGGTTGTTGCTATGGTGGGAGATGGAATCAATGATGCACCAGCGCTGGCACAATCTGATGTGGGTTTTGCTATTGGGCATGGCACGGATGTCGCTATTGAAAGCGCCGATATTACCTTGATGAGAGGTTCACTATTTGGAGTATCTCAAGTGATAGAAGTCAGTAAAGCGACTATGAAGAACATCAAACAGAATCTATGGGGTGCTTTTATCTACAACTCACTAGGGATTCCAATTGCAGCGGGCGTATTATTTCCGCTGACGGGTATGTTATTGAGCCCTATTGTTGCAGGTGTCGCCATGTCGCTTTCTTCTATTACAGTAGTGAGTAATGCCAATCGCTTGAGATTATTCACACCAAAATCATCAGCAGGTATTCATCATGGTTAATATTATTGGCTTATTTCTGATCGCCTTTATTGTGTGGTGGTTTTGGCTAAAATAGTCGAATTATAAAATATTCATTAAAGCTGACGGTGTCAGCTTTTTTTTATTAGTAATTTCAAGTGCCTATTGCTGAAAATTGACATACTCTTTGTTACATAAACAATGATACAATAGCGTGTAATAAAAGTGTCACAATAAGGATGGTGTGCATAAATGTTGGATCTGAAGGTAACGGCTAAAAAGAGTATTGAACTGCAACAAACACTCTCAGCCGACTCGCAGTCTGAAACTAAAGTAGAGTTTGTCATACCCAGCAGTATAGATCTGGGCGACACCTTTTCGGCTGGGGATTTCTTCGATAAATCATTTACTCAGATTCGCCGTTTCCACAAAGGTAAAAGCATTAGCTTAATGTTGCTCTACATTAAGATCTTGGAAAAAGAACAGCTTCCTTACGAATCCTACAAGACCTCGATCAGTTTGTTTGCTTATCTGTTTATTAATGACATTCGTTCATTTAAAACCAATCAAGAAAAAGAAGAGCAGGCTGTAGAAGAGATCATCGAGAAGGCGAAGGGGCACTCTAACATCCTGACCTCATTTCGTCGTTTCTCTCTTGAAGATGACCAAAAATTTGAGCGCTTTCGCAAAGTCGATGCGATTCTTTCCTACGAGTTTGAACAATATCTTCTTCGTCAGACTGCCACTTTACAGAATATCAAAGGCGCTACAGCAGCAAGAGATTATCTTGCCCAGCTCTCAATGTCAGAAGATGAGTATCGCGTAACGCAGATGTATGAGGGGATATACTCGGTTAAAAGCGTAGAGGCTGAAGACCAAGAGAAATTGACCCGTGTATTCAACCAAACTGATCTGCAAAAGAAATTGCTAGAGCTTCCGCTTCGTGTGCACAGTAGCAGTAAGAGAGTAGGGGAAAAAGAGCGTTACCTTTCTCTTGCGATAGCGACAGGCTTAATCATGTTGGGCTTTAGTGTGGTTATCTTCCAATTCCGCTTAATGGGCTTAGATACCGACTTGCAGTTTGTTCTGGCATTTGCCGCCCTTTATGTAGTTAGAGATGTATTTAAGGAAAGTATCAAGGCGTGGGTGTTCGAGAAAATCATTCGCAATAAGCCAAGGGTTGTTTCTTGGTTTGGCATGCCGGATAAAAAAACCGGTATTGGAACAGGCGAAACTTGGTTCAACTCTCAACCTAATTCGAAAGTCGCGATTGCTAACCGTGAAAACATTTCTTTGTTCTTCAGAGAGATCGTGAGCCTTAAAAACTTTGAGTACAATGGGTTTAAGAAGATCAAAACCAATACTACCATCGATCTTGGACCGATTATGCGCTGTTTTCCAAGTGAAAATAGAGATATGTACGTGTATTCAACAGGCAATAAATCACGCAAGGTGAGTATTTCTCGTCGAGGCCGTATTGAAGTGAAGATTCATGAAAAGAAAATCGAGCCAAGTGGAGTTAAGGAACGAACCGCACGTTACCGTGTCACTTTTGATCGAACTAAAATCATTAAGCTAGAACCTCTACAATAATAAGCAACTCATGCTAGATCTTACCTTTGAACAGTGGGCGCTTATTGCGGATATTTACACTCCATTACTTGCGTTGTGGAGTGTACGCTTAATCCTTCGTGAGCCTGCACAATCTCGAAAGATAAGTTTAACTGCGTTAATGGTGACTATCTGTATTGTCTATGTATCAAGAGCTATTGATGAATGGCTAGGAATTTGGCCTACATTTGGCTCTGATTACAGCACGCATACTTCAGTGGCATTGGCGTTAGTGGTGCATATAGCAATAAAGGTTGGAGTACGAGGAAAGTTGATAGCTGTGGGTTCTTTGCTGGCTTATTTGCAACTGATGAATCATCAGGATTACCATACCTATCTAGATATGATGTCCACTACCATCTACTTGCTTCCGTTGTTTTGGGTTAGCTGGTTACACTTTGGCACTAGAGAAAAATCACCTTCTAGAACGGTTGATTAACCATAAACCACATGTAAGAGCCTTCTTCAGACACAGCGTAGTCGAGTCGAACTACTAAACCGGCTGCTAGAGCCCTTACTGCAACGCCCCCATCAACTTTCATATCCGATGTGAGGTCGCCTAAATCGTAGCTCGGTGCCACTTGACCTACTTCGGCAAATGCGACAAGTTGAAACCAATCGATATTTAAGAACCTAAGCCAAGATACGTCTTGAACCGGATTATAACGAAGGGTGTATCGATACTCAGCTGTACCATATAAGCTGGCTTTATCATGAAAACGGTTCGAGTCGAACCCCCGCATGCGGTCATGGCCACCTAAGGTTGCGCCTTCGTTATAAGGTGGCGCGTCTTCAACGATCTTTCTTTGCCCATCACTGTCTACTAAATTCCAAGATGGTGAGTAGCCCGTCCAGAAGTTAAACGCAAAGATACGCTGCCTCGCCCAATCACTTTCGCCGATTGACAAGTATTTGCTGATATCCAGTTCTACAAAATCCCAAGTACTGTCGGGAGATATAATGTGTCCTTCATAGGAGTAACCGATATATTGGCGACTACCCATTGACGGGTTAGGAGCAAAATCGGTGTTGTCGTATTGAACGCCAAACTCGAAAGCGCTCATATCACCTTCTCGCTCGTCCCCATTTTCATCTTCATAAGATTGATAGCGGTTAAACTGGCGAAACAATAAGATAGTGGTTCCCGTTTCTAATGGGTTCCAATAGGTACTTGTTGGCCCATTGACTAACAGGCCGTTTCTTAAATGATAATCGCTGGTGGCTTTTTCTTTTGCTGAGCCCATTGGTAGAACGTATTCCACCTTGATATCCAACCAATTGGAGTATCCGTCCCCAACAATATAATCATCAGGACTGGATCCTGAACTGCCCCATCTTGGGTCTTCAAAAGCAATGTTGCCGTTGGTATAGGCTCTTTGTTCAGGAAAGTAAGCGTACATACCGGCTATCGAAATAAATGCGCGATCTGCAAACCAAGGACGGTAGTTCCACAGTCCTGCAGAGACACCATAGCTGTCAGCACCAGTCCAACCTGTCCCACCTAGCACCATTTGTTCTTGTCCAATACCCTGAACGACACCACCCACACCGACATTAAATCCCATGGTATCGGTAGAGAAAAAGTAGGGGAGAACCATCGCATTCTTAGTACTATCCGCATTCTCTGCTCGAGTGATGGTGTACTTCATCCCAACTGGGGTAGCGGCATAGGCACAGTTAGAAAAAACACTAACTGCAATCAATGAGTGAGTAGCCAAACTAGGTACTCGTTTTAAGAAAGGCTTTAACATTTGTTGACTGAGCATCCTGCTCTTTATAGAAATTGTTCGTAATAACGCTAGCTTACAAAGAATTTACAAAATGTTAAAGATATGTATCAGTAGACTGTGGTCAAACGAAGAGTTTTTAGCTGTTTTTGGACAAAAGAGAAGCAGTCTGAGAGATCACTTCTCTTTTGATGAAGGTTTACAGCCAGAATATTGAAGCAATAAAGGTTAAAGCGCCAATACAAGCGATGTTAAGAATGATACCAACACGCATCATTTCTTGTTGCTTGATGTGGCCAGATCCAAACACGATAGCATTTGGCGGAGTCGCAACTGGTAACATAAATGCACAAGATGCAGCGACCGCGATAAGCACCGAAAGCACCACTGGTGACATGCCAAACACCTCTGCAACTGTGGCAAATATAGGGATCAGAAGCGCCGCACTGGCGGTATTACTCGCAAACTCGGTCAAGAACACAACAAATAGTGCAATAATAGCGATGATGAACAAGATACCAAAATCAGAAATTAAGCTACTTAAAGAGTTAGCCAAGAACACGCTAGTGCCTGTTGCTTTAAGTACGTTGCTTAAACAGATACCCCCGCCAAATAAGATGAGTACGCCCCAATCAGCGGTTTTTTCAATATCTTTCCAATGAACGACTCGAGCAAAACTCACCAAAACAATTGCTGCTAGCGCCACTACGGTGTCGAAGCTTGAAATACCGCCAAGCATTGCATTGATAGGCTTGCTGAAAATCCAACAGAATACGGTCAACGAGAAGATAGCCAGTGTTACGATTTTGCCTTTGTCCCAGTTTACCGGCTCTTTATTAAGCTCAAAGGTGCCTTCAAGGTTAGGTTTTAGGACAAAATAAAGGGTAACGACAGCCAGTGGTAACATGATCACGGCAGCAGGGATACCAAATGCCATCCACTCAGTAAAGGTGAGCCCTACTTCAGCGGCTGCGATAGCATTCGGAGGCGAACCCACGATAGTGGCAATGCCGCCAATGCTGGCACTGTAAGCCACACCAAGTAGCACAAACACATAAGTATTGCGTTCTTTATCAGCATCCACTTTGCTAAGAACGCCCAATACAAGGGGTAACATCATAGCTGCTGTTGCAGTATTACTGATCCACATAGATAAGCCTGCAGTCACACCAAACAGCATGAATACCGCAGCACTCATCTTGCCTTTTGCCAGAATGAGTACCTTATCCGCGATGACCTTATCCAAGCCTTGTACATGCATAGCTGCAGCGAGGGCAAAACCACCTAGAAATAAAAATATGATGGGGTTTGAGAAATTGCTTAATGCCGTTTGTGTATTGAAGATATCAAATACGACAGCGAGTATCGGTACCAAAATAGCGGTAATGGTAACGTGCAAAGCTTCGGTTAGCCAAAGAACGGCAATGAATACCAGAATGCTGATACCTAATACTACTTGAGGCTCAAAGGGTAAAGACTTGTATAGTGCAAAGAAGAGTACAATATCGGCAAGGATAATCAGGCTGTTACGGTTAAAAAACCACTCCCGAGTGTTCGTAGGGAGAGGGACACTATCATTTCTATTCATATTATTATTTCCTCAATAGCGCATTCTAGTTTCGATTATGAACAAGAATTCGTTGCAGAACGAAGAGTAGGGATTACCACTTTTGGGTTAATAAATGGTCACACGTTTTGTTGGGATTTGAAATGAAGTTATTGCTGGAATGTTAACCACATCAATGGTGTGGTTATTTTATTGTGCTACATCGGATTGGCGTCACAATAGAGGTGTAACAAGCTGAATTTATTGCAAAATGATGGAGGAACAGAGTCGCCATTCTAGATATCCCGTGATAAAAAAGGAGTGGTTCCCACGGACAGGCTTCCACTCCAAACGGACAAACTGTTTACTCAGTTATTTTATTTTAGCTATTTTTCATGTAGTCGAGCATCTGTGTTTTGTAGACATCGCTGTTACCACCAAAGATGGCTTGCACGCCTGTGCCGACACGAACTACCCCTGCCGCACCCAACGCTTTTAGTCTTGCATCGTCAACTTGGTCTTGATCTTTCACCTGCATTCTCAATCGAGTAATGCACGCATCAGCAGAAACGATGTTTCCTTTGCCACCAAAGGCTGCAACCAATTCTTTGGTGAAGTCATCACCTTGCAGTGCGTCTTGCGTTTCTTCAGTCACGTCTTCACGGCCTGGTGTTTTCAGATCGAAGTACTTAATAAACCATGTGAATACTGCGTAGTAAACTGCGGCATAACCTAGTCCAAGAGGGATGATCATCCAGCCTTTAGTTGAAATGCCGTAGAAGGTAACGTAATCGATAAGACCCGCACTAAAGCTATAGCCGTGCTTAATACCAAGAATGATACAAAGCGGGTATGCCAGTCCTGCTAAGATAGCGTGTACTGCATAAAGAGCAGGTGAGATAAACAAGAATGCAAACTCTACTGGCTCGGTAATTCCGGTTAGGAACGAGGTGAGAGCAGCAGATACCATGATTCCCATAACTTTGACGCGGTTTTCTGGCTTAGATGCACGGCCAATAGCAATAGCAGCCGCAGGAAGACCAAACATCTTAAATAAATAACCGCCTGCTAGGTTACCGGAATTTGGGTCACCAGCGAAGAATCGAGGGATCTCGCCATGGAATACTTGACCGGCGGCATTGGTAAAGTCACCAGCCTGAAGCTGAATAATAACGTTAATAACGTGGTGTAAACCAAATGGGATCAGTGCGCGCTCTGCAGTGCCATAAGCCCAGAATGCCATTACTGGGTTCTGCTCTGTTGCCCAATGACCAAAGGCATCAATGCCTAAACCGATGGGCTGCCAAATAAAGGCTAGAACAATACCAAGTAATAACATCGCAAATGAGGTGATGATAGGAACGAATCGCTTACCCGCGAAAAAGCCCAGATAAGCGGGCATCTTAATGGTATAGAAGCGATTAAACATATAGGCACCAACAGCACCAGAAATGATACCGCCTAATACGCCCATGTCTATGTGGTCGACTCCCAATACGCCAGCCATAACCTTTAAGGTCGCGATCAAAACGTAGTAGCCAATACCTGCGGCGACCGCACCTACACCGTCATTATCGGTAAAGGAGATTGCGACACCTAAAGCAAAAATGAGCGGCAGGTTTCCAAATACGGCCCCACCGGCTTCAGCCATAAGCTGTGAAACTATTGGTGGAATGATGTCAAAGTTAGCTGAGCCAATACCTAGTAAAATACCGGCTGCTGGCATGGATGCTATAGGCAGCATAAGTGCCTTACCAACCTTGGAAAGGTTGGCGAAAAAGTTACTGAACATGTGATTACCCTAATATTTTCTATTTTTAGGGATCGAAAAGTAACGTGTTCAATACCATAACTCAAAATGTATTAATGAAAACTAACTCTCTGAATTTTATATGCTTATAGTTTCTGTTGATAACGATTATAAATTGAATTTTCAAATAGGGGAGAGCCGGTTATCTTCAATCCTTGAAGAAGAACCAAGCTCTAAAAAGGGAGGTGATAATTAGACTATCTGCGTTTTATAAGGGGGGGGGGGGGATGGAACATAAAAACACAGATAAATTAATTATCACCTTAAACTGGTTAGCCGTAATGCAGCCGATAACTTGATAATGACGATAGACAAACGACTCTAGAATCACGGTTATTATTTAATTGTGCTTCTATTTGACTAAAAGCGAGTGTGATAATTTTTTGTCGAATTGCTTTCATAACCGTCACCTCAGAGGTTGCGTTGTTAGTGAACACATTCAGTATCGCTGTTCTAGAGAATTTTAAAACAGATAGGAATCTAAAAAAATGTTCCTTATATTGTGTAATTGCCTTCATTTATGGCTCGATTACGCTATTTTTAGTGTAAATAAGGAATGTTAATCATATGGATGTATCATGAAGCCGATAAAACTTGTGAGATTTTTCGCTCGACTTGAGTCGTATTCAGTACATGAAGAGAACGCGGTACTACTCGATGAAGTATCAGAACTCTTATATACAACAACGCGTTATGCGCGCACTTTGCTAGGTGATATGCAAAGAAATGGTTGGTTACAATGGACACCAAAAACCGGAAGAAATCAGCGTTCAATTCTTAAAAAACTATATTCCGAAGCCGAAGTACGCCGTCAAATCGCCTTAAACTTTATTTCTCAAAAGCAGTTTGAAGAGGCTTTAGAGGCCTTGCAGGATAATCAGCAAATATTTGGTGAATTACTGAAACAATCTTCAGGCGCAGGCTTGCATAACGGATTGTTGCACGTACAACTGACTTACAATCGTACTTTTAGCGCTCTTTATCCTCACAACATTTTACGAAACAGTGAACGCTTCTTTGTACGTCAACTCTATTCTTGCCTGGTTAAACAGGATGCCAAAGGGAACACTACAGCCGATATTGCGCATCATTGGCAAATGAGTGAAGACGGCAAGGTATGGTCATTTTATCTAAGGCCCAAGGTTCAATTTCATGATGGCAGCCCAATTCATGGACAAGCGATTGTCGATCTTTTCAATGCCTACAAAAAACGAGATGGCTACAAGCGAGATTTATGGCATCTTTTGCGAATAGAATCGCCTCAACCTAGAGTGGTTAAATTCTACTTAAGTTCCGAGGATATAGATTTTGTATCAAAATTGGCGGACGTGAAATATTCTATTCAGCCAGTGAAACAAGTCACCAAGAGTATTTCAAAGCAGACAGCGGTGATTGGATCTGGTCCTTTTAAGTTGCTCGAACAAAGTGATAAATGGCTAAAGCTAAGGGCTAATGAGGCATTTCATGGTTATCGTTCACTCACTGATGAACTGACAATTTGGCATGTGAAGTCCCAAAATGGCGGTGAATCGTACAGTCATAAACTGTTGTCTAAACAAAGTGAAGATGAAGAGGAAACAGCGGTACAACCCACAAAGCGGTTGTGTGTTGAAGATGGATGTTTGCTCACGGTATTTAATCAAAATGCAGCTAAAAAGCTACCTACAGAAACACGTCGTTGGTTAGTTCATGTGATGCAAGGCGAAGCGCTTTGGAAAGACATAACTAAAAACAAAGTGCCAATTAATCTTGTGGCCGCTGAGAATTTCTACCCTTTTTGGAAACCATGGAATTCAGTAGCAGCAACGAAACCTGCAGAAATAAATCGTTTATCTATTCTTATTTACAATCATTTTGGGCTTAAGGTATGTGCACAAGCCATAAGTAACGTACTTGCTAAACATGGCATTGAGGTGGACATTGAAGAGGTACCGATTGAAACCTACGCCAAACTGGCTAAGGGTGATGGCTTTACTCAAGACATCGTGTTAATGAATTTGTTGTTGGATGACAATCTGCCAACGTCAGCTTTGTTGGCGTTTCAAAGTGATATTGCATTTAGAAGCTGTCTGGATGCTAAAACAAGTGATTGGCTGGACACAAACTTAAGAAAACTGTGTGCTGATGCTCAATCGACGCACTACCTTGAACGGTTAGAATCAATTGGCAATTACCTGATCAGTGAAGCAATAGCCAAGCCATTGTTTCATCACATGCAGTCTATGAGCTTTCAGGACATGTTTAGTGGTGTTGATATGACCCCTTGGGGTTGGCCTGATATTCAACAAATCTGGTTAGAAGATTAACACCAACAAGAAGGAGTGAAGCGAAGATTATGGCAACAGAATACCTAGCAGATGTTATTGATGGAAAAAAAGTTATTCAGCGCTTGGACGTATCTGACTTGAGCGAGGGAGAGCATACCTTTTGGTTTAGGATATGCAGTAATGCATTAGGTCAATGGTTGCATTTACCGGTGATGGTATACAAAGGCAGCAAGCCCGGTAAGCGTTTCATGATAACCGCTGGTGTACATGGTGATGAATACAATGGGGTGCTAGTAGCGCAAAAGGTAGCTTCTCAATTGGCGACGGCTGATATCTCAGGTTCGGTGGTGATTGTTCCGACAGTGAATTTGTCAGGGATGCTTAGTCATAGCCGAGATTACAGTTCAAACGATCCTGATCACTCTACAGCCAATCTCAATCGATTTTTTCCAGGGGATAAGAATGGCAACGAGGCACAGCGCTATGTTTATCAGCTATGGAATCATTTGTTAAAGCCGAATGCCGATCTCGCCATAGATCTTCATACTCAGACCAGTGGCACGATTTACCCATTATACGTATTTGCCGATTATCGTCTCACTGATGCGCTCAAGATGGCGCGTCTAATGAATCCTGATGTCATTTTTGATGATCCTGGTGATCCGGGAATCTTAGAGACCGTTTGGAATCGACATAACATTCCATCCATCACGGTTGAGGTTGGGGTCGGTCGGTACAGTGACTATCCATTAATTGATCGCACTACAAAAGGTGTGCTCAATGTACTGAACAATTATCAGGTATTGATAGACGACGGTGCAGCGATGGAAATGGAACCACCATTCCTTGAAGGTAAAGATCTTATCAGCATTCGCGCAGAAACCGGTGGATTCTATCAGCCCCAGGTAGAGTTACTTCAGCCGGTAAAAGAAGGAGACCTTCTATCCATCCAAACAGACTCGTTCGGTAAAGAGGTTAAGCGGTACTATGCACCAAGGTCGGGGGTGGTTTTGAGTTTGAATGTCGAACCTATGAGAGCAACCGGTGCTCTTATTGTTCGCCTTATCCACTAACCAACTCTTTTATGAGGTTCGCTTGGCGCCAATAGCTAAGCGTCTTTTCATTGACTTCCCCATGCTCACGAGCACATCTAAGCATCGCTGTTTGAAAGGCTTGACTGAGTTCTATTTGGTCTAAGAGTGCTAGGCTTCGTATGATACGGCTGATTCGAAGGTGATTATGGTCAGTGGCTTTTAACCATGCATGGTCGCGTATGTTGAGGTCTTGTTTAGGAACAATAGAGTTCCCAAAAAATCGCATACCAAAAAAGTCGAGCATCATGCCTAGTGAATGAAGCTGCGCCTCACGTAGCACTTCACAAGTGCTGAAGTAATCCTGCGTTGATTGACAGACAATAGGGCTATGGGGGTGAAAGCGACTTGGGGTATCAATAGGAAACAACCATTGAATGTATTCATGGTCGTACTCTAACCAGAATGAGTCCAATGCCCAGATTTGTTCAATTCTTCTTCCTTTATGGTCAGCTTTTAAGCCGAGCATGAACTGACAAGCGGTTTTCATTGTGTTCTCAAACTACCATGTAAAATAGCCCTACTTAGATCGTAGTGCAAAATAAATGAATTGCGTTAATGCTAAACGTTGTAAGTTAGAATATCTATTCATAAGCCGAATGAATAACAAAGACTTACAAAATATTACCTAGCCAATATGCAACTCGTTTTATCTCATCAATTAAATAGTATACACATTCAATTACTCCTAATTTTCATTGCGGTATGAATTAATATCTTGTGACATCATAGGGGCAATTATGCAGTAATGAAGGTCCGTCATTTGTTTATAGATATTATAACGAACAATGCCTTGTAGTTGAGCGAGGCTATCTATTACGGCTTATCAGTAGATAGGTACTTTGGCTATTTGTCATTAGACGGGCCTAAAGCCCATTAAGATTAATGATAACGTGCACTGCTCATTACGATGGGTAAACTTTCACATTTACCGACATAATATTCAGGATGCAATGCGCTTTCTCAGGTGGTGCTTTTAGAATGCCCCTCTCCACTAAATATTTGTTACAAAATATTTCGGTGTGAATTTTTGAATATAAAGGAATGAATTAGTCATGAAAGATTCATTTAATAAATAAATGTTTCATCTACTTTGCACCTAACTGTCATCTAATTTGATTAACTTTCTTCGCAGTTTATTAGCCAACAGGAAAGTAAAATGAAACTAGTTAAGACTGCAGTAGCTACTGCGTTAATGTTCTCTGCAGCCGTTTCAGCAATGGATTCACGCTATCAAGACCGCACAGGAAACTTAGTCGCGGATGTTCCTCAAAACGAAGCTGAATGGGTAAACCCTTCTACTCTTATCTTTGCTTACACTCCGGTTGAAGACCCTGCGGTTTATGCTGATGTATGGAGCGAATTTCTTGAGCATCTAGAGAAAGAAACGGGTAAGAATATCCGGTTCTTCCCTGTGCAGAGCAATGCAGCTCAAATTGAGGCAATGCGCTCTGGTCGTCTGCATATTGCTGGTTTCAATACTGGTTCTACGCCGCTTGCGGTTAATTGTGCTGGTTTTGCTCCCTTCACTATGATGGCAGCAGAAGACGGTTCTTTTGGCTACGAGATGGAAATCATTACTCACCCTGAATCTGGGATTGAGAAAGTTGAAGACTTAAAAGGTAAGAATCTAGCATTTACAGCTCAAACTTCGAACTCTGGCTTTAAGGCTCCCTCAGCAATATTAGATGCAGAATATGGCATGAAGCCGGACGTAGACTTTAAGCCTGCGTTCTCTGGAGCGCATGACAACTCTATCCTAGGCGTGGCACATAAAGATTATGATGCAGCTGCGGTTGCTAACTCAGTACTAAATCGCATGCTCTCTCGTGATGTAGTGAATGATCAGCAAGTCAAATCAATTTATAAATCACAAACATTCCCTACCACTGCTTATGGAACAGCCCACAACCTAGATCCAGAGCTACAAGGAAAGATTCAACAAGCGTTTTTCTCTTTCGACTGGCAAGGGACTAAATTGCAAGAAGAGTTTGAGCGCAATGGTGAAGCACAATTTGTTCCAATTACATACCAAGAGCATTGGGAAGTCGTTCGCACCATCGATACCGCAAATCAGGTTTCATACACCTGTAGCTAATCCAATATAACGTCCAACTATAGGGCCCAGTATAGAACTGGGTCTTGCTTCGCACTCTATAATTTCCATCCAACCTCCCCAAAGGAAGGTCATGTCTACACTAACTCTAAAAGGCTTAACCAAACACTACTCTTCGTCTGATAAGGCGCTCACTGACGTCAATCTTATCGTTGAACCCGGTGAGGTTGTGGGTTTAATTGGCCCGTCAGGCGCGGGTAAATCTACCCTGATTCGCTGTATCAACCGACTTACTGAACCTACTGATGGGCAAGTGCTATTTTCTGATAGAGATCTAGTCACACTCTCAGCATCAAACTTAAAGCACGCTCGCCGAGAAATTGGGATGATATTCCAAGAATACGCATTAATTGAACGTCTTACCGTGATGGAGAATGTGCTGTCAGGCCGCCTAGGTTATGTGAGCTTTTGGCGCAGTTTCACGCGTCGTTATCCAAGCAAAGACATACAAGAAGCTTATGCACTGTTAGATCGCGTAGGCTTGTTAGAGCACGCTAATAAACGAGCAGATGCGCTCTCAGGTGGTCAGCGCCAGAGGGTAGGGATTGCAAGAGCGTTAGCTCAAAAACCTAAGTTATTGCTTATTGATGAGCCTACCGCTGCACTTGATCCAAGAACGGCTCGTCAGATCATGCGCTTGATCAGTGAGATTTGCGAAGAGCAGCAACTTCCAGCCATCATTAATATTCACGATGTTGAATTGGCCAAACGATTTGTACAGCGCATTGTTGGGCTTAATGCAGGTCAGGTAGTGTTTGATGGAAAGCCTCAAGAGCTTGATGAAAGGGTATTGACCAATATCTATGGTCAAGAAGACTGGAATGCGACCACGGAGCAAGAAGCTGAGCCTTCGATGAATACAGCGATATTTACTGAGGCTATAGCATGAGCCGGAGTTACCCTAGTCAGTGGAAGAAGCCTCCGTTAATTTCAAATGCTTGGGTTCGCTATGGCATCACGGCATCTGTAGTTATCTACTTATATCTGTCGACGCAATCCATCAATATTAATTGGATACGTATTTATGAGGGAAGCGAACGAGGCTGGCAGTTTATTGTAGCGTTCATGAATCCCGATTTTGCTGGGCGCTGGGACAATATTTGGCAAGGCTTAGTTGAAAGCTTAACCATGACCCTAACTTCAACGGTAGCGGGTGTGATCCTGTCTATTCCTTTTGGGCTGGGAGCGGCAAAGAATCTAGCACCCAAACCCGTGTATTTCTTTTGTCGCGGATTTGTGGCGATCGCAAGAAGCTTTCAAGAAATCATCGTAGCTATCTTGTGTGTGGCGTTGTTTGGCTTTGGCACATTTGCCGGTTTCGTCACCCTAACGTTCGCGACTATTGGCTTTCTCGCCAAGCTATTCGCAGATGAGATCGAAGCAATAGACCCCGCTCCTTTAACAGCGATGCGTGCAACAGGAGCGAGTTGGTTACAGCAGGTCAACTATGCAGTCCAAGCTCAAGTGATGCCTCGTTTTATTGGATTATCCATGTATCGATTGGATATCAACTTCCGTGAATCAGCGGTAATCGGCATCGTAGGTGCGGGTGGCATTGGTGCAACCTTAAACACAGCTATGGATCGTTATGAATACAGTGCTGCAGCGGCCATCCTTTTGATCATTATTGGCATCGTGATGGTTTGTGAATACATCTCAACCATCATTCGTCAACGCGTGCAGTAGGAGAGAATACAATGAAAAACTTACATTCGATGCCTACTGTTTGGCAAAAGTACGATCAGAAACAGACCATCACGCAATGGGTGTGCTGGTTGGCATTTGTTGCTTTGGTAGTGTTTGCTTGGCAAGTAATGAATCAAGATACCATTTGGTACTTTATTACTGACTCTCCAAATCAAATTGCTGATATTGGCTCTCGCATGTGGCCACCAAGGTGGAGTTACTTAGAACAGATTTGGCTACCGTTATGGGACACGCTTAACATAGCAACCTTAGGAACCTTACTCGGTATTGTGCTCGCGTTCCCCGTTGCGTTCATGGCGGCAAGAAATACCACGCCGAGTGTGGCCTTCGTGAGACCCATTGCGCTGTTTATCATTGCAGCGAGCCGCTCGATAAACTCACTAATTTGGGCGTTACTTTTGGTCGCTATTCTAGGGCCTGGATTACTTGCTGGTATTATTGCCATTGCACTTCGTTCAATTGGCTTTGTATCCAAACTTATGTACGAGGCAATAGAAGAGGTGAATGACACACAGGTATCTGCTATTCGAGCAACAGGTGCATCCCCTTTGCAAGTGCTTGATTACGGCGTGTTACCTCAAGTGATGCCTAGTTTTATCGGCACGAGTTTATTTCGCTGGGATATTAATATTAGAGAATCAACAGTACTAGGATTAGTGGGAGCAGGGGGCATAGGCCTGAAGCTTCAAGAATCTATGGCAGTATTAGCTTGGCCGCAGGTCACGGTAATTTTCTGCGCAATTTTGGTTACGGTTGTCATATCAGAATGGATCTCAGCTAAAGCGAGACATGCTTTGATTTAATCTTGAGAGGATATGAACTATTAGTGGGCTACTTTTTGGAATAGCCCACTAATGAAATGCTGTTACTCAAACACTGACAATGCACGAGCCTTGGTACAATCTGCTGGGAATTGATTTTGTACTGCATCAATAGATGAACACACTGTTGCTAATGCAGTATTGTTATTCCAGATGAATAGCCCGCCAACAATGATTACCGCTGCGATAATGATCAGTTTTTTCATGTATTTATTCCGCTTTATATGAAATCTGTTTAAAGGATAGCCCAAACTTTCCTAATAACCTCATATGAAAACAAAGGTTTAGGAACTGAAGTTTATTGCATAGCATGCTACATCTCGCAAACCACGTCATTGCCGAGGTCTCTTATGAGCAATCTGAGCGGTGTGCGAATTTAGATCTCCGATAGGAGCACTCGGAGATGACGGGCTTTACTCTTTGTGTCCATGACTCTTGCAAACCACATTGTTGCGGAGGTCTTACTCTCTGTGTCTCAGAATGTCCCAAAAGGCGTCATTGCCGAGGTCTTTTATCGGCAATCTGAGCGGGGTGCGAACCTAGATCTCCGATAGGAGCACTCGGAGATGACACGTTTTACTTTATGCGTCTACAATTCTCCCAAACCACGTCATTGCCGAGGTCTCTTATCGGCAATCTTAGCTCTGTTTTTCGATAACTAACATTTAAGCTTACACGTGTACGCTAAAAATGGCATACTCATTATCCGAGAAGTTAACTAGTGTTGTGTCATGTCTAATGTAGCAAGCAATCAGTACAGTAAAAATGAAGAGATCGCTAATTCAGTCACTCATGGGGCAGGGATGATCTTTGGCATTGTCGCACTTGTGTTGTTGTTACAAAAATCTCTGTCTCATCAGGCAGATACCATGACCATAGCCAGCATGGCAATTTATGGCTCCAGCATGATAGTGCTGTTTCTTGCCTCAACTTTGTACCATGCAGTACCTCATCAGGGTGCCAAGCGTTGGCTTAAAACCTTTGATCACAGTGCGATATATTTGTTGATTGCCGGTAGCTACACTCCTTTCTTATTGGTGAGTTTAAGAACGCCTTTGGCCATCGGATTGATGATTGTCATTTGGAGCATTGCCATTCTTGGTATCGTAATGAAGCTTGCGTTTGTCTATCGCTTTAAGCGTTTCTCTCTGATTAGCTACATAGTTATGGGTTGGTTATCGCTAATTGTGGTTTACCAATTGGCTCTAACCTTGCATTCCGGCGGTTTGGCATTGTTGGCGGCTGGTGGATTGATCTACTCGCTAGGCATTGTCTTTTATGTCAACAAACGAATTCCTTTTAATCACGCTATTTGGCACTGTTTTGTGTTAGGTGGTGCTGTGTGTCACTTCTTAGCTATCTATTACTACGTTAAGCCCGTCTAATCGTCATACGTTATTGATCAATATAGTGTTTTATCCTAGTTTTTAATTAGGGGGAATCACTATGTCGAAAGCTAAAAACAAGATTACAGCGCTGACCACGCTTTCTATTGTTGCTCTGTTATCAGGCTGTCAATCTGAGCCTAATCAACAAGCAGCTATGGAAGTGCCCAGCGATCCTATTCAAAAAATGGTGTTTGAACAAATATTAGAACCGGAAGGATTGACGGATAGAAGCTATCCATTTGAATACGGCTATGCCGATCTTAATGGAGACACGGAAGACGAGGTTTTTGTATTGATGCAAGACCCATACTTTTGCGGAACAGGAGGTTGCTCTGCATACCTCTTCAATTCTTCGTTTGAAAAAATGAGCAAGTTTACCGTTGTCAAAAAACCAGTATTGATTTCGCATACCGATACCAATGGTTGGAAGAGTATAACGGTGTGGAGTGATGGGTCTTTGCGTTTGTTGCAATACGATGGTGAGTCCTATCCAAGTAACGCTTCAACTCAGCCAATATTTAATCGTGATGCAAGAAAGCGAATGGCACATGATCTTGCAGTGAAAAGCGATCTCTATCTTGATGGCGGCTATGAATTAACAGAACGTACCGACCTTCCCATTTTTACGCCCATAGATCAGTTTAGTTTTCAGTTTAAGCGTGAATCTGATCCCGATAGTGTATTTGTAGTTAACGTAAACACGCTAACAAGTGATATCTTTTTTAGTAAGGAATAAATCACACAGACTAAACTGATGGCGAATCCTGAACATAAAGAACAACTCGATGGGTTAGATAAGATAAGCGTAGTGTCCTATAGGCTGGGCATTACGTTATTTGCTTTGTCATTGCTCTCTTTGTTTAGCGCAGAATTGCTGTGTGTACTTGAGGTGAAGTTTGCTCCATTCTTAAGAGAGTGGAGCCTTAATCTCATTGCAGTGTCAGCCGCTCTTAGTGCCGCTAATATTCATGTTTATGACAAGAAGATTCGCTCAATCATTACATGGTCGAGTTGGATAGGTTTAACCCTATTTATTGTTATACCCACCAAAGAATGGCTGTATCTTGGCTTTATGTTCATTACCTTTTCTGGCATAGCCTTGAAAGAATCCTATTGCTTTAAAGTCAAAGGGCTTAACCTTATACCCCTGTTATTAATCTTATCTGTTCTAGTACTTTGGATGAAAGAGCCTACGATACTAGCGCCATTAGCAGGTCTTAGTGGTCTAATTTATGCCTTACTAGCCATAGAAAAATGGAAGATGCCACTGCATTTCGATATTGGTAAAAAAGCCAATTATCAGATTTGACACTAGTAGGATTGGTTAAGTTTATCTTGGAGTATCTTCAGAGCATATTTGTAAGTCCAATAACACCAGTAGTGCGCATATTTCCCTAACAACAACACGCACTCATTGCTATAATCGAGCCAAACCAAACAGAGCAAGCAGCACATGAGCATTAACAGAGAAGAGCTACAAAACAATCCATTACACGGTCTTAAACTGGAAGACATGGTTCAAGAACTGGTTGATCATTACGGTTGGAACATTCTGGATACTGCGATGCGTTTTAACTGCTTTCATACCAACCCATCTGTAGCCAGCAGTGTTAAGTATCTTCGCAAAAGTGAATGGGCGAGAGAGAAGTTAGAGGCGTTTTACTTGTCTCGCTTCAAACGTATGCCACGTCCAACAGAAGAAGAGAAAGAAATGCCACCAAGAATGCGTACCTTCGCTAATGGTATTGAGCCTAAAGAGCCAATGGAACTGACAGTAGATTCTATTTTGGCATCACAAGCAAAAGCAGCATCAGCGTTCAAAGAGAAAAAAGCGCAAGAGCGCAGAAATCGCTCTCGCCGATAGGTGACGCAGCGGTATTCGGTTTTTTTCTTGTGACGAGATGCCTGAGAATAAACACAAAATAGCACTCTATGGGTGCTATTTTTGCATTTGTAGCACGTATTTCTGAATTTTTTAACTAAACCATATAGCGCAATCGTTTGCGTGTGTTGGTTATTCCATATGCGAACGCGGAATAGCAATGTGATCTATCGCACGTTTCTGGATTGAAAATAATTGTTAGGCCTTAATATATGTTTTTATTCTGCGGTCACGAAGAATAGTGTTCTTCGCTGATACGTAGAGGCGCATCGCCTAAGAGTAGTTAAGTGGAGGGTGACATCCTTCGAAGCTTAATGAAAGGAGCCGATGCCGAAGCAATGTTGATGGTCACTCGCATTGCTGGGGTTGTTCTTAATAAGAATAACACTGTCATCTTTGACTCCGGTCGGGATGGGGAGCTACAACAGTCATGCGCTTGCATCTTTTCTATTGCTTTAACGCCCGTCTATTGTCCAGCAGTGCTCACTAATACAGCCTTCCTCTAAATCGATTATTTTTCTTTTTTTGGAGTATTTTACGAATGGCTGATTATGGATTGTTATCCATCGTTCCCGCTATATTGGCATTGATTCTGGCGTTCACTACGCGCCATGTTGTTTTGGCCCTTGGGGTTGCCGTGATTAGTGGCATGTTGATTATCACCCAGGGAAACCCAGTAGATACGGCGTTAATGTTCCTAACAGACGGTCCGTTTGCTCAACTCGCCCAAACGACTAATGCGCAAATCATTATTGTGATTACCATCATCTCTGGTTTTATCTACCTAGTAGAACAAAGTGGCGGGATGACTGCATTTTCAACAATGGCTACACGCTATATTTCATCCCCTTTAAAGGCGCAAGTGGCAACTTGGGCAACAGGCATCGGCGTGTTCTTTACCGACTCTGGTAATTCACTAATTTTAGGCCCGATGTTCTCACCCATCTTTAGCAAGCTAAAGCTAAGCCGAGAAAAACTTGCCTTTATTATCGACTCCACCTCATCACCTGTGTGTGTGCTCATTCCAATCATCAGCTGGGGAGTATACTCGCAAGGCTTGATTGAAAATGCTTATAGCAACATGGGCCAACAAGTGGACGGCTTCACTACCTTCTTGCAAGTGATTCCGTATCAGCTTTATGCTTTATTGGCGCTGTTCAGCGTACCTGTGTATGCGATGCTCAAAAAAGACTGGGGCCCAATGGCAGAAGCAGAAGCCAAAGCACGCATGTCTTTAGAAGTTGAAGAAGTACAACAGCAAAGCACTGAGGGCAAGTCAGCATCTATGACGTTGATTATTCTTCCGCTAGGGGTACTGTTTGGTTCTTTGATTGCTCTGTTCACATACAATTACCACCTGCATGGCACTATTAATGGACCAGTGATTCGCGCAAGTCTAGGTACGAGTTATCTGATTGCTTCAATTACTGCCATTGGTTATTACGCCTACACCAAGACAATGACGGCTTCCACCGCGTTCAACACCTTTGTCGCGGGTATGCAGCGCATTATGCTGATTTTGATGATCTTGCTATTGGCTTGGACATTGGGTGATATCTGTAAAACATTAGGGACAGGTGACTACATTAGCCAAGTGATGAATGATCGCCTGCCAGTATTCTTGTTACCTGCGATTATTTTCATTATTGGTAGCTTTATTTCGGTAGCGACGGGCTCATCGTGGGGCACATTTGCTATTTTGATTCCTATTGCGGTACCGGTAGCGTCTGCGTTAGGTGCTGACCCAATTATCTGTATTGGCGCGGCGTTAAGCGGTGGTATGCTAGGTGACCATACGTCGCCTATCTCTGATACGACGATTTTGAGCTCTATGTCGACAGGGTGTGATCATGTCTCTCACGTACGCACTCAGTTCCCATACGCAATTTTGACTGGTGTTACAGCATCGGTTGGCTTTATGCTGGCAGAGATAACTCGTAGCCCATACACAATTCTAGCGGTAGCAATACTTCAGGTTGCACTGATTACCTTTATGGTGCGTCGACAAGGTAAAATCCAGCGTGTCGCACCTGCTGTTTAAGAAGGAATTTTAATAAATGAAAACACTATTTTGGCTTCGCGATGAAGTAAAACCAGGAGAACGTCGCACTGCACTGACTCCGTCTGGCGCAAAAGCGTTGATTGAAGCCGGTGCGGAGATCGCTGTTGAGCACAGCGAAACGCGTATTTTCCCAGATCAAGCTTATGCAGATGTGGGTTGTCAGTTGGTGGACACACATTCTTGGGTTGATGCTCCAGAGCACGCTTACATTCTTGGCCTTAAAGAGCTAGCAGAAGAAAACTTTGCTCTTAAGCATAAGCACATTTACTTTGCTCACGCGTTTAAAGGGCAAGACGAAGCTGTTCAGATCCTGTCACGTTTCAAAGAGGGCAGTGGTCAGGTTCTAGACCTTGAATTCTTGCGTGATGAAGAAGGTCGCCGTGTATGTGCTTTTGGTTACTGGGCAGGGTATGTGGGTGCGGCAATCGGTCTGTCTGCTTATGTGCATCACACACAAAGTAAAGAGACCTATCCGGCGGTTGAAAGCTATGCTGATCGTTCTGCGTACCTAGCGGTATTGAGTGAGCAGTTAAAGAGCGCTCAACAAGCACCGAAAGTGTTAGTGATAGGTCAGTTTGGTCGTTGTGGTAAAGGTGCAATGGATTTGTTCACAGATCTTGGTCTTCAAGCGCAAGGCTGGGATATAGAAGAAACTAAAGCGGGTGGTCCATTCACCGCAATTAATGACTTCGATATTTTGGTGAACTGCGCATATCTTGCTGAAGGTACACCACCATTCCTTACTAAAGAAAGCCTAGGTGAATCACCACGCTTAAGCATGATCAGTGATGTGAGTTGCGATCCAAACAATCCTGATAATCCAATCAGAATCTATAACCAGTGCACTAAGCTAACCAAGCCAATCATTGACTCTATTGTTGAAGGCGTTCGCGTACAAGCCGTTGACCACTTGCCAACTGTACTGCCAAAAGAGAGCAGTGAAGATTTTGCAGGTCAACTTCTGCCACATTTAGTTGATTTGACTAAGGGTAATGACCCTCAGGGCATCTGGGCTAGAGCCGCGGATTATTACGATTCTGCTGAACAGTCTGTTTTGGACAGAAAATAACGAAACTTATGTCGTTTCTATAGTAAGAGGTAGGCAATGAGCCTACCTTTTTTTTATTCGGGTCTAAATAACTTTGCCTCGTAACGACTTCGTGGTTGCGCGCTTCTTTTTACCTTCAAGGCGTCGGGTTTTAGATGCTTTTGTTGGCCTAGTTGGGCGGCGTTTTTTCTGTACAACCATTGCCTTCTTTATCATCTCTACCAGTCTATCCAACGCATCTTGACGATTCTGCTCTTGAGTGCGATAGCTCTGCGCTTTAATAATAATTACACCATCACTACTAACACGACTATCAGAGAGGGCTAACAGCTTTTCTTTATAAACTGAGGGCAGAGTAGAACGCTTGATATCAAAGCGTAGATGTATTGCCGATGAAGTTTTAATCTCTGAGATACTAGAGCCCCAATAGCAGAAGGTGGCGCAAATTGATAAATATCGCTCTAGTCAATGTGCTATAAAACCTGCTTGTTTCGAGGGAGTATTTCTATGTTAGCGTATTCTTATAAGAGATTTAGTAGCAAGCACCAAGCCCAAGGTCATTCAATAGAAAGACAGACCAAGTTAGCTGAAGATTACTGTAAATCTAATAGCTTAGAGCTTAGTACATTGAGTTTTGAAGACCTTGGGGTAAGTGCTTGGACTGAAGCTAATACCAAAGAAGATGCAGGTTTGGGTCAGTTCCTTTCTGTTCTGGAGTCAGGAGCAATTAAAACACCTTGCTACTTGCTGGTGGAAAGCTTGGATAGGCTCAGTAGGGCAAAAATTAAGGTAGCCATGAATCAACTGTGGCGAATAACTGACTATGATGTGGTGGTTGTTACTTTGCTAGATCAGAAAACTTATACCAAGGACATGGATTTTACTGATTTCCTTATGGCTGGCCTTATTATGGAGCGTAGTCATGAAGAGAGTCAGACAAAGAGTAAGAGGTTAAAAGCAGCTTGGGCAAAGAAGCGTTCCAATCAAGATATGCACAGTAAAGCTCCGTTTTGGTTAGACAGGATTAAGGGTGACCCTGATAGACCTGATGGTTATTATCTGAATAAACATCAAGCAACAGTTCAGAGAGTCTTTGAAATGGCTTCTGATGGCTTGGGGCACTATACGATTACAGGCATTCTGAATAAGGAGCAAGTTCCTAGTCCAACTGCAAGAGACTGGAATGGTTCAAGTGTGTCTAAGCTATTGAGATATAGGCAGGTAATAGGTGAGTACCAGCCTTGTACTGTGGAGAATAAGGTTGCTACCCCTATTGGAGATACAATCAAAGATTACTACCCTAGTGCTATCTCAAAAGAGCTTTTTAACAAGGTTCAATTGGGTATTAATCAAAGATTAAAGAAGTATAAAACCCATACTGGTGGCTCTACTACAACTCACAGGAATGTGCTTAGGGATGTTGGGAGATGTAGTTGTGGTAAGTATTTGAGCCTAGTTAAGAAAAGGCAAAGGTACTACCTACAGTGTATTGGTAGTAGGTCAGGCCTATGTTCGATTAGAGCTATTCAAATGGATGCTTTTGAGAAGTTTCTTAGACAGTATTTTATGAGTCCTATTTTTCACAATCATTGGGTTTCAGCCGATAAGGCTAATGCTGATATTGACATTAAAATCAATAAGTTAAAGCTAGAGCAAGATGAGTCTAACAAAGCCTTGCGAGGGTTATTGAGCGTTATTGAAACCAATTCTAACCCATTGATATTACAGAAGGTTTCAGAGCTGTCAGAACGGATTACAGAGCGTTCTAAGACTATTGCTGAACTAGAAGAAAGCAAAGGAACTGGTAATAAGCAACAAAGCCTATATGAAACATCAAAGCTAATTGATTTGGCTTATGCTATTGAAGATGAGCCTGAGAATTTGACCGCAAGGGTTAAGTTAAAACAATTGCTTAATGCTACGTTTGATTACTTTGAGATGACTAGGGTTGATTCTGATAACGGAAAGGCTCTGTATTACTTTATTGAGCTGGGCTTCAACGGTAAGCCACTGAAGTATAAGAGTATTGATGCGCCTACTGCTTTGCAGAATGCCAACAAGAGAGAGATTTGGTTTGCTTGGAGCGATAAGCCTAGGATTAAACTGACAGAAGAGCAGAAACGAGCTGTGATAGAACAATTTAGATATTATCCGTAAGCATATCGGAAATGCTAAATTTGCATTGGGTTCAATAATAAGAAGTGCGTATCTTTACGATAGGATTGGACTCGCAAGGATGCTCTTAATTATTTGGAGTTCCCATGATTGCTACACAAATTAAACCTGATGAAACCCAAACTGAATTGAGTAAATTGCTCCAAGATGTTCATAAAGAATTGATTATTGCTCATCATCAAGCCCCAAAGCCTGCTGATAAGAAACGAGCGACCTTAGAGATTGGGATCTTGTTGGTTAGGGCAAGAGCCGAGTTCAGTAGCGATAAGCTATATGGTGATTGGGTTAAATGTAACATTATTGAGAAATGCGACACTGGAATAAAGAAACCTACTCGACAAACTCTTTATAGGTATCAACAGCTTGCCAAGTTCACTGAGGATTTGGATAGCTTTGAGGAGCGTTTCAAAAGGTGTTTAGATGTTGGTTTTACCAATGTCTATAAGTTGGTGAAAGAAGAACATAAAGGTTTGTTAGGTGAGTTTCAAAATGGCGCTGTTGAGGCCAAAGACTTAGACCGTAAGCTGAACCCAAGTAAATACCTTAAGCAACAAGATAACTTGTTTGTTGGTATCAAAAAGGATTTGATCAACCTCTCAGATGAGCAGAGGGAAGAGCTGCTTAAAATGTTACAGGAGATTGATTCGTGAAATGGGTTTTGTTGTTTGTCTTAAGCAATGGCAGTCATGGAATGGTGAATGGTCAAGTAGAGTTCGAGTCAAAAGAAGCTTGTATTGAGGGTGCAAAGCAATTGACCGTAGATTTCGATTTTAACAGTATCTCAGCTTCTTGCCTAAATACGGAAACAGGAGAAGGGGTCGAAGGAATGGAAGACCTCATAGACTAACCATCTTTTACCAACTGATTAAACTTGAAGCCCCAAGGTGTTTGCCTAATGGGGCTTTTCTTTCATTTGAGAAAGGGGAATAGATAGCTATCGTGCCATTTTTATTGCATTAGTGGGATTACTATCAAAAAAATAATTGAATGGAAGACTTAATCCATATGTATGATGGAGAGTTAAAGAATAACAAAAACAGTTGGTTACAAAGCAGTATGTCAAACTATAAGTTTAGAAAAAATGCGATTATTGGAAATCTAGATGCCGAAACAGATTCTTTTTTGGATGATTGTTTTTATGAGTCGGATGTTTTCCGAGGCATTGTGAATTTTGATCCAAGTAACAATAATCCTGATTTTCCGAGAAGAGTTATAGTTGGTCGCACTGGAAGTGGCAAAACGGCACTTCTAAAACAGATAGTAGCTCATGGGAACGTAAAAGTTCATGATACAATTGAGGCTGAAAATACTGTTTTTGAACATATTAACAATAATAAATTCGTCTCAGATTTAATTGCGAATGGAATAGACTTGAGGGCTTTCTATAAATCCTTATGGCTACATGTACTGTTGGTTAAAGTTATTAATCAGCTTTACAGAGCTTCATATAAAGGATTTTTTGATTTTATCAGCAACCTAAATAATGAAACAAAGAAACCATACACTCCCGCCATTGCCAAAGATTATTTAGAATCTTACAAAGATAATTTTTTCAATGATAATGTTGTTACCGAAATCACTGAGAAAATGCAACATGAATTATCAGGGAAAGCAGGATTTGAATTTGCTGAAGTGGGCGGGAAAATTTCGGGGGAGTCTCAACAAAAAGTCCAGCGAGAAACTTCTAGCTATGTAAGCCGCGAGTTGATAAGAAAGCAAAAAGAACTGATAAAAGTTATTAAGGAAGAGTTTTCTGACGAACGACAACAGAACCGCGTGATCATAAGCATAGATGATCTTGATAAATCATGGCTTAGCGCAAGTGGCATTCGACATGATTTCATAAATGCATTGCTTGAGGCTTTTAAAGAGCTACTTGATATTAAGTCAGTGAAAGTTCTTATATCAATTAGAACCGATATATTACTGGGTATCTACCACCGAAACCTAAGGCAAGACGAAAAAGACCAATCTTTAATCTATGCTATTTCATGGAACAAACAAGAGATAAGGGAGATTCTAGATTTAAGGGTAAACCAACTGATTCAAGATCAATATCAAGGGCGTCAACAAGTTTTACTATCTGACGTATTTAATTTTGAGGTAAATGGAATAAAAGCTGATGAGTTTATCCTTGATAGAACAATGCTCCGTCCCCGCGATGCGATAGACTTTGTCAACTCTTGCTTAGCCGAGTGTAACGGTGGTATTGAGCTAAATGAAGATATAGTTTTAGAAGCTGAAGAAAAGTATTACGCTAAGCGAAAAAAAGCGCTAGTTAAAGAATGGAAAAGTATATTTCCATACATCCAGGATTACCTAGATGCGTTAGCCTATGTCGATCAGGAAGAGTTTAGTAACGCGCAGCTAAATCAAGATAGTAAAGATAAAGTTTCTATCTATTTGTTAGAAAGGCCAAATGAACACCCTGATGATGAATTCCATAATAATCGATTATTAAATTTTGAAGAGCTATTGAAGCTTTGGTTTACCATTGGGGTTATTGGGTTTAGGAAATCTCAAGCTCTTACAATTTATTCTTCTTATGAAAAGCATGAGTTGGATATAACAGATTTAAACAAACAGTTCCGTATACATCCATTGTTCTTCAGGTACTAGAAGCTCGTTGAAGTCTGTTTACGGTAGCTGGAGATATGCCTAGCTGTTTGGCTGTTTCTGCTATTGATAAGGTCTCTCTTAATTGCTTAACCTCTTCTGGGGTGGCCTTACTTGGCCGCCCTAGTTTCTTACCTTTGAGCTTAGCTTGCTCCAAGCCTTCTCTTTGACGCTCTTTGATTAACTCTCTCTCCATTTGAGCAACTGAAGCCAATATACCTAGCATGCCTTTCTGGGTTGCAGTCATCTCAGAACTGAACGAAAGACCTTCCTTAACGAATTCTACAGCAACTTGCTTTGATGTTAGCTGTTCAACGATAGCAACAGCATCACCAGCACCAGAGCGACACACACGGTCTAATGAGTGGATATATAGCTTGTCTCCCTGTCTTAGGTAATCAACTGTCTGACGCCACACAGGGCGGTCTATGGTTGATGCACTGCAATACTCTTCAAATACTTTATCTAACTGAATATCCACCAGCTGACGATCAGTGTTCTGGTCTGTTGTTGATACTCGTTTGTAGCCTACGTTTGCCATTGGCCTATCTCATAAAGTCTTAGAATAATTGTATGTTGCTATATCAAAACTAGAAATTAAAGTATTTGAGATAGGATTTGTGGCTTGTGTCAAAAAGTATACTTTTGAGATAAGGCAAAGCTATGTTGGATTTACCTTAAAGAAAGCAGTGAAGTTTGAGTGATTTGCTACATTTTCTTTGTAGCCATTTTAATCAGTAAAAAGCACTCGATAAGCTTGTGCTTTAAGAATGGTCTGTTCTCTTTTAAGCGATAAGGAATCACTATGCGTCAATTGAGCTTGGATGTAAGGTTTGCGACAGAGGAAAATGGAAAAATACCAATGAGACCTACAGTAAAGGCACTTGACTGTATCTCTGACTATATCTGCGAGCTTATTCGGAACGATATTGAGTATTACAGGGCTACCTTACCTGACATCCCAATTGAAGTTTTAAACAATCTGGAAGAATTGAAAAGCGAGATAGGGAGGGGAAACCTACAGACTCTTTATATCGAAGATGTTCGAAAAGGTAGCATTGTTTTTCATTTTATTGAGTCTGTTGCCCCTGTAGCTGCACAATTCTCGGAAATCATGAGTGGATGGGCTATCGGAAAATCTCTAGATTCTCTTGTTGCCTTAGCAGCAAAAAATAAAAGAAAGATTACAGCAGAAGATATTGGTGCTGCCTTGAAGGGACGCTTGGATAGTATTCTGCACGATCTAGGTGTATTTGCCATAGTCTCTAGCGATCATTCAGCAGATGGTGAGCGCCTAAACGTCAGATTAGTGATTGAATATCGAAGGAGTGAAGCAAGCACTTTAGAGATTAAAGGTAGAGGTGACGGATCTGGTGGAAGGAAAAAGGATATAGGCATTCTGAAAAATATCACCAAAGGCCAATCTAGTAACTGACTGTCCTTTATAGTTACGTAGTTATTCTGCTCAGATAACTAACGTACTATCACATTACTTCAGGAAAGCTGGTGTTCTTAGAGTCACATTTTGGCTTGTAGTGGAGTCTATATAAAGATGGTAGATGATGGTCACAATTCACTGACTAACTGCATACTATGCAATGTAGCAAATACAATTAGATAGATTTTAAAGCTGAGAAGGGGTGGCTACTGACCTTCTAAACGATGTTGAAGGTTTGAGGGATTGGTTTAACCAGCCACCTAGGTTTACTTCACTTCGGGCTACCATAGGTGTTGGCTCTTTTATGAGTTCCTATGGTTTAAGGATAAATCTATCTACTACTTTCCTATTTATCAGTTGATATATCAGTTATTAACTAACTGATATTAAACAATTTAATTTATCTGTAGCACTCTGATTCGCTTCTAGCCCTTATATACCAAGGGTTGGTGAGGTATTGCTGTTACATGTTCCAGAGTACCTATGAGGAGTGAAATCAAAAATGAAAACAAAGCTTAAACGGTGTTCTCAGTGTGGCAGACCTAAGAGAATACCAGTTAGAAATAAGGTCTGTACTGAATGTAGGACTAATGACTTCTTTAGATCGAGTAGCTTTGAATGGCTATGGAGTATGGCACAGCGTACAAGTCCAGAGGCTATGCCTGAGTCAACTGAAGAACTAGTAGAAGTCCTAGAAGTACGAAGGTTTGCTAACCGTGCCAAAGGCATGTATCGATTCAATGGAGAACTTGGAAGCAGCTACAACTACCATGTCGGTCATAGATACCCTGCAAGCAAGGGCGGTATGTTGGTAGCTGAGAATCTTGTTGTTATGCCTGCTTGGATTAACTGGAAGCTCGGAGATGAACATGGGTTGGGATTAGAAGAATACAAATTGGTTAGTGCTAATAATTTCAATAGCTTAAGAGGATTTAAGGAGTTTTGCTCTAGGTACGATATGAGCCAACTGAAGAGCTATGTCAATGGTTCTACAATCAATGACTTTGAACGAGATGGATTAGATGCTGATAGTGTGCTGGAAAGGGAAGTAGAGAGGCTTGGAGAGTGTCCTGAAGGGACTCTGCTTAATGTTAAAGACTATTTGGTTACTGCGAGTAAGTTCGCTGAGTTGTGCGGTGGTTTAACTCAATTTGAAGACAAGGCAGAACTTGAAGATATGAACTGTATGTATCTGAAGTATATGGAGGATTTAGAAGTGGAAATGTTTAGTAAAGAAAATGCAAGCTCAACTGAGAGTTTGAGTTTAAGTGTGGATCAGGTGATTGAGATTTATGAAAGGAGAGATGTGATAGAGAGATTGATGGAACTAGAAGCACAGGAGCAATTGGGTACACCAGAAGCATTGCAATTGGCTGATGAGCTTTGCCCCTTTGAACTAAAAGAAAATGAAATGTTCTTTCGAGTTATCGAAGCATGTAGATAACCTATGGCTCTACTCTGGGTATGGATTTAGGCTGGTTTGTAACAGCTAAATATGCTTTTAGCCCTTGATACATAGGGGATGGAGGGCGTTCTTGGTTACAACTTCCAGAGTACCTATAAGGAATGAAATCAATAATGAATTAACTAACGCCGTGAGGCAGGAGTATATATGAATACTAATAATATCAATGACTTGATAGAAGGTGATCGCCCTAAGTTTATCAAGTTAATTAAAGACCTAGCTGAAGAGTATCAGCTAACAATTAAAGACATGCTGTTAGTTCTACAAGCCTCTGTAGAGGATTATGAGAGCTATTCAGACTTCCCTAACTATGAACGCCATAGAGTCACTGGAACAATCAGAAACAAGAATACGAAGCGTGTTTTAAAGCCTAATTCACAAGGGCAAGTAAAGCTAAGAAATGGCTTTGCCAGTCAGTGGGTTATGCAAACCAAAAATATATAAGAGCTCTACCTTTAATTGAAGAAGCGCAAAATAGATATTAGAATAGAAGCCCTAAAAATAAGTAATAACTGTTAGTTTCAGGAATAAAATTCTGAGTAGAAATGCGCATAACTGCATATGTATGATATTTGTATGAAGTATATGGGAGCCTTCTTGCTCGTACTAAATTAAAGGTATTAAATGAAAAAAATCAGCATCCTTATAATAGGGCTAATCATGTCAACTTCACTTTCAGCAGCCCCTTGGATGCAAAGAGAAAACTATAGAGAGCTTGGGCTCTTTCTTCATGAGAGAAGTCCATGTCACTTTAGTAAAGATGAAGTTAGGCGGAAAATTGAAGGAGAGCTAGTTAGAGCAAGTGTCAAAGTGAATCTTCATACAGATCTACATATTGATGTTGTTTATTCTTGCGCAGATCAAGTTAGTGTTTCTGACCGTGTTACTGGAATATCTGTTGCATACGATATTAGGTTCGGTACTAGACTGGAGGATGGAACATTTGTTCTGTACGATGCACCGTCATATGGACGTCTATTTACTGGGCCCAAAAATGCGGAGTCTGCTAGGTACTTTTCAAATCAACTTGCTACATCAGTGAGTTATGCTCTAACTGATTACTTAAAAGCTAACCTAGAATAAACTCTGTTCTGAAAGAACTTTGTGCAATTAGTTGATGGATACGTATGCTCGTTATAGCCATGATTCCGTTAGGCTTGGATTTTTAGAGCAAGCGCTTCTTTTTACTGGACTTTGCCTCTTAGGGACTTGGTTTGTGCTTTGCGCTTCTTTGCATCTACTCTGCGCTTCTGTGAGGCTCTTGTGGGCTTCGTAGGTCTACGAGTTTTCTGTACTACTGTAGCTGACAATATGAGTTGTTTGAGGCGCTCTAGTGCATCTTCTCGGTTCTGTTCTTGGGTTCGGAACTGTTGAGCCTTGATGATAATGACACCTTCTTTAGTGATACGAGAATCCTTTAAAGTTAAAAGCCTTTCCTTATAGAACTGAGGTAGTGTAGAGCGCTTTATGTCAAAACGAAGATGAATGCAACTACTTGTTTTATTTACTTTTTGCCCACCAGCGCCCATTGACTTAACTGCGGTTAGTTCTATTTCCCAATCTGCTAATTCAACGTTGTTTGAGATCTTAAGCATTGGGATTTCCATGTGGTTCTAGTGTGTAAGATGTGTTATTGACGTTCTGACCACCCGCGCCTTGCGCACGGATAGCGGTCATTTCAATTTCCCAGTCGGCTAGGGATACTGTGTTGGAGATTTGGAGCATGGTTTAGCCTTTAGAATCATGAGTGGCTAGGGTACTTCGATTTAATGTACTTAGCTAGACGATAATCCAGAAGTTCTTTCACTAAATCATGCAAGATCCTTGTTTCAGACTTCGATGCTTTTATATTCGCTTTGAAACGATTGTCCTCGATAGTAAATGAGGCTGAGGGTTCTTTCTTCCCTTTAGTAATGAAGGCTTTAATCGGGTTTCCCCTCCAATACTTAATCCATTCCACATCAGTGGGTGACAACTGTTTGTTCTTTTCAGAGAGTTCGTTAGCAAACAGAGCTGGGTAGGATTTCAATATGTGCCAACTTTTTTCAGCTAATACTTCTAAAGTCGGTGGTTCATTGAATCCATCTAATTCAATTAATGCTTCGAGTAATATTGGTTTAAAGCATTTTGTCATGCTCGTCATTTGTACTGTATTTAAAAGAAACGAATCAAATTTGTTTATGATATTAATGACTGTTTGGTCTTCGATGTGCTGTGCAACGAGGTTGAACCAGCTACCATGTTGTTTCCTTGTTTTGGCATGATCATAATTTTCATGAAAAAATTCGGTAGCAGTTGGCCTGTGCCCTAGCTTGGATTCAAGCAATTTGAACTCTTCGCTCGAAGTATGCTTGAAGCGACTTTTGAGGTCCTTCCAAAAGTTAACAATTTCAGGGTCAAAGTTTATATAGCAACCTTTCGCTATTGAAGGTTGACCCGTGTATGCACCTTGATTCTCTCGTACTTGGGTTTCTATATTTTCTTCTGGTAGTTGAAATAGATCTGTACGGGATAAGAATGATTGATGATTCCCAAGAAAATCAAGCACGATTACATGAGATTTGTGAGGTGCGGTTCTTAATCCTCGACCTAGTTGTTGTAAGAAAATGATGTTCGACTGTGTTGGTCTAATCATCAATATCGTATCAATTGATGGCAAATCAGTGCCTTCATTAAACAGGTCGACAGAGAACAGTACCTGTATTTCTCCATCTGATAATTGCTTAAGTGCCTCATTACGTCTGATGTTAGATTGACTGTGAACAGAGAGTGCTTTGTAGCCTTCTTCTGAATACTTGAGATTAAACTGTTCTGTCATGTAATCAGCATGAGAAACAGAGACACAAAATGCTAATGTTCTGCTTTGTTGGTGTTTTTCCCAATGTTTGAAAATATGCTTAGCCCGTTTTTGCGTTGCGAAAGCCGCATCTAATGATTTGGGGTCAAACTTTCCGTTTCGCCAAGGGATTTCCTGATAATTGAGTGTGTCATCCCAAATTCCAAAGTAGTGAAAAGGGACTAAAATTCCGGTATCGATCCCATGAACTAAGTTACGTTCAAAGACTAAGTTATTGTTACATAGTGATAGAATATCAGCCTGATCGGTTCTATCTGGCGTAGCAGTGAGCCCTAATAAGAACTTTGGTTCGAAATAGTTGAGAATATTGAGATAAGTATTCGCACTTGCATGATGAAATTCATCAACAACAATATAGTCGAAATGATCTTGAGAGAATGAGGCTAGGTGTGTTTCTTTACCAAGTGTTTGTACTGAGGCAAACACCATTTGTTTATCAATAGACCTTTCAGCACTATTGAAGTAGCCAGACGATTTTTGAGGCCATAGTTTGGCATATGTATTAAGAGCTTGAGTTAATATTTCCTCTCTATGAGCAACAAACAGAACTCTTTTTGCTTTTGACTGCTTAGCGTCAAATGCAGACAGCCATGTTTTGCCCATTCCTGTCCCTAGAACAACTAAACCTCTTCCGTTGCCTGATTCACGTGTTTTTAATAAGGCATCTAAGGCTTCAATTTGCACAGAGTTTGGAATGTAAGGATCTTCTGGTTCATCATCAAAAGAATTTACTAGATTAAGTGCCGGGGATATTGATCTGCGGGTTATGTATTCATCTATCCATCTATCATTTAATTCAACGCCATTTGCATGATTGAAAATATTTTCATACTCATTTCGGATCTTATTAAATTGTTTAGCTTCAAATGAATCAGATGGCGGGTTGTAATCGAATCTTAAGCACCATTCATGAGCACTGGTTAGGGCTGCTTTACTGATGTTGTTTGAGCCAATAAATGCTGAACCACGAAAATAGTTAGCTTCGGAATCTGAACGAACAAAAATGTATGACTTCATATGGAAGCTGTGATTTTTAGTTTCAAAGACTTTAATCTCTACTTTTGCAGAGACTAGTGCCATTAAAGCGCGAAGCGCAATAGGTTCTGTAATACCTAAATAATCAGAAGTAAGAATTCGGATTTTTAAAAAGTAGTTATCATTGATAGATCGCTCGAGCGCTTCTTGAAGTGCTGGGAGCAATAGCCTTAACCCAGAATCTCGTATAAATGAAACAGCAATATCAATTTCATTGGCATGGTTAATGGCATAAAGAAGTTGCTCTAGTAATTGGTCGTCGCCACCGGTGGTTAGAAGATCTTCTTTGAGTGTCAGCTTTTGCATAGGCATAGATTAGTGCTTCTCCAATATAGCATTTAACCATTTTTCGTTTTCTCGGCCAGCACGTAGATCCGAGGTTTCCCACCACTCTTTAATCTTTAATGTCTTTGTGCTTTGTAAAATGTCTTCTAAGTGTTCTACATTGAGATCACGAAAAAACCGCCCGTTACGATCAAGTTCCGAATTTCCAAGTTTGAAGGAACAATACATAACGCCACTTTGTTTGAGGCACTTACTCAAATGCAAAAATGTGGTTGCAAGATCTTCCTCTGGCACATGCAATAATGAAGCGCATGCCCAGATACCATCATAAGAAACGGGTTCCGAGTGAAATCTAAGAAAAGTAGTTTGCTTGACTTGGAGTCCTGTGAGGCTCGAAGCGAGCTCTGTGAGTTCCGCGCTGGCATCAAATGCATCAACTTGGAAACCCTTATCTAGAAATGCTTTGCTGTCACGACCCGAACCACAACCTGCATCTAGAATTCTACCGCCAGTTGGAATCAGTGGTAGAAACTTCTCATATAAAGACTTCATTTCCACATCAACAGTAGAGTCGAAAAACTGTTTGGCGTTTTGGTTGTAATATTGGGTCGTACTGTTCATCGGCAATCCTTTATTTAGTGTTCTAATGGTAGCAAATTAAGGAGAGGTAAGGGGGAGATAACCCTATGTTATTTGGAAGATTATTGTCCAGAAACTAAAAAGCCAAGGCATTCTAGCCTTGGCTTAATCAATATTAGATGAGCATTTACGCCTCTAACACATCAAACTCTACTGAGCTTTCCATGTTATCTA
The DNA here is from genome assembly GCA_024346935.1 of Vibrio inusitatus. Lineage (GTDB taxonomy): Bacteria > Pseudomonadota > Gammaproteobacteria > Enterobacterales > Vibrionaceae > Vibrio > Vibrio inusitatus. The sequence continues at coordinate 1,240,126 of AP024878.1, forward strand.
AGAACTCTTCAATTACTACGCGGTTGTTGGCGTTGATGGTAATGCCCCATTGGCTTTCTTTGGCAGTATCGTTAATGAAGATGATTTGGTCTTTGTTTGATTCCCAAAACTTTACACATGAAGTATCGAAGTAGGCATACAGCTTTTGAGACAGTGTGCGCTTTAGGTCTGAACAAAGCTGAGAGTTATAGTCGCTTGGCAATAAGGTTACTGAAAACATAATTAATCTCTCTCTATAAATCTGAAAGCATGAACGAGCGAGTTCGCAAGTCATGTTAATTTGATTGTTATAATATCGAAGAGTTCAAATGTTTGCTTACCATTACCCGCCAACTTGGAACAAAAATGGCTCAATCTAAGCTTGCAAAATAATCACTGGCTTCTGCGAGTTTGATGACCTTACCTAATACTCGTTTACCATCTGTTCGAGTTCGACGATATTGAATATAGCGACTGTGTTCTGGGCCAAAGCTAATGTGTATGGGTCTATCATTTCCGTAATAGTAAAGTCGGTCGAATGGGAGGTGCTCGGTGATGAACTTGGCGACCAAGTGCATCTTATGTTCAAAGCCTTTCACCCATAGATCACAAGCAGCGCCGTCTCTGATGCAGATTCGATTTCCAGCTAAGTTCAACTCACTCGCAGCGTGTTGATCTTCTCTCGGTCCCGTATCTCTTGGGTTGACCCTTTGCACATAGCGATTGAGTTCACTGCTATTAAATCCATAGCTGATAATCACTTCGTTAAATTGCTCTTCGAGGGGCTTTAAGATGTGAAAAACTAAATCATCCAATTGCGACTTTGAATCGGCACTTGGCGTGTTGCTACCGCAGTAATCAGGATGTATTTGTTTATGCCAGTTGATGAGCTTTTCAATTAGCTGGGAGTTTCGAGTCATAGATCTACATTGTCGTGATTTGTATACAGTGAGATTAGCCATTAAAGCGACGAAGAGTGTCTTTTATTCCAAAAAATGCCCAGAGATCTGGGCATTATTTCGTAAGTTTGTAAGGGTAGGCTACTTGGCGTTTTGGGCTGCGTTTTCAGCTATCTTCACAATCACATTAACGGCTTGTTTCATACCATCGATGCTGACGAACTCATGAATGCCATGGAAGTTATAGCCGCCGGTAAAGATGTTTGGGCATGGCAGACCCATGAAGGATAAACGAGCACCGTCTGTACCACCGCGTATTGGCTTGATGTTAGGTTCAACATCACAATCTATCATTGCTTGCTTGGCAAGTTCGATAATGTGTGGGTGCGGCTCTACCATCTCGCGCATGTTGTAGTAGCTATCGGTGATTTGTAGTTCAACATGCCCGTTAGAAAGCTGGCTATTAAGCGCTTCAGCTTGTGCTTGCATGAAGGCTTTGCGGCTTTGCAGTCCGTTTCGGTCAAAATCACGAATGATATAAGACAGTTCAGCCTTCGCCACAGCGCCAGTCATTGAATTTAGATGATAGAAGCCTTCATAACCTTCGGTACACTCTGGCGTTTCTTCACTGGGCATCATCATCTGAAATTGCGCAGCAATGTTGATGGCATTTACCATTTTATTTTTTGCTGTGCCAGGGTGCACGTTTACGCCGTGAACAGTCACTTTTGCCGAGGCTGCGTTAAAGTTTTCATATTCAAGTTCACCAACAGGCCCGCCGTCTATGGTGTAGGCCCAATCGGCGCCGAATCTCTCTATATTAAATAAGTTAGCACCACGACCAATCTCTTCATCTGGAGTGAAACCAATGCAAATATCACCATGTTTAATGTACGGGTTCGCCTTAAGGTAAGCGACCGCTGTGATAATTTCAGCGATGCCAGCTTTGTTATCTGCGCCAAGTAGGGTAGTGCCGTCAGTAGTGATAAGGCTTTGACCATGCAATTTATCGAGATCTGGATATTGCGCAGGAATGAGCACCTCTCCTGAATCGCCAAGGACAATTTCTCCACCTTGATAATTATTGATGAGCTGCGGTTTTACCTCTTTACCTGAAGCGTCCGGCGCGGTGTCCATGTGAGCAACAAAACCAATGGCAGGAACATCAAAGTCGACATTTGAAGGAAGGAGAGCTGAAATGTAGCCATTTTCATCGAGAATGACATCATCAAGACCAAGCTCTAGCAGTTCAATTTTGATCTGTTTTGCTAGAACACGCTGTCCTTCTGTGCTTGGGCACTGCTTGTTTGCACCGTTAGATTGAGTATCAAAGCTTACATAGCGCAAGAAGCGCTCGACTAAGTTGTCCATTGTTCTAGTACCTTATTCGTTCTTTAGCCCAACAGTATCGATCTACTGGCAGTAAATTGAGTTGCGATATATCAGTTTTCAGTAAGTTTTGAGTAATTAACAACTAAGGCATTGATGGTGTAAATCTAGTATTGGCTTATTTGAGAGAACATTGCGGAATAAAGCGGCTCTTCAAACCTTCCATGTAAGCTTCGTATTATCATGATTCGATAGTGTGATCTAACGCATTTCTTTGAGCACTTCATATTATCCTTTAGTCTAAATTGTAAACAATTTTATTGTATATGCTATCAATTGAGCTTAAATTTTAACCATAAATTGATTATTGTCGACAATGTGAAGTGGAAATGAATATTCCCCAGTTAGTTAAAGATTCTACAAAATCAGAAAATCTTACCGAGTTTCTTATTGAAGCCGTGGTCAGTGGTGATCTGGCTGAGGGCAGCAAGATCTCAGAGCCTGAGCTGGCAAAACGTTTTGAGGTGAGCCGCGGACCATTGCGTGAAGCCTTAATGCGTTTAGAAGGGGTAGGGTTGATAGAACGTATCCCACACGTAGGCGCACGAGTGATTAGCGTATCTAAGCAGCATTTAATTGAGCTGTATAACGTAAGAGAGTCGTTGGAAGGGATGGCTGCAAGACTTGCCGCCAAATACATTACTGAAGAAGAACTGGCTCGATTGAGCTTGTTGCTAGAGGCACATGCAGAGCACTTAAGTAATCGAGACGGTCAATCATATGCGTTGCAACAAGGCGATTTCGACTTTCATCATCAAATTATTCATGCAAGCCGCAACGCCTACTTGGTTAAGTTGTTGTGTGGTGAGCTTTACCACCTAATTCGAATGTACCGATACCAGTCGCCAAGACGACATAATGACCCTCATAAAGCACTGCTAGAGCACCAATTTATCTTAGAAGCGATTCGAAATCGTGATGAAGAGCTTGCCGAGATCTTAATGCGTCGGCATATCTCGGGCAGTCGTCGTTTACTTGAATCTGAAATTGATTGAGCCTAAGAGGACAACACCATGAGCCAAGGAAAGAAATTTAGACAAGCCGTAGCCGATAATGAGCCGCTGCAAATCGTAGGCACTATCAACGCATACTGCGCTCTGATGGCAAAACAAGTAGGGCATCAGGCTATCTATTTGTCTGGTGGCGGAATTGCAAACGCCTCTTACGGTTTACCAGATTTAGGCATCACCGATTTAAATGATGTCTTGGTGGATGTAGAGCGCGTTACTAATGCTTGTGATTTGCCGTTACTGGTAGATATCGATACAGGGTTCGGCGGCGCATTTAATATATCACGTTGCATTAAAGCGATGGAAAAAGCGGGTGCGGCGGCGGTGCACATTGAAGATCAGGTGGCGCAAAAGCGTTGTGGCCATCGTCCTAATAAAGAAATAGTCACGCAGTTGGAGATGGTGGACCGAATCAAGGCGTGTGTAGATGCGCGCGTTGACCCTGATTTTGTGATTATGGCGCGAACAGATGCTCTGGCAGTAGAAGGCATGGATAAAGCCATTGAGCGAGCGATTGCTTGTGTTGAAGCTGGAGCAGACATGATCTTCCCCGAAGCAATGAATCAGCTGAGTCAATATCGAGATTTTTCGCAGGCATTACAATCGGCGACAGGAAAAACCGTGCCTATCTTGGCCAATATTACCGAGTTTGGTCAAACGCCTTTGTACCATTGTGATGAGCTTGCCGAGGTCGGAGTGGATATGGTGCTTTATCCACTCTCTGCTTTTCGATCGATGAATAAGGCGGCAGAAATGACTTATCTGCATTTATTAGAGCAAAGAAATCAAGAAGCGTTGCTTGGCGATATGCAAACCCGAGCAGAATTGTACGACTACTTAAATTATCACGATTTTGAAGACAAGTTGGACAAGCTATTTCGTCAATCGTGATACCCGATGAATGAAGAGCCTGAAGCGCGTTTACATGGGGCTGTAGTAACTGCGTAGACAGGATACAAGGAGTGATTATGTCATCAGCAACTGCCGCACCAATTGGAGGTGCAGGGTTACGAGGCCAATCTGCCGGTGTTACCTCGTTATGTACCGTGGGTAAATCAGGTACCGGTCTCACTTACCGAGGTTATGATATTTCAGACTTAGCTAAACATGCTGAATTTGAAGAGGTAGCGCATTTATTGTTGCGCGGGCATCTGCCCAATCAAACAGAGCTTGATCAGTACAAAACAGCACTGGTAGCACAACGTGGTTTACCAGACGCTCTAAAGAAAGCCCTTGAGCTGATTCCTGCTAGCGCGCATCCAATGGATGTGATGCGGACAGGTTGTTCTGTACTTGGTAATCTTGAACAAGAACAAGATTTCTCCGAGCAGCAGCAAGCTACAGAAAGAATGTTAGCGCTGTTTCCCGCCATTATTTGCTACTGGTACCGCTTTAGTCATGATGGCGTGCGAGTGGACACAAAAGACCAATCTGAACCTTGCATTGGTGGTTACTTCCTAAAGTTGTTGACCGACAAATCGCCCTCTGAACTTCACAAGCAAGTGATGCACTGCTCATTAATTTTATATGCTGAGCACGAGTTTAATGCCTCAACCTTTGCCGCCCGTGTGTGTGCATCAACCTTATCCGATATTCATTCTTGTATTACCGCCGCTATTGGTACTTTGCGTGGTCCACTGCATGGCGGTGCAAATGAAGCTGCAATGGCCATGATTCAAGATTGGCAGAGCCCCGATGAAGCAGAGCAGAAGATCCTACAAATGCTAGAGGCGAAAGATAAGATCATGGGCTTTGGGCATGCCGTTTATCGCGAATCAGATCCGAGAAATGCGCTGATTAAGCACTGGTCAAAAGTGTTATCTGAATCGGTCAATGATATTAGCCTTTACGCCGTATCAGAGCGGGTTGAGTCTGTAATGAAAAGAGAAAAAGGTCTGTTTTGTAACGCGGATTTTTTCCATGCTTCGGCCTATCACTTTTTGGATATTCCCACCAAATTGTTTACCCCTATTTTTGTGATGAGCCGTTTGACGGGCTGGGCTGCACACGTTTACGAGCAACGTGAAAATAATCGAATCATTCGACCTAGTGCTGATTACACAGGTCCTGAACATCAAGACTGGTTGCCAATTGAGAAGCGAACCTAAAAGGAATTTAACATGAGTCACAATGTAGATATTAATGAACGCCAAGCACCCGATGAATTATTGGTGACCATCGCCGATTATGTAATGAATACCGACATCGAATCTAGTGAAGCCTATGACACCGCGCGAAACTGTCTAATGGATACGATTGGATGTGGGTTGCTGGCATTGCGCTTCCCGGAATGTACAAAGCACTTAGGCGCATTAGTTCCAGGGACACAGGTGACTAATGGCGCCCGTGTGCCGGGCACATCGCACGTGCTAGACCCTATCACTGCGGCGTTTAACATTGGTTGTATTGTGCGCTGGCTTGATTTCAACGACACATGGCTAGCGGCAGAATGGGGGCACCCATCGGATAACCTTGGTGCAATATTGGCGGTTGCGGATTATCTAAGCCAAGTGGCGGTGTCAGAAGGCAAAGCACCTTTGACTATGCGTGATGTGTTAACTGCCATGATCAAAGCCCATGAAATTCAGGGGGTGCTAGCGTTAGAAAACAGCTTTAACCGTGTAGGACTTGACCACGTACTCCTAGTGCGCGTTGCCTCGACGGCGGTAGTGACCAAAATGCTTGGTGGTAATCGAGATCAGGTCATTGATGCGCTTTCCCATGCTTGGGCCGATGGCGGTGCGTTGCGCACCTATCGTCATGCACCGAATGCGGGCTCTCGTAAATCTTGGGCAGCAGGGGATGCGACGTCAAGAGCCGTGCGCCTTGCGATGATCACGATGAAAGGAGAAATGGGGATCCCAACAGTTCTATCGGCCCCGGGCTGGGGGTATTTTGATGTGTTGTTTAAAGGCGAACACTTTAAGGTGAATCAGCCCTTTGACAGCTACGTGATGGAAAATGTCTTATTTAAGATCTCCTTTCCAGCCGAGTTTCATTCTCAAACTGCAGTAGAGGCTGCCGTAACCTTGCATAGCGAAGTGAGAGATCGCCTAGAGGAGATAGAGCGTATTGAGGTGACAACACACGAGTCCGCTATTCGAATTATTTCTAAGGTGGGTGATCTCGCTAATCCAGCAGACCGAGATCATTGCTTGCAATACATGATTGCCGTTCCATTGATTCACGGCGACTTAATCGCGGAGCACTATGAAGATAGTTTTCATAAAGGGGACAAACGCATTGACGAGCTCCGCTCGAAAATGAGCATTGTCGAGGATTCTCGATATACCGAAGAGTACCTTGACCCAGATAAGCGCTCTATTGCCAATGCGATTCAGGTGTTCTTTAAAGATGGCAGTTCAACACAGAAAGTTGAGGTTGAATATCCGATTGGCCATCGTCGTCGTAGAGAAGAGGGCATTCCAGTTCTTGAGCAAAAGTTTTTGAGCAATCTACGTACTCGTTATCCGGAAGCAAGTTGCCAGAAAGTGTTTAAGTTATGTAAGGATGCGAAGCGCCTAGAGCAAACCCCAGTTCAAGAGTTTATGAACCTGTTGGTCATTAACTAAATGGAGGCAGGTTATGTCGAACTATCAGAATGAATACAACAAGGCTGCAAACAATCCCCAGCAGTTTTGGAAAGAACAGGCTCAGCAGATAGATTGGTTTACCTTTCCGACTCAAATCTTGTCTGATGATGAAAATGGCATTGAGCGTTGGTTTGCTGATGGCGAACTCAATACCTGCTGGCTGGCTTTGGATTATCACGTAGCCAATGGCCGAGCAGATAATACCGCATTAATTTATGACTCGCCGGTGACGGGCACTAAAAAGCGTTACACCTATGTAGAGCTGCGTGATGAGGTTGCAAAAGTGGCAGGAATGCTCAGCAATCTAGGGGTAGAAAAAGGGGATAGAGTTGTTCTTTATATGCCAATGATCCCAGAGGCGGCGATGGCCATGCTTGCTTGTGCCAGATTGGGGGCTATTCATTCTGTGGTGTTTGGCGGGTTTGCGCCAAACGAGCTGGCTGTGCGTATTGAGGATGCTGAGCCTAAGGTCGTTTTGACCGCTTCGTGTGGCATAGAAGTGAATAAGGTGTTGGCGTATAAACCTTTGGTGGATAAGGCGATCATGGACAGTCGTTGGAAACCTTCTAATGTAGTGGTATTTCAGCGTTCGCAAGGCTTAGCTAATCTAGGGCATGAACGAGATCTGGACTGGAAAACCGTAGTGACTGCCGCTAAGCCACATGAGTGTGTTCCTGTTAAAGCAACAGATCCGCTATACATCTTATATACCTCTGGCACTACAGGAAAACCTAAAGGGGTGGTGCGCGACAATGGTGGACATGCTGTTGCGATGAAGTACTCGATGAGCAGTATCTACAATATCGACCAAGACCGTGTGTTTTGGGCTGCTTCAGATGTTGGTTGGGTAGTAGGGCACTCGTATATTGTGTACGCGCCGCTAATTCATGGCTGTACTACGTTATTATTTGAAGGAAAGCCTGTAAGAACGCCAGATCCAGGGGCATTTTGGCGAGTATGCGAGGAGTATCAGGTTCAAGCTATTTTCTCTGCACCAACGGCGTTTAGAGCGATCAAGAAAGAAGACCCGCAAGGTATCGAACTGGCAAAATATGACCTAAGTAAGCTTGAGACTATTTTTATGGCCGGTGAACGATTAGATCCTCCGACATTAGAATGGGTCTCTGAAATGACCAATAAACCGGTTATCGATCATTGGTGGCAAACTGAGACGGGTTGGGCGATCGCTGCCAATATGATCGGCATTGAAATGATGACGGTAAAACCAGGCTCGGCTACGGTTCCTGTGCCGGGATATCAGGTGGAAATTTTGGATGAGTCTGGTGAGCAAGCTAAGGCTAATCAACAAGGTTATGTGACGTTGAAACGTCCTTTGCCTCCTGGTTGCTTACCTACCGTGTGGCGCAATCATGACCGTTTTCAGTCTGGGTACCTTAGCCACTTTGAAGGGTACTACCTATCAGGCGATGGGGGCTATGTAGATGAAGAGGGGTACTTATTCATCATGGGTCGAATTGATGATGTGATTAACGTAGCAGGACACAGACTATCAACGGGAGAGATGGAAGAAGTCGTAGGAGGGCACCCTGCGATTGCTGAATGTGCGGTGGTGGGTATTCATGATGATCTCAAAGGCCAAATACCCCTAGGGCTGGTGGTGCTTAAAGATGGCGTATCGGTAGAAGATGCGGCCCTTGCGTCTGAGCTAGTTGGAAAGGTCAGAGCTGAAATCGGCGCCGTGGCTTGCTTTGATCAGGCTTTGGTGGTGGATAGGCTTCCTAAAACGCGCTCGGGTAAAATACTGCGTCGCGTGATTCGTCAAATAGCCGATGGCGAGCAGTATGTGGTGCCATCTACGATTGATGACCCAAGTAGTCTTACTGAGATTGAGAGGGTGTTGGAGAGATAGGGTACCTGGATAGCTGACAGGGTGCACTATGAGACCCCGGATAAGTTCTTCGAACTTTCCGGGATGACGTATCGGTATGAACACGGTGTGAAGTTGAAAACTACGCTTATAGCTCCACACCTCACGCATAACCGTCATTCCGGAATTTGCACAGCAAATATCCGGAATCTTAGGAAGTGCCCAAGCCAACAATGTGCTCACTAAGATCCTAGATATTTACTGTGTAAATTCTAGGATGACGGGGTTTTGGCTACTTTATCCTACTTGGTCAGATCAATCTGATACAAAGCAAAGCCGCTTTCATCAGTGGCGACTTGCTTCATAGGGTATTGGCCTTTGTCTTTAATAAACTTCGCGGCTTTGTCACTTGGTGAGGTTTCAAAGCGAACATCAAGTTTGGTCGACGTCTTAACTGGAGCAAAACGCCAGTTGTTGTCTGCGCTTGGTGTGACTTCACCCTTGTCTTTACTTACTTGTGAAATGTAGTTGGCAACGATAGTACGGTTTTCATCAGGTGAATCGAACGCGATAAAGTCAGGGCCAGTGCCTGGGAAGCTGTTGCTGTAGGCGCGGTAGTTGTTGGTCGCAATGATGAAGTCTTGCTTCATATCGATTGCTTTACCTTGGTAACTAAGGCCAACAATACGTTCAGACTCAGGGTTGATTACTTTACAGCTTGCGTCGTATTTAGCAGGCTGTGTTACATCAATCTGATATTCAACACCATCAATCACGTCAAAATTATAGGTTCTGAAGTTATCCCAATCGATAAGGCCTTGTGGTTCAGTACTATTCATATCGATTTGATTAAATTGACCTGCACTACATTCCAGCCATTCTTTAACCTCATTACCTGTCACCTTAAGTGCTACAAGCGTGTTCGGGTATAGATACAAGTCAGCTGCGTTACGGAAGGTTAGCTGGCCTGATTCTACCTCGGTGAAGTTCGCTGGGTCGTTTTTGCGACCGCCTACTTTGAACGGTGCTGCCGCTGAAAGTACTGGCGTACCATCTAGATCTGGGTCGCCTTGAATAAAGCGCTCAACGTAATCTTTTTGTGCAAGATTGACGATTTGAATCGTTGGGTCGTCTTGCACCAGAGCAAGGAAGCTGTACATCACGTCGTTTGCTTTACCAATAGGTTGGTTAACAAACTCACGTGTGCCTTTATGATCTTCTTCTAGTGCTTTAACAATATCAGCGTCAGGCTCGGCCAAGGACTTGTTGTTTGCAACATCAAAGATTGGACGCGCTTGGGATTGACCATCAGTCACTACCCATTTGCCCTCTTTTTGTGCCAGAGTCAGATCCATAACACCGACGTGGCTTCCCCAGCGGCCTGGCATTACTGCTGTTACGCCGTTGATTGTACCTTTCTCGTTATCAATGCCTTGAATGTTGTCAAAGCCTTTGCCTGGGAATACCGCATGAGAGTGGCCAAAGGCAATGGCATCAATACCTTTAACTTCGGATAGGTAGTAAGTTGAATTCTCAGCACCTTGTTTATACGGGTCTTGTGATACGCCAGAGTGAGGGATAGCAACGATGATATCAGCGCCTTCTTTCTTCATCTGAGGAACCAGCTTTTCAGCGGTTTCTTTGATGTCTTCAGCGTAAACACGACCTTCTAGGTTCTTCTTATCCCACACCATGATTTGCGGTGGTACAAAGCCGATGTAACCGACCTTAACTTTATGCGCCTTTCCATCGACATCAGTAAAGGTATGTTCTTTGATGATGTATGGCTTAAATAGGTGCTCACCTGTTTTTTTGTCAAACACGTTAGCGCTGACATAAGGGAATTTAGCATCATTGATGGTTTCAAATAGAAACTCGAGGCCGTAGTTGAATTCGTGATTACCAATGTTACCTACGTCGTAATCAAGCTGATTCATGGCCTTGTAGACAGGGTGTACTTCACCCACTTTAATGCCTTTTGAGGCCATGTAGTCGCCCATAGGGCTGCCTTGAATAAGGTCACCATTGTCAACCAACACACTGTTGTTTACTTCGGCTCGAGCCTCTTTTACCAGAGTTGCAGCGCGTGTCAGACCGATTTTTTGAGATGGAGAATCTTTGTAATAGTCATAATCCATGACATTGGTGTGAATGTCGGTCGTTTCGATAATACGAAGCTTAATGGTGTCTGCCATAACAGGGCCAGCCATTGCTAGCATGCCACCTAAAACGGCCAGTGAAATTGGTTTGATTGAGGTTCTCATTGTGCGCTCCACGCCAAAAGAGTGATAAACGCGCTAAATGTAACAAATTGAAAGGAACTGAGTGTAAATTAGCGTTGATAGGTCGCCATCTTATTGCAATTCTGCGACCTATCTCACGACTCGCTCAGCGTGTTGAACGTCGAACTTACGTAAGTATCTAGGCAACATAGTTTCATTGCCTAAAATGCCACCTTGATGAACGTACAGCACGCTGATTTCTGGATTCTCATCCATCCACGGCAGTAGGCAATTCCACATGTAAGGATCATACAAAAGGTCAAATTCGACATGGGTAGCCTTCTCTAGTTTTTGCCAAATGCGGAATTCGCTTTCATACAACTTGCCAAAATGGTGTTTGTAATGGGTAGACAAGACGGTAGGAAAGTCCGTTGCGCCAAGTTCTTCCCACTGAGCCTGAAGATACTCTTCACCGCCAACGCAGGCGCATGTGAGCACTGGAATTTCATGTTGTTTCAGATGCTTATGTAGATAGAGTGCGGTAGTGCCTGTGCCAGAGGGAAGGGCAATAGCAAACTTTTGATTAGGGCGATAGCGCGTCCAGGTGAGCAATTCGCTGGCGAGCCCTTTAATGCCCTCCTCTGATAGATAAGAGCGGCCGCCTTCGGGTATGACTAAGCAGTTCGCCTCGGGTTGTCTTATCTGTTGAATGTATTGTGCAGGATGCATATCTTCTGAAAAGGCATTGTCACACTCAATGATGTGAGCACCCAACTCTAAAGCACCTCTATAGTTACCTTGGGGATTGTCTTTTAGCCACTGAGGAATACGTTGAACGTAGAATTCCAACTTCCACTTTTTGATTTTACATAGTGCGGCCAAAGAGTAGAGAGAGTTTGCTTGTATGGATCCGTAACCGATAAGGGTATCGATACCAGCATAGTTTCCTTGTAACAACTGCATGAATTTTCTCGCTTTATTGCCAGAAAAATGTTGATGTAGTTGATCATCGCGTTTTAAATAAAAACAATGGTCGCGAAAGATATGTTGTGTAACTGGACTAGTATCAAGTTTCATAGGTCTGCTTAGCGATCGTTATACGGCTAGTCGAATCAGAAAAAGTCGGTCATCTTAGTGTTATTTGACACTTAAACCAAGATGATTTGCTCACATAAATACGAATTTATATAAGGGTATGGAATGAGAAACGGACGCTTTTGGCGTTTTGCTAAAGTAGGGGCCGTAGGTTTTGTGATAGATGTTTTAGTGTTCTCGATATTAGTTTACGGGTTTGGCTTCCCTACCATGCTATCGCGAGTGCTTTCATTTATCGTCGCTGCCACCACTACTTGGCTCGGTAATCGCTTGTATACATTCAAGAGTACTTCAGCACGTTTTGGTCAATGGAAGCGTTTCTTTCTCGCGGCTTGCATCTCCATGTTGCCTAACCTTATTTTGTTCAAAGGCATATTACTTTTTCTCGGTGAAAGCCCATTCACTCATATTATTGCATTTGTCTGTGGAGTAGCCGCTGGCCTAGTGAGCAATTATTTGTTGAGTGCTAGGTGGGTATTTAGATAAAAAAGGGTCGCAAAATGCGACCCTAGAATCGATAGATTATGCTGGAATAGTTTGTACGTCTTGTACTTTGTCTTTCGTAGTGTCAGGTTTGCTTTCTGCACCATGCATCCATTTAACAAGGGTATTCGACATAAACAGTAAAATAATGCCCGAGATGGTTGCCGCTACTGCAATACCGCCAAAGATAGACATAGCACCATAATCACCCACGTGAGACCCAATAAAGCCTGCAACGTAGTTAGCAATTGCGTTAAAGCCAAACCATGCGCCCATTAACAATGATGCTAAACGAAGCGGAGCAAGTTTTGTCACCATAGACAAGCCGATTGGAGAGATACAAAGTTCACCTAAGGTGTGGAAGAAGAATGCGCCTACCAACCAGAACATCGAGGTCTTTACGGTCTCATCTCCACCTTGCTGTAATACGGCACCTACCATAAATAAGAAACCAACGGCTAGGAAGAACAGAGCTAGAGCGAATTTTACCGGGGAACTAGGCTCGCGCTTTCCAAGTTTCACCCATATCGCTGCCAAAAGTGGTGCGAGTAACATGATGAAGAATGGATTGAGAGATTGGAACCAAGCAGCAGGGACTTCAAAGCTACCTAACATGCGGTCTGTATATTGCTGAGTGTAGATGTTCATCAAGCCACCAGCTTGCTCAAAACCTGCCCAGAATACGATAACAAAAAGGCCCAACACCATGATTACTTTGAGGCGGTCAGTCTCTTGTTTAGTCAAAGGGGCTTTTTGGTTTTTGCTATTTTTTTGTTGTGCAAGTTTAGCCGCGGGTACAGTACCTATCTTACCAAGCCAAGAATGCCCAAGACTGATCTGAAGCACCACGCTCAGTATCATACCGATACCGGCAACAAGGAAACCTGCGTTCCAGCCGTAAGAGTTCGCAACACTACCTGCAACAACACCTGCGATAAGTGCACCAAGATTGATACCCATGTAGAAGATAGTAAATGCGCCATCACGACGGTTATCACCTTCTTCGTATAGGTCACCAACCATAGTTGAGATGTTTGGCTTGAATAGGCCATTACCTAAGATGAGTAGCGTAAGACCAAAATAGAATGTGGTATGGATATCCAGTCCAAATGCATGGTTAGGTAATGCCAGAGAAAACTGACCGAGTGCCATTAACACACCACCAATGAGAACAGATTTACGCTGTCCTAAGAAGTTATCTGCAATCCAGCCACCAATAAGAGGGGTAATGTAAACTAGGCCAGTATAGATACCATAAAGATCAAGCGCTTCTTTAGTACTCCAGCCGAGACCGCCATTAAGAGTGGTATCTGTAAGATAAAGAACAAGAATTGCACGCATTGCGTAATAAGAAAATCGTTCCCATAGCTCGGTGCTAAATAGGAGAAATAGACCGCGCGGATGGCCTAAAATGTTTTTTTGAATAGTCATTGTTGTGTCTGTATATAGTTGTTTTAGTATGAACGCGGTTAGGTATACAGGGATGAAGCTTTCACATCAATGACTGTAAATTGCATTAAATATGCACATTTACTGATTAAGTTATTGTTTTAGAGAGATTAATTTACGTAAATAGCACGCAAATCACGTGCTGGAAAGTAATTTTCCATTTTTGACGGTCAATATTCACTATTTTTGGGAAATAGCTGAAATATCATGGTGTTGCATTCATTTAGTGTGATTTTAGACAAACGAAAGGCCGGATTAACCGGCCTTTGATAGCTCTAACTTATACAGCATCAGCGCTGTGATTGGTTAAGCTTGTTCTTTAGCATGTTCAGAACGACAAACAGCGGCAGTGAATACCACGTCTGTTGAACTGTTTAGTGCAGTTTCTGCAGAATCTTGGATCACACCGATAATGAAGCCTACTGCTACAACTTGCATTGCAACTTCATTTGGAATACCGAATAGACTACATGCTAGAGGGATAAGCAGTAGTGAACCGCCCGCAACACCTGATGCACCACATGCAGAAACGGCAGCGATAAGGCTAAGCAGGATAGCAGATAGGATATCTACTTGAATGCCCAGCGTATGCACTGCTGCAAGCGTTAGCACTGTGATAGTGATCGCTGCGCCACCCATGTTGATGGTTGCACCTAGTGGGATTGATACCGAGTAAGTATCTTCGTCTAGTTTTAGCTTTTCACACAACGCCATGTTTACAGGAATGTTTGCCGCACTTGAACGGGTGAAGAAGGCTGTAACGCCACTTTCACGTAAACACTGAAGCACTAGTGGGTATGGGTTTTGCTTAGTCTTAACCCAAACGATGATTGGGTTAACCACTAGAGCGATAATTGCCATTGCACTTAATAGAACAAATAGTAGATTCGCGTAGCCCAAAAGTGCACTGAAGCCGGTAGTTGCAAATGTTGCAGCAACCAGACCGAAGATACCAAATGGCGCTAGACGGATAATAAAGCGAACAATTTGTGATACGCCGTGACTAAGGTCTTCAAAGACTGCTTTAGTCGTGTCAGAAGCATGGTGAAGCGCAAGGCCAAGACCAATACCCCAAGCAAGAATACCAATGTAGTTGGCATCCATTAGTGCATGAACTGGGTTGTCGACGATTTTAAAGAGAAGCGTGTGTAGAACCTCTGCAATTCCTTGACGAGGGGTCGCACCTGTCGCACTATCAACAAGAGTTAAGGTCGTTGGGAAAGCAAAGCTAAGCAGAACAGCGGTGATCGCAGCCAAAAAGGTACCAATTAAATACAGAATGACGATCGGACGCATGTAGGTATGTTGGTTTTTCTTTTGGTTGGCAATAGACGCTGCCACCAAGATAAATACCAATATAGGAGCAACAGCCTTTAAAGCACCAACAAACAGACTACCGAGCAGTCCTACGCTGGTGGCAGTAGAAGGAGAAGCAACAGCTAGAAGGGCGCCGGCAACGATACCGACTAAGATTTGCATGACAAGGTTGCCCTTGGCCATACGGGCGATGAATGTGTTTTGCATAATATATCCATATAACTGGGATGAGAAAGCCACTCCCAGATTTTTTATAAGTTATAAAACGTTGGCTTAAACGCTTTTGGGACTTGCTGACCTCTTGAGAGTAATTGTAATTAAAGGTCAGCAACACCTAGTATAAAACGATGAATCTCAATGTCTAGTGGATAATCGCTTGCATTGGTGGTTTTTTAGCTTTCTGTAATGCAGGTCGTTAACAATTTAGGTTTATTTGTAACATTTAGAGGGTGGGGCGGGATAAAAAGTAAGGTGTGGTGCGCAGAGTGATAGGTGCATAAGCTCCCAGGCGATTATTAAACGAAAAGCGATGAGACCGTTATTTGCGCTAACCGTCATTCTGATTTTCATTAGAATGACGGTTAGCAGCTGAGCACATTGTATATCGCATGCGGCTTAGCTTAGTGCGATGTTACTGCCTCAGCTTTAGGCTTTTTTACCATCAATTTAAACATTGCTGGCACAAAGTAGAATGAAATAAGCGTTGTCAGTGTTGTTCCTCCAGCGATAGCGACGGCAAATGGTGGCCAGAAACCGCCTCCTCCAATAATGAGTGGGGTAAAGCCCCCTACTGTAGTGATGGTGGTTGAGGTTATATGTCGAGTACAACTCATCACTGCTGTCAGTATTGCGTCTTTGTCACCGGCGCATGCTTCTGGGCTGGCTTTAAGCTCGGCTAATATAACAATAGCAGCGTTAATCGCCAAGCCGACGATGCCTAGCATGGCAATGATGACGGTAAAGCCAAACGGGTAGTTGAAGAGGAACACCGATAGTATTCCAAGGCCTGCCGCAAGCCCTGCAACAGCGAAGATAATGCCACTTAACCTAAACGAGTTAAACGAAATCACCACCACCAAGATCATCAAGGTGATCACCATCGATAGGTTTGCAATCAGACTATTAACGGATTCATCGCGCTCTGCCGATTCACCACCAAACTCCATCCGATACCCGGAGGGTAAAGAATAGCTTTCTAGAGATTTTTGAAATTCATTGAGTACGGTCTGTGGCAACACTCCAGACTCAAGATAACCTTCAATGGTATTCACTCGTTGCCCATCTCTTCTTGGGATTGCCCCTCGACTTGGCGTGAGTTTCAGTTCGGCAATGGTCGAGATGCTGATTCCGGTAGTGTACATCTCCGAGACAACCGGTAGTCTTAAATTACTCAAATGAGTAATGTTTTCTCTATTGGAATCTCCCACGCGCACACGTACTGGAATAGACTCGCTCGCTTCAATAATGCTTCCGCTCTCTCTACCCACTAGGGTAGCCTGCAAAAGATTGGCAAAATCACTTAACGCGAGGTTATTGAGCTTTGCAGTATCTTCATCAACATCAAGCCATACCTTAGGTGTGCCTGGCTGAAGTGTTTCTCTGGTGTGAGTAACATGATTGGTATTGGCAAGTATTAATCTGATATCTTCACCAATCATTTTAAGTCTATCTAGATTCTCACCGTAAATTCTCAGTTCTATCGGCGCTTTGAACGGAGGGCCTTGTTCTAGCTTACGCACCAAAATCTGAGCGTTAGGTACGCTTTGGCTAAGTTGACGTTGCAACTTCACAATAGCATTGTTCGCCGATTGGAACGTATCCATCTTCACCATCGCTTGCCCAAAGTAAGGTGCTTTGCTTTGTGAGGCTTGCAGGTTGTAATAAAAAGAAGGGAAGTTAGCTCCTAGTAGCCAGTTGACTTGTTCGACGCCCTCATACTCTCTAATAATGGCATCGACTTTCTTCGCAGCCTCTTCGGTAGCGTATATGCTTGCTTGAGGAGAGAGATACACTTGCACCTCAAACATATCCCTATCCGATGGTGGGAAGAACTGTTCAGTTAATTGTGACATGCTGAGGTAGCCACCAACGGGAACCGTAATGACTAAGGCAATGGCGATTAACGGACGGCGAATGGCAAATGCCACAGTTTTTGAAAAAGAGCGAGTTAGTGCAGGAAAGTGCACACCTGTTTGATACCAGCGATTAGACGATGTGTGACTCGGTAATATTTGAGCTGCGAAACCGGCAATAATAGTATGGGAAATAAGGTATGAACCCACTAGCGAGAACGAAACTGTTATCGCGATAGCGCCGACGAATTCACCACTCGCGCCGGGCATTAAGAAAATGGGAGCGAACGCCAATACTGTCGTTAGGGTGGAGCCTAATAAAGGTACCCATAGGTGCTCAATAGCCTTGAGTGCTGATTCGAGTTTTGCTTTACCCTGCAATCGGTAAGTCTGAATGGTATCTACCATAACCACTGCGTTATCAACCATTATGCCCAATGCCACGATCAGTCCTGTTACTGACATTTGATTGATCGGGATCCCAGTGAACTTCATCAATACTAACGTAAGCATAGAAGTAAGAGGGAGAGCGATAGCAACCATGATTGCGGCTCTAAAACCAAGGGTGAGCAGTAGCACTATCAAAATAATGCTAAAACCGAGTAGTAAACTGCCGCTTAATTCGGATAGTCGAGTTTCTGTATATCCTTGCTGATTGAAGAGGATATTGACCTTAATGTTGCTAGGCAGCTCTGCTTGATATTGTTCAATAAGGGCTTGCGCACGAGGGGTCCATTTGTCCACTCGCAGGTGAGATTGCATACGTGCGGCGACAATGACACCCGGCGCACCATCTATGACGGCAATTTGATCGGCAGGGGACTTTTGAGTGCGTTTTACCGTTGCAATATCACCAAGTCGTACTCTATGCCCTTGTTCATCAATAGAAATAGGGACTTGCCGAATACGTTCGAGGGAGTTGAGTTCGGACGCGATTTCTAGACCAAAACGTGAATTACCGTTTACCAGTTCGCCAGCAGAGTTCTTTGCATCTGCGCCATCAAGGCTATCAGCTATGCTAGCACTAGAACCGCCCATAGCGACCACGCTATTGGTATCAAGGCTTACCAATACCTCTTCTTGTGGCATGCCGTATTCGTCAACAAACTCTGTACCAGAGAGCGAGCGTAAACGGGAAGCTAGCTCTTTGGCATAACGACCTAAAGTCAGTAGGTCGCTTTCGCCTTCTCCGTCCCATGTCAATGAAGTGATTAGAGTAAATGCGTAGGTGTGGTCGCTATCAAGCTCTGGCGCTAAAGTGCCGTCTGGAAGAAAAGGAGTAACGTCAGAGAGCTTGTCGCGAGCTTTTGACCAGGTAGCATCAGGCTTAGTGATGTCGTCATTGAGCTCAATGTTAATAATAGAAACGCCAGGACGAGAAGTAGACGACAACAGTTTTACTTCACTGAGTTCGCGAAGTTTATTCTCTACTACTTCTGTCACTAGTGCTTCAACACGCTCTGCACTGGCACCTGGGAATGTGGTTGTGACATTGGCAAAGCGATTACTAATAATCGGGTCTTCTGCTCTTGGTGAGGTATTTAAAGCCGAAAAACCGCTGACCAGCAAAAATGTAGTCATTAATACAAGTAAACGGGTGTTGGATATGATATTTGCAATTTTCATATTCTATCCTTAGCCCTGTTTTGGGGAAACAACTTGGCCTGGTACGACTCGGTGAAGCCCATTTTCAACAATACGTTCGCCCTCAGAGATGGCCCCTGCTACGTAGGCTTGTTCATTATCCGCAAACAACACTTGAATACTTCGTCGTTCGACAATGTTGTCTTCAGTGAGTACAAAGACGTTCCAAACGCCGCGAATCCCATCCGTTAATGAGGTGTTAGGTACCCAGAATCCAGTTTCAGGGATATCTTCAGTGTAAGTAAGATAAGCAAGTTGCCCATCCAGTACTGGTGCACTATCAGGTAGAAGGTAGCGTAAGCCTATGCTGCGAGAATTAAGATCGACAGTCCCACCGGGGTTGATCAACTTCGCTTCATACTGATTCTTCCCAATACGAATTCTAGGATCTGATATTTGACTGACTTTTTGCAGTTGAATGGTAGGAATACCGATAAACGCTTCTTTGTCATTATCCGAGAGTAGGGTTAGCGTTGGTGAACCTGCATTCACAACATCACCGAGGGAAACATGGCGTCTGCTAACAGTGCCGGAGTACGGAGCTTTAATCGTTGACTTGGTTTGTTTCAGGTTGTTGGCTTGAATCACAGCGTTGAGTCTGACGGTATTGGCTTGTAATACGCCTTTTTGGCTGTTCAGAGCGTCAATTTCAGCTTCAGCACTAAATCCTTTTGATTTTAGTGATTGCTGGCGTTTGAGGTTTGCATCGACCAGTTTTAACTGTGCACGTATCTCATTTCGCTGTGCTTTTAGCTGTTTAGCATCCGTCTCTAATAACTGTGTATCTAGGGTAATGAGAGGAGTACCCTTGTCCACTTGATCTCCCACATCAACTAATATGTTGGACACCTTTCCTGCAAACTCAAATCCAAGACGTGCTTTTTGTCCTGCCTGAACGGTACCTACATATTCGCGCTTCACTTGGTATTGCTTGCTTTGCTTTAGAGTATAGGTTTGTACGGAAACGGTTTGTACGTACTCTTCTTGTTGGGCCTTTGAATCAAAACAGCCACTGAGTACTACTGATAATGACAATAGAGAAACGATTTTGACTTTTGATGTGTACCGCATGACAGGCATCCTTGATGCAACGTTGATCATTCTATTTAAACTCAATCAAACTAGACTGTCCAGTTTGATTAGGTTATATTTGTAAAAAATGTTAATTAGTTAAGGGGCGGCATGGTTAGCAGAACCGAACGTAAACGAGAGCAAATTCTTCAAGCCGCGGGCAAGCTGTTTGCAGAGCACGGCTATGGAGTGAGTATGGATGCGATATCTAAGGCGGCTAATGTTTCAAAGCAGACAGTGTATGCTCATTTCAAAACTAAAGACCTGCTATTTGAAACCTGTATACAGTCTAAGTGTGTGAGCAACCGAATTGACGAGAACGCGTTTAATACTGATGCGCCGCTGAGGAATGTGTTGCTTGAGTTTGGTATTCGCTTTCAAAACATGTTGCTGGATGAAGGCGTACAACAAACCTATCGCAATGCTATTAGCCAACTGGAGTTACACCCTGATCTTGCCGCGCTGTATCTTGAGTCTGGACCTAAAACCACTAATCGTATCTTGAGCGATTATTTATCTAGGAAAGTCGAGGCTGGAGAGTTGTCTCTGCAAGGCTCAGCAGAAGACGGGGCAATGCAACTGCTACTGTTATTCCATGGGAGATCTGTGTATTGGGCCAACCTAGGGGAGGACAGTGGCGAAACACCTGAGGAGCGTGCAGATTACATTGAAAGTTGTGTTGATCTGTTCTTAAAAGGAAATGGTCACCGAGTGTAAATTGTGTGATATCAGAAGAATAATTCGTATCGAAATTTCAAAGAGTTATGCAACAATTGAAGTCACGGTAGATTTTTTTGCAGATAAGGATATTTCATGACACTGCCTTCACTCAACTTGCTCGCGGCTTCAATACTCATCGCTAGCCAATTCTCAACTCAAGTGTTGGCAAATCCATTGCCTCAAGACGTTGTGCTAGCTTCTACGCAAGAGTTGGTACGCGCAAATGATGCAGAGGTAGCGACCCTTAATCCAATAAAAGCTGAAGGGCTCCCAGAGATGCACGTCGTTCGTGATCTTTTTGAGGGATTGGTGATTCAAGATGCTGAGGGTAATGTGATTCCAGGCGTTGCTGAGCGTTGGGACAATCAAAACAACCAGGAGTTTACTTTCTATCTTCGAAAGAACGCTAAGTGGTCTAACGGTGACCCTGTCACTGCGAATGATTTTGTATATAGCCTTCGCAAAGCGGTAGACCCTAATACGGCATCACCAAATGCATGGTATTTGAAGCTAACAGAAATGGTCAATGCTGAAGAGATTATTGAGGGTAAAAAATCTCCTGATACTCTCGGTGTACAGGCGATAGACGATCACACACTCAAGATCAGGCTATCTAAGCCGGTGCCATACTTTTTGGCGATGACGGGTCATACAGCAATGATGCCAATTCATAAAGCGAGTGTGCTGGCAAACCCTGACTCATGGGCTAGACCGGGGAATTTAGTATCAAATGGCGCCTTTATCTTAGATGGTTGGGTAGTGAATGAAAAAATCACTTTAAAGCGTAACCCTAACTACTGGGATAATCAGGATACACGTTTAGATAAAGTCACCTACATTCCATTTGAAAGCCAGATGGCGGCTTACAATCGATATCGTAGTGGAGAAGTAGATATTACGTCAGATGTACCAGCGCAAATGGCTAATAAACTTGCCAAGGAGCTACCAGATGCATACCAAGTATCACCGTTACTCTGTACTTATTACTATGCATTTAATACTGAGCGAGAAGCACTTAAAGACCCTAAAATAAGGCAAGCATTGTCGTACAGCATTATGCGTGATGTGGTAACCACAGGCATCACAAATAGTGGACATCTCCCCGCTTATACCTTCGCACATAAAGATGTCGCAGGCTTTAGCGCATCCTTGCCAGATTATGCAAATCTCACTCAGAAAGAGCGTGACGACAAAGCAAAAGCGCTAATGATAGAAGCAGGTTTTGATCAATCAAATCCACTCACGCTTAATCTTTTATATAACACTTCCGAGAGCCATAAGAGCATCGCGGTAGGTATTGCTTCTATGTGGAATAAGACGTTGGGCGTGAACGTCACGTTGGAGAATCAAGAGTGGAAGTCTTATCTTGATTCACGAAAGGCAGGAGAGTTTGATGTGCTGCGAGCCTCATGGTGCGGGGATTACAATGAAGCTTCCACCTTCTTAAGCTTATTTACCTCAGACAATGACAGAAACTTTGCCTTCTATGCGAATCCTGATTACGACGCGGTGTTGGATAAAGCACAAACAGAAACGGATCAAACGAAACGCAGTGCATTGTATGATGAAGCTGAATCTATTCTAGCAACTGACATGCCTATTGCTCCGATCTATTACTTTATGCAAGCTCGCTTGGTGCGACCGAATGTCGGCGGTGTGCCTAAACACAATGCTGAAGGGCGTATCTACTCTAAAGATATTTATATTAAGAAATTGTGAGTAAACGCATCGACAAACGAGATCTACCCACGAAGGTATGCCGCACTTGCGGCTTACCGTTCATTTGGCGAAAGAAATGGCAAAGATGTTGGGATGAGGTGCTGTATTGCTCGGAGCGGTGCCGTAGAAATAAGGTGAAGAATGAAAGTTCTAATTGAATCCATTTTTATATATGAATATAGGATGCCGTACTGAGTGGTTGCTCGCAAGCTTTTAGTTACATTCAAAGGGATGCGTTAATAAAAAGGTTACCGATAAAAGCTTTGAGAATCAGGCCGAGGGATCTAAGTCAGGTCTTTAGACCCCCAATAGGCTTAGCTTTTTTTTTACCAAGGGATAGTTTGTCCCGCATAATCCTTAAATGAACCCGAAGAAGTGGCATCTAGCCTGTCTATTTGTTCAAGTAAGAGTTGCGCAGTTTGCATTGGTGTCATTAATTGCCCTTCGGGCAGATTCCTTTGAAACGGTTTAGACAGGGGAGTGTTTGTCGTGCCGGGGTGAAGCGCTAATACAGCGATGGGCTTGAGAGAGCGTTGCCATTCATTGCACAGATTCTTGAGTGTCATATTGAGAGCGCTCTTTGAAGCGCGATAGCTGTACCATCCACCTAACCGATTATCTTCAATGCTGCCCACCCTTGCGGACAAAGTAACAAATTTAGCGATATCAGTTTGGTTACTGGGGATAAGCTTGTCTTGAAAGTACTTGGCGAGAAGTAATGAAGGCAAAGTATTACGGCGAAAGTTTTCAATAAAGAAGTCTGTATCGAGTTGTTTAATGCTCTTTTCTGGACCGTGATGCTGACAGTGTAAAAGGCCCACGCAGTTGATCATCCAATCTATCTGAGAAATCCGATGGCTGAATTGTTCGACTTGATCCTCGTCAGTTACATCAAGGCGATGCCACGAGACTTTCTTAGCCTCAAGATCGGGCTTTGTACTAAGGTACGTAGCTTCGATTGTGGCAAAAGGGTAGGCTTCCAAGCATTTTTCAAGGAGGGCTGACCCAATACCTCCTCCTGCACCCACGATCATTATCCGCATTTTTGCCACCCTTTGTCTAACCAACGATTAATGAATACTCGAGACGGGTCGTAAATTTGAGTTTGTTTATCTAGATCAAAGCGTCGAACTGGCTTTGCGTCTGCGCCCACACCCGCTATATACTGCCAATTGCCCCAGTTTGAGCCTACGTCATAATCGATTAAGTTGTGTTCGAAATACAACGCACCAAGCCTCCAATCCAAACCGAGATCGTGTATCAGACAGCTGGCTACTAACTGTCTGCCTCTATTAGACATAAACCCAGTGTTCTTAAGTTGCCTCATGCAAGCATCAACAATATCAAAACCAGTCTCTCCGTTGATCCAAGCCTCCAACGTTTCTGCATCGTCGTCCCATAACTGAGGTGCTTTTTTTATCCCTCCTGATTGAAACAGCTTTTCTTGATGCCAAGCACTGTACCAATGAAAGAACTCTCTCCAAAGCAACTCAAATTTAATCCAATAAGTAGATTCGTTTGAGCCAAACTCTTGCTCAAATTGATTTATGCTGTGCCAGATTTGTCTGGCAGATAGGTTTCCAGAGGCAAGCCATGGGGAGAGTTTTGTTGAGTTTTCCCAGCCGTCCAATTGATTTCTAACTTGCTTATAACTATGCGGGAGCTGGGAAGAAAAATATTGAAAAAGGTGCTGATGACCCGCACTCTCGCCCCCAATGAAGCTTTCATCTGAGCACATTGCATTCGATGCTTCCACGAAGGAGCAGTCTAAAACAACGGACTTCGGAAGTGTCTCAGGTTTTTCTAGAGGTTTTACGATAGTAAGCATCTCAATGTGCTTTCTAAACTGGGTGAATGTCGCAGGTAAATTGTTTGATGTAAATGGAAGCTGGCTTTGATGAAATAAAGACCCAGTATAGGCACGGCAAATATATAGGTTAGGAAATGCCTGAGCTATAGCGCTCTCAGCATCTTGTTCGTACAAGCCGGGGTGGAACGCTCGATACAATGTGTCGACCTGAAATACGTCAAGAATCTGGTACAGATGATTTAGGTTCTTCGGTACGTATAGCTTGTGGCCATAAGGGGTGAGAGATGTGGCTAAATCACACAGTGATTGTTGTTCAAACGATATAAGATGTTCAGATTTTGAATACGAAGGTGGCTCGTCTTTTAAGGTGGTTAGTTTGTAGTAGGGAAGATAAACGCAAATCAATTCGTCTACTTCATAATTGGCTCTAATGAGTAGGTTGTTGTCACTGACTCGACAGTCGTTACCAAACCATATCAACCCTCGTTTTTTGTCACTCATCCTGAACTCGCCTATTGCTTCCTGATGTGTGTTACTACGGAGATATCGGTTAGTACGATCTAATGTTCATCAAAGAAATCTTTGTTTCGAATGTATTTACTCATTAGATGATAGGAGAAAGGTCGAATGAGCCAACTCACTAGAGAGCGCCCTAGGCGAATGAAAGTCGGCGTATTTTCATAGATGCGCCCATTGTATAGCCAAAGCAGTTTCCCTACGTGCCAGTAAGCTAGTGGAATCAAGGGCATAAAGGTGACCGCATCTAAGTCGCAACAGACACGATAGGTTTTGTGGGGAAGTCGATATTGTTTTTTAAAACGCCAGCAACCCACAGCTGGCTGACCAAAGGTAACGATACGTTTAATCGCTTTAGGATAATGTTGCTCAATATAATCTCCGATGACACACCCTATCGCACCACCAGAGGAGTGACCGGTGATAACGAGGCGGTGTCCTTGTTGAAGATGTGGCTCGATAATAGCTAAGACACGCTCAAATACCGATAGCCCAAGTTTGTCGTCTCGATGAGACGGGGGGCTTTCTTGAGTAAGTAGATAGTGAAAGCCCGCATGGATTGAGTAGTTGAGACCAATATTTTTGCAACTCTTGTGCCAGATCCCAAGGTTCAATAGCCAGTCTTTAATACTGTGTGACCCCTTAATAACCAGAACGACTTCTTCACGTTTTACGTTCCAAAGCACCCGTATCATAATATTGCCTTGGGTGTTGCGAATAATACGTTGCCCATTGGGATCGAAACCAAAGGCGGTTTGTTTGAATACACGAGGATAAGCCAACCGGCAGAGCACAGCGTAGCGTTCGTATTGATATCGTTTGAGGCTTTTCAATGATTAAACCGAATAATCTTTGGAGCAAAAGTACATTGTGTCGCGGAAAAGTGACGATTATGTGACCATCTAAGCGATGAATGACTTATAAGCAGCTGTATAGATTGCTTAAAGTAGTCTCTTGTTCAATAATCTGCCTAATTTTTCGACCGTCGCTTTGTTGAGGCATCTACTGTGCAACGTTTCACTGACACTATTATCCGTTTTCCTAAAACCCTTCTGATGCTTCTCGTGTTAGTTACGATGACTGCTGGCTATTATGGTTCGACACATTTTTCTATGAATGCGGATCTTAGTGACCTCGTTGAGCAAAAAGGAGAGTGGCGTGACAACCTTGATGCGGTAGAAGCAGTATTCCCCGATTCTGGGAACATTATCATTGCGGTTTCATCGAAAGATGGTGAACAAGCCAAAATAGCAACCGAGAAACTGGCAGAGGCATTTAAGAAGCGTCAGCTGTTTGCAGATGTATTCGCCCCATCAACATTACAGTGGTTCGAGCAATACGCGATAGGTTTTTTGAGTGGTAAAGAATACCAATCCCTTAGGGAGAAGGTAGCATTGCTATTGCCCGAAATCATGGTCTCGGCGCAGATGAATAGTTTACAGCCTTATCTTGGTGCTTTGGACCAAAAGCTCTCTGAAACCAACCTTTCTTCTGATGAGATTAGTTCACTGATTCAACCATTGCTGGAGGCAATGGAAGGCCAAGATGTGGACTGGCAGAGTATGTTATTTACAGATGTAGCTGTACCCAATGGTTATGTCATTAGTTTAACAGCCGTTCCTGATTATTCGGAAACTGAACCGAATAAGCTGATCATGAATACCGTTCGTGAAGTCATTTCTAGTGTAGGTATGCCTGCAGATGTGATGGTGCGAGTAACCGGCCAAACCGCGTTAGATTATGATGAAATTCAAGATGCCAACGATAGCGTAGCGCTTGCGGGGACGGTGTCCTTGGTCAGTTTGATACTCATTCTCGCGGTAGGTATTCGCTCTTTGAGAATTATCGTTGCAAGCTACCTTGCGGTAATCGTGGGTTTAGTTTGGACCTTTGCTGCCGGTTTATTGCTGGTGGGTTCGTTTAACACCATATCCATTGTTTTCATGGTTATTTTCATCGGTTTAGGTATTGATTTTGCGGTTCATCTTAGCTTGCATGTGTATGAACAGAGGCTGAAAGGGCATAATAATAGCGACAGTTTAGCGCTCTCAGTTCAGCACTGTATCTCACCATTAGGACTGTGCGCATTGTCCTCAGCTATCGGCTTTTTGAGCTTCTATCCAACCGCCTACAATGGCCTAGGTGAGCTTGGTGTCATTTCGGCAGCCGGCATGATATTGGGACTCGTAGCTACTTTTTGGGTGATCCCACTTTTCTTCCAGTTCTTTGGTTACCCGAAGGTAAAGCGAAGCAATGCAAAGCGTTCAAAGATGGCATTGAAACTCAGCGAATTCATTGTTGCCCAGCATAGAAAGATCATCTTATTGACCTTGATTGGCGCCGTTGTGACGGGCTATGGAGCAATGCAGTTTCAGTTTGATTTCTCGACCTTGGTGTTAAAGAACAAAAATTCTGAGTCAGTCGAAGCCTTGCAATGGCTACAAGATAATAAGCTTGGTTCTAGTTATCAGTTATTCGCTGTGGCAAAAGATCGCCAACAAGCAATGAATTGGGAAAGCCAGCTACAGGATAGCCCTGAGGTTGCGGCAACCATCAGTGCGAATTCATTTTTGCCAAAAGATTTTTCTGAGCGAGTGGATGGATTAAAAGAGTCAGCTACTCCAGAAGGTAAACGTCCGACAATGATGACGTGGTCAGGATTTTCGAAAAAGTACCAACAATTACTGAATTTAAAAGGTGCTTCAGAAACAGATCTCGACGAAAACATTCTACAGCATCACTTAACGGCCAATATTCAGCCGTTAATGCAGGCGTTGACTGCTCAAGCATCAGTTGTTGAAGACCCTAACGTTGACATGCTGCCATATGAAATCGCTCATAAGTATATTGCCGATGATGGGCAATGGCTGGTGTCGGTAACGCCATCAGGTGATATGCGTGATGTAGCCCAGGTGAATGCGTTTATTGAAACTGTGCAACGAGTGGCCCCTTTAGCTACTGGTCGTGCAGTAGCAGAGCAGCAAGTGGGACAGATCATTGTTAAGGCGTTTTATACCGCCATAGCGATATCGATTGTCAGCATTACCGTTATCTTGTTATTCAGCGTTCGTTACAAACTCGATATTTTGTTTATATTCATTCCATTGTTATTCACGACAACGACAACACTTGCGGTCGCGCATTGGTTTGGTCAGTCACTAAATATGGCCAATATCATCGTTATACCACTGATTTTTGGGCTTGGTGTGGATAATGGTATTCATATAGTGAAACGATTTAGACATGAGCAGACAATTACACGTTTCTTCTCATCATCTACGCCTAAAGCAACCTTGATCAGCTGTTTAACTACCATTGCGACCTTTGGCGCTTTGACCTTAGCTGAGCATCAAGGGATGTACTCTATTGGGTTTTTGCTGACCATAGCGCTTAGTGCAATACTTTGCTTCAGCTTATTAATCCTGCCGGCGTTCTTGCATAGATTTGAGCCTAAAAGGTAGGTTATATACCTGACTTACATGATAGGTTTCTTACAGTCTTATTCTGCTGACCTAATCTAACTTCGGGTTGTATAATGGAGTGAGTAGTTAGAGCGAAAGGCTATGGAATCGGCACGGTTAGTGGTAAATGATGTGTCAAATTGACCGTCGTCCCCGAGTGTTTTTATCGGGGACCTTATCAAGGTAATTGCGCAGAACCAGATTCCCGATAGAAGCGTTCGGGAATGACAGGTTTTCTACAGTCCTATTTGATTGATCTATTAACTTCAGGTTGCATTATGAAGTGGCACGGGTAGTGGCAAATGATGTGTCACACTTACCGTCGTCCCCGAGTGCTTTTATCGGGGACCTTATCAAGGTAATTGCGCAGAACCAGATTCTCGATAGAAGTGTTCGGGAATGACAGATTTTCCTAAAACTCTATTTAGCTGGTATAAAAACCTTTAAGTACATTTTTTGAGCTACCTTAAAGCTTAAGGAACTAGAACCTTGTGCTTTCTAGTTCCTATCTAAATGACTTACCTTTGTCGGCTAGGCTTCTTCCCTGCTTTTGGTTTACCGGCATGTGGTCGGTTTTGCTGACCGCCTTTGTTGTTCGCACCTGCTTTACCTTGGGCATTATTTCCTTTGGTGCTGTTGCCTTGGCTATTGCGCCCTTGGCCAGCATTGCCTTGTGTGCTACTGCTATTTCCGTTGCGACTTTGCCCTGGCTTTGCTTTGCCTCTTTGGTTTGGCTTGCGAATGTCAGGCTGGCTGTCGGTATGTTTAGTCGCAAAGCGATGCGCACCGTGGCGTCCTGACTTGCGACGCTGTGCAGGGGTTTGTTTATCTAAATCTTCTTCTGGAACAAGGCAGTTTGGTTTGTCACCAATAAGGTGCTTTTTACCCATACTGATCAGAGCCTCACGGATCGCCGGCCAGTTAGCTGGATCGTGATAGCGAAGTAATGCTTTATGTAGGCGACGTTGACGCTCACCTTTCGCAACAGGCACATCTTCACGCTTTTTATATTTAACGCGCTTCAGAGGGTTGGTCTCTGAGTAGTACATCGCTGTAGCGTTACACATAGGTGAAGGGTAAAAGTTCTGAACCTGATCGCACTCGTAGCTGTTTGATTTTAGCCACAGTGCAAGATTCACCATATCTTCGTCTTCTGTGCCTGGATGGGCAGAGATGAAGTAAGGGATCAGATACTGTTTTTTACCTGCTTCTTGGCTGTATTTCTCAAACATTTCTTTGAAACGGTCATAGGTGCCCATGCCCGGTTTCATCATTTTATCCAGGGGGCCTTTTTCTGTGTGTTCTGGGGCAATCTTCAGATATCCGCCAACGTGGTGAGTCACTAACTCTTTCACGTATTCAGGAGATTCAATGGCCAGATCGTAACGTACGCCAGAGGCAATCATTACCTTTTTCACGCCTTGCACCTTACGCGCAGCGCGATAGAGGTCAATAGTATGTTTGTGATCTGTGTTGAGCTTGCTACAGATCCCAGGGAACACACAGGATGGGCGACGACAGGTTGCCTCGGCTTTTGGAATGCTACAGCCAAGTCGGTACATATTCGCCGTTGGCCCACCAAGATCAGAAATTGTGCCGGTAAATCCAGGAACTTTATCTCTGATCTCTTCTAGTTCGTTGATAATTGATTCTTGAGAGCGATTTTGAATAATGCGCCCTTCATGCTCTGTAATAGAGCAGAATGAACACCCACCAAAACAACCACGCATGATGTTGACCGAGGTTTTGATCATGTCATAGGCAGGGATCTTTGCCTTGCCATACATAGGGTGGGGTACACGTGCAAACGATAAACCGAACACGTAATCCATCTCTTCAGTTGTCAAAGGAATAGGAGGTTGGTTTACCCAGAGTTCACGATCGCCATGACGCTGAATTAAAGCTCGGCCAGAGTGAGGGTTGGTTTCCAAATGCATTACGCGGCTTGCGTGGGCATATAAGATTCTGTCGTTATGCAGTTTTTCATACGCAGGTATACGAATAGCTGTAGTTTCCGAGTCATGACGGCTAGGGCGTACGACGACTGGCTCAGCTTTAACTTCGGTTTGTTCTGAAGTTTTATCGCTACAATTGGTTTCGACTTCGTATGGATTAGTGGGTACGAAAGCTTTGCCCGGTTTTTCAATGCGAGAAGAGTCAATGATTTTAAACTGATCGGGCACTTCTGCTAGAGTGACTGCAGTGCCGCGGATGTTGGTCATTTCGGCAATGTCTTCACCGTCAGCAAGACGGTGTGCGACTTCAATAAGCGCACGTTCAGCATTCCCAAATAGAAGTAAGTCTGCTTTTGCATCGAAAATTACTGAACGGCGAACTTTATCCGACCAGTAGTCATAGTGCGCAATGCGGCGAAGACTTGCTTCGATGCCACCCAGAACAATCGGTGTTCCCTTGAAGGCTTCACGACAGCGTTGAGAATAGACTAACGTTGCACGATCCGGACGTTTTCCGCCTTCGTTGTTGGGTGTATAAGCATCATCGTGGCGCAATTTTCTATCCGCTGTATAGCGGTTGATCATTGAGTCCATGTTGCCAGCGGTAATGCCAAAGAATAGGTTTGGCTTACCTAGGGTCATGAAGTCGTCTTTATTATTCCAGCGCGGCTGGGCAATAATACCAACACGAAAACCTTGAGCCTCTAGAAGTCGCCCGATGATAGCCATACCAAAGCTTGGATGGTCCACATAGGCATCGCCCGTGACGATTATAATGTCACAACTGTCCCATCCTAGAGCGTCCATTTCTTTGCGACTGGTTGGCAAGAATGGTGCGGTTCCGAAACACTCAGCCCAATATTTTTTATATTGGTGGATTGGAGTAATAGTGTTGTGCATTTTTTGACCTCTTTTGAGCAAGCGGTGCATTATAGCGATTAGTGTTAAGGTTAGCTAGCAGAAGCCAGAATTTTATATATACTCAATAAATAGTCCTTTAATTTCAGATATATAAGAGTCCCTTTTATGAGTAAGCCTATTCGTCATGTCTCCTATTTATTGGCTCTCACTGGCTCTGTTTTCAATACTGCTGATGCAGTCAGTTTCACTGACCCTGTTGACGATATGTTTGATATGGGAGAATACCTTGCAGAAAATGCCTATGGGTTCCTACCTATTCCTATCATTATAACCGAGCCTGCAGTGGGTTATGGATTCGGTGTGGCAGGAATGTTTCTGCATGAAACAGAAGAACAAAAGGAAAAGCGTCGTAAACTCGCGATGGAGTCTATCGATGGTGGCGCACGGCTTATTCCTCCGGCAGTTACTGTTGTTGGTGGCGCAGCCACTGAGAACGGAACTTGGTTTGCACTACTAGGGCATAGACGGGTATGGAAGCAAGACTCTATTCGTTACATGGGGGGAGTAGGCTTTGGTACGGCGATTATGGAGTTTTACCCGTTCTCGAATAGTGGAGGACCATTGCAAGACGTCGGTGTTGAGCTTGAAACTGAGGGATTTGGCGGAATGCAAAAACTGCAGTTTAGAGTCGCAGACACTAAGGTCTTCCTAGGTATACAACAGTTCTACGCCGATAGCGAAGTGCGTCTCAAGAATAACTCTGGCATCGGCTCTGATAGTTTTACTCTATCAGAGACTCGCTCATCAGGCTTAGGTTTTAATCTAGAATATGACGCCAAAAATAGCTTCTTTTATCCCACTGCAGGTTGGGATTTTGTTGCTGAGTATCTTTGGTATAGAGAAGGCATAGGCAGTGACAATGACTATGAGACTTTTTTAGCTTCAAGTACAGCTTATGTGCCCATTGCAACGGATTGGACTTTGGCATTTGCGGTTGAATACAACTCTTTGACAACGGATGAGACTACGTTACCGCCATTGGCTTATCCTGATATTTCCCTCAGAGGCATCCCAGTGAACCGCTACCAAGGCAACTACACTAGCTCTTATCAAACACAAGTTATGTGGCAATTCACCCCAAGGTGGAGTTTATCAGTGTTTGGTGGCGTTGGGGGAAACAGTGGCGTCGGCCGCTCTAATGAAGGCGCATCGGCCATGTTCGATGATATGAAGTGGGCTTACGGCACTGGATTTCGTTATTTAATTGCCAGACGCTATGGCGTACATATGGGAATGGATTTTGGCTTTAGTGAAGAAGACAGTGCGTTCTATTTTAATGTAGGCACGGGATTGTAATCAGGCTAGGGGAGGTTACACTACTTGCCCTCACTGCTTTTGATTGATAACACTATGGACACTTACGCTCAGCTATCGATACAACTTTTCTTGCCTATGGCGATTGGCGCATTAGCGATCTTGATTCTTGCTTTAACTAAGGGTGAGATTTGCCCCGGGCAAAGAGGTCGGTTGCATAAACAATTACCTATTATTGCCTGTTTGTTCTTTATCAGTGGCGGTGCTATGCCTGCGTTTATCGTTCCTGCTGCGCTTCTAGTGTATTTTTCGGTGCAAACTAAAACGGGTAAAACGCGAGACAGTGGTCCGTTATTCTTATTGATGTTGGCAGGCGTATCAGCGTGCCTATTCTGGATAGTATCTATTGTGAACAGTGAGCCTAGATTTGTTGTTGGCTCATTGAGTATCGCATTAGGTGAGGTGTTCTTCTTAGGTTCGGCTTTGGGCCATCTTCTTCTGATCAGAGCAAAAACTCGGCTTCAAGCATTCCATACATTGTTACCGGTTGCCGGTATTGCTTCGGCAATGCTGCTCGTATTATCGGTATTGATTCAGGCTCATTGGGCTTGGAATGAACAAAGCGAAATGGTTATCTCGGTGATCAGTTTTGCCTTTCCGCTATTGCTAACGGCAATTCTTGTGTGGAGTTGGCACCTATTTCGCTCTTCTACCGTTAATCAGTATCAAGTATTGGTGGCGAGTGTATTAGGAATCAGTGGCAGTTATCTACTCCTTCCTCTGTTTTGAAGAGTTTTTGCCCTTGATCACTGTCAATCGGCAGGTTTGCAACTAATCTTGTAAGAGAGGTTTTGGGGCGAAGAGGTGATATATGGATCTAAGTAACATCAAGCGTTGGGACAGTAACATTCTTCTGAGTATCGTTAATGAGAAGCTGCGCTTAGAGTGTGACAGCATTGAAGAATTAGCGAGTATGTACGAAATTGACGCAAGTAGCTTGGCAGATAAGTTAAGCGGTGTGGGTTATCAATATGACCCATTGACTAATCAGTTCAAATCTCACGAATTCTGAGATGATTAATAATAAAAATGGCTACCCTAGGGTAGCCATTTTTTTGTATTGCGTGCTTTTAGAATACAAAGCGTGTCGTCAGCATTAACTGATCACCGTAGAAATCGTTGATCTTGCCTTCTAGGCCTAAAGAAAACAGCTCAGTGGCGTGGAAACGACCATAGACGCTACCAATCCAGTCGTCATTGCTGTCGATAGTCACGTAGCCAACGTTACCACCTAGCTCAAATTGTGGACCTAACCATTGACGCCAGCCAAGGTTTACTTCCATACCCAGATCGTTGTCAAACTTATCGTTATCAACAACACGAAGTAGCATTTGACCTGTAATGTCTGCCCAGTTTGTCACTGGAGCATGGAACCCTAGACCTGTGCGAAGGTTGTAGTCACTTTCAAACTCAGAGTCGATGGTTGCTACAAAGTGTGCATTTGGGTGAATTGCTTTGCTAAAACCAGCACCAAAGGTAAGCGGAGCCATACCGATGCGAGCTTCAAAATAATCGTAATTAAAGTTGCTCATAACTGTTGGGCTGTTTGCAAAGGTGGCGCCAGAAAAAGTCGCTGCTACAGCAAGTGCAGCACAGGCTAATTTACGCATAATTATTGATAACCTACTTAGTGGAAATTGTTAGTCCTTGGCACTTAGGGGGTCTATTCCCTTAATCTTCATGCACAGAGTGTATGATTGGCCTTTTATAATGCTGACCATATTAATGTAAGCAGACTATTACCTCCACTAAAACAGGGGCTTATATACGCTAAATTTCTGTCAATTTTCACAAAGCTAGTGCTTTCGCACGTTTATTCACCAAATTGAGTGCGTTTTTCCGAAACGGCCTGCAATATTTTGGCTGTATCTAGGAAACGAGCCCATTGCATTGGGTCGTCTTCAGTTTCAATTACAAAACGCGTTAAGTGCTCTGTGACAATATCAACGAGTTCTTCTTTCTTCCACGGTTTAGCAATGTAGAAATCTAAGCAGTGGTGATTGACTGCATTGACAGTATCGTTGAGGTCAGCCTGCCCTGTGAGGAGTAGCTTTTTAGAGGGCTTGGTAGCATCATGCTGATGTAACTCTATAAGATAATCGACCCCCGTTTCTTCTGGCATGATGTGGTCGCATAAAATCATGGCTAAAGAGGTGCTTTCTGCTTGATACTCTGCGATGACTTCACGCGCTTCAGAGACAGATTCGGCCGCTTCGATCTCACAGAACTCTGTGAAGGGTTTAAGGTCACGAACCACACTTTCTAAGACGTCTCTTTCATCGTCGACACATAAAATTAATAGCTTGTTCATTCATTCCCTCATTGTTTACGTTGATTGCGGTTTAAACGGCAGACGAACAACCATCTGCGTTCCTACTCCGATGGTTGAAGCTACTGAAATAGTCCCTTGGTGCTGGTGGACTATTTGCTGGCAAACGGATAAACCTATGCCTAGACCAAAATCCCCTTGTTTCTTGGTGGTAAAGTTAAGTTCGAAAATGTGCTCGAGCTGTTCAGGATCTATTCCTGAACCGTTGTCTTGGAATACGATTTCAATTTCTTGCTCATTTGCATCGAGTGTAGTGTGAATACTGAGCTGTCCATTATTATCCATAGCGTCTAGTGCGTTTGATATCAGGTTTGTCCATACTTGTTGCAAGGCAATAGGACGGCAAAAGGTTTCAGCGATTGGATGATAATCGCGCTCGACACTGATGTTTTTTAGTCGATTCTCAAAAATGACCAGCGTATCTTCTATACCTTCGTGAATATCGACTTTTTGTGTTGATTCTTCATCAGAACGCGCATAGCTCTTTAGACTTTTTACCATGTCGGCAATGCGTTGTGAGCAAACATTTATAGAACGTAAAGTGGTGCCTGCAGTGTAATAATGCTCAAGCTGATCGAGTACTTCATCAACGTCTTGATGGGCTAAAATGCGATCTAAGTGTTGTTCAAGCCCCATATTCACTATTAGCTTAGCTTGCTGTTTTGTTTGCAGTTTATTCGCTATTGATTTGGATTTGTGTCTTAGCTCAGAGGTAGATATGGGGTTTGAGCGCAATGCTCGCTCAAGTACGTGTTTGCCAAGGGATTTGCTCGTTGGATTAAAGCCCTCTGTATCTTGGCTAATTTCGTGAATTAGGGTATCGGAACTGCGTAAAATTGCTGCGATAGGGTTGTTTAGTTCATGGGCAACACCTGCGACCAATTGCCCTAGAACTACCATTTTTTCATTTTCAACTAGTTGACTTTGTGCAGCTTCGAGGGACTCGAAGGTGTGCTGCAACTGTAATTTAGTATGAATGCTGCGCTGCAACCGACGGTTGAAGTGACGAAGCAACAAGTTGGTAAATAAGGGAAGAAGGGCACTGTTTGAATGCATAACCTCAGTAAAGGTCGTTTTGCTGAGTTTGATTACATGAGTTTGGCTTAGAGTAAGAGCTGTTGAGAATGACTTTTCTCCGGTAACAAATGACATACCGCCGATAATCGCCCCTTTTCCATGACGTACAACTTCACGTCGCTTGCCATGTTCGTCTCGTTTATATAAAGCCACTTCACCCTTGGTGATAAACCATAGATATTGATTTGGCTCTCCCTCTTTAGTTAAAAGGTGAGAGGGTGAGTATCGTCGGATAGCGCGTGATTCATCGCTTTTTGCAAAGAAAGCTTCTAGGGCGTTACACACTTTTTCTGATAATTCGTCATCGCTTATTGAGTGATAATCGCGAATAAAATCACTGCGGTAGGCGTGGATGCGCTTATCTATATGAGCTCTGATGATTTTTTGGCTATCTAAAACGGATCCGTAAGGTAACCAATCAATTTTCGGTTGATCAAGAATGAATTCAGTGAGCTCTTTTTTAATTGCTTGAGTGGTATTTTCAAGTTGTAGAGGGTGGGTAAAACAATGATCCAAACGTCCTTCATTCACCGCCGTAATCACACTAGCTAATTGATTGACATCACAGGTCAATATCTTGCGGCAGTTTGGGTAGTGTGGCTCGAGATCGACCAACAGTTGAGACGCGCTAGTATTAAACGATTCCGTTGCGATAACCATAGCGAGTTCTTGACGTTCAAGACGAATTTCTTCTAGGCATGCATACGCTTCGCGAACGTTTTTCGCGAAAAGAGGTCTAAACTTGCGCTCGTAGGGATTGAGAGCAAGCTTAAGTATTGATAGTGACCTTGGATCGTCTTCGATCGTAAGAACGCAATATTGAGTCATAATTAACCCATCTTTTTATCGCACTGTACCAATTTTAATCTCACTCAAATGAGAGCCAGTTAAAGTTATGTCAGTAAAGAGAAAATATCCTAGAAAATACTGATTTATCTCAATTTTATCTGTATAAAAGAAAGTAGACGTGCAAACACAGAAATTATAAGAATATGCGACAATTAAAATCTATAGCCGCAGTAGGCGGCGCAGTAGCCCTTATTGGTATCTGGCCTTTGGCCGTAGGTCATATTGGACAAACCATAGTGACAGACGGTATCGAAAATTTTGACAATCAAGATATCAAGGTAGAATTAGAAGAATACGATAGAGGTTATCTAAGCTCTGTTGCCAAAACATTAGTTACCGTTACTGACCCTCAGGCGGTGGCCCAATTAAACGCCTACGGCTGGCCAACGCAGTATGAGCTAGTACACCATATTGATCATGGAATGTTTAGCTTAAGCGGCGAAACTTTCTATGCGCAAATGCCGGAAGTTAAGCTCCTCACGAAGACACAACTCAATGGCAATACTGAGTTCTCGACCAATTTGAAAGCGCAACAATTTCAAATTGATGGTCGCGAACCAATGAAGGCTCTATTGGGTTCGTTGGATATCGAAGGCTCGGTGACAGTACTAGGCGAATTAGAATATCAATTAACGATGCCTTCACTTGAGTTGGACTATCAAAGCGGCGCTATGATTCGCTTTGATGGCCTAACAAGCAACGGTGAAGGTAAGGTAGAACAAGGTATTTGGATGGGTGAACAAACCCTTTCGCTAGAAAGCTTTTTAGTCAATGACTATGAAGGTGTCAACCTAGTCGAAATGGGGGGCTTGAGCTATCAATTCCAAACTAGCCAAGATGAAACCGCACAAACCCTGCAAGGTGATTATCAACTGACCCTACAAGAGTTTAAAAATCATGATGGAGAGGCTGAAAATCTGAGTTTAAGCTTTACCGCTGGTGGTTTTGATAAATCTGCTTTCTTAGATTTGTCTGAGATGTATCAAAATAGCCCTGTATGGACTGAGCAAGATACTGCTAAAGCACTGCCTAAAGTCGATGAACTACTCGCTAAGGGTTTCTTTATGTCCTTGAATAAGTTCAGTGTTGATGTAGATGAGGGGCACTTTGAATCAAATTGGAATATGACTCTACCTTCGGGTGAAGCGAATTCTTCTAAAGACTTCCTACAGCTTATCGAACTGCTACAAGGGGATATGAATGCCTTTGTCTCTAGCGATTTAGTGATGGCCTATCCTTTCATTCAAGAAAACTTAGATGAATTATTGATTATGGAAGTCGCTTCGCAGACTAATGATGGTTACAGCATGGCGTTGCAGTTAGAGGATGGGAAGATACTATTCTCTAATGGAAAGGAAGTACCAGTAATGTCGTTGTTACTGCCAATGTTGCTACCACAACAAACACAGTAAACCTACCACCGACAGAAAAAATAGCCATAGTTGGGTCCTTTATACCCACTATGGCTTTTTTATATCAAAATGAGACTTAAATCTTGTTTTAAGCTGGGGTATAGTCATTGAAAACATTGATTTAATCACTTGGAGTAAGTAAACGAAATGGACGCCATTTATAACTTTAGCGCCGGACCTGCTGGCCTACCAAAAGCCGTGATGGAATTAGCTCAGAAAGAGTTTGTCGACTGGAACGGTATGGGCCGCTCTGTGATGGAAATTAGTCATCGCAGCAAAGAGTTTATCGCAGTAGCGGAAACCGCCGAGCGTGACTTACGCGAATTACTTCAAGTACCAAGCAACTATAAGATTCTATTTTGTCAGGGCGGGGCTCGTGCTCAGTTCTCAGCCGTGCCGATGAACCTTCTCGGTTACTCTACCAAAGCATGTTATGTTGACGGCGGTTACTGGGCAAACAGTGCTATAGCGGAGGCTAATAAGTATTGTGAGGTTCAGGTTGTTG
Source organism: Vibrio inusitatus (assembly GCA_024346935.1). Taxonomy (GTDB): domain Bacteria; phylum Pseudomonadota; class Gammaproteobacteria; order Enterobacterales; family Vibrionaceae; genus Vibrio; species Vibrio inusitatus. Next base: position 1,278,765 of record AP024878.1, read on the forward strand.
AGGCTAAAACGCAACGTGATGGTAAGGCCGCGATTGCTCCTGCAACATCCTGGTCGATCGATGATGATGCTGCATATGTGCATTATTGCCCAAATGAAACCATTGACGGTATCGAGATTAATGATCTTCCTGATACCGACAAACCTATCGTTGCAGATATGTCGTCGACGATTCTGTCTCGTCAGATTGATGTGAGTAAGTTTGGTGTTATCTATGCCGGAGCGCAAAAAAACATTGGACCTGCAGGCATCACACTGGTGATTGTTCGAGACGATTTACTTGATCTTGCGAGTAATATTTTACCGAGTACTCTGAGCTACAAGTTGCTCGATGAAAAAGAGTCTATGTATAACACGCCACCCACGTACGCTTGGTATTTGTCTGGATTGGTGTTTAAGTGGTTAAAATCAATCGGCGGTATCGCTGAAATGGAAAAACGCAACCGTAACAAAGCAGCTGCGCTTTACAAAGCGATTGATGACTCTGATTTTTACAAGAACAATGTTCACCCAGAAAATCGTTCATTGATGAACATACCTTTTCAGTTGGTTAAACCAGAGCTTGATGCATTATTCCTAGAGCAAGCGGAAGCGAAAGGCCTGGTTGCGTTAAAAGGCCATAGAGCGGTGGGGGGCATGCGTGCTTCTATCTATAACGCGATGTCAGAAGAGGGCGTGAACGCTCTTGTTGAATTTATGGCTGAATTTGAACAATCAAATAGTTAAAACTGAAAGCTGTCAGCTTTTAGCTGACAGCTAGAAGACGTGTTTGTAGAAACTCTTTCAGCGTTTTTACTAAGCCACTGAACTGACTGCGGTCAGTGAAAATCATATACAAAGGGGCGTGCTCGCCACGCCACTCTTGCGCTAGAGTCATTAAGCGACCTTCTTTAATATCTTCCAATACATCTAATCGTGATTTATAAGCGATACCGTGTCCATTCAGTGCCCATTGACGTACCATCTGCCCATCACTGGTTCTTCGATTTCCGTTTACCTTAATCACCAATTGTTGTTTGGAATGATGATGAATAAAGTGCCAACGATTGTGCAACTTTTGATTGAGGGCGAAACATAAACAGTTGTGCTGTTTGAGATCCTCTAGATCTGTAATTTTTGGGTGGGATTTTATGTATTCAGGAGAGGCACATAAAATGCGGTAGTTCTCTTTGTACAAAGGTATGGCAATCATATTGGAGTCTTCTGGCTTTCCAATGCGCAGTGCAACATCAACATTTTGTTCGTAGAGATCCGCATAACTATCGGAAAGATGCACATGCACCGATACTTTTGGGTGTAGCGATAAAAATTCATCTATGAGTGGCATAACTACGCCTCTACCCGTATCTGAAGGCATGGAAAGATTTATATTACCTGCCAATTCTTGATCTTTCTCCGTCAACTCATCAATACCTTGCTCAAAGATGAGTATGGCTTGCTGACATCTGGGAAGAAATAATTCGCCTTGAGGAGACAGTCTTAGCTTTCTTGTCGAACGAATAAACAGAGGAACCTCGAGTTCTCTCTCTAATCTTTGAATTGTGCGACTAATGGCCGCTGGGGTTTGGTCTAAACTACGAGCAGCAGCAGAGAGACTGCCAAGCTTTGCAGTTTCAAGAAAGACTTTAATATCATGTAATGATTTCATTATTAACTTTTTGTATAAAGTATTTTGATCGAAGCTTAGTTTTTCAAACTAAACGTGTCAATTAAACTGGTTGTATATAACGACGTCAATCTGGAGAGCAAACAATGAAGGCAGTTGGATATCAAATTAACCTACCTATCGAGAATGAATATTCACTACAAGACATTACACTCGATAAACCTAATGCTACCGGCAGGGATTTATTGGTTAAAGTTCAGGCGGTGTCTGTTAATCCAGTTGATACAAAAATACGCTCTAATGTGGCTGCAGATTTGGGTTATAAAGTGATTGGTTGGGATGCAGTTGGTATTGTCGAAGAGGTAGGAGATCAAGTTTCCTTATTTAAGGTTGGCGATCTTGTTTGGTATGCAGGGGATCTTACGCGCTCTGGCAGCAATGCAGAGTATCAAAAGGTAGACGAGCGTATTGTGAGTCTTGCTCCTACTTCTGTGAGTATTTCTCAAGCTGCTGCACTGCCATTGACTACGTTAACGGCGTGGGAAATGTTGTTTGACCGATTGCGTGTCGATAGCCAAGCAAATCAAAGTATTCTTATTATTGGAGCCGCCGGCGGGGTAGGCTCAATTATGGTTCAGCTAGCGAAAAAGCTAACTAATTTGAAGGTTATCGCGACGGCGTCTCGACCTGCCTCCGTTGAATGGTTAAAACAGCTAGGTGTTGACCAGGTTATCGATCATAACCAGTCTATGAGTGAACAGCTTGGGATGAATGATTGCGTCGATTATGTAGTGAGCCTTAATAACACCGAGCAACATATGATCGAGGTCATGAAGGTGATTAAGCCACAAGGCCAATTTGGTTTGATTGATGATCCAACGTCTTTTGATATTCGATCACTTAAACAAAAGAGTGTGTCTCTGCACTGGGAGTTTATGTATACCCGCTCGATGTTTGAAACTGATGATATGCAAAAGCAACATGAAATTTTGGCTACAGTGGCAAAAATGATTGATTCGGGAGAGGTGAAAACCACTTTAGGAGAACACTTTGGTCGCATTAACGCTACTAACCTCAAGCGAGCCCATGCGCTTTTAGAGTCGCAAACGGCACGCGGGAAGATAGTATTAGAAGGCTTTAACGATTAATTGATATACGTAAAAAGCCCCGCTACGTATTCTCGTTGCGGGGCTTTCTGCTATTTATTGCCAACTAACCTAGCACTAGATCGCTTGATGCAGTTGGTAATAACGACCTTTTTGTTTAAGAAGATCACTATGCTCACCTTGCTCCACTAGTTTACCTTGCTCTAGCACGACAACGTTATCCATCTTACTTAGCCCTACCAGACGGTGAGTGACAAAAATCACGGTTTTATCTTGGTAGTGCTGCTCTAGCAGTGACATTATTTGTGACTCTGTAGAACGGTCTAAGCCTTCTGTTGGTTCGTCAAGCAAAAGGATAGGGGCATCATGCAGGATGGCGCGAGCAATGCCAATCCGGCGCTTTTCGCCACCGGATAACTGTCTGCCACCATCGCCTAGCCATTGGTCAAGCCCAGGTGCATCCATTAAATAATCCAGTCCAACTTTAGAAAGAGTTCCTGCAAGTTCACTGTCATTGGCATCCGGTTTCGCAATGAGTAGGTTGTCGCGAAGAGTGCCATTTAACACATCAACACGCTGACTCACGACGGAAATAAGGCTACGAAGCTCTGATTCAGAGAGCTCGGTCAACGCTTGTTCACCAATGTTGATATTCCCTTGCTGTACATCCCAGTAGCGGGTAAGTAATTGAAGTAATGTTGATTTACCACTCCCCGTTTTCCCAAGAATGGCAAGCTTACTCCCTGCAGCTATGTTGAGAGACAAATTGTCGACGGCAAGCGGGGCATTACTTTCGTAAGCAAACGATACATGGTTAAATTCAACCGAAATTTTATTATCAGTGTTGACTACTTTTCTGTCGGCATAACTTGGGAATTGCACCTCAGGTTCAGCGCCGATGACTTCATTTAGACGCCTTGCAGAAGCCAGCGTTTGCCCTAGATATTGGAATGCGCCAGCTATAGGCATTAATAGCTCAACACTGGCGAGAGTGGCAAAGACGACTAGAGCGATAAGAGGGCTAGGCACTGAACCGCCAATACCGTCTGCGGACATCCATAAAATCAATAATAGTGTCATACCATTTGCTAGTAACAGCAATGCGTTGGCAAGACCTGTAATATGAGCATTGATCGCCTGATTGCTCATCAATGCCATTTGCGCTTGCTCTATCTTTTCTCGGTAGCGTTTTTCTGCGCCAAACAGCAGTAGCTCACTGTGTCCTTCAATCCAATCTAGGGTTTGAATACGAAGATCTGCACGGTTTTGCGTTAGTCTATGTCCGTTGCCTTTACCTAATTTATAGAAAAGTACAGGCCAGATAACCACTAGAGCCATTAAGATAGCGCCAAGTGTTAGACCGATATCACTGTCGAACCACACTAGGAAACCTGTCAGGCAAGTGATACCAAGAATACTCAGTATTACTGGGCTCACAAGGCGTAGGTAAACGTGATCCATTGCCGATACATCTGCGACAAGGCGGTTGAGTAGATCAGCATCGCGTAATCCACCCACTCGGCCAGGGATCAGCGGAGTTAGTTTCTCATAGAAATAAACACGCAAATCGGTCAGTAACTTAAAGGTCGCATTGTGTGATACGACTCGCTCTCCCCATCGACCCGCAGTGCGGCCCATAGCAAGACCGCGTACGCCACCGCCTGGAAGCATGTAGTTAAAGGTTTCTCTGGCTATGGTTAGCCCAGCTACCGCCGCGGCTGAAAGGAACCAACCAGATAACGTCAGCAGGCCAATAGAGGCAAATAAAGTGAGAAAGCCCAGTATCATGCCTAGAGATAGACCAAACCAATGCTTTTTATACAGTTTTAGGTAGGGAAGTAACTCACGCATCGATATCGCCTCCTAGTGTTTGTTGCTGGTTCAACATGGCTTTGAAGGTGCCTTGATGTTGAAGTTCACTGTAGCGACCTTGCTGAGTGAGAGCGCCATTTTCCAATACTAAGATTTGATCCATTAATTGCAGATTACTTAATTGGTGAGTAACCATAAGCGCAGTTTTACCCACTAGCACCGATTGCAGGCTCTCATTGATTAGCGATTCGCTACGTGCATCCAAACTGGCAGTAGGTTCATCCAAAAGCCAAAATTGCCCATCTTGCAATAAAGCACGGGCTAGGGCGATACGTTGAGCTTGGCCTACAGATAGGCCGCCTGAGCGATCAGAAATTGCATGGTCTAAACCTAGCTTATCAATAAATTCGTCGGCGTGAGCCTGTTTGATTTTATCTTTTAGCTCCTGCTCGCTCACTGAGTTCTCAGCAAGGTTAAGGTTTTCAGCAATGGTGCCATGAACCAGCAATGGGTTTTGACCTACCCAGCTCACCGTTGAGCGGTAGCTGTTGAGATCAACCTCGGATAGCTCTATGCCATTAATGGTGAGGCTGCCTTGATAAGGTAAGAACCCAAGAAGCGCGTTCATAATCGAGGTTTTTCCAGCGCCACTTGGGCCAACTAAAGCGGTTTTCTTGCTGGCGTCTAGGGTGAAACTGATAGGTCCCACCAATACCTTACCTTCTGTGCTGGTAACAATGAAATCAGTGGCTGTTATTACGCACTTGGTATCACTATTGATAACCTGCTTATTGCTCTCTTGTTTAGGTTCTTCAATATTTAAGAAATCAACAATGCTTTCCGCAGCACCTATCGCCTGCTGCTTGGCGTGATAAAAGGTGCCAAGATCGCGAAGAGGTTGATAGAACTCCGGAGCGAGTATCAAGATGAACAAGCCGGTAAAGAGGGTAACGCTAGTGCCATAGTGACCAAAGTTAAGCTCACCAATAAAGGTGAAACCGAAATACACAGCGGTAAGTGCAATGGAAATAGAGGTGAAAAATTCGAGTACAGCGGAAGATAAAAATGCGATTTTCAACACACTCATTGTTCGCTCGCGAAATACCTCTGATGCTGCGTGTAACTGTTCCTTTTCATCTCTTGCACGATCAAATAAACGAATAGTTGTCATTGCTTGCAAACGGTCATAAAAATGTCCAGACAAGCGTTGCAGTGCCTTAAAGTTTTTACGATTGGCATCGGCGGCTTTTTTGCCAACCAGTGCCATAAAAAAGGGAATAAGTGGTGCCGTGATTAAAAAAATCAGTCCGCTGACCCAGTTAAGTGGGAATACCACAACCAAGATCATCAGTGGAACCAATGCAGAGAGAGCCATTTGCGGTAGGTATTTTGCAAAGAAATCTTGCATCTCTTCTACCTGCTCGATCAGCATTGTTCCCCACGCACCTGCCGTTTTACCTTTTATGTGACCAGGTCCCAAACGACGCATTTTATCGACCACCAAGCCCCTGATATAGATGCGAACTTGCTCGCCACTTCTATAGCCCGCAATCTCTCTACACCATGCAAGAGCACTGCGCAGTATCACGGTCACACCTAAGCCAATGAAAAGGGGCACTAAATCATACTTATCAGCATGTTCAATAATGAGGCTATGTAGGATTTGAGCAATTAATGAGGCTTGAATGATGAGTGCTATAGCAGAAGCGACGCCAGCGATAACGGTTAACGTCAACCAACGTTTTGCTAGCTTGCTTTGCTGTTTAAGCCAACGACTCAACTCGCCTTGGGTTTTCTTATCCATGAATATGATTTAAATGCGAATAATTTTGATTTGGGAGGAGTATATCGAAAAAGGTCCACAGATGTACTCTGTGGACGCTAAGATTTCAATATGAGCGGCAATTATTTTTGTTTATGCATCAATCTCATCGAGATAACGCTCAGCATCTAGCGCTGCCATACAACCAGTACCTGCTGATGTGATGGCCTGACGATACTGATTATCCATAACATCACCGGCGGCAAACACTCCAGGTATACTGGTTTGTGTCGCATTACCTTCAAGTCCAGAATTTACCACGATATAATCGTGATTCATCTTCAGCTGCTGTTTAAAAATGCCTGTATTAGGTTGATGACCAATGGCAATAAACGCACCCATTACATTAATTACTTCTGTTGTGTCGGATTGAGTATCCTTAACGCGTACGCCAGTGACGCCCATATCATCGCCAACAACTTCATCGAGAGTACGGTCGGTATGTAGAACAATATTGCCTGACTCAACCTTATCCATCAGACGTTTTACCAAGATCTTCTCTGCGCGGAATGAATCGCGACGGTGAATTAGGTGCACCTTTGAGGCGATATTCGAAAGATACAAGGCTTCTTCAACCGCTGTATTACCTCCACCAACAACCGCAACTTCTTGGTTGCGGTAGAAGAAACCATCACAAGTAGCACAAGCCGAGACTCCACGTCCCTTGAAGGCCTCTTCAGATTCTAAACCAATGTATTTTGCAGAGGCACCTGTTGCGATGATCAATGCATCACAAGTAAATTCTGTGCTGTCACCAAATAAACGGTAAGGTTTTTGGCTAAGATCGACTTTGTTGATGTGGTCAAAAATGATTTCAGTTTCGAATTTTTCGGCATGAGCTTGCATACGCTCCATTAATGCTGGGCCTGTTAAGTCACTAGCATCGCCTGGCCAATTCTCCACTTCGGTGGTAGTGGTTAGCTGACCACCTTGTTGCATCCCTGTAACGATAACTGGATTAAGATTTGCTCGAGCGGCATAGATAGCCGCCGTATATCCAGCAGGGCCTGATCCTAAAATAAGTAGCTTGCAGTGCTTAACATTACTCATAACTGTTTGATCCTTTTTAATTCTGCCTCGATTGTAAGTAATTCAGGCGACGAATTGAAGATGATGATTAAAGGTATATTGGTGTGAAAGTAAAGAAATCAAGGATGGGGCACGAAATGAGAGTCTAAGACCCTCTTAAAGCTGTTAGCCTTACTTTCTACGCAAGTCTTGGCAATTCACCTAAATGTGATCTAGTTGATTGTATCGCTTCGTAGATCACTACGTTTAGTACAGGTGTGACTTATAATCGTCGTCTCCGAGGGATTTTATCGGGGACCTTTTATAGAAATAGATGCGCGATAAACACACTCGAGCGTGACGACGATCCTGAAGTCCGACTTGTGATTTAGAGACTGGCTATCAGCTATTAGATTTCGGCTCATTATAAGGTTGTGGCACAAACCTTGGCATGATGGGGCCGTAGTTGTATTTCGGTAACATCTCCAATATTGGTTCTTGCGGGCCTAAGAATTTTGGCTGGGTGTTCATGATGTACACATCGAGCATTGCTTTAATTCGTGCAAATACTTCTCGAACCCTAACATTGAACCAAGATTTTGGTTTGGGGGAGGGGACGCCAAGGCAGGTGGCATCTGCCTTGTAGTAATTAGCGATGAATAGTGCTCTGTCACAATGAAAGGTTTGAGTTACAACCGTAAAGTCATTGAGGTTAAAGATTTGTTTAGCGCGAACAATGGAGTCGAGCGTTCTAAAACCTGCATAATCAAGAAAGATAAGCTCTTCAGGTATTCCTGCCCTTAAAAGATCTCGCTTCATTGTCCAAGGCTCATTGTATGAGCGATGGGCATTATCACCACTGAGCAAGAAGCCACGCACCTTTTGCTGTTTGTACAGTTCGATGGCTGCGTCTATTCGATAGGTGTAGTAAGGATTTAGGGTTCTACCTATGTATTTGCTGGTGCCTAGGATCAGTGCGATGTCTCTTGCTGGTGCTGATTCCACGTCTTTGTAGATTCGTCCATTGGCTTGGTAGCTCATCCAAAAATCCACTGAGCTTAGTAGCAGGATAATACACAGCGTGATACCGCTACCAAGCAGTAGCAGTATTTTCACAGTGTTAAGGGCTATGCGGCAAACCGAGGTTTGGCGATAGTGATCCTTAATATTCGTCCAGCTCAGTTTACTCACTAGAAGGCAGTACGCTTATAACGACGGTAAACGGGCTGCCAGAAGTGGTTGTCTATAGATTCTTTGATCGCTTGATCGGTGATTTCTAGCGCAACACCTTGCTTAATCGCTTGTTTTGCCACAGCGAAAGCGATTTTCTTCGATACCGAATGAATCTCTTCTAGAGGTGGCAGTAGCGCTCCGTGACCTTTAATAGCCAGTGGTGAACATTCAGCAAGTGCTCGACTGGATTCCATCAACATCTCGTCGGTAATACGTGATGCAGAAACAGCCAGTACGCCAAGGCCGATTCCAGGGAAGATATAACTGTTGTTACATTGGGCAATCTCTAAGTGTTTGCCTTTAACCAACACAGGCTCGAACGGGCTACCTGTCGCGACTAAGGCTTGACCATCTGTCCAATCAAGAACGTCTTTTGGCACCGCTTCTACACGACTCGTTGGGTTCGATAGAGGAAAAACGATTGGGCGAGGGCAATGTTTATGCATAGTTTCAATAACCTGTTGGCTAAAGATGCCTGGCGCGCCAGATACCCCAATCAATACCGTAGGCTTAGCGTTTTCTACGACATCTAGTAACGAGTAGTCTTGTCCTTTTGCCTGCCATAGTTTTAGATTTTCAGCCTTTTGAGCCAATGACTTCTGGAAGTCGAGAAGGTTATGCATACCTTCTTGGAGTAGACCCCAACGATCCACCATATAAATGCGTGAGCGAGCTTCGTCTTCAGGTAAACCTTCCGCCTGCATTTGTGCGACGATAGCCTCTGCTATACCGCAACCAGCAGAACCTGCACCAACAAAGGTGACGCGTTGATCTGACAACTTACTGCCTGCAGCATGACATGCTGCAATTAGCGAGCCGACAGTAACCGCTGCAGTGCCTTGAATGTCATCGTTAAAGCAGCAGATACGGTTTTTGTAACGCTTCAATAGTGGCATTGCATTTTTTTGTGCGAAGTCTTCAAATTGGATCAAAGCATCAGGCCAGCGACGTTGAACTGCTTGGATGAACTCTTCAACAAATTCGTCGTATTCAGCCCCTGTAATGCGCGGGTGTCTCCATCCCATGTACATTGGGTCAGCTAGACGCTGCGGGTTGTTAGTACCGACATCTAAAACAATCGGTAATGTGTAAGCTGGGCTAATACCACCACAGGCGGTATAGAGAGAAAGTTTTCCAATAGGGATACCCATACCACCGATACCCTGGTCACCGAGACCTAGTATGCGCTCGCCATCGGTGACGACGATAACTTTTACATTATGCGTAGAGGCATTGTTGAGAAGGTCATCGATACGGTCTCTATTAGAGTAAGAGATGAAAAGGCCGCGACCGCGTCGATAGATATTAGAGAACTTCTCACACGCAGCGCCAACGGTTGGTGTATAGATGATAGGCATCATTTCGGAAATATGGTTTTGTACTAATCGGTAGAACAGAGTCTCATTGGTATCTTGGATATTTCGCAGGTAGATATGACGATCCATGTCGTTGTCGAACTGTTGATATTGTTGGTAGGCTCGTTCTACTTGTTCTGCAATTGTTTCTGTTGTCTCAGGCAACAAACCATCTAGATTAAAGTAGGACCGTTCTGAGGCAGTAAATGCACTTCCTTTGTTGAGTAATGGGGTACTCAGAAGTGCAGGCCCAGCGTGAGGGATATAAAGCGGTCTTTTATCGTTTTTCATTGTTTAACCTAGTTGGAGAATAGAGAAGAGTTCAGCGTAGGGCATTGTAAGTTATCCCATTTGTAAAATGAATGACGCAGTGATCATTTTTTGTCAAATGTTTCCCCACCTAACAATTAAGTATTGAAATAGTTAACTGGTCTGTTAACAACTAGTTACATATATGCTTTTAAGGAATGGATTGCTGATGTAGTGGAACGTTATTTCATACAGACTTGTACTGTTGATGAATTCAGCTGATAGTTATCAATAACATAGCCATTTTCTGGCTGATTTTAATGCATATTCTGTTGGAATAATGACTAGTAGCCAAATACAAAATAACGCTGTTCGCTTCGACTACACCCATTTCTTGGGTGAGAGTAGTCGTGGCCATCGCTGGCGTTTTGTCGATGTCATTCACAGCATTGCGCCTATCTTCGGCACGTTGTGGCAACAAGAAATAGATAAGGCACAGAATTCAGAACAAAAACTGTGGGAAAGTGCGCTTAATCAATTATCGTCGACACACAGTGATGAAAAGAATTTAGTTAAGCTATTGAAAATTGCTAAACAGGAAAAAATAGCGTCTCTTGAGATTTCTTTGCCTTACTCATTTGAACAAGAACAAATCGAAGCTATCTGTAATCGCGCAGAAGTGACTATTGACTGTGTTGATGAAGAGTTGTGGAAGGTAACGTTGTGAGTCGTCAATAGACGACTCACACACTTTGGATTAGTTTACCCAGTCTTTCAGTTGAAACGTCAACGTATGCTCTGTGCTTTTAAGTTCCATTGTCTGCTTAGTAAGAGTGACGTTATTCCACTCAGACAGTGCCTTTGAATAAGCCATTTCAGTGTTCATCACACCTTCTGGACACATTTTCATCGTCATTCCTATCTGTTGGATGCGGAACTTACCGTCTTTAAGCTCACCTTGACCGAAGAAGTTATTACAACCAGCGTTGCCGTTTGTAGTCATCTTCTCGCCAATTTCTAACGTTGGCGCTTTGAAGTTCTCTTCAACTTTAACTGCTTGACCGTCTATGTGAGTCAATAGCCAATGGTGATGCTGCAAAGCTTGCTCGTTTACTTGCAAAGTTTCAGCGCTCATTTCCATTTCAGCCTTATTATCCATAGCTTGCTTATCTGCATCATTACTGCCCATACTTGAACAAGCTGAAATTAGCAGAGCTGCTGATATTGCCGTTAATTTTTTGTACATTTAAAGACTCCAAATATTTAATTGATATGGTCCAAGTGTATAACAAATAAAGAGAAATATGTCAGTGATACGTCAGTAATTGCAGTGACATTTATTGAATAATAGACCTATTTGATGAATACTGTTGGGTATTAATTCAAGGGTTGAATATGGGCACGTAAATGGAACAATTAGATTTTTTTGATGTACCTAGCCCTTGTATTGGCGTATGCAGTTCTGATGAGCGAGGGTACTGTAAGGGATGCATGCGTAATCGTGATGAACGCTTTACTTGGCAAACCCTTTCGTCGACAGAGAAGAAACACATTATTAAACTCTGTCGTCAACGATACAGACGTAAGATGCTAAAAGAAAAGCAGCCCCCTAAATTATTTAATGAAGAAGAGGTGACAAACTCACAAGGTGACCTGTTTTAATGAAGTTCAATAGACGAAACGTATAACGTCTTAAATAACCGGAACAATTCCATTCTCATTTCTCTATTTTAATGTTCTTGTATTATTTATTAATACTTGTTGATTTTTAGATTTTAAATTCTTTTTTATTGTTGTTAGTTATTGATAATAAATAGAAAACCCCGTAATTCTCACGTAAATAATGCATTGAATATTGATGTCTAGTTCTCTGTTGAAAAGATAGTTTCCACTTTTTCATATTAATCCTGACGCTGTAAATCCTTATGCTAGGTGTTCTTATTGAACAATCTAGGCAGGGAAAAATGAGCCAACTACTGCAGATCAGCGATCTTAATGTCTCTTTTAAAACCATGCAGGGTAAAAAAGGCGTACTTCACGACGTCAATATTGATGTTAGCAAGAATGAAATTCTTGCTGTAGTGGGGGAATCGGGTTCAGGAAAATCCGTAATGAGCAAAGCCATTATGGGACTACTTGGCAATAAGGCGACTAAATCAGGTCAAATCTACCTTCATGACAGCAAGTTAAGCGATGAACCATTAGAAATGGTGTCTATGAGTCGTAGACAGGCTCAACAAATTCGCGGCGACGAAATATCAATGATATTTCAAGACCCAATGACATCGCTAAATCCACTTATGACCGTGGGTAATCAAATAGCTGAAGCGGTACAAATACACCAAAAAACCTCTAGAGCAGAAGCGATAGAAGAAGCCAGCCGTATGCTTGATCTAGTGCGTGTACCATCAGGACGTAAGGTGTTAGGTGTCTATCCACACCAACTATCCGGTGGCATGCGTCAGCGCGTGATGATTGCAATGGCACTGGCCTGTAAGCCAAAGCTTCTTATTGCTGACGAACCGACAACAGCTCTCGACGTTACTATTCAAGCGCAAATCTTAGGTTTGATTCGCGAACTGCAAACCGAGCTCGGTATGGGCGTGATCTTCATAACTCATGATATGGGTGTTGTACATGAGGTCGCTGACCGTGTTGCAGTGATGTATCACGGTGATATCGTTGAGACCGGTACGCTTAATCAAGTATTTCTTTCTCCGCAGCACCCTTATACCAAAGCGCTTTTGAAGGCGGCCCCTAAATTAGGTTCTATGCGTGGACGCGCAGTGCCACATTCTTTTCCTGTTTTAACAATGGAAGAAGAACTGAAGGGAAAAACGACTTCTGTAGAAATACCAGGATGTCCTGTTGATTACAGCAAAGCTCCGCTACTCGATGTTGATAGTTTACATGTTGTTTTTCCGAGAAAGCACAACTTCTTTGGCAAAGTAACCCATCAAGTTCACGCAGTGAATGATGTCAGTTTCCAACTTTGGAAGGGAGAAACTTTAGGTATTGTAGGGGAATCGGGATCAGGTAAATCTACGATAGGTAATGCGATTCTTGGTCTTCTGGAAGAGGCAAGTGGTGGCATTTCTTACAAAGGCATCGATCTTTTAGATCCAACTCGTGAACAGAGAAAGTTGGTGAAGCGAGATATCTCATTTATTTTCCAGGATCCATTAGCGTCTCTCAATCCGCAGATGACGATAGGGGAGTGTGTCGAAGAGCCGTTCATCATACACCACCCTGAAATGTCTAAAGCTCAGAGAGAGCAAAAAGCAAAGGCATTGCTTAACAAGGTAGGGATTAAATCCGAACTCTATCGCCATTATCCGCATGAATTCTCAGGTGGCATGTTGCAGCGCGTTAATATCGCCCGAGCGCTGACCACACAACCCAAGATCATCGTTGCTGATGAATCTGTATCTGCGCTAGATGTTTCCGTTCAAGCTACGGTTTTGAACCTGATGCTTGAGCTACAAAACGAATTTGGTATCTCATTTATTTTTATCTCTCATGATATGGCGGTTATTGAACGTGTATGTCATCGAGTTGCGGTTCTGACAAAGGGCCAACTTGTCGAGATTGGCCATCGCCAAGAGGTGTTTGAGGATACAAAACATAGCTATACACAAAAGCTACTAGCTGCAATCCCGTCCATTGATACAGAACGTTCTGTGCCTAAGCAATTTGAACTTTTAACGGACGATATCCCTGACCCTATATTTCCCGTGGGAGAGTTTCCCTCGCCAATATTATTGGTTGAACATACACCAACGCATTTTTCCGCTACTGAATAATTACAAAGGAATGATCATGAACACAACAAAGAAAACTTTAGTTCTCGCCGTTGCATTAGGCTTAAGTGCCAATGTATTTGCCGCACAAGATAAAGTGGTTGTCGCTTCCACGAGTACAGTGCAGACATTAAACCCACATAACGCGGGCGTAACACTTGATATGAGTGTGGCAAACGCTATCTATGATGGTCTGTTCAAATTTGATGACAACATGCAGGTACAGCCTAACCTCGCAACAGGTTATGAGGTAAGTAACAACGGTCAAACATACACAATTACACTGCGTGAAGGCATAAAATTCACCGACGGCACACCATTCAATGCAGAAGCAGTAAAATACAATTTCCAAGACGAAATTGATAAAAAACAACGTCGTGCATCGCTATTGTCAAACGTAGAAAGCTTCAACGTAGTGTCAGAAAATGTATTAGAAGTTCAGCTTAAAACGCCTTCTAACACCTTTATCAATAATATTACACACCCAAGTCAGGGGATGATCAGTCCTGCAGCCATTGAAAAATATGGTGAAGATATCAAAGCGCATCCAGTAGGCACTGGTCGTTATGTGCTTAACAAATGGATTCGTGGCTCAAAAATCACTATGGATGCAAACCCTAATTATTGGGGTGAACCCGTTAAGGTGGAGCACTTAGAATTTCGCGCTGTACCAGAAGCCGGTTCTCGTCTTGCGATGCTAAAAAGTGGTCAAGCTCAAGTGATGCTTCAACTGCCAAATACGATGAAGCCAGCGGTTACCAATGATAAAAAACTCGATGCTGTGGCTTCTCCATCTATCATCGCTCGTTACTATGCATTGAATACCCAAAATGAAATATTGGCCAACGCTGATGTACGAAAAGCTCTGAACTATGCCATCAATAAGGATGCCTATAAGAAGGTTGTTTATGGTGGTGACGCAAGCACACTGAACTCAATCGTCCCTGAGAAGATTGAAACATTTGCTGCGCAAACGCCTTACACCTATGACGCAGAAAAAGCGAAAGAGCTTTTAGCTAAAGCGGGTTATGCCGATGGTTTTGATGCCGTGATCTGGGCGAAAAACGTAACAACTAGTATGCGCAGTGCTGAGTTTATTCAACAGCAGTTAAAAGCGATTGGCGTGAATACAACGATTGTTCCTCGCGATGTAGCAAGCCACTACTCGGCGGGTGACGGTATTAATAACGATGGTACTCCACCTGTGATCTTTGATTCTGGCTGGTCATCTTCATCAGGTACGGTTGACTGGGCTATCCGTCCTCTATTTGGTTCACAGGGTACGTCTAACTACAGCTACTACAAAAACGCTAACGTTGACCAATGGTTAGCTGATGGTCAAAAAACATTAGATAAAGCAGAAAAAGCGAAGATCTATCAAAATGTTCAATCGACAGTGTGGAATGACGCTGCTGGTATTTGGACAACAGTAGATACCCAACTATGGGCTAAATCTAAGAGCGTTAAGGGCATCAATATGTTGCCGGACGGTTCTCTAGCAATCACTGATGTTCACTACGAGTAATAAAGCATGTCGCAGTATATTGTAAAACGACTATTGGGCATGATCGGGGTAATGTTCCTCATTGCCGTGATTGCATTCCTATTCGTTCACATGTTACCGGGCGACCCTGCGAAAATGATTGCTGGCTTAGATGCCAGCAGTCAAGACATTGCAGCCGTTCGTCATCAACTGGGTCTAGACCTTCCTTTGTTGGTTCAGTTTCAGCACTTTTTGGTTAACCTTGTTCATTTTGACCTCGGTAAATCAATGATTAATGGTGACTCAGTTGTCAGCCTGATCAGTGAACGTTACAAGGTCACAGCTACTCTTGCTTTGGTATCATTGTGGTTTATTCCTGTTGGTATCTTGCTGGGTGTTATTGCAGCGGTTTATCAATCTCGCCTGCCTGACAGAGTGAGTATGGTCGTTGCCGTTTCAGGGATCTCTGTCCCCGATTTCTGGCTAGGCTTGATTTTGATTCAGGTGTTCGCAGTCAAACTCGGTTGGTTTAATCCGACAGGCTATGAGGGCCTCCACGATTTAGTGTTGCCGTCGCTAACACTGGGTACTGTGGGTACAGCCATCATTGCTCGTTTTTCTCGCTCTGCATTTTTAGATGTCTTGTCTGAAAACTATATTCAAACGGCGAGAGCTAAGGGTTTGATGGAGAGCCAAGTACTGATTAAACATGCTTTTCGCAATGCGATGCTGCCGATCATTACCGTTATTGGTTTGCAAATTGGTTTCGTATTGAGCGGTTCAATTGTGGTTGAGAGCATCTTTGGTTTGCCTGCTTTAGGTTCATTCTTAATCGACAGCGTGAACGCAAGGGACTACCCAGTGGTTCAGGCACTATTGATCCTTTATTCGTTTCACTTCGTGCTGATCAACTTTGTGGTTGATGTCTTGTATTCCGTCGTGAACCCACAGATCAAAATGAAGTAGGAATCATGGATACTAATTCGAATAAAACTCTTTCTCCTTTTGCGATGTTTTTGATTCGCTTCAAGCGAGAGAAAACAGCGATTGTCGCCTTGTGCATCCTATTGACCATGGTAGTAATGGCGATTGCAGCGCCAATGTTTTTGCACTACACGGCAACAGATGTTGATTACAACAATATTTTAAGTTTACCTTCATGGGAGCATTGGGCGGGCACCGATTTGTATGGTCGCGATAACTTTGCCCGCCTTGTGTATGGTGCTCGCATTTCGCTCTCTGTTGGTTTTGTGTCAGTCACCATCGGCGTGATTGTGGGTACGGTTCTTGGGGTAATCAGTGGCTATTACGGCGGCATTGCCGATGCCATCATTATGCGCGCAGCAGATGTGCTGTTTGCGTTCCCAAGCTTCTTATTGGCTATCGGTATTGTTGCGGTGCTTGGTGGAGGTATTGTGAATGTAATTATTGCCATTGCCATCTTTAGTACGCCTATGTTTGCACGTATCGTGCGCTCACAGACTCTATCAGTGATGAACTCTCAATACGTTCGCGCGGCAAAAACAATGGGTGCAAGTACGCCAAGAATCATGTTTAAGCACATTATTCCATCCACAGTGAGCAGTGTGCTGGTGTATTTCACTATGCGTGTTGGCACCTCTGTATTGACAGCAGCGAGCTTGAGCTTTTTAGGGCTTGGGGCTCAACCGCCTTCACCAGAGTGGGGAGCTATGTTGGCATCAAGTCGAGACTTTATGGCCGTTGACGGTTATATGTACCTCACTCTTTTCCCAGGGCTGTGTATCTTCTTGACCGTGCTCTCTTGTAATGTACTGGGCGATGGTATTCGCTCCGCACTTGACCCTAAGAATTAAGGAACAATCATGCAGCTATTAATCAAAAATGGTTCAGTGTATGCCCCGCAGTGTTTAGGTAGCAAAGACCTGTTGTGTGCGGGAGGTAAAATCATTGCGATTGAAGACACTATCAATGAATCTGCATTGGTTGGTGAATATCAAGTCATTGATGCTAAGGGCGCAAATGTAGTGCCCGGGTTTGTAGACACTCATCAGCATTTTATTGGCGGTGGAGGCGAGGGCGGTTATGCAACTCGTACCCCTGAATTGAAGTTGACCGACCAAACTTTGAATGGTGTTACAACGGCATTGGGTTTGCTTGGCACTGATGATTTATCTCGTCATGTAGAAAGCTTGTTTGCCAAGACTATGGGCTTTCGAGATGAAGGCATCAGTACCTACATGATAACCGGATCTTATTTTTTACCTTCCCCTACTATCACTGGTTCAGTGATGCGAGATATCGCCTTTATTGATCCTGTTGTAGGTGTGAAATTGGCCGTCTCTGATCATCGTGGCCCGTACATTACTCATCAAGGTTTAGCAGAATTAGTTGCGCAGGTCCGCAATGCGGCGCTTGTTTCGGGTAAAGCCGGTATTATTACCGTTCATTCTGGTGCAGGTAAAAAAGGGTTAACTCAGCTTTTGGATGTACTTGATGAAACCGATTATCAAGCGGAACGCTTTGTCCCTACTCATATAAACCGTGAAGATGTATGGGAACAGGCGGTGGAGCTAGCAAAACGTGGCGCTACCATTGATGGCACTGCAGTATCTCAAGAGATGTTAGATTCAGGTCGCAAGGCAATGTCTTGTGCTGAGGCAACTAAGCTGTCCATTGAGCTCGGCATTAAGGATAACTTTACTTTTAGCTCTGATGCGGGTGGTTCTTTACCTAAATGGAATGAAGATCGTACGCACATTGTAGGTATGGGAGTCGGCACGCCAAGCTCTCTACTTGAAGAGATTCGGCGAGGTGTGAACCAATTTGCGCTTAGTTTAAGTGACATGCTCGTGCCTATCACTAAGAATGCGGCAAAGCAGTTAGGGCTTAGTGCATTTAAGGGTGAGTTAGCTGTCGGCTATGATGCGGATATCTTATTACTGAGTGATGACGAGTTAGCCTTGACTCATACTGTGGCAAAGGGGCAGGTGATGGTTTGTGACGGTGAGGCTGTGGTTAAGGGGACGTTCGAATAACTGCTTGCCCGTTTCTCGACGTTACACTCTACTGCTTCTAAAATCCCGACTTAAGGTCGGGTTTTCGTTTTATAGCACTTCCCAAAGAACCCATTCACAAAGTTCAGAAATGGCGAAAGCCCGGTTGTTGGTAGCAATCGGGCTTTCTAATTTTTAAGAATCTACAGTTGGTAAGACCGAGTTCTTTATATATGCAAAAGGTGGATGTTATCCTAGTTAATTCCTTGGTAGGGAATTAAACGCGGATGAAATCCATGTGCTCAACTTTTGGCTTGAACGCGTGACGTTGAACGTCTTGTGGCTTAACCTTAACTTCTGCGCCATCAATCACAAGAGTGATTGTTTCGTAGAATTCTGGTTTGTCCATTTGGTTGATCACGTCAGAGTGAACTAGCGCGATAGATACTGGCGCTGCTTCACCACCGTAAACGATTGCTGGGAATTGGCCAGCGTGACGTAGGCGGCGGCTCGCACCCTTACCTAGTTCAGTACGTACTACTGCTTCAAATTTCATAGTATTTACTCTCAAATTAGTAAAATAAAAAGGATTTTCATCAAAGTCTTAGCGACCTAGTCCTTGATGGGATTCGCTTTAAAACGAGAAATCGTCAAAGCGAGCGCGGATACTACCATTCAAGACGAAAACGAGCAATAGGATTCTGCCTGATTTTACCCGATGAACCGTGAATAGTTACAGCATAAACTCATTGTCGAATATCACATCTCTGAGTTTCCAAAATCTGCCTTCTTTTCGAGCGATGACAAATTTAGGTAGCCTAAATCGATGCTGCTGATTAACGACTTTAGTTGGCGATAGTCCATCAAACTCTTGATGTTTGTCTGCTAGGTGAAGTCTGACAAACTGAGAGTAAAAGCTTTTCTTTTGTGCTGGGGTATTAAGATAGAAATTCAAGCCGACTTTATTACCACTTTCCCCTAGGTAAATCACTCTTAAAAAATTCTTTCCTTTACTGTCTTTAATGACATTGAATTCAAGGTCAGTGCATTCAAACACCAGTGCATCTTTGAGATTCAACGCTTCTTTGAGTTTTTTATCTGGGTCGACCAATACCGCGTCGCATTCGTGGCAAATTCGCGCAGCAATATCATTGTCAGCACCACACTCCCTGCAGTATTTCGCCCGGAAACGATAATCACAATGTTCACGGTTGCCTTCATCATCTTCAAGATAACCCTGACACTTTCTGCCGTAGTGTTCGATGACAAAGCCGTTTTCGGCTGTCTTACCCCAGAAGTTATTGTTAAAGCCACAAGCTGGGCAGGGTATGGTGACAATTTCACTGTCAGGATCGGGTTGGGGAGAACCTACTTCTGGTTGATACAAGTCATAGCAGTTTCCTGCATACTCAAGTACCAAACATTCAGTTTTACCTTCTGCAAGTCGAAGACCACGACCAATGATTTGTTGGTAAAGGCTTATAGACTCGGTTGGACGAAGCACGGCAATAAGATCAACGTGTGGTGCATCAAATCCGGTGGTCAGTACCGAGACATTCACAAGGTATTTGATTTGTTGTTGTTTGAATTCTTCTATGATTCGGTCTCGTTCCTTGGTGTGGGTATCACCAATAACGATGGCGGCTTCGCCTTGAGGTAACAATGCGTACACTTCTTCCGCGTGCTTGACGGTGGCGGCAAATATCATCACACCCTTGCGTTTGTCTGCGAGCGTTATTATTTGGTTGAGTATCTGAGGAGTAGCGCGCTTTGACTTCTCAATGACTAAATCCATATCTGATTCTCGATATCGTCCCATATGTGTGGGAGATATTTCAGAAAAGTCATAACTAAATAGCGGAGCATCAATGATCTTCGCCGGAGTCAAAAACTCTTGGTCCAATAGATAGCGAATTGGCAATTCAAACACACAATCCCTGAAGAACCTGCCTTCATCAGAGCGCACCTGACCGCGAGTGTGGTATTGGTATATCCAGCCAAGGCCTAAGCGATATGGCGTCGCCGTTAGGCCTAATATTTTCAGATTAGGGTTAAGCGCTTTTAAGTGGCTGATGACCTTTTGATAACTGCTGCTTTTATCTTCTGGTACTCGATGACATTCATCTATCACTAAAAGAGAAAAGGGATCATTAAAGACATCTAGGTTTCGTGCAACGGACTGCACAGATGCAAAAACCACCTGTTGCTCAGTTTCTTTGCGGCCTAATCCAGCAGCAAATATAGAACCAGTAAGGTCATAACTTTCATATTTGGCGTGGTTTTGCTCTACGAGTTCCTTTACGTGGGCCAGTACTAATACCTTTCCCTTGGCGAGGCGAGCAAGCTCTGCGATGACTAAGCTTTTGCCTGCTCCAGTCGGTAAGACGATGACAGCCGGTTCGCTACGCTTTCTAAAGTAGTGGACAACCGCTTTAACAGAATCGGCTTGATAGGGCCTCAGTTGGTACATGACTGGATACTATTTCCTGAAAAAAGTTGAAGTTTGAATCATTCAAAACAGTTATACTATCTGACTTCCTTAAAAAGGAATATCCCCACTAGGCTTAACTTTTCTTCTTTATTGGTATTCATACCAAGGGTCTTAGATTCGCTGTGACGCAGTAGGGCGATATTTCAAACTCTTAAAAACTCCTAGGTTAAGATGCGTTTAGATAAGTATTTGTGTGATGGATTGGGCATTAGCCGTAAAGATGCTACTAAGTTGATCAAAAGTGGTGATGTAACGATTGATGACATTGTAGTCAAATCTGGCTCTGTTAAAGTCAAAGACGGACAAAGCGTTGAATGGCAAGAGCGTCCTATTCTCCTTCGAGGACCACGTTACTTGATGATGAACAAACCAGAGGGTGTGGTGTGTTCTCATGAAGACGGTTTCAACCATACAGTCTTCGTTCTTATTGATGAAGTTCGTTACGAAGATTTGCACTTTGCGGGCCGATTAGATGTGGACACTACGGGTTTATTATTGATTACTGATGATGGCCAATGGTCACACCGTATTACCTCGCCTAAACACAAATGTGATAAAACCTACCGAGTCTGGCTTGCCGATCCTGTGCAAGAGCATTATCAACAACAAATCTCAGAGGGAATCCTACTTCGCAATGAGCGTGAGCCAACCTTGCCGGCTCAAATGGAAGTAGTAGATGAGAAAGAAGTACTGTTGACTATCCACGAGGGTAAATATCATCAGGTGAAGCGTATGTTTGCTGCTTTAGGTAACAAAGTGGTGGGACTTCATAGAGAGCGCATCGGCGCTATCGAACTCGATGACACACTGGAGCTTGGAGAGTATCGCGATCTGACTCAGCTAGAGATCGACTCTATCTTCAAAAAATAATCACTAGGATAACAATATTATGACGAAACAATCAGCGGCCCAGCTGAGTTTCATGATGTTTGTGCTTTTGGGGGCGATCTCCGCATTGACGCCCCTTGCTATAGACATGTACCTACCCGCAATGCCTGCGATTGCCGAAGATTTTGGTGTTACACCAGGGGATGTGCAGATCACGTTGACGATCTACACATTAGGTTTTGCGGTAGGTCAGTTATTTTACGGCCCATTAGCCGATAGTATTGGTCGAAAGCCTGTATTACTGGGCGGTGTTGGGCTGTTTTTAGCTGGCGCTATTGGTTGTACCTTTACCCACTCAGTTGAAATGTTGGTGTGGGTTAGATTGTTGCAAGGGTTTGCAGGTGCTGCTGCTGCTGTGGTGATTCAAGCGGTGGTTAGAGATATGTTTGAGGCAGAAGACTTTGCTCGAACCATGTCATTTATTACGCTTGTAATGACCGTTGCACCATTGGTAGCACCGCTTATTGGTGGTCATGTATCTGTGATTGCGGGCTGGCGAGCGGTCTTTGGTATCCTTGCTGTATTTTCAGTCATCATGCTGGTGGCTATTTATTATAAGATCCCGGAGACGTTGGCTAAAGAAAATCGGCAGCCGCTCCATTTACGGACCTCATTGAGAAACTATGCCGGTTTACTTAGAAATAAACAAGCCATGGGCCTAGTTTTGTGTGGTGCGTTTTCATTCTCGGGTATGTTTGTATTCCTAACTGCTGGTGCTTTTGTTTATATTGATATCTACGGTGTTGCTCCCCAAGACTTTGGCTACTTGTTTGGCCTGAATGTATTAACCTTGGTGATGTTTACTACGCTAAATGGCAGGGTAGTAAAGAAGTATGGTTCAAACAAGATGATCATGTTTGGATTGACTATTCAGCTTCTGGCGGGCTTCGGTTTGTTCATCTGTTGGGTGGCTGATCTAGGGTTGGTGTTTATTGTGCCTTGTGTCATGTTTTACGTGGGTACCATTTCCACCATTGGTAGTAATGGTATGGCACTACTGCTAAATAAATACCCGAACATGGCCGGAACAACCTCATCTATTGCCGGTACCATGCGTTTTGGTATTGGCTCTTTAATGGGCTTTATTGTGGCTCATTTACCCGGCGATAAAAGCTGGCCAATGCTAACTATGATGGCACTTTGTGCCGTGTTATCTATCGTAATCTATAAAGTATTCGGAGAATCTAAACAGTGAAAAGCTACGCTGAACAAATGCTTGAGTTAGTCGATTCTGCTTTGTTGGACATAGACCAACAACATAAATCTGGGAAATTGGCTGATACGCCAGTAAGTAATACTAACTCTCTGCTGCGTTGGATTACTAAAAGTATTAAAGAAAAACGCTTTGCGACTTTGATGGCAAAAGATTTGATTGCATGGCAGAAGATGGGGCGAAGCCAAGGCAGTAAAACTGGCCTTTATGCTCGTTTTCAAACGCTATCAGATTTCTATGGAATGTTTTTTGGAACAAACGTAGAAGTGACACCTGTTTTAGACAAGCAGATCGAACAGTTAATGGACGATATGGAAGGGTTAGGTTGGAGCGTTACCAATGAATATGACCTAACTGAATCTGTAAAAAGCCAAGTATTTACCGATGGTGAAAGTTCGTTTGTCTTGTGCGCCAATCAATGTGAATCGTGCTTTGATGGTGGGGAAGAATTAGTACGCCCAATGAGCTTTTTTGTTCGTGGCAACCACGCACAATTTATTCAACAAGCTCTGCGCTGTGGCATGATGTTGCATAAGCAGACAGATTATAAATCTAAGGTTAAATACCACGGAGAATACCTAATTTATCCGAGCAACCAAGGCCCAATTCTCGCTGAGATACCGCTTGGATTTTCGTTGGAAGAATATCAACCTAAAGCTGACAGCTAAAAAACAGTCATTCTCGAAGGCTATTAGTTGTGGGTATCTTTCTCGTGTATAGATCCCCGATAAAAGCACTCGGGGATGACGCATACCGTAAAACTTAGCTTGTAGCTTGTAGCTTGTAGCTTAGAATCGAGGTTCTAGCTTTTTTTGGCCTTACGGCAAATGGCTTTTACCATTCCCTTAAAAATAAACAGATGCGCTGGGAACATCGCATACCAGTAAAGCAGCCCCAAAAAACCTTTTGGATGCCACCACGCTCTAACGTCTAACTCTCGGTGATCGCCATGGTCAATAATAGTGCATTCTAAACGACCTAATCCGGGGCCTTTCATGCCAAATAGTAGTGAAAGAAACTGGTTTTCTTCGATACGAATCACCTTCCAAGAATCTATCTTGTCACCCACCTTTAAGGTTGGGCCTTCGGGTACTCGTCGTTTCGGACGACCACCACCAACAAATAAATCTAGCCATTCTCGAGTACGCCATAAAATATTGGCGTAGAAGTAGCCTTCTTTAGGACTCCCTAACGTTTTGACTACGTTCCATAAATCTTCAGAGCTCTCTTCAGTGGTGATGCTTGCTCCTGCTTGCTTAGGGTAGTAGCCATAGCCGGGCTGCCATCTTTTAAGAGCGGCAGGGTCGAATCCCCAAACTTTACCACGCGCAAACTCATCTTCATGATCGAGTGTCTCGGTAATCATTTCTCGGTAAGAAAGAAGAGGCTGAGGAAAGCGGGTACGTATTGCTTGGGAGTCAGCAACAAAATCATGACTCAAGCCAGATAGCAAAGCGCGACCAATGTTACTAGGCACTGAAGTCACGAGACCTAGCCATACTGACGCCATAGCTGGAGTAAGAAGGGGAGTGGAAAATAAGCGATATTGATTATTGGTGGCCTTACATAACACTTTAAACTGTTCTCTATAACTAAGGGTATCAGCGCCACCTACTTCGTAAAATTCACTGTTTGTTGGCGTTTCATCGACTAAAGAGAGGAGATAATGATTGAGGTTTTGCAGGGCTATCGGATTGGCCTGTGAATCTACCCACTTTGGCGTAATAAGTACGGGAAGGTTGTAGACAAAATCGCGCATTATTTCAAAAGCTGCAGAACCTGGACCGATAATGACGCCTGCACGAAGTTCGATAATCGGCACTTGGGTATGGCGTAAAATATTACCTGTTTCACGACGAGCTTTAAGATGCTCTGAGTCGCCAGTTTGTGGTTGTAGAGAACTTAGGTAAATAACCTGACCAATAGCGTTTTGGTTTAGTGCTTCGGCGAAGTGATGAGCCAGTGATAACTCATACTCAAGAAAGTCATGTCCATGATTCATACCATGCACCAAGAAAAACACTAAATCATAATCGTCAACCACTTCTAGAGTTTGTAGTTTGTCGGATAAATCTAGTTCTTTAAATGTGAGATTAGCGTGGTTGGAAATTCGACTTTCTAATAGTGTGGAGTTGCGAGCACTAGCAGTAACTCGATGCCCCTTTTCCAGCAACAGTGGTACAAGTTGCGAGCCAACATAGCCAGATGCGCCAACGACCAATACCTTTTTTGAGTTCATCCTGATTCCTACTTGGTTCTATCCTATAGATAAGAGTATACTATTTGCTGAAAACCCTCACTTTTTCATAATCTTGCTGAATAATACAGCACATTTTTCAAAAGAGTCCTCTCATTATCGAGATTGAATAATTAGGTGAGCTTAAGATGGGTAAAAGGTAACCATTAATGTTGAAACTGGTAAGTGTTAGCAAGGGATTTGTTGACGGTGGAGAATTTCATCCGGTATTACAGGGTGCTGATCTAACGATTGGCAGAGGTGAACAAATAGCACTTATGGGAGAATCTGGCGCAGGTAAGAGTACGCTTCTTAATCTGATCGCAGGCCTAGATAAAGTCGATTCTGGTGAAATCTGGTTTGGCGATTATGATATGCATAACTTCAAAGAGAACAATCGTACTCGCTATCGTCGAAATCATATTGGTCATGTTTTTCAACAATATAACTTATTGACCACGCTGAACATTGCCGACAATATTCGTTTTTCTCGCCAGTTAAAAGGTCTACCTGAAAATAGCCAATTGTGGCGTCAGATATTGGCAACCCTGGACCTTATGCCTCTATTGGGCCGATATCCAGAAGAGTTGTCTGGTGGACAGCAACAACGTGCTGCCATTGCTCGATCTCTGTATATGGAACCGTCGATTCTTTTGGCGGATGAACCAACAGGTAGCCTCGATGAGAAGAATGCAGAAGCGGTAATGCGTTTGTTTACGTCTTTGACTAAAGAATTTAACTGCACGTTACTGCTCGTGACACACAGTGAGAAAGTCGCTGCCTATATGGAAAAAACCGTGCGCCTGCAAGGAGGGCAACTGCATGTTATGGCCAATAGCTAAAGCGCTACTCGGTCATTACAAGCGGCACCCATTACAGATGATTTTAGTCTGGCTGGGGCTGTCCCTTGGCATTTCGGTTCTGGTTGGTGTATTGGCCATTAACCAGCATGCAAAGCTCTCTTACACACACGGTGAGCGCCTTTTCGCAAACCCTTTGCCTTACCGAATCCAATCCAAGAGCAGTTCAAATACTATTCCTCAGGGCTTCTATGTACAGATGCGCCGCGAAGGATTCCATCAATGTATTCCGTTTGATATTTTTCGCTCTCGTACTGATGAGGGCGGCGAAATTCAGCTACTAGGTATTGATGCTTTAGCAACAGCTGAGGTGTTTTTTAGATCTGATATTCTAGAAAATCCGATACTCAAAATGATGCAGCCTCCTTATCCTGTTTTGGTCAATCACACCTATATGAAGTACATGGGATGGGAAGAGGGACAACGCCTTAAATTGCAAGATGGCAAGGAACTCGGCCCTCTTGTGGTCGATAATCAAAAGCTAGTAAAGGGTTCAAACTTAATCGTAGATATGGCGGTAACTCGCAATTTAAGAAGAGGCACAGGCTTCTCTTTAATTGGCTGCGGAAATTTGAGCCAACAAAAACTCGATAAGATTCGCTCCATGCTCCCTGAGGGGATGAGTTTACGCAAAAATACTCGTGCTGAATTGGTCTCTCTGACAGAAGCTTTCCATCTCAACCTCACCGCAATGGGAATGCTGTCATTCTTAATTGGCTTGTTTATCTTTTATCAAGCAATGTCACTCTCGTTCATTCAACGACAAACCGTTGTTGGTGTGTTGCGTCAAGTAGGCGTTTCGGGTGGGCAGTTGGTGGCGGCTCTAAGTTTAGAGTTGGTTATTCTAGTTGTTGTCAGTTGGCTTTCAGGTAATGTCTTGGGCTTAATGCTAGCCAATCAATTATTGCCTGCTGTGTCTATGAGTATTGGCGCTATTTATAACGCAAGTATTGATCTTGTGATCAACTGGAGTTGGACTTGGAGTCTCAAGAGCTTAGGCATGGCGATCTTGGGAGTTTTACTCTCATGCACTTGGCCTTTAGTTCGTCTAGTACGTTCTCAGCCTATTCGTCTGACTGCACGTTTATCCTTAGTTCGTTTTGCAGGTAAAGAGTTTTTTTGGCAAGCGGTATTATCTGCGTTTTGTTTATTTGCCGCGGTGTTCATTCTTCAGTTTGGAGAAGGAGTTTATGCTGGGTTTAGTATTCTAGGCTTTATGCTAGTGGGCGTTGCTTTAGTGGTGCCGTACATCATATTTGAGCTATTTACCTATCTATCGTATCGATTACGCTGGGTAAGAGCACGTTGGTTCTTTGCAGATGCCGCAGCTTCAATGAGTTACCGAGGTGTGGCGTTAATGGCCTTTATGTTGGCGATCACAGCGAACGTCGGCGTCGAAACAATGGTGGGAAGCTTTAGAGAAACCACTGACAAATGGCTTTCACAACGCCTCGCCGCAGATGTTTATATTCACCCTACGGTCAATGCGGCGCCTAGAATGACGTCTTGGCTTGAAAAACAGCCAGAAGTGAAAGAAGTTTGGCAACGCTGGGAAACTGAACTGGTGACGCTCGATGGTAATATTAATCTGGTGAGTACAGGTAATAGTGCTGGAGAAGAGGGCTCTTTGTCCGAGAAAGTAACCATCCCTGACTATTGGCATCACCTGCATCACTCTCGTAGCGTTATGATCAGCGAATCTATGTCTCTAAAACGGAACATTAGAGTGGGGGATTATATTTCACTGCCTGCACCTATAGGTCAGCAATGGCGTGTGGTGGGGGTCTACTACGATTATGGCAATCCTTATGATCAGGTCTTGTTATCTGAGAATAGTTGGCGCTTGTTGCTGCCTGGGCAAGGAAGCATAGGACTAGGGGTTGTGCTCAATGATAAATCTCAAGCCGAAAGTCTGACTTCTAAATTGATCTCTATCTATCGAACGCCGGCTGAGCGGGTGGTCAACAACAACACTATCCATGAGCATGCATTGAAGATTTTTGACAGAACCTTTGGTATCACTGACACGTTAGGCAACCTAACCCTGATTGTGGCCGTATTTGGTATCTTCTTTGCTACTCTTGCGGGTGAGGCGTCGAGATTGCGTAATGTTGCCTTGCTTCGCTGTTTGGGGGTATCAGGAAAAGAATTAGTGTTTATTGGCGGAGCACAGCTGTTCGCATTCGGCTTGGTGGCGTCTTGCGTGGCAATTCCACTTGGCATGGCACTTGCGAGTAATGTTGTAGAACTTATTTTGAAGAAAACCTTTGGCTGGAGTATGCAGTTGCATGTGGTGCCATGGGATTATTTAGGGACATTGGCACTCACCGTAGGTGCCTTGATGTTGGCGGGAGCCATACCAGTGTTGCAAGTTATTCGTCGTACTCCGATGAAATCACTGCGTGACGCGTTATAGAGCAGAATAATGCAAATATTTTTTAATAAACGTCTACTGCTGATAATCACCGCTTTTGTGGCACTGTCTTCTGGTATTGGGATACTGGTATACAAACTGTGGAGTGCAGAACAGCAACCTCTATTGACCATAGACGTTCTCAAAAGTGAGGTTGATGATACTTTTGAGCCGGTATTGCCTGGACCCAGAATTAATTTCCCCGACGACTTTAGGGTACACCCAAAGTTTCAGCATGAAGTTTGGCGATATATTGCCATGCTTGATGATAGCGAAGGGAATGAATACCTCGTGCAGTGGTTTTTATTTCGAATCTCTATGTCTGAAGATGAGGGAACTGGCTGGGAGTCGCCACAAATCTACACTTCTCAAGCGATTGTTACCACACCAGATCAAGTGTTCCGTGACCAACGATTTGCAAGAGGTGGGATAGGCTTGGTTGGCATGCGCCAGCGCCCGTATCAGCTCTCTATTGATAATTGGTCTTTACGTTCTTTTTCTGGTTCTCCAATGCCGGGTCAACTGTCTATTTCATCGGATCAATTTGATATTAACCTTGCCAATGAACTCGACACGCCCTATGTCCCGCTGGGAGAAAATGGATATCAGGTAACACATGAGCTGATGTCGAGAGCGTTCTATGGATACACAGCCCCCTATGTTCAAAGTACTGGTACATTGACTATAGGCACTCAAACTATTGAGGTGTCAGGCAGTGCTGTGTTTAATCAGGTATGGGGGACAGACATCATTGGTCAGGACCAAAAAGGCTATAACCAGTTTATGTTTAGGCTTCAAGATGGAAGAGTGTTATCCGTTACTAAAACTCGTCATCAAGGGGATATGGATTCCTATCACTATGGCAATATTTATACACCTGACGGCGGTCATGTGGCACTTAAGACTGATGAAATAGAGATCCATGCAATAGGCAGTAGCACCTTAAGCAATGGCAAAACCCTACCTTTGCAATGGGTGGTGAATGTGCCTGACTATAATATTTTTCTAACGGCTAAGACTTCGCGTCTTGAGCAGTGGGTAAATCTGTCAATACCGTCATGGTCAGGTCGAGTTGAAGCCTCAGGGAGTATCAACGCTACCGGTTACCTTCAGTTGATCGGCTACTGAGTTATTGGTCTACGCTGTATAGGCTAGCCTGCCTAGACTAAGGCTAGTTTTGCTAGATTACTTTTGTATTATTTTAGTATCTTAGGGGCTTTATTTTGCCTTTAATTATGGTTCAACTATGATAATTCTGCCTGATAGTTCGTATATTCCGAAGTAATTGGTATATAGAATCGAATTTTGTTTATGGTAGTAATAGGTAGACTATCTGCCACTTAGTTGTGTGATTCTAATCACAAATGTATAGGTTTAAATATGAGTCAAATGCTAAAAGATTTTTTTAAGCTGGAATCAGCTGGAGGCATAATTCTTGTTATCGCAGCTGCGCTAGCAATGATTGTGGCGAACTCTCCTCTTAACGAAGCTTATCAAGGCGCTCTGCATTCTTACGTGTTAGGGATGTCTGTTGAACATTGGGTCAACGACGGTCTAATGGCGCTATTCTTCCTACTGATCGGTTTGGAAGTAAAACGTGAACTCCTAGAAGGAGCTCTAAAGTCTCGTGAAACCGCTATCTTCCCTGCTATTGCAGCGGTAGGTGGTATGGTTGCACCCGCTTTAGTTTACGTACTGTTTAACATGGGTAATGCGGATGCTCTAGCAGGTTGGGCTATCCCAGCAGCTACAGATATAGCCTTTGCTCTAGGTATCATGGCATTGCTTGGTAAACGCGTGCCAGTAAGCCTAAAGGTTTTCCTACTAGCGCTAGCTATTATTGATGATTTGGGTGTTGTTGTTATTATCGCTCTGTTCTACAGCAGTGATCTTTCTACAACAGCCTTGGCTATCGGCTTTGCGATGACAGGCTTGCTGTTCTACATGAACCACAAGAAAGTGACTCCACTGAAATGGTACCTATTAGTCGGTGCGATTCTTTGGTTCGCGGTTCTTAAGTCTGGTGTACACGCGACACTAGCCGGTGTTGTAATTGGTTTTGCTATCCCTCTTAAAGGTAAAAAGGGTGAGCGCTCTCCATTGAAACATCTAGAACACGCTTTACATCCTTGGTCTTCGTTTATGATTCTACCAATCTTTGCTTTTGCCAATGCAGGTGTATCACTAGAAGGTATTTCACTGTCGACATTAGGCACTGCACTACCAATGGGTATCGCTCTTGGTCTGCTTATTGGTAAGCCTCTAGGTATCTTTAGCTTTAGCTGGTTAGCGGTTAAAGCGGGTGTAGCTAAGCTTCCTGAAGGTATTGATTTCCGCCATATCTTCGCAGTATCAGTGTTATGTGGTATCGGCTTCACTATGTCGATGTTTATTGCATCACTTGCCTTTACTGGCGCTAATGCAGACTTCAATACTCACGCACGATTGGGTATCCTGATGGGCTCAACTCTAGCTGCTGTGATTGGCTACTTCTTGCTGAGCATATCGCTCCCAAAGAAGGTAGAGGCTGAGAATAACGCTTCAACAGTGGAAGCTCAGTCTTAATAGTAAAATTGATAAGTAGAAAGGGAGAGCTGTAAAGCTCTCCCTTTTTTTATGGGTAAATTTTGGATAAAAAAAAGCCCAATCAAGTCGGACTGGGCTTATACAAAACATAGGAGTCAAAAGAAATAACAGTGGTCGTAATCAACAGTAAAAAATCGAATTTGTTTCAAGCTAATCCATACTGCTCTGTTGCTTACATAATATAAGACTGGGACTCACCAAAAGAGTTCAATTAAATTTCTATTTTTCTTCTGATCATTTCTAATTATTTCCTTCAGTTTCTTAACACACTGTTTTTTAAGACGTAAATCTTCCTCGATGCGCTCAAATTGTGATCTGGTCAGATCTCTTTGATTTTTGTTGTTGCTTTCATGTTGCGCTCTTGTTAAATTCAAACGCACGTTTAATACGGGTGATTGAATATGGGCGCAGGACTTGACACAAAACAAAAGATTATTGAGGTCGCTGAGTCTTTGTTTGCAGAGAAAGGCTTCAAGGATACGTCTTTGCGTGCTATTACCAGCCAAGCTAACGTCAACCTTGCGTCGGTGAACTATCACTTCGGCGATAAAAAAACGCTGATCAGGGCAGTATTAGATCGGTATTTAGAGGAATTCATGCCGTTGCTGGACCGTGAACTTGAATCATTAGATTTACGTTCGCAGGTAACAATGACCGATGTTTTTTATGCGCTAAAAAGCCCCTTAACCAATCTTGATAAAGAGTTTAATCGGGGAGCTAGTCGATTTTTGCTACTGGTAGGGAGAGGTTATAGCGATGTGCAAGGTCACCTTAGGTGGTTTATTACAACGCGTTATGGGCATGTTTTAGACAGGTTTACCCAGGCTGTGATTCAAGCCAATCCGAATCTAGATAAAGAGAAGTTGTTTTGGCGATTGCATTTTACCTTAGGCACCTGTGTTTTCACTATGGCCTCAAGTGAAGCTCTATTAGATATCGCCAATAGTGAGTTTGAAATAAATACCGATGTCGAAGCAATGTTCGACCAGATTGTGCCATTTTTGGCCGCGGGAATGTGTGCAGATTAAAGATTAACCATTAAGGGAAGGGGAAGGTTATGACTTCATATAGAAGGAAATGGGTTAGTGATCCAGCGTTTAAAATGTTCAAGAAAGTATTGCCACCACTATCAGATACAGAAAAAGAGGCAATGGAAGCGGGGAGTGTTTGGTGGGAAGGCGACTTGTTTTCCGGTTCGCCAGATTGGGAAAAACTGCACGCTTACCCTGAACCAACCTTAACCGCCGAAGAGCAAAGTTTTGTCGATAACCAAGTAGAGACTCTTTTGGATATGATTGATGACTACCAAGTCGTCAAAAAAGACAGAGACCTTCCTAAAGAAGTATGGGATTACCTCAAGAAAGAGAGGTTTTTCGCTTTAATCATTTCGAAAGACTATGGAGGTCGAGCATTTTCTTCCCTTGCTAACTCTACCATAGTAACCAAAATTGCTTCTCGAAGCCTAAGTGCTGCTGTGTCGGTCATGGTACCTAATTCCCTTGGACCTGGTGAGCTCCTGTCACATTATGGTACTGATGAACAAAAAAATTACTGGCTTCCGCGACTCGCCGATGGCCAAGATATCCCATGCTTTGCATTGACGGGACCAGAAGCTGGATCCGATGCGGGAGCGATTCCTGATAGTGGCCATGTCTGTTATGGGGAGCATAATGGTGAGACAGTATTGGGCATTGAGCTAAGCTGGAATAAGCGATACATCACCTTAGCACCGGTCGCAACCGTATTGGGTTTAGCATTTAAGCTCCAAGACCCAGAAAACCTATTGGGTAAGGGCACGGATCTTGGCATTACTTGCGCACTTATTCCAACCTCTCACCCAGGCGTGGAAAATGGCGAAAGACACGATCCTCTTGGGCTTGCGTTTATGAATGGACCGACCCGTGGTGAAAAGGTATTTATTCCGATTGATTGGCTTATTGGTGGCGCAGATTACGCCGGTAAAGGCTGGCGTATGCTAGTTGAATGTCTATCAGCAGGTCGAGGTATTTCATTGCCTGCTCTTGGGGCGGCTGTGGGACACTTAACGGCTAGAACAACAGGTGCATATTCACTGGTGCGTAAGCAATTTGGTTTGTCTATCGGCCGTTTTGAAGGCGTGGCGGAGAGTCTAGGTCGAATAGGCGGGTTAACGTATTTACTAGAGGCAAGTCGCACCTTAACTACTACAGCTCTTGATAGCGGAGAGAAACCGGGCATTGTGACGGCAATAGCTAAGTATCATATGACCGAAATGGCTCGCACTATTCTAGATGACTCTATGGATATCCATTCGGGTCGTGCTATTCAACAAGGGCCAATGAACTACCTTTCACACCATTACTACGGTATCCCAGTTGCGATAACGGTAGAGGGTGCCAATATCCTAACTCGGAACCTGATGATATTTGGTCAAGGGGCAACACGTTGCCATCCTTATGTATTAAGCGAGATGGAGTTGGCTTCAGAGGCAGATACAGATAAAGCGGCAGGTAAATTTGATACTTTGCTGTTCAAGCATATAACCCACGCTACCAAAAACAGTTTAGGTGCTTTAGGTGCAGCCTTAACGGGTTCTCACCTTATTTCTTCTCCTGTAAGCGGTAAAACAAAACGCTACTACAAACACATGACGCGATTAAGTAGAGCGCTTGCTGTAAGTTCTGATTTTGCGATGCTGACTTTAGGTGGAGACCTCAAACGCAAAGAATTGATCTCAGCGCGCCTAGGTGATTTGCTGAGTTACTTATATTTGGCTTCTGCTGCGTTGAAGAAATATCATGACGAGGGTGAACAGGAAAAAGATCTAGCGTTTGTTCAGTATGCTGTAGAACACTGTTTGCACAACGGCGCGAAGGCATTGCAACAGGCGTATAATAACTTCCCTGTGGGTTGGGCAAAATATGCGATGAAGGCGTTGGTATTCCCTATTGGCAATCATTTTCAGCCACCTAGTGATGCAGTGACGCTGAAAGTGGCTCAGCTGTTAATGGAGCAGGGCGAACATAGAGAGCGCTTAACTAAGCTTTGCTATGTGAGTGATAAAGAAGACGATGCCGTTGGTATTATGGAGAGAGCATTTGACGCAATGTTGTCTGTTGCTCCTATAGAGAAAAAGGTTACCAAAGCGATTCGTGATGGACGTATTGATAAGAAACAACCCTTGCTGCAAAAGCTTAGCTTAGCTAAAGAGTTAGGGATTTTATCTCAAGAAGAGGTGAATAAAGTGCTTGAAGCCGATAAGTTGCGTTACCGCGCTATACAAGTCGATCACTTTAGTCATGACTTTGAGGAGGTACTTACCGATAGACCTTCGGGCATTCGTCCAGTAAATAACGACGCTGCGTAATTTAAAGCATAAAAAAATCGCGCCTAGGCGCGATTTTTTTATCTGGGTTCTAGCTTAGAATTTTAAGCTGACTTGCATACCAATAAACTGTCTGTCGTATGGTGCGCCAGCATCTAAGGCAAAGACAGCGGCGTCTTGATAACCAAACCATGGATTGGTTACAAAGTTTGCTTCTGTGTCTCCTCCCCACGCATCTGTTATCCAGTAGTGAATTTTACCTACAGGGTTTAAGAAGAACAGAGAAATGTTACCCATAGTTTCAGAGCCCAAAACACGGCCTCCACTTGCTAAGATATCTTGTTCGCCCTGCAGCATAAGTTCACCGACCACAGCACCAAAAACGGGTGTTACAAAAAGGTCCTGCCATGATGGTACTTCTGCAAATGCTTCTACACCGTATTCCCAAAAGAAAGTCGACATAGTAAAAGAGTAGGCAAATGATTCAAACTCATTAAATCCTGCGTGTCTTGCCGCGGTATAGTACACACCGCCGAAGTATGGGTGCATAACATAGTTTAGAAAATGTTCATCTCTGTCCCATGTTGGACCCGCTTTTACATTATCGACCCACTTCTCGCCTAATTTACTGAGGTCTCTATCATCATCTTCCCATTTAGTGATACTTTCGGGAAGAAGTGTCATAAGGCCAACAGTCGCTACACTCAAACCTAAAATTGTGTAGGTTTGTTCCGCAAGATAGTCCCAGTCACGACCATCAGAGATAGTTAAGTGCATAGGCCTAGTATTCGCGTCCAACTTCAAGTCTGGCTCGTGATCATCTAATGATAATGCTGCATAATTGACAGACTTATTGGCACAATATTGATATGAGCTCTCACAGCTTGGCACATAAGAGAACTCAATATGTTTATTTGTGTCATACTCAGCAACAGCGGTAGTGCTAAAAAGGCCTAACAACGACATGGCAATTTTTTTAAACTGCACTAGATGCTCCCATGCAAAATATCTCGATCCATTTCACAATTATCTATTATTTTATGGCTAAATAAAACAGTGACTTACGATTATTACATTTTTGTTTTACAGCACGACGTAAACAATACGAAGTGTAGTTAACTTTTTGTTAATCCAAAACGGTTTATATTCAATTTTAATCTCCAAATAAAGACATTGATCATGACTCAAGAAATAAATGACAAGGCACGTGAAGTGCAAGCGCCTCGAATCGCAATGCTTAGTACGGGTGAAGAGGTGCTGTTTGGTGACATAGTCGATACCAATGCGAGTTGGCTGTCTGCCTTTTTATTTGAACGTGGCTTTCAAATGACAACTCGCACGACGGTAGGAGACTCTTTACAAGCAATTTCTGAGGGAATTTCATCGCTAGCGACAAACCATGACATAGTCATCGTGAATGGCGGTTTGGGACCAACGAGTGATGACTTAACGGCTGAAGCGGCTGCTTTATGCGCAGAGATTGAATTAGAGCTTTATGATGAGTGGATCGAACGTTTAGAGCTTATGTATTTGCAGTGGCAAAGACCTATGCCTTCATCGAACATTAAGCAAGCTATGCTACCCAAGGGCAGTGAGATTCTAGATAATCCAAGAGGCACAGCATGTGGCTTTATGGTGAATATTCATGGTGCACTTTGTTATTTTACTCCTGGCGTTCCTCATGAATTCAAGACGATGGTAGCTGAGCAGATCCTTCCTGATATTTCTCAACGTTTCTCTTCGGTGAGTCAAAAACAAGTTCATCGTATCTATACTTTCGGTTTGTCAGAGTCAGGTATAGCCAATCGAATTGAAGCTTTAAAACTGCCTGCAGATGTGTCTTTAGGCTATCGTTCGGCGTTGCCCTTCATTGAAGTTAAGATTTTCTATAGTGACAGTTCAGAACAGGTTAGTGAGTTCATTGCTAGTGTGGAACAAGAGTTGTCTTTAAATACGATCTCAATAAATCAAGACGTACGCGACTTTGCGGCTTCATTGATGAAAGAGCAGGGGCGCGGACTTAATGTGTTTGACTGTGCGACTCAAGGATATTTCCATCATTGGATTGCAGAATCTTCGCTCAAGCACGATGTTACGATTAACTCAGTGAATATTCCTACTGTGCTGAATCATTTCAAGGGTGATGATTATTTAATCACACTTGATGGCTTGTATGAGCAGTTTTCTCTCGAAAGATCAGGCAGTAACACGCTAATTATTACTAACACTCAGTCAGGTGGCGTACAGTTTATACTAGAGGTGCAGGATAAGATCCTATCCCAATCGGTTGTATTTAAAAGAGATTACAGTTTTAACGCCCGCAATATAGTGATTTCTGCTATCGCTATCGATATGCTACGCCGTCACTTAAATAATGATGAGATGTTCGCAGACTACGGTAGTGTGACTAGAGTCTCTTCCAACATAACTACGTTGTGATCTTTTCTCTATATATGACGAACTGATACAACCAGTATGACTGACGGTCTGATTACAATATAACGTTTTGTTCTAAAGGCTAAGTGTCTGTAAATTATAGAAATATTGAGGTGTTTCTAATTCAGAATAATTCACTACTTCTCTACTGTGTCACGAGGTTTATAATGGTGGCTCGCTCTTTAAAAAGAGTTGTCTCACTAACGGATAGGGAGGGTATTATGCAAAACCAATCAAGGATTGAGATCTGGTACAAAGTAGGTACGGATCAGGTGTTGCTCGGAGAAGTCGATCACTCTGATCAAATCAATTTGCTGACTATGTGGCGAAGCGTCTCTATTCTCAACCGTGCAAATCTCAATAATAGAGTTCAACAAACCGCTAATTATAGGCTCAAATTGTTTGATAACGACGGCCACTTAATGGGTAGTAAAGATGTTAGCGAAAATGACGCAGAGACGGTGCTAGGAAATAACCACTGGATGGTTCGTCAAAGTCGCAATCGCTTTGACAATACAGAAACGCCTTATACATGGGTACCTGTTGTTGCAGGTTAAGTAACTGCCTGAAAATTGAAGCGCCTAATATTAAAATACAAAAAAGCCCCAAACATTTTTATGTTTGGGGCTTTTTACTATTACTAGCTATCTAAGATGCTGAACGTATTTCTTTATGTACGTTGACATCTTCAAGCTTAAGATCTGATTTGGCTCTGCAAATACAAGGCAGGATCTCATCTTCTTTAAGATAAGCCATAGCAAAGCCAACATACTCCACTTCGCCAGAGCTAATCTTACAGCGACATGCGCCACAATGGCCGTCCCTACAGTTGTATTCAGGTTTTAACCCTGACATTTCCATAGATTCAAGAAGCGTTGTATTCTTTGAATTAACTAAGCTAGTAACCTTGTTTATCGTAACCTTATGCATTGCTTAAGCCGTTGCTACCTTAAAGTTCAAAATCTTCAAAATCGTCTGCAGACACTTCGTTATCAATTTGCCCTACAAGATAAGAGCTTATTTCAGCCTCTTGTGGTGCCACCTGAACGTTGTCAGACGATAACCAAGCATTGATCCATGGGATAGGGTTGCTGGTTGCTTCAGGGT
Organism: Vibrio inusitatus; assembly: GCA_024346935.1. Classification (GTDB taxonomy): domain Bacteria; phylum Pseudomonadota; class Gammaproteobacteria; order Enterobacterales; family Vibrionaceae; genus Vibrio; species Vibrio inusitatus. The sequence goes on from AP024878.1 coordinate 1,316,747, forward strand.
AAGCCGCATCCAAACCAACCGCATTCATGCGAATGTTAGTAATGTATTCTACGTATTGGCACAAAATATCTTTGTTAAGACCTATCATAGAGCCATCTTTGAATAGATATTCTGCCCATTCTTTTTCTTGCTCTGCCGCTTCTTTAAACAGGTCAAAACACTGTTGTTTACATTCTTCTGCGATTTGCATGAAGCTAAAATCATCTTGTCCGTTGCGAAGCAAGTTGATCATATGTTGCGTACCGGATAAATGAAGGGCTTCATCACGAGCAATCAGCTTGATGATTTTTGCGTTACCTTCCATTAATTCACGTTCTGCAAAGGCGAATGAACAAGCGAAACTCACATAGAAACGAATTGCTTCTAGAGCGTTAACTGACATAAGACATAGATAGAGTTTTTTCTTCAATGTATGAAGATTTACATCTACGATTTCACCCTTTATTTCATGTTTGCCTTCGCCGTAACGATGGTAGTCATTGGTAGCTTGAATGAGGTCATCGTAATAGTGTGCAATGTCTTTTGCACGCTTTAGGATGTGCTCATTTTCAACAATGTCATCAAAGACAGTAGAAGGGTCATTCACAATATTTCGAATGATGTGCGTGTATGAACGCGAGTGAATCGTCTCTGAGAATGACCAAGTTTCAATCCAAGTCTCAACTTCTGGTAGAGATACTAATGGCAGCAGAGCTACGTTTGGGCTACGACCTTGAATTGAATCAAGCAATGTTTGGTACTTCAGGTTACTGATAAATATATGTTTTTCGTGCTCAGGAAGCTTGTTGTAGTCGATGCGATCGCTTGATACATCCACTTCTTCTGGGCGCCAGAAAAACGACAGCTGTTTCTCGATTAGCTTCTCGAAGATCTCGAATTTTTGTTGATCGTAGCGAGCAACGTTAACCGGCTGTCCCAAAAACATAGGTTCTTTAAGCTGGTCATTTTTGTTTTGAGTAAAAGTACTATAGGTCATCAGAACCTCAATTATTCCATAAGTTAAACAGCAAAGTAGGGGTGAGTGCGCACCCCTTCAGCTTAAAAAATTAAATCTTACAACCGCCGCCTGCGCAGTCGTCATCTTGCTCAACAACCACATCTTTTTGGTCGTCTTTAGCGCCATCACGGGTATTGTGATAGTACAGAGTTTTAACGCCCATCTTGTACGCGTTTAATAGGTCGCGAAGCAATAGCTTCATTGGTACCTTGCCACTTTCATACTTGTTAGGGTCGTAGTTAGTGTTTGCAGAGATTGATTGGTCTACAAACTTTTGCATGATACCTACAAGATTTAAATAACCATCGTTATTTGGGATATCCCAAAGTAGCTCATAGTTATCTTTATATTGTGTAAATTCAGGGACGACTTGTTTCAGGATGCCATCTTTAGATGCCTTAACTGAAACGTAACCGCGTGGGGGTTCAATACCATTGGTTGCGTTTGAGATCTGAGAAGAAGTTTCAGATGGCATCAGGGCAGTCAATGTTGAATTGCGCAGACCAAATTGCTTGATCTCTTTACGCAATGTTTCCCAGTCGTAGTGAAGAGGCTCTTCACAAATCTTATCTAGAGAACGCTTGTAAGTATCGATAGGTAGAATACCTTGAGCATATGTCGTTTCATGGAACGACGGGCATGCTCCTTGCTCTTTCGCCAGTACTACAGATGCTTTCAATAGGTGATACTGAATGGCTTCAAATGTGCGGTGCGTTAGCGCGTTACCTGAGCCATCAGAGTACTTGACGCCATTTTTCGCTAGATAGTATGCGTAGTTGATTACACCCACACCTAACGTACGGCGATTCATCGTTGAAATACGAGCTGCAGGTAGCGGGTAGTCTTGATAATCAAGCAGAGCATCAAGTGCACGAACCACTAATTCTGAAAGTTCAGCAAGATCATCTAATTCGTTGATAGCACCTAGATTAAACGCAGACAGTGTACAAAGCGCGATCTCACCGTTTTCATCATCGACGTTAGCAAGAGGTTTAGTCGGTAGTGCAATCTCAAGACATAAGTTTGATTGACGTACCGGCGCGACTTTAGAGTCAAATGGGCTATGTGTATTACAATGGTCAACGTTTTGAATGTAGATACGGCCAGTAGAAGCGCGCTCTTGCATCAAGATGCTGAAAAGCTCAACGGCTTTAATTTGCTCTTGCTTGATGCTAGGGTCGCCTTCGTATTTAGCGTATAGGCGCTCAAATTCATCTTGGTCTTCGAAGAAGGCATCATAAAGGCCAGGGACATCCGAAGGAGAGAATAGGGTGATGTTTCCGCCTTCAATTAAGCGTTGGTACATCAGTTTGTTAAGTTGAACGCCGTAGTCCATATGACGAACACGGTTTTCTTCAACGCCGCGGTTGTTTTTAAGAACCATCAGGTTTTGAACTTCACCGTGCCACAACGGGTAGAAAACAGTTGCCGCACCACCACGCACACCACCTTGAGAGCAGCATTTAACGGCTGTTTGGAAGTATTTGTAGAATGGAATACAACCTGTGTGGAATGCTTCACCGTTACGGATTTCAGAGCCTAATGCACGAATACGACCTGCATTGATGCCAATACCTGCACGTTGAGAAACGTAACGCACAATAGAGCTTGCTGTTGCATTAATAGAGTCAAGGCTATCGCCACACTCAATTAGAACGCACGAGCTGAACTGTCGAGTAGGAGTACGAACGCCGGCCATGATTGGTGTCGGTAGTGAAATCTTGAACATAGATACCGCGTCATAGAAACGACGGATGTAATCTAGACGAGTTTCTCTAGGGTATTTTGAGAACAGACATGCAGAAACCAGCATATACAGAAACTGTGCACTCTCGTAAATCTCTTTAGTTACGCGGTTTTGTACGAAGTATTTGCCTTCAAGCTGCTTTACAGCGGCGTAAGAGAAGTTGAGATCGCGTCTGTGATCGATGAACGAATCCATTAATTCAAATTCTTCGCGAGAGTAATCTTCTATTAGGTGCTTGTCGTATTTACCCGCATCAACCATTTTAGAAACTTGGTCAAATAGTGTCGGTGGCTCGTACTGGCCATACGCTTTCTTACGTAGATGGAATACAGATAGACGCGCTGCTAGGAACTGATAATCAGGAGTCTCTTCAGAGATCAGATCGGCTGCTGCTTTGATGATAGTTTCGTGGATATCTGAGGTGGTGATTCCGTCATAGAACTGAATCTGTGATTTCAGCTCAACCTGAGAAACAGAGACATTATCTAGGCCTTCTGCAGCCCAAGTGATCACGCGGTGGATCTTTTCTAGATCTATCGCTTCTTTGCGTCCGTGACGCTTTGTGACGGTAAGTTTTTGATTCATTCTGTTAGATATCCATAACATCAATGGTTAAAGCCACATTTTTAAACTTTGGCAGAAAAATATTAACGGCTTTGTGATCCATATCTACCTCTTTCGTGAGGTAGAAACACTACATATAGGGGTGTTCCCTTTAACGACTTACAAGATAGTGCGGTTGGGGGGAGTTTTCAAGTTTAAGCGCAAGAATCTTCTGTGGATAAACCGTGTATGGAATTTTCTCTGTTAGCGTTCACTTACTTATGAGTTTATAGGGAAATTGGCTTGGGGTTTTGCACAGCTTGTGGGTGACTTAAAATCAAACAGGGTTAAAAAAAAATTTGCTTGATCTTTATCAAAGAATTGGATCGATTACTGCTGAAAAAATGCTCCGCTCAAACGAAGAACAACTTGCTTAAAAACTGAATAAAAGTCGGGTTACTTCTGCTCAAAATGCTCTCCGTTTAATCAAGCATCAAACCGGAGAGCAAATCAGAGTAAACTGCTACGCTTTATCCGCTTTTTGAGTATGCACAATGTAATTAATGTCCACATTACGCCCTAAAGCGTAAGTATCGAATAGTGGGTTGTAGGTCAGGCCCGTAATCCCTTTTTCTTGAAGTGGAGTGGTATCCACCATTTTTATTAGTTCAGAAGGCTTTAGGAACTTGTTGTAGTCGTGTGTGCCTTGTGGGAGTAACTTCAATACCTTTTCTGCGCCAACAATCGCGAACAAGTAAGATTTCAGATTGCGATTGAGGGTAGAAAAGAAAACATGACCACCTGGTTTCACAAGGGCTGCGCAGGAAGCGATCACCGATTGGGGGTCTGGCACATGCTCTATCATCTCCATACAGGTGACGACGTCGTATTGTCCTGCATGGGTAGCAACGTGCTCTTCTACAGTCATACGGATGTAGTCAAGCTTGGCGCCTGTTTCTAACGCGTGGAGTCTGGCGACTTCCAGTGGCTCACGTCCCATATCAAGGCCTGTAACCTGGGCACCCTCAAGAGCCATACTCTCAGCAAGAATTCCACCACCACAACCGACATCTAGTGCTTTCTTTCCAAACAAGCCGCCAATAGAGTCTTGAACGTACTGCAATCGAAGAGGGTTAATTTGATGCAGTGGTTTGAATTCCCCCTCTTTGTCCCACCAACGAGACGCCATGTCCGCAAATTTTTTGATCTCGGCAGGATCGACGTTTTTTCCTTGTTCCATAGTCACTACGCTTTTAGAAATTTTCCACATTATAACCCCAACTATTCATCTAATGCATTTGCATTAACGTCGATGAGATGTCTGTGGCCATCTACAAGTCGAACTGATTGTTTTTTAAACCATAATTGATGATTAGTTTAAATTATGTCCATCTAGGCACGAACGTACGTCACACAGGGGGGATCTGATAGTGAAAGTAATGCAGAATCCTCGAAATTTGTGTTATATTTTTTTATTCTTATAGGAATCGAAAAGACGATCTAATAATAGAGGGATAATGGCTCTATGAGCGATCTAGCGAAAGAGATCACACCGGTAAATATTGAAGACGAGCTTCGAGGCTCGTACCTTGACTACGCGATGTCCGTCATCGTGGGCCGTGCATTGCCTGATGTACGAGATGGCTTGAAACCAGTACACCGCCGCGTTTTGTTCGCGATGAATGTATTGGGTAACGATTGGAACAAGCCTTACAAAAAATCAGCGCGTGTCGTTGGTGACGTAATCGGTAAATATCACCCACACGGTGACAGTGCGGTTTACGACACTATCGTTCGTATGGCGCAGCCTTTTGCATTGCGTTATATGCTAGCGGATGGCCAGGGCAACTTTGGTTCTATCGATGGTGACTCTGCAGCGGCAATGCGTTACACCGAAGTACGTATGTCTAAAATTGCTCATGAGCTGCTAGCAGATCTTGAGAAAGAGACAGTCGATTACGTACCTAACTATGATGGTACAGAACAAATTCCTGCAGTACTGCCAACTCGTGTACCTAACCTTTTGGTTAACGGCTCTTCGGGTATCGCAGTGGGCATGGCGACCAACATTCCACCGCATAACCTAACAGAGGTTATTGATGGTTGTCTGGCGTTCATCAAAGATGAAGACATCACTATTGATCAGTTGATGGAATTCATTCCTGGTCCAGACTTCCCGACAGCTGCGCTTATTAGCGGTCGCAAGGGTATTGTTGACGCGTATCACACGGGTCGCGGTAAGGTTTACATGCGTGCTAAAACTGATATCGAATCAGATAGCAAAGGCAAAGAAACTATCATCGTTACTGAGATCCCTTACCAAGTTAACAAGGCTCGTCTAGTCGAAAAGATTGCCGAGCTTGTAAAAGACAAGAAAGTTGAAGGCATCAGTGCGCTTCGTGATGAGTCTGATAAAGATGGCATGCGTATCGTTATTGAATGTAAGCGTGATGCGGTGGGCGAAGTTGTTCTAAATAACCTTTACGCGCATACACAGCTGCAAACGACTTTCGGCGTTAACATGGTTGCTCTTGATAAAGGCCAGCCAAAACACTTCAACCTTAAAGAAATGTTGAAGGCGTTTGTTGATCACCGTCGTGAAGTTGTCACACGCCGTACTATTTTCGAACTGCGTAAAGCACGCGATCGTGCTCATATTCTTGAAGGCCTTGCTTTAGCACTGGCTAACATCGATGAAATCATTGAGCTTATTCGTAAAGCACCGACACCAGCGGAAGCAAAAGCGGGCTTGGTAGCACGTGGCTGGGATCTAGGTCTTGTGTCAACGATGTTAGAGCGCACAGGCACTGATGCTGCACGTCCTGAGTGGTTAGAAGAACAGTTTGGTATCCGTGACGGTCAGTACTTCCTGACAGAGCAACAAGCACAAGCCATTCTAGATCTTCGTCTACAAAAACTAACGGGTCTTGAACACGAGAAGATCTTAGACGAATACAAAGCACTATTAGACGAAATTGCAGAGCTAATGCACATTCTTGCAAGCACTGAACGTTTAATGGAAATTATTGTAGAAGAGCTAGAAGCTATCCGTGAAAGTTACGGCGATGAACGTCGTACTGAGATTACAGCGGCTATCCATGACATCGACATGGAAGATCTTATCACTCAAGAAGACGTAGTGGTTACGCTTTCTCATGAAGGTTACGTGAAATACCAGATCCTAAGTGATTACGAAGCACAGCGCCGTGGCGGCCGTGGTAAGAGTGCAACGAAGATGAAGGACGAAGATTATATCGAACGTCTTCTAGTGGCGAATACTCACGACAACATCTTATGTTTCTCAACTCGCGGTAAAACTTATCGCTTGAAGGTATACCAATTACCGTTGGCAAGTCGTACCGCTCGTGGCAAACCGATCGTGAACATCTTACCATTGGAAGAAGGTGAGCGTATCACTGCAATTCTTCCTGTATCAGAGTTCAGTGAAGATAAGTTTATCTTCATGGCAACAGCAGACGGTACGGTTAAGAAAACGTCACTAGACCAATTCTCTAACGTTCGTAGCAACGGTTTGATCGCTGTTAACTTACGTGAGGAAGATTCTTTGATTGGCGTAGACATTACTGACGGCGATAGCGACATCATGTTGTTCTCAAAATCAGGTAAAGTCGTTCGCTTTAACGAATCACAAGTACGTGGCATGGGTCGTACAGCAGCAGGTGTACGCGGTATTAAGCTAATTAACAGTGATCAAGTGGTTTCTTTGATTGTTCCTCATAATGAAGGTGACATCTTAACCATCACTGAAAATGGCTATGGTAAGCGTACGATTATTTCTGAGTACCCTGCGAAGAGTCGTGCAACTCAAGGTGTCGTTTCTATTAAGGTTTCTGAGCGTAACGGTAGTGTTGTTGGCGCAGTTCAAACTGAAGAAAACGACGAGTTCATGGTTATCACAGACGGTGGCACGCTTGTACGAAGCCGTGTATCTGAAGTGAGCCAAGTGGGACGTAATACCCAGGGTGTTACCTTGATCCGCACCGTAGAAGGTGAGAATGTTGTAGCACTGCAGCGCATCGATGAAATCGAAGAAGCAGAGCTAACTGAAGAAGATGCTGAGGGCGCTACGTCCGAAACTATTGAATCTTCAGAAGCGACAGAGGCACCAACAGATTCTAACGATTCTGAAACTAGCGAAGAATAACGTTTTCTTTGTATAGAGAAAAACCGAGTTTTTATAGCTCGGTTTTTTTATGCCTATCGCATACAGGATGATCTTTTATGCTTCTTGCATATGGATTTAAAAATTGATGCAGGTCAAAGGCTTGAAAAGATTTCATTTAACCCAATATAAAATCTATAGTTATTGATCCTAAGGTTAGGATCGACCACATATCTAGATAGAGACAGAGTTATGGCAGAAGTAAGAGCCCGCGTACATTTAAAAGTTGGAACCAAAAGCGATATTGACGCTGAACTCCTTTCTTTTAGTGGTTTAAAAACGGAGAAAGAACATGTAGCCATGATCTTTCAGTCGGCTGATAAGACTCAAAACGCGCCTATTGTTCGCATGCACTCTGAATGTTTAACCGGTGATGTGTTTCACTCGTCTCGTTGTGATTGCGGTGAGCAGTTAGATGAAACGATTAATAAGATGGCAGAGCAGGGCGGTATCCTTTTGTATCTGCGTCAAGAAGGCCGCGGTATTGGGCTGTACAATAAAATTGATGCATACAAGTTGCAAAGTGAAGGCTTAAATACCTACGAAGCGAATAACCACCTAGGTTTCGCTGATGACTTGCGTGACTTTGAAGAAGCGGCTCAAATGTTGGTTGCACTTGGCGTTGAACGTATCCGTTTGGTGACTAACAACCCAAAAAAAATCCGAGAATTAAAAGAACATGGTATTGGCATCGATGAAGTGATTAATACTATGGCGCATCTAAAAAATGGTAACGAAGACTACCTGAAAGCCAAAGCCTCCCACGGTAAACACAACCTCGATGTATAGCTACAATTTCTGGCACTAAAATTTTTCGTTAAAATAAGGGTTGTTTGCCATACTTAAACCAGTTTTGGTATTGAGTGTTCGCTATGACCTTGTGCAAGAAAGGGACGATATGGGCAGGTTTGCTTGTCTACTTCGTCCTTTTATACCCAGCCTATTCTAAAAGTATGTTCCATACCTTGGGGTGGATTGGCTCTGCATCGTCCGTAGAGCAGACGTTTCGCTATCCACAACTCACAGAATCTATTTACTCTACCCATCGCCATCAGCTTATATGGCTGCAATCTCATGATAGACAAGTGTTTGAAGACATTATTGAATTGGTGGTATTAGCCGAGCTCAGTCCGTTTTTCGAACAGCGATTGCAAACACTTCATGAACTAAGGCGCTCTGAACAATATTACCAGTACGACTTACTCGCGACGGATTTAATGCTCGCGTTTCTCAGTTATCGCGAACTATTGAGAGAGAATAAAGATACGTGGTTATACGGACAAGGATTGCCTTCAGACTGGGCGGAGCCTCCTCCAAATATCGTTGCTGAATTTGAAAACGCGCTAGAAAAGAGTTCTTTAACTGATTTTTTAATGACCTTGGGTCCAAACTCTCAGAGCTATCGTGATTACCAATCGGCAATAGACAAAATGCAATTAGCGATTAACGACGAAATTGTGCTGTATTCCTCTGATGTTCTTATTAGGGTGGGAGACCCTATTACGGATAAACATATTTTGTTCTCTCGCCTTGAGCTTTCAGGGCTGGTCATCCCATTGTCGATAAAAGAAAAAGATTGGTATGGGAATGAATTGCGAAGCATTGTTAAGAGGTTTCAAAGGCAACACGGTTTAAACGCCGATGGGGTTATAGGGTCTAAGACTATTGAATGGCTTAATTATCCCATTGAAGATCGCATTCATAGACTGGCTTTAAACGCAGAAAGAAGTCGCTTATGGCCAATGCAAAGAAGTGCGCTCGTTGTTGTGAACCTACCGAGTTTCGATTTGAACTATTACTTTCGAGGTAAGGTTGCCTTCTCATCTAAGGTCATTGTCGGCAAGCAAGCGCGTAAAACACCGATGCTTGAAATAAAGATGGATTCGTTGGTGTTGAACCCAACATGGAACGTTCCGCCTAAAATCATGCGTGAAGATATTATCCCTATATTGCGATACAACCCTGGATATCTGAGTGAAAGAGGGATTCAAGTTATTAAAGGGTGGGCTGATCCTGTAGTGATTGATCATGGTGCTATTCAATGGAGTCGAGTCAATCCTAAAACATTTCCGTTTCGTATGCGGCAGTTATCGGGTAACTACAACGCGTTAGGTATATACAAGTTCAATACGCCAAATCGCCGCGCAATTTATCTACATGATACCCCTGCCAAATACCTGTTTGATAAACCATCAAGAGCATTTAGCTCTGGGTGTATTCGGGTACAGCATGCCGATAAGTTTGCCTACACCTTGTCCAAAACACAGGGCTTTAAAAAAAATAATATTTCACCAGTAGGGCAACAGGCGAATGCGCGTATTCCATTAAAGAGAAGGCTTCCGGTGCATCTTATTTATAAAACATCTTGGGTTGAGTCAGGACGTATCTTTTTTAGGGATGATATTTACGGATATGACACACGCCCAAAGTCCCCTAGCTTAGCGATTAAGCGATAGCTTATCTAATTGATAATGATTAAAGGATGTCAGGTTGTTTTTATAAATACGGATGGTGAGCTCTTAGCTCGCCTAGGCTTGAGTTTAGTGTTAGAAACTGTCATATTCTGCTGAAGTGTATCGAATAAAATATCCATTAAAATAAAAGGTTTTTCATGGCGTTGCAGTATCAAGTTGTTCCGGTAACCCCTTTCCAACAAAACTGTTCAATCGTTTGGTGTGATGAGACGATGAAAGGCGTCGTTATCGACCCAGGTGGTGATGTTAAGCAGCTTTTGATGATGATTGAAGAGTTGAAAGTTCAGGTAGAGAAATTAGTGCTCACACACGGTCATCTAGATCATGTAGGGGGCAGTGTAGAGTTGGCTAGAGCTTTGAACCTGACTATTGTTGGCCCACACAAAGATGACAATTTTTGGCTACAAGGCTTAGAAGGGCAAAGCCAAATGTTCGGCTTTCCTTTAACGGAAGCATTTGAGCCTAGTCAATGGTTAGATGAAGGTGACATTGTCACTTTTGGTGAGCAATCTTTAAATGTCATTCATACTCCAGGGCATACTCCCGGTCATGTAGTTCTGCATAGCGAATCAGCAAGCCTTGCGTTCGTAGGTGATGTGCTCTTTAAGGGGGCGATTGGGCGTACCGATTTCCCTAAGGGTGATTTCAATACATTGATTGACTCTATTAAGAGCAAACTATGGCCTTTAGGAAACGAAACTCGTTTTGTTCCTGGTCATGGTCCTGAATCAACGTTTGGTTCTGAGCGAGTGAGTAACCCGTTTGTAGCAGACGAAATGCCTTTATATTAGAGTATTTAAGGGAGCTAGGGCTTGCAGTCCTAGCTTCTTCGCTTTCCTGTCAACGTCTCCCTAATCACTGGTATGGCGTGATCCTGCCCAATACTTTCTCAATAGACCGACAAACTCTTCTGCATCCCTATCTAAATCGGCCGTTGAGATAAAGATGTCATAGCCCCAGTATTCTCTTTGATAGCACATCCTATGATATAGGCTTGCCTGCAATCCTTTGATGGTTTCGCCATCTTTTAATTCAACTCGAGATGAATCTAGAACTTGGTCTTGAAACAAGTGCTCTTTTTCCGTTTCTCGCGCACCTAGGTGTAAAAGAGATCTTTGCTCCAATAATAAATTAGTGATCAGTCGCGGGCAGGCTTGTTTTATAAACGGCTTTGGGTCTTTGAGCTTTATGCCGATCCATGGAAGTTCGAGGTTGTGGGTAGGTTGATGACTGCGACAGAGTCCTAAAGAGGATACGTTCTGCCATTGTACAACCCATCCCCCTTTAAAAGTATGTTGCTGAAGGTGGGTATCGGTAATAGTGAAGCGCACCACGCCCCGTTTGTAGGTGTAGATCACCATCAACAAGGCACAACCACATATTAGAAGGATACCAATACTTCCTTGAGTACCATTAGAGAAGGTACTTAGCCAAACTGAGAACAATACATAAAAGGTCAGTAATAGACCTCGACTGACTTTCCCTAGTATAAATTTTTCATTAGTTAATTGAAGTGAAGACATAGCTACCAAACTGAGGTTTAACACATCTACGAGAGTCCATGTTTAGCTGATCATTGAGCTTAGACATTAATTGATAAAAAATGTAATAACTTCCTTAAGAAGATCGAGTGACACACATTTTTAACAACTATTTAGCATCCCAAATAAAACTGGTCCATATTTAGTTGATTTTGTAGACATTTATGACTGCACAAGGAGCAAATAACATGGTAGTGAAATCAAAGTGGGCAAAGGCATGTGTACGTAGTTTAGCGGTCCTAGTTGGGGTTGCGAGCATAGGTACTGCCGTTGCAGCAGACAAAGTATACAAGTTAAAGCTTGCGGAAACTTGGGGACCTAACTTTCCAATATTCGGCGATGCTACAAAAAATATGGCCGCTATGGCTGAAAAAATGTCTAACGGTCGGCTGCAGATTCGTGTCGACTCTTCAAACAAACATAAAGCCCCTTTTGGCGTGTTTGATATGGTTAAATCGGGCCAGTATGACATGGGGCATTCTGCGTCGTATTACTGGAAGGGCAAGGTTCCAAATACTCTCTATTTCACAACTATGCCATTTGGCATGACAGCAGAAGAGCAGTACGCGTGGTTCTATCACGGTGGTGGTATGGAACTGATGGCAGAGGTTTACTCCCCGCACAATCTAATGTCCTTTCCTGGGGGGAACACCGACGTCCAGATGGGCGGTTGGTTCCAAAAAGAGATCAACAGTGTTGATGATCTGCAAGGTTTAAAAATGCGTATCCCAGGCTTTGCCGGAGAAGTGCTCGCTGAACTTGGCGCTAAACCGACTAACATTGCCCCAGGGGAGTTGTATACAGCATTAGAAAGAAAAACGATTGATGCACTAGAGTGGGTAGGTCCATCTCTTGATCTTCGTATGGGCTTTCACAAGATTGCACCTTACTACTACACCGGTTGGCATGAACCAGCAACCGAACTTCAATTCTTAGTAAATAAGCGAACATGGGATAAGTTACCGGCCGATCTGCAAGAGATCTTACGCGTTGCTATGCGCACCGCTGCCTACGATATGTATATTCAATCTACGCATGAAAGTGGTAAGAACTGGGCAAGTATCAGAACGGAATACCCTGATGTAGAGGTGAAAAACTTCCCACCAGAAGTGATGAAGGAACTTCGCGCAGTGAATGACCGCTTGCTTGCGGAACATGCGGCTAAAGATGAGATGGCGAAGAAAATTCAAATGTCTCAAGCTCAGTATTTAGAGCAAACACGTTCTTGGAGTGACATTTCTAAACGTGCTTACCTAAATAGTTCAACAACGCTTCAGGAATAAATAACGGACTCTCAGTTTCGGCTGAGAGTCCACAGATACCTTTAGTTGCTGCAGACAGGGAGGTCAATTGCTGACTGCATTCGAGGGATTTTTTAATAGAATTAGCAACGCATTGGGGCATATTTCCAGTGTGTTGTTTTTGCTTTTAGTAGCAAACGTTGTTTACGATGTTGTAATGCGTTATGTGTTTAATGACGTATCTATCGCTTTTCAAGAGTTAGAGTGGCATCTATTTTCTGCGGTATTCTTGCTTGGCGTTCCCTACGCCATCAAAACCAATGGCCACGTTCGTGTGGATATTTTCTACGAGCGTTTTTCTCCAAAGGTACAGGCCATTATTGATATTCTCGGTATTTTTGTTTGGCTACTGCCGTTCAGTTTATTAGTGGCTTGGTATGGTATCGATTTTGCGTATCAAGCTTACGATATCGGTGAACAGTCAGGAGATCCAGGCGGTTTACCTTATCGCTGGATAATCAAGGCTGTTATTCCCATTTCATTTTTCTTCATTGCTACAAGTGGTTTAGGGATGTTGTGTAAGTCTTTCCGTCAATTACTCAACGCGGATACTAATAATAAGGAACAAGCATGATAGGGATTGTTATGTTTGCGGTAGCCTTGTTTGCGCTATTGCTTGGTTTTCCGGTTGCTTTTACCTTTGGTGGTATCGCTCTGATATTTGGTGTGTGGTCAGAAGGTTGGGATATGTTTGCCTTCATGCCATATCGCATCGAATCCATTATGCAAAACACCGTTTTAATGGCAGTACCTCTGTTTATTTTCATGGGGTTGGTTCTTCAAAAAACGCGTTTAGCTGAACAATTACTGGAGGCTATGGGACGATTGTTTGGTGGCGTTCGAGGGGGAATAGCGATTTCCACCGTTTTGGTTGGAGCGCTTCTTGCCGCATCCACGGGGGTTGTGGGAGCGTCAGTGGTTGCTATGGGGTTGATTTCTCTTCCTGTAATGCTCAAGTACAACTACGATAAAAAACTTGCCTGCGGCACCATCTGTGCCTCGGGAACGTTAGGGCAGATTATCCCCCCATCAATTGTTCTTATATTGTTAGGTGATGTATTAGGCGTTCCTGTTGGCGATTTATTTAAAGCAGCGCTTTGGCCAGGTTTAGTGCTAGTGATTGCTTATGTTTTGTATATCGCGATCTACGCCTTTTTTAATCCACAAGCGGCTCAATCTATTCCTAAGCTCGATGACCAAAGTCGCAAAGAAGAAGTCATTGCTGCCTTGAAAGCAATAGTGCCTCCTTTAGCTCTTATTGTTGTTGTGCTTGGTTCTATCTTTGCGGGGATTGCGACGCCTACTGAATCTGCTGCTTTGGGAGGCGCGGGCGCAATCGTACTTGCTCTTCTGTATCGACAGTTTAGTTGGACATTGTTGTACGAGTCATCTAGAGAGACGGTCAAAGTTACGGCGATGGTATTTGCTATCTTATTAGGTGCCACTGCATTCTCTATGGCGTTTACCTACACTGGCGGTGATTACTTGGTCGAAGAGTGGCTACTCAAACTTCCTGGAGAAAAGTGGGGCTTCTTAATCTTGGTAATGTTGGTCATTCTTGTACTTGGTTTCTTTATTGATTTCGTGGAAATCTGTTTCATCATCGTCCCTATGATTTCGCCGGTTGCTGAACTGCTTGGAATCAATATGGTTTGGTTTGCGATATTGGTCGCTATGAACTTGCAGACCTCCTTTTTAACCCCTCCATTTGGCTTCAGTTTATTTTACCTTAAAGGGGTGGCACCTAAAGAAGTCACAACGAGAGATATCTACGCTGGTGTTATGCCGTTTATTGCAATTCAAGTAGTGGTGTTAGCAACGTTACTATTGTTTCCTGCTATGTATGGGTTAAGTATGTAACATAATTTCTTGATTTATCGTAAAAACCTGCTGAATCAATTATAATTGAAAGTTAATTACATGATGTAATCGTAATTGGTACGTTTTTTGTACATTTATAGGAGGTCGAATGACCAAGGGAATTGATAAGTACAGTATTGACAGTACTGACTATCAGATCGGACAAGATAATGTCCAAAAATGGGGTTTTGATGTGCACAATGCGGTATTTTCCGCGAGTGCAGGTCTAACGATTCTTTTTCTACTGGCAATGGTGTTTCTCGATGCGGATACCGCAAAGAGCGCACTGGACGGTTTAAAGTGGCAGATCATTGGCTCTTTTGATGCCCTGTTTATCTGGGCGGGTAACATTTTTGTGGTCTTCTGCTTAGCTTTAATAGTCTCGCCTTACGGGAAAATTCGCTTAGGTGGTAAAGACGCAGTTGCAGAATATTCTGTCATGTCTTGGATAGCGATGCTATTTGCAGCAGGCATGGGCATCGGTCTTATGTTCTGGAGTGTGGCTGAGCCTGTTGCTTACTTCACTGGTTGGTATGAGACTCCACTTAATGTGGAAGCGAATACTCCAGAAGCAGCTAAGCTTGCTCTTGGTGCAACTATGTACCACTGGGGTCTTCACCCTTGGGCTATTTACGGTGTTGTAGCGCTTTCTCTAGCGTTCTTTGCGTATAACAAAGGCTTACCGCTTTCTATTCGTTCTATCTTTTACCCGATTTTAGGCGATCGCGCATGGGGTTGGCCTGGTCACATTGTTGATATTCTGGCGGTTCTAGCGACACTATTTGGCCTTGCAACATCGCTTGGTCTTGGTGCACAGCAGGCGGCTAGTGGTATTCAACACGTATTTGGTGTTGAAGCAGGCTTTGGCATGCAAGTAGCAGTGATCAGTTTTGTTACGTTGCTAGCTATTGTATCGGTAATGCGCGGTATGCATGGTGGTGTTAAGCTAGTTTCTAACATCAACATGATCATTGCATTTGTGCTATTGATGTTTGTATTGTTCATTGGCTATCACGTTACTTTCAGCAGCATCTCTACAACCTTCATATCTTATGTTGAGAATATCATCCCATTAAGTAATCCGCACGGTCGTGATGACGAAGCGTGGTTCCAAGGTTGGACTGTGTTCTACTGGGCTTGGTGGATTTCATGGTCCCCATTTGTAGGTATGTTCATCGCTCGCGTATCTAAAGGCCGTACAGTTCGTCAGTTTATGACTGCAGTATTAATTGTACCAACAACGGTAACTCTAATTTGGATGTCTACTTTTGGTGGTTTGGCTATTGACCAAGTGGTCAATAACGTGGGTATTTTGGGTACTAAAGGCCTAACCGACGTATCTCTAGCAATGTTCGAGATGTTTGACGCTATGCCAATGGCAAATATGCTGTCTATTATCGCGATTATCTTAGTTATGGTGTTCTTTGTAACATCGTCTGACTCAGGTTCTCTTGTTATCGATAGTATCACTGCTGGTGGTAAGCTAGACGCTCCAATGCCACAACGTGTATTCTGGGCATTCATGGAAGGCGCAATTGCGGTTGCTATGCTTTGGGTTGGTGGTTCAGAAGCAGTACAGGCCCTACAGGCCGGTGCAATTTCAACCGCTCTACCATTTACCTTTGTATTGCTCGCCATGTGTGTAAGCTTACTAATGGGTATGGCAACTGAAGAGCGTTAAGCTTAATAGTTGAAAGTCTAAGTATTAGTCAAAGGCCTGATTTATCAGGCCTTTTTTATGAACAATAGGAAATATAAATATGAGTTTATTAACAATGACGTTCTTTGAACGTTTTGAAAGTGACATCTTAGCAGGAAAGAAAACCATCACCATACGTGACGAGAGTGAGTATGACTACACACCAGGCTCTACGGTTGACGTATCTACCTATGAAGATGGGCGTTGGTTTTGCCGTTTGCAGATCAAATCTGTCACCTCCATCCAATTTAAAGAATTGAACGACTTTCATGCACAGCAAGAGAATATGAGCCTGCAACAATTAAAAGACGTGATCTCGGAGATATATCCTAATACGTCTCAGTTATTTGTGATCGATTATCAACTTGCAGATTGACCTATGACTATTTTGTTAGTTGAGTCCAACTTGCCTTATTGCTCTTTGTTTAAACAATGGTGTGAGGCTGAGTGGGGGGGGTGTATAAACTTGCACTCTACTGATTTCCCTGCGCCGTTGTTTGCGGTTGATATGGAGCGATTAGTAGGAGGCGTAGCTTTCTCTTTGTTCGCAGAGCCTCTAACGGATAAGCAAGTAGTCTGGATCAACGCAATCTACGTCAAATCTGAATATCGAAGTCAAGGCGTAGCTTCATTGCTGGCCGAAAAAGCAGTTAAAGTCTGCGCTCATTTAAATCAAAGCTACCTCTACGTTTACACCAATCGTCCTAATCTATACATTCGACTAGGTTGGGAACCTGTTTATAACGCAAATGCTGAACCAGAACACTGGGTTCTTAAAACTGTGCTAAATATCTAGTTTTCCATTAATTCACGTTAGTTAGGCGGAATCGCAGATCGCTTTTTATTGATCTTGTTAGAACAACATACTTGTTATGTGAATTTATTACATTACATACAAGCATATCACAAATAAAATTAAGTCATTTATAGTAATAGCATTAGGTGGTTACTATAAGCATCAATTGATGCGCAAAAATAGCCCAATGAAGCGGTGAATGTTTCTTGAGGTTATTTATGAGAAAGACGACTTATGAAATTAACATCATTAATCAGACTGCTTCCTTTGAGTTTTGCTCTATTAGCTAACGGGCACGTACTTGCCGATGGTCTTTTTGGTTCTGGACACTACTCACCTGGTATCGCCAATATTAGAGACCTTTCCGTTCCCCGAGATGCGGGTTTTATTTATGAACAGTACAATATTTACTACTCCGCAGATAAAATCACCAACTCCTCTGGTGAGTCACTGAAGCCGAATGGTTCAGATATCGACTACAGCGTATTTGCAATTGCGCCTTCGTTTGTCTGGACGACTGAAAAGGAGTTCCTCGGTGCTCGATACGCTTTTTCTTTTAACCCCCTATTAGTTAACAATGAATCATCAGGTGTCGGTGATCTTTTTATTCAACCTCTTTGGCTAGGTTGGCAAGAAGACAACTATGATATCAACTTTGGTGCTGGAGTTTATATCCCTGCGGGAGACAGTGACGTGACTCTCGATTTATGGACCACACAGTTACAAACTGCAGGGTATTACTACCTTATGGATGGCGCAGGAGCTTTGATGCTAGCCGCAACCTATGAATTTCATACTGAGTCTGATTCTACAAACGTAACACCTGGCGATCATCTCAGCTTAGAATATGGCTACAGCCAATATTTAACCCAACAATTGGAAGTGGGTATCCGCGGCTATAGCCAATGGCAAACCGAAAGTGATGAGATAACAGATACCCATGTACTGGTTAATGAGCGATTGAATACGTCCATAGGCTCCCAATCACAAGTTCATGGTATTGGGGTATCAGTGGGGTACTGGATCAATGGGAACTGGAACGTTACCGCAAACGTTGCCAAAGAATACTATTCAGAATCCCGCCTAGAAGGGGAAACGTACTCCCT
Organism: Vibrio inusitatus; assembly: GCA_024346935.1. Classification (GTDB taxonomy): domain Bacteria; phylum Pseudomonadota; class Gammaproteobacteria; order Enterobacterales; family Vibrionaceae; genus Vibrio; species Vibrio inusitatus. The sequence continues at coordinate 1,334,994 of AP024878.1, forward strand.
CAACGTAACCTACTCACCTAAGGCAGTGTTTTAATCACTAACTGAGTCGTGTTCAAACAACCTGCCTTTAATGTATCTAACCCAGATTTTTCATGAGTTACCAAATGATATTTAATGGGCTCTATAAGAGCGGGGTACTGCTGGGTTAAGCAATGATGAGCAACGGAGATAACGTATCGTTCACTGATAAAGATGTAAGGCTCAACCTATTCTAATGTCATTGTTAATGAGCAGTCTAACGCAGTCCCATTAGACGATGTAAACTCCATTTCTTGAATCGACAGATAGTGTACTAGTTTGCACTGTACTCCTTTGTCCGATAAACAAACCCCTGCGATATGTTGTGAGTAGCTTTTTGCGCCACAGTGGATAAATTCGATAAACTCTTTTGCTGTGCGGTGTTTTAACACCGATTGCAATAATCGGCAAAGAGAGTGGAAGGGCATAAATTGAGCCGATGTGAGTCTAGGTATATGGGAAGTTGAGCATCACTGACGATGGGTCACATGTCTTTAACGTAAAGCTTGAGTGCTTCTATTTGTGCTATCGCAGCCGACTTGTGGATTAGTGGGATAGTCTTATTCATTAGGTGCCGTTGTTAATCTGATGATACTCATTTGGATACTGGTCTGCCATTGACGTAACCATCGTCGAAACTCGATCGTCACGTCTTAAAGCTTGCAACTATAGCCACAACTCTTCTATTGCTGTATCAGGACTGAAGTGATGAGCAACCTGTGCTTGCAAGAGCTCAGCTGTAGCAATGGCATCGACTAAGGCATCATGAGGCGTATAGGTAGGTAGATTGTACCGCTTACGACTCTTGGCAAGACGCACTGAGCCAGGCCTTTTGCCCTTCAAACGATTCATAAAGCCAGCAGCGTACTCTTGCTGTACTTCCCATTCGATCTGCAGCGTATCGATGACGGGAAACTGAATGCCTTCATTGATTCGGCGTTTAAGAATACTATCCAAAAAACTTCGCTCTATTTGACGGTAATGCACCACACATACCTTGCCTGCTATAGCATCAAGGAACTCCGGTAGAACGTTCATGATATCGGGTGCGTATTGAAGCTCTGAGTGTGTAATACCATGGATCACTACCGAGTCAGCGTTCAGCGCTTTTTGAGGTTTGATAAGCCACTGTTTACTTTGCCTCAGGTAGATTCGCTTTAAATCAAAAGGGACCAATCCTATTGAAATGATTTCATCCTTATCAGAATTTAGCCCAGTAGTTTCAAAATCCAAGGCTAAAAAAGGCACATCTTTAAGTGGCGTGTTTTGGTCAATAGTACCAGTAGAATAAAAGCGTTTTATATGCCCGTGTTTACTGTCTTCCATTAACGCATTGAAATGTGTTTGCCAGTCTTTAGTTGGCGCGACAGGTATCTGGCTTTCATTTGTTTTTTTAAACATAATATTATTTCAGCGCTGTGCCTTGATAGCGAAACTTCAAGAAATTCTGAGCATTACTTAAGATCTGAAAAGCATCTTTAAGGTTACGTCTTTCAAAATCGGAAAGGTTTTCTGGTTCTATGTTGTTATCTGGTTCTCTCTCCTCACTGATATCGATTGCTTGGTGTCGTATACGCACTAAAGAAATAAATTCGAGTGCATCCTTAAGATCCTGCGCTCGTCCTCGAGGTAATATTCCTGAATCAAGAATGTCATCTAGGCGTTCAAAGGAATTTTGCTGAGTTGAACCCACAGCCAGTGCATGCACACGAATTAAATCGGCCAATGGCGCTGTTCCGCGTCGTTTTAGGTTTATGGAGTTTTTGTGCTTACCGTCTTTTTCCATTACAAAGCTCTTGAAGAAGCCCAGAGGAGGAGTACGGTTTAAGGCATTTCTCGCCAAGCAATACAAGAATTTAGAGTTGTTCTTAGCACGTTCTGTTATAAAACGATTGAGCTTCTCTGCCCATTTAATTTGTCCGTGCACACCGACCAAATCGAAGAATATGGAGGCGTTTAACAACGCTTTAGCATTAGGGTTATCAATCCAATCGGCAAAGCATTCTTCCCATTCGGTTTGCGTCATTCGCCAAATAGGGTTCGTTGCCATAATATCGCCTGTACAATATGGATAACCACAACGGTCTAAGCCGTCACTGACCATCTGAGAGAGGGTAGCGAAATATTCGTCGTGCTTTTCTTTATCAAAACTATTCGACAAAATAATGGCGTTATCCTGATCGGTTACAATCAGTTGCTCATCACGTGCCATTGAACCAAGAGCAAGAAAGCAATAAGGAACAGGCGAGGGGCCAAGTTCTTCTTCGGCCAATTCTATGATTCGCTGTTTAAAACTCTTTCCTATGATAGCCATAGCACTGCCCACCATGTGTGAGTTGGCATCTTCGTTGACTAACCTGACGAAACTATCACTGACTTGCTCAGAGAGAGTCACTAGATCATCCACACTGTTTTGTTGGAAGATAGAACTCACTAATAGCAAAGAGTTTTGAGACTCATAACGAACGATATCACTGGCTTCAATAACGCCTATAGGTTTGCTTTTTCTCACAATGGGTAAGTGGTGAACGTTGAAACGTTGCATGGTTAACATTGCTTCATAGACGTAGGCGTTACTGTCCAGTGTGATAACGTCTTGGGTCATTACTGATTTCACTGTGTCGTCTGGTGATACGCCTTGCGCTATAACACGAGTACATAAATCACGGTCGGTAAGAATCCCACGCAGTTTATCGCTGTTATGCGCTTCATCGTCGACAACAAGAAGACAAGAGGTATTTTCATCATCCATCTGGACTGCTGCATCTCTGATAGAAGAGAACTCAGAGATAGTGGATGCAGGGCGATTAATCATCGCGGTGATCTTGGCCGTGGTCAGGTCGTTATCGTCAGTGTTAGCCATGGCTCGGCGTAGTCTTGTGCTGTCGTCGAGTGCAACAAAATCAGCAAATGAATCGTAATTGTCATACAGTGTTTGAAAGGTGTCAGCAGGAATACAATATAAAAGACAATCTTCTATTGCTGTAGCTGGAAACATTACCTTGCCGTTACTGAGCAAAGCCAACTGTCCAAACACTGCCCCTTCATCTAATCGATTAAACAGCGAACCATTACGTTTAGATATTTCGACTACGCCACTGCGTACAACAAAAAAGTCAGAGATGGCTTCACCGAGTGAAACGACTACTTCGCCTTTACGAATATAAGAAATCTCAGTTTCAAACGCGACCTGACTCACCATCTCTTCAGGCAAGTCAGAGAATGGAGGGTACTGAGTGAGAAACTGTTTTATTTCGAGTAGTTCAACTTCCATGAGGCGCCTTAATCATCGCTATTTTATGCTTCTTTCATCGTAAAACGAAAAAGAGGGTGTAAACAGTAGTTTGGCGCTAAATCATTGTTAAGTCACTAAACTATCATCATTTATTGTCTACTATTATGGTTGAATATAGGGATTAGTTGGATTTTTTTCATGACATGGAGAACGTATGAACAAATACTCGTCGATTGCATTGTTTGGTTTAGGTTCATTGTTTGCCGCTGATAGCCATGCTTCTAGCTGGGATTTTCGTTCATACGATACGCCGGTAAACTACAACTTTCTTAGTTTTGCGATCGGGGGCGGAAAACTTAATTCCGATTTATTAGAAGGTAGGGATGGAGTGACTGTCAGTGATATCAACCTGAGGTGGTTGGTCAATGAGCATTGGATCACCAATATTCAATACAAAGGCCGTTTCACCCATCACGGTGATGAGAATGATAGAGCCGATTACATAACGATATCAGGAGCAAGACGTTTTGCTGTGATGGAGAAAGGGGACCTATACGCGGGTATTAAGTTAGGTGGATCTAGTGTGAAAATACGCAACGACACTGGCTCTACCATAAGGACAGAACAAGATTTTTTGATGGGTGTATTTGCCGGTGCTAACTATGCTTTTACGGATGCGTTAGAGGGAAATATGGTATTCGAGTATCTTGAGTACGACATTACTCATGAATCTTCTTTTGAACTCTCACTGGACTACTATTTTACGACGCATTTTTCTCTAGGAGCGTATGGCCGAACCATTTGGAATGATGACTCTACCTTAGATCAAGGTGGTGTGGTGGCTAAACTTCGCTTTTGATGGTGGCGATATAAATGAAAAAGGCTGGTAACACCAGCCTTTGGATTAAAGAGATATGAACGTCAACTAAAGTACAGCAGCGATGCCTTTGCACAGTGGCAACATGTTTTCTTTGGTCATGCCAGCAACGCTGATACGGCCTGAACCTACAATATAAATAGCAAACTCATCTTTAAGACGTGAGACTTGTTCTTTGGTTAGGCCAGAGAACGAGAACATACCGTTTTGGCGCTCAATAAAGCTAAAGTCACGAGTAACGCCCTGAGCTTTAAGGGTTTCAACAAACAAAGTACGCATCTCTTGAATACGATCACGCATCTCTTGTACTTCTGCTTCCCATTCTTTACGAAGTTCAGCGTTGTTTAGGATATGGGTCACTACTGCTGACCCATGAGCTGGAGGGTTAGAGTAAATTGAACGAATAATGCCTTTTACTTGAGAAAATGCAGTTTGTGCGACATCTGAATTCGTAGCTACCAGAGTAAATGCACCAACACGCTCGTTGTATAGTCCAAAGTTCTTAGAGAAAGAGCTCGCAACTAGAATTTCACGATTTTTCTCAGCAAATGCACGCAGACCCGCAGCGTCTTCTTCTACGCCCTTAGCAAAACCTTGGTAAGCAAAGTCAAACAGTGGAATCAATTGCTTATCAGCTGCAAGTTTCGCTAGTGTTTGCCATTCGTCAGCCGTTGGATCGATACCCGTAGGGTTATGGCAGCAGCCGTGAAGAAGAACGATATCTCCGGCATTTGCCTGCTCTAAATCGGAGAGCATAGCGTCAAAGTCTTTCGATTTTGTCTCGGGGTTGTAGTAACGGTACTCCGCAATTTCGATACCCGCAGCTGTGAACACGCCTTTATGGTTTGCCCAAGTTGGGTTGCTGATCCAAATTTTTGCACCGTTAAGGTGACGTTTAATAAATTCACCGGCAACACGAAGTGCGCCTGTGCCACCTGGTGCTTGAGCCGTCTTAGCTCGTTTTTCTGAAACAATAGTGCTGTTCTCACCAAATAGTAGCTTTTGTACCGCTAGGCCATATTCAGCTGTACCTTCAATCGTTAGGTAAGATTTAGTGGTTTCGGTTTCAAGAATGGCTTGTTCTGCTTTTTTCACAGTGGCGAGAACTGGGGTTGTACCTTGTTCATTCTTGTAAATACCTACACCAAGATTAATCTTGGTATCACGAGCATCTTTTTTAAACTCTTCAGTTAAACCTAGGATAGGGTCGGCAGGGGCAGCTACTACTTTTTCAAACATGAGAATCGTCCGTGTTAAAGTGAATTAATGGAATGTGACTGTCTTCTTTTATACCTGTAGAAAAACGCCAAAACAACAGATTTGTAATTAATTTAGCAATGTAATCGGTAACACCTGTCTGATATCAACTTTTCCTGAAATCTAGACACAAAAAAACCGCCATTAGGCGGTTTTTAATAACAGTGTTCGACTTAGAAGTTCGCACTGCGAGGTGTACGTGGGAATGGAATAACGTCACGAACGTTGCCCATACCAGTGACATACGACACTAAGCGCTCAAAACCAAGGCCAAAACCTGCGTGTGGCACTGTGCCGTATTTACGGAGGTCGCGGTACCAGCCCATGTGCTCAGGGTCGATGCCCATAGCGATCATGCGCTCGTCTAGAACGTCTAAACGCTCTTCACGCTGAGCACCACCGATGATTTCACCAATGCCAGGTGCTAGAACGTCCATCGCAGCAACCGTTTTGCCATCGTCGTTCAAACGCATGTAGAAAGCTTTAATGTCTTTCGGGTAGTTTTTAACGATAACCGGTGCTTTAAAGTGCTCTTCAGCAAGGTAACGTTCATGCTCAGATGACATGTCGATGCCCCACTCAACGTCAAATTCAAACTTACGACCAGAATCGAGTAGGATTTGAATTGCGTCGGTGTAGTCCACTTGTGCAAAATCAGCGTCTACAAACTGCTCAAGGCGAGAGATAGCTTGCTTGTCAATACGCTGAGCAAAGAACTCAAGGTCATCACGGCGCTCTGCAAGAACGGCCTTGAACACATATTTAAGCATGTCTTCAGCCAGTTTCGCAGCATCGTCAAGATCAGCAAATGCAATCTCTGGCTCTACCATCCAGAACTCCGCTAGGTGGCGGCTGGTGTTTGAGTTTTCTGCACGGAATGTTGGACCAAAGGTATAAACCTTGCTTAGGGCACAGGCGTATGCTTCTGCATTCAACTGACCTGATACAGTAAGGAACGTTTCTTTGCCGAAGAAATCTTCGTTGTAGTCTACGTTGCCTTTGTCAGTGCGTGGCAGGTTTTCCATATCCAATGTAGATACGCGGAACATCTCGCCTGCACCTTCAGCATCAGATGCGGTGATTAGCGGAGCGGAAGTCCAGAAGAAACCTTGTTCGTGGTAGAAGCGATGAATTGCTTGTGATAAGCAGTTACGCACGCGAGCTACTGCGCCAATCACGTTTGTACGTGGGCGAAGGTGAGCTACTTCACGAAGGTACTCGATAGAGTGGCGCGTTTTAGCCATAGGGTAAGTGTCAGCATCTTCAACCCAACCAACCACTGTTACAGCCGTTGCCGCTAGTTCAAAATCTTGACCTTTTGCTGGCGACTCTACGACGGTACCGGTTACTTCTACAGAGCAGCCTGTAGTCAGTTTCAGTACTTCTTCGTCATAATTATTTAAGCTATTTGGGACCACGGCCTGAATCGGGTCGAAACAAGAGCCGTCATAGATGGCAAGAAAAGAGATTCCAGCTTTGGAATCACGACGTGAACGGATCCAGCCACGAACAGTGATTTCACTGTTTACTTCGAGCTTTCCGCTAAGAACGTCTGTTACAGGCGCGTAAGTCATTTGGTATTACTCTCCAATAGATGCTATCGAGAAATAGAAAATTAAATAGAACTTCTCAGTTTACCCACCAATAAATTTGCATCAAGTAAAGAGTGCCTATTTCATGAGTATTTTTTTTTAAGCGGTGTTTAATCCATCAAATTAGTGAGCTGTCTTTGCATTGCATCGATAATTTGCGCAGTTACTCCCCAGATAAAGTGTCTTTGATAGGGGATAGCAAACACTTTGTGTGTCACGGTTTTTAATTGGAAATGGAAACTTGAAAGGTTCTGGCTTGCAAAAAGAAACTCAGCAGGTACTTCAAATGCTTCGTCTACCTCGTTGGGATCAAGCGTTGACTGGTAGTTCGGTTCAATAAAAGCAATGTATGGGGTAACGGCAAACTGACTGAGCGTGGGCAAAGGAGGCAGGGCACCCGCTATCGTAATTAATGAAGGGTCGATTCCCACTTCTTCATGGGTTTCTCTTACTGCGGTAGTGCTAAGCAGTAAGTCATCTTGCTCATACTTGCCTCCAGGGAAGCTCACTTGTCCTGGATGGTGCTTAAGATGCGCCGCCCGCTTAGTAAGAATGACATGAAGACGATTATTTCGCTCAACAAGGCCGATCAATACAGCAGCAGGTCTTAGAACGTCTTGATCAAAATGAGCCAGTCTTTGCAGGCTTTGCGTATCGTAAGAAGAGGGCTTACTCAGATTAAATCTTAATAAGAAATCGTCTTTGGTCATGCCTTCCTCTCCGAAATTTTCATTATTCTAATACTGGCAGAATTTTACCAAGTTTATGCAAGGTTTCTTGATACTCTGATTCGCATTCACTATCAGCGACCAATCCACCGCCTGCCCATGCGTGAATTTTATGATCTTCTGTTATTAGCGTTCTTATTGTAATACTCGTGTCCATATTGCCACATCGACTAATGTAGCCAATGCTGCCGCAATAAACACTGCGACGATGCGGCTCCAGTTCTTCTATGATCTGCATCGCTCTCACTTTTGGAGCGCCAGTAATTGAGCCTCCTGGAAAACAAGCGCGCAGCAGGTCATATTCGTCATACTGTTCATCCAGTACCCCTGTGATAGTGCTCACAAGGTGATGAACGGCAGGGAAGCTCTCAATTTCAAATAAGTGTGGAACTTTTACGCTACCCGGAGCGGATACCCGCCCTATGTCGTTACGTAATAAATCCACGATCATCAGGTTTTCAGCTTGGTCTTTTTCCGCTGTTTGTAAGTCGTCCCTTTGCTGTTTGTCTTTTAAGGGATCGTTAAAGCGCGGCCTAGTTCCCTTGATGGGTTTGGTCTCTACTTTCTTATCGTGCGCAAGTAAAAAACGCTCCGGAGATACACTTATCACTGCATTATGTGGCAATCGCAAAAACGCGGAAAACGGAGCCTTATTCTCATTTTCTAGTATTTTGTATGCTTTCCATTCGCTGCCAGAGTAATCGGCGCTAAAGCGTTGCGCGAGATTGATTTGATAACAATCACCCGCTAGCAGGTAATCTTGAACAGTTTCAAACTTGCTCTGATATTGCGCCTTGGTCATGTTAGCTGACCATGGAGACTCTAGCTGAAATGAAGGATGCTGAATCTCGACCTGTTGATGGTTTCTCTCAGGCATATTCTCACTGTTGAGATTTTGCCCAACCCAATAGGCTTGTTTGAGTTCGTGATCAATCACCAATGCTTTTTCATACAAACCTACAGCCATATCTGGCGCGTTAAGGTCGTGTTCAGCAATGTTTTTGAATGCTTCGATGCGTCTACCTAAATCATAGGCAAAATAACCTAACCAACCACCGATGAAAGGTAGATGTGTATCGGTATGTGAATGGGGTAAATATTGCTGTTGCAGACTTCGCAGGAGTTCGAAAGGATCCTCTGTGACTTGAGAACGTTCGCGATTTGTTGTTACGTTACTTATACCACCATAGGTTTCTACCGTAATTATTGGTGAATGCACCAAAATATCATACCGATTGTTTGGGTGATTATCAGATGCGGAACGCAGCAGCATGGCGTAAGGGTATTGTTGTATTTTTTCGAACAGATCTAAGGCAAGATCCTTTCGGTAAACAAGTTGCTCAGTTTCAATTTTTAAATCAGACATCTATCAAATTGCTTGAAATGTGACGACACCGTAAAGGTGAGTGTGGTTTGAGAATCGCCTCAAGAGTATCATAGATTTATCTCAAGTTCAGAACGCACGTGCAGTCATAGGCTTAATCGTGCTTGAAACGGATTCAGACTGACCAAAAGGGGCTCCGCGAATGACCGTAATTCGTAAGCAAGATCTTATCAGCAGTGTCGCTGATGCACTTCAATACATCTCTTATTACCACCCGCTTGATTTTGTGCAAGCGCTAGAAAAAGCGTACCACGCTGAACAAAGTACTGCAGCAAAGGACGCGATTGCACAAATACTCATCAACTCTCGAATGGCAGCAGAAGGCCATAGACCAATATGTCAGGATACTGGCATTGTGACTTGTTTTGTGAACATTGGCATGAAAGTGCAGTGGGAAGACACCGATATTACAGTGCAAGAAATGATTGATGAGGGCGTTAGACAAGCCTACACCAATCCAGACAATCCGCTTCGTGCCTCTATTTTGTTAGATCCAGCAGGAAAACGGATCAATACCAAAGATAATACGCCTGCTGTTGTACACATTAATATGGTGCCTGGAGACAAGGTTGAGGTGCAAATTGCCGCTAAAGGTGGTGGTTCAGAAAACAAAACCAAAATGGCGATGTTAAACCCATCGGATGACGTAGCAGAATGGGTAGAAAAAACATTGCCAACAATGGGGGCTGGATGGTGTCCACCTGGCATGCTGGGTATAGGTATTGGTGGTACTGCAGAAAAAGCAGCGGTGATGGCGAAAGAATCCTTGATGGATCCCGTTGATATTCATGAGTTGATGGAGCGAGGGGCACAAACCACAGAAGAGAAGATGCGCTTAGAGATCTTCGAACGAGCGAATAAAACAGGTATTGGCGCTCAAGGTCTTGGCGGTTTAACGACAGTGGTGGATGTGAAAATTAAGACAGCGCCAACTCACGCAGCGTCTAAGCCTGTGTGCATGATTCCAAACTGTGCCGCTACACGCCATGTGCATTTTACTCTAGATGGATCGGGTCCAGCGAACTTGGTTCCACCTAAGCTAGAAGACTGGCCAGAAATTTCGTGGGATGCAGGAGCAAAAGCGCGAAGAGTGAATCTTGACTCTGTTACCCAGACGGATATCGAAACTTGGCAAACGGGTGAGACGTTATTGCTATCAGGCAAAATGTTGACTGGTCGTGATGCAGCCCATAAACGTATTCAGCAGCTTTTAGACAGTGGTGAAGGCCTGCCAGAGGGTGTCGATTTTAAAGGTAAATTTATTTACTACGTTGGCCCTGTAGATGCGGTGGGTGACGAAGCAGTAGGACCTGCTGGCCCTACGACTTCAACTCGTATGGATAAATTTACCGAAATGATGCTGTCTAAAACAGGTATTGCAGGCATGATCGGTAAGGCCGAACGTGGGTCGCAGACGGTTGAGCTAATTAAAGAGAACAAGGCAGTTTATCTAATGGCCGTAGGGGGCGCAGCATACCTTGTATCTAAGGCGATCAAGAGTGCGAAGGTCATCGCTTTTGAAGAGCTTGGAATGGAAGCGATCTACGAGTTTGATGTTGAAGATATGCCAGTCACCGTTGCGGTCGACTCAACGGGTGCCAATGCACATCAAATTGGACCTGAGACCTGGAAGGTGAAAATTGCTGAAATGGATTAACTTTAGTTAATCAAAATCGAAGAAGCGTAATCAAAGATTGCGCTTTTTATCGAAAATTCAGCGAGATAGCTGATACACTTATGCTGTGACTTTATTTAACAGGGGATGTTATGCCACGCTTTGTACAAATTCTTCAGATCATCGTTGCCGTCGTTATCGGTGGTTTCCTTTGCTATGACCTTATTCTCAATGGTATTGCCATTTTCCATGAGAAGTATATTACTATCACGATAGTACTGACACTGCTTTTGGAACTTGCTCTGTTTGTTATTTTTAAGCTCATTGTAGATGATTAAATCTTGTTAATGTTGCGCTCTAACGCTGGATATTTGGAGAGTAATTCAATATCTTGAGCTTAGGAGCGTGATATGAACAGAATAACAAACGAAGCAAAACAACTACTTAATAGAGGGCTGGATGCACACCTGAGAATTGGTGTGACCGGCCTTTCTCGTGCGGGTAAGACTGCATTTATTACCTCCTTTGTGGACCAACTCCTCCATACGTCAACTCATGACAATCTGCCTTTATTAGCAGCGCAGCGAGATGCTAGGGTTCTAGGCGCACGAAGGGTGCCACAAAAAAACCTCCTTACGCCTAGATTTAATCTAGACGGTTCTTATGAGTCACTGACACTTGCCTCCCCGCAATGGCCAACACCAACGCGTGATGTGAGTGAAATTCGTATCGCCATTAAATATAAGCCAAGCAGCAAAGCACGAAAGTTGATAAGTCGTCATGCCACCTTATACGTGGATTTGGTGGATTACCCAGGAGAATGGCTACTGGATCTGCCAATGTTGGAGATGGACTTTCAAGCATGGTCTGAGCAGCAAATTTTGCGTCTTCAGCAGATAGATCTTCCTGAAGTAGAGGCGTGGTTAGCTCGTAGTCAACATCTTGATTACGATGAATCTAATGACGATAAATTATTGAATGAAGTTGCAGCGCAATACACTAAGCTACTACTCGATCTCAAGTCAAAGGGGTATCAACTCATACAGCCGGGACGATTTGTATTGCCAGGTGAACTGGCCGATGCCCCTGTAGTGCTGTTTTTTCCCTATACGTCTAAGAACAAACCTGCAAAGAATAGCGCTATAAATTTGTTGTCCAAGCGTTACAAAGAATATCAGCAACAAGTGATCAAACCTTTCTATCGACATTATTTCTCTTCGTTTGACAGACAAATTTTATTGGTCGACGTGCTGACGCCTCTGAATCAGGGGGAGCATGCCTTTAGCGATATGCAGGTTGCGCTTACCGAAATTATGAAGAGTTTCAGTTATGGGAAAAACAGCCTAATTCGTCGCTTGTTCTCCCCAAGAACAGATAAATTACTGTTTGCAGCGACTAAAGCGGACCACATTACGCCAGATCAGTACTCAAACTTGAATCTATTACTTCGTCATTTGGTGCAGCCGATTTGGCAACATGTTTCTTTTGAAAGTGTCTCGATGGAGTGTATGCCTTTTGCGTCGATAAAATCGACAGATGCGGGGGTTGTCGAACAGAAGGGAAAATCTATTCCCGTTATTAATGGTACAACCATAGATGGAAATGAGCTTACTTTGTATCCAGGAGAAGTGCCAGCAACACTACCAAAGCCTGAGTTTTGGGGAAAACAAGGGTTCGATTTCGTTAACTTTAGACCACAGAATTATGTAGAAGCAACACCACTACCGCATATCGGTATGGATAAAGTGATGCAATTCTTATTGGGTGATAAATTAAGGTAATGCTTTGAACGAATACAAACAAAAACAGGTTTTTACGCACTTAGATGACGAAAAAGAGCGTGATGATAGCGCTGCTCATTATAAAAATGATCAGCCTGATCTTGGCGCTCAACAAACGTTTGAACAGCACCAATTTATCAAGGCAGAATCTATTGCTACAACAGAAGATGAGCCGATCGAAGAGAAGGTTGAAACGCTATTTAACCGACGTAGAGTTCCATTACGCTGGAAGCTATTGTTTGCCACCTTAGGAGGGTTAAGCGTGTGGCAACTTGTCGACTCGTTTGTTGGTGCATTTCAAGCAAACGACTTCCTTAGTTTATCATGGACGGTGTTATTAACCGCCGGTTGCGTTATTGGAGCAGGGGCTTTATTGCGTGAGTTACTTAAAATGAGACGTCTTCGTCATCAAGGTGACGTGCAAATGAAGGCTCAAGAACTCTATGACAATAACGATTATGGTAATGCCGAGAAGTTTTGTGACGCTCTTTCTAAGACTATGACCGCATCAGGTGTTGAGAATGTCGGTCTGTCTAAGTGGGCACAACATAAAAGCGCAAATCATTCTGATCGTGACATGCTGGATTTATATCAGGGTTATGTATTGTCTCCTGTGGATCAGAAAATCAACAAAGCCATTGCCAAGTATTCATCAGAGGCGGCGGTAATGGTCGCGGTGAGTCCTCTCGCTGCGGCTGATATGTTGCTGGTGGCTTGGAGAAACATATCACTTATCAATCGTATAGCTAAAGAATATGGCGTCGAGCTTGGTTACTGGTCTCGAATTCAATTGCTGAGACTGACGTTAATTAATATGGCAGCGGCAGGTGGTACGGAATTGGCCATGGATGCTGGCATGGACCTGTTGTCTATGGATCTCACTGCCAAGTTATCGACTCGCGCTGCGCAAGGAGTGGGTGTTGGCTTACTGACAGCGCGTTTGGGTATTAAAGCGGCGCAACTAATGAGGCCGATCGCTTTCTCTGACGAGAATCGCTTGCGACTACGAGATGTTCGTGATCAAGTATTCGTATCTGTTAAACAACGTTTACAAAATAGTGAAGAAAAAGAACAAGCTTAACTTGCTCTAATCCCTGATAATACTTGACTGAATTGCGCTTCTGCTAGACACTCATGTAAACATTATTGAACACTTGAGAATCAGACGTGCGCTTACAAGTATTGTGTGAAGATCGCTTAGGTTTAACCCGCGAACTGCTGGATATATTAACTTCGCAAAATCTAGATTTGCGAGGGATAGAAATTGACCCTATCGGCATCATTTATCTTAATTGTCCTGAACTAGATTTTGAATCTTTTAGTGGCTTGATGGCACAAATCAGGCGAATCGATGGTGTTTCTGATGTTAGGCGTATTCAATTTATGCCTAGTGAGCGAAAAAACACAGAACTTACGGCTGTACTTGATAACCTATCAGAAGCACTTCTCTCCGTTGGCCTCAATGGTCAGATTGACATGGCTAATCAAAAAGCCAAGCAGCTTTTTCATAGCAACGAAGGAGCTCTATTAGGCACTTCTATCAGCCAACTGCTACCAAAATTCTCTTACCAATCTTGGTTAGAGGACTCATCAACAAGGCTTAAACAAACGGTTGTTGTTGGTGGTATCGACTATCAGATGGAAGTTATTCCTATTCATTTGATGCAAAGCAGTGATACCTCAGTGCATGCAAGTACCGTGTTTCAGCTTAGGCAAACTCGTCAAGAGCATGGACACTCGGAACCGGTTGCCGATAGTGACCCACTTGGTTTTGAGCACTTTGTGGGGATATCCAACCGACACAAAGCACTGATCACACAAGCCAAAAAACTTTCAATGCTAGAGCAACCGCTATTGATTGAAGGCAATACTGGTACAGGTAAAGAAATGCTCGCGCGCGCGTGTCATGCTCGCTCTCATAGAGCTGCCAACCCATTTATAGTGCTGAGCTGTGCTTCAATGCCCGATGATGTGGCAGAAACGGAGCTGTTTGGTCATGCTCAAAGTGCTTCTAATCAAGGAAAACCCCACAAAGGCATCTTTGAAAATGCGGATGGGGGAACAGTGTTCCTTGATGAAATTGGTGAGATGTCAGCACACCTGCAAAGTAAATTGTTGAGATTTTTACAAGATGGCACTTTTAGACGAGTAGGCGAAGACAAAGAGGTGAGTGTCAGTGTGCGCGTAATCGCTTCTACTAAGCATACGTTGGAACAACTGATAGAGTCGGGAACTTTCCGTCAGGATCTCTACTTCCGTCTTAACGTACTCAATCTGAAAATTCCGTCGTTACGTGACAGGTCGTCAGATATTGCTCCTTTGCTGGATATGCTGCTGGTAAAACACTGCGCACAGTTGGGCATAGATAAACCAACCTGTTCGGCAAGTTTAATGGACGCTTTAATTAGCTATAGCTGGCCAGGTAATATACGAGAGCTCGATAATGCAGTTTTGCGCGCTCTAACAGAGCTTGAAGGCACAGAGTTGTCCACCCAGCACTTCCATCTTCCTACCCTTGATGGGTTGTCTAAAGGAGAAGTAAAGCTCGATCTTGATGGTTCGCTGGACTATATAATGAAGCGACATGAATCTCAGGTTTTATCAAAACTCTATCAAGCATTCCCATCGAGCAGAAAACTTGCGAAAAGGCTGAATGTGTCTCACACCTCAATTGCTAATAAGCTACGTGACTACGAAATTGGGAAGAAATAGGTTTGGAGATGTTTTTCACGCATAAGCCTTTGGTGGTTAAGAAAAGTACTTCTGTATCAGAGCCGACGATTCGCTCTGTTACCCGCGCGGATGCAAAAATATTGTGTGACTATTTTGTTCGCAATAAAGCGTTTCTGAAGCCTTGGGATCCCATTAGAGATGAAGGGTTTTACACCGTAACAGGATGGAAATATAAAATAGCCCGTCTGGAGGAATTAGAGAAACTTCGGCAAGGCTTATATCTTCTGTTGTTGAATCATGATGAGAGCAAGGTACTAGGTGTAGTAACCTTTAGTAACATTGTCGCTTACCCGTTTCATGCGTGCAATCTTGGGTATTCTCTTGATGAGCGAGAGCAGGGTAAGGGACTTATGCACTCTAGCTTAAAAGAAGCCTGCCACACTCTTTTTGATAAGTTTAATATGCACCGAATCCAAGCATCTTACCTTCCACACAATGAGAGAAGCGCTAAGGTTCTAGATAACATGGGTTTTGTAAAAGAAGGTATCGCGAAGGATTACCTATTGATTGATGGGCGTTGGCAAGATCATGTTCTGACGTCACTCACTAACAAAAATTGGATTGAAGCATGCAAAGATTAAACCAACAACTAGATATGTTGATGGAGATTGACCAACTTAAGAATGTGTTAAGAAGAACTCGTGTAAAGAGTGCTGACGGCCGCCTTGAAAATAGCGCAGAACATAGTTGGCACGTAGCAACAATGGCCATGCTGACTGAAGAGCATGCCAATGAAAAAGTCGATATAGCTCGAGTTTTAAAGATGTTGTTATTGCATGATGTAGTTGAAATTGACGCGGGAGACACCTTTGTTTACGACGCGGTGGCTTCAAAAGAACAAGAGCAAAAAGAACTCAAAGCTGCGGATCGTCTATTTGGCTATCTTCCAGAAGGGCAAAGAGAAGAGCTTCGTGCTATTTGGGATGAATTTGAAGCGGCTAAAACAGACGATGCGAGGTTCGCTAAGGCATTAGATCGTTTCATCCCGATGTTATTGAACTATCATAATCAAGGACAAAGTTGGGTTGAACATCAAGTGAAACGCAGCCAAGTTATTGCTATCAACAGTCGCATTCAGCAAGGTTCAGAAACCTTATGGCAGAAGGCGTTACAGATCATAGATGAAGCCGTAGAAAACGGCTGGCTAAAAGATGAGTAATATGGACCATATATCGTTAGATGAGTATTCACGTAAGTGGATTTTTACCCACCAATCCATGCCGATTCCATCAGAAGACTTAGCGGGAATAAAACCTTTTTCACAGGCTAAAAGTGCTCAGTTCTGGAAGGATAACGTCAGTAAACAAAGCCCTGACTCAGAGCGAATGAGCAGCCAAGATTGGCCGACATCAGAGGTAAATTGGTCTGACTCGGTAAATTGGATGAGCAATTGGGAGTCCGATAATGAGGGATTGCCTGAAGCTGTACTTGAACACATTGACTGGCAAGATGATGTCACAGTTTATTTCTGTTATGAGAAATACAATGTAGTACAAACGACCTGGTCGATATTCAAACAACACTGGAAGAACTTTCTGTTTTTTGATGACGGCCCAATATTGATTGGCCGACGACGCAAACAAGCGCTATGGTTTACCACTGACGGACAGGTAAAATTGGGTAATCGTCCTTAAAATTTGAGGGGTGGCATGTGTGGTTTGAGTTAGGGTTATTAGCACTTTTTGTACTCATTCTATTGTTGACCATGCTGCCGGTTTGGCGAAACGTAGAACGTTACTATTTAACCCAAGAGTTAAAAAAGCATCCCGAACTCACGACTGCGCAGCTTCCACTTGGTATAGTTAATTATCGGTTAACGGGTGGTTGTGATTTACCCGTAGTGGTTCTCGTCCATGGGTTTTCTGTTCCTAGCTTTGCATGGGAGCGAAATGCAAAGGCTATTGAGCATTCTGGCTTTCGAGTATTAACGTTTGATTTATACGGAAGAGGTTATTCTGCCCGCCCAAATAGGCGATATAATCTAGAGTTATTTTCCAGCCAGCTAAACCAACTCCTAGACCATTTACACCTAGACCAAACAGTACATTTAGTTGGCTTGTCGTTGGGTGGTGCTATTGTATCTAACTATGCGCAATTGCATCCCGAACGAGTTGCCAGTGTAAGTCTCTTTGCACCATTGAACGAACCTGTGAATATTGGGCCGCTTAAATTGCCTGTTATTGGTCGCTATCTCACGTACGCTTTTTATTTACCTAACATGATTCAAAAGCAACTTAAAGACCTTGTAGAACCTGAGTTGCTTGAGCATTGGCAACAGCGTTATCAGGATCAGATGAGAATAAAAGGCTTTCGTAATGCTATCTATTTAACCGCAAACCATGCTCTTCAGCAATCAAGCCAACAGGCTTTTGAAAGTCTCAACAGAAATCAAATACCGACACTTTTAATCTGGGGAAGGAAAGACAAACTGCTGAGTTTCGAACAATCAGATAATGTGCGTTCTTACTTGCCTATTAATCACACATTTGTCGCACTCGAAGATGCCGGTCATGCTCTTCAGTATGAAAAGTCAGAAATTGTGAATAAGGCGTTGATCTCTTTTCTTCGGGGATTACCGGATAAAAAAAACCGGCCCTAGGGCCGGTTATCTAAGCAGTTGGTTATCCATTGCAACGTGGTTAACTTAGCCGCTAAGAAAATAATACACTAATGTTTAGCTCTCTAAAACAGTGATAAAAATTCTTCATATCCCATGCTATCCAATTGTTCTTTCGGTATGAATTTCAGTGAGGCCGAGTTTATACAATATCTTAAACCTGTAGGTTGCGGTCCATCTTCAAATACGTGTCCGAGATGGGAATCACCAAATCGACTTCTTACTTCAATGCGCGTGTAAAAAAGTTTGCTGTCTTTATGCTCGGTGATAAATCTCTCATTGATAGGCCTTGTAAAACTGGGCCAACCTGTGCCTGATTTGTATTTATCGGTGGAGCTAAACAGGGGCTCGCCCGAAACGATATCGACGTAAATGCCTTCTTTTTTGTTATCCCAGTACTCATTTTTAAATGGACGTTCGGTGCCTTCTTCTTGCGTAACGTAGTATTGAAGTTCCGTCAGCATACCCTTTATCTCAGGGGCACTCGGCTTTGAATATCGCTGAGTATCTACGCCTTTGTCCGCATCAATCATTGCTATCAATGTCATGCCCGATTCTTCACGATCTTTACCAAATATGCTATCTAGATAGCGATCACGCCCTGAGCCGTGTCGGTAATATTTGTATCGAATTGGATTCTTCTTGTAGTAGTCCTGGTGATAGTCTTCCGCATTGTAAAAAGTCGTGTATTCGATCAGTTCTGTTTTGAGGGGTTTTTTGTATACACCCAATTGTTCGATATCTTGTATGAAACCAGTGGCTATATTTAGCTGTTGCTCATTATGATAGAACACAGCAGGGCGGTAGTGCCTCCCTCTATCTACAAATGAGCCTTGATCGTCGGTAGGGTCCATATGGCGAAACAACTGGTCAAGCACTTCTACATACGTCACTGAATCCGCGTCATAAGTAACTTGAATTGCCTCAATGTGACCGGTTTTACCCGCAGCAACTTGCTTGTAAGTAGGGTTAACCTCGACGCCCCCTGCATAGCCAGAGACAACCTCAATGACTCCAGGTAGTTTTTCTAAATCAGCCTCGGTGCACCAAAAGCATCCTCCCGCAAGTGTGGCAACTTTGACGTTGCTTGCGTCAGACATTGTCGCATCGTCAGCCATAGAACTGCCCGACATCATCCATGCGAAAGGAGAAGCGATGACAATGGTAAAAAGTGCGGTAGACAGTCGTTTCATTTGAGACCTCGTCTTTCTTTGTTGAATAGTCCCTCAATAAGAAAGTGCAAACGGAGAAAAAATTTCACGCTTTATTATTAAATAGCGATTTTATTTAACAATAGTGATACGAAAGATAGGAGGGTATGGTTCAAAATAAAGAGAATGTTGCCCCTGAGGCACAGGGGCAGTAGCGGGTTTAATGTGATGGCTAGACTTTAATCATCTTGTAGTAATTGCAAGCCTGCAGGTAAGGTATCGCCGAAGGCTTTTTGAGCTTCTTCTTGGTTAAATGCCTCTTCAGTGGTTAGAAGGTGCAACCATGTTTGCGGCACTTTACTGCTTGTGATTTTTTCTATTACTTGCTGTCTGGTAATCTCTGTGACATCAAGCGTTCTATCACCAGTCTTGCAAGCCATCATGACTGCGGCAAAGGCCGCCATGCTTTGTTTATTCCAATCAAGTTCAAGCAAAATTTGTAGCCAAGTATTGATCTCTTTAACCGGAATAACATTGTGCTGACTTCCATATAATGGCCTGCGATTACCGAGACGTGCCAGTGCCCACCAGTGCGCATCACGGTAGTTTTCTAAGTGGCATGCTTTCGTCATAAACCAATTGGCGAGCAACGTTTTATCTTCAAAATGCAGTCGTTCTAAGGACGCAGATAAGCGCACCATTGCCTCATAGCCATTTTCATGCGCAACCTTGGCAGTTTGCGGGTTTTTTAATGCTCCCGGATGTAAGTATTTGGCGATATCAGCAAGAATTTTTTCTTGTTGTTCTTGATTCAACCCTCCACTGACTCTTCGCCAAAAAATCCACCAATCACTCCACCCTTGCTGGTTCTTAAACTGAATACCTTGCTGGTAAAGTGGCCAAACTTGCTCCATTCGCCAAGAATCAACAGGATCGCCAAATCCGGGCCTTAAGCTGTAACCTGCTAATCTTAGCCAATTTTTCTCGTGGGGCTCTGAACGGCGGCGACGCTTCTTACCGAGTGCAAAGGCATCAAATAAATGCCGAGAGGTAGTTAAGTCCCAGCTATCACGTTTACCCAATTTGCGCTCTAGCTGCTTAGCGAGCATTTTGATTTCTTTAGCATCAGTTTGCTTTTTACTGCCACTGTAAAGGTTAGAAATGAGTTGTTTAGATTGTATTAGGTTTTCAGGGATTTTTTGTTCTTGAACAGTTTTTTGATTTCGAACCTCAAATTCAACCTGCCAACGGTCGTTATCATGCTCAATGTCCACACACTCAAGTTGTAACGTTCCAACTTCCGTTAATTTACTACTCAGCTGCACCTCCACCTTTCGCTTTTGATTAGCGTCGAGTTGCTTGTTACTGCCACTATCAAGCGAGGCGATAGAAGGGGGGAGTGCTTGCATAAGATCGCTGTCTACCGTGTGAAGTGTCCCATTACTTGGGATTGACCCATCACTTAAATTGTCCATGGTTGTTGTCAGTAGATTGAAGCGAACAGGTTGGTCAAGAGTGAGTGCAAACCGACGCCCAGTTAAGCGCACTTCGGTACCTTCTTCACCGCCTTTACCCAGTAAACATAGTGCTTGGCTTTTATTCTTTCCGGCTAGATGTAAGAAGTAGGAGCGTGGACTACCACCACCGATCTTTAGTTGAGCACCGCGTCGTGCTTTGCTGTATGCCACAGCGCCATACGCCACTGCAAAATCTGGGTGGGGGTTATCCAATAGAGTAACAGAGTCATCACGCCATAGTTCAAGGACATCTTGGATACGTTTTTTAATCAAAGGACTGTTAAACGCGCCACCATTAACTAAGAGAGCGACAGGGATAGCTTTGCCTTGATCATTCCCTAAAGCGTCTTGGCATGCCGACTGATGTTGGTTTAAAAACTGGGCAACATGTTTGGTGACGGCAGGATCTGATACATAGGGTAAGCCAAATTCCACAACTGCACTTCGCTTACTGCTAGGCAGGTCATCAAAGTCAGTTAGAGGGAAAAAGCCTTCAAGTCCAAGTTGTTGAACTTCTTCTCGCGTTATTGCCACACTGCGAGCACCGCCAATAAGACGCGAGCCACCACCTAATAAGGTGACTTTGCCTTCTTCTGGCGCATCCACACTTAGCAAGTTTTCTTTCACGCGACGAGTTTGTGAAATAAGTTTGCTTAGGGCTTGTGCCTTCATGGGCGCTTTATTATTTAGCTTTTGCTCACTAATATGAGCAAGGGCAAGGTCAATGTTATCTCCGCCAAGCATGAGGTGATCACCAACACCAATGCGATTAAGGCTAAGCTCGCCGTCTGTATATTTTGCCTGAATAAGACTAAGGTCGGTTGTACCGCCCCCTACATCGCAAATCAAAATCAAAGGAATATCTGAAAGATCGGTGTTCTGTTGCTGTTCAAAGCGAGCATACCAGTCATAACACGCCGCTTGAGGCTCTTCTAGAAGTAGCACATTCTTTAAACCTGCGAGAGAGGCTGACTTTAAGGTTAGGTTTCTGGCGATTTCATCAAAAGACGCAGGAACTGTAATAACAACTTCTTGCTCTTCAAGTCTATTGATAGGATTGCGATGGTTCCATGCTTGCCGTATGTGATTTAGATAGCTGGCACTGGCAATAACTGGCGAGACTTTTTCAACATCATCTGCACCAGCCCACGGCAAGATGTCTGATTCTCTGTCTACATTGGTATGGGACAGCCAGCTTTTTGCACTAGAAACTTGTCTTCCTTCGACTAAAGAGCCCAATTCTCGTGCCCACTCTCCAATAATGACATTGTCAACGTCACCTGTAACGTGTTGCTGTGTCCACGGCAGTTGAAGGGCCTCACTAGAAAACTGCTCTTTTGTCGCATGAAACCGGAAGGAAGGAAGTTGCGGTCTGCGCGCTACTTCACCTTGTCCTACGAGTTGGTCAATTTCAAACAATTGCAGAGAAGACTCTTTAAGAGGCTCTGTGTTTTCACAAAAAGCGACCACAGTATTGGTGGTACCAAGGTCAATACCGACGAGAAATCGAGGTTTTTTTGAAGGAACAGATGTCTTTGAGGATGTCATAGTTAACTCGGAGCAACAAAGGTGAAGAAAAACAGCACTGAAGAAATCAGTGCTGTTTAGAGTCTATGGAATTATAGATTAGCTTTGGGCGTTGTCTTCTCTTACATCAAATTCAACGTGCCATGTTTGACCGTTGTCTGTTGCAATAGCTTCAAGATAGAGAGTACCAAGCTCTGTGACTCGAGACGCTAGTTTAACAGCAACGACATCACCTACTTGACGGCCTTCTTTTGCGTCTAAGGTGACCTGAATTTCAGGAAGTTCATCCAATTCGCCGTCTTGCCAATAGTCTAGGTGCGTACCGGCATTGTCTTCTCGGCGAACGGTAGAACCGTAGAACTGGAAGTGGACAGGTTCACCGATCACTAGACCAAATTCTTGACTTGGAACATTAGCTGAGGAGCCTTCTTCCATGCCAAAGGGCGCTACGCACAGCGCTTCCATTGGAGGAGCCATACCAGGGATCGCAGGCATAGCGCTTTCTATACCGACATAGTAACTCGAAGCGATACCACCACGGATACGTACGCCTTTGCCTTGACGAACTTGACCGTAATAAGCTGCACCTGATGATACTGCAAGATCTAGGTCTGAGCCGAGTAACTGTTTAGCCTCTGGTGCATCGGCATCGGCTAACCATAAGTTAATCACCTCAAACAATCGCTCAGCTAGCGTTTCTGCCTTGAGGACACCGCCGTTGAATAAAATAGCGGTTGGTTTAACGAAATCCGGTTTATCAGAGCCGAACATGCCACCAAAAACATCAGAGGTGGATTCTGCTTGCTTGCTTAGGAAAGCAGCGATGTGCCTTGTTACACCGGCATCTTGTGCATAAGGCAGACCCATTTGAGTTAATGCGCCGCGTCTCGCTTGCTTAGGATGTTCGTCGATATCTACTACAGGGAAAAAACCATCCACAAGGGTTTGCTGAACTTCTTCTGCAGTCAGTTCGGTTTTTAGTGTGCTCCCCATAAGCTTAGAACCGCGACTAGGAATAACAATCGGTACAGATTGCAGTTCTTTATCATTAAGAAGGGCTTCCTTAGCATCGCGGCAAGCATGCACGATGGCTTGTATTTGCCATGGTTGCAGGTCTTTGCCGTCTTGAGCCATCTTCATCTTAATTCGATAGGCTAGGGCGAGATCCATGTTGTCACCGCCAAGCAGTATGTGCTCGCCAACTGCAACACGCTCTAGTGTAAGGTTACCTTCCTCTTCTGTAACTGCAACTAGAGATAAATCAGTAGTACCACCGCCCACATCGACAACTAATACAACATCACCAATCGTTAATTGATTGCGCCAGTCATCACCGGTTTTCTCAATCCAGTTGTATAAGGCCGCTTGTGGCTCTTCTAATAGCGTTAGGTGATGTAGCCCAAGATTACGAGCCGCTTCTGCTGTGAGATCGCGAGCGGCAGGGTCAAAAGAGGCAGGAACAGTGATAGTCACGTCTTGTTCATGAAGCTTCTGCTCTGGGTGTGCGTGATTCCATGCTTGCATTAAATGCTCTAGGTAAAGCTCAGTGGCGCGCAAAGGAGAAACCTTGCTGATTTCTTCTGGGCTTCCTGCTGGTAGAAATGCTTCTCGGCGATTTACTGCCGCATGACCAAGCCAAGACTTAGCGCTCGCCACTAATCGAATAGGGGTCTTGCTTCCAAGCTTTCTCGCAACAGAACCCACAAGAGCTTCTGGAGACTCTGTCCATGGTAGAGTTCGAGAGCCTGCACCCATTTCGTGTTCACTAGGTTGATAAATGAAAGACCCTAATTGATTGAGACTCTCGACTTGACCCGGCGCACTAAGCTGAGGAATTGGCATCACTTCAACTGTGGCATCTTCTTGGTGCTTATCAACAAAGGATAATACGCTGTGTGTAGTACCTAAATCGATACCGACAATGTATTTTGCAGATTCACTCATTACAGCTCAACCTCCGCAGGTGCGATGATGTTCGCGTTGTAGTTTTCGGCAAGCTTTGGAAGCTCGATTTGATCGGCTTTCCAACCCTTATGAATAAGTGTACCGGTGAAAGGAGCTTTGCCAGTAACATTACCCACAAGGCGAATCTCTTGAGCGTCAAACCCTTCGGCAACTTGAATTTGTGTCTCTTCCGTTTCGTTGCGAACGGGTGTTAGCGTAACGTAGTCTTTAAGAACTTTTTGTCCGCCGCTATGAATAACGCGAGCAGCAGCGCCAACTTCTTCATCTGCAAAGGAAGATATATCTTCTTTCAGAAAGTCAACTAAGCGAGCTTCTTGTTGTAGAAGTGATAGCAGTTGCAGGGCAGAGTCGGTAGAGGCAGTCTTGAGTTTTGACTCTACTTCTACCACTTTCTCTACCACTTTTTCGACTTCGACGA
This sequence comes from Vibrio inusitatus, assembly GCA_024346935.1. Taxonomy (GTDB): domain Bacteria; phylum Pseudomonadota; class Gammaproteobacteria; order Enterobacterales; family Vibrionaceae; genus Vibrio; species Vibrio inusitatus. The sequence continues at coordinate 1,359,409 of AP024878.1, forward strand.
TTTTCTCGACTTCAACGATTTTTTCTACAGGCTTTTCAACCTCTACACGTTTCTCGACTGGCTTTTCGACGATCTTTTCAATAGTTTTTGGCTTACGAGCGATAGCAATAGCCAGAAGGACGACACTTGACGCAGCTAAACCTGCATGAAGCATATCAAACGTGTTAGGTAACACGGATAGGTCGATGATCATGATTAGAGTCTCATTAGGTATAATGTAATTGCTCTAAATGTGCGGGCGCTTGAATAGAAATTCAAGTACTTAAATACATTTAGTTAGTGTTTGAGTATGTCAAATTAGGGTAAACTTAACGACAATTAATATCGCTCATGAACAAGATTTAATGAACTATAACCGAGTTGTTTGCTTTGATTTAGAAATGTGTTGCTGGAATGAAAACGGCAAGGGCATTACAGGTGAAATCATAGAAATTGGTTTAGCGGAGATTGATCTAGCTAAGCAAGAAATCGTTAAGCGCGCGCAATATTATGTGAAGCCCGAAAAAGATGAAGTCTCTTTATTTTGTACTCAGTTGACGGGTATCAGTGCACGTAAAATTGAAAAGCAGGGAAGGCCTCTTGAAGGGGTGATGAAGTCAATGATCAAAAACTTTGGCGGTGCGAACAAAATTTATGCAAGTTGGGGGCGAGATGACATTATCTTTCGCAATGAATGCAAAGACAAAGGGATTGATTTTCCCTTTGTTGAGTTTGTAAATCTTGCTACCTTATACCGCATGCAACATCGCCTCAGAGAAAAACGAATTGGTCATAGAGCGGCACAAGAAGCGCTAAACATTGAGTGGGAAGGTAGACAGCATTCAGGTTATACCGATGCGTATAATCTAGCGAAACTTGCGTTAGTCATGCTCTAATTACTGCCTTGTACCTTTAGTTTTGTTTTTACAAAGTCGCTGTGATCAACATAGATAAGGTCAGCAGCTTTGCGAATGACGGATTCCTCGATAGGGTCAAGCTCTCCATCGGCATAGGCGACTGTCCACATTGCTTTAATGAGTTCGTTTCGTTCAGTTCTGGGCAAGTCTCTTAACTGAGAAGTGAAGTCGTACAATGACACTGACTGGTTTGCTTGTTCTCTAGCGCTCTCAAGCAAGGTTGCTGCGTCTTCAGATGTGACATCTAACAGTTTTTGCAGCATTTGCTGCTCTGCTGCTAACTCTTGTGGTGTTTGTTCATGGTCAGCGGCAGTTACCTCACACAGTAAAGCGGCAATAGCGAGTTTTGGTTGCTCTTGTGTGTGAGTGGCAAGATCGTTGCCATCTAAAAGCTCTTTAAACAAAGAATGGATTTTATTGAACATGTGATCGACCTCATGATTCTTTATCGTTTGTCCATTATATGCAGGACTATAGGGAATGAAGTCAATAGTGAATCTAAAAAAAACACTTTGGAGTTGTAATGACTGAGCTAGGTATATTTGAAAGCTCATCTCTTATCGCCATGCTATTGATCTTTGTTGGCGCCTTTGTTCAAACGGCTATCGGCTTTGGATTAGCGATTGTTGCTGCTCCCTTATTGTTTCAAATTTCAATTGATTATGTACCGGCGCCTATTTGTTTAGTCGCGTTGGTTGTATCACTCATTAACGCATTTAAATTTCGTTCCAATATCAGCATTGGCGGATTAAAGCTCGCTTTGTATGGGCGAATACCCGGTTCATTAGCAGGAGGCGCGATTCTACTTTACGTATCCGCAAGCATGCTGTCGTTAGGCCTTGGGTTATTTGTGTTACTTGCCGTTCTAGTCAGCGCATTGCCATTTCGACTCGAACCCACCCCCAAGCGCATGTTTATAGCAGGGTTTTTGTCTGGTTTTATGGGGACAAGTTCTAGTATTGGCGGGCCGCCAATGGCACTTTTGCTTCAGCACCAAGATGCGAATAATCTGCGAGGCAATTTGTCAGCATTCTTTGTCTTTAGCTCTATCTTATCCTTGATAGTACTGATGGCTATGGGCTTGTTTACGATGAAGCATCTGTTGCTGACCATACCTCTCATCCCCGCAGCAATACTGGGTTATTGGGTGGCGATGCGCTCAGTAAACTACCTTTCAAAAGAATGGATGAGGCGTATTTCGCTAGTACTTTGTCTAGTAAGCGGCTCGAGTGCAATCTGGCAAGGCTTGTCTTGACAGACAAATGACCAGAGATGAAAACTATATTTACCTTTCTTAGGATTGTAAGCCTATAATAAATAGTGACTTTTAGTTTTGTCGCTTGTTTATGCTTTGAAAGGACTCTATGAACAAATTTCAACCAACGATGCTGGCTGCATCGATCGCTTTCTGCCTATCGACAGACGTAGTAGCAGAAGAAAGAGCGGTGACTGAACCTGCCAAATCAGAAGAAACAGAACTCAGCGGAAATACCTCTAAAAATCCAGAGCAGACTTGGGGCTTAGCTGGGGTGGTGCGAAGTGCATCTGTGCCTTATGTAAACGGTCTGGATCTTGATGACGCCGAACGTGTTAGTACTTTTATCCCCATGCTGTATTTCGAAAACGATTACGTTTATGTCAAAGGCTTAACTCTAGGGGGATATCTTTACAACCCTAAAGAGAGTGATTGGAACGTTTCGGCTTTGGGACGACTTCGGTTCATAGATATTCCTGCAGACATCCAGAACGAATATGGAGCGGATGCTCTGGATCTGGGTATTCGGGGTGAGTATCAATATACTGATCAATGGTTTGCCTACTCAGAATTAATGACGGATACCGATGGCAATTGGTACGGAACGATAGGCACCGAGGGCGAGTATCAGTATGGCTCTTTGACTTTACAGCCTTATGGTACGTTGCGTTTGAAGAGCAGTGATTTTAACTCTTACTATTATGGCTTAGGTGAAGATATCGATGGCGGTGTCGATACGTTCGTTGGTGTTCGTGCAAATTACCACGTCATATCGAACTTTTATCTACTCGGTTCGGCGAGCGTACAAATACTCGATGGTAGTGCCAAAGATGCTGTGGTTATCGATGACAACATACAGACCGAATATTACCTAGGCATCGGATTCTTTAACGATCCAGAAAAACCCCGCAAGTCTCATCTATCCAACAAGCCTTATGTACGCATTGCGCACGGCTGGGGAACGCCATCGAACCTAGGTGATATTCTTGGCGGCGATATTGAAGATGACCCATATAATAGCCAAATCACGACAGTCTTTTATGGTCACCCATTGACGGATAGCTTGTTTGGATTGCCATTAGATATTTATCTAACCCCCGGTTTTGGTTGGCATTGGAGTAATGAAGACCAAGCGTCAAGTCAAGAGTACATCCTAGCAATCAAGGCTTACTATACGGTACCTTGGCCGTTTGACTGGCGTCTTGGTGTTGCTGAAGGTATGTCTTATACCTCAAAGATCAACTCGTTGGAGCAAAACGAATTTGATGAGAAAGGTTATGAGCCCAACAATTTCCTAAACTATCTGGATTTTTCTGTTGATGTAAACCTTGGCTCAATGCTCAACTATCGTCCTATGGACGGCGTTTGGTTGGGGTATTCAATTCACCATCGCTCAGCAATCTTTGAAAAATCGTCGCAATATGGGCGTATAAAGGGCGGCAGTAACTACAACAGCGTCTATTTGCAGTTTGATTTCTAGAGAAAGAAGTGGCGCTTAAAAGGCAAGGGGCTCGGTTTCGAGCCTCTTTTTTATCTCCACGTCACGACAGGTGAGAGAAGTTAGAACCAGTTGAGATTCATCACCGCAGAGCTTTGTTCTGCATTACTAATGCCACACATCTCATCGTATGCAGTTGCTTGTAATAGAGAGGCGGATTGATATGTTTCACTTGAGCAGTACTCACGAACTTGTTCAAGGCTTCGAAAAGTTCTTGGATTATTGTGGCGGTCTAATAGTGGCGCTTTACGCTTTCCTTGTACCTGGTATGCTAAGTAAATATCACCTTCCAATGATTCGATTAAAAGTTCCATCTGTTTCTCACTAGTCAAATAAGAGTAAAAACACTTACGAAACCGAGGCTAAATCGATCATTGAACGGTAATTATCGATGAACCAATTAGACGTTTTTTATGCCTATTGTGATACAATTTAGTGAGTTATACCTTTCACAGTTATCAGTTCGGAATCGTTTTGACCCAATCTCAGCCTCAAAAACAGACAAACACCGCTACCTCTCTTAAAGCTGCTCTTAAAGAGTGCATGATTAAGGATCGCTTTCGCCTATCTAAACGCATTCAAGGCGCAAGTCGGATCAAGAATGAGAGCGCTAGAAATACCGTATTCGATGAAATAGCGTTAGATATTGCTAAGTCCATGATGACAGTACAGGCGCGCCAATCGAATACACCGACTATTAATTACCCTGAAATCTTGCCGGTAAGTCAAAAGCGAGATGATATTGCCAAAGCAATTGCTGAGAATCAGGTGGTGATCGTAGCAGGTGAAACGGGGTCGGGTAAGACAACTCAGTTACCTAAAATATGTGCGGAATTAGGACGAGGGAAAGCAGGCTTAATTGGTCATACTCAACCAAGGCGTCTTGCTGCGCGCTCCGTGGCAAGTCGTATTGCAGAAGAGATGGAAACACAGCTTGGCGAATTTGTCGGCTATAAAGTCCGTTTTAACGATAAGATCAGTGAAAATACACAAGTTAAGTTGATGACTGATGGTATCTTGTTGGCAGAGATTCAACATGATCGCTACCTGAATCAATACGACACCATTATTATCGATGAAGCGCATGAACGAAGCCTTAATATCGATTTTATTCTGGGCTACCTGAGAAACATATTACCCAAACGTCCTGATCTTAAAATTATTATCACCTCTGCGACCATTGATCCACAGCGCTTCTCCAAGCACTTTAATGATGCTCCTATTATTGAGGTATCAGGGCGAACCTATCCAGTTGATACACGCTATCGTCCTTTGTCTGGAGAAGACGATGTCGATAGAGATCAATTAGAAGGTATCTTTGAGGCGGTTGATGAACTTTGTGATGAAGGGCTAGGGGATATCCTAATCTTCATGAACGGTGAACGAGAAATACGTGATACCGCTGATGCATTGAGTAAACGAAATCTACGAGATACTGAAATCGTCCCTTTGTATGCAAGGCTTTCATCGTCAGAGCAAAATAGGATCTTTCAGTCACACAGTGGTCGTCGCATTGTTTTGGCGACTAACGTTGCAGAAACCTCTTTAACTGTGCCGGGCATTCGTTATGTTATTGACCCAGGCACAGCGCGGATTAGTCGTTACTCTTATCGAACTAAAGTACAGAGACTGCCGATTGAAGCGGTCTCACAAGCAAGTGCCAACCAGCGTAAAGGGCGTTGTGGCCGTGTTGCAGAGGGTATCTGTATTAGGCTCTATTCAGAAGAGGACTTTTTGTCTCGCCCTGAATTCACCGATCCAGAAATCCTACGAACTAACCTAGCATCGGTTATCTTGCAGATGACGGCGTTGGGGCTTGGTGATATCGAAGCTTTCCCATTTGTGGAAAAACCCGACCGTCGTAATATTCAAGACGGTGTACGACTGCTTGAAGAGCTTGGCGCTATCAATCCAACCGAAACAGATCCACGCAAGCGTTTAACGGGTATTGGCCGCAAGTTAGCACGATTACCAATCGACCCTCGTCTTGGCCGCATGGTGATTGAATCGCCTCGTCTAGGGTGCGCAAAAGAGGTAATGATTATTGCTTCTGCGCTTTCAATTCAAGACCCACGTGAACGTCCGAGTGACAAGCAACAATCTTCAGATGATAAGCATCGTCGATTCTTCGATAAAGATTCAGACTTCTTAAGCTTTGTTAACCTTTGGGAATACATTAAAACCCAACAAAAAGCGTTAACGGGTAACCAATTCCGTCGTCAGTGCAAGCAAGACTATCTCAACTATTTGCGTGTTCGTGAGTGGCAAGATTTGTACTTTCAACTTAGCCAATCATTACGTGAATTGGACATCAAGGTTAACGATGAACCTGCAGATTATCAGTCTGTGCACTGTGCTTTGCTAAGCGGTATGCTCTCTCATGTGGGTATGAAAGACCAAGAAAAGAATGAATACCAAGGTGCGCGAAACGCAAGATTTCATATCTTTCCAGCATCGGGGCTATTTAAAAAACAGCCTAAATGGGTGATGACAGCAGAGTTGGTAGAGACCTCGCGCTTATGGGGACGTATTGTTGCCAAGATACAGCCTGAGTGGATTGAACCTTTAGCTAAACATCTAATTAAACGTAGCTACAGTGAACCCCATTGGTCGAAGAAACAAGCGGCAGTGCAGGCTCACGAAAAGGTAACGCTTTATGGTATTCCGATCGTTCCTAAACGCACAGTGAACTACGGACCTATTGATCCAACATTATGTCGAGAATTGTTTATTCGCGCTGCCATGGTAGAGGGAGATTGGGAAACCAAGCACAGTTTCTTTAAGCAAAACCGTAAGTTATTGAAAGAAGTCGAAGAGCTGGAGCATAAGTCTCGTCGCCGCGATATTTTGGTGGATGATGATGAGTTGTTCGATTTTTATGATCAGCGAGTCTCAACCGATGCTATCTCGGGTCGTCACTTTGATGCGTGGTGGAACAAAGAACGTAAAGCCAGCCCTGAGTTCCTCAACTTTGAAAAAGAGATGTTATTCCGTGGCGATGCCTCGCATGTCACTGAGTTAGACTATCCCAATTTTTGGCATCAAAATGGCCTTAAGCTCAAACTTAGCTATCAGTTTGAACCAGGTGACAATAGTGACGGTGTCACGGTGAATATCCCATTACCAGTTCTAAACCAAGTTCAACCCGAAGGATTTGATTGGCAGATCCCAGGTCTGCGACATGAGCTGGTGGTAAGCCTAATTAAAGCACTGCCTAAAACATTGCGCAGAAATTTTGTGCCTGCACCTAATTACGCGGATGCTTTCTTGTCTCGAGTCACGCCAATGGAAGCGCCATTGCTTGATAGCCTTGAGAAAGAGCTTCGACGTATGACGGGAGTCGAGGTATTGAGAGAAGATTGGAAGCTAGAACAGATCCCGGATCATCTCAAGGTTACTTTTCGCGCCGTCGACCATCGAAACCGAAAATTGAAAGAACATGCGGATCTGTATGAGCTTAAAGACAGCCTAAAAGAGAAGGTACAACAAACACTTTCTAAGGTGGCTGATGATGATATTGAACAAAAAGATCTTCATACTTGGAGTTTTGGTGAAATTCCACGCGTGTATGAACAAAAGCGCGGCGGGTACCAGGTTAAGGCATACCCAGCCATTGTAGATGCGAAGCAAAGCGTTGAGATTAAGCTTTTTGAGACTGAGTATGAACAGCAACAAGCAATGCAAGCCGGTCAGCGTCGCTTAGTACTGCTTAATGTCCCTTCTCCAATTAAGTATTTGCACCAGAATCTGCCTAACAAGTCTAAGCTGGGGCTGTACTTTAATCCTTTTGGTAAGGTTCTAGATCTAATTGATGATTGTATTGCTTGCGGTGTTGATAAGCTGATAGAAGGTCAGGGCGGTCTTGTTTGGGAGTCCGATAAGTTTGAATCGTTGAAAGAGCATGTGCGAGGTGAGCTTGGTGACACTGTCGTTGATATTGCAAAGCAAGTAGAGGCGATTTTGACAACGGCCTTTAATATCAATAAAAAGCTTAAAGGGCGTGTCGACCTTAGCATGGCTTTTGCATTGTCTGATATAAAGGCACAAGTAGAAGGGCTTATCTATAAAGGTTTTGCTACTGAGTGTGGCTGGAAGAAATTACCTGACATTTTACGTTACATGCGTGCTATCGAAAGACGTATGGAAAAATTACCTATCGATCCAAATCGTGACCGATTGCAACTTCTTAAGATTGAAGCGGTGGCGAAACAGTACCAAGAACTGAAAAATAAAATACCGAAGGGTGCAGTAGTACCTGAATCAGTAAAAGAGATCCATTGGATGTTACAGGAATTGCGCGTGAGCTATTTTGCTCAACAATTAGGCACGCCGTATCCAATTTCTGATAAACGTATTCGAAATGCAATTGATAATGCGTAAATCAATGCTGTGATTTTGTCATTTATGGTTCATAATGTGACAAAGTAAAACCACAACTAAAACAGGAAGTTAGAATGAAGTACGTTAAACATGCTCTTGCCATTGGTCTGATGAGTGTTTCGTCTATGGCAGCTGCAGACTCATGGTTGTACGCGGGTGGTGCAGTAGGTCAGTCTTCTTTTGGTAGCGATGACAACACTACATTTGGTTTACATGTAGGTACGGGCATTTTGCCGATCATCGGTATTGAAGCGGGTTATTGGAATCATGGTAAGTTTAAGTTCAGTGGGCTAGAGTACGATGCTGACTCTTTCTATGTGGGCATCAAACCAAGTGTAGATCTAGGTCCTGTGCATATTTACGGCCGCCTTGGTGCAAACCGTTATGATCTTAGTGGTAAAGCCGGAACTGATAGCGATGATGGTTATGATCTAATGTACGGTGTAGGTGTTGAATATTTCATCATTGATATGATTTCAGTAGGTGCGGGTTATCAAAACTTTGAAGTTGGTGATGCTGGCAACATTGATTCGTTCACGCTAAACGCAACATTCCACTTTTTGTAATACCCCATTTAGAATTTAAAATGCTCCTAGTTAGGAGCATTTTTTTTATCTCTAGATTTAGCTTGCTACCATACTTATAGCATTGACGTAGCAAGAGGACTGACATTGACCACAGCCATTGCATCGGTCGGTATCAATTTTTGGTAGCTCGTCTTCTTCGATATAAATAGCGCCTAACGTGCAACTAGACTGGCATAGATTACAAGAGAGCTGAAGATAGTTATTACAGCTTTGTGAAAAGCTTGGGGTAAGGTCTATGTGAGCTTTGACACTTAAATTCAGGGCACCGGTAGGGCAAGCCTTGGTACATTCTTGGCACAAGGTGCATTCGTTGTAGTCCATATCGATACGCGCTAGGTTTTCGCGAATGTGTACGATACTGTTTGGACAAGCCCTTGCACACTTTCCACATCCATCACATAGGCGTACAAATAGAGCTTCATCAACCGCTTGTGGTGGACGGGCCGCTGTTCTTGGTGTCGCCTCAGTTTCACCACTTAACTCACTAACCGGTTTAGATAAACGGGTTAAGAAGCCTCTGCGATTTGAATCAATTGCTTCGGACATAGTTAATCTAGATACAATTTTCTATTTACAATGTTTAATTGTAAGTCACTTGCAATCCCCACCAACCACGTCTTGATATCAACAGCCAGTGCACTGTAAAAAACATTATCGGCTTTTTTACTAAGTAACTCTAAGTAAGGAATTGCCCAGGGTAAAAGGTGATATTCAAGTAGGTGATTTGCTGCTTGTTCTTTTTCTTCAGCAAGGAGTTGAGAAAAGGCATACAAGGTTAAACCAAATTGATCTTCTGGCTCTCTTAAACCCGTGTCGAGCGATATTCCATGGCTTTTAAGAAATGCACGATATTCAACGGTGGATTCACCGAATACTACGCGATCTTTGTCAAGATATACTGATCCCCACGGAGGCGCGGGCATGTCACCTAGTCCCTCAAAAAGATGAGAGAAACTATGCTCTAAGCTTTCTTCTGATTGCACCTCAAGGGCATCAACGCATTGTTGAGAAACGATATTTTCTTCAGCCAAAGCGACTAACACTTGGATCAGCTCTTGTTTTTTCCAACGTTCGTAAAAGAGTGAACCGACAAGCTTAGCTGTATTGAGAATCATTCGTAAAATTCCGCATAAGTGATGACGGCTAAGTATATTCAAATCCATATTACTGTCTATGAGTAGCTTCTAAGTTCTAGCACGTAAAAACTATTTTTGAGCCGTTCTTGATATCAATCAATCAACGGCTTTTCTATAGCTGTCATTTATCCGACTAACTATAAAGTAGTAGTAATTATTAGAACAAAGGCATCTTAGAATGACAAAGAATAATCAAGAGTCAGGTGTAATGAACCTTACTCGAAGAGGCTTCATTAAAGCGTCTTCAGCAGTAGGGGGTGTCGCAGCGTTGGCTAGTGGTATCAGCCTTCCATTTAAATCCAGCCCAGTATCAGCTGCTGTCAAACAAAGTTCTGATGAAAAAGTGGTATGGAGTGCATGTACAGTAAACTGTGGCTCGCGCTGTCCATTGCGTATGCACGTACAAGATGGTGAAATCAAATACGTTGAAACAGATAATACAGGCAGTGATGTATACGGCGAGAGTACGCAAGTGCGCGCTTGTTTGCGTGGTCGTTCAATGCGTCGTCGCGTATACAACCCTGACCGTTTGAAATATCCAATGAAACGCGTAGGTAAACGTGGTGAGGGTAAATTTAAGCGCATTACATGGGAAGAAGCCTACGATGAAGTCGCCGGTACAATGCAGCGCCTTATCAAAGATTACGGTAATGATTCAATCTACCTAAACTATGGTACCGGTACCTTAGGTGGCACAGTGACTAAGTCGTGGCCACCAGCGCAAACGCTCATTGCTCGCTTGATGAACCTTTCTGGTGGTTACTTAAACCACTATGGTGACTATTCTACTGCGCAGATTGCCAAGGGCCTTAGTTACACCTACGGCGGTTGGGCAAACAATAACTCTTTTTCTGATTTGGCAAACACGAAACTGAATGTTCAGTTTGGTAACAACCCGGCAGAGACTCGTATGTCAGGTGGAGGTTTAATCCATCACTACGTTGAGAGCAAAAATAAATCTAACGCCAAAACCATCATCATTGATCCAAGATACACTGACACTGCAGGTGGCCGTGAAGATCAATGGATTCCGATTCGCCCATCAACCGATGCTGCTTTGGTTGCAGGTGTCGCTTATGTGATGATCACCGAAGATTTAGTAGACCAAGCGTTCTTGGACAAATACTGCGTGGGCTTTGACGAGAAGACATTGCCTGCTTCAGCGCCTAAGAACAGTGACTACAAATCTTACATCCTAGGTAATGACCAAGACGGTATTGTAAAAACGCCTGAGTGGGCATCTAAGATCACCGGTATTCCTGTTGACACCATCGTTAAACTAGCTCGTGAAATGGGAACAAATAAACCCTGTGCTATTCACCAAGGCTGGGGATTACAGCGTACAGCAAATGGTGAGTTAGCTTGCCGTGCTATTGCGATGCTTTCTTTACTAACGGGCTCTGTGGGTGTTGCGGGCGGTTCGACGGGTGCACGAGAGAGTGACATTAATATCCCGTTCGTACGTTTCCCTACGGTACCAAATCCGGTTAGCGCCTCTATCTCTATGTTCTTATGGACAGATGCTATTTATCGTCATGAAGAAATGACAGATAAGACTGATGGTGTGCGTGGCGTAGAGCGTTTACAAAATCCAATCAAAATGATCTGGAACTATGCTGGTAACTGCTTGATTAATCAGCACTCTGATATCAACCGTACACACGATATTCTACAAGACGATAAAGCATGTGAAATGATTGTGGTAATTGATAACCATATGACTTCATCTGCAAAATACGCGGATATTATTCTTCCCGATTTAACTACGTCAGAGCAAGATGACTGGGCGATGGACGGTAAAGCGGCAAATGCGCCGTATTTTATCTATGCGCAAAAAGCGATTGAGCCACAGTTTGAAGCTAAGAGTATCTACGAAATGTGTTCGCAACTCGCGAAGCGCATGGGAGTAGAACAAGAGTTTACTGAAGGGCGCACTCAAGAGCAGTGGGTAGAGCACTTATATGCTGAAACTCGTAAACAAGATCCAACGCTACCTACCTTTGAAGAGATGAAAGACATCGGTATCTATAAGCGTCAGTACAATCATGATTACATTGCTTATGAAGACTTCCGTAAAGATCCACAAGCAAACCCACTTAATACACCAAGTGGGAAGATTGAGATCTACTCAGAAGCGCTTGCTGAAATAGCGGCAACTTGGGAGCTAAAAGAAGGGGATGTTATTCACCCGCTTCCTATCTACGCTGATGTATTTGAAGGGCACAATGACCCGAAAATTGCTACCTATCCATTGCAGTTGACAGGTTTCCACTACAAGGCAAGAACACACTCAACCTATGGTAATGTTGCGTTGTTAAAAGCAGCGGCTCCTCAAGAAATTTGGATTAACCCAATTGATGCAGAGGAACGTGGAATTAAGAATGGCGACATGGTCAGTATTTTCAACGACCGTGGTGAAGTGCATATTGCGGCTAAGGTTACGCCTCGAATTCTGCCTCGCGTTGTTGCGTTAGGCGAGGGCGCTTGGTATGCCCCTGACGGTCAAAAGATTGATCATGCGGGCTCTATCAACGTGCTTACAACCCAAAGACCAAGTCCATTGGCTAAGGGTAATCCGCAACATACGAATCTCGTTCAAATCAAAGCACTGAACAAAGCATAAGGTAGGAAGTAATGAAACAATACGGCTTTTACATAGACTCAAGTAAATGCACAGGTTGTAAGACTTGCCAACTTGCTTGTAAAGATTATCGAGACCTAGATGTTAAGAGCAACTACCGTCGGATTTATGAGTATGCAGGTGGTGGTTTTGTTCAAGACGGTGATACCTGGATACAGAAAGATGTGTTCTCTTACTATCTTTCTATCGCTTGCAACCATTGTACCAATCCAGCCTGCGTTAAGGTGTGCCCATCTGGTGCAATGCACAAGCGTGATGAAGACGGTTTAGTCGTGGTAAATGAAGATGTCTGCATTGGTTGCCAACATTGTGCGAACGCTTGTCCATACGGCGCGCCACAGTACAACGCGAAAAAAGGTCATATGACTAAGTGCGATGGTTGTTATGAACGTGTGGGGCAAGGGATGCAACCTATGTGTGTTGAGTCTTGTCCTCTTCGCGCATTGGAGTTTGGTGAGATTAATATTCTTCGTGAGAAATATGGTGCAAATGCCGATGTGGCACCTTTACCATCGTCAACACAAACCCTACCAAACATCGTTATCAAGCTTAACAAGAATGCGAAAGCAACCGGTGATACTAGCGGTTTCCTAGCTAACCCTAAGGAGGTGTAAGATGATTTTCCACGAATGGTCTTTGATCTTTTTTACCGTTCTTGCACAGACTGCTGTGGGCGGATATCTGCTAGTCAGTGCGCGTGCTCTAGCTAAAGGTTATGACGAAGAGAAGATAAACAGCTACAAAGTGCCAATGTTTTTCCTTTGGGCGATAATGGGGATTGGCTTTCTGTTCTCTACCACGCATCTTGGTTCTCCATTAAGAGCATTTAATGCATTTAATATGCTTGGCTCAGCGTGGCTATCAAATGAAGTCTTTTTCGGCGCAGCATTCTTTGCTGTAGGTGGTCTGCAATGGCTGCTTTCTGTGCTGAAAAAAGGTGGCGTTGGTGTTCAGAAACTGCTGATGCTAGTTGCTATGGCTTTGGGTGTTATTTTCATGTATTCGATGATCAGTGTATACATGATTGATACTGTACCGACTTGGAACAACATCTATACGCCAATGAGCTTTGTGATGACTATGGTTGTCACGGGTTTGCTGTTCTCACAGTGGGTTATTGTCTTTGCTAATGACAGTCGGTTCACGGTAGATCGTAACATTGCGATCCTTGCGGTTATTGCCATTGGTATTAGCTTGCTGGCAACAGTAGGTAAGATGACCCTAATTGGTGATATTCAATCGTCAGTAGTGAAGGCTTCAGAATTAGTAGAGGGCTTAGGCTTCTACTTGATATTGCAGGTTGCACTGCTGGTGTTTGGCTTGCTGATTTGGATTATGCCATTAATCAATAAAGCGTCAGTAAACCCAATTAACCTTGGCGTTGCTCTGGTACTCATCTGGATCTCAGAGCTAATCGGCCGTGGTCTATTTTACAGCTTGCACATGACCACAGGTCTTTAGTGGTCACTGAACGGTCAAAGCTAAAAGCTAAAACCTGACAGTCTGACTTGAATACACCACATCATCATGCCCATCATTGCTGAGTGCTTTTATCGGCAATGGTTGGGTTTATGAGATCCCCGATAACAGCACTCGGGGATGACAGGGGCGACCACTTGGCGATGGCAGGGGCGATCCCTTGGGGATGATAGGAGCGACATAGGTGCTCGGAGTGTTTAAGAGTTAGATTGACAGCTATAGGCTAAAAAAGTGAGTGCGCGAGTTATTCGGCACTCACTTTTTTTACGCGTAGTTTAGGAGTTTTGTCCTTGGCCTCCTCTTTTACGACCTCCATCGCAAGGTTGATTTTGACACTCTGTTTGGTCGATATAGCCGTCACCATTTGTATCTAGAGAATCAAAGGTTGCCGCTTTTGAGACGTTTTTCATTTGTCTCCCTTCGCTCGCACGCTGCTCCATGCGCTCTGCTCTAAAGGTGTTGAACTCTTCGGCACTTACTTTATCGTCACTATTGGTATCCATTGCAGTAAAGTTTGGCATTGGACTGGCGCTTTGTACTCCTCGACCTTGGTCTGCCGCATTAACACCAAGTGCAATGGATAAGCCGAGAATCGCTAGGACTGATAGTGCTAATTTGCTTTTCATGATCGTGTCCTCGTTTGTTTTTACACCTTAAACATAGGACTCTGAATGAACATTAGTGTAAGCTAATGTAAAGTAATGCAAAGACACAGTTTCCATCTGACGTTAGATTATCCTCGATGGTCTAACTCACTGATTTCAGAGATAATTTGATATTGTTCTTGTTTTGGTACCTTAATCTTAATTGTCGAACCTTGTTTCGTTTGTTGTGGTCGCAGATAGGTGTCTGCCATACGTTTTATAGAACGAAACGCAGCGTGTTCTTCACTAGCCAGTAAGTTACCTTGCAGATCATAAACATCAATCTTGAGATCAGCTTTTATAACGGGTTGCAGACCATTGTTAGTGATTTCACTTTCAACGACTAAATGACCGTCAATCCACTGAGGCTTCGCAAGGTCTATCTCTACACCTGAGTGCTCCACCACGATTTTGGTCTTGTCACTACCAACAATTATTATGCTGGCACCAGTAATTATTGGAGTAGAGGCGGCAATAGAAGCATTGGTTAACGGTGTGGTAGGGGTTTCGTTCTCCGGTGTTGAAACCACAGAAGCGTGCTCTGTTACTCCTTCATTTGCAGAGGAATCTAGGTACTGCCAAGTAAAGTCGTCGTTGAGTACAGCTTGTCGACCATCCTCTAAATGAACGATCTGTTGACCAGCAAAAACGTTGCTGATAAATACTAAACCGAGAAAAGAACTCCAGCGGTATAACTTCATTTAGACATCCTAAGGTGTGTAGAACTTCAAAGTTGAAATCGGCTGTTCCATTTTAGCAGTACATTGCTAGTTGCATAGAAAGGATGGAAACAAAAAAGCCTAACGGTTAAGTTAGACTGTAGCTAATGAAAGGTCGATTCAGCTTCTTTTATTATCTAGAAAGAGGTGCCTCATCGGATTGTTGTTCAATTGAGATAACGATGGCTTTGGTATAGGTCATCACTACTTGATCGCCAACAGAGACATTGTTTAAGTTTTCTGGGTATTCTACGGGTAGAGTCAGTTCACCACCGTGGGGTTGTTTTAAGGTGACGGTATCTAATGTGGTGTCAATGGCCAAAATATCTGATACGACCTGGATTTGCTCCATTGCATCAACACTTTCTCGAGCCTGATCTAGATCTCCAGAGGTTTGAATACGTGTTTCTCCATCTTGAATTTGTACATGCACTGCGACCGATTCGGTATATTCAGTTGTCACAAAGTCCCCAACCTTTATATCATCAAAGCGTTTGACTTCAGGTGTTACATATAACACGACAATACGGTTTTGATTTTCAATAGTGACCGATCGTTCTTCGTAATCGATATCAATAACAGCGGCTGTAGTAGTGATGGTATTGGATTCAAGGACACGTGATTCAAGCACAGTGTCCCCTTTTTGTGGGGCCGTGCTACAAGCTGATAATAAGAAAGTTAAAGCGATGATGGAATAGTGTTTGTTCATGATTTCTCCAGAGACGCACGACTGAAAAGTTCATCTTGTCAGTGTAGGCATGCGTATTGTTAGTGCTTTTCAAGTAAAGCTTATTTAATTCAGAGCCAAATAGACTCTCTGTAAGGCGCGACAATTTATCGTTAAATATACAACAGCCTATTAAGTAGTTAGGCTGTTGTGAGTGGCTATTTCGTTTTGCTTACTGAAGAACTTCGGATTCAGGGAAGTATTCAGCCCAAATCCCAAAATGGAATCCGTTGTGGGTCGGTACTTGTTGGCTTGTTTTTGCATTTACCAAGCGGACGATATTCCCATCAGATTCAATTTCAAGTGTTTCGTTGCCCAAATCGAATTGATAACCATCGTTATCACGCGCAAATTCAGGATGAATTGCAATTTGTTGCCCTTGACCGTTATCGTATCCAAAGATCTCTGTTTTAGGGTTCATGCGTTGATCTGTCAGTGCCAGTGTCGGGAAGATAAACTTCTCATTTTCTAGATCACGTTGGTCAATGAGGGGCTGCTCAAACAGATCTAGTAGCAATCCATCAATCATACGATCCATACCGTATAGGTAGACCTTCGCATCAGGGTATAGCGCCTTAGCTTCTTCCCAATCCATCATGGTGTTAGGGATAACAGTAGGGCTGTGTTCAGTAAACTCAGATTGCATGGTCGCTTGCTGAATAGCGGTGCCGTTGTTCACATCTTTAAATACTAAGTTGTTGTGAGTTTGACCTAATACTTGTAAGTCAGCTTCTCCCAAACCGTAGTCTGTCTCTACAACCATAGGTAGGTTAGATAGACCGCAATAAGTGATTGCGTAGTCAGTGTCTTCATGTTTCCAACCTGCCACATGAGGTACTTGGATATGATAGCGAGGGAAGATTCGCACTTCATCACCCTGTTCTACGACATAGACACGTTGATCTTCCGCTGGGATTTTCTCTTCTGCTTCCTCAATAGAATAATATGCAGCATTAAATTGCTCGGTAGGGAATGCCGTTGGCATCGCATGGGATTCTGCCCAGAAAGTGATGAAGACGCCGATAGTAGCGAGCGACATCAATTTTCGGTTCCACATTCTCCACTTTTCACTGAGAACCCATAGGCCAACTAAGGCTATCGTTTGTAGGGTAACAAATAGATAAAAGTTGTTGTAATAACCTAAAACCCAGTCTCTTGGTACTGCCAAAGACTGACCCGGTTCGGTCATTAATACGGCACAAAATACAGCTATAGAAGCGAGTGTCGCAGCGTATACATTAAAGATTACTTTTTTCATGGAAGTCTCTCTTAGTTAATTATGTTTGCGTCCTGCACTTTATGTTGCACCCTCAACAATATGCTCACTATAAACACTTTATGTTGCATATGCAACATAAAGTGTTCGAGAACTAAACAAAAATAGATCTCTGTTTTACCGGAGAGAAATTCCATTTAGGAGTTAATAGCGCATAGGGCATTCATGTTTACTGGTGTTAGCGGAAAGACTTTCGTTTGTAACTTTGCTAATGTTGTAGAAACAACAATAAAAAGAATGTTGATGACTTTCTTTTAGAAATGAGAACTTACTATGCCAACGGACACTATTTTTGCAAAAGATCTACGCCGAATGTCGGTTCTAGAAAACAGTCCATTGTTCCTGATGACCGTGCTGACTAGGCTTCACAGAAATTTAGTTCATGGGAGGTTGCGTGTGCATGCCGACATCACTCTGGAGATGTTATTGGCCATGTATATTATTTTTGAAAATCAACCGATTAAGCAACAAAGCGTAGCGGACTACCTAATGTACGATAGAAGCACCGCAAAACGCACGGTAGACAATATGGTTAAGCGTGGGTGGGTAAAAACCATGAAAGATGACAATAATCAAAAAACTAAGCTACTTGCTCTGACTGACAGTGGAGAGGAGATCAGACAGGTGTGCAGTAAAGTCGTTATTGAAACTCGAACAGAGTTTATGGGTTGCTTGACTGAAGAAGAGAATAAAGAGTTAACTCGTTTGTGTACAAAAGCCTTACTTGCCCATCATAAATAATGCCGCATGTAGGCAGGAGAGTAGGCCAACCGTGATGCCAATCTAATAAAGAACATGCTTGCCAGCGATTAGTTTTGCTTTTCGATTGAGATAACTTCTTTAGTGTTAACCCCTGATTAATTAGAGAAAACGACAATTAGGTATCGATGGAATATTCACTTCAAAGGTTATCCCCATGGGCCATCACACTAAAGGCAATTAGTTTTCATAAGAAGTGTGACGGGTGATTTGCGATAATTATAACAAGGCGTTAAGCTTGTTTTTCTTAACCAATTGAGATCTCAGCATTTCGAAATGACCAAATTAAGTGATATCCCGCTATTTACAACAAATATCTTTAAACCGGTGCTTTCATCTTGTATTGGCTAGGGTTACTCCAACTATGAACTATCTGCTAATCGCTATTAGTGCACTGTTTCCTACCTATTTATTCTTTAGTTTTCAAATTTTGGATAAAACAAACTTTCTTTTGGAGTCTGCTTCTTTAATTTTGCTGGCTACGATATATGTGTTTGGCAGAACCACACTTGAATACACAGTAAAGTTGGGTCTGCTGTCATTAATGGTTTGCAAATCGTATGAGTTTTTAGAAGAGGTTTATCAATTTCAAACGGTCATCAATAGTAATGCAATGGTGGATATGCTTGTCGGTGATGTACTGTCTTTACTTGGACTAGCGCTTATCGCTTATGGTATTCACAATATGTTTCGCAGGCAAAGGAGAATGGCTGAAATAGAACCATTAACGAATACCTTTAATAAACGAGCTATTGAGCAGTTGTCTAAAAAGGAATTAGAGCGGTCATTGCGATATATGACAGAAACATCAATGATCCTAGTGGATATTGACCATTTTAAACAAGTGAATGATATTTTTGGACATCAGATTGGTGACCGAGTCCTAGTCATCGTTGCTGAGCATTTGCGTAAGCAGACCCGCGGCTATGACTTATTGGCTCGCTGGGGGGGGGATGAGTTTATTATTCTGTGCCCGAGTACTTCACAATCAGAAGTTAAAGAAGTAATGACGAGGTTACAAAAAGCCTTATCATTGCCGATGGAAAACGCACCTTTTGATGTCACCCTCAGTATCGGTGGTACAACAGTCCCACCTTTGGCTGAAAATCAATTCGAGCGATTATTCTCTCAAGCAGACAAAGCGTTATACAAAGTGAAAAATAATGGACGTAATAACCGATGCCATTTTCATGATCTTTCATTTGATGTATAAGCGACTCTAATAAATGTGTCTATTCGTTAGATGAAAATACAGGTTTATTTTAAAAAAGCACCAAAGGGCACCTAAAACTAGGCGCCCTCTACTTACCAGATTACAAGTAACGAGTTCGTAAATGCTGTTCAAAATGAATAGGGTTGAGCGTATCGCCAGTGGCTTGCTTAACGAGCTCATCGGTGGTTAGCAAGCTTCCTTTGCTCCAAATGTTATTTGATAACCAAGTGAATATGGGGGATAGATCTCCGGCATGTAGTGCTCCATCGACATCGACGGTTTGTCTCATAGCAGCCATAAACTGCGCTGCATACATTGCGCCCAGTGTATAACTCGGGAAATACCCAAAAGCACCATCAGTCCAATGAATGTCCTGCATACATCCATTTTTATAATTTCCAGCAGTAGATAACCCTAGGTAAGACTGCATCTTGGTATCCCATAACTCTGGAACATCTTTGTAGCTGATCTTGCCATTAATTAGATCTCGCTCTATCTCAAAGCGAAGGATAACGTGGGCAGGGTAAGTCAGTTCATCAGCATCAACGCGGATAAAGTCCTTCTTTACACGAGTGTATAGTTTATTTAGATTGTTAGGCTCAAATAATGCAGGATCGTGAGAGGTGAATTGCTTAGTCGCCATCTGGCTTAGATGACCAATAAAAGGGGCACTGCGTCCTAACTGCATTTCAAAAAATAGGGACTGGGATTCATGAATCCCCATTGAACGCGCTTCACCGCTCGGATTACCTGAAAGAGTTGAAGGTAAGCCCTGCTCATAGCGAGCATGGCCTGTTTCATGCACAATGCCCATTAGGGACTGCATGAATTCCTTCTCGTCATAGCGTGTGGTTATCCTTACATCCTCTGGCACGCCCCCACAAAAAGGATGGACACTTTCATCAAGGCGACCGTGCTTAAAATCAAACTGCAATAGTTTCATTACCTCAAGACCTAGTGCTTTTTGCTTTGAGGTGTCGAAGGTACCTGTCGACTCAATCATGGCTTCAGCACTCTGTTTGGTAATAACAGTGTCGATTAAGTTTGGAAGCCAAGATTTTACGTCATCAAAGGTCTGGGTAAGGGATTCGCTGTTTGTACCTGGCTCAAAGATATCAAGCATGGCATCGTAGGGGGTGAGACCAGTAGCATCTGAGCGTATCTGCGCCTCTTCTTGAGACAATTCAACCACCAGTTGCCAGTTTTTCGCAAAACCAAGCCAATCATTATTGCCTCTTTGGGTACGCCATGCGTGCTCGCATTTAGAGCCAGCTAAAGACTTAGCCTCTACTAATTTGCTTGGAAGTACGTTGGACATAAGCCAGCTACGCTTCATCTCTCGCAGTATCCCGGTGTCTTGCTTTGATAGGGATTGCTCTGAGGCTTTACCAAACCACTCCTCGAGTTGAGGCTCCGTTTTTAGACTGTGCACATGAACAGATAGCTCAGCCATAGCACGTGAGCGAGCTTTATTGCCTCCACTTGGCATCATCGCCGCCGCATCCCATCCGCAGATAGCCGATAGGTGGTTAAAATTATCAATCTTTTGGAAATGGTCTTTGAGTGATTGAAATGCAGACATATCTCTTCCTTAAGGGTGTTGAATTGGTTTAGACTAGCAAACTTCCTGCTTCCAACCTAGTCAGCAATAGAAAATCCAATGCAGATTAACGACTTATACACTTTTATCGCAGCAATGACCTTATTGACTATTACACCGGGGTTAGACACTGTCTTGGTGATAAGAAACACCAGTCGAGGTGGTAAGTGGGATGGTTACGCTACAAGTTTAGGGATTTGCTTAGGGTTATACCTTCACGCGACTTGGTCTGCGATTGGTGTTGCTGCCATTATTAGTCAAAGTCCCGACTTGTTTAATGGTATCAAAATTATAGGTGCAGCTTATTTAATTTATCTAGGCGCGTCTGGGGTTCGTTCGTTACGTCGTGGCGTTAGTGCATTACACATCGACAGCAGTCAACAAGGGGTACCGCGTTACATTTCTCTTAGAGAAGGGTTTTTGTCTAATGTACTAAACCCAAAAACAGCGGTGTTTTATCTCGCATTTCTGCCACAGTTCATCGATCAAAATGGTAACCTGTGGCTTCAATCTATGCTTCTTGCTTCAATACACTTTGTCTTGGCTATGATTTGGCAGTGCGGGCTTGCTAGCATGCTCGATAGGGCCAAAGCATTGCTGGCAAACGGTAAAACAAATTACCGCCTGCAGATGTGTACTAGCGTGGTTCTGGTTGCGTTAGGCGCACAACTCATGATGAGCAGTTTCTAACCTAAAGTGTTAAGGCTGGGGCTTCGCAGGGTAATTGATACTGACGTACTCAGGCTCATCAATACCCATCTCTTGGTTTAGCACTCGAGTTAAGGCAAAAAAGTAATTAACTAGAAGGTTGGCAAATCGAGGTAAAGTCTGGGGAACATTTTTCCCAGATTTTTCTACTAATACCAATTGTCTTACCACCTTTTTTGAAAGGCTGCGGCAATAATGCAACTGTACTACCGGACCTGTCCCTCTTGGCAATACGAAACGCTTTTGATCATCGGCTACGCTGTTTCTAAAGGTATGGTACTCTTTAGTGAGTTGTTCTATATCACTTTCAAATATGCCATTCTTACCCCGAATAGACCCATTGAGATGAAATATGTTTGGTTGCAGTTCTTCTAAAGAGTTACGTATCTGCGTGTTGTCTATTGCGGTAAGAGCTAATCCGACTACGGTGCAAAGTTCATCTGTGAGAATTTCAAAATCACAAAGTGGGCTTTCCTCAAAGATGAATGGATAAGCTAATTCATCGATATTGCCACTGAATTTCATTTAATCGTCCTTTTCGGCTTACAATTAGGCTATGTTTCAATGCGTTAGTAGAGAAACATTGTTACTCTATGTCCCAATCTGATATCTAATCACTGTTATTCGATAAAATCACGGATTACTTCAATTTTCTTTGCTGAGAACCGGAAGATGACTCCAAGTCTATTTAGTATTGCTGGAGTTTGAACGTACAGGGCGAATTAAACTTCGAATAACATAGACTATGGAAAGTACTATGCGCGTCTTTTTGTTACTTGCTTGTTTGTGTGCTCCAACTGCATGGGCGAGTTTCCCGATGACGGTCACTGATGCTAGTGGCACTAAGGTTAATCTTGCTTCAGCACCAACAAAAATCTCATCTAAATCACTATTCAGTGATGAAGTGTTGCTGGATTTGATTAAACCTGAACAGTTCAGCTCAGTCACTAACTTAGTGGATGATGAACACTTCTCTGCAGTGGCAGGAAAAATGCCGATTACGATACCACGTCTCGATCTCAACGTAGAACGGATCTTGGTTAATCAGCCAGACCTTGTCTTCGCTGCAAGTTGGAGTGATGCTGGTCGTGTAGAGCAGCTTCGCTCTGCTGGAATTAAGGTTTTTCTACTACCCACACCATCAACCTATGAAGAAATAAAAGCGCTAATCAAGCTGGTGGGTAAGATGGTGAGTGAGCAAAATAAGGCGGAAGCGATGGTGATGGAAATGGACCGTCGATTGGAAGAAGAGCTAATATTCACTAGTCATCGATATAAGGTGCTTGATTATAACAGTTGGGGTACATCGAGCACGCGTCAATCGACTTGGCAACTCATTGTTGATAAGGCTGGTTTTAAAAACGTAGTCTCTGATTTACAGGCCGATAAATTTGGGCAAACACCTATGTCTAAAGAAATGATGGTGGCGCTAAATCCTGAAGTATTGTTTGTCCCAGGGTGGATTTATGGCGATGAACAGGGCGCTGATAACTTCATGAATCAGGTAATGACAGATCCTGCCCTAAGAAGTATTGATGCCATTAAGCGTGGTTACGTCTACCCAATACCTGAAAATCTGCGTGGCACCTACAGTCAACATATCGTTGAGACCATTTTGTTTGTAAATAAAGCGGTATTAGGAGCGCCAGCTCCATGATTGCAGATTCGAGCCTGCCTAAAATACGTTTGTATAGTTATGGCTCTTTGCTAGTGCTTTTGCTTTCAATTTGGTTTGCATTGACTTTAGGCGCTGTCGATATTGCTTTGTCGGATCTGTTTGCGTTTTTAAAACTTTGGTTGTTCGAAGGACAAGAGTTTGCGAGCGAACAATATCCGACCTTATCAGCGATTGTGGTACATATCCGTTTACCTCGTGTTGTGGCTGCAATTACCGCGGGCAGTGCATTAGCGCTTGCGGGGGCGTGTACGCAAGGTTTATTTAGAAATCCTTTAGCCAGTCCTGATGTTTTAGGTGTGAGTGCTGGTAGTAGTTTTGGTGCGGTAATTGCTATAGCGACTGGACTTTCTTTGTCTAATCCATTGTGGACACCTGTAATAGCAAGTATAGGGGCCTTAGCTTGCGCCATGTTTGTCTATGTACTGGCAAAAAACTCAGGTAATGGTCAAACCCTTTATCTTATTTTAGCGGGATTAGCTCTTTCATCCCTATTAGGCGGTGCGACACTAGGAGTACTTCTGTTTGCTAGACAATACGAGGTGAATCAATTTGTTTTTTGGACGATGGGTGGCTTAGAAGGGCGTTTGTGGCAACATATTGCCTGGCCTTTACCGGTAATCATAGTGGCGTCAGTGTGGCTCTTAAAACACGCAAGTTGGCTCAACACGTTATCTATCGGTGATGAAGCGGCTCATGGATTGGGAATGAACGTACAAAGAAGTCGTTTTACCTTATTGCTTTGTGCGTCGTTACTTACCGCTATGTCTATTGCCATAGCTGGACCCATAGGATTTATTGGTTTGATGGTCCCTCATCTTGTTCGAATGTTGACGGGCGCGAACCACATCAGCCTGTTGCCGTTATCCGCTCTAGTAGGGGCCATTCTGTTGTTAGTGTGTGATTTGTTAGGGCGATATGTGATCGCTCCTTATGAGATTAAAGCGGGTATCATCACAGCAGTATTAGGTGGACTCTATTTCCTATGGTTAGTGGTTAGAGTGCAAAAACAAGGTCGTTTATTATGAGTGAATCTCGTCTTGCCACTGTTAAACTATGCTCTCAAATCAACGGTAAGTCGATCTTGTATGGGATTAACTTTGAGGTAAGCGCCGGGGCCTTGATCGGTATTATAGGTCCAAACGGAGCGGGTAAATCGAGCTTGTTGAAGCACTTAAGTGGTTATTTGACCGCATCTTCCGGTGATATCTTGATACAAGGGCGATCGATAGTTGAACTCAATTCGAATGAGCGTGCATCACTGATTAGTTATTTGCCTCAATCTAACCGGGTAGAGTTCCCTTATAAAGTCACAGAATTGGTGTCCCTTGGTTTGGTGAATAATCCGAACCTAAATGTAGAACAAAAGAAAGAAAAAATAGCACAAGTTTTAAAACGACTGAATATAGAGATACTGGCTGACCGAACTGTGGATCAATTGTCTGGTGGTGAACAGCAACTGGTTCATTTAGCGCGTATTTTACTTCAAGACACACCGATTATATTGCTTGATGAACCTAGTGCTAGCCTAGATATTGGTCATGAATCTCAGTTAATGAATATCTTGGACAGTCTGGTAAACGAAGGAAAGACCGTTGTGGTTGCACTTCATAACCTAAATACGGCGGCGGAGTTTTGTGACCGTTTGATGCTATTGCAGAACGGAAAATTGGTAGCGGATGGAATCCCTGAGAAAATACTGACTCAAGAGTTGATTCAGTCTATATATCCATACCAGGTTCAAGTATCGACTAATACGCTGACAGGTAATCCCAATATCCTAGCGGTGAAAAAACAAAGATAACAGGTAGTTTCAGCTTTAAAAAATAGGCCACTATTTTGATAGTGGCCTAAATTGTTTATACCTAATGTGTAGCTACCTTAGAGGGCAGGGGCTTGCTGAAAAACAATTTAGTTTCAGCAATAACCACCTGCCTTAACGCAATCAGACCAATGAGGTTTGGTACAGCCATTAAGCCATTAACGATATCGGCAATAAGCCAAATCATATCCAGCTTCATAAATGCGCCTGAGAAGACCAAGGCAATAAATAGCACCTTATATGGAAGTATCGCTTTGGTACCAAATAGGTAAACCACGCAGCGTTCGCCGTAATAGTTCCAACCCAAAATAGTAGTAAAAGCAAAGAACAGTAAGCCGACAGATACCAAAATAGGGCCAAGCGTATCGGCATTTAGACCAACAGCAAATGCATGAGTAGTCATCATTGCGCCCGCCAGATCCGTTTGCCAAGCACCGGTAATGATTAGCGCTAAACCGGTCATCGTACAAATGATGATGGTATCAAAGAAGGTACCGGTCATGGAGATAAGTCCCTGACGAGCACAAGAATCAGTCTTAGCGGCTGCGGCTGCCATTGGAGCACTTCCCAGTCCAGACTCGTTAGAGAATACGCCTCGAGCAATACCAGATTGGATAGCAAGCATCACACTTGCACCAAAGAAACCGCCGCTCGCCGCTGTTGGCGTAAAGGCAGAAACAATAACCAACTCAA
Source organism: Vibrio inusitatus (assembly GCA_024346935.1). GTDB lineage: Bacteria > Pseudomonadota > Gammaproteobacteria > Enterobacterales > Vibrionaceae > Vibrio > Vibrio inusitatus. The sequence continues at coordinate 1,385,117 of AP024878.1, forward strand.
TAGCAGACAATATCTGATCGCTATTGTTCACCAGAATCCCCAAGCAGGAAATGATATATATCACTGCCATAGTGGGAACCACCTTTCCTGCGACACGTGAGATGGATTTAATGCCACCCAAGGTAACCATTGCAACTAGCATAGTTAGAATCACCGCTGCGATGGTTCTATCAGCGCCTAAAGTCACCTCTGAGGCATCTAGGATTGCATTGACTTGGGGGAACGTACCAATACCGAATAGCGCTACACCTAATGCGAATACGGCGAACAATGTAGCTAAAAGAGGCGACTTAACACCGTCTCTAAGGTAGTACATCGGACCACCTAACATACCTCCCTTGTCGTCAGTAGTGCGATATTTGACTGCAAGTAGACACTCAGCATATTTGGTCGCCATACCAAATAAAGCTGCGAGCCACATCCAAAAAAGAGCACCCGGGCCGCCCAGTTTAATCGCGGTAGCAACGCCGACAATATTACCTGTACCGATAGTTGCTGAAAGCGCAGTGCACAGTGCGGCAAAGGCTGAAACATCGCCTTTAGATTTGGAGTCTCCGGATTTGGTAAACACCATTTTTAACGCAGTGGGAAGATGTCTGAACTGAATTAGACCTAGACTAAAGGTAAAGTAAACCCCAGTGCCGACCAATAAGATCAGAAGAGGCGGACCCCAGACAAAATTGTCGATGGATTGTAAAACTGAATGTAACGAAGATTGTGAAAATGGCATGTTTTCCCCTTAATAAACAACATATAAGGAGAAGAGTGAACGCGGATCAATAGAACAAAATTAACAGCAAAATGGTTAAACGCAATTTCACTCCTCTGTCCTTTTGCCTGAGAGTTTCACCCTAAAAGGGCTTGCTCCTTCGGCGGCCGATTGCTACATCAAAGTAGTACGGCTCTCTCCAGAGATTCCTCCAACTGCAGTCCTCACTCGTTTAAACAAGAACGTATAAACAAGAACCTGAAAGATTTACTTCTTCGGTGGACGTAATAAAACGTCACTCTCCTGCAGTTTTCATCGGAACTAGCGCTATAAACGCTAGGTGTGTAAGTAATTTACTTACAGGCCGCTAAATTAACATAAATCATTACGGTTTCAAGGGAATAATAAGAAATTCTTTTGTCCTAGAATAAATAAAACAAAGACTTAACTGATAGACTTAACGTAGAACTGATATAAAACAGATTTCAAGGGGGTAAAATGACACGTTTACTGGCTATCGTTATATTGATTGCCCTAGCTTTTTTGTTTGTTCGGTATAACACTAATGAAAAGCTGCAAAAATGGGTTGTTATAGTGTTATCTGGTGCGTTCGTAGTCTACACTGCGGTTTTGATGATTACTGAATTGGTTCACTGATGGAGAAGTGTGTGATTGATAAGAAAAATGTATCCAGCATGATAGCTCGAACAGGTAACACAAAAACGACGGTTTTAGCCGGCATTGTTTGTTTTGCCCTTGGAGTGGTAGCTGGGAACGCGTTTATGTCACACAATGCCAATCAAGAAATTATTGTAGAAAGAGAAAGTCACCAGAAGATCATTCAGGAACACTCAACCTTAGTTTCTGAGAACAATCAACTTCGCTCTGATTTATCTGATGCAGAGCAAACTCTAACCACAACTAACGAGCGTGAGCAAGAAACTGCACAATCTGTGACTGAATATCAGGATATGTCAGCAAAATTACAGAACGAAAATCAAAAGCTTTCAAATGATCTTAAGCAACTAAAGAAAACACTTGAGAAACAGGAAGTAGCTGTTCAAGAGCTTACTGCAAGCAATGAAGCGCTTGTAGAGCGAACTGAAATACAAAATGAAGTTTTAGAAACGTCTAAAGTTTTTTTTCAAGACCAGCTGCGCCTACAACAGGAAGTCAATGAACTGCACACGCAGAGAGCGAAACTCATTAGCACTCTTAATAGCCTTGTTAAAGAATGTCAGATTTATTTAGATGGCACTAGCTGGGAAGCTAAATCAGACTCATGTGATCGTAAGAAGGTTGCTTCCGATAGACTTAAGAAAATTGATGAGAGTATCGACGCGAAGCAAGCCAAGATTGTGAAAATAGATTTAACTACTGAAGCAATAGGATTGCAGAAAAAATCGCAATAGGGCTTTACCTACCAAAATAAATCAATAGCATAGAGTCCTACTTTCGTTATTGGTAAACCTAATGTCACTCGAACTCTGGCTTTCGCTGTTTGTTATCTGCTTGCTTGGAGCTATGTCTCCAGGCCCAAGCCTTGCTACTGTTACTAAGCATACATTGGCTGGTGGAAGGATCAACGGCCTCGCAGCTGCATGGGCTCACTCTATAGGCATAGGCTTTTATGCTTTCATCACGGTCACTGGCTTAGCGGTTGTACTGCATAAATCAGAAGCGCTATTTTCTACCATTTCACTCTGCGGTGCAGGATACCTTGCGTATTTAGGTTACAAATCTTTGACTGCTACAGATGGCATCGCTAGCACGTTAGAAAAAGGTGAGGCCGTGAGCATAAAACAATCGGCAAAGGAAGGGCTGTTAATTTCGCTTCTTAGCCCGAAAATTGCGCTTTTCTTTATCGCCTTATTTAGTCAGTTTGTCGCGGTAGGAGAGAGTGCTGGAGCAAAAGTAACGGTCGTAATGACCCCTTTAATCGTTGATGGTCTTTGGTACACCTTTATTACCTTGGTACTTTCAAGTCCTATATTCCTGGAAAGACTACGCAATAAGGGCAAGCTTATTGACCAGATCTCTGGTGTCGTGTTGATTGCATTGGCTATTAGGGTGGTATGGCAAAATGCCGAATACTTATAGAGTTGCAAGGGCGCAACAAGCACAACGGACACCACTGCTTAATTTATGGTGCGCTCTTTATCTTTGGCACCATGAACAATGCGTTGATTTAATAAAAAAACCATGTCGAATAGAACTGGAAGATGAAATAGACAACTATCTGAATACACCACAATGCGCTGTGTTCGTTGCAATGCGAGGGGATGTTGTGTGTGGATTCATTGCAGGGCAACTTTATGAGTTGGCTTCGCCGCTAGTGAAAACTGAATTAATAGGCAGTATAGATCAGTGGTATGTCGCTAAAGAGCACAGATCAAATGGGCTAGGGAAAGCTTTGTTTGATCGTATCGAACAAGAGTTCTTAGATTATGGTGCGAAAAGATTGAATGTAGAGGTGTGGGATTTTAATCATAATGCGCTTGAAACCTACAAGAAGAAAGGCTTTCAAACGCATATTCGTTGTATGACCAAAGCACTAGAAAACTAAGCGAGTACAAATTTTTCAATTGCCTTTGCCACACCAGAGTCATTGTTGCTATCGGTAACATAGTCCGCTAAAGATTTGGTTTCTTCATCGGCATTTTGCATAACAACGGCAAGACCAGCATATTTCAACATATCATGATCATTGCCCGCATCACCTATACACATCACTTCATTTTGTTCAATCCCAAGGTGCTTAGCAAGTGCCTTTACGCCTTCACCTTTATTGCTGAGCGGGTTATTAAACTCTAAAAAGAAAGGTGCGCTTCGCACAACAGAGTAATCATTCTTCAGCGTCTGTGGGATATTCTCTACGATAGGTTGTAAGATCTCAACAGGGTCTACCAGCATAGTTTTGACGATTGGATGATCGTCTTCCAACGTATCAAAATCCATTACAGTAACAGTTAGATTGTTAATTTGTGCTTCATGCTGCGTGTAGTGACTATCGCGAGGTGTAATCAGTCCATGGATCTTACTGAACGCATGATAATTACAGCCTTGTTCTTCTGCAAATTTGGCGACACGCTTAGCATCTTTTCCAGAAACTAAACACTCTCGAATGACTTCATCGGTGCCAATATTTTTAATCATTGCAGCGTTGTAACAGAGAACATAGTCCTCGTTACTGTTCATATTCAATTGCTCTAGGCTATCTACCATACCTTGCAAGGGACGACCTGAAGCTAAGACGACAGTTACGCCTTTTTTTCTTGCTTTTGAAATAGCTTGCTTGTTTTGTTCAGAGATAACCTTGTCGGTATTAAGCAGTGTGCCATCCATATCGATAGCGATGAGTTTATACATTGTTTATAACCTACCTAAAAACAAAAATCCCCACCAAATAACGGGCAGGGATCAAATGAAACGTATTTAGATGTAGAGTTTAGCCAGTGCTTCAGGCTCTACTTCTTTGCCTTCTAGTTCAGCATTCCAGTTAGTACCAATAAGAACGCCATCTTCTGATAGGGTAATTAGCCAATCCTCAACAAAGATATCCAAAGGGATTTCCATTACTTCAAAATCTGCCCACTCTTCAACGTTATGGTATTGTGCATCTGCTTTGTCAGACCAAAATGGCATAACTTCAGTTTCAGCAAATTCGCTAGAGTCGCAAGCTAGCCAACCATCTTCGTTTTTTAGACCCCAAACACGATTGTCTTTTTTGCTTTGTTCAACAAATAATTCTAGGTTTTGCTGAATATCGTTGTTCAATTGGCTCATGGTTATTTCCTAACAGTGTGATATGCGGGCTATTTTAGCATGCTTATTCTTTGCATGGCACAATTTAGCGTTCAGTAAATAAAAAAGCCGAGCAAATGCTCGGCTAGTATTTGAATCGGGGCTACCTTACCTATTTAGGTAGTTTGGTAAAGATGGTCCATTCTTTAATGAAGTCACCTTTGAATCCAACAACAGTAGCTTCTACTCTGCGCTCTAAGGCCTCATCTGTTGGTGTATCATCTTCAACATCGTCCTCACCATAACCAATAATGGTGACGCGATTTGCTTCTACACCAAAACCAATAAGTTTGTCTTGAACAAACAGCGCTCTATTGCGTGATAATTCGAGATTGTATTCTCTATCACCTGGGTTACTGGCAAAACCTTGGATCTCTATTGAGGTTTCAGGATATTGTTTTAAGAACTCAGCCATTCCTTGTATCTGTCCGGAGAACACAGGATTAACCTCAGCGGAATCATTCTCAAACAGGATTTTCAAGGTTTGTTCTTGTGAAACTTCGATCAGTTCTTCACAACCAACATTGTTGACTCGAGCCCCTTTTGGCGTTGTTGGACATTTATCACGAGCATTAATAACGCCATCACCATCGAAATCTCTAAGGTCGGCTTGTTGTTCTGGAAGCGGGGCTTCAATGTACTCTTCGGTATCGTTAGCACAGCCAAATAGTGCTAGTGAAACTACTGAGGCTAGTAATATCTTTTTCATATTAGTACTCCACCGCCTCGTTCCACTCTTCTGGAACGTCTACTAACAAAGACTCAAGCAATGTGCCGGTTGCATTAAGTACGCGGAACTTAGCATATTGCTCTGCATATAATGCATCAACATACCCTTTGCGAGACTCAAACAACTCATTTTCTGTGTTCAACAAGTCAAGTAGGGTTCGTTTACCAATTTTGTACTGCTTGTCGTAAGCAACTACGGTATCGGATGCGGCATCTACATGGTCAGCAAGGAACTCTTTTTGTTGCAACGTTAAATCCAGCGCACTCCAAGATAATCGAAGGCTCTCTTCAACATTACGATACGCTCTGTCTCTCAGATCTTTAGATTTATTCATCTGATAAGCGGCTCTGTCTTTGTTTGCGCTGTCAACACCACCATTAAACAAGTTGTATTTCATTCTTAGCGTGGCGTTCATTTCGTCACGTTGATAGCCGACTCCTTCAGCATCGTCATAGTAGTTGTATCCCGCTTCAACGGTAAAGGTAGGTAAGTTTGGGCTATTAGATTGTTTATATTGAAACTTAGCCGCATCAACGTCGACTTTAGCGGTTTTAATCACAGGGTGCTTTTCAAGTGCGGTATCAATCGCCTCTGACAATGTGAAAGGTATAGTGGTTTCGTCCGCGCGCGGAAAAACAAGTCCTTGCGGGCTTTGACCAACGAGACGGGTAAACTGCGTATGTGTGTCAAAAAGATTATTTTGAGCAGCAAGCAGGTTGCCGTGTGCTTTGGCAATACGTGCCTCTACCTGGGATAAATCGGCTGTTGAGCCAATACCCGAATCAGTTCGTTTTTTGATGTCTTTAAAGATTTCTTTATGGGTGGCCAGGTTGCTCTCAGATAGGGCTAGAATCTCGTAGGCTTTTAGCGCATCAAGATAAACTTTGGCAACTTCCAATGAAATGTCAGACGCGTCACTGAGCACCTTATATCTTAGTGACTCTGCTTCAGCTGCTGTTCTGTCCATGTTGTTTAGAGTATTGGAGCCATCCCAAATTAACTGAGTGAAAGTTAATGACGCATCTTTGGCTGTATAATCATCGTCTCGATTAGTTAAGTCGTTTTGATAGTTTTCCCAACCAATTCCTGCTGATAAATCCAGTTTCGGATAGTACTCGCGGACTGCTGCTTTGTTTTCATAAACATAAGACATGAATTCGTTATAAGAGCTCTTAACCGTCGGATTGGTTTGCAGAGTGTATGAGATAGCTTGCTCTAACGACTGGGCTGAGGCTGGATTGCACAGCATCGTAGCTAGAGCGATTGCGCTTAGCTTAATCCTTTTCAAGGTGTACTCCCTAGTATTCCATTACTATTTTTTAACCAAAACTGAAGCCTTCATTTGCTTTCAATACGACGTTTTGATCTTTAAGTACATAATAGTTAAAACAAAACTATTTACAATCCCTTTGTAAGCAAATTGTTTCTTATTGTTAGTTTGTTTTTCGTTGTTACATTAGCATCACACTTACTTAAAAATAGTATAAAATTTAAACAGAAGCGAAAAAAAATATATATGTAGATTACAGGTTAGCTCTGAACACACTAGCCAAGGAGAACACATGGACAGTATCTCATTTGCTCAAGACGTTGTAGCTGGCGAAGCTTGGTTGATCGTTGATGCACAAGGCAACCTAAAAATAGCCCCTCTAGATTATGTACCGCAAGACGGTGATGTCATCCTTTCCGTAGGCGAGAACCCTTTGACTGTACCTGAAGATATAGTCACTGAACTCCGAGTGTCAGTTGCTCAGCAAAACTCAATCCAATCAGTAGACGCTCAGTCTGGCATACAAAGTGTTTTAGATTCACTTGCACAAAATGGTGATCCTACTGCAGAAGAAGGAAACGATCCTCAATCCGGCGAAGATGAAGGCTCTAGTTTAACTGCGACGGGAGCAGTTGAGCGTGATGGAGCACAAACCATTGCAACCACAGATTTTCAAACAGAAGGTATTTTCCCTTCAGTTTTTACTGCTGAGCAAAGTGACGCTGTCACTGAGCTTATCGTTCAAACGGTTGCCCTACTTACAGTAAGTACAGTGTCGCTAACAGATAATAATGGGGAAGAGGTAATCAACGGAGAGGGAGAAACAGCAACGATAAAAGGGTCCCTTGGTGGAAATAGTGAAACACTCGAAACACTGACTATCACTGACAGTATGGGTCAACAAATAGAGATTGATCCTAACCAGATTGTATTTGACGGAAATGGCAACTACGAAGTGACCGGTATCGAGGTCACGTCGTTAGCTGATGGCGTGCTTACTGTTGTTGCGTCAGGCAGTGATGCAGATGGAAATCCAGTCTCAGTTTCCGATACGGTAGAAAAAGACTTTACCTACGGCGACGACGGTGATGATGAAGGTGATGACATAGCGCCGCCGTTTGTATCACTAACGGACAACACTGAAGGTGATGACGCAACTGAGAATGAGGTCATCAATGAAAGCGAACAGGCGACCATTAATGGTTACTTAGGGGAAGGGGGTAAAACCCTCGACAGTTTGATCATCACCGGCCTCGGCGGAGAGCCGATAGTTGTTGATGTTAGCCAAGTGACAGTAGATGAAGACGGCTACTACACGGTTGAGAACATCGATGTATCGGGCTTTGATGATGGCGAGTTGCTAGTGACCGCAAGTAGCACCGATGTGGACGGCAACACAGCGATCGTCACCGATACGGTGGAAAAAGACTTTACCTACGGCGACGACGGTGAGGACGAAGGCGGTGACGTAGCACCACCGTTTGTATCACTAACGGACAATACCGAAGGTGATGACGCGGCTGAGAATGAGGTCATCAACGAGAATGAACAAGCGACCATTAATGGTTACTTAGGAGAAGGGGGCAAAACCCTCGACAGTTTAGTCATCACCGGTCTCGGTGGAGAGCCGATAGTCGTTGATGTTAGCCAGGTGACAGTAGACGAAGACGGCTATTACTCGGTTGAGAACATTGATGTATCTGGCTTTGATGATGGCGAGTTGCTAGTGACCGCAAGTAGCACCGATGTGGACGGCAACACAGCGACCGTCACCGATACGGTGGAGAAAGACTTTACCTACGGCGACGACGGTGATGACGAAGGCGGTGATATAGCGCCGCCGTTTGTATTGTTGACGGACAATACCGAAGGTGATGACGCGGCTGAGAATGAGGTCATCAACGAGAATGAACAAGCGACCATTAATGGTTACTTAGGAGAAGGGGGTAAAACCCTCGATAGTTTGATCATCACCGGCCCTGGTGGAGAGCCGATAGTTGTTGATGTTAGCCAAGTGACAGTAGACGAAAACGGCTACTACACGGTTGAGAACATTGATGTATCGGGCTTTGATGATGGCGAGTTGCTAGTGACCGCAAGTAGCACCGATGTGGACGGCAACACAGCGACCGTCACCGATACGGTGGAAAAAGACTTTACCTACGGCGACGACGGTGATGACGAAGGCGGTGACATAGCACCGCCGTTTGTATTGTTGACGGACAACACCGAAGGTGATGATGCCGCTGAGAATGAGGTCATCAACGAGAATGAACAAGCGACCATTAATGGGTACTTAGGGGAAGGCGGCAAAACCCTAGACAGTTTGATCATCACCGGCCCCGGTGGAGAACCGATAGTCATTGATGTTAGCCAAGTGACAGTAGATGAAAACGGTTACTACACGGTTGAGAACATTGATGTATCGGGCTTTGATGATGGCGAGTTGCTAGTGACCGCAAGTAGCACCGATGTAGACGGCAACACAGCGACCGTCACCGATACGGTGGAGAAAGACTTTACCTACGGCGATGATAGTGATGACGAAGGTGGTGATATAGCGCCGCCGTTTGTATTGTTGACGGACAACACCGAAGGTGATGACGCCGCTGAGAATGAGGTCATCAATGAGAATGAACAAGCGACCATTAATGGTTACTTAGGGGAAGGGGGCAAAACCCTCGATAGTTTAGTTATCACTGGTCCTGGTGGAGAGCCGATAGTCGTTGATGTTAGCCAAGTGACGGTAGATGAAGACGGCTACTACACGGTTGAGAACATTGATGTATCCGGCTTTGATGATGGTGAGTTGCTAGTGACCGCAAGCAGCACCGATGTGGATGGCAACACAGCGACCGTTACCGATACGGTGGAGAAAGACTTTACCTACGGCGATGATGGTGATGACGAAGGCGGTGACATAGCGCCGCCGTTTGTATCATTAACGGACAACACCGAAGGTGATGACGCGGCTGAGAATGAGGTCATCAATGAGCATGAACAAGCGACCATTAATGGTTACTTAGGAGAAGGCGGCAAAACCCTAGACAGTTTGATCATCACCGGCCCCGGTGGAGAACCGATAGTCGTTGATGTTAGCCAAGTGACAGTAGACGAAAACGGCTACTACACGGTTGAGAACATTGATGTATCGGGCTTTGATGATGGTGAGTTGCTAGTGACCGCAAGTAGCACCGATGTGGACGGTAACACAGCGACGGTCACCGATACGGTGGAGAAAGACTTTACTTACGGCGATGATGGTGATGACGAAGGCGGTGACATAGCGCCGCCGTTTGTATCACTAACGGACAATACCGAAGGTGATGATGCCGCTGAGAATGAGGTCATCAACGAGAATGAACAAGCGACCATTAATGGTTACTTAGGGGAAGGGGGTAAAACCCTAGACAGTTTGATCATCACCGGCCCTGGTGGAGAGCCGATAGTCGTTGATGTTAGCCAAGTGACAGTAAATGAAAACGGCTATTACACGGTTGAGAACATTGATGTATCGGGCTTTGATGATGGCATTTTGACGGTCTCGGCAAGCAGCACCGATGTGGACGGCAACACAGCGACCGTCACCGATACGGTGGAGAAAGACTTTACCTACGGCGAAGATATTGCGCCGCCAGAGGTGTCTTTGACGGATAACAATGGCGAAGAGGTGATCAACGGCGAAGGGGAAACCGCAACCATTACCGGCTTTATCGGAGAAGGTGGAGAAAGCTTAGACTCTCTCATCATCACGGATACCAAAGGCACCCAAATAGTGGTTGATGTGAGTGGCGTGACCCTGACGGATGGCAGTTACGAAGTGACTGGCATTGATGTAACAGACCTATTGGATGGCGAACTGACGGTGACCGCCGGTAGTACTGACGTAGACGGCAACACCATTGAGGTAACCGATACGGTAGAAAAAGACTTTATCTACGGCGATGATGAGGACAACGATGATGAGATTGTGCAACCTGAGGTGGCAATAACCGATAATAACGGCGAAGAAGTGATTAATAGCGGGACTGAAACTGCCACTATTACTGGTTTTGTTGGTGAGGGAGGTAAAACCCTTGATTCACTTATTATCACAGACAGCAGTAATAATGAGTTAGTTATTGACGTAAGTGGCTTTACGTTAGTAGACGGGAACTATCTGTTTGAAGATATCAACGTGAGTCAACTTAATGAAGGTACTCTTACCGTAACGGCGAAAAGCACCGATGTTGATGGTAACAAAGCAACTATAACAGATACGGTGACTTTGGATGTGAACGAAGCGCCAGAGTTTATCTCAGGTGATGATCAACCTGGTGATGTTCCTAATGACGATAGCTACTTCTTCGTAGCATTGAGTAAGGGTGCTAATGCCGGTGATACGGTAGGCGCTGTAATAGCAGAAGATGCTGATGGAGATGTATTATCCTTTAGTTTCGAAGAGTCCAATGAGTTGTTTAGTATAGATTCGGAAACAGGGATTATAACGCTTAAACAAGGGCTTGCTGACGACGTTGATTGCACCCATACGTTCAATGTTTTGGTAACAGACCCAAATGGGCTTATCGATGTGACTGCAGTCACGGTGGCATTCATCGGTGGTGAAGATAATGACGCTGCGTGGGGTCTTACTCCTAAGAAGCTCAATGAAGTGACAGAAGGGAATTTTGGTAATTCTATTAATGTCAAATTGCTAGAGGGCGGTAACGTTACAATTCGGGCTGGTGCATCGTTAGTATTTTCTTTTGCTATTGCTAATATGGCTGCAGGGCTAACTTTATCCGATTATGATGTGTTAATTAACACTGCTGACGGGTTTAATTCAACCTTTGTAGAAAGGGACGATGGAACAATAGATGTGATCATTACAAACACATCAGACGTTGATAAGATCGTCGCTAGAGGCGCTTCAGATGATGATATTGTCTCTATGGAGATATTTGCGACAGCTGATAATGAGGTTGAGGGAAATGAAACATTTACCGTTAACTTAGTTGATGTGAATATTGGCCAGCCTAAATCATCTCAGGATCAGATTAATGTAGAGATAATAGATGTTGAACCCGAAGTCAGCGCGAATTTGTTTGCCGCAGGTGAGTTAAACACAATTCTAGCAGGCTTAGGTGAAGATATCTTAGTGGCAACTGATGATGCTGAATCGTTTGTCTGGGTTGATGGCCAACTAGATGATAGTACCGATGTAATACAAAACTTTACTGTCGGTGAGGACAGCATCAATCTGAATAATATTCTGGAAGATACGGGAAGTAACAACTTAGATGAGTTATTAGCGTCTATTGAAGTATTTGTCGTCGGAGATGACATATCTTTGGATATTACTCATGACTCTGGAAAACAAACCATTGTGATAGAAGACAGTAGAGAGCAGTTTGGAGAATTGATCTCTGATACAGGTGGTTTTAATGCAGCTGATATTCTGAATCAGTTGGTGGTACAAGACTAACGTTGCAAATTGTACTCAAGATAATAGAGGCTTGCGCTTGCAAGCCTCTATTATTTGGTGTTTATTAGATTACTTTAGCCGCAAAGCCTTTAAGGTAAAGCCCTTCAGGGTAAGCAGTATCAAACAGGTGGTCGCTTGCTTGAGTAAATGACTCGACAAACTTGACCTCGCGTCCGGCATCAAGGGCAGCATCGGCGACAATTTTTTGAAACAAGCCCGACTCCATTAACCCTGAGCATGAGTAAGTGAGTAGTGTGCCTCCCGGTTTAAGGATTTGAATTGCAAGCATGTTCAAATCTTTATAGCCACGAGCGCCACTCGTGAGGTTGTTTTTGGAGCTTACCATCTTTGGCGGGTCCATAATAACAACGTCAAATTGAGTACCTTGATCTCGATACTCTCGAAGAATCTTAAAGACATCCGCATTCAGGAATACCGCCTTTTTGACGTCAAAACCATTAATTTCTGCATTCTTCTTCGCAATATCAAGAGCAGGCTGTGAAACATCAATATTAATGACACGCTCAGCGCCTGCCTTTAACGCATAAAGACCAAAACCACCAGTGTAGGAGAAGCAGTTAAGAACTTGTTTACCTTTGACATACTTCATTGAGTGTTGGCGACTGTCTCTTTGATCAAGGTAAAAGCCTGTCTTATGCCCAGTCTTAATATCGACTTGTATTTTAACTCCATTCTCTTCAATCACTACCGGCTCAGTAGGTTCTGTGCCGTGTAGAAGCCCTGTACTCTCTTCTAAGCCTTCTTTTTTGCGAACGGCAACATCCGACCGTTCGTAAACAGAACAATTAGGGAAGCAGTGTACGAGAGCATCTACAATCTCTTGCTTATGCTTTTCTGCGCCAGCACTTAGAAATTGACACACCATATAATCTTGGTAGCGGTCAATGGTGACTCCAGGCATTGAATCTGACTCTGCAGCGATAAGGCGATAACCCGTAAGTCCACCCTCAGCAATACTTTCATCTCGCAACATTTGTGCTTGTTCGATTCGCGTTATGAAAAACTGAGTGTCGATATCTTGTTTGATGAAGCTCCATACACGAGCACGAATTTGAGAGTTAGGTGAGTAGGCCGCTTTTGCTAGCCATTGTCCGTTGTGCGCGAATACATCCACAGTATCGCCAAGTTGAGGGTCACCTGAAACCGTTTCTATACCTCTAGAAAAGATCCACGGATGACGACGGCGAACAGATTTATCTCTGCCTTTGGCAAGTTTTATAGATGCACTCATAGGAAATGTAAGTCTCAAAGGAAATTTTGTGACATTGTCGTGTAAGCATCGGCTAAAAGCAAATCAGAAGGGCTTATACTTTCAGATAAACGACTACTGTGAATTGAATCGAAACTGACAGGAGATTATATGTTGTCAATTTGTAGAAAGTTTTTAGTGTCGGGTAGGGTGCAAATGGTCGGCTTTCGCTATCACACTGCTCATGAAGGGATAAAGCTTGGTTTGACGGGGTATGCGAAAAACCTCAATGATGGCAATGTAGAGGTAATGGCTTGCGGATCTATGTCGGGAGTAGACCAACTAGGCGAATGGCTAAAGCAAGGGCCAAGAACGGCTTCTGTAGAAAGCTGTATTTCTTCAGAAACCGAATTCAAGCACTATTCAGGCTTTAATATCCTTTAAGCTCTCTTATATGCACTCTAACAGGTCTCTAGATTACAGCTTTTGTGTTGTTTGATTGACAACCATCGTCCCTGAGTGTTTCTATCGGGGACCTTTTCAAGTGCAAAGCTTAGATAAGATTTCGACTCTAGTGAGATGCCCGATAAAAGCAATCGGGCATGGCAAGGGTGAACAATAGCAAGCCTATAAGCATTTAGCTGGCTTTGGTAAACCTGCTAGTTTGGTCGCTTGCTTTGCAGGACCTTTTTTGAAAAGCTTGAAGAGGTATTTGCTGTTTCCTTTTTCGACTCCGTGCGCTTTTTCCATCGCCTTTACCAGCATTCGCACGGCAGGAGACGTATTAAACTCTATATAAAAGTTACGTACGAAATGTACTACCTCTAGGTGAGCCTCTGTCAACTCAATACCTTCCTCTTCGGCTAAGATCGCAATCATGCCTTCTTCCCAATCTTTAAAGTTAAGAAGATAGCCTTGCGCGTCTGTTTCTATGTTTTTGCCGTTAAATTCAAACATAGTCTGTTCCTAATTTGGATTTTATTCATTGAATTATCAATAAAAAATAAAAAGCCCGCAACTAGTGCGGGCTTAACAATTCATAGATTAATCAAAATTAATCGTTATTCATGATGCCTAGAATACTAAGTAGGCTGATGAATAGGTTGTAGATAGATACGTACAAGCTTACTGTTGCTGAGATGTAGTTCGTCTCACCACCGCGTACGATTTGCTGTGTCGTTAGCAAGATTACACCAGTAGAGAACATAACGAACATGCCACTCATTGCAAGATGAATCATTGGCATTTGCAGGAAGATATTTGCAACCATACCAACTAGCAAAACAACGAAACCAGCCATTAGCACACCACCAAGGAAAGATAGGTCGCGTTTAGTGGTTAATGCGTAAGCTGATGCACCCATGAATGCTAGAGCCGTACCGCCAAGAGCAGTAACTATGGTGTCACCCATGCCAGCGCCAATGTATGCATTCAGGATTGGGCCTGTTGTGTAACCCAAGAAACCAGTGAATAGGAATGTAAACACTAGACCCATGCTGTTATTACGGTTCTTTTCAGTAAGGTAGAGTAGGCCGTAAAAACCAACTAGCATGATGATCAAACCTGGACGAGGTAGGTTCATTGCCATAGAGAAGCCCGCAACGATAGCAGACCAAAGTAGTGTTAGTGATAACAAGAAGTAGGTGTTACGCAAAACCTTGTTGGTTTGCAGCACACTTTCTTGCGTGCGAGTGCGTGATACCATTGGACTGTTCATAGAGTTCCTCAAAGACCTTTTAAATAATTAGTATAGATATGTGGCGAAAAGTTCCATTTTTCAAGTAGGGCGTTCGCCTAAGCCAACTTGATATTAAGCAAATAGTGTTACCGAGTGAACTGTAATATGTAACAGATGGTAACTCGCTTAGTAAGTAAAAGTAAAAAAGGGCAGCTAAGCTACCCTTTATTCTACGTTAAAATTGCCTTTAGTGGTGCAGTATTTGCGATAAGAAGTTTTGAGTACGATCCGATTGAGGGTTTTCGAAGAAATCAACAGGATTGTTTTCTTCTATGATCTCCCCCGCATCCATAAAGATAACCCGGTCGGCAACCTCTTTTGCAAAGCCCATTTCGTGCGTTACACAAAGCATTGTCATGCCTTCATCAGCAAGCTCTACCATTACGTCTAACACTTCTCGCACCATTTCTGGATCAAGTGCTGACGTAGGTTCGTCAAACAGCATTACTTGAGGGTTCATGCAAAGAGAACGAGCGATCGCTACGCGTTGCTGTTGTCCGCCAGAAAGCTGACCTGGATATTTGTCTGCTTGCTCTGGGATCTTAACGCGCTCTAGGTACTTCATTGCTACTTTTTCAGCTTCTTCTTTGGGCATCTTCTTCACCCAAATTGGTGCTAATGTGCAGTTTTCTAGAACGGTGAGGTGAGGGAATAGATTAAAGTGTTGAAAACACATACCTACTTCCTTGCGTACCGCTTCAATGTTTTTAAGGTCTTCAGTAAGCTCAGTACCAGAGACAAAAATATGTCCCTGTTGGTGCTCTTCTAGACGGTTAATACAGCGAATCATTGTGGATTTACCCGAGCCAGATGGGCCACAAATAACAATCTTTTCGCCTTTTTTAACCTCGAGGTTAATGTTCTTTAGTACGTGAAACTCACCGTACCACTTGTTCATGTCCTTCAACTGGATCATGTAATCTTGTTGTTGCGTCATAATACGTCCTTGATAATTATCGTTTGTGACCGGTGTGAAGTTTGTTTTCTAGCCATATCGAATATCTCGACATGCCGAAACAAAATACCCAGAACACTAACGCGACAAATACATAACTTTCGATAGCAAAACCAAGCCACTCAGGGTCGGTATTTGCAGATTGACCAATACCTAGAACATCAAACATACCGATGATGAGTACTAGACTGGTGTCTTTAAACAATCCAATGAAGGTGTTTACAATCGAAGGAATGGTGATTTTAAGCGCTTGTGGAAGAATGATTAAACGCATTTTCTTCCAATATGTGAGCCCTAACGCATCAGCTGCTTCATATTGCCCTTTTGGAATAGCTTGTAGACCACCACGAATGACTTCTGCCATATAAGCAGCACTAAACAGCACCACACCAATTAGGGCTCTAATCAGTTTGTCTGTCTCCATTCCTTCGGAAAGGAACAAAGGTAGCATCACTGAAGCCATAAACAGAACGGTGATTAGAGGTACACCACGCCATACTTCAATGTAAATGGTACACATGCTGCGAATGATTGGCATCTCAGAGCGACGCCCTAACGCCAATACAACACCGATAGGAAGAGAAACCACTATTCCCACGAGTGCAATAATCAGCGTAACAAGCAGTCCGCCCCATTTATGCGTTTCTACTACTTCCAGTCCGAAGACACCGCCGTACAGTAATGCCGCAACGATAAACGGATAGATATTGACGAAAAATAAAAATATCCAAGTACGCTTCGGTGTTCTTTCATAGATTAGAGCGGCAACGAATATGGCGAGTGTCGCGTAGAAGAGGCGAGGGCGCCAAAGCTCTGATTGAGGATAGAAGCCGTACATGAACTGCTCCCAACGTACGCTAATAAACACCCAACATGCCCCTGCACTGGTGCAGTCATCACGAGTAGTGCCAACCCAATCAGCGTTGACAAATGCCCAACTGACAATGTTACTTATAAGTAAGAAGGCTAGATAGCCTAGTACAACCGAAACGATAGAGTTTAATGGAGAACTAAATAAGTTTTTACGGAACCAACCCACAACACCTACGGAGCTAGATGGTGGCGGAAGGTCAGGTTGAAATTGATGTATGCTCATATTATCTCTCCACCAGCGCTACTTTTTTGTTGTAGATATTCATGATTAGAGAGGTCAGTAGACTTAATGTCAGGTAGACACCCATCGTCATTGCAATAATCTCGATAGCCTGGCCAGTCTGATTAAGTGTCGTTCCTGCAAAGACTGAAACAAGATCTGGGTAACCAATGGCCATAGCGAGAGAAGAGTTTTTAGTTAGGTTGAGGTATTGGCTAGTCAGTGGCGGTATGATGATACGCAATGCCTGGGGAATGACGACTAAACGCAACGTACGAGTGCGAGGTAAACCCAAAGACATCGCCGCCTCAGTTTGACCGTGGCTAACTGCGTTGATACCTGAGCGTACTATCTCTGCAATAAATGAAGCGGTATAGATACTCAATGCAAGAGTAAGTGCGGCTAATTCCGGAATGATACTAATCCCACCCTTAAAGTTGAAACCTTTAAGTTCTGGGTATTCAGTGCTGATCGGCATTCCTGCGAAGAAATAGGCAATCAAAGGCAGAATAATAATTAGACCGACAGAAATTCGCCCCGTAGGTGTTTGTTGGCCGGTAAGTTTTTGCTTGTTCTTAGCCCAAACTCCGATGACGAGTGATGCAATTATCGCTATGACAAGGGCCGCGATAACGATGCCACTACCTTCATTGAAAACGGGCGCAGGCATGAATAAGCCGCGAACATTCAAGAAGATAACTTCACCTAGGCTCAGGCTTTGTCTAGGAGATGGTAGTGCTTGTAATACAGCGAAATACCAAAAGAAAATTTGCAACAGTAAAGGAATGTTGCGAAATATCTCGATATACACTGCAGCTAAGCGACTTACTAGCCAATTGCTCGATAGGCGAGCAACACCCATGACAAAACCAAGTATTGTGGCGAAAAAGATACCCAATACTGCAACCAAGGCAGTGTTTAAAAGGCCGACAATGAAAGTTCGACCGTAACTGTAAGTCTCATCATATTCAACGAGATGCAATCCAATGCCAAATCCGGCTTCTTTTGATAAGAAATCAAATCCCGTTGCGATACCACGTGCATCTAGATTGCTTAATGCATTATTGACAATCGTATAGAAGAACCAAACTAAGCCAAGTACAGCAATAACCTGGAAGGCGATGGCTCGGAAGGTGGGATTGTAGAGGAGGTTTGAACTTTTTGATGCCGAGTTCGCTCCGGCAGGGTTTACTTTCGGTGGCGTCATACAACTAACCTTTAATTAAATCCATTTAAACAAAAGGGCGGCGAGGCCGCCCTTAGGTTACAACTTCAGGATTAACGCATCGGTGGCGCGTACATAAAACCGCCCGCATTCCATAGTGCGTTCACACCACGGCTAATCTGTAGCGGAGAGCCTGTACCAACAGTACGTTCGAAACTTTCACCGTAGTTACCTACTTGCTTAATAACTTGGTAGCTCCAATCGTCCTTCAGTCCTAATGCAGTGCCTTTAGGACCGTCAACACCAAGAATACGTTTCACGTTTGGATCTGAAGATTTCAGCATTTCATCTGCATTCTTAGACGAAACCCCATACTCTTCAGCATTGATCATTGCTGAAAGCGTCCACTTCGTTACATTGAACCACTTGTCGTCACCCTGACGAACAACTGGTCCTAGTGGCTCTTTCGAGATAATTTCCGGTAATACGACAGCAGAAGAGGGATCTTTAAGATTTAGGCGAAGTGCGTAAAGGCCAGATTGGTCAGTAGTCAGAACATCACAACGTCCCGCATCAAAACCTGCAGAAGTCTGAGCCGCTGTATCAAATACTACAGGTTTGTATTCCATGCCACTTGCACGGAAGTAATCGGCAAGGTTTAGCTCGGTTGTTGTACCTGATTGCACACATACCGCGGCTCCATCAAGCTCTTTGGCGCTAGAAACACCTAGTTCTTTCTTAACCATGAAGCCTTGACCATCGTAGTAGTTAACACCTACGAAGTTTAGACCTAGGGCAGTATCACGGTGCTGAGTCCAAGTAGTGTTACGCGATAGTACATCGATCTCACCAGACTGAAGCGCTGTAAAACGCTCTTTAGCGGTAAGAGGTACGTACTTAACCTTAGTTTTATCGCCTAGTACCGCGGCAGCAAGAGCTTGACAGTACTCAACATCGATACCTTCCCACTCGCCTTTAGAGTTAGGGTTCGAAAAGCCTGGAAGGCCGGTGCTCACACCACAGGTGAGAGAGCCTGCAGCTAATACTTTGTCTAGCGTGCTATCTGCTGCCGACGCAGACGTCGCTACTACAGCTGTCGAAGCAGCTATTACTGAAGCTAGAATTGTGAGTTTATTCGCCATCTATTCGTATCCTTTCTTTTAAAATCCATGGGTGATGAGGTTTCACCTAGTACGACTTTGCATTTCTGCATTAAACGTGAATTCGATTGTACGATTCACTAAATTGGGGCATATTTTTTACACCCGTATACAAAGTAGTTGAGGTTGCTAAGTATCTCAATTAATTACAAATTGTGATTTACTCTTAACTAACCACTTAAGAATGACCAAATGTTGTCAATTTGTAAATAGTGCAGTGCTGCGTGAATTTGGTGAATCGGATATTATTGCTTATAAATACGGTCAGACCAGTTATATCGATTGTAAATGCTCGGTACTTAAGCGTGATGCTCTGTGAATTTTATTATTACAGAGTATTAAGGTGGCACAATCAAAAGCGTAAATTTTTGCGTGCACCAAAATAGTGATTCACATTTTATTTTCTTCATTAACATTTAAGGAACAAGATGCGATATTTTCCTCTGTTTTATGATCTCTGTCACAAACCGGTTTTGGTTGTCGGTGGGGGGGAAGTAGCAAGCCGAAAAGTAGAAAGCCTACTTAAAGCGGGGGCTTTTGTCTCTGTAGTCTCACCTACATTAGAGCCCTTTTTATTATCATTATTTGAGGAAGAGAGGCTCAGTTGGATAAAAGGTTTTTATCAACAAGAACTCATAGAAGAATTTGTACAGATTTGGGCAACAACAGATAATCCAGAACTGAACCATAGAGTGCATGATGATGCGAAAAGGGCTGGCATCATGGTCAACGTGGTGGATGACACACAGTATTGCGACTTTATTACGCCTTCAATGATAAATCGCGGACGAATTCAGGTCGCGTTTTCAAGCGGGGGAAGTTCGCCTGTACTTATTCGTAACCTAAGGCGTACTTTTGAGGCTGTATTACCGCAAAATTTGGGCTTATTGGCTGACTTTGCGGCGTCTAAGCGTGGTGATATTAAGGTGAGACTGCCTGATGTAACTCGTAGACGATTGTTCTGGGAATATTTTTTTGACGCACCTGATGTTAAATCATCACAGTCAATATCCCAGTTGAATCTTTCTTATGAAGATATGTTAGAGAGTAAACAGTTTGAGCCTAGTTACTCCGTAAGTTGGATTGAAACGGGCAGCGATTTTGAAATGCTTACCCTCAAGGCATTGCGTCTAATGCAATCGACGGAAATGGTGCTGTTCTATCATGATTTAGATGCAGTATTTGCTGATAGTTGCCGAAGAGACGCAGAGCGAACCTCGTGGTGTGAGGTCGCTGAATTGAAAAAGCAACTCGAGGAGCAACAGCAACAAAACCGCTCTGTGGTGGTATTGCTGCCGGAAGTAAGCAAGGCGCTACAGTCAGAGCTTTCTTTATGTTGCGGACGTATAGAAGTGTTAGGTTACGCGAGGTAGTGTATTACTCAGATAACGTTATCATTAACTGGTTTAACAATTAAAAATGAAAGCCTTTAAACAATCCAACTATCAAAAGAACTGAGAAAGTTATGTCATCATTTAAAACCCGCTGTCCTTCGTGTGGTGGTCTAAACCGAATTCCTAATGAACGAGTTTCAGACGGAGCTAAATGTGGTAAATGCAAACACGCATTACTCGATGGAGCACCAATCGAAGGCACTAGCGACAACTTTGCAGCCTTGCTTCAAGGCGACACTCCGATCGTTGTTGATTTCTGGGCACCTTGGTGTAATCCATGTGTAGGGTTCGCCCCAGTGTTTTTGGATGTGGCTAAAGAGCGTGAAGGTGTGGTTCGTTGTGTCAAAATTGATACAGAGGCCCAGCAACAATTAGCGGCTCAGTTTCAAATCAGGAGCATTCCAACCATCATGGTGTTTAACAAAGGTCAACGCGTCGACATGTTAAGTGGAGCCTTACCTAAATCGCAATTTGATCAATGGTTAAATCAAGCACTTACCAAGTAATTATTAGCGTCCGTAAAATCGTTTTACGGGCGTTCTTCTCGCTAGAACACTATCAAAAGCTTTTATCGATACTGTAAAAATTAGTTGTTTTACTAATCCATATAAAAATCTCATATTCGCGCCTTAAATTCTTTCAAATTAATAATCAACCTAGGCGCACGACATTGGAAAAAGCACTTCTTCCTGAAGGTGTATCTCGAATCACCGTACCTGTTATCGCATTGACATTTTATGCAGTGGCATCGGGCTATTTAATGAGCTTGATTCCTCTAATCTTGAGTCAATTTAATATTCCACTGCATTATGCAAGTTGGCTTGCGAGTGCTTTTTATTCAGGCTTATTATTTGGCGCCGTCATTATTGAACATATTATTCATAAACTAGGGCATCGAAATGCTTTTATCGGATGTTTGGTGACATTTTCCGTAACGGCTGTAGCGCTACCTGTGTTCGCCAATGGCTTGGTATGGCTCGTAGCACGTTTTATTGCGGGTGTAGCGGTTGCTGGTATTTTCGTCATTGTGGAATCTTGGCTAATGACTGGAGATGAAGAGTCTCGAATGAAGAGATTGAGCGTGTATATGTTGTCTTTGTATGGAGGTTCAGCGTGCGGCCAGCTTGGTATCTCGGTTTTTGGCATTAATGGTGTTATGCCTTTTATTTTGATTGTTTCACCAATAATAGTGGCTGTTTTGGTATTGAAGTTTTTTGCCTGCACACAACCGAATAGCCAGGCATCGGCATCACTCTCAATAAAGCAAATTTCAAGACTCAACCATGCGGCCATTATAGGGTGCATAGTCTCGGGCCTTACTTTGGGGGCGATATATGGATTAATGCCAGTTGAACTGGCTAATCGTAAAATTGAACATACTGATATAGGCAGTTTGATGGCGTTAGTGATTTTAGGTGGGATGTTGGTTCAACCTCTAGTTAGCAAGCTTAACAAATTTATGAGTCGAATTATGCTTATGGCGACACTGTGTATGCTGGGTATGTTTGCTATTGGCTTGACGTTTGTTTCATCATCGCTAGCTGTGTTGGCTGGAGCGCTATTTGTGTTAGGCATGGCGACGTTTGGTATTTACCCAGTGGCAATAAACCTTGGATGCGAGAAGTTAGATGAGCGTTTTATTGTCTCTGCAACACAGGTGATGCTATTTAGTTACAGTATTGGCTCTGTTGCAGGCCCCGTTGTGGCCGACGGATTTCTTTCTCAATTGCATGGGCTACTTGGCTATTTGTTTGCCGCTCTTCTCGCAACCTGTATTTATATGCTTGTGGCAGCAAGTAGAACCAAACAGCAGATGGTGACAGGCTAGATATAAAAAACGAGGGCATAAGCCCTCGTTAAAATGTATAAGCTGCAGTAGGTTAGTCTCTGAAGTTTTCGTACTGGAACGGTTGTCCAAGATCTGAGCTCTTGATCAGTGCGATAGCCGACTGTAGGTCGTCACGCTTTTTACCCGTAATTCGAACTTTTTCCCCTTGGATACTCGCTTGAACTTTAAGCTTGGCATCTTTAACGGCTTTGACCAGTTTTTTAGCCATTTCCTTATCGATACCTTGCTTAAACAGTACGGTTTGGTACCAGTTTTTGCCAGATGCGTCTTCTTTTTGTGCATCCATCGTGTTTACGTCAACGCCACGTCGCGTTAAGTTACCACGTAAGATATCGCGCATTTGTTGAAGTTGAAACTCGGCTTCAGCAGACATTTTTACTTGTTCGTCTTTGTATTCAAAACTAGCTTGTACACCTCTAAAATCGAAACGAGTAGCAAGCTCACGGTTCGCGTTCTCTACCGCGTGTCGTACATCGACAACTTCGATTTCTGAAACAATATCAAATGAAGGCATTTACTTCTTCTCCTTAAAGTTGTGTTTTAACAGCGTCAGATAAAATATCCAGCATTTCCACTGTGTGTGCCCAGCTCAAGCACGGATCAGTGATGGATTTTCCGTATTGCAGTGCAGAAAGATCGTCCATTGGCTGATTGCCTTCTTCAATAAAGCTCTCTGCCATGATGCCAGCGACATAGGTGCTACCGGATTTTATCTGGTTTGCGATTTCTTTTGCTACATCGAGTTGTTTGCGGTGCTGTTTTTGGCAATTTGCGTGACTAAAGTCTACAACAAGACGTTTAGGTAAGCCTACTTCACCTAGAGCGTTACAAGCGCTCTCTATTGATTGTGTATCAAAGTTTGGACCTGTATCACCGCCACGTAGGATCACATGACCATGAGGGTTACCCGAAGTACGGTATACCGTCATACGACCATTTTTGTCTGGTGAATAGAAGTAGTGTGATGCCTTTGACGCGCGTACAGCGTCGATAGCAATTTTCACGCTGCCATTAGTTCCATTCTTAAAGCCTACAGGACAAGACAGAGCAGACGCCATTTCGCGGTGAATTTGAGATTCAGTTGTGCGAGCACCAATGGCGCCCCATGAAATCAGGTCTGTAATGTATTGACCTGTGATCATGTCTAGGAATTCAGTAGCGGTCGCTAAACCCAACTTATTGATGTCCAACAGCAATTTACGCGCCTTGTTCAAGCCCGTTTCTAATGCGTATGAGCCATCTAGATTAGGATCCGTAATCAGACCTTTCCAACCGATGATGGTGCGAGGTTTCTCAAAGTACGTACGCATAACAATAAACAACTGATCTTTGTATTGTTCTTGAATAGCAGCAAGACGCCCTGCGTAATCCATAGCAGCTTCAGTATCATGGATAGAACAAGGCCCCACGATCACAAGTAATCGCTTGTCTTCGCCTTTTAAGATAGCTTCAATTTGATGGCGAGACTCCGCAATGCGCGCTGCAACATCAGCGGTAAGAGGATGATTTTGAGATAACTCTGCTGGTGTTGGCATTGGGCCGAGCGGTTGAGTGCGCAACTCATCGGTTTTTAGAGACATAATATTGTTTTCTTCTTATAGCGAAATTGGGCTAAAGATAGCGGAATTACGACAGGGAATAAACTTCATTACCCAAAAATCGAGAAATACCTAGTTATTTGTCTAAGAATTGCACGCTATATGGGCTTAAGCAGAGTGAGCTGCATCTTTAGTTGGCTTAAGAGGCAAGTTACCATTTTTCTTCGTCAAAATTTTAGGTTAAGTATTTGAATCGTCGGTGCGAGGTGGTATTTTGAATCAGATAATAGCTACTTAGATCTAGAAAGGGACGCAAATGCCAAACACGCTAAACTCGGAAATTCTTTTAGGCACTTCATTACAACAAGTTAACGATGGATCAGAGCATGTGTTGCTGTCGATTGGGGACGTAATTCAAGAGCGCGTTTTCTTTCATCCGGCACTTATTAGCGAAGATTCTCCGTTAAGTGATGCAGATACAATGGCTTTGGAAGCGGTTGTGAACGGGCAAGACCTAAGAGAGTTCTATCTAGAAGTTTTAAACGAAACGGCAAAAGACCTTAAGTTAAATGAGCATAAGCGTGTACGAGTACAACTAAGCAATTGTGATAGCAGTTCTTTATCAGCATTAATTGCGGGCAGTTTAGAAGAGAAAGAGCTAAACCCTATGCTAGGAATGCGCGGCGTATCGCGTTACGCCTCTGGCTTTTATAAAGCAAGCTTTGCGGTTGAATGTCAGTTCATTAAAGATCTTAGAGAACAGGGTATTGATGTAGAAATTGTCGTTCCGTTTGTGCGTAGCTTAAGCGACGCTGCTAAGGTCATTGATAACCTTGCAGAGCAAGGGTTACCTCGTGGATTAAACGGTCTTAAGGTTCTATTTGGCGCAGACACGCCATCTTCTGTGTTACTTTCAGAACGTCTATTAAAATACTTTGACGGTGTCTGTATTGATCTGGCTTCTCTAACACAGCTCACTCTAGGCTTGGACAGAAATAACGAAGCGGTATCATCGGGTTACAATGTGGAACATGAGTCCGTAATTGAGTTGCTGTCATTGGTTCTAACACAAGCTAATGCAGCCCGTAAGCCTGCGATTTTGATTACTGAAGACTTAGTAACTAAAGGGAAACTTCAGGAGTTTTTGGTCGAGCACCCGAAATGTGATGTTATCAATCTTGACTAGATATAATTCTTCGTATTTAGCAAAGTACTAGAAAAGGCTTTGTATTGTCGGGGTAAGGCAATACAATCGTCGCGATATCGTCAAACTCGAGTAATAATATGATTAAAATTGGCCAACTTAACTCACTTAAAATCACCCAAATCACTGACTTTGGTGTTTTTCTAGACGCTTATGATTACGGAAGTGTTCTTTTGCCTAAAAAACAGCTTAGTGAGGAGCCTGAAGTTGGTCAGTTAGTTAAAGCCTTCCTTTACTTTGATTCCGACAACGAGCTTTGTGCGACGCGCGAAAACCCAATCGCAGAAGTAGGCGAGTGGGGCTTAATGGAAATTACCAGTATCAACAGCACAGGTGCATTTGTTAACTGGGGGATCGAAAAGAAAGACTTACTTGTCCCTTACAGCGAGCAGCGTGCGCGTTTTAGTGAAGGCCAAACCATTTTGGTATACGTGTACACGGACAATGCCAGTGGTCGTATCGTGGGCACCACTAAATTCAATAAATGGCTAGATAAAACCCCACATCACTACAAATCAAATGATCAAGTAGAGCTCTTGATCGCTGAGCGCAGTGACTTAGGATACAAGGCCATCATTAACGGTGAACATTGGGGAATGATTTTTAGCTCTGATGTTATTGGTAAGCTATTTATTGGCAAACGTCTTAAGGGTTACGTTAAGCAAGTACGTGAAGATGGCAAGATTGATTTGTCTCTACAGAAAGTAGGTGTAGCTAAGATGGATGATCTTAGTGAAAAAGTGATCGATCTACTGAATAAAAAAGAAGGCTTCTTACCACTTAATGACAAGTCTTCTCCTGATGCAATCTTTAAGGTTTTCCGAACCAGTAAAGGTACATTTAAAAAGACTATTGGTGGGCTGTATAAAGCCGGACTTATCACCATTGAGTCTGATGGAATTCACCTAGTAAAATAGGGTAATCTTTGCCAAAAAATAGCCTAGGCTATCCTGACCTAGGCTTTGGGGAATGGCTCTGTGTAAGAGCCTGCGCTAACTGATTAGTTGGAATAAGTTTAGTACACTGAGGCACTCTTGCCACACAAGAGCGCTCACCGCCAAACACAAAACTGCAGGCTTACAGTTCATCTCTATGAATTAGAACAAGTTATTGTCTCGAACCATTTCTCTTGGCAGTCCATTTTTTATGCGATTGCCTACCCACTTTCCAATACCTATAGTCACACCGTCGTAGCGAACCAGTACCTCGCCTTTACTAGATGGGATCTCTGGACGGATATCACGCCCCATATACCACTCACGAGCATCATCGATTGTTAGGTCAATAGCATTGCTTTCGGTGTGTTGACTCATTGCGACAACGCCTTGGTGTTGCCAGCGATACCCTTTTTTATGGGCCTCAGCGAGTTTGATACCAATACGCTGAAAACGCATTTGATCGAGTAGGGGTTCTATTAGCACGGGGAATAACCATATTTCATTATCTCGCTGCCATAGCGAGTAATTGTCCGATATATGAATTCCAAGGGCTTGGTTTAATGAAGTAGTGACGGTGTCACCATCTTTGTTAGACATTCGCTGAAATGGGAGTGTACCTAAGCGTTTTTTCACTTTTGGTGCTGTTACTGAACCGGTTTTTTTGAACTTGGCAATAAAGAAACCTTCACAGTCATAGATTTGAGGGTATACGTGAATATACCCTTCATCGGTTAGTGACAAAGAAGCTTCAGGGAAAAGGCCATCTAAGGATTCAACCTCAATATTGCCGTCGAAGGTTTCTAACAAGTGGTCGACGACTTGTTGGTTTTCTTGACGGTTTAGCGTACAGGTAGAATAAACAAGCGTCCCACCTGGCTTTAAGGCATGGAAGGCACTTTCTATTAAGTCTTGTTGAGTATTAGCAATCTCTTCAACAGAGGATAAACTCCAGTTTTTCATTGCGTCTGCGTCTTTACGCAAAGAGCCTTCACCAGAACAAGGCGCATCGAGCAAAATAGCATCAAACTTTTCGGGAAGCCAAGGACCGAATACTCGGGCATCAAAATTGGTCATTGCCATATTGCCGATACCACAACGCATTAAGTTACCAAATAAAATCTTTACTCGGCTCGCAGAAAATTCGTTGGCAACCACTAAACCTTGTTTAGCCATATTGGCAGCGATTTGAGTCGTTTTTGAACCAGGAGCCGCTGCCATATCTAGCACTCGACTTTCAGCATTGATGCTGAGACCATCGAATAGCGCAGTGACTGGCATCATAGAGCTGGCTTCTTGAATGTAGAACAGCCCTGCAAGGTGTTGGCTTGTATTGCCAAGTGATGTATTGGACTCATCGACATTATCAAGCCAAAAACCTTCATTACACCAAGGTACAGGTGTTAATTGCCACCCCATTGCTAATGCCTGTTCTGTAAAATCCTCAACGGAGATCTTAAGAGTATTGACCCGAATGCTGCGTTTGAGAGGGCGCTTACAGGCCTCTAGTAATTCATCTAGGTTTAGATGTTTAGGCATTTGTTCTTTCATTAGTTGAACAAACTGCTCAGGGATATATACGTTTTGATGCAAGGTAGGGTTCCTATGAGAAAGGCGAGCATGCGAAGTGTAGCAATGCTCGCCCTATCATGAAAGTGATTAGCGTTAACTAGAAGAAGACAGAGGCTTGTTGTACTGCTTAATCGCTTCGATTGTATTTATGGCTTTGGAATAGCAGTTCGCCATTCATGCCAAGTAGGATCTGCTTGCTTATACAAGTAGAAGGAGCGTTCTGCTTCTGCTATTGGTAGCAATTCCTGCTCTTCCGGTGTAGTAAATGCAATTCCTCCTCTTAGAAGGCTGTCTACTGTGCCCGCTTTCACATTAGCGCCGCTTAGGCCTATAGAAACATCAAGGCCAGAGACATTCCAGAACAGAGAGTTTTGTCGTACTAAATAGGCGTAATCCTTGTCCACTTTGATAGTGATAATGACTCTATCCGCAAGTTCTCCTAACTGAACGTTACTAACGAAGCCCACTTCCATTTCACGATAAAGGATTGGAGTGTTCTTTGATACCGAGCCTTTGACTTCACTTTGCAAATAAAAGGTCACACCGTCTTCAAGTGGCGCCTTCTTTAATAAGGTAAATTGATTTTTCCTGGCACTTGCTTTGCCTGGCTTCACTTCAATTATAGGGATAATAGCACTGGCTAAATTCTTAACGCCATTGAGGCTAATCTCAGGATTCACTAACCAAAATTGGGTTCCTTGAACAGCAATCTTGGAGACATATTGAGGGTAGATACGCGCAAGCATTTCGACACCTGACTTTTCGAACAAAGGCGATACTAGTGTAATTTCACCCACATCCACACCTTGATATTTGAGCTTGGTTCCTTTGGTTACAGAGCTATTATCGGTGGCATTTATGTGAATGATTTTTCCAAATTGGCGTGCATCATCTTGATTAGGATAGAGCTTATAGTGTTTACCAAGTTTATTCTCAACACCTGGTAGCGTATCGAAGGCAATTCCCCCTTGTAACACTCTAGATAAAGGCGCTGCTTTAACTGAAACACCAGACAGGCTTGCGTCGATTTCTACACCAGAATGATTCCAAAACACAGTATTAGAATCAATGAGGTGACGGTACTGATTATCGAGCTTTATTATCACTTCCATTCCCGAGTGACCCAACTTGTAATCCAGTACTTGTCCCACTACTAGGTTTCTATAGAAAATAGGGGTACCCACATTCACCGGAGGCATTTCAGACGATAAAAGGGAAATCACCTGGCTACCCGATTTAGTGTGTTTGGCGAGTTCAGCCAAAGCCTCACTTGAATACAGCGTATAGTTCGGGCTTATGGATTCGTTGCCTTCTCGAATAAAGCTAATGCTTCCTGCTAACAGATGCTGCAGGGGAGGCACATTAACATTTAGATTACTAGCATCGAAACTTGCAGACACTGAGCTTGATACAAAGAAACGGTTTTTAGAACGAATTAATGCGCGGTACTTAGCGTCAATCAGCACATTAACTTTAACGCCATGATCATGCAATTGTGACGACGTAACGTGTCCAACTTGAATACCTTTATAAAGTACTGCTGAACCATTAGCCAATCCAAAGCTATGTTCGGCCATCAACGACAATGCCAAGTTCCCACTGTCTTGAGTATTCAGTTCATCTTGCTTGACCGCTTTAAATGAGCGAGTAGCTTCTCCTTCTCCGGGTAATAACGTCAAGAAGTTGCCTGTGACAAAGTTGCCTAGGTTTTCAACCCCAACCAATGACAGCGATGCTTCCTCAAGAAGAAACTGAGAACCCGAATTCAACAAGTCATGATAAGCAGGCTCAACCGTTGCTTGGGCGATGATGTCCTGCCGGTTTTTGCTAAGTTGGACATTGGTTATTTGACCAACCTCAATGCCTCGATAAACCAGAGGTGCGCCTGTTGGATTGATATTATTGTCATCTGGAAGCGTTATTTTAATGGGAATACCGCGGCCTGCGGTAGCCAGATCGGGATAGAGCCTAAACTCTGTATCAGATTCTACACGGCTGCCCTGAGCGGGTGAGTCAACGGCAATTCCTCCTCCAATCAATGCAGCAAGACTCTCAACCCGGACGTCAACGCCATCGAAGCCTACTTTTGCATTGATCCCTGATACATTCCAAAAACGACTCTCACTGGTAATGATGTGGTCATACTCTTCGTCTATGTAAGCTCGCAAAACAACGGATTTACCATCTTCATCGAGATTGAAGCTATAAATCTCACCAATCGGTATTTTTCTAAATAGGATCTTAGAGCCTACGTTAACGGAGCCAAGGTCTTTACTTCTAAGAGTAAGTCTCAAACCTTCAGAGCTGCTGCTGTGTAGGTCTTGAGGGGCTTTAGACAGTGCATTGAAACTCTTTGGTGGCGTATTAAAGCCTTTGGTCGCACTTTGTATGGCGATGTAATTGCCTGAGACAAGAGCGTCCAATCCTGATACACCGGATAAACTTGCTGTTGGTTTAACAAGCCAAAACTGAGTGTCTTCGCCTAACAGTTGCAGTGCATCAGAATAGAGTTCTGCATCAACATAGATCCCATTGAGATCTTCTGCGAGTTCAAGCTTACGCACCATTCCGACTTCCAATCCCTGGAAGCGTATAGTCGTTCTTCCAGCAATCAATCCTTGGGCATTAGCAAAATGAATGCGAACTTGCTGTCCTGCTTCACTGACACTTTTGTACATTAGCCAACCACCAAGCAGTAGCGCGACGATAGGCAGTGCCCAAAGTGGTGAGAGTCCCGTTGAGCGCTTAACTTTTGGAGTAGGTAAGGATGATTGATTTTGCTCTGTCATGAAAAAGTGTCACCAATTGAGGTTGAATTCTTGTGAGTATGGTTTTTCCAAATTAAACGCGGGTCTAATGCATCCGCAGAAAACATGGTAAATACGACGACGATGCCAAATGCGACTGCACCAAAGCCCGGTGTGAAATTAAGTACTTGTCCTCTGTCTACCAAGGTTAGCATGATCGACATAACAAAGAGATCCACCATAGACCATTTACCTATCCATTTTACTATATAAAACAGCATCATACGCTGTCTATGGAAAACGGTACGCTTGAAGTGAATACAAAGTAGTAAATATAAGATGCCAAGTATCTTGGCAACGGGCACGACGATACTGGCGATAAATATGATGATAGCAATCACCAGCATGTCATTGTTTATTAGCGAGATGACTCCAGAGAAAATCGTATCCTCTAGTCGAGCGCCATTGGTGAACAAAATCGATATTGGGATTACGTTCGCTGGAATGAGGGCGATAGTGGCCACGATAAGATAGGCCCATGTGGCTTGAAGAGACTGTTTGGCAGTGCGCTTCATTTTATTTTGGCAACGGACACAATGTTCTGTATGGGTTTGTATTAAATGGCATTGCGGGCAATCATGTAATTCATTGGGATTTACTGCCTCGTTAATTGAGCGCTCTAGGCTTTGAGTCTCATCTAGCCTTTGCCAGTATTTTCTTGGACTTACTCGCATTACTAACGCTAAGCAAACGAGTTGCAGTACCACTAAAACAGGCAGTGCTAAGCCAAAGATAAGATCACTGTAATCGGTAAGTTTAAAACAGCAGATGGCGATACTGACAATGTACACGTCTATCATCATCCAATGCTTAAGGTGATGAATGCCGTACATACTCCAACGCATTAGCGGGGTATTATTTTGCTTAAGAGCCAAATTGGCGGTGAGTACGCAAACGCAGTGAGCCAGTGGCACTAAGAAACCACAAAAAAGAACTAGAAATCCAACAAACGCAAAGCCTTCATCTATGAGTAAGAACACACCGTCGAGCAGTGTGGCACTGATGTATTCTCCAAAAAGACGGATAGATAGAAAAGGATAAAGGACAACAGGGATGAAAAGTAAAAGCCCGACAGTGGCAAGCGCAACGTCTCCGGAGCAAGAGTGCCTGTGCCCACGATAGAGCTGCGTTTCACAGCGGGGACAATAAGCGTCCTGGTTGTCGTTGATAGGTATCGAAGACACTGCTAATCCGCAACCCTGACACAGGCGCAGCTCGGAATTAGTAGTGATTGCATTATGAGTTGTTGCCATGCAGTTTATCGTACCTAGGTTATGTCGACCGTTAAGCTAGCATATTTATTGCCGTAGATGGTTTAGATTCAATGATTTATCAGTTACAGTTTGCAGTATATACGCAATATTAGATATTGAATCCTATTGTGAAGGGTTTAAAAGAGTTTGGTTACAATTTTAATATAGGTAACAAAAAGTGGACATCAAAGACTACCAAAGAGTCACGCTTCAGGTTGAGGCATTAATTAGCGGTGAAACGAACCTGATTGCAAACTTAGCGAACATTAGCGCCGTACTCAATATGGAAATGGCGAATATCAATTGGGTGGGTTTCTATTTAAAAGAGGGTGACCAATTAGTGTTAGGTCCTTTCCAGGGGAACCCTGCGTGTGTTCGTATCAATTGGGGTAAAGGTGTTTGCGGTACAGCAGCTGCCACGAATACCGTCCAGCGTATTAAAGATGTGCACCAATTTGAAGGGCATATTGCCTGTGATGCGGCCAGCAATTCAGAAATTGTCATCCCATTTTCAATCAATGGAGAAGTGGTGGGTGTGTTAGATATCGACAGTCCACTCCATGACCGCTTTAGCGAAATTGATGAACAAGGGTTAGTATTGTTGATGGATATGGTCGAAAAAATGCTCAATGAGCCAATTAACTCTAAGTAAAGTACCACTCGGGAGTGGTTTTTACTTGTCATGTCTTTATAATAGCGCTGAATATTATTGAGAATCTCGCGCAAGAGTCGCGTTTAATCAGGAACCCGCATGGAAAACACCGAAAAATTAAAAACCAGTAAAGAAGTGATTGCTTATATTGCCGAATGCTTCCCTAAGTGCTTTACTTTAGAAGGCGAAGCTAAGCCACTGAAAATTGGTATTTTTCAGGATTTAGCAGAACGTCTAAGTGAAGATGCTAAAGTGAGCAAGACTCAACTTAGAGCGGCACTAAGACAGTACACTTCATCTTGGCGCTACCTACACGGCGTTAAAGCTGGTGCGGTACGTGTTGATCTAGATGGCAACGACTGTGGCGTACTAGAGCAAGAACATGTGGATCATGCGCAAGAAGCACTTGCAGAAAGCAAGGCTCGCGTAGCGGCTCGCAGAAAAGAACAGGCTGATAAAGCCCGTGAAGAGCAAAAAGCAAAACGTGCTCAAGCTAAAAAAGCAGCTCCGGCTCGCAAACCTAAGCCAAGAGCAGAGCAACCAAAGCAAGCCCCAGTGGAAACACGCACATTGAACAGCGATGAAATCACCGTTGGCAACAATGTAAATGTGAACATGGGTAAAGGCAACATGGCTGCGACCATTGTTGAAGTAAACAAGGATGATGTGCGAGTGCAACTCAATAATGGCCTTCAAATGGTCGTTAAGGTGGAGCATCTTCGCGCTTAAAAGGAGTTTATCCTGCGAATGAAAATGCGTTCAAAGATTACGCTGATTGCAGCTAGCGTTATGCTAGCTGCCTCTGCAAATGCTGTCGAAGCAAATCTCACGGTAAAAGATTTACCCGTTCTCACCCCTGAAGTTCAGCATCAAACTGCTGCCAAACGAGTGACTTCACGCTTTACTCGCTCTCATTACAAGCAATTCAAATTAGATGACCAGTTTTCAGCAGAGATTTTCGATCGATATCTCAATATGTTGGATTTTAGTCGTAACCTATTTACTCAATCTGAAGTGGATGGCTTTGATACCTATAGAACTCAACTTGATGATGACCTAAAAGAGGGTAACAACACCATTGCGTTTGAAATGTATAACATTTCGATGAGAAAGCGCTTTGAACGTTATGCTTATGCGCTCGACCTTCTTGACGATGAAATCAAGTTTGATGTTGATGAAACAATTGAATTAGATCGTAGCGAAGAAGCCTGGCCGACAGATTCAAAAGAAATTGATGAGCTATGGCGTAAACGAGTAAAATACGACGCACTTAATTTGGCTTTGACTGACAAAGAATGGCCAGAGATTAAAGAGATTTTATCGAAGCGCTACAACAATGCGATGAAGCGAATTTCACAATCTCAAAGCGAAGACGTGTTTCAGTTGTACATGAACGCATTTTCCAGACAAGTTGATCCTCACACAAGCTACCTTTCTCCACGTAATGCCGATACTTTCCAATCCGAGATGAACCTGTCTTTAGAGGGCATTGGTGCGGTGCTGCAAATGACCGATGATTACACGGTAATTCGCTCACTTGTTGCTGGTGGTCCTGCTGCTGGTAGCAAGGAGTTAGGAGAAGGCGATCGAATCGTTGGTGTAGGACAAGACGGTAAAGATATAGTCGATGTTATTGGCTGGCGTCTTGACGATGTCGTTGACCTAATAAAGGGACCAAAAGGTACCAAGGTTAATTTGCAAATTTTGCCTGATGGTAAAGATGCGAAATCGCGCGTAGTCACCATTGTTCGTGATAAAGTTCGCTTGGAAGATCGAGCAGTTAAGTCTGAAATCATAGAAAAGGACGGTAAGAAGTTTGGCGTTCTTGAAGTTCCAAGTTTTTATGTGGGACTATCAAAAGATACAGACAAGTTGATTACTGAACTTAAAGAGAAGAACGTTGATGGCATATTAGTAGACCTACGCAATAATGGCGGTGGTGCACTAAGTGAAGCAACAGCACTTTCTGGTCTATTTATTACCAGTGGACCAGTGGTTCAGGTAAGAGACAGCTATGGTCGTATCAATGTCAATGCAGACAACGGTAACGCTATCAGCTATGACGGTCCATTAACGGTATTGGTCAATCGATATAGTGCATCGGCGTCTGAGATCTTTGCTGCCGCTATGCAAGATTATGGCCGAGCGGTTATCCTTGGCGAGAATTCGTTTGGTAAAGGAACGGTGCAGCAGCATCGCTCTTTAAACCATATCTACGATCTGTTTGACAACGAGTTGGGCTATGTACAATACACCATTCAAAAATTCTATCGAATTGACGGTGGTAGTACGCAAAACAAAGGCGTGATCCCAGACATCCATTATCCAACGCCGATCGACCCTGCTGAAACAGGTGAGAGTGTGGAAGATAACGCTTTGCCTTGGGATAGCATTGAACCTGCTAAGTACACTAAACTGAGCGATGAGTCAGCTCTGATCAAGAAATTGACTGACCAACATGTCAAGCGTATTCAAGGTGACATGGAATTCGGTTTCATCGAAGAGGATATTGTTCGCTATAAGGAAGAGAAGGACTCAAATGCGCTTTCTCTGAATCTTAAGACACGTGAACAAGAGTCGGAGAAACGCGAAGCATTGCGTCTTGAGAGAATCAACGAGCGTCAAAAAGCAAATGATGAAGAGGCCTTTAAGTCACTAGATGACGTACCAAGTGATTATAAGGCTCCTGATGCTTATCTCGATGAATCAATTTCAATAATGGTTGATATGTTGTCTGATACCTCAAGTAGCTAGTTTTAGCAAAACATACGAAGAAAAGGTGGCTTAATAGCCGCCTTTTTTTATGCCGTTCGATAGTATTTTTGACATTAACCCCATAAATTATAAATGTGATTTAGATCAAAATTCTTCGCATAATCGTAGAAGAGTACCTAAGCTTTAATTGTTTGGGGAAAACTAAGGAATAATGATGCGCAGAATTTTGTTTGTCTTCTTCTTGGTCGCGATACATTCGTTTGGTGTCAGCGCTAATGAAAATAAAGAACCGAGCTTTGACTATCCCTTTTTACTGGGAGAGTGGTTCATAACCAATCCGGCCCCAGAGTCCACTCAGGATAACTTTTTAACCATCCGTTTGAGCTTTGCCTCAAACTACTACTTTACGATAGACATTCAGAAGAAAGACTATTCTGTGGAGCGCTGGGAAGGTTTGTACAACGCCAGTGACGACACCATTGTTCTTGGTCTGAACACTTCAACTCCCCAAATCTACGCGTACGAAACGACGCACAATCGTCTAAACCTCAACGGGATTACTTTTCACAAAGCACTATCGAAGCCGTTAGCGGGCATTTGGTCGAGCCAAGTACTTTCAGGCGAAGATATCCTTGCTAGCAATGTCCAAAAGCTCGATCTTATTCTTCAGCCTGATTTCGTGTTTATGTTTCGCGCTAGTGGTGAACAAGGTCAAGAGTCGATTAAGCGCGGCATCTATTACATTGAAAACGATCACTTGGTGCTGCTTTATGAAAACGGCGAAACGCAATCTAGCTATAGTCTAAACGATGATACTTTAACCCTGTCAGGTACAGGTACTGACATGTACGCTGAATTAGCTCGGATGCGATGAATTCAAGGGTAAGACGATGGCACCGTTGAGGTGCCTTTTTTATGCTTTGAATTTCCCTTATCGGCCATTAAACGTGAGAACGGCTGGG
The DNA here is from genome assembly GCA_024346935.1 of Vibrio inusitatus. Classification (GTDB taxonomy): domain Bacteria; phylum Pseudomonadota; class Gammaproteobacteria; order Enterobacterales; family Vibrionaceae; genus Vibrio; species Vibrio inusitatus. Next base: position 1,421,296 of record AP024878.1, read on the forward strand.
TAATGAGGCATAGATAGTGCGCTAAATAAACAAGAGGCTACCTAGGTTGGTAATAAGCGGCACAATATCAACATCGAATGTGGGTAACACTTGAAATTATTGCAATAAAGATGGACTCTAATCCCTCTACAATATCATTACATAGGAAGTAGGAATGAAAGACGCAACTCCTGTTCAGCCTGTCGCTAAGTACCGCAAAGATTACACGCCACCTTCTCACAATATAGAGACCCTCGATCTAGTTTTTAAACTGCATCAAACGCAAACGGTTGTGACTGCAACATCTAAGGTCTTGGCAAGTGATGGTGCGTCGAGATTAAGTTTGGTTGGAGAACATCTTGAACTTAAGGCACTGCACATCAACGGCGTTGATTGGAGTGATTATGAGTTAAATGATGAAGGTATAGTGATTTCCAACCTACCTCCTGAGTTTGACATGATGATCACCACAGAACTCGACCCATCTGCGAATACTGCCCTTGAGGGATTGTATCTTTCAGATGGGGCGTTCTGCACCCAATGCGAAGCGGAAGGCTTCAGGCGCATTACTTATTTCCTTGATAGACCAGATGTATTAGCCAAATACACGACCACGATAGAAGCTGACAAAAGTGATTTCCCGTTCCTGCTAAGTAACGGTAACAAGGTTGCAGAGGGTGAACTCGAGAATGGACGTCACTGGGTGAAGTGGCAAGACCCTCACCCAAAACCGAGTTACTTGTTTGCTTTGGTCGCAGGTGATTTTGATCAACTGGTGGATAGTTTTACTACACGCTCTGGCCGAAAAGTAGACTTGGAGATATTTGTTGATAAAGGGAACCTAAGCCGAGCTCATCATGCCATGCTAAGTCTCAAAAACTCAATGAAGTGGGACGAACAACGTTTCGACTTAGAGTATGACCTTGATATATACATGATCGTCGCGGTCGACTTTTTCAATATGGGGGCGATGGAGAACAAAGGACTTAACGTTTTCAATTCTAAGTACGTCCTCGCCGACCAGGCTTCTGCAACGGACAAAGATTACCTAGGCATCGAAGCGGTTATAGGTCATGAATATTTTCACAACTGGACTGGTAACCGAGTTACCTGCCGTGATTGGTTTCAATTGAGTTTGAAAGAAGGGTTAACGGTATTTAGAGACCAAGAGTTTTCGAGTGATCTAGGCTCTCGTCCGGTAAACAGAATCAATAATGTGCGTATTATACGCGGGCCACAATTTGCAGAAGACGCGAGCCCGATGTCACACCCAATTCGTCCTGATAAGGTAATAGAGATGAATAACTTCTATACCTTAACGGTATATGAAAAGGGCAGTGAAGTGATTCGAATGATTCATACCTTGTTGGGAGAAGAAGCTTTCCAATCAGGCATGAAACTATACTTCGAGCGCCATGACGGCACAGCAGCGACATGTGATGACTTTGTTGCTACTATGCAAGAGGCATCTGGGATTGATTTGGACCAGTTTAAGCGTTGGTACAGTCAATCAGGTACTCCTATTTTAACTGTGACCGATGAGTACGATGCTAATCTAAAAACCTACACACTAAATGTTCGTCAATACACAGCGCCTACGGCAACGCAAGCAGATAAGTTGCCTTTACATATCCCGTTTGACATTGAGCTGTATCGACAAGACGGTTCTGTTATACCGTTAGTTATTGACGCCAAGTCTGTCGGCTCACTATTGCACATTACACAAGAATCTCATCGCTTTGTGTTTGAGGCTGTCGATGAAAAACCAATCCCTTCGCTACTTCGTGAGTTTACAGCGCCAGTGAAGCTTGAGTACGATTACGAAGAATCTCAACTAGTTCAGTTGATGAAGTGTTCAACCAACGAAGTGTCACGTTGGGATGCCGGTCAGACACTGTTATCACAATATATAAAGCAGGCGGTCTCCAAGGGAGTCGATATAGACCTTTCTAAAGAGGTGATTAATTCTTTTAAAGCTTTGTTGGTTGATCAAAGTCTGGACAAAGCGTTTGTCGCTGAAGCGTTAACATTGCCTCCTCATAGCGAAGTGAGCGGGTGGTTTGATACCATCGATGTTGATGGTATTTCAAAAGCCCTTACACAATTAAAGCTAGCGCTTGCGAAAGGACTAGAAAGTGAATTATTAATGACGTATCAATCACTAGGCGGTAGTGAGTATGACATTTCTCATCAAAGCATTGCTAAGCGGGCTCTGCGCAATACCTGTCTCGGGTACTTATCGTGTTTGAAACAACATCACAGACTTGCACAACAACAATTTGATGTCAGTGATAACATGACTGATACCATAGGGGCGCTCTCTTCGGCAAATCAATCTGATCTAGAAAGTCGCGAAGATCTGATGAATGTATTTAGCAAACGATGGAGTCACGATGGATTGGTGATGGATAAGTGGTTTATGTTGCAGGGTTCAAAACCCAGTGCGGATGCTCTTTCTAAAGTGAAATTGGCGATGGAACACAGTGCGTTTAGCATGCAAAACCCAAATCGAGTTCGCAGTGTTCTGGGTTCATTTTTTAATAACCCTTTCGGTTTTCATGCGTTAGATGGCAGTGGATATCAGTTTGCAGGGGAGATGCTAACAAAGCTGAATACGACTAACCCTCAAGTGGCCTCACGTTTAATCGATCCAATGTTAAAATTTGCTCGATACGATGAAGAAAGAAAGCAATTAATGCGTCGGGAGTTAGAACTATTGCGTGATACGCCTAACTTGGCGAAAGATCTGTATGAAAAAGTGGAAGCTGCACTCAAGTAATTAGATAACAAACAAACGCTTACAGACGAAAAGGCTTAGCATGACGCTAAGCCTTTTTTTGTTCTATATTCAAGGGAAAGATTTGCTTATTAACAGTTTCGTCACATATTGAAGATTTTTAGAGAATGCGGCTTTAATTATGTAACGATGATGAAATAAAAAACCTACAATAGCGCCAATAGGCAGATTTATCTGCTTGTGAGACGTGATTTACTAGCCTTGCATTAACATAACAATAAAAATCTCTGACGGAGTGTGCCCCATGAATGCACGTGAACCCTTAGTCCCTGTACTACTTGAAAAAGTCTATCAACTGATTGAAGACAAGCTTGATCCTAAACACCAAACAGTGGTGACTAAGCTTGCGCAACATCTATTTAGTAATATCTCTCATGATGACTTAGTGTCCCGAAATGAGTCAGATTTGTATGGCGCGGTAGTAAGCCTGTGGCAACATATGAAAGAGAAGAATTTAGATGACTTATCGGTAAAGGTATTTAACCCAACTCTAAGTCGACATGGTTGGCAGTCAACACATACCATTGTTGAGATCATCTTGCCGGATATGTCCTTCTTAGTTGACTCAATTAAAATGACACTGTCACGTATGGGGCTATCGAGCCACATAATGTTACACGGGCCTGCCAAGTTACATTTAAGTAATGGCAAAGTATCTGATATTAATAATAAAGCTTTGGATGGCCAGTTGCAGTCAGTATTCCATATTGAGGTGGATAGACTTTCTAGCAAAAGTCAGATGGATGATCTGCAACAAGAACTAGAGAGTGTAGTTCGTGATACCCATTCGGTTGTGAATGATTGGCAACCAATGACGGACGCCTTAAAGAAAGTCGTCAAGCAAGTGAAAGGACTTGAAAAAGTCAAAGGCATTGATAGCAAACATATTGAAGAGTCCCTCGAGTTTTTAAATTGGTTAGGCGATCATAACTTTACCTTGATGGGGTACAAAGAGTATCGACTTGTAGAGGTCAATGACGAACAAATCTTGGAACCAACCGAAGATGCAGGGCTAGGTTTATTTACAGATAAGTCTCGAGTTCGTGCAACTAAGCTTTCTAATTTTTCTGAATCGGCTAGAGAAGAGGCGACTAAGCCATATATCCTGATCTTAACCAAAGGCAATCGCCCATCTCGTATCCATAGGCCTGCTTACAATGACTACATAGGTATCAAAACCTTTGACAAACAAGGGAGGGTTATTGGAGAGCACCGATTTACCGGTCTCTATACTTCAGCGGTCTATAACCAAAGTGTTGAAAGCATTCCCCTCGTACGCAATAAGGTCGCTCGTATTCTAGAAGGCAGTGGCTTTTTGAAGGGATCGTATGCGTTTAAAGCCCTACATAATATCTTAGAAACCTATCCTAGAGATGAACTGCTACAAGCCAGCGAAGATGAGCTTTTGCATATTGGGATGGGTGTCGTACAGATGCAAGATCGCGATATGATCCGACTATTTGTACGTAAAGACCCGTTTGGACGCTTTTTGAGTTGCATGGTTTACGTGACTAAAGAGCGCTATAACACCGAACTTCGTCGTCAAACTCAACGCATTTTTAAGCGTGCCTTTAATACAGACAAAGAAGTTGAGTTTACAACGTATTTCTCTGAAAGCCCCCTTGCTCGAACTCACTACATTGTCCGTGTTGAGGACAGCAATCTTACCTTTGATATTAAGAGTATTGAGCAAGACTTAATGGAAGCCTCATCTACTTGGGGTGATAGATTAGAACAAGCAGTGGTATCTAGTCTGGGGGAAAGCAGGGGCTTGCCTTTGGCTAAACGCTATATGGAAGCCTTTCCACGATCTTATCAAGAAGCGGTGTTACCTAATGCTGCCGTTGCGGATATAGAACGATTAGAGCTTCTTAATGGGTTCAATCAGTTAGGAATGCTGTTCTATAGACCGCAAGAAGAGTTAATAGATTCTAAGGTTGTCCATCTCAAACTCTATCATAAGCACTCGCCGATTCATTTATCAGACGTTATGCCTATGCTAGAGAACTTTGATCTACGAGTCATTGGCGAGTCACCTTATCAAGTAGAAACTAGTAACGGTGAAACTTATTGGATCTTAGACTTTTCTATGTTGCATAAAGGCAGTAATGCCGTTGATTTTAATAAGGTAAGGGATCGTTTCCAGCAAGCGTTTGCCGGTGTCTGGAAAGGCGAATTAGAGAACGATGGTTTTAACCGACTAATTTTAGGCGCAGGGCTTACCGGTGTGGAGACCACCATTCTTCGAGCTTACGCTAAGTATATGCGTCAAGTCGGCTTCCCATTTAGCCAGCACTACATTGGAGATACGTTAGCGGCGCATCCTAAGCTTGCTAATAACTTGGTAACACTGTTCGAAAAACGCTTCCTTCCTAAAAATAAGGGGGATGATGCCTCTCAGTTAAAAGTGATCAAACAGATCAAAGATCAACTGGAGAAAGTAGAAAGCTTGGATGACGATCGAATCGTGCGTCGTTATGTAGAGATGATTCGCGCAACTCTGCGTACTAACTACTATCAGCAAACCAATGAAGGTGACCGTAAGCCATGTTTGGCACTAAAGCTCAGTCCTAAGAAAATTCCAGAGATCCCTAAACCGGTGCCAGAATTTGAGATGTTCGTATACGCTCCAGACGTTGAGGGTGTGCATCTTCGCGGGGGGAAAGTAGCGCGTGGCGGTCTACGTTGGTCAGATCGACAAGAGGATTTTAGAACCGAAGTACTTGGACTGGTTAAAGCACAGCAAGTAAAAAACACGGTGATTTTGCCTGTTGGTGCAAAAGGCGGTTTCGTTTGTAAGAAGCAACATACGCTAACAGGAAGAGACGAAATCTTTGCTGAAGGTCAGCGTTGCTACCGTATGTTTATTAGTTCGTTGCTAGATGTTGCTGACAATATTGTAGACGGTAACCTAGTACCGCCAACGAATGTTGTTCGCCATGACGAAGATGACTCATATCTTGTCGTTGCTGCTGATAAAGGGACGGCTACGTTTTCTGATATAGCGAACAGCGTGTCTGAAGAATACAACTTCTGGTTAGGGGATGCATTTGCTTCTGGTGGTTCAAACGGCTATGACCATAAAGTCATGGGGATTACAGCAAAAGGCGGTTGGGAGTCAGTTAAACGACATTTCCGTGAGCTAGGTGTTAACTGTCAAACGACTAACTTTACGGTTATTGGTGTTGGTGACATGGCAGGTGATGTGTTTGGTAATGGTATGTTGTTATCAAAGCATATATTGCTACAAGCGGCGTTTAACCATCTTCATATTTTCATAGACCCTAATCCAGATGCGACAAGCTCTTACAAAGAGCGTGAGCGTTTATTCAACACCCCAAGAACCGGCTGGGATGACTATGATAAGTCATTGATATCAAAGGGTGGTGGCATTTTCTCGAGAAAAGCAAAGTCTGTGACGCTGTCACCTGAGATAAAAGCTATGCTAGGCGTTGATGAAGATGCTATGGCGCCAAATGAACTTATCAAACACATTTTAAAGATGCAGGTCGACCTATTATGGAATGGCGGCATAGGCACTTATGTTAAGTCGAGCAAAGAAAGTCACTCAGAGGTGGGTGATAGAGCCAATGATTCACTTCGCATAAACGGCAATCAATTACGGGCGAAAGTAGTAGGTGAAGGCGGTAATCTTGGATTGACTCAACTTGGACGTATTGAATTTGCGCTTAACGGCGGCCGTGTAAATACCGATTTCATTGATAATGTGGGTGGGGTTGATAGCTCTGACAATGAAGTAAACATTAAGATTTTACTCAATGGTTTGGTGCAAAATAGCGATCTTACCTTAAAACAAAGAAACGAGATTCTTGATTCAATGGAACAAGACGTATCTGAGATAGTCTTGCACGATGCGTATTGCCAATCCGAGTCAATCTCTGTAACAGAAGAGCAAGGCGTCAATGGTATGAAAGAGCAAATGCGCTTCATTCATACTATGGAAAAAGCGGGTCATCTAGACAGGCAACTTGAATACATTCCTGACGATGAACAACTGCAAGAGCGCGAAAAGCAGGGTGTTGGGCTAAGTAGGCCTGAACTTTCTGTGCTGGTGGCTTACGGAAAAATGGTATTGAAAGAGCAGCTTGCGACAGATGCAATTGCAAATGACAAATATCACTCTCGTATGCTGGTAGAGTATTTCCCTGATAGGTTACGACGTAACTATTCTTCTAGTATGGACTCGCATCCACTACGCAGTGAAATAATTGCAACGGCACTTGCTAATGAGATAGTCAACGAAATGGGCTGCAATTTTGTTACTCGCCTTCAAGAAGAAACGGGTGCAAGTGTTGTGGATATAGCAAATGCTTTTGCTGCGTCTAAAGAACTGTTTAAGTTCTCAGAGGTGTTTAGCAAAATTCGTGAACATGATAATCGCATTGAAACGAGTGTCCAATATCAGTTGATGGTAGTGATACGTCGTACGTTGAGACGATTAACACGCTGGATGCTAAGAAACCGTTCACACAATAGTAGTGTTGAACAATTGGTTGAGCGTTTTAAAGTTGATGTAGAAGTGATCGTGAAAAAACTTGATCAATTCTTAGTGCCAAGTGAAGTTGAACAACATCAAAGTACAGCGCAGCAATGGGTTGAGAAGGGTGTTGATAAGTCATTGGCGAATTACTTAGCGAGGCTTTCAAGTCTTTATTGTTGTTATGATATTTCTCTGGCTGCTAAAGAGTGTGGTACATCGATAGAGCGTACAGCAAAACTCTACTTTTACTTGGGAGATAGATTGTCACTACATTGGTTCCTTGATCAAATCAATAATCAAGTAGTTGATAACAACTGGCAAGCATTAGCACGTGCCGCCTTTAGAGAAGATCTTGATTGGCAACAACGCCAACTGACCGTGCAAGTTTTGAAATGCAATTGCGGTGATACACCTCTTTCAGAAGAAGAGACCATAGAAAATTGGATCGTTAACAATCGTATTGCATTGCAACGCTGGGAGAATACCTTGAACGAGTTTAAGGTAGGTAATGTGCATGAATTTGCTAAATTTTCCGTTGCTTTAAGAGAGTTGATGCTTTTAAACTTGAATTGTGAAGCTACAAAGTAAATAATACAGCCCCGTTTACACGGGGCTTTTTTTTATCGGAGGCACAATGCTCTACCGTCTTGCCAGAACTGGCTTATTTCAATTCGACGCCGAAACGGCGCACGATCTCGCAATTAATTATCTTCCAAAAATTACCGGCACTCCTCTCGATCTTTTCTATCGTCAAAAACTGCCACATCGTCCTGTTGAATGCATGGGTTTAACTTTCAGAAACCCAGTGGGTTTGGCTGCAGGTCTAGACAAAAATGCAGAATGTATTGAAGCTTTCGATGCGATGGGTTTTGGTTTCGTAGAAGTGGGTACAGTAACACCACGTCCACAACCAGGTAATGATAAACCTCGTATGTTCCGCTTGTTAGAAGCGGAAGGTATCATCAACCGAATGGGCTTTAATAATCAAGGTGTTGATGCGCTAGTTGAAAATGTTAAGAAGGCTAAATTTGATGGCATTCTTGGCATTAACATTGGCAAGAACAAAGATACACCTATCGAAGAGGGTAACAGTGACTACCTAATTTGTATGGAAAAAGTGTATCAGTATGCTGACTATATCGCGGTAAATATTTCGTCACCTAATACACCAGATCTTCGCTCGCTTCAGTATGGTGAAGCTCTAGATTCACTATTAGGTGATTTGAAAAACAAACAAAAAGAGCTTAATGAGTTACACGGTAACTATGTACCTGTGGCACTTAAGATCGCTCCAGACTTGAATGATGATGAAATTGTTCAGATCTGTGACTCATTACGTAAGCACAGCTTTGACGGGGTAATCGCTACTAACACTACGTTAGACCGTACGATTGTTTCTGGTATGAAGCATGCCGACGAAGCGGGTGGTTTGAGTGGTCGTCCAGTGCAACTGCGTAGTACAGAAGTAGTTGCTAAGCTGCATCATGAATTGGGCGATGAGATCCCAATTATTGGTGTTGGTGGTGTCGATTCTTATGTTTCAGCAAAAGAAAAGATGCAAGCTGGTGCTAAATTGGTGCAAGTTTACTCGGGCTTTATCTATAAAGGTCCAAACTTGGTTAAAGATATCGTTAAGAATCTGTAATCAATTTGCATTAAAACCAATTGTTTAGCAAATGAGAAGGGGAATTGTTTTCCCCTTTTTTTTTCGTCTCCTGTTAGTAAAATTATCGGAAAGTAACGTGGACCCTTTAAAGGGATGGTGTAACGCCTTACTTAAACCGAGTTTAAAACAGGACAGAGTTATGCTTAAGCTAAGCGATACATGGAATTGGTACTACGATGAGGACAAATCCTCTCTGATGCTTGAGATTAGCGAAGATATGGTATTTCGCTCTGATCTCCCTCGAAAAGTTCTTATCGAATCTGCATTTACACCACAGCCGTTTTCTGTTGAAGACGCAGATATCTATCATGTATTTCAAGACTCTGTTAAAGGCCTCCCTTTATCTATTCCACGACAAGCTGAACTTGTACTCAAAGCAGTAACAGTTAAACGCTTCCACAAGCCTGTGCAGCCAAAAAGCTGGTTTTTTAATACCCAGTCTGCAGGATACTTGCCAGAGGAAGGGGAGATTGTTGAGCTGCAAAACGAATTCAATACTGGACATTTTATGGTGGTTGAATCGTCGGAAACCGCAAGCATTGTTATATCAGTGAGCACCGAAGATTTTTATCTTACAGGCAGTAAAGTTATGTCGTTCTGCGAACCCATTAAAGTCATGCACGACCGAATGCGTTCCTCCAATGCAATGTTCTGTCAAAGCGACATTCAAATGGTTTCTTAGCTCTCTCGCTAATAATTAGCATTTAAACATCACTGTATTCCCCAAGGTCGTTTTAGAGTCTCTCTAAAGCGGCCTTTTTCTTTGTTTAAATACCCATCATATTGAGTGTTCCAATCTCACAATTTCACTAAGTCACTTCAATTAATCATTATTAATGTGAGGCTAAGTGTTGCAAGTGCACATTTTTTAAATTCTTTTTTGTCGTCATTTAAGCCGCAATGTATCAATTGGGCAGGTCCAAACCTACTTTATTTCCCTGTTTCGTTCCTTTTGTAAGTAACTTTCACACTAAAAATACCGCTGGTATATACCAATTTATGCGTGAATAAGTATTCACTATGCGTTTAAGCCTTAGTTTTGTGTGTAGAACAGGGAAAAGTGTTTGGTTGTTGAGATGAGCTTGTTGAAAGTTAACCAACACTAAGGAGTGCTGTAGAAATGAACAATTAGAGCTGATAAAGGGAGAAATTTCGGAATTTACACTTAGAAGGGTTTATAATTAACGCCATTTTATTAGCAGCTTAGTGATTAACATGCATCAATACCTTGCGGTAACGGCCAATGGTTTAGAAAATTTATTGGTAGAAGAACTTAAGAACTTGGGAATTGAAGACCCAAAACCTGTGCAAGCAGGAGTTCGATTTAAAGCAGACTTAGAGCAGATATATAAAGCCTGTTTGTCTAGCCGTACCGCTTCTCGTTTCGTACGTGTTCTTGCTGAATTCAAATGCCAGGATGATATGGACCTGTATCTATCGTGCATGTCCATTCGTTGGCCGAACCTATTTGATGCAAACAAATCTATTATTGTGGACTTCAACGGTACGAACCGTGAAATCCGCAATAGTCAGTATGGTGCAATGAAGGTTAAAGACGCCATTGTTGATACCTTTACCAAAGCTAACCTGCCAAGACCTGAGATCAGCAAAGATCGTCCAGATCTTCGTATTCATGTTCGTCTGCATAGAGAAGATGCCATATTAGGTATCGATATGGTTGGGCAAGGGCTCAACCAACGCGGTTACCGTACTGAAGCAGGTCGTGCGCCATTGCGTGAGACGTTAGCTGCATCGATAGTGATGAGAAGTGGTTGGGACAAGCAAACACCGCTTATCGACCCTATGTGTGGTTCAGGTACCTTATTGATAGAAGCCGTTATGTTGGCTGCAAATGTTGTTCCTGGTCATGCTCGCACTAGTTGGAGCTTAGAGAACCTAAAAGATTTCGATTACGAGCTCTGGACTGAAGTGAAATCCGAAGCCAAAGTTGTAGGGCGTCGCGGTATCAACAAGTTCGAAATCCCTGTGATCGGATACGATAACGACCCACGTGTACTAGAAACAGCAAAAAAGAATGCGGTAAGAGCGGGCATTGAAGGATTGATTGATTTTCGTTTAGGCGATGCTACGAAAATTGAAGCACCAAAAGACGCCACAGCCGGTACGATTATTTGTAACCCGCCTTATGGCGAGCGTCTTAGCACTGAACCTGGTTTGATTGCGCTTTATTCTGAATTTGGTGTTCAGATGAAGACACAGTTTGGAGGTTGGAATGCGTCGATCTTCTCAAGCTCCGATGAACTGCTTAGCTGTTTGCGTATGCGCGCCGATAAGCAATACAAAGTAAATAACGGCGCTTTGAACTGTTTACAGAAGAACTATGCAATTTCGGTGAAAGCGGCAGCAAATACCAATACGCCGAAGACTGAAGCTGTCGTAGCACCAGATTTTGCAAACCGTTTGAAAAAGAATATTGGCAAAATTGGTAAGTGGGCGAAAAAAGAACACCTAGATTGCTACAGAATTTACGATGCTGATCTTCCTGATTACAACGTTGCTATAGATGTATATCCAGAGCACCTTGTTATTCAAGAATATGCAGCGCCCAAGACTATTGACCCAGAAGTGGCTAAACGCCGACTTACTGACATCATTCGAGCATCTATTCAAGTCACAGGTGTAGAAGCCAATAATGTGGTTCTTAAGGTGCGTCAGAGACAAAAAGGGACAAACCAATATCAAAAATTAGCGCAGAAATCCCATCAGATGCAGGTAAACGAATATGGGGTTCAATTAAAAGTAAACTTGTTTGATTACTTAGATACAGGTCTATTCCTAGATCATAAATTGACTCGTCGTAAGATTGGTCAGATGGCTGCAGGGTGCGACTTCCTGAATCTATTTGCTTACACCGGTAGTGCAACAGTTCACGCAGCGGTAGGCGGCGCTAAATCAACGACAACGGTTGATATGTCTAATACTTATTTAGACTGGGCGAAAGAGAACCTTGCCATTAACGGTATCAAGGGTAAGCAACACCAGTTTGTGCAAGCGGATTGCTTGCAATGGCTTGAGACTGCTACGGGCCAATACGACCTTATCTTTATTGATCCACCAACATTCTCAAATTCGAAGAGAATGAAGCAAACGTTTGATATCCAGCGCGATCATATTCAGTTAATGACACACCTAAAGAGATTGCTGCGCCCTGAAGGGACAATTGTATTTTCTAACAATAAACGTCAATTCAAAATGGACCTTGATGCCATCAAAGAGCTAGGCCTTAGAGCGCAGAACATTTCTGACAAGACGTTGCCACTGGATTTTGCTCGTAATAAGCACATTCACAATTGCTGGTTAGTCTCATTAGAGAACAACGCTTAGTGAGCGTCACCTTATACAGCACAGAAGGGTGCCACCTCTGTGAGCAGGCATACAAGCTATTGCTCACAGTTGGAGTACAACCACAAGTGGTTGATATAGCATTCAATGATGAGTTATTTTCGCGTTACGGGGTCACAATACCTGTAGTTGGTAACGCAAATTCTGAGCTTAACTGGCCCTTCAATTTACAACAATTACAACAATGGTTAGAGAATAATGGCATTACTTACCATTCATAATGGTCAATTGGCATTTGGTGATATCCCGTTATTGGATAACGCCGACTTCCAACTTCAAGAAAAAGAACGCGTTTGTCTAGTCGGCCGAAATGGTGCCGGTAAATCTACCTTGATGAAGGTCATCGCGGGTGACGTGCAAATGGACGATGGCCATATGCAAATTACTCAAGATGTGGTCGTATCACGCCTAGAACAGGATCCACCAAGAAACCAAGAGGGTACGGTCCTTGATTATGTGGCAGAAGGGCTAGCTGAAATAGGAAAGCAGCTTAAGATCTACCAAGATCAGTTGGATCTTGTTACTGAAGACCCTAGTGAAAAAAACATTAATCGTCTGGCAAAGATACAAGAACAACTGGAACATAGTGGTGCGTGGCGCTTTGAAAGCCGTATTACCAATGTATTAGAGGCGTTAGGCTTAGACGGTCACACTTTACTCACAGATCTCTCCGGTGGTTGGCAGCGTAAAGCCGCTCTGGCTCGTGCACTAGTGTGTGATCCTGACGTATTGCTTCTTGATGAACCAACCAACCACTTAGATGTCACCACAATTGAGTGGCTAGAGACTTTTTTGAAGGATTTTCGTGGCTCTATCATCTTCATTTCGCACGATAGAAGCTTTATACAGTCTATGGCGACCCGAATTGTCGATCTCGACAGGGGTAAACTGTCGTCATTTCCTGGTAACTATCAGCAATATCTTATTGATAAAGAAGAAGCAATACGTGTTGAAGAAGCACAAAATGCAGAGTTTGATAAAAAGCTAGCACAAGAAGAAACATGGATTCGTCAAGGCATCAAAGCGCGACGTACCCGTAATGAAGGTCGCGTAAGAGCCCTTAAACAGTTACGCCGTGAACGTACAGAGCGTATTGAAGTGCAGGGCAAAGCCAACATTCAAATTGATGATGGAGCGCGCAGTGGAAAGATTGTTTTTGAAGCTCAGAATCTTAGCTATCAGATCGATGGCCAGCAGATTGTAGATGACTTTAGCTTCACCGTGATGCGCGGCGACAAGATTGCTCTGATTGGTCCTAACGGCTGTGGAAAGAGTACGTTACTTAAATTGATGTTAGGCCAATTAGAAGCTGACTCGGGTCGCTTGCATTGCGGCACTAAGCTTGAAGTTGCCTATTTTGATCAGTATCGTGAAGCTTTAGACCCAGAAAAAACCGTAATCGATAACTTAGCTGATGGTAAACAAGAAGTCATGGTTGGGGGCAGGGAGCGTCATGCACTCAGCTACCTTCAGGACTTTTTGTTCTCGCCACGCCGTGCACGTTCTCCGGTTAAAGCCCTCTCTGGTGGTGAGAAAAACCGCCTGTTATTGGCTCGAATCTTCCTAAGATCGAACAATTTATTGGTTCTCGATGAACCAACCAATGATTTAGATATCGAAACTTTGGAACTTTTAGAGGATTTGCTTGCCAACTATCAGGGAACATTACTTTTGGTAAGTCACGATCGTGAATTTGTCGATAACACAGTAATGGCGAGTTGGATCTTTGAGGGCAACGGCCGTATCGAAGAGTTTGTCGGTGGTTACCATGACGCTCAGCAGCAACGAGCTCAAGTTAAGGCTACGAGGCAGGAGTTTGTTGCGAGTACGTCTGATGTTGTGGTTAAAGACAAAGCAACAAGTAAACCAAGTCGCAATACCAGTAAAAAGTTGTCGTATAAGTTGCAACGTGAGTTAGAATCGCTACCACAGCTTCTTGAACAACTTGAAGAACAATTAGAAGGCCTACAGGAAAGGGTTAATGACCCAGCATTTTTTGCACTTCCAGTAGAGGAAACACAGCCTGTGCTAGAGGAGTTAGCCTCCAAGGAACAGGAACTAGAAATAGCATTTGAGCGCTGGGAAGAGCTCGAAGCAATGCAGCAGGAATAAGATATTTTGAATTGCAGTCGTATCTTTAAACTTTCAGCCGTAGCCACTTTGGTTATGGCGTCATATAGTGCAAGTGCCAACCTTTACAATGTAGTACCGGTTACTGTACCAGATGGTCTTGGTCTTGAATCTTATGGTAGTGCCATTGACGAAACAGGTAATGTTGCCGGTGATACTAGAACCGGTACCGACGGAATTCCGTTTCGCGATGAAGCCCCTTTTGGCCTTGATAACACCTTTATCTACCAAGATTTTGACGATATCGAAAGCTACTGTTATCGCCAACTTGGCTATAACAGTTGTGAGAACTGGGCTACTCGTCAATGGGAAGGAATCAATAACGCCGGTGGTTTAGAGCGAGAGCGTGAAGCCTATTACGATGGCTATACTGCCAATGCTAACGGATTTGCTAATGGCGCTCAGATAATGACCTCGCCAACCAGTGCTTATGTACCTGGTGGCGGCACGCTTGTTACGGGCTCTAACAATGTAATCGTCAATAAGTACAGTGTTAATGACCAAGTCTTGGGTACCACAAGTAGTGGTTATTATAACTTTGGAAACTACGGCCTTGCCTATCGCGAACGTGGCTTTGTTGGCACGACTATATTGCCACCGGCAACGACTTTTAATGGTGAGCCTGTAAGTGACATTGTCACCCAGATGGGTCGCACGATGGCATTTGATTCATTTAGTTTTAACAGCGTGACATATATCGTTGGTAGCGCATCAGTAGCCCCATTTGATTATGGAGATAGTGATAAAGATTATAATGGTCGTGATGTAGGGAAGTGCTTTAGCGGTGACCAACCGATTGCCGATCCTGCAGCGGAAGATTATTGTCAAAACTTCGCTTTTTCTACCAAAGGTTTTATTTGGAGTAGTGATGGTGCAACGGGAGTATCTGTAGCTCCATGGAGTACATCTGATACCGGAGCAACACGCGACCAAAAATCATATATGTCTAGTGTTCGTGGTGCAGTAGTGCCAGACAGTACACTGATACCAAATGAAGATGGTAGCGAAGCAGATCCAACTTCGTACGATGGAAAGCCTGTCCTTGTTGGTTACAACACGTTGCGTGATGATAATAACTTACTGATGCAGGCTGCTGTTTTCTATCCAAGTGATAGCTTGGATCTTACTCAAGACGATCAATGGACTTCTAAGTTTATTACTAGAGCCGTTGTTGAAGACGATGGTGATTACATTTACGCTAATACCCGTGCTACTGACATCAATAACAACTTGATGGTTATTGGTGAATCAAAGCGTAGTGGGTTCTATCCTGAAAACGGTGCAGCAGCAAATCGCATATTTGTTGCAGATGCAAATGCAGATTCACCTTCAGCGACCTATTTTTCAGAAACCGGAGAGTCTATTTTCTTTAGAGGTTCTGGTGGCGAAGCTAAAGCAGTAAATAACTACAACGAAGTTGTCGGTATAATCGATGCTGAAACGGCACGTGAATACAACGGTAAGCAGCGTAGGCATCGTGGATTTATCAACCCATATGATTTTGATGTAGGCACACATGCTACTCGTCGAGCTTTGTTTCAAAATCGTGCATGGTGGCTTGATGACTTAACCAACGATGGTAAGGAAGACGGAAATAACCAGTACCGTATTATTGCTGCATCAGATATTAACGATAAAGGCGAAATCGCTGCAACCGCGCTTTATTGTGCCGGTGGTTATGATAATACTGGTCATAACGCTTATTGTGACGGTGGATCTGGAACTGAAGCTATAGTAGCAGTTAAATTAGTACCTACGGTGGATCTTGACGCGCCTGATGCAACTGCAACAATTACGCCACGGAGTGTAGAACAACAACCAGTTGAACGTCAGGGGGGCAGTGTTGCACCTTGGATGTTAGGTTTGCTCGGTCTAGTAGCTCTTCGTAGACGGTTAAAGAAATAGTTATTTAAGTCGTCTTAAGCGTTAAATAAGCCTTGATAGTGAAGGACAACATCACAAATTGTGGGTTGTCCTTTTTTACACCTTGAGAAAATGCAATTTATAGACGAGTCTTATATGGGTGCTTTGAGATTCTTTGAACGTAGATGTTTCAGCAAACAATAACAGGCTGAGCTGTCCACTACCCACCAACAAAGAAGCTTTTGCACCTTGAGTTTATGTATTGAAAGGTTAGAGGATTTAACTATGAAGAGACAAAAACGCGACCGTCTTGAGAGAGCACAGTCCCAAGGTTACAAAGCGGGGCTTAATGGTCGCTCAAGCGATACTTGCCCATATCAGCAAACCGATGCCAAATCGCAATGGTTGGGGGGTTGGAGAGACGCGAAAGGTGACATGGAATCCGGTCTATATAAATAACCTCATACAAACAGGCCCCGATTGGGGTCTTGTTTTAAAATCCTTAGCGCACTATAACTAAATACGCTGAATCAAATAATTTTTGTCACTATACATAATGCAACACTAACCTATATCTAATAGAACAACAGAAGGGCATAAAAAAGCCATGACACTAGGCCATGGCTTTATAGGGATAAATTGATTAAGTCTTATTAGAACTTAGAAGTGTCTTGGAAAAGACCAACTTTTAGATCTTTAGCAACGTAGATTTCTTTACCGTCTACTAGTACGCGGCCATCAGCCATACCCATAACCAGTTTACGATTAACTACGCGCTTCATATTGATTTCGTAGGTTACTTTCTTCGCAGTAGGAAGAATCTGACCTGTGAATTTAACTTCACCTACACCAAGTGCACGACCTTTACCTTCGCCGCCAATCCAGCCAAGGAAGAAACCAACTAATTGCCACATAGCGTCCAGACCAAGACAGCCGGGCATTACAGGGTCACCTGGGAAGTGACAATCGAAAAACCAAAGGTCTGGAGTAATATCTAGTTCTGCAGTAATAAGACCTTTGCCAAACTCACCTTCAGTCTGTGACATTTTAGTCACTCGGTCCATCATCAGCATGTTAGGAGCTGGTAATTGAGGACCTTGAGGGCCAAATAGCTCACCACGGCTTGATGCTAATAGGTCGTCACGATCGTATGAGTTTGCGATATCGCAAGGTTTTTGTTGCATTGTATTGAGTCTCCAGATTTTTTGAACCTGCATCTTATGTGATGCAGTATAGTACTTACAACTCCGATCAGTCTCTAAACAGCACTCTTTTTAAGCGATCAAGTAAACTTTCGCTGATATCGTGCTGATTGAGTCGATCGATGCGTTCGGCGATTTTATTTAAAATCGTATCATCACTATCGCCACTAAATGCTTGTCCTGTGATGATAGGTAAAGCTTGGTTTACATCCTCTACGCTCCAAATATGGAACTTGCCTTGCTTAATTGCGTCGACAACATCTCTGTGCAAAGAAAGGTGTCTTAGGTTCGACTTAGGTAAAATAACACCTTGTTCGCCAGTTAAACCTTGATGGGCACAAACATAGAAGAAACCTTCTATTTTCTCGTTCAGTCCACCAACTGCTTGAACGCGCCCAAATTGATCGACAGCACCGGTTACTGCGATGTTTTGTTTTATTTCATAGCCCGACAAAGCGCTAACAAAAGCACACAGTTCTGCTAATGATGCACTATCTCCATCCACCTCACTATATGATTGCTCAAATACGATAGAAGCAGAGTAAGGTAAAGGCTCATCGAGATTAAGCGCGCTACTGAGGAAAGCTTGCATGATCATCATTCCCTTAGCATGCAGATTGCCACCTAGCTCCGCCTTGCGTTCAACATCTGATACATCACCATCACCAAAATGAATAACACAGGAAATTCGAGCAGGCTCACCATAAGAAACAGGGTGCCCAGGGATATCAATCACCGTTAAGCCGTTTACCTGACCAACTTCATTGCCTTGCGTTTGTATTAAAACCTGACCATCAAGAATGTCGTCGAGCGCTCTATTAGGTAAATAAGACTCTCGGTAATAGCGAGCTTCAAGTGCGGCGTCTATATGCTTAGCTTCAATCGTTTCTGAGTTAGACTCGAGTGCGGCTTCTCGCAGCAATGCTTTGACCCAAGAGGCGGAAAGTGGCGCGAAATGTTGTTCTTCACATACCCGTGCACCCGCAGTTAAGAAGCTATGTATAGCTTCGGCAGAGATATCAGGTAATCCAGCGCTACGAACTAAGCTCGCAACGTAGCCCAAATAGACTGGGGCGGTAGCAGTATCTATACGAATATCCATTTCCACTTCGGTAAACATAGTATGCGAAGAGGAAAAGGCTGGGTCTAGATAATCAAGATCAGCAAGTTGATTTCGGTCACCAACAATAATCAGCTTAACTGAGCTCTTAAATCGTTGCTTAGGAGAAAAACCATTTTTGCTTGCTGCCACTCTAGCAACGTCTTCACCGGCCAGTAGTGCGCGAATTGCCAACAACGTCGTTGGCTGAGACAACACCGCATTAGCTGAAATAATAAGATACCCGTTACTGTGTTTCTCAAACAGGCCCACAGATGATTGAACATCACCGGAGTCAGTGACAATGTAACTTCCTAATAATTCTTCAGCTACAATAGACTCTGTATGCTGTACATTCTTATTTGTTAACTGTGAAAGGATAGAGGCGACATCTTTCTTCACTGACACGGTATCCGAGCCATTGATCGCCAATAAAGGCGCATCATCTGCTAAGGCAACAAATCGTCGTAGACTAGCGTCTAGTCGAGGCTGCAATGAGATAAAAGGGGCTTCTTGGTATTGAAACAGAGATAGACTAGAGTCTATAACGTGGTCGTGCTGTGGAGTTGCGAGTTGCCAATCTATCGATTTCATAAAATCTTATTAAAATATACTATCGGCTTAGTATACCTAAGCTATTAACAGATAACCCGAAAAATAGTGTACTTGATGCATTTAGAGGCGCTATTTTTAGACTTGGTTACATCAAATTGTGCTTTACAACAAATATGCTAGGTCTGTGCATTGTCAAAATGAACGACTAGGGTTACGCTGTCACTGTATGTCTTAAATTTAAATGGACTTAGATTAACAATCATGAAATATCAGCAACTTGAAAATCTAGAATGTGGTTGGAAGTGGAACTACTTGGTCAAAAAATGGAAAGAAGGTGAGAAAATAACTCGTCATCTGGACAGCAGTGCCGACACTGCAGCAGTAGAACTGCTTCGTGCTATTGAGCATGAACCGGTTCAAGTGTTGGAATGGATTGATAGTCACATGTCCCTTGAGTTAGATAACAAGCTCAAACAAGCCATAAGAGCGAAGCGAAAACGTCATTTTAATGCAGAGCAAGTACATACGCGTAAAAAATCCATAGATTTGGATTATCGAGTTTGGGAGAAACTATCTCATAGAGCCAATGAATTGGGCTGTACCTTGTCTGATGCCATTGAGTATCTACTTAGTGAAGCTCAGCGCAGCGAAAAGGCCAACGAAAAGGTCAATTTGCTAAAAGAAGATCTCAATAAACTGTTATCAAATTAATTAATCTGCACTCGATGTAGGAGGCATAAATGTTATATGTCATTTTGATTGCTGCCGCACTTATCTTTGCGATCGTGCTTTATGATAAACCGCAAATGAAACTGACTTTTAAGGAAGGCGAAATCTGCTCCCATGCAGGACAAGTAGACAAGTCATTTCTTCACAGGTGCAAAGACATTGCTCGTAAAAATCCGTTTAACGGTACGATGAAAGTTTATAAGTCTAAAGAACAGTACAGAGTTAAATTTTCAAAGAGCGTACCAAACAAAACACGTCACATTTTACGTAGCGCGTTGCCAGGAGCAAAAAGTCACACACATAAGCGTTAGACATTGGGTTTAACGCAATATATACGAGCTTTCTAACCCTTACAATAAGTGCGCATTATGTATATTATGTTAAATGAGATTTATTGAAAGCAATCTAACTAACTATCTCGTCCCTATCTCATCTATCAACTTATACTTTTTCTCGTTTGTTTATGCTTTGGGAATTTACGCATTGTTTGGTTTTCTTCATTTACTGTCGCCAATTCAATTTTTGGTTCACTCATTACAATCTATGTTTCATATCTTTAGTTGTAATCCCAGAAACTATTCGATGATAAAGAGCCACGTTACTACGACTTGGCTCTTTAAATGTACACGAGTGTTAACTGAGTATGCTTATTCGATAAGCGTGACTTCTCTTATCTTAAAGTCTGCAAAGTCAACTTCATCTTGTTCCTGGTTTAACAGGTGTTCAGATTTAAGTGACCGATATATACCCCATTTTGGTCGTACAAAGTTTCCGTCTCGACCATCTAACCCCGAACGCCACATTTCTATATTGCTTTCATTGATTTCAATCATTGGCTTAGAGTCACCTAGTGGTGTCAGCGTCATATATAAATTGCCGGCTTCGTTATAATTGACTCGAACAAAAGCTTCAATCCACTGTCCTTTAATATCACGACTCCAATCTACGTCATTCATCTTTGTCGTGTGAATTAGAGTGTTGTTTTCAGTACCTGTACGTTCTTTATTGTAATGAACATGCCTTACTTCAAGCCCGCTTTGATTACTGCGTACATTGGCTGTAATTGTGAGTATTGGACTGCTTGTAATGACAAAGTCTTCGCTATCCTTCTGCGCTACAGCTTTGAGTTGAAACAAATGCGTAAACTGCTTCGTTACCTTAAGGTCATCATCAATTTTAAATTTCCAGCTGTACTCAAAGGTTTTACCTAAGTATCCCTTCAATTCATCAGGTGATTTATTATACGCCTTTATCTCATTTCTCTGTCGATCAACACGCCCTTTATCACGATCACCATCTTCAAAATGCATGATGAATTTAAAGTGATTGCCAACCATTTCGTCGTATTCTTCGATAATATGTCTTCCGCCATCGGGGTCATTGTTCGAATAGAGATCTGGCGCCTCAATAGCACCTTTACCCAATACGCTCTCGATCAGTGCATAGGTTTCCATGCCTTGCGGTCCGTCTGAGTTAAGTTCTGTAGAACTAATGACTCTGTAGCGACCTGATTCATCAATTGGATAGTCCGCGTATTGATTGGGGTTACTTGATTGAGGAGGATTAACGCTGTTTGTTCCACAGCCAGCTAAGACCAATACAATAGTACTCGCCACAATAGTTCTTAACATTAAGGTACTTTCTAGAGTATGAAATGGAAATGTAAGATATCATTTCAGTGCAATTTATTGTCTCATCATATTTTCACAGTGTTACATAGATTACAATTTCTATGCTTTACCTTGTTTGAAGGTCGATCTAGATCTAGGTGTAGAACTTCAGACAGTTAGCCCTTTCACTTTATATGTGCTCCCTAATAGAATCTCGTTTCTCTTAGTTAACAGTGAGTCATTTTTTATTTATTAGTGATCTCTATGGTTTAGTTATAGTGCGTTAAAGCAATAAGAAACTAAAGTACTCAAATTATAAATAACGACAAATCAATGCTCTACAACAAAACGTTACTCCTTTATAATCTCAGACTTGCTCTTTAAGATGAGAATATCTGTGTCTCTTACACGCAAACACTACCTAGCCCTAGGTGGAATATTACTGCTTGCCGCTAATTTACGCGGTCCCTTTACAAGTCTTGCGCCTTTACTTGATCAAATCATGGTAGAGCTTCATTTAAGCTCCACTGTATTAGGTATGCTTTCTTCGTTACCACTACTCTCTTTCGCATTGATTTCTCCTTTAGCCTTGACCGTACTCACACGATTTGGCTTGAAAAAGAGTGTCTGTCTTGCACTGTTTTCTCTTTTTTTCGGAATCTGTCTTCGTTCTTTTGGAACTATTAGCACCTTATACTTGGGAACCGTGTTTATTGGCGCGGGTATCGCTATTGGCAATGTACTATTGCCAGTAGCCGTTAAGATGAATTTCCCTACACGTATTGCCGTAATCACGTCTTTATATACCTTTACCATGGGTATTGGCTCGACACTCTCTTCTGCCTCCATGGTTCCACTGTCACATCTAACAGTGAGTCCTCTTACGGGTTGGCAATTTGCACTTTTGTTTAATTTGCTTTTTGTAACCTTAGCATTGGTTTTCTGGTTTCGGACTAAGGAAGTAAAAAAGGAAAATAGCCAACATAAAGGAGTCAGCATTAAGCAACTTCTTACGAGTGGTATAGCGTGGCAAGTAACATTAGCACTAGGTTTAAACTCGTTTACTTTCTATTCGTTCGCAAGTTGGTTGCCCAAAATCCTACTAGACCAAGGAATGACTGAGACTGAGGCGGGCTATATTTACGGATTGTTGCAGTTCGCCACTATCTGGCCAGGCCTTGTACTCATTCCTTTCTTATCAAGACTTAAAAGCACCAAAGTCCTGTTTTTGTTCACTGCAATAGGGACTGTAGCGGCAACATTCGGGCTGATCGTGCTACCAGAATATTCGATTTTTTGGACACTGATGTTTGGTTTTTGCAACTGCTCAACATTTGTCATTGGTTTATCGTTTGTTGGCCTGAGAAGTAACAATGCATCCCAAGCAGCGGCTTTATCTGCAATGTCTCAAAGCTTTGGTTATGGCATAGCAACAATGGGACCACCACTGCTTGGCTACTTACATCAAGTTACAGGAAACTGGACTGCATCCTTAATGGTAATCGTAATTGCAGGTGCGTTTTGTGCTTTGTTTGGTGCGCTAAGTGCAAGAGATGTGAAAATAAATCTATCCTCATAGACCACCTGCTAGATATTACTTGTCGTTAACATAAACCTGCAATATTTGCTCGCCGTTTATCATAGTAAAAGAAAACTGACGACTGCTAGCAAGACTAATAAACTCTGAAATATGATGACTTTCACCCTTAAATTCTACGAAGTCATCGTTTTCTAATTTTGACGTTCTAATCACACGAAACGCCCCTTTTTCAGTGTCCAATTCAAGCAAATAGTCATTACGATTAAACTCAAATCGACACGAATTCACGGCTATACAACTGGTTTCATTTACGGATTTGTTATCGCTATGTTCAAATGTTCGCCAAGTGAATGCGACGATAAGCACAGTAAATGTAACAATAATTTGAATTAAACGCCCTTTGGTCAATTTTTCTGCGGCCATTAAATGACTCCTTTGTTACAAACTTCAAACTTTTTACATTAAATAGGAAAACTCTATTCATTCCTATAGTTAAGTCCCTGTCATTCAAATGTTAATTCCGTATAATTCATGCTGTTAATACCATCTTTAAAATGGATTTTAGGAAGTCGAGCGTTTTTAACTCATTTTCCTCGGATTTTGTTGGTATTTGTCGTTGCGTCAACTTGTTGGCGTTGTGTTGGAAAAGTGTAGTTAATAATAAATTGGAAGCATGCAAATGAGCCAAGAAAAGCAGCTTGAACAAAACTACAACTACACCGTTGTTCGTCAATTTACCCTAGTAACCATTCTTTGGGGTATTGTCGGCATGGGTGTGGGTGTTTTGATTGCCGCTCAGTTGGTTTGGCCACAGCTTAACTTTGATACGCCGTGGTTAACCTACTCTCGTCTAAGACCGCTTCATACGAACGCGGTTATTTTTGCGTTTGGAACAAGCGCCCTTTTTGCCACATCTTATTATGTGGTTCAGCGTACCTGTCAAGCGCGCCTATTTGGTGGTCCACTAGTGGCATTCACCTTCTGGGGTTGGCAAGCGATTATTTTATCCGCTGCTATATCACTGCCTTTAGGATTCACATCCGGCAAAGAATATGCAGAATTAGAGTGGCCAATCGATATCGCCATCGCTATCGTTTGGGTGGCTTATGCTATCGTATTCTTCGGAACTATGGTTAAGCGTAAAACATCGCATATATACGTAGCCAACTGGTTCTTTGGAGCCTTTATACTCACTGTTGCGGTGTTACACATCGTGAATAGTATGGCCATTCCAGTGTCTCCAATGAAGTCATACTCAATGTACTCCGGTGCAGTCGATGCCATGATTCAATGGTGGTATGGACACAACGCCGTAGGCTTCCTTTTGACTGCTGGTTTCCTTGGTATGATGTACTACTTCGTACCAAAACAAGCTGAACGACCTGTTTATTCATACCGTCTTTCTATCGTTCACTTTTGGGCCCTAGTCTCTCTTTACATTTGGGCTGGTCCTCACCACCTACACTACACAGCACTGCCAGACTGGACTCAGTCTCTAGGTATGGTGATGTCTCTTGTACTGTTTGCTCCATCTTGGGGTGGCATGATCAACGGCATCATGACGTTGTCTGGGGCTTGGCATAAACTGCGCTATGACCCAATTTTGAGATTCCTTATCGTCTCCTTGTCTTTCTACGGTATGTCTACCTTTGAAGGACCAATGATGTCGATCAAGACGGTTAATGCTTTATCTCACTACACGGATTGGACCATCGGCCACGTGCACTCAGGTGCGTTAGGTTGGGTTGCAATGGTATCTATTGGTTCGGTATACCACCTTGTACCTAAGTTATTCGGCCAAGAGCGTATGTACTCAGTAAGCCTAATCAATGTTCATTTCTGGTTAGCAACAGTGGGTACCGTACTTTACATCGTAGCAATGTGGATCTCTGGCGTAATGCAAGGCCTTATGTGGCGCAGCGTTAACCCAGATGGCACCCTAACCTACAGCTTCGTTGAATCTGTGCAAGCGTCTTACCCGTATTACACGGTTCGCTTCATCGGCGGTGCTATCTTCTTGGCAGGTATGTTCCTAATGGCTTACAACACCTACAAGACCCTTGCTGCACCAAAGGACAGTCTTAAAGCTGTTCCTCAACCAGCACAATAGGAGATTTTGATATGGCTAAAAATTCAAAAAATCGCCACGAGCTAGTTGAGAAGAATGTTGGGCTACTGGCAATTCTGATTGTATTTGCAATCAGTCTGGGGGCATTGGTTGAGATCACTCCGTTGATCTTCCAAAAACAAACCACAGAACCCGTGCAGAACCTTCGAGTGTACTCTGCACTTGAAATGGAAGGTCGTGACGTTTACATCCGTGAAGGCTGTAACGTATGTCATAGCCAAATGATTCGTCCATTCCGCTCTGAAACAGAGCGTTACGGCCACTATTCAGTCGCTGGTGAAAGCGTTTGGGAACACCCTTTCCTTTGGGGCTCTAAACGTACTGGCCCTGATCTGGCTCGTGTAGGCGGTCGTTACTCTGACGAATGGCATCGCGTTCACTTAATTAACCCACGTGAGCTTGTGCCTGAATCAAACATGCCGGGCTTCCCTTGGTTAGAAGAAAACGTACTGGACGGCAAATTGACCCAGAAGAAACTTGAGATCTTCAAGAACAACTTTGGCGTACCATATACTGATGAGCAAGTTGCTTCTGCATCGCAAGATGTCGTTGGTAAAACAGAGATGGACGCTCTGATTGCTTATCTTCAGTCTCTCGGCCATGCGATGAAGTAAGGAGTGAATATGGATATCAGTGTTATTCACAGCATCTGGACAATTCTACTATTTGTCTGCTTTGGCGGCGTTGTGTGGTGGGCTTTCGGCAAAAACCGTAAAGCACGCTTCGAAGAGGACGCAAATCTTATATTTGCGGACGAACAAAGCTCAAAGAAAGACCAGCAAGGAGAGCCTAAATAATGACTACATTTTGGAGTCTTTGGATTACTTTCATCACCATAGGGACCTTGGTAGGTGTTGCTATCATCCTTCGCTGGTGTGTAAAAGACAAAATGGGTGTTGCTCCAGGTGAAGACATGGGACACGAATACGACGGTATTCGAGAGATCAACAATGACCTACCTAAATGGTGGACTTATCTGTTTATCTCTACGTTTATCTTTGCGATCGTTTATCTTGCGCTTTACCCGGGACTTGGTAACTACAAAGGCCTTTTAGGCTGGCAGAGTTCAGACCAAACGGTAACCAGTATTGAAGAATCAAGAGCATCGATTGCTCGTGCTCAAGAAAATAAGCAATTGGTTCAATACGCTAAAGAGTTAGAAGACGCGGATGCCTACTTCGGCGAAGCGTTCAGAAAACTGGCAATGACAGATGATGGTAGCGCTTTGCGCCCTATCCCTGAAATTGCAGCCAATGAAGAGGCAGTCAAAGTGGGTCAACGCTTGTTCCTACAAAACTGTTCTCAATGTCACGGTTCTGATGCTCGCGGTCAACTCGGCTTTCCTAATCTTACTGACAATGCATGGCTATACGGTGGTGAACCTGAAGCAATCGTTGCAACGGTAATGGACGGACGAATTGGCGAAATGCCCGCTTGGATTGATGTGTTAGGAGAAGACGGCGTTAAAGAAGTCGTTAGCTACACCCTTTCACTATCCGGTCGTAAGGTTAATGCTAGAGAAGCAGCTGCAGGTAAATCTCGCTTTGTTGTCTGCGCCGCATGTCACGGTACAGACGGTAAAGGTAACCCTGCTGTTGGCGCACCAGATCTGACTGATAACAATTGGCTGTATGGCGATTCGAGAGCTGCCGTAACTGAAACAGTGACTAACGGTCGTATGGGCGTTATGCCAGCTTGGAAAGACATTCTAGGCGATGAGAAAGTCCAGCTAGTTTCTGCTTACGTTTGGAGCTTGAGCAACCAAGATAAATAGTAACAACTCAATAACAGCCCCTACCCATAGGGGCTGACTTTTCTTTACAATCATTCTTTCATCTTTCAATTAGAGAACTTTTTTATGGTAAAGCCTTGGTATAAGCATTTTTGGGCTTGGTTCATACTCCTGTTAATCCTAACCACAGTGTTCGGCACGTTATTTCGGGTGTATATATTGTCTCAACATACCGTCTCCTTAGTTACCGAGGATTACTATAAAAAAGGCAAAGGCATTAACATTGATTTGTCCAAAGTTAGTGTGGCACAAGATCTTAACCTAGCTGCAAAGGTATACTCTAACGATACTGATATTGTGATCGAGCTGAACAAAGGTGACCTAACAAACTTCCCAGCACTCAACGTTGAGTTTTCACATCGTACACTTCCAGATAGAGACTTTAACTACCTAGCGACAGCCAATCCTTCTGGCACTTATAAGATTCATTTAGAAGAACCGCTACAAGGCCCTTGGTTTATTGAACTGCGACCTCATGACAAACAATGGCTAATTCAAGGTCGTATGACCTTCCCTAGCTCCACTCCAGCACCATTAATGAACTGATTATTATGGAAAACTCGTGTTATCACTGCGGTGAAGAAGTACCAGAGAACACGAACTATCGCGTCACGATTCTAAAAGAATCTAGAGAGATGTGTTGTCCTGGTTGTGAATCAGTGGCACAGACGATCGTAGATAGTGGTTTAAGTTCGTACTATCAGTACCGTACAGAGAAAGCGGAACGTATTGAC
Organism: Vibrio inusitatus; assembly: GCA_024346935.1. Taxonomy (GTDB): domain Bacteria; phylum Pseudomonadota; class Gammaproteobacteria; order Enterobacterales; family Vibrionaceae; genus Vibrio; species Vibrio inusitatus. Next base: position 1,448,984 of record AP024878.1, read on the forward strand.
CTCGTTCCCGAACAATTGCAGTCATTGATCCATTACGACAATGAACAAGTTCAATCTGAATTTGTGCGAAATAACGAAAACACCTCAGAAGTGACACTGTCACTAGATGGTGTGTCTTGCGCTGCTTGTGCGTGGTTGATAGAAAAGCAAATGAATGCACACAAAGGTGTGATTCGTATTTGCGTCAATACGGCTACTCATAGAGCTCTACTATCTTGGGATAAAACGGAAACCAAACTGAGTGAACTGCTCAGCGTTATACACAAATTAGGGTACAAAGCCGCTCCTTTTGAAGCCGATAAACAAGAAGAAACCTATTATCGAGCAATGAAACAATACCTCTATAAATTAGGTATTGCAGGTTTGGCGACCATGCAAGTCATGATGTTAGCTGTGGCGTTATATCTTGAAGTTTTTGGCAACTTAGAGCCCGAATTCAAACATTACTTCCGTATTGTCAGCCTCATTTTTGCCACCCCTGTTCTTCTTTACTCTGCTCTGCCGTTTTATATGAATGCATGGAGAAGCCTAAAAGCAAGAACACTTGGCATGGACGTGCCCGTGTCTATTGCTTTAATTTTTGCTTACTTCGCAAGTTTAATCGCAACGTTCACACAAAGCGGAGAAGTCTTTTTTGAATCTATCTCTATGTTCACCTTCTTCTTATTACTTGGAAGGTTTCTCGAGATGCGTGCTCGACGTAAAGCAGCAGCTGCCAGTGCCAACTTGCTCAAGCTGGTGCCGGCAATGGCAACGCTGGAAGATGGCAATCAGATTCCCGTTAAAACGTTAAGCATAGGAGATCGTGTTCGCGTTCTTGCTGGTGAGCATGTCCCTGCTGATGGTTATGTCATGGATAAAGCCATATTCGTTGATGAGTCGATGTTGACTGGCGAATCCTTGCACGTGAAAAAAAATACAGGCGAGACTGTTTATGCTGGCACGATTAACGGTGAACAAACCTTTACCTTGGAGGTTGCCTGTAGCAAACAAGAAAGCATGATTGCTAATATTGTAAGACTTCAAGATGAGGCACAGGCAACCAAACCAAAGATCGCCGAAATAGCGGATATTGTGGCGCGTTATTTCGTAGCAGCTATCTTAATCATTTCTGCTTGTACCTACTTTTATTGGCTGCAAAATCAGCCAGAAGACGCATTTTGGATAATGTTAGCGGTATTAGTCGCCACATGTCCTTGTGCCCTTTCTTTAGCAACACCAACAGCCATTACTTGTTCTACTTCTAGAATGGGCGACCTAGGCATATTGTTAAGAAAGTCTCATGCAATCGAAACCCTATGCAAGATCAATCACGTTATCGTAGATAAGACCGGAACATTGACTGAAGGAAAAGTGTCTCTTTCCAATGTGAGCACCTTTGGTCAATGGCAAGAAACCCAAGTACTCGCAATCGCATCGGCCCTAGAAGTTCACGCTAATCATCCCATTGCCGTCGCATTCCGACCGCATGTCGATGAATCGGTAACGGCGGACGAGGTTGAAAATCATATTGGTTCAGGTCTCACCGGTACAGTGAATAATCTAGATTGTAAAATTGGTAGCTTTAAATTTGTTTGTGATAACACAGTTCCAAATACGCCGCATACTGTTTATCTGTCTATCAACGGTGAGTTGGCTGCCACCTTTAGTTACAGCGACCCAATACGAGAGAGCAGCCAAGGCTTTATCCAAGCTCTTAATAACTTGGGTATTCGCACCACTCTGCTAACGGGTGATAATGAAATTAACGCTGCGCCTGTCGCTAAACAGCTCGGTATTGATGAACTAAAAGCTGGGGTAAGCCCAGAAGGTAAACTTAACTATTTTCATAGTTTACCTAAAAAAGACGTATCGCTCATGATTGGTGATGGCATTAATGATGCCCCAACCCTTGCTGGCGCTCACCTTTCTGTTGCTATGGGTGGAGGGACAGATGTCGCAAAATCGTCTGCTGACATGGTACTTTTAGGAGATAAGCTAGACAAATTGATCGAAGCACGAACACTAGCACTTAAAACCCGTAAGATTATTAGAGAAAATTTAGCTTGGTCGTTAGGATACAATCTACTTATTCTTCCATTAGCGGTTTGCGGATTAGTTGCGCCTTATATTGCTGTGGTGGGCATGTCAGCAAGCTCTATCATCGTAGTTACTAACTCACTGAGATTACTAAATAAACATGGAAAGTCTATACATTCTGATTCCCATAGCAATCGTACTGGTCGCCGTAGCAGTAGCCGTGTTTCTATGGGCAGTTAAGACGGAACAATTTGAAGATCTCGATCGTCAGGGACATAACATCCTGTTCGAAGAAGATGACGTTCCCTCTGATAAAAACAATAAAGACAAATGAACAATATTGATTGGCTAGGTGCTTTTCTCATTGGGCTTGCCGGCGCTGGTCACTGTATGGGAATGTGCGGTGGAATAGCAAGTGCGGTCGCATTAAACGGACGCAAAAATTCCTTCCAAATCACACTGTTATATAACTTTGGACGTATATCATCTTATCTCTTGATAGGAGCATTAGTTGGTGGCGCCGTAGCCAGTAGTTTAACTGTCTTTGACTCATCCCATTTTTTAACCGTTTTACGTGCAATCGCCGCTGTAATGATTCTGTTACTGGGCTTATATTTGGCGCAATGGTGGAATGGGCTGTTAAAAATTGAAAAAATGGGACAGCACTTATGGAAGTATCTGTCCCCTATTGCAGCCAAAATGATTCCTTTACGTTCTCCTTGGTATGCGTTCCCTGTTGGCATGGTTTGGGGTTGGATTCCTTGTGGGATGGTCTACTCAATGTTGAGTTGGGCTGCTGTAGCTGGCAGCGCAACAAATGGCTTGCTAATTATGGGATGCTTTGGACTAGGCACCCTGCCTGCAATGATTCTTGTTGGCGCAGGTTCAGCTAAGTATTCTCAATTTTTTCGCTCTCAAATCATTCGCCGGGTGATTGGTAGCTTGATGATCGTCTATTCAATCTACTCTATATTTTTGTTGGTTAAGTAGACAATTGAATTAGTTAACCGTCTGATATAACTAATGTTTATATGACTACCCATTTAGAGTTGAAAGTGCTAATATATTGACGTAAATCAATTATATGTATATCTATTAAATATGATTAATATTGAGAAACCAGCAACAAAACGCATACAGTCCGGTGGTTGTGCTATCCACTGCCAAGATTGCAGTATTTCGCAACTTTGCATTCCGTTTACGCTGAATGACACAGAGCTCGATCAACTCGACCAGATTATAGAGCGTAAGAAGCCAATACAGAAAAGCCAAGAGCTTTTCAAAGCTGGCGACGAGCTGAAATCCTTGTATGCTATCCGTTCAGGCACAATTAAAAGCTACACTATTACTGAACAAGGTGATGAGCAAATTACTGCGTTCCACCTGGCCGGTGATCTAGTTGGTTTCGATGCGATCAATACGCAATCACATCCAAGCTTTGCACAAGCTTTGGAAACCTCAATGGTGTGTGAAATCCCTTACGAAATCCTTGATGATTTATCAGGGAAAATGCCGAAACTTCGCCAACAAATTATGCGTTTGATGAGTAGTGAAATCAAAGGCGATCAAGATATGATTTTACTTCTGTCTAAAAAGAATGCAGAAGAGCGCTTGGCAGCTTTCTTATATAACTTGTCTGAACGTTTTTCTCAGCGTGGTTTCAGTCCAAGAGAATTCCGATTAACCATGACACGTGGTGATATTGGCAACTATCTCGGTTTAACCGTTGAAACGATCAGTCGTCTATTAGGTCGCTTCCAAAAATCTGATATTCTTGCAGTTAAAGGTAAATACATCACTATCAATGACCATGACGCTCTAGCTAAATTAGCAGGCGCTTCTCGTAGCTAAACTACTTCTAGAAGTGACTCTTAATAGAGTCACTTCAAATTCTTCATTTATTTCTTCTAAATCACTAATAAGTCACTCTTTTTTCGTCTAATCTTAGATTACAATCTAACACTTTTCTTTACAGTAGAGTTATATTGTACTTATCGTCAATAGAATGAAACGGGTGGTCTATGAGTATATACAACAACATTCTGGTTGTTGCCAATATCGACGCAGAGCAGCAGCCAGCTTTGGCTCGAGCCATGCAAATCGGAAAAAAAAGCAAGTCACCAAGCAAGATTACTTTTTTCCTCGCAATATATGACTTTTCTTACGAAATGACATCTATGCTCTCCCCTGATGAACGAAATGCGATGCGCGCTGGTGTTATACATCAACGTGAGCAGTGGATGAACGAAGTCGCAGAACCCTACCGAGATGATGACCACATTGAGCTAGATATAAAGGTTGTTTGGCACAACAGGCCTTATGAAGCCATCATCAGCGAAGTATTTGCCAAAGACTATGAGCTCGTGATCAAAACGACGCGCCAACATGACCTTCTAGAATCTGTATTATTTACCCCAACAGATTGGCATCTACTTCGAAAATGTCCATGCGCCGTATTACTGGTTAAAAACCATGATTGGCCAGAAAAAGGCCATGTTGTGGTGTCGGTTCACGTAGGTTCTGAGAATGAGGCTCACCTTGAACTTAATCATAGAATGGTTGAACAGGCGATCGATCTCTCTGGCCGCCTAGATGCCGAATTGCACTTAGTGAACTCCTACCCCATCACTCCGCCAAATATCACCGTCGAATTGCCTGAGTTTGATCCAACCATCTATACGGATTCCGTTCGTGGACATCATCTAAAAAGCATGAAGGCATTAAGGCAAGAGTATGGTATCGCTGAAGAGCAAACAATTGTGGAACAAGGCTTGCCACAAGATGTAATACCAAAAGCGGTTAAAGACTTAGGCGCAGGGTTAGTCGTACTTGGCACCTCTGGTCGAACAGGTTTGTCCGCCGTATTCTTAGGCAATACTGCCGAGAATATCATCGATGAAATTAACTGTGACGTACTGGCTCTCAAGCCTAGTGGTTACGTAAGTCCATTAGACCCGCACGGGAGTTAATAGCTGGCATTTCTCAGTAATCTTTGTAGTTAAAGCGGTGGAAACACCGCTTTTTTTATTGGGATTGACCGAAACAAATCTCACCAACTAACACAAGAACACTCAGATAAACCCCATGAGACATTCGTATCTATCATCAGTTTATCGCAATTTTTGAACTCAAAGCATCCATAACGATCTAGGTAAATAGTAGTTTTATTAAAAGCGTTATTTTTGTAGAATGCACCATTTTCTAGATACTACATATCACCGATACGGTGCTTGTAGCGATTTTAAGTAGTAATTGCGCTTTTTAAGAGCATAGGATTTCCAATAAATGACCACTGATATATCTAACAACCAACTGAAACTTCAAAAACGTCTACGAGGCCTAACAGGTAAAGCTGTAGTAGATTTCGATATGATCGAAGAAGGTGACAAAGTGATGGCAGCTATATCAGGTGGCAAAGACAGTTTTGTAATGCTTGATATTCTGCTTCATCTTAAACGGGTCGCTCCGATCAATTTTGATGTTGTTGCTGTAAATCTTGATCAAAAACAGCCCGGCTTTCCAGAGCACATTCTTCCTGAGTATCTAGAAAAACAAGGCATCGATTACTATATTATCGACAAAGACACTTACTCTATTGTTAAAGAGAAAGTGCCTGAAGGTAAAACGACTTGCTCACTTTGCTCGAGACTTCGTAGAGGCTCACTCTACACCTTTGCCGAAGAAATCAATGCAACAAAGATCGCTTTAGGGCACCACATGGATGATGCTGTAGAAACTTTGTTCATGAATATGTTCAATAATGGAAAAATCAAAGCAATGCCGCCAAAATTACTTAGCGATGATAAACGCAACATTGTTATTAGACCATTAACGTATTGTCGTGAAAGAGATATTGCAAAGTATGCTGAAATCCGTGAGTTCCCAATTATTCCATGTAATTTGTGTGGCTCTCAGGAAAACCTACAAAGAAAAGTGATCAAAGGCATGCTCGCAGGATGGGATGAGACAAATCCAGGTCGCGTAGAGAATATTTTCAATAGCATCCAAAACGTTAGCCCTTCCCAGTTGGCAGATAAAGATCTGTTTAACTTTAAAGAGCTTTCCATTGACCGTTCCGGAAATCGTGCTAAATATGAATTCCAAGGCCCTGAGATATCTCATTCGAATTTAATTGAAATGTTCTACGAAGTCTAAATTTAAGTCTGGGCATGAAAAGCCAGTAGGAATTAGCTACCGGTTTTTTTAATCTGTAGGCCTATTCTAACGTTAGCAACAATAAAAAAGCCGGAGATATTTTCTCCGGCTTTTTTTATCCCGCTTATTGTTCAATATACGGCATAACCCGTTGAGTTTCCTGTGAAATATCAGCCGTGACACCGTCACTAAGGTCAGTCAATTTAAGTATTGCTTTGCCTTGCTCGTTCACCGGAATAGACTTGCCGTTAGAAAGCGATATTTGATTAACGGTATCAGGAGTGAACTCTAACGTTACGCCTTCTATATCAGGGGTAAACCAACTCGAAAACATGCCACCAAGACCACCAAGCACTGATTTCATTTGCAAGGTTTTGCTCTCTAGTTCGAAATACCCTACCTCACCACTTAAAGGCTCTTTAGTTAAAACAACCAAAGAGTAATCACAACGCGCTTCTTTTTCGGTGTAAATGTAAACTAAAGGATTCGCACTTTTAAGATTGCTATCTAAAGGTACATTTACCTCTCCATTTTCACTAATAGATAATTTTTCATAGTGCTCTTCTTTTTCCATCCATGCTTTTTCGATTGAGCAAGGTTGTTTGGTTTTGAAGTTTGTAAAAAATAGCCCTACTTTGACGTCTTGTTGTGGTTCTTTCAGATTATGTTTTAACGGCGAATATAACTTACTGTAGGTAAACATATATTCTTCGGCCTGTGCTGTGTTTAGGCCCATGACCAATAGCGCCGCGGTCAATATACGACATTTCATCTTAAGCGATTATCCTATGCATCAAATGTATTTGAGCCACCTCGAGGGGTACTCGATGTTGGAGGAGTATTGTCATCGTCAGAATCATCGAAGTGATCGTCTTTGTTCGACTCTTGCTTGGATGCGTCTTGTGTCGCAACAACTTGCAAACGAACACCAAACATATTTCTGTAGATAATGCCTTTTGCATGGAAGAAAAATGGCACTGCGATAACAAGACCTAGACCATACATCATCATGCCAGCAACAAATGCCAACATTGTCACAAGGTAGATAACCGCAATAGAGAAGATGCGTTTGTTTACTGCTCGCAACGATGTCCATAGCGCTTTGATTGGAGTGAGGCGCTTTTCACACACCAATAAAACTGCATTACTAAATGCAAGAGAAAGATAAAGCGATAAGAACGGCAGTAATGCGCCAGCAATAGCTTGAGACAATAGATTAAGCATAGTGACAAGAATCACCGGCATCATGAAGGGTAAACCTTTAGTGATGTGCCGAGTTTCTGTTCGTAAGCCTGCTGCATGACTCATTGCCATTAGTGCAACACCAGCATAAATGGGAGCTGCGACCACTTCATAACTGAAGTTGGCGACGAATATTGATTGAAAAATACCAGGCTGAACGGACTCAGGGTCTTGGAACATAACTAATATTGCTGAGAGGTCACCAATTTGCAGTTTGAGTGCAAAGATGAAAATGACGGCTTGGATGGCGATAAGAAGAATAACAGCGGGTGAAAATGTCAAAAAATTACGCATCGTCAGCTGCCATGCTTCGCTAATCACACTAACAGGCTTTAGTTCAAAATCCCCTGCAAGTGCCTTTTCTACGCTGCCACCAAGGTTGAAGTTTTTCTCTATCGGATCGCTCATTGAATCTTTAGGTCCTTGCCTTTAAAAGAAAATATTCTGGCGCAAGTATACCTGTAAACTGGCATTCCAGCATAGTGTTAAGCATAAGGTCGTATCACTTAGCCCTGTTTTTACTTATCAATTAAACCTTCTGAACCCAGTTACGTATGATTTTCCAACAAGTAACACCGCAAGAAAACCCTAAGAAACCTCTTTAAGTGCAAACGCTTTCACTTCTGATATACTCGCGCCCTTAAAGATACTCTAGAGAAAGCTAACATTAAAACTATGGCTCTATTAATGCGAATCACCAAGACCTTTAGCCTTCTATTCTTATTCTCTAGCTTGTCTGTTTTTGCCGAGACAGACCAAGTGATTGAGAACGAAACCGTGGATACGGTCATTCCACGCGCCATCAGTATCTATCTACCCAGTAACCTAATTCCACCATCTGTACTAACTGAGTTCACTACGCAAACGGGTATCATTGTTGAGCAGCGAGTCTATGATATCGATTTACCAGAGTTCATCAGTAGCCGAGATTATTCTGCTGTTGATCTTTCGCTATTACCTTACAGCTACTTCCCTGTACAAACAGAACTTGCTACCCACTTTAAGCCAATAACTCAAGGTCAGCTATCCAACGCAAGCTTGGTTAAGCCCGAGTTAAATCAAGACGAACTTGCTCCGTATTACCATTACTCTGCCCCATTGATGATCCAAGGAACTGGGATCGCGATAAACGCCAAAATGTTACCACCTTCTATGCTTTCTCATTGGATTGATTTTCATGATGAGCAATGGACTGGGCAACTTCTCATTTTAGATGATGCTCAAACACTTATCTCTATTGCGCTTCTTGGCATGGGTTATCCGATAAATAACGCCACTGATAAACAACTAGAAGAATCAAAACAATGGCTCATTGGCATGAAAGGCAACGCAGCCTTTTTGTCAAAAAAAGACCCAGAAATGCATTTTCTATCCGGACAAGTCTCTGTTGGTATACTAAGCAGTAATCATGCCTATATTGGAAGTTTGGAAGAAGCTGAAATTGCAATTGAATGGCCTTCTGAAGGGGCCATTCTAGATATCTACGCCCTAACGATAAACGTGAATAGTGATAAAGAGAAAGATGCCTTATTGCTTATAAACTTTCTCATGAGTAAAACTATTCAGTCACAACTTACATATCACTCTGGTTTAACGCCTGTGCTCTCTGGTCTGTCGACAAACAGCAAGCGGCTGCAACTGCTTTCTGCGCAGACTATTGAAAAAGGTCACTTCAAATTAAATTCGCCTGAAAGTCGTCAAAAGTATGAACAGATATTGCTACAAGTTAAAAAACCCTAATACCCGGTATACTATGAAAGCAGTTCTTCAACTAACTTAGGGACCTCAATACCTGCAGGGCCATAACGTTTTTCTGCAAATTCACTTTGTACTGCACTCGGTTCTAAGTTGATTTCTATGGTGTGTGCACCATGCATTTTTGCATCATGTACAAAGCCGGCCGCTGGATAAACTACCCCTGAAGTGCCGATTGAGACAAAAAGATCGGCTTCTTCAATTGCAGCATAGATTTTATCCATCTGCAGTGGCATTTCTCCAAACCACACGATATGAGGTCTCATCTGATAGGGTATCTGACAACAATGGCACAGATCACCATCATTAAGATCCGTCAATTGTTCAACTACTTGACCTGACTCACTACAACGAGCTTTCAATAATTCACCATGCATGTGCACTATATTATTGGTGCCGCCTCTTTCGTGCAGATTATCGATGTTCTGAGTTACTACAGTGACATTCCCATCCAGCATCTCTTCAAGACGCCCCAAGGCTTTATGTGCCGCATTTGGCTGAATGGATTCAGACAGCAGATTCTGCCGGCGCTTATTGTAAAATGAGTGCACTAACACAGGGTCTTTGGCGAAGCCTTCTGGCGTAGCAACATCCTCGATACGATGATTCTCCCAAAGTCCATCTTGTGCCCGAAAGGTTTGGATTCCCGATTCTGCTGAGATACCCGCACCCGTTAACACGACAATGTTCTTGTATGGAAATTTCATATTAAGGCTCCAAAGCAATTGCTAATGAATTGTTAATAAAGATTAACATTCATACAAGGGGAAAATAAAGAGACTGAGATCCCATCTTTAAGTGAAATGTTTTACATCTAATTCAATGTTTTTTCACAAAAAATTTCGTGAAACACATTCTCTGCACTAAACTTTTCAGGGAATCAAACGGACAAGAGAGAATCATGCGTTCAAAACTATTCTTCCTTCCTCTGCTCTTAGTTTTATTTTCTTTTGGCGCCAACGCCGATTGGAAGTACGACTTAGCCGATGAACCGAATGTCGACAAAGTGTCTACCAGTATTGCTAAAGAAATAGACAAGCTACCAGAGCCTCTGTTTATGTCGCGAGCAGACAAAGATAAAGTTAATCAGTTAATGGAAGCTGTCATTGGAGAGCAACGCAAACACGCTGATCAGTTTGCACAGCAAATCGACACCTATGGTGATGATAGTAGTGACGAAAACTGGAAAACAGCTGAGCGTTCATGGCTGACCTTAAGTAGTTTAGGCGAAAGCAAAGCTAATTTGTTAAAGGTCGCAAGCAGTTCAACCAAAGACATGGTGGCAGGATTCGGTCCGAGCGGCGTGATTCAGTTTAAGCAAGAGTGGTACATCACTCGTTTAAATGGCGAATTTCTGATTCTTCTACAAATTCGTAGCTTTAAAGCGCTGATCAAAGATATTTTTATCTCCCCTATCCCTCTGATGTGGGCGGTGATCAAAGTTCTATTCATCTATTTTGTACTGACTTGGTGGCTAGCAAACAGTAAGCGATTTATTGAAGCCTTCAAAAACGCTCAGTTGGAGCATGGCACTCGGCCACCACTTTGGATGCGTCTCGTTTGGTACATCAGCCGTGCAAATCGTGCTATCGCCGTATTAATTGCTATCACCCTATCGTTACGTGTTCTCTCAACGATACCGAGTTTAAGTCAGCTTATCGTACTCGAGATCTTCACCTGGTGGATTTTAGGTGGCTCTATTGCAATTAGTTTCATTCTAGAGTTCACGTATCGTAACAGTCGCAGTTCCAGCAAAGAAATCGTTGCACTTCGACTGTCTACAATACGTTGGTATGTATGGAGTTTTATCTTTGTTGGCGTGATCCTACAGATTTCACAGCGAATGGTGGGTAAAGGCACTATTTATTACTGGATATCTAGCCTGGTCTTTTTCTGGTTTGTATTTATTACCATCAATGTGTTGCGCAAATGGCGACCAATTGTTTTCCAACGTATCGCTAAAATGCCAGACAAGCCTCTATGGGTTGTATGGGCAGTCAAGAATGAAAATACTTTCCTACTCAATATCATCGCGACGGTTCTCGGGATTTTTTGGATTTTCACCGCTACATGTCAAGGCATGTTGGTTTCTAAACTGTCACATTTCACCTTCTTTAGTCAGGGACTCGCCTACTTATTTAAGATTGAAGTGGCAAAACAGAACGAAAATGAAGCACAGTCTCAAAACTTTGTTCGAATCAAGGGAGATGACACTTTTAAATACATAACCCCAGGGCATGAAGACAGTACCTTGATTGACTACGCCACAGACGAATTCAAGCAAGTCTCTCGATATGTGCTGTCCAACAACCCTGCTGTCTGTGTTGTCTCTGGTGAGCGAGGTATTGGCACTACTACCTTCCTTAAGCAGTTGCTTCACAAAGTCAAGAATGCCACCCCAATCTATCTAAACTGTCCTTATTCTGGTTATCCTGAACTTATAGAGGAGTTTGCCGAGCAGTTAGGCCTAGAAAGAGAAGCGGGTGAGATTCAAATCCTTAATCATCTGAGAAAAAGCAACGAAAGCTATCTAATAGCGCTCGATAACGGTCAACGTTTGGTTAAGCCGATGGTAGGTGGACTTAACGGTTTGATTCGATTTACTAACCTATTGCGCCGATCCAAGAAAAATCACCGCGCAGTATTAGCCATTGAAAAAGCCAGTTGGCGTTTTGTTGATAGAGCTCGTGGTGAAAGATTACTGTTTGATTGGGTTTCTTTCCTACCCAATTGGAACGAAGCGCAAGTCTCCGAACTGCTTGAGTCTCGCATTAACCAATCAGACGAGTATCGACTCTCATTTGAAGGTCTTGTGGTTCCAAAGCAATGGGACCATGAAAATATCAGTGAAGAAGATCGTGCTCGAAATGGCTTTTATCGCATCCTATGGCACTATGCCGATGGAAATCCAACAGTAGCGTTAAGGTTCTTCAGATTGTCTTTACGTCGCAATAAAACTGACGATAGCATCGTGGTTAGGCTATTTAGAGCACCAGAATCTGAGGAGCTAGAAAAAATGCCCAAACCAATGCTGGCTGTGCTTCGTTCAATTGTACAGCTAGAAATAGCAAACCAAGAAGAACTTGCTGAGTGTACACAGCTTAGCCTCTCTGAAGTATTAGGCACGCTGCGTTACTTCCAAAGTCGAGGTTATATAGAGTGGAGTGATGACAAAGCCAAAGTCTCTGATCACTGGTATCGCCACGTCACTAATGTCCTTCACCGTCAGCATCTACTGGTAAAATAATATGCTAAGAATTGTATTTCTTATTTTCATCGCTACATTCAGTACTCTCTCTTTCGCAATGCAAGAAGTGCCTGATGTTGAGGCTATTCAAGACTTCGCAAGTCTTGTACGTTGGGGCGGTGTGCTATTTTCTGTTCTGATCATCGCCTGTACCTGGTTGCTACTGAGATTCATTGACTCCCTAGTCAATAGTGTCAGTACGCAGTTCGTTCAGTACCGAATGATTTTACAAAAAGCACAATCGTTCCTGCAGTTTTTCATCTACATCACTGCCGGTATTGTTGTGTTCATGATCAGCTTCAGAATCAACGACCATATATTGGCTCTGATTGGTGGCACACTTGCCGTATCCGTGGGCTTTGCGCTAAAAGATCTCGCGGCTTCATTTATAGCAGGCTTAACGGTAATGATAGATCGCCCCTTTCAGGTAGGTGACCGCGTCACGTTTGAGGGGAACTACGGGGACATTATTACCATCGGACTGCGTTCCGTTCGAATGCGTACCCTAAATGATGACATCATTACCATTCCTAATAACAAGTTTCTTAATGAGGTCACCGTTAGTGGTAACTATGGCGCATTGGATATGCAAGTGGTTATCCCCTTCTTTATCGGGATGGATCAAGACATTGATCTGGCAAGAAACCTGATTCAGGAGGCCGCTTCATCCAGTCGTTATATACATCTTCCCAAACCTGTTGTTGTTTTGGTCAAACAAACCATCACCGAGAACTATTTAGCGATACAATTGACCTGTAAAGCCTATGTTGTTGATACGGGATATGAGAAACTATTCGAAACTGATATCACACTGCGTGTAATGAAAGAGTTCAAGAAGAACGGCATTACTCCACCGCGCATTGCTGTGAGTTCACAACCTGCTTAACCGCGGAATACTAAACAGAGATTACAATGGCAAGAACGATTCAATACGTATACAACAAACAACATAAAGAGCTCCTGTTCTCTTATCAAGAACACCTCAATATTCATGAAGCAGTAGCGGAAGCGGAAGGGATCGATCTGAAAGAGTTCCTTAAAATGGAACAGCAAATCGAAGCGGTTTCTGATACTAAGGCTGTTCGTGATTATCGTGACAACTACTTCAGAAAACTGGGGTTTGGCAAAATTACGCTAAAACCAAAAGAAAATAAGCCGATAGGCAAAAAATAACATTAGGGGCCAAACGGCCCCTTTTTATTGGATTTTATCTAAATTAAATATAATACTGGGCATTCATACAGTATTATATTTATTTTTCTTCTCAAGCCAAATTACCTTTCCCCAGATACAACAACGCCCCGAATCATCGAGGCATTGTTATTATCATAAGGTCTAGTTAAAGCGCCTTGTAGATAACCTTATTTCCTGACAACTGTTCTTTTTGAACAAGATTCTCAGTCAGCAATTTTTTTAGTGCACCTGTTGCCCAAGAAGCCGCTTTAGACTCTTCTTGGCCCGCTTCTAGACCGATCCCTTTAGGGTTGATGCCTTCAGCGTTAGCAATAACGATATCCAGTACCTGTTGTTGCTTTGGAGTAAGTGCGATGTCAGAAGCCTTCACTTCGACCTTATTTTCAACATTAGCTTTAACGGCTTCAGTAGGTACTGCTGGGTTTGTTTCAACTTTAACTACTGGCTCAGAAGAGGCCATTGTCGTGCTCGTTCTGATGCGCTTTTGCAGCTTCATCTGCACGTTACGTTTATGTGCAAGTCTCATTAAATGATTCCCCTGTTCACTGCTTCTCAGCAGGCATGAAAATTTGAAGCGTGTTTATAGCAAACTAGCACCCGAATTTGTAGATCTTTGCTGTTCAAAGAACCGGAAATTACATTTATTGAATAAACAGAACAGGATACTTAACAATTTGTATTCATCTGATCAATCTATGACCCAATCTTTAGACAAAAAAAAGAGCGCCGTAGCGCTCTCTTTTTTATATCACTGTCTAAGCGAAAGCTTAGCTAATATTCAAGAATGCAGCACCACGCACACCACCTGAATCGCCGTGTTTTGCCTTAATGATCTTAGGACACTTAGCCACTGGCATTAAGTACTTTGGAATGCGTTTTGGCATTTCTTCGTAAATCAATTCAAAGTTTGATAGCCCACCGCCAAGGGTCACTACATGCGGGTCGTAAGCAGTAAAGATGTTCGCAAAACAGATTGCTAGTAGCTCCATAAAGCGCTCAACGTGTTCTACTGCTTTTTCTTCATCCTCGTTATAAGCGGTAATAATGTCGATAGCTTTCTTCTTCTCACCATAGTAGTGATCGTAGATCAGCTCGAAACCACGACCAGAAAGGTAGCTGTCTAAACACCCCTTCTTACCACAGCCACATCCTAGCAACGGCGCATTCTCGCCTAAGTGGAACCATGCATCAATAGGAAGACGAGTATGTCCCACCTCTCCAGCTACGTGGTTGCGACCAGAGAAAACCTTGCCTTCATGAATAATACCGCCACCGAAACCAGTACCAAGAATCAAGCCCATTACAGACTCTTCATCTTTCAACTCATCATCCCATGCTTCAGACAAGGCAAAACAGTTCGCATCATTTTCAATCTTAACGCTGCGTCCAATACGCGCCTCAAGATCCGCTCGTAAAGGCTTACCTTTTGCTGCTGGTACATTTACTGTCAAAATCGTATTGTCTTCAGCATCTTCCATTCCAGGAAGACCGAACCCGATCAAACCTTCCACACCAAATTGAGCATCGTATTTTGCTACTAAGCTTGCCAATGTTTCAACCAGCTTTGCATAGTCGTCACCAGGTGTTGGCACTCGTTCTGTCGCTACACGCTCCAGACTCTCATTAAACGCACCAAATTCAATCTTAGTGCCGCCCACATCAAAGCCATAAAACATCAGTTATCTCCTAAACTAAACCGTATAATTCGTTGAAAAATAATTCGTATTATCCAGAACTTATGGCATACATACCGTGATGACTGCCATAAAACAAAGTCTGCTCAGTCTATTCGGTCAAACTACGTTCGCTGATGTAACTAAAAGCTCTATTTTGATAGATATTGATTGAGCACTGGACGGCTAAAATCTCTCTTTTCTCTTGTTTTGCTCAACATATAGCTTTCTCTGAACACCGCAAACCACGATTGCAACTCATCACTCGGTGTGTTTAGACCAAACTCTTGAAAAACAAGAGCCGCTACCTCACAGGTGGCCAGATGTTGTTCATGTTCTGATTTTCTCATTACATACTCAGAGATTTTTTCTGGTTGAATAGAGACAACAGGTAAATGGTGTAAATACTCTGATTTTCTATAGATTCTGCGTGCCTCACGCCAACTCGCATCCAAGAAAATAAATAGCGGTATCTTATTCTGAACAAAGCTTTGTCTATCATCAGGAACTAGTTCATTGGAATCAAACAGATAATTTTCTGGAAATATCAATATGGGCTGATACCTTGTATCTTGTAATAGCGACAGCATTTTGTGATCAGGCTCAGTACGATTCCATTGATAGGCATGTGAATCATCACAAATATCAGCAATGAGTCGTCCCGTATTGCTCGGTTTTAGCACTTCGTTGTCTGAGTAAATCAACAGGCATGCAAAATCAGCATGAGCTTTTGGCTGATGAGCACAGATACAATACTGCTGCGCAATACGGCAATGTGGGCAGCGATCTACCTTTGAGCCTCTCGCGCTAAAGGGCTTAGTAGATTGTTTCAGTCTGTACTCAACGAGTTTATGAACGGCATGTACACGCATTTTTAGCCCTATTGCGTAAAAGGAAGTAAGAGTAATGAAGCACAACAGAATTGTCATCACCTTGGAGAGAAATATTTAATGGACGTTGCATCCATCAGGTTGAGTGTTTTTATTATCGTGCTGTGTATTTGTGCACTAATCGAAGCGATAAAACCCAAGCGACCACTGACGCAGCCAAAAGGTTTTCGCTGGGCAAATAATCTTGGTCTAACCGGCTTAAACTCTGTGATTTTAATGATCACCATGCCTCTTCTGGCTGTGGAGGCTGCGTTATGGGCAGAGCAAAACCAAATCGGGCTGCTGTATTGGTTGTCAATTCCTACACAGATAGCTACTGTCATCGCTGTGATAGCGCTTGATTGCTCTATTTATTGGCAGCATCGTTTGTTTCATCGCATACCTGCATTGTGGAGCCTACATAAAGTCCATCACGCAGACCAAGACATTGACGTGACCACCGGCGCTCGTTTCCATCCCATTGAAATCTGGTTATCTATGTGGATAAAAATCGCCTTAGTCATCTCGCTGGGTGTCCCACCTCTTGCAGTTATCATCTTTGAAATCGTTCTTAATGCCAGCGCCATGTTTAATCACAGTAATATGCGACTACCTTTGCCTGCAGACAGAGTGCTTCGTAAGTGGCTAGTGACTCCAGATATGCATAGGGTTCATCATTCGACGATAAGACAAGAAACAGATTCTAACTATGGATTTTGCTTATCTATTTGGGATCGCATGTTCCAAAGTTATATAGAACAACCAAAATTAGGCCATAAGCAAATGAATATTGGCATAAGTGTTTTCCGACAACCTCAAGAACAACGAATCGATAAAATGCTGACCCAGCCTTTTAGGAAGAATTAATGAAACACTTAGATAGAACAAAAATACTCGTGTTCACATTAACGTCGCTGTTAACAGCGTGTGCTTCTGGACCCGAAACTAATTCGCAAGCACAAGTCAGCACGACACAAATTGATCAAAAAATTGACGAAAAAGTATCGGCAGCAAAAAGTGATGAACTGTTTCGATTTTACAACGCATGGCACCAAACCCCATATCGATTCGGAGGGACAACACAAAATGGCATAGACTGCTCTGCATTCACGCAAACTGCGTATTCACAACTGTTTAATCAGTCCCTCCCAAGAACAACACAATTGCAGAGCCAAGTCGGTATCGAGGTGGACTACAAAGACAGACGTTTTGGTGATCTTGTGTTCTTCAAAACAGGCTTCAATACACGTCACGTGGGAATATACGTCGAAGACAACAGCTTCATGCATGCTTCGACGTCTCGCGGAGTTATTATCTCTAGACTGGATTCACCATACTGGGCGGATGCATTCTGGCAAATTCGCCGTGTAAACTAGCAACTTCAACAAAAACTTTTTGATCTAGACAAGGTAATGCCACTCTACTGCTATTACTGCACAAGAATTAGCCTAAACTTAATTACGTGAGGATCAGCTGAGGCGTAAATTATGTGGCAGGCGATAACCCAACAACTTTCAGACGTATTGATGTTTGAATTCAAAATAGAAGAAAAGATCCGCATTACTTCTGGTGATATTAGCGAAAGCTATATGATCAGCGACGGGGAGCAGCGCTATTTTATTAAGCTCAATAGCAAGGATTTCCTAAATAGCTTTTCTGCCGAAGTTGATAACCTTAACGAATTGAGACTGTCGAATACAGTCGCTACTCCTGAGATTGTTCACTTTGGTTCAACTAAAGAAGCGTCTTTCTTGATTCTCAATTACCTCCCTACCCATCCATTATCTAATCACGAAGCCAGCTATCAATTTGGTCAAGATGTCGCTAGGTTACACTCTTGGGGTGATCAACAAGAGTACGGCTTTGACAACGACAATTATATTGGCGCAACCGTACAGCCAAATCGCTGGCATAAAAAATGGTGTCAGTTTTTCGCAGAGCAACGCATTGGGTGGCAACTGCAATTGCTGAAAGAAAAAGGCATAGAATTCGGAAGCCTCGAAGAGATCATAGAGAGCGTTAAGTTCTCCCTCTCCAATCATCACCCGAAACCGGCGTTGTTGCATGGTGACCTTTGGCATGGAAACTGCGCTGAATCTCCCTTTGGCCCCATCTGCTATGACCCAGCATGCTACTGGGGCGATAGAGAATGTGACATTGCAATGACTGAGTTATTTGGGGGGTTCCCAGATGCCTTCTACCAAGGTTACAAGAGCATTAAACCGCTATTGGAAGGATATGAAGAACGCAAAAATATCTATAACCTTTATCATGTGTTAAATCATTGCAACCTATTTGGCGGACACTATTTAAATGATGCTCAACTGAGGATAGACGAGCTAATCAAACAATATGCGTGAATACTGGACCCAGCGTCAGGAGCACAATTATGAAAGAATATGCAGAACGACACGTTTCTTGCCCACACTGTGGCCAACATATTACGGTTCCCTTAGATACAACTCAGGGCAATCAAGACTTCTACGATGATTGCCCTGCGTGTTGCCACTCTATCCATCTCAGTATGGAGTTGGACGAGGTCAGAGATAAGGTAGAACTACGGATTGATGCGGACGACGAGCAAATATTCTAAAGCGTTTTTTGAGCTAACACTCGCTCTACAGTATCAACAATTGCCTGTGTTTGAGGGTCAACCTCGAGGTTTATTCTGTCGCCTACTTTGCGTTGTCCAAACAAGGTACGAGTAAGAGTCTCTGGAATAAGGTTAACGCTAAACCGATAATCTTCTACTTCTGCAATCGTTAATGAACACCCATCAAGGCCTACATAGCCTTTCTTTAAGATATAACGAATACTCTCTGAATCTGCCTCAAACCAAATGGTTTGATTATTCGGACTCTTAACAATATTGGTGATCAGAACGGTCCCAGAAATATGACCAGACATATTGTGCCCGCCAATCTCGTCTCCAAACCGCGCTGCGCGCTCTACGTTTACGTAATCTCCTGATTTAAGCTCACCTAAATTAGTCAGATCTAATGTTGCTTTCATAAGATCAAATGTGACTTTAACGCCATTTACGTCGGTCACGGTAAGACAACACCCGTTATGAGCAATAGAGGCACCGACCGTTATGTTATCGCTAAGCGAATCAGGCAATTCAATAATATGAGTTTGAAAATCTTGCTTCTGCTCTATTGAGATAACGCGAGCAGTTCCTTGAACAATACCTGTAAACATACTTTCCCTTAACAACTTATTTAGTTTTTCAGAAGTATATCATGTGCGTTGTTTCAAGATGTAGTGAAAGCCTTGTAACACACACGTACCTTTACTTTTGATTAACGAAACAAATCTTAGAAAAACCATAGCACGCTCAACAGTTTGGTATTACTATGCCTTCCCTAAATCACTACAGGAACGCGCCGTGCATCGTTACCAAAAAGAAGCCAAAAACCTAATAAAGTTAGCAACCCCAATCTTAATTGCGTCGGTTGCTCAAACAGGTATGGGTGTAGTAGACACCATTATGGCTGGCGGCGTTAGTGCAACAGATATGGCAGCAGTCGCAATCGCCTCAAGCATTTGGCTACCTTCTATTTTATTTGGTATCGGGATCTTAATGGCTCTGATACCAATCGTGGCGCAGTTAAACGGTAGAGGGCACCAACACAAGATTGCCAACGAGATACAACAAGGTGCTAGCCTTGCCGTATTGATAGGATTTCCTATCGCATTTGTATTGTTGCAAACAAGCACCATCCTTAGCTTTATGGATGTTGACGCGACTATGGCAGATATTACTACTGGCTACATGTATGCAATGCTTCCTGCTGTACCTGCATTTTTATTTTTCCAAACTCTGAGAAGCTTTACCGACGGCATGTCACTCACCAAGCCAGCTATGTTTATTGGCTTTGCCGGTCTGCTGATCAACATTCCACTGAACTACATCTTTGTATATGGAGAACTGGGGGCACCGGCTTTAGGTGGTATAGGTTGTGGCGTAGCAACAACCATAGTGTATTGGGCAATGTTTATCATGCTGCTTTGTTACACCATTACCTCTAAACGCCTTGCTAAAATTGGCTTATTCGAACAATGGCACAAGCCTAACTTAAAAGCACAATATCGATTATTCAAACTGGGCTTGCCTGTTGCACTGGCGATATTTTTTGAAGTAACCCTATTCGCAGTTGTTGCACTATTAGTTTCCCCACTAGGCCCTATTATCGTTGCCGCCCACCAAGTCGCCATAAACGTCTCAAGTATGGTATTTATGATTCCCATGAGTATCGGTGGTGCTGTCAGTATTCGTGTTGGGCACAAACTTGGCGAAGAGGATACTGAAGGTGCTCGTATCGCTACCCGTGTAGGTATCTTTTTAGGTTTGGCCATCGCCGTTGTGACTGCGATACTGACGGTGTTGTTTAGAGAAGACATCGCTAACCTATACACTGATAACAGAGCCGTTACTGCACTTTCAGTGCAACTATTATTTCTTGCTGCGATTTATCAATTTAGCGATACCGTTCAAGTCGTTGCCGCAGGTGCACTTCGTGGTTACAAAGACATGAAATCCATTTTCAACCGAACGTTTATCTCTTACTGGATGATTGGATTACCTATCGGCTATGTACTTGGCTCTACAAATTGGCTATTTGAACCTATGGGCGCACATGGATACTGGTATGGCTTTATCATAGGATTAACCACTGCAGCAGTGTTGCTGTCTATGCGCATTAAGTGGATGCACCGTCAAAGCCCAGAGGTTCAGCTAGAGTTTGCATCTCGTTAATACTTCTTGCTAGTACTTTACGCTAATGCACCTTTCGCTCTCTTAAAAAGCGAGCAAAACGCGGCACACCATTTTCGGTTGTGCCGTTATAACGATATGTAATCTCGGCGCCAAGCTTAGGCGGATGTTTCCGCTGTTCATCCGTTAACCCACTGCCTATATAAAACCGCATACCTGATGGGGATTCGACATGAAGTGCCCCCACCAGCGATTGATATTTCCCATTGCCTAGCTTATACCCAATAACCCTCGCCTCAGCATCTTGGTGATTCTTTATCTTGAACAGCAGATCGCTACGACCTGCAACATACACCGCTTGTTTATGACGAACCACCAGCCCTTCTCCATCGAGTTCAGTCACCTGTTGTAACTGTTGCTTTAACTGGGCATTAGATTGAAACGGAAGCTGTTCTATTATTTGTATCTGATGAGCACTAGCACCCGCGTTAGTCTTCCATAATAAAAGTTCGGCATAACGGTCTTCAAAGGTAGCCAGGCTATCTAATTCATCAAACACCAAATAGGTTATAGTGCCCCAGTCTGAATCATTGGGTATCGCATCCAATACCGTTTTCTGAACTTGGTTATAATTGCCTCGACCTGCCCATAATTCTCCTTCAACAGCAAACTTAGGCAACTGGTCAGTAAAAGAACTAGGCGCTGTTAATGTTATGCCACCACGAGTACGTAACCTAGTCCCATCCCATATAGCCCTAACACCATCAAATTTCTCACTCACAAGATAATGACTATTAAGCTCTTCCCCTTGATAGGACTTAGCTAGCATCAATGATACTGACACCTCGTTAGAGGTGGCTGCTTCAGACTCAATTACAGAACACACAAATGTAATTAAAGTGACAGAGTTTCGTAACGACATAATTAGCCTCCGCTATCGGGAAACTTATAGGATGGAAGGAGAGCGCATTACATGCGCAAGTTAGGTGTGGTTTTAGGGGATATCTCGATCAAACACAATGCAAGTGATTAAAGCTTTCATCAAAATATGACGTACGCTCCGTGCCAACAGTATCTGTAGTCAGTATTTAGCGTACTCTGCTATCGTATGGGTCGGTATCTAATCGTCAATATGGTCAACCTACGATTAAATTTTAGTTGAAACTAGAATTTTGTTTAGTGTGTCACTTTTTATCAAATTCCTGATGAGAGATAACAAAAAGATCTTCTTGTAATGTCGCCCTTAGAGCCTCCAAACCGCCTTGTATATTGATGAGGTTGTAAGGTTTACTATGGTTTATCCAAGATATAGCGATCAAAGAACGATACCCACCCGCACAATGTACATAGTATTCAAGATCTGGCTTTGGATTTTTTCCGTTTAAGATTTCTGATAGAGGCATATTTTGAGACCTTACCAATTTAATTTTCTGTGTTTCAGCCCTTTCACGCACGTCTAAGATCCGACATTGTTTAAGCTTTTTCTTTAAATCAGTAGGCTTAATGTTAGTCGTCCGTTGCGTGAACAAGCTTGAGTCATCAACTACAGTAAACCCTTCATAATTCATCTCTCTCAACTTACGGCAAATTTCATTGCGCTTGTTCAATTCAGTAACTAGACGGAACTGTGTAGTTGGGTCTGAAACTACCTGCTTGAACCAGTATTCAAAGTTGCCTTCTGCATAGCCAACAAAAACACTGTCGGAAATATGAGCTTGAATAAAATATTCTGTATTTCGAGTATCAATGGTGAGCATGATTAAAAGATCCCCTTTTAAACGAAGATATTAAAATTGAGACAAAGATGATGCTCAAGGCGTACTTCTGTCCGTTAGAGACAGGGTCATGAAAGAACCACATCGCTAATAATAAATGGAGTGTAGGTTCAATATATTGAAGCAAACTCATTTTACTTAGAGAGGTTTTCAATAAAGAGATAGTCACTAGCAATACAGGAATCAACTGTAGTGGTGCGGTACCCGCTAGCGTTAATAAATCAAAATTAAACCCTAGATTTTGGGAATGCATAACGATATAAAATAAAGCAAAAGGCATATACAAAATATGTTCCAACAACAAACTCCCGAAAGTCCCTGTATTCATCATTTTCTTCAATGCTATGTAGACAGCAAAAGACAAAGCTATAAATAAGCTTAAAACAGGGAAATGACCGTCAGAGAATGCATAGATAGCAACAGCCGAAACCATCAGTACTAAAGAGATAATTTGGTTTAGTTTGACCTTTTCTTTAAAAAACACATAACCAATTGTAAATACAAAAATAGGAGTAATATAAAAGGCTAATGACGCTGCCATTAAATTATCGCTAACACTAGCGTAAACAAAGCCACACCAAGATATATTCATGAAAAAGCCAGATAACGCAGCCAATCCAATGCTTTTTCTAGTGAGCTCTTTTTTACTCGGTATCCATTCAGCTTTAACACATCCAATAATAACGAGGATGAGTGCTGACCAAAATACACGATGAGCAAGAATCAATAGTGGTTCGTGAGGGCCTAATTCATGAAAGTAGATGGGGACTAATCCCCAGACTACAAATGCGAGTGCTCCTAAGAATCCATACATAATGTACTTCCTAAGGGTTACTCTGGTAGAGTGCCTAAGATTTTTAGTGAGTGGCACGCTGCCGCAATACGCATAGTGACATCGATATCCTGGTCAGAAATGCCTGCTGCTTGTAATTGAGTGACGTGTGAGCGAAGACAAACGTAACCACCGTTAATTAGAGACACAGCAACACACGCGTGATGATAAGCCGCATCATCTTGGACATCAAGTTGTGGGAAACCACGGAAGTTAAGTGCCGTCAATGAACCTCCTGCACCAACAGATACAAACTGACGTGCGACAAAATAAGGGTTAGTGACGCCCATGCGCGCAATTGCGAACTCTACATCTCGTTTTTCTAGTTCAGAGAGAGCATCAATTTCATTTGCAACAAGATCGCGAACATAAGAGCTACCTGTTGTAAAAGCGGCGGCCCATGCGGCATAAGAAACAGCGCGGTTATTTGTTTTCAATAGATTTTTTAGTAGAGCGACTTGATCGGCTCTTGATTCATCAACGTTAGACATAATATTACCTCGTAAAAATTTAAAATTAATTAGCAACCTGTAGTACAGCTACTGCAGTCCTCTTGTTGACAGTGAGGCGTTTTGAGCTTTGCTGCACGCTAGGCACTCAAGCCTGCGGTTCCAAAACCAATAACAGCGACATCTGCGGCTAGAGTTCTTTTCATAATAATTCCGATAAGTTAAAGGGAGTCATTTCTCTTATGAGCAATGACTCTGTAGGCTTACAACAATGTAGGTGCAACAAAGCCTTCAGCACCCTTCATATCTGCCATCCATCGTTGAATATTTGGATGATTATCTAGAGATAAACCAGCTTCTTCGAAGTAAATCAATGTAGAAATAACTGCAATATCAGCAAGGGTGATGTAATCAGCCGCCAAGAATTTAGAGTTAGAAAGATCAGTATCGATTTGAGTAAATAACTGATAAGCGAGAGATGAACATGCTGGATATTCAGCTTCATCAATCATTTGGAATGCCTTGATGATTCGGCTTTTTTCTACAGATTCGAATAGCTCATTTGCAACCATAGATAAGTAAACGTCGATTTTCGCTGCAACATCCAATTGTTTTTCAGGGTACCAAGCACTGCTTTCACTAATGCGAGTCAGGTAACGAAGAATGGCCATTGAATCAGAAACAACAAGCTTTTCACCTTTATAGCTGTCAACTAGAGTAGGAATCTTTCCGATTGGGTTGATTGCTAGGTAATGCTCAGACTTTTGCTCACCTGCCATTAAATCAATATTAATGGTATTAAATTCAAAACCTAGCATTGAGGCGGCTAAGCGAGCACGGTATGAAGGAAGTGAGTATGGGAAACTATATATATCCATTATTAAACCTCGTTAGTAAATATTACACAGGTCGGTGTAATTGAATGTTATGAGCATTGGTATAAAAGCACAAGGCGCTTTTATACCGATCTGTGTAATCTTAGATTTACGTGTTATGATGAATTTAAGGAAAACAATCCGTAGATGAGTATGAGTACAACTAAACGTGAACATTTAATTGATAGCTTTATCGCATTGGTATCTGAACAAGGGATGAGTGCTTCGGGTGTGGATTCGATAGCAAAATACGCCAATGTTTCCAAGAAGACGATTTATAATCAATTTGGCAGTAAAGAAGCCTTAGCAGTGGAAGCTCTAACTAGATTTAGTAATAGAGTGCAAGCTAACTGGGAGCAAGATAGAGTTGATATTACAGACCCTAAAGCGCTCTTTTTGCAGTTTTTTACAGAACTTGAAGAGGTCATTAACGCAGGTTTGTTTCATGGATGTATCTTTGTAAACATGTGTCGTGAGTATCCCGAGCTCGAACATGACATACACATTGCGGCAAAGAAACACAAACAAGCAGTACAACATGAGCTTTTGTCTAGGCTGGAATTGATAGGTTGCTATGATTCAGACCAGCTATTTCACATAGAACTTATTTACGAAGGACTTATGTCTAAGCTGTTGGTTTATCAGGATATTAGGATGGTTCAGTCAGCCAAAGCTATGGTATTGCAGATTATCGAACAAAAAGAAAAATTACGCTAAGTAGCTAAAAAAACGAGGTGATTTGAGCACTTCCAGCATGTCTATATATATCGAAAAGCTACTAGAAAAGTACAAAAATGCGCTTCGCAAGGTTTAATAATGATTAGCATTAACTTCATTGAGTAGCCATTGTCTAAATGCTTGCACCCTCGATAGCTCAAAGCTCTCTCGACGATATACAATATAATATGCCAAAGGGGAATCGAACGTAATATCGGGAAATAAACGTACTAAACGCCCAGAAACCAGGTCATCTCGAACCATAACACTACGAGCTAAAGCAACGCCTACCCCATCAATAGCAGACTGAAGCACAGCAGCAGAGTTATTTATTCTTAAATTATGCTCCGCTACAGTATTAGAAACGCTTGCTTTATCTAACCATTGCTCCCAAGTTGGAAAACTTTTATGAGAAGCGACAGATAAATCATGAACTAAAGTGTGCTTAAGTATTTGTTTAGGTTTCGACAATTGTTTTTCTCCTCCCAATAATATGGGAGAGCACACTGGAAATACTTCTTCCGTCATCAATCTCTCAGCATCAAGTCCTGGCCATTTCCCCAGTCCATACCGGACACCAATATCAATATTTTGAGAAGAAAAATCCACAGATTTCAGCCTCATATCCAAGCGCACATCAATATCAGGCCATTGGCTTTGAAATCTATGAAGCTTAGGTAGCAACCACTTTGCCGCGAACGCAGGACTTACTGTCACATTTAACGCACCAACCGTCGTGGTTTTTTGCATATGCTCAAGGCCGAGAGATAGTTTTTCAAACCCAAGTTGAATATCAGGTAAAGCCCTTTGCGCAGTCTCAGTAAGTGTAAGACGGTACTTGCCACTGTTAGAGCGATAGAAAAGTGGTTCCCCTACCCAATCTTCTAATGATCGGACTAACTGCCCTACCGCCGCAGGAGTGACATATAACTCACTTGCAGCTCCAGAAAAACTTCGATGTCTTGCACTCGCTTCAAATGCTTTAAGTGCATTCAGATGTACAGGTATTTTCATAGCGCTAAATTTTTTCTTTATCGTACTAACAGATTAACTCGTTTGTAGAGTTAATCAAATTGTTCAAAAATCCATCCAACAAGACATGGTCTCTCCAAAAGTCATGTCATACCAATTAATGTCGGTTGCAACTTAGCAATCGGCAATGAATTTTATCTTTGCAGCACCTTAGTACGTGCACCTTAGATTTTTATTATTGAACGTAAAAAGAGAGATAGACAAATGAGCAAACAATTTTCTGGTAAGAAACTTCTTGTTATTGGTGGCACTAGTGGTATGGGTTATGAAACAACTAAGATGATCTTAGAAGAAGGCGGTAAAGCAATTATTGTTGGAAGCCGCCCTGAAAAAACTGAGGCATCTCGAAAAGAACTTTCACAATTTGGTGAAGTAGAAGCTTTAACTGCAAACCTCAAAACAGAAGATGGAGTACATAACTTACTAAAAGCTATCGATGAAAAACATTCTGATGTAGACCTCCTCGTAAACGCGGCAGGTGTATTTTTCCCTAAACCTTTCTTGGAACACTCGGAAGAAGATTACGATCAATATATGAAGATCAACCGAGCAACTTTCTTCATCACTCAAAAAGTAGCGTCTAATCTAATTGCTAATGGGCGCACAGGTGCAATCGTAAACGTTGGTTCAATGTGGGCTAAACAAGCTATTGCAGCAACTCCATCTTCCGCTTACTCAATGGCAAAAGCAGGTTTACATTCGCTGACTCAGAATCTAGCTATGGAGTTGGCACAACATAACATCCGTGTAAATGCTGTGTCTCCAGCTGTTGTGCACACTCCGATTTATGAAGGATTTATTCCCAAAGAAGAAGTTCCTACCGCTCTTCAAGGATTCAACGATTTTCATCCTATCGGACGCTTTGGTACTGCTCATGATGTGGCGAATTCAATCGTATTTTTGTTATCAGAAAAAACAGACTGGGTTACTGGTGCTGTGTGGGATATTGATGGCGGCGTGATGGCAGGCCGTAACTAATCTACAAGTCAAATGCCCATCTAGAACTATTGGATGGGCGACTGTTTTTCTTACAACAACCCTTTTTGATTCAAAATCGCTAATGATTCATCTATAGCGATAATTACTATTTCGAATCCCTTTAGTCGGCTTAA
This sequence comes from Vibrio inusitatus, assembly GCA_024346935.1. Taxonomy (GTDB): domain Bacteria; phylum Pseudomonadota; class Gammaproteobacteria; order Enterobacterales; family Vibrionaceae; genus Vibrio; species Vibrio inusitatus. The sequence continues at coordinate 1,476,647 of AP024878.1, forward strand.
GCTTGGCGCTATAAGTGCAGTGATATGTCAAATAAGCCGTCATTCCCGAAGTTTTTATCAGGGACCTTACCAAGTCTGCTTAATGAAAATAGATTCCCGATAGAAGCCTTCGGGAATGACTTGTGTCTTGGAGTGATGAGAATAGTCAAAGATGGAAAACCACTAGACTATTGTTTAATAAAGATTTTACCGTCGAATGTCCTCCACTCAGTCACCTCAAACGCGACAGAGACTACATCGACACACCAAATAAGCCGTCATCCTCGAAGTTTTTGTTCGAGATCTTACAAAGTCTGCTTAGTGAAAACAGATTCCCGATAGAAGCCCTCGGGAATGACTTGTTTCTTGGAGTGATGAGAATAATCAAAGATGGAATACCACTAGACTATTGTTTAATCACAACTTTAACTTCGAATGTCCTCCCCTCAGTCAGCTTAAACGGGACAGAGACTACATCGACACACCAAATAAGCCGTCGTCCCCGAAGTTTTTATCGGGGACCTTATCAAGCATACAGAGTGGAAAGAGATTCCCGATAGAAGGCATCAGGAATAACTCGTTGTTTAGAGTTGTACTTAGCTATTCTTGGTCATAGCTGCAAATTCTCGATTTATACTCAAGACGCAGACAGACAAAGTTACTGAACTCACTGCTATCTGTTATGACTGCATTTTTTAAAGATGGCCTTAAACACCTACTATCAGAGATCATGACAGCACTCTGAAATTAACTCTCTAAGCCATTGGTGTGCGGAGTCTCGTTCTAACATACTCGGCCATAACATACGGTAACTTACAGGCTTTAACTCAAACGGTAGAGGTAACGGTCTAAGGGTATATCTTTGAGCCAATTGTTTCGCAAAGATAGAGGTGCAGACAAATAACATGTTGGTGTGTTGTGCCAATAACGCTGCACTATGAAAATCAGGTACTTTAGCTTTATCTTTCAATCTTTGACCCTGTTCGGCTGCTACACGGTCTAACAGCCAAAATTCACTCTCCTCTACAAAGATTCGAATAATGTCCGAGTCCAAAAATGCATGTTCGTCCCATGCATTTAAACATATCGGGTGTGATTGGCTAACCAAGCAGACATGATTGTCTCGATAGAGTTCGAGATTAGGCTGTTCATCAAGATCAGAAACATGATAAGGCGCCTCTACACGTTGGTCCGTGTCTCTTGCCACTATAAGTAAATCCAAGTCACCTTGATTCAAATGATTCAAACTTGCCTTAGATTTTGGGACGATGCTAAGTTGCATGCCTGGTGCAAGCTGAGTCAGTTTGGGCATAAGTCTAGGGACTATAACAGGGAACGCAGTCTCACAGATGCTAATAGTAAAGGTACGCTCATCATTGGTCGCATCAAAGGATTCAGGAAGCAACATAATGTGAGAATCTCTTAACCATTGACGAAGCGGTGTTTCCAGCTTTAAGGCTCTCGCCGTTGGCGTTAAGCCTCTACCTGTACGTATAAACAGTGGATCATCCAGTACAGCACCCAGCTGCTCTCGTAATTTTGTTAACTGCTTGCTGACGGCAGACTGACTGAGGTTCAATCGCGTTGCCGCACGACTAACACTCCCATCTTCTAAAAGAATTAGCATCAATCTCAGAAGATTTAAATCGATATGGTCTAGCTTCACTAGATATTCCATTTAAGAAAGTATTTGATGACAATAATTCAATATTAGTCATATCGCAACATTGATACACTGCCGCCCTACACCACACAAACAAAGATACACATGAAACAGAAAGCACCTCTTTATTTGTTTTTACTACTGATCGTCGTAAGCCCTATGGGAATAGATATCTATCTCCCTGCTCTTCCGCAAATGGCTAACAATCTACAAACGCCAATGGCAAACATTCAAACCACTATCACACTTTTTCTTGCAGCTTTAGGTTTGGGTCAATTACTAGCAGGCCCTTTGGCTGATCGTTATGGACGTAGACCACTCATTTTAAGTGGTTTATTGCTTTACATCCTTGGTTCCGCTGTCGCATCTCTAGCAATGCAAATAGAAATATTATGGCTAGCGCGAGTTTTACAGGGCTTAGGTACCTGCGCAGTCTCTGTTGGCGTCATGTCTGGCGTTCGAGATAGTTACAGCGCCAAAAAAACAGCGAATATCTACAGCTACATTAATGGTGTTATCTGTGTCATACCCGCACTGGCACCAATGCTAGGGGGTTGGTTGAGTGAAACATGGGACTGGAGAGCAACGTTCTATTTCATGGCGGGCTATGCGCTATTGATTACCCTAATTGCTTTGTTGCGTTTACCGGAAACGCGACCTGCGAATACCATATCTAGCCCCAAGTTGATCAATTGGAAACAATACCAACCTATTTTACAAAGCCAAACATTCAGGTTTAACACTGGGCTTGTCATGCTAGCAATGGCCATCATTATTGCGTTTGTCAGCATAGCTCCTGTACGTTTAATGGTTGAACTTGATTTAGATCCAGGCACATTTTCTCTATGGTTTGGTAGCAATGCGATTATCAACATATTAGGTTCTTTTACTGCGCCTTTGATCATACGTCGCTTAGGTCAAGCGAGAGCGCTAAAGCTCGCAATTAGTATGTGTACAATCGCAGCGGCTTCAATATTGCTATTACAAGATGTTGAAAGCCCTATAGCTTTCATGGGCCCGGTGTTTATTGCAAGTACTGGTTTTTGTCTTACCTTAGCAATCTGTTGTGGTGCGGCATTAGCTCCCTTTTCTGAGAGAGCAGGTACTGCAGCTTCCTTACTCGGGTTCTTCCAAATGGCAGGGGCATCAATGCTGATCGGTATTCTCAACTTTTTGCCTATCGGTTCATTGCAATTAATGGCATTGTTTATGTCTCTGCCGTTAATTTGGTATGCAATGAATAGACGTAAGCCCAATTACGAAGCTTGTGAGAACTAAAACAAGAACACTTCAAGAGGTGAACCTAAGTTCGCCTCTTATTCTGTTTAAGCTTAGAGCAAGATGTTGTCAAATTTTCACAACACCAATCTGCGCTTATAAATTCTCTTCTGACCGACCCGTATACTGCCATTGACTCTCAATGTATCGTTTTCGCTAAGCGTATGATGCTTTGCTAAGCAATAATTTCTGTGATTACCTCTGTTGCTACTGAATTGGCGATGAAACAATTATCATGAGACAGATGGTGCATTTTTTCTAGCTGTTTAGTTGTTGGAATACGCTCACCGGAAAATACGACTTTAGGGCGTAGGATTACTTGAGTTACTGCCATTTTGCCCTTTTCATTTTCACTTAGCGTACCTACGGCGTTATCCGTATAACTTTCAATCACATAGTTCTTCTTAGCTGCAACAGAGAGAAAGACAAGCATATGACAACTAGATAATGCAGCAATAAAGGCTTCTTCTGGATCAACATTTTCTTCAACCGAAAGTGGTAAAGGGACAACATGAGGTGATGCAGAAGCTAAAACCGATATCCCACCATCAAATTCCCAAATATGACCCCTACTGTACTTATTGTCGCTGAAAACTTCGGTTTCACCACGCCTCCATCGGACAATTGCTGAGTGTTCTGACATTTGATACTCCGTAATGTTGACAATTGTGACCAAACAATAGGTAAATGGATAAACAAACTGAGCTTACGAGTTCACTTGGGTTTTCAACTCACTTTTAATTCTCGCCATATGATATACCGAAGCGTGCTCACCATCTCGAAACGCATAGGCATGAGATTCTCCCTCTATGATGAAATCATGCTTCATATACAAACCAATGGCTTTTTCATTGTCGGTAAAAACGGTCAGCTCTAATCTCTTTAGATTCAACCAATTGTCGGCAAGATCGATGACTTGACTCAATAATGCTGTACCTACCCCTTTACTTTGATAGTGATCCTTGACTCCCATTCCAAACGAGGCCACATGCCTGCGCCTCGCATTAGTGCAAATCTCTAAGCCTAAATTACCGACGATTTCATCGTCTAGTAGTGCGACATAAGAGAATACATTCTCAGGGACATTAGACAGTCGACTCTCCCATGATGCCAAGGATGGGCATGGGAGTTGCAACGTACCTCTATAAGCATTGGTACATTCATAAATTGCTTTTACTGCTTTTGCATCCTGTGGCTCTGAACGTCTGATGTGTACTGTCATGCTTTTTATCCATATCGCACCAAGTGATTGATTTAATATAACAAGTCGAATAAGAAAAGCCAGTTAACTTAAAATGCAAAAAGGGCCCTGACAAGTCAGAGCCCTTTTAAGCATGTTTTCATTTGTCCCGTTAGAAGAACACTCGCCCACGAATACTGAACACCAATGCCGTATCTTCTGTAGAGAATGCAGGATCAGCAATGAACTGGATATCGGGTGTTACTTGAAAATGATCGCCAAATTGCATGTTGTAGTACAGTTCAGCGGTAACCTGTGAATCACTGTTAGCTGCGGAGGCAAGGAAATACTCATCATTGATCTCACTCCAATTCAACGCAAAACCCAAATTATTGTTAGCGCCACCTAGAGCGAAATAACCAAAACCGGCTGATATTGACTTATCATACAGAGCGACACCACCTTCGGAAAAACCACCACGAACAAACGGCATAATCTGTGGTGTCACAAACGTACTGTACGAGAAATTAATGCCTTGTCCATCGTCACCATCCACATCGATGTTATGACGAGTTCCACCATCCATTTGCCATAGAGTGATATGGAAGTTTTCCGTATAAATCTGCTCTTGAGATGCAGTCCAACCAAACTCTAGCGTTTTGAAGTATTCACCATCACTAACAGTATTAAAACCGTCAAAAATATCGCTAGAATCACCGTTAGCATCAGCAATACCAGCAACTACATAGAAGTTGTCACCTACCATATGACCTGCCGACAAAGCTAAAACACCATCATCGGGTAAGCCCATTACACCAGAACCAGTTGAGAATGCTAAATTAGAAAAGCCCGTCCACGGACTCGCTAATGCATAGGTATCCACATAGTTGGTCACATCTTGCCAACCAATTTGAATGGTACCTCGACCACCATTTATTTTTTGTTTCCAGTTTAGGTCAGTAACACGAAAACCTTGCTCACTAAATGCAGGAGACATTAACCCCATATATCCCAATGTATCGGGATTGAAAGGAGAGCCAGTAATGCCAGAAAAATCTTTAGGTGCATAATCAGAATAAGCATGACGATGCTCGATTTTCCACACCAAACTACCTGTATTACCGCTGTCACGACCAACAAGGTTCCATTGACCGTACAAACGAGCAACACCCGATGAAGCACTGACATCATCGCCGCTTGAACCATTACTACTTGCCATTCCAAGCGCAAAATAGTCAGCACCAAAGGTAAAGCCTTTATCAGATAGAACTTCTCGCCAATGTTTTTGGTCAGCCTTTTGCGCGGCTATGGTGTTTTCTACAGAATCTGGTCCTTCAAAATTTGCTCCGCTGGCAACAGCAGAGGTTGTCACTATTGCGGCTAAAACGGCTAAACAAGATTGAGAAAGTCGAGAAATCTTAAACATGATACACCTTAGTAACTTTTTGATTTGATGCTATTTTAATTAATTTCTTAAACCATGACGCCCTTTATGCGCCACGCAATAAACACTAGTTAGTTTGGTAGATTTCCACATCTTGCGCAGACATGTGATAAACGCTTTCCACATTACTCGCTCCATCGCTGTAGTTTACGTCAGCTTTCACGCTTTGATTAAATAGCTCACCTTCTACCCAAACTGGAGTTTGTAGGCTGACGAGCTCTACCCCTTCTGGGTACTCCACCAGCACGATCTGATTCGGTGGCGGTGGTGGCGTATGTATACACGCACCGGCTGTCGGTACTAAGAAAAACTTAGTGACTTTAGTGCCTTCCATTTCCACAGGAGTAATAAATCCCGGAATACGATGTTGTTTATCCAACACGTTTTCATTTGGCAACGTTGCCAACTTTTTACGCTGCTGCATAATCATTTCTCGTTGGAAAAATAACTCATCCACATCAATACCGGACTTGTTTAAATCCGACTCTAGCGCTTTGATCTCATTTATCGATTCTTTAGAAGGTTTAAAGCCCTCTATTTTTTTAGCATCGCGAAAGCGAGCTATCGTACCTAGATCATAAAGTTGGTTTGAATCCAATTTTGCAAATGGGTCCTGAACCGTTTCTAACTGTGGAACAAGGTCCTGCCAATAAGTGGGTTCAATGTCCTGAGCCACAACATTTAGCGATAATAACAATGCGCTTCCTAGCAAAATTCGTTTCAATAACTTCATTTACAACCACCTCTGGAAATGAAAGGCAGGGAATTATCCCTGCCTTATTAGATCTAAGTAACTACGATGAATTACAGCTTGTTGCGATAAATCTTGCCGTCTTTCATTACTAACTTGATCGTTTCAATCTCTTTATACTCAGGGTCTGCATCAAACCATTTCTCAGTCGCGCCAATTACTGACATGTCTTCTAGTGGGTTACCATCAACAAGAATAATATCGGCAACGGCATCTTTCTCGATAACACCTAGCTTGCCTTGAGTCGTGCCACGCGGCCCTGAAAGAGCTAACATTTCTCCTGCAATCGAGGTCATCTGTTTTAGTACTTCATAGTTGCTGCCAAAGGCCTGTGTACGCCAGTAGATTTCATAGCGACGAGCTCGCTCTGCGTCCGCATCAGCACCCACATAATCAGACGCAAACACTACTTTTACATCGTTCTTGATCAAGCGCTCACCATAATCACCGTACGCTTCTTGCAACTTAGCAACCAGAGGAAGCTTGTCTTTCGGCATTAATGGGTTTTTGGCTAAGTCTGGAGATAAGCCCCACATTTGCGGTACTACATATCCCCCTTCTTTAGAGATACGCTTCATTGTGTCGTCATTAATAAAGAACCCATGTTCGAATGTTTTAACGCCACAGTCTAAAAGACGATTCACTGAACGATCATTGAATGTGTGGGCTGCCACATAAGTGTTCCAGTCCTTGGCGGCTTCTACGATGGCACAGGTTTCTTCTACTGAATATTGAACAGTATCAATTGGATCAAAGCGTGATGAACCACCGCCACCTGCCATGATCTTAATTTGGGTTGCACCATTTCTCAGATTAGTACGTGTCGCTTTCTGAACTTCAGGTACCCCGTCGGCTACTGCGCCAATTCCCATACGTTCAAAGTTAGAAAGATCACCAGCTGTTTTTGGAGAGAAGCCAGCATCATTGCGGTCACGGAAGTCACCATGACCCGATGTTTGAGAAATAAACGCACCCGACGGATAAAGTCGAGGACCTTCTACATTACCGGCTTCAATCTCACGAGCTAGGCCAAATGCTGGACCGCCCATATCACGGACCGTTGTAAAACCGTCATTAAGGTAACGTTCTACCACTTGAACTGAATGAATAGAAATGTCCGTTAAATCTTTGTTTGTTTCAATGTCGCTGAAGTTGTAGTTGATCATGATATGAGCGTGACCATCAATCAAACCTGGCATCAAGGTTTTGCCTTCGCCATCAATTACTGTTGCATCTTCCGCGGTAATTTCTTTTGATGAGATTTGAGCAATCTTGTTGTCTACCACCATTACATGATGGTTTTCGTACAACTTTTCTTCTGTACCATTAAAGATATCTACATTCTTAAAAATCGTTGTAGCTGCAGAGGCAGAGAACGCCAGCGAACAAGACATAGCAACTGCGGTAAGTTTCAAAACGTTTTTCATTTTAGTTTCCTATAAAGCGTCATACTCATTTGTCCATCGTGGTTCGCCTGTTTGGGTGGCGGTCTATCCTTTTATCGATGAAGCTATTGTGTAGGTGTTCTGAATACCTACCGTTACCTTTTCAAACTTAAAATCAACAAGTTAAGTTGCGTAACACTTAATAACTTAGGACACATATTAGGGTTATTCCACTTTTCATGATTGCCATTTGATGACACCAAAGCGAATAACTATGATTTCTTGTTTATAGGGAGGGATTTTCGAAAAACGCTCGGTGTTTGCTTATAACGTCGCTTAAAGGCCCGAGTAAAGTGCGCTGCATCAGAGTAACCATATCGATTTGCTATCGTTGTAATTGAATCGGTCGTGTGTTGCATGGCGTCAATAATAAGTTCATAGGTCATATCCTCGATAAGCTGTTGATAAACATAACCTTCTTTTTCAAGACGTCGTTGTAAGGTTCGTACATGTATTCTCAATATTTCTGCTGCAATCTTAATCGGCAGTTTTCCCATAGATAAATAAGGAGTAATGGCTAACTTAAAAATCCCCATGAAGTTGGGTTCTTTGTAAGTAATAGGCAGTGAACTAGATAGGTGAGACGCAGAGTATCGATAGGTTGGCTGAGACTGCATCACAGATTCAGGGATCTTTATCGCTGTCACGGAGCGTTGATAAATGAAAGTCACGTTGTGTAATGTAGGCAACTGACTATAAACATCATTGTGCTCGGACACCAACGTCACTTGTTCAGGTGTCCAAGTTGCTTGAGTAATTGCGCGAACAAACTCCACCATAAACAATACGGAGAAAATCTCCGCATCTTGATACCAAGACTCATGCTGTCCCTGCTTTTCTCTTACTAACCACCATGAACCTGCAATAAATGCAGGGTAGACTGAAGAATTAGGTGAAGACGCTTTGACCAATTCGGTTAATTGGTGACAAGCGTCCAAGACCGATTCATGTTTACCCAAGTTGGCAATAAAGTTAGGGACATAACTGTTACGAATACCTTCCCAGAAAATAACGGAAAGGTCTTGTGGCGTATAATGCCCTCCTAGCACCTCAACCGCATTCATTAAAGCACTTTCAGGCAGGCACTCGTAACTGTTAGTACTATTTATATCGTTGGGGATGGTCGCCTGACGAAGAAGTTGATACGCATCTGAATCAATTTGCATTAAAAGATCAACGAAAAATCTAACGTCTTCTATCCGAACAAGATTGATAGACTGTTGTGCTTGACTCATTGCTTTTCCTACATAGTTACAATCACTTATATCAGGATGGCAAAATCGAAGCAGAATTCAAACACCTTAGAACTCTTCTATGAGCTATCTCCGCCATTCGTAACTCGCAAGCCGTTATCGAGCGTATTTCAATCAAAAACAACCCTAGGCGATTACAAAAACGGCAAACAGTTCACAAACACAAGATTTGTGCTTGAACCCTACCCCGCTTATCGATAACATCACTCTCGTTCAAGAAGATGGGTCCGTAGCTCAGTTGGTTAGAGTACTACCTTGACATGGTAGGGGTCGGCGATTCGAATTCGCCCGGACCCACCATCCTTTTGCATTAACATGTAATCGTATTGAACAAAAAATTTGGGTCCGTAGCTCAGTTGGTTAGAGTACTACCTTGACATGGTAGGGGTCGGCGATTCGAATTCGCCCGGACCCACCAAATTTTAAAAAGCCCGCTTTTATAGCGGGCTTTTTTATTGGCAATAAGAGTAATAAATGAAGCTGATAGCGAGTTACCTAGGCAACTCTATATCCAGACTAAGCTGCTGTTAAAAGATTCGTAGCAATCCAGCCTTTAAACCCTCTTGATTCAATAAACGACCAATTACCTTTCTTTTTAAGCACAAAAATTGGCCCGTCTCCCGCGAGTTTAAACAACACTTCACCCTTCATTGATGGTTTGGCTCGAACATTGGCCATCTTGGTCGCCAACACAAACTGGGGTAATTTAGCTTGTTCTTCTGAGGGTTTGGTTCGAGATTGCGAAAGGTAGCGCGTAGCCACCCACCCTCTGTCGTTTTTGATCTCTATATAGCTCCATGTACCTTTGTTTTTCAATACATTGACGACATGTAATTCGGGAATTTGGAAAAGCACATCACTGTGAGTAGTCGCACTTGTTCTTGCATTGAGCAACTTTGCATTAACTTGAGCTGCTACAAACGGGGGATGTTCTTTAGCAGATGGCGAATCTAAAGAATGTAGCGAGCCAATAAAAGCTCCACCACCGATAACAACACCAATCATTAAACCCATTATGTTTCTTTTAACTGGATTAACTAACCACCTAGAATTGCGTGGATGTGCTTTTAAGTCATAGGAAATACCAAGCGCGCGATCTTTTTTATCATAAATAATGTGATCAATTGTAATCAAGACACCGTTCATTGATAAATAAAGTAATTTGAATAACATCGCTATCACAATTATGACTAGCTTTATTCCAAACTCAACGACTTTGAAAAACACATAAAATAAAAACATAGTGCCGACAAAATTGAGTATGTCTTCAAAAATACCCGAATCATCACAATCGCTCATACAGACCTAGTAAAGATAAAATTTGGAGGCAAAGTATATGCGAACATATAGTCCATTCTCGTACCATATTACGCCAATAAGCAAGTATTCCTAGTTTCTGTTTCTATACCAAGACTTCTTGCTTTGTTCATATCCTTATCTCTCTTTAGTTGAAATAATCGTTTCCTCCTTTGCTTTTATTAGGCTGTGCCATACTTAGCTAATGTCGATAATTGAAATTCACTAAGATACTCACAACACTAGTTTTTATTTTTCATACACAGGGATTCGTGGACCAATGAAAAAATATACTTATCATTCAATGTTTGCTTTACCGTTCGCTCTAACCTTTGCTTCAGATGCTTTCGCTAACGATTCAGATACTCCCAATTCCAATTGGCAACACTCAATTGAAATATATGCTCTTGCTTTGAATATTCGTGGCGACAGTAAGATTAATAACCTCTCTGCAGACGTGGATGTCGACCCCCAATTCATCATGGATAAGATTGATATGGGGGCAATGGCACACTGGGAAAGTGTTTATAAGAATACATGGGGGTTTTATATCGACTACAGCTTTATGAAACTGTCAGGAAAAACTGATTCTTTACTGCAAAAAGATTTAAATGTTGTTAGTGGGAGTATGGACATTCGACAAGGTGTTTTAGAAGCTAAGGTCTTCAGGCGCTATCAGTATGATTTTGGCTTTGTAGATTATATGGCTGGTATTCGCTGGTGGGACAATGATATTGATTCACGAGTTCGATCTGAAAACGGCTTAATAGATAACTCAAAAAGCTTAGACGTAGATTGGGTTGATTATTTAATTGGGGCGCGTCTCACTACACCACTGAGCGCGAGTTGGGATTTCTATTTCAATGGCGATATCGGGTTGAGTGGCGATACAAACTTTACTAGCTCAATACAAACTGGCGTGCGCTACGCCATCAACGATTGGTCAAACTTAAATCTAGGATACAAATCCACATGGGTTGACTACGACAACGGTGATACCTTTGCTTACAACACCGCATCACAAGGCTTCTTGCTGGGATGGGCTGCGCATTTTTAGTATTCATCGAAGGTAGTACTTGGAAGCTTTATTGTAGCAACTTCCAAATATAATCACGCCTTCTCTGCTTGCGGTTCAACCTCAATATCACCATCGAGTGGTGGCCATGGACGGTGCTGCTCTGAATCTACCCACTCATTAACCCAAAGTGGCAATTCGCCAAACAAGTTGGATTCGCCCATCGCTTCTAGCACCTCGCTTGGACTCACAATACCCTGTTTAGATGTCACACCGGCTCGTATTAGTACCGAAGAGCAAGGCTGTCCTTTTACCCACATAGATTGTTCTACATAAAGCCACTTATCATCAAAACCAACACATTGGGTATGCATAGTGATCTTGTTGAACATGTGGATTCGCTTTCTATAACGTACCGAACTGCCTGCTACGACCAATGCCCAGCGTTTATTTGCTAATACCTTCATCAGCCCACAACGAATACCCAGCGCAGTTCGCCCGAGATCGTAAAGGGTTAACACTCGGCCATTGTTTAGTTCGTTGAAAATATCAAGATCCCATGGACGACAAGAAAAATAAGTGGTGGTTTTATCACTTATTTTTAGTGACGATTGTTTTCGTGCTTGCCAATACACTTTGGCAAGGCGCAAAAATGGGTACATGCTTGGTTCTCCTTTAACTGTATAACCACGCTAAGAAACATATAGCAAGCTTCAAGGGTGGTCAGATGAGTTAGTTTAGTACAAGTTGATAGAGACAAGCACAATGAAGTTGTCTTAGTGAGATGTAGAAGTAAATAAATAAAACATACTAGATGTCGATGCCTAGCTCAGCACGCTTACGTTTACTTAGGCCAAGGGCAACCAAGCGATAAGATTCAGACAGATAATATCTGAGCTCCTCATCCAAATGGCCACTGGTATCCACCTGTTGAATCCACTTCATTCCGCGACTGGCAAAGTACGGTGCAGGTATGTATCCTTCATGATCACTTAGAAACTGAAAATTCAGGTCGGAGGTTTTGAATGTGAACGCAGGTGTTTTGTCTTTACTCCACCCACCAATAGCAAATACTTTGCCACCCACCTTCCAAACATCAGCATTACCCCATTGCACAACATGATCAGTTGCCTTAAATGAGCTACAAAATTGATTGAAGTCTTGGTAATCCATACACACCCCACGCCACTTACATTTTACCCAAAGATCAAGATTAGCAATAATATCAATAGCCCTTTGGCGAGCAGTACACCTAGCATAGCACCTGCTGTAATAACCATGGTAGGGATAGCCACCATGATAATTGGAATGCAAATAACGGCCAGTAATGCCAACTCCCAATAGCTAAGCAGAGCCAATACAACCGCTATACCCATACCCCACTTAACCATCACCACACCTTAAACAATCAACTAAAAATCTGGTTCTATAATAGCGACATTCAAGACAAAAACAGTCGCTATGAAAGCGACTGTTCGGTTACCTGTTTGCAATTACACTGCGTATTCCCGGCTCAATTCACTCACACCAAGGCCGCTTCGTTTCGAGACCTTGATTTGCAATGGTATTCTCTCTTTCATCGCCTCTACATGGCTAATAACACCGATCATCTTGCCCGACGAATTCAAGTTATCAAGTGCGTCGAGCGCCATATCAAGAGTCTCGGCATCTAGAGTACCAAAGCCTTCATCAAGAAAGAGAGAATCGATACTGGTTTTATGGCTCACCAAATCAGAAAGGGATAAGGCTAATGCGAGGCTAACCAAGAAACTCTCTCCGCCTGATAAGGTTTTGGTGTCACGCACCGCATCCCCTTGCCAGGTATCTAATACCTGAAGAGCAAGTCCATCATCCAACTTACGTTGCAGTTCATATCGACCATGGAAACGCGCCAAGTGCTTGTTCGCTAAGTACACTAAATTCTCTAATGTCAGGCCTTGAGCGAACTTTCTAAACTTGTCTCCTTTCGCCGAACCCACCAGCGAGTTCAAGTGTGAGATATCATTGTATTCTTGCTCAAACTTCTCTATTTCATCCAGCAATCCGCTTAGACGCTGGCGATTAACCTCATCAGAGGCGATTTGCTGAGTAATCTCCCCCTGTTGTTTTAGCGTTTGGTCGGACTGCTGTTTTACTAAGAAAAATTCGTGTTCGAGTGCAGCTTGAGGCTGTAACTCCCAGCCTTTGTCTTCGATCTCTTGTCTATGTGCAACTAAAGCTAAGTTTGCGCTGCTCAGCGTTGCTTTTGCATACTCTAGACGTTGTTTACTGTCCTCAATTTTGGCAGTGAGCACATCCCTTTCTTCCTTGGAGAGTAAAGCCATTTGAAATTCATTAATCGTAGAGAAAGGACTCGACTGCAATTCCCGCTCCCAAGTCTGAGTGCGCAGCTTAAGATTATCGCCAATAAGTTGCTTCTGCTTGTGCATTGACGTTAACTCGCCTGTTAGCGTGGTAATTTTGCTCTTACACGCGTCTCTATTATCCATAGCGATTTTGTAGCGTTTCTCAGCTTGTTCCACCTCTACACGCATTTTTTCAGACTCACGTGTTACCGATTTATCAGCAAATAGCTCTCTGCGTTGGCTCTCATTGTTTAACAGAGCTGACTCCATTTCTTGTAGGCGAGCCTGCTCTTGTACTAATCTTGTGTTTGCTGATACCAGTGACTCATCTATAGCGTTCAGTTGAGTGCACAATCTATCTAATTGCTGCTCTGTTTGCTGTATTTCAGAGGTCAATTTCAGCCAACAAGAAAGGTCTTGTTGCTTTTGTTTAAACCACTGCTCGGTATCTGCCAGCGGTAAATTAAATCCTGATTCCTTAACCTGTGCCGCCAATTCACTCCAAACCGTGTTTGCAGCATCACTCCATTGTTTTGCTTCATTTTGCGCTGACTCCAGTTTGCTGTTAATCAGTGCAAGTGCATTGAATTGAGTATTTAGATTGTCAGTCATAGAAGTAACCGAGGCTTGGCATTCTTGCTCCGCCTTATTCGCTTCATCTCGGCTTGTTTGCAGATGTACCAAGCGCTTAAGTTGCGTATTGATTACCTGTTGCTGCTCTTTATTTTCGTCAAGCAAGAGCTCAACAGTTTGGCTGTCACCTAATTCTAAAACCAAGTCCAGTGACGCTGTAAAAGTGCGCCACCCTTCTTGTATCTTCTCTCTTTCTTGTAAAAGAGCGGGGTGTCTACTCTGAGCATGCTGCAAGTGGCTAAGCTGGGTATTTAAGTGTGCTTCTTGCTGCTTTAACTCTGTGTTTGTGTGAGCGAGCTGATTCTTTGTCTCTGTTAGTCGCGTCAGCAAGTTATTAACATCAAGATTGCTACTCGTCTGCAACACAGGATGTTCTGCAGATCCGCACAACGGACATGGAGAGTGGTTATCTAATTGCGCTCTGTACTTGGCCAGTTCACTTTCCTGATCAAGAAGCTGACTAATGTCCGATACACTTTGCTCACGTTGTATTTGCTTGTTGCGAAGTTCAGTCACCTGTTGCTGCTTCTGTGCCGTCAGGATTGTTTGTTGATCTATTAGCTGTGTAAGCTCATGTATTGCATTACCATTCTCCGCATACTTTGCATTGCCATTCTCAAGTCTTATATAGCTCGGTTGACTGCTTTGTAAAGCTTGTAGCTGTTCATGCAGAGTTGCTGCGTCACCTTCTTTAACAGCCGATTCTAATTGTTGTTGTGTATTAGAATGATGTTTAGATTTTTCTAGTAAAACGCGCTTTAGTTCTTCTACTTTTTGCTGTGTTAAATCTAAAGATTGCTTACCCTTGTTGTACTCGCCATCCAGAGAAGTTACCGACTCTGTTGTCAGTTTAAAGTTTGTCTTCGCTTGCGAATATTGCTTGTAGCTCTGCAACCACAAAGGTAAAGCGACTTGTAGGCATTCATCCTTAGCATGCGCATCTAGGTATATTTTCCCTTCAGTCACCGCTTTAGATGCAGACTCAATCTCGGCAGACACTTCAAGCTTCTTTTTATTTTGGTCTTGTAACGTTTGAACAGACTCCGATGTCGCAGCGCTTTGTTGTGTCACGGATTTTTTCTGCTCTGCAATACGAGTATCTAAGGGGACAATTTTCTGTTGCACTAACTCTCGCAATTGAGTTTGTTGCTCAACGGCTTGATTAAAGCTCTGCAGCGTTTGATGTACGCTATCTTGAAGCGGCTCAATAGCTTTATTTTGTTCATCAATGGATTGCTGTTTAACAACAATCTGCGACTCTAGTCGTTCACTTTCAGTCTTAGTACTGGTCCAAAGCTCGAAACTGGTACGCAGACTTTCAGCAGGAGTACTGCGTTGCAGTTTTTCAATATCTGGCTGTAATGCTTGGTGTTCTGTCTGTACCAAAGTGAGTGTGTTTTGTTGCACTGTCACTTTATGTTCTAGAGTGTGTTGCTGTCCCCACCAATTCAACTGCATTTGATATAAAGCTAGCTTCGACTGCTGACTAGAGCTCAAAGAAGTCAGTGTTTGTTGTTGTTCATGCAGTTCTTTAAGCTGTTCTTGCGACAGCAGTGCAACTCCTTCAGCGCGTGCATTCAGCTGACCTAAGGCGATTTTCGCATCACTGTAATGTTGATGAACACGTTCAGAGATTAAACCGTAGATCTCTGTGCCAGTAAGCTCTTCTAATAACTCAGCCCTATCGTTGGCATTGGCATTGAGAAATGCAGCAAATTGCCCTTGCGAAAGCATCATAGATTTCGTGAAACGAGAAAAATCTAGCCCAGTTATGTCATTAACCTGCTCGTTCTTCGTTTTTACCTTGTCGGCAATAATAGTGCCTGAGTCGACTTCGGCTAGTTCAACCGTGGCAGGTTGCAAATTACCATCAGCCTTGCTGCGAGAGCGACGCATGCTCCAGTGTGCTCGATAGGCTTTACCCTTCACTTCAAATTCAACTTCCGCACTGCAACTCGCTGTGCCACGAGTCATGATCTCATTGTTTGAGGTTGAGATGCCCCCAAGCCTTGGTGTTTCATGGTAGATGGCTAAGCAAATGGCATCGAGAATGGTTGTCTTTCCCGCACCAGTAGGACCGGTAATTGCAAACAAACCACTTTCAATAAAAGAAGGCGCTGAGAAATCAATATGCCATTTACCCTTGAGTGAGTTTAGGTTTTCGAAGGTTAGGTTGAGGATCTTCATTATGATTTCCCCCCTTCGACATCTTCAACAATCTGTTTAAAGCGTGTGGTTATTCTGTGCTCTCGCGCTTTGTCTTCTTCGGTGTCAAAGGCCTCAATGGCTAATCTCTTGCTAAACACCTCTATTGGGCTCAGTTCAGACAAGGTTTCGGTTTGTTCTTGATTCAAAGTACGCTCTCTATGCGCCCTCGAACGGCGAAGTTGCAATACTTCAATCTCCCTATCACCAATCATTTTCTGTACGGCTTGCTGCAGATCCGTTAAGTAGTCCTGTACCTCAACCTCTATAGACACCCAAACTGATGTGCCTTCATCTACCTCGATACTATCCAGTTGCTGCTGCAAACTTGCTAAGTCACCCTTCAAGGAAAACATGGGCTGAAATGAAGGCACAGCAACGGGATCGATGCCTACAACTTCACTTGAAGAAAATTCGACTAGTACCACTTGCTTCTGAGATTTTAATTCATCAAAACTCAAATAGATGGGCGAACCGCTATAACGAATATGCTCACTTTTAGCGACCTTTTGCGGTCGATGTATATGTCCTAGAGCTATGTAATCCGCTGGTGGAAACCCATCGGCGGAAAAACCATCTAGGGTGCCAATGTATATGTCTCTCACCGACTCGGAGGTGGTTACTCCCAGTGCGGTTAAATGCCCTGTCGCGATGATCGGTACATCTAACCCTTGCTGTGAACGCAACTCCACAGCTTGCTGATAAAGAACGGAATAATGAGCCTTGATTGCCTCACCAAGGGCTTTTTGTTTCTCACTACCCGATTCACCAGAGATGCTTTTAATTACATCTCGTGGCCTGATGAAAGGCACTGCACACACGATAGCCCCCACTTCCCCTTTGCTATTTTTTATCTCTAGTAGTTGCTCCGAGGTATCAATACCAACACTGGCTATCACTTGAGTATGAAGCTGCTTTAGAAGCTGTTTTGATTCATTAAGCATGGCGACCGAATCGTGATTACCTCCAAGCACAATCAATTGGCACCCTATGCTATGCATGTCCACAACAAAGCGATTATAGAGCTCTCTTGCATAACTTGGCGGTGTACCGGTATCAAACACGTCTCCTGCAATGAACACGCAATCAACCCGCTCAGATTCAACTGTTTTCAATAGCCATTGGATGAATTTCTCGTGTTCTGGCAAGCGACTTTTGGTAAAAAAATTCTGGCCTAAATGCCAATCGGAGGTGTGCAATATTTTCATCAAAACCAACGTAAGAAAGTAGTTTTATAATTCAATGTTAAAATCTTTTTGATAGCTAACTCTATGAGAAAGAAGACTAGTCGAACCAAGAGTGGCGCTTTTAGCTATTCATCATCGTCTTCATTAATAGTTTTACCACAACACAGACAGACTGGCTCTAAATCTGTTGGCATCATGATAAGAATACCGCAATGGGGGCATAAATCGCTTTGTGTATACATAACGCTGTACTTTGTTGGTTAAGTTGTGCTCATCATACTGGTTATTAGCGACATTTATCGTCCCTAATTACTATTAAGGTACTTAGTACGATTATGTATCACAAAAAACCCACTTTTTTATTAGTGGGTCTTAGAAAGGGCTATTTAAATTTGTAACCTACATCTAGCATAAACTGATTCGCGTCTAAGTCCCCAGAGAACTGCTCTGAATACCCAAGATTCGTTACAACGTGGTCGCCAAACTGAGTTTCTACACCGACGGCTGCTAAGAACCCATTATCATGCTCTTTGAATTTCCCTGCTTCCAATTTGTCCCAAGACCAACCTGAAGTCAGATAGGGTTTTATTGTGATGCTTTCAGAAGCATGGTAGGGGTAATCAACACCTATACTTGCCTGATAACGCTCAAGATCTGCATCATAATGACCTACAGCATCATCTTTTGATGTTGTACTAACGCGGAAGTCTGTAAACAAATACTCTTTCCAAGAGCGAACCAAATAACCTCTTGAAAATACGCTATAACCATTCAGGCTTTTGCCATCAACATTGTCTTGTGCGTAACCCGCTCCCAATGTGATGCCAGAGAAGAAACCTGTACCTTCATCAGAAGAAGCATTACCTGCTTCACTTGCGTTAGCTAAACCCGCAACTAACGCGACACTTAAGACTGCCCATTTAATGTGCTTCATTGTGATCTCTCCTGCAAAATAATTAGGAAAGATTCTACAATTGGATACATACTTAAAAGGTGAACAGTTATTGCACAACTGTTCACCTTTTTGTTTATTGCATAATGCAATAGACCACACATTTTGGTAAACCTAATGAACCGCCTTAGCCGCACACGAAGAGCTCGTATTGGCCGACAATGTAAACATAAGCAGAGAATGCAGCAGAAACAGCACCGCAATGCATTTCACGCTTGGAGTCAGAAAAAAGACTAATTGCACTGTAATCCTTACCAGTTTAGTGAAGACTATATATCAAACCTAAATGTCGCCTGTTATGGCGACATTTCTTTGTTCGCCGTTGTTTATACTAGAACTAAAAACTTCGCTCGATAATAGATAAACTTTCATCTCTTCATATCCATAAAAGCAGAACAACTTAGAAACCTCTATTCCTCTTTATTCCTATTAAGTTTTCATAGAATCCTTCCATCAATCAAACATTGCGTGGATGATTATGAAAAAAATTACGTTAGCTCTACTTATTACTAGCAGTCTTTTTGGCTGCGCTTCTACTGCTATGATGGTTAAATCTGACGCTGTTGCTGCACAACCCGTTTTACCCATCACAGTGAATGGCAAATTTGGCGGCTTTGGAGATCAGGGTACTTTCGCGGTTTCTGAGCTGTACACTGGCCGATTCTCCCGAGATGCTACAAAATCAAGTTGGTTTGGTGTTGTAGGTTCAAGTGATGGCAATATGGTTGCTACGATTGACAGCAAGAGCGGTTCTCACTGGAAAATACAATGCAATGGCGAGCAGTCCAGCTTTAATCTCGGTTCAATTGCCATGTCCGATAGCGACCCATTCCAATGTGAGATTACTCAAGACGGCACCTCTGTAGGTCATTACCAAATCAAAACAGAGAAAAGCATGCTCGGGGCAAGTAAAGAGTTTGGCTTTATTACTCTAAATGGAACCAGAGTAGAACTTGCAACAGTCAAACACGCTGAAGGCTCAGCATTTGAAGCAGGACAACCGCTTGGATACAGTTTTACGCTAGACGGAAAAGAAGTGGCGGCGACTCAAACCAATGGTTCTATGACTTTACAGATGCTGCCAAAGATTACCGAAAAACAGCAAGACGCCATCGTTGTGGGAAGTATCGCAAGTGCGTTGAGTTGGAGACCCGATAGCGATTCGTAAGCCAATCAGCGATTACCGGTTTAATGCGGGTCAACCTCCCCCCTATAGGTTGACCCTCATTAAAGGTGAACTATATTCTCAGTATGATTATTTATTGTTCATCTTAATAGGCGCCACCATGGTAAAATCACCAAACACCATTCAACTCAATCGCCTCAAGCAACTGGACCGTCACTTTGGAACGGTTCTTTCTGTAGTGGACAGCCAAACCTTGGCTCAAATTATGTCTTGCTCCACTCGGAATGTAGCCAAAACGATGAAAAATCTAGCAGAATTAGGCTGGATAGACTGGCAACCAGGACGAGGGAGAGGAATTAAAACTCAACTTCAAATAGTGCGTTCATTTGATACTGTTCTAATCGATGTCATCAAGACTTACATCGCTGCGGGTGAACTCAATGAAGCGGCTCGATATGCGGATATTTTCCACTATCAAAAAGTCTTCAAGCAAAATTTACCTGAATGGATTGCCGAGTTATCCAACGAGAATCAGAGTTCCGATAAACTTATATCTCTAGTGCCTTATTCACTTCCTAACGCTCACCCTATGCATATGGTGGATCGAAACGCAGGGATAACGGTATCAGCTATGTTTGATACACTCATCGATTTCGAACCTTTGAGTGGTGATTTTACCCCTCGCCTTGCTCATCAATTTTATCAAGAAGGTCTAACACACTACTTTCGCATCCGTCCCGATGTACATTTCCATAATGGAGAACGACTAACACCTGATCACGTTCAGCAGGTACTGCTTGCCCATAAGAAGATTAATATAGTCGGTAGTGAATTTTATCAAAGTATTGAAAGTGTCAAAGTGAATCGTCAATGGGTAGAAGTTACCCTCAGCTTTGACGACCCAATGTTTCTGCACACTGTCGCCGATATCCATGCGTCAATATACTTAGATAATCCTGCAGAACCGAATTTTCCTTTCGGCACCGGAGCTTATCATTGGGGCACAAAAACCATTGATCATTGGACATTAATAAAGAACACGGGATATTTTGCTCAGCATGGCATTCTTAAATCTGCAGAATTTTGGCATGTATTAGAAACCCATAAAACTTCTGTAGGGCATCTGTTAGAGTTTGAAGCTTCAGAAACACGAATAGACAATGCCTCATCATTGTTAGGGGCCAGTATAGGTTGTAAAGGTCTATGCATGAGTCAAAAACTCGATGATGGAATTAGAAAATCCCTCGCGGTTGTTGTGCAAGATGTCTTGCAGCAACACTATCAAACGCGTCATTCTCTTTCCTCGTCTCTGTTCAATAGTTCTGTCGCACTTAAATCGAGCGAACGTCCATACAGTAGTGAGCCATTAGAACTTCCTAACTCATTAAAAGTCCACAACACGAACAGTGAGGTATTGCAACACCTATGGAATCAACTCACTGAACAAAACATAGAAATAGAATATGTCGATGACCTCTCCCATGCTGATGTGTGGATTGAAAACTTCTTGATTGGCGCCGACCCAATTTTTGACCATTATTATTGGCTTTTGCTCAGTGCATCCGCTAAGCAAATGGTCTCTTCTTTCAAGCAGCAGCAATGGCTTACGGAAGTGCAGAAGGCACACAGCCTAAAAGATACACTGTCACTCATTGAGCGACGTTATTTGGAACAATATAGGGTCATCCCACTGTGGACAAAGTCCTATGCTTTTCGCGGTCATCAAACCCTAAGAGGGACAATTATAAATAGTCTCGGCTTTATGGATATCACCCAGATTTGGTTTGATAAAAGAGAAAGTTGAGACAAATAGTTGCGCCATTGGCATGCATAATTATACCAATCACAGTAAGTAAGTGATCATAAATAGCGCAGGATAAACGCTAGATAACAAGGCAGAATTTTTTGATAAGTAGTTATTCTACAATCAAAAATTCTAACGCCGTTATCGAGTATTTTAACAAGCTAGGGTGAACAGTTATTTACTACGATTGGTATTAAACACACAGGAAAGATAAAAAATGACAAAAAACCTTAGAGCCGAATGTAGCCTTATCATTTCTGGCCACAACACTCCTTCCCCCGCGGAGCTTTTCTCTCAAATGGCTACGTGGTGTGAAAACAATAACATTCAACATGATGTGTATGGTGAAGGCGACTTAATCCAGCGTTTTGAAGACAAAATTGCAAAGCTTCTTGGCTATCAGTCGGGTCTATTTGTCATGACAGGTACACTGACCCAACCAACCGTATTGGATCTCGTCTGCAGACAAAAACGCAATAAGCTTGTTGGCATGCACGAAACGAGTCATATTTTGCGCCATGAGAATCAAAACTATCAACTGCAACAGCGGTTCAATATTCTAAATTTAGGTAACCGTTACCGCCCTTGGACCGTCGAAGATCTAGCATCCTGCCCAGATGAATTATCCGCCGTACTTTATGAACTGCCTATGCGTGAAATTGGTGGACAATTGTTGCCTTGGGAGGAACTGCAAGCCATCAAAGCTTACTGCAAAGACAGCCAGATACATTTACATATGGACGGGGCTCGCTTGTGGGAGTCTGCCGCGTTCTATAATAAGCCCTACCACGAAATCGCATCCGGTTTTGATACTACCTATGTCTCTCTTTACAAAGGACTAGGCGGACTTGGCGGTTCAATTTTACTGGGTGATGAAGCATTTATTTCGTTGGCAAAGAAGTGGATGCAACGTCAGGGGGGCAATGTGTACCACAGAACCCCTTATATAGTTTCAGCAGCCATGCAATTTGATCAGCGTTTAGAACAAATGCCCTTATTGTATAAGCGTACAAAAGCACTTTATTCACTCATCTCCCAATACCCAGAATTCACACTTAACCCTATAGAACCTCAAGCGAATATGCTGCATCTGATTTTACCCTTTGATTATGAATCAGCGATTGAACTTAGAGATCAGCTCGCCCAAGAGCAAGGGGTATGGTTAGGCTGTCCACAAGTAACAGGAAACCCTCACCAGTCAATGATTGAGTGGTATGTTGGCGATACCCTACTCAATCTAGAGGACTCACGATTGATTGCAATATTAGATTGGTTATCAAGCAAAGCTCACTAAACACTAGTGCCCAATTTCATCTCGAGAAATTGGGTTGCCTCTTGGGTGTTTCACCTGAGTACATTCGTTATCGAGCAGAGAGATAATCGGCGTGAGACCAAGCCCTAACCCCATTTACTTCAACTAACCACCAGCCATTCTGCTTCATGTAAACATCAACAATCTGGTTATGCTTCAGTTTATACAAGATCTTTGCTTTTGCATTGGGCTCTAAGCGTGCATTAAGCTTTGTCGCGAGCACCTTAGCCTGTAGCATTGGCGTTTCAGTCGGCTCAGTTTGAACTACTTTAGTGTTCGCAGAATAATACTCATCAGCTGACACTGTGCTCGCATCATTACCTATGAATAGAGATAAGCCACCGCCTATCATCACGACAACCGCTAACCCGTGCCCATATGGATTCTGTCTGTGAGCTGTCGCACGCTTATCGAGTTGTGAATTCTTGAGTACAGCCCTTTCGCTTTGTAGTAAGCCCATAAAATACCATTGATAACAAAGCGTAATAGAGCAAGAAATGCCTCAATAGCGATGATCAATAATTTAATAAATCCCATTATTAAAAAGAAGAAACTTAAACCTACTAAGATATCCTCAAAAATACTGCCACACTCTTCGTCACACATGTTTGTTCCTCATTGATTTCCAGTCTTTAGCAATAAAGCTGACGTCATAATTGTTTCTATTCGTGCACAGCAGTAAGTGCCATGCCTTGTTGCTAATCGGTACAAGATAGCGACAATAGAGACATAAAGTGTCTGTAACTTTCAATCACAGCAACTAAAAAAGCTCAACATAACGTTGAGCTCAATGAGTAAAAATCGTGTTCAAAAAATTAGAACGGTATATCGTCGTAATCATCAGGGCTTGGCGTAAACCCACTATTCGATGTAGATGGATTAGTAGTAGTATTTCCACGGTCAAATTGATTGACTGAATTGCTCTGCTCGCCTTGCTGGCGACCACCAAGCATTTGCATCGTACCGTTGAAACCCTGCACAACCACCTCTGTGGTATAGCGCTCTTGGCCCGACTTATCCTGCCACTTACGCGTTTGCAATTGGCCTTCAATATAGACTTGAGAGCCTTTGCGAAGGTGATTCCCAGCAATTTCAGCAAGCTTTCCCATAACAGAAATACGGTGCCATTCCGTTTTTTCTCGCTGCTGACCAGTCGCTTTATCTTGCCATGTCTCCGACGTTGCTACTGTAAAATTCGCCACTGCGTTACCGTTTGAGAAATGACGCAATTCAGGGTCAGTGCCCAAGTTGCCTACGATAATTACTTTGTTTACGCCACGTGATGCCATTGTTGTTCCTTTATTATTTGCTTATCTCGTTGGAGATATGAGACCGATGCTTTTATTACTGATTGTCTTAAGTATAGTGTGTGCGGTTTTAACCGCTGACTTAGTTATTACTGTGATCAATCACTGTGAGCTCGGGAGCCGAATGGGGGTACTCAAGCTCTAAGTTCGCCTTTTCGACTAATTCCGCTGGCAGCTCTCTAGTAACTGCAACACCAAGCTCTTTAAACTCCGACGCTTGCTTAATAAGGTTACCCTTACCTGTATGCAACTGCCCAAGCGCTCTGTCATACGTTTCTTTAGCTTTATCTAATTGCTTGCCTACTCCTTCCATTGAATTTAAAAAGGTATTGAGCTTGGAATAAAACTTCTCAGCGCGATTCGCCAATTCGGCAGTATGTTTATTTTGCTCTTCAAATCGCCACAGCTGTCTCACAATATTCAAACTGGTTAACAAGGTGGTCGGAGTCGCCACAAGAATATTTTTTTCTAACGCAGACTGAAACAAGTTGGAGTCTGCTTTTAAAGCCTCTACATATGCAGATTCAATTGGTATAAACATGATCACAACTTCTGGTGAGTTTATACCCGGTAACTTACTGTATTCTTTTGCCGCCAGTTCATTAATTCGGTCTCGCACTGCTGATGCATGTTCTCGCAGCGCAATCTCTCGTTCATTCACATCTTCAGAGTTCACATAGCGCGTATAGGCATTCAGTGAGGTCTTAGCATCAATAACCAAGTGTTTATTTTGCGGAAGATAGACAATAGCGTCGGGTCTAAAGCGTCCCTCTTCACTATCAATGCTGACCTCTCGTTTGTAGTCTGTACCAAGGCGCAAACCTGAGTTATCCAGAACATTCTCAAGCATTAGTTCGCCCCAGTTGCCCTGCACTTTTTTCTCACCTTTGAGAGCGGTGGTGAGTTTATCCGCTTGGTCTGTGATTTCTCGATTCAGCTTTTGTAGGTTCTGCAGTTCTGTACGCAATTGCACTCGCTGCTCAGTCTCTTTGCTATGAATGTCCTCAACCTTGCTCTTAAATCCTCGAAGTTCTTGATGAATCGGGTTCAAGATTGAGCTCATGCTTTCGGTATTAAGCTGCTTAAACGCCTGCCCTTTGCGCTCTAATATTTCGTTGGCTAAACGTTCAAACTCTTTGCTGAGTTCTTGCTTGCTCTCTTTGAGCAATGCAATTTGCTGATCAAAGTGCGACTGCTTGGTCTCAATCTCCATGTTAAGTTCTCCAATCTTACCCATGGCATTGGAGTACTTATCATTTAACTCACGAAGCTCATTGTTAAGTGCCAAACTTCTTTGACTTTCGACCTGCAGTTCTTCTAATTTAGCTTTGAAACTGGCCGTTGCTGAACTTTCTGCCACCTTTGCAGCACTCAGTAATTCAGAGTTTTGACGCAAAGCTTGCTCTCTCTCACTAAGCTGTTTTCTATAGGTATGCTCAGAAACTCGTACAGATTGCAGTTCAGATCCCAGTTGAGCACAACGTACTTCTAAGTCGCTCACGTCTTCTTGAGCATGATCTAGTTTTTTCTGTGCACTCTGTGCAAGTTCGGATTGATTTGCTAACTCTGCATTCGCTAGTTCCAATTCAAGCCTCAACTGTCCAACGGGACGCTGTGCTATCCAATACGCGATAGCTGATGTCAGCAATACTACTAAGCCAAAAATCACATAGGTTAATGTCATTATAATTCCTTGTTAATTAGTGCATCTAACCGTGCCAAGAGAGTCTTTGCGACAAGTAGAACCGTCGCTTCCCCGAACTGTTCCCAGAGAGTCTGTGCGCCAACTATTGCCTTTGTTATCCCTTACTGTCCCTAACGAATCAGTACGGTAAGTTGTTCCGTCACTGCCTCTTACTGTGCCTAAAGAGTCCGTGCGCCATGTATTACCCTTGTTGTCTCTTACCGTACCCAATGAATCGGTACGATAAGTCGTGCCATCGCTACAACGAGTAGTACCTAGTGAGTCTGTTCGACAAGTGTTATCGGCTAGTGCGCTAAATGCGGTGACCAATACAAGCATGTTTATTGCGAGAGCAGATCGCATATTTTCTGTTCCAATTAACGATTACATTGTTAATTATGGTCGATATAGAGACAAAAACTGTCTCTTTAACTAGAATATGCAACGTTATCTGATGAGAAGGTGTAAAGCAATGTCCAAAACGTTTGAGCGCTATCAACTCGTTCTACAAAATATCCCCTGCCACCCAGATTATGTTACTAGCCTTGAGCTGCGCCAAATATTGCTTTCAAAAGATCTTATTGATTCAACCCTTGATGATAAAAGTCAGATGAAAACAGTACAGAGAGTTATTAATAAAGTCGCTTCAGATTATTACTGCGTTGATATAGATACCGACAAACGCCCTCATCAGATAAAAATAGCTCAAGGCCAGCATCACCCCATTAATCCTGCCGCCATGAGCAGTGTCCTTTCTCTGCAAATCATTGAGCATGAGGTATTAGAAATGTTACCTCCTACCATGCGTAAAGAAGTTTCCAATCTTATTAGTACAGGTAAAGCAGAAAGAGACAAAAGGATAGAGCTTTGGAAGGAGCGCTTTAGCTACGCACCCATCGAATTCCAGCTTACCTCACCTAGCTTTGATGAATCCCTAATAGACACTATCGAACAAGGCATATTAGAAAAACGACTGCTAAAAATGAAATACAGAAAACGAGGTAGCCTAAATGATGAAATGTACAATGTTGAACCACTCGGTATTGCTCTGCACGGACGCAGTTTTTATCTACTCGCAGTTAAAGAGAACAGTCAAGATTACCGCACCTTTGCAATCCATAGAATCACAGATATGAAGCTAGGCTTTACTGTTCTAAAACCCCATAAATCCTTTAGTGCTAAGCAATACATTGAAGAACATGTGCCGCACTTTTCTGGAGGAAAATACACTGAAGTCATACTCAAAATCAATAACTATGATGGCTTACATCTCATTGAAGAAACTCAGATTTCTGAGTGCCAATCTATTGTTGAATCCGATGAAAAGCACACCACTATTAAAGCAAAGGTTCGTGATAGTTTAGGCTTTGAATGGTGGTTAATGAAAAATGCTAACCTTGTTGAGGTGATTCAGCCTTCGCACATCAGAGACAAGGTCATCAGTAACCTGACCTTGGCTCTCGGCAAATATCAATAGTCAGTGGATTCCTTGAACAAGATAACCCTCTAAATGCCGCAACAAATCTTGTTTGCGACTTTCGCTAGCAAAGCTTGCCTTAATTGCATTACGAGTAAATTGGGCGAGTTCTTTTGATTCCACTGGATGAGTCAGCGCTATTTGGTGAAAGTTGTCCGTCATATAGCCACCAAAATACGCAGGATCATCTGAATTAATAGTCACACAAAGACCTTGATGTAATAACTCAACGATGTTGTGCTCTTCCATACTATCAAATACTTTCAATTTAACGTTGGACAACGGGCAGACCGTCAACGGCATTTGCAGTACTTGTAGCGTCTCGATAAGTTTTGGGTCATCGACACAACGGACTCCATGATCAATACGAGATACTCCAAGCAGCGTCATCGCATCTTGAATATTGCTTGAAGGCCCTTCTTCTCCAGCGTGAGCAACCGTAAGAAACCCTTCGCTTAGTGCCAATTGAAATACCCTTTGAAACTTCTCTGGAGGATGTCCAGATTCAGAAGAATCAAGACCTACTGCAATGATTTTATCTTTGTGAGTTAAAGCATATTGCAGTGTTTCAATTGCTGATTCTTCATCAAGATGACGCAAAAAACACATAATTAAATGGCTAGTTATCCCTAGATCTTCATGAGCCTTGATAAGAGCACTATGGATACCGTTCACAACCGTATCAAACGATATACCTCTGGCAGTATGGGTTTGGGGGTCAAAAAAGATTTCAGTATGCATTACATTATCTTGATGACACTTTTGTAAGTAGGCCCAAGTTAAGTCAAAGAAATCTTGCTCTGAAATCAGTACATTTGCCCCTTGATAATAAATATCAAGAAAGGATTGCAGATTATTAAACTGATAAGCCTTGTGAACCTCGTCAGGTGAAGCAAAGGGGATCTCAATATTATTTCGTTTTGCTAGTTCGAACATCAGTTCAGGTTCTAACGTACCCTCAATGTGCAAATGAAGCTCTACTTTCGGTAGGCCTTCGATAAACTGTCGCAATACCACTCTCCTTGTGTATTAGTTCTTAAGTGATTTTAGATGCTTTTTTAGATCTCGTGGTAAGACGTCCCAACGCTTGCGCATTGCTTCAATCTTGTCTAGCGGAACATTATGAACATTGTCAAATGTCCCTCCACATTCATAGATATCCAATTTAGCAGAGCATTGCTTAGCCATTCTTTGGTACGGTCTAATCTCCCATACTTGGGTGAAGGTATTAGATACCACCACAGAATGCCCTTGTTTGAGATGCATAAGCGTTTGTTTTTGACACCAAAGATGAGCGACTCCAAGCTGACTTGGTTCAAATTGATACCCTTCGTCTTTCTCATCTGTGAAGTACATATCTGCTTCTAGGTGAACGAACCCATCTTCTCGCGTTATCTTTTTGGCTAAAGTGGTCTTGCCTGAACCAGGCAATCCACGAATGAGAACTAACAAATTTATACATTACCTATGATATTAATCATTAACTATTGGCCCAAACAAACCAACAGGTCAACCTCGATGCAAAGATTCACCTAAGCTAAGCTAACCAATCTCTTGGGTAGATTACAAACAGATACGCTTGATCAAACAAAAACGTTTTGGCTTACAAGGAATAACAGTTAAGCTAAAACCCATTAGATTAACGTTGTACTTTCAGTTAAATCAAGGAATTAAACATGCTAACGAAATGGGCAAAGCGCTTTTATCAGATGTCTGAACTAGTTGCCTCTTGGAGCAAGGACCCCTCCACTCAAGTTGGAGCCGTAATCACCAAACACAACCGTATTGTCTCTGTTGGCTTTAACGGATATCCCCACGGTATTACAGACAGCGCCGAAACTGACGAGCGTGATATGAAGTACTTGAAAACCTTGCATGCTGAGGAAAACGCAATTTTGTTCGCAAAGCGTGATTTAGATAGTTGTGAGATTTGGGTAACGCATTTTCCTTGCCCAAACTGTGCAGCGAAGATCATTCAAACAGGCATCTCTGCGGTACACTGTCCAGAACAAGAACCTGATTTTCTCTCTCGTTGGGGAGACAAGATCAAAGTCAGTGAAGATATGTTTAACCAAGCAGGCGTTACTATTGATTGGTTGCCACTAAAAGAACTCAAGTCTGATGACTAACAAATAGGATAACGGATGATCAACTGGGGAATTATCGCACCGGGGCGCATTGCTAATCGCTTCGCGGAAGCATTTACCGCTATCAATGATGGCACTCTGTATGGTGTTGCGAGTCGTAATCGCACTAACGCGGAATCTTTTGCCGAGCAGCACAAAATAACGCATGTGTTCGATAGTTATGCAGAGCTCATTAACTCCCCAGAGATTGATGTCATTTATATAGCCAGCCCCCATCAGTTTCATTTTGACACTGCTAAGCAATGTCTTGAAGCGGGCAAGGCTGTACTGTGTGAAAAGCCTCTGACTGTGAATGCCACCCAAGCTAAAGCGCTATTTCAAATTGCTAAAGACAATAACGTCTTTCTAATGGAAGCGTTGTGGAGTCGGTTTCTTCCTACTTGGCTTGAAGTTAAGCACTGGGTAGAAGAGGAAAAAATAGGAAAATTGGAAAATATCCACTCTACTTTTGGTTTCAAGGCAGAGCGCAATTACGAAGACCGTTTATTTAATCCTAAACTTGCTGGTGGCGTGTTGTTGGATGCAGGAATTTACAATATCTCTTTGACCCAGTATTTAGCTAAGCGAGAGCCCCAAAGTGTCTCGTCCCATGTGTTTGTTGGCGAAACAAAGGTTGATGAACGCTGCTCTGCCACTTTAGATTACGGTGACTTCACAAGTCAGTTCACCTGCTCTTTTAGATCAAATCTAGATAACAGCATGACCATTTATGGTAGCGAGGGAAAAATAACCATTGATGGGGCTTTTTGGGATGCGACGAAAGCAACACTAGAGGTATATGGTAAAGACCCAGTTAAGCTTAATTTACCTCATGAAAGTTCAGGCTTTGAGTATCAAATTCGTGAAGTTCAAAGCTGTTTGCGAGAAGGCAAATTATTCAGCAAAGTGATACCTCCTGAGCAAACAATTGCAACTTTACACCTTATCGATGAAATACTAGGCAAGGTGCATATAAAACACCCATTTAGTTAATTCTAAATCTGTGTAATTTCTCACTTTTTTGTTCAAAAGGTATATAATTGCGTTATCCGTATCACAATTTTCTACCTTTTGGATTTCTGAATGGAACTTAGACGTTTCTCTACTGCCGCCGCCATTATTGGCACTGCTTTCACTCCCACCTATTCATATGCCTCATCATTTGAACTGCCTATTTGGAAGTCAGAAGCAGAAGAGCGTGGTTACATTCTACCTAAAGCGTTTGGACTTAGCGTTGGATACATGAAAGTTGAACAAGGGATTAATGTCACGTCGATAGATCTACATGGCATTAAAGATAGTCTTGGCAACGAAGGTACACCAGGGTTCCCTGGTGTTTGCAATCCAATTACTGGTGACTGCCTAATTCCACCAATTCCTGGAATTCCTGCTGATATTCCAATTAATAGCATAGACATTGAGACTATTGGTGGTTACCAAGAAAGTGAAGTTTGGACTGTTCGTGCGGATATGTGGTTGTTCCCATTCTTAAATTTTTATGCCATTGCAGGAAAGATTTCTGGATATTCTGAAACGGATATCATAGTAAACGTGAATTATGGAAACGATCGCAACTTAACCCTACCTCAACTTCCGTTCAAGTTGGATTTAGATGGCAATATGTATGGTGGCGGTTTCGTAGTCGCGGGTGGATACGAAGAATGGTTCACCATTATTGATGCAAGCTACACTAAGACAAATCTTACGGTAATTGATGGTGGTATAGACTCTATCGTAGTTACTCCTCGTGTTGGTTATGACTTTACAAATCATGGTCATCCAATCCGTGTTTGGGTCGGTGGTCAGTATCAAAATATCCAACAAACCTTGAAAGGGGATTTGCGTGATATTTTCCCTGCTGAGTTTGTAAACATGATCGAAGCAGATGGTGAAACAGCAGGTTTTGTTGTTCAACAAGAACTGGAGAACGAGTGGAACACCGTTGTCGGTTTCAACTACGTAATTAATCCAACTTTCAATATCATCGGTGAATTTGGCTTTGGTGATCGTCAAAGTTCATTCATTTCTTTGGACACCCGTTTCTAATGACTCATACTTTCTCGCCAAGCTTTGGTACCGCTGTCATTCAATGAAAGGTATCTCCAAATCTCCATTGCTTTTTCTGTGCGCCTCTACCTGTGCATATGCGCAAAATCATAACCTTACTGATGAAGGTACAGGTTGGTTTGAAGATGTATTGGAATTTTTCGGTTCAAGCAATGAAATAGACCTAACAAACGGTATGGACTGGGGAATTTTGCCCGGTCCATTTGCAAACCCAGAACAAGGTGTAGGTATAGGTGTTGCTGCCGTTGGTTTGTATGCACCACAGGGGCTAGAAAAAAATCAAATATCCACAGTAACCTTAAGTGGCTATGTTTCTTCAGAAGGGACTTACGGTATTGGTGTCGACAACACCACCTTTCTAAACGAAAACCAATGGAAATTAGGCTTAATGGCCAGACTTTCGCAAACCCCAAGTAAAGTTTGGGGCATTGGTAAAGAGAACGCCGAGAAAGAAGGCAACGAAACCGAGCACGAAGCACTCTACCTAAGCGTTGAGCCTACAGTCGCCTATCAATTTATTGACAATTACTTTATCAAAACCGGCTTTACTGCGGAGTTTCTATATCACCAAAGCGCAGATGGAACTGCACTAGAGCCTGAGCAACTTAAAAACAAGACTAATCTTGGCATTATTCTTGGCATCCAATATGACACCCGCGATTACGAAACCAATCCGTATACTGGGCGACTTGTTAGTTTGGAGCATCGCTGGTTTATAGAAGCCTTTGGTGCTGACTATAAATACGAAGAATACACTGTAAATTATCGTGAATATTGGACCCTATATGATGAAAATGTCTTGGCATTCGACTACTTTTTACAAGGGCTAAGTGATGATGATCTTCCTTGGTTTGCAATGAGTAAACTGGGTGGAGATAACCGGATGCGTGGCTACTACTATGGTCGCTACCGAGATCGATATCAAATGGCTACGCAATTAGAATATCGACATAAATTCACTGATCGACATGGCGCTGTCGTATGGGGTGGCGCGGGAAACATAGCCTCACACTTTGATGAGCTTTTTAAAGACAGTTGGCTTCCGACCTACGGTGTCGGCTATCGTTTCGCCTTTAAACCAAGAGTAAACGTCAGGTTAGATTTAGGATTTGGCGATGAAACCACTGTTTACTTCAATATTCACGAAGCATTCTAAATAATCCATTAGGTATTTAATGAAATTGAAATCACTACTTGCAGCAGGCATTTTCCTGTTCTCAACCTCCAGTTTTGCCATTGATACACCAAGCGGTGTTCGCCCTTGTTGCGCCTTTGGTATAAACATGAAGTCAGAACTCGGTGTCGTGCCGGTTCCCTTTTTCCGTGTCAACAACATGGTTGATCTATCAGATCTTAAAGTTCACCTTTATAACGATGGAGAGCAAGGAGTTGCGAGTAGTTTAATGGGGACAGGTGATGAATCAAATGGCCTTATTTACACTTCAAAAGGCGGGATCATAGACACTGCACATGTGCGAGATACTGCCGATTACAGCCTCTATTTGTACACTCAGATAAAAGGTCAGCTTGGCAAAAGCAAACAGATCGTATTAGAGGATGAGCTAAGAAGTCGAGTAATAGAACTCAAAGAACAGCCTTTGGACATGTCCAAAAAAGAACAAGCTCAAGCCGAAATTGAACTGAGTGCTTTACTCGCGTACAGGTTAGCTCAATGGCATGAAATTGCTCAATGGTTTGGATTTACATCGGTTGCAGGCTTTAAAGAATACCCTTCTGCTTATTCTCCTGAAGACTTATATTCTAATATGCTAGGTTCTCTTATCGTCATAGAGCTCCTCGAGCACAATAGCAACCCAACCAAAGAACAATACCAAGGTGCGTTTTCCCGTATATTTTTGCGTAAACTGCAAGAGTTAGGTGCTCAAGACAAAGACCGAACCGAAGAAATCATGGATAACCTTGATGGAAAATGGTGGGACAGCGATAAACGACTACCAAATAAGTGGGTAGTTAAAACGCGTGACTATACACCTAGACTAACAATAACACCGCACTGGGGAGATACCGACAATAGAGTGACAACGTCACTAGCTCAATATGAATATCTTGAAGCGTTAGGGCATCTTACTCTGGTTGCAACCGACTCTGAGAAAAGCTTTAGTGCACTACCGGGCTATCTAAAAGAGCGCCATGTTTGGACAAAAAAACAGTTCTCTGAAATTGGCCAATTTGCAAAAAAAGAAGACGACCAACACGAGTTAAATAATAATCAACTGTTACCACCATACTAAGCCTCAGCATTGGCTTCGCTCGCTGTGAGGCCAGTTAGCAACTACTCTTACTGTTCATCAATTCCTTTAAGAATCAAACTGATATTAATGAAATCACAAACTAGCCGAATCCTAGGTATAGAACTCTTTAAAATGACTTGGCCGATGATCTTTGGCGTGCTCTCTTTAATGAGTTTTCAGCTCATCGATTCCGCGTTTATCGCTCAACTCGGTGTTTTACCTCTTGCAGCACAAGGTTTTACCCTGCCTATTGGCCAACTAATCATTGGAGTACAAGTAGGCCTTGGCATTGCAACAACGTCTGTCATTGCCCATGCATTGGGTGCAAACGACGAAATGTATGCCAAGCAACTAGGTGGGTTAGTGTTAGCACTCGGTAGCATTGGTTGCGGCGCAATTTGCGTGCTTTTGTATTTGATTCGCTCACCACTGTTGTCTTTGTTGGGTGCGACTGAAGAAGTATTCCCTATCATAGATACTTACTGGATAGTTTGGCTGATCAGTTCTTGGGTAGGTGCTGTGCTGTATTTTCTATACAGTGTTTGTCGTGCAAATGGTAATACTATGCTGCCAGGCATCATGATGGTGGTGACCAGTATATTAAACCTAGTACTCGATCCTATTTTCATTTTCTATTTTGATATGGGAATCCACGGGGCTGCAGTAGCTACTATCATTGCCTTTGGTAGCGGTATTCTTTACGTAATCTATCGTATCAAATCTAAACATTACTACTCTTTTGACTGGAGTAATCTAAAGATTGGGCAAAGCATTCGTTCTTTGTTTGGCATTATGATGCCGGCGATGACCAGTCAGTTGATGCCTCCCCTCGCGGCAATGCTATCAACTAAGCTTTTGGCATCATATGGTACAGCAGCAGTGGCGGCTTGGGCTCTAGGCAGTCGTTATGAGTTTTTCGCCATTGTCTGCGTACTCGCCTTAACTATGTCTATGCCACCTATGATAGGTCGATTTGTTGGTGCAAAAGACAGCGACAAAATCATTAAATTAGTCAATATTGCCTGCGTGTATATTCTTTGCTCTCAAGTGGTGGTGGCTCTGATTACTTTAATGAGCTCTGGGCAACTGGCAATGTTGATGTCCGGAGAGCAAAGTGTAGAGCGCATTTTAGACATGCATTTGATTATCGTCCCATTTAGTCTTGCACCACTGGGCGTATGTATCTTGTTAGTTTCTGTTTCTAATGCTTTGGGTAAGCCAATGAAAGCATTACTTGTCTCTTCTTGCCGTTTGTTCGTGTTCTTTTTGCCATGTTTGTATGCGGGCGCTTATCTTGGTGGCTTGCAAGGTTTGTTTATTGGTGCAGCCATTGGCAACACCCTAGCCGGTATTTTCGCTTGGAATAATTACCGCGTGACTATTTCTCGATTACAAAAAAAATGGAGCCAATAGGCTCCATTTCATTCACTTTAGCTATGCTTACTGGAAGCTTGCTTCAGTCACTAGTACAACGCCACCTTTAGTAACTTCGTACAGTTTAGAATCTTCTTCTAGGTTCTCACCGATAACCGTGCCATCAGGAATGATAGTGCTCTCACCCACAATAACCTTAGTTAAGCGACAGTTCTTACCAATTACTGATTCTGGAAGAATAATACTGTCTTGAAGCACTGTACCTTCTTCAACTCGGCAGTTACCGGCAACAAGTGAGTGATTAATCTCAGCACCTGAAATGATGGTACCCGCAGAAAGAACTGAATCTACAGCGAAACCTTTGCGACCTTCTTCGTTAAACACGAATTTTGCGCCCGGACGTTGTTGCTGCTGAGTAATGATCGGCCAAGAATGGTCATACAGGTCAAGCTCAGGATCTGGTGCTACAAGATCCATGCTAGCTGCATAGTACTCGTCCAAATCACCTACATCGCGCCAGTAACCGTTGTTTCCTGGGTGACGCTCAGTAAATACATAACCGTTTACGCGTGCACGTTCCAATAGATTTGGAATGATGTTGTGACCGAAATCGTGACCATACTCTGGGTCAAGTAGAGCATCGTTCAACTCTTTGTCCAAGATATCTGCATTGAAAATGTAGATACCCATAGATACAAGTGCTTGACTTGGATCTTTTGGATGTGGAGTTGGGTTCTCTGGTTTCTCGTCAAACTGAACAATACGGCCATCTGCGTCTAGAGACATCACACCGAAAGAAGAAGCTTGCTCGAGAGGCTTCTTGATACATGCAACTGTTACGTCTGCACCACTTTCAGCATGGAAGTTAAGCATGCGAGAGTAATCCATCTTATAGATGTGATCGCCACCAAGGATCAGAACTTGTTCGCACTTACGTCTGCGAATCAAATCAAGATTTTGGTATACAGCATCTGCTGTACCACGGTACCAAGATTCACCAACACGCTGTTGTGCTGGGATAATTGCTACACCCTCATCAAGCGTTGAGTTGGTCATAAAGCCCCAGCCTTTTTGCACGTGATCGATAAGATCATGTGCCATGAACTGAGTCAGTACGCCTACACGACGAATACCTGAGTTGATGCAGTTTGAAAGCGTGAAATCGATAATTTTATATTTGCCACCAAAAGAAACAGCTGGCTTTGCGATCTCTTTGGTTAATCCCTTAAGGCGAGTACCTTTCCCGCCTGCTAGTACTAATGCAACT
Source organism: Vibrio inusitatus (assembly GCA_024346935.1). Classification (GTDB taxonomy): domain Bacteria; phylum Pseudomonadota; class Gammaproteobacteria; order Enterobacterales; family Vibrionaceae; genus Vibrio; species Vibrio inusitatus. The sequence continues at coordinate 1,513,069 of AP024878.1, forward strand.
GTGTTACGTACTAATTTGTTACTCGACAAATGCGAGTAATTATTATTATGTTCCGTCATTTTGGGGGCCTCTAACATTGAACTAATATAATTAAAAAAATAAACGAATACGGCTTTTAAAAAGCTCTTTTGCTCGTCATTACAGGGATAATAAATTAATCCTGCAAAATATATCTGCTTAAACTCACACTTTTAAAAAGATCAAATCTCAACATTATGATAATGAGAGTTGAATCACGTTAATGTCTGAGCAAGATGCAGTTTGGTGAATAATGTCACAGATTGTACAAATCTCAAACAATCGTTTCATTATCAATCATCATTGAAATCTATGGCTTCCTGTTAGAAATTTGCAGAAAATGCAAAATAGATACCAAACATAAAACCAGTCTTTCAATCTAATTGAATAATGCTGAGTATTTATTACAGTATGCCTATGCTTGATATAAATTTAAGTTACATTCAAGTGACTGATGTAAGAAAAATCGCAATGGAGCAACGCCACAGAATATAATTTACAATATGTGTGACTTCATTAGATATATAAACTAGATTAACGACCATTTATAAGGATATTAATGATGCCAAAGTGCAATAAACTAGTTTTATTACCCGTTATTGCTTTAACTCTCACTGGATGTGCCTGTGAACCTGAAAACCCTCAATTCATCGCTTCAGAATCGCTACATCCTTACATGCAAGAAGACTATCAAACTTACCTTGCCGAGACTCAAGAGTGGATACTTGAGAATCGCATATTCTTAACAGACAACAAAGAAATCGAGCTAAGTGCTGTTGCACCATTTGAACTCGTGCCACAAAATCCAAATGGACAAGGTATTCTGTTAGTCCATGGGCTTGGCGATTCTCCCTTTTCTTATATCGATATCGCACCGGATCTTGCGGCTCAAGGCTATCTAGTTCGCGTCGTTTTATTGCCTGGCCACGGAACACGAGCTGCAGATTTGTCTCTTCCTGAGCTTGAGGATTGGCAAGAAAAAGTCGCTCATCATTATCAGTTATTGAATGACAAAGTCGATGGAGTTTGGTTAGGTGGATTCTCTACTGGCGCAAACCTAGTGACTGCTTTAGCTTATCAACAACCTACCGTTAAGGGTCTATTGTTATTCTCTCCAGCATTTAAGCCACGCGACTCTCTAGCAAAATTTTCACCTTATGCTAGCTGGTTTATCGATTGGGAGAGCCAAAAAGAAGAAGATAATTATACCCGTTACAACTCTCTACATATGAATGGAGCGGCAACCTATTACAAGACGTCTGAAGTGGTCAGAGATTTCATAGACGATGCAAGTTACGATAAACCTACTTTTGTTATGCTCAGTGAAGCAGACGAAACGATTGACTCACAATACGCAGTTGAGCAATTTTCCAACAAGTTTACTAATAATAACAGTAAGCTTCTTTGGTTCGGCGAGACTCAGTTTAAAGACCAGCGCATCACAAGCTACAGCATGAATCTACCTCAGCAGAAGATATTAAGCGCGTCACATATATCCTTAATGTTCTCTCCAGAGAATCCGATCTACAAACGCGATGGTGAAATAAGGCTGTGTTTTAATGAGCAACCAGAGGGAATGCCCAAAGATTGCTCAGAAGTAGATAGCGACCAAGTTTGGTTTGCCGCATTTGGTGATGGTGAAGAATCTCAAGTAAGAGCTAGAATAAGTTGGAACCCTTATTTTGACCAAAGCATGCAAAAGATGAATCGCTTCCTTGCGGACAATAGCAATTAATCTAATACAGTAAGTTGATTGTCCACATAACGAGTCGCACAGGATTTTACAATCAGTGCGGCTCGTTGGTTGAGTTCTACGTCTGGATTAGGAAAGACAATGCCTCCCTGCTCTACCGGCATGGTCAACACCTTTTCTCCGTCTTTGCCTAATTCCTCTCCCTTCGTAAATCTTGAGAAGTTAGGTAATGCTTTGTCAAAGTAGAATTCAAAGTCCATATTTTGTCGATAAATTGAACTGTCTACTTGGTAGGTGATCATATCTCCATCGGTACTAAATTCTGCTGATTCAACAAGTTCTAGAAACGCCCTGTTAAACTTCGCTAGCTTATGCATATCGTTGTGACCAAACTTTGCGACCTGCCCTAACTCTAACGTTGCCGCCTGCGCGCCAAATTTACTCGAACTAAACCAGCTGAATGTACTTGAAGGCTCTTCTGACAGTAGAACCGCTTCTATACCAGCCTTACGCATAAAGTCGATGAACTCTTTTTGTCTTGTTGGATAGGTCGATTGTGGGCTGATAGCAAACGTGTAGTGCTTAGATGCTCGAATAGAGCAGTGCATATCCAAATGCCAACGACTTGCTATTGGGACACCTTGCCAAAAAGAAGTCACCTGCTCTTTTAGAGAAACGGCTAAAGTGAGTTCTTGAGACTGCGGGTAATCAGCATCACCGAATAAACGATTCAAGTTTGTCTCCACAAATCGCTCTTCCGCCAGTATTGCGTTAGGGTGCGCAATAATCAGCAGTAAGTGGTGCCCAGGAATGATAGATTCGCTTGCAATTTGAGAAGCAAGATCATCTACCATTTCAATAGGCGCTGTTTCATTGCCATGAACCGCACTCGAAATCACGATGTGTCTAGTTTGCTTTGCCTCACAAGGCGGAGAAATTTTAAGTACTCCCTTTTGCAACAAACTCATTTGTACGCCATTACTCAGAGTAACGGAGCGAGGCGAAGACGCAGATGCTTGTAGCGTTTCTTGTAAAAATGAAGACTCAAATAATGGTGCTGGCATGGACTCTCCCTTCCTAAGCCTTATATCTAGATGTAACATGGGGATAACATCATACCGAAACTCAGTCCTAGTGACAGAAGATTAATAGGCATTCTTTATGGAAATCACAAAGCCAAATCTCATTCTTGCCGGAGGCACGGGTCTTATCGGCCAACTCGCCATTCGTTACCTTCTTCAGCACCCTGAATATGTTGACAAAATCTACGCTCCAACGAGACGTCCGTTAACCCTCTCCGCAGATTCACTAATTTCCCTATCTAATGACGAGTTCAACAGTTCGTTGGAAATCAATGCCAGTATCGGTCTTATTTGTTTAGGTACCACTAAAAAACAGGCTGGAAGCAATGAAGCACTCTATCGTATCGACCACGACTTAGTTGTTTCATTTGCAAAAACAATGAAGAACCTTGGTGTAAAGAGATTAGGTGTGGTCTCTAGCTATGGTGCTAAGGTCGAATCACCATCTCACTACCTAAAATGTAAAGGAGAGATGGAACGAGATCTGCAACAACTCGGCTTTGAGAGACTAATCTTTGCAAGACCAGGTCCACTACAAGGAGAACGAACGGCACCAAGGTGGGATGAGGTTGTGCTACAGCAAGTTCTTAGTGTCATTAAACCTATGATGCTTGGCCCAATAAAAAATCTGCGTCCTATCCATGCGCAAGATGTTGCAAACTATCTTGTTGATAGCCTCTGTATTGATGTTAATGACAGTGGAGAAACCATCGCAAACTATCGCGAAATGACTCGTTAATTCGTTCAATTTGAACGGTATAATTCCACAAAAAGAATATGTTATTCCTTTTTGAACTTATGGCTGGGTGGAAAATTCGATAATCTATGCTCTCTTTCAAGATCTGATTATAAAAACATACGGATTTACACTTTAAAGGAATAACTATGTCAGTTGCTGTCTTTGCCAACTTAGCGGTCTTTGTTGGTATCATCTATTTTCTATTTTCTAAACAAAAACAACAAAATACACTCTCTCGCCTTGTACTTTTAGGCTTAGTTACTGGTAGTGGTTTTGGCTTAGCACTTCAGCTTATCTATGGTGAAGGTAACACCGCTATTGCTCAAACTCTTGATTGGGTCCAAGTGGTCGGTAGTGGCTATGTTGGGCTTCTTAAGATGATTATTATGCCATTGGTCATGGTATCAATGGTTTCTGCTGTCGTTAAGCTGGACAATTCAGGCTCCCTTGGCAAAATCAGCGGACTCACTATCGGCGTATTGCTATTTACGACCGCCATCTCAGCATTGATTGGTATTGCTGTTACTCATGTATTTGGTCTTACCGCTGAAGGGCTAGCAGAAGGCGCTAGGGAAACAGCACGTATCGCCGTACTAGAGAGCCGCATTGATCGCGTTGCAGATCTGTCTATCCCGCAAATGCTAGTTAGCTTCATTCCTACAAATCCGTTTAGCGACATGACTGGCGCTCGCTCTACTTCAATCATTGCTGTTGTGATTTTCAGCGTTCTTATGGGCATCGCAGCTCGTAAAGTAATGATCGAAAAACAAGAACTTGAGCAACCAATTCGCACCTTCGTGGAAGTAGCTCAATCTGTGGTTATGCGCCTAGTTAAAATGATTATGGCTCTAACTCCATACGGTATTGCTGCACTAATGGCAAAAGTCGTAGCAACCTCTAGTGCATCAGACATTCTGAATCTGCTAGGCTTTATCGTTGCTTCTTACGTGGCAATCGCCCTAATGTTTGTTGTGCATGGTTTGCTTGTTTCTCTTGTTGGCGTTAGTCCAAAAGAGTATTTCAAGAAAATTTGGCCAGTACTGACGTTTGCCTTCACATCTCGTAGTTCAGCAGCAACGATTCCGCTTAATGTAGAAGCGCAAATTACAAATTTAAAGTACCACCAGCGATTGCTAACTTATCAGCATCATTTGGTGCAACCATTGGTCAAAATGGCTGTGCCGGTATCTATCCTGCAATGCTTGCTATTATGGTCGCTCCGGCAGTAGGTATTGATCCAATGAACTTCAGCTTCATTTTATCGCTTGTGGCTATCATCACCATAAGTTCATTTGGCATTGCCGGTGTTGGTGGCGGCGCAACCTTTGCTGCTCTAATTGTATTACCAGCAATGGGTTTGCCTGTATGGATTGCGGCGCTTCTTATTTCTATCGAACCGTTAATTGACATGGCGCGTACTGCCCTAAACGTTTCAGGTGCAATGACAGCCGGTACAATTACTTCACGTATCCTAGGCAAAGAGAAGCAAGAGCAGTTAGAAGAAGCCAACGCTTAAACTTTTAAAAAGAACTGTTTTACCCTAACAAACCGAGGCCATGCCTCGGTTTTCTTATATCATCATTGGCAGTTCGTATAACCATACGATATCGCCTGGTTTTTGAACGTAAATATTCTGCACAGCAAGAGTCTTAATAAGTATTGAGCCAACAACCTCCCCATTAAAAAGTAATGAGTTTTTGACTGACCTCTAGGAACCTCTTTCACATTTTATAGAAATTAATACTTCCTGGTAATTTCCAACCTAAAATAATCATAAGATTCTGAATTGAATCATATTTATCCTTGCTATTTATGTATTGTTTCTCACGAGCCAACACAAATTTTATTCCTTGAGTTAAACTTTGAATAGCTACAATGCTCAAGGGGTTTGCTATCCGCAATCGGCAATGGTCTAATGACTGACAACACACTGATATTTGGACATTTTTTATGCACACGGACCAACCCACATTCTTTTTCTTTGATTACGAAACTTGGGGAGTCAGTCCTGCAAAAGATAGACCATGTCAGTTTGCTGGTGTGCGCACCGATGCCGACTTAAACGTCATTGGAGAGCCGCTCGTTATCTATTGCAGACCTCCTGCAGATTATCTACCAAACCCCGAAGCCGCGCTCGTTACCGGTATTACACCGCAAAAAGCGATGAAAGAAGGTTTATCCGAACCAGAGTTTATCACCGCGATTCACAATGAAATGAGCCGCCCAAATACCTGCACCCTTGGATACAACAGCGTACGATTCGACGATGAAGTCACTCGTTACACCTGCTATCGCAATTTCATCGAACCCTATGAGTGGAGTTATAAAAACGGTAACTCTCGATGGGATCTACTGGATGTTATGCGAGCCTGTCATGCACTGCGACCAGAAGGGGTAAACTGGCCAAAAAACGATGAAGGAAATACCAGTTTTCGATTGGAACATTTATCGGTAGCGAACGGCATTGAACACAGTAATGCTCATGATGCTATGGCTGATGTTTACGCCACTATTGAGATGGCAAAAAAGATTAAACAGAGTCAGCCTAAGTTATTTGATTTTTTCTTTAAACACCGAGGAAAGCAAAAACTAAACTCTCTTGTCGATATCGTAAACATGACACCTCTGGTTCATGTATCTGGTATGCTTAGTACAGAGCATCAAAAAACAGCTCTAATTGCGCCTATTGGTTGGACCCCGATAAAAGCATTAATTACTGTCGATCTGACGCAAGACATTACGCCCTTAATAGAGCTTACAGCGGATGAGATCAAAGACAGACTTTATACCAAGCGTAGTGATCTTGAAGAAGGACAGTTACCTATTCCTGTAAAACTCGTTCATCTGAACAAGTGCCCTATTCTTGCTCCTCTTGGTGTATTGACAACTGACGCTATCGAACATACACAGATCGATAAAGACAAATGTTTACAGAGGCAACAACTACTTCTGCAACATCCGCAGATTCGAGAAAAACTTGATACTGTGTTTTTAGAAAATAGACAATTTCCAGTGAGTCCAAACATAGAAGAGCAACTCTACAATGGCTTCTTCTCACCGGCGGATAAAGCGCAAATGCGGATTATTCGTGAAGCTAAACCAGAGGTATTAGGTTCTCTTGATATTCAGGTCACTGACCCTCGCATCGCTCCTTTGCTCTTTAACTATCGAGCTCGAAACTTCTTTCACACCCTGACCGATCAAGAACAAAAACGTTGGTTACTACACTGCCGAGATAAATTTGAGCAAGAAGTGCCTAATTATCTGTTGAATTTAGAGAGTCTTGGTACACAACATCAAGGCGATGAACATAAGATGAAGATCCTCAAGGCAATCTATCACTACGTTGAACAATTGGTCTCTTAGTTAATGATCAGCAAGGTATTTTTTTATCTACTCAGTGCAGGTTTAATCTTCCTCTCTCTTGTTATGGGCGATTGGATTCAGACTTTTTTTACACTTTCTGTACCAGGAAGCGTGATTGGTCTGTTGATTCTATTTCTTGGTTTGGTGAGCGGTATTGTAAAGCCTCACTGGGTACAACCTAGTGCCTCACTATTGATTAAATACATGATTTTGTTGTTCATTCCCATCAGTGCTGGTCTTATGAATCACTATCACATGTTGTTGGACAATGCCCTCGCTATCGTGGTGAGTATCGTACTAGGTAGCCTATTTATCTTAATTGTCCTCTCTTTAGCGTTGGATAAGCTGCTCGCGGAGGACAAATAATATGTGGTTACTGCTAAGTATCGTTGTCTACTTCATCGCTCGATTTATCGCGAAGAAAGCTCACCACCCACTGGCAAACCCATTACTGATTAGTCTAGCCATTATTATCCCTTTTTTGCTGTTTTTTAAAGTGCCGTATCAAACCTACTATGACGGTAATGAAATCATTCAACACCTCTTACAACCTGCGGTGGTAGCACTAGCGTATCCTCTATATGAACAGTTGAACGAGATACGTGCAAAGTGGAAACTAATCCTCACCACATGCGTTATCGGTAGTCTTGGTGCTATGCTATCGTCGGGTCTTTTAGCCGTATTGCTTGGCGCCGACTCGCAATTACTTGCCAGTATTATGGGTAAATCAGTGACCACAGCGATAGCTATGCAAGTTTCTTCTGAACTGGGTGGAGAACCCGCCGTTGCTGCCATTTTGGTATTGCTGGCTGGATTGACAGGCTCACTGTTGGCTTATCCTGTCTATCAACTACTAAAGATAAAGCACCCTATCGCAAAAGGTTTGACTATGGGCACCGTCAGCCATGCTCTTGGCACAGCTACAGCGTTTGAACACAGCCAAAAGGATGCCGCTTTTAGTTCACTCGCATTGGTTCTGTGTGGCGTTATTACTTCGCTATTAGCGCCCTTTGTAATGGCGCTAATGCTTAACCTGAGTTCTTGAATGTTTTTCTATTAACAATGATGACTCCAAAACAAGCAAACAAACGCCCTTCAGTGTGAACGAAACCGTTTACGTCACCGATTAGACTCCCTATTCAAAGCCAGTTGCACTATGCTGTTTGCAATGAATATTCTAATAGGAACTGCAATGAGCCAGCGCTTTATTGACCTCTACAAAGACCTCCCAACCGAATACGTAGATGGTTTCAAATCTATCTTTGATTCGATTTCATTTGCTGGTGAGCTAAGCAATGAACAGTTTCAAATGCTTAAGCAGATCACCAACCTCGAAGAACAAGAGTTAAAGTTAGCTTTACTTCCTTTTGCTGCCGCCTACTCTGTTGCGCCTATTTCAAAGTTCTATGTTGGAGCCATTGTTAAAGGGACTTCAGGTAAACTCTATTTTGGAGCAAACCTCGAATTTGCAGGTGCCCAACTCGGACAAACAGTACATGCTGAGCAATCCGCCATTAGCCACGCATGGATGAAAGGTGAAGAAGGCATCTCTGATATCACCATTAACTTCAGCCCTTGTGGTCACTGCCGTCAGTTCATGAATGAATTGTCTACCGCAGAACACCTTTCAGTACAGTTGCCGCAGCGTGACGAAATGACGTTACAGCAATATTTGCCAGAGTCCTTTGGTCCAAAAGACCTAGGTATTGAGTCTGGATTAATGTCTCCAGTTAATCATGGCTATCATTTTGTTGAAAATGATCCGCTGCTTGAAAAGGCCATCGATGCATTAAATCGTAGCCATGCGCCTTACACAAAAGACCACAGTGGCGTGTCTATAAAGACCAAAGATGGCATGCTATTTTGTGGAAGTTATGCAGAAAACGCAGCATTTAATCCTAGCCTGCCTCCACTACAGGTAGCACTAGTGCAATTACAGATGGCTGGCATAGCCTTCTCTGAAATTGCAGAAGTAGGTCTAGCTGAAATGAATGAAGGCTCTATTTCTCACCTAGCAGATACCCAAAGCACCATAGAAGCGATTAATCCAGATATCCCTGTCACTTACGTTGCGATTAGCGAATAATATCTACAGAACCTCTTCATATTTGAACATCACAACTTTGTCTGTGATGTTCTCACAAAAAATTCATCAAAATCGCCATGCAAACGATTGCGCTACGCGAAAATTTGAGTATTATCTGCTGAAAAAAATCATCTTCTTAAAGGAAATACTATGTTGGGTACGGCTACGGCATCAGGTGCAACTAAGGTTTTATTACTAGGTTCTGGCGAACTGGGTAAAGAAGTGGCCATTGAGTGTCAGCGTTTGGGTATCGAAGTTATTGCTTGCGATCGTTATGAAAATGCACCCGCTATGCAAGTAGCGCATCGCAGCTATGTTTTGGATATGCTTGACGGTGAAGCACTAGCAAACATTGTCGATAAAGAAAAACCCACCTACATCGTTCCTGAAATCGAAGCAATTGCTACTGATACCTTGGTAGAGCTTGAGAAAAAAGGCACAACGGTTGTTCCAAATGCACGCGCTACTCAGTTAACCATGAACCGTGAAGGTATCCGCCGCTTAGCTGCAGAAGAACTAAACCTAAACACTTCAAACTACCGCTTTGCTGACAGTTTTGAAGACTTTAGCACTGCTGTAATCGAAGTTGGCATGCCTTGTGTGGTTAAGCCAGTGATGAGTTCATCCGGCAAAGGACAGAGCGTTATTCGCTCACAAGAAGATGTTCAAAAAGCCTGGGATTACTCTCAAGAAGGCGGTCGCAGCGGTGAAGGCCGCGTTATTGTTGAAGGTTTCATTGATTTTGACTATGAAATCACCCTGCTAACTGTGCGTGCTGTTGATGGCGTGCACTTTTGTGCGCCTATCGGACATCGTCAAGAAGATGGCGATTATCGCGAATCATGGCAACCACAACAAATGTCTGGTGTTGCACTAAAAGCGGCAGAATACGTTGCAGAAGAAATTGTGAATGCACTGGGCGGTTATGGTTTGTTTGGTGTTGAGCTGTTCATCAAAGGAGACAAAGTTATCTTTAACGAGGTTTCTCCTCGCCCGCATGATACGGGTATGGTCACAATGATCTCTCAGGATATGTCTGAGTTTGCTCTGCACGTTCGCGCATTCACAGGAAACCCAATTAACAAGATCCGTCAAACTGGTCCTGCTGCTTCTGCTGTCATTCTAGGGCAAGGTACGTCAAGTAACCTGTCATACACTGGTATTGAAGATGCTGTAGGCAGCTCTGACACACAAATCAGACTGTTCGGTAAACCTGATATTGATGGTCGCCGTCGCTTAGGTGTGATTTTGACGCGAGCTAAAGATACGACACTCGCAGTTGATGCCGCTATTGATGCTGCAAAAAAGGTTAAGATTCATTACTAATTGAATTCTGCTCGATAGGAACATACTAAATTGATGTTTCCTTCGTTTCCAAAAATCAAAAAGAGGTCTTGAGACCTCTTTTTGTGTTTTGTTCAACCGGTGTCTTATTTAACGTCGTCTTTCTTAAGCTCTTCTACTCGTGCTTTAAGCTTTTGCCCAGGTCTAAACGTGACCACGCGACGTGCGGAAATAGGTATATCTTCACCTGTCTTCGGGTTACGACCAGGTCGTTCTTTTTTATCTCTTAGATCAAAGTTGCCGAAACCAGACAGTTTTACCTGTTCGCCACTTTCAAGTGATTTTCGAATTTCTTCGAAGAACACTTCCACGGTTTCCTTGGCATCCCGTTTACTGTATCCAAGATTTTCAAACAGGTTTTCAGCCAAATCGGCCTTGGTGAGCGCCATAAAACTTTCCTCAAAGCTAGATAAACCAATTGCTACGCTAGAGTTTGTCACTCCTAGGCTTCACTTAAATTGAAACCAACGATAGCTCCTAAAATTTGTCTCTACAATCAACTACATATTGATGACTCGATCGAAAGTGTATGACAAGGCTTTCAGTTTCGCCAACTTTTTTCTAAATAATATTTATAAGAATTAGACACTTAGATAATTCAAGTGTTTTTACGTTAATTTTTATAAACAAACAAGATCATTTGATGAGTAAAGTTTACAAAAACGTAAGTTTTATATAGCAAATTCAGTCACTTGTTCTAATATCACTATTAGTAATAGTTGAGCAAAGTGAACAGGCTCACACGGAACTTTTTAAATTTTACGTACACTTGTCTAAATAACATTCGCTTGAAAAGGAATTTCATGCCTACCTTTTTTTCTATGTCTGCACCTAGGTGCAAACTGGCTATTTCAATTGCTCTCGCATTCTCTAGTACGGGTTGTGCCACGCAAGAAGACGCTGGCCAAGACACTGCCTTGAGCAATCCCAACATTGCCCGAATCTATTTCAATTCTGCTGAGACTAAGCCTGACTACTTGCTGCATGTGTGGAACGATCAAACCTGTGATGGTTATATGGGTGACAATACAGACTGGGAAGCAGGGTTAGAGCCTAGTGGTCAACATTCAGATTTTGGTCTGTACTGGGATTTACAGATTGATCCTAGTGCTGATTGTGTCAATTTTACTCCTCATCGCTTCAATCCTGATTATCAAACTTCCAACTTGAAGCTCAGTTTTTCTGACAATGTGAACAAAGGCGCTAAGGTAGGATACGTGTTTAAAGATACTAATCGTGTATTTTATACCCCTTCAACAACCCCTCCAGAGACGGTTGTTGCCCTAAAAGATGCTAATGCTCACTGGGTATCTTCTTCAGTCATACTAGTACCCAAAAATACCATTGAGGGTGAATTGGTAATGTCCACATCAGGCGGAATGAGTATCAATGACAGAGATAACGTCATAGAAGGAGCGACGACTAGGTTATCACTTTCACCCTCTACCAACTCTGCGTGGCAAAAAGATTATCCTCATCTCTCCGATGAGTTTGTTGCTTTCGAAATCAATGAGGGGGATAGCAACACTGTTGCTAACATGATTCGTGGTCAAATATGGCTAGTTTCTTATGCCAAGAAGGAAGATTCGCGTGTGCTAAGTTCAGTGACGCGAGTACAAACTGCAGAATTATTAGACAATCTATACGCGGATGAAGCGACCAAGTTTGAATACGGCGCAGTTATCAATCATGACTCAGAAACCACTACATTCAGACTTTGGGCACCTACTGCTCAGCAGGTCACACTTATACCTTTCGATGAAGACCTAAGAGCGAAGACACCCATTTTGATGCGACGAGACAACGCCTCGGGCAGTTGGCTTGCAGAATATACAGAGTTAAGTCATGGCGACTTTTACCGCTATGAAGTCACTTTGTATCACCCAGAGACCGGTCGAATAGAAAATTTACAAGTGACAGACCCCTACTCTCTTAGTTTGTCGACAAACTCGCAACACAGCCAAGTCGTCGATCTAGATAACCCTGAATTAACACCTACTGGTTGGGGTGATGTTTCTTCCCCAGTGTCTCAGCAGAATCCCGCAACCTTCATGATTTACGAGACTCATGTCCGCGATTTTTCCGCACTGGATGAATCTACTACAGACCATTATCGTGGCAAATACTTAGCCTTTACAGAAGCTGATTCATTACCTGTAACCCACCTTAAATCACTCTCACGACGTGGAGCGACGCACTTGCACCTCATGCCTGTATTTGACTTTGCAACAGTCAACGAAGAGTTAACAGAGCGTGCTGATATCAATGAGTCGTTTAGGAAACTGTGCCAAATGAATCCTAGTCTAATACGCCATCCCAAATTTGGCTTGTACTGCGATGGTGAATTATCTGGTGAAAAAGTATTTGAGCAATTCTCTCGCGAAGACACTCTTGAAGCACCCGTTGTTCAGGAGTTGAGTCGTTTAATTAGCCAAAACGATAGCTATAACTGGGGTTACGACCCATACCACTATTCAACACCCGAAGGCTCTTACGCTACAGAAGCTAATGGAATGCAGCGTATTATCGAGTTTCGCAAAATGATCGTAGCCATTAAATCGGACATCAAGATGAATGTGGTAATGGATGTCGTTTACAACCACACCAATGGTTCAGGCATCGCAGACAAATCCGTATTAGATAAAATAGTTCCCAACTATTATCACCGTTTAGAGCCGGTGACCGGTGACATAGAGGACAGCACCTGCTGTTCTAACACCGCTCCAGAACGCCAAATGATGGAAAAACTCATCACCGATTCTATTATCGTGTGGGCCAAAGACTATAAGATCGATGCATTTCGTTGGGACTTAATGGGTCACCATCCAAAATCACAAATTTTAGCGACTTTAGACGCTGCAAAAAAAGTTAACCCAGAGGTCTATTTCTATGGTGAGGGATGGGACTTTGGTGAGGTGAAAAGCGACAGTCAGTTTAAGCAAGCGTCTCAACTTAATTTATATGGTACCGGTATAGGCACCTTCTCAGATCGGATGCGAGACGCAGTACGTGGTGGCTCACCGTTTGATAAGAGCGAACAAATTAGAGCCTCCCAAGGCTTTGGCAATGGCGCTTTTGTGTATCCCAATGAACTCAATCAAGTAGATGAGGCTCAGGCGAAGCATTTGGCTGACATTGTGCGCCTTGGTATGGCAGGCAATTTGAGAGACTTTTCTTTTACCGATAGTCAAGATCGTCTGATAAAAGGTTCAGAACTATCGTACAACGATGAACCTGCAGGGTATGCAAAAGATGCGTGGGAAACCATAAACTACGTGGAGAAACACGACAATCAAACACTATGGGATAACCATCAGTATAAAGCCCCGTACAATGCCGACGTTGCTACTCGAGTTCGAATGCACGCGACTAGTCTCGCAACCATCATGTATGGGCAAAATGTCGTTTTCCATCACATGGGCAGTGAATTGCTTCGTTCTAAATCAATGGAACGAAATTCCTATGATTCAGGCGATTGGTACAATCGTGTCGACTTCACTAAGCAGTCCAATAACTGGAACATCGGCTTACCCAATGCCGATGAAGATGAACAAAACTGGCCTGTAATCGAAGAACTCTACAAAAATACAGAAGGTAGTATAGAGGTTTCACCACGCGATGTTGCCACCATGGAACGCTACTTCAAGGAAATGATGGAAATCAGAACCAGTAGTCCACTCTTTACTTTAGGAGATGGTAGAGAAATCAGTCAGCGCGTTAAGTTCCACAATACGGGTTCGACTCAGATCCCTGGTTTAATCGTTATGAGCATTGATGATAGGGCCCCATTTGAAGACATCGATACACAACGAAAGCGAATTGTTGTCGTAATTAACGCTCGTAATGACATTCAAACCATTAACCAACTCAACATGAGTCAATTTAAGCCTCATCGCTTCCATTCACAACTTGGACCATTTTCCTTAGCCAATGGGGCGGAGATGGTCGATGACGTTGCTATTGTTTCTCCATGGAGCGCTGTTGTATTTGAGGAAAGATAGCTAAAACCAAAGTGAAAGCTTCAAGCTTGAGGCCTTGTCTCTTGGCCTCAAGTCAAACTCCCCGGTATGCGTCGTTCCCGAGTGCTTCTATCGGGAATCTGTTTTTACGCAACACAATCAATGGTCCCCGATAAAAGCCTTCGGGGACGGTAATTTTTTTGGCATAAGTTCTAAATTCTTATCAAGAGCCTAACTGCCGTTTTGCTCTAACTTGCGTATGAAAGCCAGGCTAATAGCCTATCTCTTGGTCTCAAATCAAGCTCCGCGGTATGCGTCGTTCCCGAGTGCTTCTATCGGGAACCTGTTTCTACACAACAATTTCGAAAGGTCCCCGATAAAAGCCTTCGGGGACGACAATTTGCTTCGCATAAGTTATCAATACTACCAAGATCCTAACTGCCGTTTTGCTCTAACTTGCGTATGAAAGTCAGGCTAGTAGCCGATCTCTTGGTCACAAGTCGAGCTTTGCAGTATGCGTCGTTCCCGAGTGCTTTTATCGGGAACCTGTTTCTACGCAACACAATCAATGGTCCCCGATAAAAGCCTTCGGAGACGACAAATTGTTTGGCATGAGTTATCAATACTACCAAGAGCCTAACAGCCGATTTACTCTAACTTGCGTATGAAAGCCAGGCTAATAGCCTATCTCTTGGTCTCAAATCAAGCTCTGCGGTATGCGTCGTTCCCAAGTGCTTTTATCGGGAACCTGTTTCTACGCAACACAATCAAAGGTCCTCTATCAAAGCCTTCGGAGACGACAATTTGTTTGGCAGAAGTTATCAACACTACCAGGAGCCTAACTGCCGATTTTCTCTAACTTGTGTATGAAAGTCAGGCTTAAGGCTTTCAGCCACTTAATTTCGATGGGTTCAATCCTACATACCCGTGTTGGTGATTAGTAAAAACAGTCTTAAATTACCTTCATCAACACACAGTACGGCCATCTAACACGCTGTATAAATAGGATAAAATCTCATGAAAAAAACACTTATTGCAGTAAGCCTAGTCACACTTCTTTCTACTGGCGCTGTGGCAAAGAACATTAGCCAAGAGCAGCAAAAAATTGATGCTGATATGGCCTCACTAGAAACCGCTGTACCAGTACTCGTTCACATTGAAAAAGACATCGATACTAATGCTCAACAAGTTGAGTACAAAGGTTTCGTGATCTCTGAGTACAAAGACATCTACGTGACACATCACGATGCGAAGAAAATGGGGCTAGAAAAGGTACATACGTTCCATGTATACAACCAGCATGACATCGACAAGTTGAGTGCAGACATCGCAAAGCATATCGAAAAGGACCAACCTGATTTCTTCTCTGTCGATCTTTATAAAGATTACTACGGTGACTCAGGCGTATTCCGCTACGTTGCTCGAGTGATTGAATACCGTTAATCCCTAATATTGGGGGGAAGGTCGTTAATGTTAGAAAGTCCGTCTTTCCGAAAACGTGAGCCAAATGGCTCACGTTTTTGTTTTTAAAACACCAACACCAACTGTTCAAATCCTGGGCAAATTTAGGCTCATTGTCCTAACTAAAAACTACAGAACTAGAATTTAGCAGTGCAAAATTGCTTTCTCAATATCATCTATCAATTCCCTATTCTTATCCATCTATCCAATATGTCGATGGTAGCTAACTGTTTGTTTTTCAATGCCAGTGATTAAATGCCCTCACACCACGCACAGCAACGAAATACAACGATGAAAAAAACATCATCGCTCTGACGCTAATCTCTCTAGCATTTTTCGATGCAATGGCGACATTCAACATCAGTTACACGTTCTAAGGAGTCACCATGAAGAAGTTATTAACCCTGCTAGCATTAGTAAGTATTTCGTCTGGCGCATTGGCGTCAGGAGGTTTTGGGTTGGACTCTAGCCTAATTGATGATTTGCAAAAGCAAACCATCACTGTCAAGGCTAAACAGCAACGCGAGAAACGTGCAGCTTGGGATCAGCTTCGTGAAGAGTGTAAAGATCATCCCTCTTGCATCTACCGTGAACTCAAACAGCGCTATCACTAATGCACCTTATAGCATCCATTTGCCTTGGTAAGTGGATGCGATGCAACAACTAGCAAGTAGGCAGAGAGTCACTCCCTGCCTATAGGTTGCTCAAGTATGATAAGGAACTCGATAAAGCGAGTTTATTGGTTTATCAACAAAATATGACCACACATGCTTATAGACCGCATGTTGATTGGGAAAAGGTGCCAACTCTAGCGCCTCACTTAAATTGCACCATTTATATTCCGTATGTTCATCGTTCAACTCTACTTGCTGATGTGGATGGCAAAGCACGACAAACACCGGGATAAGTTCAATTACATTTACACTGGGCTCAAAAAACTGCTCTAGAAACTGGGCGTTATACAACTCAGATACTTGGATTTGAGTTTCCTCTTCAAACTCACGAAGGATAGCTTCAACTGCCGTTTCATAGCCTTCAATGGAACCTGCCACATGACACCAGAACTCTCCCTTTACTCTTTTCATCAGTAAAAGTCTCATCTCGCCATCAATCTCAGATAGCGCCACACCGGAAACGATGGAGGTATTTACTGGAATCATATTCATCCTTATAAACTTAAAAAGACTCTACTTCCTCTGCAGTCAGATATCGCCACTGACCGACGTCTACATCCAATACGACTGTTCCAATTTTTTCCCGATGTAATGACACCACTCGATTGCCAATCGCGGAAAACATACGCTTCACCTGATGAAACTTGCCTTCTGTGATTGTTAGTAGCACCTCTTTAGGGCCCAGCACCTCCAACACCGCCGGCAAGGTCAATTTATCTTCACCTTGTAAACTAATACCATGACTAAATTTAGCCGCAGCATCATCAGCAATAGGACGACGTAGCCCAACTCGATAAACCTTTTCACACTTTTTGCTGGGCGTTGTGATGTTAAATGACCAACGCCCATCATCGGTTATCAGTACCATACCGGTTGTATCAACATCTAAACGTCCCGCAATATGAAGTTCTGAAACCCGATCAACAGTGATTTGATTAAATAGTGACGGATAGGCTTCATCTTTATTAGAACAAATGGTACCCGCTTCTTTATGCATGAGAATATATCGAAATGCGCGAGCCGTTAAAGTGTCGCCAGCAAGGGTGACTTTATTGTTTTCATGAACTTGCAAAGCTTCATTTGTCACCGCCTCACCGTTAACACTGATCATTCCTTGATGAATACGCTGGGTCGCTTCTTCTTTGGTGAGTTCGGTGCTTTTACACACAAATCTATCAAGACGCACTGTAGACAACCTTAAAGCGCTCTAAAACTAACAGCATCTCCTTAGTAGGATTAATACCTAGCTCTTGGCACTCTGAGCGAAAGAACGCCCAATGCGCTTCACGCCACCAGTCTAAAGATTTATCACCTTCCCCTTCTTCCTCAGCAAACTCTGTAGTAACGTCGCAATATCTACAGGTACTCACGGAAGTGATTTCAATAATGCAGATGGGGTCACCATGCCAGTTAGTCACAACCTGTAAATGCCCAACCACAGGCATAGTCTCCCCTTCATGACTGTACCAATACTCCATACTACATGAAGCGCGTTTTTCTCCGCCTTGGATCAACTGCGCACACAAATTGGCGTTGTACTCATCGGCACAAAAATAATCGCTACTAAAAGAAGAGTATCTTTCTGCTTGTTCCCTAGGTAAGGATTCTAGGTACTCATTTAAATAAGATTGGCTCTTGTCATCCATAGGCATAACTCTCATATATAAATCATTCACTATGTTTCTATAGTTATTGTCCCTGATAAGTAATCTACCGCGTTGCCTGAAAGAATAACGCGGTCATGCACTACCTCGCATTGAACGATTCCCGTTCTTTTAGAAAGCTGTTTAGCCACTAACTGAGTGCGACCTAGCTTTTTCGCCCAATAGGGAGCTAATTCACAATGCGCAGAACCGGTAACAGGATCTTCATTCACGTTATACTTTGGAAAGAAAGCGCGACTCACAAAATCAACACTTTCCCCAGGTGCTGTTACTACAACGCCACGTAACCCCAGATTTGAAAGTTTTGCAAAATCAGGTGACACTGACGCTACTTGGGATTCATTCTCTAAAACGACCACGTAATCAAAATCAGACAATGTTTCGACGGGAGTAACACCTAAGGCTGAAATTAGGTCGCTCGATGCATCAATGGGTTGAATATTGCTAGCTGGGAAACTCATGCTATACCCTGTACCTGATTTCCCAACCAGTAATGCACCACTTATTGTGTGAAATGCTATTACATCATCAGAATAGCCTAGGTGCTTGAACAATACATGAGCTGCAGCTAAGGTCGCGTGGCCGCAAAGGTCTACCTCTCCACCCGGTGTAAACCAACGCAGTGAGTAACCCTTACCCTCCGCGACAAAAAACGCGGTTTCAGAGAGGTTGTTCTCTTGGGCAATATTTTGCAGTAGCTCATCTGAAGGCCACTCATCAAGTGGGCAAACTGCTGCAGGGTTACCTTTGAATACCCGCTCAGCAAAGGCATCCACCTGATAAATCTTAATATCCATACGCTGTTGCGCTCCCTTGCAGTTAAAAAGTATTACAGTTACTGATTGAGTTTTATGTTTTAGGGACGAATGCACTCAACAATATTCGCATCAACATTAAAGTCATTACCACCCATTTTTCCTACCGTATCAACAAGTTGTTGATTAATCACGCCATCAACATACAAATCATCTCGAACATAAACAGACTTAACATCCAACAGAACAATCGTTCCACCAGCAGGAAGGCCTCCTAAAGATATGACTTCCCTTAGATGACACTCGTAACGTATTGGCGAGTGTTTGACCGACAAGGCGTTAACCTTTTTACTAGCAGTATGCTCTATTCCTGCGTGCTCAAACTCACTCACATCAGAATCTAAAGGTGCACTGGTGCTGTTCATCTTTTCTAGTAAGCTCGAACCCACAATGTTAACAACGCATTCGCCCGTTTCTTTTAAGTTCTGAAGGGTATCTTTTTCGATGCCACTTCTTTGAGTCACTTGGGTATAGAGAAGTACAGGAGGGTTACAACTCGCGACGGTAAAAAACGAATACGGCGCAAGATTATCGACACCTGCTTGTGATCGTGTGCTGATCCACGCTATCGGTCTTGGGGTTACGCCACCATTAAGAAGGCGGTAATTGTCTTGGCTTTCTAAGTCAGAGATATCAAAGTCCATTGTTCATCCTTTAACTGGCACTCATCAATGTGCACCGTAATCCTAGCAAGTTCTATTCTTTTCGAAGGATATAAATCATTACACTGTGATTTTACGACGCATGACATGCTGCGGGCCTGCTTGACCACCAAGGTAGATTTCCCCCGTGTCTTCAAAGCCACCCTTTCGATAACACGAAATCGCAGCAGCATTTTTACAATTGACCGTCAAATACACAAAGTCGTAAGCCTGATAATGATTAGTAAGATAACAAAGCAAAGCCTCTACTGTTTTGGTACCCAGCCCCTTGCCTTGTTGTCTTTGGTCTAAAGCAAAGGTTCGCAAGCCAATGCTGTTTTTAAAGCAGAAATGGTAGGTAGACTCATAAGCGAGGTCTAGCTTAAAAAAACCAACCACTAAATGATGTTGCTTTATCACATACCGGTGTGTGGTACTACTTATATCAAGCAGGAAGTCATCGGTTGTAGAAGCGAACCTGACGCTTTGCTCAGAGAGTTGAATATCTTTGACACAAGGAACATGCGAGGAGTTTAATCGCTCAATTTCAATCATAAAACATCCCTATTTTCGTAGTTCTTTAAAGGCTAACTAGTCGTCATCACCGCATTTTTGACACGGCTGATACGTTCTCTCTCCTTCATTAACAACCGCGAAATCACTCACGCATTTCTCACACAATGCCATCTTTGGGTAAGCGACATTTTGTTTTTTAGAAGAAGTGTCACCTTCAACGATGTAGTATTTTCTCATGTTCTATCTTATTAATTTTTTGATAACTAACAGAATTATAACGAAATACTAAAAGGGTTTGAGAAAGATTTTCAACGTGGAGTGAAGCGAGCCTAAATTAAGCGCTTGTGATTTGCACGTTCTCCTAATGACTATTGATGATAGACTCACTCAATAGTCATGACTCAGCGGAAACACTATGAAAGACTGTAACCAATGTGGGAAATGCTGCATCAAATATGGAAATGGCGATTTAGCTGCCACACAAGAAGAAATAGATCTGTGGGAGATATTTAATCCAGATATCTTTGAATATGTGAAAGATGGAAAGATCTGGTTTGATCCCGAAACAAGAGAGCAATTAGATCGCTGCCCATTTTTAGAGTTAGTACCAAAAATCAAAGTTGAAGAGAAAGACAAATATACCTGTAGTATTTACCAAGACCGGCCAGAAGATTGTCGCCTCTACCCTAGCCTTATCGACGAGATGGTTAGAGATGAATGTGAAATGATTGAAATTGACGATCTAGAGAACCCAAACAAAGCTCAGAAGCAACTAGACAAACTAATGAGCTCAAGCCGACCATAGAGCTATGCCTGAGGTTAATTCTTGCGCTTGTATATTGCGTCCAATTAAGTTCCAGACCGACACAAGCCTGAACCTAAAGCGACGCGCTGATTATACCCAGCCATTTGTTTTTGAACGCAAATCAAAAAATTAGAGAACAGTAACACCTTCAATTTCAATTACCGAATTGGCATTAGCTCTTTCGATTATTTTCAGCAAAGTCGTTTGGATTTGCTCGTTGTCCCTAATTTCAGTTTCACAACAGAAACGCTCCTCTTGAACGCCATCCCCTTCACCTAACACAAATTGAACTGCTACTTCAGTTGCACAATCCTTGGTAACTCCATAGTACGCTAATGTGATTTTTGGATAACCATTGAAGCCTTTTTTAACCTGCTTTGCGATACGTTTTTTAGCTTTATCCAAATTCATACAACTTCCTTTTCAAGGCTGATATTCAAGAGAAATATAACGCCACCATAACACGTACTGACGACCAACTTTCCATATAAACCACAAACGACGAATGTTATGAGTATCGTGTTGATGGTTTTGTTACATGCGTTGTTAAAATTACCTAAGAGGTTTGCCTCAAACCTGATCTAGAAGCGTCAGTTAACCAACGATTTATAATGTTCCATTGGTTGAACTGAAAAACCGGTGTTTAGACGATTTCCTTTACCCGACCCACATCACCACTTTCGAGACGAACCTTAATACCGTGCGGATGATTGGGTGACTTAGTCAGAATATCTTTAACTACGCCTGAAGTGAGGGTTCCAGTGCGCTGATCTTTCTTAAGGACAATTTTCACTTCTAAGCCAGCGTGAATATCCGATCTTTGAGTTCCGTCCATATTCTTTTCCTTATTGCTACAGTATGAATCATAAAAAAGTGCCAGCTAGCTAGCTTGAAAAACGCCGGACTAGCACTTATTAGTTTCGATTAAGAGTTTCTTAACCAGATATCGTCGGAGCCGCCCTGTCCTTTTTTCTTGCGCTTCTTCTTGCCAGTACCGGCAGGTGCCGCCTTTGGCTTGTTGGCTTCAATCATTTCTTGAGTAATGGTTTCATCCACTTCAAACCCTGCAACTTGCTCGCGCTCAAGACGAATCTTGTTTTTCTTTTCGATTACCTTAAAGTGATGCAAGTCTTCATAGTCGATAAGTGATAGAGCTAAACCTACTTCGCCTGCACGACCACTTCGTCCAATGCGGTGCATGTAATCTGATGGGCTTCTTGGGAGGTCGAAGTTGATAACCACTGGTAGTTTTTCAATATCCAAGCCACGGGCTGCGATGTCCGTTGCGATAAGTACTTCAATCTCACCTGACTTAAACGCATCAAGAATACGCGTACGATAGCCTTGACCTTTATCACCATGGAATACGTCTGCTTCAATACCGCGCTTGTACAGCTTGTCCGCTAAGTGTTCACAGCTGTTTTTTGCATTCACAAACACTAACGCTTGTCGCCATTGATGTTTCTTGATTAGGTGAGCCAATACCGCTGTTTTTTCGCCTTTGTTGACGTTGAATACGCGCTGAACCACAGTACTCTCGTCATCGCTCTGTAGCTGAACTTCAACGGGATCATTTAGCAGTTCTTGAGTTAGCGCCTGTACTTGTTCAGGAAAAGTTGCTGAGAACAAAAGTGTCTGTTTTTGCTTAGGCAGTTTTGCCAAAAGATCCGACAACTCTTCGGTAAAACCTAGGCTCAACATACGGTCAGCTTCATCAAGTACTAACGTCTTCACTCTATCAAGCTTGATGGCATTGCTAGAAATTAGATCAAGTAGACGACCTGGCGTTGCTACTAAGATATCCGCACCACCACGCAGCGTTTGCATTTGTGCATTAGTGGATACACCACCGAACACCGCTACTGTTTTGATCTCACCGTTAAAGTGGACCGCGTAAGATTTAATGTTATCAGCAACCTGTTTTGCCAACTCTCGCGTTGGAACCAAGATCAAACCAGAGACAAAATTGCCCTTGCTTGCGCTAGATTTTACCAAATCATGTTTGGTGAACAATTCTTGTAGCATCGGCAATGCAAATGCGGCTGTCTTGCCTGAACCAGTATTCGCACCGGCAATGACGTCACGACCCGCTAGTACACTAGGAATGATTTGCGCTTGAATAGGTGTAGGCTGTTGATATTCCAGCTCCTCTAGTCGTGCTAAAAGAGGTTGAATTAAGGCAAGATCAGCAAAGCTGTTAGGGGTTGTAGCATTGGTCATAGATAATTTGGCTCAGACTTAAATAGTGAGGCGCATTCTAGCGTATTTCGGCTCGTTGAAGTAGTACTAACGACTTTCTGCCCGCTCTCAGTGCAAATACACGCAATTTCGCAGAAGATAGCTAAAAAAATAGGGAGCCATCAGGCTCCCTAGTTCATCTAGTGTTACTCAGTACTCGTTATAAAACTAGTCACGCAGTACAGCGTCAAACTTATCTGATACAGCGTTGACTGTTGCTTCTACAGCGCCAGAGATGTCAGCTTCTTCCAGTGTACGCTCAACTGATTGAAGAGTAAGAGCAATCGCAAGACTCTTCTTACCTTCTTCAACGCCTTTACCTTGGTAAACGTCGAACAGTTTCGCATCTGTCATTAGCTCGCCACCGTTTGCAAGACATGCAGCTACTACGTCGCCAGAAGCCACGGCTTCATCAACAACTAGCGCGATGTCGCGACGGTTTGCAGGGAACTTAGATACCGCTACTGCTTCAGGCAATACGCGAGTCGCAATTGATGACCACTCAAGTTCAAACACAACAGTACGGCCGTTAAGACCAAATTTGCGCTCAAGCTCAGGGTGAACAGTACCAATCACGCCCACTTCTTTACCGTCTAGGATAATAGCCGCAGCTTGTCCTGGGTGAAGTGCTGGGTGCTTAGTCGCCGCAAAGCTGTATGCTTTGTCGTCACATGTGAGTTCAAGAACCGCTTCTAGGTCGCCTTTAAGATCAAAGAAATCAACGGTGTTGGTTTCAATATCCCAGTGCTCTTCAGAGCGAGTACCCGCAATAACGCCCGCAAGCATCGATTCTTGACGCATGCCGTTTTCAGCATTTGCATCAGGGATAAAACGAAGACCTGATTCAAATAGACGTACACGTGGTTGCTGACGCTTTTGGTTGTGAACAACAGTGTTTAGAAGACCTTGAATCAACTGCACACGCATCGCTGACATATCAGCAGAGATAGGGAACGGCAGAATCAAAGGTTCAATGTTTGGTTCAATTAGCTTTTGCTGCTCAGGCTCTACAAAGCTGTAAGTCACTGCTTCGTGGTAACCACGGTCTACTAGCAAATCACGAACACGCTTAAGTGGCTGGTTCGCCTCTTTATGATCGTTCATTGTAAGTGCCGCCATTGGCGCTTGATTAGGAATGTTGTTGTAACCGAAGATACGGCCAACTTCTTCAATCAAATCTTCTTCGATAGCGATATCAAAACGCCATGTTGGAGCAATTGCGTTCCAGCCAGCATCAGTAGTTTCAACTGTGCAGCCAAGACGCTCAAGGATCTCAGCTACGTCTGCATCAGAGATAGAGTGACCTAGTAGGCTGTCTAGCTTTGAGCGACGCAGAGATACCGTGTTTGCTTTTGGAAGATCTGCTTCAGATTCAACACCAGCGATTGGTGCAACGTCACCACCACAAATTTCAACAAGAAGCTGTGTCGCACGCTCCATTGCTTTATGCTGCAGTGCGAAATCCACACCACGCTCAAAGCGCATAGAAGAATCAGTATGCAAACCGTAAGCGCGCGCGCGGCCACGGATATGATCCGGTGCAAAGAATGCACTTTCAAGTAATACATCTGTTGTTTCTGTCGTTACGCCAGAGCTTTCACCACCGAATACACCTGCAATAGCCAGTGCTTGGTTGTGATCAGCAATAACAAGTGTATCTGCGTTTAGCTTCGCTTCGTTGCCATCAAGAAGAGTCAGTTTCTCGTCTTGCTCAGCCATACGAACCACAATGCCACCTTCAATCTTGCTTAGATCGAATGCATGCATTGGTTGGCCTTGCTCTAGCATCACGTAGTTGGTGATATCAACGATTGGGTCGATAGAACGAATGCCACAGCGACGAAGTCTTTCTTGCATCCAGATTGGAGTAGAAGCTTTAACGTTTACATTCTTAACCACACGGCCAAGATAACGTGGACATGCTTCTTGAGCTTTTACTTCAACAGAAACAGTGTCTTGAATGCTTTCAGCAACGAATGTGAACTCAGGCTCTTTTACCGCTTCACGGTTAAGAACACCTACTTCACGAGCTAAACCACGGATGCTAAAGCAATCCGCACGGTTAGCTGTTAGGTCAACATCTACTGTTACGTCGTTTAGATCTAGGAACTCACGGAAATCAGTACCGATTACCGCAGTTTCAGGTAGTTCCATTATGCCATCAGACTCGATGTCGATACCTAGCTCAGTAAATGAACACAGCATACCGTTTGACGGTTGGCCACGCAGTTTTGCTTTTTTGATTTTGAAATCGCCAGGTAGAACAGCACCGACAGTTGCAACAGCAACTAAGATACCTTGGCGGCAGTTTGAAGCGCCACATACGATATCTAGCAATTCTTCAGCGCCAACGTCTATTTTTGTTACGCGCAGTTTGTCAGCATCTGGATGCTGACCACATTCAACAACTTTACCTACTTTAACGCCAGTAAATTCGCCCGCTACAGGAAGAACGTCGTCTACCTCTAAGCCAGCCATTGTAATTTGGTGTGTTAGTTCGTCAGTAGTAACCGCAGGGCTAACCCACTGACGAAGCCATGATTCACTGAATTTCATCTAATTGTGCCCCTGGATTACTTGAACTGTTTAAGGAAACGAAGATCGTTTTCGAAGAACGCACGTAAGTCCGTTACGCCGTAACGAAGCATAGTCAAGCGCTCAACACCCATACCAAAAGCAAAACCTTGGTATTGTTCAGGGTCGATGCCTACAGAGCGAAGTACGTTCGGGTGAACCATGCCACAACCAAGAACTTCTAACCATTTGCCGTCTTTACGCTTAACATCAACTTCAGCAGAAGGTTCTGTGAACGGGAAGTAAGAAGGACGGAAACGTACTTCAACTTCTTCTTCAAAGAAAGCAACAAGGAAGTCAGAAATGATGCCTTTAAGCTGGGCAAAGTTTACGTTCTCGTCAACCAATAGACCTTCAATCTGGTGGAACATTGGCGTGTGTGTTTGGTCGTAGTCGTTACGGTATACACGGCCTGGAGCGATGAAACGGAACGGTGGTTTACCGTTTTCCATTGTACGAATCTGCACACCAGAAGTGTGAGTTCGTAGCATCAAGTCAGGGTTAAAGAAGAAAGTATCGTGGTCAGTACGAGCCGGATGATCATCTGCAATGTTCAGCGCATCGAAGTTATGGAATGCATCTTCAATTTCTGGACCTGATTCTGTTGCAAAGCCAAGCTCGCCAAAGAACTGCTCCATACGCTCGATGGTACGAGTAACTGGGTGCAGACCACCGTTTTCAATGCGACGACCTGGTAGGGTCACATCGATAGTTTCAGCCGCTAGCTTTGCTTCTAGCTCAGCTTTCTGCAGGCCGTCTTTACGAGCTGCAATCGCTTGCTGAACTGCGCCTTTCGCTTTGTTGATCTCTTGACCAGCACTACGACGCTCTTCTGGTGGTAGTTTACCTAGGCTTTGAAGCTGAAGCGTTAGCTCACCTTTTTTACCTAGAAACTGAACGCGCACTTCATCCAGTGCGACTAGCGATGGTGCGGCTTCAATAGCAGCAGTCGCGTTAGCAATAATCTCTTGTAGATGTTGCATTGTTTCCTCATCTGCCTAGTTGACAGTATCCTTCGGGATTTCGGGTATTTTGAATAGCTACACATAGTAATAAAAGGCAGACACAAAGCCAAACCTAATTGGGAGGAAATTCAAGATTTATTAAATCTTTGGCAAGATCGGGTGCAAATGGGTACATATTGTCGACTAAACAATCGGTAAGTTGCCAATGCTATCCTATAAATTATAACCACTGTAAGCGTATTTGTTGATACAACGGGTAAGCATGGTTGCCAGTACAGTAGAGTCACGCGATGCTTTTTTGTTTACTTCTATGAATGCACATTACAAAACGGTATAAAAAGCCTCATATATTGATTTCCGGCTGGCTATTGGCTAATGCTAACCTCTGTTTGATATTTACTATGCTTCTAAAGGCAGGAACGCTTGCCGTTGCGTTAACAGTGCAAGTATTCGCATTTTCTTTTTGGAGTCGCAGGTTTATTTTCATTGTTATTTTTAAGGCATTTGTCATTGATATGTCTCAGCTAATGGAGTTCTTTCTTAGGGATAGGGTTTTACCTAGTGGCAATGGGTTCGCTTTTCCAGCGCTTAAAACATGATGACAATGCGATGAACAAGCCCACTTAGACTATCTACTCTCCCACTGCGTATACGTGACTGTAAGTATTAATCGAGGGCTATTTGTGACGGAAGCAAAATACGCAATCATTATTGGCGCATGCTTAGGGCTACTTGGTTGTGACCAAGCACCTAATGTTGAAAATAGATTTGAGAACTATCTTAATCGTCTTGCAAACGTTCAACAAAAAAACGCGATTGAAGTGGTTATTCCAACACCTGACTACCCAAGAAAACGAGAACTCTTCCAGCAAACTTCTAGGCAAACCGTTGGCGTAGTCGACGCATTACAACTGTCCAAATGTAATCTTATGGAACTGGTTGCCCAGAGGAACACAGTGCTTGGTAAGGTGCAAGATCAGTTCCGAAACTTAGAGTATGAAATTGCACTGTTGAGTGGACTAAAATCGTGTTTGGACACCAATAAATTGAGCGCTACACTCAACGAAGACTTGCAAAACATCTATAGCATTAAGTGGCAAGAATTGCCGTTACATATCACTAATACTCTCTACAGTAGCGACGCGTTTTACGCTAATTTATTCTCAACGGACTGGTACACAAAAGAAACTAACCAAGGCTTATATAGCCTGCAAAATGTGCTTCAACAATTGTCTATGCTAGACGCGCTTTACCACAAGGGAGAACTACCTAGTTACTTTGATATTCTTAGCTTTCAAGAAGAGATAGAAAAGTACGACCAACTTGGTCGTATAAGTCATTCGCTTCAATCAGCGACCGTCTATTTACAAGCAACCACACAACAGCTTCAGCAGTACGATAACATTATATTTTGTGGAAATAACCGAGATACAACAAAGTACCGCAGATTAAAAAACGTATTTCATAAGTACTATATTGGGGAAATTCAGCCTTACCTCGCAGATCTTAATTCGGCCTACCATACGCTGTCTCCACACATCGAAATTCTTTATACCGTCAATCTCGACAACCAATACCATCATCCTGTACAAAGTGCATATAATAAATACACACAAGCAACAATCAGTCACGCACAATACTGGATGATTTTATTCAAACGTTGTGGCGATCAGGTTGGACAGTCCAGCTAAAGGGAAACAGGCATGCTTCGATCGACGAAAACTCATCTACTCGCACTTGCATTGGCAACAGTGGGATATGCGAACCTAAGCCACGCCTACAATTTGCAAACCGTAGCAACTGGATTGAAAGTACCTTGGTCAATAGCGTTTTCTGATAGTGAAACTGCCGTAATTAGCGAGCGCAATGGGTCTATTGTGGAACTGGATATACCATCAGGAAAATACAAAGCCTTGTTTAAACCTGACGATGTATACGCTGGTGGTCAAGGAGGGTTGCTAGACTTAGCTTTTCACCCGCAAGACACTAGCCGTTTGTTCCTCACCTACAGCCAAACGGATAAACAAGGTGCGAGCACTGTCCTGGCCTCTGCAACCTATATCAAAGGGTCGCTCAGTAACTTCAAAGAAGTATTAGCAACGCAGTCTCACTCAGATACAGGAAGACACTTTGGCAGCCGCATTGTGTTTGATGATGAGAATAAGCTCTATTTTTCCATTGGTGATAGGGGCGATAGAGATAATGGCCAAGATACCTCTAATCATGCAGCCACGATTGTACGCATTAACGCTGATGGCTCAGTACCAAAAGACAACCCTTATGTGACCAACAACGATGTTCTACCTGAGATATGGAGTTATGGGCATAGAAATACCCAAGGGATAACCTTTGACCCAGAAACGAAAACACTGTGGGCAATAGAGCATGGCCCTCGTGGCGGCGATGAAATAAACAAAATAGAAAAAGGGCATAACTACGGTTGGCCGATGACTTCTCATGGCAAAGAGTATTGGGGCCCTTTAATGGTGGGAGACTCTAAATACCAAGAAGGTGTTACCGCGCCTTCGCTCGTTTATACTCCATCTATTGCACCTTCCTCGCTTATTATCTACCGTGGCGAACGCTACCCTGATCTTAACGGCAAACTCCTAGCCGGAGCCTTAAAGCTTACTCATATCAACGTTATCAAGATAGACGGTAACAAACTGATTGAAGAGAGGCGTTTGTTTGAAGACTTAGGCGAGCGAATTCGCGATATACAGGTATCGCCCGATGACTACCTGTATATCACAACCGATAGTGGAAAAGTGATGCGACTAATCCGCTAGAGGGAGTTTCTCATTAGCTCCCCACTCTGCCCATGAACCATCGTATAAGATGGTTTCTGAGAGCCCAATGTGATGTGCCGCTAGGATAAGAATGCAAGCGGTTATTCCTGAGCCACACGAAAAAACAAGACACCGTGAGTCTAACGCTCCAACACTAATAAACAGCTGCTCTATCGCCTGTTTCGATTTAAATCGGTGCCCCTCCATTAGTGATGAAAAAGGCAAGTTCACAGAATGGGGAATTCGCCCCGCCCTGACACCAGGTCTAGGCTCGGCAACTTCAGCATTAAATCTAGCGCTTCCCCGTGCATCGATAACTAATTGCGAAGTGTCATTTAAGCGATCAAGTAAAACTTGGTAATCTGTCACTTTGACTGGATTGTAGCAAGCAACAAAATCCCCTTTGATTGACGTTTCATCGTATGTTGAACTCGTTGGGTAACCTTGTGCTATCCACTCTGGCAAACCACCATCTAAAACCTTAACGTTGTCAAAGCCCATAACTTTAAACGTCCACCAGGCTCGAGGTGCACTATAGATCCCTTGATTGTCAAAGATGACGATGGTGCTGTGTTTATTCACCCCTAACTTTTGAACCTTTTCAGTAAAAGCTGTTTGCGTCGGTAGAGCATGCAATTGCGTCGATTCGTTATCACAAAAGTCGTTTTCTATGTCAAAAGGTCGTGAACCAGAAATAGTTGAGAAGCTTGGGTACTCAATAGGCTCCTTGCCTACCACTTTCAACATAAATGCATCTAGCACAACTAAGTTATCATCAAGCAAATGCTCACTAAGCCATTGGCAATCAACCAATTCATCGTTCTTCATTTTTGACTCCTAATTGCATTAAACAACATTTGATTCTCTATTTTTGATTGGATTGTTTGAATAGTGCTCACAAGGTTTGCTCACTGCACTACCTTAAGATCTAGATTAGACTATTCTATTTTAGCGCTTACGCTTGGGGGAGCATCTAGCCACAGCGTTCTATCTTTAAATTTATTAAAGCCGTATTCATACACAGCATTCATATAATCTAAACTAAGAGCATCTAACTTAGTAGGTCTAAAATCGTTATCAATGTGGGCCAAATTAAATGGGTAGCGATTCCGTTCACTAAAATGATAGATGTATTCTACATCACCTATGCCTTGTCGCCTTAGCAAAGTAGATATCGCACTTGCTGACACGGACGATATACCATTCTCGACTTCATTAAATCTTGCTTTCAACGTTCCATTTCGTATGACATAAATATTATGTACATGTCCACTACTCTCAATAGTCCCATTAATCCATTGCGGGATCAAAAACACTTGTCGAGACACTCCTCCATCCACATGTAGCTCATTGTATTCCTCTCCCATATGAGACATAGAAATTAACTTAGCAGGGAATGCCCCTGGAATTGAACTACTTGCGATTATAATATCTTGAATTAGCTGTAGAGCCTCTGATGAACTTAATTGAGCAATTCTTCCTATATCCCACAACGCCATTTTTTGGTTATCTAAATTGGTTGTCCCAATGAGCAATATCCGTCCTTTCTCTCGTTCTAGCTTCATTCTGTCAAGCATGCTTTTATCTATAGTACTGCGTACTTTTCGTTCAAAATCCGATGTATCAAGAAAAGAGTTTTGCGAAAGTAGCTTTAATATCGAGTAACGTTGAAACATATCTCCTACGGGGATTTCCGTATAATATCGTTTCAAATCTTCATCGTACTCTGGTCCCAAATAAGCAAATACTGCAACAATGGCGCCCGTTGATACACCTGTAATTAAGTCAAAATCAGGTCGTGTTCCTTCTTCACTCCAAGCATTTAGAATACCGGCTGAAAATGCCCCATTTACACCGCCACCGGAAAGAGCTAAATGATTGATTTCATCTGTATCCGGTCTATTTTCAACTAACGAATTCAAATCTTGCACAATACTCAGATTCCCCTCATAAGAAAGGTTCTCATCCCAAAACCTAAGTCCTGGGGTATTAAGAGGGTTCATATACTCAGAATCAATCGAAGCGCTTCTTTTTTGTGTTGTTTCACAGCCCTGAATTAACAGCAAGAGACACAAACAAGATGACGTGGTAATACATGAAATCACCTTTCCAACTTTATATCCAAGTTGTATTGTTCTTTGCCAATTAAGAGTAACTTCCGAAGCCGTTAGCTTTTGCATAGTCGCTCTCGACTTCTATTTTCCGCAATCTGCTGCATTAAAAATATAAGTAACGCACTCAGTACTACAGCTATGAAAATTGAGCTAAATCTGTATAAAAGAGCAAAGAATGCATCTGTTTCACCGGGCGTTAGCGCTGTTGTCATAGGAACAGTTAAAGCCGCTGTAGCCGAAAATGATATAGCTGACTTCGCTATACCTTGTGTTTGCATATAGCACAGCGGTCCTAAGATGATGGTAAATAATAGCCAATACAAAAATGCACTTTCAAACCAAAGACCAAGAGTTAATTGCATTACCAATCCCAACACGCACCCTAAGCCTGTTCCAATAATACGGACTTTCGCCATTTTAAGCGCTCCTGTATAAGTCATGGGGGCCAAGATAATTAATATTGATGCATGTGCCGCAGCTGAATCATAGAGATCGGCGAGTTGAAATATAACGAATGCAATCATTGGCAACACCCACATCATGACCAGCTGATAATTTTGATAAGGAGCTTGTTGTTGATTGCCCTCTCCCTTTTCGAGATACTCTGAATTAGCAGTTGGAAATAAGCTATAAGCTAATGCACAAATCACGATATTGAGTAAGCAATACATCAAAATAGTGATGCTAAACTCTTCTATATCAATAAAAGAATAACTACTAAAGTTGAGTAGAATAGAGCCAACGATAAGACCCATGTAGCCCAATAAGAACGTTTTCCTATCCGTCATTGCTACACATTTGATAAAAAAGGAAATTCCAACAACGATTGTCAATAACAATGGAGTGTTTTTCAGTACCCCCCACATTACGTTAAATTCCAATATGGTTACCAAAGCTGAAACAAATATCATCAAAAGCAGAGGTAGATGAAAATGTTCAGTATTGCTAAGAACAAACATAGGTAACACGATGGCTAGAAATCCATAGTTCCAACCTAATACCATGCTAAGAGCTAAACCCAATGAGCATGCAAACCAGATACGAAAAGCTTTCATTCAAACCACCTAGTAAATAAAGTGGAACCAACTAATTAACCGTATCCGTGTTTTGGCAATAAGTTGCCAAAACCTACTTTCTCCCGAATATAACGCAAGTGATGCTCGTGATCCGATAAACAGGGAATCCGGTAATAACTCATTACTTTCGAGATTGATCCTTGTTCTCTGGGCATCACGGACCCAGCGATTATTTACCTCTATTTGTGTAAGCATTCCATTCGGGTTTTGGTGACCCGAAGAGACGCCTCTGTCTCGACTATCCACATGATATTGATATACTTTTCCAGGAAAAGCATCAAAGGTAACTAAAGCATGATAATCATTAGTGACTTTAGATACGGACTTTTCTCTGAAATCCGCAGCAACCCAAAGAGAATCATCGGTAACAAACGTCAACAAAGGCATATTAGCATTGGCTATTGTTCCTACTTCTAGTCTGAGGTTGGTTACTGTGCCATCACTTGGGGAACGCACTACAGTATTACTTATATCTAGTTTCGCCTTTTCTAAACGACTTTGAGCAACAAGTACATCAGTAGTAACACCCTGACCTGTATTAAGTTGCGCGTTTAATTTGTTTAGGTTCTGTTTCTCAATCTCAAGATCTGCAATAGCAATTTGATACTGCTTTTTTTTACTTTCTAACTCAGAAACTGATACCGCTTGGTGTTTTGCTAACTTAGATATTCTTTGATATTCCGATTTAGCATTATTCAAAGAAGCTTTTACACGAGAAATATTGGCGATAGCTGCGCTTTTTTTAGCACGTAGTGCTAACTCACTTTCTTTCGCAGACTGCAAGGCAAGCTCAGCTTGATCCAAAGCGATTTCAAATTTACGAGAATCGAGAATAAATAAAATATCTCCCGTTTTTACTTCTTCGTTATTCTCAACAAGCACATCAGTAACCCTACTTGTCACCTCTGATGCAATTTGAACCACTTGCCCATAAACACGACCCTCTGTAGTAAATGGTGCTCGTCGGTCTGAAACAATTAGATATATAAATGATACAAAAAACATTGCAGTAAAAAAGGTCATACAGCGTAAAAACATCTGCTTCTCTCTCATTATTAGCTCCTTACCTTAATAGTTAATAGATTATAAAGATCATGAGTTCTTTCTGGTAGACTATAAAATCAGCCATTTAGGAGCTATAAATAGGACAATGAAGACGCATTTTGATGATTTATGGATGTTTACACAGGCTGTTCTGCACGGCGGAATTAGTGCTGCGGCAAACGCAAATGGTTTACAACGCTCAAAGGTGAGTCGTCGCATACAAACACTAGAAGAGTCATTAGGTTGTGAACTGTTAATTAGAACCACTAGAACCATTGAATTAACGGGCCCGGGGAAACACCTTTACCAACTTGCCTATGAGCAAATGTATAATATCGAACAAGGGATTAAAGCGATGAAAGAGTCACATCAAGATTATGTTGGTGTGTTACGCCTTGCTGTACCGTCTGCTTTAATGACATCACAAGTATTTAATTCAATTATCACTGAATACTCATCTAAATTTCCTAATGTTCAGCTCGAAGTAGAGAA
Organism: Vibrio inusitatus; assembly: GCA_024346935.1. GTDB lineage: Bacteria > Pseudomonadota > Gammaproteobacteria > Enterobacterales > Vibrionaceae > Vibrio > Vibrio inusitatus. The sequence goes on from AP024878.1 coordinate 1,547,224, forward strand.
TCATCAAGGTAGCATTGATTTAAAACGGCAAGGCTTTGACCTTCAGGTTTTGCCAGAAGTTGTTACTATTACAGATGAAAGCTATGTTCAATTCAGTCTACAACCCTACCAATCTCATCTAGTCGCCTCCCAAAAATATTTAGACTCTCACCCACCATGTGAAACGCTCGCCGATCTAAAATCTCATAGAATATTTGCGAACCGTTACAATGCAAAATTGTTGGGCAAAGACATCCCAATTCACCTCAAATCTGATGACTTAAACTTAATGTATTCATTAGCCTTAAAGGATAAGGGCATCGCATTTCTTCCTAAAAATCACTCGCTTACTTCTATTGGATACAGTCCTTTGATACAAGTGCTACCAAACGCCAAGTTTCCCAGCCTTAACCTAACCCTGATTTATCCTTCATCTAAAAATTTATCGAAGAAAACTAGAGCTTTAATATCCATATTTAAAGAAAAGATTGCATAAGAATACGACGACGTACTTATCGCCCAACAAACGAACTAGAAAATGCGATCAGTTCAAAAAGGAACAATTTAAATGCGTCATAGGAGATGACAAACCGTTAAGGGTGCTTCTTTTGCATACATAGAGTTGTAATACTTGTATATCCTATAAGTATTGATAGCCTATAAAGCCAAGATTTCTGATAACTTATACCAATCACACTAAGCAAGTGATCAGAAATAGCTTTGGGAAAATGTTCGAGAACAAGGCTGCATTTTTCGATAAGTAGTTATTCTACAATCAAAAATTCTAACGCCGTTATCGAGCATTTAACAAGCTAGAATGACCAGTTATTTCGCACTATTGGTATTAAACACGAGGAGCACAATTTGTCTGTTGAGATCGTTAGTATCCAACCCCAGTTTGACCCACTGATAAAAGAAATCATTAAACGTGTTGGAGAAGAATTCGGCGCTGTTGGTGAGGGTTACGGGCCATCAGACCCTGAGGTTTACAACATGAGTCGCTATTACACGCGAGAAAATCGCAGTCGCTATTTAGTTGCTTTAAAAGATGGCAAAATTGTTGGTGGTTGTGGAATTGCTCCATTCAAGCAAGGCTCTTCTATTTGCGAGTTAAAAAAACTCTTTCTGCTTCCAGATGCAAGAGGGTTAGGACTAGGCAAGTCTTTGACCAACCAGTGCTTAGACTTCGCTAAACAACAAGGGTTCACTCAATGCTATCTAGATACTCTATCGAATATGGACTCAGCAATTAAGCTTTATGAAAATCTAGGGTTTAAACACTTGGCGAAACCATTGGAAGGTACGTTACACAATTTATGCGACGTATGGATGTTAAAAGATCTTAATAAGTAACCAACTTACTTTAGCAATAATTGATGCCAATAAAAAAGGAGACCCTAGGGTCTCCTTTAAATAAAGCTTTGTGTTCTAAAAATTATAGAGCAGCTTTTGCTTTTTCAACTAGAACTGCAAATGCAGCTTTGTCGAATACCGCGATATCCGCAAGGATCTTACGGTCGATCTCGATAGATGCTTTCTTAAGACCGTTGATGAAACGGCTGTAAGATAGACCATTCTGGCGAGATGCAGCATTGATACGAGCGATCCATAGCTGACGGAACTGACGCTTTTTGTTGCGACGGTCACGGTATGCGTATTGACCAGCTTTAGTAACTGCTTGGAAAGCTACGCGGTAAACACGTGAACGTGCTCCGTAGTAACCTTTAGCTTGTTTTAGAACTTTCTTATGACGTGCACGAGCTTGTACACCACGTTTTACGCGAGGCATTATGCTTCTCCTAAACTAAACGAATTATAAACTAAAAAGAATTAAGCGTATGGCATCATACGAATAACAGCAGCCACTTCACACTTAGGAAGGATTGCGTTAGGACGTAGTTGACGCTTGTTCTTAGTAGTACGCTTAGTCAAGATGTGACGTTTACCAGCGTGCTTAAATTTGATACCACCAGCAGTTTTCTTGAAACGCTTAGCAGCACCTTTGTTGGTTTTCATCTTAGTCATGATGAATAACTCCGCATTGTTGAGTTGTTAATAACATAGTAATTAGGGCGAATGAAACCCTGCCACTTTAAAGCAGCAAGGTTAAATTACTTGCAGGCCGATAATCACTTCTTTTTAGGGGCCAGTACCATAATCATCTGACGACCTTCTATTCTCGATGGGAAAGATTCAACTACTGCAAATTCTTCAGTATCTGCTTTCAAACGATTTAGAACGTCAACACCGATGTTTTGGTGAGCCATTTCGCGGCCACGGAAGCGAATTGTTACCTTCACTTTGTTGCCGTCTTCAAGGAAACCGGTCAGGTTGCGTAGTTTTACCTGATAGTCTCCAATATCAGTTCCAGGTCGGAATTTTATTTCCTTAATCTGAATCTGCTTTTGCTTCTTCTTCTGCTCTTTAAGAGCCTTGCTCTTTTCAAAGAGGAATTTACCATAGTCCATCACACGACAGACCGGTGGCTCGGCGTTAGGGCTGATCTCTACGAGATCCATACCAGCTTCGTCAGCTGCAGTTTGCGCATCTTGGTAAGATACGATACCTACTGGTTCGCCATCGGCGCCAGTTAAACGAACTTCACGAACGCTTCGGATTTCACCGTTTAAACGGTGCTGGTTTTGTTTGGCCGGTTGTTGTTGGCCACGTCTTCCGCCTTTAATAGCTTATTCCTCCAGATTGAGCTTACGGCTTGAAACTTCGGCTTGGATATAAGAGATAAAATCATCCACTTTGAACTTGCCTAAGTCCTTGCCCTTACGAGTACGTACTGCGATTTCGCCGGCTTCCATTTCTTGGTCACCCACCACCAACATGTACGGAACACGTTTTAAAGTATGTTCGCGGATTTTAAAGCCAATCTTCTCATTTCTCAAGTCCGCTTTGGCTCTAATTCCACTTTTTTGCATTTTTTGTGCAATTTCTTGAACATATTCTGCTTGTTTGTCAGTAATGTTCAAAATTACCGCTTGTTCTGGTGCCAACCACGTAGGGAAGAAACCAGCGTATTCTTCGATTAAGATACCGATGAAACGCTCAAGTGACCCTAGGATAGCACGGTGAATCATAACAGGAACTAATCGTTCGTTATTTTCACCTACATAAGTTGCACCTAAACGGCCTGGTAAGTTGAAATCGAGTTGCACTGTACCACATTGCCACGCACGATCCAGACAATCATACAAAGTAAATTCAATTTTCGGTCCGTAGAACGCACCCTCGCCTTCTTGGATCTCATAAGGAATATCCATAGATTGCAGCGCTTGCTCTAGTGCTTTCTCTGACTCATCCCAGATTTCATCAGAACCTACGCGCTTTTCAGGACGTGTAGACAGCTTAACTACGATGTTATCGAAGCCAAAGGTTTGGTACGTATCGTAAACCATCTTAATGCAGCTAATCACTTCATCTTGGATCTGGCTTTCAGTACAGAAGATGTGCGCATCATCCTGAGTAAAGCCACGGACACGCATGATGCCGTGCAGAGCACCTGATGGTTCGTTACGGTGACATGAACCGAATTCAGCCATACGTAGCGGTAAATCACGGTACGATTTCAGACCTTGGTTAAAGATCTGAACGTGACCTGGGCAGTTCATTGGCTTAATTGCGTATTCACGGTTTTCTGAGTTCGTTGTGAACATCGCATCAGCGTATTTGTCCCAGTGACCTGAACGTTCCCAAAGAACACGGTCCATCATTAGAGGACCTTTTACTTCTTGGTAATCGTATTCAGTTAGTTTTTCACGAATGAATACTTCTAGATCACGGAAAATAGACCAACCATTGTGGTGCCAGAACACCATACCTGGTGCTTCTTGCTGCATATGGAATAAGTCTAAATGCTTACCAATCTTGCGGTGGTCACGCTTAGCCGCTTCTTCAAGACGTGTTAGATGCGCCTTAAGTGCTTTCTTGTCGTGGAATGCAGTACCGTAGATACGCTGAAGCATCTTGTTGTCACTGTTACCACGCCAGTATGCACCCGCCACGTTAAGTAGCGTAAAGTGTTGACAGAAGCCCATGTGCGGTACGTGTGGACCACGACACATGTCGATGTATTCTTCGTGATGGTAAAGTCCTGGACGATCGTCTTTAGAAACATTCTCATCCAAGATTTCAATCTTGTAGGTCTCTCCGCGAGCTTCAAATGCATCGCGAGCTTCCTGCCAGCTGACTTTTTTCTTAACAACTTGATACTTGGTTTTAGCAAGCTCTTTCATACGCTTTTCGATTTTATCTAAATCTTCTTGCGTAAGGTGATGCTCCATATCGATGTCATAGTAGAAACCATTGTCGATAGTTGGACCGATAGCCATTTTTGCATCAGGGTAAAGTTGCTTAATAGCATGACCGAGAAGGTGAGCACATGAGTGGCGCACGATCTCAAGACCATCAACTTCATCTTTTGCAGTAATGATTTCTAGGCTTGCATCTTGTTCGATAAGATCACAAGCATCAACGCGCTCGCCATCTACACGACCAGCAATGGTTGCTTTTGCAAGACCAGGGCCAATAGAAGCTGCGATGTCTAGAGTTGATACAGGGTTGTCAAATTGACGCTGACTGCCGTCAGGAAGAGTAATTACAGGCATTTTAAGTCCTATTCCAGTGGTGTTACATACGAAGCAACACATGTTTAAGTTAATCTCTTGCGTTCAATGCCTAGAATACAAGAGCCAAAGAAATGGCTATTATGTCCTTCACAATTACTGATGTGATTGGATTCAAATAATAACAGGCTGAGCATTGTAACCAAAATCACTCAAATAACAACCAAAATGCCCGATTACACGGCTTTAATTCGGTATATCAACACGTTAAGTTACACAGTTATGCGAAAATATATACACTGGATAGACCATTAAGTTTTTACACTTTGATATACTCCGATCACATATCTACTAATAACAAAGATTTTAAGCCGTAACTATGTTTCTATCCCCATACTTCGTAAGTGAAAATTCATCGATTCATTTTACTCGCAAACAAGCTAGCGATTTTGCTAAGGGTATTGCAGGTGACTTTAACCCTATTCATGACGAAGACAACAAGCGTTTCTGCGTACCAGGCGACCTGTTATTCGCTGTATTACTGCAGAACGAGGGATTAAGCCAGAACATGAAATTTACCTTCTCTGGAATGGTAAGTGATGGCGTTGAATTGCAGTTAAACCACGCATGTGATGAAAACAGCGCTGTTGTGGATGAAAAAGGCAAAGAATACCTAAGCATGGAGCGTCGTGGAGACATCTGCACCGATGCTGAGTTAATCGAGAATGTTATTCGTGGCTATGTAAAGTTCTCAGGCATGAACTTCCCTCACATCATGGTTCCTCTTATGAAAGAAGAACAAATGATGTTCAACACTAAACGCCCTCTTATCATTTATGAAAACATGAAGCTTGAGTTTAATCGCTTTGATATCAAAGAACCGACGGTAGAGTTATCTAGCGCCACTTTCGATGTTAACGGCAAGCGTGGCGTAGTAACCCTAAACTTCGAGTTTAAGGGAGACGGCCAAGTAATAGGTACTGGCAGTAAGCGTATGATTGCTAGCGGTCTTATCCCTTGGGTAGAAGAAGACATGATGGCGTACGTAGATAAGTTCAACGCAGCTAAAACAAATTTTAGTAAGTAGAAGCGCCATTATTATAAATTGTCTAAAGAAGGGTCCAAGCAATTGGGCCCTTTTTTCGCTTAATACAAAAGAAAGTAACTTTTGATTAGTCATTATTCTCCAATCAAGTAGAGACCTAATGTCCTTGCTTAAGAACCTTCAACACATCAATCATTGAAGGTAGAACTTGATGCCCTAATGAAATTATCTCATCAGTTGGAAATACGAGATCGGGAATTTGATACATTTGCAAGTTTGCGGCAATACCAGAACGCACACCATTGTTTGAGTCTTCGAAACCTAAGCATTGCTGTGGCTCTATATTAAGTCTGCTAGCGGCCAATAAATAGATTTCCGGATCAGGTTTGCCATGCGTCACTTCGCATCCACAAGCCAAAATATCGAAGTAGGCGTCTAGCCCTGCTAGTTTCAACTTTGTTTTAGCTAAGCTTAAGTCTGTCGATGTAGCGACCGCTATCGGTATGTTATTGTCCTTCAGCCAATCAAGAAGCTCAAGTACTCCCTCTTTAATGGGAATTGCCTGATGATGCGTAACATCATGGTAATACTCCATCCACACTTTACGAAGTGCAGGATAATCCAAATCATCAGGATAACCGGCACGTATGGTGCGCTCCACTCCTTGTGCATTTTGGCCAATGATCGCAAGATACTCTGGCTTCAAAAACTCAAGCCCTAGAGTATGGCATGCTTTTTCAAAAGCATTCATACACACTCGCTCGGTATCAAGAAGCAACCCATCCATATCAAAAATTGCGGCTTTAAAAGTCATAGTTCTGTCTCGATGATCAGGAATCGTGATACTACTAAAATTATCTCATATAGCAAATATTCAAACTGCCCATCATCTATATTCACACATATTGATAAATAGCAGCCTTTAATCATTAGTGTTACGGTAGAAAATCAAGATTGCAGGTTTGTACGTAGGAAAGACGATGATTCAATGGCCATGTATTTTAAAGTTAGACGGTGATTCCGAGCTAATATTTGTCGCTTCAGAGGCAAAACTAGATGAAGAATTAGAGGGCCTAATTATGGGAAGTACTGACTGTTTAAATTGATAGCTTTGGCCAAAGTTATGCGATTAGTCCGAACGATGACACGTATTTATTCGAACCGAATGAAGCTTCACTATCGCTTCAATCAATGACTCAATTAATTCAAGAGCATGAGTTTTCCAAAGCAGAAATGTGTTTGACAAAAATTCAATTCATGTCGATTGAAGAAGCAGTACAATCACTTGAGGTTAAAAGCTAGCTGGCAGTATAAACGTTTGAATATAACGCCCCTACCCTCACTCGCTCTGCACTCATCGTTGATGTTACAGGTTATGTTGTTTGCGAAGCAGTAAATTACATTAAGAAAAGCTTCCAGTTCCAATGAACTTTAGTAAAGCCTCTAATGGTCATTTTTCTATGCTCTCGAATTCAAATACGAAATGTGACACTTCGCCATTAACGCAGGAGACTCTATACCTGTGAGAGTGACATATTCATGCGTATCTTTCGCAATCTGTCGTTTTAACAGCCAGCAACTCTGCCATTATCTCCAAGCATTATTATCGAGGAGCGTTTCATCAACAAAGATATCCATTAACAAAAGAACGAGGTGAAAAATTCGTATCATACAAAATAACTCACGACTTCTTGTCACGAGGGCACAATTAGCATGTATCAACAAATTGAATAGTATCCAATTTAGTGAAAATAGCATTTCAAATAGAAAATAGCCTTAGTAAAAACACAAGCGTTCTAACTAAGGAAATACCTATGAAATCAATTTTCACTATCTTAATCACGTCCCTCATGCTGTTTGGTTGTGCTTCAAACGAAACTGCGATGCTACAGCAAGGTGAAGTGCTCGCTAATCAAATTACTAAAAACGACAATACGGGCGCAGGAGAGGCAATAGGCAATCTCGGTGGTTTAGTTGCATCGGACTCGGACTCTCGTCTAGCTGGCTTTCTAATTGGTGGTTTAGTTGGTGATGCGATTGAGGAAGGTTCATTATCAGTCACATCAGAACTTGTAATCCGTTTAGAAGACAATCGTGTAATTAACATTAAAATGCCCACTGTTACTGATAAGTTGAAAGAGGGCGATATTGTCGATGTTGCTTTCAATCAATATGGTGATCCAATTGATGTTAAGGTTGCAGTAAAGATTAGAGCACTACCCGCTGAAGTTGCAACTACCAAGCTTATTCAGTAAGCACCTAAACTACTGTCTGTTCTCATTCTGCATCAAAAAACATCTCGGTAAATAGTAGTTAGGGTAATCACTAGAACACTTCAAAAGTGGTATAAAGATACACCGTATCTACCGGTGGCCAGAAAAATGGCAATCGGTGTGTAACCGCTTTTTACTTTGTCGTTACCCTACATTTAAACTATGTCTAACAACGCTTGTAGAAGGTGCTTGACCACGGTAGCTTCAAAGCGCTTTACCTGGCTTCGGCATAAATATCCCGACATTAATGATAATACGGGCCAAAGTTATGCCATCAGTCAAAAGATAGACACGTATCTAGCCGAACCTGGTGAAGATCCGCTACCGTTTCAATCCGTGACTCAATTGAATCAAGAATATGAATTTTCCAAAGCAGTAATGTGTCTAACGAAAATTCAATTTATAGCCATTGAAGAAGCCATACAATAAATCGAATTTTAATGATAGCTTGCCGAATAGTGCATGCAATCTCAACCCAGACCGAGCGTTCACAGCTCACAAATGAAGACTTTCAAATCTGGAATATTAGCTTACTGATTAAAACTGGGGGCTACATTGACGAGCATGCTCAAGAAGCGCATTCTTCTAAATCCAAACAGGACAAAACGTGCGTTCATTATTATGGCAACCCACTAATTGCTTGTTCTGTGAAAAGCATTGATATCGAGGCAGGCGAAATGAATAAAGTTTTTATGCTGGTAATGGGGCTGCTTTTTACAAGCCGCCTGTACGCAAGTATAGTCCCGCACGTTCATGAACTAGAACATGACGCTCCTATCCTTATTCGATCAGCTCTCATCGTTGGCGTTACAGGTTATGTTGTTTGGGCTGCAATTAAATACATCAAAAAGAGCAAAGCTGCTGATTCAAAAAATATTTTGTAAAACCTTAAAGGTTAGTTTTAGTTTGGCTAACCACGAAATAAACTCAAGTAAAGAGCAACACTGCAAAGACAACGCATACTATTGCAATCCATGTCATTACAGCACTTCTATTCAGCTAGGTTTTTGCAGTAAATCCTTATACCAGAGCGCTGCAAGATAAGCACTGAGATTGATGAAGCTCACAAGACGCAATATAAAAGAAATGCGCACACTCTAAACACACCACCCTAACTAAGAGTATTGGCATGCCATTGTTGAGATGATCAGGGATCAATTCGTCTGTGACCCTAATAACCATGAGATTATTCTTGGTCTTGTCACCTTCTTTAGGCTTCATTGTGACGAGACTCTTTGTGTTGTTACATGGGTTCGTAACGACTGAGAAATTACCGGCATAGGATGTGCTATAACTCTCTGAGATGATTGATGAGCATATTCTACTATCGGATTTTAAAAGTTCCTATTTAGCTCAATTGTGGTCATATATAAACCCTATTTATACACGACATTTCATCCTTTGCAGGTGATGTCTATCCGCCTACTTGTCCCTGTAGAGCCTATAATCCTGTGGGATGAACATTTGAGACAATTTGTTCCATGATAATTCCATCCCACTGAATACAACTACCCTATACTTCTTGGAACATTTGTTATTAAGGTCAACGTAATTCTGAAGATCCCACGTCAAGTATTTCAAACATACCCTATTAATGAGTGAGTAATGGATCCATTAACGCAAGGATTGCTAGGGGCGTCTGTGCCTCAGTCAATGTATAAGAAGCAGCATATAGTTGTCGCAGGTGTATTGGGGCTACTTGCTGGAATGGCACCAGATTTAGATGTACTTATTCGTTCATCAAGGGATCCATTGCTATTTTTGCAGTTTCATCGGCAATTTACTCATTCACTGCTGTTTATCCCTGTGGGTAGTTTCATTTGCGCATTGGTTTTGCATTGGTTAATCGCAAAAAAACACCATTTCTCCTTTAAACAAAGTTGGGGAGCTTGCGCCTTAGGTTATGGTACTCACGGGCTTCTTGACTCCTGCACGTCATATGGCACTCAGCTATTTTGGCCTATTTCCAATGAACGTTTTGCATGGAACGCCATCTCAGTGGTTGATCCTGCATTTACCCTTCCTATATTGATTTTACTGATATTTGCAACGTTAAAGAAAAACCCTTTGTTTGCACGTTTTGCAATTTTGTGGGGCTTGATCTACCTCACTCTAGGGGTGGTCCAACGAGACAGAGCAGAAACTAACGGATTGTTATTAGCCAACAGCCGGCAGCATGTGCCTATACGGATAGAAGCAAAACCTACTTTCGCTAATATCTTAGTCTGGAAGATCATTTACGAAACCGATGGTCGGTATTACGTAGATGCCGTCAGGATGGGGACGTCGGTAAAAATGTATTCTGGTGAATCTATCGCTAAACTAGACATGAATAGAGATTTCCCTTGGCTTGACCCTAACTATCAACAAGCGAAAGACATCGAACGTTTTAGCCAGTTTTCAAATGGCTTTCTTGCACAAGATCCTGTCGATAAATTCAAAGTTATTGATGTGCGTTACTCTATGATCCCCAATGAAATACGGGCCCTGTGGAGTATCAATCTATCACCATCAAATGATAAAAACACACACGTTAAGTACACAACTCATCGTAATAACACACCAGAATCAAGGCAGCCGTTTTGGGATATGCTCACTGACTTTTAAAGAAAGTCATAATTTGAACTGAACCCGCTTTAGTCTGTCATTACTGATGCAAAAACGGCATCATTAAAGAATAAAGCGAGGTAAACCTCGCTTTATTCTGATTAACACCATTTACAGCAAGTAAATGACCAGACATAGCGCAAGACAAATACTTGAGAATAAGGCAAAAATTTTTGATAAGTCGTTATTCTACAATCAAAAACTCCAACGCAGATATTCAGTATTTTAACACGCTAGACTGTTCTGTTATTGGCTACGATTGTCATTACAACACTTCTAACAGAGCTTGTAGTGGATGCTTAACTACACTACCTTCAAAGCGCTTCACTTGGCTTCGACACGAATAACCCGTAACTAGGCAACGCTCTATCGGTAAACGTTCAAAGCTTGGCTTCCAACTTAAACCGTAGATATCCTTTGACCACTGCAGTTTATCTGCCTCATGCCCAAACGTTCCCGCCATACCACAACACCCAACAGGCACAGCAGTTAACGAAGCACCAAAATGCATGAAGATAGCTCCCCACTCTTTTTCAGCGTTAGGTAGCATGGTTTTCTCTGTACAGTGTGCTAGCAAATACCATGGTTCCTGATTGTTATTATTACGAGAAGGAAGCGAATCCAGTTGTGGCAGTAGCCATTCATGTACTGTATTTACGGAAAAATCAGGACAATCTTTTTTCAGGGTTTCTCTATATTCATCGCGGTAACAAAGCACCAACGCAGGATCTACACCCACCATAGGCATCTTGAGCTTGGCTGCCTCAGCAAGAAACTGTGCGGTATTTTGCGCAGTGTTGGTAAATTGCTTTAAAAAGCCTTTGATGTGTTGGGCTTTGCCATTGGGCTTAAACGGAAGCATGACTGGAATGAATCCAAGGTTCACCACTAGAGATACAAAATCATCAACGACTTTCGCATCGTAGTAACTGGTAAACGGGTCTTGCACCACAATCACATAGCGTTGCTTTTGCTCGTCGCTCAAGCTTGAAAGCTTTTGATGATCGTACTTTTCAACATGTTGGCTTTTCAGGCGTTGTTTCAATGTCGGGGAAGATAGCAAAGGAGCATCAACATACCCCACAGTTGAAGATACCAAAGACTGAACCCAACCCGTATCGAGCACTGTATTTACTATTTTTGGTGACAGTGCCATCAATGGCAATAACGACTCTATATTTGCTACAAAATAGTCCTTGATAGGTCTTTGATAACGAGAGTGATACACATTAAGGAAACGTGCTCTGAAGTTTGGCACATCTACTTTGATAGGACACTGAGTAGCACAGGCTTTACACGCTAAGCAACCTTGCATTGCCTCATACACTTCGTGCGAAAAATCATAATGATGTCGCTTATTAAAACTGTTGGTCATTCGGTCAAGCATATTCTTCAAAGACGCAGAACCCTTGAGGGTTTTACTTTCTAAATCCAGTATATCAATGCCTTGTTCCGATAACTGACGTAGCCATTCTCGCACAATGCCAGCCCTTCCCTTGGGAGAATGACGTCTATCGGCAAGTATTTTCATTGAAGGACACATAGGTGAAGCAACATCGTAGTTAAAGCACAAACCGTTGCCATTACACTCCATCGCACCATTGAAGCTATCACGAACGTTAACTGGGATCTGTCGATCAAAATGAGCGCGTTTAACGCCTTTCACTTTCACTAATTCATCATCAGAACTAAGTGGCGTACAGATCTTGCCTGGATTCATCTTGTTCAATGGATCAAAAGCACTCTTAACACGGCGCAATTGCTCAAATAAATGCTCGCCAAAAAACTCTGGACCGTACTCAGAACGAAATCCCTTTCCGTGTTCGCCCCACATCAATCCGCCATATTTGGCCACTAGAGCAACCACTTGATCGGAAATTTGATGCATGAGTTCTTCTTGCTTAGGATCGCACATATCAAGTGCTGGCCTGACGTGAAGTACACCAGCATCAACGTGACCAAACATTCCATAACGCAAATTATGTGCATCTAACAGTGCTCGAAATTCGACAATGAAGTCTGCTAGATTCTCAGGGGGTACACAGGTATCTTCGGCAAAAGCAACCGGCTTAGCTGAGCCTTTTGTCGCGCCCAACAAACCCACGGCTTTTTTACGCATCCCATAAATTTTACCAATGCTGCCTAAGTCTCGACAAATCTGATAGCCAATAATGCCGCCTTCCTCGTTCTCAATCATCGATTCGAGTCGAGAGCAAAGCGCACTCACTTGATCGTCGATTTCGGCAACATCATTACCTGCATACTCAACAATATTGACGCCTAATAACTCTTGCCCTGGTACTTCGGTTAACAGGTCGCTTACTGTATGCCAAACAATGTCTTGTTTTGCCAAGTTAAGAACAATTGAATCTATGGTTTCAACAGACAGCGCATTCGCTTCAACCATCATAGATGCAGACCGTAACGCAGAATCAAAACTGTCGTACTTTACATTAACCAACACTCGAGATTTAGGAATAGGTGTTAGATTAAGCTTTGCTCGTGTAATAAAACCTAACGAACCCTCAGAGCCGCATAATACTCTCTCCGGCAGAAATTCATTATCTTTTAGGGAGTTCTTTAAATCGTAGCCCGTTAAGAAGCGGTTTAAAGGAGGGAAACGCTCTTCAATAGCAGCGCGGTGCTCTCTGCAGATTCTTTGAGTTTCACTTACAGCAGATGCAGCGAAGGTGCCCTCTTCAACACTCTTCCATTGCTCTGTATCGAGCACTGAGCCATCAGCTAAAATAGCAGTGAGCCCAAGGACATGATCGGAGGTTTTTCCGTAGCGCAGTGAGCCTTGCCCTGATGCGTCTGTATTGATCATGCCACCAACAGTGGCGCGATTACTGGTGGAAAGTTCAGGAGAAAAGAAAAAGCCGTGTGGCCTAACAAGGTCATTGAGCTTATCTTTGACCATTCCTGTTTCTACTATTACCCACCCTTCCTCTACATTGATTTCTATTAACTGATTCAAATGTCTAGAAAGATCTACAACGATATGCTCCGTCAACGATTGGCCATTGGTGCCCGTGCCGCCACCACGTGGAGAAAATCGAACAGTTTCAAATTCAGATTTATTACCAAGCTGTGCCAGCAATTCGACATCTTGTTGGGTTTTAGGGAGCACTACTGCTTGTGGCAATTGTTGATAAACACTGTTGTCAGTAGCTACAGCTAGCCTACTTGCATACTGAGTCTCGATATCACCTTGGAACCCTCTTTGTTGCAGTTCAGATAGATAACGTTCGACAATTGAATTAATAGAAGAGTCTTGGTTGAGTCTTGGTAACATAATGCTTCCTGCGATAATCACGCTCTACTCCATTGTGCTCGGCATGATCTTAATAATTCGTTCGATTTTCTAACACTTTACATGATTTATTCATGCATAAAAACCACTTGAAACTATGGTCATAAATTGGGCTTCCAGAGTCGCTAAAAAAGGAGTAAAATGTGTCCCCCTTTTGGTCGTACCGAGAAAGCATGAACAAGCAAAAAGCGTTGAAAAAAATAGCAAAGTGTCTTGAGTTGGGTAATTCAGCCAATGTTAATGAGGCGGCTAATGCCATTAAGATGGCGCACAACCTTATGCTCAAATACGGTCTTGAAAAAGATGATATTGAGTTCATCAAAATGGGTAAAACTCAATCCTCTCATCTACTTCCTGCAAATGTTGGTAGTAACATCTTACGAATCATTCGTGGGATTAATACCAGATTTGGTGTTGAAGCGGTGCTACTCAATCACAAAGGACTAAAGCGAGTTGAGTTTATCGGTGAAGCTGATCGCGCTATATTTGCTGCATTTGCTTTCGATGTCGTTTATCGAGAAATGAATGAGCATACAGGCAAATTCAGAAACAGTTTTGCTGGTTCTGGTACTCCCGCATCTGAGGTGACCAAGCGCGTAAACTCGTTTTTATCTGGTTGGATAGAAGGCGCATTAGAGAAACTGCCACTCATTGCTCCTGATGATGAGTCAGATAACAAAATTAAAAATTACATCGATAAAGAATTCAAAAACATCGATCGCGAGACTTTTAAAAAGCAACTTCAGGAAGCAATGAAAAATCTAACCGCTGACTATGAAGTGGGATTGAAGAAAGGTAGAACCTTATCGGTCAGCCGTCCTGTGGAAGGTGCACAAGCCAAGAAGTTGCTCAAATAAGCTCTTCAATAATAATTAAATGTTACAAAATTAAACAATAATTTAACATTTATGCATTCGTAGTGTAATATTATACACCTAACCTTGTAGCGAGGATCGTAATAACGGTGCTAGCTTGTCTCGAAATTAAGCAAGGTAGTACATATGCAAATACTTATGGAGTAATTAACAGTATGCAAAAAACCTTCTCACATTGCGATTGGTGCAAAAAGTTAGCCTTTGTAGAAAAATTGACTTATATGGATGGCTACGTCAACTCTTGCTGCGACTCCTGTAAGCAAGTTGCTCTAATCGATGTGAAACGCTACAACCATGAAGAACTCGTCACTCCGCAGAAAGAATCTCTGAGCGGACATAGAGCTTAAGTTTTTCTAGCAATTAAAACGACCCAGCCTAGCGCTGGGTTTTTTTATGCACAAATTTTGATAGTTGAGCTTGATCTTTAACCGAATCAGTATTACTGTTTATTTATACAGTATGTATGGAGATACAGTAAATGCACTTTCAAAATATGAATAACAGCAATACTTTAAGTCTTTCAGATTGCGCTTATCAGCCCTGTAACCTAAAGCGATTGGCTAAGGCATCCTCTGCTCGCAAATGGATTCTGTTTACAGCACAAACACATTTACCTGAGCTAAAAGAGCTTCAAACATACAGTGTAGACTGCGAAAAAATCATTCAGCTAAAGCCTTCTAATAAAAGTAACGAGATGGAAGTCGTAATCAAAGCTATCACTTCAGGTAACGCAAGTGCAGTCGTTGCTAGTGGTAATATTGATGCAGTCGCTCAGAAACAACTCCAGCAATTAGGGAGAGAACATAGTTGTGATGTCTTTTTCTCAACGTCAAATACTCAATATCTTCACTAAGTTAACAATAATTTAAGATACTAAAGGGAAAATCCCTCCTAACAAATACCCTAGGCGCAATCGTTTGCTTTTCTATTGGAATAGTGAAAATGATCTGTGTATTATTCGCATCAGTATTTGCCCCTATTAGGTATAAATTATGAATCTTGCTGACCAAGTATTAGACGTTAACGATGACCTGCCTATCCGCACGGACAAGCCTGTTCACAGTGGTAAGGTACGTTCTGTATATTGGCTAACTGATGAAGATAGCCGTCGCTTAATCAAAGAAAAAAACTATGACGTATCTCATGATGCGCCCTTAGCTATCATGGTTATTAGCGACCGTATCTCAGCTTTTGATTGTATTTGGCACGGTGAAGAGAACCTAAAAGGCGTTCCTGGTAAAGGCGCAGCTTTAAACGCAATATCAAATCACTGGTTCAAACTGTTTAAAGATAATGGCTTAGCAGATAGCCACATTCTCGATATCCCTCACCCGTTGGTTTGGATAGTACAAAAAGCTAAACCGGTAATGGTAGAAGCAATTTGCAGAAAATATATTACAGGCTCGATGTGGCGTGCTTACGATAAAGGCGAACGCAACTTCTGTGGTATCGATTTACCAGAAGGCCTTATTAAAGATGGCTTGCTAAAAGATCTGCTCATTACTCCTTCTACTAAAGGCATTTTAAAAGGCATACCAAACGTGCCTGAAGTTGATGACGTTAATATCACTCGACAAGATCTACTCAACAACTACACAGCGTTCAACTTCCAAGCTAAGGAAGATGTAGACCAATATGAAGTACTACTTAAAGAAGGCTTCAGTGTTATCAATAGAGAACTTGCCAAAATTGGACAAATCTTTGTCGATACCAAATTTGAATTCGGTTACGTTACAGATAGCAAGGGCAATGAAAAGCTGATCTACATGGATGAGGTAGGTACGCCAGATTCGTCTCGTATTTGGGATGAGCAAGCCTATAATAATGGCGAAGTTGTAGAAAACTCTAAAGAAGGTTTCCGCCAATTCTTGCTAAATCACTTCCCTGATCCAGATATCCTTTTAAATAAAGATCGCATGAATGAGCGTGAAGCATTGGCAAACAACAATGAACTTCCTCTCGCTTCAATGATGGATCTATCTAAAACCTATACCACTATTGCCGAAAAAATCACTGGCAACGCCATCCAACTAAGCTCTAATCCAAAGTCTGAGATTGTTGAAGTATTAGGCAAAGAGTATGGCTTGATTGATTAGGCATAGAGTCTGTTTTTAAAGCTCAATTATAATCTATTAGACCTCCAACAATTGGGGGTCTTTCGCTTTTATAAAATCGCATCATGCATGGAAGTGCAAAGTCTTACTATGCGCGAGGATGCCCTCTAGAAGCAATCTTAGACAGAAGACTATTTTTAATTTTATGCTCTAGTAAGGAGAAGTGGATTCCCCTAATCGCTCCTTCCAATTTCCATAGCAAGTTAACATTTAGATCTAAGCCGTATATTTGCTGTAATCTTGCAAAAGACTCACTTGAACCTGCTTTCTTTAATTGCGCTATATCAACGATATCTATTCGAGCTAGCATTCTCTCAATACTGAGCTGTAAATTGGGTAAGTCTCTAATTCGATCATGGCAGTTACATTTGATTTTATCTTGCTTCGCAATCTCAATAGACCGAAAAAACAATAGTTGAACTCGAGATCTCTCCTGTGCATGCATATCAGTAATGTTGTAGTACTGTACTTTGGCACAGCCTATTCGCTTTTTATATTTGTACTGTTCACAGCCCCAATTAACCAGCTCCTCAGTAAGCGTTGGCCCTCCTCTTAAAAACGCCTTACCATCATCCACTAGTAGAAACATTGCATCCTCAACAAAATATCCCGTGCCCCCAAACATAGGGCGAGTATAAAGTCCTTCAAAGTACTCAATGTCACCAATTACAGCCTCAACTCCATATATAGCCATAACACGATTCTCCATAAATTCCATTTCATTGCCGCACTAACATACACAAATAATCAGTATGTAAGCTGTACCTTTAAATTTTTAAGGGCAGGCATACGCTTGTCTACCACCGGCTGGTACTATAACGATGGCGAAAAGTGTGACTAACTGCGAGATAAATCGCACCTAACATTCGCACAAGAATTTGTATTATTTGAAATTTTCATGGTGAAAGAAACGAATAGTTATTCGTTTCTTGAATAGGCTTGGTGTAAGCTAGTCCATCTTCGAAAGGATTCATGCAAGCTCAGATAATTCACTTGCATATACACATTACGAGCCTCACTAAAATATGTTTTCAGGATTGTTATTCATTTTTATACCCTTAATTGTTGGGTATCTTATTTCAGTAAAAAACACACTTATTCTCGACAAGATTAATCAGTTTTGCTCGCACACTGTTTTATTTATCTTGTTCCTTATGGGCCTCAGTATTGCTGGGATGGATAACCTTGGTGGCAACATTAAGCAGATTCTGACTATTACTGCCTGCTTTTTTGTCAGTATGAGTGTGTTTAATCTAATTGCTCTACCATTGATTGACGCAAAATTGCCATTGGCAGTTGAAGCAAAACAAAATAAATTGCCATTATTACAAATGGCATCAGAGTCACTGAAGTTGGTGGTGGTCGTTGCTCTTGGGGTAATTATTGGTCTGGTTATTCCAGGTTATTGGGCATGGGTACATACAGCAAGTGAATGGACCTTGTTTATGTTGCTGTTCTTGATTGGTATTCAACTCAGAAACAGTGGCCTGACTCTTCGTGAAATTATCATCAATAAACACGGACTTATTATCGCTAGTGCTATCGTGATTACATCATGGTTAGGCGGTATTGTTTCTGCCCTATTGTTAGACTTACCTATTACGCAGGGGCTTGCTATGGCGTCTGGTTTCGGGTGGTATTCATTAACAGGTATCCTCATCACCGACAATTATGGTCCCTTGTATGGCAGTGCATCTCTAATCGTCGAATTACTCAGAGAGTTAGTCGCACTTATCTTTATTCCAATGCTAATAAAAACCCGTCCTTGTACAGCCATTGGCTACGCAGGCGCAACGGCTATGGATTTTACATTACCAGTCATACAACAAACCGGTGGGATACGTTGTGTGCCGGTCGCTATTGTTAGCGGTTTTATCCTTAGCCTACTTGTCCCTATCATGATCCTTACATTTTCAGGATTGGGAATATAAAGATAAGGCGCTATCGCTCACATTCAATCATTGAACGCTTTGGTTATTGATATGAGATTTGCTAGATTACCCACACTACACTCGTAGGGTATATCAACCTAGGGAATAATAAGATGAACAAAACGCTGGTTTTACTGTTGTCAGCCTTACCAACTTTTGCATTTGCAGCAAACACGGAATGTCAGATTGAAAAGTACGATACCTACATCGATGCCTCAATCAATTGGTATCAAGATCTTGCTACTATGACGAGCCAAGACTCACCAGAGCTTAAAGAAGTCAGTGAATGGTTCCTTGAGGGCCGTAAAAAGCATTTTGAATTAAATCGCCTCGCCGTACATACCTTTTTAGAATCTCAGCCGAATAAAGTCTCTACTGAGCTGGATGTTGAATCTTGGTTACAGCTGTCTCAAAGCGATATTAAAGAACTGGCCACTCGTGACGATGACCTAGGCAACATAGCTAAACAAAGCTTCGAATATCGCCAGGCTAAACCACATCCGCAGAACTATGAATTCCGCTCAGCCCTTGCTGATTTACTCAGTCACCCAAATAAAATTCAAGATGCACTCGACACCTACAACCAGTCAATTCAAGACGTTGTTGCTATGGACTGCAAATCTTAATCATTCATTGACGCTGTTTATAAAAACAACACATGAAAAATAATGCGAGACTTTGCTTCATTTATTTATTACATTGTCTCGCAGTTTCAGCAATACAAACGCATTCAATATGGTTTCACAGGATAAAACAGCGAAAGTTGATTTCGAAAGCTTACTCAGAATATTTACTGTTCCAGAAGGGCCAGAATCTACACTGACTCAGATCGAAGACAGGCTTTCACTAAACCTGAATGAATTTCTTAAAGAACATATTGTTGCTGAAGAAAAACCGCTTCGAGAAATCGAAAAAGACTTCAATGATTCTCTGTTACCAGAGTCACCTACCTTCGTCTCAGAGCACACACAGCATCTGTTAGACACGCTCGTTTCTCATTCGGTACATACCTCATCGCCAAGCTTTATTGGTCATATGACTTCCGCATTGCCTTATTTTTTGATGCCATTATCAAAGATCATGATTGCGTTGAATCAAAACTTGGTGAAGATAGAAACCTCTAAAGCATTCACTCCATTGGAACGCCAAGTCTTGGGTATGCTGCATAATCTAATTTATGCACAGACTGACGACTTCTACGGTAAATGGATGCATAGTGCACAGCACTCTTTAGGCGCATTTTGTTCTGGGGGCACGATAGCTAATATTACCGCTTTGTGGGTTGCAAGAAACAATGCATTCCCTGCTGACGGTGAGTTCAAAGGCATCGAGCAACAAGGTATTTTCAAAGCTCTCAAGCATTACGACTATGAAGGCATTGCGATACTGGTGTCTGAGCGTGGTCACTATTCACTGAAGAAAGCGGCAGACGTCTTGGGTATAGGCAGAGAAAGCCTGATTGCCGTTAAGACTGATGAGAACAATAAGATCTGTCTAAACGATCTAGATGCTAAATTGGTAGAGCTTGAATCGAACCGTATTAAAACTATCGCAGTAGTGGGTATTGCTGGTACCACAGAGACAGGTAACATTGACCCACTAAAGGATATCGCACTGCAATGTCAACAACATGGATGCCACTTCCACGTTGATGCAGCATGGGGCGGAGCGACTCTGATGTCTAATGAGCACAGACACCTGCTAGCGGGTATTGAACTGGCTGATTCGGTCACCATTGATGCACATAAACAGCTATACATTCCAATGGGTGCGGGCATGGTTTTATTCAAAGACCCTCACGCTATGGCAAATGTTGAGCATCACGCCGCTTATATCTTACGAAAAGGCTCCAAAGACCTTGGCAGTCACTCGCTGGAGGGCTCACGCTCCGGTATGGCAATGCTGGTCTACTCAAGCATGCACATTATTAGCCGACCAGGGTATGAACTGTTAATCAACGCAGGGCTAGATAAGGCACGATATTTTGCAGACTTAATCAGTCAGCAAGAAGATTTTGAACTTATCACCGACCCAGAATTGTGTTTACTTACTTATCGATATATCCCAGCGCGTGTTCGTTTGGCTCTAGAAAAGTCTACCGATAAGAACAAGCATAAGCTAAACGAATTGCTCAATGGTTTAACGCAATTTATTCAAAAGCGCCAGCGTGAAAATGGTTTGTCATTTGTCTCACGTACAACACTTACTCCAAAGCAATGGGATAGCATGACAACTATCGTATTTAGAGTGGTATTGGCTAATCCGCTTACCACCCACGATATACTAACTAATGTGCTCAATGAACAACGTGAGATTGCTAAGATGGCACCTTCCCTAAACAAGCAAATAGACGTCCTCGTCAATACTATCGACCCTGAGCTGTAATTTTTTTACTCACAATACTAAATACCCGCTAAATATTGGGTCATTTAGTGGCTAATTAAGAGTAATTTACCGCTTCAAGTTTGAAGTTTGTCATATTCTAACGCATTATTTGTCATTAAATTTCGGTTTTGTTACACCGCTAGAACATAACGGTATATACTGATTTCATTCGTTTTTTCGCGCCCGTCGTCCTCATTATTGAGTTCACGTAGTCAAATTATTCAATAAGCCAACTTCATGAATACTTTAGAAAAAGTACAAAAAAATTTAGAGAACTTCAGTAAGTCAGAAAGAAAAGTTGCTGAAGTAATAATGGCTAATCCCCAAACAGCAATTCACTCTAGTATCGCAACTCTAGCCAAACTGGCTGATGTCAGCGAACCAACAGTGAACCGCTTTTGCCGTCGCTTAGACACTAAGGGTTTTCCTGATTTTAAATTGCACTTGGCGCAAAGCTTAGCGAATGGCACTCCATACGTTAGCCGAAACGTTGAAGAAACGGATGGGCCTGACGCTTACACCCATAAAATATTTGAATCTACAATGGCGTGTCTTGATGTCGCCAAAAACAGTTTAGATGCACAACAAGTTAATCGAGCTGTTGATCTGCTTACTCAAGCAAAACGCATCTCCTTCTACGGACAAGGCGCATCTTCTGCGGTAGCAAAAGACGCTCAAAATAAATTCATTCGCTTCAACATCCCAATCACTTGCTTTGACGATCCTGTTATGCAGCGCATGAACTGTATCAATAGTACTGATAATGACGTGGTAGTATTGATTTCGCACACAGGTAGAACCAAAAGCCTAATTGAAATCGCACACCTAGCCCGCGACAACGGTGCAACGGTTATAGCGATAACGTCAAAAAACTCTCCGTTGGATAAAGCTGCATCACTGACGATCACTCTCGATATATCAGAAGATACCGATGTATACATGCCAATGGCGAGTCGTGTCGTGCAGATGACGATTATTGATGTACTGGCCACCGGGTTTACATTGCGACGCGGCAGCGGTTTTAGAGACAACCTAAAACGCGTAAAAGAATCATTGCGAGAATCGCGTTTCGGTAAAGACGAACAATTTTAGTACCTTAATAAAAAGAAAAAATGCACGATTTATCGCGCATTTTTTTTATTCCGAATACTTCTACCAATCGTAGTAAATAGTGAGTTAAACACTTAGTAGCTGCGCTATTTCTAACCATTGACTTACAGTCGTTGATATTAGGCCATTTCAGGTAAATCGTCGCCCTGCTCTCTTCTATTCTGTCTGTGGTCACAGGCACATACTTGGTTTAAAACCTCAACCAATCTATCCTGAGTTAATGGCAATGGGTTACCCTTAATTGCCACCGATTTCAACGCATCTGCAGCAATTGAATCAAACGAAACATCGCATATTCCATAATGAGATAAGGTAGGTAACTCGAGCTTATCGAGCATAGTATTTACCCAATGTATACCATCATCGATGTGTGCATCATCATTCTCAGTAACAAACTGAGCTATCTTTCGATAACGAGTCAAAAGGTCGTTTCGTCCACTTTGTTTAGCTGCTCTCATATTCTCATTCATTACAAAAGGAGCAAGTCTGGCCGTTATTACACTGTGTGGCGCTCTGATCTTGCCACCTAAAGCAGAGGCCAAGCCATGTGCCGCTCCCAATTTTGCATTGGTAATGGCCATTCCACCTAACATAGCAGCAAACGAGAGATCCGAGCGTGCTCTTGGGTTATCTTGACGGCATCCTGCAATGATAGAGCGAGCTAAACGCCTTAGACCTTCTTCACAAATCATATCAGTTAAAGGGTTAGGCTCCCCACAAACATACGCTTCCATCAGATGGGTAAATGCATCCATAGCGCCTCGCCCAGAAGTCTGAGCATCAGTGCCATAGGTTAATGTAGGATCCACAATGGCTACGTTAGGTAGCATTTCTGGGCTGCGAAGACTGACTTTAACCTTGTCTTGCCCCGACTTTAGCACTGCGTTTTTTGTGACTTCGGCCCCTGTACTTGCCGTCGTTGGAATAGCAATCATAGGAAGAGGAGCCGCTTTGATCGGAACATTTCTTCCAACTACTTCAACATAGTCATACAGGTCACCATTATTGGTCACCATTGCCGCTAACGCTTTCCCCATATCAATAACGCTTCCTCCCCCAATAGCCACCACCATGTCGGGTTTAAAGCGGCGCGCAACAACAGCTGACTCCTCAACCATGGTAATGTTGGGTTCATTGGTCACTGATATGTGTTGATAGCGCATTGACTGACTTTTGAGATAACGAGTAATCACCTGCGAGCGACTAAGATCCTTCCCTGTTACAAGCAAAACACTATAGCCAAATTGATTAAGGATTGAGAGCGATGATTGAAGGGCTCCTTCGCCGAATACGATCCTTGATGTAGTCATGAACTGAAACATAGAAACATCCTCTGTTAGTCTCTGGGGTAAACATTAGCATGCACCCTATTTGGTACTAATTTATTGATTTACTTCAATCAATTTTTTCAAAAGACCTACAAACAGTTTACATTACCTATCAGATCACACTTAGTTTTACCTCTAGTTTTGATTAATCAGTCACCACTTAGTTTTGATAGGTGTTCCCTATCACAGTAACAGGTAATTTATTCTTTATTTCATTGAGGGGTTAAGGCATAGTTTCAGCAACGAAAAAGGAGAATTTTATGTTTGTAGTTATTTTTGGTCGCCCAGGTTGCCCATTCTGCGTTCGCGCAAAAGACATTGCTGAAGAGCTCAAAGAGAAGCGTGAAGATTTTAATTATCGTTACGTTGATATTCATGCAGAAGGCATTTCAAAGGCTGACCTAGAGAAGACTGTTGGTAAACCTGTCGACACAGTGCCTCAGATCTTTATCGACCAAGACCACGTTGGCGGATGCACAGAGTTTGAAGCTTACGCGAAAGAAAACCTGGATCTTTACGCCTAATTTTATTGCCCACACTCTAAACTTAGGATGTGAGTAATTTAGATATAAAAACCCTCAGTCTAGGCGAGGGTTTTTTTATGCCATAACAATAACTCGGAGCCGACTCACTCACACTCCAAACACAACCAAAACCAAAACCATAGAAAACACTCCCGAGACACTGCCAACACAACTTGCATTAAATGACTTTAAATGACTTTAAATGACTTTAAATGACTTTGAATGACTTTGAATGCACAAATAATGAACTTTTTTGTTAGGTGCAACGCCTTATTGACTATAACTTTACGTTTCTACCTGCGTTGAAATTGAACACATCGCAAAGTTGCATAAATTTAAGTTTTAGAAAACGCTTTACCCCTAGAAAATCTTGATACTTCATCATTTTTACTTGAAGAGAAAGAAATGCATTATCAATGGCCGTTTCTATGTCCTGATCAGAGTCACATACATAAAAGGTTTGTTCGTCCAAAAACAATTTGAGTTTCACTTCATAGTCTTGGAAATTTTGGTTAAATTTTACATCGCATCGCAGCAACAGTATGTTCAAGTCGAATTGATGAACGCTCATGTACCCTTCTTCAATCATACGTTTTGTTTCTGGTGTAATTTCAAGGTTGTGAGTTGTAATTTGCATAATGATCTCTTTAGATAGCTATATTAGATTTTTGTGATTCAGTGCTGCCCAATGATACGAACAGCGCTGCTTTCAATGAAAAACCTGAATTACTGATTGGCGATTAATCCAGCATCAACATCAAAGATGTCTTGTTCGCTTAACGTTCCTAACGCTTGCTTCAACTGAACCTGTGACAATATGTATTGATAACGCGCGTCTGATAGATTTTTTTCGGCTTGATATACATTTTGTGTACTCTCTAGCACATCCACCATAGTGCGAGTTCCTACATTGAAACCTTCCTCTGTCGCATCCAACGCAGACTTTGCGGACACAAGAGATTGTTTGTATGCTTTGATTGAGCCAATAGATGAATGAATATTGTTGTTGTAAGCACGAACATTCTTTTGCACATCACGAAAAGTTTCTTCCAACTGCTGCCCTGCAACAATGTATTGATACTCAGCTTGTTTTCCTTCTGATGTCACACGTCCACCAGAGTAAACAGGTAGCGCAATGGTCACACCAAGATTAAATAGATTCTCATCATCATCCATTCTTTTACCAGTAGCAGGATCGTTAGGTTCATCGTAATTCTTTAGATAGCTATAACCCGATGTAAGAGAAATCGTCGGTAAATGCCCCGAATTAGCTAATGATATTTGCTCTTTGGCAATATCTTTTTGAATTCTTCCAGCTAATAGCTGCAAGTTCTCATTTATCGCTTGTTCTACCAATTGATTAGCTGACACATAAGGTTCCGACGTAGAAAATCGTTTTGTATCTAAACGTGCGAGGTCTGATACTTCTTGTCCTGTAATGGCTCTAAGTTCTTCATACTCATTTTCAACAGAGTTTATGGCTTGTATCTCTTGTGCGACTACGCTGTCGTATTGAGCTTTAGCGTCTTGAACGTCAGTAATAGGCGCTGTACCCACTTCAAATCGTTGTTCAGTTTGGTTAAGTTGCTTTTTAACCGCTTTCTTTTCTGCTTGTATAAAGCTGAGATCATCTTCTGCTCTGAGAACATTAAAATATGCTTCAGTAACGCTATATATCACCGCCTGTTGGGTAACAGCGAAGTTTGCATCAACTTGACGAGCGTTTTTTTCTGCGATCGTCAAAGATATCCAACTGCTTCGATCATAAATAGATTGAGATAGCCCTAAGGTCACATTAGTCGTACTACCATCGCTTGTATGACGATCACTATCTTCATAAGCATATCCAGCAGTCAAATCGAGGATTGGTAGCAAACTACTTCTTGTTGAATTGATTGCTTCAAAGGCTGAATCTCTTTGCGCTGCTGCTTCTAATAGTTGTGGATCATTCTTTTTTGCAAGGCCATACACTTCACTTAGTGAATCAGCCATTACAGAACCACTAATTGATAACAAAAGCAGTGGTGTCATTGTCAGTACATTTTTCATTTTATAACTCTGTATTAATTTTAAATGACATTCGCAGCTGGGATATGCCCCAGTAGAGACTTTAATTTTTTTAATGTCGATGCTTCTATTTGATATATATAATCAACAGAGAGCTTATGTTTATCTGAAAGTTCTTTAATTGTTTTCTTTTCGTGAGTGAGCCAACGATTAAATATAATATCTTGACTGATTACATCGAGTTTCTTAAGTGCTGATTTTAATTCTAGTGAGACAAAGTCCCTCCAGTTACCCTCTTCGTGACTATCGGTAAAGTCATCTTTATAGGACTCAAGAGCGCTATCCTCTATATATTCACTCGTTACATGTTCATCTTCATATCGATTAGAAAACAATTCATTACTTTCTTTATCAAAGTAATTATTATCAAAACATTGGTTACTTAAATAGAAGTCTTCTTCATTAGTTAGTGATTCACGTTGATTAACAGCGCCAACGTAATATGAAAGACTGTCAAAGACTTCTGTTTTATATAAAGACATTGAGGCTGACATGGATTCTCCAATTAGTGTCATTGATTAACTGGAGTGAATTTTATGGCATTCGTTAAACTTTGTTATCAGAAATCGATTATACTGTTCTATTTTTTATATAATGCATAAAAATCAATAACTTACCTATCAGTTTTATGTTTTATTTATCTTGTGAGAGATGGCTATCATCTGAGGGTTTATATTTCATTTATCCGATCTCATTAGTTTTATACAAGCATTATTTACTTTTTAGTATCTTATAAAAAAAAGAAGTTATCTTAGTTTCAACAATAAATAGACAGGTATTAAAATGAAAAAGATTACATCTACAATATTACTTAGCATTGTAATTTCACCATTCGCAATGAGCCAGAACTTAATTGTCGATACTAAAGGTTTAGATCAAGAGAAATACAGTGCTGATATGTATCAGTGCGAACAACTCAGTGATCAGGTTCAAATGCAGACCACTCAAGGCACAGGGCGCACCGCTGTTCGACATATGGGTAGAGCTGCAGTGCTAGGAGCGGGAGCATCTGCTATTGCGGGTGGTTCTGGAACTAAAGGAGCAGAGATTGGTGCAGGCGTAGGCTTAGTCACCGGGGTGCTTGGCAGTTCGGCCGAGAAGCAACAAGTAGCGGCTAATTATAACGGTGAAAAAGATAAAGTAATGCGTAATTGTATGACAGAGAGAGGTTATACAATTTTAAACTAGTTCACTAACGCCAGTACTTACTAAAATGGCTACGTTAAAAACATTAAAAAGGGCTCTGAATCATAACTTCAGAGCCCTTTTTACGTTTAAATGTATCGTTACTTTAATCATTTCAGTCATAATCAATATTTAAAAATCGCATTATATCAACAAGAATTAAGTATATATGCCATTACTCATTCTTCACCCTATCTGCTAATAATACAAATTTTCTCTGTCCGAATATTACAATGGCTCAGTATCAAGCTCCTTGTTGTTAAAATTAGTCAGCATTGAATGT
This sequence comes from Vibrio inusitatus, assembly GCA_024346935.1. Lineage (GTDB taxonomy): Bacteria > Pseudomonadota > Gammaproteobacteria > Enterobacterales > Vibrionaceae > Vibrio > Vibrio inusitatus. The sequence continues at coordinate 1,574,817 of AP024878.1, forward strand.
CGACTAAACTGACTGAATTCAACCACAATATTAAAGGCATTCATAAATAAGACCTCTCTAATCTCTCTGTAGAAAGCATTTACCCACTTCGATGATTAAGCAGATGGGTCTTTGATACTGTTGGCATTAATGGTTGTATTTATGGTGAGTAGGTAGTCGCAAAATTACCACAAAAAGGACAGCGAGCTATCTTTAGTACCAGAGTATCTCAATGCAAGTTAGTTCATTGGGCATAAACAATGCCCCCTCTTTAACCGACTCAGTATCCAGGAGGCTATTATCGAAGAGCACTGACAAATGCATTGGCTAACCGAACACTAGGATACATGGGCATAGCATCGACATTGAATTTGTAGAAGCAGTAAACTTTGTATGAATTTGCGAGTGAAGTAAGAATGGCTAGGACACGTAATTCCAATACTATCCCTTAATTGAACATGTTAATGGGGTAGCTCAATCATTCTGGACTATTCGATAGGTATTTTAAGTAGATTTAAGTAGATTTAAGTAGGGTTAGGCGGTCACTCACTAAGGTGAAATGCAATGAAAGCCCGGTCATGACAAACTAAGTCATCTAACCAAATATGAATATGTAGCGATAGTTGAACAAGAGAAGATGTCTAGGTAATCAGATCTGTATTTAGTTAAAAATAGGGACATTCAATAGTTAAAGAATGATGCTATTTACTAGAAAAAACTATGCCAGCATCGTGATACTGGCAATAATTATAGCTAGGCTAATGTTTGATTAGTCTTGTACTTAAATGAAAAATAGATCCTTACGCGACTTTCGTCACCGCATAACAAGAGGTTGGTTCAACAAATTCATTCTGAGCTTTAATCGTTTGCAATTCCCACGAATTTTGGTCTTGCGTTACTTTTAGAACGCCATAAGCCGCATTGTGAGCATGAGCAAAAGCATTTTGAGCGGTCATGCCATTAACCAAACCTGCAGTAAATAATCCAGAGATCAGATCTCCCACTCCTACAGGTTGTTTATCAAACTTAAGATGAGGTCGCTGAGCTAAGTAAACGCCCTCTTCTGTAGCAAGCATCATTGAGAAACAGTCATCAGACAAGGAGTGAAGATGTTTTACCAGGACCACTTTTGGGCCTTTGCTCAACGCTAAATTACATGCTTTTACTGCAGTTTCTAGTGAACTGATTGGCAACCCAGTAAATTGGGTTAGTTCAAATTGATTTGGTACGATAACATCTGCTATTGGCATTAAATGATTAACCAATTTATTGGTAACTTCTTCTGGTACGATACAGCCTTTCTCAGGATCGCCCATTACAGGGTCACAAACGTACAATGAATCCATATTCTGTTGCTTCATCTGCTTCACAGCATACGCCACTGAGTCACATTGAGTACTGCTACCTTGGTAACCAGACACCAGCGCATCACAATGTTTGAGCTGATCAATATTATTCAGACCTGCGATAAGGTCAGTGATATCTGATGAATCAAACACTCTACCAGTCCAACCTTGTTGATACTGCGTGTGATTAGAAAACTGCACAGTATGAATCGGCCATACTTCAACGCCCATTCTTTGCATTGGAAACACTGCAGAACTATTGCCTGCATGACCAAACACGACATGTGATTGAATAGAAATAATGTTTGCCATCTTAGTTGTTCTCCAAAATAAATTTATTTAAATAACATCTGTTAGTAGAATACCAACGCCAATTCGCTGATTGTTGTAGTCATAATCGATTAAGCTTTCACCGTAGCCGTGATAATACTGTACGTAACCTCTAACTCGAGGTAACAAAGGAAAACTAACACCGGCTTCAATGCCACCATATCCAGTATCGAAGTTATAACGACCCACACCACTAAATTCCAACACATTGTATTTGTATGCTGCGGTTAGCTCAAAGTGCCCCATGTAATCTGTAATATCTTTGTTATCACTTTCTTCGCCAATGCTGTGGTAAGGTTCTAGATAGACCGTAAAATCTTGTTCTTCGTATCCGATACCAGCAAATACTCGGTTCCAACTGCGGCTCAATTCATCCGTTCGACCATTAGATTCATGCTCAAAACCCACTCTTGTAAACCAAACTCCTTCACCAACATCAATAGGGAGCTGCGTTTCATAGAACACTTCAGGTCGATAGTTATTATCACGAAATGGTGACGATATATCCTTGGAGAAAGCCTGTAGGAAAGATTTCAGTGTAAAGCCAAAATATAATTCATCACTTTCATTAAAAATTCCTTCCGTCCAAATAGGCACTTTGAAGCTGATCTGAAACTTCATTTCCTGGTCTTTTAATCCATCAGCAGAATCACCAAAAATATCAGAAGAGAAAGGCTGCGTATTGACCTCATTCATTGAAGTAAATGGTAAAATGTAGTTCTGTCTGTACGGTGTTATTACAAAAGGGTTGTATTCAATTTCTTTTTCTAAAGAGTGCCTTGTTGTTGTCTTTTTCGCTGCCGTTTGTTTAGTCGTTTGTTCTTGTTGGCACAACTGCTTTATCTCTTCTACATTGCCTTGGTTTGTATCCATATGAATATTACGGAGCAGACAATTATCAAATGTCGTCTCATAATTTGTTGCTTCTTCATTTGCCCATACTTGGCCAGCGCCCAGAGCAAGAACAAGAGCTAAGCCCTTAATATGCAAAGAAGAAGGTAAAGAGTGTGTAGTTTTCATATCGGATGCTCCGTTAAGTAAGAGTAAATTTCGATATGGATTATGCTCAATAATTCTCATTGATGAATAATCTAAAAAACAAACTTAGGTAATCATTAAATCTTTGATTTATTGGTTAAGAACACACTACAAAAAACGATAAAATAAATATAAAAACACATATATAACAATTAGTTAAAGCAATTTCAATCTTTCCATCAGAGCAAAATAAAATTTAGATTTTAGTATAGGTATGACATCTCACCATGAGCCACCTCCTAAAACACATTACCTATGACAAAGAAAGTGCGAAGCAGATCCCAAGTACCCTTCTATCCCATAAGCACCTTCATGTTGAAAAGTGCTTATGGTGAGAAGTATCTAATATTTTGCATATTAGCTAGGGCCTATTGAACTTTTGCGATTAAATTTTGTTTGACCAGAAGTCATTTAATTAAAACAAAACGCTTGCTGCCTAGCCATCTAAACAAAAGATGCTCTACGAAACTAGCAAATTTTTAATGTTAAACCAGTTGTAGTTTAACTTAGCACCACTCTTATACCTGGAGTCCATCAAGGCCATTAGTTCTTTATTCGTCTTAAGCGATTCTTCACCACTATCTAACGTTGAAAGCAATAACTCTCGCTCCTTACCATCTACTTTTTCCTCTTCTAGTAAACGAACTAGTGCCTTAGTGTACAAAAGAGTAAATACTGATTCTTTATCAGACTCATCAGTAAGGTATGAATAGGACGAGAGAACCAAATTATTCACGTTTATCTTTGCTTCCTCCTTCGGCGATTTGTTTTTTAATCGACTAATCAGTTGCATAAAACGCTTCTTCACCACCGCTGATGTCTTACGCGATGGGACAATTTGATAGCCTATCCACAATGCGAACAACCCGACTAGGTTGGCCACTAAGGTATTTAAAAAATGAGCAAAATCAAAGCTTGGAGATGCTCCCAATGGCACCATATTACTCCATGAAAACAACGACACCATCAGTACGATTTTCAGTAGTGACTTGCTCTGCCAAAACCAATAGGCCATAACATAATATCCGATGAAACCTATAGCAAATGTGAGTACTGGCGAGCCAATCGGCATGACAACAAAATTCACAAAGAATGCGAAAGCTCCCGCGACAAATTGCGCGTAAATATTAGGGCTAAATACCCCTTCTGCCCCTGGATTTGCTGCAAATACTGAAATCACCATACCAGCCATAATGATGGCACCCATACCATCGCTCCATTGGAGTTCAATCCACATAAACGAGAGCAAAAACAATGCGAGTGTCGCTCTAAACATATTATTTAGAACGAGGTAGCCATCAGTAAAGTGGTCAATATTATTTATGTATTTACGCTGACTATAATCAAACACAGTTTCCTTGTTATTGAAAGCGTCGAGATTTTTAGAAAACTCAAATGCTTTTTCGATTAAGAGTTCATATTCCGATAACTCAAAATGAGACACAAAGTCAGACGTATCATTAAGATTGAAACGCTGCCTTTTTAATTCTTGCCATGCATCCTGAGTCAAACCAAGCGCATCACCTAGTTTGCGAAGTTCAATCGCTTGAACCGCGAGATTGATACAATCGTAAAACGCAGAACGACGTTTATCTTTGTGTTCTTTACTGGCCGAGCTTCCATAGATTTCATCATCCACTGCAAGCCATTTCTTACTGACTAAACTCAGAAAGCCCCGCACCAGCTTAGTTACCTTTGATTCTTCGGCCACAAAAATGTCATCTATGAATTTTTGGGTTAATGACTTTATAAAACGAAGTTCTTTGGCATCATCAGCATATGGAATGATAAACCCTGCAATCATCGACATTAATATGCCAAATGAAATAGCTACACAACGTAGTTGGACATGATCAAATAAACTACTCATATTCGCATCTGTCGCTACAGGAAACCCCGCCAATGACAAGGTGATCCCAACAACAGCAAACATGTAGGAAATTCTACGGTGAAAATATGATGCAATACCTAAGCTAACAACAATCCCCAAGATGATGAATGAATTGTATAACCACGCATCAATAAGCGTGACACTAGCAACCAGCACAATATAGATGCCACCGACAATAGTGCCAGTGAATCGCGCTAACGATTTTTTAAAACTAGCTCCGCTACTTCCCGTAATCTGAATAATCGCGGCCGTCATCATCGCCGTGCCTGTAGATCGAGAATCCATGAGTAGAGACAAGGTCCAAGTGAGCAATAATGCCAGTGCTAACCGAAGAGCAAATGTTGCCGATTCAGGGTTAGTCCATTGTCGAAGCCAGGACATCAGCATTATTCTATGTCCACAGAAACAGTGGTACCCGCAATCAGTCTTTTATTGCTGATGACTTCTTTTGGAATACTGATTCGGACTGGAACTCGTTGCGCTAATCGAACCCATGGAACCGTAGGGTCAACGTCTGAAATCAAGCCCGAATTATCGGCACTTTGATCGGTAATCGCTCGACCTACACCTTCCACTGTTCCTTTGAACTGACTGTCAGATGTAAATGTATGAACAACAGCAGTGGCGCCTTTTTTAATACCTTCTATTTTCGCTTCAGTAAAATAGGCCAACACATAGTAAGTATCACTTTCTACCAATGCCACGAAAGTTTCACCTTCATTAATGTAGTTACCCTCTCTTTGTTTGAGGTTTGTAACATAGCCATCTTTGGGTGCAAAAACCTTAGTCCTACTCAGATCCAATTCAGCTCTTGCCAATTTCGCTTTACTTTGTTCGTATTCTGCTTTGTTTGCTTCCATTTGCAGTTGCTCGCCTACTACTTGCTCTTGAGAAATGAGCTTTCGTGGAAGCAGCTTTGAATCTCGTCTGTAGACACTTTTCGACTGCTTTAATTCTGCCTCTGCTTTCATCATTTCAAATTTAGCTTGGGACAGATCATTCTTGTAATCAGCTTCATCAATGACAAAGAGCAAATCACCCTCTTTGACATACTGGTTATCTTGGACATTAATAGACACAATCTCACCTGAAACCTTTGGGGATATCTCTGCAATCTCAACATGTATCTTGGCATCACGAGTCCAAAGAGACTCTGTATAGGCTAGCCACGATGAATAACAAGTAGCACCTGCACCCACAACTAATACCGCAGGTAATAAAACTCTAGAAAACTTCATATTAACTCACTTGTAATAATTATATTTAAATATCAAATCGTACTATTAAGTACGAGCACAGAACCGATCATTGCAGGAAATAAAGTTAACGTGACAAAAAATTGCATTGTTAACATTAAGTTTTTTATCATTTCAACCACTAATCTGCAGTAATAATAACTGTCCTGTGATTAATAAAACTAAACATAACTGGCATAAAGAAGGGTTAACAACGTTTAATTTTATAAGAATATCTCTTGTTACGTACTTTATGGTAAACAAAAGAAATAGACCAAAGATCACATTAACCATAAAAGCTGGTATGTAAATATGTCCAAATAATAAGTAGTCTTGCATTACTACACCTTTCATTAAGTTCAATAGGGACTTAAAGTTAGAAACCACATATTAATGACTAGAACCATACTTGCTATGAATCTTGTGATTATGTAACTCAACATTTGACGTAATATTATTCAATTAATTAGATAAAGTACTTAAGCATCAATAATAAAACCATAAATTCAACATAACAAAATGATTCAACTCATTGATATTTAATGGTTTATTTTTGATTTACCATAAAAGCCGTATTGATGAACAAAAGAAAAAAATCTCGTGTTCATAGCCAAATAACTGGTTTTTCTGTCTTTACCTATAGTTGGAAATGGTTTTTCACATAGGAATTATCTAATTATTGACGTGAAAAATTGAAAGTTAACCGATCTCATCGAAAAAAATATCTCAAATTGTTTTCTTATGATGAATAACATAATAATAATTTAAATAAACTATTCATCTAATTTCTTAAATGATGTTTTTATTAGCACTTTTTTATTAGGTGTTTATGTTTTAGTAACGTGAATCATCAATAATTCATCTCGTCCTAACCGAGACAGGTTAAACAAATTAATCATTACTTGTCTCATTACTTAAACTAGCGGAGCTTAGAATGCTACTTAACGAAAAGAAAAACCAAGCGACTGATGATGTATTTGCAGATGTATTACTAGATTCTTCTGTTGATAACAATACATTTCCTAGTAATGAATCAAATCCTGAAGCTGCTTATCAATTAGTTTCTGATGAATTAATCCTAGATGGTAATTCTCGTCAGAATTTAGCGACTTTTTGTCAAACTTGGGTAGATGGCAATATTCATAAAATCATGGATGAGTGCATCGACAAAAACATGATTGATAAAGATGAATACCCACAAACTGCTGAAATTGAAAATCGTTGTGTACGCATGCTAGCCGACCTTTGGAACTCTCCAGACGCTGAAAACACAATGGGCTGTTCAACTACAGGCTCTAGTGAAGCAGCAATGCTTGGTGGTATGGCAATGAAATGGCGCTGGCGTGAAAAGCGTCGCAAAGAAGGTAAGTCTACAGATAGACCAAACCTTATTTGTGGTCCTGTTCAAGTGTGCTGGCACAAGTTTGCTAAATACTGGGATGTAGAACTTCGTGAGATCCCTATGGAAGGTGATCGTTTGCTTATGACTCCCGAAGAAGTACTAGCTCGTGTTGACGAAAACACTATTGGTGTCGTTCCAACTCTAGGCGTAACTTTTACCTGTCAATACGAACCAGTAAAAGCAATTGCTGATGCACTAGACAAGCTAGAAGCTGAAACTGGTCTTGACGTTCCTATGCACGTTGATGGCGCAAGCGGCGCATTCATCGCACCTTTCTGTGACCCAGAGCTAGAATGGGATTTCCGTATTCCACGCGTTAAGTCAATCAACGCATCTGGTCACAAATACGGTCTAGCACCTCTTGGTGTGGGTTGGGTTGTATTCCGTGAAGCAAGTGACCTACCAGAAGATCTTATCTTCCGTGTGAACTACCTAGGTGGTGATATGCCTACGTTTGCACTTAACTTCTCTCGCCCAGGTGGTCAGATTGTAGCGCAGTACTACAACTTCCTACGCCTTGGTAAAGAAGGTTACAAACGCATTCATGATGCTTGTTATCACTCAGCACAATACCTATCAGACGAAGTCGCTAAGTTAGGTCTATTTGACATTATCTATGACGGCCGTGGTGGTATTCCAGCAATGAGCTTTAGCTTGAAAAAAGACGTAGATGCGGGCTTTAACTTATTTGACCTTAGTGACGCAATTCGCGCTCGTGGATGGCAGATCGCTGCATACTCTATGCCTTCTAACCGCGAAGACTTAGTCATCATGCGAATCCTAATTCGTCACGGCGTAAGTCACGACATGGTAGATCTTCTAATTCAAGACTTGAAACGCACTATTGAGAAGTTTGAAAAGTTCCCAATCGTTAACTCAGTTGACGAAGAGAGCTCAAGCACTTTCAACCACTCATAATCAAAAATAACAAGCGGGGCTAGTTTGCTAGCCCCATAACTCATAAACATTTAGCACATCAAATATTGGCTCTACAGCAACTAATTCAGTTCGGTCATTGCTTGATTTGCAGTTAAACATTTATCCAATCAGAGGTTAAAATGGCATTTTTTACGAAACTATGTCCGTCTAAATTTGTAAAGCATCTATTCATGAGCTTTCTAGCCGTATTTATGTTGGCCGGTACTGTCAATATTGATGCAGGGCAAGGCACGCAATCAATTAGCTTGTTCAACGCAGCACAAGCACAAGAACACACTCAAAGTGCAGCGAGCACTGATACTACTGTTGTAAAAGCACAACCACAATCTGAACCAATGTGGATCGTAAAGGTTTTTCGTGAGCATCAATCTCTAGCAATATTCTTGACATTAGGTATTGGCTACTGGATAGGTGCTCTCAAATTTGGTCACTTTAGCCTTGGCGCAGTAACAGGTACCCTAATTGTTGGTGTACTTGTTGGACAACTCGATATTGCTATATCTTCGCAAGTTAAGTCTATGTTCTTCACTATGTTCCTATTTGCTGTAGGTTATGGCGTTGGACCTCAGTTTGTGCGAGGTGTGGCAAAAAATGGTGCACCACAAGCAATATTTGCAGTACTTATTTCTTTCCTATGTTTTGCTGTAACTTATGCGGGCGCAAAGATCGCTGGCTACGATGTTGGTTTAGCTGCTGGTCTTTGGGCTGGTGCACAAACTATTTCAGCTTCTATTGGTCTTGCAACAGACGCTATTAACTCATCTGGTTTCAGCAACAGCAAAGAACTACTAGACCAAATTCCTGTAGCCTACGCAATCTGTTACCTGTTTGGTACTATCGGTACTGGTATGATTCTGGCGTATTTAGGTCCTAAGCTTCTTGGTGTTGACCTAGTTGAAGCTTGTAAAGACTACGAGAAAGAAATGTCTCAAGGCACTCCTAAAGACGGTATTTCTCGTGTATGGCATCGTACTGAATCACGCACTTATGAAATCAACGAAAGCATCAATGATACAACAGTAGCGAATTTCGAATCTCAACATAATGAAGAACGTCTATTCATTGAGAAAATTAAACGTGATGGCGAAACCATCGATTTCGAACCAAGCACCAAACTTCGTGCGCACGATATCATTGCTTTAACTGGCCACTCAGATGCGCTTGTACACGCTCAGCAGTTCCTAACTGAAGTTGTTGATGATGAACTGGATAACTTGCCTCTAGAAACGGTAGAACTCGTTGTTACCAACAAAAAGTTTGCAGATCGCACACTAGTAGCCCTTGCTGAGGAAGACTACACTCGTGGTGTATTCCTTAATAAAATCACTCGTGGAGCAGCGGGACAAGAAATTCCACTACTCGCTCAAACTGAAGTTCATCGTGGTGATACTCTAAGCATCACTGGTACTAAAACACACACTGAGCGCCTAGAAAAAGAAGTGGGCCATGTTGATAGAACATCTACTGAAACTGATATGGTTTGGGTAGGTCTATTCATCGTTATCTTTGGTCTATTAGGCGCCCTAGCTGTAAATATTGATGGCGCTCCAGTTACTCTGTCTGTATCCGGTGGTGTGTTAATTGGTGGTCTAGTCTTAGGTTGGTTACGCTCTATCCACCCAACGTTTGCTCGCTTACCAGCACCAACTCAATGGTTTATGAACTCAGTTGGCTTGAATGTATTCATCGCTATCGTTGGCATCTCAGCTGGTCCAGGCTTCATAGCTGGTCTAAAAAGTGCGGGGGCAGGCTTGTTTGTTATTGGCGCAGCAGCAACCGCTATCCCAATGATACTTGCACCACTGATTGGCAAATACATCTTTAAGTTCCACCCTGCTATTAACTTAGGTATTTGTGGCGGAGCTCGCACAAGTACAGCATCTGTTGCTATGGTTGGCGAAAAAGCACAAAGCAACATTCCAATGCTTGGCTACACAGTACCTTACGCGGTATCCAATACACTACTAACTCTGATGGGTATGTTTATGGTGTTGTTCTACTAAGAATAATAAGCACTCCCTTAACTCAAGCTCCTTACTTCGGAAAGGGGCTTTTTTTACTTTAAAGGGGCACAAAAAAGCCGCCTTAAATAGGCGGCTAAAAAACTTAAAATACCTACACTGGAGGTGTTCCTTGCTTGAATTCTTTCATTATTTGCTCGCGAAACTCGGGTGTGTCGTCGTATCCGTGCACCTTAGTTCCGTGCTCAACCACCGCTAGCAGTAATTCCTCTTTGGTGTCAGCTGCTAAAGCTACAGACATTTTATTTCTCCAGGGTAATCTCGACAATCGATGTAGTATCTAGACATAATCAAGTCCTAGGTCGAAGAGATTTATACAACAAGGCAAGGTACCCAATTCTATCTTGCACTTCTTAAATCATAGGCATACTTAAATACGAGGCCTATTGAGAAATCCTTTCTTAACCTTTACTTTGTTCCTAACAAACGTATTTTTGTTTATATAATTATAGTCCATTAAAAGTCTTCATCGTCCCAAAAAACAAATGGGGGAGAAGATCGCCTATCCACTTCAAAATGAAAAATATCAGGTCTATGATAATGCCCGGAAACATCTAGGGTTTTCCGTGACTTAGCTGAATCTTCGGTCTCAATGTCGGCGTACAGTACCCCCTGCTCTTCATGTAAAGGGCCCGCTAATATGCCGCCAAATGGTTTCACCACAACCGCATCGCCAGGGTTAATCCATTCCTCTTTACTAAATAGAGCCTCACCATTGGGGAAACTCTCTGGTATGTCTTTGCCATGAAGCGCTGTCGCTGTTGATAATACCCAGCAACCGCCTTCACGTGCTATGTGGTTCATTGATGCTAGCCACGTGTCACCACTATCCCATGTAGGAGCGATATAAATATCAATATTTTGTGCATACAATGCATATCGCGCCATTGGCATATAGTTCTCCCAACATATGAGAGCGCCTACCCTGCCTACAGCGGTATCGACGACCCGTAACCCTGACGCATCTCCCATTCCCCAAATCATTCTCTCGGGATTAGTTGGCATCAGTTTTCGGTGTCTGTTGACTATCGTTCCGTCCGCATCAATTACAGCAACTGAATTATATAAACTGCTCCCACTGTATATAGAATCAAGCTCTGTAAATCCAATCACAATAACCATGTTATGTGTTGCTGCAGCGCCACAAATCTTATCTAATCCTCCATTGTGCAAATCAACTGCGTTTTGGCGCAACTTACTATGAATCTCATTTCCGATCGCCATATCTCCTCCTGGTTTCAGCCTCCATACCCATGTCGGATAACCAGGTAAAAAGGTTTCAGGAAAGACCAGCAGTTGAGTTCCCTGCTTCGCCGCCTCTTCGATGATATCTAAAGCCACTTCAATACTCGGTTCTAACTCTAATAGAACTGGTGGCTTCTGTGATATTGCTATTTTGACTTTCATACTCTGCACCTGCTTTGTATAAGCCCACTCTAAGGATAGCTTAAAGCTCAAAAGCAGATTTGCAGAAAAGCCAAGAGTCCCTAGCCTACCCACTTCACCAGAAGATACTAAAGCATTAATGCATGAGGCCAAGATTCTCTAAACCAAAAAAAAGCCCCAGCAGTTGTTGAACTGCTAGGGCTTAACAAAAATGATTGATACGAGTTAATTAGATATCAATAACGTCAAAGTCGACAAGCGTATCAACGTCGGCTTCATAATCAACGCCTTCAACACCGAAACCAAATAAGCTTAAGAACTCGTCTTTATACTCTTGGTAATCCGTTAACTCTCTGATGTTTTCAGAGGTGATTTGAGGCCATAGATCACGACAATGTTGCTGGATGTCGTCACGAAGTTCCCAATCATCTAGACGTAGACGATTGCTTTCGTCTACTTCTGCTGCGGTACCATCTGCTTTGTATAAACGTTGGCTAAACATGCGATAGATCTGCTGCATACAACCTTCGTGTACACCTTCTTCTCGCATCTTCTTAAATACCATTGCAATGTACAGTGGCATTACCGGAATGGCAGAACTCGCTTGAGTCACAACAGACTTAAGTACTGCAACATTAGCGGTGCCGCCCGTTGCCGATAGTTTTTCATTCAATGCTGTTGAAGCGCGGTCTAGATCCATCTTAGCGCGGCCTAGAGCACCATCCCAATAAATTGGCCAAGTCAATTCAGTACCGATATAGCTGTAAGCCACAGTCTTACAACCGTCAGCTAATACGCCAGCGTCAGAAAGAGAATTGATCCACAATTCCCAGTCTTCACCACCCATTACAGTAACGGTATCGGCGATCTCTTCTTCAGTCGCAGGCTCGATGCTTGCTTCGATAATTTGATCTTTATTAGTGTCTACAGCAGTAGAGGTGTAAGTTTCACCAATTGGCTTAAGAGATGAACGAATCAGCTCGCCAGTTTCTGGCAACTTACGCACTGGAGAAGCCAGTGAGTACACCACCATATCGATCTGACCTAAATCTTCCTTGATAAGCTCGATGGTTTTTTGTTTTGCTTCGTTTGAGAACGCATCACCATTCAAGCTTTTTGCGTACAAGCCTTCTTCATGAGCTAGCTTGTCGAACGCAGCTGCGTTGTAAAACCCTGCAGTGCCTGGTTTCTTTTCTGTTGCCGGTTTCTCGAAGAATACACCGATAGTCGCAGCATTACCGCCGAAAGCCGCGGCGATACGAGAAGATAGACCATAGCCACTTGACGAACCTACGACTAGAACACGTTTAGGTGCGTTCGCAATTGGTCCTTGCGCTTTAGTGTAAGCGATTTGTTGTTTTACATTAGCTTCACAGCCCACTGGGTGTGTTGTGGTACAAATAAATCCACGAATTCGAGGTTTTATAATCATATTCACTTCCTTAAATAAACTTGCGTAGCATAAAAGGTTCTCTACAAAATCTCACCCTATTTATAGAAGATCTGCCGTTAATCGCCAGTGGTTGGAGCACTTATAAGCGAACTAGACACATCTGAGATCTAAGTTCTCACATTAAAATCAACGTGTTGTATGAATTATTGACCAATATCATGCAAGGCTCGGTAATGTTTTCTAAACTAGAGACATCAATCATTTAGTTTTGAATTTTCATAGACTTATCAAAACTGTGGAGGAAAACACCATGCACACTACATTTATAGTGAATTTTATCGGCACTGCATCGCCATCGACAATCAAGCGTCTCTCCGCAATCACTCATGAGAACGGCGGAAAGTGGCTGATCAGTAAGGTAAACTTTATTGATCACCAAGTAGCAGGCGTGATCAAAGTGGATCTGCCTGAAGACAATCAAGACGTTGTCAAAAACGCTTTCAAAAATACCGAAGCGCTCGTTTGCCAATTTACTGATGCCGATGCCTCACTACATGACAAAGAAGAAATCTTTAGCCTCAGAGTCGATTCCAATGATCGAGCCGGTATCGTCAATGAAATTACTCAAGTATTAGATGGGCAAGGTATCAGCATTCTAGATATGGACTGTCATCGAGTATTCTTAGCCGGTGGTGGTGGTGTGAGTTCAAGTCTGTTTACAGCAGAGCTTGCTCTTAAACTTCCAGCTGAGCTTGCCGTTGAAGATGTCACACGAGAGCTAGAATCGCTGAGTGAAGATACTCGAGTAGTCGTCGAAGCTTGAACAGCAACGCTTAGTTAAAGCCTATTACTCACTAAAGCTCGCCCTACTCGGCGAGTTTTTCATTTTGCTATAAAAATCATTAATACCCGTCTGATTTTCTTTATGACCAACTCTAAGAAGCTAGTGCTATAACGACTCTTTAGCTCTAAATTTTCGTCGTCAAAATTACACACTGCCCCCATCCACTGTGTTCGATTCCAGCCTAGCCAATGGGCCTCAATCGCTAATACTGTATTACCCTCGGTTACTAATCAACCAACTACGCATCAGCTTAAAATGAATAATGATGACAAAAAATAAAATTGGGTATTAACGCCTTATAGCTTTCAGAATATCCACGATTTATTGGCTATAAAGGGGCCTCTAATCATTCTAAAGGTCATTACCATGCCTGAAACTACCCACAAACGTTATCGACCTCTTTTGTTTCTTACTTTAATTGTTTTACTGATAGTTCTTACCCTTAAATTGGCGCAGTTAAGACAAGAGCGAGTCCCACTAATTGAAGAGGCGGATGTTGGCACTCATGAGGTCGGTGCGTTGTTTGAAATTCAAACAGGATAGAAAAAGCATAAGCCAATGATATTTAAAGAATATATCATCATAAATTATATTGATTTAGATTTTCTTACCTCAACTATTTTTCAATATATTTAACTACTTTTTGTGGTTAGCGCTTAAAGAACAATTTCGGCACATTAAAGAGATTAGGCAAACCTAATTTCATCCCCTACTAATTTGTGGAGTAAAAATAATGAACAATAACACTCTTAAACCTGGTCTCGATTACAGTGAAGAAACCGTTCTTTACACGGGCAATTTTATTACCGTTAATGAAGTGCAACCTCACGGTAACGCCGTTGTGGTAGCTAATGGCAAAATTCAGTTTGTCGGTACTAAAGACCAAGCGGAAACTTACTTAAACAATGAAAACGTAGAATATCGCTTAGACTCTCAGTTTTCAGACAAAACTATTGTCCCTGGGTTTATCGAAGCTCACATGCATGCATTGACTGCAGCACTTTTTACAGCACGTTTGGGTTATGCAGGTCAAATCGAGCGTAAAGCTGAAGGTGGTCGTACACTAGCAGCAAGCGTGACTAAAGAAGAGCTTATCGCCACGGTTTCACGTTATGTTGAGGAGCACAATTTAGCCGGTAAAAAAGGAGAATGGTTAAATTTATGGGGTCTTGATCCTCTCCTACTCAAAGGTGACATTACAGTAGATCGTGATTTCCTAGATAATATCTGTGCAGATAGCCCAATTTTCTTCATGCACACTTCATGTCATGTTGCAGCATTTAACTCACTCGCTATTGAGAAAACTGGCTTTAGTCTTGACGATAATCCAGCATTTGTATTTCGCAAAAACGATCGCTTAACAGGTGAAGTAGCTGAGCTTCCAGATATGATGCGTGCTGTTCAAGTAGGAGCATTTGATTTGGGCACACCACAAGATGCTATCGCCGCAATGATCGCATATTCTGACATTACCACTCGCTTAGGCGTAACAACTGTTTCTGATTGTGGCATGGGCATTCCAGCAAATCCATTTGCATTGTTTCAAGCATTATCTACGATGCCTGCATTCAAAGCTCGCATGGCCGCTTTTCCATTAGTACCTAAGTTTAACGAAGAAGAATTAGCGCAATTCAAAGCGCAAAGCAATGACCGTTTATTTGCAACTAAAGTAAAGCATATTGCTACCGACGGCTCTATTCAGGGATTTACCGCGGTTCTTAAAAAAGGCGAGAAATACTACAACGGTCGTGAAAGTGGTCACTTCCAGTACTGCATGGATACTATGTACGAAAGCGTACTAGCTTCCCACAAACTCGGTTATAGCATCTCTTTCCACTGTAACGGAGAAGGATGTACTGATGCTCTACTGGATATCATTGAACGTTTGCAAAACGAATGTCCTCAGCCAAATGTACGCCACTGTTTAGAACATAATCAAATGGTTACTCCTGAGCAGATGGACCGAATGAAAACCTTAGGTGTGATTCACAACCTATTTGCTACCCATATCCCTGTTTGGGGTGATGTACACGCTACACAGACTGTAGGTCCTGTCCGTGTCAATACGTTAAATCCATTCCAGACTTCGATTCAAAAAGGGATTCCGTTTTCGCTTCATAGTGATGATCAGGTAACACAAGTCGATCCACTGTTCATGATGTGGGGTGCAATGAATCGTCAATGTATATTCTCAGGAAAAGTATACGGAGAAGAAGAATGCCTGACTGCTGAACAAGCCCTACACGCTGTCACCTTAGGTGCCGCGTATTTAATGGAACAAGAGCACATGATCGGCTCTATTGAAGTAGGTAAGTTAGCAGACATGGCCATTCTCGACAAAAACCCACTTGAAGTGATGAAGCAAGACGTAAAAGAAATCAAAGTTCATGCCACAATGTTAGGTGGTGATGTTTCCGTACATACAACACAAATAACGGATAAAGCTGAACCTGCGTTCGCTTAATCAATTGCAATTTAAGCCCTCTAAAGAGCAAATCTTTAGAGGGCTTTTTACAAGGATTAAAATGAAGATAATCAAAGAAATCACGATCTGTAGCGTGATAGGCACTATAGCCATGCTTATGTATGGACAATTTTGGAATTGGGTGGTCGTTGAAGGGTTATTGCTTGCTCTTGGAGCCGCTGTAATTATGGCATTCGTTCTCAAGACTTCTGTTTGGTTTGAGAGTTTCGCCGCCAATTTATGCCTTCGCCAACCAAGATTACCGAAAATTAAACGCTTTTTTGCGTCTTGGTTTATATTAATCGGTTCCAAAGTTGTCGCAATGGGGGCAATCCTTTTCTTGTTCGGAGAACGCGTACAATTTGATGGTCCATTTGGTGGTGTAGTTGCATTCTATATCACGATTGTTTCTATTGTTGTATTTGAGTCATTGCTGTTTAAAAAGCGTAATAAACCGTTGCCTTCAATCACAAACTAATCTTTAAAGGCCTAAATCTTGAGTGATTTAGGCCTTTTTTCGTCATCTAGGGATGATGTTTCGAACCTCAATAGATTCACGACCAAGCCGACGACTCAGTTCAAAGCCAACAAGCCCAATGAATAATAATAGATACATTACACCGTTGAATCCCTTCTCTCTGGCGCTAGATTTCACCACTTTCAATTGATTGGATTCACCTTCAGATAAAGAAAAATGCTGTGAAATAGCGTCTACTTGCTGATTAGAAAGATAAGGAATAGTCGCAGTTTGCTCAATTTGCAATTCAGTCGCCATATTGCTCGGTAAGGTACGACGTACCTCCATTTCCATTAAATGTTGGTTGATGCCACCAAACAGGGTTAAACCCAACACCATACCGACATTTCTCAATGTAGCTTGTAGTCCTCCAGACTGTTCTGCTTCTCGCTCACCAAGTGCACCAGTAATTATCACCGGGCATTGTGACGCCAACATTCCCATTGCAGAACCCAGCAACACCATTCCTATATAAAACAGGTAACCAATTTGTCTAGAATCACTTGCCATCAAAAGTAAGCTCGCTGACAAAGAAATGACGATAAAGGCAAGCTGGCAAATTTGTGGTGGTAACAAGGATTTAAATAATAGAGGCGTCAATATTGATAATGCGATCATAAACACTGAAAAAATGAGAATAACCATGCCAGAGTGTGCACCCGATAAGGAGAGCGCTACTTGTAGATACGTCACGATGACGAAACTACTTCCCCCTAAAGCCAGATACATCAGCGCAAGGATCATAAACCCATGGCGGCAGGATTTATTATTAAACCAGTTGATAGGTAGAATCGAGCGTCCATTTACTTTTTCAAAATGGCGTTGCTGATAAATGAATAACGCCAACAAACACGCACCTAAGGCAGTGCATAACAACGCTGGACTAAGAGGTAAAACAAACTGGAACCAAGGTAGGTAATCATAGTTATCATGAGCGAGTAAAACGCCCCATGTTGGCATTTTCAGTATACCAACAAACAATAAAACGATGCTTATTGCTACAAGCATTGAACCTAAATAATCGAATCTAACATCAACTTGTGTATCAAGAGGTTTGACTTGAAACAGAGCTCCCAAAAGCGTGACGCCGTAACACAATGCAATAATAACAAAGGGCCATTGCCAGGCAACATTATCGTACAACCAGCCACTTAACAAGGGCATGATAGCGGCTGCTAATCCTGTAGATGCCGCAATTAAACCAAAGCCGATCGCCCTGCTCTTTCCTTGACAATGTGCAACAACAAGCGCCAAAACAGAAGGCAATATAAGAGCGGAAGCCAAGCCTGTAAGTGGTCTGATAAATAATGTGATTGTGTTGATTGAATCGAACAGTAAGAAAGCAAAGGTTGAAATAAAGCCTAACGCTGAGCCTGTAATTAAGAGTTTTCTCCACCCCAATTTCAGCCCGAGCATACTGGCTGATAACATGAGAGCAGCTCCAACTAGAGGCTGAACACTACCCAATACTTGAATAGATGCCACATCGGTTTGCAGCACATCGACCAGAATTGAGGTAGAAATAGAAAGATTAGCAATATCTGCCGATAGGGTAAATTGCGCGATGCAAAGAACGTATAACACTAATCCCTGTTTTTGATTGAAAGCTTTTATCATCAGGGCCTCTTCTATAATTTAATAGAGTAAAAATTAAAAAACCTCGGACAAGTCCGAGGCTTAACTATAGAGAGATTATTCGTTATTCATCAACGATCTTTGAGGTAACTTAGAACAAAGAGCAAGCCCCCCCATCATCAGTAAGATCAACGTCATCAATGCATATTGAACTGACTGCAAGCGAGATTCAGCCATTACTTGAATCACAATACGTTGCTCTTCTTTATCAACGATCAAATCTTCCATCAAACCCAGCGCCATATCGTTCGAAACAAACGGTAATGAAGGTTGTTCAACGATAATTTGTTTTGTTTCAGCACTCAGTGCCTCATGCTCAGAGATGTTTGATTTAATCGCCCCTGTTAGGGAGAACAGCATCACTGAACCTAGAATAGCAACACCAAATGCTTGACCAACGTTACGAGAGGTCGCTTGGATACCGCCCGATTGTTGAGCTTCACGATCACTAAGAGCCGAAGTTACAACGATTGACGCTTGAGAAGCCAACAGACCTGCACCGATACCAAAAATCAATAGTGAGATGTATTGCCAGAATGTAATGCCTTCCGCTGTAAAGCCAAGGAACATAAGAGCAGTACCTGCGGCAGCAACGATAAAGCCAAGTTGACATATACGCTGACACGACAAATGTGAAAGTTTAGCAGGGGCACCTAAAGAGCCAATCATCATGCCCAATGCAAATGCACACAGAGCCATACCCGAAGCAAGTGCACTCATGCCTGCCACTAATTGCATGTAAGAAACGTTAATAAAGCCAGTTGCACCGAACAACAAGAAAATTGTTGCGCACAATACGAGGCCGACAACGACCTGAGGATTTTTCACATAAGATTGTGGAAGTAGTGGCGTACCACCATTCGCTTCAAAACGACGCTCCCAAATCATGAGTGCTTTTAGAACCGCGCCACCAAGTAATACGGTAGGAATAGCAGGAGAAAGACCAACAATTGAGAAATCCGTCAAAGGTGCTACCAAGCCCCACTCGGAGATCTTTAATAGACCTGTTACGAATAGCAGCAAACCGATACCTGCTAACGCAATACCTATTACATCCAGTTTACCTTTAAACGGAGCAACTTCTAGCTGAGGAAGCTTCATACTACCAAACATCACTAGTAAGCAATAAACACCTAACCCCATAAAAGCGACTTTGAAGCTAGCAAAATCAAGAATGAAACCAAATAAAAGTGGCGTAATAGCACTTGCTAAGCCAACCAATGCGGCAATTGCGGAGAACGCAATCGCTTGATCTTTACCTTTATAGATACCTGCAACATTGGCAAGTACGGCTGGAATTAACAAACAGGCACCTAAACCGGAACCAACACGAGCACCGTAGTTCAGCACCTCCATGCTAGGCGCAAATGCCGCACCAAAAGATGCTATTGCAAGCATGCCTGAGCCTATGATCATTTGTCGTTTCCAACCGATGATGAGGCCAATCAAACCACCAGCAATCATACCTGCACCTGCAATCAGTGGGTACATAGCATTTGCCATCTGAATTTGAGGCATAGTGGCACCGTGCAGTGCTATCAGTGCATCCGTTGAGATAGCCAAGCCCGAGTTATCAGCCATAGTTGAAAATTGAGCCGCGAGAAGAACAATAAGTGGAAACCACTTAGCGAGACCATTGTGCTCTTGTTGAATGGGTATAGAGGGTGTTGATACCGACATATTTCTTACCTTTTATGTTTGAGCATGATGCTCTTTTATTAAAGTTATAGGGAATGTTGTCGATATTTAAATAGGTTTACCTGTTCACCTCCAACCAAAAAAAGTAGTTTTGAAATAAAAAAAATAATAGATATAAAAAAAGCCAATAAAAAAAGTCAAAACACTGTTTTTATTGGCTTTTAATCAACACTAGTTATACGAAAAACGTGTTATAAGTTTCTATGCTCATTAAAGAGCATGTTTTCTCTGCAAGGGAAAAGAAGCAATAACAACCCCCGAATCCATGATATTGATAAATAAGCGTCCCTCATCTAGACGCCATACTTCTGCAACTAATAAAGAAGGTGTTCTTGGCACTAGCAACCCGGTATTCTTCACAAATTTGTCTAAGCCTGTCACTGTTCGGTTGTTTAACTCACCATACACATGCTGATTTAGAGAATGCCTCATTGTCACATTAGCATCGACCGTGAAAGCATATCCATTGTGCTCTACTTTAATAGCAACTCGAGTGTCATTAGGCTCAATAATCATAACCGAGCTACTATTAATTGAAGTATTACCTGAGGTGAAAACGCCCGTTCCTTCCCAAATACCCTTGAAAACACGTTCGTGGTTGACAATATATTCTTGGTTTATGTAACGCCCTGAAAAATAGGCCAAAACAATAAAGATAAGTGCAGCTAACCATTTAAACCCTAAAGTTTTTGGCATAGTAATACCTCACTGTCTAATTGGCACACTTGGTAGCCCATACCTGAGTGCATCACAACCACTTGTTTACTGTCATACTTCGCAGCAACTTGTGACTGTAGCGTTGCAGGAACCTCTTCCATTAAATACCACGCATGGTCTATTTTTTGACTAATCTGTGTATCAGGTGGATTTCCAATACCTAGAACACCTAATGCAAATGCACAGATAGATCCAAGCGTTGCGATGTAAAAGTAGATACGGTTCGTTTTATTTAAAATCGGCCTTTGAAGTTCGACCTTAGCGTCTTTTGTCTGGAGATGGTCGCTCGTCTCCTCCACTGCGGGTTTCTTGGAAAGTAAGTAACCTTGTTTTGGAATCGTTCTAATAATGATCCGTTCTTCGTCTTTTAAGGAAAAACGCAAAGATTTAATAGTTTGGTTAATTGTTGCATTGGTCGCATACGAATCTTTCCACAGCTGTGCTTCAATCTCAGTCCGGCTTAGTACTTCAGGAAAGCTTTGAATCAACGCGTTAAGTAAATTCGCTTCTCTTGCTCTAAGCACAACTTTCTCTCCCGAGAGTTCGAGAACTCCAGATAAAGGAGAAAATCTAAGCTCTCCTATCTTATAAACTGGAGGTTCAAGAGAAGGTTCTGTCATTGGTGCTCCTTAAGCATAAGTACAATACAGCGAGGTAAACAATATAGGAGGGGATTCTGCACTATTTTATACAAATCCTCATAAAAACTGATGACATACATTAGAAAAGAATGAACTGGAGCACAGTCTTATTAGGTCTTTTTACTTTGTAACTGCCCCCTCAAAAAAATAGTATTTCTCCGGGTGTTTTTTTTTACTTTATATCTTTTAATTTGGTTATCTAAATAGGTCCGGTACGCCTAGAGTGACTTTCAATTTCTACTATAAAAATTGAGTTGCCCATGACCACCTTACAAAAATGCGCATTAAGCAGTGCTCTAATTCTGACCTCCCTCAATACCTTTGCTGATGATCATATCGATAATGAAAATGCCCCTGATCCAGGTGATCACACTAAAGTATCTTCAGTGGTTAGTGTGACCTATGGTAAACAAAGCTACAAAGAAGATGACAACGACCTAGTTCAAATACAGGGACAAATATCTGGTGCCAAACAAAACGGTAACCTATTTCTAGGGCAACTTACTGTTCAAGGCCAAGACAATGGTAAGGTTGGAAGTGATGATTTTAACCTATCACAAGTACGAGCACGTTATTTTGAAGTAACTCGTATCGATTCTGAGATAGCGCCAATGCTCGGTGTGTCTGTCGATTATATAGAGACCAGCTTTACTGATGCTTTGTCAGATCGTTTGTTTGCCCTAGGTGGCTTAATTAAATTGGAAATGCCTTTTAGCAATTGGCTTTCGTTCCCTATTTTAGCTGTTGCGGTTGGCCAAAATAACGACAGTATTGCCAAGACGGGTTACGTTGATGATTGGACTTACGGTGTTCAATTCAATTACTTAAACTCCATTTACCTAAACTCGAATGGTACGCATATTCAGGTCAACCCCCAGTTTAGTTCATTAGATTTTGGTGGGCATCTAGGCACAATAAATCAGTTACAGCTCGATGTTGCGCTACAAATGCCACTAACAAATAATCGTAAGCATTGGGGTAAGTTCACTTACACCGAGTTTTTTGATGACGTAGACCAAAGCTTTGGTCATAACCGACAGGGTACAGAAGTTAAATTCACTTATAGCTACTACTTCTAAAAATGCTCTTTTGACTTGCTTCTGTTAAAAGTAAACATTCCCCCGTTCCCCTTGAGCTGCTCACTGGCAGCTCTGTTTTAAAAGATCTTACTGTCTAACACAAAGAAATAACTCCAAAGTGTTGAGATTAAAAAAAGCTCGCTGATTAAGCGAGCTTTGTCTGTCTTTGAGGCTAGTTCCCTACACCACCTGTTCTTTCTGCTGGTGTATCAGGGGTTATAGCAGGCCACTCCTTAAAAGTGGCTTGATGCTGGGCAACAGCGGCCTGAACTGGGCCAAATGCCCACATTTTCTGACCCATCCATTTTAGGTACATTCCCGATTCTTCTGCAGCTCTTTCATAAGGGTCACGCCTGAGGTTGAAAAGCAATGGAGCATTGAGTTTCTCTTTTGGACCACTCCACCCTTCGTTTTGTACAATAAAGTGTGCTTTCCAATCTTGATAACGAACGGCTTGCAAAGTATCACGCTCGTAATAAAAGATCTCTTTGCGTTTCGATTCGCCATCTTTGGTTAGCATTTCTATTTGGTTGTAACCATCAAGATGAGCCTTAAAACCATCGTATCCCGTTAACATCTTCTCTTTTAGATCTTGAGGGCCATCCGCTGCAGCAACAAAAGTGGGCAACCAGTCCATACCATCAAAGATACCGTTATTTACACTCCCTGCAGGGATCTTTCCTGGCCAACTAACCAATGCAGGAGCGCGAACGCCACCTTCCCATGTCGTGCCCTTCTCACTTTTAAATGGTGTCATGCCACCATCAGGCCAGGTCATGATCTCTGGACCGTTGTCAGCAGTAAACATCACAATGGTGTTGTCTGCTACTCCCAACTCTTCCAGTTTATCTAGCATTTCCCCTACATGATCATCTAAGTCTTTCATGACGACTTCTTGTAGTCCCCAACCATTTTGTCCGAGCATCGCTTCATACTTAGGTGAAAGATGAGTCCACACATGTCCTCTTGATGGACAATACCAAGTAAAAAATGGCTTGTCGGCTTTCACCGCACGTTCAATAAAATCAATAGCATGCTTATTAACCTCATCATCTAAGGTTCGCATTCTCTCAATAGTCAAAGGACCATCATCTTCGATGGTTTGACTGCCCTTGCCATCTGACTTGGCGTGAATCACATTACGAGGAGCAAACTTTTTAAACGCAGGATCTTTTGGCCAATCAGGATCCTCTGTATATTCCATCGCATTAAGGTGATACAACCAACCCCAGTACTCGTCAAAGCCATGCATCGTTGGTAAGAATTCGTCCCTATCTCCTAAGTGATTCTTTCCAAACTGACCAGTTACATACCCCATAGTTTTCAATACTTCAGGGAGTGTTGGTGTGTCCTGGTGCAGCCCTACTGGACCACCAGGAAGACCTACTGAATGCATTCCTGTTCTAACTGGAAATTGCCCCGTAAGAAAGGCTGAACGCCCTGCGGTACAAGATGGTTGGGCGTAATAGTCGGTTAGAAGCATTCCCTTTTCAGCAATGCTATCAATATTGGGTGTTTCACTACTCATCACGCCATTGTGATAAGCGCTTAAATTTGAGATGCCAATATCGTCGGTAAAAATAACAAATATATTAGGTTTGTCTTGTGCCGAATGTGCTGCTGTGGACAGCGAACCCAACAGTAAATATGACAAACATTGAAGTTTCCTTTTCATATTTTATCCTTAAATATTACTTTCTGTTTTTCTGATCATGGCGATGCCCACCACACCAAAAGCGACTTCTAGAGCGAAATAAATGGCAAGTAGCCAATGAGGCATTCCGTCGAGCAAAAAACTGATGAGGCGCCCTCCAGCAAGACCCAACATAAATACGACTAAACTATAAAGCGCGGCTAACTGATATTTATCCCGAAACGCACCTAATATCCAAAATAATAAAAGCGCTAAATAGAGCCCCATTACAGCGCGAAAGATATGACTAACATTAACTGGAGTGGCATCAATACCGAATAGAAACGACAAAGATTGAGTTGGGACTAGACCATAAGAAAGGGCGATGGGTAATAGACCAGCAGAAGCGGCAAGCAAGAATAGACTTTGTACCTTCATCTGACGTCCTCATTTTGTCTCAATTAAAATGAAAGCGTAGACAAGAATTTAAAACTTAACCAATTGAACTCATTGAAATTGTGTGTTTTTTAAGGATGCTGGAGATAGTTAGAAAAAATAGAGCTGATAACAGCTCTATTTAAAATCTTCTGCACTAGACTGTCCACTGCGACAGTGAGCGCTTAAAATCAGTGTAATCAAACTCATTGAGTTTAACGACTTCACCATTTGCACGCTGACAATAGATAGAAGGCATTTTAATGCCATTAAACCAGTTTAGTTTTACCATGGTATAACCTGCACTATCTATAATGTGCAAGCGCTGGCCAATTTCTAGTGGCTTATCAAACTGAGTCTCACAGAACTGATCGCCTGCAAGACAAGAGCAAGAACCAATTACATAGTGATGTTCAGCTCCATCAGTAGCTTCTAGGATAGATGCTGGCTCATCATAAATTAACGTGTCTAATCGATGCGCTTCTGTAGCAGAATCAACAATCGCAGTTTTCTTTTCATTCTCAACAATATCAACCACTGTAACAACAAGATCGGTAGTCTTAGTAATGATGGCTTCACCTGGTTCAAGATACAGCTGAACGCTGTGCTTATCAGAAAAGGCTTTTAGTGCTTGCGCAAGCTTTTCAAGTTCGTACCCAGGCCATGTAAAGAAAACACCGCCACCTAGGCTTACCCACTGCATTGTGTCTAGGTACTGACCGAATTGCGTTGAAATCGAATCGAGTAATTCAATAAATGAATCAGCGCTTTTGTTCTCACAGTTCATGTGGAACATCACGCCATCTAATGCATCAAACATTTGTGGATCAATATTAGAAGCTTGCACACCTAGACGAGAGTATTTACGAGCTGGGTTTGCTAAGTCTTGTCCCGCGACGCTGACACCTGGGTTGAGACGCAGGCCAAGAGAGGCCTTTCCTTCCACTAAATGACGATAATGGGCAAGTTGACTTTGAGAATTAAAGATTAGCTTGTCAGCCATATCAGCCACTTCAAGTACGTCTTGCTCGGTGTAGCCAACGCTGTAAGCATGCGTTTCACCACCAAAGGTTTCGTAACCGAGTTTCACTTCATATGGACCACTACTTGTCGTCCCATCAAGGTAAGGCTTGATAATGTCAAACACGCCCCAAGTCGAGAAGCATTTAAGCGCTAAAACCAGTTTCACGCCCGATAACTCTTTGAGCTTCCGTGCTGTCTCAAGGTTTTGAATAAGCTTCGCTTCATCAATCATGAAGTAAGGAGTTTGCTGTTCAGAATGATTCATAGTTTCTCTAACTTTTTAACCGAACAAAGCCGGTATTAGAACCGGCTTTTAATTACGTTATTTTTGCAGGATTATTTCAAGATTTGAATATCTGGTGCTTGCTCTGGATCTAGCTCTTGAACGTGCCAATCTAGACCAATCTCAGGCATTGTCTCTAGGAACGGATCTGGGTCTAGTTGCTCCATGTTAAACACACCCGCTTCTGCCCACTTACCGCGGAAGTATTGCAGTGCAGCGGTAATTGCAGGAACACCAGTAGTGTAAGAGATAGCTTGGTGCTCTACATCTTCATATGCCACTTCATGATCTGCGTTGTTGTAGATGAACACACCACGTGGCTTACCATCTTTAGTACCACGAACCCAGGTACCAATACAGGTTTTACCTGTGTAACCCGGTGCTAGTGACGTTGGGTCTGGTAGTAGCGCTTTAAGCACATGTAGCGGCTGTACAACAGTACCATCATGCAAGGTTAGCGGTTCTGGGCTAAGCAGACCGATATCACGCATGCAGTTGAAGTAGTTCAGGTATGCATCACCGAAGCCCATCCAAAATTCAATACGCTTTGCAGGGATGAACTCTT
The DNA here is from genome assembly GCA_024346935.1 of Vibrio inusitatus. GTDB lineage: Bacteria > Pseudomonadota > Gammaproteobacteria > Enterobacterales > Vibrionaceae > Vibrio > Vibrio inusitatus. The sequence continues at coordinate 1,601,311 of AP024878.1, forward strand.
GCATAGAACGCACTTCATCATGCGCCATAGAGTAAACCTTGTGCTTTCCTACTAGCGGGAAATCAAACTCAAACATGCGCTCATGACAGCCTACTTGCTTCCATTCGCCATCTTCCCAGTAGAAAGAGTCGCCTTGGATCTCAAGCATGTTGGTTTCAGGGTCAAAGTTAGTTGCAAACTTCTTACCATGGTCACCGGCATTTACATCCATCACATCGATAGTGTCGATTTCATCAAATAGGTGCTTCACAGCGTGTGCAGCAAATACGCTTACTACGCCAGGATCGAAGCCCGCACCCAGAATACCAGTAATACCCGCTTCTTTAAATTTGTCACGGAAGCCCCACTGCCAGTCATAAGCTTGAGGAACCTGCTGACCTTCTGAACACAAATCAACCGCTACAGAAGTATCTAGATAAGAGACTTTAGCTTGCAGACACGCTTCCATGATGGTGATGTTTACCCAAGGAGGACCCGCGTTGATAACTAGGTCTGGTTTTACCTCATTGATAAGCGCAACAAGAGCTGCAACATCGTCAGCATCTACAGAGCGAGACTCGAGCTTCTTAGATGGATCTTTAAGATTATTTTTACCCTTGATCGAAGCAATAATCTTGTCACATTTAGCCACGGTACGAGAAGCGATAGTGATGTCACCTAAAACGTCGTTGTTTTGTGCTGCTTTATGCGCAACAACCCAACCAACACCACCTGCACCAATTTGCAAAACTGCCATTTGTTTCTTTCCTTTATTGTGCCGCTAGCTCTACCGCTAGCTTATCAATGTCATTTAATAGTTTTTCGAAATCTGACAGGGTCAGACACGGATTCAAAATTGTAAATTTCAGTGCTGAATGACCATTTACCACCGTCTCGCCCAATACAGCGACGCCACGAACTAAGGCTTCGATACGTACTTTCTGATTTAGCTTGTCTAAACGACACGCATCAAGGTGCTTGCAACGGAACAAAACTGTCGACAATGCAGGGGCCGCCAAGAGCTCAAACATCTCATGTCCTTGTACCATCTTCGCCACTTGCTGAGTTTGTTCTAGCAGATGATCGTACATTGCACCTAGCGCTTTCGGGCCGACATTTTGCATGGTCATATACACCTTAAGCGCATCAAATCGCTTGGTGGTAGCCATAGTTTTGTCGACAAGATTGGGTAGCTCATCGTGTTCACGGTTCAGATAGTCTGCGTGGTGTAACAGATAATCGAAGTTGGCTTTATCTTTAACCAACAACGAACCGCAGCTGATTGTTTGATAGAACAGCTTATGGAAGTCAACCGATACTGAATCTGCTTTCTCTATGCCTTTTAGACGATCTTTGTGGCTACTCAGAATGAGAGCGCCGCCATAAGCACCATCTACGTGAAGCCAAAGGTTTTCGCGCTCAGCAATGCTTGCCATCACTTCAATATCATCAATAGCGCCATGATCTGTCGTCCCTGCAGTTGCCACAACAGCAAACGGCATTAAACCCTCGGCCTTAGCACTAGCAATAGTCTCAGCCAGAGCTTCTGTATCCATTGTGCCGTCATCAAAGGTGTTCACGCAGATCACTGACTTTTCACCCAGCCCCATCCAAGCTGCAGATTTTTGCACGGTAAAGTGGGATTTATCTGAGCAGATGATACGAAGCTTATCTGCGTAATCTGGATTGCCTAGCTTTTGGATGGAGTGCTTGCTGGTAATATCAGCAAACCAATCACGTGCGAGCAGTAGGCCCATTTGGTTACTTTGAGTACCACCACTGGTAAACACACCATCTGAGTTTTCACCCATCTGGTATTGCTGACAAAGCCAATTAACCACTTTTTGCTCGACATAAGTCGCAGCTGAAGCTTGATCCCATGAATCCATTGACTGATTAAGACCCGCAATCATCGCTTCCGCTGCAACCGCTGGCATGAGAGGTGGAGTATGAAGGTGCGCAATACAGTTAGGGTGTTGAACCATAATCGAGTTTTTGGCAATTAAATCTGAAGCGTCATTGATAACTTCAGTCAGATTTTGATTTCCTGAATCTAAATTAACATGATTAATTTGTTCTTCTAGCGCTTTGGGATCCATACCAGAATACGGCTTATCTACCGCTTCAAATACAGACTTCATTGCATCAACGGTGTGATGCATTACACTGGCAAATTCATCTGCGCCCTGTGCGCCAGTATGAATAAAGTGTTTTTGCCACTGTTTGTTGGTTGGCTCTGGGTCAAGTAAAGAACCACCTGCAGCAAGGATAGCTTGCTCCATGATTTTAAGAGCAAAATCAATCTGCGCGTAAGAGATAATGATTGGTGGCAAGAAACGAATCACACTGCCGTCACGACCACCCTTTTCTACCATCAAGCCACGCTCAAGCGCCGCTCGTTGAATCGCAAGAGTCAGCTCTCCATCAGCAACACGCTCGCCAAACTTATTGCACTCACCGCTTGGCTTAACGATCTCGACGCCAAGCATCAAGCCTTTACCGCGTACTTCTGCAATACAGTTAACACGACGTTGAATCGCTTCAAGACCTTCTCTTAGGTACTGACCTGCTTTTGCAGCATGCTCAACCAAACCATCGCGCTCAATTATCTCTAGCGCTTTAGCGCCCGATACCATTGCCAATTGGTTTCCACGGAAAGTGCCAGTATGCTCACCCGCATTCCATGTGTCGTTCTCTTTCTTGAATACAAGTAGAGACATCGGAAGGCCGCCACCAATTGCCTTAGATAGACATAGGATGTCAGGAGAAATGCCCGCTTCTTCAAATGCAAAACGGTAACCTGTTTTACCCACACCACATTGAATTTCATCCAGCACCAAAAGGATATTGTGTTCATCACAGATACGGCGTAGTTCACGTAACCAGAAAGCTGGCGCTGGGATAACCCCACCTTCACCTTGAACAGGTTCAACGAAGATAGCTGCTGGCTTCATGATGCCGGCTTCATCGTCACAAAGAAGACGCTCAATGTAACGAATGCTGGCTTTAGCCCCTGCATCACCGCCAAGACCAAACGGGCAACGTAGGCTATACGGGAACGGCATAAAGTGAACATCAGACATAAGTCCGGTGCGACGCGCTTTTGTGCCAAGGTTACCCATCATGCCCATAGTACCGTTGGTCATGCCATGGTAGGCACCTCTAAATGCAAATACAGTATTACGACCTGTAGTCTGCTTAGCCAACTTAATCGCAGCTTCAACAGCATCTGCGCCTGAAGGACCACAGAACTGAATTGCAGAGTTTTTAGAAAACTCTTCCGGAAGAAACGCTTTTACTCGTTTAATAAAGGTATCTTTAGCCTGAGTCGTAATATCCAGTGTTTGATAAGGCAAGCCACTTTCTAGCTGCTCTTTCAGCGCTTGATTAATCTCAGGATGGTTGTAACCCAAGGCCAACGTGCCCGCACCTGCCAAGCAGTCCAAAAACATTTGGCCGCGAGTATCTTCAACTAACGCGCCATAAGCACGTTTGATAGCAAGAGGGAGACGACGTGGATAAGAACGAACTTCAGATTCGTGCTCAGCTTGGTCAATTAACATTTGATCTGGAGTTAGGTCATAAATGCCTTCAACAACAGGGACATCACTTGAAAAAACAGCACCAGTGGCTGCCATCTCAAATTCAAATGCAGAGCTCATAGATTTACCTAAATTAGAGTAATGGTTTTCCTTGTTCATATTCAGAACAACGGATTAACATTAAGGATATATAGTATGCAAACACCACTTAAAAAGTGCTGCTTAGAAAAATAGTATTTAAAAGGGATGAACTGTCAGATGTGACGGATCAAGGCTCAGTAATTATAGTGTAAGCCGGTAGAACGAAGCTGATTGTCAAATTAGATTGATGATACATGTTGGGTGCCTTTCTCAATGCCATCTTCGGCATCTTATTCCCATCTATCAAACGAAGGCCGTTTGATACCTACCCTACGTAATATCACTATCAGCTTGAAAGTTTATTACGCGTGTCCCTCAGAGTGCTCTGAGATTGCGCGGGAATTTAGCAAGAAAACGTGATCTTATCAACAGTAAACGTTTGAAACCTGCTATTTATAACCGTAAATTCATTTCAAAATGTTACATGCATATCAAATGATAATTTCACAGATAAAAAAGCCTCAGTATTTCCTCTGAGGCTAGATGCGTGTCTGTGTATCAGTCAGACTTTACTGGAAAGCGCTGTTCATACATATCCATAAAATCTTTACGAATTAAGTTTTCTAGATGATTCGCCTTGTCTGTCGGACAAAATATCATGTAGTGAACAATCTGCTCTGCATTGAGGTTACTCGTTATATGAATGTGAGGCTCCGCACCAGGCAGATCCAAGCCTGCGTGCTTTTCAATCATAGCGTTATAGCGAATCGCAACATCACTAAAATAGGCGCAATGCTCTTCAATTTTTACTGTTAAATCAGGAATCATCGGGTATAGGTTGACGAAGTCTTTCACTACAATGTGAAAGTTATGATAAACATACCTTTTCATAAAATTGAGATTCTTCACTGGGTAGGTAAAGAACATGCTATTTGGCAGTGTCGCTGTTTTACCCGTGTAATGATATTGCCCATGATGAAGATCGATCTCCTGAATCACGGTCGCCATCATATTGTGTTCTAACACTTCTCCGCTTAGTTTTCCAACTTCAATCCAATCACCAATACGAAATGAACGAGAACTGGCTCTTTGTATTGAACCAGTAAAACAAAGAATAATTTCCTTTGAAGCTACAACAATAGCGACGGCAATTGCGGTGACACTTAGAGCAAACTGATTAATCTCTGACTGCCATAAGATAAACAGAATAATAAGGATAAGCGCAAAACTGCCATTCTTAGTCTTTGACATCCAATTGCGCTGTTTTTCCGAAATAAACGCATCATTGCCACGAATCATAGACAATAAGAAGCGGCGCAATAGCCAAATGACGAGCAAAATTAATGCACTGAAGATACTCTTATACGTAAGAAGAAAATCGACAATTGGTTGCAGTTTCTCCACGAGTTACTCCCTAATAGGTATATAAGTGATTGAGAATAAAGGATCTACTCTTAAAAAGAGAACAAATACTTTAACACGAGTTATACAATCACAGTAAGTAAATGGCTAGAAATTGCGCAGAAAAAACATTTGAGAACAAAACGAAAACTTTTTAATAAGTAGTTATTCTACAATCAAAAATTCTAACGCCGTTATCGAGTGTTTTAACAAGCTAGGGTGAACAGTTATTTACTACGATTGGTATTAAAGGCTCAAAAAATAACTTTATTGAATTCTATCTAAGACAGCAAAGAAATAGAGCCTTCTATCTATAGGCTAAGGTATCTTTAAAATGCAAAAAAGCCCTAGCATGACTGCTAGGGCTTTTTGTATTTGGAGCGACACACGAGGTTCGAACTCGTGACCTCAACCTTGGCAAGGTTGCGCTCTACCAACTGAGCTAGTGTCGCTTTCTTACTGCTGACAGCTTGAAGCTGTGAGCTTTATAGATGGTGCCCCGGGCCGGACTTGAACCGGCACAGCGCGAACGCCGAGGGATTTTAAATCCCTTGTGTCTACCAATTCCACCACCAGGGCACGCAAAACTTGTTGCGATGCCGATTACTGAAAAGTAAAACACCATCTTCTTACCGCTGACAGCTTTGAACTGTCGGCTATAAGATTAAATATGGAGGCGCCTCCCGGAGTCGAACCGAGGTCCACGGATTTGCAATCCGCTGCATAGCCACTCTGCCAAGGCGCCATATTCTGTGAGCTGTAAGCATTTAACTTAAAGCTATAATTTTTTGGAGCGACACACGAGGTTCGAACTCGTGACCTCAACCTTGGCAAGGTTGCGCTCTACCAACTGAGCTAGTGTCGCTTTCTTACTGCTGACAGCTTGAAGCTGTGAGCTTTATAGATGGTGCCCCGGGCCGGACTTGAACCGGCACAGCGCGAACGCCGAGGGATTTTAAATCCCTTGTGTCTACCAATTCCACCACCAGGGCACGCAAAACTTGTTGCGATGCCAATTACTGAAAAGTAAAACACCATCTTCTTAGAGCTTTAAGCTGACGCCTAATAGCTATAAGGTTTTATTTGGAGCGACACACGAGGTTCGAACTCGTGACCTCAACCTTGGCAAGGTTGCGCTCTACCAACTGAGCTAGTGTCGCATACTTACAGCTGCTAGCTTTAAGCTGCCAGCTGTAATATAAAATAATGGAGGCGCCTCCCGGAGTCGAACCGAGGTCCACGGATTTGCAATCCGCTGCATAGCCACTCTGCCAAGGCGCCTCTGTGTTACTGAAGAATGTTTCTCTTCGGTACGGGGTGGCATTTTACGGATTCACCCCGTTGAGTCAATAAAATTTTTATAATTTTGATTCGTTTGCTCGCTTTACAAACAAACCGCATGCAAGTGGTTAGATAAGTATCAAATACTGGTCAAATTACGCTTAATTTGAGGTGTTTTTCTGCACTGCAATTTTTACTAACTCTTTGTTTGTGTTGGCGTGAAGACGCTTAGACATAAAATATTTGCAATTGGTTGTCGCAAATACAAAAAAACCAGCTTTCGCTGGTTTTCCAAAATCTATTTTAATCTTCTGAATGGAGTAGATCGTCTTTGGCTGCCATTAAATACTGGACCATAGACCACAGAGTGAGGACTGTTGCCACATACAAGGACAAGTAGCCTATCCACACCATCCAATCGTCGTAGCGCCAGATAAGAACCCACAACGCAAACATTTGCGAAAACGTTTTTACTTTACCGATCCAAGATACCGCTACACTAGATCGCTTACCAATTTCTGCCATCCACTCTCTGAGAGCTGAAATAATGATTTCTCGAGAAATCATTATAATCGCAGGGACTGTAATCCAAATCGTATTGAAGTGCTCAGCAATCAGCAATAGCGCTGTAGCCACCATGACTTTATCCGCCACAGGGTCTAGAAACGCACCAAAGCGCGAGGTCTGCCCCAATTTGCGAGCAGCAAGCCCGTCAAGCCAATCGGTAAACCCGGCAACCCAAAACACCATAGCGGCAGTAAACGGAGCCCATGAGGTTGGTAAATAGAACACAATGACAAACACTGGGATCAAGAATAAGCGGATCATGGTAAGAATGTTTGGGATAGTCAATCGCATTTTATTTACTCTGAAGGCACGTTAAGACAACGCGCTTATCTGACTTTAAATTTAACCCCAATGTTGCGGGATTTTAGTTAGTGTTGCAACGCCTGAACAATCTTTTCTGCCAAAGAATCACTGATACCGGGTACTTTGGCTATTTCTTCAGCACTGGCACGCTTTAGCTCCTGTAAACCGCCCATATACTTCAACAATGCTTGTCTGCGCTTAGGGCCGACTCCCTCAATGCCCTCAAGAGCACTGGTGCGCCTTGTTTTACCGCGTTTGGCTCGGTGCCCTGCAATTGCATGGTTGTGGCTCTCGTCGCGTATGTGCTGCATTAAATGGAGGGCTGGCGCATCACTTGCCAAATTAAACTCATCACCTTCCGCTGTGATCATAGTCTCTAAACCTGGCTTACGCGTAACACCTTTAGCAATACCGATAAGTCTAGGTCGTTTTGGCCACTGATCCCAATATTGAGAAATAATCTCTATGGCTCGATTGAGTTGTCCTTTACCACCATCGATGAAAATAATATCCGGGATCTTATCAACATCGAGTTGCTTAGAGTAGCGACGTTCAAGGACTTGTCCCATAGCCGCGTAGTCATCACCACCGGTAATGCCAGTTATGTTGTAGCGACGATATTCTGGTTTTACCGGGCCTTCATGATTAAACACGACACAGGAAGCGATGGTGCTCTCACCCATCGTATGGCTGATATCAAAACATTCCATACGCCGGATAGACTCCATATTCAGAACCTCTTGAAGCTCCTTGAAGCGCTGTGAAATGGTCATTTTGTGATTAATTTTAGTGGTAATGGCACTTAATGCATTGGTATTTGCTAATTTTAAATAGCGCCCACGATTACCACTTGGATCTGTATGAAAGGAGACGCGTCTTCCCGCCATCTGTGTCAACGCATCTTGAAAAGCTTGTTCCTCAACCAATAGGCCCGCAGCAAATATCAAACGACTAGGCAGTGCCCTACCCTCCGACTGATTTAGGTAATACTGACTAATAAAACTATAAAAAATTTCGTCTTGCTGGCTGTTATTGGGGATTTTTGGAAAGAAACTGCGACTGCCTAAAATCTTGCCCTGACGGATCATCAAAATGTGGATACACGCCACGCCGGACTCTTGAGCATAACCCAGTACGTCAATATCATCGAAGCTATCTTCAGATACAAATTGTTGTTCTTGAATGCGTCTTATTGCCTGAATTTGATCGCGAAATTTAGCCGCCTGCTCAAATTTCAGAGTACGGCTAGCCTCATCCATTTTTTCAATCAGTTGGCCTACTACCAGTTTGTCTTTACCTTGTAAAAACAGGCGAACCCATTGCACAAGGTCTGCATATTCTTCATCAGAAATTACACTAGTGACGCATGGCGCTGCACATCGTCCAATTTGGTACATCAAACACGGTCTAGTGCGATTGGCGTAAATCGTGTCTTCACACTGTCTCATTGGCAGTATTTTTTGCAGCAGATGTAAGGTCTGCCTTACTGCGCCAGAATCAGGATAAGGCCCAAAGTACTCCCCTTTACGCTTTTTAGAACCACGATGAAGGGACAAGCGTGGGTGCTTGTGATTACTGATGAATATATAGGGGTAAGATTTATCGTCTCGAAGCAAAACATTGTACTTGGGTAAGTACTGTTTAATGTAGTTATGCTCAAGGATAAGAGCTTCAGTTTCAGTATGGGTCACTGTCACGTCTATATGATCAATGTGACTGACCAGAGCACGTGTTTTTTCGTTATCGAGTTTTTTTCTGAAGTAACTGCTGAGGCGTTTTTTTAGATCTTTGGCTTTGCCGACATAAATAACAACAGCCTCGGCGTTATACATACGATAAACGCCGGGCTGGTCGGTAACCGTTTTTAGAAATGCGGCTGAGTCGAACCCTGTTGTCACTAAAGTGTCTCTGTATCCAACATTCCGTGACGAATAGCTAGGTGGGTCAATTCAACATCACCACTGATATCTAGCTTGTTAAACAGTCTATAGCGGTAACTATTTACAGTTTTAGGGCTAAGGCTCAGTTGTTCCGAAATATCGGTTACCTTTTGACCTTTGGTGATCATCAACATAATTTGTAGCTCACGCTCCGAGAGGTCCTTAAAAGGATTATCAGAAGAATGTGACACTTGACTCAGAGCCATTTGTTGAGCGATCTCAGGTGAAATGTAGCGTTGACCGCTGTTCACCATTCGAATTGCGTTAACCATTTCATCAGGACCCGCTCCCTTAGTAAGATAGCCGGCAGCACCAGCTTGCATTACCTTAGTAGGAAATGGATTTTCTGTATGAACAGTCAATACAATAATCTTAACGTCTGGGTTAAAACGTAAGATTTTCTTTGTGGCCTCAAGACCACCGATACCGGGCATGTTCATATCCATAAGGATTACATCAACATGGTTATTCCTGCACCATTTTACAGATTCTTCACCGCTTTCAGCTTCCCCTGCTACGTTCATTCCACGGACGTCTTCAATAATACGTCTTATCCCTGTGCGTACAAGCTCGTGATCATCTACAAGGAAAACATTAATCAAACTTGTATCTCCACACTTTTATTTTTTGGCCGCAAAGTTCGTCATGAATGAATCATAACATGCGGTCCTTATTCTACGTTAATGCTGTAGCCAACAACATCCAAATATGCTTACTATTCGCCATTTTTACAACAATTTAGTTCAATTATTATGATGTACTGTTGCATTAAACAGATCGTTCGCTCGTTTTTTGTACCAAACTCGATCTTGTGCAATAAAAATCATAAGCGTTAACTAAGGATAAAGGTCCATTTTTTATCCAATAAAATCAGTAAATTGAAAAACATTGTTGATAGCAACTAAATTCATATAACGGCCTAAGTAAGGGTTTGATATCATAGCCCTTAGTAAGAGTAGCAAAAAGGTTTGCAGATTGCGTTCAGGATTTATACTAACTCGTCAAAGTAAAGATTTAGGTTTTTCTAGCCTTATTGAGCTTTGGGTATCTACAGATCTAGGTCCTACTTTGCTACAAATCCCAGAGCAGAAGTCTGTCTACTTTATAAACACCTCTTTCGAGGCACAGGTTAAGCAATTAGCAAAACAGTGTAATATTCCCTGTGAGACTAAATCACTTCCTCTAAAAACCTTTCAGTTAGAGGCAACTACTGCCTGCTACTTCCATACTCGAAAGCATGCCTCAGATTTTGAAACCGTATTAATTGATCACTCTATTCCCATCTATGAATCCGATATACGACTTGTAGATCGTTACCTAATGGAGCGATTTATTCAGGGGCAAATAGAATTTGATGGTGTCGAGGAGCAAGTCCATGGTTTTACCAAAGTAGGGAATGCACAATGCCGAGCCGCTAAAGAATACTCACCACGCTTAACCGTTGTTTCTTTGGATATAGAATGTTCCGCCAAAGGCGTTCTCTATTCTGTGGGATTAGATTCCAAGCTCGATAGCCGCGTCATCATGATTGGCGAAGTACAACCAAAACAAGACACTCCCATTCAATGGGTAGAGAATGAACGCGCTCTTCTTGTTGCCTTGATTAACTGGTTTAGTCAATTTGATCCTGACATCATCGTAGGTTGGAATGTGATTGGTTTTGACATGCGACTTTTAGTACAGAGAGCAGAGCAGAACAAATTGCGGCTGACACTTGGCCGAGGCAAACAAGCCTGTTTTTATCGACAATCTAATCAAAGCCAACAAGGCTTTATTACCATACCAGGACGGGTGGTGATAGACGGTATCGATGGTCTCAAATCGGCGACTTATTCTTTCGATTCTTGGTCATTGGAGTCTGTCTCTCAAGAACTGCTTCATGAAGGCAAAGCAATACACAACGTGCAGGACAGAATGGAAGAGATAAATCACATGTTCCATCATGATAAGCCGGCTCTTGCTAAGTACAACCTTCAAGATTGTGTGTTAGTAAACAAGATATTTGAGAAGACCCATCTACTCGACTACCTCATTCAGCGCAGTAAATTGACAGGTCTAGCCCTTGATCGTATTGGTGGCAGTGTTGCCGCATTCTCTAACCTATACCTTCCACGCCTTCATAGGGGTGGCTATGTGGCACCTAATCTAACGCCAAACGATTGGATTGCCAGTCCTGGCGGATTTGTTATGGACTCAAGCCCCGGCTTATATGATTCTGTTCTTGTGCTTGATTTTAAAAGCCTGTATCCCGCTATTATTCGTAGCTTTCTGATAGATCCTATGGGGTTAATAGAAGGGCTAAAGCTAGAAATTGGCAATGAACCAGACCAAGCAGTACCTGGTTTTCGCAAAGCGCAATTTCATAGAGAAAAACACTTTTTACCCAACCTCATTGAAGAGCTTTGGCAAGCCCGAGATAAGGCAAAGAAAGACAAAGAAGTGGCTTTTTCTCAGGCCATTAAGATCATCATGAATTCCTTTTACGGTGTATTGGGCTCTTCCGGTTGTCGCTTCTTTGATACGCGATTGGCATCATCGATTACCCTACGTGGTCACGAGATAATGAAGACCACACGAAAGCTTATCGAGGAACAAGGTTATGAAGTGATCTATGGCGATACTGATTCGACGTTTGTATCCCTCAAAAATGAGTGCTCTCAACAGCAGGCAGATAGAATTGGTAATGCACTGACCAAGCACATTAATGGCTGGTGGACGCAACACTTAACCGAAGAATATAACCTCACCTCTCTACTTGAACTGGAATATGAAACCCACTTCTCACGATTTTTCATGCCTACCATACGAGGTTCAGAAACAGGGTCAAAAAAACGCTATGCCGGTTTGATTACTGAGGGTTCGGACTCACGTATTGTGTTTAAAGGCTTAGAAAGTGCACGAAGTGACTGGACTGAGCTGGCGCGAGATTTTCAGGCTCACCTCTACAAGCTCATCTTTGACGGTTCCGATCCCACACAATTTATTGTTGATACGGTCGAACAAGTTGAGAACGGAGAATTGGATAATAAACTAGTGTATCGAAAGCGACTTCGCCGAAGGCTACACGAATATCAAAAGAACATACCACCACAGGTGCGCGCTGCTCGCTTAGCCGATGAAATCAACCAACAACTTGGGCGGCCACTGCAATATCAAAACCGCGGGCGAATCTCCTATATGATGACAATCATTGGGCCGGAACCCCTTGAATACGTTAAGAATAAAATAGACTACGAGCACTATATAGATAAACAGATAAAACCGATTGCCGATGCCATTTTGCCCTTCGTTGGGCTAAAGTTTGATGATATCAATGCTCCTCAGCTTGGGCTGTTCTAATTATACCAATCACAGCGAGTAACTGCGCTCAGAAGTAGCGTTGGAAAACGCTGAATAACCCGCTAGGATGAGCCGCTATTTACTACGATTGGTATTAATACAATTAAAGCGTACAATCGCGCTAATTATCAAAGATACCGCTAAGGAAATCTAATGACTGAACTTTTGTCTTACGATGACACCATCGATACCGCTTACGACATTTTTCTTGAGATGGCCCCAGATAACCTAGAAGCTGCTGATGTGGCACTATTCACCCTTCAATTCGAAGATAGAGGCGCAGCTGAATTAGTCGAAACAGGCGATGATTGGGTTCAACACGTAGGGTTTGAAGTTGATAAAGAAACCTATGCCGAAATCAAAATCGGTTTAGTAAACGAAGCAGATGATACGTTGGATGACGTGTTCGCAAGACTGTTAGTATCGCGCGACCCTGACCACAAATTCTGCCATATTTTATGGAAGCGCGACTAAATTTTGCGTCAGTAAACTCAAAAAACAAACTTAAACAAACAAGAGCCAGATACTAGTCCATCTGGCTTTTTTGTATTCGATGTTTAGATATTACCTTCGACCTAGACGATAGATCAAAGCCATTGCTAGCAGCAGCACTGCATACATGATTAGCAAGGGTAATGCTGATGAGCTTGATAGACTTGATGCAATAAACGAGACCAACGCAGTGCATAACCAACAAGCCGAAAAAACCAAGGCGTTAGCAATACCTGCAAGGTGTGGGAACGGCGACAATGCCTGACCTAAAAATAAAGGGAAAAGCACACCAAGCGCTACTATCACAATCGCTACCGGAAAAACCAGCGCCAATAAACTCAGTCCAAAATACCACTGATACGCAATACCCAACACAACAGAAATTATCGCAAAGCTAACTGATATTTTGACCTTTGTTTCTGCGGCAATCGAAAAAAACAAGCGATTGCAGAGATTACCCATCAACCAACATGCACCAAGAAATAAAGCGATGTTGCCATAAAAAACCGGTGAATGACCCAAAGTTCCCTGCACTAGAAAAGGTGCCACGGTATTAAATGCAGGTAAAATACAGTAAAGAATCCCACAAATAATCGCTACTCGACGAAAACTTGCATTACCAATTATTTCCAACAGACTCCCTTTAACAAAGCTCACATTAAGACGAGTTCGTGTATGCGAGTCCTTGAAAAACACCAGAAGCAAAAATCCGCCCAAGGCAACCCATCCCATCAAGGCATAAAACACCATGGTCCATCCAAAATGAGATTCTAGGTAACCACCAACAAATGGAGACAGAGTGAGTCCTAACGCAAAAGATATGGTTATCCAATTTACAGCACGCAAATATTCTTCACCATGAAACATATCCTTTATAGCCGCCCTACCACCAACCGCAACCAATGAAACAGCAAGACCTTGCATTAGACGAAGTGCTACCAACACCAATATAGATGACGCATTGGCAGCAGCAAAAAGTGCGATCACTAAGACAAAACACCCCACCAACATTGGTTTTTTCCGACCAAAGGCATCGACGATAAAGCCTGCGGCTATTTGTCCTAAACCAAACCCCAGAATCGCGGCTGTAAACGCCCACTGGGTCAAGGATTCGTTGGTTGCTAATGCAGTTTGAATTGAGGGAAGTGACGGTACAATGATATCGACGACAATCCCACCAAGGGCAATCAATACATACATTAATATCGCTAAATTTCGCCTATAAATTCGTTCCATACACTTCTTCATCCAATTTCACTATTTATGCATCTTGGTACATGTCGTTAACTGATATTTTCCTATCGGACAACGAATTGCAATGAAACCCATTGAAAAATAATATTTCAAACCGAAATGTCTGTTTTTCGAGTTAACCACATATAGGTGATAAATAAGCTGCGTTTGTTTGCGTTAAGTAATGCTTGTGCCGAGGTTAGGCTAGCAGGAGACTATCGGGAAGTTCTTCAGTATAAGCACAAAAAACGGTAGCTTGTGACTGATTACGAATATCTATGTAATTCAATCACTCACTACCGATAATTCTAGTTCCCGAGAGCCCTCAAAGAACTTTGATTACTGCTTGTGTGGCCATCAAACGTCGTTGATAAGCTCATCCTCTTGGCCCGGTTCATTATTGTATTTAATGTTATGAAACACTTTATACAACACCGGTACGACTATCAGGGTCAGTACAGTCGCAAAGCCCAGACCAAACATAATGGTTACCGCCATTGGTCTAAAGAAGATATCCGGCAGCAATGGAATCATGCCCAGTATGGTTGTAATCGCCGCCATACACACCGGCCTGACACGACTCATAGCAGCTTCAACTACCGCAAGATAAGGATCCTTTCCTGAGCGCATTTCAAGTTCAATTTGATCAATCAATACAATCCCGTTCTTCAGTAGCATCCCTGATAGACTTAACAAGCCAAGCAAAGCCATAAACCCAAATGGCGTATCAAACAACAGCAACCCGCAGGTCACTCCTACAATCGCCAATGGCACAGTTAACCACACAATCAATGGCTCTTTCACAGAACTGAATAAGAACACAGTGACTAAGAACATAAACAGATAGCCCATTGGCATGCTCGAAGCCAAAGCACCTTTAGCATCGTTGGAAGATTCAAACTCCCCGCCCCACTCCAAGCTATAACCTGGAGGCATCTCAATCGCTTCAACTTTTTCTTGCACACGCTCTTGTAAAGTCGCGGCGGTTTCATCACCTAGAAGGTCATGATCAGCAAAGACGGTCAACATACGTTTTCTGTCTTTGCGCATGATAATAGGATCTTCCCAGCGAGTCTCATACCCCATCAATATTTGCTGCAAAGGCACATAATCATTGAGCACAGGACTCCAGACTTTCAAACTGTCGATATTTCTAAAATCAACGCGTTCTTCTTCTGTTAAGCGCCCTACAATCGGCATTAACGTTGTACCGTCACGATACAGACCTGTTGTTTTTCCAGAGAATGACATTTGTAAGAAGTCATCTATATCTGATTTTGTAATGCCATATCGACGAGCCTGACTCTCATTGAAAATGGGCTCTAAAACCTTAGTTCTTTCTCTCCAATCATGGCGAATATTGCGAGCGCCTGGGTCATCATTCAAAATATCAACCACTTGAGCACCCAACTCGCGTAATATCGTAGGATCCGAACCGATTACTCGTGCTTCAATTTTTGCTCCGCCACCTGGCCCCAACTCAATTTGCTTCATACGATGGTCTACTTCTGGATAATTAGTATCCAAATGGTCAATGTACTTGGCCATAATGTCATGAAGCACTTCATAGCTTGCCACTCGAGTGGTTATTTCACCATAGGCTGCATAGCTTTTCTCTGGAGTGTAAGTAAGCATAAAACGTTGCAAGCCTTCACCTGCAGAGGTTGTCACATCTTCTACTCCCTCTTGCTCAAGTAACCATTCTTCGAGCTCTTGCAACTTAGCGTTGGTGGTACGAATATCCGTTCCTTCAGGTAACCAAATATCCGACATAAAAATAGGCGTGGTCGACGCTGGGAAAAATGACTGCTTGATAAAACTAAATCCATATAAGCTTGTGCAGAACATCACAACAAGCGCTGAAACAGTCAGCCCAGCACGATTCATGCAAAACTCAAGAAACTTACGATAGATGACAAACACAAAACCATTGTATTGACTGCCTTCTTCATTAACTTCGACTTTCTGCCCCTTAAAGAAAAGATTCGCAAAAAATGGCGTCAATGAAATTGCAGTAAACCACGACAACATCAAGGAGATCAGCAGTACAGTAAACAAGGTACGACAGTACTCACCCGTTGAGTCTTCGGATAAACCAATAGGTGCAAACGCTGTCACAGCAATCACAGTCGCGCCCAATAGAGGCCATTTGGTCTGGGTAACAATATCCGTGGCGGCTTGCAGTCGGGTACGCCCTTTTTTTATTCCGACCAATATGCCCTCAACAATAACGATGGCATTGTCCACCAGCATCCCCAATGCAATAACCAATGCGCCAAGAGAAATGCGCTGAAGTTCTATGCCAAGGTAGCTCATAAACACGAACGTGCCTAAAACTGTCAGTAGTAGGATCAGACCAATCAATACCCCAGATCGGATGCCCATAAAAAACAGTAACACCACAATCACAATGCCAACGGCTTGACCCAAACTGACCACAAAACTATTTACCGATTTTTCCACTTCGCCAGGCTGAGCATAGATCTCATCAATATTGATGCCAATTGGCTGTTGATACTCCAACTCTGATAATTTTTGGTCAAGCGCTTCACCAATAGAGACCACATTCACGCCTGAGTTGAATGAAATGCCCATGTTGAGCGCCATATTGCCGTTAAAGTTCAGCACATTGGTCGGAACATCTATGTAACCGCGCTTGATTTCTGCCACATCTTTTAAATACACCAAACCTGACGAACTCTCATCTGTAATGATCAGATCGCCTAGCTCTTCTACACTATCAAACTGCCCTGTAGGTTGGATTCGGATGTATTCATCCCCAACCCTCACCGCACCTGCCGATGAAACCGTATTTTGGGTATTCAGTAAGTTGAACACCGTTTCAGGTGCGACACCAAGAGCATTCATACGCTTCATCGACATCTCGATAAACACTTGCTCTTGTTGCTCTCCAGAAACAGACACTTTACTCACACCATCAACGAGTTCTAACTCTCGACGCAGATAATCCACATAATCAAGTAATTCTTTATAAGAGTAGCCTTCACCAGTAACCGCAAATAACACCCCATACACATCACCAAAATCATCAATTACCGCCGGAGTGTTTACTCCTGGAGGCAAGGAACCTTGGATATCGGTGACTTTTCGGCGGAGTTCATCCCATATTTGTGGAAGATCTTCCGAAGTATAATTTCGCTTTATTGTCACAGTGATCTGAGACAGTCCACGAGTGGATATAGACGTAACTTCATCCACGTAGGTCAGCTGTTGAATCGCTTTTTCCAATGGATAGGTAACTTCTTCTTCCACTTCTTCTGGCGTCGCTCCTGGGTAGCTAGTGACAACCATTGCATCCTTAATTGTAAATGCAGGGTCTTCCAAGCGACCTAGGTCGAAAAAGGCAGCAGTACCACCAATAAAGAAGATCAAAGTGATCATCCAGCTGATCACTTTATTCCGAATAAAATACGCAGCAATACCCGTTATTTGCTTATCTTCTTGCGCGGTAGTTTGATTACTCTTGGTAGAACTCACTGTACTGCCCCACTATTTATCACTTTCACTTCAGCACCCTCTCGCAATTGCGATAAGCCTTTGACAACGATGGTTTCATTACCTTTTAATCCAGCAATAACTTGCACTGAATGACCGGTTACCGCTCCCGTTGTTACTTTCTGTTTTCTCACTGTATTGTTGTCATACACCCAAACGTATTTCTCATCTCGACTAAGAGTGTCACCATCTGCATTGATCAATGCTTGAAAGGGCACGGTAGAAATTGGGCCTAATTCCATATTGGATAAGTTATCTGGTTTTATGGCTTCAACTGCCATTCCGTCCAAGATAAGTTCATCTTTTGGCATGGGTAAGGTTAACGTAATGGTGTAGGTCCCTGATGTTGGATCTGGCTCAGTAGTAAACTCTTTAATCGTCGCATCGTAGCGTTGTCCCGTTGGCGATTGAACACCGGCTATTGCCTGCCAAATCTCTGTCTGAGATGGCTTATTGATAAACAAACGATCTGGAATTTTAACCAGTACATCCACCTCATTAATATTGTGAATATTCACTATGTTCTGGCCTAGCTTCACACTTTCAAATTGATCTACGTTGACTCGAGAAATCATGCCATCTATAGGCGATTTTAATTCGGTATATTCCAAATACAGGCGAGCAAAATCTAACTCAACCTTCGCCATTTGGCGCTTAGCAGACAGTTCATCAAATTCTGATTGAGCCAGTAACCCTTTTTCAAGTAACGGCTTTGATCGTTGGTATCGACTATTAATGGCACTGTAGCTTGCTTGGGCATTGCGCACTGCAATCCTAAAGTCACGAGGGTCTAATTTGGCAATGACGTCACCTTTTGATACCCGATCTCCCTCCTTCACTAATACATGTTCTACTTCACCAGAAACAAGGAAACTCAAATGAGCACGCTCAGCGGCAGCAGCGATAGCTGGAAACATCAATGCTTCAGGGGTAGATGTAGCGTCTAGTTGAAGTAATTCAACACTTTGCAATCGCGTTGTGGGCTCGACGGTTGGGCGCTCACAACCACTAAGAAAGTAAGGAGTGGTCAACACAAATAACCACTTTAAAGACTGGAATTTGAATGTACTCACAACCCTTTCTCCTTAATCCACTCGCGTACTTTCATCCCATCTGACAGTTGATTTACACCTGACAATACAATTTGGTCGCCATCATCTAAACCCGAAATCAATTGTCCATCCTCCGCCAAAATAACTGGAGTTTTCACTGTGCGAGATTCATCATCAATGCGCCAAACACACCAGTTCTCTTCGCAAACAAATAAAGCCGAATCAGGCAAGGTCGACGGGTTAGCCCGTGGAAGCGAAAGGGTGACGTCTCCTGACATACCAGGCATGATTCCGATATCATCAGGTCTTTCCATTACCATGGTCATTTTATAGTTACCGGTAGTGGAATCTGACTCAGTATCTATTTCTTGAAACACCAATGGAAAGGTCTCGCCAGAATACGAATCAAATTCCATATAGAACTGTGCATCGGTGCCTTTCACTCGATTCACCATCGAGTTTGGAAGCTGAAATACGACCCTCAACAATGAATCCGACTGAATGTTCATCGCGCTTTGTTTGGCTTCAAGATACTCAAAATTATCGATGTGCTTCATCGAAATAGTGCCATCAAACGGAGCGACCAAGCGCGTATCTTGAAAGTTTGCTCTCGCTTGCTGATATGCTGATTTTGCCACTTGCTCAGCAGCAACCGCCTGATCGTAATCTTGTTCTGATATAACGCGATCGGCGATAAGTTTCTTAGCTCGGTCAAGCTGCACATTAGCTAATGCATACTCAGCTTCTGCTTCAGCTAAAAACAACGCGTATTCTTCTTGGTTCAACAGCCCAAGCAAATCACCTTTTTTCACTTTTTGTCCGGTTTTGGCTGGTAGATTGACCACCTGCCCTGAAACACGAAATGCCAAAACAGCTTTATCGCCCGCAAGCGTGGAGGATGGAAAAACACGCTCAAAACGATCGCTACCCGCTGACACTGTAATAAGTTTGGCTGGTCTCGATTCTGGTTCTGCCACAAGCGCCTGCTGATTATCGCAGGCAGTTATACTGAATAAGCACACAGGAAGAACCCAGGCTCGAGTAAAATAAGATCCTAACACTCTATTTCTCATCTAATTCACATTAAAGAACTGACCTATAACTGAGTCATAGGCACGAAGATAAAGGTAGCACTCAACTTATTTAAAGATGATTAACATCAACACAAAAAATAAAACTAAGCCAAATACTTGTTTTGAGACAGTGATCTAAGTAATTAATTCAAAATTCATTAATCTACTTAGTCAAAGATCAACAGTATTTAACCACTCTAAACTATATATTGCTATGCTATTTTATTTATCCAATGTATTGATACGAAATATTTACGCAGGAAAATATCAGTAAGCCATTGTTTATAGTATTATTTTTGTTTTATATAAATCAGTTTTATTTCATAACCAAACATGGCTTTATGTATCTATATGGCTTAATGAATTAAGATTAAACTCGATGAAGTAATGACGAGAAAATATAATATCAAAAAATAACAACCAATCTACATTTAAATATTACATCTATTTACGCAATATAAGAGCAATTAAAGACGAAGTAATTTTAAGTTTTTATTTGCTCTACAATTTAATGATTATTTTACCTATATTTAAAAATCACATTTCAAGCACTCTCCATACGTGGAAAATACTCTCGAATTCAAACCCGAAGTACGACATTTCCAGATTTAATCCTTACAGCGGCACTTAACAGACTCAGTGGCGATGGCAAAATAGGTAGTATCCTACTTCACGCAAACCTATTGTATTTTCTCTACACCAATCAACGATTGTAAATCTATACTTCATGTTGACCTGTCTATTGCTTTATAGTTTATGTTAGAGGCATCCAAATAAGGGTTTATCCTATGTACCGTATATCAGAGCTAGCTCAGAAGGTCGGCTTATCACGCACCGCTTTACTCTACTACGAGAAATTAGAGTTGATTAGCGGCGTTAGGTTGAACAATGGCTATCGCGTATACAGCGACAAAGACGTGCAAAGAGTACTGCTAATTCAAACTTTGCAAGCCGCAGGGTTAACCTTAAAGGAATGCAAGGGCTGCTTAGAAGCAAAAATAGATAGAACGCTACTGCTTAGCCGCCTTGGTGAACTTGATAAAGAGATCGAACAAAAGCAACACTCTAGAGGCGTGTTAGCGGCACTTCTTGGCGAAGGTGACCACAGAGCTTGGCATGAGACTGCTAATCAAGTAGCGCCAGATGCTCACTTGGATTGGCTTATTAAACAAGGTTTCGATGAAAAAGAAGCCCTAAGATTAAAATGGTTATCAAAAGACATGAACGAACATCAAGATTACATGACCGACTTTATGAAGGTCTACGAAACACTCGACCGCTGGGGTCCAGGAAGCGAACAACAAACCCTAGATGCACTCAATTTAGTGCCGCTCAGTAGCCGCAACATCCTAGAGATTGGTTCGGGAAAAGGGTTAGCGACAACCGTGTTGGCAAACAACACTCAAGCACAAATCACCGTAGTGGACAACGAACAGTCCGCACTAGACCGTTTGAGCGAACGTTTTACTGAAGATGGTTTAAACGATCGTATCAGCCCTGTGTGCGCAAGCATGACCGAGCTACCCTTTAATCGTAGAAGCTTTGATCTAATATGGGCTGAAGGTAGCGCTTATATTATGGGCGTAGAAAGTGCCCTCAAACAATGGAGACCATTACTTGAAAACGATGGCGTCATGATGTTTAGCGATTTGGTGTGGTTTACTGATACCCGTAGCCCAGAAGCACAAGCATTTTGGAAGGGCGAATACCCCGACATGCATAGTCTTGATACACGATTGGAACAAATAAAAGCGGCTGGCTATACAGTAATTGAGCACTTTCCACTCAGCCAGCAAGCCTGGGAGAATTACTTTATACCTTTAAAACACAGGGTTACTGAGTTAACACCAAATATGCCCAACTCCAATGCATTAAACGATCTTAGAAAAGAGATCAGCATCTATGAACGATATTTGGATGAATTTGGCTACGAGATGTTTATCATCCAAAAGACGACCAAATAATTACAAGCTAACCTAATGCATCTAAACGGAAACGAAGACATCATAGAGGATGTTTGATGCCTTCGTTTCATTCAATGATGTAACTATGGAAAGTAACTATGTAGATTACCTATAGAGAGATCTGAGATTAGCCTTTGGATGAAGATTGCATTTAAAGCTAACAAGTCCCATAGGCATCATCTTTTTGTCTCAACTTTACTAGTTCTTCTAGAGCTCATTACTCACAATGAAAAACACTTAAATGTTGCCTTCAAATATTTCAGGGATACGTTTTGCTAGTATCTTAGCAAATTTTTTATGCTGATCAACTTGCCAATGTATACCCTCTTTTGGACATGGTTGAATTTCAGTTGCCGCATCAAAGAAATGGCAACCCAACTCTTCAGAACGAAGTTTAAAGTAGTAGCCAAGCTCTTTTGACTTAGGTTCAGCGTTCGTAAAGCCCTCTTTCAGCGGATCGACTTCAAGGACATGTGTTGGTGATACGAGTAATACTTCAGGAGGCTTCACCATGAATCTATGCTTATAGTTTTGCACCAATTGAACAAGCCTTCCTGCACCTTTGGATATATCGCTAGCCGTCAAATTGAATCGAGACTTTAGATCATTTGTCCCAAGCATAATCACAACGAGATCTGGATGGTGGCTTTCTATACACGGATAAAGGTAATCTAGCCCGTTTTTACCCGCTTCGTAAGGGTCATTTAACACGGTAGTTCGGCTGTTTAACCCTTCCTCAATTACGACATATTCTGAAGGTAGTTGTTTTTGAAGTAGCTTTGTCCAGCGTTCTTCAGAGTTATACCTACGCGGTAAATCAGGCGAGCAACCCCAAGTATTCGAGTCGCCAAAACATAAAATTGATTTCATGAATATTGCTGTAGTTTATTGAATTTGATTCAATTGTATTATAAATAAGAGGTAGACTGTTAGTGTCGTACATATAACTCTAGGATTGATATGAATCGCCCCATTTATTATCTAGCAGCTAAGTCGTCTCTCTCGAGCCTTGTTTAAATTGCAGTTCTACCAGTCGTTGATACAAATCACAGCTCCGTAGCAATGCTGCATGATTTCCCACATCGACTAGCTTGCCATGATCCAATACTGCAATTTGGTCGGCGTGTTGAATCGTAGAAAGGCGATGCGCAATAATAATGGTGGTTCTATTTCTCATCAGCGCTTCTAAAGCCTTTTGTACATGATGCTCACTTTCGCTATCAAGTGCGCTGGTAGCTTCATCCAATAGCAATATTGTTGGGTCTTTAAGAATAGCTCTGGCAATAGCGATTCGCTGACGCTGTCCTCCCGATAATCGAACCCCTTTTTCCCCTAAGAAGCTTTGATAACCTTGAGGAAGATTCACAATAAACTCATGAGCATGGGCTTTCTTAGCGGCTTCTATCACCTCTTCATCTGTGGCGTTTGGTTTGCCATAGCGAATGTTATGGAATACATCATGACTAAATAGCGCTGGTTGCTGAGGTACTAGTGCCATGGTATCGCGCAGTTCTTTCGGGTCAAAACGGCGCACATCCACTCCACCTAATTTAACCGCTCCCTGCTGAGGATCATAAAAGCGTTGTAGTAACTCAAATAGGGTCGTTTTACCCGCACCAGACGGACCCACCAGCGCAAGTACCCTGCCCTCTGCGGCAGTCAAGTTTAGGTGGCTAATGGCAGCGGTGTCTTTTCTTGAGGGATAAAAGAAAGACACCTCATCAAAGACCATCTCAGCTGACAATCCCTTGGTTGAAAGCACATCATTTTGCGGTGCCACAATATGGCTTTCTACATTGAGGATCTCGAACAATCGTTCTGTAGCCCCAGCCGCACGTTGCAACTCTCCAAAGACTTCAGAGATGGTCGCCGTCGATGAAGCCACCATAATCGCATAAAACACGAACGCACCTAGATCGCCTGCTGACATCTTACCGTGAATAACATCACTGCCTCCAACCCACAACATGCCCGATATTGCGCCAAAAACAATCACAATAACTCCCGAGATAAGAACGGCTCTTTGCTTTACTCGCTCTCTTCCTATCTCATAGGCTCGTTCCACTTCTGCAGAAAAAGAGGCTTTCTCCTCAGACTCACGGCTGTAACTTTGCACAGTTTTTATATGCTCAATCGCTTCTCCAGCATAACTTCCCACGTCAGACATCGAATCCTGGCTCTTACGAGAGAGTGCACGAACTCGCCTACCGTAGACCAATATAGGAACTAAGATAAAAGGGACTGATGCGAGTACAATCAAGGTCAGCTTTACGTTGGTTGCAAACAACATAATGATTGCGCCAATACACATTAAAGCACTGCGCATCACCATAGAAAAAGACGACCCTATGATGCTTTGTAGTAACGTAGTATCGGTGGTTAGCCGTGACATAATGTCGCCACTGCCATTGGTTTCAAAATAGCTAGGGTGCAAGGTCACAACGTGATTAAACACCGCAAGGCGTATATCTGCACTCACCCTTTCTCCAACAGAGGAAACCAAATAGAATCTAAAAAACGTTCCTATGGAAATACAGATAGTCACAATAACAATGAATTGAATCGCACTGGCTAGATCACTAAGTGAACGCTGGGAAAAGCCCTCATCAATAAGCAAGCGAACACCATGACCAACAGATAACGTCAATCCTGCCGTAAAAAATAGAGCGACTAGAGCGGCAAATACCTTTCCCTTATACGGTCCCACAAATTTGAATAACTCAAGTAAAATACTCAAGCTTTTCCGATCATTTTTCAATTCTTTATCAGGCATATCTTGCTGTTCTACTATATTTTGCTTTTGCATTTCAATGCCTTATGTAATTGAGAGCCCATTTACGTTACTTTACAGTAAATCACCTGTTAGTTTCATAAAGTTCATAGATAATACGCTTATAAATTCTGTATTCGATATTGAACCATGGCAACCAACACTAAAAAAATTTCACTAACTACCATTGTAATGCACTGGCTTACCGGTGTGTCTTTCATTGGTGTATTTATCGTCGGTCTGATTATGTCTGAAATGGACAGAGGCCCAAACAAGTTTGAGCTGATGGGTTACCACAAATCCATTGGCGTGTTGATTCTTGTTGTCGCAGCACTGCGCATACTATGGCGACTCAAGGAAGGCAATCTATTAAGCTTAGGCAGCAGTCCTGCGTGGCAAAAAAAAATCGCACACGCTGTACATGGCATTTTAATGCTAGCGACTATAGCTATGCCTATCTCTGGCGTCATCATGAGCGCAGGTGGCGGCAGAGCCGTTGATGTCTTCGGTTGGGTGATTATTAGTGAGGGTAAAAAGGTTGAGTGGTTGCAAGAGCTGGGTAGCACTATTCATCATAGTGCCGTGAACATTATCGTTGCAATGCTGATATTACATATCGTTGGGGCATTAAAGCATCAATTAATTGATAAAGACGGCACCATCAATCGCATGCTAGGAAAGAAGTTTTAACCACTGAAACTTAAAACAACGAGAGGTATTATTTACTAAATAATACCTCTCAATAGACAACTTCTTTATGCGATTAGTCTTCGTAAGCGTAAGCTAACTCTTGCTCAAAAGCGGCATGATTAGTCGATATTTTCTTACTATTAAAGGTGTAAAAACATTTTCTAGTGCGTGAATGTTTGATGTATTTCAACCACGTTGTTTCAAGTTTAGTATTCGCCTTTTTCGGATCCTTAAGCGCTTTTAGAAAATGCTTTTCTTCTTGATTCATCGGCTCTAGTCTGCCAGTTTCTAGCCCCGACAAGGTATCACCGTAATACATCAATAGTTCATCTTCTAAGATTGTAAAGTTGCCTGATTTAGCGAAACCACGAGGAAAAGCTTTATCGTCGTAGAAGCGTTTTTCACCCAAACGAATCAATGTCTCAGCCACAATGACCTCTATTATTTTTGTTGTTAGAACACGCTGAAAATAGAGTGAAAAGTAGCGATTGAAAATCAAATAATTTTTGTCGTTTCTATAGGTCTATTCTATCGTTCTTCATACCCTGAAATTCCACTCTTAACATTCTCTAACTCAGAGTAGCACTACCTTTTAATCACGCTCTCGAACGCAAAAGTCATGCCTGCGCTGTACACGGATTGATTGGCAAACAACTGCTTTAGCAGCTCATAAAAGCGACTGACATGCACCGGTTTATCGTTTTGATAAGTATGTACCACATACAGCGGCCATACTTTGCCATAGAGATCAGGTGCTATATGGACTAGTTCACTGCTTCTTAGATAAGGGATGGCCGATATGTCAGGCAAAGACACTATGCCCATATGATTGAGCGCCATATTCAGCGCAGTTGGCAATGTATTGGTTTTAGCAAAGGGGTTCAGTTTAATAGTATGAGACTGTTGGCTTTTCAGATTGAGAATAGACATGGTACTTTTTTGCCAACTCGACGAGATCCAGGGATGTTGCTCTAAGTCGCGCAGGCTAAAATTTTTTGCCGTCTTGCGATGTCTTTGCAGGTAGAGGGGCGTGGCACAAAATATCTCAGTGATCTTTGCCAATGGCAATGCCTTAAACCCACTGTCCTGCAATTCCCCACCACGAATGGCCAAATCTATATTATTTTTCACCAAATCTATCTGGCAGTCGCTGACATTAAGGCCGGGCTCTAATCCTGGATACTCTCTGCATAGTTTGCGCATTGCAGGCAACACCACTGCCGTCTCGATGGAGTGAGGGTAAGTAATATTAAAGGGGCCTTTGGGGTTGTGCTGCGCATCGACAAGATCAGTAAAAGCGTAGTTTACCTGCTCTTGAATCATCTGGCTGCGTACTAATATTTTCTCGCCAATGGCGGTGAGTGTTAAGCCTCGTGTGGTCCGAATAATCAACTGCACCGCGAGGTCATCTTCAAGCGCCCTCACCTGCTGACTAACAGCGGACTTGCTGATCCCAAGTGCCTCAGCGGCATCAGTGAAACTGCCCTGCTTGGCAACTTCTCCAAACACCAATAATCGAGACACTTGCTTTGATCTATGCATTGATCGTGGCCACACGTCCGTTGATTTGTAGCTAGAAGTGTAGCTGTAAAGAAAACCTTAACAATGTTTCTAGATTAATCGCATTGTTAAAAGTTCAACTAAACCTAGACTTTTATATGAGCGTTTAGCGCATCAATATAATAAGAAGGAACATACAATGAACAACTTAAAAACCATGGCGTGTTTGCTTAGTGTGTTTTTAGTCAGTAGCTATACCTTCGCAGCATCTACAGAAAATAATCAATATTCACCTAAGGTGTTTTTGGATCATACCAGCAAATACAACACCTTAGATGGGCTTACCCTAGATAAACAAGGCAACATCATTGCCTCAGTGCCAAACTTCAATAACGACTACTTAATAAAAAACGGCACCATTGAAACAGCGGCCCCACCCGTAATGGCAATCATTACCAAAGATAATCAAGTCAGCGATTGGTACCAATTTAAACCAGAAGACATGCACCAAGGCACAGGCAAGATTGGTCCTATGGAGTGCGCCTTTGGCCCTGATGGCAATCTGTATATCGCCGATATGCAAGTATTGTGGGACGGGAATAATGCCTCACGCGTACTTCGCATCAATATAGTCGATGGTAAGCCTGTTGATATGGACGTGGTTGTTGAAGGGTTTATCGTCGCCAATGGTCTTACTTGGAAAGACGATACCTTGTTTGTCACCGAATCCATCTTAGTTCACGAAGCTACGCCCGCCGAAGGTGAGAAAAAAGCTCCCCTACGAAGTGGCGTCTATGCATTCTCATTAGAAGAATTGCAACAAGGCACAGTGACATTATCCCCTTATAGTGAAGCCAAAGACCCACACCTAGTCGCGCAGATGGTTTCGAGTAATCGTGTGGGATTTGGTGCTGATGGGCTTGCGATTGATGATGAGGGTAATCTGTACACCTCTATCATGGAAGACGGCGTTATCTATAAAACCCAATTTGATCAAGACGACAACATCCTAAGTACCAAAATATTTACCGCTAGCGATAAAATGGTTTCATCAGATGGAATCCTATGGGATAGCAACCGACAAAAACTCTATGTTGCCGATATCCTAAATAATGCGGTGCACTCAGTAAGTATTGATGCAAGTGTGGAGACCCTGCACCAAAATGCTGATACCTCTGGTGCCGACGGTTCCCTAGACCAACCCGTAGTGCTGTTACTTCGCAATGACCAACTGATTGTGGTCAACATGGATATCGCTTGGATTACCCCTAAGGGTGTTGCGGTGAATACCGAAGTAGAAGCACCGTTCAACCTTTCCGTCATCGACTTATAGAAAACAACCTTTCATAATGGCTTACTGGCCTATTGCCTCACACAATAGGCCAGTCTTTACCCAAAGTATCCCTTAGCCAAACTAATTTTGTCCGCAAAGCCCGTCTGCAAAACAATAGTGTTCAAATCAATCCTATTCTTCATAACACACAAGATATTTGCCCTACAATCTTGGTATTGATTGGCTTAATTTCTGAGTACTTAGATGAAAAAAATCATTTTCTTTGTTCCCGTCAACAATGCCGAAGAGGTAAAAAATGTCCTGTTCGATGCTGGTGCAGGAAAAATTGGAGACTACGATCGCTGCTGCTTTGAGACGCAAGGTCAGGGCCAATTTCGCCCATTAGCTAATGCTAATCCACATATAGGTACCCAAGGAGAGGTTGAGCGTCTCAAAGAGCTGAAAATAGAGTTAGTTTGTGATGACCGATATATAAAGCAAAGTGTTAAAGCGCTTTTAGAAGCTCATCCTTATGAAGAGGTCGCCTTTGAGGTATACGATATGCTGGATTGGAAAACCCTCTAATTGGTAAGCAAGAGCCAGATTAAATGATGAAACAATTTCTCTTGTGCTAGGCCAAATTGAGCACTCAGACCCCTATATTTTTAATCTTTCGTTCCACAAGTAAATACGCTCGCCAGTAATTAAACACACCACCAAGCAAAAAGAATAGGCTTCCAATCATATATTGCCATGCTAGAAAATTAAGAATAAGTAAGTGATCAACCCGAGATTCAAAGGCCCAAAGATACGGTACAGACGCAATAGCGTATAATACTGACCCTACGATAAAGGTAATGGATGTAAGATTCATCAACTGCAACAGTTGTACCGATTCTGCCCTTATGATTAAAAAGACGTTAGTCGATGCGCCACACACAAACAATAAACTACCAATAATAAACAGCCAGGCACTTGCTATAGGTTGCCCTACTACGTCAAAACCAACAATTCGCCCCAATACAAAACACAGTGTACCCGTCATGTAGGTGGCACCCGCGAAATATTCGAGTCTATCTTGTTGATTATGAGAGGTATTGCTTTTCCAGTATCGTCGTATCTCCGCCATGTCATGAACATTCACCACTAGATAAATCAAAGAAGCAGTCAGGAACAGCACCCCGCCAATATGAGAATATTGAGCTTGATTTGGAAAAAAGAAATAGCTACCAATAACAAAAAGAACACCGCCAACCTTGTAGGCAATAGCATTAATCGTTTCCCAACGAAACTGGGAAGCGAGTTCCTTTTTATTCGCGGTTAGATTCATGATACGTCGACGATTAGAAAAGACGTGAGGCATAGATACAGATCTCAACTGATTAGAAAAAGAGCTTAAAGAAAATCAATGATAAAAGTGAGGAACAAATCACGCCTATCAGAAGGTATATTATCAATTACCCATCGTTAGACTAATCGCTACTGATGGACTGCACCCTCCATTAAAGCTTACAGCTTCTAGACGAGCAGCAACCTCCACACAAACCCATTGGGCAGCTTAATATCTAACCTAGGAAATCAGGTTTTAAATAATAAAGCGGCTTGTTACATGGATGATATCGAGTTCGGTTAGGTCAAGAGGAATTATTGTCAAATCGGAAGTCAAATACATAAACATAAAATAAAACATCGCTAATAAAACAGCTGATTCTTTATTGTTAGTCATAGGAACCATTCATTGAGAGACAGGTAGCGATATTTATACCTAAAATAACCATTTTGAAGCATGTCACTACAAATTTGCAGGGTTAGTTCATGCATAAACCTAGTCGACACCACACTGCATAAAGAAAAAATAAATAATATTAATCAACAACTTAGAATTATTCACTATTCCAAGTTTATATTTCCATTATACCTAACCGAATGTTTGAGGAATTCAACTTTGGTTTGATAAAGTAGAAATACCATCAGGAGTTGCTAGCCCTGAGCAGTATGACGAATCACAATAAGTAAATGCTCAGAAACAGCGCAGGATAAACACTGTAGAAAAAGAACTACTTAGCTTATATGCTTTTCTTCACTCTCTTATCTATTTGTGTAAACAAGTCCTTCATCAATCTCACTTCAGGCTCTAACCTCCTTCGATTTGGCCGTCTCTCAACAGCGCCCCTGATTAACTCACAACACTCTTTTGCAACGTTTTGTTACCTCTGTGTGACCAAGCTGTTTGCTTTATAAACATAAGCTGATATTCTAGCGAACAGTTGTAAGCTGAAACTTAAAATATGGAGTCATTGTGAGCCCTCAACGTCCACCACTACTGTGGTTTAATATTTTTATTTTTGTCTCTAGCCTATTGTTAGCCGCTGTTGTTACGCCTTGGTATGCGTTTAACTATGGTTTAAGCTGGGTACATCTGATTTGGTTCGTTATCGCATTCAGTTTTACCAACTTATCCATTACTGCGGGTTATCATCGTCTATGGAGTCACAAAACCTATCAAGCTAGCCCTATCCTCAAGGCGATCTTTGCCATCGGCGGCGCATTCTCATTGCAAAACAGTGCATTGCATTGGTCTTCAGATCATCGCGAGCATCACAAGCACGTTGACCACGATGTTAAAGACCCTTATTCCGCATCTCGCGGTTTTTGGTACTCACATATTGGCTGGATGCTACGTGATTACAATCAATCCACCTATTCCGACTACCAAAACTGCCGTGATCTAAAGAAAGACAAAGTCGTACAATGGCAGCATAAATATTACGCGCCACTAGCTCTAATCACTAACTTTGGATTTCCAATTCTATTGGGGGTGATTTACAACGACATTGTTGGCATGTTCTTGGTTATTGGCGCAGTAAGATTGGTATTAAGTCATCACACCACGTTTTTCATTAATTCTCTTGCGCACATATGGGGCAAACAAACCTTCACCGATAAAAACTCTGCTCGAGATAACGGAATTTTGGCGTTTTTCACTTTTGGCGAGGGTTATCACAATTTCCATCATCTGTTTGAAAATGACTATCGCAATGGCATCGATTGGTGGCACTACGACCCTACGAAATGGTTAATCAAGGCCTGTTCATGGGTAGGATTGACAGAGAAACTGCGTGTCACACCGCAATTCAAAATTGAAAAAGCGCGTGCGACTATGATGCTGCAAAACGCACATCAAAAGCTCAATGAAATGGATGCTAGCCCTTCGTTAACCAATAAACTGGAACAAGAGTTCGAGTCCTTAATTGAAAGCATGCGCGACTATTACGACAGTAAAATGCATTTGCTACAAAACAAAAAACAACAAGTTCTAAAGAGCCATGAGCTTGAGGTTCTTAAGATCCGCCACCTGCAGTTGAAAGAACAATTTCAGTATCAACAACAAATATGGATGGACAACGTAAAGCGATTTGCGTAATCAAAAAATGACAAGCTGGTGTTCTTCAGCTTGTCGTTTAGCTATGCTATTTACAAAAAGTTAGCAGTACTTTGATTGGCATTAAAACTGTCTATGTTTTCGAGTGTTGTAGAGGCAATACTTTTTAAGGCATCAACCGTTAAAAAGGCTTGATGACCTGTAAAGATAACGTTGTGACAAGCAGATAAGCGACGAAAAGCATCATCAACAATCACGTCATTAGATTTATCCTTGAAGAACAGATCTTTCTCCCCTTCATAAACATCCAATCCTAGTGCTCCTATTTTTCCATGCTTGAGCGCTTCTATTGCAGCATTGGAATCAACAAGTTCACCACGACTTGTGTTGATGATCATCACTCCATCCTTCATTTTGCTAAATGCTTCTTCGTTAAGAAGATGGAAATTCTCTTTTGTCATCGGGCAGTGCAAAGAAATCACATCCGACTGCTTAAAAAGCGTGTCTAAGTCGCAATAATGTGCTCCTAGCGCCTTAGCCACATCACTAGGGTATGGGTCATAGCACAACAGATCCATCCCCAACCCTTTTAGAATTCGCATTGTTGCAATACCAATTTTTCCTGTTCCTATGATCCCAGCAGTGCGGCCATGAAAGTTAAAGCCGACCAATCCTTCTAAAGAAAAGTTAGCATCACGAGTGCGTTGATAGGCTTTATGAAAGCGCCTATTGAGTGTCATCATCAAACCCACCGCATGCTCTGCAATAGCCTCAGGTGAGTAGGCGGGAACACGCGCGACCTGAATACCTAGTTTTTTAGCTGCATCAAGATCTACATTGTTAAAACCTGCACAACGCATAGCAATCATTTTAACGCCACGCATAGCAAGTTGCTCCAACACTGGCTTGGACAAATCATCGTTTACAAAAGCACAAATGACTTCACTACCCTTTGCTAGCTCCGCTGTTTTTTCAGTCAATTGAAAATCAAAGAAATGGTATTGAAAATCACGACCTCCTTTAGCTGTTTTAAATGCTTGTTCGTCATAAGATTTAGTACTAAAAAACGCTATATTGATCATTTCTGGTCCCTTAGGATACGCTTCAACCCAACCAGTATACGGATAATTGAGTAAGCAATATCAGTGATGAAAGAAATAGAAAAGAAGATAGATGTGATACACCCTTCTTTAATTTTTGAATTAGAAAGCAACTAAACAAGCATTACTCCCTTAATGGTAGTGAGCGCTTTCCCGATTAAAGTGGTTTGATTATCTGGCATCAGTTTCATGCCAATATAACCACCTCGAGCAGAGGCTTGATATGCCTTAAGCTCGGTTTTATCAAGCTTCTCGCTCCAAAATAGACTTAATGCACAATGATTAGAACCCGTCACTGGGTCCTCATTAATTCCCACCCACGGCGCAAAATATCGAGACATGAAATCTAGGTTCGGCTTACTGGAAATAGAGGTAACAACAACCCCTCGCCCTTCCAGTTTTTTCATGGCATTAAAATCAGGGGAAAGGTTAATTACAACCTGCTCATCAGCGACCTCTATGAGTTGTTTCGAGTCAAAGCTTGCCAATGAAACGATCTGATCATCTCTAAGCCCTAACGCTTTCAGTAGCTGATCATCTATTGCTTGTGCGGCTGTCAATTGAGCTGTTGGAAGAATAAGCTGGATATCCGTTGGGGTTACTTTCGCGGTCAAGACACCTGATAAGGTATTGAAGGTAATAACTTCATCGACCTTTGCCTGTCCTGTTTCAACCAATATGTGTGCAACTGATAGTGTTCCATGACCACATAAGGCCACCTCAACTTCAGGTGTGAACCAGCGAAGAGTCATATCCTCAAGAGACAAAAAAGCGGTTTCGGAAACGGCCATTTCTCTTGCAATCGATAACATAAGGTCATCTGACAGTGATTCATTTGTGATGCAGACCCCTGCGGGATTCCCTGTGAATGCCTTTGATGTAAAGGCATCAACTTGGTAAATGCTCAATTCCATTTTTATCCTTATTTGCAACCACTTATGCCCTATGGAGCATAAACAGAGATTATGCTGGAGCGAAAGTCATTAAAAAGAGAATACTAGATTTTGATGTCTACGTAGAGTGCACTAATTTGCTGTAGTTCTGTAGAATTGGAAACATTGAAATCATTCATAATCTGAACCTGTTTGCCTGCTTTGTATCATTATGCACCTACAGACGAAGAGGTATCTTAAAATGAAGCCCCTAAGATCATGAAATGACTATTTTTTGAAAATTATACGTATTGCTTGAAGCTCTAACCAATCCACTAGCAATACCAAGCGTTGTTCTCTACAGTAGGGTAATCAAATACTGAGAAAGGAAATCTCATGTTAAAGCATTGCTTAGCCACATTAATTCTAGTTTGTAGCCCATTTATTAGCATGGCTGACGAAGCCATCACCGAACAAAAACAGCAGCCATTGATCAATGTTGATATGACGCTCGAACTCGATGGGATGGAGCAGTATGCTCGGCAAGCGACACAGTCACTAGAGTCTATTTCCGAATCCCTACAAGCTATCGTCGATAATCCCAATTTAAGTGAAGATCAGAAGCAAGCGTTAGATGATACCATCAATAGCGTCAATCAACTCACCTTATCAACAACACAGTCACTGCAACGCTTGCCAACTACCTTAGAGCAATCTCGCGTTGCTTTTAAACAAACTAGCCAAACGTTAATGGATGACCTTCAGTTCAAATTAATTGTGGTGTTATGCGCCGTAGTGTTAGTGATCGTGCTCGCTTTAATAGCGATTTACCTTTTGATCCTAAAACCAATGCAGCAAACTTTAGTTCGAGCCACCGGTAATATTTCCTCAATGGCTCAGTCCATACAAATAACTGCAGAAGCGCTTAAAGCCAGCACAGAAAAACAGCAGCAAATTATGGATTTCATTGAAACCACTGATACAAAAGCAAAGGCTTAAAAGTATCGTGTATGAGTGTGTTAGAATCCTTGTCTCAATATGGAATGTGCCAATCAACCAGGCGTTTCCTATACCTTGGAACTCAAAATGAATTACACGAACTTGCAACTTGATGAAGCTGCACTCTCCATCGCAAAAAATTACCTTAGCGAATTAGAATGTGATAATGGCTGGTTTAAGATGACCGCTCGAATCGCCGCCCAGATAGATAGCATATTAAAAGAGAACGATTATAAAGGGACGGTAGTTTGGTTTAGTGATGCTGACTTAATCGAACATCAAATAGAATATTAAACAAAGAGCCAGGGCATTGCTTTCAGACAGTTTAGGACTCTAGCTTCCCAAAGGTTACAGAGCCCTTTCCATTCGATATTAAAATAGAAAATTAGCTAGTGGTTTGTTGATGATGCTTTGTCAGTTGTTGATATAGCTCGTCTTTAAGCTCCATACGCTTTAACTTGAGATCATGCATATTGGCATCATCAATAGGGCTTCCTGATACCTCTAGCTCTCGAATGTCATAGTCTAATTCATGATACTTCTGCATGGTGGCTCTAAAGGTTAGATCATCATGATTTAGCTGAACTATATCGAGTTTTAGTTCAGGAAAATCTAGGATAAAAGCATGATTTTCATTGAGCATCGGCATCTCCTTTTAGTGCGATTCCTTTCAGTATAGAACCAAGCTAAATGAAGAAACGTGGCATAGTCCCCAAAGTAAGAAAAGATGGGTTTCATTAGTCATATTCGATAATATGACTGAGAAGAAATCAGTATCGACAAGGACGAATTACGTTGAACATACTTATATTTTTGGGCTCTAGTCGCACTAGTGGTCCACCACGACCTAAGCGGCTGGGTGAAAGAGTGAGCCTAGCTTGTTCATTGCTTTTAAACAAAGCATTTCCAGGCAATACCATTGAAATCATTGACCCATTAGATTACGAGACTGGCGGGATCTTTAAGCCTGAGTTTGCCTACAGTCGTAAACAAGTCCCCCAGCAATTAGCGACTCTTGCTGAAAAAATAAAACTCGCTGATGCTTATGTAATGGTTAGCCCCGAGTATAACCACTCGATGAGCCCAGCACTTGCACACCTTCTCAATCATTTTGGTAGCTCATTGTTCTCATTCAAACCCAGCGCTATTGTCACCTACTCTGCAGGACAATGGGGTGGCGCGAGAGCAGCTGTCTCTATGCGAACCTTTCTTTCTGAGCTTGGTTGCCTTCCTGTATCAGCTATGGTTCACCTTCCTGGTGTGCAAAATGTATTTGCTGAAGATGGGCACACTATCAATCCAGATGAACAAACACATTGGGATGAGTATCTATACCGAACACTCGCTCAATTGATTTGGTGGGCTCAGGCTTGCCAAACGCAAAGAAGTAGCGTGAATCCAGTAACGATCAGTAAAGCATTCACTGACTCGCCTTCACAAAGAAATGCACCCCGTTAGTGATAATACGGTTATCGATGCGTAATCAAAAAAGGCTAGTGCTCAAACGTCCACTAGCCAATGTCTATTTCAATACATACTGCGCCACTGAGTGTCCCCGTTAATATAATAAGAAAATAAGCCTGCTCTTTTCTGCGCAATACAATATCGCGCCTGCTAATCAACAGATAATCATTACTTAAATTGCCAAATCACTAGGCCATGACCGTCATTATTCGATGATACAACAGGTCGGATCTGAGAGTTTTTGGCGTTTGATTAGCCGCTTGTATCTTGTAATTCACGTGTAACAGACTAAACCTTATAGGCGGTTCTCAATCTACACCTACGAGACCAAGACGTATTCAGTGTCCCGTCTAGTTACTAGCGAACTAAGGGAATTACTATGCCGAAAGTTGTCATTATTTCATTCATCACTCTGCTTACCGCGTTACTACCCATTAGCGCACTTTCCATCACGGCTCTAGAAAAAGAGCAGTTGATGACTGTTCGAAGCCAAGTTTTTGGTGGCAGTACTATCAATGCGGCACTGACACAAACAACAATTTCTGGCGAAACACCGCCTGTTTTCCCCTACCATTTAAAGGACAGAGTGTTGATGGCTTGGAAAATAAAACCAAGCGATATAGATGCATTCTCATCTCAAATCAACTTGCCGAATTACCTTAGCGTGAGCAAAACTACACCTTTGACTGAGTCTGAATTTCATAGACGGTTTTCGGCGTGGCTGAGTAAACAAAGTTTCTCTTCCTTTAGCCTTTTTTCTTCTAAACAACAGTATTATTTAATCGCGGATATTGCGCATACAGCAGGAGCCGAACAAGGTCTAAAAGTAGAATGGAAAACCTTTGTCACGGTGCTAGGTAGCGAAGAGACACACCTGTATAGACTCGCATCATTCAAGCAGATTCCTGGAAACGACTTGTTGGAGCTGACCAATTTATCTTCTTCCTATATCTCGCTAAATAGATCTCATCATCAAATTGAGACAACCCTAATTTCAGAACATGGCGAAGAATTTAACGCGAGTATTACCTTAGGTGAATCATCAACAAATAGAACCTTCTCTCAGTCTTACCTTGATGCGGCAGAAAAAGTTTTAAGTCCATTAGGCGCTCAAACTCGTTACTATTATGATGGAAGTTCTGTAAGCGCTCGATTGCACAAAGTGAATCTCAATAAGGTCACAGTAAGCTCCTCACTCCCTTGGTTTCAATTCGCACACACACTGACGAACGTGATTGTGCCAAAACATGACATGTCATTTCTAGCACAGCCTGTGACATTGGCGGTTGAAACACCGGCTCCATCCCTTGAGCCCGTACCATGCATTAATCCCGTATCGCCAACTTCACTATCCGAGCTATATGCCTGCTTGGTACTTCCTGCATTAGGATCACCTCAATTCGGTATCGCGCCAGTGGACCCTATACTTATATTTGGTCAAATGTTTGCCCAGACGCCCCCTGAATATCAACCCACTTTTTACTACGCATTACAGGACCTCTATCAAGGCTTATCAACCTTTGCGGGTCAAGCTAAATCAACTCTATTCTTTGAGTTGCAAACCGATCCCAAGACAATATTCATTAATTTTGAAATAAAACCGGATAAGATAAAGGCATTTAAAAAAGAGTACCTACCACCGCACTTTGAGTTGGCAAAGACCCGTTTTTACCCTGAGCAAAAAAAAGCGGTATACGCTGTGTCCCTCAATCTATACCTCTCTCGTGGTGCCAACCTCAATGGAATAAGAGCAGAATGGTCCACGTACATAATCAACCCACTTGAGGAGAACCCCAAGCCTCGTTTTTCGGTATTAGAGGCACAGACGAATATTGATGGACTGGACCCTTCTCATGTCCTTGAATTGCTGAGAAGTGATTCGCCTCCACCACTCAATGACATACCTGCATTTCTAGAAACGCCTAACGACTCTTTTATTTATAAATTTAATAAGAAACAGGGGATTCAAGCCTCTTTGCAAGGTGACAACAACGCCGTACTTTCTGTCGATATCGCTTATCCTAAAAAATCTAGACGGTTGTATACAAAGGCACTTACATCATGGATGGAAGCAAATGACTATGTGTACTGGGGGGAAGTAGCCGATATTCTAAAATATGACCGCCAAGTAATGTTTGCAGATATCATGGTATTTGAAGCAACAGATGAGGATATTATTCACGACACAACATTTGCCGAGTATGTTAAACCCAAACCTTTACCTATTGTTGTTTGGCTCGGCGGTCAAAGTATAGCGCTTCAGCCTTGGGGAAATCTGGAGTCCATACAACCAGAGTAATTTAGGCTATTAGGGCATGTTACTCTTCAATAAGCGCAGTGAGCTTGCGTACGTCTTCAACCGTGGTTGGACGCACAACTCTGTCTACCTCATTGCCGTCTTTTAGCAAGATTAACGTAGGCCAAAGCTTCACAGAAAATAGGCGCCCAAGCTTTCTACCTTTACCATCGAAGATCTTAATATGAAGCTGAGGTGGGAGCTCTTCTAGTGCTTGCTGTACAACTGGTTCTCCAAGTTGACAATGAGGACACCAAGGCGCCCCGAATTCTAAAATCGCATACCCTGAAAGAAACTGTACCTCTTCAATTGTTGGCGCAATTTCTGAATACTCGTTATTAAACCCCAGTTGAATGCCATTCATTTTCAGTCCCTTTTAAGATCCTCTTAGTGACTCATACGTACAGTGTATC
The DNA here is from genome assembly GCA_024346935.1 of Vibrio inusitatus. Taxonomy (GTDB): domain Bacteria; phylum Pseudomonadota; class Gammaproteobacteria; order Enterobacterales; family Vibrionaceae; genus Vibrio; species Vibrio inusitatus. Next base: position 1,639,833 of record AP024878.1, read on the forward strand.
TTTTAAAACCATATTTTAGAGATAAAAAAAGCGACTCATGCGAGTCGCTTCTTGAATCTGTTTTTAAACGCTACTTGCGCGCTTTCTTTGGCTTGCGTTTAGCTGGGCCATTTGAGGTGATACGTTCCTCGTGGCGACGTACTGCACGACGGATTTTTTGAGAACGAGAACGCTCACGGTTGCGCGAAGTATTTCGCACGTCGATTACTGTTTCTTTCTCTGGTTGAAGCTCAACAAGTTCACGAAGGTAGTTAACCTGTTTTAGGTCCATTTCCATCCATCCCCCACGAGGGAGTTTCTTCTCTAGGAAGATGTCACCGTAACGAACACGCTTAAGACGGCTCACTGTGGTATCTTGAGATTCCCAAAGACGACGAACTTCACGATTACGGCCTTCGTTAATTACCACGTAAAAGGTATGGTTCATACCTTCACCGCCAGCATAAACGATGTCTTCAAAGCGAGCCATGCCGTCTTCAAGTTGCACGCCACGAGTTAGGTTACGCACCTTTTGCTCGTTTACATCACCAAATACACGTACTAAATATTCGCGCTCAACTTGGCGACTAGGGTGCATTAGACGGTTTGCAAGTTCACCATCGGTAGTAAACAGCAACAAGCCTGAGGTATTTGCGTCCAATCGACCTACAGAAATCCAACGAGCACCGTTGATTTTAGGAAGACGATCAAATACCGTACGACGACCTTCTGGATCATGGCGAGTACACAATTCACCCTCTGGCTTGTAGTAAGCAAGAACACGACACACTACTTCTTCAGGAGCTTTGACTGACACTTGATGACCATCGATACGGACAACCGCGATGTCGTCTTCTAAGCGCTCTCCTAGCGTGGCTACCTGACCATTAACGCTTACGCGACCTGATTTAATTAAACTCTCAAGTTCGCGGCGAGATCCATGACCAGCGCGTGCTAAAATTTTCTGTAATTTTTCGCTCATTTAGTTACCTTTATGTCGTCTTCTCAGACGTCGGATGAAGTAGTGTTTCGCAGAAATTGCGGTCGCGCATTATCTCAAAAACTCAACCGAAAATCACCCAATATTTATTGCATTTTTCATACTTAACAAGTCGTTGATTTTGCTAATAAATGCTTGCTATTCAAATGGAGTTGTATCCCCTGCTCCACGACGTGCGATAACTGCGTCATCTTCACTAAAATCGATAACCGTAGTCGGTTGCTCACCTAAGTAACCACCGTTAATGATCAAATCTACCGCGTGCTCTAGCTTGTCTCTGATCTCTTCTGGATCAGATTCAGTCACATCATTCCCAGGCAAAATAAGGGTTGTCGACATCATGGGTTCGCCTAAAGCTTCCAATAAATCCAGCGCAATTTTGTTATCCGGAACACGAATACCTATAGTTTTACGCTTCGCATTCATGAGACGACGAGGCACCTCTTTTGTTCCTTTGAAGATAAATGTATATGCACCCGGCGTATTGTTTTTCAATAGACGAAACGCACTATTGTCTACACGTGCGTACAAGGAAAGCTCTGAGAGATCTCGGCATAGCAAGGTGAAGTTGTGCTTGTCATCGATTTTACGAATTCGACATACGCGATCCAATGCGGATTTGTTCTCTAGTTGACACCCAAGAGCATAACCCGAATCTGTAGGATAGATGACTACCCCACCATTGCGAATGATAGCAGCGGCTTGTGTGATAAGGCGCGCTTGCGGATTATCTGGATGAACATAAAAATACTGACTCATCATATCTCCTTATGAGCAGGCATCTATAGAGTCGATGCCTTAGGATCAGAAAACGGTGGCCATTGTTCCCACACGGGAGTCACTCCGGACGGGAGCCACAAATTCTTCCCTAATTCCATCCACGGTGATGGATAATGAAAATCGGAACCTTGAGAAGCTAATAGATTGTATTGTATAGCATAATCAGCTAGGTTGCGTCGCTCTTGTTGACTTTGTTGAGGTTGAGAAACTTCCATAGCATCTCCGCCGGCTTCAACAAATGCCGATAGTAATCTTTTTTGCCATTTAGCGGTGAGATCGTAACGACCTGGATGAGCCAGCACAGCTAAACCTCCAGCAGCGTGAATGGCATCAACCGCATCGGCCATTGAACACCAAATGGGAGGTACATATCCCGGCTTATCTCTGGTCAGAAAACGTTTGAATACTTGCTGCATATTCTTAGCATGACCATTGTCTACCAGCCACTTAGCAAAGTGAGCACGTGTCACCGGAGCACCATTTGCTATCTCCTTCACCTCAGGCAAGGGGTCAACTTTAAGATGTTTTGATAAGCGAAGTGCAATTAACTCTGAACGCTCTATGCGCCTTGCTTGTTGTTCTTCTATAAGTTTTGTGAGCTTTGGACTGTGAATATCGATATTCAGTCCAACAATATGGATATCTTTATTCGACCAAACCGTAGAGATTTCTATGCCAGGTAGCAACTGAATATCCACTTCAGAGTTTCGTATGTACTCCAAAGCAGGCTCTATACCCTCGATGGTGTCGTGGTCAGTTATAGCAAGCACGGCGACACGGTGCTCAATCGCTCTATCAACAAGAGCTTGCGGACTAAAACGGCCATCAGACGCAGTAGTGTGAGAATGCAGATCAAATATCATAAAAGGCTTGACTTTCCACTCGCGTACTAGTTAACTAGTACACCTAGATTAATTAAGGATGTTTAGCAAATCGCTATGAATACAATCATGATACAACAGCAAACACTAATCTGTACCGAATTCGGTAGAGTTTGTGTATGCGCAGTATCTAACGTATGGCGTTGGTGGCTCGAGACATAAGCGAGCTAAGCATTGAGTGTGTCTACACAACTCTGAAGCTCGCATTAATGTGCGGGCTTTTTTTATGCCTTTTTTACACAATCCGGCGCGTCGTAAACTAACTACAACAAATTGCCTCGCAAAAATGAGTTAAGTGCGCAAACTTTGACCCGCTTTTACGCAATCACTTTTGGGTGGAGCAACAGAATATGAGAGTATGTGATGCAAAGAAATTCAAGCTTACAAGGAGGTCTTGTGAATAAGACCATTAATCTGACTGCGCAGGGCCAGCTAGAGCTTCTGCAACGCGATGTCTTCTACACACAAGATCCAACGGAGCTGTTCCATCATTTGTGTAAAGACAAAGCGGATACCCTGCTACTCGAATCTGCAGAGATTGACTCCAAAGAAGATCTCAAGAGCTTATTGCTTGTTGATGCTGCCATGCGTATTGAGTGTCGTGGCCACCAAGTAGTATTAACGGCCAACTCTGATAATGGACGTGCATTGCTTGCTCGCATCGCCTCAAACCTTAACTCAGAGTTTGTATCTGAAAAGAGCGATAGCGCACTGACCGTTAGCTTCACTGCTCCTGATACCAACCTTGATGAAGACAGCAGACTTCGCCAGCCTTCTTCGTTTGATATGTTGCGCTTAGTGAAAAAGAGCTTCAATTGCGACGAACACGACCCAATGGCACTGTTCATCGGCGGACTGTTTGCTTATGACTTGGTCGCCAACTTTGAACCATTAGGTGATGCTGCTGAAAATAGCCGTTGCCCAGACTATGTATTCTACGTAGCAGAAACCCTGATTGTTATTGACCATCAGCAGCAGCAAGCACATCTGTACGGTAGTTTATTTGATGCAAGCGAAAGCACTCGCTCAACATTAGAAAGCCGTCTTCAAACCATCGAAGCGGAGATGAAGGTAGTTGAACCAACACCCGATTCAGTCAAGCTAGAAAGCTGTGATGTATCGGTGAATATCAGCGATGAAGAATTTTGCCAAACCGTACGTGACCTAAAAGAATTTGTGGTTCGAGGCGATGTGTTCCAAGTAGTGCCTTCAAGGCATTTCTCTCTTGAGTGCCCTTCTCCCCTTGCTGCTTATAAGCATCTAAAGAAGAGCAATCCAAGCCCTTATATGTTCTACATGCAAGATGAGCTGTTTACTCTATTTGGTGCCTCTCCTGAGAGTGCTCTTAAATACGAGACACAAAGCAATCAGATTGAGATTTACCCCATCGCGGGCACAAGACGCCGAGGCAAGAACCCAGACGGCACTATCAACCATGACCTTGATAGTCGCATTGAACTAGAGCTTCGATCTGACAGAAAAGAGAACGCAGAGCACATGATGCTAGTGGATCTCGCTCGCAATGATGTTGCTCGTATTGCTACAGCCGGAACTCGCCACGTTGCAGACCTTCTGAAAGTGGACCGCTACAGTCATGTTATGCACCTTGTATCGCGTGTTGTGGGACAACTTAGAAATGACCTAGATGCTTTACATGCGTATCAAGCCTGCATGAACATGGGAACGCTAACTGGCGCTCCAAAGATTCGTGCAATGCAGTTGATTCGTGATGTTGAGCAGCAACGCAGAGGCACCTACGGCGGCGCTGTCGGCTATATGACCGGACGTGGCGATCTAGACACCTGTATCGTTATTCGCTCTGCATATGTTGAAAACGGCATTGCTAAGGTTCAAGCCGGAGCGGGTGTTGTATTTGACTCTGACCCCCAAGCAGAAGCCGACGAAACTCGCGGTAAAGCGCAAGCTGTAATCAGTGCAATTCAAGCCGCACATACTGAGGTGAAGCATGGCTAATATTCTTTTTATCGACAACTTCGATTCATTCACCTACAACCTAGTCGATCAGTTCCGTACTCTTGGCCACCATGTCACCGTGTACCGAAACAACATAGATGTCGATCTGTTAGGTAACGCGCTGAATGAACTTGAGAACCCCGTCATTGTCCTATCTCCTGGCCCGGGTGCACCAAGTGAAGCAGGCAACATGCCAGCAATTATCGACCGCTTTAAGGGCAAAGTGCCAATGATTGGTATCTGCCTTGGTCACCAAGCTATTGTTGAAGCCTACGGTGGAACAGTTGCGGGTGCAGGCGAAATCATTCACGGTAAAGTGTCCATGATGCAACATGATAATCATGCAACCTACCAAGGCTTACCGTCTCCGTTTGCGATTGCACGCTACCACTCTTTAGTGGCAACAAAAGTGACTGATGATTTGACCATCACCGCGCAAGTAGACGATTTAGTCATGTCAGTGGTTCATGAACAAGACAAAGTGTGTGGATTTCAGTTCCACCCTGAGTCTATTATGACCACCTATGGAGCCACTCTTCTAGCCAACTCGATTGAGTGGGCATTAGGGTCTATTGAACTTTCACAAGAACAATAACAAGGAAGAACAATGCAACAAATTCTTGAACAACTTTATCGCCAAGAAGCCTTGAGCCAAGAGCAAAGTCAAACCTTGTTTGACCAAATTATTAAAGGTGAAGTAGAGCCGATTGTATTAAGTTCAGTTCTTACTGCTCTTAAAATTAAAGGCGAGACTCCAGAAGAGATTGCAGGTGCGGCTAAAGCACTGCTCGCTAATGCACAGCCCTTCCCTCGTCCAGATTACGACTTTGCCGATATCGTCGGCACAGGTGGTGACGGTTCAAATACCTTCAATATCTCCACCACTGCAGCGTTTGTTGCAGCGGCCGTTGGCCTTAAAGTGGCAAAACATGGCAACCGCGGTGTATCAAGCAAATCTGGCTCTTCGGATCTGTTGGACTCTTTTGGTATTAATCTGGCGATGAGCGCAGAAGACACGGCTAAAGCAGTAGACGATATTGGTGTTGCCTTTTTGTTTGCTCCTCAATATCACCAAGGTGTGCGTCACGCAATGCCTGTGCGTCAGGCACTGAAGACACGCACTATCTTCAATATTCTTGGCCCTCTGATTAACCCTGCTCGCCCGAACATCGAACTAATGGGTGTTTACGATGAAAGCTTAGTCGCGCCTATTGCTGAAACCATGCAACAGATGGACATGAAGAGAGCGGCGGTTGTCCATGGTAGTGGTCTTGATGAGGTAGCAATTCACGGCACAACAACCGTTGCTGAAATCAAAGACGGCAAAATAGAACATTACACCCTAACGGCAGAAGACTTTGGCCTTAACCCGCATCCGTTAGAGGCGCTAAAAGGTGGTACACCCGAAGAGAACCGCGCTATTGTGACCAATCTCTTAACCGGAAAAGGCACAGAAGCACAAGAATCAGCGGTAGCGGCTAACGTTGCACTGTTAATGAAACTGTTTGGTCACGAAGACCTTAAAGCTAATGCACAGCAGGCAATTGCTGCGATGCGCAGTGGAAAGGCATACCAACTTGTAGAACAACTGGCAGCTAGAGGTTAATCATGTCAGAGCATATTTCTCAGAAAAACAAAGACATGGCGCAAGTACTGGCTAAGATTGTTGCCGACAAAGCAATCTGGGTGGAAGAGCGCGAAAACGTGCAACCACTGGAGTCATTTCAGTCGTCGCTGACTCAATCTGACCGCAGTTTTTATGATGCGCTTTCTGGAGACAACACCGCGTTTATCCTTGAGTGCAAAAAGGCTTCTCCATCAAAGGGGTTGATTCGTGAAGACTTCGATCTCGATTACATTGCCTCGGTATATAACAACCACGCAAGTGCCATTTCGGTACTGACGGACGAGAAATACTTTCAAGGTAGCTTTGATTTCTTACCTCAGATAAAGAAACAAACCAAGCAGCCTATTTTATGTAAAGACTTCATGATTTCGCCGTATCAGGTCTACCTGGCTCGCCATTATCAAGCGGATGCAATCTTGTTAATGCTGTCTGTTCTTAATGACGACGAATATCGCGAACTTGCAACAGTTGCGCACTCATTAGATATGGGCGTTCTTACCGAAGTCAGCAATGAAGAAGAACTTGAACGTGCTATCGAGTTGAAAGCAAAAGTGGTTGGCATCAACAATCGCAATTTGCGCGACCTTACTATTGATCTAAACCGAACCAAACAACTGGCACCAAAATTACCAGAAGGCACCACGGTAATATCTGAATCGGGTATCTACAACCATCAACAAGTACGTGATCTCGCTAAGTTCGCAAATGGCTTCTTGATTGGCAGTTCATTGATGTCAGAAGACAACATTGAACTAGCAGTACGTAAGGTATTGCTGGGTGAAAACAAGGTTTGCGGTTTGACTCATGCCGATGATGCAGCAAAGGCTTATAATGCAGGTGCTGTTTATGGCGGGCTTATCTTTGCCGACAAGTCAAAACGTAAGGTAAATGAAGAAAGCGCACGCCTTACCATGAGTGGTGCTCCTCTTCGCTATGTAGGTGTTTTCCAGAACCAAAGCACAGATTACATCTGCGAGATGGCAAAATCCTTAGAGTTAAATGCGATTCAATTGCATGGTGATGAAGACGAGGCCTTTGTCGCTGATCTGCGTGATCAACTCGATGATGATACTGAAATCTGGAAAGCCTACGGCGTAATGGACGAAGTGCCTTCTTTTGTAGGAAACGTTGACCGTCACCTTCTCGATTCAAAAGTAGGCACTCAAAGCGGTGGTACTGGTAAAGCATTTGATTGGTCAAAAATAGACAATCCTAATGTAATGCTGGCAGGTGGTTTGAATGCAGAAAATATTGCCGAGGCAGCACAGCTTGGCTGTTTGGGTCTTGATTTGAACTCCGGCGTAGAAATTGAACCTGGTAAGAAATCTCGTGAAAAGCTAGAACAAGCTTTTGCCACGATCAGAAATTATTGATTACAACGCCTATCTCACTGAGTATGTACTGAGATAGCGATACCGAATTTAAGGATATTACGATGGCAAAACTAGACGCCTACTTTGGAGAGTTTGGAGGACAATACGTTCCACAGATCCTCGTTCCAGCGCTTGACCAACTTGAGCAAGCTTTTATTGACGCGCAAGAAGACCCAGAGTTCCACGCTGAATTCATGCAATTACTGCAAGAATACGCAGGTCGCCCAACCGCATTAACTCTAACTCGTAACCTGACAACAGGCACGAAAACCAAGTTATACCTAAAACGTGAAGACTTACTTCACGGTGGTGCGCATAAAACCAACCAAGTGTTGGGCCAAGCACTTCTTGCTAAACGCATGGGTAAGAAAGAGATCATCGCAGAAACTGGTGCAGGCCAACACGGCGTTGCATCAGCACTAGCATGTGCACTTCTTGGTCTTAAGTGCCGCGTTTATATGGGCGCTAAAGACGTAGAACGTCAAAGCCCTAATGTTTTCCGTATGCGTTTAATGGGCGCAGAAGTTATCCCGGTGCACTCTGGCTCTGCAACATTGAAAGATGCATGTAACGAAGCCTTGCGTGATTGGTCTGCAAGCTACGAAGATGCGCACTACCTACTAGGTACAGCTGCAGGTCCTCACCCATTCCCAACTATCGTACGTGAATTCCAGCATATGATTGGTGAGGAAACTAAGCATCAGATTATGGCTCGCGAAGGCCGTTTACCTGACGCTGTTATCGCTTGTGTTGGTGGCGGTTCAAACGCTATTGGAATGTTCTCTGACTTCATCGAAGAATCTGACGTTCGTCTTATTGGCGTAGAGCCTGCGGGTAAAGGTCTGGATACAGACATGCACGGCGCACCACTAAAACACGGTAAGCTGGGTATCTTCTTTGGTATGAAAGCACCATTGATGCAAGATACTCACGGTCAGATTGAAGAGTCTTACTCTGTATCAGCAGGTCTTGATTTCCCATCAGTGGGCCCACAGCACGCTCACCTTAACGCGACAGGTCGCGCAGAATACGGCGCAATTACTGATGATGAAGCATTAGACGCTTTCCAAATTTTGGCTCGTAAAGAAGGTATTATCCCTGCTCTAGAGTCTGCACACGCACTTGCTTATGCATTGAAGTTGGCATTTGAAGAGCCAGAAAAAGAACAACTGTTTGTGGTTAACCTATCAGGTCGCGGTGATAAAGATATCTTTACTGTGCACGATATTTTGAAAGAAAAGGGAGAGATGTAATGGATCGTTACGCTGCGCTATTTGAGCGTTTAGAAGCTAAAAAACAAGGTGCATTTGTTCCTTTCGTTACCATTGGCGATCCTAATCCAGAATTGTCTTTGCAAATTATGCAAACCTTAGCCAACTCTGGTGCTGATGCCCTTGAACTCGGTATTCCATTCTCAGATCCATTGGCAGATGGCCCAACAATCCAAGGCGCAAATATTCGGGCCCTAGATTCAAAGACAACTCCGACTATCTGTTTTGAATTGATCGCTCAAATTCGTGAACAACATCCAGATCTTCCAATCGGTCTTCTGGTTTATGCAAACCTAGTGTTTGCTAATGGCATTGACTACTTCTATCAAGCCTGTGCGAAAGCAGGCGTTGATTCTGTGCTGATTGCTGATGTACCAACCGGTGAAAGCGAAGAGTTCAACATTGCGGCTAAAAAAGCAGGTGTACATGCCATCTTCATCGCTCCGCCAACCGCAACCGATGAAACACTTAAGCAAGTATCTGAGCTAGGCGGTGGCTACACTTACCTACTTTCTCGCGCAGGTGTAACTGGTGCTGAGACTAAAGCAAACATGCCAGTTGATCACATGCTTGAACGATTAGCCAAATTTGACGCTCCACCAGCACTATTAGGCTTTGGTATCTCCCAACCTGAACAAGTAAAAACAGCGATTGAAGCAGGTGCTGCAGGCGCAATTTCTGGTTCAGCGGTAGTAAAAATCATTGAGAACAATGTTGATAATGCCCAGCAGATGCTTAGCGAACTGGCGACCTTCGTAACAAACATGAAGGCAGCAACTCAAAAATAAATCTGTTTTAATGAATAGATAGAGCCACACTTTATGAAAATAGAGTGTGGTTTTTTTTGATCGGTACTCAGTGATTCGTATTCGAAAGTGCCAATAGTTAACTTGGAAAAATTAGACGTTGGGCGTCACTTGCCCAATTACCTAATCCTATATGCAACATACTCATTACAACTGCAGTCATAATCGAGCCTAACATCTGTATAAATATCACACTGCGCAAACGTTTGCCTTGTGCAATATTTATACAAAAAGATAATAAGCGACACGTTCAATTTCCTGTTTTTATCAATAGCCCTAAAACTAGCGTGATCTACATCACATTTATTATCGCTACCCCTGCCACATACGGTCAGATAAAAGTACAAATAAGCGCCCTTAAATATAGGGCATTGAGCCATATATAAGTTCTTATATTCGGTAATACTTAAAACTGTCAGCACAAAAGGTAAAGGAAGTGTTAAAAGATAAAAGTTTACTCGGCAATATTGGTGTGCAAGTTGTTATTGCTATGATTGTCGGTACCCTTGTGGGTGCAATGATGGGTGAGAGCGCAACAGTGTTCGCTCCCCTAGGTACTATCTTCATCAATTTAATCAAGATGTTGGTTATCCCTCTAGTCGCAGTTGCTCTAATTTCTGGTGCTGCCGGCTTAGGTAACAGCTCTAACGCAGGTAAAGTTGGCCTTACAACGCTTGGATTTTTCGGATTAACTTCTGCGCTAGCTGTAGCACTAGCTTTGGTAATGGGTAACCTATTCCAACCTGGTACTGGCATCGATGTTGCCTCTGTAGAAAGCATGTTTTCTGCAGAATACGAAGCCCAAGGCGTACTTCCAGGTTTCTGGGATACTGTTACAGGCATGATTCCAACAAACTTCTTCCAGTCTTTGAACGAAGCAAACATACTGCAAATCTTAGTGTTCTGTCTTTTCTTTGGTATTGCTGTTTCTAGTCTTGAAAAAGAGCGTCGCGACCCTCTAATCAATGGCGTAAATGCTATCGTTGATGCAATGGTTTGGATGATCAACAAGGTGATGCTGATCGCTCCTTTAGGCGTATTTGGCCTAATGGCGGACGCGGTTGGTTCATTCGGTTTTGGCGCACTGATGGTAGTGTTTAAACTGTTCCTTGTATACGTTGCGGCTATTTTGATCTTCGGTTTCGTCGTTTACCCTGTTTTAGTTCACGTATTCACTAAGACTTCTGCGAAGAAGTTCCTTATGGCTATGAAGAAGCCTCAAGCCGTTGCTCTATCAACAGCTTCTTCAATGGCGACACTTCCTGTGACGATGAATACCGTAGAGAATGAGCTTGGTGTCAAGAATTCGACTGCTTCTTTCGTATTGCCTCTTGGTGCGACCATTAACATGTCAGGTAATGCAATCTACTACGGCTTGGTTGCTATTTTCTTCGCACAAATGTTCGGTATCGATCTAAGCCTAGGTGCATACATCGCTATCATCGCGACGTCTACATTGGGTGCTGTTGGTCAAGCGGGTGTACCAGGACCGTCGTTCCTTGTGGTTGCTGTACTATTAGCGGCAGGGATTCCAATTGAAGGTCTACCGCTACTGTTCGCTCTAGACCGTATCTTTGACATGATTCGTACAGCGCTGAACATTACAGGTGATGCAGCATGTGCCGTAATCGTTGATGCTTTAGTTGAAGAAGAAGCGCAAGTTGAGCTTCAGAAACAACAAGCGTAACCAAAACTGAAAAACTCTATATCAAGCTGGGCTATAACACCCAGCTTTTTTATTTCAAATGTATCCAAGACTTGTTTCTATTCTTATTGCGAACTAACCTTCGTTAGTGCTCAAAAATTAACCAGCTCATTTTTCTCGCGTACTCGTCGTAAAAAGTATCGCTCGCTCCATCAACGTTCGGTGATTTGTGGTGAGTTTTCAACGCAAGATGGTAGCCAGTGCAACTGCCCGTCCTGCAGGTGGAAGACTTTGCCTATACCGCAAATATTTACTTCGCTAAAGTGCTCAATTTATATCCTCCAATGTCTCTTTTGAAGATTATTGAGATCACCTCGCCGGTCGAAGAAAATCTTTCCCTCGGAGATCTGCACTAATTATTAATGAATTCTTTAAACTGTTTCGTGAGTGCAGCTAATTAAAATGCTGATTCAAGGTGTTATCTTGTTGATCTAACAACCGATACCTAACTTATCATAAGTAACACCGCTTAATTCGAGGATAGTCACCATGCAGAAAACCATACTCATCACTGGCGCTACCGATGGTATTGGCCTTGAGACTGCCAAAACACTTGCCAAGCAAGGGCACCACTTATTAATTCACGGTCGTAATCCTCACAAGCTTCAAAAAGTACAAGATGAGCTTTCTAAGCTTCCGGGTGCAAGTAAAATCGAGACCTACGAATCTGACGTTTCTCGTTTATCTGATGTTAAAACGCTAGCGGGTAAAATTGCTCAAAATCATTCATACCTTGATGCATTAATCAATAATGCGGGTGTTTACAGTGTGCCAAACGCAATAACAGCCGATAATCTAGATGTGCGCTTTGTGGTAAATACGCTTGCACCCTACTTGCTCACGCAAAAGTTACTCCCACTAATGAACAGTGAAAGTCGTGTGGTTAACTTATCTTCAGCAGCTCAGTCTACTGTTGATACCAACGCGCTACTAGGTGAGAAATCACTTTCTGAAGGTGAAGCATACGCGCAGAGCAAGCTTGCGATTACCATGTGGACAAGAACACTCGCTCAATCCCTTGGCGCTGACGGACCTGCTATCATAGCGGTAAATCCGGCCTCATTTCTTGGTAGCAAAATGGTCAAAGATGCGTATGGAGTTGCGGGAGGTGACCTCTCGATAGGTGCCGATATCCTAGTTCATGCTGCGTTATCAGAAGAGTTTTCTGACGTATCGGGAAAGTATTTTGACAATGATATTGGTCGTTTTAATGACCCTCATCGCGATGCACTCAACAGCGACAAGTGCCATGCTGTTGTCTCTACATTAGATAAAATGCTTGAGAAATATAGCTAGATCAAGCGATGTATAAGTCCTGCTGAAACAACCCAGTGGGACTTTTTTTATCTGCAATGTTCAACGAACTCTTGCGTCGCTTTCCCTAGGTTTTTAATCAATAACAGCACACACAAGGGATTATCTGTAAAGCCGTGTAGTGATGTAATGGTGCATTCCGAGCAATGCTCAACCTGATAGCGTTCGAATTGATATCGGTCTAGTTTTTGACAGGCTTCTTCGACATCTTTAACACCAACGATTGACCAATGCTGAGTGATGTCTACCGAAAAATAATTGTTGAAGAGCACTTGTGCCGTTTGTGAATCAAAGAAGTCATAGTCTGCGAGGTCGTTATTCAATCGAGTTTGCATTACTGAGCCAAGGTCCGTTGAAAGTACTTCTCCATATTTTTCTACTAACACTTCTTGTGCTAAAACCTTAACGTAGCAATCCCATGCAACCAACGCAGACACCAAAATCTTATCGGATTCATTGGAGTGTTTTTCTAAGCTTGTTTGTAATGCTGTCAATGAATTGAGAAAACTCGAGTAAGCAGCAGACATAACTCTCCTTTAAACAATTAACTCTTACCTAACCATTAATTGCGAGAAGCCACTAAGGCGCGAAAATGTGGAATGTTTGTAACCCAATATGTAATCAACGCAACAATAGAGGCCACTGAAATGGTGGCCTTATCTAGAGATCTTGAAATTAGCTTTTAGCGACAACTAGGCGTTGGTATAGGGAGTCTTTTAACACTGCTCTATCGTGTTTCATCTTATGCATTTCTTCATCGGTAATGGGATCACCGTTCAACTCTAGCACACGAATTTCTTTATCTAATGCTGTATAGGTCTTGTTGTCCTGAGCAAAGGTTTCATTGCTTTCAACCAATTGCTTAATAACATCTTGTAACTCCGGAAAGTCATTCTCAAGAGAGTGTTTCTCACCTAACATAGTTACTCCTTTATAAAGTTGCCGTTGGATTCACAATAAATGTAGCATGCTATTTTGACGTACTCGCTGTTTCCCTAAAAATTACTTTAAAATTTTCCTAAAACTTGTTCTATCTGACTAAGAGTAGCATCGGCATCTTTATAGTCTATCGGTAGCTCGATAATCGATTCCCCTTTAACAATAAATAGTGAGGGAAAGCTATTACCCCCTATGGAACGAGCAAATCTGAGTTCTTGCATCAATGTTTGTTCTATTTCGGACGAACCTAAGTCTCTCTCAAATTGTTCTGTATTAAGTCCAATCTCACCTGCAAGTTCAATGAGCGTAGATAAGTCACTTGGGTTTCTAGCTTGAAGATAATAAGCCTGTTGAACTGCGGAAAGCATCTCTTTTTCAGCACCTTGTAGTCTTGCACAAAGCATAGCTCTACAGGCGGGATAGGTGGAACGACGGGGCGTGTTCGAAGACCAAAAGTCGTGGTTAAACTGAGTCCCCAGTAAGGACTCAATTTTGTTCCAATAAGAGGCAATTTGATGACGCATCTCCATTGGCATAGACACATCTGTATCTGGGGCTAGCCCACCGACTAGATACACTATTTCAAGTCTGCCTTTTAGTGCTGACTCTAATTGAAGCCATGTTGGTTTATAGCCCCAACACCATGCACACATAGGGTCATACACGTGATAAAGTCGCATTGTATCCTTACTCATTGTCACTCCTAACGCACTGATTTATTTAGTCAGTTAATCATCATGACAAGATTAGCGCAAGGGGCTAATCAAGAGTTAGTACTATCTTTCCTAAGTGATTTTTCTCCATAAATGCCCGCTGTGCTTGCTCGATTTGTTGTAATGGAAATGTCATAGCAACAAGAGGCTTTATCTGCCCGCTTTCAATACGCTTCACTAAATTTGGAAAGACCTCTGGCTCGATAATTGTACAACCAAAGAAGCTTAAATCTTTTAAATACAAGGTGCGAAGATCCAATGTTACATCCGCGCCCGCAATGGCTCCTGAAACTGCATAACGACCTTTGGGCTTCATCACATCAAGCAATGTAGGCCAGCTCTTGCCACCCACCAAATCTATCACTACATCAACGCTATTGAACCCTAAGCGAGATCCTAGATCTTCATCTCGAAAAACGACTTCATCTGTTCCTATGCTCTTTAAGAGCGCTTCTTTAGAAGGGCTTGTTACACCAATCACTTTAGCGCCGCGTGCCTTTGCTAACTGAATAGCGGCCGACCCTACACCCCCCGTTGCCCCTGTCACCAAAACTGTATCGGATGGACCTACTTTGGCGCGAGTGAGCATATTTTCTGCGGTTGAGTAAGAACAAGGAAATGACGCAAGCTCCACATCCGAAAGCGGTGTAGATAGATGATGAGCGTAACGTGATGCTACCTTAGTAAATTCAGCAAACCCACCGTCACACTCAGAGCCGAAATACCACGGGCTTGAAAGTTGCTCACCATTGGCTTCGTTCAAGCACGGTTCGATAATGACTCGTTGCCCTACTCTCGATTCATCGACACCCTCGCCTGTTGCAACAATAACCCCACAAACGTCGGCACCTTGAATACGAGGAAAGCGCAAAGCTTCACCGGACCAAGAGGCATCATCGCCGTCTGCATCATTCTTTGAATACCAGCCTATTCGAGTATTAATATCGGTATTATTAACCCCTGCGGCAGATACTTTAATTAATACATCACCTCTGCAAAGGAGAGGCAGTTCAATATCTGTACTGTATTGCAATTGGTCAAAATCACCATGGCCCGTCATCTGTACGCCATACATCGTTTGCTTGTTCATTCCAAAATTTTCCTTACCACATTTTTGGCTGCCACGATTGCTTGATCACCCATAGTAGGCCATGCCAGCGAAGCGCCTTCGTGTATTAAAAACAACTCCATCGCCAATTCAGGGCTTGCACTTCTTCGCGCTAAGAGTTGAACTATTTGTTGTTTATGTTCTTGCACCGCTTCATTCACCTCTTCATTGTGAGGGAACGCGGCTAACGCATTCATTGATAGGCACCCCTTAGGCGCGTTATTTTCCATCCATTGGCCTAGGCCATCAAAAATAGCAATAACAGAGTCCATTGGGTTTGAAGATTGCTCTTCATCTAATAAAGAGAGATAGCGTTGGTGGCGATGCTCTAATGCACCGATAACCATAGATTCTTTAGATGGGTAGTAGCGATACAGAGTTCTTAAACTCACTCCAGAGGCGACTTTAAGTTCAGCGACACTCATTTGTGCAAAACCGTGTTGGCTGAACGCGATCTCTAAACGACCCGCAATTTCATCTTTTACCATAATATCCCCTAGGTAGAATGCTTACTCTACCTGAATGGTAGAGCAAACATTCTACCTAGGTCAATCATTTTCGAATAATTAGGCATCGTCTGAAATAAAATTGTTATGACAAAAAGCATTTAAAGGGGACTAATAGGCGTGTAACGGTGGTCAACGCTATATTTCATGTGTTCAATTAGGTAGACTGATTCAAACGCTAATTTCAATCAGAAAAATGAAGCAATTACTCGATTTTATTCCCCTAATAATATTTTTTGTGTTGTACAAAACGTACGACATCTATACCGCGACAGGGGCATTAATAGTTGCCACTGCACTTCAACTCATTGTGACGTATGTAATGTACAAAAAAGTTGAAAAGATGCAGATCATCACTTTCATTATGGTCACCTTTTTTGGTGGCATGACCCTATTTCTACATGATGACAATTTCATAAAATGGAAGGTGACCCTAGTTTATACTGTATTTGCAGTAGGACTCATCGTGACACAGTTAATCGGAAAACCGGTTATTAAGGGGATGCTTGGCAAAGAGATAACTTTGCCTGATAGTGCATGGAGTAAGATTAACTGGGCTTGGGTACTGTTTTTTACCGGATGTGCAGTCCTTAATATTTACATCGCTTTCAATTTACCCCTTGATACTTGGGTTAACTTCAAGGTCTTCGGTTTGCTTGCTGCAACACTAATTTTCACCTTGTTGACCGGTATTTATATTTACAAACATATGCAAAAAGAGAGTGAATAACGTAATGACTTCCCCATCATCTCAACCAAACCAAATCACCCCTAGAGGCGAGATGCTACTTAGAACCCTCGCTATGCCAGCAGATACTAATGCGAATGGTGATATCTTTGGTGGTTGGATTATGTCTCAACTCGATTTGGCAGGAGGTATTCTTGCTAAAGAGATCTCAAAAGGACGTATTGCGACAGTATCTGTATCAAGTATCACCTTTAAACGCCCTGTTTCTGTGGGAGATATAGTATGCTGTCATGGAGAGTGCAGTCGCATTGGTAACTCATCAATGTCTATTGAATTACAAGTATGGAACAAAAAAGTTATGGGAGAGCGCACAGGTGAGCGCGATCTTGTTTGCGAAGCTACCTTCCATTATGTTGCAATTGATGAAAATGGGCGCCCTCGCACAATTGAAAAGTAAAAGGACTGACTATGTGGTATGTTATTTTTTCTCAGGATGTCGAAGATTCATTGCAAAAACGCCTTAGTGTGCGAGAGCAGCACCTAGAACGTTTGCAAAGTTTACAAGACCAAGGACGTTTGCTTACCGCAGGTCCAATGCCAGCTATCGATAGTGATAATCCTGGTGAAGCCGGGTTCACTGGTTCTACCGTCATCGCACAATTTGAATCCTTGCAAGATGCCAAGGCGTGGGCTGATGCCGATCCATACATCGAAGCTGGTGTTTATCAAAACGTTATCGTCAAACCCTTTAAAAAAGTATTCTAACTATGCATTCATCACTTAAAACACTGTTTATCGCAACACTGACCACGCTTATTCTTGCCGGTTGTTCATCAAATGGTGACAAACAACGAGAACTAGAACTCAAAGCAGACCGTCGTGCAGGGATATTGGCCTCCAGTCTTCCAATAGAATATGGCCCGTTGACCATCACCAGAGCGTCATCAAAAGGAAATATTGTCATCATTGAAATGCTATATAATCAATCGGGCAGCAAACCTGCCGATCAATTAGTAGCAAGCGCGAAAAACTATTATTGCAGCTCAGAAGATGTTAAAGCGACCATGGATGAAGGTATCGGCTATCTAATAAAGGTTCGCAATAATAGAGGTCAAATAGTTGTTGAAGAAATGATCACCTCTAAAACTTGCTCTTCGAGTGAAGAAAAATCGACTGAATAACTGCTTATTCAGATAAAAAAAGGCCAAAATAGAATACTCTAATTTGGCCTTTTTTGTTGCTTTCAGCTTTACGCTAACGGCTAAACAATTGAACCTTTAAACTGGCTTCTGAATCCACGTCTGCAAATTCTGGTGGATTGTCCAAACGTTGTAAGTAATTGAGCGTTGGGGCGTGCTCAGCCATTCCTTCAATGACAAAATCCGAAGTGACCGATGGCGAGTTTACACAAGCTAATACTTGGCCATTTTCAGTTAGTAAATCGGGCAGACGACGCAGGATCTTCTGATAGTCCTTAGTCAGTGCAAAACTGCCCTTTTGGAATGAAGGTGGATCAGAGATGATTAAGTCGTAAGGCCCCATGCGTTTTATTTTCCCCCAAGATTTAAAGATATCATGGGCAAGAAACTTAACTCGACTCACCTCTTGGTTATTCAAGTGATGGTTATCACGACCTCGATTGAGCGAAGAACTCGCCATATCTACATTCACCACCTGAGTCGCTCCACCAGCAATTGCCGCAACAGAGAACCCACAGGTGTAAGCAAATAAATTAAGAACATTCTTGCCCTTAGCGTTTGCTCTGACCCAATCTCGCCCTAGGCGCATGTCCAAGAACAAACCAGAGTTTTGGTTGGATGAGATATTCATCCAGTACTTAAGACCAGACTCAACCACCTCAACCTTGTCTGGTTGCTCACCTAGAAGAAACTGTGTTGGGGCACCCTGCTCATAACGATGCTGAATTGAGATGGAACGAATAGATACGTAATCAGGCTCAGAGGCCAGTGATTCTAAGCCTTTGGTTAGCTCAGCAAGAAATTCATCCGTTACGGGCCTAAATAATTGCACTACCAGATGCTGGCCAATCCAATCACAAGTGATCTGCTCAAGCCCCTCATAGGTGCGACCTCGTCCGTGGAACAGTCGTCTTACCTCGGTGGGTGCTAAAACTAGCCCTTCCTTTAATTTAGAAAAGAATACAAAAAGCGCTTGTGGGTTCATTGGTTGGGGTATTTCTGTCATTTTATTTTAGGCCAGTTCAGTAATTGTGGTTGTTGCCAGTCTGTAATCTGTTGTTTGATAGCGGGTCGTTGCCATAAATCACCAAGCTTTGTGTCATTGCTAGGGTCAAGTTGATAACGGTAGGATTTGCCATTAAATTCAAAAGCGAGGGCAAACGCATGTAGGTAGCCCCTATCACTTTTGCTAGTCGGCGTATAAATTGGATCACCCACAATAGGGCTACCCACCGACTTTAATGCTACACGTATTTGGTGGGTCTTTCCGGTACGAGGCTTGCATATAAAAACTCGATAACCGTCAGCAGATGCTGAGAAAAATTGAGTAATAGCTGGGTTTTCATTACTTAGTATAAGCTTCCACATAGAGCGGCGACTCTTTGCCATATCGCCCTTTATTAACCCCTGCTTCTTCTTTGGCTTTTTATCTGAGATTGCGAGATAAAATTTCTCTACTTCACGCTTGGCGAACGCTTGAGAAAGTTCACTTGCCGTCTGTTGATTTTTTCCCAGCAATAGCAGTCCAGAGGTCATCTTATCGAGTCTATGGATAAGATAAAGAGGCGCACTATCGATAGTGTTTTGGACTTCTTGTAATAAGGCCGTATCGTTGTCATCTTTATGGACACTAACGCCTGGGTGCTTGTTGATCAGAATGAAATCGGGTTGATTATCTACTATGTCAAACATGAACGGCTCTAGATGAATGATTGGTAACTGAGATTGAAGCCTAAGTATATCGTGTGCGCTGGGTGAATCCTATCTTTGTCACTATTGACGTATTGAGACCATTAAGCCAATGTGTTTTCATACACTTTATTCACACTTCGATTACCCATCAGCAATAACTCGCCTTAAAACTAAGCCCATTACGACACTCTTTAGTAAAAGACGTACAAAGAGGCTTTTTGCGTATACACTACAACTATAAGTGATTGATTATTAACTGAGAGAAATGGAAGAATTTTATCAGGCGCTGACCCTTATCGGGATCGCGTTGTATTGGATAATAGTAGCAGGTGTCACTATTCGGGTGGTCATCAAAAGGCGTTCTGTTAGCGTCTCTTTAGCTTGGCTAATGATTATCTATATTCTGCCAATAATAGGCGTAATCTGTTACTTCCTGTTTGGAGAGTTGAATCTAGGCAAAAAACGAGCTGAACGCGCAAAAGCGATGTTTAATCCCTATGAAGCTTGGTTTTTAAAGCTACTCGATTGTAATGCCCATCTTCCAGAAAAAACGCCAACACACATTACCCATATCGATGATTTATGTACCAACCGCATGGGTATCCCAGCCCTTTGTGGTAACACATTGTCTCTACAAGATACTCCAGAGAAAATTTTAAAGTCGATTGTTGAAGATATTGAGCAGGCGCAAAGTATTATTCGGATGGAGTTCTACATATGGAATGAAGGCGGCTTAGCTAATGCTGTGTCTTCAGCTGTGATTAAAGCCTCTCAACGAGGTGTGCGATGTCAAATCCTCATTGATGCCGCAGGTAGCCGGAAATTCTTCGCCTCTTCCTGGTGCAAAATGATGCTTGATGCGGGTGTCGAGGTTGTTCAAGCACTACAAGTCAATCCATGGCGTATGTTCCTGCGTCGCCTTGATCTTAGGCAACATAGAAAAATTATCGTTATCGATGATAACATCGCCTACACCGGCTCAATGAACCTTGTCGACCCTGCGTATTTTAAGCAGAATGCAGGGGTTGGAATGTGGGTCGATGTCATGGTGCGTATAACAGGTCCAACAGTGAATGTTCTTTCTGCTATTCATTGCTGGGATTGGGAAGTTGAAACAGGTGAGCGTTCTTTCCCTGCGTCGCCAGAGTGTCATATTGACCAAGATAATCTATTACACCCAATACAGGTTGTTCCATCTGGTCCAGGCATGCCTGAGAACCTTATCCAGCAAGTACTGACTATTTCAATTAGTCGTGCCTGTAAGTCTGTCACCATTACAACACCCTACTTTGTTCCAAGCGAAGAACTGCTACAAACACTTCGTACTACGGCACAACGTGGCGTTAAAGTAGAGCTCATTATTCCCAAGAAAAACGACTCTATTATGGTAGGTTGGGCATCCAAAGCCTTCTATGCAGAACTGTTGTCTGCAGGAGTCATTATTCATGAGTTTGAAGGTGGGCTGCTACATACCAAGTCAGTCGTCATAGACCAGCAATACTGCCTGATAGGAACAGTAAACCTTGATGTAAGGAGTTTATGGCTTAATTTCGAAGTAACATTAGTGGTAGATGATGCCGAGTTTACTCAGCAACTTTATTGGTTACAACAAACCTACATACAACAATCAACAACGGTAGACGAAGAGCGTTGGCGTGAGCGAAGTATGTTACATCGTTTCTTAGAACGTACTTTTTACTTATTTAGCCCGGTTCTATAAACATTCGATTTACTTGATTAAACGTAATTTTCCTTGCACTGCCTGCCCTGCTCATGGTTTAAATAACCTTATAGCAATTACATCAGGGAAGGCCGATGGCAAAGAGTAAATCTCCAGTGACAAAGACTACGCAACTTATCAGTGCGGGTAGAGATAAAAAGTACACCCATGGCGTGGTCAACCCACCCGTACAGCGCGCATCAACTATCTTGTTTGATACCGTCGCTGAGAAAAACCAAGCGACCATAAACCGAACCAACAAAGCTCTTTTTTATGGTCGCCGTGGCACCCAAACTCACTTTGCATTCCAAGATGCAATGGTTGAGCTTGAAGGTGGTTTTGGTTGCGCTCTTTATCCCTGTGGCACTGCCGCTATCTCAAACGCAATCTTATCTTTTGTAGAAACAGGCGATCACATTCTAATGGTGGATACCTGCTACGAACCCACACGTGATTTCTGCAACACTATGTTAAAGCGCCTTGGGGTTGAAACCACCTACTACACACCAACCATTGGCGAAGATATACAAGATCTTATCCAGCCAAATACCAAGCTTCTTTTCTTAGAGTCTCCTGGTTCCGTTACCATGGAAGTGCAAAACGTACCTCTACTTGCAAAAATTGCACATCAAAACGATATGATCGTTATGTTGGATAATACTTGGGCCGCAGGTCTGCACTTTTCACCGTTTGAGTTTGGCGTCGATATTTCCATACAAGCTGCGACTAAATACATAGTGGGACACTCTGATGTCATGCTAGGTACCGCAATCGCTACCGAAAAATATTGGGATCAATTACGCGAAAATAGCTACCTGATGGGACAATGCGTGTCACCTGATGATGCTTATCTGGGCCTACGCGGCATTCGCACCCTAGATCTGCGCCTCAAACAGCATCAACAAAACAGCTTAAAGGTCGCTAACTGGCTAGCAACTAGAGCAGAAGTTGATCATGTTCGTCATCCAGAACTTGAAACCTGCCCTGGTCACCAATACTTCAAACGAGACTTTACCGGTGGCAATGGCTTGTTCTCATTTGTAATGAAAAGTCAAAACATCAAAGCAACCACAGCTCTGCTCGATGGAATGGAACTGTTTGGTATGGGTTACTCTTGGGGGGGTTATGAAAGCTTGATTCTGGCCAACGAGCCGAGAAGTTTCAATAGCCTAAGAACGGTAGCAAATCCTAACTTCACTGGTACTCTATTCCGACTTCATATCGGTCTTGAGAACGTAGACGACCTTATCAAGGATCTCGAAGTTGGCTTTGCTCGCTACAATGCTGTTCTTCAAGCCGAAGAAAGCGCGGTCAGCTAATTTTTATTGTTAGACCTCCCCACTCGAGGGAGGTCTATTATTTTTACTCTTCTATTTCTTCGCTAGACCTATATACTGCCCGCAGTAAACAGCAGGTTCGGCCATTTTTGGCGAACATTCAGCAGCGCGGAGCAACAATGTCTAAAAATTCTATTTCCATGATTGGCCTATGTAACCCTAAAAGTCCAACCAATGTCGGCGCAGTTATGCGTGCAGCAGGATGTTACCAAGCAAGTGAAGTCCGCTTTACCGGAACTCGCTTTGCGCAAGCGGCCAAGTACCATACCGACACTAAGGATATGGCAGGTAAAATAGATTTAAGACAGATGGAATCTCTTACTGGAGAACTCGACCAAGACACAAAGATTGTCTGTGTTGAACTTGCAGAAGGTGCAACGCCGTTACCTCAATTTCAGCATCCAGAGAAAGCCATATACATATTTGGACCTGAAGACGGTTCTATCCCACAACAAGTTGTCGACAAAGCGGATGCGGTTGTCTACGTGCCAACGATAGGATGTATGAACCTTGCAGCAACGGTTAACGTGCTTCTTTATGATCGCCTAGCAAAGTCTAATCAAGAGATTGACCATGCCGAGCGCGTTATCCAAAGCCGAGATGTGAACAATCGCCTCAAGGTTTAGCTTTATTCGTTATTGTGTTGGGATGCCCGATAAAAGACTTCGGGCATGACGAGGATCATATCATTTCGCACATGACAAAAAAACCTGTCACTTCGTACATGACGAAGGCCTTGTTGCTTCGCGCATGGCGGGGATCTTGTCACTTCTGGCGTGGTTAAAACACTGTCATTCCCGCATGCCGTTAGCGGGAATCTAGAGCCCAAACAAACCACCAAATTTATACCCATAGCCAAACACAAGTTTGGCTTACAATATCAAGGTTTAACATGTATCAATTAACGATTTCACTGGAACAGTTTTTAACTGAATTCTGGCAAAAGAAACCCACTATTATTAAGGGTGGTTTTGCAAACTTCCAAGACCCTATCACAGCCGAAGAACTTGCTGGACTGACAATGGAAGAAGAAGTCGACTCGCGTTATGTCTCTAATAAAGATGGCAAGTGGATTGCTGAGCATGGGCCTTTTACTGAGGAAAAATATGCCTCACTAGAAGAGACTAACTGGTCTATCATCGTTCAAGCTGCAAACCACTGGCATCAAGGTGCAGCGGAGCTTGTTGAACCATTTAAAGCTATGCCGCAGTGGTTATTCGATGACTTAATGATCAGCTACTCAGTTAAGGATGGTGGTGTGGGTCCGCACATTGACCAATACGACGTCTTTATTGTACAAGGCAGTGGTAAACGTCATTGGCGTGTAGGCGCAAAAGATGAGGGGCAATATGTTGAAACCAACCAACACAGTGCCTTGCGTCAAATCGAAGGCTTTGAGGCTATCATTGATCAAGTTCTTGAACCGGGTGACATCTTATATATTCCACCAGGATTTCCTCATGATGGATTCGCACTTGAGCCGTCCATGAGCTTCTCAATTGGCTTTCGTTCTCCGAAAGAGCAAGAATTAATCAGTAATTTTGCAGACTACATCTTGGCCAATGATGTTGGTGATGTTCACCTGCATAAACCAAAAATGAAGACACAGGATAATTTTGGTCAGATTAGCACTAGCGACCTAAATTCTTTAACAGAGATGCTCTTGTCATCGATGGAAGATGAGCATCGCGTGAATGACTTTATGGGGTGTTTACTGAGTCAATCACGCCATCAATTGAACATCATAACTCCTGAGCCTTTATGGGAAAGTGAAGAAGTCGCTAACCACCTACTCTCCGGCGGTAGCATAGAAAAAGTATCAGGCTTGCGCGCCCTATATCATGAGCAAGATGAATGCATTGCCTATATAAACGGAGAAGTTATAAAAGTCTCCGAAGAAGACAACTCAATCATCAAGCTACTTTGCGGAAAACAACAGCTTAGCGTTGATGATTTCCCAAGTGGTATTGCCGCGGCAAACGTATCGCTACTGTGCGAATTAATCAACAAAGGTTACTGGTATATCGATACCGAATAAATAACCTCGATTACTAATACCCGTTGACGATAGTTTTCTATGGCTCCTTATTGGAGCCATTTTTTTGCTCACCAAACACGGTAGACTATTTCCTGCTTCTTTTATCAATTTAAATTTGAGAATAAATCAAATATATCGCTGTTTATATGTGAGTAATATCGGACTATTATTCCCCCATCAACGCAAATACATTCCAAGGGGAACATCACATGACTAAGCTAACAATCGTTGCGAACATCATTGCTAAAGACGACAAAATTGAATTGGTAAAAGCTGAGTTACTTAAACTCATCGATGTGACTCGTGTAGAGGAGGGTTGTATCAACTACGACCTGCACCAAGACAATGAAAATCCTGCGCACTTTATGTTTTATGAAAACTGGGTATCTCGCGAACTATGGCAGACGCATATGGGTAACCAACACCTAGCTGATTATATGGTAGCGACAGAGGGTGCGGTTGATCAATTCATCCTTAATGAAATGACACAAATCGCTTAACGCAACTACCCTTTTTTAAAGCCCCAACAACGCCACCGTTGTTGGGGCTTTTCGTCTAAAAGGTATTGAGCATTTGAGTGGTTATCTAAAGTAACATTGAGCGACATATTTCTGGAGTGACACAAAGAAATCAGCACCATAATTTGATACGCATATCGGCATACAAAAACAGAGTGAGCGGTTTTAAAAAGCAATGAACCCAATATTAAGGTGTCTTTAAATCTATAAGGGTTAATCTAAAGATTCAAACCCGTCTACTTCGAATCGTGCTCTTCTCGCCTCAGCAACAGAGCAGCGTGTCATTTCCATCAACTCTGACAAAGTCATGTTCGGATTTTCAATCAGTAAACGCTTCAAGCGATCCGCAGGTAACTCTAGTTTATCTTGATGAAGTTGCAGGGCGAGATCCAGCTTTTTGAGAATAAATAACACATCCTTTGGTTCTTGCGTTAATGCCAAGCAGAGCGCCTGGACATTCAATGCATTTCCTGACACTTGCCAGTGTCGACTTCGGCGTACTCTCTTTAGCTCACACTCATGTTTGAGTGCAAGTTGCTTTACCGACTGTACGGTTTCTTTACCTACTCTATGAATTAAAGAAGGCAATGCGACGGTGATACTTTGGTCCATTTTTATTTCATTGAGTTACGGTGTAACTAGGTTAATAGTTAGTGAACGATGATTGATGCACACTAACTACTTCCATCCATGTAGCCACTGTTTTGGATCTTTCAATACCATCCAATCAATAGAGCGAGCTCGCTTGGTGACGATAGGCTCTATAATACAGAGCTCAACCAGCCCTTCTTCATCGAATTCTACTTCTGTGACAATAAAGTGCTTCTCTTTATTATGACAGTTTACGGCCGTCCATTTACTTCGTAGCAATTTTTTGGGATTAATTTGATTCATTGTTGTACCTCGCTATAAACACCCTGCTTTGTACGAGAACAACCATCAATTTGTGCTAACTTACTTATTTTAACTGAAGGTGCTGATATAAAGCGCTTCCACTTTATCTCTTGCCCACTGCGTTTTTCTTAAAAACTTTAATGATGATTTAATAGAAGGGTCACTATTAAAACAGTTCACTCGAATTTCAGCATGCAGACCGCTCCAACCATAATGCTCCACCAAACGCGTTAAGATCTTCTCTAAAGAGAGACCGTGTAAAGGATTATTGGGTTGCTGTTGAGTCATAACTTACTTCTACTTATGAATTGACAAAAATTGTGCTCAATGTGACTCTAAATCAAAGATGATGCAAACAAATTCGCGCATTATTTAGTTTTTGTGACCAATTCGCAGTATGAATCATTCTACTTTAAGAAAAAAACATGAGACTCCTAGCAGATAAAACCGGCGAGCAATTTCTAGAGATTCTAGACCAGCAAGGCGATGTGCTTAGCGTGCAATTCATCTCAAATGAAGGCATTCGTAAGGGCAAGCCATTCAAAGATTCACTAACGGGGTTGTATCTTACAGGTTGGACCCACCGTTCTACTTCAACCGCCATAGGTTTGGAAAGGTTTAAACAAGGTATCTTGCAAGATGCCACCGTGAGCTTCGCCTTACATCAACTCTATCCGCTTGGTCGCAAGGTTAAGATACCTTCAGGCGATATCGCAACTATAGCCAGCTATGCCAATACTCACGCCGATGGTTATTATATGTATGTGCGTATAGCTGAAGAATTACATCGCTATAGAATCACGCCTGATTGGGAACTGCTCCCTTCGGAAAAATTACTGGCTCTTCCTTATTACCCAGCCCCTCTTACAAAAGAGGAGAAACAAACGATTGATGACTATGACACATGGGCGGGTGGATTTTAATGCTTGGTATTGGGAGCCTAAACTGCGACAATTAGCCCCGAATTTATCTATCAAGGTCAAAGATGAAACTTTTAGTTCGCAACCTTTCACGCAAAATGACTGAACATGAGATTCGTGTTCTTTTCTCTGAGCACGGTGACGTTACGGTGTGTAACCTAGTGCTAGACCAAGAGACAGGCCTATCTAAGGGCTTTGCTTTTGTTGAAATGCCAAACACAACTGAAGCGAAAGCCGCCATCTCTGCATTAGATCAAGCTGATGTGCAAAAAAGCAAGATACGAGTAAAACTAGCTAAGAGCTAGCCAATACTAAGAAGCCAGCAACTCATTGAGCTGGCTTCGTTGTTTCTATACTGTTATTTATTGACAGTTTCATTTACTCGTAAGCAGGCAGCGCTTACATAAGGTAAATGCAGGAAATTTAATTTCCAAACCTTAAGCGGATAACTCTCGTAGTAAAGGAAAGGCTTGCTTGGTTTTATCCTGTGTCGCAACAAAACCAATCATCACTTCTTGTTTGTTATAGGCCTTAGCAACTATGCCGTCAGATTGGATATCCAGATTCCAACGATGCACTTGACTGTCTGAGGTAGTGCCTGCGATCTGAATAGGATACTTGGGCGTTTTAACCTTCACCATCATTTTCGGTAGCACCACTGCGGTAAGCTCGCCCAATAAGGTCTTAGCCAATGCCGACGCACTCACAACTGTAGGTTGAAGATAGGCTCTCACTTGACCACCAAACTCAGCACAATCACCTAAAGCATAAATATTGTTCTCTGACGTCTGCATTGATTCATCAACACAAATGCCACGGTTTACAGCAAGACCTGTATGCTTTGCTAAGGTAGTGTTAGGAACTAAGCCAGCACAAACCAACACTTCATCAACATTCAACTGTTCACCATTACCAAGCTTAACTTGGTAACCGCTTTCAGATGGGCTGACCTTAGTGACGGTTTCTCCCGAGCGAGTATCAATATTTAGCTGATCAAAAGATTGCTCTAACTTTAGCGCTACTAGCTCTGGCAACTGGTTTCCCATGAGGCGCTGACCGGCCTCAATAACGGTTACTTGCTTGTTTGCTAAAGCAAGATCCATACTGATCTCAACCCCAATCAAGCCACCACCAATCACCAATATCGAATTAGCTTTAGTAAGACGTTCACTAAACGCATCAAACTCTTTGAGGCTATTGAGAGTGATGGGACCGCTCTCTCTCAAGCCTTGTATAGGAGGAATGAAAGGCATAGCGCCTGTTGCCAAAACAAGGTTTGAATAATCAAAGCGCTGTTCATTGGCGAACACAGCTTTCTTATCTAAATCAATGTCTTCTACCCTATGTTCTGTGCACAGCTCTATGTTTTGTTCGCTGGCAAATATCTCAGCGGCGGTAGATATCAGCTGTTGTGAAGTTTGTTGTCGTGATACTACATGACTGAGATCCGGCTTATTGTAGTCATGCCCTCTGTCAGCGGTAATAACACGAATAGGCACCTGCTGATCCATTCTGCGCAAGGTTTTAACCAGTTGGTAAGCAGCAAAGCCACTACCAATAATTGTCACTGGATTCATTACGCTACCTCGCAACGAGTGTGTACTGCGAATACATCCTTACCAAGATTACATTCTGGACATAAGAAGTAGTCAGGCACGTCGCCCCATACAGTTCCAGGTTCAACACCTTGGTTAGGTTCGCCTATTTCTGGATCGTATACCCAGTTGCACACGGTACAGATCATGCAATCACAGTCCGCCCCGTGAGCTTGTGGTTTTTGCTTTTCTGGAACCGCAACCGACAGAGCCGGAGCAGCCTCTGCTTCCACTACTTGAAAAGGTTGAACATTCAATTCATGCAAAGCCCATTGCTTGGCGATCTGCTGACCGTGAGCACGGCAGATCCTCATTGCCTTACCGTCAGGGCGCCATTTCGTTTTTAGGCCAGCTACAGTTTCAAAGCCAGCATCGGTTAAACGAGAGTGAATTCGGTCTACAGCACCTCCGTTCCAACCGTAACTGCCAAAGGCACCGGCTTTTTTCTGTTTAAAACGCAGCCCAGTGATTTCTTCTAGCATACCCGCGACTTTAGGCATCATCACATTGTTCATGGTCGACGAGCCTACGAGCACACCTTTAGAGCGAAATACATTCGAAAGAATCTCATTCTTATCCTGACGCGATACGTTGAATACTTTAACCGCAACAGCAGGGTCAACATCGTAAATACCTTGAGCAATAGCATCTGCCATCATTCGAGTATTGTTAGACATAGAGTCATAGAAAATAGTGATGCGGTCTTCTTGATAATCGTCGGCCCACTCTAGGTATTTCTCAATAATTTGTGCTGGGTTGTCGCGCCACACAATGCCGTGTGAAGTCGCAATCATATCTACAGGCAAGTTGAAGCTGAGTACTTCTTTGATTTTTGCCGTTACTAGGTTGCTAAATGGCGTCAGAATATTTGAGTAATAACGAAGGCACTGATCCATAAGTTCTGTTTGATCAACTTCATCATTGAACAAATGCTCATCACAGTAGTGCTGGCCAAAGGCATCGTTGCTAAACAGCACAGCATCTCCGGTCAAATAGGTCATCATGCTATCTGGCCAATGCAACATAGGTGCTTCAACAAACACCAATTGCTTATCGTTACCAATATCTAAGCTGTCACCGGTTTTAACTGTCTTAAAGTTCCATTCTGGATGATGGTGATGACCAACAATTGAGTCAATGGCGGCTTCAGTACAATAGATTGGTGTGTTCGGAATACGCTCAAGCAGAGCCGCTAAAGCGCCTGAATGATCTTCTTCGGCGTGGTTTACGACAATGTAATCGATGCTTTTAAGGTCGATTTCCATTTCTAGGTTTTGTAAGAACTGATGGCTAAATCTATGGTCAACGGTATCAATAAGTACCGTCTTTTCTTCACGGATAAGGTAGCTGTTGTAGCTTGTGCCCTTTGTCATTTTGAATTCTGTACCGTGGAAATCTTGAACTTCCCAATCGCGTTGTCCTACCCAGTGAATATTGTTTTTAACATGAATCGTCATTGTATTGCCTTTACTACTTGTGCAAATAAGAATTACCTCTTGCATAGCATCAAGCGTGCCAACTTTTTAACCGACTGTTTTAAAAGGAAGTTAGGTAAATAGATTCATTGATATTGTGAATATGATAACGTCAATTCATAATCACAAAGACAATTTTGTCATATAGATAAAACAAAAATCATGCGCCCTCAAACTAAAACGCAGCATTCTGAAATTACCTCAGGATGCTGCGTTGTTGGCAAAAGACGTTTGTGAGATCTTACCAATAATTCTCAGAGCTATAATGACCGGGCTTTCGCCTCAGATGTTTGTGATAGCCTCTTTGGGTCAGAGTCAGCCCACTCTCGCGAACCATGGAGGGATTACCACACAAGTAAACAAATGTTTTCTCCATATCAAGACGCACACCAGTATGAGACTCTAGCACTCTCTTTTCTATGAGTTGTGGCACTCGACCAGAGAGGCTCCCTGGTACTTCTTCTCTAGACACTATAGGAACGTATTTAAACCTGTTGCCAAATTTCTCCTGAAAGCTTTCAATCAAATCGCTATACACAAGATCTTGTTTAAAGCGCACCGCATGTACCAAAATGATATCGGTATAGTGCTCAGGAAACGATTCTGATTGCAGAATGGATAGGTACGGGCCAATACCTGTTCCTGTTCCCATCATCCACAACTCTGTCGCATTGTCTGGGATTTCATCTAACGTCATAAACCCAGCGCACTGCTCTCCCACCATGACTTCATCATCTGGATGCAGGGTATGCAGGTTAGGCGATAGCGCTCCATCAGGATCTGAGATAATTAAAAACTCCAACTCTCCCGTTTCCTGATAATCCTCTGGGGAATTCACTATTGAATAAGCCTTACGTAGAAAGTCACCCTCAGCGTTGTACAAACCTAACTTAGTAAACTGGCCGGCGGTAAATGAAATATCCGGCACCTTTACTCTTATAGAAAATAAAATATCAGTCCAATCAACCCTAGAAATTACTAAACCACAAACAAACCCAACATGCGGAGTCATATCGCTCAACCTCTTAATTTGCCAATACATTTAATTTAGTTCAATTAAATGCAATGGGCATGCCAATAGCAATTATTTATTATAATTCAGATCCTTATAGCATAGTAATCACTGGATATTATCATTACGACAAAGTCAGATTTCATATCTTTATGACAAAGCTTTGTTACACTGACAAAAGTATCAATTGATAGTGAGCAGTTTATGAAAAAGTATAAGGGAGAGTGGATACAGGTTGCTCGAGACATTACATCGGGTATCTCCGAACAAGATCGTTTTCAACGACTACTCACCACAATTCGAAACATGCTGCATTGTGATGCGGCTGCGCTACTGCTATTCCAACAGCAAAACTTCATTCCACTCGCAATCAATGGCCTGAGCGAGGATGTATTGGGCCGTCGCTTTAACATTGAGCAGCACCCTCGTCTTGAGGCCATTGCCAGAGCTGGCGATATTGTTCGCTTTCCCTCTGACAGTGATCTTCCCGACCCCTACGATGCGCTGATCCCCAACCATGATCAAAAACTAGAGGTTCACTCTTGTATTGGGCTTCCTCTATTTCAAGAAGATCACCTGATTGGTGCAGTAACCATTGATGCCTTTGACCCTACCCTATTTGATGGTTTTGCCGATGACGACTTTAGATTGATCAGCGCGCTAGCAGCTAATAGTTTGCATACTGCTCTATTAGTGGCAAAGCTTGAAAAAAATGTAGGCGTGTCGAGCACATCAAACTCCAAGCGTACTAATTACAATCAGTTAGATTTTATCGGCCAATCTCCAGGAATCACTGAGCTTAAATCTCACATTTCAGCGGTCGCACATACGGATCTGTCCGTGCTGATCATGGGAGAAACAGGGGTCGGTAAAGAGCTTGTTGCACATGCCATCTACGCTCAATCTGACCGCAAAGATAAATCCTTTGTGTACCTAAATTGTGCTGCCCTACCCGAGTCGGTAGCAGAAAGTGAGCTTTTTGGGCATATCAAGGGGGCTTTCACCGGCGCAATCAGCGACCGAAAAGGTAAGTTTGAACTGGCCAATCACGGCACACTCTTTCTTGATGAAGTTGGCGAACTGTCGCTAGCTTTGCAAGCTAAACTGCTGCGAGCACTACAATACGGCGACATACAGCGCGTAGGAGATGATAGTAATATCAAGGTAGATGTTCGCATTATTGCCGCAACAAACCGAGTAATGCACGAAGAGGTGATAAAAGGCCATTTTCGCTCCGATCTCTACCACAGGCTAAGCGTGTTCCCCTTATTTGTTCCGCCACTTCGAGAGCGAGGCAAAGACGTTATTCTATTGGCGGGATTTTTTGCAGAGCAGTGCCAGCATAAACTCAATGTATCTAGCATCACTCTGGATGCTGAGGTACTAACCCTACTCCAAAACAACCCTTGGGAAGGGAACGTACGAGAACTTGAGCATGCCATAAACCGAGCCAGTGTCATCGCCAAAGCACAAAGCAACGCCACACATCTTGTATTAAAACCAAGCCACTTCCAGTTTACCCATACGGAAATGCCCGATACAAATAAGGCCGCTAATCCAGAACCATCTAACGCACACCACTCTATCGTGCACTGGCAAGACCTAGGCTTAAAAGAGGCCACTGAACAATTTCAAATCGAGCTTATACAATCCGTTTACTTAAATAACGACAAAAAACTCAGCACCACAGCAAAACAGCTAGGGCTCAATCCTGGTAACTTACATCGATTGATGAAGCGCTTGGGACTGAAATGATAAGAATACATATGCGGCTTTAGAACCCAATTATCTCGCTCTATTGGAGCAGTTTTTCAGGAACAAGAGTTTGTTCTTTGTAACTACAATCTGGAGTTGTTAGCGATTATCGCGCTAAGAAGGTTCTGGACAATTCCGAGTTACGATCCATTAAGCACTCTGATTG
The DNA here is from genome assembly GCA_024346935.1 of Vibrio inusitatus. GTDB lineage: Bacteria > Pseudomonadota > Gammaproteobacteria > Enterobacterales > Vibrionaceae > Vibrio > Vibrio inusitatus. The sequence continues at coordinate 1,672,818 of AP024878.1, forward strand.
TTTGCATTACTCCTAGTATCGTAACGAAGCAGGAAACTTAAATGTGGCTGGTCAAATTCTCTTATCCACGACATACCAATGAGGGTTAGGCATAGAGGTACATATTTGCCATCATAACCACGAGGCATTTAACCACCTGGTTGATATGCATGAAGTGGATACCAACTATAGAGCTAACTCATTAGAAACTTAACTAGTAATGAATAAAATAACCTCTGCTCATTTAATGAGCACTTAGGTTGTATTTCATGGTTGGTTTATTTTCATGCATTTTCAAAATTTCACAATATTAAAGTTACTAATAATATTAACTTTCTGTTCTATCTTTTCTGTTTATTCTTTTGCAGAGAGTGAAGTCGAACCTAGGTTTTTTATAAGAGCTGAGACCTCACATTATTTTTTACAAACAATAAATAATTCAACTGATCACAGCGTGAATTCATGGCAACATTTCCGTTTAGCTCCAACTTCGGATCACCAACCATTTCTGCGTATGGACCGCGATACTATCTATTCAACAGCAGTGATTGATACTGAAGGTGGAGCCACTATCACTTTTCCCGATTTTGGTAACCGTGATGTCACTGTGCAGTTCATCGATGAGAACCATCAAACCCAGCGCCTTTCCCATTTAACTAGCGGGCAAAACGTGGTTGATGTCCCGCAAACGACTAAATATAGCTTTGTCCTTGTTCGTATCTTTCACCCTGCTCAAGTGGACAAGATGGGGTTAAATGATGTGAATCATCTGCAAGATAAATTTGTAATTCAAGCCAGTTCTAGTGACTCCTATAAAACCTATTCTCATTCCGAGTTCAATGGTTCTGATGTTCATTTGAAATTGTGGAGACAAGAGGTTCTGAACGAAGTAACGCCAAAGAACTTCAGGAATATTGAGCATATTTTCGGCGCTGAAGATGCTACTAGTAGCGAACAAAGATTGTTTGGCTCTGTGTATGGATGGGGCGGCGCTCCATACCAAGATAGAGTATACCAATACTCTCAAGACTTTGACGCGTCTATGTGCCGCACGGTAACCATGAAAGCGCCGAACCATAGTGGTTATTGGTCGGCTACCGTCTACAACCAAGACGGAATGCTCTTTAACGACGATGCTTATATCAGTAGTAACAACGCGGTAAAAAACGAAGATGGAACCTTCACCCTAAGCTTTGGTTGTGAAGATACTAAACACCAGAGAAACAACCTCTCTCTAGTAGGCTTAAATACAGACAGATGGAACGTTTTGATACGCAGTTACAGCATCGAATCGAAGGTTAAAAGCCTTTCCAGTGAGCACCGCAACCCGTTTGTGTTTGAGAAAATGAAAGCTTGTAAAATTAGCAGACTACGTAAGGCTACTGCTTGGGTGGTGACCTCATGGATACCAATGAATACTGCCATGGTGTGGATATATTTTAAAGCAAAGGAGACTTTCTGCGAGATGAATATCGCCTAAAGATCTTAAACTCTGAATCAAGGCAATAGAATTACTCCTTGTGGAAAAACCATTCTAGGTAGTAATAGGTAGTTGGAGTAAGTCTAATTGCGGAAATTCAAATCAAGTTCAATTTCACACAAGGCCGCTTCCAAGTTATAGCCAACTAACTGTGAAGGTTCTGGACAAAAGCTTGTTAATTGTTTTACTAAAATAGCAATTAACGGATTACTTATAGTATTGAAAAAACTCCAAAGGTAGCAAGATCAAGCTCACTGATTCAACGGTTACGTTGCTTTAACGAAATGCTAATCATTGTTGGTAACAAGTATTACCCCCTCTCGCTTTTGCTTGCTCTCAACTTTGCTCCTACCAGAAAAGTACCCTCGTGAGGCCTGTGGCATCTGTCGTGGCGCCATTCTATAGTGGCCATGTCTTTGAGCTTTAATATCCCATACTATCAGTATGGTTCTCTCTCTTTCTTTGCCGCTTGATGGCCTCAGGTTCGTACGCATGGGTGGTTGATTGCCCTTGCTCTTATCTCACAGTCAAAAATAATTGTCATAAGTTCGCCTCCCATCTACTTAAAACCTCAAGCATTTGAGCACAAAAAAACCGCATAACCTGGACGGCTCTCACAAACTCTCGCGGATTAGTAATCAGTGATACACTCTGAAAATACAGCATTTTCAAAATCATTAACATATTGTGCCTTTAGGTTGTCAGAGTAGCCCACAGGCTTGCGATAAGCTTCGGCATAAACCTCGACAGTGTAGTCGCGCATCCTCCGCATTAGGTCAGCCGCAAGGTGGGCAAATTCTGCAGCTTCGGGGGTCTCTGCCGCTAGGGCATCTAATTCGTTTAGTGCGTTTGCGTTATCAGCAAGCATGGGCTTGAGCGCTTGGCTCATTGGCTTGCCGTCTTGGCGGGCTCGCATGGCGTCGCGGGCCAATTCACTGAAGCTAGTACAAAATTCAGCTTTTGCAGCGTGGTCAGGCACTTGGGCTGATACTGATGCGCTAATGCTAACCGTGATGGCGACTCCTATTAATAGTTTTTTCACTTTTTTGCCTTTGTTGTTGCCTTGATTGAGTCGAAGCATGCTAACAAAGGCGAATATCCCTAGAAACTGGCTTAGTTTCATATAGGCGAGGTATACTTGCTAAATGTGTGATGCGCGAGCATTAAAAATCCTGCTAAACCTATTTTTCAGCATACCTGTTGCGCACAAACTCGAAGAGCTCGCCGTCGAATTTGACCTATTCTTTTGACTTGCGGCCATTGTTTTGCGCGATGCTCAGCACCTCGCAGCGCTTTAGTGCTCATTACTATAATGCGTAGGCATCGGCACTGGGTTAAGAATTGCCCTGCTGTAACGGTTTTGGACAAAAACGTATCAGCGCCTTTCCTAAATTAGCATTTAATGGATTATTTTTGGTATTACAAGACCTCTAGTGCAGTGACATAATTTACACAGCCACTACACTAACAACCTTAGCTTAAGCCTATAACGATGAGCCCCACTGTTATAGGCTTATGTCGGCAACTCAACCCGCACTAACAACCCCGTTTGTTGATTGCTTAACTCAACATTGCCACCATGACTGCGGATGATGTTTCGAGCTATCGCCATTCCTAAACCTGTTCCGCCTGTTTCTCTGTTGCGTGAGGTTTCTAAACGATAAAACGGTTCAAATACTTGTTCAAACTTATCTTCTGATATGCCATCGCCACTGTCTTGAATTTCGATAACCAACGAACTTTGAGCAGGCGTCGAGAATGACACCTCGGCGTGAGAACCATACTTAGCACCGTTTTCAATCAGGTTTCTTAATGCACGCTTAAGGCTTACCGGGCGGCATGCTAGTGTCACTAAGTCAGATTCATTAAATTCAACAGAGTAACCGACTTCGACTAGGTCTTCACATAAGCTGCCTAAAAAGGCATTCACCTCAACGGGCTTTGTCACTTCGGTATCTGAGGATAGCTTCATAAACGAAAGTGTTGACTCCGACATTAACTGCATCTCTTCGAGTGTTTTTAGCAGTGCATCACGGTCATCACTTTCTGGCATCATCTCTACACGCAGCAGCATACTGGTAATAGGTGTGCGTAAGTCATGAGATAGTGCGGCAAGTAATCTCGCTCTATCTTCAGCAAAGCGCTGTACTCGTTGGTTCATTTGGTTAAAGGCACGAATCGTCTCGGTGATGTCATCTGTTCCTTGCTCTGCGATAGGCTCAACCACTTCACCTCGCCCTAATTGTTGAGATGCCTGAGACAAGAGCTGTAATGGCGTGGTGATTTTTTTAATCATCACCGCAATACAAACCAGTGTCAGCAGTGTTGCAAGGGCAAAAAAGGTCATCCCCTGCTTTATTGCAATTGCACTCAGCGTTGAAGAAGTGGCAGTGAGCTGTAGCCAGCGATCGTTTTGTAGATGCACGACAACTCTTAATTCTGTTAATGCCTTATCGTTGCGCTCATTAACGTTCTGGGGTGCGCTAGACATTAACATAGGCTGACGCTCTTGCTTGACCCACACCCGACCTTGATAGCTTTGACCAAGTTCAGCCGTAATTTTGTTGACTACAGCCTGTTCAGAACCATTCATGGTCACGCTACTTAAATCCATACGCTTTTGAATGCTGTGGCGAGCATAATCATTATTGAGCGGGTTGAGAATCGAGCCAAAGTCTTGTTCTCCTTCCACTTGCTCAACTGTCTCTACAACCGTGACAAACTTTTCTATCTGCTGGCTCTCATTAACTTCGGAAATTGCACCGCTATAGATCTCGCTCAAAATGCCAAAGGTAACAATTTGAGCGAGTAACAGCACACTGAGTATTGCAAGCAGCATTTGAGAAAACAGGCTACGCCCTACCTTTTGGCTAAGGCGACTGATTAAATTTAGGACAAGATTTTTAGCAGGGTTTAACATTAAGACTCGACCTTCTCGGTAAACATGTATCCACCACCCCAAACGGTTTTTATTAACGTCGGGCTCTTCGGATCTAATTCTACTTTCTTACGTAAGCGACTGATTTGGTTATCAATGCTACGATCAAACGGGTTTGCTTCTGCGCCTTTGGTTAAGTCCATGAGCTGATCTCGGCTGAGAACTTGTCTTTCATGGGCTAAGAACGCTTTTAACAAACGAAATTCTGCTGCGCTTAACGCCACCAGCAAGCCATCATCACGGGTTAACTGATGCTGATGAATATCAAGTTGCCACCCGGCAAACTTAATCATGGAACTCTGCTGCTTTGGCATTTCAACATCGGCACTTTTTTCTACCCGTCTCAGTACAGCTTTCACACGAGCTAATAGCACCCGAGGGCTAAACGGCTTAGTGAGGTAATCATCTGCACCTAACTCCAAGCCAACCACGGTATCTGCATCTTCACTCATGGCGGTTAAGAAGATAAAAGGCGTGCTCTTTTTCTCTTGCAGTTCTTTACACAGGGTTAAACCGTCATCACCAGGCATCATGATATCGAGGATCACCAAGTCAAACTTTTGCTTGGCAATCGCGGCTCTCATTTCATCACCGCCATTGGCTTCAACTACGGTGTAATCATGTTGAGAGAGGTAACGCCCCAATAGGGTTCGAATATCGTCGTGATCATCAACCACCAGTATCTGTTTATTCATTGCACACTCTTTGGTTTGTTATCGCGCCTGTTGAAAGTGGCGATAACCACTGCTTTATGTCTTGTCCAACCCCAAGCATACAAGGAATGATGACAAGGGTAATCACTGTCGCAAACAAAATGCCAAACCCAAGCGAAATTGCCATTGGGATCATCAGTTGTCCCTCTTTCGATGTTTCAAAAATCATCGGTGCCAATCCACAAAACGTGGTCGCGGTGGTTAGAAAAATCGGTCTGAAACGCCTTGTTGCCGCATTAACGATCGCCTCGCGCCACGTTTCTCCCTTAGCTCGGTTGCGGTTGTAAGTGGTAATCAACATCAAGCTGTCGTTCACAACCACACCACAGAGCGCAATCACCCCAAGAATACTGATGATGCTCAGCGGATGACCAAGAATCATATGCCCTAAAACCGCACCCACTACACTAAATGGAATCGCCGCCATCACAAGCAGTGGCTGGGTGTAGCTCTGAAACGGTATTGCTAATAGCGCATAAATCACAATCAACGCAAGCAAGCTGGACTTGCTTAGAGCACTCAAACTATTCGCGGCATTTTTTTGCTGGCCACCTAAGCTGATTTTGAGGCTTGGGTAGCGATGCTCAAGTTCAGTAAAAATCCCTTGCTGTAATGATGCCACTAGTTGTGGTGTCTTACTTCGGTCAGCGACATCTGCGGTCACTTCAACAGAGCGACGACCATCACGGCGAGTCACTTCAGAAGGTGCAACACTGTGCGCTACATTTGCCACACGAGAAAGCGGTACATACTGACCATTCGGTATTTGAATCATTAAATTGTATAAATCCAACTCACTCTGCCGATACTGCTCATCGAGCTGAACTTTCACTGCAACCTCATGGATACCTTGCTGCTGTTTCAGTGCTGTTGCACCAAAAAAGGCATGCCTTAGTTGCTGCGAAATATCATCAGCGGTAAGCCCCATCGCCAAACCAACCGAACTAATGCTGACGTCTAACTGGCTGTTACCACTAGAAAAACTGCTTGAGATTTCACTTACGCCCGAAAAAGCGTGCAGCTCAGAGGTTAATAGCTGACTCGCTTCACGCAAAATTTGGGTATTTGAGTGGTTCATTTGCACCGTTAATGCAGGGCCACCACCGGGACCACCTCCCGATGTCGTATAGCGCATGCTCTCTACACCAGTAATATCACTGTTTTCTGCGCGCCACAGTTTTGCGATATCTCTTGTGCTGAGTGCACGCAGGCTAGGATCGCCTAAGTAAAGTGAAACTCTCAGTGTCGTGCCTTTTATCGACGTGGTTAACCCCGTTGCAAACTCCTCACCACCATTTTGTTCAACGATACGTTCAGCGCTCTGCTCTAATAGTTTTGCAACCTCTTCCATGCGTGACTCTGCGGTTCCATAAGGCATGGTTGCCACCACACGTACCCCATTCACTTCAAAGCGAGGCATGAGGTAGAACCCTAAACGACCACTGGCTAGCCATGCACCGACTAACACCATCACGGCAATCGCCACAGAGAGTGATAGATACTTACGATTAATCACCGATTGTAGTGTTGGCTTGTACATTTGGTGGATGAAATGTTGCAGTCGTCTATCCACCGAACCCTGCCAACTATCGAGTTTCTGACCGATTTCTCCTTTTGGTTTGTCTTTCATTCGACCTAAATGAGCAGGCAGAATAAACAGCGCTTCAACCCATGAGATGGCAAACACACTAATTACGACTAAAGGTGTTGCCGCTTGAAGTTTGCCAATTTGCCCCGGCAGTGTCAGGATCGGCAAAAACGCCACCATGTTGGTTAAGATGCTAAAGGTCAGAGGCACGGCAACATCTTTCGCACCAAGGATCGCCGCTTTCATAAAGCTCATCCCTTGCTGGCGACGGTGATAGATATTTTCACCCGCAACGATCGAGTCATCAACCACAATACCCAAAGCCATAATAAAGGCGAACATAGATACGGTGTTGATAGAGACATCCATACCTGGTAGCAGTAGCATTGCGCCAAGGAACGAGGTTGGGATACCCATCGTCACCCAAAATGCGAGGCGATACTCCAAGAAAATACTCAGCATCACCAACACAAGCACCAAGCCTAAGAACGCGTTCTTTAGTAGGATGCTCATCTGGTTGTAGTAGTTGATAGAGTCATCATCGGCAATCACGATGCTCACACCCGGAGGCAGGTTCGTCTCGATTTCAGGCAACACGTCACGTACTGCTTGAGAAACCCCAACTGGCGTTTGCTGACCCACTCGATATACCGTTAACCCTGACGCAGGCTCACCGTTATAACGCATCTGGTGATCATCATCATTCAGTCCATCTTCAACCGTCGCAACAGAGCCTAAGCGCACAGTGCTACCGCTTTGTGTCGACTTAACCGGAATAGCGACAAAGTCTTGCGCGGTCTCTAAACGTCCATGCACTCGCACGCTAATATCACCCGACACGGTTTCAATTTCACCAGCACCAAAGTCAAATGCGTGTGTTTTAATGGCGTTTGAGATGTCGTTTAACGTGAGGTTAAGCTTTTGCAACTGTTGATGATCGACGTTGACCTGAATCTCATGATCGAGGTCTTGCTCTAGATCGATTTGGGTAATGCCCGACTCTTGCAATAAGCGCTGACGTACATCTTCCGTCAAAGTGTGCAAAGCTCTCTTATCGACATTGCCATGCAAAACAATCTCCATCACATCTTTTTTGCGACTCTTAATGTAAACACGCGGCTTTTCGGCTTCTAGGGGCAAAGTCGATAAGCGGTTGATCGCTTGCTCCACTTCTTGCAGCAAGTAATTGACATCAAAGCCATCAATCACCGTCATTGAGACAGACGCTTTACCTGATTTTGATGTCGACGTCAGTTCATCAATCCCTTCTAAACTGCGAATCGCATTCTCAATAGGAAGCACAACGCTCAAATCGATTTCATCTGGCGCTGCACCTGAATACTCAACATCAACGATAACTTCATCTAGATCAAATGCCGGAGTGATCTCTTTTTTGATATTCCAGCTCACGAGCAAACCGCCAAAGATAAGCATTAACATCAATAAGTTTGGCGTCACCTTATCTTTGGCCATCCATGCAATTGGACTTCTCATCAGGCTTAGTTCTCTTGTTGGGAATTCTGGATAGTTTTAATCGTTGTTCTCAGTGGCATACCCGAAACAGGAGAGCCAAGGTAAGAGCTCACCACTCGCTCCCCTGCTTTTAGCTCATCGCCAATATAGGCAAAGGTGGCATTTCTGAACACGGGCTTTACACTGCGCAGTTCAAGCTTGTTGGCTTGATTCATGATCCAGACGTGGTTATCACTTCGCATCAGTTCATCCGGTAGCACACTCACGTTATCTAACGCCTTTCCCTTAAGGGTGGTATCGAGCAAGTCGTTGATCATTACGCGCGGTTTGCCTTGGTTTTCAGGTAACAGCGCCAATGGATCGGCAATCGCAACCACCACTGAAACCATACGAGACTGGCTATCCATATTTGGTGCAATCGAGAGCACTTCACCACTGCGAGTTTGGCCATTCCAGTGTGAGCTGGTGATTGAAACCGAACTGCCTTTACCACTTTGATTGGCATACTCAAGCCACTGTCCACCAGCTTCTGACAATTCAACCGTCAATAGAAAACGGTCAGTAGAGACTAACTGGAGTAAGTCGCTACTGGTAGACACTCGACTGCCGATATGAACGTTGCTTTGGATTACCTGCCCAGAAAATGGTGCTCGAATTTTGGTGCGAGCAAGGTTTAATTCGGCTTTCGCAAGATTCGCTTTGGCACGATTTAGGTTGGCTTTTGCCGCTTCTAGTTGTGGTAAACGCATCACTAAAGCGCGCTCATTTTCCGTAAGTTTATGACCCGTAAGTTGGTACTCTTTCTTAGCAATGCTTTGACGCCCAAGTTCGAGTTTTAACTCAGATTCAGCTTCAACCACAGCCGCTTTCATCTCGTGGCACGTAATCAAATACTCGGCATTATCCAGCTCAATTAAATTTTCGTGGTGCTTGATCTGACTCCCCGCAACAAGGTTTGGTTTGATTGCAATCACTTGACCATCAACCTCAGGGTATATCGAAATCATCTTATCGGCACTCACGGTAGCCAATGCATTCAACTCAATATTGACTGTGTTTTTTTCAACAAGGTAGGTATCAACCAATCGCTCAACTTTCACTGGTTTTGCGCGCTGACTTTTTGGCGTCGATGCCATCAAATGCCACGCACCACCTCCTGCAAGTGACAGAACAAGAATGGGTGTAACAACTTTTTTAAGTGCGGGGGTGGTGATTTTCATTAGTCCATGTCCTGTGCTACTGATTGGGTGGTTTGGTTATCTGCTGGGTTTGGTTCAAATGTATTTAGATTGCCCGCAATCGAACGGTGCAACGCGATACGCAAAGCAAACAGGTTTCCCTGGCTCTCAACTTGACTCTGCTGTAAATCAAGCTGCGATTGCTGCGCGATGAGCACTTGCAGAAAGTCCACGCTGCCGTTTTGATAGCGAAGTTGTTTGATTTGCGCCGTTTTTGAAGCTAGCGCTAAACGCTGTTCAATATTATTTAACTGAACGTGTTCGCTCTGCTCTTGGGTTAACGCGGTTTCGACTTCGCTGACGACTTGAATGACTTTTTGGGTGTAGTTATTTAGACTCTCATTCAACACAGCTTGTTGCTCTTCAATCACAGCAGTTCGTGCCCCACCATCAATGATCGGTACTAAAATTGAGCCTGCTAACTGGCTTACCCAATCACTCATTAAGTTCGAAATGTTGTTTGAGTTTGAAAGCAGTGAAGCGGTAATTTGAATTTGTGGGTAACGATCCGCCTCTGCCACCACAACGTTTTGTTGCTGACTTTGCACCGCAAACCACGCTTGCTTCAAGTCAGGTCTTTGATTGAGTAACTGCGCAGGAACACCAATGTTTGGCATCAAAGGTAACCTTGATAAAGGAGGTAAGTCTTTTAGAGTAAAAGAGAGATCGCCAGTAAGTACCTTGATCTGCTGCTCGATCACTTTTAACTCACTTTGAGCCGTCAGTAACTTAGCTTGTTGCGCTCGCTGTAACTGTTGCTGCTGCCAGATATCTTCAATATTGTTTTGTCCATATTGGTGATGGAGCGTCAGCATCTCTAGCTGTTTATCAAGCACGGTTAATTGCTGTGAATATAACTCGATCAACCCGTTCAGAGTGACGGCTTGATACCAGTTAAGCGCAATCTCAGAGCTCAATGTAATCGCTATGACATCCAGTTCTTGCTGGCTTGCAAGGTAATCAAATTCCGCAGCTTGCTTGGTTGCAGACAAGCGCGACCATAAATCGATCTCATAGCTCGCCATCACACCAAATTGAAATGTACTAGTGGAATCAGAAGATTGCATCGTGCGGTCAGCATCGAAGGTTGCATCAAGCGTTAGTGACGAATTCGCGCCCGCTTGCGTTGCTTTTGCTGCCGACTGTTGTAAACGATTAATTGCCGCCTGAAAGCTAAAGTTATTGCTTAAAGCTTGGGAGATTAAACTCTCTAGCTGCGGGTCATTGAATGATGCCCACCACTCTGTCGCCATTTCACTGCGATTAGCTTCACTATGACTATTTTGAGTTGTCTTCGCAGTAAATTGCTGAGGAAGTGACTCCGTCAAAACAGGCATTGGTTCAGTAGGCATCGACTTCGAGGCACAGCCTGCCAATATCGTACTTAAACTCGCAATTAAAATGGATGAACGCTGCATAGGTGGTGGGCTCATTGATAAACAGTGTCGCCACTATACGACTCAAGCCTTGATATTTTTTGCCAAGCAATCACCAGTTTGTCGCAAATTGTATCAATTTCGCTAAATTGTCGAGGTTTGTATCAAAGCCGTTTTTTTACTCAATTTTGTGCCACGATATTGGCTCAATTTAATCACTGAGTAACCCCATGCCTTTGAGTCAGCCTAACCCATCACACAGCATCAATGTGGACCCACAATCCCTGACATGGGTAAATATTGCAGCAATAACCATCGTATTAACAGCTGTGAAGTTTTTTGATGGGGTACTGGCTCCACTGCTTGTTTCGGTTTTTATCGCGTTTGCGGTTTACCCTGTGATTACTTTGGTTAAGCGTGTGAAAATTCCACATGTCGCAGCCTCTTTACTTGTTATGCTGTTTTTCTTGGCAGAGCTTGGCACGTTAGGTGGCGTATTGGGGAATTCAACCAGTGACATTTTGGTTAATATCGACAGTTACCAATTAAGCTTGCAAAAGACGCTTAGCCGCATAAACCTTTACGCCAACCGTGTTGGCTTACCCATCGACCTAAGCTTGGTGAATATTGAGTCGTTATTTGCCACTACGGAACAATCAATGCTCAATGTGGCCTCCAAAGCTGGCAACACCATGAGTAACTTTATGATTATATTGGTGACGACTGGATTTATTGTGACAGAAGCGCCCGTTCTTCACCGCAAGCTGCATCGCCATATACACTCAGAAAAAATGTTAGTCAGTATTGATAAGTTTGTGCACTCAATGAACCGCTACTTGCTTGCTAAATCTACGATTAGCTTAGGTAAAGCAGTGCTAGTCGGTGGGATCTTATGGGGCTTTGAGGTTGAGTATTACGTGCTCATTGCTGTGTTGGTGTTCTTACTTAATTTTATCCCGAACATTGGTCCACTATTGGCAGCAGCACCGCTTACGGTATGTGTGTTACTGCAGACAGGGATTAACGAAACCCTAGTGATTATATCGCTCTATTTTGGCATCAACTTTGTTGTTGGTAACTTTGTCGAACCGAAACTATTGGGAAGTAAGCTAGGGCTATCGCCACTTATCGTATTCTTGTCATTACTATTCTGGGGTTGGCTATTAGGACCGGTAGGTTTGATTCTTTCCGTTCCATTAACGATGGCGGTGAAAATCTGCTTTGAGAGTTCGAGTCACTATCAACACCTTTCAGAGGTTATGGGGTAAAGGATAGTTAAAGTGAATGACAGAGGTCATTTCAACTTAGCGAAGCCTGACACAGTTTTGGGGTAAACTTCGTCTATCTTTAACCTCAAGATATTGCAATTAAAAGGTAAACCATAATCTCGATACAATTCGACGATCTTATCTCGGATAAGTGCTCTTATGGGTAGCTAGCATTAACAGAATGGATATGAGTATTTACTCTAACAAGGAAAGGGGCATTTTCGTGTTACGCCACCCTACCAGCAAGGATCTGGACATTTCCGTTTTAGCAAAGCATGAATTATTAAGAGTATAGTAAAAGTCGCTTACGTGAATGTCCAGTATCACTGGGACAGATCACTCATGCGGTCACCCTGCTTGTAGCCCCAATCCGAGTATAAAAATATCAGAAGAATTCAACGTGACTGGACCTTATATTGGAGTCTATTTAGGAGGTCCATATTTTAACTCAAATCCACACAAAACGTCGAAGAGCCCCTTAATATTTATAGAAAATATAACTATCAGTTTTGCCATGTCACGTATTAGCTGAGATATAGCTGCTACAGTTTTAAAAGCAAGCTTTCACCTTGGAGCGCAGTTCACGGTGTACGGGATCGTTTAGATAACGACGATGATAAATTAAATGATACTCAACAGGGCTAAATTTAAATGGAAAATCAAAGCACGTTAAACCGAGCTTATTTCCCCACCGATCAAACATACTTCGAGATACGCTTCCTAGTTTATCTCCTTCTGATGCCAACAACATCATGCTAGCAATCGAACCGGTTTCAACCACGACATTTCGCTGTGCACTTTGCCCTACTTGTAAGTACTCAAAGGCAGACATACTCTGTCGCTTCATTTTAAGTGCTATATGTTGTTCAGAATAATATTGTTCTGCCGTCAAAGTATAGTGAATTCTGGGATGGTCTTTCCGACACACAACCACCATTTGGTCTTGATATATTTCTTCTGAAATCAGTGCGGTCGACTGCCGCGGTAAATGATCAATAACCAAATTGACTTTTCTAGAGGTTAAGTCCCCTACCAATTGTTCATCGCTTAAAGGTGATTCTAAAAAATGAGCATCTATCTTCCCTTCAAGCTGATATAGTAACGACTCGCTACAATGAATGACAGGCTTAACATTGGTTCGAGTAATATCCAACAGAGACTCAGCCTGCGCAAAGCGCTCCGCCAAATACAAACCTTCGGCAGTCAACTCAACTCCCCTACCTTTACGCGCATAGAGCTCATAACCAACTTCTGCTTTGAGCTTTTTTAATGCCATGCTAATTCCAGGTTGAGTCATGCCAAGTACTTCTGCCGCTTTCGTCAATGAACAAGTTTGGCTTAATACGACAAACACTTTTATTAGGTTATAGTCCATTCACTCTCCTTAAAAAAACCTCCTAACAAAGTAGGAGGATAATCTTAATATGCCACCTTAGGATAGTGAAGCACTAGTTATTAAACCGAGCCGACCTTTACTAACCAAACGTACGTATCTGGTAGCGCATTAAAACCCGTCATTAACACACCACGTACTTTTAGTAGCGAATTTGGCCACCTAATTTGTATCAACTAATCAACATCAAAGATGCAGATAGAAACCTAAGTTAAGAAAAAACAATAGTAGGTATGTGCTTACTGCACACTTACACCACGGATACTGTCAATGAATTCGATAAATGCCATCTCGTTACTGGGTTTGTAGAAGCGCCAAACGCCAGTCCAGCCTTCTTGAACATCCACAGAGTGTGCAACGTCTGGGCAGTTGAACACCACTTCGAACGTTTCGCCGTTATCCTTCATATTTTCATGCCCGATGTAAAAGTTATCTTCGACAATCCAGCCAGCCGTGTCGTACGTAGTGAGAGAGAAAAAGCCACCATTTTCATAGTCTAACTCTGGTTTAGGCATGTTGAATGTTTGACACTCTTTTGCAGACCCACCGCCTACAACGTAAGGTAGGTATTGAGCTTCGTAAGAAGGAAGACCACCGTAACCAACAGCAGTGGCGTATAGATAAGAGATAGGATCAGCTTGCTCAAGCTCTTTTACAAAAGACTTGTGCTCTAAGATCTTCGCTTTGCCTTCAATGAACTCCATTACCAACGCTTGACGCAAGGCTTTCACATCATCCTCAGCAAAACCTTTTGAGGGGTATGGACGAGCAGCATTGGCCACTATTTTAAGCTGCTGTTGACGTTGCGCCGTATCATCTCCTGCAATTTTTGTACGAGCAAGGACATAAACATACTCACCATTAATATCATTAGCACTGATAGTTAATGATTCACCACGTGAGACAACTTGATGAGAAAGGTGCAACTCATCCATTATATGGATGAGTTGATAGTGCTCAGACTCAGGCACTGTGAATGTCGCTCCCTCTGAAACATCGACAATAGCGATTGAGTAGACAACATCACGATTTGAGCGAATTACTTGTTGATTTTCAATACTCACCGGAGCATCGTGCATCCAACTGTTTACGCCCGACTTTTCTTGAACACCAGAGAAGTACCAATCTGTTTCAGCTTCAACATAGTTGTCTTTGGTCACTTCAGTTGCCAAAACAGATGCTGATACCAATGACATCAAGGTAACAAGGATAGATTTTTTCATAAGTAGTCTCAACTTAGTTTAGGATTTTAGGTACCCCGTTAGTATGGCTAGAATCTAGAGAGGAAAATATAGACTATCAATGATAAAAAACATCACTAGCAGTGATGTATTGGCAATTTGAAAGAGTTGTAGATAATGCATTTTGAAATGGATAATTATAAGTATCACCCGCCACAAAGCTTAAGAACTCTTAATTTTCATTCACGCTGATATAGAAATAATGCGAAGATATAATTTCTATTATTAACTAACTCTCTTTTGTTCTTTTTCTCTTTGGGTTACGCGTCAAAACTATTAGCAGCATTTTTTGCTAATCCTAAAGCGTGGAATATTTTGGAGTTTGTGGTTGGATTTACCATGGCATTTATCGCCATTTCATTAGTGTGGGATCTATTTTAACCACACCAATGAAACAGCATTGAGGTCAATAGAGGTTGAGTTAGAAGACTTCATTCACATTAAAATAAAGCAGGGTTTCATCTTCACTAAAACCAAGATCGGCGCGTAAGGTTATGCGCCCTTTTAATCGGTATCGTAGGCCTGCGCCAAAAGTTGTTAGCAAATCATCAGTCAGTTCACTGGCATCTTCACCAATAGACCCAACACCACCCCAGAACACACTGCCTCAACGACGATAGATAGGTAAGCGGTATTCAAGTTGAGCCATTGCCATCTGTTCATCTCTATGACGCCCTAGAATATAACCACGCATTGCGTAGGCACCAAAATCCGCATGGAGCAATGTGCCTTTTTCAGTGTTCTCAACAAAGTTTCGCGTGTCATACAGAGTCAGCGGCAGTGGGGTCAGGTCTTGCTTTATGCCAGTCAATACTTTTTGTATCTCAAAACTAGCAAGTGACGCCAAGCAAAAATTCTGTCCGTAGCTCATTTTGGGGCAAAGACGTGTTACCCGTGCCAGGTTTAGGCTCACTATATAATTGCAAGTTGATACCTAGCTTGAGGGACGCTAATTAAGGGATGATGACACCGACTTAGTATTAGCGTCCCAAACTTCTAGTTTGGATTAACTATCCCCACCCTTGTATTGGCGAATGTAACAAAAGTCATATGCTTCATAAATTCCATAGACTTGGTTTCGATTGGTGCATCTTGAATGCCTGTGAAGCGGTCAAACGTACTTCCAAGCTGAACCAAATCGCTTAATGTGCCATCATCTTGAATGGATGCATATCGAACATTATTTTCACCTAGGAAATACAATTTGCTACCATCAGTCCACAAAGATTTTAGCTCAATGTCACTAGCATCTATAGAATGCCAAGTTGTACCTAGGTCCTCGCTATAGTGAATCACAGACTCATTCTCATCATACAGGGCGACAAGATCGCCTAGAGGATGCATTGATAGCACCCCTGATACTTCTGTGTGCTCTTCCCAGTTATTACCTTTATCTGTTGTGATCCAAAAAGAAGTGGAGTCTTGAGTTGTCACTGTCCCTGCATAAACATCTCTACCATTAAAAAAACGGTAGTTAGTATCTAGAGCCATTGGCATTGTTTGCCATGTTTGACCAAAGTCGCGACTCTCATATTTCGTTCCTGCAACAACATACTGCTCATCACCAAATGCATCGGTATGAAGTGGGTCTCTAAACCAACTTTGTCCACCGTCTAAACTAGCGCTGTGATAGGCAATAATCATATCACCATTAGTTTTCGCTAACTCAAATCGTTCTCTTCCATTGCAACTCCCCTCAGACCAGTCGCAATCCTGATGTACATTATCTGAAGTGAAACCTATTGCTCCTTCTGAGGTATAGTAAGTTTCCTCGCGGTTTAGGTAAGAGCCTATGGTTAGTGGGGTTTCAGAGATCACGTACATATAGTCATTTTCTACATCGTAGTTAAATTTGAACTCTGATGCATGCTCTAGGTTTACACCTCTAACCGTGTTCCAGTCCTTATATCGATGATAGGAATTTTCATCACCATCATCATCACATCCGACTAACAGCGTTGTTGCCATAGCAAGTAACAATAAACTTCTCGTTTTCACTCTTTACCTCAAATTTGTTAGTACTACAGAGATTTCCGCTCTACTAATAAACAGGAGAATAGCTTATAAATCAGATGGTTATTGTTTAAAAATGTAATGAATTACGATTTAGATAGTAGTGCAGCAACGTGGCAATAACACTAATACCTACTTTCAACCTATAGATATAACAAGTTTATCGTTAGCACATGCCAAAGTACTCAGAGTCACAGTTCAATCATTAACTTAAATACTAAGTTAATGCGCAATAAAATAAAGAAGCCCACTGGGACTCCTTCATTTTTTTGCAAAAAAAACGTAGATAGCTCTCTACTAGCAAGCTTATGGGACTCTACAAATACAATCCAAATCATGATCGTTAACTAAACCGGTCGCTTGCAGAAATGCATATAAGGTTGTACTGCCTAGAAATTTAAAGCCGAGTTTCTTTAGATCTTTGGCAAGGCGATCAGAGAGTTCTGTCGTTGCCACTGGGTAGTCGCCTTTTTCTCTGTTGTCGAGTGGTGTGTTATCAACATAAGCCCAGATGAATGAATCAAAACTGCCGTATTCAGATTGGATCTGTAAAAACAACTTGGCATTATTAATCGCTGCTTCAATCTTTGCTCTATTACGGATAATTGACGCATCTTGCATCAACTCTTCTACCCTATCTGCATCAAACTTAGAAACAGCAACAGGGTCAAAGTTCGCAAAGGCACGGCGATAACCTTCTCGTCGCTTAAGGATGGTGTACCAACTTAGGCCAGCTTGCGCTGATTCAAGGATTAGAAACTCAAAGAACACCTTGTCGTCATGAACTGGTACGCCCCATTCTTTATCATGATATTCCACATAATCTGGTTTGCTAACATCAAGCCAGTTGCATCGCTTCATCTTTATACCTTCAGTGCTCACAGCACTCTTCTATCTGCATAACGTGATAGTCAGAATAGCAGACCCATCATCAATTGATAGAAAAGTACCGTGTTAAAGTGAAGCTGATGCTAGATGATCATGGTTAATTGAGCGGAAACCACATAGTTGTCATCATCACCATATTGAGCGGCCAGATCAAAGCCAAACACGCCGTATGGTCTAAACCCAAAACCTGCGGTAACCATGTTTTCAGCATAATCAGTCATGCTATGCATATAGCCCGCTCTAAACTGAGCCCACTTCCAAAGATCTACCTCTCCGCCAACTCGAGTAAACTGAGTTTTGTAGCTTTGCTCTTCAAAATAACGTGTTGAGTTCAAGTCGATATCAGCGGTCAGGGTATACCAGTTGGTTGAATACGCACTGCCTAATTTATATTCAGGTTCAACAACAAAGGTTGCTGTTTTCCCCATCTGAACGTTAGTTTCTAAGCTATGAGACAAGATGTTTTTAGCTACGAAGGCAATATTTAAGTGTTCGATAAGTTCATAGCTGGCACCAATATCTAGGTTAAATGCTGTTTTTTCTTCAAGATCATCAAAGAATTCAGCATCATCTAGTTCATCTTCATTCAACCTTTCTTGGAAATAGGTCGTGTAGATTTGTTGAACTTTAGGTGAGAAACCAACGCTGAGGTTTCTATCATAAACTTCATAGTTTTGAGCAAACGTGAAACCAATATCCAGCGTACCACCGATTAAACCAGTGACGGTTGATCGCACTTCGTCATCAGGACTTGTATTATCAAAATCTCGGTCATCAATATCCATTGTCGCTAATGCTGTTGCGTGAGTAGAAACAAAGAAATTGGTATTGATGAAGCTATTTGGAACCGCAAATACCATACCTGCTGAGGCGTTCGCGGCGATATCACCATTAGAAAGATCTCTAAGCGCTGCTTTCCACGCTTCTTGAGCTTCACCACTGGCTGGATTATCAAGCCAGTCATCTTCAGCATCAAAATACACATCGAGCTTATCTAGAACGCCCTGCCCATCATGAACACCCGCCGTCACTACTGGCAAAATCATGCCGAAACTGTGTTTAGATTCTCCTGATGCCGCTAGAGCAGGATTGTAAAAACTCGCACTAACAAAATTAGAAGAAGCCACACCAGTGCCTGCCATGGCAATACCACGTGCGTCACTGTGAGCATGACTGTGAAATGAGAGAGTAGTAAAAGAAAGGCTGCACACAATGGCAGCCTTTTTGATTGAATGCATGACGTATCCTTATTGCCTCAATTAACAAAACGTCATTCTATATGTGAAATATTTCAATAAAAGTTAAAGTAACTCAATAAGTTAGAAGTGTTACATTTAGTTACATATATTAAAATAGCACCGTGTTGCAGGTGCTACTTCAACAATTACGCCGCGCGCACGTCAATTCTATGGAAAAGGCGATAGAGAACAGGCACCACTATCAAAGTCAGTACTGTAGCGAAGCCCAGACCAAACATGATGGTTACCGCCATTGGCTTAAAGAAAATATCGGGCAATAGTGGAATCATACCCAAAATAGTCGTAATTGCCGCCATACACACAGGTCTAACACGACTCAATGCCGCTTCTACAACCGCAGTATAAGGTTCCTTACCAGAACGTATTTCCAATTCAATCTGATCGATCAATACGATACCATTTTTCAACAGCATTCCGGATAGACTCAAGAAACCAAGTAACGCCATAAAACCAAATGGTGTGTTGAGCAGTAACAATCCACTGGTAACACCAATAAGAGCAAGAGGCACAGTTAGCCATACTATCAATGGTTCTTTCACGGAATTAAACAGGAATACAGTGATCAAGAACATGAATAAATAGCCCATAGGCATGCTGGCGAACAAAGAACCTTTAGCATCGTTAGAAGACTCATATTCACCACCCCACTCTAAGCTGTAACCCGGTGGCATCTCAATAGCTTCGACTTTACTTTGTATACGTGCTTGCAGTGTTGCTGCGGTCTCTTCACCTAGCAGATCAGGATCGGCAAACACAGTAAGCATACGTTTTCTGTTTTTACGAACAATAAGAGGATCTTCCCAACGTACCTCATTGCCTAAAGTAATCTGTTGCAGTGGAATGTAGTCATTCAGCACAGGGCTCCAGATCTTCATACCTTCGATATTTCGAAAATCAACACGTTCCTCTTCCGTCAAGCGGGTCACAATTGGCATTAAAGTCGTACCATCTCGATACACACCAACTGTTAATCCAGAGAATGACATTTGTAAGAAATCATCCATGTCATTTTTACTGATACCGTATCGGCGTGCTTGACTCTCATTAAATTGCGGCTCAACTACTTTTGTTCGCTCACGCCAGTCATGTCTAACACCTGTTGCGCCGGGATCAGCATTCAAAATATCGACAACCTGAGAGGCTATGCCACGAAGAATAGTAGGATCAGAGCCAATAATCCTTGCTTCAATCTTCGCTCCACCACCAGGACCAAGTTCGATCTGCTTTAATTTATAATCAATTTCAGGAAAGTGCGTTGAGACATATTTTCGGTATTTGTCCATGATGTCGTGAAGCACTTCATAGCTCTCCACCCTAGTCACTATCTCTCCATAAGCAGCATAACTTTTCTCCGGAGTATAGGTCAGCATAAAGCGCTCTAGCCCCTTACCCGCAGTAGTCGTTACAGCTTCAACACCGTCTTGTTCAAGAAGCCAGCTTTCAATCGCCTGCATTTTGGTATTAGTAACACGAATATCGCTACCTTCCGGCAACCATATGTCGGACATAAATATTGGCGTTGTCGATGATGGGAAGAAGGCTTGTTTGATGAAGGTAAAACCGTACATGCTAACGCCAAGCGCTACAACAAGAACGACAACCGTTCCCCAAGCATTACGCATGCAAAATTCTAAGAACTTTTTATAGGTAACAAAGACAAAACCGTTGTATGGGTCCGCATCCGCATCACCTTTAAATTTTTGTCCTTTAAAGAACATATTTGCAAAAAATGGCGTTAGAGATATTGCAGTAAACCAAGACAACATTAACGATATAAGCAATACCGAGAACAGCGTTGCACAGTATTCACCTGTCGAATCTTCAGACAAACCGATAGGCGCAAACGCAGTAACAGCGATAACGGTAGCACCTAACAGCGGCCACTTAGTCTGGGTTACGATATCGGTCGCAGCTTGCATTCTCGTCCGTCCCTTTTGGGTCCCAACGAGTATACCTTCAACGACCACAATGGCGTTATCTACCAACATACCAAGCGCGATGACCAGAGCACCAAGAGAGATGCGCTGTAAATCGATGGCTAGATATTTCATGAACACAAACGTGCCCAAAACTGTCACTAGTAAGATTAAACCAATTAACAGACCAGAACGAAGCCCCATGAAGAACAGTAGTACAACGATTACGATCGCTACCGCTTGTCCAAGACTGATGACAAAGCCACTGACTGACTTGTCGACTTCTTTTGGTTGACTGTAAATTTCTGAAATTGTTACGCCTACTGGTTGTTGATATTTCAACTCAGCTAAGCGTTGATCAAGTTTTTTCCCAACACTGACAACGTTCACACCTGCGTTAAATGAAATACCTACATTCAACGCAAAGTTGCCGTTGTAATTAATAAGGTTGGTTGGCACGTCAATGTATCCGCGTTTAACTTCAGCTACATCACGCAAATAAATTAAACCTGAATCCTGTTTGGCGGAATCGGTGATGATTAAATCACCTAATTGTTCAACATCCTGAAACTCACCCGTTGGATGTATACGAATGTATTCGTCACCAAATCGAACAGCCCCTGCAGGAGAAATAATGTTTTGTGTATTAAGAAGGTCTGCAACAGTTGAAGGAGAAATGCCTAAGGTGTTTAAGCGCTTCATCGACATTTCAATAAAGACTTGCTCTTGCTGATCACCGGAGACCGCAACTTTACTAATCCCATCAATCAACTCGAGATCTCGACGCAAATAATCGACATAATCAAGAAGCTCTTTGTAGGTGTAGCCCTCACCTGTAACAGCAAGTAGCACTCCATATACATCACCAAAGTCGTCTATGACAGCAGGTGTATTGACCCCCGGAGGAAGCGTACCTTCTAGATCCGTCACCTTTCTGCGCAATTCATCCCAAATTTGTGGCAGATCATCCGGGCCATAATTGTTTTTCATCGTAACGGTTATCTGTGATAAACCACGACTTGAAATCGAATTAACTTCGTCTACGTAGGTAAGTTGTTGGATAGCCTTTTCGAGGGGATAGGTCACTTCCTCTTCGACTTGTTGCGGTGTTGCTCCCGGATAACTGGTCACCACCATCGCATCTTTAATCGTGAAAGCGGGATCTTCTAGTCGACCTAATTCGAAAAACGAAGCGGTACCACCGATAAAGAAGATCAGTGCAATCATCCAACTGATTACTTTATTTTTGATGAAATAGGCAGCAATTCCAGTTGTGCCGTCATCATTTTGCTGCTCTTGATTTTCCTTACTCATTGAACAGCCTCCTTCTTAATTACTTCCACTTGAGCTCCCTCTCGCAGTTGCGACAAGCCTTTAGTTACTATCGTTTCTGCACTTTCTAGACCACTGATTACTTTGATCGTTTTGCTGTACATTTTCCCTAAAACAATCAGGCGCTTTCGTACCTTATCGCCTTCTAGAATCCAAACGTACGTCTCCCCTTTATCGAGCGTATCGCCATCGGCGTTAATCACAGCGCTGAGAGGAATATTAGTTCCAGAACTTACATTTAAACCAGTCTCACTGCTCTTTGCTGTTACCTCAAGAGCCATACCATCCAAAATCACTTCAGTTTCAGGCATTGGCATAATTAGGGTGACGTTATAAGTTCCAGTGGCTGGATCTGGCTCTGTTGTAAACTCTTTTATCTTCGCATCATAAATATTGCCACTGTCTACTTTTACCTTGGCAACAATTCGGCGCAAATCAAGATCACTCGGTTGATGAATAAACAAACGATCAGGCACTTGAATGAGTACTTCAACGGATTCAGTACTGTGAATATTGACGATTTGTTGTCCTACTTGGATATTTTCAAATCTATCCACATTTACACGAGAAATAATGCCGTCCGCTGGGGCGGTTAATGTAGTGAACTTCAGGTATAACTCGGCTAATCGCAGATCCACAAGCGCAATGCTTCTTTGCGCTGCAATTTCATCAAATTGCGATTGAGCCAGTAGCCCTTTTTTCACTAACGGCGCCGAACGTTTATATTGACTGTTAATCGCAGCGTAGCTTGCTCTCGCATTGTCTACGGCAATCTTAAAGTCACGTGTATCAAGCTGAGCAAGAAGATCACCTTTCTTCACTCGGTCCCCTTCATTGACCACGAGTTCAGTGACTTCACCCGCAACCCTAAAACTAAGATGAGAGCGAAGAGCGGCTTGTGCAACGGCCGGAAAAAAGATTCTGTCTGTAATTTCTGGTTCACCTAGCTGCAATACTTCTACTTTAGAAATATGTTCCGTAGGCTCAACAACTGGCCTTTCGCAACCCGTAATTAGCGTTGTAAGCCCGAATAACAATACGCAGCGGGAGAGCTGCTTCATAGTCAACATCATAGACCTCTCTCCTTGATCCATTCTCTTACCTTCATCCCTGCTGCTAACTCTTGTACACCGGATACAATAATCTGGTCTCCGTCATCAAGACCCGAACTGACTTCATTCAAGTTACTAAGCTCAATAGTTACCTGCTCTACGGTAAAATCTTCTTTTACTCTCCACACACACGAACCGCTATCGCACTTAAAAAGAGCGGTCTTAGGTAATTTAGTTGGCTCAGATCTTGGAAGTTTGATATGAATATTACCGGACATACCTGGTAAAATGCCTAAGTCTTCAGGGCGTTGCATGACCATAGTAACTTTGTAGCTACCGGTTGAGTTGTCCGACTCGGTATCTATTTCTTGAAAGGTCAGTGGGAATTGATGATCAGGAAAA
This sequence comes from Vibrio inusitatus, assembly GCA_024346935.1. Classification (GTDB taxonomy): domain Bacteria; phylum Pseudomonadota; class Gammaproteobacteria; order Enterobacterales; family Vibrionaceae; genus Vibrio; species Vibrio inusitatus. The sequence continues at coordinate 1,696,367 of AP024878.1, forward strand.
GAATCAAATACCATATAGGATTCTACCGCATCATAACCACGAAAGCGGTTGAGCAGTGAGTCAGGAAGCGGAAAGATAACTTTTAGTAATTCATTGGACTGTATGTTCATTACGCCTTGTTTGGCTTGAACGTACTCAAAATTATCAATATTGACGAGCGAAATGGTGCCATCAAATGGTGCGAGTAATTTTGTATAGCTGTAGTTTGCCAGTGCTTGATCGTATTCAGCTCTTGCAGATTTATGCTTTGCTCTTGCCTGATCAAAGTCTTGTTCTGAGACAACCTTATCCGCAATCAGCTTTTTACTACGGTTAAATTGTACTGCCGCTAAATCAAAATTGGCCTTGGCTTGAGAGCGCAATAACTTATATTCTTGATCATCAAGAACAGCAAGAAGATCTCCTTTTTTTACAGCAAGTCCCGCAGTGGCTGGAAGCTCTAACAGCTCGCCTGGGACTCGAAAAGCGAGTACTGCTCTATCACCTGCAGCAGATCCTGCAGGGAAAACTCGCTCAAAGCTTTTGTCTCCAACTGAAACCGTCAGGAATTTTGCTGGACGAGATTCAGGTTCAGAAACGGTTGCTTGCTTCTCACCACAAGCTGTTAAGCCGAGTGTTGCGAAAAGCACAACAAACCAATGAGTACGCATATGATATCCTTATTCAGCGACTTTAGGATTAATCATAGATGTTTCAAGATGTTATAGCCACGTTAATCTGGTATTTTTAGCGCGCTTTCTTGTTGGCGGTCATTTAATAAACCAATATCTTACTCAACATAATTTTAGGCACAAAAAAGAGCAGCCTACGCTGCCCTTTGAAAGTAAAAAACCTGACGAGTATTATGATTCTAAGACTCTTTGAGGTGAAATATTTGCTCAGTCTCTAAAGACGTCATAGAACGAATTTGACGCCACACATAGTAAAAGATACCGAGCATCATTAGCATACTTGGTATAGCAATGACTGGATAACTATACAGCGTCATTTTACCTAACTCTTCGTTAAACGCTGCGGTGCCTGCAGGACTCGTCACAATATAGGTGGCTAAGGCGTAATTCATAGCTGAAGAGAATGCAAACGTACTTGCAAATAAATAATTTGAATTCATAAGACAGCGATCAAAAGCTTTCTCATTACCACTTTCTTTCAAGCGTTCTTCAATTAGAGACAAGTTTAAGACGGTTTTATTGAAGATAAGTTTTTGCATCAATGGATGACGGGTAAACGTTGACCCCAATACCACAATACCAATCAGGCCCGGAATCAGCGCTTCTTTTAAAGCTAACCAACGAGTATCTAATTCTAGTAAGCCGATACCGCCAGTTAGAAGCACACTGACAAAACCCAGCGCAGCAATAAAATTGAATTTTTTATGGCGAATCAGCTCAAGACCACCATAAGCGACCGGAAAAGACAGAGCGACAACCAAAGACAGTACTGTGCCCAGATGCTCATCCCCACTAAACTTCATCAAAATGAGTGAAGGGATAAATACGTTGAACAGTATCTCAAACAGAGGGTTGGTTTTCTTGGTAGTGGTGTTACTCATAGTATTCCAGTATTACGCGCTATATTTGTCTTTATTGGATGGGGATTGTTCCTTGCGAAACGCAAAATGTAAAGTCCTTATAGTTTAGCAATCATGACAAGAGAGTTCAAAATCACATCTAATGCCTTAATGAACACCACCTTTGATTTTTTACGTCAAGACATTCATTCCTCAACACATCTCTCAATTACCAATTAGAAAGTCGCATAAAAAATGACGCAAGAATGCGCTGTAACGGCGATACATTGATAAATGATTGTAACTAGAGAACAAACACGAACAAGATTATGAAACTAGTAGAAGTTGCTTTGTTAGCATAAACATCTATCGAGACGCTGAATTTGATGAGTTAATGGGGCGTTGATTCAAAAGTGAGTGACTGATCAACATTCCGTTAACCTGAACCAACAAAACTGTCTAACCAATCACGTTAAATAATACAATACTATTGTATGCTCTTCCTCATTCTACAAAGGAATACAAACTAATTTAACGTGGGAAAAAAGATTATGAAAAAGATGTATCTAGGTCTAGTTGTTGCTGGCTTACTAGCAGGTTGTGCGGCACCAAGTGATAATGCAACTACAACTCCAGAAGCAAAAGAAACCGGCAAAGTTATGGCCGTTGCTACAGGCAACCTAATAGCAGATCCAAATATTGTTGAGTTTCGCGCTAATAGCGGTACAAGCGATGTTTGGAACAAGCTTGCAGACAAAAACAATGGTCTAGGTGATGTAGGTAGCTCAAAGGTATCTGCATTTGAAGATGAAGGTTCTGTGCGCATCCGCTTTGTAGCGTCTTCAGATGACTTCTCAGCTATGCCAGGTCTTAGCCAACAAGTAAACGGCTTACAGGCAAACACAGATTACACCTTGTCTCTTTATGTTGAAGACAAGAAAGGTGCAGCTTCTCCAACATCAGTGGTTGTTGGTGCGACAGACGCAACAGGTAAAGAATTAGTAGAACAAACTTTCCATGTAGCGAGCATGACTAATGCACCTCAGGCAGACAGAAAGTCTTTCCGTCAGGTAGCAGTAGAGTTCAACTCTGGTAGCAATACTACAGCGACTATTTTCGCTAAACTGAAAATAGACGATGCTTCTGCGATCAGTGGCGATATCGGTAAAGAAACTGAAATTCGCGTTGATGCATTCTCTTTAACTAAAAAGTAATGCTGTAAAGACGATTCAAAAAAATGCCGATCATGATGTATGAGCGGCATTTTTTATGAACCTCAATAAACACTACAGATTTCGAAACGCTGTGTTTGTTTTTCGCGTATCCGAGGTCACATAAGCTTCCATTTTCCTGAGATTTATTTCCATTTCTTCAAAGTCTTGTTCCATCACGGTAAGCAATTCTTTCGGTGCCTTGCCCGACTGCCACGGTTTTTGTTTCATTTGATGGTCAAACTGCTGCTGTCTAGTCTGAAAGATTTGAGGCGATTGTTTTTCAAGCATCAAGCTTGCAGCAAAATACGCCAACACCATAACAAAACCGCCACCTAGTAAAGCTGCCGACACAAACAAGATTCTAACCACCCAGACTTCAATGCCGAAGCGTGCCGCAATACCTGCACACACACCTGTCAGCTTTCCATTGTGCGTGTCTCGATATAAGCCTCTCATTAACTAGACCTCCAATTTGGTGACTCCGCATCCAAAATCTTTTCCAATGTCTCTATTCGTTGCTTCATCTGCACCGCTTTCGCTGAAAGTTGCTGAAGTTGCTCCCTCTCATTTCCAGATAACCCCTGCCCTAGTTTACGCTTACTTCTGTAATGCAGAATCAACCATAACGGGGCAACAAAGATTAAGAAAACACTGAGTGGTACCGTGATCAATGCTGTAGACATTTCGCCCCCTTATTAGTCTTTATTCATCGTAGTTTTCATTTTTTGCAGCTCTTGTTCTATTTCATCATCGGCCTGCAACTCGGCAAACTGATCATCTAAACTTGCCTCTTTACCAACTTGATAACTGTCTGCGTCGGCTTCTAATCGATCAATTTTCTGTTCATATTGCTCAAATTTAGCCAGCGTATCTTTGGTACGGCTGTTGTGCAGGTGTTGCTGAACATCTTTTCGACTTTTAGCCGCATCTTGGCGCATTGCTAATGCCGATTGGCGAGCTCGAGTTTCGTTAATCTTGCTCTCTAATTTACCTACCTCGTCGCTCAGCTTAGTGATGGTTTCTTCAACCAAGGTTTGCTCAGTATGTAACGATTTCATCACCTTAGTAATACGTTGTTTTTCTATCAAGGCTGCACGAGCTAACTCTTCTCTACCACGGCTTAATGCGAGTGACGCTTTTTGTTGCCAGTCTTCTACCTGCTCTTCAACCTGAGCCACTTTGCGCTGAAGTTCTTTTCGTTCAGCCAAAGCTTTAGCAGAACTAGTGCGCACTTCGACTAATGTGTCTTCCATTTCTTGGATAATAAGTCGGATCATTTTCTCTGGATCTTCTGCCTTATCCAGCAACGAATTAATGTTTGAGTTCACTATGTCAGCAAATCGAGAAAAAATACCCATTTGATTTCTCCTGTATCGGTATTGTTTGTGGCCGCGTATTTCGCGCCTACTTGCTAGTGTTATCCAAATTACATGCCAAACTTGCGTAGTCAATCTCACCTAGAGAAATTAAAATAACAATTGCATTTATAAACAATAAGTTAAGAATGTCCACGCTGTTATTTGTAGTCACGATTAGTGATATGAAGTCGATTTCAAACCGTCAAAATGTTTGACATTAACTGTGAATAGTAAATTATTAACCACTAATCGGTTAAAAATACCAACTGGAATATCATGCAACAGACACTGATCGGTCAATCTAGTCCATTCCTTGCTGTATTAGATAAGGTCTCTCGACTTGCACCTATAGAGCGTCCTGTATTGATTATTGGTGAACGAGGAACCGGTAAAGAATTAATTGCTCAGCGTTTACATTACCTCTCTAAGCGATGGGATAAGCCCTTAATCAATCTAAATTGTGCAGCATTAAGTGAAGGTGTTGTCGATTCTGAATTGTTTGGTCACGAAGCAGGATCTTTTTCTGGCGCGACAGGCAAACATCAAGGTCGCTTTGAGCGTGCTGAAGGTGGCAGTTTATTTTTGGACGAACTGGCGACAACTCCTCTATCAGTGCAAGAGAAGCTATTAAGGGTCATAGAATATGGTGAATATGAACGTGTCGGCGGCAGCCGCATCTTACAATCCGATGTGAGGTTAATATGCGCCACCAATGCCGATCTTCCTCAGCTTGCTGGGCAACAAAAATTTCGCGCGGATCTATTAGACAGGTTGGCATTCGATGTAGTGTTACTGCCAAATTTAAAAGACCGACAAGACGATATCCCGTTATTGGCTGAACATTTCGCTATGCGCATGTGCCAAGAACTAGGTCTACCATTGTTCAGTGGTTTCAGCGGTCAATGTCAGCAGCAACTATTAGACTATACTTGGCCCGGTAATGTCAGGGAACTAAAAAACGTTGTTGAACGAGCCATCTATCTCAACCCTGAACAAGACGCACCTATCCAAGAATTGGTGTTTGACCCCTTTGCTAAACCTAACCTAACCAATGAACCAGTAGACAAATCACCCGTACAACAAGCCGCCGAAACACCCATCGCGTCTTTGCCCCTTAATTATAAGAAGTGGCAGCATGATCAAGATATTGAATTGCTCAATAGAGCTCTACAAGAAGCACAACATAATCAGAAGAAAGCCGCAGGTCTGCTAGGATTGAGTTATCACCAATTTAGAGGAATGCTTAGAAAGTATAAAATGGTTTAGGATCAATGATTAACCCAATGGAGCTTAAAGGCGATAAGTGTTAGATTATGCAGATCATTCTAAAGAAACAATCAATGGTGCCTTAATCTATGAAGGCGAACACCTGGAGAACTCTTCAACTCGGATTTGTGGGTCTGTTTACCCTCATACTATCCGGTTGTGGTGATATTGAAGTCTCGGACCAGATCAAACAAGATGGGTTTATCTTTTGTGGTCAAGGAACACCCAGTTCCTTTAATCCTCAATTAGTCGACAACGACATCGCGGCAGAAGCCTTAGGTCCACAGATCTTCAATACCTTAGTGCATTTATCCAATAAAGATTTGGAGCTAGAACCTATGCTAGCTACCAAGTGGACCGTGGATGAGTCAGGGACTATTTATCAATTTGACCTTCGTAGAGATGTCTCTTTTCAAACTACAGACTGGTTTACCCCAACCCGACAACTAAGTGCACAAGACGTCGTCTTTACCTTTGAGCGGATTATCGATAGTCGCCATCCATTTCACTATGTGAGTGGAGGGACTTATCCTTGGTTTGAGGCTATTGGATTCAAACGAATCTTAAAACAGGTTAAAGCAATAGATGAACATACGGTTCAGTTTGAACTCTTTAAGCCAGACAATACATTTCTAACTAACCTTTCTACGACTTATTCAAGCATACACTCATCTGAATATGCCAATCAGTTAGTAGCACGAGATCAGAAGCAAGACATTGACCAATTCCCAGTCGGTACAGGACCGTTTTATTTAGACCAATTTAGCGTCAACGATTACATTCGTTTGCGCCGCAATCCGGACTTTTGGGGTACCCCGGCTAAAATGGAGCAAGTCGTGCTCGACATTACTTCCCGTGGTACAGGTACCTTAGCAAAGCTTCTGCGCAGTGAATGTGACGTTTTATTCTCGCCTCGTTCTAGCCAGATCCCGACAATTCAGGCACATCCAGATTTAGTGTTGCAGGCATACCCAAGTATGAACGTTGCCTTTATAGCGCTTCGTACGCTAAACCCTGCACTCAACGATGCCCGAGTGCGAAAGGCGCTAAATCTAGCCATTAATCGTGACGCGATTATCGATTCGGTTTACTACGGATATGGGACTTCAGCATATTCGATATTACCCCCAGAATCATGGGCTTATCAAAATGACTCTAGTCAGGTACGTTACGACCGTAATTACGCAAGAGCACTAATTCGTGAAGCTGGTTATGGCACTGGGCTGGAACTGTCTTTGTGGGTAGCCTTAGAGCCTACAGCGTATAATCCAAGCCCGAGAAAAGTGGCTGAACTGCTACAATCAAACTTTGCCGATATTGGGGTAAAACTGAACATCTATCTTGATGAACGCTTATCTCGCTCAACCTTCCAAAGTGTTGCGGAAGCAGACATGATTTTGACTGGATGGAATGCCGATACCAGTGATCCAGATAACTTCTTTCGTCCATTGCTGTCTTGCGGAGCGGATCGAGCTGGATTGAACATTGCTTCTTGGTGTAACCCAGATTTTGATGCCTTAATTGATATCGCCAAAGAAACAAACCAAAAGCGTCATCGCTTTAACTTATATCGCCAAGCACAAAACCTGCTCAACGAAGAAGTACCCATCATTCCCATTGCTCACGGTATGCAATTTCAGGCCAAGCATAAGTCTCTGCAAGGATTCGATGCTAGTCCGTTTAACACCTTGAGCTTTGAAAACGTTGAGAGGAGCAAATAGTGTTTATATACGCCATTCGACGTTTCAATCTATTCGTCATTACACTGATGATCTTGACCTTAGTGGGCTACAGTATCCTTCGGTTAGATCCAACCTCACCTTGGGCCATATCTGATTTTTGGCAAGGGTGGATGCAGTACCTTCACGAAATTAGTCAGCTTGATTTCGGTTCTACCGCTCAAGGTACTCCCGTTTTTGACGAAGTTAAGGTCGTCTTTACCGCCACACTAGAGCTGTGCTTTTTTGCCTTTATTCTCGCTTTGTGTATCGGTCTTCCTTTAGGTACGCTTGCAGGAATGCGCCAGAACAAATGGTCAGATCGATTGATCTCATTCTTTTCTATGGCAGGATATTCAGCGCCGCTATTTTGGGTCGCCCTATTATTAGTAATGCTATTCTCATTGCGACTTGAGTGGCTGCCTATCTCTGGTCGCTATAACCTGCTGTACGATATTCCGCAGATCACCGGCTTTGCAATGATTGACGCTTGGCTAAGTGACAGTCCAAATCGAGAAGAAGCTTTTACCAGCGTAGTGATGCATCTCATATTACCCTCTTTAGTACTGGCACTTGCCCCTACCACACATTTCATCAGACTAATGCGCGCTTCTGTGGCTGACGTGATAGGAAATAACTACATCCGTGTGGCGAAAATCAAGGGTCTATCAAAAGTCGAGATTATTTTCGAGCACGTGTTGCGTAACGCAATTCCACCGATCATTCCACTTATCGGAGTACAGCTCTCGAGTATGCTGACTTTTGCCATCATTACCGAGTCCATCTTTAATTGGCCAGGGATAGGACGTTGGCTACTTGATGCCGTTAGCAATCGTGATTACGTTTCTATTCAAGCAGGAGTCATGGTGGTTGCTACTTTTGTATTGGCAACACAGATCTTATCAGAACTTGTCGGCACTTTGATTAACCCATTAGCAAGGAAGGAATGGTATGCTAAATACTAGTGTCTACCTCGAAGAGAGTATACCCACTCAACGCGAACGCTTTTGGCGACATTTTCGTAGCAACAATTTAGCGATGTTTGGCCTATGGAATCTCGGTGTTATTCTCATTATCACATTGATTTCTCCGCTAATTGCACCACATGACCCTCTTGCACAATCATCAGTACTGCTCCAGCCACCGTCATGGGTAAAAGAAGGCAGTATCGATTATTTTTTGGGAACAGACGATCTAGGCAGAGACATATTGTCACGCCTGTTAAGTGGTTCGCAGATTACCATCGGCTCAGCAATTTTTATTACCCTAATTGCGGCATTCATTGGCTGTATCATTGGCGCGCTTGCCGGTATGACTAAAGGCTTATTATCGAGCATTCTGAACCACTTACTCGATACGGTAATGTCGATTCCGTCGTTGTTACTTGCACTTATTTTTGTCGCATTTTTAGGCACAGGTATGACATCGATTATGATGGCTATTTGTCTTGCCTTGATCCCTCGATTTATCCGTAGTGTCTATCAAACCATTCACGCGGAAGTTGAGAAAGACTACATTATGTCGGCAAAGCTTGATGGTGCTGACAAATGGTATCTACTCACCGTCTCAATATTACCTAACGTGTTGGCGCCTATTGCCGCCGAATTTACCTTCGCCTTAACCATAGCGCTGCTAGATATTACCGCTCTTGGTTTTCTTGGTCTGGGAGCACAAGCGCCTAGTCCCGAATGGGGAGCAATCTTGGGAGACTCCGTTGAACTTATCTATCTCGCCCCGTGGACCGTCGTCCTGCCGGGACTTGCCATCATGTATAGCGTAATCACCATGAACCTGGTTGGCGAAGGTGTTCGTGATGCTCTTAATGCAGGAGTTGAATAATGCCTGTATTGGACTTTAGACATGTCACGATAGAGATTGATACCCCTCAAGGGATGGTAAAAGCGGTTGACCGTATGAGCTTGACCATCAACGAAGGGGAAATCCGTGGGCTAGTAGGCGAATCAGGCTCAGGTAAAAGTTTATTGGCAAAGGCCATTGTTGGACTGGAAAAAGAAAATTGGAAGATCACCGCAGACCGAATGCGCCTCGGAGATGTTGACTTACTGGCACTTAAGCCTAAAGAACGAAGAAAAATCATTGCGCGAGAGATTGCCATGATTTTCCAAGAACCATCCACCTGCTTAGACCCGAGTGAACGCGTCGGTCGCCAACTTGCCGAATCCATTCCCTCTCGAACATTTCAAGGCAAATTGTGGCAGCGCTGGGGCTGGCGGAAAAAGACCTCGATTGCACTGCTTCATAAAGTGGGTATCAAAGACCACACTCGAATTATGCGCAGCTATCCCTACGAACTCACAGACGGAGAGTGCCAAAAGGTGATGATCGCTATGGCGATTGCGGCTAAGCCGAAGATCTTAATTGCGGATGAGCCTACTAACGACCTTGACCCCATCACTCAGACTCAAATATTACGATTATTGAGTAAAATGAATCAGCTCAATAACACCACTATTTTGCTTATTGGACACGACCTTGCTGCTATTACTCAGTGGGCCAATAAGATCACTGTGATGTATTGCGGACAAAGTGTTGAGTCTGCACCAACAGAAAAATTGATGGCAGCACCAAAACACCCCTACACGCAAGCACTGCTCGAAGCCCTCCCCGACTTTAGTGGTTGGCTTCCGCATAAACAAAAACTGCAGTCACTACCAGGAAGCATTCCTCCGCTCCAACACTTGCCGATTGGTTGCCGCCTCGGACCTCGTTGTCCCTATGCACAACACAAATGTGTAAAGGCTCCCTACTCTAAAAAAGAAAAAGGCCATAAATACAATTGTCATTTCCCTCTCAACACCAAGGTTAAGGTTAGTGAATGAGCTCATTACTAGAGGTTAAGGACCTAGGCAAAACCTTCGTTAATCGTTACGGACTCTTTAGAAAGCAGTATTTTGATGCTGTAAAACCTGTCAGCTTTACCCTCGAGCCGGGCCAAACATTAGCACTGATTGGGCAGAACTCTTCTGGCAAATCAACTTTGGCAAAGATGCTAGCAGGGGTCATTGAGCCAAGCTCAGGAGAGATATTTGTTAATGGTGAAAAGCTAGAGCACAAAGACTATGCAACTCGCTGTAAATTAATTCGCGTGATCTTCCAAGACCCTAACTCATCCTTGAATCCACGTATTCAAATTGGTCGAATTTTAGAAGGTCCGCTAAAAAGAAATACGGCAATGCCACCTGAGGCTCGTAAGCGACGTGTCATTGATACGCTTAAACGTGTGGGGTTGCTTCCAGAGCATGCTTATTTCTATCCTCAAATGTTGGCTGCTGGGCAGAAACAAAGAGTCTGTATTGCAAGAGCACTGATACTGCAACCCTCCATAATCATTGCTGACGAGGCGCTCAATGGTCTAGATATGGCAATGAGATCTCAGATCATAAATCTCTTGTTAGAGTTGCAAGATGAAATGGGCTTGTCTTTTATCTATGTATCTCAGCAAATTGGGATCGTTAAGCACATTTCAGATAAAGTCATGGTGATGTCCCACGGCGAAGTAGTAGAAGCAGGCGATACGCAAACAGTATTGTCAGATCCTCAGCACTCGATTACGCAGAAGTTAGTTGATAACCACTTTTACAAAGCGCCAAATTACTCTAAGTAGCATGTGATGCAGGTTTAGCACCCATCACGAATAAGGGCAGGATGATTACTCATCCTGCCCTTATTATTTTGTCTTAACCTTATAAGATTAAACTAGCTCAGCTTGTAGCCAAGGCCAGCCTTGCTTCTTACGGCTTAGCGTGTTTTCCATCATCAGAACACCGTTGTCTGCGTGCTTGTCTAGCTTCTCAGCCCACTCACCTTTGTAAAGAAGACGAGTTGTTGCTGAAGTAATGTCTGTTAGCATAACCGCTGCAAACGCCAGACCTTCTTCATCACAACGACGCACAAGGTCTTGCTCAAGAGCATCAATCTGACCATCAACTTGCTCAAGCGTTGCAAGTTCAATCTGACCAACAACCACATCGCGACCATTGAATGGGTATGCTTTTAGATCTTTTTCTACTAGTTGTGCTGGAGATAGACCTTCGATATCTGTTTTGGCAATTAGAAGCGCTTTGATGAAAGCATCAATGTCTTCAACACCGGCAATTTTTGCTAGCTCTTGTACTGCGTCTTTATCTTTTTGAGTACATGTAGGAGAAGCGAAGCCTACTGTGTCAGATAAGATAGCTGACATCATTAGCTTAGCGATTTCTGGAGCAATCTCGGCACCTTCAATCTTGAACATGTTGAAAAGAACCGTACAAGTACAGCCTACAGGCCAGATCCACGCTTCAAGTGGATTGATTGTCATCACGTCACCCAAACGGTGGTGATCAACGATACCAACGATCTCTGCTTCATTCACATCATCAGGTGCTTGCGCCAGATCACTGTAATCAACTAGCCATACTTTTTCACCTGCAACTGAATCACAAAATTCTGGTTGCTCTAGACCCGCTACATTAAGAATGTGTTGAGTCTCACGGTTAATTTCTCCCTGACGAATTGGCTTAGCGTCTAGACCGCGAGCCTTAAGAAGTTCAGTAGCTGCTAAAGCTGAACAAATACTATCGCTATCTGGGTTTTTATGACCAACAACTAAAATCATCACTGTTCCTATAATGTTATCCAATGTTACGTCTACTATTAGACGTTATAGTGCGAACATTATACCCAATCAGTTTCAAGTTTCTAGTTATCTACTTGGGTTAAACTGTTATCCGTCTCGCTTGGAAGTGCGTTAGTCCTATGTGAAAACCTTGCGTGTTTTAAGGGCTTTACTCAACATCCGCTCTAAGCAATTTTTAATGGTTGTTAACAAAGGCACAAACAACCGTCATTTAACTTAGATTTGACACGATTGCCGGATAAAAGCTATCAATTTTTATTGATGCAGTGTATCGTTTCGCTCGCTCAAAACAATGTCCAGTAACAAGTTGAATTGCATGTTTAATTTTGCCAATTTTTATCAATTAATCGCTCAAGACACGCGCTTACAGCCGTGGCTAGAGACTCTACCTAAACAGCTTGCTGACTGGCAAGGCGCCGAACACGGTGATTTTGACCGCTGGTTACGAGCTCTCAATAAGATACCTGCGCTAGCGCCGGACAACATCGAATTGCAGTATGAAGTCAGTGTTTCTAATTCTCACCCGCTCATTGACGGTGAAAAGAAAAAACTAGAAAGCCTTCTAAAAACGTTCCACCCATGGCGAAAAGGCCCATTTACCCTACACGACATTCACATTGATACCGAGTGGCGTTCAGACTGGAAATGGGATCGCTTACTTCCGCACATCTCCCCTTTAAAAAACCGTTCTGTGCTGGATGTTGGTTGTGGCAATGGATACCACATGTGGCGCATGCTTGGAGAAGGTGCACGATTGTGCGTAGGGATAGATCCATCACATCTTTTCCTTGTGCAGTTTGAAGCCGTGCGCAAGTTGATGAACAATGACCAGCGAATCCACCTTCTACCACTTGGAATTGAACAACTACCTGAACTAAAAGCTTTTGACACAGTCTTCAGTATGGGCGTTCTCTACCATAGACGTTCTCCTTTAGATCATATCTTACAGTTGAAAAATCAACTTCTTCCGGGTGGAGAGTTGATCTTAGAGACCTTGGTCATTGAAGGTGATGAGAATGCGGTTTTAGTGCCTGCTGATCGTTATGCCCAAATGCGCAATGTGTACTTTTTCCCTTCAGCGAAAGCTCTTAAGGTATGGATGGAAAAATGCGGGTTAGTGGATGTAAGAATCGTTGACGAAAACTGTACTTCAGTTGGTGAACAAAGATCAACAGAATGGATGAAACACAACTCGCTACCTGAGTATCTTGATCCAGAAGATCCGACGAAAACTATCGAAGGCTATCCTGCTCCTCGCAGAGCAATATTGGTTGCAAAAAATCCAAGTTAACTGGATTCACTGATGTAAGTTTGGTCACTTAATGAACATCAGTTAAAACATTGAAAATTATCAATGTTTTTTTATTTAACTACCGTAAATATGGAATATGTGTTCTACACTTAGCATTGTGAATCTGACTAGTTGAAGTAGATTGTCGAGCTAAGTACAAATAATAATAGGTCTAAGATGCTCAAGCTTATTGTCGCTTTATCCGGAGCGGTACTTTTATCCGGGTGTGCTACGTCTCAAGCAACTCAAGAAGAAACGAGACAATATAGAACGGAATCTATGCAAGCAGTAAAATCTTCTGAAGAGAATTTATCTAATCAGATCAATACCCTAAAGCTTTCAATTGATAATCAAAATGATTATATTGCTAGCTTAGAAGGGCAACTGACTATCATGTCGAATCGTGTGGATAATCTGGCTAAGCAAAACGCTCGAGTTTTACTTGCTCCTCAAGCGGAGCAACAACAACCTAAACCTAAGACTGTTGCATCAAATGGTGATCTGATTGTTTTAGGTTCAATCGAAACAGTCAAATTTGAACAGATAAATCAAACGTTTGAAGCAAGAATTGATACAGGTGCCGCAACATCGTCACTTAATGCAATTAATATTCAAGAATTCGAACGAAACGGCAATACATGGGTTAAATTTAACTTATCCACTGATAAAGCCGAAGATGCTGAACCAACATGGATTGAAGCTCCTTTAATTCGATATGCAAAGGTTCGTCAATCTAATACAACGAAAACGCACCGACGCGCAGTCATTGAACTGTGGATTAGCTTAGGTGACGTGAGAGAAAAGGCGCAGTTCACGCTAGCCGATCGCTCTCACATGACGCACCCAGTACTACTAGGCAGAGAGTTCATCAAGGACATAGCCCTAGTAGATGTGAGTAAAGAATACATTCAAACAGACAAACAGCAGTGACAGATTAGGTCGCCTCAATAATAAGGATTGTTATGACTTCACGAGTGCCTTTTTATATTTTTATTGCCCTGCTCATAGTTGCTGGCGCAGCGTTATCTATACTGCGCCATGACTCCTACGGGGTACCTTGGACACCAGGTGAAAGCCGAGAGCTTTGGGATATTGAAGCTCGAGTTGAGCTTGTTGCACAAGGTGAACCTGTAACGGTTTCTCTTGCAGCACCAGGGACTCAAAACGGTTACACCCTAGTTGACGAATCTACATCATCGCCTGGGTATGGCGTAGCTTATGTGAATTCTGATATTGGTCGACGCGCGGAATGGACGATCCGCTATGCTGAGGGGCCACAAACCATCTACTACAAGGCTCAATTCCTTGTAGATCCGTATGCCAAAGTCGAATCAGTTCCACCCCAAGGTGAAATTGAAGCTCCAACGTTTGATGGTCCTCAAGAAGCAGCAGCTCAAGCTATTGTGGATGAAGCGACTAAGCGAAGTGCAAACGACGAGACGCTCGCACGTGAAATCGTTCGCAAGCTAAACGATAGCAACAGCCAAAACGCGGCACTACTTTTAAATCAATTTACCAAACAAGAAGCGCTTTCTGCCCTGCTCTCTTATGCCAAAGTGCCTAATAAAACGGTAGGTGTTGTTCAGCTAGAAGATGGTCGCCGCCGTCAATCTATCAATCCAACGGTCCAAGTTTGGGACGGAAAGGATTGGCTATTGTTTGACGCTGAAACCGGCACCCAAGGTAGAAGTGAAAATACGCTTATCTGGGACCAGTCAAATGTTTCTCTGCTTGACGTTACCGGAGGCAGAAACAGTCAAGTCCTGTTTTCTATGATTGCGCAGGACATTACGCCTCGCGCTGCAACCGCAAGTAAAGTGGATGCTGATGACCTACTGAACTTCTCGATTCACAGCTTACCTCTAGAAGAGCAATCGATGTTCAAAACCATCATGCTTATTCCTATCGGTGCGCTAATCGTAGTGTTCTTGCGAATTATTATTGGTCTTAAGACGTCCGGTACCTTCATGCCAGTGCTTATTGCTGTAGCCTTTGTGCAAACGCAATTAGTGACAGGTATCGTCGGTTTCCTACTCATAGTCGGTACAGGTTTGGTCATTCGTAGCTATCTATCCAAGCTCAACCTGTTACTGGTTGCCAGGATATCCGCGGTTATCATCACCGTTATATTGATTATTTCTGTATTCACTATCGTTGCCTTTAATATCGGCTTAGTAGAAGGTCTATCTATCACCTTCTTCCCTATGATTATTCTATCTTGGACTATCGAACGTATGTCGATTCTTTGGGAAGAAGAAGGCGCGAAAGAAGTCGTTCTACAAGGTGGCGGTTCGCTATTGACTGCAGTATTGGTTTACCTAGCGATGACCAACATGTACATCCAGCACCTAACTTTCAACTTTATCGGTGTTCAGCTAATTATCTTGGCGCTGATTCTAATGTTAGGTAACTACACTGGATATCGCTTAACTGAGCTACGTCGCTTCAAGCCACTGGCGGAGGACTAAGCCTATGTTGAGTCAGTTTACTTCGCCATTTAAGATTCGCTCAAAAGGGATTATGGGCATGAACCAGCGTAACCACAGTTACATTGGTAAATACAATGACCGTAGTAAATTCCCTCTTGTGGATGACAAGCTAAAAACCAAAAAGATTGCAGAGCTTCACGGTGCAACAACGCCAGCGCTAATTGGTGTTATTGGTCAACAAGCTGAAGTAAAACGCATCCATAAAATGGTTAAAGAATGGCCGGGATTCTGTATCAAACCTGCTCAAGGTAGTGGTGGTAAAGGTATCTTGGTCATCATTTCGCACAAAGACGGCGTATACACTAAGCCGTCTGGCGATACCGTTAACGAGCAAGATGTTGAGCGCCATATCAGTAACACATTGGCGGGGTTGTTTTCACTCGGTGGTAAGAACGACGTTGCAGTCGTAGAGAACTTAATTAAGTTCGACAGTTGCTTTGAGGGTTACAGTTACGAGGGCGTACCCGATGTACGCATCATCGTATTTAAAGGTTACCCGGTTATGGCAATGATGCGTCTATCAACGTCTAACTCTGACGGAAAGGCAAACTTGCACCAAGGTGCCGTGGGTGTGGGTGTTGATATAGCAACGGGCAAGGCTGTGCGTGCTGTTCAATACGATTTACCCGTAACACACCATCCTGATACAGGCAAAGACCTTATGCAGCTTCAGGTTCCTCACTGGGAACGTTTGCTGACCCTAGCATCAAGTGCTTGGGAAATGACAGGTCTTGGTTATATGGGCACCGACATGGTACTTGATAGTGAAGAAGGCCCAATGGTGTTAGAACTTAACGCCCGTCCAGGTCTAGCGATTCAGATCGCTAACGGTACTGGTCTACTTCCGAGACTGCAGCACATTGAAAACCTTGGCGAAACCGCTGAGTATCCTAGACCTGCAGAGCGCGTAGCTTATGCCGCTAAGCAATTTGCAGCACACTTGGATAACGTGAAAAAATAGTTTCTACCTGCTAGAAATAACAAAGCCCTCGAATGAGGGCTTTTTTGTGTCTGGGGGAAAGGATACTGGGTTCTGGAAATTTTGATAATTCACCTAAGTGAACTCTAGCAAATAGTTCACTAGTTAATGCTTTGCTATCACGTATCGTCGTCCCCGAGTGGTTTTATCGAGGACCTGTTATAGGAGCAGATGCTCGATAAAAGCATTCGGGCATGACCGAAACTTCTTGCTGCCTTGTGAACGAAAGAAACAAAGCTGAGGACTTTACCCTTATCGCCCTAAGGCTTCTTTATAGTGTACTCGACACACCGACACATACTTGTCATTACCGCCAATCGCCACCTGATCCCCTTCTGCGATAGGATTACCTTCCTCATCAGTACGGATCACCATGTTTGCTTTGCGACCACAATGACAAATAGTTTTTAGCTCAACCAATTTGTCGGCCCACGCAAGTAAATGAAGGCTACCTTCAAATAATTCACCTAAGAAATCGGTGCGCAAACCGTAACACAACACTGGGATATGCAACTTATCAACGATTTCCGTCAGTTGGTAGACCTGCTCTTTGGATAAGAACTGGCATTCATCCACTAACACACAGTGGTGTTGTGTTTGTTGATTGAGCTCACTCATTTTTTTGAACAGATCAGTCTCTTTATGGAACAGATGCGCATCCGCTTGTAGACCAATTCGAGACGTCACCTTCCCTTCACCATAGCGATCATCGAGTGCAGCAGTAAAAATAAGTGGGTTCATACCTCTTTCTTGATAGTTAAAAGAGGATTGTAGAAGTGTGGTGGATTTACCCGCGTTCATCGCTGAGTAATAGAAGTACATCTGAGCCACGTTAAAGCCTTTATTATCGTTCTAAGTTACATAAAGAAAAGGGCCGATAAAATCAGCCCTAATTATTCAAAGGTTGAGGGTTACTTGCGACGCCAAGTGGTGCCTTGAGCGCCATCCTCTAAGATAATGCCCAGTTCATTGAGCTTGTCGCGAGCAAGATCGGCATTTGCCCAATCTTTAGAAGCGCGAGAGTCATTACGAAGCTTAATCAACGCTTCAATCTCTGCGACTTCACTATCTTCTTGATCACCTTTCAAGAAAGCATCAGGGTCTTGATAAAGAATACCAATCACATCTGCTAATTCACGCATCAAAGCACCCAGTTGACTCGCTTTTTCCAGCTCAGAACCCTTCAAACGGTTAACTTCACGGGCCATATCAAACAGCACAGCGTAAGCTTCAGGGGTATTGAAGTCATCATTCATTGCCGCAGTATAACGAGACACGTAGTCTTCGCCGCCCGCTGGCGTAGCAGAAGCATCCAAGCCACGAAGCGCAGTGTATAAACGCTCAAGAGAAGCACGAGCTTGGTTGAGATTGTCCTCACTGTAGTTTAGCTGACTGCGATAGTGCCCCGACATTAGGAAATAACGAACGGTCTCAGAGTCATAATGAGCTAACACGTCACGGATAGTGAAAAAGTTGCCCAAAGACTTAGACATTTTCTCTTGATCGATCATTACCATGCCACTATGCATCCAAGTATTTACATACTGGGTGCCGTGGGCGCAGCAAGACTGAGCAATTTCATTCTCATGGTGAGGGAATTGTAGATCCGAACCACCGCCGTGAATATCAAAGTGATTACCTAAAATAGACGAGTTCATTGCTGAGCATTCAATGTGCCAACCCGGACGACCTGCACCCCATGGTGATTCCCATGTTGGCTCACCTGGTTTGGACATTTTCCAAAGAACGAAATCCAGTGGGCTTCGTTTTGCCGTTTCTACGTCCACTCGAGCACCCGCTTGAAGTTGCTCTAGATCTTGCTTTGATAGTCGTCCGTATTCATCAAATTTGCTCACTTCAAACATAACATCACCGTTGCTTGCAACATACGCAAAGCCACGTTCAATTAGCTTTTCAACAAGCTCGATAATCTCATCAATAAATTCGGTTGCACGAGGTTCAACATCAGGGCGCTTCATATTGAGTGCATCAAAGTCAGCATGCATTTCTGCAATAAGGCGCTCTGTCAAAGACTCACAGCTTTCAGCATTTTCTGCCGCACGCTTGATGATTTTGTCATCAATATCAGTAATGTTGCGTACAAAATTCAAGTCGTAACCAAGATACCTAAGGTAACGAGACACTACGTCAAAAGAAACAAAAGTGCGGCCATGCCCAATATGACACAAGTCATAAATGGTCACCCCACATACATACATGCCTATTTTACCAGCAGTGATAGGTTTGAATTCTTCTTTTTGGCGCGTCAGTGTATTGTATATCTTGAGCATTTCTTCTGATTTACTTCTTGGTGGCAATAATGCGGTTAGTATACCAACACATAACCCGTTAAGTAACATAAAAGTCCGATAGCAGTTGATTGTGCTGAGAGTTTGGTTAGAATTTGATTCGATTTATCTACTAAATAAACGTTAAGGACGCTCTTATGATCACCCTTCACACCAATCACGGTGACATCACTCTAGAACTGAACCACGAAGCTGCACCTGCTACGGCGGCAAACTTCGCTCAGTATTGTAAAGATGGTTTTTACGACAACACTCTTTTCCACCGTGTAATCGATGGTTTTATGATCCAAGGCGGCGGTATGACTTCTGGCTTGCGTGAAAAACCAACTCGCGACACTATCAAGAACGAAGCAAACAACGGTCTAAGTAACGCTGTTGGTACGATTGCAATGGCGCGTACTATGGAACCGCATTCTGCTAGCTCGCAGTTCTTTATCAACATTAACAACAACACTTTCTTGGACTTCAAATCAGAAGACATGAACGGTTGGGGTTACTGTGTATTTGGTAAAGTAACCGAAGGCATGGATATCGTAAACAAAATCAAAGGCGTGAGCACTGGTAGCATGGGCATGCACCAAGATGTTCCTCTAGAAGAAGTTATTATTACTGGCACTACTATCGCTGAGTAATAGTTTTCAAACCGCCTAAGCACCTCTTAGGCGGTTTATTCTCTCTAATGGAACCCTCTCCCAATGCGCACACTCTTTATCTCAGATCTACACCTTACCCCTAATCGTAATGATATGACGGACGCTTTCGTACGATTTATGCGTGAAGAAGCGCCTAACTCAGATGGGGTTTATATACTAGGTGATCTTTTTGAATTCTGGGTTGGAGATGATGATGAGTCTCCTCTAAACAACACAGTAACTAATGAGATAAAAACGCTTGTTGACTCAGGAACCCCATGTTTTTTTGTACAAGGCAACCGTGATTTCTTGGTAGGCAAAAGATTTGAACGTAAAAGTGGTGCTAAGCTGCTAGGCGATGAAACCTTAATTGACCTCTATGGTACGCCAACCTTAATAATGCATGGCGATACCCTTTGTACTGATGATGTCAAGTACCAAGAGTTTCGCAAGAAGATGCATTTAAAATGGTTGCAGTGGATTTACAACAGAACACCTTTGTCTTGGCGTCGAAAGCTCGTGAAGAAAGTGCAAAATAACGCCAATGATGACAAGCAGTCCAAATCCTATGACATTATGGATGTAAATCAACAAGCCGTTATTGATGCGATGCAACGCCACAAAGCACAATGGCTGATTCATGGTCATACTCATCGTCAAGATATCCATGAACTCGACGTCGGTGAAAATAAAAAGCGCATTGTTCTTGGGGACTGGTTTGCCGAAAACTCTATCCTAGAAGTGACCCCGAATAACCTTCATTTATTCAATCAACCTCTATAAACTGAATTATTAGTACCGCCAAACAAGCATTTTTGGCTCGAAGTAATTTTAAAGTTATAATTTATGTCTATTATCTATATAGACATTTTTGTGATAGCTGATAATTATTTGTGTACAGTTCATTTATTGCTCGACAATCTATTTCTGACCGTGATGGTAATACAGTAGCCTACGAGCTGCTGTACAGGAAGAGCCATTTAAATCGTTATCCAAACGTCAACGCCAATTATGCAACTCGATCCATAATGGTTGATCTTTTATTGGATCACTCTCGGTTACTGCTGAACAATGTCACGGGTTATATTAACTTTAGTCATGATTGTATAGTAAATGGTCTTCCACTCTGTCTTCCGCCCGAAAATATTGTTATCGAAGTATTAGAAGGAGATCTTCCAAGTGTTGAGCTAATCGAAGCTATTAAAGACCTACACTCAAAAGGTTATCAAATCGCGTTAGATGACTTTGTCCCATCTGAAGAGTGGAATGCAGTTATTCCATTTGTATCCATTATCAAAATAGATATAAAGCAATACTCACTGCTTGATTCTCACCTATTTATTCAAGCACACAGCCATCTTAATATACAATTCGTTGCCGAAAAAATTGAACATGAACATCAGTACTTACAGGCATTAAATGCCGGTTTCGATCTATTTCAAGGTTATTATCTCGCAATGCCTGAGATGTTTGAGAAGCACATATTGGATGAATATTATCCAATTAGGTATAGTCAGATATATGATGAACTGAATCATAAAGCCCTTAGCTCAGCAAGATATTATGAATTGCCGAACACGATTGCGGCCAATGAAGCACTGCAAAATCCGCAACATCAATTTATTGCGTTTACGGATAAACCTTCGTCAGTCAGCAATAAATAATCTCAAGTAACGGTGTTATAATTGCTACAAACATATCAATTATGAAGATTTAATGAGCGAATTAGCCACTTCCCTTTGCCGTTGTCATAGCCAAAAGGCTTATCAAGACTGTTGCAAACCTATCCATACTGATCCCAAGTGTGCCCTTACGCCTGAACAACTCATGCGCGCTCGCTATTGTGCTCATGAATTAAGACTGGTGGACTTTGTGGTGCATACCTACCATTCCAGTTGCAACGCTATAACAGAAGCTGATGCTATTGCTGAATCTGTACATGGTGAATGGAAAAAGCTAGAGGTTGTAAGCACAGAGCCAGGTAAAGATGACAATGAAGGCTACGTCACCTTTAACGCGTATTTTATCGAAGATAAACGTCAATATAGTTTCACTGAAAAGTCACGCTTCGTTAGAGAAGATGACCAGTGGTTTTATATAGATGGTGAAATGTATGACTACCCGCTTCCAGTTAAGAAAAGAGAGATAGGTCGTAATGACCCTTGTACCTGCGGTAGTGGTAAGAAATATAAAAAGTGCTGCGGCAGTTAAATAAAAGGCCATCTCGTTTGAGATGGCCTTTTAACTGAAAATGACTATTTATGGCGCTCTTTAAGCTTATTTACCACATCATTTAGCGATAAGCCTTGGTCTTGAAGCAACACAATTAAGTGATAAATCAGATCAGCAGATTCACAGACTAATTCCGCCTTATCGCCCGACGTCGCCGCAAGCGCAACTTCAACGCCTTCTTCGCCCACTTTTTGCGAAATACGCTTGGTGCCACGGGCATATAAGCTGGCGGTGTAGGAAGAGTCAGGATCGGCTGATTTGCGCTCGGCCAATAGAGTCTCGAGCTGATGAAGCCACACCATTTGCGATTCTTCTTGAGAATCCGCATCCCAGCAGGTCGTTGTGCCAGTATGACAAGTAGGACCGATTGGGGCTACTTTTACCAACAAAGTGTCATTGTCACAATCTAGCGCAATGTTTTTAAGTTGCAGTACGTTGCCAGAAGTTTCACCCTTGGTCCACAAGCGTTGCTTAGTACGTGAGAAGAAGGTGACCTGACCTGTTTCGCCGGTTTTTTGTAATGCCTCAGGAGTCATGTAACCCATCATCAAAACTTGGCTAGAAGTGAAGTCCTGAACAATGGCAGGCACTAAACCATCAACCTTATCCCAGTCAATTCTTTCAGCTAATGTCGTTACTTCAGCTGCTGCAAAACTCATATTCTCACCTCTACTGATTGGGTCTTAAGATATTGTTTTAATTCACCAATATTGATGATTTGTTTGTGGAATACAGAAGCGGCTAACGCACCATCCACATTGGTTTTATTGAAAGCTTCTGCAAAGTGGTCCATAGCGCCTGCTCCACCTGATGCAATCAAAGGTACTTTACAGACTTCACGCATCATGTTCAGCTGAGTGACATCGTAGCCATTTCGAACGCCATCTTGATTCATCATGTTCAACACGATTTCACCCGCACCACGCTTTTGAACCTCTTGCACCCAATCTTTGGTTTCCCATTTGGTTGCCTTAGTTCTAGCTTCGTCACCGGTGAATTGATATACCTGATACTTACCCGTGTCTTTATCAAAGTAAGAGTCAATACCGACAACAATACACTGCACGCCAAATTTATCTGCCAAGTGGGTAATTAATTCTGGATTAGCCAGCGCTGGAGAGTTAATTGAGACCTTGTCGGCACCAAACTCCAAAATTCGAGACGCATCTTCTGCAGACTTTATGCCACCAGCCACACAAAATGGAATATCAATCACCTCAGCAACACGAGCAACCCAGCTCTTGTCGACTACACGACCATCACTAGAGGCGGTAATATCATAGAACACCAATTCATCAGCACCCTCTTCAGCATAGCGCTGAGCCAAAGGAACAATGTCTCCGATGATTTCATGGTTTCTAAATTGAACACCCTTTACAACTTGTCCGTCACGGACATCTAAACAAGGAATTATTCGCTTCGCTAACATAATACCTGTAATCCTTTTTAAAATGACTAGGCTGTTTCCCAGCTTGCAAATGCTTGTTCAGCCGTAAACTTGCCATCAAGCAAGGCACGTCCCACGATAACACCTCGTACACCGGTATCCTTCAATGCTTCGATATCCGCAAGGCTTCCGATACCGCCGGATGATTGAAAGTGCACCTGTGGATACAGCTTACAAAGGTCTACATATAGCTCTACGTTGGAGCCAGTAAGCGTGCCATCTTTTGAGATATCAGTGCAAAGTACATGTTTTAAGCCAACCGTTAGGAAGTCTTCAATAAGCGCTTCTATTGTCACACCTGAATCTTCCTGCCACCCTGATACCGCAACCTTACGGTTACCCTCTGTATCGATGTTTACATCAAGAGCGAGAACAATATGCTCAGGGCCATATTTTGCCATCCAGCCTTTAACTAGCTCAGGCTGCTTGACCGCAGTTGAACCTACAACAACACGCTCTGCGCCGGCATCTAACAAATCAATCACGTCTTGCTCTGTACGAACGCCACCGCCGATTTGAATCTTGGCAGGAGTGCTTTTCAGAAGTCGACCGATAAGATCAAGCTGACGTGCATTGGTATCCTTTGCACCTGTTAAATCGACCAAATGTAACCAATTGGCTCCAGCTTGGTGATAAAGGTTGAACTGCTCTGCTGGGTCTACCTTGTACTCTGTTACTTGTCCGTAGTCACCTTGGTATAATCTGACTACCTGACCTTCAATTAAGTCTAATGCTGGAATAATCACTTCTAGTCCCTAAAGTCGAAATAGTTAAAGCCTTACAGCTCTAAAAAGTTTTTAATCAATTGTGAGCCAGCCTTTGAAGAGCGCTCTGGATGAAATTGAACACCATAGTAATTACCGCTTTGTATAGCGGCACTAAAGCGAGTGCCGTAATCACAACTACCGATGGTGTAGCCCCCTACTGGCATCGCGAAGCTGTGCACAAAGTAGAAGTATTCGCCGGACTCAATCCCTTTGAATAAAGGGTGTCCTTCTGTCGCAGAGACAGTGTTCCATCCCATATGTGGCAGTGGTAAATCTTTACTGTCGAGCTTACGGACTTCGCCTTCACAAAGGCCAAGGCACGGTACAATTTCGTCAGCTTTCTGACCTTTCTCTTCAGAGAGTTTTCCAAGGAGTTGCATACCTAAACAGATGCCTAGCATCGGTTTTTCCACCTGCTTAACCAACTCAATTAAATTGCGCTGTTTAAGGTTTTGCATCGCTTCACTGGCTGTACCAACTCCAGGCAAAAACAGTTTGTCAGCCCCTAACACTACGTCTGGATCTTTTGACACTGACACATCAAAACCCAAACGTTCGATAGCAAAGCGCACTGAAGATACGTTGGCACAACCGGTATCAATGATCACAACAGCTTGCGATTGATTTTCCACACTCATCTTTTACAACATCCCTTTGCTACTTGGTAACTCTGTACCTTCAACCTTGATCGCTTGGCGTAAAGTACGCCCAAATGCTTTAAACAGGCTCTCAATGATGTGATGGTCATTATCACCCGTTGACGACAAGTGTAAGGTACACGCCATACCATCAGCCAGAGAACGGAAGAAGTGAACAACCATCTCAGTTGAGAAACCACCCACCTCTTCGCGACTAAATTTGGCATCAAACTTCAGATAGGCGCGACCGGAAAGATCTAAACTACACTGAGCCAAACACTCATCCATTGGTAGGCTAAAGCCAAAACGACCGATACCACGCTTATCGCCCAAAGCCTCTTTAATAGCTTGGCCTAGCGCTAGGGCGGTATCTTCAACGGTGTGGTGATCGTCAATGTGAAGGTCACCATCAACCGATAATTTAAGTTGGAACCCGCCGTGTGTGGCAATTTGATCTAGCATGTGGTCAAAAAAACCAAGACCTGTCTCAATCTTGTTACCACCCGCTTCATCAAGGTTTACTTTAACGCGAATGTCCGTTTCTTTGGTGGTGCGAACGACTTCTGCGATGCGAGGATTAGTCGTCAACATTTTCACGATAGCCGGCCAACCTAGAGTTTCTGGGTTGTATTGAATACCTTTGATCGCCATATTTTCGGCAAGTTGAAGATCAGTCATACGATCGCCAATCACAGCAGATGTCTTGAAATCAACCTTGCCGGATTGTAGGTACTCTTTCACCATACCAAGCTTTGGCTTGCGGCAAGAGCAATTATCTTCTTCAAAATGCGGACAGATAAGGACATCATCAAACAGCACACCCTGAGACTCAAAAAGATGCATCATCAAATCGTGTGGCGCATCAAAATCAGCCTGAGGATAGCTATCCGTGCCTAAACCATCTTGATTGGTTACCATAACAAGGCGGTATCCTGCATCTTGCAGAGTTAAAAGGCTTGGGATCACCAAAGGTTCAAACTTTAGTTTATCTAGGCGGTCTACTTGAAAATCTACCGGTGGCTCAACAATTAAGGTGCCGTCACGGTCGATAAATAAAATCTTTTGGGAGTTGCTCATTATGGTTCCTTTTTTAATCGAGCGTCCTACGCTGCCAATTGTTGCTTAATAAAATTCAGAGTCTTTTCGCACTCTTCACGACTGCCAACGCTAATACGCACACAATCTTTAATTGGGGAATTACGCAAGATAATACCTGCATCCCAAGCGGCTTTAAATAAGGCATCGCCATCGTTAAAACGTACTAGTAAATAGTTACCGAATCCGGCAAACACAGTGACACCTGATAACGTCTTTAGGCCAACTTCCAAGAAAGTACGATTGTCATTCAGTGTTGCAATTTGCGTCATGGCGCGCTCTAGCCCTTCTTTGGACAAGGCAGATGAGGCAATATCCGCCACCGGCACGGGCACTGGATATGGCGCAATCACCTTCAATAATACTTGTATCAACTCCTCATTTGCCAACGTAAATCCACAGCGCAAACCCGCAAGAGCAAAGGCTTTAGACATGGTACGCAAAATGGCAAGATTTGGATATTGGCTAAGAAGATCAACGGTAGAGGCCTCTGGACAGAAATCGATATATGCTTCATCCATCACGACAATCGCTTTGTCTTTTGTCATTTCAAGCAGAGAGACAATATCCTCACGGTTGATTAAGTTACCCGTTGGATTATTAGGAGAGCAAACAAAGACCAATTTTACCGCATCGAGGTTTTGCTCGATGGTTTCAAGGTTTAGCTGCCATTGTTCAGTGAGCGGCACTGTTTTACGTTCGACCCCAATAGTCTCAGCGCTAATCGCATACATACCATAGGTTGGTGGACAATATAGAATCGCATCCTCACCCGGCTCACAAAAAGCTCGGATAAGAAGCTCAATACCTTCATCGGCACCGCGAGAGGTCAATACTTGCTGTGGTGAAACTCCCGCATAGGCGGCATACGCCTCAATCAACTGTGGCGGTTGACACTCGCTATAACGATTCAAGCGAGAGGCTTCTAACGTATAAGCGTTATCAAATGGTGATTCATTAGCATTTAGCCACACATCACCAGAGCCGCCAATACGGCGGGCAGAGAGGTATGGTGTAAGAGCCTGAATTTGTTTACGAGCTAACTTTTCCATGTTCAACCTTTCCTTACTCAGCCGATTGCAGTTTTTCTATACGTATTGTCACAGCGCGTTTGTGGGCATCAAGGCCTTCCGCATCTGCCATAGTGACAACCGTTGGTGCTAGTATTCGTAGGCCATCTGCACTTAGCTCTTGTACAGTCATACGCTTACTGAAATCTGCCAAACCAAGGCTAGAATAAGTGCGCGTATAGCCATACGTTGGTAATACATGGTTGGTGCCTGATGCGTAGTCACCTACAGATTCTGGAGACCAGTCACCTAGAAAGATAGAGCCTGCATTATCAAGAAGCGGCACTAATTCACGAGGATTTTTAGTCTGAACAATCAAGTGTTCTGGGCCGTAGTAGTTCGAGATAGCAATAGCCTGTGTTACTGATTCCGCAATAATGATTAAGCTAGAAGCTAGAGCTTGCTGAGCAATATCTTTACGAGAGAGTTGTTGAAGCTGGCGCTGAACCGCATCGGTCACTTGATCGGCAATCAGCACTGAAGGCGTCACGAGAACAACTTGAGAGTCTGGGCCGTGTTCAGCTTGGCTCAATAAATCCGCAGCAATAAAATCAGCATCAGCCGTTTCATCTGCAATCACCAATACCTCTGACGGTCCTGCAGGCATATCAATCCCTGCACCGCGAAAATCATTGCTCACTTGACGTTTAGCTTCGGTTACGTACGCATTGCCCGGACCAAAAATCTTATCAACCTTAGCCACCGTATCAGTACCGTAGGCCATAGCAGCAATCGCTTGTCCGCCACCTAGGTTATAGACTTCATCGATATTACACAGCTTAGCGACATACAAGATTTCATCAGCAATCGGCGGAGGTGAACACAGTACGACCTTGTTGCAACCTGCGATTTGTGCTGGAACACCAAGCATCAACACCGTAGAGGGTAATGGCGCACTGCCACCCGGAATATATAAGCCAACGGTATTAATTGGACGCGTGACCTGCTCACATACAACACCCGGCTGAGTTTCTACCTTAAGTGGCACAGGCTTTTGAGCTTGATGAAACTTTGCGATATTTTTATACGCTTGATTAAGCGCCGCCTTCATCTCTTCAGACAAACGCTCTGAGGCCGCATCGATGTCTTCGTTAGATACTCGAATAGAGTTAGGACGAACGCCATCAAATTTCTCAGTCAGTTCCAACAGTGCTTTGTCACCGTCTTTTTTAACGCTATCTACTACCGCAGATACTGCAGCGGTAATATTTGCACCCTCTGCAATAGCGGGGCGTTGAAGGACTGCCGCTTGTTGTTCTTCACTTAATGATTGCCAAGTAACCGTTCTCATCACCTACTCCATCATTTTCTCAATAGGTAGCACTAGGATTGAGCTCGCGCCCAACTCTTTTAGCTGCTCCATGGTTTCCCAAAACAGGTTTTCAGAGCTTACCAAGTGGATAGCGGCTTTAGATTTATCGTTAGATAACGGCAACACTGTTGGGTCTTCCGCACCAGGAAGTAACGCGGTGACTTCTTCTAAGCGATCAAGTGGTGCGTGAAGCATGATGTATTTAGATTCTTTCGCTTGCTGTACACCTTGCATGCGAGTCAGCAACTTGTCGATTAGGTCTAGTTTTTCTTGGTCAAACTCACCATCACGCTGGATAAGCGTCGCTTTTGAGCGGAAGATAACTTCAGCTTCTTTTAGCCCGTTTGCTTCCAACGTAGCGCCTGTGGACACCAAATCAGCAATACCGTCCGCTAGACCTGCGCGAGGAGCAACTTCTACAGAACCTGTGAGCATACAGGTACTAAAATCGATACCTTGCGTATCCATATACGCTTTTAGCAAGTGTGGGTAGCTTGTTGCAATGCGTTTACCTGCTAGGTCTTGAGGGCCTGCATATTCCATCTCTTTATCTACAGCGATAGATAAACGACAACCGCCAAAGTCTAGGCGACGCAGAGTCTTAAATGTACTAGGTTGTCCTTGAGCTTTACGATCAAGACGAACCTCTTCTAATTCGTTCTCACCAATGAATCCTAAATCAACAACTCCATCCATGATAAGACCTGGGATATCGTCATCACGCACCAACAGAAGGTCGATTGGTGTGTTTAACGAATGAGCGACTAGACGCTCTCCCATAATGTTGAATTTAACGCCACTCTTCTTGAGCAATTCCTGACATTCTTTGCTAAGTCGACCTTTCTTTTGAATAGCAATTCTTAGACGTTGTGTTTGCATTGCAGATTCCCTGTGCTGATATTCTAATTTGTTAATCGTATAAAATGAAAAAACCCTCGGGGCTAGGCTCCCAAGGGTTTAAATCTGAATTCTTGATTCAACCTCCGAGAGCATTGTCTCCCGGATACGCGCAACTCGCCCGAAAGACTAGTGTGGGTGATGGTGATGATGAATGTTCATATCTTGTCGGCGCATGTTCTTAAAGGCTTATTCAATTGGCTTACAAACACACTAACTAAGCAGATCAAACTTTGCAACCGTTTCGTTATGAAAAATTCGTTTTCAGGCCAAATTTACTCACAGTGAGGCCTAAACGTAAAACACCCTTTACAAAAAAAGGAAGCAATGCTTCCTTTTTAATCATCATTTCAAGATAGAAATAGATGTACTATGCCTTTTGACACGCCATCTTAGAGCGAGACAATGCTGAAAGCACAAAGCATACCCCCACAAACGTCACACTTGACGCTGCAAACGATATCGCCACTGAAGTGGTCATACCTAATGTAATAAAGCCCACACAAGAAATGAGCGCTACAGATAGCGCATACGGCAACTGAGTTGAAACGTGGTCGATGTGATTACAACGCGCACCCGTTGATGACAGAATTGTCGTATCCGAAATAGGTGAACAGTGGTCGCCAAATACTGAACCTGCAAGTACTGCACCTAACATAGGAAGCATTAATGCCAGATCGGTCGCCCCAGCCATATCACCTGCGATTGGAAGCATAATACCGAATGTACCCCAAGACGTACCGGTAGAAAATGCCATCACACCCGCTAGCAAGAATAGAATTACTGGCAACCAGCCCGCATTGATATTCGCTTGCTGAGCCATAGATGATAAGTAAGACCCCGTCTTCATATCGCCAATAACGCTACCAATAGACCATGCAAAAACTAAGATTAGAATTGCGCCAAACATAGATTTAGCACCAATCCACAACGCACGACTAATATCAACGACTGGCAAGCCTTGGCGTAATACCGTTGCAAGAGCAACAACAATACCCACTAGACCACCGTAGATTAGAGAGGTGCCCACATCGGTGTTCTCGAACGCACCTAGTATATTGAACGCAATACCATCTTCGGCTAGAGCCAAGCCACCGGTATACATCATTGCAGCGACTGTCGCTACAATCAAAGTAACGATAGGAAGGATAAGATCGGCTACTGAACCGCGAGAGCTTTGCTCAATGTCCAGTTCTTCATCAATTAAATGCGAACCTTCAGTCTCTTCGTCTTTTTCGAAGCCACGACCTTGAGATGCTTCAATTTCATGACGACGCATTGCACCCACATCAATCTTAAACCAGGCGACTGCGAAGACCATAAGTAGTGCAAATACTGCATAGAAGTTCATTGGGATTAGACGAACGTAAGCACCAAGCGCTGAATATTCGGTCATGTTGTGGCTAACAAGAATGCCACCAATGATCGTCATGATGTATGCACCCCAGCTAGATGCTGGCATTAACACGCACATAGGTGCAGCTGTGGAGTCAAGAATGTAGGCAAGCTTAGCTCTTGAAACGTAAAAACGATCCGTCACAGGACGAGCAACCGCACCAACAGCAAGGCTGTTGAAGTAATCATCAATAAAGATGAACACACCTAAGAAAGCGGCAAGAAGCTTAGAACCACGTTTGCTTTTAACGCGAGTCTGAGCCCACTCGGCAAATGCACGAGTACCACCAGACAAGGTCAGCAATGCTGTCATCATACCTAGGAGTAACAGAAATCCAACAATACTCATGTTCCATGAGTTGATACTGCCGTCTTCGATGAATACGCCATACACGGTGTCAAAAATGTAACCTGCTGCTCCAGTTACGGAGTAATCAGCTAAAAGGAAACCGCCAAGGACGATACCGGTACCCAAAGACAGTAGTACGCGACGAGTAATAATAGCCAGTCCTAAAGCCAATAATGGCGGCAATAAAGAAACAGGCGATGTAGCAAAATCCATTAAATTCATGATCTTCTTAATACCAAATTTGGTAAGAGATCTACTGTAGATAGGTATTCGACATGATGTTGAATAAGCAACCCATCAGGCGACAGGTTACTCCACAGTAGCGCTCCATAGTTTAACAACACAATAGACTATGGCAGTGTTACTCCTTTCGGAAATAACCCCAACAAGCAATCTTGATTGGATTACTCATTTCGGCAGGTACTCCTTTCACTAACAATTACAACGACATCACTCTATTGTTAGCTACTGATAGTATCTGCGCCTCTACCTCATCCCCTAGTTAGGCAATTTACAAAATGTAATATGCTACTAGATGATCTAGGAGCGACGCATTCTACTGAGTTAAACCGAAATTGCAACATAAAGTGGCAGCACTAGATTCATAAACAGTATTCAAGCATAAATAATCTGTTTGATTACCCCTAGCTATCATGATTTAGCTTTGAAGATCAGTTAGTTAGCAAGAGAATCATTGCTATGCAATGAATAGCGTGAATACTCTATAAAGGAATTTAAGTTGGGCTCGTTTATTTTGAGTAGAAGCAAATAATTTAAGAAAGTATAAAGTTCCTTTTATTTTCTTATGTTTTGTTTCTTATTATTTTCGGAATTTTATTTATTTTATATTTAACTATTAGAAAAGCTCTTATATAATTGGCTTATTCTGTAGCACAATTGTGCACCTTACTTAAGCAATATTTGATTGCTGTATAAATCTGATGGGATCATAAAATGTCTGAAATCACTAAAACACTTCTTAATATCCGCAGCCTTCGCGCTTTCTCTCGTGAACTAACTCTAGAGCAACTAGAAGAAGCGTTAGATAAATTAACAACTGTTGTAGAAGAGCGTCGTGAAAACGAAGCTGAAGAAATCGCAGCACGTGAAGAAAAAGAAAAGAAACTAGCAGAATATGCTCAACAACTTCTTAAAGAAGGAATTGATATCGAAGATCTAGTAGCAGCAGTTGCTGGTGATTCTTCAGCTAAAAGTGGTAAAGCAAAATCTAAACGTGCTCCACGTCCGGCTAAATATGAATACGTAAATGAAAGTGGCGCAACTAAAACTTGGACTGGTCAAGGCCGCACGCCTTCTGCAATCCAAACACAACTTGATGCAGGTAAGTCTCTAGACTCTTTCCTAATCAAAGCATAATTAAATACTAGATTTGCATTAGATTGAATTAAGCTCCCAAGCAGGGAGCTTTTTTTATGCTGTTAGTTAAACCAATATATGCAATCTTTGGCACAAAAAATAACACCCTATAAAAGCCTAATATAGCGTTATTAGACAAATCTATGTCGCCTACAAAGTCGTTCGTTTTGTACGCTTTTGTTCTAGTCTATGCCTTTAGGTATTTTTAACGTTAGGTCTTATAAGAACAAATAGAACTAATTGTCAGTCCAATGTAAAAAAGACTCCCATAGGAGCCTTTATTTAACTGTAGGGTATTATCTTTCCCAGTATGCCTCTTCTAAGCTATCTTCTCGCTCTGGCAACCCTCGAGATAAACGAGGTGAATGCTGCGCTAAAACTTCATAACTGGCACGATTAGAGTATTTACAAACCTGCGAGAAAGAAGAGTAAGTCAAATATTCATACTCGTGTTTACTAGAATTAGGAATATTCTGCCTATGGAATCTATTTGCGGACAAATCATGCAATAAAGCAGATAAAGCGGCATCACCTGCCCCATTTGTATTCTTAATCTTCTCTGGCCCGCCCATATATGGCGCAATGTGTGAATAAACCTTAATAGGGGTAGTACACGTCGCTTTTAAAGCCGGGCGACTGAATTCATAACGGTTAAATTCTGCAATTTCACCAGGTAGCAGTGGCAGTGAGGTTTCACGTTTAGCGCTCTCTTCAGTATAACCTGCCATAAACAACCCTACAGGGCCTGCAGTACATAGAACTAAGTCAGCCCAGTCCAAGACTTTATCAGCAGCGAGCAGAGGGTCACTTAAGCCTGTCAGTGCTTCCGCTTCTTCTTCATTCATTGCCACAACAGAAACGTTTTCAGAAATAAAATCAACCCAGAATTGTGGGTCATCCTGAATAACGAACTTTGTGCCAAGGGTTAACACAACAGGTACATTGTGCTTCTTCGCATACTCAACTGCCTTCATCGTTGCTTTCGGCATTGGGTCACCTTCTTTGCAACGAACGAGATATGAGGTCAATACAAGAGCAGCTGCATCAGGGAAAATAGACTCAGGGATACTCTCTGCACGAAGTTGGTTCATCTGACCTTCGCTAATTGCAAACGTACGTTCTCCGCCATCAGAAATAAGGGTGAAGCAACGCCCAATAGCGCCATCCACACCTTGTAGGTAGTTAAGGTCCATTCGACTAGAGGTATTACACAAATAACGAAAACCATAACTACCGATTTTGATATCAGCACTCATCACACCTAGCAAGATCGATTTATCATCTGCCAATACTGAGTAGTTATGTAGGGTGTTACCTATGGTACCACCTGCATATTCGTTAGTGATCAGTTGTTGCTGTTTAAGCTCGTTATATAAAGACTCTGCTGTTTGGTCGTCAATGACCAAAGAATGCCCCTTACTAAGATTGAACTTACTAATGAAGTCATCAGAAACCGTGGCTTCTATATCTACTAACGTCTGATCGATTCCCACAACATAGGTGCTATGAGCCCCCTCATCAGCTTGCGTTTTCGGAACTAATGGATCAGAGGTGTTAACTGGAAAGTAGTGCTTAGATTTGCGTTGGCCTGGAAATTTCATTCGAGTTCTATGTTAAGGGAATAGAACTGCAAATTGTAGACGCTAGAAATGTGACCTTCAACACACTATGAAAACGCAAACGGTTAACTCAGAATTAAATTACTCGTTCGGTCAATTTTTATACAAAAAAGCCAGCGCACGATTAACGGCACTGGCTCTTTTCATTCAGGCTTCAAACGATTAACTCTCCGCCTTTGGTTTCTTACGCTTGTCAGTAATTTCCCACTTACCGTCAATGAATAAGCCCGTCCACCCAGAAGGCTTGCCATCGATTTCAGTTCGAACATAATTCTCTTTGCTCTTACGGCTAAAGCGAACCACTGTTGGTCTTCCATCTGGATCTTGAACTGGAGCATCCGCCAAGTACTGGAATTTAGGGGAGAGACGATCTTTAAAGCGAGCGAGTTCTTCTACTAACGGAGCTCGAGTCTCTCTAGATTTAGGGAAGTTACTTGCTGCCATAAATAGACCAGAAGCACCATCACGAAGAACAAAATACGCATCCGACTGAGTACAAGGTAGCTCAGGGAGATGTACTGGATCTTCTTTTGGTGGAGCGACTTCGCCATTACGCAGAATCTTACGGGTGTTTTTACAGGTTTCGCTTGTGCAATCCATGTATTTACCAAAACGGCCGTTTTTCAACACCATATCAGAACCACATTTATCACACTCAACAACGGGACCATCATAGCCCTTGACCTTAAATTCGCCGTTTTCGATCTCGTAACCTTCACAGTTTGGATTGTTACCACACACATGAAGCTTACGCTTATCATCAATTAGATAAGCATCCATCGCAGTTTCACAGATCGGGCAACGACGTTTAGCACGCAGTGCTGCCGTTTCTGGATCTTCTTCAAGAACGTTGATGACCCCATCTTCGTCACCAAGGTTAATCGTCGTTTTGCAACGCTCTTTCGGTGGTAAGGCATAGCCTGAACAACCTAAGAAAACACCCGTTGATGCCGTTCTTATCCCCATAGGACGAGAACAAGTCGGACACTCAATGTCAGTCATTACGATATGGTTTTGCTCCATACCACCTTCGTCTGCATCAAGCTCTGCGGTTTCCAGCTCTGAAGAGAAGTCTTTGAAGAAACTATCTAAAACCTGAGTCCAAGTTGCATCACCCTCCGCAATTTGATCGAGCTTTTGCTCCATGCGAGCAGTGAAATCGTAGTTCATCAAGTCTAAGAAGCTCTTATCCAAACGATCAGAAACAATCTCACCCATTTTCTCTGCAAAGAAGCGGCGCTGTTCTACCTTCACATAACCACGGTCTTGGATCGTTGAGATGATTGATGCGTACGTTGATGGGCGACCAATGCCTCGTTTTTCAAGCTCTTTAACCAAAGCGGCTTCAGTAAAGCGTGCCGGTGGCTTGGTAAAGTGTTGTTTTGGTTCTAGCTCTTTCAGCGCAAGTTTATCGCCTAATTTAACCTCTGGAAGGATCTGGTCTTCGTTTTTGCCCATAGGGCGCTGAACGCGAGTCCAACCATCAAACTTAAGGATTCGACCTTTCGCCTTTAACGTAAATTCTGCTGCTTTCACGCTAATGGTTGTAGAGTCATATTGCGCAGGTGTCATCTGACACGCTACAAACTGATTCCAAATAAGTGCATACAGCTTGTGAGCATCAGCATCAACACCTGCTAGGTCGTCGACCCTCACTTCTACGCTAGAAGGACGTATGGCCTCATGCGCCTCTTGCGCGCCCTCTTTACTGCCATAGGTAATAGGCTTTGCTGGTAGATACTTATCACCATATTCGCTACCGATGTAGCTACGCAGGTTTTCAACCGCTTCGCTACTCAAGTTAGTCGAGTCGGTACGCATATAGGTAATGTAACCCGCTTCATACAAGCGTTGAGCCAGCATCATGGTTTTCTTAACGCCGTAACCCAAACGAGTACTTGCAGCTTGCTGTAGCGTTGATGTGATGTAAGGCGCGGAAGGTTTGCTCTTCGTTGGGCGATCTTCTCGCTTACAGACCTCGTATTCTGCTTTGTCTAAAACGTTAAGAGCGGTTTTAGTGTCTGCTTCATTTCTTGGCTTGAACGCCTGTCCGTCACGTTGAGCAACCATTAAACGGAAGTCATCGCTATTCTTAGTTAGCGTATTAGCATGAATATCCCAAAACTCTTCAGGTATGAATGCCTTAATCTCACGTTCACGCTCAACCACAAGCTTAGTCGCAACGGATTGCACACGACCCGCAGATAGACCACGAGCCACTTTTTTCCAAAGTAGTGGTGAAACCATAAAGCCCACCACGCGATCCATAAATCGACGCGCTTGCTGAGCATTAACACCATCCATGTTCAACTCACCTGGAGTCTCGAACGCCTGCTGGATAGCATTTTTAGTAATCTCGTTAAACACTACACGCTTGTATCGCTGTTCATCGCCACCGATGATCTCACGAAGGTGCCATGCGATAGCTTCTCCTTCGCGGTCCAAATCGGTTGCGAGATAAACGTAGTCAGCGTCTTTAGCGAGTTTTTGTAGTTCAGAAACCACTTTCTCTTTACCTGGAAGGATTTGATAATTAGCTTCCCAACCATGGTATGGGTCAATGCCCATCTTTTTAATCAGTGATTTCTTATCTTTTTCTTTCTTAATGCGCGCTTTTTCTTCCGCGCTCAATCCTTTGGTGGATACAGGCGTAGCCTTTTTACCGCTGGATTGACCCGCAGTAGGTAGATCACGTACGTGACCAACACTAGATTTAACAATGAAGTCTTTGCCAAGGTATTTATTGATCGTTTTTGCCTTAGCTGGTGACTCCACTATAACGAGAGACTTACCCATAACTGAACATTCTGTCCTATGTTTTTGGCCCGCAAACGTGCGAACTCTAATTTTGATTCTTTTTTTACTATTGAGCGATATTTTTTCAAAATCAACCCATTTCTGCTCTTTTAGTGCTAATTGTGCGCTTAATGACCAGTCTAGTCAGAATAGACCATAGACGGATTTACACGAATCTGCTTTTGTTTTGTTTGTTATTAACGGTACACTTAGCGCTAAAATTTAATTGAACTATAGGTAACAAGATGAGTGATAAGAAGCCTATCTCAGAGCTTGAGTTGCTGATGATTGCAAACAACATTATCCAAGAACACGATGACTATATAGAGGGGATGCGCGCAACCTCAGTTGTTGAAAAGGATGAAGTATTGATTTTCAAGGGCGAATACTTCCTTGATGACAATGGTATACCCACGCCTAACACTACCGCTGTTTTCAACATGTTCAAATACTTAGCGCACCACCTTTCAAAAGAATTTACGGTTCGTTAATTTTAAAAATAGCTCCTATCTAGGAGCTTTTTTTACGTCCCTTTACCGCCCCTTTCCCTTAGATGCCATATAAAACACGAAACATAAGGTTACGCGTGTATCCAAGCGCTTCACTCTCACATATAATGCCCAACTTCACATTTTTCAATCGATAGAGACAAGGAATTACGGTGAGTTTACGCAGATATATACCAACAAATGGCGCTATTATTATAGGTAGCATGGCTATTATATTGATGGCTTCAATCTATTACCATCTAGGTATGGCTAATGACCAAAACTCTCTACAATTTGAGAAAACATCGGTGCCCGATTTCGCTGCCATAAGCGACGTAAATCAGAAAAAGAGTGAATTTTTTGCCTTCATAAAGCCGTACGTTCAAAAGAAAAATGCCTTTGTACAGCAGCAACGTCAGACTTTAGTAACGCTGCAAAGCGCGCTTGTCAATGGTCAAGTATTGTCTGAAGCAGAGCAAAACACACTAACTCAAATTGCCAGTCAGTATCGTGTTGAAGTAAAAGATTTCAGTCTAAATGAAGTCGATGCACTGCTTGTGCATGTCGATGTAATTCCAGAGCAGTTGGTGTTGATCCAAGCGGCTAATGAAAGTGGTTGGGGAACATCTCGTTTTGCTAAAGAAGCCAATAACTTCTTTGGGCAGTGGTGTTTTACAAAAGGCTGTGGCGTTGTGCCAAACCAACGTAAAGAAGGAATGACTCACGAAGTGGCTAAATTTGATTCTGTAGGAGACTCAGTGTCTGCCTACGTTGACAACCTAAACACCAACCAGGCCTACAGCAGCTTTAGAGAGCTTCGTGCGAATATTCGCGCACAACATAAAACGCCAACTGCAGAACAACTCATTCATGGTCTAGGGAGCTACTCTGAACGCTCTGATGACTACATTAATGATATCTTGGCTATGTTGCGTCATAACAAGGAACTCCTTGAACACTCCTCTCAAGTCAACTAAGACTCACTACAACTAAAACGGGCTCCCTATAGGGAGCCCGTTTTTTATTTCACTGCTAATACGTCAACCTAGCTTACAACTAGACCTTGAAGCTTATCAAAGTAGTCAGGGAAAGTTTTTGACGTGCACTTAGGGTCATTTATCGTTACTGGAGTATCGCTCAATGCAACAATCGAAAAACACATCGCCATACGGTGATCGTCATAGGTATCGATCGCAGCATGAATTAGCTGCTGCGGCGGAGTGATAATAATATAGTCTTCACCCTCTTCAACCGTTGCTCCCACTTTACGCAATTCAGTTGCCATGGCCGTTAGACGGTCTGTCTCTTTCACACGCCAGTTATATACGTTGCGAATGGCGGTTGTGCCCTCTGCAAATAGTGCAGCAGTCGCAATCGTCATGGCCGCATCTGGAATATGGTTGAAGTCCATATCGACAGCTTTCAAGTTTCCTTTGCGAGCAATGATGTAATCACTGCCCCACTCGATTTCCGCGCCCATAGCCTGCAGTGCGTCAGCAAATTGGATATCACCTTGGATACTGTCTTTACCAATACCCGTGACCTTGATTTCACCCCCACCCACTGCTGCTGCAGCTAAGAAGTATGATGCGGACGATGCGTCACCTTCTACCAAGAAATCTCCTGGGGCTACATAACTTTGGCCAGAACGTACGATGAATCGTTGATAGTCGTAGTTTTCTACACTAACACCGAACTGCTCCATGATATGCAATGTAATATCAATGTATGGCTTAGACACCAAGTCACCTTCGATATTGATAGTGATATCGCCATCGGCTAAAGGTGCCGTCATCAAAAATGCCGTTAAGAACTGACTAGAAATTGACCCATCAATAGACACTTCACCAGAAGTTAGCCCTGTGCCTTGGATTTTAAGTGGTGGAAAGCCGTCGTTTTCAAGATACGTAACCTCGGCACCTGCCTCACGCAGAGCATCAACTAAGTGACCGATTGGACGTTCTTTCATGCGTGGTTCACCCGTTAGTACGAATTCTCCTTGGCTAGCACAAAGTGCCGCAGCCAACGGGCGCATCGCTGTACCTGCATTGCCTAAAAACAGTTCAAGGGCTTTAGGCGCATTGAATACACCACCGAGGCCTTCAACTTCACACACTGTTTTATCTTGAGAAAGGCGATATTTTACGCCTAGTTGCTCAAGTGCCTTCAGCATATGACGAATATCGTCACTGTCGAGGAGATTAGTTAAACGAGTAGTGCCATTTGCAAGAGCTGCAAGCAATAATGCGCGGTTTGATACGCTCTTAGAACCCGGCAAGTTAACTTGGCCGCTGACCTTAGAGATAGGTTGTAGAGTTAAGCTTTCCATTGACGTCTTTTCCTTGAAAGCAATTTGATGCTAAGTCGTGATAATGAAGATGATTTCAGACTATCTAAATTGCGCCAAGAAAAACAGGCTCAATTGACACTAAATATGAGAATTTTGTTTTATTGATGCAAATCTACTCGCACACCATTGTCAAAATACAAGATACGAACCGTGTCCCCAGCAGAGAAAAGCATGTTTCTATCGATATCCTGAATGACATCAATCAATCGATTGTCA
Organism: Vibrio inusitatus; assembly: GCA_024346935.1. Taxonomy (GTDB): domain Bacteria; phylum Pseudomonadota; class Gammaproteobacteria; order Enterobacterales; family Vibrionaceae; genus Vibrio; species Vibrio inusitatus. The sequence continues at coordinate 1,735,820 of AP024878.1, forward strand.
TCGGTCTTGATCAGTATCTCCACCAGCTTATGTTCGACACGGTACTGCTGATTGCCATAGTGCTGAACAACACCTGCACCCGCAACTGCCCCAAGTGCAGTCGCCACTTCTTTACCTGTGCCATCGCCAAATTGATTACCAATCACGCCACCCACAACAGCACCTAATAAGGTTTGCCATCCCTTAGCTTCGGACTCCACAATTTGTTGCTGAGAAATATAACGAACAGTCTCGACTTGACCATAAACCACCTCATTAACTGGACGAGCAGTATTTCTTTGATAAGCCGCTTGTGCTAAAAATGGAATCAGTAGCAAAAATGTAATCAGAACTCTCATTTAATAATGACCTTATATCTTCCAGAACTCAGTCTCAGTAATACCCAATTTCCTAACCCTAGTTTAGCACTGGCTGAACCTAATGGGCTGTTGGCATTTGGAGGGGATCTCTCCGTAGACAGGCTGCGAAGCGCCTACAGACAAGGTATATTCCCTTGGTATAGCTATGGTGAACCCATTTTATGGTGGAGTCCATCACCAAGAGCGGTATTTATCCCTGAGACTTTCAAACCAGCAAAAAGTTTAGTGAAATTTCAACGAAAACATAATTATAAGGTCACTCTCAACCACGCGACTGAAACGCTTATTCAGTTGTGTGCGGACACTCGCCCAAATGAAGAAACATGGATAACAAAGCAAATGCTTTCGGCATATAAATCTTTAGCTCAAGCCGGCTCGTGCCACTCTGTAGAAGTGTGGGATGGCGAAGATCTGGTGGGTGGCCTGTACGGCGTCGCTGTTGGTCAGATATTTTGCGGAGAATCTATGGTCAGTGTTAAGCCAAACGCTTCGAAAATAGCATTGTGGTATTTTTGCCAACACTTTATCAGCCATGGAGGGAAACTGATTGATTGCCAGATTATGAACCCTCATTTGGCCTCTTTAGGCGCAATAGAGATACCAAGAACCACCTTTCAAGACTATCTTTTAGAGAGTCGAGATGCGTCGATGGTTTCTAGCTGTTACGACAGTCAGCAATTGTTCATCTCCTAACGACTGTCTACTATTCAATCCATATTAAAAAGGAATCTATCTGTAAATGAATCCCGAGTTACAACAAATTCGAGTGGGCTTCACCCAAAGCCATCAATGTAGCTATTTGAAGGACAAGCAAGAGCGTGTCGCGATTGCATTAGATAATCATCTGCAAAGCTTGCAAGGCTATGAACTGTTGTTAGCTAATGGATTTAGGCGCAGTGGAGATACAATTTACCGGCCTCATTGTGAAGGGTGCAGTAAATGTATCGCCATTCGAGTAGATGTTGAGCACAGCAAACCCTCAAAAAGTCAGAAGCGCCTGCTCAACAAAGGTAAACACTATACGTGGGAAGTCACCACGAAAATTAACCCAAATTGGTTTAATATTTACGAGAAATATATCGAAGCACGGCATTTTGAAGGCAGTATGTACCCTCCAAAGCAGGACGACTTTGCCAGATTTATCGGCTCAAGTACGATTCCAACCACCTTTTTACAAATTTATTATCAAGAGCAATTGGTATCGGTGGCCGTTACAGATCAAGTGAACGATGCGAACAGTGCTTTTTATACCTTTTACGACCCGGAGCACCCTATTTCATTGGGTACACTGTCGGTGCTCTACCAAATCCAATACACCCGTTCGCAAGGCAAAAAGTGGCTCTATCTGGGCTATCAAATCGATGAATGTCCAGCCATGAATTATAAAGTCCGATTTGATTCGCATCAAAAGCTAGTAAATCACCGGTGGCAAGGGTAGAATATCGCCCAATGTTAATAGGTAACTAAATGGGTTACCAATATTACCCTTATTCTGATTCGAGGATTAAATGGCTAAAGAAGACGTAATTGAGATGCAAGGCACTGTCCTGGACACTCTGCCAAACACTATGTTCCGTGTAGAACTAGAAAACGGTCACGTTGTGACTGCACATATCTCTGGTAAGATGCGCAAAAACTACATCCGTATCCTAACTGGCGATAAAGTGACTGTAGAGATGACTCCATACGACCTAAGTAAAGGCCGCATCGTCTTCCGTGCTCGTTAATATCTCTATTAACTATGCATAAAAAAACGGAGCTTATGCTCCGTTTTTTGTTGGCTGAAGATTAATTTAGTCTAATTGAAATAATCTTCGCTGGCGTTAAGTTGGGCTCTTTAAGAACCCACTCTTCACTCATTAATGATGAACCGCTTCTTCCTCTGTATTCGCATAGTGGAATTGCAACTCGTCATTCTTAAGATCAACCGTCACAGTACCACCATTCACCAATACACCGAATAACAGCTCATTAGCCAGTGGCTTCTTCAAGTTCTCTTGAATTGCTCTAGACATAGGTCTTGCGCCCATCGACTTGTCATAGCCTTTCACTGCCAACCATTGGCGAGCACTATCTGCAACCTCTAGCGACACGCCGCGTGTATCAAGTTGCGCCTGAAGTTCAACAATGAACTTATCAACCACTTGATGAATAACCACTTCGTCTAGGCTATTGAACCAAATGATGTTGTCTAAGCGGTTACGAAACTCTGGAGTAAACACACGCTTAATAATTGCCATTGCATCAGGAGCGTGATCTTGTTGGATCAAGCCAATTGATTGCTTTTCTGTCTCAACGACACCGGCATTGGTAGTCATAACCAAAATGATATTGCGGAAATCTGCTTTACGGCCGTTATTGTCCGTTAGCGTCCCGTTATCCATTACTTGCAGAAGCAAGTTAAAGATATCTGGATGTGCTTTCTCAATCTCATCAAGAAGTACCACAGAGTGAGGCTGTTTGATGACGGCGTCCGTTAATAGACCCCCTTGATCGTACCCAACGTAACCAGGAGGTGCACCAATCAAGCGGCTGATAGAATGACGCTCACCATATTCAGACATATCAAAGCGAAGCAGTTCAATACCCATTAATTTAGAAAGCTGTGCGGTAACTTCTGTTTTACCCACCCCTGTAGGGCCCGCAAACAAGAAGGAACCTACAGGCTTGTTCTCTGCGCCTAAACCAGCGCGAGACAATTTGATAGACTGGCTCAATACATCGATAGCTTCGTCTTGTCCGAACACTAACATCTTCATTTTCTTGTCTAGATTTAGAAGAATGTCTTTATCCGAAGAAGAAACCGACTTCTCAGGAATACGTGCCATCTTCGCTACCATAGCTTCGATATCACCCACGCCTACCGTCTTCTTACGACGACTGCTAGGGACCAATCGACTTTTGGCTCCTGCTTCATCAATAACGTCGATGGCTTTATCAGGCAAATGACGTTCGTTGATGTATTTCGCAGAAAGCTCTACCGCAGCACGAAGGGCTTTATTGGTATAACGAACCTCATGATGCTCTTCGTATTTCGATTTAAGCCCCATTAAAATCTTAGTGGTATCATCTAAAGAGGGTTCTACGACATCAATCTTTTGGAAACGACGAGAAAGCGCACGCTCTTTTTCAAAGATTGTGCTGTATTCTTGATAGGTTGTTGAACCAATGCAACGCAATTTACCACTGCTTAATAGCGGCTTGATCAAGTTGGCAGCATCGACCTGGCCACCGGATGCAGCGCCTGCGCCAATGATGGTATGAATCTCATCAATGAATAAAATAGCGTCATCTTCTTTCTCAAGCTGTTTGAGTATGTTCTTAAAACGTTTCTCAAAATCACCGCGATATTTGGTTCCCGCAAGTAGAGAGCCAATATCTAACGAGTAGATAACAGAGTTTGCAATCACCTCAGGGACGTCACCTTCAACAATTCTCCACGCCAGGCCTTCAGCAATTGCGGTTTTACCTACACCTGCTTCACCTACAAGTAGCGGATTGTTTTTGCGACGACGACACAATACCTGAATGGTGCGTTCAAGTTCTTGGTCACGACCAATAAGCGGATCGATATTGCCATTACGAGCGACAATATTAAGGTTGGTTGCAAAATTTTCTAACTGATCTTCTTGCGCAACTTCTTCCGTTGTCTCGGTACTGCCAAACAGTTCAGAGGGTTCATCTTTTTGTGTTTTCGTGATGCCGTGGGAGATAAAGTTAACGATATCAAGTCGGCTCACGTCATTCTTTTTCAGAAGGTAGGCTGCGTGAGATTCTTGCTCACTAAAGATGGCGACTAGTACGTTTGCACCAGAAACCTCATTACGGCCCGAAGATTGCACATGGAAAACCGCTCGTTGCAATACTCGCTGGAAGCTCAGAGTGGGTTGAGTTTCTCGCGTGGCATCGTCAACGGCAATCAATGGTGTGGTTTGCTCAATAAAGGTATCAAGCTCTTGACGAATAGTGTCAATGTTTGCCCCGCAAGCCTTGAGAGCTTCTTGAGCAGATTGGTTATCCAGAAGCGCCAACAGTAGATGCTCTACTGTCATAAACTCGTGCCGTTTATCTCGCGCTTGAGAAAAAGCGCCATTCAAACTCGTTTCTAATTCCTTGTTAAGCATACAGGCCTCCCCAAAACTTCAAAACAACCACTTAGTCCTGTTTGACCGCGATGTGGTTATGCTCTTTCCATGGTGCACAACAAAGGGTGCTCTTGCTCTTTAGAGTAGACTGTAACTTGAGCAACCTTTGTTTCTGCAACTTCAGCTGTGTACGTTCCACAACGTGCCTTCCCCTGGTAATGCACCTGAAGCATGGTCTGAGTCGCTTTGTCGGCATCCATACCAAAGAAGCGCTCAAGGATCTCAATAACGAAATCCATAGGGGTGTAGTCATCGTTATTCAAAATAACGTGATACATAGGTGGTGGTTTTACCTCGGTTTTTTCTTTCTCCAGCAAGTCAGAGTCTGGAGTCACCCATTCAAAAAATTTACTCATTTTTACGTCTTTAGTAGAAAAAACAATCACTCTTGTAGCAGAATTTTTTCCAGCTACTTTAGAGACTAATAGAGCAATTGTATCCCTGCAAATAAAAGATTGCTATCAGTATCGGACGAGGGTTTTTTCGCCTACTTTTGCCACGAATCCCGCTATTTATTACAACATGTTGCTCATACCTTGACCTTACACCACATATTCAGTGATCCGCGTTGTTTAATCTCAAAGCAATCGTTATTATTCTGTTAAATAATCGAATGAAATGTATTGATCATGATGATTCTTTGTCTAAATTATTCTATTGTTTGATTAGAAAATTATCATTTCAGATTTTCTAATCAAACAAAGTAGGCTGAGGATGTTGGTTTAACTGAAGTAATTTGATCATTCAGACTATTGCAACACAGCGCACAATAAGTAATAAATGCATAAGGAAGTAAAGCATGGCAACAGGTACAGTTAAGTGGTTTAACAACGCCAAAGGGTTTGGGTTTATATGCCCAGAAGGAGAAGATGGCGATGTATTCGCTCACTATTCAACTATCCAAATGGATGGTTACAGAACATTAAAAGCGGGTCAAACTGTCACCTACGAAGTAGAAGCTGGGCCAAAAGGCTCCCATGCTAGCGCTGTGGTACCCATAGAAACTGATGCTGCAAAATAACGTTACTGGATAGCAAAAAGAGGCCATTGAGCCTCTTTTTTCGTTTTAATCACCAGCTTAATCGCTGTTGTACATTCGCTCGAAGTTCTTTGGATTCCAACCAATCATGATCTGATCGCCAATCTTCAGGACAGGTAAAGACCGAGCTCCGATCGCATCAAGTTCCTTGCGTCCTCTTTGCATCTTAGCGTTGGTTAAGCGGTATTTATACCCCTTAGAGTCAAGATAGCGCTGGGCATCTTTGCAATGTGCGCATTTATCCTTCACGTATAGAACTAATCTCTTCATGCGTAAAACCTAGCAATGATATTTGTGCCGATTATGCGAGATCACAGATAAAATCGCAAATAGTTGGAACAACGTTTTTTTGTGACCTAACATTGCATGTTCTTTATATTCAATCAGTTAGGATGAACAACAGCAAAAGTTAAGACTCATTGAGTCACTATGATTATTGAATAGTATTTAAAAGTAATTTGCATGGATTGCTGTTTATTCGTGACACACAATCAAATAGGCTAGATTTATTCACAGTACTTACTCTTTATTGGTCGCGTTCACCTGCCACCTTACTCCAACTATCGAAGGACTCAGCCATGGCTCATCCAATCATCACTGACCTAGAAAATCGTTACACCGCAAAACGCTACGATCCATCAAAGCGTATACCACAACAAGATTTAGATGTGATCTACGAGGCGCTTCGCCTATCCGCATCGTCTATCAACTCACAACCCTGGAAATTCATCGTAATTGAAAGCGATGAAGCCAAGCAGCGTATGCATGATACGTTTGCAATTAAGCACCAATTTAACCAACCCCATATAAAGTCAGCTTCTCATGTAATCTTATTCGCGCACAATCCTAAGTACACGAAAGAAGATTATGCAAAAGTCGTGGACAAAGGCATCGAAGATGGTCGTACATCAAAAGAGCAGCGCGATGCGGCGTTTGGGGCATTTGCATTTGTTGAGCTAAATACCGACGAAAATGGGGATACTTCGACTTGGACGAAATCACAAACCTATCTAGCCTTAGGTAACGCTCTGCACGTCATTGCTAGACTTGGTATCGATTCAACAACGATGGAAGGGGTGGACAGTGAATTGATTGGTGAAGTCTTTGCTGAAGAACTAGACGGCTACGTATGTAACGTTGCTCTAGCCATCGGCTACCATCACAAAGAAGAAGATTACAATGCCAATCTTCCTAAATCTCGCCTAGACCTCGATAAGGTCGTAAAGATTCTGTAGTACAAGCAAAGCCTTCCTAAAAACCAAAACGGCTGACTCATTAATTCTCATTTAATAAGTCAGCCGTTTTATTTCTGTTTATTGCATTGTTTCTGCAACAGCAAAGCGTCTATGACTAAGATAATTGAGTACCAAGTCCGTTACCATAGGATCGCTTCTCAAACTGTCGTGTTTGATATCTACAGCAATAAAATCTTGCATACCCTCTAATTGCGCAGACTCTACCGAGACTAGACCATCGTTCGAGTTCTCGAACATGTGCCTTAAGACCGGATATGTATCTGTCCCAGCTATGACTCCAAAAGGATAGTTCGGTTGTGGCAATGAATTAGGTAAGCTTTGTGGATCAGTCGTCAATGAGGCGGCTGTACCACCCGCAAGTGGCAGTAACCAAAGACTAGAGAAAAAATCTGCTACATCACTGCCATGGTTTGGGGTGCCCAAAAACACCACCTCGCCTAAGTGCTGGGAATACGTCATTGCTGGTTTTTTAGCAAGATAATCACGAATAACCAACCCTCCTAGAGAGTGCCCAACAAAATGTATTTTACTACCGCGACTTTGAGACAGTTCACGATCAAACTGATAAACACACTCATCTATCTGCAAACCGCTTTTATATAATGTGTAATCTAGCTCTCTACCGACAGTTGGATAATCCACCACACAAACTTGATAACCATGTTGCTCTACCCTTTCTGACATCTCCTCCATTGAAGACGCACTGCGAGCAAGACCATGAACAATGATCACTTGTTGGTTTTCATGGGAATGATAATCGCTGCTCTCTTTGGGTGCTTCAGATTGGCTACAACCCGTGGCTAACACACCAAAAACGACAGTGATCAGGCTTTTTCTCATTGACTAAATGACTCCTATTTCGACTATCACTACAATATCAAACAGGAATCAAACTCTCACCAAATTTTGTTCAAGTTCACATCGATATGCAGGCTAACCTATCTGAGTCATTTCATGCACAACGAAAGACTCTACCGCCCCTTCGGTTGCCGCTATATAAGACGCTAAATGATCATTTTCCATGTGCTTTTGCCATAACTCGCGTGTTTCCCAATTCTCAAAGAACAGAAAATGTGCTGGATTATCATTGTCTTGATGAAGATCGTAGTTCACACACCCTTCTTCAGCACGTGTTGTCGCAATGAGTTTTTTCAGCTCCGACTTTACCAGTTCCGTCTTGTCTTGTTTGGCAACAATATTGGCTACTATAGTTAGCTTCGTCATTCTTAAATCCCTCCATTCTATTTTGTAAATAAATGTGTCACTCAATGCGCTATCTAAATAATAAACTGCGTTTGAAGTCTCTGCCTTACATCGCCTAAAGAGCACCGATCATCGGTGGAATAATAGTTTTAATCTCTCGTTACGATTAGCTCTATTTATTCAACACATCAATCAGTATAATCCCTCCCCCTTATGATGAGTGGTGGTTAATTAACACTCACTTATCAATTTACTTCACATAATTTTGGTTATCTCACTTTTGGGATGACCACTGAAGCAGTCTAGAGCATGTAATGAGCAATAAGAATTCTGTGGGCTTAGTTGGCTTGATCGCCATCGTATTTGGTTCAATGATCGGTAGCGGTATCTTTAGTATTCCGCAAAACATGGCAGAGCAAGCTTCTATTGGTGCTGTGTCCCTCGCTTGGCTGATCACTGGTATCGGCATGCTTCTTTTGGTGCAAACCTTCAGGGTACTAGCCGAAAAAAAGCCGAACCTTAATTCTGGTATTTTCTCATACGCAAAAGCAGGATTTGGCGAATATATTGGCTTCCAGTCTGCTTGGGGTTATTGGTTAATGACCTGTATGGGTAACGTCGCCCTTGCCGTTATGATCAATGACTCTTTAGGATTGTTCTTTCCTGTATTATTGCAGCATGGTGTCGAGACTGTATTCCTATGCTCAGCATTGCTCTGGGGGATGAATGCCATTGCATTGCGAGGCACTGCCAGTTCATCATTTATTAATCTTATCTCTACAGTAGGTAAGTTGATCGGCTTGATTATTATTATCGCGATCATCATGTACAGCTTTGAACCTGCGAACCTCTCTCTCGATGTATGGGGAGAAGAGCAACAGCTAGGCTCAGTGGTCTCTCAAATCCAAAGTACTATGATGGTCACCCTTTGGTGTTTTGTCGGTATTGAAGGCGCAGTCGTACTATCAGGCAGAGCCAAAAAGAAATCCGATGTGGGTAAAGCAACATTAATTGGCTTTTTAGTCGCGATTAGTATGTACAGCCTGATCTCTATCTTGGCATTCGGCATCTTACCTCAGCAAGAATTATCACAACTGGCAAACCCATCTGCAGCCTCTCTTCTCGAAGCCGCCATTGGTCCTTATGGCCGTATACTCGTGAACATCTGCGTGCTGGTTTCAGTATTTGGAGCCCTAGTCGCATGGACTATGTTGGTTGCAGAAGTGCCGTATGAGGCTGGAAAAGTCGGTGAGTTTCCTCGTTTCTTCAGCCATACCAACAAAAATGAAGCACCAATTAATGCATTAAATATGTCTACATTATTCATGCAACTGTGTGTCTTGCTGGTAGTGATGTTTGAGAATGTGTATCTGGCAGCGATTAACATCGCATCGGTAATGGTTCTGCCTTGTTATTTGCTCAGCTGTCTCTTTCTTCTAAAAATCTCGCTAGATCCTAAGTCGGTTGGCTTAAATAAACGCAATTACGGACACATCGCTTTAGCAGCAAGTGCGGCGTTATTTTGTGCTTGGTTAATTGCTGCGGCAGGACTGGAGTATCAATTAATGGCGACGATTTTATACACCATTGGTATTCCATTCTTCCGATATACCCACGCATCTCGAATCAAGGCGGGTGAAAAAGTGTATTCAGTAATGGATACTTGGATAGAACGGGCACTGATTGCGTTGGCAGGACTTTCTGTTTATCTGATGTTTACTGGCTATCTTCACGCATAATCGAAAACCAGCGAATACTCAAAGCATAAAAAACCCCGAACTAATCACTTAGCTCGGGGTTTTAATATCTAGATTACATTATACGTTGTCGATAATCTGATTTAGCGTTGCACTTGGACGCATGAGTTCAGAGGCAATCGCATCTACTGGGGAGTAATAACCACCCAACTCACCTACCACGCCTTGCACACTGTTAAGTTCATTAACGATATTATCTTCATTAGACGCAAGAGACTTCGCTACCGCAGTAAATTGCTCAGCGAGTTCAGCATTCTTGTTTTGGTTTGCCAATGCTTCTGCCCAGAAACGAGCCAGAAAGTAGTGACTACCACGGTTATCAAGTTCACCTACACGACGTGATGGGGATTTGTTCTCGTCAAGGAATTTACCGGTTGCCGCATCTAATGTTTCAGCAAGTACACGTGCCTTTTCATTACCCGTCACTTCACTCAGGTGCTCAAGGGATGCCGCTAGTGCTAGGAACTCACCTAAAGAATCCCAACGAAGATGGTTTTCTTTTTCCACCTGCTGAACGTGCTTCGGCGCAGAACCACCAGCACCCGTTTCAAACAAACCACCACCATTCATTAGAGGAACGATAGACAACATCTTCGCTGAAGTACCCAGTTCTAGGATTGGGAACAAGTCTGTTAGGTAGTCACGCAGTACGTTACCTGTGACAGAGATCGTATCTTCGCCCTTAGCAATGCGTTCTAACGTAAATAAGGTCGCTTCTACTGGAGACAATACGCGAATATCTAAGCCCTCAGTATTGTGCTGAGGCAGGTAGGCTTCAACTTTCTTGATAAGCTCTGCATCGTGTGCGCGATTTGAATCCAACCAAAATACTGCAGGAGTAGCAGATAAGCGTGAACGGTTAACGGCAAGTTTTACCCAATCTTGGATTGGTGCATCTTTTACCTGACACATACGGAAGATGTCGCCTTCTTCAACCGATTGCTCCAGAAGTACCTTCTCGTTAGCATCAACAACACATACTTTGCCTGATTGAGACAAGATGAATGTCTTATCGTGAGAGCCATATTCTTCTGCTTTTTGCGCCATCAAACCCACGTTTGGCACACTACCCATAGTCGTAGGATCAAACGCGCCATGCTGCTTACAGAAATCGATGACAGCTTGGTAAACCCCAGCGTAGCAACGATCTGGAATCATCGCCTTCGAATCTTTCGGCTTACCATCTGGACCCCACATTTGACCAGAGGTGCGGATCATTGCTGGCATAGAAGCATCAACGATGACGTCAGATGGAACATGAAGGTTAGTGATACCACGGTCCGAATCTACCATCGCAAGTTCTGGACGAGTTTCATAAACCGCGTTAAGAGCGGCAACAATTTCTTGCTTCTGTGCTTCAGGTAAAGATTCGATCTTAGCGTAAACGTCACCAATACCGTTGTTTACGTCTACACCTAACTCGTCAAACAAAGAACCGTATTTCTCGAATACGTCTTTGTAGTACACCTTAACCGCATGACCAAAGATAACTGGGTCTGAAACCTTCATCATGGTCGCTTTCATATGCAATGAAAGCAGTACATCTTGCTCTTTCGCAGATTCGATTTCTTTCTCAAAGAAAGCAACCAATGCGTTCTTATTCAACACAGAAGTATCAATGATTTCTTGGTCTTTTAGTGCGAAAGCTGACTTCAATGTGTTAACGCTACCGTCATCACCACGCAGTTCAATACGAACCTCAGTTGCACCATCAATGGTGACCGATTTTTCGCTACCAAAGAAGTCATTTCCGTCCATGCTCGCTACGTGTGACTTTGATTCTTTAGACCATGCACCCATTGAATGCGGGTTTTTCTTAGCATAGTTCTTTACAGAAGCAGGAGCACGGCGATCTGAGTTACCCTCGCGCAATACTGGGTTTACCGCACTGCCTTTGATCTTGTCATAGATAGATTGAATGGCTTTCTCTTCGTCAGTTTTTGCCTCTGCTGGGTAATCAGGTAGAGCATAGCCCTTTGCTTGTAGCTCTTTGATTGCCGCTTTTAGCTGTGGGATTGACGCTGAGATGTTTGGAAGCTTAATAATGTTCGCTTCTGGTGTTTTCGCCAACTCACCTAACTCTAATAGTGCATCACCAATACGTTGCTCTGGTTTCAAGTACTCAGCGAAGTTAGCGATAATACGACCCGCTAATGAAATGTCGCGAGTTTCAACTGCAATATCAGATGATGCAGTGAATGCTTGTACCATTGGCAAAAACGAGTATGTTGCCAGCGCTGGAGCTTCATCGGTAATGGTGTAAATAATGGTGGGCTTTTGTGCAGACATGAAATTTCCCTATCGTTATTATTTGTTCACTGGCTATATTCAGCTCTAGTGTCAGTCGATTTTATAGCAATTGATGTTGTGTCTTGGGTTTTACCAATTCTTGGCTCTAAATAGCCTAAAACGCCATAAGTCATACAAGGCGTTACTGTTTAACCTATCAAATAATCGGCTCTGTTAGCAATCGTGTTATGATTAACCTACCCCGTTTGCTGCGCGTATCATAAAGCAAATGTTGTTTCCTGAGAATGAACTCATACAGTTTGTTTACAAAAATGCAAGGTAGTTAACATGTCTAGCGGCAACCGCCGACCTCAAAATAAGGCTCGAACTTCTCAATCTTCTTCGAAGCCCGACAACAGATTCAACCAAAAGCACTCTAGCTCTTCCAATAGGAGGAACCCTGTGCGCACCGTTAAACGCGTTTCTGCCGAAGAACGAAGAGTACTGCTGTTTAACAAACCTTTTGATGTATTAAGCCAGTTTACTGACGGTGACGGCAGACAAACTCTGGCGGACTTCATTAAAGTAAAAGAGGTGTATGCCGCAGGAAGGCTCGATAGAGATAGTGAAGGACTATTATTACTGACGAATGATGGTATTTTACAAGCTAAATTGACCCAGCCTGATTCAAAATCGCCAAAGACCTATTGGGTACAGGTGGAAGGCGCGCCATCAGAGCACGATTTAGATAAGCTGCGTAAGGGTGTAGAACTAAAAGACGGTATAACGCTACCCGCAACAGTAGAGATCATGCCAGAGCCAACAGTATGGGACAGAAACCCACCCGTGCGCTTTCGTGCAGCCATCCCAACCACTTGGCTAGCAATTACCATCATAGAAGGCCGCAACAGACAAGTACGCCGAATGACCGCCAATATTGGCTACCCCACTTTGCGCCTAATCCGCTATTCCATTGGTCAATACAGCTTAGGCGATTTGCCAAATGGAGAATGGAAAGAGGTTTAGTGTACTGAGCCTGCTCTGAGCTTTCTAAGATCCCGGATATTTGCTCGCGCAAATTCCGGGATGACGGTGGTCTTTCCGAGCAAGGCTCAACACTTATTGGGAATTTGGCTACTCGCCTTCCATAAACCCTAGGTCTGGAAGTCGATCAAGGTGCTCTGCGTAACGCTTTTCGTTGAATTCTGCACCGTTGTTCACAACATCAAACACTTCAATCGCTACCGCACAGCCAATCATAGCGATAGCATCGTCGCGGCTATTGCCTGTCATCATCAAGCGCATCAGCGTTTCTTTTACTTTCTTTGGGTTGCCTGATTCAATCTGATTTTCAACGATTTCGATCAGTTGGTCTTGAACTTCTTGTTGGTCTTGCATGGTCTTTAACCCTATTGTGGGAGCAACGAAATAGTGGCACATAGTATGACAGAAAATGTTTACACTTTTCAGTCAATTTGAAAGTGTGATTCATCTCATGGATCTGTCACACTGGGTTTGTTTCTGTTAGAATCTGCGACCGTGTTTATCTAGTGGTAATTTTGAATGTCTGACAACAGCCAAAAGAAAGTCATCGTCGGCATGTCCGGTGGGGTTGATTCCTCGGTCTCTGCGTACCTGCTTCAACAACAAGGCTATCAAGTTGAAGGCCTGTTTATGAAGAACTGGGAAGAAGACGACAACGAAGAGTATTGTACAGCTGCAGAAGACCTTGCCGATGCGCAAGCGGTCTGTGACAAGCTGGGCATTCATTTGCACACGATAAATTTTGCTGCAGAATATTGGGACAACGTATTTGAGTACTTCCTCCAGGAGTACAAAGCAGGTCGTACGCCAAACCCTGATATCCTTTGCAACAAAGAAATCAAATTCAAAGCCTTTTTAGAATTCGCTGACGAAGTTCTGGACGCCGATTACATCGCAATGGGTCACTACGTACGCCGTACATTCCCTAGTGCAGAAGAAATTGCTGCAGGTGAAAAGCCTCGCATGCTTCGCGGTCTAGATGGCAATAAAGATCAAAGCTACTTCTTGTACACGCTAAGCCATGAACAAGTCGGCCGTAGCTTATTCCCTGTGGGCGATATCGAAAAGCCAGAAGTTCGCCGCATTGCTGAAGAGCAAGGCTTAATCACAGCGAAGAAAAAAGACTCAACGGGTATTTGTTTTATCGGTGAGCGCAAGTTTACAGATTTTCTTTCTCGCTATTTGCCTGCTCAACCGGGTAAAATTGAAACCCCTGAAGGTCAAGAAATTGGCGAGCATATGGGCTTGATGTACCACACCCTTGGTCAACGTAAAGGCCTACATATTGGTGGCCAAAAAGGTGGCGGTGGTAACGAAGACCCATGGTATGTTGCGGAAAAAGACTTGAAGCGCAACGTATTGATTGCGGTTCAAGGTGCAGATCATCCATTACTTAAGTCTGAAGGCTTGCTTGCGGCTCAATTACACTGGGTCGACCGTAATCCTATTCGTGAGCCAATGACTTGCACAGTGAAAACAAGATATCGCCAAACCGATATTCCATGTACCATTATTCCCGTGGACGACGAGAACATCAAAGTGATCTTCGACGAACCACAAGTCGCCGTTACCCCTGGTCAATCTGCGGTCTTCTATAAAGACGAAGTATGCTTGGGTGGCGGAATCATCGAAAAACGAATCAAAGCTTAATACAAAGGAGTTCTTACGTGGCAAATACCAATTATGACCGTACCATTGCTTTTGCTGGCATTTGCCAGGCTGTCGCTTTAGTTCAACAAGTGGCAAAAGACGGACATTGTAATTCTGCCGCGTTTGAAACCTCAGTTGCCGCAATTATCAATACCAATCCTGCTGATACTATTAGCGTCTTTGGTAATGAACGTGACCTTAAAATTGGTCTTGAGTGCCTATCTCGAGGCATTGATAGTTCAGCGACGGGCAATGAATTAACTCGCTACGTGATCAGCTTAATGGCACTTGAACGCAAGTTAAGCCAGCGCCGCGACTCTATGGCACAACTGGGCGATCGCCTTCAGCAAATTGAACGCCAAACTGAGCATTTTGATCTGTTTGAAGAGCAAATGATCAGTAACCTTGCTAGCGTTTATCTTGATGTGGTCAGCCCTATTGGCCCTCGCATTCAAGTAACCGGTAATCCAGCGATGCTTCAGCAAACCTCAGTACAAAGCAAGGTACGAGCCCTACTCCTCTCTGGTATTCGTAGTGCCGTACTGTGGCGTCAGGTCGGTGGTAAACGCCGTCACTTAATCTTTGGCCGCAAGAAAATGATTGAACAGGCTGAGATACTTTTAGCACGAATTTAAATATTGGCTCGCGCATTGTCGCGAGCTAATTTTTTTGCGCACAGAAAATTAACGCAATCGTTTGCGCAACACTAGTGACAATTACTCTTGTTACTGGTATAAACCTCACAAAATTTAAGAAACTCAACTCGGGAGAACAACATGGAACTGTCAGCATTGACTGCTGTTTCACCAGTAGACGGCCGTTACGGTAGCAAAACCACTGCACTTCGTAGCATCTTTAGTGAGTATGGCCTCCTAAAGTACCGCACTATCGTTGAAATCCGCTGGCTACAAAAGCTTGCAGCAACAGATGCAATCGCAGAAGTACCGGCGTTTAGCGCTGAAGCAAACCAATTTCTTGATAACGTAGCGGCTAACTTCAGTGAAGAAGACGCACAACGTATCAAAGACATTGAGCGCACGACTAACCACGACGTAAAAGCGGTTGAGTACTTCCTAAAAGAGAAAGTTGCTGGCGTACCAGAGCTTCACGCGGTTAACGAGTTCATCCACTTTGCATGTACTTCAGAAGACATCAACAACACTTCTCACGCGCTAATGCTTAAAGAAGCGCGTGAAACTGTGATTCTTCCAGAAATCAAGAACATCATTGATGCTCTAAAAGCACTTTCTGTCGAGTACCGTGACATTCCACTTCTATCTCGTACGCACGGCCAGCCTGCTTCTCCATCAACGATGGGTAAAGAAATGGCAAACGTGGTGTACCGTATGGAACGTCAATACAAGCAGATCGAAAGTGTTGAGATTCTAGGTAAAGTTAACGGTGCAGTAGGTAACTACAACGCTCACCTATCCGCTTACCCTGAAGTAAACTGGCACCAGTTTGCTGAAGAGTTCATCACTGAATCTCTTGGCGTAACTTGGAACCCTTACACCACTCAAATCGAGCCACACGATTACATCGCTGAGCTTTTTGACGCGGTTGCGCGTTTCAACACTATCTTGATCGACTTCGATCGTGATATTTGGGGTTACATCGCATTAGGTCACTTCAAACAAAAAACGATTGCTGGCGAGATTGGTTCTTCAACCATGCCGCATAAAGTAAACCCAATCGATTTTGAAAACTCTGAAGGTAACCTAGGTCTAGCTAACGCTATATTCGGTCACTTAGCACAGAAACTGCCTATCTCTCGCTGGCAGCGTGACCTGACTGACTCAACGGTTCTTCGTAACCTTGGTGTCGGTGTAGGCTACGCAATCATTGCTTATACTTCGACTCTTAAAGGTATTAGCAAGCTAGAAGTGAACCGTGAAGCGTTACTTAAAGAACTAGACCAAAACTGGGAAGTATTGGCTGAACCAGTACAAACAGTAATGCGTCGCTACGGCATCGAGAAACCTTACGAGAAGCTAAAAGAGCTAACACGCGGTAAACGTGTTGATGGCGAAGCTATGCGCAACTTCATCGATGGCCTTGAGCTTCCAGAAGACGAGAAAGCTCGCCTGAAAGAAATGACTCCAGCGAACTACATCGGTCAAGCGATTGAGTTGACTGATAAGCTATAAGCTACAAGCTACAAGCTACAAGCTACAAGCTACAAGCTACAAGCTACAAGCTACAAGCTACAAGCTACAAGCTACAAGCTAGATATTAAAAAGCCTGAATCGAAAGATTCAGGCTTTTTTTATGCTCGTCATCCTGACGAAAGTCAGGATCTTAGAGAGTACCAATATCGAGCTAACGCACCCTCCAAGGTCCTAGATAAGTTCTTCGAACTTTCTAGGATGACGACGGTGCGTTATATTAACCTCGAACTCAATTTGAGTTCGTTGGCTCTGCCCTACATCGCGCTCTTAAACATCTCTAGGTACTTCTCTGCTGCTACGTTCCAGCCAAAGTCTTGCTTCATCGCACGAAGCTGAACTTCAGCAAACTCTGTTGGTTGCTGAAGATATAAAATCAACGCTCGTTGCATGCATACCAGTAACTCGTCTGGGATTGGGTCGTGGAATGAGAAACCAGTACCCACGCTTGGGTCTGTATCATAATCATTCACAGTATCTTTCAAGCCACCTACATCACGAACGATTGGAAGAGTGCCGTAAGCCATAGAGTAAAGCTGATTCAAACCACACGCTTCAAATTCTGAAGGCATTAGGAAGAAATCTGAGCCTGCTTCTACAAGGTGAGCCAGACGGTTATCGTAAGCTTCGACAAAGGCAAACTTATCGCCGTATTGCTCTGATACTTCACGCAATTGCGCGGCTATATCAGGATCACCTGTGCCAATGATCACGAGCTGTACATCGTTCTTCAAGAAACGGTCTAGGATCGGCAAGATATAGTGGAAACCTTTTTGATGGGTCAGACGACACACCATGCCAAACATAGGCAGCTTAGCGACAGGCAAATTAAATTCTTGCTGAAGCGCTGTTTTGTTTGCTGATTTTCCTGCTTTAAAGCTCGCTTTAGTTGGCTTGAACTTCTTAACTAGGTATTTATCCGTCGCTGGATCCCACTCGCTGTAATCACAGCCATTAACAATGCCTGAGAAATCCACAGAGCGAGAAACAAAGTCATTGACCAGACCATGAGAGCCCAGCGGTGTTTTTAGCTCTTCAGCGTAGTTAGGGCTTACTGCGTTCAGTTTATCCGCGTACTGGATGCCAGCGCGAAGCATACTGATGCAGTCATGACCATAGTTCACAGTGCTTGCTTCTACTTGAGTTAGCTCTGGAATGATGCTCACTTCATTGTATGGGTAGATACCCTTAAACAGTGCATTGTGAATGGTCAGTGCGCTTTTGATATCTTTATAGAAGTCGTTATTTGCAAATCGAGTCTTCAACAAGAAAGGCACCAAGCCAGTGTGCCAATCATTCGCATGAACTACATCCGGCTTAAAGTTAAGCTTTGGCAGTGCATCCAAACTTGCAGCAGCAAAGAAAGCGAAACGTTCGCCGTTATCCGCGTATGCTTGGTTGCGCTCAGCATAAAGTTCTGGGCGATCAAAGTATTGCGCACATTCGAATGCGTATACCGGTACACCATCAAGCTCTAACTTACGAACTTGATACGGAGTGTGGGGGTGATGGTCTAAAGTAGTAGATAGAACAACTGGGCTTTGCTCAAAGTTAGGTAACTTTGTATAGCCTGGAATTGCGATCGCAATGTTAGTGCCAAGGTTTTGCATCGCTTTAGGTAACGCCTTACCAACGTCAGCTAAACCTCCGCTTTTCACTAGTCCTTCAGCTTCGGAAACTGTAAACCAAACTTTTAATTGTGACATTTTTGGGGAAATCCTGTTTTTCATTAGAGCTGTTGACAGCTTCTGTTTTTGATAGATTTGACTCGCGTCATTTCTGCGCAATATTAACATAAAAAACAAACGATTGCGCTAGTGTCAGGGGACTAGGGTCTCATACACACTCTGTGTTCACACCGTTGGTACCCCAAAAGCCATGATAAAACCATAACCATCTGATTTTGTTAAACTAAGCCGAATATCAAAAAAGATAAAGTAGGAATTTACATCTTGAATCTGTTGTTTCAGATACAAAAATGCCCAGCACTGGGGCTGGGCATTGAATAATCTATTTTAACTAGATATTACCAGTAGAAACGTGCACCAACTGCGAAGTTGCTTTCAGCATCTGCCATTTGGGGATCAACCTGAGAGTCAGAACCTTGGTTGTTGTAGCCTAGAGTTGTACCGTCACCGTAGCCGTATTCACCATATACACGCGCCCAAGAGTTAAACTTATGCTCTACACCAACATAAATAACCGTACCGTCTTCATCACCGTTACCAAATGCGAATCCGCTAGCGTCTTGCTTTGTGTATTCGTAACCACCGTAAAGCGCAGTTTTTTCCATCATTTGGAAAATACCAGCAATCGAGATACCGTTTTCATCAATCTTCTCTGAACCATTTTGATTAGCTAGTTCAGCCCAGTAGTAAGTGAAACCAATTAGATGAGCACCGATACCGTATTCTGCTGTGAACTCTGCGTATGTGTTTTCTAGCTCAAAGCCACCAGTCGCAGTGCCCGCTGTTTCACCAGTGTAACCTACACCACCATGTAGAGCTAAGTCACCAACGTTACCACCAACGTATAGTTCATATAGATCGTTTTCAGTGTCAGAATCGTTTAGACCCCAACCTGCTTTAACCCAAAGGTTGTCGAAGTCGATAGTGTATTTGATTTGAGATTCGTGTTGAGCACCGTTAAGCGTTGAGTAACGAAGTGCTGAACCACCGAAGAAGTAAGAGTAATCAGCGCCGTACACGTCATCCGAAGTCGTCCACTGCTTACCAAATTTGATTGTACCGAAGTCACCAGCGAAACCAACATAGTGCTGACGAACATTCACGTCAGTGTTGTCGCGAATACCTAGCTCAACAAGGCCTAATACGTCTACGCTATCTGAGATTGCGTATTGACCTTTAACACCTGTACGAGACGAACCAGAACTCAATGTTGCATCATGGTCGTTATTGTCTAGAAATTTAAGTTCTTGACGTAGTTGACCATAAAACTCAACTGAACCGTCTTCTGACTTGTAGATTTCTGCTGCGTTTACAGAAGTTGCAGCTACAGATGCTACTGCTAGCGCTAATAGTGTCTTTTTCATGTTAATTTACGTCCTTTTCTTTTAACTCGAACCCTATGTCGGTTCTGAAATAGTTTTATTTTTATAATCATCAGGCGAAAATGCTTCTACATCTACGTTCTCCTGAGGTTGGTGATACATTGCAATTTTTATAAAGCAGTGTCAAACCATCTAAAATTTACAAATAAAGATATAAAAAACGATTAATATCAATAACTTATTGAGATTCAAATGCGCAGATCACACTTTTTACAGGAATTTCACCACCAATTAACAGTTTTGCAAAGTGGCGATTATGCAGAGTTATTCACTGATTTTAATTTAACATTTAGGATTTAATTTATTGACACTCAACATTCTAAAAGCACTTTTAAAATAATTAACCAAGTGCTCGCGACAATGGATTGATAGAGAAGTTTCAGTGACTTAGAGAGCGCAATGAGCATTATGAGAGGGTGATCACAAAAAACTTTAGATTAATAAGATTTTCCGAGAAACTCTTTGTGCTGATTAGGTGTGTTATCATGAACGAAGCATCTAACTGTTTGAAAAGAAATGAATAGAAAAATCCAAGACGCGATACGCCACAGCTATAAAAACCTGCATCATCAGCTGGATAACTTTATTCCTCGTCGTGCCCAAAATTACCTTGTCGCCGAGATTACCAAGACCTTGTGCGGTGATTACCATAAGTCAAATCGCTTGATCGTGGCAGAAGCTGGAACAGGCATTGGTAAGTCATTGGCCTATTTGATGGCAGCAATTCCAGTTGCAAAGTTTAATAGCCGAAAGGTGGTGATTTCGACTGCCACTGTCGCCCTGCAAGAACAGTTGATCAATAAAGACCTTCCTCTATATCGTCGCCTCGTGGATTTTGAGTTCTCTTTTATATTGGCTAAGGGAAGGCAGCGCTATTGCTGCGCCGAAAAACTCGCAGCCGCCACCGGCGCCGATGATTCTCAGATTGCGATGTTCGAATCAAAACCGAAAAAGTCAGACATCGATTTACTGGAGAGAATGCACAAAGCATTGTCCGAGAATAAATGGGATGGTGATCGAGACTCTTGGCCGAAGCCTATTAAGGATGAGGTGTGGCAAAGCATCGTTAGTGACAAGCACAGCTGCAATAACGGGCTTCCTGCTCATAGAAGCTGCCCCTTCCAAAAGGCACGCTCAGAGCTAGATAAAGCCGATGTAGTGATTGCTAACCACAGCTTGGTTATGGCTGATTTAGACTTAGGCGGTGGCGTTATTCTTTCCGAACCGGAAAATACCATCTATGTGTTCGATGAGGCGCACCATTTACCAAAAGTGGCTCGAGATCATTCTTCTGCTTCCGCGAGCTTAAAAGGCGCAGCGGCATGGCTAGAAACCCTAAATAAAAGCAGTAGCAAGATATCCTCTCTCGGTGATGCTAAACGAGTCGATCGCTTTCTTACTGAGTTACAAAACTCTATCTCCGAGATTATCCCAAGCCTTAACAATGTTGCACGTCAGCTCGACCCTGCAGGCTTTAAAGAAAATAGATTGAGATTTGAGCATGGCGAATTGCCTCATTGGCTAGTAGAGCAAAGTAAAGAGCTAAAAACAGTCTGCAATAAAGCAGCACAAGCTCTGGCCAAGATAACAGACCTTATTAGTGAACGCGTTAAAGACGGAGAGGTTTCCCCTCGCTTGGCAGAACCTGCATTGGCTGAAGCTGGTTTCTTTTTGCAGCGTCTCGAAAACCTCGCCAAGGTTTGGCAATTAATGGCTGAACCATCACGAGATAAAGGTGCTCCCCTCGCTCGCTGGATAGAAACTAACCCAGAGCGAGAGCTAGACTTCATCGTCAGTGTTTCACCTTTAGAGGTGGGTTGGTCTCTCGATCAGAAGCTTTGGAGCAAATGTGTTGGCGCAGTATTAACCTCGGCCACACTAAGAGCACTTAACTCGTTCCAGTTCTTCTGCCAACAAAGTGGCGTTAGTTATGATAAAGAGGAAGGAACGCAATTTTTAGCCCTAGCCTCGCCGTTCGACTATCAAAACAATGCTGAATTAATAGTGCCTAAAACAAAGTATGAGCCTCAAGTACCGCAATTTACCGACTATCTAAGCGAGGAGCTGATTAATTGGTTGGTACCGGATAAGGCAAATCTTGTTTTGTTTGCTTCATACTGGCAGATGAATCAAGTAGCCGATGCAATGCAAAAGGATCTGACCAAAAAAGGCTGGCAACTGCAGGTTCAAGGTGACAGTTCTCGCATTGAAATCATAAAAAATCATAAATCCGCCATAAAAAAAGGCAAAACCAGCATATTATTTGGCACTGGTAGCTTTTCGGAGGGTTTAGATTTGCCAGGGAACCTATTAGAAAACCTTGTGATCACCAAGATCCCATTTGCTGTGCCAACCTCTCCTGTCGAAGAAGCTCATGCAGAATATATAGAAAGCCGTGGTGGTAACCCATTCATGCAAATTGCAGTCCCAGAGGCGAGCAAAAAGCTTATCCAATCTGTAGGGAGATTACTGCGTAAGGAACAAGATTCTGGTAGAGTAATCATCTTCGACCGCCGTATTGTGACCAAGCGCTACGGCAAAGCACTATTAGACTCTTTACCACCTTTTAAACGTCGCATCGATTAGGATTAATTCACTACTCAATGGAATACATAGAACCAAGTATGCTGCTCATTTTGGCGCTCGTTGCCTTTGTAGCAGGCTTTATTGATGCGGTGGCTGGCGGCGGTGGAATGCTGACTGTCCCAGCGTTGCTTTCTATTGGCTTACCTCCTCACATTGCTTTGGGTACCAATAAATTAGCCGCCTCATTTGCCTCTTCCACTGCGGCGTTTACCTATTACAAAAAGAAACTGTTTAAACCAAGGTTATGGTTGCCTACGTTCATTGCCACTTTAATTGGCGCAACGTGTGGCACCCTGTTCGTAGATTCGATTTCTACGCAGTGGTTAGAAAAGGTACTTCCTTTGGTCATCTTGGCGGCAGCTCTTTATACCATCATCCATAAAACCCCCGATGCTAATAAAAACCTGATGCCAGAGCCGGGTAGAAAGCACAACATTACCCAAGTCACGCAAGGTTTTAGTCTCGGTTTTTATGATGGTGTTGCAGGCCCTGGAACCGGCGCGTTTTGGACCGTAAGCAGTATGGCGCTCTATCGCCTAAATATACTGCTCGCGTCAGGTCTTGCGAAGGCAATGAACTTCACCAGTAATTTCACCTCCTTAATTACCTTTGCCATTTTAGGGCATATCGATTGGCTATTAGGTCTCACTATGGGCTTCTGCCTAATGCTTGGGGCTTATTTTGGTGCGCATTCTGCGATTCGATTTGGCGCGAAATTCATCCGCCCAGTGTTTGTCACTGTAGTGACTATTCTCGCTGCTAAGCTTGCTTATGACGCTTGGTTCGTCACTTTGTAAGGAACTTTGATGAGTCAATTTTCACAGATAAAAGAAAAGCTAACACAAATGGCGTACAGCGCAGAGCAACTAGATAAGCAACGTGGCGAGCATCATTTGCCATTGTTTGACAGCAGTTTGTTTAATTGCCGTGCAAAAATATTGCTACCTTGTGTAAAAGAAGCCACCAATACCTACGAAGCCATCAACCGCGAAAAGCAGCATGGTTTGCTGACTGCGGAGCGCGCCGAGTATTTAACGGAACGACTACTAGCACAGATAAGCGCTATAACACGCGAGCTTTCCACTGCTTATTTTCGAAAGAATGAGCCTAAACATAAAAGCTATTACCGAAAACCTATCAACGCGATCTATCAAGATCTCGCTAAACACAAAGAATGGGAACGCCAACTCATGGAGATGGTGATGGACAAGCAGCGCGCGCTAGACACGGCGGTAGGTTTTAATCAAAGCCACGCACAAAAAGCGTTAATTACTGCGGAGCAGCGTCTGCAACGTTGTAAAGATGCCATTATCAAAATCGAAAAACAGATAACCTTTAGGGAGCAACATCAATAATGAGTGAGCCTAAATCACCCTTAGATAATGCACCAGATGATATAAAGCTCGCCGTCGACCTTATTTATCTCTTTGAATCAAACAAGGTTGATATCGATACTGCACTCTCTGCCCTAGAGATTGTTAAAAGCGATCTTATCAGTAAAAAGAAGCAACAAGACTAAGGCTTATTGGCCCTAACTCTGCTCAATCAACGGAATTGAATAATGAAAGTAATTAGTTTCAATATAAACGGCCTTCGTGCTCGTCTTCATCAACTGCAAGCCATCATAGA
This sequence comes from Vibrio inusitatus, assembly GCA_024346935.1. GTDB lineage: Bacteria > Pseudomonadota > Gammaproteobacteria > Enterobacterales > Vibrionaceae > Vibrio > Vibrio inusitatus. Next base: position 1,759,952 of record AP024878.1, read on the forward strand.
TAAACATCAACCAGACGTTATCGGATTACAAGAAATCAAAGTTCACGACGAAGCTTTCCCTATCGAAGATGTTGAAGCTATGGGATATAAAGTCTATCACCACGGGCAAAAAGCCCATTATGGTGTAGCCATGCTTTGTAAGAAAGAGCCTATTTCAGTACAAAAAGGCTTCCCAACGGATAATGATGAACATCAAAAGCGCATGATCATGGTGACTGTCGAAGATGAACACGGTCAACCGGTGACAGTTCTCAACGGCTACTTCCCACAAGGCGACAATATCGCCCACGAAACTAAGTACCCTTATAAGCGCCAGTTCTATAAAGACCTAATGACCTATCTAAATGATCACCACACAAGTGATGAGCAGTTAATCGTGATGGGAGACATTAATATCAGCCCTATCGATGCGGACATTGGCATTGGTGAACCTAATCGTAAACGCTGGCTCAAGACCGGAAAATGCTCTTTTCAGCCAGAAGAGCGAGAGTGGTTAAAAACCTTAATGGATTGGGGCTTCGAGGATACGTTCCGCAAGTTGCAGCCAGAAATTAACGACCGTTTTTCTTGGTTCGACTATCGCTCAAAAGGCTTCCCTGATAACCGAGGCTTACGTATTGATGTCGTATTGGCAACACCTGCACTTGCTGCAAAGTGTGTGGAATCGGAAGTAGATTACGAATTGCGTGGCATCGAGAAACCCTCTGACCACGCGCCTATTTGGGCGACGTTTAAATAGCTACAAACGAATTGACAATAAAAAGGTAGCCTTAAGGCTACCTTTTTCACATTATGCTTTTCTTAAATCACGCGCTGGATAAGTAAGCACCATTCCATCCACTAAAACGTGAACATAGTAACCACCAGCACTCAAACCTGTAACTACCATTTGCCCTAAATCAATGCCTTTATTTGCTACAACCACATCTTCAATATTGAACATTTATACACCCAATTGATAAGTAGAACAGATAATGTTCTTGGGTCGTATTGAATCAGATAGCCATAGGATTAACTAATCAAGTTAGTTATCGTAAGGATGAAGAAATTTTATCGAGGTAAAGACTAGTCACAGTAAGTTAATAGCGCAGATAAAAAAGCCGACATAAGCCGGCTTCATTTTAACGGTCGTTTATTTTGACTCTAAAGGTCTTAGATAAGCTAAGAATCGTTTCTCGGCATGTTTGAATACAAACAAGATAATGAAGGTCAAACACATGTAGAACATGCCTGCCGCTAAAAAGGATTCAAACGGTGCATAATAACGAGAGTTTACCAGACGTGCAGCGCCCGTTAAGTCGAGTATAGTGACGATGCCTGCCACAGCCGAACCATGCAACATGAAAATGACTTCATTACTGTATGCCGGTAACGCACGTCGAAGAGCACTTGGCAAAATGACGCGACGATAAGTAGCAAACGGACTCATGCCATACGCCTTTGCTGCTTCTACCTCACCCTTAGGTAAGCCATTTATTGCACCACGAATGATTTCAGAGGTGTACGCTGAAGTATTCAGGATAAAGGCGACCAAAGCACAAAACCACGCATTCTCCCACATAGTATCTTTTACTGGGTAGAATTGATCCATGCCGTAATAAATCAGATACAGCTGCACCAGCAATGGTGTACCGCGGAAGAAATAGATAAATGACCACGTTGGCGCAATCAATAGCCAATTTTTGCTATTACGTGCTATCGCCAATGGAATGGCAATACACAAGCCAATAATAAGCGCTAAGCCGACTAACCAGACGGTGGTGTATAAACCTTCCAGATAGACATCAAAGCTGTCGAGGATGATTGAAAAGTCCATGATCTACCTCGCTTGGATACTGAATTTACGTTCAACAAGCTTTAGTAAGCCAGTCGATACCGCAGTAAACAATAAGAAAATGATCGAAACCGCCATGTAAAAAGTGAATGGCATTTTTGTTGTTCCAGCTGCCATTGCGCTTACACGTACCATATCTTCTAAACCGATAATGGACACTAACGCGGTGGTTTTTAGCAGTACCAACCAGTTGTTGCCAAAGCCAGGCAGTGCATGTCGGATCATCTGTGGTAAAAGGATGCGTCTAAAAGCAAGTACTGGGCTCATACCGTAAGCCTTTCCCGCTTCTAACTCTCCTGCGTCTACCGCTAAGATTGCGCCGCGGAAAGTCTCGGCCATGTATGCACCGAAAATAAATCCTATGGTAAGAATGCCAGCCACGAATGGGCTAACATCAATATAATCTGGAACGTATGTGGTCCACTCATGGCCAGGATCGCTAGACGTAAAGTAGTTATTTAACCACTCATTAATTCCGTACAAGCTGTTATTGAGTAAGATCTGGCCTCCGAAGAAGATCAGCATCATAAGAACTAAGTCCGGGATACCACGAATAATGGTGGTATAAAGAGTTGCAACTCCTCGAGCCACACGGTTAGACGATAGTTTTGCTAATGCGCCTAACATGCCGAGGATGACAGCTAAAAGCAGTGACAGCACCGCTACCTGTAATGTCAGCCACGCTCCACTGAGAATCGAGGCTTCATATCCCTGTAAATCTAACATAATTATCTTCCAACACTATTACGGCTATGTTGGCGTCCTTGTTGATGACAGTTGCCTGTTTACAACAGGTCAAACCGTTGATGCGTTCATCAAAGAACATCTGATGAGGCGGTGAAAAATAGCCCGAAAATAGTGACTCTATTCTCGGGCCATAAGCATTGCCTAGCGACTTACTCGCCGTATACGTCGTAGTTGAAGTATTTAGCAGCAATCTCGTCGTAAACACCTTTCTCACGTAGAGCAAGGATTGCAGCGTCTAGTTTCGCTGTTAGATCTTTATCTTGCTTGCGAGTCGCAATACCAAAACCTTCACCGAACCACTGAGGATCAGTTAGAGAAGGACCAACAAATTCATACTGGTCACCTTGCGCAGAGTTAAGTAAACCTTCTTCAAGCGCTGATGCATCACCTAATACTGCTGCAATACGGCCGTTTGCAAGGTCAAGGTAAGCTTCATCAAACGAACCGTAACGAACGATCTCTACATCTTTGCCATAGTTGTCTGAAAGGTATTTGTCATGGGTTGTTGCACGTTGAACACCAATCTTAACGTCTTTTAAGCCCGCTTTAGAGAAATCGATGTCAGCGCCTTTTTTAGCGATAAACTTGTTCGGGATTAAAGCGTATTTACCAGTAAAATCAATACTCTTCTTGCGCTCTTCCGTAATAGACATTGCTGCGATAATCGCATCGTACTTACGCGCTAGTAGAGAAGGAATAATGCCATCCCAATCTTGCGCTACGAGTACACACTTGACCTGCATTTCTTCACAAAGTGCATTAGCCATATCAACATCAAAACCAGTTAATGAGCCATCAGCTTCTGTTTTACTAAATGGAGGGTACGCACCCTCAATACCAAAGCGAACTTGTTTCCATTCTTTCGCTTGTGCTACGCCAGAAAGTGCTGTTGCTGCTAGTGTTGCAGCCAATAACCACTTTTTCATATCCATACTCCTGTGATTTAAGTGTTTTTTTGTTGTGTTTAAGTGAGCGCTTTAAAGCACTTCGTTTAATAAATTGATGAGATAAATTGTTGTAGTCGTTCTGATTCTGGATTAGTAAATAACGTAGCTGGATTACCCTGCTCTTCTACTAAACCCTGATGTAAGAACATAACGTGATTGGACACATCGCGAGCAAATGCCATTTCGTGCGTCACTACCAACATGGTACGACCTTCTTCAGCAAGATCTCGCATCACGCCAAGCACTTCGCCTACCAACTCTGGATCCAAAGCGGATGTTGGTTCGTCAAATAACATGACTTCAGGATCGACGGCTAAGGCACGTGCAATCGCTGCTCGCTGTTGTTGGCCTCCCGAAAGGTGCCCTGGGTAATAATCTTTACGCTCATACAAGCCAACCTTTTGCAAAATTTGTTTCGCATTTTCGATAGCTTGAGCCTTTGGGACACCCAATACATGTATAGGAGCTTCAATCACATTTTCTAAAACCGTCATGTGTGACCAAAGGTTAAATCCTTGGAATACCATTGCCAGTCTCGAACGAATTCTTTGAACTTGCTTTGCATTTGATGGTAGAGACTCACCAAGACGATTATTTTTCATCTCGATTAACTCTCCATTGACCCAGATTTCACCGGCTGTTGGCGTCTCTAAAAGGTTAATACAACGAAGAAATGTGCTTTTACCTGAGCCTGAACTACCAATGATAGAAATCACGTCGCCTTTATGTGCATCAAGCGAGATGCCTTTAAGTACTTCGTTCTGTCCAAAGGTTTTATGCAGATTATTAATTCTTAGCGCGGGTACATCCGTCATGCGCTTGTTTCTCCCTGTAATCCTAATGTCAGGCTATGTTGATGAAAGAAAGGTACCATTTGCGCAAACGATTAGCAATGGTTCAACAATAGTGAATTTCTAGGATATTTAGTCACATTTACCGCCTATATATACAAATGACGTTATAATTGGCGAATATACGCACTAACAACAGCACGTTATCGGGTTATAAATGTAAATGAAACAGGCAAAAAAACCACACATTTTTACAAATTAGCAACAACTTTGTGGCTTTGAGCATATTTTGCACAAACCTGGACATTATGTAACCAAAAGTAACTCCACCCCTGTAAATGTAAGTGTAATTACCACACTTTTATCATGGTTATCAGCCCAAATCCCTTTGTGTACTTTTATTTCAGTAATTTTCTTTAACTGATCAAGATCAATTGTTCTAAGTTGCGACCTTGTTACACTCCGGCCAACTAATTCAAATTTGACGAGTATTTTTCAAATTTTCGCCTAAGATTATTCGGAAACGACGTGCTACATTTTATTAAATATGAGAAATTACGCCGTCGCAAAAAAATTAACGCGAACGTGTCAAATTAACCCAGATTTATTTCTACCTTTAAGTTAACGAGGATTTTATGTCCGACGCTGTCAACAACAAGCAGTCTGAAGCTGAAGAAAAAAGTTATTCAGAACTGCATAAACCAGCCTCTGAATTCGCAAGCCGTTCTGATTACCTAGATCATGAACTCCAAATCATGAAGCCTCGCCGCTTCCGTTTGAACCTTCCCGGTCGTGATTTTCGCTTTGAACTAGAAGATTTAGTTCCAGCTCTAGCAGGTACTATCGGCATTATTGCTATGTACTCTGCAGTAATGATGTCGTGGGCTGATGGTCTAACTCAAGCATGGGACCACGTTAACCTAGGCAAAGAGTTCGCTATCGAAGTAGCTCGTGTAGAAATGCTTATCCCTGCGCTTCTATTCTGTATTCTTGCGTCTGGCTTCTTTAACCCTAGAGCAAACTTGGCCGGTAACCACGGCCCAATGATTCCTCTCATCGGTTCTATTGCACTTGCTGGTGCCCACCCTCTAGCGTTAGCTATTCTTCTTGGTATCTTCGGCTTATTACTAAGCTTCTTTAAGGGGGGATCGAAACTCGTTAATCTCACCTCAGAGGGTACCGCCGGCGGTCTATTGATTTTCCTTGGCTTTACCGGAACCATGAGTCAGATTGGCGATATCCAATCATGGGCTGTAGGTCTTCAGTCTGCTGACGTTGCAGCGGGTAGCCTTGGTTACATTGGTCTTGTCGTACTGGGTATCAACATCGCTATCTATGCTTACCTAGCTAAGATTGGTATGCGTTGGTTGGCTATCCCTGTTTGTGCTATCGCAGGCCTTATTATTGCACTTGGCTTAGGCGCAGGTTTTGACCTTACGTTCGAAACACAGATGGGTATCCCGAATCTAAACCCTGTATATTGGTGGGGCAGCACAGAACAAGGTTGGCAACTAGGCCTTCCTAATGTTTCTCACTTTGTAGCGTCTCTACCGTTTGCAATTCTTGCAGTAGCGATGTGGTCACCTGACTTCCTAGGTCACCGTATCTTCCAAGAACTAAACTACCCTAGAAAGACTGAAAAAGTACTGATGGATGTTGATGACACAATGACTATGTGTTCTGTTCGTCAGATTGTAGGTACAGCTGTAGGTGGTGGTAACATCACTTCATCTTGGGGGACATACATGATTCCAGCCGCGATTGCTAAACGTCCTATTCCAGGCGGCGCAATCTTGCTAGGTGTTATGTGTATTATCGTTGCGATCCTTGGTTTCCCAATGGATGTTGCGGTATGGCCTCCAGTGATGCGTATCGCGTTGCTTGTAGGTGTATTCCTACCGCTTCTTGAAGCTGGGATGCAAATGGTTAGAGAAACCAAAGACTCACAAGCTGCAGGTATCTGTATCTTCGCTGCTGTAGTGACAAACCCAGTTCTTGCTTGGGCTCTCACTATGTTCTTGGATAACAACGGCCTTATCGGTGACAAAGAGCGTTCTTCACGTCTTTCGTTCGCAGATAAAATTATCATCCCTGTTGGCGTATTCGTAGTATGTCTAGTGGCGATGTTAGCTGTAGGTATGCTTGAATCACAATACGGTTTGAAAGCGTTCCTATAATGCATATTCAAGGGTAGTGCTAACGCGCTACCCTTTGTTGCAAATTAGAGTTTGATTACTGAGTAAAAGTCGTCTAAAAATCTTTAGTACTTTTGAATAATGTCAACAATGTGAAACTGAGTTCAAAGATTGCAAAAAAACGCTTTTATTAATTTAGTTTAAAACTTATAATTATTTTTGAGAGTTAACTTGTTTGTTGTTTGGTTCGTACCAATATGAATAAGTATTAGGTTGATACTAAACTTATCCATATTGTTATTAATCTTAAGTGTGCTGTGTCGCTTGCGACACTTAGCTGTTCAATTTTGGGCAGTGTGACGGCACGTGTTTTTGCTACTAATAAGGTAGGTACATCATGGCAGAGCAATTTGCTAAAGCTTGGGAAGGTTTTGCGGCAGGTGACTGGCAAAACGACGTAAACGTTCGTGATTTCATTCAAAAGAACTACACGCCATATGAAGGCGATGAGTCTTTCCTAGTAACTGAAGGTACTGAAGCGACTGACGCGCTTTGGGCTAAAGTTATGGAAGGTATCAAGCAAGAGAACAGCACCCACGCTCCTGTAGATTTCGATACTTCTGTTATCTCTACCATCACGTCTCATGACGCTGGTTACATCAACAAAGATCTTGAAACTATCGTTGGTCTTCAAACTGAAGCACCACTTAAGCGCGCACTTATCCCTAACGGTGGTATCCGTATGGTTGAAGGTTCGTGCAAAGCTTACGATCGCGAACTAGATCCAGAAGTTAAGAAGATTTACTCTGAATACCGTAAAACACACAACGCTGGTGTTTTCGATGTTTACACTCCTGACATCCTAAAATGTCGTAAGTCTGGTGTTCTAACTGGTCTTCCTGATGCATACGGCCGTGGTCGTATCATTGGTGATTACCGTCGCGTTGCTCTTTACGGAATTGATTTCCTATTGAAGAACAAAGCAGCACAGTTCCACTCTACTCAAGAGAAACTGGAAAGCGGTGAAGATCTACAATTGACCATGCAACTGCGTGAAGAACTGCAAGAGCAGTACCGTGCACTTGGTCAAATGAAAGAAATGGCAGCTACGTACGGCTGTGATATCTCTGAGCCAGCTCAAACTGCTCAAGAAGCTATCCAGTGGACTTACTTCGGTTACCTAGCAGCTGTTAAATCTCAAAACGGCGCGGCTATGTCTCTTGGTCGTACTTCATCTTTCCTTGATATCTTCATCGAGCGTGATATTGCTGCAGGCAAAATCACTGAAGTAGAAGCTCAAGAAATGATTGACCACTTCGTAATGAAGCTACGTATGGTTCGTTTCCTACGTACTCCTGAATACGATGAGTTGTTCTCTGGTGACCCAATCTGGGCAACAGAATCAATGGGTGGTATGGGTATTGATGGACGTACGCTAGTTACTCGTTCTAACTTCCGTTTCCTAAACAGCCTATACACTATGGGTCCAAGCCCAGAGCCAAACATCACTGTTCTTTGGTCTGAGCAACTACCTGACGGCTTTAAGCGTTTCTGTGCGAAGGTATCTATCGATACTTCTTCTATCCAGTACGAAAACGATGACCTAATGCGTCCTGACCTAGAATCTGACGACTACGCAATTGCATGTTGTGTATCTCCAATGATTGTTGGTAAGCAAATGCAGTTCTTTGGTGCTCGTGCAAACCTTGCTAAAACACTACTTTACGTAATCAACGGTGGTGTGGATGAGAAACTTAAGATCCAAGTGGGTCCTAAGATGCCTAAGATCACTGACGAAGTTCTAGACTACGCAGACGTGTGGGACAAGATGGATCACTTCATGGATTGGCTAGCTACGCAATACGTGACTGCTCTAAACGCTATCCACTACTCTCACGATAAGTACAGCTACGAAGCTGCTCTTATGGCGCTGCACGACCGTGACGTTGCTCGTACAATGGCTTGTGGTATTGCTGGTCTATCTGTTGCTGCTGACTCACTAGCTGCTATTAAGTACGCTAAAGTAAGCCCAGTTCGTGACGAAGATGGTATTGCTATCGACTTCAACATCGAAGGCGACTACCCTAAATTCGGTAACAACGACGCTCGCGTAGATGACATTGCTTGTGAAATTGTTTCTGTATTCATGAACAAGATCCGTAAGCTTAAGACTTACCGTAATGCACGTCCTACTCAGTCTATCCTAACTATCACTTCAAACGTGGTATACGGCAAGAAGACGGGTAACACTCCAGACGGTCGTCAAGCAGGTGCTCCTTTTGCTCCTGGTGCTAACCCAATGCACGGTCGCGATGAAAAAGGTGCGGTAGCGTCTCTAACTTCAGTAGGTAAACTACCATTTGCTGATGCACAAGACGGTATCTCTTACACTTTCTCTATCGTACCTAATGCACTAGGTAAAGAAGAAAGCAGCCAACGCGCTAACCTTGCAGGCCTAATGGATGGTTACTTCCACCATGAGTCTGACATTGAAGGTGGTCAACACCTTAACGTTAACGTTCTTAACCGCGAAACTCTAGAAGACGCAGTTAAGCACCCAGAGAAGTACCCTCAGCTAACTATCCGTGTATCGGGTTACGCTGTGCGTTTTAACTCTCTGACTGCAGAACAGCAGAAAGACGTTATCGCTCGTACTTTCACTGAGTCGCTATAAGTTTTAAAACTTTAGACTGAGTCGCAAGTTATAACGAAAACCCCGCCTTGGCGGGGTTTTTTATTACCTAAAATTGTAATAAAATTTCCGGAGGGTCTGTATAAGTTGTCGTTCTAATCAAATAGAACAATAAAGACACTTTGTAGAGATAAACGAGACAGGATGTTGATTAAAACACGGAGTTGTATGTCCCATTACCCAAAGATGGCCAGTATTTTAATTACTGCCTCACTTACCGCTATACCCTCTTTCGCTTCAGAAGAGCCTGATAGTTCTTTTTATATCGGTATCGATAACGATAGTATTGTCACCACAGATAAAGACTACAGTAATGGATTATTTTTCGTTTACTCTAGTGAATTTACTGTTGAACCTAATGGTTTTTTTGATTCTTTACCCGGCACACATTTTAGTTCAGACCCGACGGGTAATACCCGACACAAATATAGTTTGGAATTGGGTCAGAAAATGTGGACACCAGAAGACATAGAAAATCCAGATCCCATTGCTGACGAACGTCCATATGCTGGGTTGTTATACCTATCCTCGACCTTATATTCCATCTCACCTGAAACCATTAACTCTTATAGTTTAATGATGGGCACTGTTGGTCCAAATGCCTATGCAGAAGAAACACAAAAATATGTTCACAGCATTATAAAATCCGACGACCCGCAAGGTTGGGATAACCAAATCGATAATCAATTTGTCATGAATTTTGGTTATAACAGAACCGACAAATGGCATCAAACAGAACTTAGTGGCTCAACAACTCACGAGTTTAGTATCCCTAGTCGAGTGCTTGTGGGTAACTATAAAAGTGAAATCGCTTCCGGTTTAATGTGGCGCTGGGGTACCGATCTTAATCGAAGCTTCGGCAGTGCTAAAGTAAACAACGAATCAACGATAGACCCTAGTCTAATAGTAAGAACTAACACTGGTTGGTACATGTTCGGTGGTGTTGAGGGACGAGTTCGCTTCAACGATATTACTATTGATGGTGATCGTCCAGATGACGGGATTACAGCCAACGAAGTAGAACATTTACAAGGTACTGCAAGTGTCGGTATTACAGGTTATTATCGAGGTTGGGGCGCAAGTTTGTCCTTGTCGACTAAGAGCCGAGATTACAAAGAAGATGATAAAGGTGTGCACACCAACGGTTCACTTGCTCTGTTCTTGTTGTTCTAAATTAAGCCTTGGGTGTAATAAGTAAAAATCTATGAATATTCACGGCTTTATCTAGTCTCTGGTCTAGGTAATGATCCTTGTTTGTAATACACTTATCACATTCGCAAAATGATCAGAATTGAGAACATCTATGAAAGGCAGAATTCACTCATTTGAGTCTTGTGGTACTGTAGACGGCCCAGGCATTCGCTTTATCGTATTCTTGCAAGGTTGCTTGATGCGTTGCATGTATTGTCACAACCGTGATACATGGGACACTCATGATGGTAAAGAGGTCTCAGTCGATGACCTGATCACAGAGGCAGTTTCATACCGCCACTTTATGAACGCATCTGGCGGCGGCATCACCTGTTCCGGTGGCGAAGCGATGCTTCAACCTGAGTTTGTTCGTGACTTTTTCCGCAGAGCGCAAGCTGAAGGCATCCACACCTGTCTAGATACCAATGGTTATATCCGCAAACACACAGATGTAGTCGATGAAGTATTAGAAGCGACCGATCTTGTAATGCTCGACCTGAAGCATATGAAAGATGAAATCCATCAGGATTTTATTGGTGTATCCAACAAACGTACTCTAGATTTCGCTCGCTACTTGCATAAAATTGGTCAAACAACTTGGATTCGTTACGTTATTGTTCCTGGTTACACGGACGATGATGAATCTGCACACATGCTGGGCGAATTTATTAAAGATATGGACAACATCGAGAAGGTAGAACTACTACCCTACCACAAACTCGGTGCCCACAAGTGGGAAGCGCTCGGTTATGATTACCCTCTAGAGGGAACACAGCCACCATCGAAAGAAACAATGGACAAGATTGTCGGTATTCTTAGCCAATACAACGACAACGTTAAATACTAACTTCGTACTCAGCCAATAAGTGGCACTAGAGTACATTTAGCGATAATTAAGGAAACCTATCTATGGAAATGACCAACGCACAGCGTTTGATCCTTTCGAACCAATATTACCTAATGTCTAAGCTTTCTCCTGAAAACAAAGACAAGTACGAGCGTCTACAAAAAATCGTTGAGCGTGGCTACGGTCTGCAAATGCGTGAACTAGACAAAGACTTTGGTGCAATCAGTGAGAGCGAATGTCGTGAAGTCATCGACATTATGGAGATGTACCACGCGATGCAAGAGTCGTTCAATATGCTTGCTACTGCTGAGCAAGCAAACGTGGACAAGCGTCGCCTAATGTTCTTAGGCTTCGATATTGCTACTGAAGCTAGCATAGTAAACTACGTACGCTTTCTAACTGAATCAGAGGGTCTGTACCCTCAATTCGATAAAGCGGACCACCACTTTAACAGCCAAATGCCGATGCTAGAAAAGTATCGTCGCATGCTGACAACGTGGCGTAACTGCCCACGTCAATACCACTTATGTGCTACTGAGATCACTCAGATCTTTAACGCATAAATATAAACTGACAGCTGAAAGCACTAAGCTTTCAGCTGTCAGACTTTAAAAAGCGTACACCAAGCCTATATTCACACCGAACGAGTCAGTTTTTTCAAGCAACGGACTGTCTTCCAAATCGCCTTCCAAATTTGTATAGCGCACGCCCGCCGTTGCCAAGATATGATCAGTAAACTTATATAAACCTCTTAATCCTAAGAAGAATTGTCCATCTCCGTCTGGAGTAAATTCATCCAAACCACTGATACGCGCTGCTTCCTCTGCAGAAACTCCGTACAAATGATTATTCAACTTCGAAGAATTCCATGAATAGCCTATGGACGGTGTCAGCATCCATTTTTTCGTTCGAATAGGTACGCTGTATACAGTCTCGGCATACATTCCATCATGCACTCCAGCAATATCACCTGCAAATGTCACCTGAAATTGTCCTATAGATCGATTCGCATACTGATAAGTGACACCACCTAGCCCGGTGCTCTTTCGCTTATCGACTTGACGAATAATAGGGTCATCAGAATCCGAAGGTTGTAGCGTGCGGGGATCGTAAGCGAGTCGAAAAATAATGTTGTGTGGTGAGCGACGCTCCCAGATTCGATATCCAGCCGTAAAACCACGTAGATACAAATGCTCACCTTCATAACCAATGATAGGGATCACTACCTGATTTGAGGGGGTATCCTTATAAACTGCAGGAGAATAGGATGCACCCACACCCAAAGACCACCCTGCTACTGCAGGGCTAGATGACAGAATGAGCAGCGCTGCCGAAAATCCAATCCTTTTCAAAGGCAAATCCTTTTGCGTCAATGTTGTAATTTTGTTACTTATTTGCGGGTCTTATAATACACGTATTTTGATAGTCGGTTTAGTGATAAATGATGAAAAAGTTATTATATTTCAAGCAAATCTATTCTTTCGTGTCTAGGCTTAAGGTTGGGATAAGCGTAACGATTGGCTTGGGTCTTGTAACATTTTAAAGGGGATTTTTGTTATGAGTATTTTTGAACATTTTCAGCACAGATACGAAGCTGCAAAGGAAGAAGAGCTCTCGATTCAAGAGTTTTTGTCATTGTGTCGCGAAGACAAGATGGCGTATGCCAACTCTGCTGAGCGTCTTTTGCATGCTATAGGTGAACCAGAACTCATTGATACAGCTCTGGATCCGCGCTTAAGTCGCATTTTTTCAAACCGCGTCATAGCAAGGTATAAAACCTTTAAAGACTTTTATGGCATGGAAGATGCTATTGAACAGATCGTTTCTTATCTAAAGCATGCGGCGCAAGGCTTAGAAGAGAAAAAACAAATCTTGTACCTACTTGGCCCTGTGGGTGGTGGTAAGTCATCTCTGGCCGAGAAGCTAAAAGCGCTTATGCAGCATGCGCCTATTTACGTGTTGTCCGCCGACGGCGAGCGCAGCCCAGTCAACGATCACCCGTTTTGCCTATTCGACCCATCAGAAGACGCCGAAATACTGCGTAGTGAATATGGCATCGATAAACGCTATCTACGATCCATCATGTCACCTTGGGCGGCGAAACGTCTGCACGAGTTTGGTGGCGATATATCAAAATTTAAAGTCATCAAGTTACGTCCTTCAATTTTAGACCAAGTTGGTGTCGCCAAAACCGAACCCGGTGATGAGAACAACCAAGATATCTCTTCCCTTGTAGGTAAGGTTGATATTCGCAAGCTTGAGCATTTTTCTCAAGATGACCCAGATGCCTACAGTTACTCCGGTGCATTGTGTAAAGCAAACCAAGGTTTGATGGAATTTGTTGAGATGTTCAAGGCACCGATTAAGGTGTTGCATCCACTTCTCACAGCAACGCAAGAAGGAAACTTTAACGGTACTGAGGGGCTATCTGCGTTGCCATTTGATGGCATGATTTTGGCTCACTCCAATGAATCTGAATGGACAACATTCCGCAACAACAAAAACAATGAAGCGTTCCTAGACCGTGTATATATCGTTAAGGTCCCATACTGCTTGAGAGTGTCTGAAGAAGTTAAGATCTACGAAAAGTTACTGGAAAACAGTGAGTTAACTAACGCACCTTGTGCACCAAGCACTCTAGATATGCTGGCACAATTTAGCATCCTTTCACGTTTGAAGGATCCAGAGAACTCTTCTGTATTTAGTAAGATGCGCGTCTATGACGGTGAAACTCTAAAAGATACCGATCCGAAAGCCAAGAGCCATCAAGAGTACAAAGACTTTGCTGGTGTCGATGAGGGGATGTCAGGGCTCTCAACCCGTTTTGCCTTTAAGATCCTGTCTCGAGTATTTAACTTTGACCAAACTGAGGTCGCAGCCAACCCTGTGCACTTATTCTATGTCATAGAACAGCAGGTAGAGAGAGAACAGTTCCCACAAGAACAGGCCGAGCGTTATCTAGAGTTTTTGAAAGGTTTCTTAGTCCCTAGATATGTAGAGTTTATCGGTAAAGAGATTCAAACCGCTTACCTAGAGTCGTACTCTGAATATGGTCAAAATATCTTTGACCGCTATGTCACGTACGCTGACTTCTGGATTCAAGATCAAGAGTATCGCGATCCTGAAACAGGACAATTGTTTGACCGTTCATCACTCAATGGAGAGTTAGAAAAAATCGAGAAAACGGCAGGTATCAGTAACCCGAAAGACTTCCGAAACGAGATTGTTAACTTTGTTCTTAGGGCGCGCGCTAACAATGGCGGCACAAACCCTGTTTGGACAAGCTACGAAAAACTTCGCACTGTTATCGAGAAGAAAATGTTCTCTAATACAGAAGAACTGCTGCCTGTTATCTCGTTTAACGCGAAAACCTCTACTGATGATCAAAAGAAACACGATGACTTTGTTAATCGCATGATGGAAAAAGGCTATACAGAGAAACAGGTTCGCTTACTCTCTGAATGGTATTTGCGAGTACGTAAGTCCTCTTAGTAAACCGAGTGGCGCTAACCCCGTCACTCGCTGGACACTATGCCCTCTTTCTTGCGTAATAGCAGTTGAGGGCATTGATGCAACTTAGGTTGCGGCGCAAGGATTTTACTCGTATGACTCTATAAGTCATCACCACTCAACAGGTGAGTTATATGAGTATCACTCTGTAGGACTGATTGAGGTGGCGCATGGCTCAATTTATTGACCGAAGGTTGAATGGCAAGAATAAAAGCACCGTTAATCGACAGCGTTTTATTCGCCGACATAAGCAAAAAATAAAGGAAGCGGTATCTGACGCGGTAAATCGTCGCTCGATTACAGACACAGATAACGGCGAGGATATTACACTTCCGAAAAGTGACATTACGGAACCTGCCTTTCATCAAGGTCAAGGCGGGCATCGTGAGCGCGTTCACCCCGGTAATGACCAATTTATTAGAGGAGATAAGGTAGAGCGTCCTCCAAGTGGAGGGGGGCAAGGTGGCTCAGGTGAGGGAGATGCTAGCCCTGACGGTGAAGGGCAAGATGAATTTATATTCCAGATCTCGAAAGACGAGTATTTAGACATTCTATTCGAGGATCTCGCGCTTCCTAACCTCAAGAAAAATCAAGTTAATCGTATCACTGAATGGAAAACACATCGTTCAGGCTATCAGACTGCAGGCATTCCCTCCAATATAGCGGTTGTTCGTTCACTACAGCAATCTCTAGCACGACGCACTGCTATGTCCGCGGGTAAGAAACGCAAACTACGAGAGTTAGAAGAAGAACTGACGTCGCTGAGAAACAGTGAACCTGCCAAACCATTACAAGAAAAAAGCATTAAGCAAGAAATCGAAGAAATTCGCGCTCAAATGAAGCGAGTTCCGTTCATTGACACTTTCGATCTGCGTTTCAAAAACTACGAAAAGCGCCCCATCCCTTCGAGTCAGGCAGTAATGTTTTGTTTAATGGATGTATCCGGTTCAATGGATCAAGCGACCAAAGATATAGCGAAACGCTTTTATGTATTGTTGTATATGTTTTTAAATCGCACTTACGAAAATGTAGAAGTGGTGTTTATACGTCATCATACTCAAGCTAAAGAAGTTGATGAGCACGAGTTTTTCTATTCACAAGAAACCGGTGGAACCATAGTCTCCAGCGCATTGAAACTCATGGATGAAATTGTCAAAGATCGCTACCCCACTAATCAATGGAATATCTATGCAGCACAAGCCTCCGATGGCGATAACTGGGCTGATGATTCTCCAAGATGTAAGAAATTACTCACCGAAGCATTATTGCCGATTTGCCAATACTATTCATATATCGAGATCACTCGTAGAAGCCACCAAACGCTGTGGCATGAGTATGAGAAGCTTGAATCTGAATTTGACAATTTTGCTATGAAAAATATCCGAGCGGTGGAAGATATCTTCCCTGTATTTAGGGAGCTGTTCCAAAAGGAACATAGCTAAGGGAATACGAGTAAGGATACCCAATGACAGCAGACGTTAAATCCAAGACATTACCCGATGGTCCAGATTGGACCTTCAACTTGCTGGAAGAATACCACCAGCATATCAAGCGTGTCGCTAAGCACTACAAGCTAGACACCTACCCCAATCAAATTGAGGTCATCACCGCAGAGCAGATGATGGATGCCTACTCCAGCATAGGCATGCCAATTAACTACCATCACTGGTCGTTCGGAAAGAAATTCATTCAAACTGAACAAAACTATAAACATGGCCAGATGGGGCTTGCTTACGAGATCGTCATCAACTCAGACCCTTGTATTGCCTACTTGATGGAAGAGAATACTGTCACGATGCAGGCGTTGGTTATGGCTCACGCAAGCTACGGCCACAACTCTTTTTTCAAGGGTAACTACCTGTTTAAAACATGGACAGATGCAAGTTCAATCATCGATTATCTTATATTTGCTCGAAACTACATCAGTAATTGTGAAGAAAAATACGGCGTTGATGAAGTAGAAAAACTACTCGACTCTTGCCATGCATTGATGAATTACGGTGTTGATAGATATAAACGTCCTGAAAAGATCTCCATCGCAGAAGAGACTATCCGACAACAAGAGCGTGAGCAGTACTTACAATCACAAGTCAATGAACTGTGGAGGACCGTTCCAAAATCCACCGATAGTGCTGCAATTGAAAAGAAGCGCTTCCCCTCCGAACCTCAAGAGAACATCCTGTACTTTATAGAGAAACACGCACCGCTACTTGAATCCTGGCAACGAGAAATAGTGCGTATTGTGCGTAAGGTAAGCCAATACTTCTATCCGCAGAAACAAACACAAGTCATGAATGAAGGTTGGGCAACTTTCTGGCACTACAGCATTCTCAATCACCTGTACGATGAAGGGTTAGTCTCCGACAAGTTTATGCTGGAGTTTTTGCATAGCCATACCAGCGTTGTTGCTCAGCCTGCTTACAATAGCCCGTACTTTAGTGGTATTAATCCCTATGCTTTGGGTTTTGCAATGTTCCAGGACATTCGTCGTATTTGTGAAGAACCCACCGATGAAGATAAGGAATGGTTCCCAGATTTAGCTGGCAGTGACTGGCTTGAGGCTGTGCATTTTGCGATGCAGAACTTTAAAGATGAGAGCTTTATCAGCCAGTATTTATCTCCAAAGCTAATCAGAGAATTTAAGTTTTTTGCCATAAAAGACGATGATCGAAAGAACTATATCGAGATTGATGCCATACATGATGAAATGGGATACAAGGAAATTAGAGAAAAGTTAGCCGCCCAGTACAACCTAAGTAATCTGGAACCTAATATTCAGGTATGGAATGTCGATGTACGCGGTGATCGCTCCTTAACCTTACAGCACGTCCCCCATCAACGTATTCCGTTAGATAAGAGCTATGATGATGTTATGAAGCACCTCTATCGATTATGGGGTTTTGATGTCATTCTAGAAGAGCTAAAGGAATCCGGTCATAGAGATGTGCTCGCCACTTGCCCTAAACGCACTGATTTTGGTAAGAGTATCTAGAGCCTATTGACTCCAGTAAAATGTAAAAGGGAAACAGCCAGCTGTTTCCCTTTTTTAGACTCCCTAGAACCTAACTTAACAGCGCTCTAACTGCCTCTAGGTCTTCTGGCGTATCAACACCCGGTGGAGGGGTTTGTTTAGCCAAAGCCACATGGATTTTCTCTCCGTACCAAAGTACTCGCAACTGCTCTAGGCTTTCTATCTTTTCAAGGGCAGAAGGCGCCCAATTGATATACTTACTAATAAAACCTGCACGATAAGCGTAGATACCAATATGACGCATTAGAGGTTGCTTGAGCTGAGTCTTATCTACAGCAAACTGATCTCTATCCCAAGGTATGGTTGCACGGCTAAAGTAGAGTGCATAGCCTTGACTGTCTGTTACCACCTTCACCGCATTGGGGTTGAATGCTTCTTCTGCATTCTCGATAGCAACACCAAGCGTGGCCATTGGCGCTGTAGAAGCCGCAAGATTATCTGCAACCTGAGCAATCACGACGGGTGGAATCAATGGCTCGTCCCCTTGCACATTAACCACAATATGGTCAGGTGCAATGCCCATTTTCTCTACTACTTCTGCTAGGCGTTCTGTACCGGATTCGTGATCAGGTGAAGTCATGCATACCGTGCCACCAAATTCTGCAGCTACATCGGCAACACGCTGGTCATCGGTAGCAATAATCACTTGATCAGCACCGGCTTGAATCGCTTGTCGGTACACGTGCTCAATCATTGGCTTTCCACAGATATCCGCCAGTGGCTTGCCTGGCAGACGAGTTGACTGATACCGAGCAGGAATAATGACCGAAAATGACATATTAACGTCCCTCATCCATAGAGATTGAACGAGCTTCGGGCTCAAGGAGTACAGGAATCCCCTCTTTGATTGGATAAGCAAGACGATCTAATTTACATACTAGTTCTTGCTTGTCTTTATCAAAAGTCAGCTTTCCTTTGCATACTGGGCATGCAACGATCTCTAACAATCTATGATCCATATTCCTTTAAAACCTCTTGAATTCTATTCATTATTTTGTGGCGGTTATCGTCGCTAATCTTTGCGGAAACCGGTAGATACCACCAATTATCATTTGCAAAATCATGACACTTAACCGCATCTTTTTCTGTCATTATGAGTTGCTGGCCATCAGCAATTAGCGGCATTATATCCGCCTTTAACAAAGCCTTATGATCTGCAAAGCCCTTAGTTGTAATTACGTTAGCGTTCATCGCTTCTAAAGTATCAAAGAACCGTGGAGGGTGACCTATACCAGCTATCGCGGTCAATGCTCCCAACTGATCAACGGCTTTTTTCTCTCCAGTAACGAGATTGACTGCCAGCGAGGGTTGCAGGGTCATGCCAATTTCGTCTGATTGTGCCTCTCCGCCATTGGTAATGCGAAAATCCACCGTTTGTAAGCGGCTCATTTTCTCTCTAAGGGGACCTAGAGGAATCAAGTGCTCATTACCAAATCGTCGCTTACCATCAATTACAATAAACTCTATATCCCGCTGCAGAGCGTAGTGTTGCAATCCGTCATCTGTCACCACAATATCAACATTGTGCTGTAGCAAATGCTTAACTGCATTCGCGCGTACCGGATCAACGACAACGATCGCACCAGTGCGTTGAGCAATAAGTTTCGGCTCATCACCACAATGTTTGGTTGGTGTATCTTGACCTACCAATAGAGGATAGTATGGGGCCCTAGCTCCATACCCTCGAGAAACCACACCCACGGTTAAACCTTGCGCTTGCAAGTTTTCAACCAACCAAACCACAACAGGCGTTTTCCCATTGCCGCCCGCTGTGATGTTGCCCACCACAACGACAGGAACAGGGGCGCGGTAACTTTGTTTCTTCCCTTGCAGGTAATCACTCCTACGCCCTTGGCTAATCACCTTAAAAAGCTGACTTAAAGGCCACAGCAGTGGCCAAAACAACCATCGTAGAGGATTGGTGCTAAACCAGAGTAGATGTATCACCAGCTAGTCACCAAACTGTATTTTATGCAGTTGTGCATAGGCTTCGCCCTTCGCGATCAACTCAGCATGTGTACCACGCTCAATAATCTCGCCGTCATCCACAACTAAGATCTCATCCGCGTTCTCAATCGTAGACAAACGATGTGCAATCACGAGAACCGTTTTATCCTTCTGTAACTCATCTAGCGCCGCCTGAATCGCTCTTTCTGACTCTGTATCAAGAGCGGAGGTTGCTTCATCTAGAATCAATACAGGAGCGTCACGCAATAGCGCGCGAGCTATAGCCACCCTTTGGCGTTGACCACCCGATAGACTCGCACCGTTTTCACCGATAATAGTATCTAAGCCATCTGGCATATTCTTAGTGAACTCAATTGCGTGAGCGAGTTTCGCTGCATGCTCTATTTGCTCGCGAGTGTATTCACCCTCAGCTGCATACGCTATGTTATTGGCAATAGTATCGTTAAACAGGTGTACATTTTGCGAAACAAGGCCAAATTGCTCTCGCAAATTAGTAAGCTTGTAATCGTTAATATTCTCACCATCAAGGCAAATTTCGCCATTATCTACCTCATAAAAACGGGTAAATAAATTAGCAATAGTACTTTTTCCTGATCCCGAACGCCCAACAAGAGCAACGGTTTTACCCTGTGGGATCGTGAAATCAACGTGAGAGAGTGCTGGCTTATCTTTGCCGTGGTAAGTAAATGTCACATCTTTTACTTCAACCACACCTTTAGCGCGCTTAATCTCTTTCTCACCCGTATCTTTCTCTGTATCTAAATCCATCAAAGTAAACAACGTATGCGCTGCGGCCATACCACGTTGGAATTCAGAGGTAACATTAGTTAGTGATTTAAGCGGTCTCAACATACCAAACATGGCAGAGAAGATTACCGTAAATGCACCCGGAGTAAGATCGGCTCTTACTTGCTCAAAGCTTGCTAAGTAGAGCACTGTGACTAAGGCAAAAGAGGCAATCAATTGTACTATGGGGTTAGCCGCCGCTTGCGCCGTCACCATCTTCATGGTTTGTTGGCGCATCGTATTGCTGACTTGATCAAAACGGCCACTTTCTACGTCTTGACCACCATAGCTCAATACGACTTTATGACCTTTAAGCATCTGCTCCGCAGACGAGGTCACCTGACCCATCGCGGTTTGCATATTTTTACTTATCTTACGAAAGCGTTTTGACACTACGCGAATAGCAAATGCTACAACGGGAGCGACAACAAGAAGAACTAAAGACAGTTGCCAACTATTCCAGAACATCAAGGTAAGCAAGCCAATGATACTTGCACCCTCTCTGACCAGATTGACCAGTGCTTTACTAGTGGCTGCTGCCACCTGTTCACTGTCGTAGGTAATACGAGACAGCAATCCCCCCGTAGATTCTCTATCAAAGAACGGCACAGGCATATGCATGAAATGATTAAAGATAGCACGTCGCATTAGCATAACCACATTGCCTGAAACCCAGCTTAAGCAATAGGTAGAGACAAAGCCAGAGAGGCCACGCACCACAATCATACCTAGGATTATCATAGGTAAAATCTTCAGGAAATTGGATTCTACATCGCCAAAACCTTCATCAAGCAATGGTTTTAGTAGCGAGATCATGTAGGTATCGGCAGCAGCATTGATGATCAGGGCGAATGCTGCGACGAAGAGTCCTAGTTTGTATAAACGAATGTATTTCCACAGGCGTTTAAAGGTTTTCCACGTAGACTCATCTTCAAGTTGTGACATAAGAAATGCTTTATTTTTTATTCAGTTAATAGTTATTCTACTCCCTTACGCAAAATCTGCCTATACCAAGCAGCAGTTTGTGGGTTGCGCAGAGTCATAACCTTCACCTCATCACTCAAAAAATGTACAGATACCTGCCCATTAGACCCGGTATCTAGCCATTGAGCTCCCGATTCACGGTAGCGTTTGACAACGTCTTGGCTAGGAAGTAACCAACGCCCTTTGTTTGCCACAGAAGCAATAGCGACCTTTGCATTAACTTTATCGACAAGTGGCCCTGTTGAAGAAGTATTACTGCCATGGTGAGGGACAATAATCACATCCGATTTACGAATAGCACCCGTCATTTGATACTCCGCTAACGCATCAATATCGCCGGTCAGCAAAACGGAATATTGGTCATCAGAGATCCTAATGACACAAGAGTGCGGGTTGTACGCACGGTAGACCCTTCGTGGTGGCCAGATTATTTCAAACTTAAGCCCTTGCCACCACCAAAATTGTCCTTGCATACAAGGTAGTGTTTTTCCGTTCTGTTGAGGCGTGAATACGTGCTTCGGCAAAAAACGGGAGACTAAGTAATCCATTCCACCTTGATGGTCATTGTCCCAATGGCTAATGAACAAAGCATCAAGGCTCGCCCCGCGACGTACAATCAATGGTTCGATCACCATTTGAGCAATGCTTCCCTCGCCCCAATTAGCCCCAGTATCGTAAAGAACCACTCTGTTATTTGACTCCACTAACACAGCCAAGCCATGTCCAACATCCATGACATCTATACGCCACTTTGTATTGTCATTGCTGAGACACAAAAACAAGGAAAGACCGGCGGAAATGCAAAGCGTCACTATTCGCCAGTAGTTACGAAGGCACACCAAGCAAAAAATTCCAACCATACCCAATATCTGCCCTACGGAGGCCTGAAACCATAAGTCAGGATAGTGCTGAGCTTCTGATATCAAACGTAACAGCAATCTTAATCCGATATCAGCCAAGTGGAAGAGTGCATAACTCATGGACTCAGACAGAGGATGGATCATGATACCCGCGAGTAATGCCGGGACAACAAACATAGAAATCATAGGTATTGCAATGGTATTAAATGCGATAGATAGCCAAGCAACACCACCTAATACCCATGCTGAAATTGGCGCTAGCCCAAGACTAAGATAAACCTGGATTCTTAACCACATAGGCCATCTCAACTGACTACCCTGAATTGTTATGCCCTGCTCTTCGTTTTCTAGGTTCTTTTTTGCAAGCGCAAGAAAAATAATAATGACAGCCCCAACACTGAGCCAAAGGCTCGCAGAAACGGCTGACATAGGGGAAAAAACAAGCACTAAAGCTAACGTCAGCCACAGTATTCGCCATCGACTGAGTCGAATACCGATAAGTAAGGCAATAGAGGTGATTAGACACATAATTAGTGCGCGCTGTGTGGGTAAACTAAATCCCGCTAGCCATGCATAAAATAACGCCAAAGCCACAGCGACAATGATAGGCGCCCATATCCATCGAGGCACAACAATACGAATGCTATGGCCTATCCACCAACCTAGCATATACGCTAGTCCAATATGTAAACCTGAAATAGCGATAAGATGTGCCAGGCCCGTTTGTTTAAGGCCGCTCCATTGCTGGGGATTGATTAAAGAACGCTCACCAAACAATAACGCCAACATTATTGGTTGAGAAATCAGTGATTCTGTTTGCTCATGAACTGCTGAGTACCAACGTCCTCTGAGGTTAGCCTCATCAACCCGATGCAAAACTTTATTAACCTTTGCTTCGGCGATGACATTTTGTCCAAAATAGAATCGCTCAGCATCAAAACCAGCCTCATTGAATAGCCCAACAATAGGTTGGATCTTGACTGAAACTTGCCACACTTCGCCCAGCGTCATCTGTTGTGCCATTTCCAACGGCACTTTTAGCAGTAGCGAACCTGAAAAGTCGGCGTCACAACCAACAATATGACGAGCACTCACTATCGAATTTGAAAAATAAAGATTTGATCTAAATGTGCTGTTCAACTCAACATTTATGGTAATATTCTCAGCACAATTGAATAAGGTGTTGACGTCTCTTACAAAAACATGACTCTGTACTAGACTAACCACTGATGCCAATAAGACCCCAAGTGCTATCCTTAGCACTTTAAATCGGCAACAGAGCAACACTATGGCAAGTATCGGGACAAGCCAGCCTAAATTAGGAAGAGTGTGCCAATACATTGCTGCGACAATCGTCGCTGAGAATGAAATAAGATTCCAGTTACCTAGTAAGAGAGCCATATTCCCTTA
Source organism: Vibrio inusitatus (assembly GCA_024346935.1). Classification (GTDB taxonomy): domain Bacteria; phylum Pseudomonadota; class Gammaproteobacteria; order Enterobacterales; family Vibrionaceae; genus Vibrio; species Vibrio inusitatus. The sequence continues at coordinate 1,783,685 of AP024878.1, forward strand.
TGCCTAGAAAATTTATTCAACGCTTCATGCCGGACCATGAACTGATCAAACGTCAAAAAGCGCTTAGAATATTTGGAAATGTTCTCTACAACCCAAACTTGTGGGTATTGAATCGACGCTCCGCATCAGGAGCTTTTGCTGTAGGTCTTTTCATGTGTTTTGTTCCCCTTCCTAGCCAAATGATTATGGCTGCGGGGCTCGCCATCATGTTTGGAGTCAACCTGCCACTCTCGGTAGCCTTGGTATGGATCAGCAACCCCGTAACTATGCCAATCATGTTTTACCTAGCCTATAAACTTGGCGCTTGGGTTATGCAGTTGCCTGCACAAGCTTTTCATTTTGAACTCTCTTGGGACTATTTACTGTCTCAAATGTCGACGATTGGTCCTCCATTCCTACTCGGTTGTGCCATCTGTGCGGTCGCCTTTTCTGCAATGGGCTACTTCGGTATTCGCGCTCTATGGCGATATTCTGTAGTACGCAGTTGGCAAAAGAGGAAGCTGAAACTCAAGCTAAACCCATTTGCCAAGAAAGACGCGAGCTAAACTAAGCCCAGCACAAAAATCCTAGACATAAAAAAAGCGTTGCTCATTGAGCGACGCTTTTTTAATTCTTTATTCATACCGATAGAACGCTATTTAGCACTCAACACCGTTGCTGGATTCAATTTACTCGCCTTACTTGCAGGAAACCAAGTCGCAACCAAGCTCAATAGAATTGCTGTCCCCGATACAATAAGCACATCCATCGGATTTACTTGAGATGGCAAGAAATTTACGAAATAGACATCTCCAGATAAAAACTTGTGCCCAATAATCCTTTCAACCAGTTGGATCAGAGCAGTCAGATTTAGCGCGACAAGCAACCCAAGTACACTGCCGGCTACGGCACCCATAACGCCCGACAATACACCTTGCCACATAAAAATCGCTTTGATCAGGGAGTCTTGAGCCCCCATAGTGCGCAAAATAGCGACTTCAGCAGAACGGTCTTTCACTGCCATCATCAAGGTTGAAACAATGTTGAAGCAAGCAACCCCAATCACCAATACCATCACCAAATACATAATGGTTCGAACCATCTGAATATCTCGATGAATAAAGCCAAATTCCTGTTTCCAGCTATTGATATACACATAAATTGGTAAGCTACTACCCAGTGTTCTCATCAAGTCTGGAGCTTCAAACACACTGGTTGTCTTTACCGAAATACCATTAACCGTATCACCAAGTCCAAGATAAGACTGAGCATCTTCAAGTGGGATCATCGCCAAGCCATGATCTAATTGTCCGCCTAAAGAAAAAACGCCACTGACTTTTAAGCGAACACGTTTTGGTGCTTGTGTACGGCCATTTTTTGAAGCGACAGGAATCATTAGAGAAATGCCATCTCCGACTTCGACGCCCAACTGATCTGCCACTCCTTTGCCTAACACTACCTGATTTGATCCAGGTGCAAAGTGTTGCCACGCATCCCCTTCTACAAACTGAGATAAGCTCGAAACCTCACTTTCTAATGTGGCATCAACACCTTTGACTTGTATTGCCTTGAGGTGTGTACCACGCTCTGCCAATGCGGTGAATTTAACAAAAGGCGCAGCTGCCACTGCTTGTGGTTGCTTATTAATATGCTCTACCAACTGAGGCCAATCTTGAATAGGTTTGTTCACCGCTGAAAAGTCACCATGGGGCACAACCGACAACACTCTATTTTCCAGCTCTCTTTCAAAGCCGTTCATCGCTGAAAGACCGATGATGATCACTGCAACACCCACCATGATCCCCAAGGTTGATGAAAGCGAGATGAAGGACACCATCTTGTTCCGTTGCTTAGCGCGACTAAAGCGTCCACCAATAAACAGTGATAACGAGTTGATCACTGGGTAACCTCTTCTGCTACTTGAACCAAAAGGCCGTCTTGCATGTGCATCTTCCTGTCCATTTTTGCAGCCAATTCACCGTCATGGGTAACGACTAAAAAGGCCGTACCTGATTTCTGGTTCAACTCACGCATCAAATCATAAATACCTAGAGCGGTAGTATGATCTAAGTTACCTGTAGGCTCATCGGCTAAAACTAACGAAGGGTTATTGACCAAAGCTCGAGCGATGGCCACACGCTGGCGCTCTCCTCCTGATAGTTCGGATGGACGATGCTCCAAACGGTGGTCTAATCCAACACGAGTCAATAATTCTTTCGCGGCTTGTTTCGCCTTTGCTGGCTTTTCGCCACCGATCAATAAAGGCATTGCCACATTTTCTACCGCAGAGAAGTCGGCTAGCAGGTGATGAAACTGATATACAAAGCCTAGGTGTTGATTGCGCAGTTTTGCTTGCTGATTGCTTGATAGGGCGCCTAAATCTTGTCCATTGAACTGTACATCGCCCACAGTTGCATCATCCAACGCCCCTAATATATGCAACAAGGTACTCTTACCAGAACCTGAACTACCGATAATAGAGACAAGCTCTCCATGTCCTACCGTAAAGCTCACACCTCTGAGAACCTGTGTTTCAACACTGCCCTCTGTGTAGGTTTTTTTTAGGTTCTGACACTCTAGTAAATTACTCATATCTTAACGCCTCAGCGGGTTTAACGGATGCAGCTCTGTAGGAAGGGTATAGGGTTGCGACGACGCTCAAACACACCGCTAATCCAACCACAAGGAGTACTTGCCCGTATTCTATTGATACAGGTAATTGACCACCATAGGCATAGAGAGAAGCCCCCATAGCTTGCAGTATTAAATTTAGATTATTTGACAGCAACACTCCGAGCAAGCCACCAAATACAGCGCCAACCACACCACTACTTGCGCCCTGAACCACAAACAACGCCATCACTTGTTGCTTGGTCATTCCTTGTGTTTTTAGAATAGCCACTTCAGATTGCTTCTCCATGACCACCATAATCAGCGCAGAGATAATGTTAAATGCGGCTACACCGACGATGAGACCGAGCATAAGGCCCATCATGTTCTTTTCCATTTTAACTGCTTGAAACAGTTCACCTCGTTGTGCACGCCAATCTTGCCAAGCCCAACCATCTTCCAACGGAATTGCAGCGAGAGTACTCACGGCAAAGGGGTCGTCTAGGTACAGTCTCCACCCAGATATTTGCTCCTTGTTCATTCTCAATAAGCGACCGGCATCTTCGATATTGGTTACCATAAGCTGAGCGTCGACATCAGAGCCCGTATTAAAGATCCCGGATACGGTAAAGTTTCTTTGGCTAGGAATTCGTCCAAGAGGAGAATATTGGCTGGCACTAGTAACCATAAGTCGAACTTTATCGCCTTGATTCACCTTGAGCTTGCGCGCTAGGGTGTGACCAATAATGATTCGGTATTTTCCTTGCTGCAAAGAATCAACACTTCCTGACAGCATAAATTGACGCAAAGGCTCGTCCACACTGCCCTCTATACCAATAAGTTGACCGGCCGTAAGTTGCGCCGGACTTTGCAACACAGCCTCACTGGATACAATCGGAACACTTTCGATGACATGAGGAAGAGAAGATATGAACTGTGGAGGTTGTTCAGTTAAGGCGGTTGTTCCAGAAGCATCACCGACAATAGCTTGAGGTAGCACTCCGAGAATACGTCCCTTCAACTGACTTTCAAAACCGTTCATCACTGACATAACTGTGACGAGAGACAACACGCCTATGGTGATGCCTGCAGTAGACATATAGGACACAAAACGACTAAATCGATCGCCTGAACGTCCTCTGAGATAACGCAGGCCAATATAAAGCGAAACGGGTCGAAACATAACCAACCGAAAAATGATAACAATGCCCCTAATGTAACCACTAATCGGCTTTTCGAGTAGTGTTTGCCTCTGTTTTTATTTGGAAATCTCCATAAAACGTCAATAATTGAGCAATCACATCATCAATCAGCCAATTTTGAGCACTTATTGATAGATAAACCCGCCTGGGTTTACGATAATCAGATACATTACATGCTGATCAATTTATCTTGGAAACTCACACTCTTATGGATAACCTCTCGCTTTTTGCTCTACCGATTGCGTCCACCGCTGGTGATAGAAAACAGCTAGGCAACCTGCAAGGTGCATCTTTAGCTATCGCAGTAGCTCAGTTGAACAAACAACACCAAGGACCAACACTGTTAATCGTGAGTGATCCGCAGACAGCGCTAAAGTTGCAGATGGAATTAGAGCAATTTAGTTCAGTACCTGTTTCGTTATTTCCAGATTGGGAAACATTGCCCTACGACAGCTTTTCTCCTCACCAAGATATTATTTCCGATCGCATCTCAACACTTTATCAATTGCCGACACTTGACCAAGGCATCATTATTGTTCCGATTAGCACTCTGCTGCAGAGGCAATCTCCTCGAGAGTTTCTCCTACAACACACTTTAATGGTCAAAGCCGGCGATCTTTTCTCTCTAGAAAAGCTCAGGATGCAACTTGAAAAGTCAGGCTATCGCAACGTTGATCAAGTATTTGGACCTGGCGAATATGCCAGTCGTGGCTCTATATTAGATTTATTCCCAATGGGAAGCTCTGACCCATATCGTGTTGACTTCTTCGATGACGAGATCGATACCATTCGTACCTTTGACCCTGAAAATCAGCGCTCTATCACCGACATCGATGAGATTAGGCTGCTGCCTGCCCATGAATTCCCAACCAATGAAGAAGCAATCGAAGACTTTCGTATTCGTTGGAGACAAAAGTTCGATGCAAGACGCGAACCTGAGTCAGTTTATATGCAAGTATCAAAGGGCACTTGGCCTGCGGGGATCGAATATTGGCAGCCCTTGTTTTTTGAGAACACAGAGACCCTGTTTGATTATCTCCCACAAAACACCTTACTACTCTCGGTAGGCGAAATAGAGCCGGCTATCGACACATTCCTTACTGACGTTGATTATCGTTTTGATCAGCGACGTGTAGACCCTTTACGTCCACTACTCGAGCCCTCTGAGCTTTGGATGAAGAAAGACGAGTTATTTGCCGCGATAAAGCAATGGCCACAGGTAAAGCTGAATAAAGAAAGTACTGAGACTAAAGCTGGTCGCTTCAACCTAAGCATAGAACCATTACCGGCATTGGCAGCAGCCCCACAAACCAAAGAGCCAATGTCGGCGCTACGTCAGTTCAGCGAAGGCTATACCGGTAAAATAGTGTTCTCTGTAGAGTCTGAAGGTCGACGCGAGGCTCTGCTAGAGTTATTAAGTCCAGTTAAAATTGCACCAAAAGCGATGCCTAGTCTTGAGGATGCTTTAGCAAATAATGATAAGTTTACTTTCATCCTTGGTGCTTCAGAGCATGGGTTTATCAATACTAGCCCTGATTTTGCGCTGATCTGTGAAAGTGATTTACTCGGCGATCGTGTTATTCAAAGGCGTAAAAAAGATAAACGAGCGGTCAACAGTGACACTGTTATCCGCCATCTAGCGGAGCTAAAACCCGGTCAACCCGTTGTGCATCTAGACCATGGTATTGGTCGCTATATTGGTCTGCAAACCCTAGAAGCGGGAGGCATCAAAACCGAATACGTGACTCTTGAATACCTCAATGAGTCCAAACTGTATGTTCCCGTTTCTTCACTCAACCTCATTAGCCGATACTCTGGCGGTGCGGAAGAGTCCGCCCCGCTGCATAAGCTTGGGAGCGAATCATGGGGTAAAGCTCGCCGTAAGGCCGCCGAGCGAGTACGCGATGTGGCCGCTGAACTCCTTGATGTCTATGCAAAACGTGAGCTTAAACCTGGCTATAAATTTAAGCTAGACAGAGAGCAATACGCTCAATTTAAAGCTGGTTTCCCATTTGAAGAAACCGATGATCAAAGCCAAGCAATCAATGCGGTACTCTCAGATATGTGCCAAGCAAAAGCTATGGATAGACTGGTCTGTGGCGATGTTGGATTTGGTAAAACCGAAGTCGCTATGCGCGCCGCGTTTGTATCCACTGATAATGCTAAGCAAGTTGCAGTGCTTGTGCCAACCACCCTACTCGCTCAGCAACATTTTGAAAACTTCCGTGACCGCTTTGCCAACTTACCGGTACGCGTTGAGGTGTTATCCCGATTCAAGAGTGCGAAAGAGCAGAAACAAATTCTGGCTGATGTGGCTGAGGGTAAGATTGATATTATTGTCGGTACACACAAACTTCTGCAAGACGACATCAAGTTTGCTGATCTTGGTCTACTGATCGTCGATGAAGAACACAGATTTGGCGTAAGACAAAAAGAGAAGATGAAAGCAATGCGTGCGGACGTTGATATCCTCACGCTTACCGCAACACCAATACCTCGAACGCTAAACATGGCAATGAGTGGAATGCGAGATCTATCAATTATCGCCACTCCTCCAGCTCGTCGCTTAGCGATCAAGACCTTTGTTCGTCAAAGTGATGATGCCATTGTTCGGGAAGCTGTATTGCGTGAAATCATGCGTGGTGGGCAGGTTTACTTCTTACATAACCAAGTTGATACCATCCATAAGGTGGCGCAAGATCTCGAAAAACTGATACCAGAGGCTCGTATAACAACCGCCCACGGACAAATGCGAGAACGAGAGTTAGAATCGGTGATGAACGACTTCTATCACCAACGCTTCAACCTATTAGTGTGTACCACCATCATAGAAACGGGTATCGACGTACCCACCGCGAATACCATCATTATGAACCGAGCAGACAACTTTGGTTTAGCGCAGCTTCACCAATTGCGTGGTCGTGTTGGTCGTTCTCATCACCAAGCTTATGCGTATTTGCTCACTCCACATCCTAAAGCTATCTCTAAAGATGCCGCTAAGCGACTAGAAGCTATTGCATCTCTAGAAGACCTTGGGGCTGGCTTTACGCTCGCCACACACGATCTTGAAATACGTGGCGCAGGAGAGTTATTAGGCGATGAGCAAAGTGGTCAAATCCACTCTATTGGCTTCACTCTATACATGGAGATGCTCGAACAAGCCGTTGAAGCCTTAAAAGAAGGTAAAGAGCCCTCTTTGGATGACTTGTTGCGTGAACAAACTGAGGTGGAATTGCGTCTTCCTGCACTCTTGCCTGACGATTACATCCCTGATATCAATACGCGGTTGTCTCTGTATAAGCGTATCGCGAGTGTGGCTAACGATGATCAGCTTACCGAAATGAAGGTAGAGCTCATTGACCGTTTCGGCCCGCTTCCGGATGCCACCAAGAATCTACTGCAAGTTTCAGAAATTAAGCTTGCTGCCGCGGCTATCAAAGTCGACAAAGTCGAAGCTCATGATAAAGGCGGTTACATCGAGTTTTATCCCGATGCTGACATAAATCCAATGTATTTAGTTAAGCTATTACAGTCACAGCCTAACAAATTTGCTATGGATGGGCCGACCAAGATTAAATTTACCCAGAGCCTAGTAGACCGACGAGATCGCGTCTCCTATGTTAAGCAATTAATTGAAGATTTCGCAAAAAATAGAGTCGCATAAGTGTTAGGCAGTAAAAGCATTCACATGAGATCTGCTATACTGCCTAAAACTAGGGTAAACTGCCCTTTCGTGCTAAAAATACGCACACTCTAATTTAAATAATCTCAAAGTATTCATAAAGATAAACGGCCTTTTGATAAGCCATGGAGCCAGAATGAAAAAAATTATTCCTCTATTGATGATGCTGCTGCTGATTCCTACACTCGCACAAGCACAACAGAGAGAATTTGACATTGAAGTCCTGATATTCAAGCGTTCGATCGATCCTGAAAAAACAACGGAATCATGGCCAAATGAGCTAACCCAAATTGATATGGAGGGGGTAGAGCCTTTCAATAATCACGCTTATCGTCAAAAGAAAGGTGCACAAATGCTTTCTTACGACAGCTATAAGCTCCTTAAAGAACGTGATGTACTAAAGAAACACGCCGGTTTTGAAGTTCTACTGCACACAGCATGGCGTCAAGGTGATCAAGGTCGAGCAAGTGCTCCTAAGTTCCATATTCAAGCAGGCAAAGATTATTCAAAAACCTTTAATCCTGACGGTTCAAAGATAGGCTCTCAAAGCAGTGATGTCGATTTGGGCGATGATATTCAAGAGAAAACCATCGCGCAGCCTTTGTATGAATTAGACGGAGCTATTCAGGTTTATGTTCAGCACTACCTATTTGTGGAGACCGAATTGGATCTTCGTGAGCCTAGTGTTCGTAACGTTACCTTTACAGAAAAAACACCAGAGGAACTCAAAGACAGCGAAAACTTTGCTGTACTAGCCGATACTGAAACTGGGAATGACAATGTACAGGCGGGTAACCTGCAAGAAGTGTCTCCAGAAAAAGTAGAAGAGCAATTCTTAAAGAGCTACCGCATGGAACAAAAGCGTCGCATGCGCAGTAGCGAGACTCATTACCTAGACCACCCTCTTATGGGTATGATTATTCAGGTAAGAAGGGTTGAAGACTAAACGCCTCTAGCTATATTCAAACATAAAAATGGCTTCTCTCTGGAAGCCATTTTTTTTGCTTGGAGTGCAAAAGCTAGAAACCGTACAATCGAGCAGGATTATCCACCAGTATTTGATCAATGACCCGTTGTGAGCTCGCCTGCTCAGCCAAAAGATCAAGCACTGCAACATCATTGGGCATATCTCGCTTATTAATATACTCGCTAGGATGAGGCCAATCAGAACCCCATAGTATTCGCTCTGAACAGGCTTCGACTAACGCCCGACCAATGGCAATATTATCCCTATAATGTGGAGCACCACTTAAAGAACCTTGGTACGCAGAGGAAATTTTCACCCAGCCTTTACCCTGTTGCATTAACTGCTTCATAATCTCAAATGCAGGATGTTCAACTCCCGCTTGCGCTGGCAATTGTCCTCTGTGGTCGAAAACGACCTGACACTCTAATGATTCAAAAACGGATTTAAATTTCACAATCAAGTCAGCGCTGATCCAAAAACAGATGTGCCAACCCATTGAGGCCAGTTCTTTGGCGCAAAGTCGAATAAAGATTTCATCAAAATCCTTAGCAGCTGTAACCGCAAAGCGCACACCACGTACGCCGAGGTTATGCATCACCTTGAGCTCCGGTCTTGATGGCAACTGTTCTAAGGCGATAACCGCCCTAGCACTTTCGCCCATATGCGCGAGGGCATCTAAAGTACACTGATTATCACACCCATAAGCAGAAGGAGTAACAATCACATTTCGCTCAAATCCGAAGCGTTTCTTCAGCATCCGATAGCACGCTACCGTCGCGGGCGGGATATTAGTCGTATCGCTTTTCTTATACTCAAATTTTACCGGGTCAAAGATATGATGATGCGAATCACAAGCTCCTTCTGGGACTGAAATTTGCGGTCGGTTTCTACCTGCTGAAAAAGGAATTTGCGCAGGGATGGTATGGGTCATGTCGGATAAACCTCCATTAATCTAAATCCATAGATAGAGACATTGCAGCGTCCAAATCGACTGACATCAATGCCAACAAACAAAGTGTACACTTACTTTTATCAAAATGAGGCAACGGCAAATCTGCATGGTCAAAAATCAACCTATTCGGAGGCATAAAAAAGGGGAACATCAAGTCCCCCTATTCTTATTATTGAGTAATCAACTTAGTGGAGTTTCAAGTTTGGACGCAATGCTCGGTTAATTCTACCTACTAGCATCATCAAGCCCGTTTTGAAGATACCGTGCAACGCCATTTGGTGCATGCGATACAGAGAAATGTACACAACACGAGCAATACGACCTTCAACCATCATCGAACCCTTAGTCAGGTTCCCCATCAAACTACCTACAGTAGAAAAACGGCTCAGTGATACCAATGAACCATGGTCTTTATATTCATACGCAGACAGCGATTTATTGTTCATCATCGCCAAGATATTACGGAATGCATGGCTAGACATTTGGTGAGCGGCTTGAGCGCGAGGGGGCACAAACTTACCGTCTTTTTGCGTGCACTGGGCTAAATCACCAATGACAAAAATATGGTCATCACGCGTAGTTTGCAGCGTATCTTTAACTACTAGTTGGTTAATGCGGTTTGTTTCTAGGCCTGCAATATCTTTGATAAAATCAGGAGCCTTGATACCTGCCGCCCACACCATAATTTGTGCAGGGATCTTTTCGCCATCTTTAGTCGTTAGGCCAGTTTCATCTGCCAGCGTCACCATAGTGGCAGTACGAACATTAACACCAAGCTTAGTCAGCTCTTGGTGAGCCGATTGAGAGATACGTGGAGGAAGAGCTGGCAAGATGCGCTCCCCTGCTTCTACAAGGCTTACGTTTAGCTTACTTGAGTCTAAATCACCGAAACCATAGTTACGTAGTTCTTTCACCGCATTGTGCAGTTCAGCTGACAACTCAACGCCTGTAGCACCCGCACCAACGATAGCGATATCGACCTGACCTTGACCAGACTGTGCGTGTAACTTAAGGAACTGATTGTTCATTTCTTCACGGAAACGATGCGCTTGTTCAGGGCTATCTAGGAAGATGCAATTGTCACGCACGCCTGGAGTATTAAAGTCATTAGAAGTAGAGCCAATCGCCATGACGAGGTAGTCGTACTCAAGTTCACGTTTAGGAATCAATAACTCCCCGTGGGCATCTTTTAGTTCATCAAGAATGATCACCTTACGTTCACGATCGATATCACAAAGGCTGCCCATCTGGAAATCGAAACCGTGATTCTTAGCGTGAGCACGGTAGCTCAAGGCATCTACACCCGCATCCAGAGAGCCTGTTGCAACTTCGTGCAGAAGAGGCTTCCAAAGGTGACTCGCCTTACGATCCACTAGGGTTACGCTAGTACTTTCATTGCGTTTAAACTTGTGACCCATCTTGGTTGCTAGCTCTAATCCACCAGCGCCACCGCCTACAATAATGATTCGTGTCATTTCAACACTCCTTGATACATGATAATTTTTGATTTCAAGTCCGCTAATGCGTACCTGTTAGAATTTGGCTGAGTATCAATAGACACTGTTGTTCACGTTAAGTTTTATGGGGCGATTCTATTTTCGCCTCTCAATTTTTTTTGATCTAAATCAATTTATTTTTAATCGCATTATATCCAAATCAACTAACTGAGCAACCAACAATCTCCATATAACCTTAATTTCTGTAATGAAATTGACATTATCTTGCTTAAAAGCACGCGATTTATACCAATCACACTCAGTAAATATTCAGAGATAGCGCAAGAAAAATAGTCGATTGATATTAAACACTGCCAGAATAAAAAAGGCCTGCATAAGCAGGCCTTGTCAAAATGTATACTTAGCAGCTTCTACCACTAAACATTTTTAAACGCTTTAATCGTTTGTAGGTGCTGAGAGATCTTTTGGAATTTATGCGTCTGATGCTCATCCCAAACAATTTGGTAGTAATCTTCCAGCGCATCAGCGGTCACTGAGTTGTCATGAATTTCATCATGTTTCGACAGAATTACCATACAGCGATCTTTATTTTTGATTCGATACTGCTCTACACATTTAGTCGCAATATCATCATATTCTTCTGGTCGGTCAATTCGACCTTGCATCGTACGCTCTGGATGCAAATTAGGATTAAATATCACTTGTTTAATGCCACATAAGAAGCCAATGCGTTCAGACCAAAATCCACCTAGACCAACACCACAGATAATAGGGTTCTTATCATCCGATGATTCAATGGCTTTGTGCACCTCTTTTAGAAGGTGAGCCATATCATGCTTAGGATGCAACGTACTGTAGTTTATAAAGCGTACGTCTTCATCGATAAACTGAAGTTGCAGTACCTTCTCGTGGTTACCCGGGCTAGTTGAATCAAAGCCGTGAAGATAGATAATCATGGAGCCTTCCTTGTAAATGCTGACAGCCACTGGTTGAGAAATATTAGCTGCCGAAAATAGTCACTACTCATTTAAATCTAACACGTATTCAGACAATAAGAAGTTATCGAATAGAAATTGTTGCTGTCATTTCTTGAGCCACATCAAGTATTGAAGAAATTATTGATAACAACAAACCAAGCTGAGAAAAATAAAAAAGGCCAGCAAATTGCTGGCCTCTAACACTTGAACTTAAATTACAGTCCGAACAAGCTCTTAGATTGCTGTTTACGAATCTCAGTTTCGTCAGCCCATTCAATCAAGCCCGTTTCAAGATCCATCAAACGCATCGTCATTTTGTAGTAGACATCTTTGTCGCTACCCGCATCTTTTACGATACTCGATAGGTTGCCATAAAGCATGTACTGTGCGCCCACCATTTTACCAAATTGAATCGCACTACTTTGATCAACAAGCTCATCATTGTTTTGGAAGTTAAGCTGCTTGCGTACAGATTCAACACGATCCATGTCCACAAAGCGGAACTTACCAGAATTCAACATTTTAGTGCTCACTGAATCGGTGATAGATTCTGTGTCAATATGCTCGCTGGTTTTGTTTTTAATACGCTCTACAAACACAATTGGGCGTTGGTCTTTAGTAATCGCCGCTACTGAACCTGAGTTAAGCATGCTATCTACCATTTCAGCGGCAATTTTTTGCAAATCAGTAGACCCAAAATCAACCGTGGTTGTTTCAACAGCTTGCGCGTCACCATAGTTTACCTTGTTTGAACAGCCACCAAGAATGACAGCTAGGCCTAATAATACAACTACACTTTTTTTCATCTTATTTCCTTAGTTGTCCGACTCGCGGATTTGTACTCTAAACTGAGTCCCTTCCGGATGGATTGAAATCTCAGAGAAAGTTCGTGTTTCAAAACCTCTCACTACATCTTGTCTCCAAGCCGAAGGCTTGGTATTTACTTCTAGCCCATTGTCGTCGTACCAATAAAAGCGATACTGGATACGCAAATCAGCCTTATAAGCACTGCTTACCGTCACTATGCCTCTAGTGCGGCCTTCTTTCTCTACCGTCGCAATATCATCAACGATAAGTCGACTGCCCAATACGTTATCGCCGAAGAGCACCTTTTGACTCTTTCCATCCACTCTTAAGCCTGCCGTGTTTTGAGAACAGCCCGCTAGTGCTACAAGAGCTACGAATAGTAGCGCCAGTTTTTTCATTATTGTATCGCTCCCAATTGTTTGTGCCATATTGTCACGTTACTACCCTGTCTTGATAGCCATACTAAGGTAGTCTCTCCTTCTCGTACAGAAAACTCGTGACTCGTCCCTGCCACTGTTAACTGGTGAAAACCTACTTCTAGTGTAGCACCTGAACTATACACCTTTGCTGGTAACGACTGCCAACTGCGAGTGTCCGGCTGCTCCGTTAGGGTATTAAAAACGTTAAACAAAACATTGGTTACATCATCACCGTTTGCCGCTTCTTTACGCAACCTATCTTTTGTTACTGTGCGTAAAACCTGACGCAACAGTATCTTAGGCATTTGCTCCGTCAGTTGATTGCTGGCCATGAGATTCACATCGACCAATTCATCACCATCAAGCCCTTTACCATCTAGTTGTAATGTGCCAAATCTTTGACTCGAGTTATTATTGTAATACGGCAGTGCTACCGAGTAGAAGCCAACATCACCACGACTGTCTTTAACAGGAATGGTGATTCGCCAGTCATCCATGGCTTTGACCACCCCTCGCTCATCGAGAATGATCACGCGCCCTTCCCCCTTAGGTAGGGGCTGATACGGGCCATATTGTTTGGTTAGCAGTTCTAAATCTTGTCGCATCCCCAACAAGGTCGCAACTCTTAACGCTCCGTCAATCACTTGTCTATTATCCGGCGCCACTGCCAGAGCACGACGGTAATCAACATAAGCACTGTTAGGATCACCTTGCGTTTCATATAACAATGCTGACAAATACAGCAAATAGCCATTTTGGACCGCTTTTAATTTGTCCCCTGCATCAGGGTAGCGTGACAAAACACTTCCTAAGTTCGGACTCAAGCCGTTTTTCTTCATGTCCGCTTCCGCTGACTTAAGATCGGATTCTCTTTGTCGTTTTGCCCGTTCTTGCACTTGGTTGGCACGGCGCATTTCAACCAATGCCCCTTCAAGGCTATTAATCTGGATGTAATTTAACCCCAGATACAAATGCAAAAAGCCCAGTTCGTAGTCCGCAGGTTCATAATTGGTGATGTTGTCATTGACAGCCAAAGCCCCAACACTGGTTGCAGTGTCACCGATAGAAATTACCGCCTGGTCTTGCCATTCACGAACAGCTCTATCGCTCAATTCAAAAGAAGCTTTACTTGCAGGGTACGTGGAGGCCAAGAAATTTACGCGACCTTTTTCCATATTATCTAAGATGTCGCCCGCTCGATAGTCAGGCAGTTTTTCCTGCGCTGTTACATAATCACCGGACTGAATCGCTTGATAAACGGATTTGTTTTGAGCGGTATAATGACTGAACAAGTTGCCTGCAGAAAACGAAGAACAGGCAGTGATCACTGCGCTGCTCATCATAATCAAACAAAAACGAATTGATTTATTCAACGCCAACATTAACCAACCAACATAGGACCTAGTGGCTTGCCACCTACAAGGTGCATATGGATATGATAAACCTCTTGGCCGCCGAACGAATTACAGTTAACAATGAGGCGATAACCATCTTTTGCTATGCCTTCTTCTTTAGCGATCTTTGCAGCAACGGTGAACAGTCGACCTAACGCGCGTTCGTCTTCTTCTGTAGCATCGTTTACGGTTGGGATAACATGATTTGGAACAATCAAAATGTGCGAAGGAGCACGCGGGTTAATATCGCGGAAAGCGCTAACCAACTCATCTTGATAAATGAGGTCGGTTTGTATCTCTTGACGTATGATTTTACTAAAAATAGTTTCTTCAGCCATGGTATGTCTCTAGCCTGTTCCGTAGTTATATCAAGATTGTATCATTACCTAGCTAAATGCAAACTTCCTTAAGCGTAAAATAATAAAGGCGTGTCTTTTCAAATTTGGAAACTAATATTATTGTAAGCAATTGTAATTTTTAGACATCCTCGCTATCTATAGAGATAAGATGTCGGTTGCATTCGTTCCGACGAATCTTATAACAATTAAAAGAAGGACCCCTTATGCCAATTCAAATTGGTATTATCGATAAAGACCCGATCAGACTGGTCACCCCTTTACTCGATGATAGAGCCTCAAGTCGTCACACGATCTTTATAGGCGATTCAACTCAAAAACCTATGTTCGATAAACTGAGCGTTGTACTTGGTATGCGCGGCATTAAGAGTGAGTTTTTTGAAATCCCCAACGTCTCCAACACTGCCATCATAAAAAAAGAAATCATCCAGTTAGCTGAGCGTCTCAAGCTCACCGGTGAAGAAATCAAACTTAATGCAAGCTGCGGACTTCGCCACCGTTTACTCTCAGTCTATGAAGTTGTGCGTAGTTATAAATGGCCTATTTTCGTCGTTGAGCCTAATACTGATAGTCTTAGTTGGTTATACCCTGACGACCTTCAAGACGCACAAGTGCAAGACCATATTACGATTGCCGATTATCTGACGATTTTTGGTGCTCATGCGGACTTCCCCGATCCCAATGACGCTATTCAAATTGACGATACGCTGCTTAAAATTTGTGAAAAGTGGGCAAGTAACGCTCTGGAACTTGGCCCTGGCCTTGCCACTCTCAATTTCTTGGCTACCACCTGCCGCAAGGAGCAAAAGCTCGATGTGTCATTGTCAGAGAAGCAGCAAGGTTACCGAGAGCTCAATATCCTGCTTCAAGATTTGGTTGACTCAGAATTGGCAGCATACAGCAACGGTGTATTGACCTTCCGTTCAGAGCAGGCAAGGCGTTTCTCAAATGGTGAGTGGTTGGAGTCATATGTTCATAGGCAGGTAAAGTCTGTACAACAAGAATTGACAACCATTCAAGACTGTTCTTTGAATGTTCAAGTCACGCGCAAGATTGGCGAAAAAGAAGTTCGCAATGAACTGGACGTCGCAACTGTTGTGAATAACAAACTGCATATCATTGAGTGTAAAACCAAAGGTATGCGTGATGATGGTGACGATACACTCTATAAGCTCGAATCCTTACGTGACCTACTTGGCGGACTGCAAGCTCGAGCGATGCTAGTCAGTTTCAGGCCGCTACGCTACAACGACATTACCCGTGCGATGGATCTTGGACTGGGTTTGATTGGCCCTGAAGAACTAAAAGATTTGAGAACCCATTTGCGAGAATGGTTAATCAAAGCAGGTGGAACAGACCTGATCTAATCTTCCTTAAAAGTAAAAGGCCTGATTAAATCAGGCCTTTTTTATCAGTCAAATCTCAGAACTAAGACTCTAATACACGCCGAGCAGCTTCGACTACGGTACGAATTGATAAGCCTTCAATCTCTTTCATCTTCGATTGATCAGGGATCTCTTGTTGCGTTCGATTGATAATAACCCCAGCAACACAGCCTGCTCGTAGCCCCGAACTTGCACACATAGTAAGTAAAGTTGCAGATTCCATCTCAAAGTTTAGAACCCCCATATCCTGCCATTCCTGCATTGAACCTTGGAATCGCTTAACAACGCGGCCACTAAAAGTATCATAGCGTTCCTGGCCTGGATAAAATGTATCACTCGATGCAGTTACGCCGGTATGCACAGTCGCTTTCTCGCTAAGTGCAGCTTCCTTCATCGCTAGAGCAATATTGAAATCGGCTACTGCAGGAAACTCCATTGGGGCGAAATGCAAACTAGCACCATCTAAACGCACAGACCCGGTGGTCACAATCATATCACCCACATTGACATGGGGTTGAATTGCACCCGTTGTTCCTACTCGCAAAAACGTATCTACGCCAAGTTGAGCCAACTCTTCTACCGCAATAGAGGTTGATGGCCCGCCAATACCCGTAGAGCACACAACCACTTTTTTACCTGCAAGGTCCGCTAGATAAACGGTGTATTCTCGATGACTGGCAAGAAACACTGGATTGTCCATACATTCAGCAATACGCTTAACACGATCCGGATCACCCGGAATAATAGCTAATGTTGCGCCCTGCAGATCATTCTTATTTACACCCAAGTGAAACACGTTTTGTTCAGTAGTCATCACAATACCCTTCTAATGTGGTCATTATTTAGCGACCACTCTAGACAATATAATCACGACCGATTGTGACTATGGTCACGATTATTAATTACCTTATTGGAGTGGTTTCAAGGTTAAACGGTTGCTATCACATTCTAGATTACGAAAAACAATATCCTAAAACTCAAAAAGCCTCGAACAATCGAGGCTTATCTGATTTCCACTAATAACGTCAAAAGCTAAATCGGATTTTTAAAGCACAAATCAATAGATGCCCCTACGGCTTTAAGAACATCGCTACGTGAAATAATACCGACCAATTTTCCACTATCAATCACTGGATACACTTTCGGTTTGCCTACTTGCATCATTGACGCTAAATCGATGATTGAGGTTTCAGGGGTCACTGATAGGACTTCTTTGTACATACAATCACTAACAATATGCGTGTCTTGGCAGTGGTAACTCACCTTTATCAACTTATCGAGCAAATCTTGCTCCGACAAGAATCCCACGACTTCTTCCTGTTCATTAATCACAGGGCCCCCGACATGCTCGGAGCGCAAAACTTTTTCCAGTGCTGCAGACAATGACATACCTGGGGTAAATGTAACTGCTTGATGGCTCATATAATCTTTAACTTTTAATGACTGCATTCTGGACTCCTTCCACACAACGTCACGCTACCTGTTAAGTGTCGACCAAATTTGAGAATTTACTAAATTGTTTTTACCTATTTCAGTAATAACTCATACCTTTCAGGAAATACGACAATCACTTAGCGTATAAGGTTTCACAGATCTCAGTGTTCACACAGGCGCAATCTGTTATTGTGCTAGTCTATTTCCTTAGGTTTTATATCATGTTGAATCACCTCTTTTCTTCCGTTAAGCAATGGTTTTCAGAACTCAGCGAATTTCAATCGAGAGTTTGGGTTGTTCACGTGAAGGAAAGCCGTTTTAAGGACGAGTCTTTTGTCATAAACGAGGATAACTTTACCCAAGACCTCGAATGGATGAAGCGCAGAGAGTACACAACAGAGATGCTTGAATCTGTTGATAAAATGAAGCCCTCACAAGTTCGCGTTTTTAAGCTCTCACATGCTGAGCATCAACTAATGAGAGTAAAATAACCACCCTCACACAATTGCTTTAATCTATTTAACAAACTCACTGTTTTTTAACGAGAAATAGTCTAATTTTAATGGAACACAAGGATTTGGTTTCATTATGACAATGACGTCTAAAAAACAGGAAATTTGCGTCGCTTTCTGCGCCATTGCTATCTCTTTTACCTGCGATGCTGAGTCAGGTACAGAAAGTCCCGAACTCACCGCCCCCGCATGGTTTGTTGAAATACCGTCCGTACCAAGCAAATTTGACTGGTTGCTAGTGAATAAAGGCGAGTTACTCGGCGGTGATATCATTGCAATGTACGATGAACGTGTTGAATTTGATAGTGATGAAGTGGGCGTTCATAAAGTTAAAATGAAAGATATCAAAGAGCTGCGTACCAAAGACATTATGCAGTTGCGCTTTCTTGATGGCTCTATTATTGAGGGACACATTGTCATTGATGAAGACAGTGTTTACCTGATGGAGCTCCCTTCAGTGACTTACCCTAGAGAAAACATTCTGTCTATTACGCCTTCTGAAAAAAGTGGCGAAAGCCTTTGGATCGGTGAAATAAGTGCTGGATTGAATTTTAAATCCGGTAACACGGAGAGTTTTGATTATTACGCCAATTTGGATCTTCGCTATCTCATTACTACGGGGCGCTTTACGGTTAGCTATCGAGGTGTTTATGAAGAAGTCCGAGAAACCGCGACGGGTAGCACTGTCACCACCGAGGACAATCACAGATTCACCGCCAAATACGACTACTTTTATTCACACAAGTTGTATTTCACTCTGCCAAGCTACGACTTAATTATTGATAAGTTTCGAAACATTCAACATCAAACCTCATTGGGTGTTGCCGTAGGTTATGAGGTTATCGACATAAAAGGCATGGACCTTGAAGTGTATGCTGGCCCAAGTGCTCAGCACACAGAGTTTGTTAACGTAGAGCCTGGTGAAGAGAACAAGGTTCTCTCCCCTGCACTGGCATTTGGTCTTGATTTTGAATACGACATCACCTCGGACATTGAGTACTTCTTAATCTACGATGCCAAGATTGTAAACGAGGAATCTGGACAGTTTATTCAACGCATTGAAACCGGTTTTGATATCGAATTAATTGATGATTTTGACTTAGAGCTTATTACGGTAATTGATAATACTGTTAATCCCATTGCTGATGAAGATGGTGTTCAACCTGAGTCCACCGATATTGTATTTACGGTGGGTATCGAATATGAATTTTGATCTAGCTATACACTCAGGTCATAAGTATATAAAATGTAAAGATATTTACTGACTAGCAACATAATAATTACCCAAAAATGGATGTCTGAGGTAACACATGAGCGATAACAAAGAAAATACACCTAAAACAGAAGCCTCTGAAAATGACTCACAACCTGCACAGCAAATAGAAGCAGAAAAGGACACTGCGGCTGAAAACGCTAACAGTCAAGATTCTCAATCTCAGCCTGATCCCGTAAAAAAAATCACCCGTAACGTATTCATTGTCGTTGCTCTCATATTTGTTTGGTATTTGGTCGCTGACAGACATACACCATGGACCGATGAGGCTCGAGTTCAAGCCTATGTGATCCCTATTATCCCTCAAGTTTCTGGCAAGATAATGAGCGTCAACGTAGTTCAAGATGGTGCAATTGAGCGCGGCGACGAATTGTTTCAAATTGATCCTGCTGACTATGAGTTGAATATTGAACTCGCAGAGTCCGAGCTCGAAATTGCAGGGCAAGAGATTGGCGCGGGTATGGCGAGTGTGGTGACGGCACAAGCCGGTCTCGTTGAAGCACAAACCAACCTTGAGCATGTCAATGTGCAAAGTGCGCGAGTATTCGAATTAGAACAAAGAAAACTCTACTCCAAATCTGATGGTGACAAAGCTCGCGCTGCCATAAAGCAAGCTAAAGCTCAGGTTCGCAGCGCTGAAGCGAACCTCGATAAAGCTAAGCAATCTTTAGGGCCTCAAGGAGAATCGAATCCGCGAATAAGAACAGCAATGGCAAAGCTAAAACAAGCTCAGCTAGACCTCAGTCGTACTACCGTTGTAGCGCCAACGTCAGGCGGGATAACAAACTTGCAAGTTGACGTAGGCTACTATGCAAACCTTGGGGCACCTGTGATGACATTTGTTGATGCCGATGATGTCTGGATTGAGGCTAACCTAAAAGAAAACAACCTTGCAAACCTAAAGGTTGGCGACCCCGTTGATATCTCACTCGATATTACTCCAGGAAAGATTTATAAAGGGAGCGTACGCAGCATAGGCTTTGCTGTAGCAAGTGGTTCAAATGATGCCGTAGGTGGTTTAGTGACGGTTAAATCCAGTACTGGTTGGTTACGAGAGCCTCAAAGATTCCCTGTTATCATCTCATTTGATGAGCCTATTGCTCCAGGACTTCGTCGCGTTGGTGGGCAAGCAGACGTGCAGTTCTATACCAGTGACAACTTTATTCTTAATGGCATTGCTAAGGCTTATATTCGTCTGTTGAGTTGGATCTCCTATGTCTACTAACAGACGCACCTACACACTTTACATAAAATCTGCACTGCAAGATGCCATGATGGTAAGACAGCTCAGATTTGGCGTTGGGGTCGCTATATCAGCGGCCATCGCTTATATCTTCAATTGGTCACTATCATTTTTATTCCCTATTTTTACCACCTTGCTTCTGTCGATGCCAGTGCCTCAAATGACGCCAAAACAATTGGCAAGAGGGTTACTAAACACTGTAAAGGGGTTCTGTTTTGGGTTAATTTTTTCATTAGCCTTATTAAAGTTCCCACCGATCTTTTTGATCTTGATGTTTGTTGCACTGTTTAATATTTACTATTACTTAAATCGAGGCGGATCATTTTGGTTGACATTAATGACCATGCTTTCCACTTTGATACTGCCAATGCTTTCCTATATGTCAGATGGACTGGCTATTGGTTTCTCATTGGGGTTTGTAGCGTCGGCGTGGGCAGCAATGATATTCGTCTATCTCATTTACTTCATACTGCCTGATACCGAAAAGATCACACTACCGTCACCACCGCCGTTTAAAAATGTCTATTCTCCAGTTGCCGCGCAACTTGCTCTTAAAAGTACTCTCGTTGCCTTTCCTATCGTGGCTTATTGCATAACCTTTGCGCGAGTTGATTTGCTGCTGACCATGATTTTTGCCGCTATGTTTACACTTAAACCTGAACTAAGTGCAGGCAAGGAAGCGGGAAGAAATTCCCTTATCTCTACCGTGCTAGGTGGACTAATTGCCTTTGTTTTTTATTGGGCGCTGGTAGCTATTCCGCTGTTCTCGTTCTTTATTATATTGATGTTTGGTATTGCTCTGTATGTGGGAGTGAATATCTACTCCAGTAACCCAAACGCCAAGTACTACGGCTCAGCAATGACCTGCATCATAGTGTTAATTAACGGTAATATGGGGGCTGACTCGGACTTTGTCAGTGCTTTAATTTCTCGGATTTTCTTTATTTCATTGGCAATTCTTTACATTGTTGTGGCACTTCGAGTACTCGATGCCTTTGTATTTAACAAAAACAAACCACTATAAACTAGAGCCAAACTAAAAAAGGGAAGCATTTCGCCTCCCTTCGTTTGATTATAGAGTGCCCATTACTTATATGGTGCTTCGACAATCACTTTCACTTTTTCACCCGCTTTAAGCGCCTCGGTTTCATCGACTGCATTCATTACCGCCAAGAACTCAGCTGAACCCTTACTGTGCGTTTCTTTAGATATCAAATCGATGGTCTCACCTTGGTTAGCTTCAATAACCTTGAGCTCTAATTGAGTAATAGATGCCAGTTCCTTATCCGTCATCGGGCGGAAAGTAGCCGCGCTATCATTCGCTGTCTTTTGCTTATTCTCAGTAGAAATAGTCACAATCTGATAGGTATCGATGCCCATATTCACCCACCCTCGGGTCATGTAACTGGTGCCTTTTTTGTCCTTGTTTGACAGCGTAATACTGTACAAAGAACTATCCCAATTGAGCTTCTTCTCATCAACGTCTAGCTCCATACCATAGCGACGTTTCAATTCGTTCTGGAAACGAAGTGCGTGCTCTTTTGCACTGAACTCATTTGACGCAATGCTTAATACGACAGCAGCATCTTGTTCTTTATCTATCGCTGCAACTGCAGTGGGTTGATTAACGGTTTGCCACTCTTCTGGAAAGTCGATCACAAACTTCATATCAGGTTGCAGGAATGTTTGCTCTCTAAATAATCCCTTGCCAGGATTTTGTCCCACCAAAAGTCCATCTATTTGAGCAATAAAATCTTTATGAATGGGTGCGAGCACTGCCACATTCAGGTTCTTAGCTTCTTCTGTCACATCCGAAACCCGATCAGGTGTGTATGGATGAGAATCAAAATAGCTTCTTTCTGATTCTTGCTTGGTTTTAATCTCCACCGACCTATTCAAGCGACTCAAGATGCTGTTCATTGCAAGAGGGTCATAACCCGCCTTAGCGGCAAGTTGAATGCCAAGCTTGTCTGCCTCACTCTCATGCCCGCGACTGTAGCCCGCCATAAGTAGGCTGTTACCGGTAGAAATTGGCGCATTAATGAGATTACCCAGATCTTCGTTGATCACTCCTCCAACGATATTGCCCGGCAACTCCACTAAGCCAGGCAACACACTCGATTGCATCTGCTGCACCGAGTGACGCTCAGTAACGTGAATAATTTCGTGAGCCATGACACAGGCTAGCTCATCTTCGTTGTTCACTAGGCTAAGCAAGCCACGTGAGACAAAGATGTATCCCCCAGGAAGCGCAAACGCATTGGGAATGGCATCATCAACAATTTTAAACTGGAATTCAAACTCAGGGTTTTCAATGTGGCTAACAAGACGAGCACCGACTTGTTGAACATAAGCTTCCATCTGGTTTTTATCATAAACGCCCATCTGCATTTCTACTGCAACAGCATTTTGTGCGCCAACCTGCTTGTCATAATCAGTGCTGACACTGCATGCAGCTAAACCAAGAGCGACAGCTGAAACTATGAATGTTCTGGCTACATTCTTCTCTACAAAAATATTCATATCTTCCTTGCTTACATTTTGTTTCATATCTCTTGATAATAACAAAACTTCATCATCAAGATAGCGGTTCAATACACTATTTCTAAATCCATGGCCGAAATATCATGATATTGCTGAAATTAACCACGCAGGTAACGAAAAAATTCAAACAAATCATAGACTCATGTTGACTGACACCGAGCAAATTCCTAGCCTAATAGAAACATCCAGTGAGAATTATCATGACTGACATCAATTCACCTATTTTTAATCCCGAGCTTTGGGAAACAGTACCCGGTTTTGACTTTGAAGATATTACCTATCACAGAAGTAAGGGCCAAGGCACAGTCCGCATTGCCTTTGACCGCCCCGATTGCCTGAATGCTTTTCGCCCAAGAACGGTAGACGAACTGTATACAGCTCTTGATCACGCAAGACAGTGGTCAGATATAGGCTGTGTTTTATTGACCGGTAACGGTCCTTCTAAAAAAGGACAATGGTCGTTCTCATCGGGCGGTGATCAACGTATTCGTGGCAAAGATGGCTATAAATATGAGGGGGATGGCGAGAATGTAGCGGACGTTGCTCGCATGGGTCGCCTGCATATCCTAGAGGTTCAGCGCTTAATACGCTTTATGCCCAAAGTAGTGATTGCAGTCGTTCCAGGATGGGCCGTGGGTGGAGGGCATAGTCTGCATGTGGTTTGTGACCTTACACTTGCCTCAAAAGAACACGCCGTCTTTAAGCAAACTGACCCAGATGTTGCTTCCTTTGACTCTGGTTATGGCTCAGCTTATCTCGCTAAAATGATTGGGCAAAAGCGCGCTCGAGAGATCTTCTTCTGTGGCTTTGATTACACGGCTAAAGAAGCCTATGACATGGGCATGGTAAACAAGGTTGTCGATCATATTGATCTTGAAACTGAAGCATTGCGCTGGGCTAGCGAAATCAACAGTAAGTCGCCAACCGCTATGCGTATGCTTAAATACGGTTTCAACCTGCCTGATGATGGCTTGGTTGGGCAACAGCTATTTGCTGGTGAAGCCACTCGCTTAGCCTACGGCACAGACGAAGCGCAAGAAGGTCGCGATGCGTTCTTAGAGAAACGCGCCAAAGATTTCACCAAGTTCCCTTGGCACTACTAGAGCCGGTTAATCTTTAGAGAAGATTAATTAAATTTAATCTTCTCTCCATCTTGGCTTTATCTCGGCACTTTATAGTAACTGCATATCGAGAGACAGGGAGTAAAAAGAAAGTGAAACACAAGAACAAGCGCGGACTATTAGTATGTGCAACGGCTTATGCGTTTTTATTTTCCATTACCCATGCTCTTGCTCATTATTTTCCAATCACGACTTAGCCGAGGAAACAAACATGAAACTACTTAAAACAGGACTCATTGCCAGCCTGCTTGCTGTTGTTCCATTTGTACACGCAGACGACCAACACGATGCAGCTCTAAGCCTAATGGCGATTAACTCTGGGTCAGCCAGCTTAGTTAATTTAGCTCCCGAGATTCGCAGTATATCTACTGGTGTTATTACCGAAGTTGAGCTTGATGATTACAAAGACACCCTATTTGCTTATGAATTTAAGGTGGTGGATTTAACTGAGGGCTACAAGCACAAAATGAGCTACTCTGTTCAAGATGGTGCGCTACTAGAACACCAATCAGAGAGCTTAACTACCTTTGGTTTCAGCGATTTAGACGACGATGAACGATATGCTATTGAGCAAGTACAGAAAGCCAACTTCGATATTTTGGCAAAGTTAACTGTACTTGAAGACAAATACTCCGCCAAGGCACTAGAGGTAGAACTTGACAGCAAAAAAGGCATCGTCTTTTACGAGGTTGAACTTGTCAGCACCGAACAAGGCAAGCAAAAGCTGTTGATTAATGTCGCAACGGGCGAAGAGATCCCTGTGATGAAGAATAAGAAACATAAATAAGGTTGAGTCTAAGTGAAAGTACTGGTGATCGAAGACGACAAAGATACCCGTGAGTATCTTTGTCAGTCACTCAAACAGCAAGGCTATGAGATAGACAGCGCAGATAATGGGCAAGACGGTTTGTTTCTCGCTTTAGAGGGAGACTATCAAGTGATCATACTCGACCGCATGCTGCCTTCCATTGATGGCCTCACTGTACTTTCAACATTGCGAGCAGCCAATACGGCGGCTCGTGTACTCATTTTGAGCGCACTAGACAGTGTCGATGAAAGAGTGAAAGGACTAAAACAAGGTGGGGATGATTATCTCACCAAGCCTTTTGCTTTAGCTGAGTTAATTGCTCGTGTTGAAATTTTGGCAAGCCGTGGATCAGCTTCAACCACACCTTCAATGCAAAGCCAACTTCGAAATGGCCATATTCAATTAGATCTCCTATCTCAAGAGGTCTACGTTGCATCGCAAAAAATCAATCTACAAGCAAAAGAATTTAAGTTACTGCGCTACTTAATAGAACATGCAGGTCAAGTAGTGACTCGTTCACTGCTGTTTGAAGCGGTTTGGGATTACAATTTTGACCCGCAAACCAATGTTATCGACGTGCATATTGCACGCCTTAGAAAAAAACTAGAGGTTGAGGGGCAACCTAATCTCATTGAAACGGTGCGCGGTGCTGGCTATCGGATGGTAAAAGCAACATGAGCAATCTGCTAACTCAAGGCAAGGCACTTTTGACCAGCACATGGCGTCGTCACTCTCTGTGGCGGCTGTCTTTGTCTGTAGCCGTAATGCTTTGGCTTGCCGTAGCAGTAGCACTTTTTACTATTTACCAATTGAGCATACAACCTCTGATACAGTCGCGTCAGCAAATCCTGCTACAGCACGCTCAGCATTTACAAAGCGCCAGTGAAACCAATGCCTCTAGTGCTCTTCCCGAGATTCTTGATGACACCCTTTACGACCCACAAGGTATTCTCACAGTACTGCGAAGCAACGCAGGGGAGATCTATGGCTCCCTTAATCAATTTCCAAGCACTTTGCCCTTGTGTCCCGAACTCAAGCCGTTTCCTGTAGTTCGTGGAAATAGCGCCAACCTTTCTTTATTAGAAGGCTGTCAGTTTGAAATGGACGGATATTCTGTCCTTGTTGCGACCGATAGCGAATACCTATGGCAAGTACGCGAAAACTTTGAAAACGCAGCTATCGTTGTACTGATTTGTACCTTTTTCATTGCTCTTATCCCAAGCTGGATAGTTCGCCGTAAGATGAAGTCACAATTATCGGGAATTCACTCTGTGGTTTCTCAGATAGAGCAAGGCCGTTTTGACAGCAGAATTCAAACTAATAATTCTCATGATGAGTGGGACAATATTGCTCACTACATCAATGCTATGCTAGATGAGATAGAGTCATCAATCACTCAGATACAAGGCGTAACGGACGCTATTGCTCACGATCTAAGAACGCCACTGACTCGCATTAAAAATCGAATTTCGATTCTAGAAAATGCAACTGAAAACACACAGCAAACTAATGATCAAATTGCCCAGATCCAACAAGATTTTGATGATCTGCTGCAAACCTTCAATGCCATGCTAGAGCTCAGTAAGCTTGAGAATATTGGTGATAAGACTCAATTTGTTGATTTAGACCTGTCGCGTATCATTCAAGATGCTGCTGAACTTGCCGAGGCACAACTAGAAGAAAAGCAACAAACACTGTCTATAGATGTTTCACCTGTGACTATGAGAGGTGAACCTTCTTTATTGTTTCGTTTGATCTATAACCTGTTGGACAATGCTTATAAGTACTGCCCTGAGCATGCCAAAGTAAAGATCCAACTATCGCAAAATACGCTAATTATTGAAGACAATGGTCCTGGTGTACCTAAGAATCAGCAACAGAAAATCATGCAACGGCTATATCGTGCCGATAAATCGCGAAACACACCCGGACATGGGCTAGGACTGGCGTTGGTTGCGGTTGTAGCAAAATTGCATGACATGAGTATTGATGTGGGGTTCAGTCAACTAGAGCAAGAAACGGGTTTTAAGATCACCTTACATCTCCCCAAACCAAAAGGCTGAGAAAAAGTCATACAAGCTTGATATACTGGCAGATGAACCAATGGTTCAATTTCTAACTTAGCGCGATAACTCTCCTTTTGCCGCTTATCGCGTACACCAAGCTGGACACCCATGACTCAACTATTTCGTAAAAAGCCTATTTTTCTTGCCTGTTTGATCATCAGTATTGGTCAGTTGAGTATGGGCCTCGTTTTTCCATCTCTTCCTTGGATTGCTAAAGACTTCTCCATTACTTTGGATCAGGCACAGCTACTAGTGGGTATTTACTTACTTGGATTTGGCCCTTCACAGTTCATCTACGGCCCTATTTCAGATGCACTAGGTAGAAAGAAAGTACTGCTATGTGGACTATTAATTGCCATGATGGGGCTTGGAGCGATCATCCTCTACTCGGATTCGTTCCAAGCTATGGTCTTAGGTCGTTTCCTGCAAGGTCTAGGCACTGGATGTTGCGCGGTTCTCGCTAGGGCCTCCACACGAGATAGCTATACCGGTTCTCAGCTTCCTACTGCGCTATCTTATATCGCGATGGTGGCTTCACTCACCCCACTAGTCGCTCCAGTTATAGGCGGCTTTATTAACCATTACTTTGGCTGGGGAATGGTCTTTATTTCTTTGCTTTGTTACGTTGCAGTCGCGTGGCTTGTGCTGATGATGAATTTCAAAGAAACCATGCTAGATAAGCGTAAACTCCCTACTGTCAGTACTATGCTGGGGCAGTATAAAGAGCTTCTCAACTCGCGCTATTTCATTAGCTTTTCAAGTATTTCATGGCTCAACTTTAGTTTGGTGGTCACCACAGTTTCACTAATGCCTTTCATCATGCAAGATGAGATTGGCATGACCTCAGATCAATACGCATTGTGGGCTTTGATTCCAACCGCGGGCATGTTGATTGGCACCACGTTAAGTAATCGATTACGCCCGACAATAGGTATTCATAAAACACTAAGGATCACTCCTTTCTTACAGATGATCGGAGCTATTTGGTTAATGTTCTGCCCAGTGGAACCATTGTGGTTGATGATTGGTCAACTATTCATGGTGCTGGGCAATGGTTTAGCACTACCATGTGCACAAGCAATGATCATGCAACCCTATGGACGTAAAGCCGGAGTGGCGGCTGCAATGTCTGGTGGCGGACAGATGATAATCTCTTCCGTTGTCAGTATGGGACTAATGGCGATAGGCTTGAGTCAAGCATGGCAACTGGGCTGTGTTATTGCTCTGTTTTCGATAATCACCTATGCCAACATCCACCGAGGCTTTAAGAGCGAAGTACCCAACGGTTAATGGTTAACAAAAGAGGCGCTAAAAGCGCCTCTTTGTATTGCACTCAATGCGCAGTAGTTATTTTACGTCAATCGAACGAATCACTTTACACGGATTACCCGCTGCAACTACGTTAGCCGGAATATCTTTCACGACCACACTTCCTGCACCAATAACCGTATTTTCGCCAATAGTCACACCTGGGCAAACAATCACCCCCCCCCCAAGCCATACGTTGTCACCAATCTTAATCGGCAATCCAAATTCGATTCCGACTTCAATGCGCTCGACCGGATCAACCGGGTGACCCGCAGTGTAAATTTGAACGTTAGGTGCAAACATAACGTTATCGCCGATCTCGACAGTATTAACATCTAGAATCACACAGTTGAAGTTAGCGTAGAAATTCTTGCCTAATTTGATGTTAGAACCATAGTCACAACGAAACGACGGCTCAATATACGCATTACCACTACCTGGAATCATATCCTCCATTGTGGCGCGCCAGTTTGGCGTTCCTGGCAGAGTCTCATTAAATTTTTTCACAGCCTTACGACAATGGGTTCTTTCTGCAAGCAGAACCTCATCCCATGCTTCATAAGGTTCTCCAGCCAGCATCTTTTCTTTTTCAGTTTTCATTACTACTACCGATGAAATAGTTCGGATCAGCAATATGCAAAAAGTAGGCTATGAATGCGAGACTAGAATGACAAAAAAACGAACAAGGTCACGCTCCGTCGTTATGAACTGTGAAGCTACAAATGTGGACATTCAAGAATAATAGGAAGGATGGCGAGCATGGATAAGGTATTTAAACAATTAGGATAAAGCAGCGCAAAAAAGGCAGCTAATGCTGCCTCTTACTATTGGTCTTTATTTGTTGAATAAACACCCTTTAAGTATTCATCCTTCTCTTGCCAAACAGTGTTTAACCACCGATGAAAGCCGCGTTTAAACACTTTGTCGTTAAAATAATCGCCGCGAAGATTCTCATCAATATCGTATACTCGAATATTGACTACTACCTTAGTTAAGCGTCCCTTCAATAGATCGTTAAATGGGTCTTCACGATTCTCAGGATAAGCAAGAGTAACGTCTACTACTCCATCGAGTAACTCATTCATAGCGTTGAGCGTAAAGGCTACTCCGCCAGTTTTCGGTTTCAATAAATGTTGATATGGTGTCTTCGCCGTCGCCATTTTTTCTTGGCTAGCACGCGTACCTTCAGCAAAACTGATCATAGTGGTAGGTACCCGTCGAAATTTCTCACAGGCCTTGTTAATTGCATCAAAATCATCGTTACGACGTTCAGGGTTGCGCACCAAAAACTCATGAGAGTGGCGACGCATAAACGGCATGTCCAGCCCCCAGCAAGCTAAACCAACAAAGGGAACGTATAAAAGACTGTGCTTAAGCAAGAACTTGCCCATAGGAATCTTATCTTTCATCACCGAGGATAAGACAACGATATCAGCCCAACTAAGATGATTAGAGATCAACAAATACCATTGCTCGGTGGAAAGATTTTCTCCGCCTTCGATCTGCCAATCAATCTTGTTATTTACGTTGAGTAGCCAGAGGTTAATTGTTGCCCACAACCACATCTGCTTGTTTGCCAGTTTGCTCATTGAGACTTTAAC
Organism: Vibrio inusitatus; assembly: GCA_024346935.1. Lineage (GTDB taxonomy): Bacteria > Pseudomonadota > Gammaproteobacteria > Enterobacterales > Vibrionaceae > Vibrio > Vibrio inusitatus. The sequence continues at coordinate 1,813,782 of AP024878.1, forward strand.
ACCAGCGAATGGTAAGACGATTTTAATAATTGCCAGAATACTAACTACAAGTGAGGTGTAAGCAGTATTTAACATGACCAAGAAAATATTCATGATCATCTGAAGATTTTTAAGCATTTGCTGAGTCCGTAGCATGTGAAGGCGTCATCATATATCAGAATTAACTGCAGATTAATCTCAAAAGTACATTTTCTTTAATCAATACTAAACATCGCACATAAATAGGGGTAAAACAGAAACACCTCCGATCAGCTTTAGTTAGAATGGTGTGCCTGGGTCATTTCGGTAAATTCTTGAATATGTTCAAGCTTACTATCCGCTACACGTACCCCAGCATATAAGTGACGTCGTATTCCATCACCTAATGGCTTAGTCATAATAAGATCTTGATTTTCAAAGGTGCGCACTGCCCAATCAGGTAACGCCGCAACCCCAAAGCCACCTGAAACCATCTGCAATAATGTGGATGTATTATCTACCTTCTTCCACTTAAGTGGCTCACATTGCTGAGGCTTAAGGAATAGATTGTAAACGTCCATACGGCGCTTATCTACTGGATAAGTTAGCAACACTTCAGAGGCAAGGTCGGTAGGTTCAATAAACCGTTTACTATTCAACGGATGATCGTGGCTCATCACTAATTGCAAGTCATAACCGAACAGTGGCAGAAAATGGATATCGCCGCGAGTTTCTATATCAGAGGTAATCATAAGATCGATCTCGCCCGCTAACAACCGCTCTTGCGGGTGCTGATGAAACCCAGACTCAAGATCTACGTCCAATTCTGTATATTGGTTTTGGAAGCGCTTAATTGTCGGTAATAGCCACTGAAAACAGGAGTGACAATCAATGGCTAAAGTAAACCGTGTATTTTCTTGTGGCTGGCTCAACTTCTGTTCCGTCGCCAAGATCTGTGGCAAAACTTGATTTGCCAACTCAATAATAACCTGCCCTTGGGCCGTAAAACGTATCGGCTTTGTCTTGCGATAGAACAGTTGCCCGCCAACTCTTACCTCAAGCTCTTTAAGTTGATGGGAAATCGCTGACTGAGTAATGTGCAAATTTTCGGCGCAACTGGCAATAGAGCCAAATTTCGCGAGTCCCTGCATTGTCCTTAAATGTTTTAGCTCTAACATCATCCATCCTAACCATTTCTATCCTACTAACATACTCACCTAGTAATGGTGTGTAAACGTCTAGATGGCTAAAATCATCAGCAGCGGAATGAAAACGAGAATATTAAACTGTAAATAAACATGTGAGAGAGGAAGAGAGGCAAATATAGCAAGCAGAATCAAAAAAGGAGCTTTCGCTCCTTTGTATTAACAAAATTGATATTAACTCGTCGCCATCGAGTAGATAACGAGTGAACACCAACCTATTAGCAAAGCATAAAACGCAAGAAATTTAGGTAGGGTTCCTTCCTTACCTGTCGACTTAGAAAGACTTTGATTCTTACTATCATTCTTGAAGTTCTCTTTAATCACCATCATGGTACATCCTTTTTATCCGTAATAGCCTTAAACATTATAAGTTACAATACATTAACAATGATTCAATAACAGCGATGTAAGTCACCCTTAACGACTAAAATAAGTAACGCTTCATAGTTTCTAAAAAATCAGAAAAATATCATTTATAAGCCCAATCACTTGGGGCGATACTTATACGGAAATGTTATTAATAAAGGTGCAATATGAATCAGAAATCATAAGCTAGTAACCTTTTGTAGTTAATAGTGTTTTCTAGAAACACCTTCCCACAGTTTACAGAATATCGTTCCGAAGACTTGAATTACCACTTGCTTTCAACTATCCCTACCTCAGGATTGTATATATTTTAACCTTATGATGGGATTGGATTGTTCTCAATATAGGGGTTTAGTATCTGAGGACAAAGCAATGGACGCTTATCAAATTACAATGCGATGTTGGAAATTGTTGCTCAAAAAAAGTCATCACTTGAGGTTTATGTCTCTAAATTTTGCAGCAAATGCTTGTGGGCAGTCCCTAGTTGGGAATCAGCGATTATGTTGAAAAAAACAAAGTGCAAGTATCTTCGAAAAAGACAAAAAGGTGTCGCTTTAATTGAGTTTTCAATCGTTGCGACTCTGTTATTCGCGTTGCTCTTTACAATCGTAGATTTCGCTATGTTTGGTTATGTAAAATTAACTATGCAGCATGCTGTTCGAGAGGGTGCGAGATATGCCATCACTGGGCGCAGCGACCTAGACCCTGATGAAGATGAAGATGGGACTAAAGAGCGAGCAAAAGCCATCTTACAGAAAATAGATCAGTCATCGGATGGTCTACTTTCAAAAGTTGTTATCCAAGACGGCATAAAAGTCAGTTCAAACGGTACCTACATCAATGATGGAACTTTTGGAGCTTCAGGAGAGGCTATTGTATTAGAGGTTGCCTGCGAATGGCCGACAGTAAGTCCAATCATTTACCCTCTACTCACCGACGGTAAATACACGTTTACAGTTAAAACAGCAATGAAAAATGAGGCGTTTTAATAATGAAGCACTTCATCTCTCTAAAGAAAGACAATGGACTCGCCTCAGTCGAGATGACTGTGATTGTACCGATCCTTCTGATTATTATGATGGGTATTTTCGAATTAACTCAGGTTATTCAAGCGAATAACATCATCATTAGTATCAGTCGTGAAGGGGCGAACCTTATTTCACGCAACACGACTCAAACTCCAGAGCAGGTCATGGATACTGTGGCTTCCACAGCAGATCCACTGGATTTAAAAACCGATGGGATAATCTACGTCAATCTTGTTTATGGTCGTGCTGAAGGTGAGAATCCTCAGTTGCTTGAGCAGTATCGCTGGACCAATTTCGGCTACTCCGCTGACAGCAGCACTTGGAATGGATGCGATACTTGGGACTCAAATGGTGAATGTGACCTTCCCGAATCCGAACCCGAGCTAAATAACTTCCCACTGGATTTAGACGAAGGGGAAGCCGTTTACGTTGTCGAAGTGATCTATCGTTATTCCCCCATTTCTACATATATCTTTGATAGTGATTTCACCATCAAGGAACTAACTTATTTATAAGGGGGGTCTATATGGATATGACTCAAAAATTCCATCGCAACACGAAAGAGTCACAAGGACTAGCGGTGTTGCTTACGGTGATTGCGCTACCATTTCTGCTTATTATGGCAGGCTTAGCGATTGACTCGGGACGCGCATACAGTATGCAAGCCAAGCTTTTTTCCGCAGTTGATGCGGCCGCTATTGCGGCAGCAAGAGCAGTGGCACAGGGTGAGACTGCTGCAGAAGATGCAGCACAAAAATACTTTGATGTGAATCTCTCTGAAGCACTAAAAACGGCTAGCCCTATATTAGGAACTCCTGTCATTACCCAAGTTGATGATGGGTCAGGAGGAACCGGATATATCTCTATAAGTCTATCTGCGACTGCAAATATGCCAACCGCTTTTATTGGTCTATTGGGGTTTGATACCTGGGCCGTTGGTGCGCAAGCCGAAGCAATACGAAGACCTGTTGATATCGTTTTAATCGTTGATAACAGTGGTTCGCTCTCTGACGAAGCGGATACTGTGATCGCAAGATCCAAATCTTTCGTCTCCAACTTTAGTGAAAGCTTTGACAGAGTATCCATTGTCAAATACGCAAACGGGGCGGAAGTACCTGTACCTTTTAGCGACAGTCGTGGATTTACGCTAACGAATGGTAGCAATGGCGTCATAGATGAAATTGATAATTTCGACATTAGCAGTGGGCAATATACCAACACAGCAGAAGGTTTTTACAAAGGCTACTCGCAAATATCTAATGTCGATACACCTGCCGACTTACAAGTAATCGTATTTTTTACGGATGGAACGCCAACTGCAATGACTGCAGAAGTTGGCTATAGAACAGGTTCCGGTTCTAGTGCAACAGATGAGCTCGTTGAAGGGGTATTGCGTATCTCAGGGGGTAGTGGCGCTCACGGGCTTTGGGACCCCGATAAAGTATATGCACAACTAGATAATAGTGATGGTGATTACTATGAGGGTGGAAATATAGAAAGCAAAATAACCATGACTAGCACTTTAGGAAACAGCACAGGCCTAAATCACGGGAACGTTAATTTATTCGAGGTTGATGAGGTTACTCCAGTAAAAAGGTCTCTCACCAATTTTGATGGCCCAAGCGACGATAACAGTAGCATTTTGTGGGGGAATATTCAGCAGGCATCGCGAAACTTACCCGAACAGATGGCATCGACAGCTCGCTCAAATAATATATTTGTGTTCACCTTAGGTCTAGGGGATGCACTACAGGAAGAGTCAGGGAAGGATGATGATGAAAGAGGAGAATATTTGCTCTACCGAATGGCTAACGACCCAGCTATGCTGACGGCGACTTTTCCCGGTGAATCAGGAACACCATTAGCCGCTGACTTTGATCCAGACCAAAAGCAAGGTGTTTATTGCTTTGCTGAAACTGAAGATGATTTGGGTCCCTGTTTCGATAAAATGCTCGAGGTCATCATTCGATTGACTCTTTAACCCTTTCTATATCCCTCAAGCACCGAATCTGCAATTCGGTGCTTTTTCTTTATCTTGTTTTCATCGACTATTTTCTCTATTCAAAATCTGCATCTTAGTTCTATTTTTTCCATCTATAACTTAACACTCATTGTGTTGATAATGAGAACACATTTCATTAATAAACGGAGTTGTTATGTTTGCCAGTATGGCGATAGTCTCGAGGGAAGGTTTCGAGATGGTTCTCATCATTACCTTACTTTTAGCGGCAACAAATCAAATAAAGGGCGCAAGTAAATGGATACTCTTAGGGAGTATTGGAGGCGTCTGTTTCTCTGTCTTACTTGCGAGTGTAGCTCTGTTCAACCCTTTTATTGCTTCACTACTAAAAGCAAAACTTACAGGCGCCATCATCCTTATTCTTGCTTGTTTGCTTATCGCTTGGACTGTCATTTGGATGAAGTCTGAGGGTAAAAAGATAGGTCAAAGAATCTCTAATATTGATGTCTCCGACGCTACCTCACCTTTGTTTTCTCTTTCTTTGGTGGCATTTCTGACTGTAGTTCGAGAAGGCAGTGAGGTTGTGCTTTTTTTACTAGGGTTGGTAAGCCAATCGTCCGTCTCTGTTCACTCTATAGTGCTGGGGAGTGCATTTGGTGCACTTGAGGCTATTGTCATAGGTGTGTTGATGTACTTTGGCCTTATTCAGGTCAATATTGGGAAAGTATTTGATGTCTTTGCTGTGATCATGACCTTTTTATCAGCCGGTATGGCAGCAAATGCCGTATCAAAGCTATCTTCAATCGGTCTGGTTCCTTCACTCATTCCACAAGTTTGGAATACGACCCCCTACTTTGACCACCATAGCAATTGGCTAGCGTTGGTCATGCATGTAGTGTTTGGCTATACCGAGAAACCAAGCTTAATGCAGTTGATCGTCTACACCTCTACGCTGGTAATCATATTTTCTCTGAGCAAAAAAGTGAACAGCCAACTGCAGATGACAACCCAATCATCGTGATGAGAAAACGATATCACCATAATAAGACTCTGCATGTGTACCACTATTATCGGTATCAGTCATAATCGCTACCATATCAATGTAGCGATAGCTTTTTTGATTGGCTTTATCGCTTCCCTTGTCACCAAAGTAATCAATCAGATCTTGATAGATATTGCGTTTCTCGTCATACCATTGCTTAGAAATTGACTCGCTACCTCGGGCGGCGAGCATTTTTACGTTAGCGCCGGCGAAGGGGTTATCCCAAACCTTATCGCTTATAGGAGAACTCGACCAAACATAGCTTATTGATTTTGTGTTCCAAAATCTCATTCCACCATCGATTACGACGTAAACTCGCGCTGCAAAATCATCGCCTTGCTTGGTGGTTTCTTGAAGCTCAGGTAGAGACTGCTTTACCAGCCAAGACCAGTTCATATAGGGAGTATCAAGGAGGTCGATACGCTTGTTAAGGACAAGACCTGAAGCAGCATTATCACTGCGGGCATGAATTGCAGGTCTATTTTGATAATCAGTGACATTGTAACGAGTAGGCGTGGCAATATCTTTGGTTTTCCATGCCTCCATTCCGCCTTGAGCAATATCAGTAATGTTTAGCTGTGCAAGTGCAGTGGGGCTAATTAGCATGCTGCCGACGAATACAATTGCAAACAAGCTACTAATTTTCATTACTATTCCCAAGAGGCCATAGGTTATTTCCTTTTCATCGACTATATCGATGTTTAAGACTCGAGTCTATTGAACTTGCTCTACTGCGGTACTCGATACCCGCGCCTCTTTATACAGACGAAACATAGTAAACAGATTAAAGCCAATCAGGGTCATTTCTAATAGCGTTCCGCCAATTGAGCCAATGATGATATTGTTAGTCAACCAACAGCATGCCCCCAACAAGAATCCGATACGCATAGGAATCCCCTTGAGGACAAATACTGAATAAGTGCCGATAGCCGTTCCTAAGATTGGCCAAACATCCGCCCAACTATCAGCGAGTGTGTAACCAAGCAAACCTGAAGCGAAGATAAAGATAAACGCGACTAGCTTTGAAGAGGTAAAAAGCGCCGTCGTTGTTCTCATCGCAGAGAGCAAGGCACTTAGAGCTGACATCATTGACCCCAGCAGCAAATAGTGAAATAGGTGATTGATGTTGAATACCATCATCATGATCTTCAAACGCTTATCGTCTTTCTGATAAAACGTCGACACACCAATGGCGTAACTCACAAACCCTAATACTTGCCCCCAAAAATGAAGTTCTGACATCGACTCTCTTACCAACACTATAAATAAATCTAACTGCTCAATATTATACATTTTTAAAACGGCGTTTCATCAAGTTATTACTAATAGGTCACACAAAAATCACTGCAAATCCGTTCGGTTTCAAAATAATGAAAAGCATTTTTGAAATAACTGACTCAACCAATTTTTATCTGTATACTTTGCGAAAAATGCAGTAACAAAAAACAAGGACTAGGATGGAAAAATCCACTCAGCCTGAAGCCGTCTCATCGGTACTTAAGGTGTTCAATATTTTACAAGCTCTAGCTGAGCAAAAAGAGATTGGTGTATCTGAGCTTTCACAACGCTTAATGATGTCAAAAGCAACCACCTATCGATTCTTGCAAACGATGAAGATGCTTGGTTTTGTCTCCCAGGAAGGAGAGGCTGACAAATACGCACTGACGCTCAAGTTATTTGAACTTGGCGCGAAAGCTCTAGAGTACGTTGATTTGATTGATATTGCTGACAAAGAGATGCGTGAGATATCCAATCAAACCAACGAAACGGTTCACCTTGGTGCTCTGGATGAAGGCGCAATCATTTACCTTCATAAAATAGACTCTAGCTACAATCTGCGTATGCATTCTCGTGTCGGTCGACGTAACCCTCTTTACAGTACAGCCATAGGCAAGGTGTTATTAGCGGGTAAAAGTCATGAAGAAGCATTAGCTATTCTAGAAAATGTAGAGTTCATTAAGCATACCGACAAAACTCATGAAAATGCGCAACAGTTGATGAGTGAAGTGGAGCTTGTTGCTAAGCAACACTTTGGTGAAGATAACGAAGAACAAGAGCCAGGGTTACGCTGTTTTGCTGCGCCTATCTATGATCGTTTTGGCAATATTATTGCTTCGGTATCGGTGTCTTTCCCTACTATTCGTTTCGATATTAACCGCAAGCCTGAGTACGTGAAGATGTTGCAAAATGCAGGTAAGCGAATCTCAGAACAGCTGGGTTACCACGACTATCCACTTGCCTAGTGGTTCGCATCATCCCCGGTCTTATCGGGGATCTTCACCACTAAAAGATTGCCGATAAAAGACCTCGACAATGGCGTGTTGCAAGTGGTGTGCATAAAAAGCCTAACAGATCGCTGTAAAATACTACTGTGCCATCTTAATTATTCTTCTCAATTAAGATGGCTCTTATAGTCCTGAGATTGTAAAACGCTCCACGAGCTAAACCATTAGTCCATAAGTTGAGGAAGGGTTAGAGCCATACTTACAGATCTTCAAGTTGATTAAGATAGGTTTCTGCCTGCTGTAAAGTTTGCTGTTTTAGCTCATTATCCATTCGCTCCCACGAGCTGAAAATCATGCGTGTACGTGGATTCTTAGACAATTTATCTTTGTGCTTATTCATGAAGCGCCAATACAAACTGTTTAACGGACAACCTCGCTCCCCTACTTTGATTTTGACATCATAGTAGCAATCCTTACAGTGGTCACTCATCTTGTTAATGTAAGCGCCACTCGCAGCATATGGTTTGGTCGCTACGACCCCATCATCGGCAAACAGTGCCATTCCCCGAGTATTTGGCATCTCAACCCACTCAATAGCATCGACGTATATTCCTAAGTACCATTGGTCTACTTGGTCTGGGTCTATCTCCGTAAGCAGGCAAAAATTCCCAGTAACCATCAAACGTTGAATATGGTGTGCGTATGCATAATCTAAAGACTGGGTAATGCTGCTTCGAAGACAAGACAGTCGTGTTTCCCCCGTCCAAAAATAATCAGGCAAGGTACTATTTGCGCTCAAAGCATTCTTCTTCGAATAGTTTGGCATATTGCCCCAATACACTCCGCGAATATACTCACGCCACCCTAGTATTTGGCGTACAAAGCCTTCTACCTGAGCTATATCGATCTCTCCCCTAGATTGTGAGAACGCCTCTATCGAAGCATTAATGACCTCTGAGGGTGAGAGCAATTTACAATTGATAGAAAAAGAAAGGCGGCTGTGATAAAGACTCCAAGCATGATCTGTTTTTTCAGTCATTGCGTCTTGAAAACGTCCAAAGTTAGGTAGACACCTTTGACAAAAATAAGCCAGTAATTGCAGGCTTTGCTCTCGAGAAACTGGCCACAGCAATTCCCCTTGCAAATGCCCAATGGTCGCTACTCTGTGCCTTTCTAAACGCTGCACAATATCCCGAACATCTGTTGCAAACATCAAAGGCTCAGGTACCTGAACCACGTCTTTCGCGGTCAGTTTTTTACGGTTCTCTTTATCAAAATTCCACTGCCCTCCTGCCGGTTTCCCCTCTTCCATCAAAACATTAAAACGCTTACGCATACGGCGGTAGAAGTGCTCCATCAGTACATGCTTACCTTCAGGAAACTGATCAGCAATGTCATCAAAAGGTAGCAAGAAATGCTCGCTCTCCACCATCTTGCTAACGCAGTTGGGCAATCTTAGTGCAAGTAATTGCGAAAGAAGACGGTACTCGTCAGGTCTTTGAAATTCAAAACGAGACGCCTGCACCTCGTTGATGTGGTGAGTAAGTAGTTCACTGAATGTTAAGAAATCCATTGTGTCATCAAGTGTCAGGTACAAAACGTGATGACCTTTGTCGCGCAATGTTTTTGCAAAGACCGCCATTGCTGAAAAGAAAGCACAAGCCTTTTGAATATGGTGATGAACGTACGTCGCTTCTTGTTGATGCTCAGCAATCACATACAAAATATCGTCATCGATTTGCTCATACCAAGAGTGCTGGATATTCAATTGATCACCAAGTATCAGTCGCACGCAGCCATATTTCATCCATATTTCCTTATCTGATTATTTCCCTATCAAATTAGATACTCACATACGTCACTAATTGATCACAGTAAAAATAGCACCTCAACCCTTAGGTTTGCATGATTAAGTCCATCAATGACGATTTATAAAAGCGCTTATCCGCACTTAACCTATACACATCAGTTTTAATCGAGACAGTTAATGTGAAGCGAATAACAAAAGTGGCGACAATGCTCCTAGCGACTCTACCACTAGCGACCTATGCAAATATCATCGTCGACACCAAAGACGTAGATCAAGAAAAATACCATGCCGATTTATACGAATGCCAAACCTATAGCCAGCAAGCCGAACAAAAAAAAACCGACTCGCTCGGCCATGACCTAGTGAGTTCAACGGCTAAAGGGGCAGCATTGGGGGCTGCAGGTGGTGCTATTTCCGGAGGGAGTGGTTCCAAGGGAGCGAAGGTTGGCGCTGGTATTGGTATTATAGGCGGTGCGTTATCCCATAGTGCAGAGAAGAAATATAATGCAGAACAACACGAACTTGCCGAGCGTGACATTATGCGAAACTGCATGATGGGTCGAGGATATACGGTACTTAACTAATTCAACCGATAGTTACTCATTGTAATTGAGATTAATGAAATGCATTAATGCCTTAGTTAAACCGTCGTCCCCGTAGTTTTTGATCGGCGATCTTATCAATCGTATTGCGTAAAAAATAGATTCCCGTTAAAGCACGACTAAACCTTCGGGTTTTCCTTGGCTTACCTATAAAACCTTTAGATGCACTATAAAATAGGCGGTCACAGCCCATGCGATTAATCGAGCCCGATGACATACTCAAAGGGCTCGACTTGTGCTCAAGAAACCGACTTTAAACCATCGCTCGTTATCAGCTTACGGCTGCTTCACTCTTCTTAACCACTTTCACTGCAGCCACCTTAAACTCTGGGATTTTTGAGTGGGGATCTTTTGCTGTATTGGTTAAGCGGTTAACAGGTGACTCGGCAAAATGGAATGGAATAAACACCACTCCTTTTTGAATACGCTTAGTCACAAAAGCGGCAATATCAATGGTGCCACGACGGGTAGAGACACTTAGCATCTCACCGTTGCCTATCCCCATCTCTTCTGCATCTGCCACACTGATCATCGCTCTTGGACCGGCTAGGTTGTCCAATCCCTTGGTCTTACGTGTCATGGTGCCAGTATGGAACTGCTCTAAAATACGACCAGTTGTCAGAATAAGAGGATAATCCTCGTCAGGAAGCTCTGCAGCATACCTAAATGGAATTGCCTCCATCTGCCCTCTACCACGCGTAAATTGCTCTTTGTGCATGATACGAGTTCCCTGAGGGTTGTTCTTGTTGCTAGGCCAATGCTTGCCTACTGCAGGGATTGCATCCCAACCTAGCCCTGCATATTGCGGTGTCACTCGAGTGATTTCATAGGTGATATCACTGACGTGTTTATAGTCCCAAGCTCCACCCATAGCATTGGCAATATCTTGAATGATTACCCAGTCTTCACGCGCTTCTCCAGGTGGATTTACCACTGGATTCAAGCGCTGAACGCGTCGCTCAGTGTTGGTAAAATGACCTGACTTTTCAGCAAACGAGCACGATGGCAACACCACATCAGCATATTCTGCAGTCTCGGTTAAGAAGATATCTTGTACTACTAAGAAATCTAGCGCCTCTAGTCCTTCAAGTACGTGAGCCTGATCTGGATCACTCAATACTGGGTTTTCGCCCATGACATATAAGCCGCGAACCTCACGCTTACAGGCCGCATCGATGATCTCTGTTAGAGTTAAACCTGCTTCAGTAGGTAGATTAGGCGCATTCCACTCAATCGCGAACTTTTGATGAACAAGCGGGTTATACACCTTTTGATAGCCTGGGAAGTTGTTTGGTAGAGCACCCATATCACACGCGCCTTGAACATTAGATTGTCCGCGCAACGGGTTAATACCGCCACCTTCTATACCGATGTTGCCACACAACAATTGCAGGTTAGCAATAGAGCGTACATTTTCATGTCCTGTTGTGTGCTGAGTAATACCCATAGCGTAATAAACAGCGGTACGTTTTGCTGTGCCTATGGTGCGGGCCATAGCGTAGACATCCTCAGCCTTGATACCGGTCACCAACTCCACCTTGTCTAAGGCATAGTTTGGAGACATCACCTCTTGCAACAAGGTATCAAAGCCATCAACGCGGTCTTCGATATAGTCCATATCGTACCAGCCGTTCTTGATGATCTGTTGCATCACTCCGTTAAGAAGCATCACATCTGTACCAGGACGTTGTGCTAAGTAGAGCTCTGCATGATCAGCAAGTCCAATGCGCTTAGGGTCAGCAACGATCAAGCGAGCACCGTTGTGTCTAATTGCTTGTTTAATGTGGGAGGCAATAATAGGGTGCGCAGCGGTCGTATCTGATCCAATAACAAAGATAACATCGGAGTGTTTAATACTCGGAATGTCATTGGTCATCGCACCACTGCCCAGTGAAGCTTCTAAGCCCGTAACTGTTGAGGCATGGCATAAGCGTGCACAGTGATCCACATTATTAGTGCCAAACTCACGACGGATTAATTTCTGGAAGGCGTAGTTGTCTTCGTTGGTGGTTTTTGCCGAAGAAAACCCAGCCAATGCATTGCCACCAAAGGTCTGTTTAATCGAGCCAAACTTGCTTGCAATCAGCTCTATTGCTTCATCCCAAGTCGCAGGTTGTAGCCACCCATCTTTACGAATCAATGGTGTAGTTAGGCGGGCATCACTGCCTACAAAGTCAAAGCCAAAACGGCCTTTCACACACAACATTCCTTCGTTAACAGGCGAATCGCCGCCCTTAACATAGCGAATAGTATTGGCTTCTTCATCGACATGCATGCTGACCTTACAACCAACACCGCAATAGGTACAGATGGTATCAACAACCTTAAGATGTTCTATCCGACCTTGAGCTCGGTCTCGCCCATCCATCATTGCACCCGTTGGGCACACCTGAATACATGCACCACATTGAACGCAGGCAGAATCACCCATTAATGTTTGATTCGGACCGAAATTTGGACGACATTCAGGACGTGCCGCTGGCCGACCATCTTGATTCGTCATAAAACTAAGGACGCCGTGCACCGACTGCTCACGACATGCCTGAACACATTGACCACAACTGATACAACGGTTGGCATCAAAAACGATAAACTCGGAGCTATTATCAACACAAAATTTACTACGGCTGTCACTGCTACGCATTGACTGCCAATCAGCGTCAGACTTAATCTCTACAATGCCTTTAAATGACTGCTCTGCGCCATATTCTGTCGAGTAGTCACGAAGATCGCAGTCAGTATTTGCCTGACAGCCACACTCAAGGCAGCGAGCCGCTTCCGCCATCGCTTCTGCATTATCAAAACCTAGCTCTACCTCTGCAAAGCTCTGTTCACGTTGAGAGTTGGTCAGCTCTGGCATAATGCTGCGAGCAACTTTCTGGATATTTTGAAAATGTAGAGGGTCAACCTGTTTAACGGCTTTACCCTTACGAGAGTTAAAGGGTGCAGCCGGAACGTTATCCATATCCCCTTCAAAGAAGCGATCTATGGCCGCTGCAACAATGCGCCCATCCGCTACAGCCTCTACTGCTGTCGCAGGGCCACGGCGAAAGTCACCAATACTAAAGATATTTCCCGTACCTGTATGCATAGTCTCTGGATTCACATCTGCTGTGTTCCAGCGAGTCAATGGGATCTCGAGTTGCTCATCGTCCATAAAGCTTAGATCTGGCTTTTGAGAAACCGCAGCAATAACCGTATCAAAACCTTCAGTGAAGAATTCACCGGTCGCTTTAGGACTGCGACGACCCGATGCATCTGCTGGACCTAGTGCCATTTTTTCAAGGCGAATGGCGCTCACTCGGCCATCTTCACCCGCAATGTTTTCTGCTGGATTAGTCAGAAAGTGGAACTTCACACCTTCGTGTTCGGCTTCTTCTATCTCGTAGTCTTCGGCTGGCATTTCGGCTCGAGTACGACGATAGATCAAAGTCGTATCGGCACCATCACGCACAGCAGTTCTTGCACAATCTATAGCGGTATTACCCCCACCAATAACGGCTACTTTTTGCCCTGTGGCGTAGTTTTGCTCGGTGACATAGTCCTTTAGGTAGTCAACACCTAGATAGCAACCTTCAAGTTCGCTACCCGTATAATGCATCTCAACCGCTTTAGACGCTCCCACAGCAAGGCAGACCGCGTCGTATTCTTCACTCAATGACGACAAAGTAAAGTCTTCACCCAATTTCTTACCACACTCTACTGACATGCCATTACGGCACATCAGTTCAATTTCTTTGTCTAGGATATCTTTAGGCAGTCGATACTCAGGGATACCATAGCGAAGCCAACCACCCGCATGGGGCATTGATTCAAATACGGTAACTTCATAACCCTCGTTTGATAAGTAGTATCCAGCGGTGAGGCCGCCAGGGCCACTGCCTACAACAGCAATGCGCTTATTTTTATCGTCTTTTTTAGGCGGAATATAGGCCTCTTGAGCCTCAAGGTCCGCATCAGCTGCATGTCGCTTCAATTGGCGGATTGCTATAGAGTCATCCACTAAACCACGGCGACACTCTGTTTCACAAAATGCAGGGCAAACACGCCCAATAGAAAGAGGCATAGGCAAAGTACGCTTGATCACCTCTATGGCTTTTTGATGATCATTTTGTGCAATGTGATACAGATAAGATTGGATATCCACACCCGCTGGGCAAGCTGTTTTGCACGGCGCTTCACAGTCAGCATAGTGGTCAGTCATGATGCGGTTGAGGGCTTGGCGACGATGTTCACTCAAATGCTCAGATTGGGTGACGACATTAAGTCCATTGTACACCTCTAGCTCACATGAGCGCTGTACTCCACCGCTTTCCACTTCGACCACACATAAGTCACAAGGTACCTTCTCGCCACTTTTGTTAGCACCACATAATGAGGGTATCTCCACACCACACACATTCGCAGCCTCAAGCAAAGTCATCCCCTGCTCTACTACTCGATACTTTCCATCAATGACAATCTGAACCATAGCCAACTCCTAAGCACTCACCCCATCTCGCGGGAATTTTATTATTAAAATATGAATAACCACTCATAAGACAGGGTTATTTATTTCCTCATCTTACTATGAAATTACTCCAATTGGCTATTTGTCATACAAATAATGTGACTGGTAGGAGGATTTGACGTGTAACAAAAAAGGGTTAGCCGAAGCCAACCCTAGATTTAAATTAGTTGCAAAAGTTACCTAAGCAAGTTTCTCTCTCAGGCGGTGAGTCGCTTCAACTAAGTTCTTGAGCGACTGCTCTGTTTCTTGCCAGTTGCGCGTTTTGAGCCCACAGTCTGGGTTTACCCATAAACGCTCTACAGGAATACGTGTTGCTGCCTTTTCAATCAACTGCTCTATCCATTCAACGCTTGGCACGTTTGGTGAGTGAATATCATAAACTCCAGGGCCGATCTCATTGGGATAATTAAACTCTTCAAATGCGTTCAGAAGTTCCATGTTTGAGCGCGAGGTTTCTATGGTGATCACATCCGCATCTAATGCTGCCACCGAGTCAATAATCTCATTGAACTCGCTGTAACACATGTGTGTATGAATCTGTGTCTCAGGTTTAGCGCTTGCTGCTGACACCTTAAACGCATTCACAGCCCAGTTGAGATACTCTTGATGATCCCTACTCTTTAGCGGTAATCCTTCACGTATTGCTGGCTCATCAATCTGAATAATATTAATGCCTGCCGATTGCAGGTCCGCAACCTCATCTTGCAAAGCGAACGCCAACTGATTGGTGATCGTCTCACGCGGAATATCCTCACGAGGAAAGGTCCAACAAAGAATAGTCACAGGCCCGGTGAGCATGCCTTTCATCGGCTTATCAGTAAGGGATTGCGCATATTGAGTCCAGTCTACGGTGATCGGTTGTTCTCGCTCAATATCCGCCACCACAATGGCAGGTTTCACACAACGAGATCCATAACTTTGCACCCAGCCAAACTGTGTGGTTTGAAAGCCCGCGAGGTTTTCAGCAAAGTATTCGACCATGTCGTTACGCTCTGCTTCACCATGCACCAACACATCTAGGCCAATCTCCTGCTGACGCTCAACCGTATCTTTTATAAAACCCTGAATAATTTCGCGGTACTGGCTTTGAGTCAATTCACCTCGTTTAAAGGCTGCTCGGGTTTTTCTTACTTCACTTGTCTGTGGAAATGACCCAATGGTGGTGGTTGGCAGTAATGGAAGCTTAATGACTTCTTTTTGGTGGTGCGCGCGCTCAGCATATTTTGCACTACGCTCGGCATCTGCGAGCGTTAAATTCGCCAAGCGTTTTTGAACACTGGCCTTGTTTACCGACGTCGATTGTTGACGCTCGATGATAGGTTGACTGTATCTTTCACAATACTCTATCGCTGCCGTATCGCCATCCAATGCTTTAGCAAGCCAGTTCACCTCCGCCACTTTTTGTTTGGCAAACGCAAACCAAGACTGAGTTTCGTTGGACAATCCTGTCTCTAGTTCAAGATCAACAGGGCTATGCAGTAGCGAACAAGAGGTCGCGACCCACAAGCGGTCTCCCAACTTCTCTTTTACCGGTGTTAGGCTCTCGATCTTTTCTACAAGATTAGCTCGCCATACATTTCGGCCATTAATAGCTCCCGCCGAAAGTATCCAGTTTTCAGGTAACGCTTCAACTACCTCTGCTAGTTGGTCAGGTGAACTGGCTAAATCAACGTGTAGCCCATCAATAGCAAGCTCAGTTATAGTAGGCAGAGCGTCTACAACAGAATCAAAGTAAGTAGTCAGAAGCACTTTAACGTCACTTCTTATGACTTGGTATGCCAGCTTAAAGCTACCAAGCCACTTTGTATCCAACTCTAGAGATAGGATTGGCTCATCGATTTGAACCCATTCAACATTGAGTTTTTCTAACTTTGCAAAGATGGCTTGATAAGCCGAAAGCAATCTAGGTAAAAGCGTAAGACGGTCAAAGCCTTCTTTTGTCTCTTTACCTAAATAAAGGTAACTCAAAGGTCCTAATAAGACAGGCTTAACCTTGTGACCTTGCTTTTGCGCCTCATTAATCTCATCAAACAACTGAGTCCAACTTAGCTCAAATTTATCATCAGCTGAGAACTCAGGAACAATATAATGATAATTAGTGTTAAACCATTTAGTCATATCAGATGCGGCTTCTCCAGAACAGCCGCAACTTGCTTGAGATTGACCTCGACCAATGCGAAATAGCGTATCAAGATCCGGAAAGCCATTACGATGACGCTTTGGCACATGACCAAGCAATAAACTAGTACCCAATACATGGTCGTACCATGCAAAATCGCCCGCTGTAGCAAACGACAATTGATTATCTTGCTGAAGTGCCCAGTTGTTTTTACGGATATCCGAAGCAACGTCTTGCAGTGCTTTAACGTCGGATTTTCCATTCCAATATTGTTCTAGTGCAAATTTAAGTTCGCGTTTTTCGCCAACTCGTGGGTAGCCAAGAATGTGTGTTGTTGTCATGATGTTGCTCCTCGTGAGATGTCTGGACGTCTAAAATATCTCTTAGATGACCGTAGGAAACAACACCGAATGCTTCATATAGGGTATGAAGAAATTTCAGTATAGAAATTGCGTTAATTCACGTAACGTAGAATGAAAAAACGCAGAGCAAGCCTGCTCTGCGTTAGAAATAGTACAAATTAATCAATCGATTAAAGTAGATCTTTCACATCCACCCAACGATCGTTCTTGCGAATCAAATCAATGATCAGCTGATATCTGCAACCGTCTTCAAATGTCTGGTACGGCTCCACTTCTATACCACTCACATCCTTCACCAACTGCGTAGCGAGATGCGTCCAGCTGCGTTGCGTTTCGCACTCTATCGCAGGAAGCTGTTCAGTAATATCGGTAGGTAACGGAACCTCTTGCCACTGCCCTTCTTTCCACAAGTACAAAGGCCCATCACCATAGTGTCCCTTGATATAGATAGAGCCCTGACTGCCATGGAACACGATATGATCTTCGTTAAAACGAGGCGTTAGGCCACCGTGCTTAAACAACACAGATACAGGGTTGGTCGCAGGTATACGGCTTTCAATTTGAGCCATTACCGTATAGGACCACTCTACATCACAGTCACGCCATTCAAGATTTGGATCGTTAATATCTTTAGGGATAAAGTTTCGACGCTCAGTAAAATTATGCACACCTTCAACGACAGGTGCTTTTGGCATATCGTTACGCACCTCACCGTTAATAGATAGGATGTTGTCGCCGACAACAGAAGTGACAATTGACAGCAAGTGTGTAAAGTTGTTGTTTAAGCGACCGCCACCTGCCTCTGTACGGTGTGACCAACCAAATGGAATATTCCTATCTAGATTGAAATGAGAAATACACTCAACTTCGGTCGGCTCTCCAATCGCACCTTCTGCAACTAATTGCTTGGCGTGCATGATCTCAGGCATGTAGCGAAAACTTGATGCGAATGCCGTCTTAACGCCTTTCTCTTTTGCCAGATGGTAAATTTCTAATGCTGTTTCACCACTTTCGGTAAGCGGCTTGTCACATAAAATATGACAACCAAATGAAATTGCTTCTTTAATAGCCTCTACATGCGCCCCACCTGGCGTGGCAATAGAAACGATATCAGGCTTGCACATCTCTAATGCTAACGCCCAATTTGTTCCTGAATACGGAATAGCAAGATCTGCGGCTACCTGAGTTACGACATGTTCAGTACGACCAACAATGCCGACCACATCTGCGCCAGCATCTCTAAATGCTTTGGCATGTCCTTGACCTGCAAACCCCGTACCGAATACCAATACTTTCTGATTCATTTCTTCTCCAATAATCTTGTGTAATAAATGCTAAATGGTACGAGGCATTACCAATGCCAAAGAGTGCCGTCTTCTAGTCGACTTACTGGCAAGTATGAGCGTTTGTATTCATATTTCGCAGCTTCTTCTGCATCAAACTCCACTCCTAATCCTGGCGCATCGCTGACCAAAATCATTCCGTTATCTAGCTTCATATCATGCTTGAAGATGGTCTGACACACTTCGTTGCCAAAGCCAACAAACTCTTGAATACCAAAGTTGTGAGTAGAGATATTAAGATGCATATGAGCAGCAAAACAGATTGGCGATAGATCTGGCGCACCGTGAGGCGCTGTTCTTACATTGTAAACAGCGGCAAAATCTGAAATCTTCTTCATCCCTGTAATGCCACCAGCATGGGTTGCTGCGGTACGGATGTAATCGATCCACTGATTCTGAATCAAGTCCTTACAGTCCCAAATGGTGTTGTAGGTTTCGCCCAAAGCAAGAGGCGTTGTGGTGTGATGACGAATCAACTTATAGTTTTCTTGGTTTTCAGCAATAGAGGCATCTTCCAAGAACAAAAGGTTGTACGGTTCTAGCATCTTGCCCAGTTTTGCCGACTCAATTGGCGTTAGGCGACTGTGTGTATCATGCAGGAATTCTGCTTGGTCACCGAAGCGCTCCTTGGCTTTTTCAAATAGCTCTGGTACCAGTTTAAAGTACTTACTCGTAGACCAATCTTGTTCTGGTGGTAATGGGCGATTGCCTTGTAATTCGAAGTAATCTTTCTTGTCCCCAAGAACGCCATAGGTTTCTGACAACCCTGGGATAGCCGATTGCAGACGTACCGCTTTGAACCCCTGCTCGATACATTGCTCTGCTTTGTCTAATGTATCTTCAATAGTTTCGCCATTTGCATGAGCGTATAGCTTTACACCGTTACGGCATTTACCGCCGAGTAATTGATAAACAGGTAAGCCTGCAACCTTACCCTTAATGTCCCAAAGCGCCATGTCAATCGCAGCAATTGCAGCCATGGTAATTGGACCACGTCTCCAGTACACGCCCATGTATAGATATTGCCAAATATCCTCAATCATATGCGGGTCACGCCCGATTAAACACGGTTTTACATGTTCTTCCAGATAAGCCGCCACGGCCATCTCACGGCCATTAACTGTCGCATCACCCAACCCATACACACCTTCATCGGTAACCACCTTAACGGTGACAAAGTTTCTTCCTGGGTTGGTTACAAATACTTTTACATCTTGGATTATCATCTTAATCTCTCATTCAGTTATTATTCGATTTTCAATTTAAGTAAATCGGTTTACCTTACCGGGTTTAGTAAATCGGTTTACTTGCTATCATCTAGATCTCAGAATAGAATGTCAACTCTCCCGCTTGACGTGGTTAACAATTTAAAAGCAAATATGAAAAAAGTAAGAATTGTCGATGTAGCGGCACAGGCAAGTGTATCAAAGAGCACTGTCTCCCAATATCTAAATGGTCGCTTTGGCCATATGTCACCACAAACCAAGTTAAAGATAGAGTCGGCGATCAAAGACCTCAATTACGTACCAAACCCTATAGCACGTAGTCTCAAGGTAGAGAAAACCAAAACCATCGGCGTAGTTGTGCGTGATATTGCAGGTTTCAATACCAGTCGAGTGATGCGAGGCATAGACGATTACTGCAAAAAACATAATTACAATGTGATGATTTACAACAGTGATTTTGATGCAGAAGCCGAGAAAGGTGCATTATTATCACTACAACAAATGTGTGTCGATGGCATCATCATTACTTCATCAGGACAAAACTCTGAGCTCATCAATCAATTTATTGAGGGTGGCATGCCTATAGTGCAATTCCAATTGGACTATCCAGATTGTTATAGCCACTTAGTGGTTTCCGATTATCAACAGGCGGCTTTTCAAGCTACGGAACACTTGATTGAAATGGGACATCGCAATATCTGTTTTGTCGCTCAAGAATTTTCAAAGAGTCAGTCTCGTCAAGCGCGCTATCAAGGGTATGTCGACGCACTTGAGAAGCACAAAATCGAAACGAATTCAGATTTTGTTCTCTACTGGGATCGAGAACAAGGGTTTGAAAGAAGCCCTATTGAGTTGTTAGATATGAAGACAGCACCTACCGCTTTCTTCACGCAACATTTAGCGATTACTGCAGAGCTATTGCAGGCGTTTAATGCCGCCAATATTCAAGTACCAGAGCAGGCATCTGTGCTTGGCTTTGATGAAATACCTATGGTGGAACTGTTTAAAGTGCCAGTCTCAGTTGTTCGTCAGGATGCCTATCAGATTGGCGTAGAATCCGCCAAGCTGTCCATAGAGTCGATAATGGGTAAACATAAAGAATTTCAACGAGTGATTGTCCCTAGCACATTGATTAAAAGAGACTCTGTACGCCAAATATCTGACAGCTGAAAGCTTTAAGCCTAGCTCTTGCTTACAAGTCAAGCTGTGCGGTATGCGTCATTCCCGAGTGTTTTTATCGGGAATCTTTTTCTAAACAATACAACCGAGAGATCCCCGATAAAAGCTTTCGGGGACGACGATTTGTTTGGTATAGGTATTCAATACTTACCAGGAACCTAACATCCGATTTAATCTAATTTGTGTATGAAAGTCAGGCTCTGTGGTATGCGTCTTTTCCGAATGTTTTTATCGGGAATCTTTTTCTAAACAATATAATCGAGAGGTCTCCGATAAAAGCTTTCACGGACGACGATTTGTTTCGTATAGATATTCAATACTTACCAAGAACCTAACATCCGATTTCATCTAGTTTATGTATGAAAGTCAGGCTCTGCGGTATGCGTCATTCCCGAGTGTTTTTATCGGGAATCTTTTTCTAAACAACACAATCGAGAGGTCCCTGATAAAAGCTTTCGCGGACGACGATTTGTTTGGTATAGGTATTCAATGCTTACCCAGAACCTAACATCCGATTTCATCTAACTTGTGTATAAAAATCAGTCTTTAAGCTCGCAACTATCCGCTCTCAGTTAATCATCAAACATCAAATTTACAGCAATCCCGAGTAACACTAATCCTAAAATAGGTGCAATAACGCCAAAAGGAGAACGCTCAATATAGGGCAGGTTTTCTGCTATCAAAAGCCCCCACTCCGGCTCAGGTGGTTTGACACCTAAACCAATAAAGCTCAACGACGTAAGACTCAAAGTGATTACAGGTAGGCGAAGTAGCGCATGTCGAAGCAAAGGGGGTAATACGTACGGAAGCAAGTAATGCCTGTACATATCCCAAGATCTTACTCCCCATGTAGGAGCAAGATGAACATATGGCTGAGCTTTGGCTTCTAACAACAAACTTGAGCAATGAGCGGCCAGCGGAGCCCAAGAAGTTACTACAATTGCAATCAATGCACTATGAGGGCTCATACCAGTTAAACCCGCGACCAATAGACCCACGATAATATAAGGCAAGCCTTTAGTAATCTCTATTAGGCCCTGGCTATATCGAGTGTATAAACCTAATGCAATACCTACCAATAAACTCAGTACTGTGGCCAGTATGCCCCCCTGCAGTGTTGATAGCATCCCGGTTCCCACGCGAGCAAAAAGGTCTCGCCCGATGGCATCGGAGCCAAGAGGAATGCCCAAACTTGGCGATACTAAGCGCCCAAACTGACTGGTATACGGATCATAGAGTGTTGCAAGTCCAACAAAGACAATAATAAACAAGAAAATAGAAACACTGCCCAGTCGTTTCCACTTATTTCGAGTAAAGCGAAACGATGATTGTGAACTAATAAGTTTGCCACTAGAAAGTGCCTTACCCAACACTATTTTCTGCAGCAATATTCCTATACAGCTAATAGCAATTGAAAATACCAAAAGTACTAACAATCCACCCTGCAAAACAGGAAGGTCTTGTGATTTAGTTGCACCTAACAGCAGTCGCCCAATCCCCGGAATGGAAAAGATCATTTCAACGGCAACCGCGCCGCCGGTTAAGCCAATAATCACCATCGAGAACTGCGGGATCAAATTGCTCATTGCTCTCTTTAGAGCGAACAATGTGATCTGATAAATAGAGACGTTCGCACTGAGCCAAGTGATCACCCAAGGTTCATTGAGGACGCGTTTTAGACTATCACTAAGTAAACGGCTAAGAAGACCACTAGCGGGCAATGCAAGGGCTAGACTGGGTAGCCAAAGGTTTTTCCATTCTACCCAGCCATAAGGGGGTAACCACTGAAGCCAGATGGCAAACACTAAGATAAGCATCGATGCAATCACATACTCAGGTAAGGCCACCAATACCGAACTCAAACTATTATGTGAGGATGCCAATCGTCCGCGACGCCAACTTAAAATCGTGTACAAAAACGCTATTGAACAAAAGATGACAGTGAGCGCCAATGCGCTTGCCATTAATGTAAATGAAGTTGAAGCTGTGTGCCATATTCCATCAACAACCGGCGAACCATCAACCCATGAGGTTCCGAGATCGCCGTGCATCGCATTTGATAACCAGTCCCAAAGACGCTCACCACTAGAGCGATCCAACTGCAACTCATCACGAATAGATTGCAATGCCTCTGCAGTAAGCAACTGTTGATGACCTGAACGAGCGCGGAGGATTGATTGGCTTGGATCGATGCCAGCGAACTCTGGCATCAGTCCCACTAATACAACCACAAAAGCCAAGAAGAAGACACGAGATACCCAAGGCATCGCTTGTTCTAGACTTATACGCCCCCCTACAGCAGACAGCATAGTGTTTAATTTACCTCTGTTTGCTGATCAACGAGACGGCGCTCGCGAGGATCACGCTGTGCATGTTTCACTCGGATACTTTCACCTTGAATGACACGCTCGTGCAACAATGGAATCGCAGCATATTCAGCTAAAATTTGTTTCTCTGCATCAATAATCGCTTGCTGACGAGGCTCTCCAAGTTGTTGAAGATCTGCATGTTCAATGGCTTGATCAACGGCTTCTGAACAGAACAAACCAAGATTAAACGAACCCTCACAACTAAAATCGCTCTGCATATAGGCTACTGGATCACCAGAATCCAAAACGGTTGCGCGCGACAGTAAGAAGGCATCGAATTTGCCCGCTAAGGCATCATTCTCAATTTGTGCGTACTCACGAATATCAAGCTCTACTTGGAACCCAGAGGCCTCAAGTTGCTGTTTCAATAATGCAGCAACCTCAGGAAGCTCAGCACGATCAGTAAAAGTACCAATAGTGATGGTCTCGCCATTAGCTTTCAATGTGCTGTCAATAGGTGCGGCCTCACCTCGAATTGGTGCAGCCCATGCCAATGCAGGTCCAAGCAGACCTTGCGCTTTATCAGCATGATTCTCATAAACCATGTTGATGATTTGGTCTCGGTCAACGGCACTCGAGGCAATCTTACGCATTTCAATATCTTTGAACACAGGTGATTTGCTGTTTAGGTACAGCGTGTTAGTACGCGGCATTGCGACTTCATGAAGAAGCTCAGCATCGATCATTGCGATTTGTGAAACAGGCACTGCTTCGACAATGTCTGCTTTACCTGTACGTAGTGCAGCTGCTCGTGCAAAACCATCAGGAACATATTCTGCATATACTTTCTCAACCTTAGCCTTCTCTCCCCAATAACCATCGAAGCGTTCTAAGTTTGCGCTAGTTGTACCATTGATATTCGTCAAAACAAACGGACCAGAACCCGCGCGAGTTGGGTCTACACGTCCATTATCCAAATAAGCACTAGCAGAAAGGATTGACAATTGAGGGCTCGAAAGACGACTTGGGAGCAATGGATCATTGAAGTTTGTTTTTATCTCAACCTTATCGTCCGCCAGCTTACTCACTTCCCAGTCAATACTATCTAGTATTCGAGGTTTAGGCGCTGCTTGTAATGCACGCTCTAGAGAGTTCACCACCATATCTGCATTCAGTTCCGAACCATCATGAAACTTGACTCCTTTACGCAAAGTAAAATGCCAAGTCATAGGGTCTACTTGCTCCCAATTTGTTGCAAGCATTGGCTCTGCAATAGATTGGTCGTTCAGGTTAATCAAGGTCTCTGCTGTGCTCCAACGAGAAAGCTTAAATGCATCATCTGATAATGGCGAAAGGCCCGTTCTTGGAGGCTGCATCATAGCCACATGTAGCTCAGTTGCCTCGCCCTTGGACTCAGTTGCTGTCGCTTGTTCTGAACCTGAATCAAAGCATCCTGAAAGGGGAAGAATCAAAGCGATTGATGCCGCAATTTTACTCATATTTAAGCGCATGGAATTACTCTTTTAATAAAATGGTTGTGTCGTTGTAGAAACGTGTTGTGCCTGAATAAGGGCTTGTGTCGTCGTATGCTTAGGAGCAGTAAGTACACTATCAAGCACACCATATTCGGCCACCCTACCCTTGCTTAATACCAATACATGACTGCACAGCGCTTGAGCGGCCTGTAAGTCATGGGTAACAAGGATAAGTCGCATATGGCGTGTCTGCTGAAGATGCCTCAACAAATCGAGAACCTGCTTTCGGCTAATAGGGTCCAGGCTACTTGTTGGCTCATCTGCTACCAGCACACAAGGTTCGACCACCAATGCTCGAGCAATGGCTACTCGCTGGGCTTGCCCGGTAGACAGTTGTTTTGGCAGATAGTCCAGATGCTTGATTTCTAAACCCACAGCAGTCAAAGCCTTTACCATTCGCTTTTCTTGATCATCAAGGATGCCTACATTTTTCATAGGCTCGAGTAAGATCTTGCGTACGGTATAATATGGGTTCAGGCTAGTGTGCGGCTCTTGAGGAATGAGTTGAATGTGCTTGCACAGTTCCATTCTTTGTTTTTTTGATGACGTAGAAAGCGGTAAACCACAAATAGTCACTTCGCCATAAGTTGGCATTCGAAGCCCAAACAACAGCTCAATCAGCGTGGATTTCCCTGCTCCTGACGGTCCCACTACAGCCAGGTTTTCTGTGCCAATAGTCAAATCTAGACCATGAAGCGCACGAAAAGGAGCTTTCTTGAACCATTTAGAAGCCGTGTAATGAACACAAACCCCATCAAACTGGATTTGTGCCGATAAGTTATGTTGATGTGTCATACGTTATGCCATCAACTCTCGTACTTGGGAACAAAACCTGTGCTCACTTTCATGTAATGCTTTATAAGGTTGGCCGTAGGCAATCATCTTTCCATCATCAATAACAAGAAGTTTATCGCAAGCCAATGCAGCTTGAAGATCATGGGTAATCAAAATACCGGCCAGCTGTTCTTGCCTAATCGCTTGACGATACAAACTTAGGATTTCATTCTCAGAGACAGGGTCAAGAGCACTGGTAGGTTCATCTGCGATGAGAACGCTAGCATCCCCCAATAGTGCGATCGCAATACAGATCCTTTGCCTTTGCCCGCCTGAAAGTTGACTCGGATAACTGGCAAGTGTTTCTTTTGGGTAATCGAAACCTAGGCTTTGTAAAAGTTGGATTATTTGTTGAAGCTGTTGAGGGTTAGCTTTAGTGCTTGTCGAACTCAGTGCTAGGCTAAGTTGCGCACCTACTTTGGCCAAAGGATTTAACGCCTGCAGTGCATCTTGGAAGATAACCGCTGGCCTTTGAGGCGCCTGTCGTGCCAACAATGGTAACGAAGATACCTCTACCCCTCCGACTTTTATGCTGCCCGAGACCTTAATGTCAGTGGGCGTAAAACCCGCTATGGCCTTAGATAACATAGACTTCCCTATACCCGATGGCCCCATAACCGCTAAGGTATGTCCAGGGTCAATGGCAAAGCTCAAATCCTCAAAGATAGCTCTTGTTGAATCACCAATCGTGAGGTTTTTGACCTCAAGTAGAGGTAAGTCATTATTCATTGTGTTTTAGCTAGCAAGGTTATTAGGTCTCGAAATATTCGCGGATGATATAACATATCATTTAAAACATCTAACTCTAATTTGTCCGATATACGGATACAGAAAAGCAAATCGTCCAACGTAGAATAAAGTGAATGCCAACCACAACCCATGATTACCCCAAAGTTTCACTGCAATAAACTGAACCACTAGGAACACCAGTAGGGTAATGAAGCTCGAATTTCGTACCGGCCTCGTAGTACCTGTACCAGTGAAAATCCCGTAAATAGTTAAACCATAGCCCGCAACTAAAGGGAAAATGATCAACCAAACCGACATATCTTGATAGATACTCACCACGTTAGGTATGTCGGTAAATAACATCACAATTTCATATTTAAACAATAAGGTCAGCAGGCTTAATACAACAATAAAGCCCGTTGTCCACTGCATATTGAGCCTTAAAACATCATCTAGCAATCGAATGTCTTTTCTGCCTACCGCTTTGCCTGCAAATACACTGGAGGCATTGGCAACGCCATCAAACATGTAACTGACAAGAAAGGTCACCTGCATCATAATCGCATTAGCTGCCAGTTCATCTGTTCCTAACTGCGAGCCTACACGGGCCATCATATTGAAAAAAATCAAAATACATATTGTGCGCAGCAGCAGATCCATATTGGAGCTAACTATTACTTTGAGATCAATACGTGACATTTTGACTAAAGAAAGTTGACTTAATAGAGACACTTTCGAAGTTGCCAATACTAGGTAACCGCCAATCGCGAACGTAGTAATTTGTGCAATTAGACTGGCGTACGCCACTCCTGCAACACCAAGATCAAAGTAATAGACAAACACTATGTCCAAGACAATGTTCAATACGTTGCCAAATACCTGAGTAAACAAGGTAGCCTTGGCTTTTGCTTGTCCCATCAACCAGCCAATGAGCACATAGTTTAACAGCACAAAAGGTGCGCCAAATATCATGATGCTAAAATAGGTTTTGGCGTGCATCGCTACTTCTGCATCAGGTAAGATCACCCACATTGCCCCGTTCCATATCAAGGGTTGAAGCAGAATAAAAGTCAAACCAACAATCAATGCGAGCGTAAATGGTCGTAGTAAACTGCTAGCCAACTCGCGATCATCATTTTTACCCAGAGCAATGGCACTTTGACCTGTGGTACTGACTCTGAAAAAACCAAATAACCAATACAAGGTATTCATGATCACGGTGCCGATAGCAACGCCACCGATGAGTTCCGTAATTCCCATCTGCCCTACTACTGCTGTATCCACAGCGCCTAGCAGGGGTTGAGTAACTGTTGAAACAATAAAAGGAAAAGCAATCTTTAAATAATCTTTGTGGGACAGGTTCATCTAGCTAAAATCCACGAAACATAACATCTGAGAAGTAACAACCAAAACCGATGCAAACACTCAAAGTGAGCATTTTCTTTTCATTAATAATTCGATGGTTTTTCACTACTAATTATTATGATACAGTTGAGAATGATTATCATTAAACATAAGCGCGTATTATGGATCAAAATCAAAACACAGTGCAAGTAGAGATCAGTGCTGAACTTCTGGAAAGATTGATATTAGACGGCCATCTATGCGCAGCTCATATCAACTGCTTAAACAGCGAATCAAAGCAAAAAATCTGGCAAATGTGCCTTAATATTTGTGGAAAAAAGATGTGTAAACTTCATTGTCAGAAAGAAGAAGACAGTCACCTAACTATTTGGCAAACAACCGGACATTATTAATTTGTTACACAGTACTATCTTTTTGTCACATCTTTATCTGTCAATATATTACTGCTCTCATTAGAAT
The DNA here is from genome assembly GCA_024346935.1 of Vibrio inusitatus. Taxonomy (GTDB): domain Bacteria; phylum Pseudomonadota; class Gammaproteobacteria; order Enterobacterales; family Vibrionaceae; genus Vibrio; species Vibrio inusitatus. The sequence goes on from AP024878.1 coordinate 1,841,948, forward strand.
CGGCGCTCCAACTTTTGCGAACAACGAAGTGTAGATGCATAAAATTAAGCAACACTCAAACAAAGTAACACCGTTTGTTTTTCCGTTTTTTCTATCTGCATTGTCTTTGTCTGCTCAAGCGACAGGCTTGAACTTTTGGGAGTCTTCATCAAGTAACTCTGCCCTAGCATCTGCCAATGGGGCAAAAGCATCTGATGCATCAGTACTTGCACTGGCGCCTTCAAGCATTACTCAACTAGATAACCCTACAGTAACCGCTAATGTTACCTATTATCAGGTATCAACAGACTATTACTTGTTTGGTTCAGAAACAGATTATAAACAAGCAGACCCTATTCCAGCCGGTTTCTTCTCCATGCCCGTTAGTGATAACTGGTATCTCGGTCTTGCCATATATAGCCGAACCGCTGCTGATATTAGTGTGCCGCAGATAGTTCTCTCTCCAGAAACCAGAGTAAGACCAATTACAGTCTCTATAGCACCTACACTGGCATATCGCTGGAATGATGTGAGCATCGGGTTGACGGTTGAGTCGCTACAATCTCAATATCTCTTGGAGCAGGAGGTTTGCACAATACGCTGTCGGGACAACAAGATTGAAGGCACAACATCCGGTTGGAGTGGCGCAATAAGTGCGACATGGCAAGCTTCCCCAACCTTTGCCATTGCCGCGACGCATAGGCTTGCTAGCCAATACTCTGATGCCAATATCGAATTCGACTTACCTGACATTACATCACTTTATACCACATGGTCTCCTCTTAAGAATCTTGACTGGCACACCAGTTACAGTTACACCCAATGGCAAGGTAAAGGCATCAGATATACCGATTACAATGATGTTATTGGACTCTTAGTGGGAGCATCTGACAGTCAAAGATTCGCAACATCATTGAACTATCACATTGCGAGTTGGGATTTAAGAGTCGGTTTAAGCCTAGACGAAGCTATTGATGCCTTTGGTGGCAATGATATTCGATATAGAGTGGGCGCTGGTTACCAGTTCAATACGAACTGGCGTACCGACATCAGCTTTGTATTCGAAGATTACGCACGAAAAGAATACAATACGAGTGCTGGTGACGCGCTTGTTGCGGTACAAAATGAAGGATTCGCTGCGGGTTTAGGCCTGACCTATACCTTCTAATATCAACCACAGTCAGTAAATGAGATTAGCATTACGACGACTCACTCTGAGTTCTATCACCAAACACATGGTCAAAATAATGGAATTCGGCTACGCGGGCAGTGGCCTTTCTGTGCCATTTACTGCTATTCGCTACTAGCCATCTCTGCTGGGCGTTGGCCAAGATCGCTTGACTAACCAGCGCTTCACGAAGCTCATGCTCCATTGCAATGTCACTTTCATTCGTCGAATTAGTACCAGAGAGTGCTCTCACGCGAGATACAGATGCGCAGCTCACTATCCCTATATCGGCAACAAACTGTTCAAAGAATCGACTGACATCTTCACCGACAACATCTCCATCGGTGCTGCGTAATCTTCCACCGGGCATCCACGTTTCAATGTGATCGTATTGCGAGAGGATATGAGCTGCTTGAAAGTTATTGGTTACTACGCGCAGTTGATTATGATTAAGTAGTTGCTCAGCAATGGCTGCGATGGTTGTACCTATTCCAAGAAATACAGTACTACCATCAGGGATTCTTTGGACCACCTCACGAGCGATTGCTCGTTTTTCATCTTTGTTGGTGCTCACTCTCGACATATAACTGCGGTTTGCAAGCGTCACAGGCAAACCTACTCCACCGTGATGGCGCTGTGCATATCCCAAGGCGCAAAGCTCGTTAATATCTCGACGAATGGTTTGAGTCGTGACAGAAAAGTGCTCTGAGAGCGCCTCCACACCACAGTATTCTTCAGAGGAGATCATTTCTATCATTTGTCGTTGGCGCAAGCTCAAATTCTGCATATCAGTAATATCAACTCTCCATCGTTCACGCATAGGCTTTGGGATCGTCTGTTATCATCATATCTACACCCCATTGCCAATGCTTTTCTACTAATTCAGGGAAATTGGGCGTGTAACAATACAGCTGATAACCCGCTTCTTTTATCCACTTTGCCTCTTGCTTGACCAAAAAACGATAATCGCAATGAACACTGTAGGCGTCGATGTTATTTAGTATCTGAGATGCATCATCTGGGATTTTCTGCCACAACTGCCCCCTTCGCACTAAAGGCAATGTGCGTTTCATCTGATATAGCGCCTGACTGTCAAAGCTCGAAAACAAAATTTGTGAAAGCACTATTCCTGATTCTTCAATGACCTCTTTCACTTTATCGCATAGAGCGAACACATTATCCTCAGGGTACACCTTAAGTTCGATATTAAGATAAATTCCTGCCTCTTTAACATACAAAAGTGTCTCTCTTAGCGTAGGTATGCGTTCACCAACAAAAGTGTCGTCAAACCACCCACCAGCATCCAAGATCTTTAGTTGTGACAAGCTCATCTCACCGACCTTGCCACGCCCGTTAGTGCAACGATTTACCGTATTGTCATGGATAACCATAGGTACTCCATCTGCCGATAATTGCACGTCGATTTCAATCCACTGACTTCCATGTTCCTTCGCTAGTTTAAAAGCCGCCATTGTGTTCTCGGGAGCTAGGCGAGAAACACCACGATGGGCGGTCGTTTTGTATTCTTTTTTCATCTGAGTTCACTCTATTGTTCATATTTATTCACTTGCAGAGTGTCAGTGCTTTATGACTGAAATATGTCATTTTTTTTAACTTAGCACGTTTCAATTAAGTTCATTTTTCTGTCACTGAAGCGTCATTTATCTCGTTTAGTTTTCACTTGAACACGAAAAAGCGGATATGAACCAAATCGAACATTCGCTTTCTTTCAGCCAACGAAAAAGGGAAACGTTATGTCTATCAAGCACCTAACCGGCGCTATGCTCGCAACTGCACTAGTAAGTGCTCATGCTCAAGCTAAAACAGAAGTTGAATGGTGGCATGCCATGGGTGGCGCTTTAGGTCAAAAGGTAAACGAGATTGCCGCTGACTTTAATGCTAGCCAATCTGATTATGAAATTAAGCCTGTATTCAAAGGCAGCTATGCTGAAACCATGACGGGGGCTATTGCGGCTTTTCGGGCAAAAGAGCAACCTGCTATTGTGCAGGTTTTTGAGGTAGGCACTGCCACTATGATGGGCGCACAACAAGCCATCTACCCTGTTTACCAATTAATGGAAGATACAAAAGAACCTTTTGATGCAGATGACTACTTGCCATCTGTGACAGGTTATTACACTTCTAATGATGGCAAAATGCTGTCAATGCCATTTAACAGCTCTACTCCTGTGATGTATTACAACCAAGATATGTTTGAGAAAGCTGGCATCAAAGAAGCACCAAAAACATGGAAAGAGATGGAAGCCGTCTCTCGCAAGTTGATCGCTTCAGGTGAAAAATGTGGCTTTACGACGACATGGCAATCTTGGGTGCAGGTCGAAAACTTTGGCGCTCGTAACAACATCCCTGTTGCGACCAATAATAATGGCTTCGATGGCTTTGATACTGACTATCGCTTTAACTCAGAACCATTTGTTAAGCACATTGAACAATTAGGGAAATGGTCGGAAGAAGGCATCTTCAAATATGGTGGTCGCCAGTCTGACGGAATGCCGCTGTTTTACACTGGCGAATGTGCCATGACTATGGGCTCTTCAGCCGGTCTAGCTGGAATCCAAGAAAACATGCAAGACACTAACATCGGTGTCGCTGAGCTTCCTTACGACGACACTCTCGTCTCCGAGCCACAAAACACCATTATTGGCGGAGCCTCTTTATGGGTAATGCGCGGTCACTCAGATGCAGAATATAAAGGTGTAGCTAAGTTCTTTAATTACCTATCTAGTCCAGAGATTCAGGCTGATTGGCATCAGTTTACTGGCTACCTACCCATCACAAAAGAAGCGTACGAGCTAACAAAAGAACAAGGGTTCTACACCAATAATCCAGGCACGGATGTTGCTGTATTACAAATGACCTCAAGTGAGCCAACTGTAAACTCTAAGGGTATTCGCTTTGGTAACTTCCTACAAACTCGCGACATCATCAACGAAGAACTAGAAGCAGTTTGGGCTGGTAGAAAATCAGCAAAAACCGCTTTGAACACCGCTGTTGAACGTGGCGATCAGCAACTGCGTCGTTTCGAGCGTACACAGAAATAATTTAGTACTGCGCCACCCTAACGCGGGTGGCGCCTCTTGGATTTACCACTATGTCATCTCAAGTTGTGTTTAAACACAAGTGGCTACCCGTAGCCTTGATCGCTCCGCAGCTGATTATCACTTTAGTGTTTTTTATCTGGCCTGCAGGGCAGGCGGTTTTCCAATCCACTCAACTCGAAGATGCCTTTGGCATCAGTCGCGAGTTTGTGGGCTTGGAAAACTTTATTAGATTATTCAGTGATCAACTGTATTGGGACTCTTTTTCGACCACCATTATGTTTAGCGTATCTGTTGCTGTACTGGCTTTAGTATCAGCACTGGTGCTAGCGGCATTTGCAGAGCAAATTCTTCGTGGTGCGACTTTTTATAGAACGTTTCTGATCTGGCCGTACGCTGTCGCGCCCGTTGTCGCAGGTTCCCTATGGCTGTTTCTCTTTGATCCTACGATCGGCGTCATCACTGAGGTATTAAAAGCTTTGGGAGTGAATTGGAATCCGACTCTAAATGGAAATCATGCAATGTGGATGGTAGTGATTACGTCTACTTGGAAGCAGATCAGCTACAACTTTTTATTTTTCTTAGCTGCGTTGCAGTCTGTGCCTAAATCGCTACACGAAGCCGCTGCAATTGATGGAAGCGGACCGATCAAGCGCTTCACTAGTATCAGCTTTCCCCTTATTTCACCCACCAGCTTCTTCTTGCTAGTGGTTAATTTCGTATACGCCTTCTTCGACACCTTTGCCGTCATTCATGCTATGACGCAAGGGGGACCAAGTAACAGCACCTCAACGCTGGTTTATAAGGTCTATAACGATGGTTTCATTGGCCTAGATCTAGGCTCATCTGCAGCGCAGTCTGTGATATTGATGGCACTTGTTGCCCTGCTGACTGTGATTCAATTTAAATATGTAGAAAAGAAGGTGGCTTACTAATGGTAGAAAGACGACCGCTATTCAAACTCTTTTGTCACTTAGTCTTAATTCTCGGCATCATTTCCATCGCCCTGCCGGTATGGATTGCACTGGTGGCGACGACACATAGCAATACCGCGTTTGCAACCGGCACACCACTGTGGTTTGGAGATCTAGGTTTCAGTGTATTCACAGACCTATTGTCAGGCAAAGAGGCATACAACAACAGTACCCTGCCTATTCCACAAATGCTGCTGAACTCTTTTGTGATGGCAATGTGCATTACCATTGGCAAGCTGACTATTTCAATTTTATCAGCCTACGCTGTGGTGTTCTTTCGCTTTCCAGGAAGAATGCTCGCATTCTGGATGATTTTCTTCACCCTAATGTTGCCTGTAGAAGTGAGAATCATGCCTACCTTTGAGGTAGTGACCAATCTCAACATGCTCAATTCCTTCTACGGACTGACCATTCCATTGATTGCCAGTGCAACCGCCACGTTTTTGTTTAGGCAGTTTTTCCTCACTGTACCTAAAGAACTAGTAGAAGCTGCCCGCATTGACGGTGCAGGTCCTATCAAATTCTTTTTTGACATCTTACTGCCATTGTCGCGAACCAATATCGCAGCTCTGTTTGTGATTACCTTCATCTATGGCTGGAACCAATATCTATGGCCATTGCTCATCACGACTGACGCTAGCTATTACACCATTGTTATGGGTATCAAGCAGATGCTTGGCGTCGTCGATGGCGTGATTGAATGGAACAAGATCATGGCCACCACCATTATTGCCATGCTACCCCCTGTTATCGTTGTTATTGCGATGCAAAAAGCCTTTGTTAAAGGCCTAGTGGACTCGGAGAAATAAATTATGTCTACCCTAACTCTTTCAAATATCGCAAAGTGTTATCCAAACGGATATCAAGCAATCCATAGCCTTAACCTATCTATTGATGATGGTGAAATGGTTGTGCTCGTAGGTCCAAGTGGCTGTGGTAAATCTACCCTGCTTCGCATGCTCGCCGGCCTTGAAGAAATCTCAAGTGGCGAGCTCAGCATTGATGACAAGGTGGTCAATGACAGAGAGCCTGGCGAGCGTGATATTGCAATGGTCTTTCAAAACTACGCACTGTATCCCCATATGTCGGTCTACGACAACATGGCTTATGGACTGCGAAACCGAAAAACACCCAAGAAGGAAATCCATGAGTTAGTTACCCAAGCGGCAGAGATGCTTGAGCTTGCTCATTTACTAGACCGTAAGCCTAAACAGCTTTCTGGTGGACAACGGCAGCGCGTAGCAATGGGCCGTGCGATTGTTCGCAAGCCTAAAGTGTTCCTGTTTGATGAACCCCTATCTAACTTAGATGCTAAATTGCGTGTTCAAATGCGCTTAGAGATCAAACGTTTACAAAGAAGTCTCAATACAACTTCTGTCTACGTTACCCATGATCAAGTAGAAGCCATGACTCTAGCTGATAAACTGGTTGTATTGAACAAAGGCAATATTGAGCAGGTTGGCTCTCCATTAGAGATTTATGATGCCCCTGCCTCTTTATTTGTGGCGACCTTTATGGGCTCTCCCGCCATGAATATCTTAGACGGGCAGATCAGCGAATTTGGTATGCATGTTGCCGACTCACTGACGACTATAGCAACTGAAAATCTCGCGTTAGGACACGTTAAAGTTGGGCTGCGTCCCGAGCATCTATTGGTTGAGCAAGATAATCCGAAGTTCTCCGTTAAGGTCGAACTTATAGAGGCATTGGGCGCCGATCTCTTACTTTACTGCAACACGTTAGATGGCAATGAACAAAGACTCGTCGTTCGAGTTGATGGTCACGAAGACATTAAGCCAGGCGATGTATTAGGCCTCACGTTTAGCCACCAGAACTTGCATCTATTTGATTCAACCAGTGAAAAACGCCTAGAGTCCCCCTCTCTTCGAGAGTGTATAAAAGAGGTGGTTAATGCTTAATTCACTACACTCCATTAAGTTGCAGCAGTTGGCGAACATCGAGTGGCTACTCACTGACGTAGACGATACCTTAACGTGGGAAGGGCAACTTCCTGATGTCACCCTAAAAGCTCTCTACGATCTACAGGATGTCGGCATTAAAGTGGTTGCGGTCACTGGAGCGTGCGCCGGATGGTGCGATCAAATCGCGAAAGTCTGGCCCGTTCATGGTGCTATTGGAGAAAATGGCGCATTTTGGATGAGCCAAAACGAATCTGGCTTCGAGACGACCTCTAAGGTCCCTCTACCTCAAATGCATGCTCTGCAAGGTGAACTCAAAGTGGCTCTCGCCAACATATTGGAAGAGTATGACGGTATTGAGTTTGCAACAGATCAACCCTTTCGTTTTTGCGATGTCGCTATTAATCTCAGCCAAGACAGAGAACCAGTTAGTGAACACTTAGCGAAGGAGTTACTCACAAGAGCGAAGGCTTTGGTTATCGATGGTCACAATGTCAATGCGTCTCTTAGCTCTATTCATCTTAATGTATGGATCGGTGAACACAGTAAACGCATAACAAGTGAAGCCTACGTTAAGGCTCATTCTTCTTGTCGTAATATCGACCTAGATAAGCTGATTTATATCGGTGACTCTCAAAATGATGAAGCCATGTTCGCTTGGTTACCCACAACATTTGGCGTACGTAACATTCAAAAAGTGTTGCCTCAACTGACGCACAAACCAAGCGTACTGTTGGATAAAGACGGGGGATTTGGTTTTGCACAACTTGCGCGCACTATTATTGAAGCAAAACAAAGCCACATTGAAGAGCATTTATATCGCTCCGCTTGAGGTTTTTAGTCAAACAACAAAACAACTAGGCATAACACGATCATGAAGATGATCGGCGAAAAGAAACCAATAAGGAAATGTCGCGTTGGAGACCAAAGCAATAGTAATAATACGACAACCAGTAAGCTCAAAGCCGCATATCCCAGTTTATGAGTGACTATAGAGGATGCCGAAGTATGCCTGTCTAGACCAATGACTTAGGCTGACATCTGATATGCATTGATGTGATAAACACAAGAGTCTAGAGCGAGGAATGCTCTAGATTCTTGCAGTTTAGCTACTTTTCGTTTTTATAAATCTTTCCGTTTTGTTTGCGGCACTTCGTGATCATAATGTTCCCAATATACTCGCCATTGACATAACAGGGCAGCCAAGGTGTTGTGCCAGCAAACGAAGTTGAAACAAAACAAAGGCTCAACAAAGCGGTTAAAATAACAGTTCTCATCATTATTTCCTCGAAGCGACAATGACAACTGTTACGTTATACCCATACTTAAGTTCAAATTAGCCCAAGGATAAAGTAAGACTCCGTTAGAAATATACCTTAATCCCAGCCCTTGCTTCTAACTCAAGATCCATCTCATCCAAGTAGATTGCGGGAGTCAAATCTATATAAAAGCCAACAGGTTTAACTCTAAACTCCGCACCAATACCTGGAGTCACCGCAATATAATGTCTATCCCTATCCACATACTGGCCTCCAATGAAAAAATACATTGGCGTGCCTGAGACAGCAAAGGTCTTGTTCGCTCCAATACCAAATTGGTCATCTAAACTCACATTCATTCGAAAGCCATTGTGCGCTACATCCAAACCCCAAAAAGGCTTACCAACCGATACACCAATCCCAGTTTCAGCTTTAACACCCAATGACGCACACAGACCCACTGCCAACAAAAGACTTACTAATTTTTTCATACTACTTCCACTGCAACAATTTGCAGGGATAGTAAATCTTCAAAATGTGTAAGTTGTTAATGACAAAGAAAATTCACGGTTCTCTTACAGTTCTGTTTAGGATTTATTCTAGTTGAGACATAAGCCGGACAATCCAAAACTCAAGAACCTTAGAAGCTCTTGCAAATCAGGACCTATTCACTTTAAATACAGGTCCTAGCAAGCTTTTCTAAAGGATTCACTGTGTATCTAGTATTGTATTGCCACAACATTGGTATGACAGATTTTTCGTTTTTTGAGACGGAAGATTTTGATAAGGATGATGGCTATATCGTTCGCGGTAAGTGGCCCAACGAGCAGGCTTTTCGAGACTATCTGAACAAAGAATTCTCTGATCTTAGTGATTATCAGGTGCTTGATTTAATTGCGGAAGGTAAAGTAGCGGAAGACTACACGCAAGGTATGCTACTTGATCGTGTCAACGCTATACACTAGGACTATTGTTCTATTTTAAGCTCTAGAAATGCATATCAAGGATGACTATGTCAGGGTTAAAACGAGAGATCACATTGATTGGTGGCATAGGTCAGATGTCCACCACCCTGCTTGGTACTGGACTTTTTATGGTACCAGCTATCGCCGCCAGTATTGCCGGGCAAGATATGCTTTGGGCTTGGTGGTTACTTATCTTTGCGGTGTGCCCTATTGCCTTCACCTTTGCAGCTCTAGGTAAACGTTATCCTAATGCGGGAGGCGCATCTTACTTCGTAAAACAAGCTTTCGGCTCTCGCCTAGAAAAAGCCATTGCTCTACTGTTTATCAGTGTTATTCCCGTAGGTGTACCTGCTGCCATTGCCATTGCAGGAGGGTTTGCTCAACAATTCCTTCCTAACGTCCTAGCACAGCCCATCATCGCTCAACTACTGGTTGTCGTACTTCTGATGATAGTTAACTTTTCAGGGAGTAAAATATCCAGCCAATTTCAAACTGGTATTGCCCTTGGCATATTGGTACTGGTCGGCCTTTTTGTATGGTTTGGTGATATTTCCATTAGTGATGGTATTCCTACCTCGTCACCACTAGATAAGCTCCCCGAGCTTGGAAGTGCCGTTGCCGTCATGTTTTGGTGTTTTGTCGGAATCGAAGCCTTTGCACACATGGGCGAAGAATTTAAGCGACCGGAACGAGACTACCCTATCGCTATCTTGGTGGGTTGCCTCATCGCAGGAACCGTCTACTACCTATTTTCGATTGTTGTACTCAAGCATCAAGCGTTTGGAACACAAGAGCTCAATACCACCTCAGTCCCTTATCTTTCCAACTTACTGTTTGGACCGGGACTCACTTGGCTGATCAGTTTAACTGGCTTTTTGGCCTGCTTTGCCACCATTAATCTTTATACACAGAGCTTGGCTAGGATGCTTTGGTCATTGGCTCGAGAATATAAACCATCTAGCCCTATTGCTCGTATATCCACTAAAGGTATACCTAGCACTGCCACCATTATTGTTGGGGTAACATTGGCAATATCGTGTGTTTTTGGCGAGCTTTCAAATATCGATATTGAAGTGTTTTTGACCTTGGCCAATGGCATCTTTGTAGTGATTTACCTATTCGCTATGCTCAGTGCTGTAAAACTACTGCAAGGTAAAGGTCGAGCTCTCGCGATATTTTCGACTCTTTTGTGTGTCCTTGTATTATTTTCTATAGGGCTTGCCATGAGCTATGCCATTATTCTTTTAGTATTAATCTGGCTATTAATACCAAAATTTAAGAGCAAAAATATCACAGGTTAACGCCTCTATTCACAGATCTCTTATGTGCCTTACAGGTCAATGCCACAGCGATTAATTAGAACAAAGTAAATAGCTGATCAGGCTCTTACCATCTAGCGCGATTTCGCTTGTCCACTTTGATTCATTCCGTTAACCAAACCACCCAGCTCCCCTTTATTTCCCTTATGTAGACCAAGATATGAGGATTAAGTCCTTCAAACGCGATTGTACTAATCCGCTTCATTATTAAAAAATCCGCTTCGTACTTTTAACGTTCAACAAGATTTAAAAGTCCTATAAAAATAAATAGTTAACGCTATTTGAAAATAATAATGAATGACTCCCATGAATATTACATGAGTGTTTTTACGAAAAGGAAATATTGGTTTTATTATGAAATTAAAACTATCAGTTATCGCAGTGTCTAGCATCTTCGCCTCCACTTTCGCTTCAGCAGCCACCGTTTATCAGAGCGATGATACTATTTTAAACTTTGGCGGCCGCGCTGAAGTTAGAGGCAACTTCTCTGATGCCAACAAAACCGACGACAACGGTCGTGCCTATTCTGATGCGTCTCGCGTTCGTCTTAGTGTTGATGGTACTCAAAAGCTAAATGAAGATATCGCTTTTTTTGGTAAATATGAATTCGAACTGACTGAAAATGACGATGGCCTTAAAGACGATGTAGCTGTTAACACTCGTTTCTTATATGCCGGTGTAGAAACCAACATGGGTAACTTCTACTACGGACATCAGAACAACGCAGTGACATACCTAACGGATTGGACCGATGCTGCAGAAACCTACAGTGGCTACATTAACGAATATACTGTCGCTACAGCAGATAGAGCTAAAAACGTACTACGCTATGAGTGGACGACAAGCTCAGGTCTGACAGTACAAGTAGACGGTAACTTTAATTCAGACAGCGAATCTGCAAAAAGTAATGGTTACGGCGCTGTTGTTGCCTATGCGCTACCTTTTGGTCTAGATATTGGTGTAGGTTACGCCGCAAGTGATGAGACGTACGGTAACGGCAATGATACTGATACCACCGATGCGTTTATGGCAGCAGCAAAATACACCCATGAAAACGGCCTTTGGGTAGCTGCGCTATATCAAGGCGGTACTATTTCTACAGCCACAACAAATAATCAGTTTGTCAAAGGCTCTGATTACAATGCTGCAGATGCTTACTTAGGTTATGCATTTGGCGAAAACAACGTGAATCTAACTTACAGCTACTTCCATGCAGAAGATACCAAAGATCTTGATATTAATTTCGTTGGTATCGAATACGCACGTTACATGGGTGATGTAGCCTTTTTCGGTAGCTACAAGATCAATCTACTTGACGAAGGTCAAGGTGGCATCGGTGACAACGACCAAGATGAAGTAATGCTAGGTATGCGTTACAGCTTCTAAGTGGCTTTGCGAAGAGCCCTACAAAATATGTAAGGCTCTTCCCATCACTTAACGAAAGCAACACTTCCGAATCACTCTTTCACTCTATCCTTAATATGCAATGACCCTAAAATTCATTTCGATTAAATTAAAAACTCTACACTATCAAAGCAATAACCGGTGACATAAGGACCGTTGCGACACCTGAAAACAACATAATTAAACTTGCGATGGTGCCTGCTTTAGAATGGATACCGTAGGCAATCGCCGTACCAGAACCATGAGCACAAGCACCAAGCCCCGCTCCTTTACCATGACGTGAGCGAACTCGAAACAAGCTCAACATGCTCTCTCCTACCACAATACCCACAATACCGGTCATAACGACAAAAATTGCCGTGAGGTCAGGTTGACCACCTATCGCTTTAGAAGCCACCACCGCGAAAGGCGTAGTAATTGAACGAACCGCAAGGCTTTTCTGAAGCAATTCAGAAAGATGTAACCCTTTGCTCAACAATATGGTGCTGAGCAATGCCGCAACAACGGCAACAACAACACCTATAGAAATCGATAGCCAATGATGTTTGATCAATCTTTTGTTTTCATACACTGGAATAGCAAAGGCGACAGTGGCAGGCCCTAACATCCAAATTAACCAATGGGATTCTTGAATGTAGTCTTGATAACTGATATCCACTATTAAAAGCATCGCAACAATCAACACAGGTACAGAGACCAAAGGAATTAGCCACACCTTTTTGAATCGACCATGCAATGATTTTGTGCAGTAGTACCCAAGTACCGTGAAAATAAAGCAGAAGATAGCGAGATAGGTGTGCATTATCGATTTCCTCTTAATTTTTTAAGTTCATAACGATAAACAACATCAACCACTATTGCCGTCACCGAAAGAACAAAAATAGTACTCACACCAATGACCAGCGCAATCTTCAACCCTTGGTGCTGAAATAGACTTCGATAATTGACAATAGCGATAACCGCTGGAATGAAAAACAGCAGCATTTCGGCAATCAACCAGTTCGAACCCGCTTTGAGCCACTGCACCTTAACCACTTTGGTAAACAGCAACAGTAATAGAAAGAACATTCCAAACACATTCGATGGCAAAGGAATATGCCAAGCCGTTACAAACCAATCAGAAAATAGCCAGATAAAGCACAAGATCATAACTTGCCCGATAGTGATACCAATGTGTTTTAGTTTTAAAATGTTCATTGCAAAATACTTAATCTCTTTTGTTAGTTGAATTATCAAAGATTACTCAACTAAACTCCAATGAATAAAATACCAACAAAGTATTCCAAAAAGGAATGTAGAAATGACAATGAAAGAGCTTCAGTACTTTGTCACTCTTGTTCACACTAAAAGCTTTACTAAGGCCTCAGAGCAGCTTTTTGTTACTCAGCCGACCATTAGCAAGGCTCTCAAGTCTCTAGAGAGTGCATATGCACAAGCGCTGATCTATCGCAACGGCAGGGAGTTAACCTTAACGGATGCCGGTGAAATCGTATTCCAGTATGCGCAGTCGATACTCTTTCAACAAAAAGAGCTAGAGGTGCGACTCAGCGACTTGCAACAGCTAAAGCAGGGCAAGATCACTTTAGGTATCCCGCCAATGGTGGGTCATTTATATACTCACCTCATTCAAGAATTCTCCCTTCAATATCCAAACATTGAAGTGTCTATTGTAGAAAATGGCAGTCGCAAGCTAGAAGGTGCTGTATTAGAGGGAAAGATTGATATTTCAATCACCATGTTAACCAAACCCGATTCTCGATTTAATAGCTGGCCAATTGGCAACTATCCCATCCTTGCTGTACTGCCTAACACTCAGCAATGGAGCGATAGAAAGGAACTCGATATTGTTGAACTCAAGGAGTTACCGTTTTATCTCTATAATCCCGAGTTTATTATTTCGGAGGTGATTACTGAGATGTGTCTCGAGCATGGGTTCTCGCCTAAGATTGGTGTAAGAAGCAGTCAATGGGACTTTCTTGCCGCTATGGTAAAAAGTGGAATGGGCGTCAGTTTTATGCCAGAGCCTATCTGTAGGCGATTAAACAACCAAGATTATTGTTTTGTTCCTATAAAACAAAATATTCGATGGGAGCTCGCGGCCATCTGGAGCAAAGAACATTACGTGTCTAAAGCCAGTGAAGCTATGTTGAACGTTATTCGCAACACCAACAAATTAGGCACAAACTCACCCAATGTTTCTGCTTGATCTTAGTGCCGTTCTTTAGAGTACAATTCAACACAGCAAACATGTTTTAACTATAAAAAGGATATCAATGGATTCCATTACTCAGGCTGCGCTAGGCGCAACCATTGCTGGCGCTGTTGCAGGCAAACAATGTAACGCAAAGGTACTACTGGTTGGCGCAGCCCTTGGCACACTGCCTGATCTTGATGTAGTGCTCGATTATGGGGACGCTGTAAGCAACACCATCAAACATCGCGGGTTCTCGCATTCACTGTTACTGCTACCTCCTTTTGCGCTGTTATTGTCTTGGCTTTATTGTCGATTTCGTCCCGATGCTTTCTGGAATTTCAAACGAGTATCTGTGCTCACCCTGAGTGTACTGGTTACTCACACACTCCTAGACGCTATGACCACTTATGGGACACAGCTTATTTGGCCGTTCGAAGGTTACTTTGAACTTCGCAATATCTTCATCATCGACCCGCTCTATACCGTGCCTCTCTTGATTGCCATTATTGTTGCTCTATTTTCAAATGCAAACGGTGCCAAGTGGTGTCAAAGCGTGTTGGTACTCTCCACACTATACCTAGGTTGGGGTTTTACCGCGCAGCAATACATTGCAAACCGAGTAGACCAAAACCTAGCCCAGCAAGGACTACCAAACAAGCAGGTCATGATCACTCCTACTCCCTTCAACACCGTTCTTTGGCGAATTGTAGTTATGGATGAGCACTACTATTGGGAAGGATTGGCGTCATTGCTAGACGAAGATAAGGACATAGAGTTTATTGCACGCCCGAAAGGCGCATGGCCTCTGGAAGAAAAGCCAGACACATTAAGAGGGCTCAAAGCGTTCTCTCATAATTATTTAAACTACCGTGAAGAGAACGATGAGTTAATTGTTTCAGACTTACGACTTGGCATGGCCAACAACCTTGCGTTTGAGTTTATCTATGCCAAACGTGATGACTCTGGAGATTGGGTATTGATCGATGCGCCGAAACGCTTCCCCAGTCCGAGAGGATTTGAGCATCTAAATACCTTGTGGGAGCGACTAATGGGTGACCAATCTATCGATGCAAATCTGACGAAGCAGACGCTAGGTTACAATCGATGACTAAAACTAATTCTGCGTTACTTATAGAGTCGTTTATTAATCACGAAGAATACCCGCATCTATATAACGTATTTGCCAAGGCTAAAACCTACTCACTAGAAGCAGGACAACATTTGTTTCGACAAGGTGACATTCCCAATCAACTAGCTCTGTCAATCACCGGTGAGGTCGAAGTCTCTTATATCGATGAAGAAGGCAACTATGTGATCATTGAGAAATGTTCTGCCGGTTTTTGGTTTGGGGATGCCGCTTTTGTGGATGGTGGAGCCCTTCCTTATTCAGCAGTCGCACTGACAGATGTCAGTGTTATCGGTATTCCTCATTCCCATATACGAACGGAGCCGTACCTTCTTAACGAAGTTTATCGGTTTGTTGCCCACTCCATTGTTGCTCGTTTACGAATTATGTATGGCAAGTTTGATAATCTCGCCACACGCCCATTAAGCGAACGTCTCATCGACCGAATAAAACAACTGAGTGGCAACGACCAAATAGTGCAAATATCTCACGATGACCTTGCTTCTTACTTGGGAGTCAGCCGCCACAAGGTATCACGTGCGATGAAAGCACTTGATCAACAAGGTGTGATTAAGCAAAGCTATCGAAAAGTAAAAATAATTCGCTAGATTTCGCACTATGCGAAATCTTAGTTATTTGTGACGGTTACTATAGCGCCTCGTTGTTAGCAACGGCGTCTCATTATTCGTTTAGTAATCAAGGTATCGCAAATGAAACACACTGTATTATCGCTCACTATCTCTGCTATTTTCTCTACAGTTAGCTTTACTGCTATCGCTTCAACTTCATCTGCACCTCAGACAGAAACACAAGCCATTAATGTGGATGAAAAACGTTTTAACCGACGCGCTCTTGAAGCAGGAATCTGGATAATGCCTCAGGTGATGTATGAGCGAATGGCACAAGTGGCTTTTGATACTTTTGGTAACGAAGACAAACGCAACAACACTATCTACTACTACGAACGTCCAATGACTGCTGAAGCCGCTATGGTAACGGGAAACAACAACTCTCCTTATGTTCATACTTATCACAACATTGCTGATGGCCCTGTTGTGGTAGAGATCCCACCGGCAACAGATAGCAACGCATTCTTTGGTACTTTTCTGACGTCTTGGCACCAGCCGATTTTGGATGTGGGTCCAGGCGGAGAAGACAAAGGTAATGGTGGAAAATATTTGATTGTCCCTGAAGGTTATGAAGGCAATACCGACGGTTATATAGTGGTTGAGCAACCGACCGATCGTGGTTATATCTCTATTCGCTCACTAACAGAAACCACATCAGAAAAAGACATGAAAGGTCACTCTGAGTACGTCCAAAAAATGAAGATCTATCCTCTAAATTCAGAGCCAACTACAGAGTTTGTTACTTTAGACAATGTTCAATATGACGGTCATATTAAGTGGGATATGTCATTCTGGGAATCGGCCAATAAAGCGATTCAAGAAGAGCGTATCAAGGCTGATGAAAAAGCTTTCTACGGAATGATGAAAATGATCGGTTTCGAAAAAGGAAAAGCGTTCGAGCCAACGACTGACCAAATCATCATGTTAAATGCTGCAATTGTTGAACTAAAAGATGAGATGAAGCATGACTTTACCTATTATGCACCGCGTCTATGGGGTGAAGCTTCTCAGTGGACCATCCCTGTAAACCAAGAGATGATGACCACTAATGCTACTTATGTAGATGCCAATTGGAACGATTACTCCGGTCGAGGAACTACGTTTACTTATTACTTTGCACCGCCAGCGTCACTTGCTGAGTCTAAATCAACGACCTACATCAAAGGTGTTTTAGATAGCAAAGGTCAGCCACTCTCTGGTGATCATGACTATAAAATACACATTAGAGATTCGAGTGAGGTGCCCGCTGAACGATTCTACTCATTCTTGACCTATTCAATGGAAACAGGCGCTTACTTAAAGGGCACGGGTACCGAAATTGGTATTGCATCAAATCAATCTGATTTTCAAATTAACCCAGATGGTTCTGTTGATATTCACTGGTCAGCAAACTGTACTGAAACAATGACCAATTGCATGCCACTCAATGCAGGTGAAGAATGGTTCTCATTATTCCGCATGTACGGTCCAAGTGAACAGTGGTACACATTTGTACCACCGTCAATTGAGCGTATTAACTAATAAAAACAATGCACTGGCTAGGTGCTTAAAAAAAAGCCGAGTCTTATGACTCGGCTTTCTAACATCTGCACAGTGCCTAGGAAGTTGCCATATTTGCAGATATATCTTCCGAGATGATCGCATTAAACGTCATCCTTGATTCTTGAGCTTGCTCTGACATGGCTAGCTTCTTCTCTTTTGCCGCTACCAGGTCGTCCATCAGTCGCTGCAATTCAGCTTGCATCTCTAGAGGTAGAGAGTTTGCTGCACAATGAGCATTGCTGTGATGCTCCAATGCATAAGCACGAATCTGCTTGCGCATACTCATCAAGCTAGTCATCGCCTCACGTTCTCCTTCTGCCGCTTGTTGAGCTAAATCTTTGAAGCGCTCAAATTGGGCCAGTGCCATACCTTCTGCTGACCATGGATCAATTTCGGGAAGATCTTCGATATTGATAGTGGGTTCTTCATACTCTGGCTGATGTCTGATATCTAGTGTCGCTGCGCGTACAAAAGAAACCATTAACATAACAGAGATAGCCAATAGTGGTAGACCACCGACAATGGCGGCAGTTTGCAGGGTCGATAAACCGCCCATAAACATCAACACAGTCGGTAGGAATGACAAAGTAAAAGCCCAAAACAAACGGTTCCAACGCATTGGCTCTTCAGTCACATTATTTTGCACCACAGACGCTAGGATATAAGAGATAGAATCAAATGAGGTAGCAGTAAAGACGATGCACAGCAACGTAAAAACCCCAATAACCATGGTACCCATGGGTAAAGTGTCTAAAGTTGCAAAGATCGCCGCTGGAGCACCTGAATCATTGAGGATACTGACCACATCAAGCTCACCAGTAAGCTGCAAAGATAATCCATAGTTACCCAGAACGATAAAGAATAGGAAGCAGCCCAAAGAACCATAAAAAATAGAACCTACTACCATTTGCTTGATCGTTCTGCCGCGAGAGATGCGTGCAATGAACAACCCCATGCAAGGCGCAAACACTAACCACCAAGCCCAGTAGAAAATAGTCCAGTCTTGCGGAAAGTGAGTGTCAGTAAATTCACCATAACCACCAAAAGGTTCCGCCCAAGAAGCCATCATAAAGAAGTTCGATAGCATTCGACCAATAGAATCTAAGCCTGTTTCCAAGATGAACACAGTAGGCCCTGCGACTAACACAAACAGAAGTAGTCCCATTGCACCCCAGAAATTAATGTTGCTCAAAAACTTAATGCCTTTCTCCAGTCCTGCGTAAGCTGAGTAACCAAAAATAGCGGTACACAAAAGTAAAACAGCTACCTGGCTTAGCGTATTATTAGGAATACCAAAGATATGATGTAAACCACCATTAATAAGCGGTGCAGCTAAACCTAAAGTTGTGGCAGCACCGCCGAGCATGCCAAAGATAAACAACACATCGATGAACTTACCGATACTGCCATTAGCTCGCTTTTCGCCTAATACTGGCATCAAAGCGCTAGAAATCTTTAATACTGGTTGCTTGCGAACGTAGTAGAAGTAGGCAATCGGCAGAGCAGGAATAAGATAGATAGACCATGCAATGGGTCCCCAGTGAAAAAGACCATAAGTAGCCGCCCAGCGTATAGCTTCTTCGCTTCCTGCTTGAAGTTGAAAAGGAGGCGTTTGATAGTAATAAGCCCATTCAATACAGCCCCAATATAGAATGCTAGCACCAATACCACCGCAAAATAGCATTGCAGCCCAAGACGCATTGCTAAATTCGGGCAACTCATCAGCGTCCCCGAGTTTTATCTGCCCAAGATCACTAAAGATGGTGTAGATCATAAAGCACATAGCGGCTATACCAAGCGCAAGGTATAAAACACCAAGCTTATCTGTCATAAATGACTTGGCACACGCTATCCAGTCCGCACCTTGAACAGGAAACAGTATGAGAGGAACAACCACACTCAACAGTAAAAATAAAGCGCCAAAGAAAGTTGGCTTATCGATAAGAGAGAACGACTTTTGCATTGCAAATACCCTAATAAAATCAAAGGGCATAGTCTCTTGCCCTTTGATTTTTAACAATTCAGGCTATTTGTCGTGACGATTAAGTCTCTTGATTGAGCTTAAACACAAAGGCTAGGATTAGGCAGGTACATTTTTCTCATTAAAGTTAAGGTGTTGCTTTGTCTTAAGCGTCACGATAAAACAAATGACACAGACACTCCAGACTACCCCCTTTAGAATCACCGAATTTAAATCATCTACAGGGTGGTCTGAGCGAATTTGTACGCCGCGCAGGTAAGCCTCTAAGTGAGCAAAAAAAGGGACAAGCATTCCGCCTGCGGCATACCCCCATGCACCAACCATAAACTTGTAGGCATTCTTGCTTCTCTTTGACCACAAGAGTGCAGCCACAAGTAATAATACCCCGCACACATAATCTTCAATCATAGTAGTAGCATTGATAGAAAAATATCCTATTCCTCGGCGTAGGGTTTCACCAGCAATAAACACCAAGCTAAAAAGATAAGTCACTATTGATACAACTTTCATTTATTCATACCTCTACATTAATTTAACGAGAATGCTTGTACCAATCACAGTAAGTAAATGGTCTCTGATTTAAAGATAACTATAGGGCAACCTTGGTATTCATGAGAATTATTTTACACAATAACAACTATTCACTTTTGATATGGTGCATGACATTACTTCGGTCAAACATCGCTTCTTTACTTCGTTTTTTTAAAAGCTATAGATATCAGAGCTAGTTAAACAAGTTCTTGAAAAAGTTTGTTATTTCATCCCCAACACATCCAGAAGAAGTATATTGACTGGCGCCCCATATAGGCAAACTGACTGAGCCACGACCGCAACTTGCCGACAACTTACCTTTCCCTCGGCGGCTAAAATTAACCATCTCTACATCATCAGAAAAATGAGGGCTAATTTTTATCGCGCCACGCTGTGTGATGTAATGTTGATATACCGACAACGCCCCTGTTGCACCGGTAAGCTTTGTATTGCCATTATCCCCTCTTCCAAGCCAAATAGTGACGAGCTCACGCCCATCGACGCCCACATACCAACTATCTCGGTTGTTATTAGTGGTTCCTGTTTTCCCTGCAAGCTGATACTGAGTGCCTAAAGAACCCAAAGATTTAGCCGTACCTTCTTGGACAACGCCCTGCATTGCTGCCACCGTCAAATCCGCAGCTTGCTCAGCTGTAACCTGCACTGGAGTAAGTTCGTGCTGATACAATAACTTGCTCTTTGCATCAACGACCGTGTTAATAAGATACGTCTGTTGCCGCTTACCGTGGTTTGCGATAGGTTGATATAGCGCTCCTACCTCGAGCGGCGTCATCTCAAAAGCCCCAAGCAACATGGACGGAAGAGGCGTCACCTCACTATCCAGCCCACCCAGCTGGTTAATAAAATCAGCTACATTCTCCAATCCCAAGTCTACACCTAGGTTAACGATGGGAACATTAAGGGAGTGAGCAAGAGAAGAGTACAGGGACACTTCTCCCCAAAATTCTCGGCTGTAATTGCGAGGTTGCCATTTATCTCCGTTGGATTGCGTAATGGTAAGTGGCTTATCTTCTAGAACACTGGCGAGGTTATATTTCTCGGGAGTGCGGAGTGCTGCCATAGTTACTGCAGGTTTTATCACTGAGCCCACCTGTCGTTTACCGTGGCGCACATAGTTAAAACCTGCAAAACTAGGATTACGATTACCTACGATCGCGCGAATCGCCCCGTCACTGTAATCCAGACTAATAAACGCCGCCTCCAATTCGACACCCGCTTTAGCATCTAATGCTGGCAGTGTTGATAAAAGACTGCTTTCGGCTTTTGCTTGAGATACTGGGTCAAGGGTCGTGAATATACGTGAGCCTTTAATGTTGTGACTGGGTAGCCGCGCTTCTAATTCGTAGGAAACGTGATCAAAATAAGCTGGGCGACTTAAGGTAATATGACCGCGCACTTGAATATCAAGCTCCCGTACAATCGCAGCTTCATATTCACTTTGCTCTAAATGTCCGTCATCAGCCAATAACTTAAGCACGGTATCACGCCTTGCTTTAGCGCGCTCAGGGAACCGCCACGGGTTATAATAAGAAGGGCCTTTTATCAAAGCCACCAGCAAGGCTTGCTGATCTATTCTTAGTTCCTGTAGAGGTCGATTGAAATAAAACTGGGCACCTAATTCAAAGCCATGAATCGCATCTCGCCCTTGTTGACCTAGGTAAATCTGATTCACATAGCCGTCAAGAATATCATCTTTGGTATAACGAGAATCTATAAGCACTGCCATATAGGCTTCTCGTATTTTTCGACTCCAACTGCGCTCACTGCTAAGAAACAGATTCTTAGTCAATTGTTGAGTCAAAGTGCTACCACCTTGCACGGTTCGTCCCGCTTTAATGTTAGTAAAAAATGCCCTAGCTATGGCTGTGACTGAGATACCATCATGCTCGAAAAACGCCCTATCCTCTGTTAAAAGTAGTGCTTTCACCACACCTTCAGGCATATCTTTCCAAGATTGATAGAGTCGATGTTGATTACCATCCTCCCCTATTAAACCCATCATCTTAGGTTCAAGTTGAAACACACCTAATCCCATACCGCTATCAACATCAATCATCGATTGAATATGTGAACGACTAAACGTCAGCTTCACCCGTTGCAGATCGCGAAAACCATCAGCGAATTCAAATGGACGGCGCACCAGAGTAATGCTATTCCCTGCAACACTATATTCACCACTGTGTGTCGGCTTCTTCACTAATTGATAGTTAAGGGTTTTGAGTTCATCGACGACTTCTTTGTGTTTCATCGCCAAGTCAATATTGAGAGTCATTGGTCGAGCATAGACCACAGTCGGTAATTCAAATAAGGGACCAGAAAAGCGTTGCTCTACCATTGAAGAAACGCTGTAGTGAAATATCCCCCAGCTGATTACTATTAAAAATAAAACACACCCAATAAGTTTTTTGGGTGACAAGCGCTTTCTATCCTTGTTGGAGGCAGTGTTGGTCATGTTTCTATGCTATCGATTTCAGTCTCGGCGCAACATACTTACCCTACAAAAAGGAATGTCAGAATGGAGTTAAAACCCTCTGTTTCGCTTTATTTATTACTTTTAACGATCAGCAACTCATCGCAGAAAAACACCTCAAATGAAACGTTATCATAAGCATAATTTTTGATAATTTTAATTAATTACAGTTTCTCCATATACTCTCTCCATCGACGCAAAACACGAAACTAATTACTAAGAGATTGGAGCAGATTATGAAAATGAATCACGTAGGTATCATGGTTGGCGATATGGACAAAGCGGTTGAATTTTACACCAAAGCGCTAGGCCTAAAAATCGTTATGAACAACACTAAAGTTATTGAAGAGCGCGAAACCGCTATCGGTCGTATGTGTATCGCTGTATTCGGCGAAGGCTTTAAAGGCTTTAACATCGCGCATCTAGTGACTTCAGATGGTATCGGCGTTGAGATGTTTGAAATGAAAGAGCGTCAAGAGCGTCACGAAGTTGACTTCTCTCGCCTAGGCATCTTCCACTTCTGTCTACAAACTGATGACTTTGCAGGCGCTATCGCTCGCACAGAACAGTACGGCGGTAAGGTGCGTATGGACATCATGCGCTACCACCCAGAAGACGATAACAAGCCTCAAAAAATGGTGTACCTAGAAGACCCGTTTGGTAACTTGTTTGAGCTTTACTCACACACTTATGAAGAAACTTACGCGTCTGATTACTCTTAATCTAAAGCATAAGTTGAATATTAAAGGATTGGCTTCGGCCAATCCTTTTTGCATGTCTAATGAATACTGACGTAACTCGACTGTGAAGGGGCGCAACTAACGAATCAGGTCCAAGATTGCCTTAAACTCTGACGCTCTACAATCACCAACGAGTTCATACAAACACATCTCTAACCCTGTAATTGTAATACCACTCTCTTTTGTCCGAGCTATCCCTAATTGCTTATTCTCTAGAGTGCGGGAAGACACGCAATCACCAACTAGTTCAACGTTATAACCAAGCCCTGCCAACCCTGTTGCTGTTTGATACACACAAATATGCGCTTCAACACCGCAAACCAACCATGTCGTTACGTTATTAGCTTTAATTGCATCCATAAAGCGAATTGATCCACAGCCATTAAAAGTACACTTTTCTATGGGCTTTAGGTCATCAATAAGTGACGCAATTTCATCCACAGTAGGGCCTAACTTCTTAGCATTTTGCTCTAAGACTATTATGGGTAAACCTAATATCTGCGCACCTTTGATTAACTTCATGCAATGAGAAATCAAAGCTTCACTATCATGTACCAGCCGAGCTAGTTTCCCCTGAACATCAACGACGATAAGCCCTGTATTGTCCTTTTTTAGCATGCGCACCCTCTGCTTAGATTGCCAATCCTATTAACTACCACTACGGAAAATCGTTCCTTTAGGTAAATGTAAGAGCCAATAAAAAAGAGGCAACATTTCCTGCTGCCTCTATCATTACTAGCACTCTACTTTAGAGCTGAATTACCCATTCTTAGGTGGTGTAAATGCCGTTAGCGTTGGCGCTTCACCGACAAACTTTTCAATTTTCACCACCCCAGAATTACCGCAGTTACCATTAGCAAGACGAGAGGTTGGAATATCCATAGTTAGCACATTCGGCCCACCGTTTTTACACATACCGGTTTTAGGATCTAGATCAGGCCATGCGCCCTCGTGTATGCACACACTACCCTGTTTAATTCCATCGGAAACATGAGCACCTACAAGCACCTGTCCTCGGTCATTGAAGGCACGAACAAGATCGCCATCACTTATCCCTCTGGCTTTCGCATCTTCTGGGTGAATAGTAATAGGTTCGCGATTTTGTATCGCATACTCCTTACGAATGTCAGCGTAATTAAACTGGCTATGCAGACGATGCGCCGCGTGCGAAGTCATTAACTGCAACTCACCCTGTTTATAGTTGGCTGCCCATTCAGTAGGCTCTATCCATGTTGGATGGGGAGGACAATCTTCTAATTTGTAGCCCTCAATGGTTTTAGAGAAAATCTCTATCTTGCCGCTTGGTGTACCCAATGGGTTCATCACCGGATCTTCGCGAAAATCACCAAAACGAACAAATTGTGCATTTTTCTCATTCCATTTCATCTCTATCAACTCATTCGCTTCCCAGAATTTGGAGAAGTTCATCATAGGTACACGGGCATTACGTCCACCTTGCTGAGCCGATTTATAGAAGTCACGCAACCACTCCATTTCTGTTTTATTGTCCATATAGACATTTTTACCGCCTGGTCTTAGATATTCAGCCATATCAGAGAAGACATCTAGGTCACTACGAGCCTCAAACTGTGGCGCAACTGCTTGCTTCATAGGAACCAAGTGCTGATTTGAATAGTCTCCGGTCATGGTTAAATCATTACGCTCAAACGATGTCGTAATTGGCAGAACAATATCTGCATGTTTAGCCGCAGCCGTCCAATACGGTTCAGAGATAACGATTAATTCGGGCTTTTGCCATGCCTTAATCAAACGATTGGTGTCTTGGTGATGAGTAAAGTTGGCACCACCTGCCCACCAAATCATCTTCACTTCTGGGAATGTAAGTGTATGACCATTATGTTGATACTGAGCTCCAGGACGCTCGAGACACTCGACAATGCGAGCTACAGGAAATGCAGTCACCGAGCCCTGAACAGCCCAGTCATTACCACCAGCAGATGCCCCGCCTAATGTAGGTGATATTGCAGGTAGTACGCCTGCATCGCGCGTCGGGTTACCCCCATTCGAGTAATGATAAGAATAACCAAAGCCTCCACCAGGTAAACCTACTTGCCCTAGCATTGAGGCTAATGTAGTAAGCATCCAATGGCGCTGCTCACCATATTGTTGACGCTGCATTCCCCAGCCACCCATAAGCATGGTGCGGTTTTCTTTAAAGATTTTAGCCAGTAGCTCAATCTGTTTCACCGATACACCACTGATTTCAGCAGCCCACTGCGGTGTTTTCTTGACGCCGTCCTCTTTGCCCATCAAATACGCTTCGAACTTATCAAAGCCTACGGTGTATTTATCAAGGAACTCGGTATCGTGTTGTTTATTGGCTATCAGTTGATATGCCACGCCCATCATCAATGCAACATCAGATTGAGGGTTAGGAGCAATCCATTGAGCCGCATCACCAAAGAACTCAGCCGTTTCTGAGCGCATTGGGTCAATAATAATGATAGTTTTGCCCGACTTTTTCAGTTGATGAAAGAACTCGAGCCCTTGTCCATCAGTAGAAGACCAAGCAATTTTAAGAGTGTTAAGAGGGTTAAGCCCCCAAAGCACCACAACTTCACTACTTTCTAAAATCACAGGGTAAGTAGTTTGTTGTTCATACACTTCGATAGAGCCAACAACGTGAGGCATGATCACCTGAGCAGCCCCAGTAGAGTAATCACCTAGGTGACCAGAGTAACCCCCAGCCATACTCATGTAACGTTGCAACAAAGTCTGTGCTTTATGCAAAATGCCACTTGATCGCCAGCCGTAAGAGCCCGCAAAAACGGATGCTGGTCCATACTGCTTGCGAATACGCATGTGTTGTTCATGAATTAACTTGTAAGCATTATCCCAAGATACCTGTACAAATTCATCACGACCACGAACGCCCTTCGGATTATTCGGACTTTCTAGGTAGCCTTTACGAACCATTGGGTATTTAACACGTGCTTTGGTATGCACCTGTGATGGTCCTGTAAGCTGCAAACTATTTGGAACAGTCTGAGCTAAGCCACTTTTGGTGGAAACCAACTGACCATCTTTTACTTCACACAATAATGGTCCCATTCGACTGGCGGTTAGAATCAATGCGTCAGAACGACCAGTCGCTGCGCTAACAGGCAACGGGGCAATCGATGAAATTGCCAGCGCACCTGCAGAGGCACCTGCACCTTTCAAAAAACCGCGACGAGAAATATTAGTCATAGTCACATCGTCCTTATTCATGATTTGCCACGTCTTTAGCGTGGTTTTGGAAGAATTTAGTTAAGATCTCAAGGTTTAATTCAGAAATATCAGTTCTGTCTCCCATGCTCTTAGCAACGGGTCCCCATGAGTTAACAGTAAAGTGATGTGGTGCAATCTTGGCGTGACAGGTTGCACAATAAACATTGTCTAACTGTTCGGCGTATGCCCAAAGTGGTTCTGCAGAATCCAGCACAGGAGCCTCAATGGAGCCCGTAAGCTCAGCACTGCGCCACTCATTGCCGTATGCATCTGTTTTAGGTTCACCCAGTTTAAGAGCCCCAATGCCTTGATCTGTTAGTGTCGCCAGAATTGCACGTTGCCCTTCACCCATATAAATGACCGTCTCAGCACCTTTCATTTGATAGCCAGAGACTTTAACAGTGCGCTTGTCACCATCACTCTCAACAGTTGCCAATTTAACCGTTGGGTTAATAGTCGCAAGCTCACCCATTTGAATTCTTTCAATCGGATAAACATTTTCAGCGCTTGGCTGAGTATTTTTAGCTAGGTCAAATAGATGATCAAACTCTGAAGTATCGAGCTCCATTTGTGGCGGGAAATGAGCAACCCCTTTGTGACAATCAATACAAGTTTCACCACTTGTTTGTGCATAAGCGTGCATATCTTGCGCACTTGCAGATTGGTCATAGGTTTCCATTGCTTCCCAGCTATGACAAGAACGACAGGTCGCTGAATCGTTTTCACGCATCTGTTCCCACACCATTTCAGCCATGCCTAAACGATGTTGCTCATACTTTTCTTCGGTATCAATTTTGCCAGTAACAAACTCGTGGTAAACGTCTTTCGAGGCACGAATTTTAGTAATCAAGTAATCCAATGGTTCTTCAGGGATATGGCAGTCAGCACATTCTGCGCGAATCCCTTTGGGGTTACTAAAATGCACAGAGCCTTGGTACTCTAAAAAAGGTTTTTCCATTGTATGGCAGGACACACAAAATTCAGTGCTAGAGGTATAGTGCAGTATTGCAGCTGTACCACCTAGGCTCAGCCAACCAATACCGACACCGATTAGTGCAATCAAAGCGATATAACGTTTCTTCATAGTAGTTTCCTTTGTTTAGCGGTACTTTTTGCACATTCTAAAAGACCGAAACTAAACCATCGGCATGAGTGAATATTTCTACAACTAAGTGTATGAGCGCCACTTTGACCTCTAATCACCAAATAAACGTTCTATTTAGCAGTAGGGCACGTAATTCCCACAACTCTAGTAGGTGAATTACGTTGTATCAAAGAAATGAAAATAAGAATGTGAATTAAAGATGTTATTTGGTAAGAATATTTAGCAGTTAAAGTATTGATAACCTAGAACAATTTCTTGGGATGAAGTCGATTGCGTTAAACCATTTTAATTGTGTTTGGAAGCATGAAATAGTGACACCTATGATATATAAGTGAGCCAGCGTTGTTCTCGCTGGCTCACCATCAGATAAACTTATATTTATCGTTTCTTAAAGGCGGATCTGCCGAGTTATCCCAGACTCTTTAGAGAAGTCTTGGTCATGACTGACCAAAATAAACCCTCCGTTATAACCCTGTAGTGCGGTAGCTAGCATCACCTTGGAATCAAGATCTAGGTGGTTATCAGGCTCATCAAGTAAGAGCAACGGTTGCGTTGGTTGGTGACTCACAATCAGCATAGCAAGCTTCATCTTCTCACCACCACTAAGCAACTTGCCCAAGCGAAATACGCTATCACGGCGAAACCCAATACCTGCCAGTAAGGTTCTAGCATCGCTTTCCTGCATACCCGCACATTGCTGCATTAAGTTGTCAAATATAGAAAGTTCGACATCAATACCACCAAAGTGCTGGTCGAGATAATACACAGGCGTATTAATCTGCAGCTCTCCTTGTTTAAGTGCTAAATCACCAAGCAATGTCTTCAATAATGTCGACTTACCACTTCCATTCCCCCCCATGAGATGAACCTTATCATCTGCACAAATCTGCAGTGTAATAGGCTTTTCACAACCAAATGGCAGTATTCCATCAAGCAGCGAAATCACCTTCCGTGAGCCACTTTGTCTATCGGCAAGGTATAACCTTTGACTCTCCAGTTGCTCTTTTCTCAATTTCAATGTTTGTGTTTTATCGTGCAAGTGAGCTTGCCTTAGCTGCTCATTCTTACTGCGACTTGAGGCTCGTGCGCTTGCTTGATCCTTTTTCGCATCTAGCAAGATCTTTGACTGACTCCCCTCTTTACGCTGTTTATTGCCTTGCGCCGCGCGTTGTTCTGCCTTCTCTCTATTGCGCTGCGCTTGTTCCTCTAGACGCTTAGTTTGCTTGTGCACGTTCGCTAGATGACGCTCTACAGCCTTTAACTCCGTGCGTTTTTGCTCAGCATAGTGGTCATAATTACCACCAAACACGGTAAGACCTAGGCCAGATAGCTCCCAGATTTCCTCCATTTCACGAAGCAATTCACGGTCGTGACTAATGAGTAGAATAGCCCCATTAAAAGAGCGCATAGATTCAATCAACCATTGTTTGGCATTTGCATCGAGGTGATTTGAGGGTTCGTCGAGAATGAGCAGCTCAACATCTTGCTCAAACAATTGCCAAAGCTGTAATCGCGCCAGTTGCCCTCCACTGAGATCAGAGCAAAGTGCATCCGCCCGAGGGGGCAAACCTATCTCTTGCAACTGGCTCTGCAGTCGAATAGCAAGATCCCACTGATCTGCAGCAAGTTCGAACCAGTGCTCTGAGCTATCACCTGCTTCAATCTTGCCAAGTGCTTCAAGCACTTTATCTTTACCCAAAAATTGCGCGATAGTGCTGCCACTCAGCAGTAACTCTGAAGGTTGCTGGCGATAAACTGCTAATGAAGAGGGTAAGATAATATTGCCATCAGATGGCACTACCTCACCACTTAATATAGAAGCAAACAACGATTTTCCGACGCCATTTCGACCGACTAATCCAACTCGGCGCTGGTTCATAGAGCAAGAGATGTGCTGAAACGGTATATCGCCGTTATCAAATTGATGGCTAATATCGTAAGCCTGTAATACTGGCATAATTTGCCTCCTGTATGACAGGGACAACAGCCGTAGCAAGTGCAATAATAAATGCAGTTTTGAGATGAGATCGATGCCAACACACGCAAAGCGCTAAGAGACGGAATAAAGTCTGATGCAACGAAATATCGATAAGTGAGCTACGCCTACTAACCCTGTAAATCCAAAAATAAAATGAGAAATGGATGACAGGTTTAGTTATTCATATTGGCGTAAGCTCCGAAAGAAATGAAGCGGCAATAATAACGAACTGGCGAATAGTTAGTCAAGTTCTCTTGCTGGAGAATTTCCTCTGCATTCAAAACAAAGCCAAAAGGTTACCACCAAAGGTAGCTTGAGGAATTTACTTACTAAGCTTAAACATATGAAAAAAATACCAATACTCTATTCATTGCAACACTGCCCCTATGCTATGAGAGCTAGAAGCGCCCTTATTAAAGCTAACCAGAGGGTTCTCATTCGAGCAATTAAGCTCGACAACAAGCCTGAAGAGATGCTACTCGCCTCCCCTAAAGGCAGTGTACCGGTATTGGTTCTATCAAATAACGAGACAGACCAAATAGTCGTCTTAGAGGAAAGCTTAGAGATAATGGTGTGGGCTTTAACGCTAGATGATCCTGATAATTTATTGCACCACGCAACCCCTCATACATTACCTTTGATGATGGCTTTCATTGCCGAGTTTGAAGACTGTTTCATTCCTTTATTTAACGCGTATAGCTGTGCTAAACGCTATCACAACGACAACCTTCCTCAATGCCGTCAGGCTTGTGAAGACTATTTAAATTCACTTGAGGAAAGGCTGAACAAGCACAACTATTTGTTTTCAGAAAATGAAAGTCTAGTGGATATTGCGTTGTTGCCTTTTATACGAAAATTCGCCAAAGTTGAAAAACAACGCTTTCGACAGAACCCCTACCCTAATCTACGACAATGGCTAGATAGTTATCTACAAAGTACTTTCTTTTCTAAGGTCATGCGACACCACGAACTCTGGCTCGACGATCGAAAAGACTGTTATTTTGAATAATAGACAAACATACATTGGCAATGTCATTCAGCACTTGAAATTGGCTAACAAGTAAGGCGATATTATCCCAACTAGAATTAGCTAAAAAGCAATGGGTATTACTTTCAATAAAGCACGCAAAAAAACGAAAAATATTCTCAATAGTTACACTAAGCAAATGAATCCCTCTCCAAAGGAAAATCAATAACTCACTGATATATAAATGCTTATATTTTCTTTATCACTTTGTTTATGGCTTTTTTATTCCTTCTTTAGCATTGATTGATTTCTTTGTTTCTAATTTTTCTTAACCTGAATATCACTAACGAGATTCAACTTTATAGCCATGGTGTTTTTTCACCTATCGTCTCACTCTATCTACTTAATTGAGTGCTCTGTATCGCTGTAATCTCAAGATTAACATTCCAAAGAACATGCTTTTTGACACATAAAGTGTTTCGCCCGGTCCTTAGTTGCTGGCTTTTCTTTGGAAGATTGGTCTTCAATATTACAAATCAGGAAATGAAAATGAATAAAGTCATCGGTATCGATTTAGGCACAACTAACTCTTGCGTATCAGTAGTAGAAAACGATAAGCCTATCGTTCTTGAAAATGCAGAAGGCGACCGTACAACACCTTCTATTGTGGCATATACAGACACAGATACCTTGGTTGGACAGCCTGCACGACGTCAGGCAGTTACCAATCCTCAAAATACTTTGTTCGCAATCAAGCGATTGATTGGCCGTCGATTTGAAGATAAGGAAGTACAGCACGACCTTAACATCATGCCTTACAAGATTATCAAAGCAAACAATGGTGACGCATGGATTGAAGCAAAAGACAAAGAAATGGCACCACCTCAAGTTTCTGCTGAAATCCTAAAAAAAATGAAGAAAACGGCTGAAGATTACCTAGGTCACAAAGTCACTGATGCTGTTGTCACGGTTCCAGCTTATTTCAACGATGCGCAGCGTCAAGCAACTAAAGACGCAGGTAAAATTGCCGGTCTAAATATTCAACGCATTATCAATGAGCCTACAGCTGCAGCTCTTGCTTACGGTCTTGATAAAAACAGCAAAGATAAAACAGTGGCCGTTTACGATCTTGGCGGCGGTACTTTTGACATCTCTATCATTGAAATCGATGAGGTGGAGGGCGAAAAAACCTTTGAAGTTCTTTCTACAAATGGGGATACCCATCTAGGTGGTGAAGACTTTGACAACCGCCTAATTAATTACTTGTCTGATGAATTCAAAAAATCGCAAGGTATCGATCTTACCAAGGATCCTTTGGCAATGCAGCGCGTTAAAGAGGCTGCAGAGAAGGCAAAAATAGAACTCTCTTCGGCTCAGCAAACTGATGTAAACCTTCCTTATATCACCGCCGATGCGACAGGGCCAATGCACCTAAACATTAAGATCACCCGAGCTAAACTAGAAGCCCTTGTTGAAGACCTAGTTGAACGCTCTATTGAGCCTTTAAAAATTGCACTTGAGGATGCTGGACTCGCAGCAAAAGACATTACTGACGTTATCTTGGTTGGTGGTCAAACTCGTATGCCACTTGTACAAGCAAAAGTAGCTGAGTTCTTTGGCAAAGAAGCACGTAAGGATGTTAATCCTGATGAAGCCGTTGCTATGGGTGCTGCAGTTCAAGGCGCTGTCCTTTCTGGTGACATCAAAGACGTACTTTTGCTCGACGTTACTCCTCTATCTCTGGGTATTGAAACCATGGGTGGCGTAATGACAACCGTTGTTGAAAAAAACACCACTATCCCAACCAACGCCAATCAAGTGTTTTCCACCGCTGAAGACAACCAAAGCGCAGTAACCATCCATGTGCTTCAAGGTGAACGTAAACAGGCGCAATTTAATAAATCTCTTGGTCAATTTAATCTAGAAGGTATTCAACCAGCACCACGCGGCCTTGCTCAGATCGAGGTAACTTTTGATCTTGATGCCGATGGTATTTTGAACGTATCGGCAAAAGATAAGCAAACCGGTAAAGAGCAGAAAATCACCATTCAAGCCTCTTCTGGTCTGAGTAGTGATGAAGTTGAGGAAATGGTTCAACAAGCAGAAATGAATAAAGATGCTGACAAGCAGTTCGCAGAGTTAGTTCAATTGCGAAATCAAGCTGATCACCTAATCCACACTGTTCAAAAACAAATGGAAGATTCTGCAAGTGTGCTCTCAGAAGAAGAGAAGCAAACCACCGACAAACTCATTGTCGCGCTTGAAGCCGTTAAAGATACAGATAATAAATCTGAAATTGAAACAGCAACCCAAGCCCTGTTACAGCAATCGCAAAACCTAGCGCAACGTAATAGTGAATCACCAGATGCAACTTCATCGAACAAAGCTAAAGACGACCAAGATGTCGTTGATGCTGATTTTGAAGAAGTCGAATAATAGCAATCACTAAGATAGGCGCAATGGCGCCTATCTTAAATTATTAATATGGATCAATAACATGTATGACCTATTCATCGTATCGAGTGCTGTTTTATTGTTAATTGCTGTAGTTTTCTGGGATCTTTTTTTATTTAAGCAAATACACAAGCAATCCCTTTATAAAAGCATGGCGAACAAACTAAAACACATCACTACTATAAAGAAACCTAGTGCTCAAAAGTAAGCTTAATATCTAGAAGATAACAATAGAAGTAAACACAACATGGCTAAAAGAGATTTTTATGACATCCTTGGCGTGGGCAAAGGAAGCTCAAAAAAAGAGATAAAAAAAGCATATAAGAAGCTAGCAAGTCGATATCATCCCGACAAAAATCAAGCCCCTTCCGCGAGCGAAAAATTTAAAGCGGTAAAAGAAGCCTATGAGACTCTGTCTGATCAGGATAAACGAGCTCAATATGATCAATATGGCCATGCTGCATTTGATGACTCATTTCATTCTCGACAGCAACAGTATCAACGCGACCCTAATCGCTCAGGTTTTGCTCATAGTTCCGGGACACATCAAGGGTTTGGCGGTTTTGAAGGTATGTTTTCTCAAAATCGAACCAGCGATTTCAACTTCGAGGATATCTTCTCAGGAACGCGAGGAAATAGAGGTCCAATAGCCGGCGAAAATCTTGAGTTCACACTGCAAGTTGAACTCAAGGACGCACTCCTTGGGACAGAAAAAATCATTCATCTTCCAATAGGAAATGAAAACAAAAAGATAAAGGTAAAAATACCTTCTGGCACTAGGTCCGGAAGGAAAATCCGGTATGCCGGTAAAGGGCAGACTAGTGCTAGTGGCGGGCAAAATGGCGACCTAATTATTCACATTCACACTATAGAAGATGAACAATTACGCATTAATGGGAATGATCTAACCTACTTAGAAACCATTGATATATTTACTGCGATGGGCGGTGGTGTAATCAATGTTAAGCCACTTGATCAAGCTTATAAAATAACTATTCCTGCTGGTACTCAAAATGGAAAGTTATTTAAGCTAAAAAGCAAAGGCATTGAAGGTGGTGATCTCTATATAAAAGTGAATATTCACATTCCTAAATGTTCATCTACAGAACAATTATCAGCGCTAACCGCGTTAAAAAATAGCATTTAAATTAAGAGAACGTTATGCAAGACAATGAGTTAGAAGCAACTGTCACTGAAAATATAGCCATGTTGAAAAATGAAATTCTAGCATTGGAATTAAAAAATAGAGAACAACAGACAGACATATTGAGAGCCAAGGCAAATCTAGAAAATACCCGTAGGCGTTCAGAAAAAGAGCTTGAAAAGGTGCGCTTATACTCTCTGACTAAGTACAACGAGGCATTAATTCCAGTAATTGATAGTTTAGAACTAGCATTATCCAATCTATCTGAGGAAAATGATTATAATTATCAAGGCTTAGAGATAACCTATGACATGTTAATTACTACAGTAGCAAAGTTTGGCCTGGTGAGTATCAACCCTTTGGGCGAACCGTTTGACCCTAAATATCATGACGCTATAGCGACCGAATCAGGCCACTCTAGCAATGGGAAACATATTGTGAAAAATGTCCTTCAAAAAGGATACCTATTGAACGATCGGGTTATTCGTCCCGCCTTAGTGATTGTCACCCACTAGCTGTTCAACAAGATCTCGTTGTGTAGAGATCATGCATTCATTAAATATCAATCACTTATATAAATAAAGGCCAGATAATCGCTGCCAGTTCTGCTGGCATTGACGGCCACGCTCTGAGCGCAAATACAATTTAATGCCCATTGATGCTAATCAATGTAAATAAATGAACAGCCTAGTTCATTAAAACAACAATATAGTCTAATCTATTAAAAATCATCAAGTTAGTTGGTGCTATAAGCGCTTTTTCATCTGTTGATTATAAACCTTTACGGATGGCGCAAAATGGGCATCCGACGATCACTAAGCCTTTATAGTAACCACATCAACACGACATTGCAGCCCAATTAAATAGGTGTACTCAGATATGAAAAAACTACTTCTTGCATCCCTCATCTTGGCATCAACCTCTGCATTCGCGTCCATAGAAACCAAGGACTGGCACGATCAAGCGACACCTAAAGCTCAGCAGTTTGTCATAGATAATATCGCTATCGATTTTTACGCATCCCCTTTCCAAACTGGTTGGGATAAAGATTCAGAAGTTGCTCAGTACATCGACTTAGCACATCAGAGAGGTATCACTGGCGCTTCTATTACCTTAGGCGCACCACACACTCCAACATGGATTGCATTCCAGTCGGAATATCAAAAGTGGAATCATGCAATAAAAGCAGCAGACAGCAAAGTCCGTATAATCAATGCACCTGAAGACTTCGAGCTAGCACACAAGAATGGTGAATACGCTATCATGTGGAACTCCCAAACTACCATGATGCTTGAGGGTGATGCCAACAAGGTAAAAGAACTGGAGAACATGGGCATCAAAACCATGCAGCTTGTTTATAACGGTAAAGAACAAACCGGTGTAGGTGTAATTTCTAGCATGGGCGGGGACAAATCAGGTTTGACTGATTTTGGTAAGAAGGTTATCGATGAGATGGTAGAACACGGCATCACTGTTGACCTGTCACATACATCGAATCAAACAACCAAAGACATCACCGACTATATGAAGAAATATCATAAGGGTATCCCCGCTATTTATTCACATTCACCGTTAGCCTCTACCTATGGTTGTGAGCCTCATGAAACTGTACCTGAAACTCAAGAACGCATGGCAAGCAATGGATTGAAGAAAGGTGATGAGGACTACCGCCTTGCACCTTGTTATCGCCTAATATCGGATGAGCAAGCTAAAGCAGTGGCCGATATGGGAGGTGTCATATCCGTCACTGGTACAGAGTGGATGATGGACGGTGTTTGGCCAGAGGACATTACACCAAAACAATATGCCGAAATGATCGATGGTGCAGTAAAAGTAGTAGGTATTGATCATGTTGGTATTGCTACCGACGATATGATGAAGACAGAAAAAGTAGTCGCATTTGCCAAAAAGCATGCGGATAAATATACCGACAACGGTTATATGATTTACGCATTCGATCAAGGCGCTACAGGATGTGCAGAACTTTCTAAACACCTAGCGGCGACGGTCGATGAGTTGTGGAAAATGGGTTATACGGACGAAGATCTGCGTAAGTTATTTGGTGGAAACCTAATTCGTGTTTATCAGCAAACGTGGAAATAATCAAAATAGCAACAACTAAACGGCCTTCGGGCCGTTTTTTGTAGGATGGTATCCTACGTCAACGATTAACTTATTTATGAGCAACCGGGTAATCTTCTGTGAATACCAATACGCTGCAAATCATTTGCCAGGCGGTTGAAGTTTAACTAGGAGAAACCATGAATAAGATCATCAAAACTATTCAACTGAGCATCATTACTTCTGCACTTATCGCTGGTGCAGCGGCAGTTAATGCCAAGGATGTTGTAGAATCAACAGACGTAATGAGAAGCGAAGCACACGTAGCAACTGTCTCTTCTGATCAGCAAGCTACCATCAACGCAGTAGAACACAACCAAGCTCTAATTGAACTAGAAGGTACTGGCGATGTGGACCACTACATCGAGACTAACAATACACAAGAAAGCAACACACGCTCAATTCCTAAGTGTGACAACTTGTCTGTACCCTCTGGCGTAAAAGATAGCATCCACTGCGAATAGTTTATTCAACATTAAGGGACAATATCGACACGTCGGTCAATATCAGGACTTAAAACGGTTGAACCGACCTTTATTGCTCTTTGCAATCCTCGCAAAGACAATTGACTTCCAATTGCTCGCTGGCAAAGACAAAGCCAGCATCAGCGACATTTTGTCTTAGCTCATTGATAAGCGCTGAATCAATACTTACTTCTTTTACCTTAAAGCAATTAGAGCAAATCAAAAACTGCGCTGTTTCATGGCTATGAGCACAGGTAATGTGCATGCATGAGATGTATTTATTAGCAATTTGCAGCCTATGCACTAACCCTTGTTCTTGCAGAAAATCCAATATGCGATAAACCGACATCGCCGACATGCTTTGACCAAACCGCTCTTTATATAAATCAACGACCTCATAAGCCGATAATGCTTTAGGTGTTCCAATTAGACATAGAAGAATCTTCTTTCGTTTTTCAGTCAACTGTCCACCATTTTGCTTACACTTTGTAGTCGCATGTTCAATGATGGCTTTCGTGTTAGAACTTTCGTGAGGGTCTTGCATAGATATCTTAAGATCTGCTTATTTAGCGTACATATGGTTGGTTAGTTTACTCTAAAACCCAACCATTTTCTCGCTCTTTACATCGACACTGCACTCTCCAAAAAAATACACATACCATTCAAGGTCTATCAACTTATAACAATCATAGTAAGTAAATAGTCAGAAATAGCGTTGGAAAAACACTTGAGAACAAGGCTGAACACACCAAAAATGCGTGGAATTGACCATGCTAGAATAGTATTCAATTTCCATTAAGTGTGACCAGTGAGGCTCCGATCTTGCAAAATGACTTGGACGACGACAAAGCGGAAAATCCCGCCCCAACCTTCTATTGTTATGAAACCAATTCTCTTGGGAGTGTTGACCGAGATAATACGGTCACTGATTTTGATGAGACATCTATTCATTATCAGCACAGCACTAGAGAAAATTCTCTGGTGCTCTTTATCTGCACTAGTAGATCGAACGAGCTTCGCAAATAAGACAAAAACCTACGAAATCAAAGACTTTCTATTCTGTAATAAGATACATTATTGCGTCACTATCAATTCAATCTCCACAACCTATCTATCTGTATGAAAAAGCCTACCGTTTATGATATTGCACGTCATGCAGGCGTTTCCGTAAGCACAGTTTCTCGCTTCAACAACCAAACGGGATATATCACAAGAGAAAAAGTCCAAGCTATAGAACAAGCCATCTCAGCACTCGGCTTTAATGCAAAAACAACCAAGCACCACGGAAACAAGGCTCGTAGCATGAAGATCGGAGTGATAGTGCCCACCTTCGATAATTCATACTTTGCGAGCATCTTAAACGGCATGAGTCATTGCGCTCAAGGCAGTGCCTACAGCTTGCGAATTGAGAGCTCACGCTTTAGCAAAATCCGAGAGCAGAAGATCATTAAACAAATGCTCGATTTAGATGTAGATGCTCTTGTACTGGTGGTCAGCTTGCTCAATGAAGATGAAATAAAGCGATTAGTCGGGCATCTTCCCATACTCATTGTCGCAGGCTCAGATAAAGGCTCTCTGCCGATACTCAAGATTGACAATGTGATTGCAGGAAAGATTGCTACAAATCATTTAATACAGCTAGGGCACACCAAAATTGTTCATGCATATGGCCGTTTGAACGAAGGACCAGATGCCAAGGACCGGCTTGAGGGATACAAACAGAGCTTGCTAGAAGCCGGATTACAAATTGATCCAAGACTCATTGTCGATGGAGGGTACTATACCGAGCCTTCCTGCAATGCAGTTATTCAGCTTATCAAAGATGATATTCCATTCAGTGCTGTATTTGCTGCCAATGATTTAAGTGCTTATGGTGTGATTCAAGCTCTAAAAGAACATAATATTAATGTTCCACAGCAAATATCTGTTATCGGTTTTGACGACCTCTATACCTCAGCAATATTCACACCAGCCTTAACTACGATACGTCAGCCATTATATGACATAGGTACGATAGCACTGGATCATATATGCGACATAATGAGCAACAATGCCGATACGCCGTTTATTCCACCCGTAGAGCTCATTATCAGAGGCAGCACATCCAAAGCGGTCAATTAAGTACAAAAAAACCGCTTAGCCAACGGGGCAAAGCGGTGTTCAATAGACCTAAATAAACCGTTGTGATTCAGCGCTATTTAATGCCCTTGCTACCTGCCGTTAAACCAAGTATTAGCATGTCATCTTTGATAATTACATTCTCTGGTGCAAAGGTAACTAAGTTCGAATCAAAGCCCCAATCTCCCTTACCCCAACGCTCACTGTCAAAGGCGGTAAAATCATCGCGCCAATCTAGCTCAAATTCACCGTTCTCGTAGCTATGATATTCAATCCAATCAACGTATTGATAAAGCGGTAGGTCTTCTTTATTAAACTTACCAACCCACTCTGCTGCCTCTGAAATCCATAGGTTCATGCGGTAGCTTTGCGGAGACGAACGCATATCAATGACCTGCTGAGAATCCTCAGCACGCTCTGTATAAACCTCCTTACCGTCGACCAACCAACTGATCATATCTGGTGTCCAAATAACGGTAAACTCATGAAACTCATCCATATTTGCTAACTGATGAATATTTTCAGAGTGGACTCGATTTGCTGAGTCGCCGGTAATCAAGTTGGTTTGGAATTGATTAGGGTTCTTACCTATCACTTCAATATCAATCTCACGCCAAGGTATGCCACCCTGCCAAGATTCATTGTCATAAGTAAAGAACGATGAAACCACTCCTGAGTTTGACACCATCTTCATTCGAACGACAAATTTGCCAAACTTCACTTTATCCTTGCTATAAACTTCAGCGCCATACAAAGGCACCTCAGAAGTATTTAGCTTACCCGACGCCCCCATAGTATCTTGATTGATATTTTGATTTTCAGCAGTAGCACTGCTACCTAATGTACACCCCATAAGAACAGAGCTCATTAGTAAAGCACTACCCAGTTTAGCCACTCGATTCATAGTATCTTCCTTTAAAACCATCAAGATTATCTAGCCCACGCAACTCCGCCGTATGAAATAGACCACTATTTTCAATATGCTTCAGCTCTACTCACAATGCAGAGTTTTAACAGTAGGTATCCTAATTAACTGAAATCATTATATTTATCTGCAAGAATATTTGTGCAGAATGCTATTAATAGTGAGAGGTATGACAATTAACGATTTTCAAGAAATAAATACTTATAAAACAATGCTTTACCTGATAATTGCTGGAATTTGTTTCATGGGGTGATGTGAGTTTGTGGTTAGGGTCGATATACAGTAATTTAACGCCGGAGACTGGCTAACAAGGAGAGGATTGCTCACCTATAAAGACTACCTTATCGGTACTTCCTCTAACAATAAGCTCGAGTTCTAAAGAAGGTAAGCTCACGGTTTTTCCTGCAATCATGACCACCATCTGCTGTATGGCGATACTTCCCATTTTCTGTAAGGGTTGCTTTATCGTGGTCAATTTGGGTAAGAATACGGACGCGGCAGGCGAATCATCAAAGCCAACAACTGACACCTGATCGGGTACCTTGATACCATTTTGCAGTAAGGTTTTAATTGCCCCAAGAGCACTAAGATCGTTGGCTGCAAAAACCGCCGTAAATTCGATACCTTGCTCAATCAATGATTGCATTGCTCGCGACGCGCAGGTAGCTCGATAACCACCGTCTAAACTGAGTTTCTCGTTATAATTTATTCCTGCTCTTTCAAGACTTTCGCGATAGCCTTGACTGCGCTGCAATGAGTCTTTATTACCTAATTCACTGCTATAAAGGTGCACAATATTTCTATGACCAAGCCCTATAAGGTGCTCGGTAGCCAAGCGTCCACCAGCAATATTATCAATGCTTATATGTGAGTAAATACCTTCGCTCACACCAGCAACAACCAATACTGGTAACTCACCGACAATGGCTTTTATTTCTGCTTCCGACAGGCTATTAACAAGAACAATAAGCCCTTCTATCCCTTGCTTTACCATTCGCTGAATCACATTTATTTCGCTGGTTTTATCCCAATGGCTCGTTTCGATAACAAGACGATACACACTATTTTGAATCTCTGGATCCATTCCATCTAAAGTACTGCTAATGAAGGAGCTATCAAATGTTGGGATCATTAAACCAATCAGTTTCTCTTTCGTCCTGATACCTTGCGGCTTAGCGTTCAAAGGAATGAACCCTAGATCTGATATTGCCTGTTCAATGGCAATAATTTTCTTCTTGGCAACCGGTGCTGTTCGATTGAGATAGCGTGACACTGTGCTCATAGAAACATTAGCGACATCTGAAACATCTTTTGCGGTAGGTGTTTTCATTCAAGACTTTGTGCTGCAGCAGGGAGAAAAAATTATACCCATTATTCTGATTGGTACAGTTAACTAGATCTAAAACTACGGCTAATACAACAAGAAAAAAGCCACTTATCAATAAAGTGGCGGTTCATTTCTTTTACTAAGCTACGGCTTTTGCCACTGATTGTTTCTCAGTATCATCTAATGAAAAGTAGATCTTCGATACGACCATTTCAGCAATCAAGATAGCGAATACCACACCAAAGAAAGCGACCACACCATTCCATGGGCCAGTGAACTGTACTTTCTCGCCAAACAACAGGTTAATTGCTTCCAACATAATGAACTTCGATCCAACTAAAATGATATACGTCGAAATTGCTCGGTATACCTTTGGAGCTTTACCCGATTTAGATTTAAAGTGATTAGCAATCTTATGTTCCAGTCCAATTGAAAGTTTTAGTAGCAATTGAAGCAGTAATGCAGCAGTCAGTGAAATAGTAAAAGACTCAATACTGACAAACCCCCAGTACTCATCAAATAGGTTTAACACCACTAGATCGACTAATACCGCGAGTGTGTATCCAACAAATAAACGTTGCTGTGTGTTGAAACCATAATTTTTCTCTACATTAGACATACATGACTCTCTCAATTTGGCTAAGTGCCCTCGACTTAATGGACATCTTAGCGGTTAAGACCCTCAAGAAATTGCCATTTAGTGACACGTAATCAAACCTTATTACCCCCAAATAAAACATCATTCTTGAGATTGCTATGACTACAATGCTAATGTTGAGAAGCATCACGCTATAGATTTTTATATCACTTCAATTAATACTTTTTGTTGGCTATCGACCAAAACAAGCCTATGATGACCCTGTTTTGGGGAGTAGTTAGCGCAAGTTTACTTATCGTCATCCCGTTAAGCGCATGTTTAACCGGTAAGTAAAGGTGATTGGTTGTTATCCGATCACTCCAACGAGACCAACGCATTCATTGATCAGCAGCATACCCGTATGCCTGTTGGTTTTTATGTTTTGCGGAAGGTCACCTAAACACTGTCCTTCTGCTCAGGAGGAAGTATGTCCCCTATTCAAAATTCCACCCAATTAAGTTCATCTGTACTAATGCATGAGTCGCTAGTCATGTATAGCGTCTTTGGTCTATTGACCCTTGTGTTGGTTGCGCTAGATATTTATCAAACGCGCGGTGGCGCGGTATCAATTAAGAAAGCGCTTGGTTGGAGTGTGTTTTGGTTTGTGTTGGCCTTTGTGTTTGCAGTCTCTATCTACTATTTCTGGGATTTCTATGCACCACATAGTATCTACTCTTCAGAGAAAGCAACGATTGCCTTTTTAACTGGCTATCTGTTAGAAAAGTCATTAAGCGTTGATAACCTATTTGTATTCGCAATCATCTTTACCCAATACAAGGTGCCGGAACATCTGCGCCCTAGAGCTCTGTTATGGGGGGTTATTGGTGCACTAATATTGCGCGCGGTTATGATTGTTATCGGCGCTAAATTGCTAGCAGAGTATCACTGGGTTTTGTACCTATTTGCGGCATTCCTCATTTGGACAGGCATTCAACTAGCGCGCGACAAGGGAGAAGAGGAAGAAGTAAACCCTTATCCGGAGCAATTCATTCGTAAGTTCCTACCTGTATCGGATGACTATCAAGGCAACCGCTTGATATTCAAACAAGTAGGAAAATGGATTGCGACCCCAATGTTAATTGTCGTTGGGGTCATCGCGGTAATGGATGTCATGTTTGCTTTGGACTCGATCCCTGCAATCTTTGCTGTAACCCAACAACCATTCTTAGTACTGGCTGCAAACGTGTTTGCGCTTCTTGGATTGCGCTCCCTGTACTTTGTATTACAAGCAATGTTAGATAAGTTTATTTATCTCAAGCCCGCGCTTTCGATCATCATGATCTTTATTGGCATAAAGATGGTGTTAGTGGGAACCGATTACGCAATTGCGACAACTTGGTCTTTAGGATTTTTAGTGACCATCATGAGCTGTGCGGTTCTGGCATCTATGTATAAAAACCGCATGAGCGAATTATCAAATTCATAGCCAGCAAAACGAACACTCACTCATGTCAAACAAAAGGCTAGCCGCTCGCTAGCCTTTTGTTTAATTAATCTTGCATAGATAATATGAACGGAACACCGATAAAACAGACTAATAATACGCTCGTTATCGGTAATATGCCTGAATCTGGATATACCGCTATGTCTGATGAAAGAGACAGCAAAGCACCGCCAGCGGTCATAATTGCCCCGCCCAAGCCCGAAGCTGAACCAATTAGTGCCGGAGTAACATTCAACATACGTACAGTCGCATTAGGAATAATCAGACCATTCCCCAACCCAACGAAAAGCATTAGACCAAAGAAAACACTAGGCATGTCTGCGCCACAATTGACTACAAAGATGATGCTCGCTAGACCAAGAACAGCAATTACACTCCCCACCTTAATCAACGTTTTTGAACAATAGGTATGACTTAAACGACTTGTTAGATAATTTCCTAACAGATAACCTGCAGGCGTCAGAGCGAAATACAAACCAAAAGTAGATGGTGATAAACCGTAGTGCTGAGTCGCAATTAATGGCCCAGCAGATAGGAAGATCAGAAACGCACCATTGGATAACATGGAAATCAGTGTGTTGCTAATAAAGTGCTTATCCTTAATAAGAACTCTAAAACCTTGATTTCGAGTCTTGGGGAAAGGGTTTATTTGTTGTGCGGTTTCTCCCATGTCGAAATACGCCAATACACCAACAATCATCGCAAATGCCAACAGCAAAAGAAAAACGGCATGCCAATCAAATAATTCGCTTAGAAAACCCCCTAGGGTTGGAGAAATCATGGGGACGAGAGACATTCCCATCATGATATAGCTCAGTCTGCGAGTTGCTTGTGGACCAGAGTCAACATCTCGCACTACCGTACGCGCAACAATAGACACCGTAACAATCACGGCTTGAAGCATTCTAAATAGCATGAATAGCCAGATATTTTCGGATAATAGGCAGCCGACTGTTGCTAATGAAAACGCAACGATAGCACCTAGCACAACAGGTCGACGTCCATATCTATCTGATAAAGGACCAGCCAAAAGCTGAACTACAGCTGTCAAAGCAATGTAACCCGAAATAGAGACCTGAATTATTGGGTATTCGACGCCATAGTACTCCGCCATATGTGGCAGTGATGGCAAAAAGATACTTATTGCCATTGCAGCTA
Organism: Vibrio inusitatus; assembly: GCA_024346935.1. GTDB lineage: Bacteria > Pseudomonadota > Gammaproteobacteria > Enterobacterales > Vibrionaceae > Vibrio > Vibrio inusitatus. Next base: position 1,886,301 of record AP024878.1, read on the forward strand.
ACCCTGTCAACAACACTAGGGTCAGTGTTGACGGGGCTGAGCGCCTCTGTGTCATTGATAGTTCAGCCATTAAGCGATCTACATACATGTTTGAAGGTAGTGGGATCATAACTGAGCCTTCAAATCTTGATTAATCACTTATGTATGATCGAATCCATCAAATGCACTAGTGTTCGCTTATTTACGAGGGTCATATCTAAAGAAAATCATATCGTAATCTCCATACTAATATTTTTAGCTTCTCTAGATGTCTCGCTGAATGTGGTTCGTTACGATCTTTAACCCCATGGATTAATAGATACAACAAAGAAATTATTTGCATATAACGCACTTTCATACTGATTTGATCTAGTACCAATTATCAGACCAACATGCTTGTGATACTAAGCGTCTGTCTTCATTATCAGTAGCAAATTTGATTAATCATACAAATAGAAATGAAATTTTGGATAACACCGATTGTTGCTTTATCGCTTACGGCTTGCAACTTACTTGATGACGATGACGATGATTCCTTGGAGTTTGTATGTGCTATGGAATCTTTTCAGCAGTGGGAGCACATTAATATCGCTAAAATCTTCAGAGGAACCCTAAAGCAAGGTTGGTTTCAAATCTCTGATGACTACTGCGATTCTGGAACTGGTCAGCTGTATATAAACTTGAATAATGATGGTATTGCGTTTCGTAGTACCTTCAAAGATGGCAATGAGAAACATGCTTACTACTCGAAGGCCATCGAGCATCAACACAACGAAGATGATTGGTTCTACGTAGAATATACGGGGCAAAAAACAGGTAATCGCACATTAATTTTGCAAAAAATGGAAAATGAAAACCTATATAACGTCTCGTATAAAGATCAGCCTGAAGAGGAAGATATAGAAAGTACTGAATTTGATAGCGCCAAAAATTACGATAAAAGTACAGTAATGAATAAATATCCTCACTTAACTACTGATGCCCGAGCAAAAACAGGAAAAGAGCTTTACAAGCTAAAAATGCTTTTTGTTAATCAATCCTAAATCTTCAATACTCGAAACTGTACTTTGTTACTTAAACAATCGTTTTACTTACTTTCTTAACGATTGCTTTTTATATGTTGTGAGACAGAGATTTAGATCAAGGGAAATCAAACTTTGATAGAACAGATCATAAAAAATAAGGGTTAACTAAAAAGCTAACCCTTACTCTACAACTTGAATATTCTAGTGAACTAAATAGCTAACTTATCAAACCTAGAAATGCGTGCAGTGAACGATGATTTGTCTTGTTTTGAAATCGAGCTCGCCATTGGTAAATTAGCTTTCATTGGATCAACTGCGCGGTTTCGCACGAGCACTTCAAAATGCAGATGGGGACCCGTTAGCCTTCCAGTTGCTCCTGCAATGGCGATCTTCTGTCCTCGCTCAACATAGTCACCTCTCTTGACTAAGAATCGGTCAAGGTGAAGATAGCGAGTGGTATAAACACTGTTATGCTCAATAACAAGGTACTTTCCTGCATAAGGATGATTTCTTACCCCTATAACCCTACCATCACCGGTCGAATATACTGCAGCCCCAATAGGTGTAGCAAAATCTGTTCCGTTGTGAGGGCTAATACGACCCGTCACAGGATGTTTTCGTTTGGGATTAAATGACGAAGTAATCCTGCGAAACTGTGGATCAACAGGATAGCGATTAAAAGCCCTCTCCAAGCTATTCCCTTCACGATCGTAGAAACGACCATCATTAGCTAAAAAGGCTGCAACCTCTTTTCTCGCTAACTTAAAAGAAATCCCCTTAATTTCACTATTCCCTGTTGGATGACCATCTAGATATTGTGTGTCAATCAGTACATCAAATCGGTCACCCGCTCGAAGCTCTCGAGCAAAGTTAATTTTATCGTGCAGGACTCTAGTGATATTAGCTATCTGATTGGAGCTCAAACCGATCTTATGAGCAGATAAAGAAAAGCTACCCTCAACAGTGCCAGAGTATAGGGTTTCTCTCCACTCACCTTGCTCCTCAATAAAGTTGTAATCAAACTCACCACTTTCTATTTGAGTATAAGCCGCGCGCTCAACCAAGCTGATATGATAGGTCAGTGTTAAAATCTGTCTTGTTGTACTATCAATGACAAACTCAAGATGATCCCCTGGCTTTATCGTATCGAGTTGCAGTGGGATCTCATCAGCCGATAGCACCTGCTGCAAGTTGCTATAGGGCAATTCCCATGCAGAGAAGATGTCACTGAGAGTATCTCCGACTTTAACAAAATAATGAACACGGATAGGCGTTGGTTCCGCCAGATTCTCAGGTGCTGGCGTTATCAATATGTCGATCTGTTGACTGTTATTGGGTTCTTGCTGCAGAGATTCAGGCAATAAGAACGCAACGGTAAAAGCGACTATAGCAATAGCCAAAGCAATGAGTCTAAAGTGTTTCATGAAATATCGTGCATAGTAGAATTGCCAAAATGTTATAACATAACAATCAACTTAAAAAGCCTGATTATGAGCTCGATTGAACAAGTGAATTAAAACTGCTCGTAAACTCATTTTATGCTGAAAAAATAGACACCAATTAGATCGAACCATAGTGTCAATACCGATTCAGAACCCTAAGAAACACAAAGCCCGCCGACAGAATCGACAGGCTTACACATCTAGGGCTGTATCTCAGAGAACGTGATTACGCACTAGCGTAAATAACACTGCCACCCTTGATCATATCAATGACTTCTTTATTCACCTCTGGAGAAAGTGCAGGGCATCCCCAACTGCGTCCAAGATAACCATGCTTATTGATGAACTCTTTGGTCGCATAATCTGCTGCATGTACAACAATATGACGGTCTCTTGCTTTATCATTCAACCCATCACTAACGCCATCAAGGCGCAAAGAGTAACCATGATTACCGTAATAGGTTTCATTAGTGACGAAAACACCTAACGAAGTTTGTCGAGAGCTCATTATATTAGAAAACTCTGTCGCTGTTTTGCCACCGCTGTTTACGCCGTGGGCAACATAAGTTTCAAAGGCTAGTTCTTCTTTTTCAAGATCGATAACAAAGAAACGTTTTTCCGTTGACGGACGCTTGTAATCGATAATAGTCAGTACTGGTTTTTTAGCGGTATCTGTTGATTTATAGGCTTCATAAGCATCTTTAAACAAATCAAAGTCCATCACACCTTCTAAGCCGATGGTATGATACTTGTCTTCAATCTTATTAATTTGAGATGATTCTTCGACTGTTTTAGCGGTTACTGCGCTCGACAACATGAGTGCCGACAAAAATACAAATAATGATTTAACTGTCAATTATATTACTCGCCAATAAAGATGTATGATCATTTGCTTATGACTTTCGGTTATTCATTCCCGTCATATGCAAGGCTAATTTTTAGACCGATATTGTATATAAAATAACCAGCAATTCAAGTCATAATTATGTCAGCCTCTGTTCTTGGCGTGAAAACATTGTTTACATCGTAGATCGAGGTTATTACGGTGACTATTTGACCAGTCAACAGCCTGCCCTTTGCAATCCTTATCTTCCTCTATAAGATGAAGCTATCTCAATTCGAGATCGCATAGTTCAGGATTTACTATGTTTGTTTCAAAGGACTGTCTTTTTATTCAGGACATCTTTATGATTTTCAAAATCACAGCACCCATTATGGAGCCCACTGAAGGGTCACCACACCAAGCAATTCATTCTCCAAAAGATCACCTATCCCCTTTTGCTCTCCCTTGCGCTTGCAACACTCTCTTGTCGTCATATTCATTTTCTCGATTTTATTTTTCGTATTGATTCCCACTAACTTATCAATACCTCTGCGCGCACGCGCATGAATTCAAAATTTAATTAATATTTACGGTTTTATAGAAAATGAATACAAAACTTCTGGGTAGCGCCCTTATTGTCTCCGGCACCGCTCTTGGCGCTGGCATGCTTGCAATTCCTATGGTATTAGCTCAATTTGGCCTAGTGTATGGCACACTATTAATGGCTTTTATTTGGTTCGGCACTACCTACTCTGCATTGCTTCTTCTTGAAGCAACGATTAAATCCGGTGGCAGTTTAGGCCTTAATTCAGTCGCCAGAGCATCTCTAGGCAAGGGTGGGCAACTGGTTACTAATGGCCTACTTTACGCTTTACTCATCTGCTTACTAATGGCCTATATTTTGGGTGCAGCAGATCTTCTATCACAAGGCGCAGCCGCTTTGGGGTTCTCCATCAGTTTCATTCAAAGCCAGGTTCTATTCACCTTAGTCGCTGGCGCTATCGTAGCCTGTGGCACTGGTGTCATTGATAAACTGAACCGCGCACTTTTCTTAATCATGATTGCGAGCCTAGTCTTGACTCTGTTTGCGCTGTTGCCAGAGTTTTCAGCTAAAAATCTAGCGCAAGTAAGTAATCATGACCATTTTGAGCTTATCAAAACCAGCGCTGTGCTCTTCACCAGTTTTGGTTTTATGGTAGTGATCCCAAGCTTGGTCAACTACAACAGCGATGCGACCGACAAACAGCTACGCAATATGGTTATTGTCGGCTCTCTAATCCCATTGTTCTGTTACTTATGTTGGTTGTTCGCGGTAGTCGGTAATTTGCCACCAGAGCAACTAAAGCAGTTCTCTAGTGTTTCCGAGTTGATGACGGGATTTGAACATGGAGCACCTTGGATTGGCACTGTACTGTCGCTCTTCACAGGTCTTGCATTGCTTACCTCTTTTTTCGGCGTAGCTATGTCGCTGTTTAATCAAAATAGTGACACCTTTAAGCAAAACCGCGTAATCACCTATGTTCTTACCTTCGTATTCCCTCTAGTTGGTGCGATCTTGGCAGCGGATCAATTCTTATCTGTACTAGCTTACGCTGGAGTAATCTTAGTATTCCTCGCCGTATTTATTCCTCTAGTCATGGTGTACAAACTGCGCAAGGCTAATACCTTAAGCGATAGTTACGCCGCGGAAGGTGGCGATAGTATGATGCTGTTCGGACTTATATTTGGCAGTTTTTTACTGATGTCCCAGATGGTATAAACTCGCAGGCGACAAGATCAAAATAGGCGCCTAAGGCGCCTATTTTCTGGTTCACTTTATTGAAAGGAACTATTTTTTGACTTCAGCATAGTCAGCACTTTCTTTTGAAGCGCCTACTTCAGTCAACAAACCCTTCACCAAACTAAAGCAACCAATCAGTAGAATGATAGTAAATGGCATCGCTGCAATAATCGTAATCGACTGCAGAGCCTGTATCGACTCAGTACCGCCAATCCACAGCATGACCATAGCTATTGTGCCTGAGATTAGTGCCCAAATGATTTTTTGCTTCACCGGTACATCCATTTTCCCGCCAGCAGTCATGCTATCAATAACAATCGAGCCTGAATCTAAAGTCGTCACGAAGAAAATGACGATCAGTACCACTGCTACTACTGACAATATGTCACCTATCGGATAGGCTTCAAGCATATAAAAGAGACTCAAAGAGACGTCACTAAGTGCTTGTTTGGCACCCAATATGCCCACATTATCAATCATTTGCTGAATAGCAATACCGCCAAATGTAGACATCCATGCGGTGGTGACTAACGTTGGAATGATCAATACATAAACAAGGAACTGGCGAACCGTACGCCCTTTCGAGATACGTGCTACAAACATCCCGAAGAAAGGTGCATATGCAACCCACCAAGCCCAGTAGAACACTGTCCAACCATGTAGGAAGGTGGTGTCTTCACGCCCCGATGTTTGACTCAATGCATATGCATTTTTCACATAACCCACAACTGCAGTTGTGAATGAATCAAATACGGTAGTGAAATTCAGCACAGCCATCAAGCCAAGAAACAGGATAGCAATCGCCATATTCACATTACTAAGGAGCTTCACACCACCATCCATACCACGCAGTACAGAGATAATAGCAAGGCCCATAATCAGTACGATGATAGACTGCTGAAGAAGTAAGCTATTCTCAAGACCAAACACATGGCTGATACCGCTCGCTGCCTGAGTACCACCTAAGCCAAGTGAGGTCGCCAAACCAAATAACGTAACCAGAACCGTGAGTATATCGATAACATCACCGGTTTTCCCCCACACTCTGTCCCCTAATAACGGGTAGAACACAGAACGCATCGCAAGTGGTAAGCCTTTGTTATACACAAAGTAAGCCAGACAAAGTGCCGTAACACCATAAATAGCCCATGCATGTAAACCCCAGTGGAACGTCGCTGCACCTAAAGCAAGCTCGCGAGCTTCCATGGTGTGCGACTCAACGTTCAATGGCGTACCATACCAACCCGTATAGAACGCAGTCGGCTCTGCAACACCCCAGAAAATTAAGCCAATACCCATACCTGCTGCAAAGAGCATCGTTATCCAAGAAAACGTAGAGTAGTCGGTAGTTGCGCTATCACCACCTAAACGAATTTTACCTAAAGGTGAAAAAGCGATAACGACGGCAAAGATTAAGAAGAGATTTGCTCCCCACATAAATAGGAAGTCAAAGTATGAAAGCACAGCACCTTTCACCGAATCAATCGCGGCTTTAGCCTCAGCAGGTGAAAGAACTAGCAGTGTAACAATGAAAAGAAGTGATAACGCAAGTGAGCCCATAAAAACGGTGTTATGGATATCCATGCCCCATTTCGTTACGTTATCTTGACCGACCTGATAGTCGGTGGATTCAATACTATATTTTTTTGAATTTGAACTCATAAATAATGAGGTTTAGTTACCGTAAACACGATAAAAAACGACTAACTCCATGTTAGTAATAATTTGATAAGCAGAGTCATATAAGTGCGTTGATAGCATTAAAAATAGTTGTCAATTGCCCGCAAATATAAGCTCTGAACTCATCCCCTACCGCGGCATGATAACACAAAAGGGTTATTTATGAGGCTTTCGCACCTAGTCGCTCACTTTTCGACGTAAAAGTGAGAATTACGGAAGTAACAAATCCCCAAGCAAGTAAGTGTAATAAAGCTTAGCCAAAACACTTTCAGATAGTTGTTTTTTAAAGATATTTAATTATGTTCCTTCGGTGCCAAGTGAATGTCACCCACTAAAATCTCTACTCTTGATTTGCATCTAAAGAAATACGTAACAAAACCGTATTGCCTGGGGAGTATCTCCTCACGTTGCTCATATATAACCTTAATAACGCTTCTCTGAGCGAGATTAGATTGGTAAACAGAAAGCGAATAGCTGAAGAGATAATTTAAAATGGAACGAAGAAGAAATAGTTGGAATTAATACTAGGGGTTAGTACTAGTTCGAAACGCATGAAAATTCACAAAACAAGTAAATATAACGTTTGAATTTCGGTTATTGAAATAGTGACCATGAGCCTTAACCCTGTCTTAACCACTGCACCATTATTCTTATAGCTATATCTGCAATTGTGCTTCTAGGATAAGGTTCCATAATGTCTCTACTCAACTCGTTAAGATTGCCTTTGGGCTTACTTCTGTCTAGTTCTTTATTATTAGGCTGTGGCGAACAAACTGTTGAACAACGACCTGCCCCCGGCCCAATTCATGTCGATGTCCTAAATTTAACCCCGACAACGTTACGCTTAACCACAGAGTTGCCAGGACGCATTGCTGCTTTCAAGCAGGCTGAAGTTAGACCACAAGTGACGGGTATTCTCAAAAGCCGTTTATACAAAGAAGGCTCTCAAGTAAAAGCCGGCGATGTACTTTACGAAATTGACCCAACCACTTATCAATCAAACGTTAATAGTGCACAGGCTCAGTTAGCAAAAGCTTTAACGAGTGAAGAAACAAATAGAAAAACTACGGTTCGTTATCAGCAACTCCTCAAGAGAAAGTTAACTAGCCAACAGATTTTTGATGATGCCGACGCCGCTTACAAAGAGGCTCAAGCGGAAGTTGCGATCCGCCAAGCAGAATTAAACTATGCCAATATTGAACTCTCTTATACCAAAATCAAAGCGCCTATTTCAGGCCAAGCAGGACTGTCTTTGGTGTCTGAAGGATCTTTATTGACCGCCGAACAATCCTCTTACCTTACGACGATTGTGCAAACCGCAAACGTCTATGTGGATATGCAACAATCCTCATTGGCGATAACGAAAATCAGAAAAGAGTTTTCTACTTTTAAGGACAAAAATGCTGAGATCCCAGTTTCGATCACACTAGAAGACGGGAGTATTTATGAGGAAGCGGGCCATTTAGAGTTTTCCGACACCCTTGTTTCAGACTCAACAGGTACGATTACACTGCGCGCTATTATTCCAAATCCTGACAACATATTGCTAACCGGTATGTACGTACGCGCCCACATCTCTATGCCAGAAGCGCGAGGTTATCTCGTTGTTCCACAATCTGCTGTAGTAAGAAGCCAATCTGGGGAACCTTCGGTATTTGTGGTTAACCAAAATAATAAAACACTGAGAAAACCAGTGGTACTTGGTAATGAAGTTGGTAACGGCTGGGTGGTAAAAGAAGGACTTATTAGTGGTGAGCAAGTTGTCATCAACAATATCATCAACATGAAAAATGATATTACCGTTGTTGTCGATAGCAGCACAGACAATACAACTCCTGCTTTGACGAGCGAGGAATAAACTATGTCTTTATCGAATTTTTTTATTAACAGACCCATTTTTGCTTGGGTAATTTCAATTGTCATTATGCTTTCAGGCATTGCGGCAATCGTCTCCTTGCCTGTCGCACAATATCCAACAATTGCACCACCTGCTGTGACTATCTCAACGTCATACCCAGGTGCTTCAGCAAAAACAATTGAAGACAGCGTGACTCAGGTCATCGAACAAGGCATGACCGGGTTAGATAACCTACTTTATATGGCCTCTAAAAGTGACTCTTCTGGTAAAGCTAGTATCACATTAACTTTTAGTGCCGATACTGATCCCGACATCGCTCAGGTACAAGTGCAAAATAGCTTGCAGCAAGTGAGTAATCGCTTGCCTACAGCGGTTCAAAATCAGGGGACCTCTGTGACTAAAAGCACCTCAGGTTTTATGTCAGTAACCAACTTATACTCTCCTGATGACAGCATGAGCGCAGGTGATATTCAAGATTACGCAAACTCAAGCATCAAAGACATCCTGAGCCGTGTCAACGGTGTGGGAGAGGTAACCATTTTCGGCCCATCCTATGCTATGCGTATCTGGTTAGACCCAGCTAAATTAAACAGTTATAGCTTAACGCCCGTTGACGTTTCTAACGCTGTATCAGTTCAAAATAGTCAAGTGACAGTTGGGCAACTAGGTGGCACGCCAGCCATTGATTCTCAGTTAATTAATGCCAGTATCACAGCACAAAGCCTATTAACTAGCGTTGAAGAGTTTGAGGATATCTTAATCAAAGTCGCTAGTGACGGTTCTCAGATTAAGCTAAAAGATGTAGCGCGTGTAGAGTTAGCCAGTGAAGAATCTTCATCCATACCCACCTATATGGGTAAGGACTCTTCAGGTATTGCGATCACCCTTGCTACAGGGGCGAACTCGTTAGACACACAAAATGCAGTTGATGCAAAACTTGAACAACTTTCAAAAGGTTTTCCTGATGGACTAGCACTCGTCAAAACAACCGATAACAACTTATTCATTCGCCTTTCTATCACCGAAGTAATCAAAACACTCTTTGAAGCCGTTGGTCTTGTTTTTGTTGTCATGCTGCTATTTTTGCAAAATCTTCGTGCAACCCTTATTCCAACCATCGCCGTTCCAGTTGTGCTACTGGGTACTTTTGGTGTGATGTCATTGTTGGGTTTCTCAATCAACACACTGACTATGTTTGGCTTAGTGTTGGCCATCGGTCTGCTGGTTGATGATGCTATTGTTGTAGTTGAAAATGTTGAGCGTTTGATGCACGAAGAGAGTCTCTCTCCTCTCGAAGCGACTAAGAAATCAATGGGGCAAATTACTAGTGCTTTGATCGGCATTACTATGGTGCTATCCGTTGTATTTATTCCAATGGCCTTTATGTCTGGTTCAACCGGCATGATATACCAACAGTTCTCGCTAACGATTGTGTCGGCAATGGTTCTATCCGTTGTGGTTGCGTTAATGCTGACCCCTGTACTTTGTGCCACCTTGCTAAAGCCTATCGACAAAGAATCTAGCATCAAGGTATTTGCATTATTTAACAAAGCATTTGATAAGTTATCCGCGAAATACCGAGGCTCCGTTAAGCACACATTGCAACGTCCATTGCGTTTTGTTTTTGTTTACCTAATGCTATTTGCAGGCACCGCTTATCTATACAACGTACTACCAAGCTCATTTTTACCCAATGAAGATCAAGGTGACTTCATGGTAATGGTAACGACACCAACAGGTACCACTTTACAGAAAACACAAGAGGTGATGCTGGATATAAAGGACTACTTTGAGGAGAACGAGTCGAATACCGTAGATCATGTGTTTACCGTTTCTGGATTCAATTTTTCAGGCTCTGGACAAAATGCGGCGATGGCATTCATCGGTCTGAAAGATTGGTCACAAAGGACTGAGCCCGGTACCGATGTTGATTCCATCATCGGTCGTGTTATGGGAAGGTTTTCAAGTTACAAAGATGCACAGATTTTTGCTTTTAGTAGCCCTGCGATTCGAGAACTTGGTACATCTACAGGCTTTAACTTCTACTTAGAAGACGTTGGGGCTGTCGGTCATGACAAACTGATTGAGATAAGGAATCAGTTACTAGGGGCAGCAGCGCAAAGTCCATTACTGCAAAGTACACGACCAAATGGCCTGGAGGATACGGCGCAACTGTTCCTTGATGTCGACTATGAAAAAGCCAAAGTGCTAGGTTTAGAGATTAATGACATTAACCAGTCACTATCCATTGCTTGGGCATCGTCATACGTGAATGACTTTATCGATCGTGGTCGTTCTAAAAAAGTTTACATTCAAGCTGACGCTCAATATCGCATGACTCCAGAAGACCTTAACTTATGGTTTGTACGTAATAACAAGGGTGAAATGGTGCCAATTTCGGCTTTCAGTACCTACCACTGGGGGCAAGGGTCTCCACAGTTACAACGTTACAATGGCAATCCAGCGGTAGAAATCGTTGGCGAAGCCGCTTCGGGTTACAGTACCGGTGAAGCGATGGCTGAAATCGATAGATTGGCTGCTGAGATCTCAAACGATGTACAGGTTAGCTGGACGGGAATGTCATATCAAGAAATTGAGGCTGGTGACCAAGCCCCTATCCTATACGCGATATCCATCTTGATGGTATTCCTCTGTTTAGCCGCTTTGTATGAAAGCTGGAGTATCCCAATTGCGATCATTCTAGTCGTTCCATTGGGGATACTCGGAGCACTAGCTGCGATTATGCTACGAGGTCTAGAGAACGATGTTTACTTCCAAGTTGGTGTATTAACTACCATCGGTTTAACCGCCAAAAACGCAATTTTGATCGTTGAATTTGCTAAAGAACTTTATGAGAAAGGCGTCAACATTATTGATGCAACAGTGCAGGCTTGTGAGATGCGACTGCGCCCAATCATCATGACGTCATTGGCATTTGGGCTAGGCGTGTTACCTCTAGTTCTTAGTACCGGTGCAGGTGCCAATGCTCGTAATGCTATTGGTACGTCCGTATTAGGTGGCATGATGGGAGCAACTCTATTAGTGATTTACTTCGCGCCACTATTTTTTGTCTTGATCTGCAAACTGTTTAAGTCAGATGAAAAAGCCCTAACAGAAAAAAGCACCGAATAACAAAATAGGAGTAATGGTGAACCTAACTCTGGTTCATCACTGCTCTCTGATAACTTTCAAAGGAGGGAAAATGACGACCAACCGTACATCTTACTTTGGAACATTATTATTGGTCATCACGGTTGCCGCTTTACTAGTGGTTGCAGTGATGATCTTTGGTGCCCGTTTGAGCTTTTGGGATCCCATTGTCGGCTTTGGTTATATTCGAAGCTATCTCAATCCAATCGGCTTATCTTTACTGGGCCTCGGCACGTTAGGATTTATATCTCAATGGGTTACTCGTAATCGTATTGGAGCAATTAAATCTTTGGTTGCGACATTAATAGGACTTGGCCTCGTTGCACCAATGATCCACGGCATCATTCAACCAACGAAACGTGCGCCTGCAATACATGACATTACAACTAACACGGCTAATCCGCCTGAATTCTTAGTGCTCGATGATACGCGTGCGGGTGCTAAAAATTCCTTAATTTATGCTGGCGAGAACGTCGCGACGATGCAGAAAAAATACTACCCATACATTAAACCTATCCAGTCGAGTCTTTCTGCCAAAGATGCGTATGCAAGAGCGCTAGATATTGCAAAGGATACAAGTTGGGACATTGTTGCTGAAGACCCTAAAGCATTACGTTTTGAAGCTACGGCTCAAACCGTTTTTTTTGGATTTATGGACGACGTCGTCATTGAAGTTACATCGATAAGTAACGGAAGTCGCATCGATATTCGCAGCGTATCTCGAATCGGCCGCAGTGACAAAGGGGTTAATGCTGCGCGGATTGTGGAATTCACAGAAGCTTTTAACAACTAACCGAAACCACTAACTAACGCCATCGATACAAGATGAGCCTATTATAATATAAGGCCATCAACCATGACTTTACTACGTTACAAATCAACAACCATTACTATTAAAAGGAATTAATATGAATCCAACTAATATCACCAAGCTTATCATCGCTTCTAGCTTGATTCTTTCACCTACACTACTCATTGCAGCAGAGCCAAATGTACCTACAGAGCCACCTTATATTGTTTTAAGTGACAATCTAGATGAGCCAAATGGCTATGGATTCTGTATAGATACCTATGGTCCAGGTCAATCAGAATTAATGCAAACACACTCTTGCAAACCTAAAGGCCCAGAAGGTTCTCCTCGCGACTATTCAGGGCATGATGTCAGGTTTGAATACAACAGCGAAACGAACAAGATTCAATCTTATGCGTTTGAGGGGCTCTGCATGCAGGGGCTTTTGGCGAAAGGAAAGAGCGAGTTAGCACTACTAGAATGTAGTGATGCGAAGCATCAAGGTTTTGCTTATGAAGAAAAAGATCAAACATTCAGGCTTAAGGCTGATACAAGCTATTGTTTGGCAGTTACTTCAGTCACTCAAGAAGCCGGTCCGTGGGTGAAACGACCACTCGAACTGATTCAGTGTAACGAAGCAGAAGCGAAACTCACGCAGTGGACAGTCGTTTCTCTATAAATTAATTATCAAATGAGGCAGGAGAGCTACTGTTGTGAGAAGTACCGGCTCACCTGCGTCACCTAAACCATAACGTTTGCAATAATCTTAATTTTTATGAATGCAAAATCTCGTTCCACATATTCATATTTGCTCAGATGAATATGTGGAACCGCTAGAGGTAAGAATGAACACAGAAAAGCTGCAACTGCTGTTAGTTGAAGATGATTTAGATTTAGCCACAGCCGTTATTGATTACCTTGAACTCGAAGACATTCAATGCGATCACGCTGCAAATGGCGTGGCCGGTTTCAACCTCATTGCTCAAAACCCTTACGATGCCGTGATATTAGATTTGAATTTGCCAAAAATGAATGGATTAGAAGTCTGTGAGAAGTTGCGCTTTTTAGGCATTGATGTTCCTGTATTGATGCTTACAGCTTGTGACACCTTAGATGACAAAGTGGCGGGTTTTTCCAAAGGTGCAGACGATTATTTAGTGAAGCCATTTGCAATGGAAGAGTTGATAGTTCGTGCACAAGCGTTATCTCGTCGGAGAAGCGGACAAGTAACTTGCCTTAAAATTGAAGGCGTAGAATTGGATCTCAAGGCACAAAAGGTCATTCGAGACGGCACTGAACTTAAGATAACGCCAATAGCAATTAAACTATTGAACATATTAATGCGAGAAAGCCCAAATACGGTATCCCGAGAAAAATTGATGAAAAGTGTATGGGGGGACGAACTGCCAGACAGCAATAGTTTGAAAGTTCACATGCACAATTTGCGTAAAGCAGTAGACAACAGTACAGACAGCAAGCTCATTCATACCATTATCGGGCGAGGTTTTGCTTTTAAACGTGAGGGCAAATTGTGAAGATCAGGCATAGTCTTAGACTGTACTTTCTAGCCGTGATGTTCTTTGTTGGCACTATGACGATCGCTATTATGTCAGGTGTCGCGATAAGTTATTTCTTCTCGGGTATGGATACCGTAATGAGAGGCTCAATGCGTACTCAAGCCCTTCAGTTCAAGCCATCTGATAGCCACCCGATCAAACTTGGTGAAATGACAGTAGCATCTCGCTGGGAAGATCTGCCTCAAGCTATTCAAGATTTATTTAAAGAAACTGACTTAGCTCCGAACGAACTGAAAAAACACATAGAAGGCATTCCTTTAGTGCCTCCGCCAAAAGCGGGTTACTTTGTTATGAAGGTTATAGATAAAGATAACGTTGTTTATGTCAGCGTTGTATTTCCCAATACAAAAAACGATAAACACTTTCGCAATGACGAAACCCCACACTACTTCTATATCATTTTTACAGCACTTGGGGCTCTTTGCCTTTTCTGCGCTGCACTGTTTGGTATTTTGCGAATCGTATCTGAGCCAATTGAGAACCTTCGTGAATGGGCTAAGTCTTTGAATAAAGAGAAACTAGAACAGCCGATCCCAAACTTTAAGTACAGTGAGTTAAATTCGTTGGCAAGTATTGTTCAATCCAGCTTGAGTTCAGTACAAGATAGCCTAGGTCGTGAGAAACAATTTCTTGGTTACGCCAGTCATGAATTAAGAACGCCAATTGCTGTTACTCGTACAAACACAGAATTACTGAGAAAAATGATCAGTAAAGAAGTGGATAAAGCCAAACAAGAAGAGGTGCTCGAGCGAATAGAGCGTGCTGTTTTTACCATGACCGATTTAACAGAGACCTTGCTATGGCTCAATCGTCAAGAAGACAAAAGTTTGCCTATTTCAACTATCACACTTGGTGATCTGGTGGCACAGATCAAACACGAGCTGCTTTATATTCTGCATGGTAAGAAAGTTAACGTTTATATCGAATCTGATGAGACCAAGCTAGAGCTTCCACTAGGTCTATGTAGAATAGTAATTACCAATTTAATTCGAAATGCTTTCCAACACACTACTCACGGTGAAGTCTTGATAAAGCAAATTGGAACAGAACTACAAATTGATAATTACAATCTTTCAGAAAATGAATCAAAGCAGGAATTAGGTTTTGGTTTAGGACTCGAGTTAACTGAACGTTTGATCAAGCAATATGGTTGGTATTATGAAAACACTCTAAAACCTTCAGGGAGAAATGTATTGATAGACTTTAGATATCAAGAAGCTATTGATCGTAATCCAAATGGATAAGGTTGAGCTAACCAGATGCTAGCTAACTCGATTATGAGTAAAATCGTGTTTTATATACGGCTAAATTAGCATTTAATGCATTACTGAAGTAGAGAAAAACCTCTAATGTAGAGGCCAAATTCACTTATCCACAACACACAACTAAGTTTGCTAGAGGATACGCCCAAGGCTAGTCGCTTTGGGCGTTTTTGCATCAATTCTTTCGGTGTTTCAAGTCATCCGTAAAACTCTAAAATCACAAAGTGTCTATTTCATAATACTTAGTTCAATAAGTTGTTACATCATAAGCAACCATGCCAACGAGCCTACTGAAATCATCACCCACAGAGCTACGCCTAGAATAATAGGTTTAGGCCCTGACTCTCTAAGACGCTCAAAAGATAAAGAGCTACCAATCAGGAACAAGCATAAAACCATTGTCTGTTTGGACAGTTCAAATACCGAATTAAATGCGAAATCAAATTGCGGCAACATATCACTGGCGATGATGGCAAGGATATAGAAGACGATGAACAGAGGAACTTTAGGTTTTTTACTTTCGCTCTTAAAGAAAAATGCACTCATCAAAGCGACTGGAATAATCCACAAAGCTCTAGATAACTTAAGTGTAGTCGCAGTGGTCAGTGCGATACTACCATAAGCTTGTGAAGCACCCACTACAGACGATGTATCATGTATCGCGATAGCGGCCCATTGCCCAAATGTCACCTGATCTAGTGATAATGCATGTCCAACGACAGGGAAGATAAATAACGCCAGTGAATTAAGAATGAATACTGTTGCCAGAGCAAGACCAATTTGTTTGTCCTTCGCTTTAATTGCCGGAGCAACAGCAGCAATTGCGCTTCCCCCGCAGATAGCGGTTCCGACCGTAATTAGATAACCCGTTACTTTATCTAGCTTCATAAACCGAGTCAGTAGAGTGCCGGCTATAAGTGTAAAAGCAATACTTGAGATGATTAATTCGATGCCATCCCCAGTAACGGCAAGGGCTTCTTTACCATTAATACCAAAACCAAGGCCCACAATGGAATAAGCGAGTAATTTTTTTGTCCATTTCTCTGGATGAAAACCATGAGGTAAAATATTCAAGCTGGATAAAATGAGCCCCATTAGCAATGCAGTAGGGGAATTTACCTGCGGTGTAAAACATAAACAAATTGCAATAGCTAAAATAAGTTTGCTAGCGATTGAACCTTTGTTGACGATACGTATCATTTTTACCTCTGAAGATTAATACCATTAGATTGCCACTTCATCCTTGGTATTAAATTTCAGAATGAACGTGATGTTCAAACACTATAAAAGGGCTTTTATTTAAGCGATATTAAAACATTTCAAATGAGCGTTTAGTAAAACTGAACGCACGCTCGGATTCATATCAAAAGTATATTTAAAGAAAGTGATGCGTATCAAAAGGTTAGCCTGAATAATTCAATGTATTTAGTCGCATAGACCTAGCCTATTTGGGATAATCTGAGCATGATAAATGTCTTGAACCCAGCTAGTTATCCTGGTGTAAAGCTATTTTGCGTGACTCAGAAAGAAACTAGATGGCTTGAAATCGAGTGTTTTCTAAACAAAATACTGAATTTCAGACATGCCTAGATTCGTAAGTTTTTTAACGCTTTGATCATGGCGTAAGTTCCACCGACTTGCGCTTTGTAGTGCGGTTTGGGCATGAAATCGTGGTTAATAAGAGAATGTCTTTGGTCTGATCGTACGATTCTGATTTAGTTCACTCGATTTACGCAACAAAGTCGCCCCAAACCTACAAATTACCCTGGCGTAGATAGTTGATTGATTGACTGATTTTGAGTTTAAATCTTATCAGTTGTACCGCCCTAATTTGAGCGTTGCTTGTCCATCATTTCTTGGAAGAGCAATGAAGATATCCATCATACTTCGTTCTCAAGCAAGCCGCTTCTCTATCTTGTTATATTCAACATCAATTAAAAAATCGGCCTTCTCAAATCAAAGAATTCATCGGAGTTTTTAGATAGCCTAATGAGAGAAGTCGTCATTTACGAATAGAAGTAAGGGGTATATCTGGTAGATGAGGGCTTATTATGATGGTAGTGAATAGAGTATTGGTAGTATCTAGATTGGGGAGTAAACCAAAGCTCAATGACTTTGGTTTACTCCTTCAAAGCACCAAGCAACTACGACTCATTACATCTAGATTACGATTTAACAATTAATCATTTCGTTCACTGAGATTTTGTTTCACGATCTCTGAGTCTTTTTGAGCATAGAACTCAACATAAAATTGAGTATCTTCGGTCATGAACTCAACTTTATGCCAGTATTCCGGCGGGGAAATGAGATATTCATCTGCTTGAATTAAACTCTGAATATCGACTTCACCTCTGCGGCCTTTAAACCCAGTAAACTGCAATGTCCCTGAAATTACTTTAATTTTTCCGTATACACCTGCTTTTGTATTGTGTTCGAATAAAAACAACTTAGGAATGGTTTCTTTTGTGAAAACATCCGTTTTTTTATAGTTTATAAAATCATTTGGAATCGACATACCAGTCACCAATTCAGATCAATTACAGAAATAGTTGCTAGCTAATAATTATGAACAAGAACCGCAACAAACACCTGGTTCACCATGCTTTTTCTTAGTCGCCTTCTTTTCAATGCTCTCTTCTGTTTTTAGATTTGAGTTTTGTTGCGTTCGTAGTGCAGCGTTTGTTGATTGATCATCTTTTTTTCCAAATAGATTCTTTACTGAAAATGTCATAAGTCGGTACCCTTCTTTGATTGGTTTTCATTCATTACGCAAGGTGGCGATAGGGAATGTTAATGCTACAACACCAAAAGGTGCATTTGAGATGCATGTTATATGATATTTATGTCAGTTCAAGCTTTATTTAGCCCGTTTTGGTAAGCACTAATTGAACTTAATCTATTTTAGTCTCTATATAACAATAACTTACCTACTTATCCCTTACCTAAATGCGATGAAAAACTTGAGGAGATAATCCATCAGTAGTGACATGCTGATTCAGAATTCGATATGTCTTGTTATAAATTACTGGAAACAGATAGGGTTAAACATTTCATTAGCCCCCTATTTTCGTATGAAACGATGGTCAAAGCCCAAACCCGTTAATTAGTGACGGGGTTGGGCTTTAAGTTGTAAAGCGAGTTAAATGGTAAGCTAGTTATAACTCTCGATATATTGAACTGATGTACAACAACTGAACATAAATTGAGAAAGAACGTCTTAAACCTGCACTTTCATAATCTAATCGCATACCTTTGTCTAACAAGGAAATAAAAAACTAAGGAGCAATGTCACCCGTTGCTTCCCATATCACATTGCATGCTTGCTTTTCAGCAGCACTCAAGAGCTCAATCAATGGCAGAGCTCGATGGACTAGGCTGACAGGTTGGTCAACCACCGCCTGTTCGTCATTGTCATCTTCCCGCTCTTCAATAATTGGGCTGCTTCTTTCTATTTCGATAGCAGCTTTTAATCTGTTAAGAGCGGCAGGGACATCCGAAGCCAATATGGCTCCATTGTTCGTACTAGAGTGCCCCATCATTTTTAGCAATTCTAATCCAATATCACCAAATAAAATGACGTTAGCATAAGCTTTACATTTGAATGTAATCAACATAGTAATGAGATTCTTTCATTATGGATTTTAAACGATGATAGCTCAGTTTGTCAGGCTCGTATTTGATCGGTGACGCATATCTTTAAGCCGCAAATAGTAATGTGATTTCGGTTACCAAAAGGGCAACCAATAAGGGCGCAGATATTATGCCACTTGAGCTGTTAAATATAGTTTCAACTCATATGCAGATGATAATTTTTCTGTTATGGCCTCAAAGGAGTTTACTAACCCACAACATAGCGCTCGCAATTTTCGGAAGATCTTTTGAGCAAAGACAGACTATTCACTTCCTTCTGAATAAAAGTGAGCTAGAGGTTTTTCTAGGTTCTCAATCTTAGGATTAGCTAAAGTATAGCAAAGCCTCTAATCGATTGGCCTAATTCACTGTGCCACTACAGAGGGAAGGTATAGGCTACCTCACCTATTGGTCTCACCCATAGAAACTACATACAACCACAAAGTTTTTCGTGATTTAATCTCTCTATCGTAAACAAATTTACTACCAAATAGAGGTTATTATGAAAAAATCTATAATAGCAATGTCATTATTAAGTGTTTTATCAATGTCAGTTTTTGCTGATGCTCCTAACTACTCACCGACTGAAATACACGAGATGAAAGCAAGTTTTGATATGGAAACTTGGCAACTAGGTAAAGATGTTGATGCAACACGCTACATTTATACTCACGCATCTGAATACTTCAAACACGCCGATATCAAAAAAGGCGGTAACACTCATGTACTGCCGACGAATATTCAGCCTGAGCTTGGTTTAATTGAAGCTGAAACACATGCGGGTAAGAAATCGCTTGATCAATGGACAGAAGGTCACTTAGACGCTGTTATTGTTATCCACAAAGGTAACGTTGTATACGAGAAATATCCTCGTATGGAAGAAGATGATAAGCACATTTGGTGGTCTGTCTCTAAATCAGCCGTGGGGACGTTAGTCGGTATACTTGAAGCAGAAGGTAAAGTTGATATTACTAAAAACATTGAAACTTACTTACCTGAACTTAAAGGCTCAGGTTGGGAAGGCATCACTGTTTCAAGCATTCTTGAAATGGCATCTGGGATGAACGGCTTAGAAGCTGATGACCCTGAAGCATATACAAACATGCACTCTCCTTATGCACTGTATGAATCAAGCCTTGGTTTTACTGGTAAAACAGAGCAAACCATGGACTCAACGTATGATTATATGAAGACCTTGGTGAAACAGAAACCCGCTAATACTAAGCATGAGTACACATCGGTTAATACATTCGTACTTGCTTGGTTAGTTGAGAAAATGGAAGACAAGCCATACAACAAAGTGTTTGAAGACCGTATCTGGAAACACATGGGTGCAGAGTTCAATGGTCAAGTTCAAGTTTCTGATATTGGCGCACCAGGCGCAAGCGGCGCAATCAGCTCAACGCTTCGTGATCTTGGTCGTTACGGCATGATGTTTACCCCGAGTGCACCAAGCAAAGCAATCCCTGAAAGCCACATTAAAAAGGTTTCACAGGGTGGCAACACTACCGCTTACGAAGCAGGCATGCTATTTCCCGTGATGAACAACTACGTACTAGGTAATGCGCACTCATCGGCTTACCAATGGGATATCGTAACCACTGATGGTGACTTTGCTAAAGCCGGTTACCATGGACAGACACTGTATGTTTCGCCAGAGGCTGACTTAGTCGTCGCGGGTTATGCAACGGTTGAAGGCTACGACACTTGGATGTACGCACGAGCAATTGCTGAAAAATTTAAAGCAGAAACACAAGCCACCTCTAAATAGTCATTAAGCTATTCCATATTACGGTAAGCACATCTGCTTACCGTAGATTTTTATCCCCTGTAGAGCATTCAGCTCATATATTAGGATATTAATTTAATTAGGAAAACAATGTGAAAAATTATCTATCTAAACAACTTGTTGCTGTAGGCATAATCACAACACTAACAGGCGGTGTTGCATCCGCATTTGCTGAACAAAGCCTTATCGACCACCCTTTACAATCTGATGTGACGGCAGGTGTTACCCTCGAAAACTGGCAGCAAAACCGTGGTTACGGCCTAAGAAATTTTCAACACATCACACGAGACCTAATTTCTGCAAATGCAGAAAAAGTACGTGAACTGAAAATAGAAAGCGACTACGTAATTGACGAGTTACCCATTGTTAAAGCATTGGCGAATCACAGAGCAATTGACTCTTTCGTTATTCTGCGTGGTGATAAAATTGTTTTTGAAAAGTATGCCAATGGTGTAACACCGCGCACACCTCATATGGCTATGAGTGCATCAAAGACGACTGTAAACCTACTGGCCGGAAAAGCAGTTGCCGACGGCAAATTGAATATGAGTGATAAAGTTGAAAAGTACATTCCTGAGATCGGTGCAGGCTACCGTGGACGTACCGTTTCTGAAATCCTTTCAATGGATGTTTATCATGAATTTGATGAGTTTACAGCTTATACCGCTAAGCAGGGTACTCGCCTTCGCAAAATGCTAGACGTTGAAGAAGCGACCCTAGGTTGGGAGCCTTCAAGTCATACTGACATGAATCGTAGAGAGTTCATTGCTACGTTCGAAGCCGGTCATGAAAATGGCTCAAATATAAATAAAACCGGTCATTACTTCTACACCACAGCTAATACAGATCTAGGTGCGTGGATAGTAGAGCGTGCCACTGGTATACCGACTCAAACAGCAATGCGTAATATTCTGCATGCCATTGGCGGTGAAAATACCACTTATATATCCACCGACAAAACCGGTGTTCCTATTACGGGGGGTGGTTTAATCATGACACCTCGTGATTGGGCACGTTACGGAATGCTATTGGCAAATGGCGGAATCGGCGTAAATGGCGAAATTGTTGGCGGTGGTACAGCATGGATGAAAGATACGATGACCAATGGCAGCGTTCCAATCGGTGTGGAGTCTTGGTCTTATTACAATAGCTCTTACACAAGTTCACTTGGTTTTGGGCACCCAGGTTGGGGTGGACAGTGGATTTTTGCAGACCCTGAGTCTGACACCGTTGTCGCTATTTTTGCAGGCTTACAAGGGCCTAATCCAGCAGACTCAGAGTTTGCAAATAGCTTATTAAGCGCATCACACGAAGTTGTTAATTACCATCGTGCGATGGACAAAGAAACGAAATAAGCTTTTGCTATGGAGTCAATAAACTGACTCCATAACCATTAGCACTAACTAAAATGGTAACAATCATGTCCAATACGCTAAAAAACAAAATCGCACTAGTTACTGGTGCGCGATCTCCACGTGGAATTGGTTACGCATCAGCACGCCAACTAGCAAAAGCAGGGGCCGATGTTGCAATTGCTGATATTTTTAACTCTGCTGATGCTGATTCTTTTACGGAGTTTCACGCACTAGGCAAAAGCATTGCTGAAGAGTTTGGTGTTCGATGCATCACCATTTCAATGGATATAACGGATCGTCTGCAAGTTGAACAAGGCATCGCTAATATCGTTACTAAGCTAGGTGGTTTGGATATTCTGTTCAATAATGCAGGTATTTGCTTTGGCGAATTATTCATGGATATGTCTCTTGAACAACTTAATAAAGCTTGGAATATCAACGTTGTTGGTGCATTTCACACCACTCAGGTCGCGGTAAAAGAAATGCTGAAACGTGGCGGTGGTAGCATTATCAATAATGCATCTGTCGCAGGCATTGGCTGTGAGTCACACATTTCTGCTTATAGCATGTCTAAGCATGCTGTCGTTGCAATGACGAAAACTTTAGCAATCGAGCTTGGAGAGCAAAATATTCGTGTAAACGCAGTATGCCCAGGCATGGTGCTTACTGAAATGTGCGATGTTGAATGTGGCATTATTGCTGATGCAGAAAGTATCACTGTAGAGGCCGCGCATGACCTATTAGCTAGCCGAAACGCTCTTAAAAGAGGATGCAAACCCCATGGAAATTGGTGATGTGGTTACCTTCCTTGCCTCGTCGCAGTCGAGCTATGTCTCAGGTGCAACAATTGAAGTCGCTGCCGCACAGCCTTGTGGCCTATAAATCACTGGTTATCTAGTGAGTAAACAGTAAGCTAAGTCGTCATAACTATTCAGCTTACTGTATCCTTAAAGATGTAAATAGAACTCAAATAAATGGCCAAACGAGCCAGCTAATGCAAAATATCTACACCCAATTTATCACCGCACCTATCATACTTTCACTTGAAGAAAACATTCTCGAACGGCTTCAATTAATAGTTTACTTACCGTCGATAAGCTTTGGCTTTTTGGCCAAATAATATCGTAAGCAATAGATATGTGACTGAGGGCAAATTCAGGAAAAAGTTCAACAAGGTCAGTAGATAATGGTTTCTGAGCTGAGTATAAAAAACCCCACCCAATATTCGCACGAATCAATGAAAGGCTCGTATTATAATCCTGACATTCCCAGGTATAAGGTGACATTCGCTCCCCTTGATACTGAATATTTTCATGATCGTCATGCAATGCCATGATTTGAGTATGTGCAAGCAATTCATCATTGCTTATTTGCTTTTTATTGGCGAGAGGATGTTCTTTACCACAGACAAATCGGATCGGCCATCGACCCACATTACAAAACTCATAGTGTTGGCTGTGCCCTTCAAGTGCGGGGCACAATGCAAAATCCAAGCTACCAGCTTTTGTTTGTTCGATTAATTGACTACTAGAACAATTAATAATACTAACTTTAATGAGCGGATAGTGCTTATACAGCACTTGAAAGACATTAACAAAGTCATTGATATCAAGATGATGGTCAAAACCCACGCGAATTGCTACAGGAGCGCCATTAGCAAGTTGAAGCGCATTAGCGTTAAAGCGCTCGCTACTGTCAACCACCACCTTCGCACTGTCGTAAAGGGCTAGCCCGTACTCTGTTAATTGGGGATATTTACCAACCCGGTCAAAAAGAAGAATGTTTAACTCATCCTCAAGACGAGCAATATTACCGCTAATGGTTGCTTGATGTTTTCCTAATAGGCGACCAGCCGCACTAAATGACCCACTATCTGCAGCAGCAATAAAACTGCGTAAAAGTTCATGATTAATCATAGAGAATCCCTGTTTATCAAGCCCATAGGTAACACCAATATAAGCTACATGTTATCACACAGAAATTCTGGATATATACTTCTCATCAACTTGAAAAACGCTTACTTAAAACTCTCGTCGACCACTTGGGCGATCGCTTCATCCTTAATTCTTCGTGCAATTGCGAAATAGATTGGAAGAAGCATCATCGGAACTAGCTATCATCAGGCAAGACAAAAGCACGAATTTACTATAAATGGTCAAACAAGTGCCCGGTTTAGTCCGTCAGTTTCCCTTGGTAGATAGTGTAATTACGCCGTCGCTTGGCAATTGAAGTACGACAGAATTGCTTGGTGACCACATGTGTAATGGTTTAGTGTTTTTGTCTATAAGTGGGGCTAACGATGACCGTCCTGAGAAACTTCTGGACAAAACTTGTTAAAAAATTTTTAGGGGCTGAGTGAACTCCAATAATGTCAGCTATTATAAACAGCATACGAAGTTGTGGACAATTTACATATCCACAACAATTCAACGTTGAAATCGATAGATTCAAAGAAGGTAATTACTGAGTTACTACTCTGATGCGGTCTACGTCGACTTTTACTGTTGTCCAATCTTGGTCTACTTCACCTTGAACAATAAGTTTAGTATCTGCTGTCACATTAATACCGTGCCAATCTTCGTTTTCTATTTCCACAACAATTTGGCCCGTCTCATCACTAAACGTATATAGTTCATGACCAATTTGTTCTGTGATGTTGCCAGTAAGAGTCACATAAGTATCGTCTCTTGCTTCAGAAGCAGCGTTAACCGTATCCGGATTAGCAATATTGCCGTTAAAACCAACCGATGATGGCTGATTAGATACATTCGCCTGACCCGAAGAAAACCCACCCTGCGCAAATGAACCAGCACTGGTTAGCGTTACTAGAGTTAACACACTTGAAAGCAATAATTTATTTTTCATGATAAACCTTATTCAATTTAAATAGATATGAACTCACTTCATACCCTGAAAGTTGCGATGTAGGTCTACCTTAATAAATTCTGTAACAGTTTTTTAAATTAGAACATATTCAAAAAATTAATAAGTCATAAAAAACGTTACATACGATAAAAACTGTAATTCAGCTATTTCTCGTAACCAAACCAATTCCTTAGGACAAGAACGATCTCTTCAATAACTTCTCGGTGGGGATAGTCCAATCTGTAGTACAGCATCAGCTGAAATGATGGATCGATTTCTCTTTTATGAAAATTAAGTGACACCACTGTATTAGCATCACTACACTCGACCATCTCTAGACTTTTGAATAAGGCTGTATCGTATTGATGGGTTTGTTTATAAGGAGAAGACCAAATAGAAGTTTGCGACAACAGCATATCCAATTGTACGTTCGACTCGCCACACAAGGGATTATTGGGGTGCGCAATCAAAGTCGTAATTTCTTCACTAACCGGTGCTCCACCCACGTTTGGATAAATGGAATCAGCAACAATACCAAGTGCAAAATCGACGAGTTTGTTATCAAGAGCCAACTGAGTATGGGTCATATCCACATTTTTAAGCGAGATCTGTAGGTTAGGCCATGATGTTTTCAACCGACTAATCACATCGGCAATACCTTTCCCATCTATTAACTCACCAAAACTGATCGCTAATTTAAGTGGTGTAGAGTCACTGTAGACGAAGAATTGCCCAATTTACGAGCTGCTTTGTTAAATGTTCCCATTTCAGCAGCGACGATAAAGTACTCACGGTTGTGACTTGAAAATGTTAGCACTGTTTCGTTCTCTCGGTTTCCCATAGCAATACAACCACTCCAAATATGGGTCACTTCGTACTATGGGCTATCTCATTATGGTGTGATTATAGAACACGTCAACACAAACAACTTAATTCAGAGGCTGTACATCAGGCTGCCTATACAACCAAAGAGTATTTACAATGAAAAAATCAATCTTAGCCACAATTCTATTAGCGACAACTATAGGCTCTATCACATCGGCATCGGCAGCAGATGAAGTGCCTCTATCTAAGTTTTATGAAGGCTACACAGTAGCGGAAATCCCAGCTGACGGATTCCAACAATGGCCTTACTACACATATGCATCAGCGCATATTGAACAATTCCTACGTTATGGTGTGCACAAACTACCTGCATCAGTAAACCCTGTTAAAGTTGAGCGCGTTGGCGGATTTGAAGTTTCACCTGAACTACGTAAAGACCTCATCGATACACAGGTAAAAGCATTCGTAGTGATGAAGGATGGCAAGGTACTAGCTGAGCACTTCGACAATGGCTTTAAGCCCGGTATGCTAAATAACTTGCAATCAGCAGCGAAGTCTTACGTTGGTGTTTTATTAAGCCACGCGGTTGATTCAGGCAAGGTTTCTCTTAATAAGAAAGCGAAAACTTATTTGCCAGAGCTAGAAGGTTCTATTATTGGTGAGGCCACTATCAGCGAAATGGCTACAATGAACTCAGGCATTGAACCGCTAAGCGATTATCATACCCCTGGATCTAACGGTTACGAGTGGGAAAAAGAGATAGGCCTACAAAACGCAGGTGAGCCAATTGGTCACTTAAATGCAATCAAGGCCGCTAAGGCGACACCATACGAGCGTGGTACTAACTGGGATTACACAGACCAAAACTCTGACACCCTAGCTCTTATCATTGCTAAAGTTGAAGGTAAGCCATTTGAGCAATTACTTGCTGAGCTACACAATAGCTACGGTGGTAATAATGAAATTCAAATCGCAAAAACATCTGATGGCACAACATCACCATCATATGGTATCAACACCAGTGCATACGATTATGCTTTGTTCACTAACTATATTGCGCAAGGTAAAGCGGGCAAATCTTTTTATGCAGAATTAAAAGACTCATCTAACGATGTACTTAACGTTACACCTTCAATTAAAGATGTATTTGCTGCAGCAAGTCCAACAACGTATGACATGCAATCTTACACGATGGAAGCTGAAAACATCATTTATTCTCATGGTTCATTTGGCCAAACTGGTTTGGCTGACATAGAATCTGGTTATTCTGTAGTGTATCTATCGGATTGGTACACTAATACAGATGTACCAAGCCTACAAAAGCAATTAATTAATGCGGTAGACATTATTAATGAGCTACGAGCTCAACAATAACCATTAGTTAAAAGCCATCGCCCGCATCGGGCGATGGTTATAATTGTAATTCTATCGCCCGCTCTTCAGGGGCCGGTCTCACCTTTTGCTCACCATTAGCTTACGTATTCCAAAATCAGAATTCTACTGTGCGCTCTGATACCGCTTGCAACTCGTTTTGGGGCACTTTCGAGTTACTAAGTGCCAACTGTGAAGGTTCTGAACAGAAGTTTGTCGTGGTCAGTGGCAGAACAAGGACTAAAAAATACTTATGAGCTGGCCAAATTAACTGTGCCACTACACATATAGGCAGAAGCTAACGATTGTTTGGGTTATGGAAGTTACCACTTGTTCAATCTCGTAAATATAATAGACAGAAAAAACAAAGCACTCACACGCTAGTGTAAGTGCTTTTCGCCCTCTGTATTTGAACTTACTGCACCACTTAAAGCATGAGTACCTCAGCAGTCCCTAGACAAAGAAAACTATAAATTTTAAGGGCTAGGCAACTTACCCAATAAGGTAAACGACCCCCAAAGCTCTATTGAGCTCATAGAGAATGTAAGTCTAAGAAAATCGTGCACTAAAATATTGCCTACACAAATTATTAGAGTTCAAACACCTATCCACTTGTGAGCCAAAGAGTAATACTTTCTAACTCAATTACTGTCGGAATTGGGGAAATAATCAATGAGCTATGGATCCCCAGTTCCAACTGGTATACGAGAGTTTTACAGTTTTAAACAAACGAGACCTCTACCTCATAGTGTTTGTGTGCTTCATAAGGAAGAACAGCTGTATCTATTCTCGTACCATTAATGTTTATAGAAGGAGTATTACCGCGAGTAAATTGAATGTTATAAGTAGCATCACGATACTGACGAAAACATGAAGCTTGGTCCCAATCTGATGGAAGGCAAGGATCTATCGTTAACCCCTCAATTTCAGACTTCACACCCAGCAACCCTTCGATCACCACTAGTAGCATCCACGCAGAGGTACCCGTACCGTAATGCATACTAGAGCGTCCATAGTTTGGTGAATCTTTTAAGCCGTAGTAATAGTTAGAGATATACAGTGGCAACTGTAAAGATTGCGAAACCGGATTGTGTGGATTGGTTGGCAGTGTCTTTGCAATCACCTCATATAATGCATCACCGTTGTGCTCCATTGAATCAGCAAACGCTTTAAACATAGAAGCATGGCAATAGATTGAACCATTTTCCGTCGTACCTGATTTTTTAACACTTACACGACCCCAACGCTCATCCCAGTCATCAAAAGCAGGATCCAACAACAGTGGGCCAAACGGTGTATCGAGTCTCTCAAGCGATTTATTCATGATTGGTAATCGCTCTTCCGGAACTACACCAGAAATCACAGACCATGTTTGAGCATTTAAAAACAGGCGATTATTGTCATCTCGGCTGCCATATGCAACACCATTATCATCGAAGCCTGCCACGTACCATTGCTCATCCCAACAATGCTGATTAATGCAGTTAACTAACTCTTCTCGCATTGTGAGTAAAGACTCAATTTCAGCTTTAAAGTTTTTATTGTCAGAAACTAAGCTGAGATACTCATTTATGCTATAAACCAACGCCATCGTTGACCATGTTGACTCGCCTTTCCCTTCACGGCCTACACCATTAATAGGATCGTTCCAATCCCCATCCCCTATCAAGCATAATCCATGATCACCGCGATGGTTATACATATAAGTAATTGCATCGTTCAGGCGCTTACTTACATTCAATTCTTTATGCTCAAAAAGCGAAATTTCACCTTGTTGCTTGATCAACTTAATCAAGCAGATCACTAACCAAAGAGGACCATCGGTATGATGAAGAAGGCAGAGACCTCGAGGTGAAGTATCATCGGTAAAGTGCCATTGTTGAATAAAACCATCGCTTTGTTGCTCCCGCAATACGTCGAGCATAAAGGATTCCGCTTTATACGGGTCAATCAAAGCGTAACCCATTGCATCCTGAAGTTGATTTCGAACAGGGCAATAAGTAGTACCGCGATTTTGTCGGCATAGAAGAGTTACTTGTTTCTTTAACCAATAATTCGTTAGGTAGTTTAAATTGACGTCAGGTGTTGTGATACTGAATCGATCAAATTCTTTTAACCAGTAATCCTGCGTATCTTTGTACGATTGTTCAATCCTATCACTAGTCATAGAGCTACGTTTAGCTTCAATTTCTGCATATGATTTAGCAATGCCAAGTTGCAAATGAATTGTTGAACTATTACCTTCACTTACAGAAACCTGATGACTCATAGCCGCAATAAAGTCTTCTGCTTCCCCTACAATGCCACTGCATTGCCCTCGCTTGACCGCGACAGGCAATTTATTCAAATTATCTCCGCCAAAGAAGCGCCTTTGACTCATATCCACACTCGAAGGAGTCTGATCCGACATCAAATAAACGTGAGAAGGTTGATCCGCAACTTCGGCTTTTTCATGATACATAGTGTGGTAGGGATGCGCATACTTAATTATTGACTGTATACCCTTATCATAATCACAACTGCCCCCCATGACACCATGATCATAAAGACCAAACGCAGAAATGATGGTTAATGAATCCCTTTTACCTGATAAATCAGATAGGGTGATAGTCCAATGTTCTTGCTTCCCTTCGATAGGAACAAAAGACTGGATCTTAACTCTTATCGCACACTTCTCTATCGTTAATGTTGTACCTGCAATGGAGTGGTCACATTGATAAAGATCGAAGTCCTTTTCAGATGACAGATGATTAACATCAATGACCACATTATTCTGGTTATCTATTATGTAAAAGTAACGATACTGATGAGACAAAAGATGTCGATTATAGCTCTCGACGTAATAGCTCGTTCCTTGTAAACGCTGATCAATCTCTAAAAGATACTCATCGTTATAGAGTGGGTTAGACCATTGAGAAGGTGTATCAGGAGTGTGTATACGGTAAGTCGAACCAAGATTAGCAAATTCGCCAATGTGCATGCTTATTCCTCTGATTACCGTCGAAATATCGATGGTAGAACTGCAAAGCACCGCAGTACTTCCAATACCACGGTGCGAATAAAATAGAATTAATTGTTATTAATCAATACTTTTGAGTCGTAGAAGTGAACGTAGGATATATCGTAATTGATACCTGCTGCTTCTCCTGCTACAGGGTAAACGTAGAATCGGGATAAATCGCTCAAATCAAGACCTGCCGATTCAAATTTAGATAGATCGATTGTATATGATACCCATTCATCGCGAACTGGCAGGCTTCCCTCATCTGAATCCAACAACGACAACACAACTGCATCTTCCCAGCCAGAGGTAGGATCAAAGCGTATCACCCAGTCACTTGGATCTGATAATGCCGTAGAATCCACTCTTAAGCGAAGATCAAAGGTTAAAACACCTTCATTGTTAATAGCTGAAACATCTAAAGGTGCGTCAGGAATTTTAAATACAGCTTGAGCACCTGTACCGGTCAATAGAAAGCGAACTGTTTCCTCACTCCAATAGTATGAATTGCCATCGATAGCAAATATATTTGCGTCGTCCCCATCAGTTATTTTATGCACCAACTCTGGCGCAGGGTCTGGATCTATAGGGTCATGAACGAAAGCTCCTTCTGCATAAAAGCTAACATTGGCAACATAATAAACCGCGCCATCGCCTTTACCGTAAGTTGGATAGATAGCAACTCGGTCGATTGCACTTAGATCAACACCTTCGTCACCAAGATCCGATAGATTAAAAGTATAATTAACCCATTCGCCTACCACTGGTTCCGCTTGATCTTTGCTCATATCTATCAGATTCACATAGACTACTTCTTCAGCCGAATCAGCATTACTACGAACCTTCATTTCCCATAGTGATTCAGGGTCCACAGCTTCAGTTAGAACCTTTAGATCAAATGATAATACACCTTCATCTACATGCTCAGAGCCGTCAAAATACTCAATGCCTTGAGCAATCATGCCGGCATTTTCAGCACCAGAAATTTCGTACTTCACAGCATTGGCGTAACCGAGATCACCGCTATCTTCAAAGAACGCACGACCATTTTCAGAGGAGGTATAGACTGACCAACCATTTGACTCATCACTAATTGTTAATAACGCATGATCATCTTCATCTCCAGGCTCAGAACTGCCCGAGCCATCAGTAAAGATGATATCTGTCATATAATATACGGCTCCCGTCCCTTTGCCCCATGAAGGAGTCATCGAGATACGGTCTATTGTAGAAGTATTCAAACCTTCATTGGCAAGCTCACTAAGTGGGAAGCTGAAGTCATACCAAACTCCAGTCGCATCCATATCGGACTGTTCAATTGAGATCATCACTTGTTCATCGCCCAGACTACGTAAAGTGAAAGACCACTTATAATCATCGCTTTCTGTAGGCATGCGTTCAATTTTCATCGAAAAATCAATAGTACCTTCAGATTCGATTTCCGAATGATCTACGACACTTCCTGCTTCAAGCCCTACGGTTGTTTCACCATCGATAATACTAAATTTAAGAACATTACCTTTCATTGAGTCAGACGTGGTGACGATGCTTCCGCCACCACAGCAGTCATAGTATTCCCAGTTCGAATTTAAGTTGCCGTCAAACACGATCATCGGGTCGGTTGGTTTATCACCACCGCCGGTATTGTCATTACCACTAGTAAAATCTGTCCCACAACCGATCAATACTGTTGCTGTCAAGCAAGCACCCGTGGCCCAAAACACCTTGTTTGGCATATTTTTCAACATAGTTAATCCTTTGCCCTTTGTCTCATTTCGAGAAGTTAGAGAAGCCGATTTCATTTTAATTACGAATTCATTATGCATTTGTTACTAAGTCGAAATGTGAATTGACCCGCACTAATAAAGATATCTCACCACTGGTGAGATATCTCATTTGATTCTATTTGAATTGAGAAATTCATCATTTCGAAAGTAAGACCATTTTATTTAAATATGGATTCTGTACTCACTTAAGCGCATTGGCGACCCCTACTAAAGCATGCTTTTGGTTTAAGCTTTCATCAAAAAGCAAAGGCCAATCTGGAACCTCGTAAAAATCAGGGATCCAGCTGTCTTCATCAGTCACACCCCAAAATGAAATACCACCTCTTTGTCCTTCAGGAACAATTTCCAAATAAGTTGTAACAACTTCCTGGTACCTTTTTTGCTGTGCTTGAGCAACAGTGGTGTTATAACAACTGACGTTTCCATACTCATTCATGCGAACATCCATTTCTGTGATTTTTACGAGCAGACCGGTATCAACCGCTTGCTGTAAGGCGCTACGAAGCTGAGAGGAAGATGGTACATCATGGGTGATATGCATTTGAAAACCGATACCGTGGATAGGAACATCTTCGACTTGCAGTTCGTTTATCATCTCCAAGGTGATTCTCAACTTATCATTGTCGCGTTCTAGCTGGTAATCGTTGTAGTAAAGCAGAGCATTAGGGTCAGCCGCATTCGCAGCTAAAAATGCGATGGGTATGTAGTCTTTCCCGATTTCTCGATACCATACGCTCCCTTCAACACCATGAGCGGGGTTATCATAATTTCGATAGTCAGAGCCTGAGCCGTAGTCATCCGTAAATGCTTCATTTACAACATCCCAACTGACAATTCGATCTTCATAGTGACCGACTACTGTTGCAATATGGTCCGTCATGTATTGACTGCACTGAATGCTCCCTGAGCAGTTTTGTTTAAAATCAGCGATACGTTTGTGCCATACCAACATATGGCCGTGTACTGACATCCCATTTTGCTCAGCGAAAGCAACAAATCTGTCTGTGTCATCAAACTCATATACATCCTGCTCAGGTTGCATATAGCTCGGTTTCATAATGTTTTCTGCGGTAATTTGATTAAAATGCTGAACTGTCACTGTTTCTAGATCTGGACGTTTAAAGATACTATTGCTGGCCTGACCTGCTGGTAGTGCGACACCTAATGCTAACCCTTCATTTACTGCTTTTAGACTTGCTACCTCTTCACTTGGTAACTCAATACTACAACTAGGATCACTACCTGTATCATCATTACCAGAATTGACATATCGAGTGTTACAGCCCGAAACAAGTGAGAGTATCACTAAGGCCAACGCACTTTTTTTTATAGCCGACATATACTAAACCTCAGAATTGTGGCGTCGAATAAATATTCAACGCCACTATAACGTTACTTGAGCTCACTATGATTGAGCGAAGATGAGACCCATACCAAAGGAGAGTTCCAGTTAATGGTAATTTCATTTAGTGTCCACGCACCAATATCATCCTTGAAGCAAGTTTGAGGATGACAGTATTGACTCATCGCAGAGGCAATTGGATCGCTAAAGCTGATGGAGTTCGGACCACCTGAAAGTGCACCAGGAGCGGGACGAGGAGAGTTGTTGTCATTTTGGTGCGCCCAAAATCTATGGTGAGGATTATGAACGAACTTACTTCCATAACCTGTTACATAAGAAAGATTTAAAGGGTTAGTACCAAGCACATAATCCATATTACTTGCTGCAGACTTTAATAGATCCACACTTCCTGAAAAGTCATAGCCATAGATAAGAAATATACTGCGGTTTACTACATTTGAGTTAGAACCCCAAGGGTAATTCTCTGGGTTATAGGTAAGGTTATACCCTTCACTTTTTGCTTGGTCATTGTATGCCCTAGCCGTTTTTATCAAATTATCGCGCGCAGCTTGAATCTTATCTTCACCCAAGTTATTTGGGACTACAGCCAAACTAATAGTGCCTGCAGGTGCCATCTCTCGCCAATAAAAATCACCAGATGAATCTTTATCTCCTACGGGAGTCTCTAAGAAGTGATTTGATGATTCTACAAACTGTTTGTATTTGTCTTCACCTGTAGTTATATAGAGCTCTGCAGCTGCCCAATAAAGTTCATCAGATATTTTCAGATCACCATAAGGGCCTGAACCATTGAAATTGTTATAAGCATAGATTTCTGGATGATTCAGTGCCGCATTCCAAGCTCTTTCTGCAGATTGGAGACAACGATCCGCAAACTCTTCATCTATATCACGCCAGATACGTGCACCTTGTGCCGCTACTGCCGAAAGATTTAACGTTGCTGCTGTAGAAGGTTGGCCCACATAACGCTTTATATCACTTAGGTGTGGAGGGTAAGGCATCTTGGCCCAACGTTCATCTGCCACTTTATGAAAGGCAAGACCACCAGCGTCAATCTCGGTTAGTTGAAGATTATCTATTTCCGCACTTTGGTCACCCACTGGTGCATACACTTTTTTGCCTTCCGGTATTTGCATCGCCAGCATGAATTCAAGATTCCAACGAGCCTCACTTAATACATTGTTAACACCACTTTCTGACTCAGGAATTAAATTATTCTTGCGCTCTAGGGGAAGACCTATTGACTCGATATGCTTGAAACGCTCGTAAAGATTTAGCAATGTCCAGGTAGAAATGCCGCCATTCACAACATACTTACCGTGATCACCGGCGTCATACCATCCGCCCGACACATCAATCTCAAAGTCACAACCCGGCCACATGTTGCCTTCTTTGTCTCGTTTATCAAAGCACGTGACTACATCGCTTGCATGTCCCGCAGGACGAGCTAAATCTTGTCTTTGGACATATTGTTCTAAAACATCGATAGCACTTCGGTTGTGGTAAAAGTACAAGAACGCATCTTCTGTCAATTGCTCATATATATCGCTGGATATAGCAAATGGGAAACTGTCTTTCCCATCAACAGACAACACTAAATTTGTATCCTCTTCTTTCAAGTTACTGAAGTCGACTTGATGAACATGTTCATTGGAGGCTTTATTGTCACCAAACACCGTTGTCTTACCAGAAGCAAGTACCTGACCTGTTGCATCTTTCACTTTCCAAGCAATAGGCTTTGATTCATGGGTTTGAATTACTGCTATCTTATTGGCATTGGGCAAGTAACCGGTCTGGTTTACTCGAACTGGCTGGATAAACTCTTTCTTTACGTATTGCTTTCCAAGAATAGAAACATCGCTAATACATACCTTGGTTTGCTTCTGCCCACCCATTTGAAATTGCAATGTTACATTGTCATCACTAGTATGCTTTTGGGTGAGGCGAACCTTGTTACGTCTCGCACTCTTCGACACTCGCACATCTTCACCAACATAGGTCGTATAAGGTGCACCATCATGCTGAAGAACAGCTCTAATTCGAGTGTTTTGATCTGCTCGTACAGTAAACTCGATTTGATAACGCTCACCTTGCTCTAAGCCAAACCCACCTTGACCAAAAACAATATCCCAAGGGTTTGAAGTACTTTCATTAATATCAATGCAGGCTTCACCATCTTCTACTACCGCGCGATTACCTGAACTCCACCAACCATTTAGCTCATTTTCAAAACTACCATTTCGAACCATCTGATTATTTGCCAATGCGGTAGTGGAAAGGACCGCCATCGCCAAACATGCAAATTTTTCTTTCATATTTATGTCTCACGTAAAGTTATTTTTATTGTAAAGAACAAGAGGCTAGACCCACGTTACCGTGGGTCTAATTTGTAGAACTATTTAGTGCGTGGCTCAATATTCATGAGATGCACAATTCGGCTCATCCCTTCAAATGGCGCAGGGAATATAATTGGATTGTCCGCGTTAGCAAAACCCATGAAACGAGAGTCGTTGTAGAGATACCAAACACCATTATTATAAAGAGGTACTTGTACCGCTTCCTCGGCGTAAATACGTTCAATCTTATTGGTCAACTGGCGTTGCTTTTCAGGATCTAAGGTTATCGATAGAGTATCGATAAGCTCGTCAATTTCAGCGTTTTTGTAGTTATGCATAGAGGTTGACCACCAAGCGCCGCTATTTGCATGACGTGAATGCATTGTATAGTCATAAAAACGCCAGACTGAGGCTTGAAGTGAACCCGATGAAAATGTGGCATCAAAATCAGAGGTTTGCCAATTTTGTGCATAAGCATTCACTTCAGGGGTGACCACCGTAGCGTCAATACCGACTTCACGTAGACCTTCTACAGCAATAGATGCGTTATTCACCCAGTCAGTCCAACCGCTAGGTACTTGAATGCGAAAACGAAGACGTGAACCATCTGGATTCTCGACATATCCATCACCAGTGACATCAATAAATCCCGCTGACTTTAGAATTGCTCTAGCCTTATCAAGATCATACTGAAAAGTCTCATTCCAAACAGAATCAGCAACTTCGTCACGCCAGTTCCACAATGCCTTTGGAAGAGCACTAGCTGGATTTCCTCCATCAACGTAGTTATAAGCACCTATCATGATCATTCCATCACGATCCATGGCTAAATTGAACGCTTGTCTGAAATCACGACTATGAAACGCTTTTCTAGCCCCTTCATTTTTAGTATCGTAATTCAGTGCTATCTTTACTGCGCTATTAGATGGAAACCAGTATTTGTTATTAGGATGCTTTCTTTCATAAGTTCGCTCGATACTTGGAACAAAAACTCCCGCCCAATCAATCTCTCCTTTTGCAAGTAACTCAAGAGCCGCATCGTTGCTCGAATACTGAGGAAACTCCAAACAATCCACTTTTAGATTCTTATTCCAATAATATGGATTGCGACACTGGATATATACTTGAGGGTTAAATCTTTGGATTTCAGTAAAAGGACCCGTACCGACTGGATTGATGTTTGAAGCTTGTGCAGGGCTATCGATTTTTGACCAAATATGCTCAGGCACAATACGAAGTGACTCTCCCAATATATCGTAAGCAGCAAAAGCATTTGGCTCTTTTAGATAAATTCGTACCGCATAGTCATCAATTTTTGTTACTGAATCAACACGACTTGTCAAACCTGAAACATCTACTTCAGGGTGCTTAAGAACGTACTCAATAGTAAACACTACGTCATCTGCCGAAAAGTCTTCCCCATCAGACCATTTCACTTCTTTTCGCAAATCAACTCGAATGCTCATCATGTCATCAGCTAGTTCATAACCCCTTGCAAGCCAAGGGTGCTCTTTCGAACTGTCTAGTAAATCAAACACCATGAGCGACTCATAGGCCCAATCCGAACGACCTCCAATCCAAGGATTAAAATTACGCACCCATCCTGTAGTTGATTCTGTGAGTACTTTTAAGTTTGGTGTTTCGGCAGCCTGTACGAATGTAGCTCCTATCATCATAACTGCAGCGAACATTGTTTTTTTCATTGTGCTCTCCATTTCATATGGCGGCTCTCTTTATTCCAAACAATAAATTGATAGCCAAATCACTTACCATCTAGGCAGTAAAAATCGGAAATATGGATTTAAACCGCCATAATATATTCGCATGCCAATAATTCACTTAACCGTATAGATAGAATTTGACATGCTAAAATTCGAAAAAATTGATAATTGGTTTTATAGAAGGACAGAATTCTCCCTACCGTATCTACCACCACCCTTCAAACATAATGCCCGCAGAAGCCACGTCATATTTTGCTTCTAATCGCTTATCAACCTGTCCATAAGTCACATAAGCACGCAACATCGGACGAGCCTTGCTTCTAGCTCCAAACGAAATATTTTGAGAAACCGTAATCTTCCATGCTGTATCTTCTCCGTTACCGTCGTAATCAACGTTCTCATAACCAGTTTCAAACCAAGTTGAGTGGTCTTCATTCCAGAAAAACATAGGTCGAAGCACTACATTTCCTGATGTACGAGATGCAAAATGCTCATCAGTATTAGTGCCTGTGTTCTCAACATTGTGATATGCAGCAAGGTATGCCAGAGCAATACTTGGGGTAAAAGTGTAATCACCTTCGAAGTAAACTTGTACCGCATCCACTTCTTCAGCTTTTTTGAATACTGAATTGACATTGTTGGTCGAATACATAGCCGTAACACGGTTGTTCCAATCCCACCCTTCATGATGAAGACGCAAGCCATATTGTTGAGCTTGAATATGGGTATCCGCCGTTGTTTCAGTTGTGTCAAAACCGTAATTCATGAATAAATCCAGATAAAAATCTGCATTAAGGTGGATACCATGTAAATCTGATGTTGCTGCCATCAAACCATCTCGGTCATGGGCGCCGGTATAACTTGCAGCAGCAACAACGCTCAAATCTAAATCAGCTATGCCAACATCCAAATCCCGGACTCCCCCACCCTGACCATCTGTTTCATAAATAAAGTAGTTAGTCAGATAGGTTTGATAACGCATGTTGTGATTCAATCCCCCCCAAAAATAAGCATTTGGCTGCGATGGGATAATATTGCGAACGCCAGCATATAATTTCTTAATATTAGGATCCCACTCTTCACTAGAGTCAGAATACTGCTCAAGCATGAAGCCAACATCCCATTTAGCACCAGAGCTTGAAGTTAAATACTTTGTCAGTTGAATTTCACCACCATTTGTTTCATTTCCCAAACGACCAACTGAACTGCCAAAGTCACTATCAGTTTCAACAAATTTGTACTCGTGCCCAACTTGGCTCTCCAACTTCGGATTATTCAGTTGTGAATGAAACCCCCAACGCGCATATCCATTAAAAACTAACGCATCATCAGCTAGTATCCCTGGACTTATTGCTCCAGATAAAATAGCAGAGCACAGAAGTATTTTTTTGCTTTTCATATATTAATCCATTTAACAAAAAGTGGCTGTTTATATTATTTATTCCATATCACTTACAAAGCTTCGACATTAAAGGCAAGCCTAAAAAATAGAGATATAAGAATCTACAGGTGAGCAGATTCCGAAAAATAATTCCCACAATCTGCTATCTTTTATTTTCGATTTTTATTTATTTAGAGAAATAGATGACACCTAATAAAATGATTGGGTGCCACCTCTTTGGTTTCTGGCAATACCTCACTGCAAACCTGTGTCGCATTCGGGCAACGTGCTGAATATGGACATCCAACCTTTTCCGGAGTCCACATCGGCGTTTCCATGGATCTGTGCGTTGGCAATTTTTCGTGAATGCTACGACTGGTATCAGGCACTGCGGCTAACAATAATTGTGTATATGGATGTTGAGGGTTTTGGGTAATTTCTTCTGTATCACCCCATTCCACCATGTGACCACAATACAGCACCATAGTATCTTCAGCGAAATAACGAGCTGTCGCTATATCGTGCGTGATATACATGAACGATTTCTTCATATCGTGCTTCATTTCATTCATTAAATTAAGCACACCGATTCGAATAGAAACATCAAGCATTGACGTCGGTTCATCCGCAAGAACGACATTGGCACCTATTGCTAAAGTTTTAGCAAGGAATACACGTTGCCTTTGACCACCTGACAATTGATGTGGAAACTTTTTAAGTACTTCTGATGGAGGGTTTAATCCAACTTGGATAAGTAACTCACACAGTTTCTCTTCTAATGCCTTTCCTTCTAACCCATGGTAAATCTTTAGCGGGCGAGTTAAATGATACCGAATAGTATGAAGTGGATTTAGTGAACCAAATGGGTCTTGAAAAACCATTTGTACATCATTGCGATATTGAGCTAAATCTTTACTCCCATCAAACGTTTGGATATCACGTTCTTTATATAGAATCTGACCACCACTCGGGGCATGAATTTTCGCAATCGATCTTGCTACTGTGCTCTTACCACAGCCTGACTCACCCACGACAGCTAAACAACGCCCTGTACGCATCTGAAAACTGACACCGTTAACTGCTCGCATATAGTTTCGAGGACCGAATATCGATGTCTTCTTCTTTCTGAAGTCGATGGTAATATCCTTTGCTTCAATGGTCACATCTTGTAAATCTGGGCTATACATGTGCCACCTCTTTATGGTCTTCTTCACTACTTGTATTCATTGGCATATGACAAGCCGTAAACGTATTATCCTGTTGCTGCTTCAAAGCTGGCTCTTGTTTCTTGCAGAGCTCACTGGACTTAAAGCAACGCTCAGCGAACCGACAACCATTAGGCAGATTTGATAAATCAACAGGTGTACCTGGAATGCCTTTCATCTCTTGCATTTCACCACGCAATGTAGGGAAAGAATTACCTAGACCATAGGTATAAGGGTGCTTAGGCTCACGCAATATAGTTTTGGCATTTGCCACTTCTACTAGTTTTCCTGAGTACATCACGCCAATTTGGTCACAAAACTCCACCATCAAAGACAAGTCATGTGTAATAAATAAGACCGAAAAGCCAAACAGTTCTTTCAAGTCGTATACTTTTTGCAGAATCTCACGTTGTACAACAACGTCCAATGCAGTGGTAGGCTCATCCATAATCAATAATTTTGGTTTAAGGGCCAGTGCCATTGCAATCACAACACGTTGACGCATACCGCCAGAAAACTGATGTGGATAATCAAATAATCTTTCTATTGGGATATCGACAATTCTCAGTAGTTCCTGGCTCTTCTCAATCGACTCTTCTCGACTCGATACAGCATTATGTGCCTGGAAGATATCCCAAAATTGATATTCGATAGTTTTAACTGGGTTCAAACAGTTCATTGCTGACTGAAAGACCATCGATGTATCCTTCCAGCGGAACTTTCGCAACTCCTCATCGGAAAAATCAATAACATCTTTTCCCTCAAACAAAATGTTCCCACCGCTAATAATTGCAGGCGGGCGATGTAGACGCATCATCGCGTACGCAATGGTACTTTTTCCACACCCTGACTCTCCTGCCAGCCCAAAGATACTATTCTCTGGGATACAAAAACTCACGTCGTCTACAGCACGAATCGCACCAGTAAAAGTGATGTAGTCAACACACAGATTTTTGACTTCTAATAGATTTTTCATACTAAGCCTCTTTTAACGGTGGCACTTGCGTTTCTTGAGCTTGACGAAGCTTATTCATCTTTTTTTGCTCACGATTATATTTGCTCATAATTCGCTGGGCACGCAGTTTCGGGTTCGAGATTTCATCGATTGAGAAGTTAACCAGCGCTAATCCAATTGCTAATACTGCTAGCGCGACACTAGGGGCCAAGATCTCCCACCATGCTCCAATACGAATCGCAGATGTCTGCTGCGCGTTATACAACATCGCGCCCCAAGTGTTTGATAACGGGTCCCCAAGGCCTATAAATTCAAGTGTTGCTTGAGTCATGATTGCGTAGATAACCGTCCCAATAAAACTTGAAGCCAGTATTGAAAGCATGTTGGGTAGTACTTCACAGAAGACCATGCGATGCTTGCTCTCACCCATTACTTGTGCTGCATGAACAAAGTCTTTGTTTCGAATAGATAGCGTTTGCGCTCTGATTACTCGAGCACCCCATGGCCATGAGGTGGCTCCTATAATCACGGCAATAACCAAAGGTGAAACCTGGTCTAAGAAAGCTGCTAAAACCAACATAAGAGGAAGGCTTGGAATAACCATCACAAGGTTAGTGAAAAAGGATAATGTGTTATCCACAATTCCACCAAAGTAACCTGCACTCACCCCGACCACTACAGCCATGAAAATCACGAAAGCGCCTGCAGTGAAACCGACCATAATAGAGGTTCGACCCCCGTATAGCGTCTGTGACCAAACATCGCGCCCCATACGAGTCGTCCCCATAATATGGTCTACGGACGGCTCTTGATGTGGCCTTGCTACACGGGCATTTGGCTCATAACTGGTAAACAGGTTCGCTCCAAAGCTCAATACACAAAGCAGCAACACCATAGAAATCCCTGAGAAAGCTTTTGGGTTGTCAAACATGAATTCTTTAATCGCGTTTAATTTGTTTTTCATACCTAGTCTCTCTTATTCCATGTCAGTACGAAGTCGTGGGTCCAACTTAAATAGCAGGACGTCAGCAATAAAGTTCGCTATTAGAACCATAAGAGTCATCATAAGCAGATAGCCTTGAAGCAAAGGATAATCCCGAGCCATCATGGCCTGATACATAACCTGCCCTAGACCCGGGTAGTTAAAAATAATCTCAATAATCAGTGAGCCCGCGAATATCATGCCAATAGACATAGCAAAAGAGGTAATCATAGGAAGAACAGCATTGCGCGCACCATAGGCAAGCATCACCTTTTTATCCGGAACGCCTTTTGCCCACCCCATGACAATAAAATCTTCACCTAGTTGGTTGATCATGTTCGAACGCATGCCCATAATATTGCCTAGACTAAGCAAAACCATCGCAGTCAAAGGGAGCACCATGTGGTACATAACACTCTTGATCCACTCCCAGTTAAAACCGGGATCAAGTGAAGGAGAATAAGCGTAACCCGTCGGAAACCAACCTAGATGAGATGCAAAAACAAAGTAAAGAAGAAGAGCCA
Source organism: Vibrio inusitatus (assembly GCA_024346935.1). Classification (GTDB taxonomy): domain Bacteria; phylum Pseudomonadota; class Gammaproteobacteria; order Enterobacterales; family Vibrionaceae; genus Vibrio; species Vibrio inusitatus. Next base: position 1,928,757 of record AP024878.1, read on the forward strand.
TTACAACACCTGGCACTGATGAGATCACAACAGCACCAACCGTAATGAAACTATCTGTCTTAGTACCTCGCTTCCACGCCACATAGATACCACCAAAGGTGCAAATGGAATATGTAATCACCAATTGCACACCAACCAGAAGTGTTGTCCAAGCAACGCCTCTACCTAGCACTTCAGCTACAGGTTGAAAGAATCGTGTCGACATCCCCCAATCCAGAGTTAATATGCTTTTTAAATAACCGAAGAATTGGACATATAATGGTGTACTAGTGGAGTAACCATACAGTGCTTCAAGCGCCATAACTGTTTCGGCTGAAACCTGGCCACCATTTTGAGCCAATCGTGCAATAAATGATTGAATTGGATCACCTGGCATCATTCTTGGCAAGAAGAAATTAATCGTGACTGCGAATATAAACGCAATAAAATAAAATGCGCCTCGCTTCAAAATATAATTCATTGTCTATTTCCTATTTTAAATTAAATAGAGATTAATAATTTACTAATTAAAGGGGTGTTTATTGTTGCTAATTGTATTTTTCTATTCTTTAGGGTTCACCTCAAACTCACTAATTAGCTCATATTCACCTGCATCTAACTTGGACAGTAAATAAGGGACTTGTGTTCTTGGTGATTGAATATTGGTGTGTATTCGGTTAATAACTTGAGCACTCTTTTGATATCCGTCAAGACTTCGAATTATTGAACGTCCATTGCTACCTAAAATATCGATAACAGATTCCGAACCATTAGTTTGATTTAAAACTTGATGTTCCACTCGCCAGGTATCTATCGCAAAGCCACTTTCAACAACCCATGCAGATTGCTCGAGTGTAAATTTATGTCGACGAACAAACCGTCCGCCGTTCAATATAATAATATTGGTTGTAACATCTACCGAACCTGAATTCCAAAGAATCTCTAAACCATCATCTGAAACTGTGCACCCTTCATTACTTAATCGCATCTGCCAGTTTGTTCCCTGATCGAAACTAAAGGCTAAAATGTTATCCCCAAAGCTAAGTGAGTGACTGTATTGCAGAGAGTTTACGTCCATACCAAAATTCGTCGAGTAGGCAAATTTGTTGTACTTATCCGGTTGCCACTGAGTAATAATGTGCGCACCGTAGTGGAGTACAGAGTGGCCTCCAACACGTTGTACAATCGAATCCGCTGCTGGCATTGGATAAATACGCTTGTTCAAATTTAAAGGCGCCGCATCGGCCTGCCAAAACTCATGTGTCTCTGGTAATAATAAGGGAATGAACGCCTTCATCGCCCAGTATGGAGAGGTTGGAGAGTTGTATGCTTCTGCAACAGCAACATTTGGATAGTCATAACCACGAGTTAACAGCCCATTGCTAGAAAAGATTGGCTTGTCTTTCCAGCAACGTATCTGTCTTGCCCAAAGCCCTTTAATTTTAGACATAGGCAATTCGTCAAGCCCTGCAACTGCAGCCATTCCCCAAAAACTTGCTGTCGCGAAACGATAGATAAGCGATCGACCAACAGCAATACATTCGCCATTTTCAGCAAACCAGTACGCAAATGGTTCCAAGAAGCTATTACTACGCTCCCTGAACAAGTCTGCATACTGTCCATCTACATTTTTTAAAAGGGTGGCATAGATTAAACTATAGAAATGCATTGCAAAACCACCATAGTGATCTATTGCACCCCAACCACCGTCGCTGTACCAGCCATCGCCTCTATAAAAGCTCGCAAGACGATCTAGATATGTTTGCTCGAGTGCATCATCGACCAAATCATCTCTACCTACATTACGAAGCCCAGCTTGAACCAGTAATGTGAAGAACAACCAATTATTTTGCGCCATCATGCATTGCTGAATACTCGCAAGCCAAACAGCAAATTTCTCCTTTGTTTCCGCATCCAAAGGCTCCCAACCCTCAGAGGGAATTAACGCCAGAAGCAATCCAAATACAGCCATTTCCACACTGCGTTGATCAATGTCAGAAGTCGCGCCCCAATAGTGAGGCGACTCAGAATCCACACCCTGTGTAATCATCTCGCGAACCAAAGGCCAGTATTTAAATTCCCCACCGCCAACTACCAAAGGAATTACCCCCCATAGTGGACGAGCGACCCCCTCCAGAGAACTTGCTTTCATATCAAATAGAGCGCTGCCATCACCAAAGTCAATGCTAGCACCTTGCTTTTCGTAGTAAGGAACTAATGGTTCGTACATGTCATTGACAAGTCGCTGATAATCAGCGCGACTCTCTAGAGGATTATTGCTAAATGGATTTTGCATATTTTCTCTTACTCCCAGAAAAAATCGGTATGACCGCAAGCTAGAAGTACTGCTTCAAAATAGTAATAATCACCATAAGGCAACATGCCTTGAATTAAGTGAGGCTTGTTTTCTCTTTGTCCTTCTTTTACAAACTGAGCTGCCCCACGAAGTAAGCCTTGTGCATCTGACATCCCTGTCAAATCGTATTCGTCTCGAAGGCCCTTAAGCATTTTCAATGCAAAATCATGATATCGAGTACCACGCGAAACTTGACCTGCTTTAATAAGCACATTCGCAAGTATGAATAGACCGGCAGCAGTAACCGCACCTGCGGATGTATCCTTGTATTGGACCTCATCCAATGGAAGTCTGTAGTCCCATACCGGAACACCGTCAGGGGTGATATTCTCTATTACATAATCAGCTAACTTTGCACTTAGCTCGGCATATTTCATGTCACCCGTTGTTTCGGCAAGTTTTGCAAACCCATGAACAGCCCATGAGTGCCCGCGACTCCAGCAACTCTCGTCAGCAAAACCTTGATGAGTTTTCCCTCCTACAGGTTTGCCAGTCTTAGGATCAAAGTCGAAAGTGTGATAAGTACTGTAATCTTCACGTACTAGATATTGGGCACTAGTTTCTGCCTGAGCTAAGGCAACTTCACGATATGACTCAATACCGGTTTCCTTATATGCCCAAAGCATCAAGCCTAGGTTTTGCATACAGTCGATGATAATCTTGCCCATCGCCATCGACATTTTCTCGGGGTCATCAGATGATGCATTCCAAGCTTGAATATAATTCCCGCAATAGTTAAACCTGTTACGCAGAGCATCGGCGGCCCGTAGACCTAATGACTTCGCTTTTTCACAACCCGTAAGTTTGTAATCCGCGACAACAGATAAACTAAAAAGAAAACCTAGGTCATGATCAATCCATAATGGCGTATTTAAGATTGTTTCCAAATGAGCATTGCGAGTTCGTGCTGAGTTTTTAAGCGATTCATCACCCGTTAGCCCGTATGCCAGCCAAAGTTGTCCCGTCCAGAAACTGTCAGTCCAAAAGTAATCTTCCGGATATAAATACTCAAAGTCTGGACCATCGTCTCCCACCATAGGATTACGAGTGCCAATTCTTGATACATTGCGTTGAATTGACTCGACAATATCTGCCTTGATTGTTTTAACAGCTAGCACTTCAGTCATTATTTGATTCCAAATGTAAGATTCATTTTCAAGACATTAACTGCCTCATTTCTATATCCATTATTACTCTTTACGTTGAAAATAATGCGAGATTTCCCACACTAAGTGAGATATCCTATGAGGATTGAGATATCTCACTTAGTATTGTTAAAAAGTGAGATTTAAATCGTATGGGAGTTAGAAATGGGCACAAAGAAACGCATTACCATTGATGATCTAGCTAAAGAATCCGGAGTACCAAGAAGTACAGTTGGGCGAGCACTTAAGAACCATAACGTAAGTATGGAAGCTAAAAGGGCTGTAGAAGCGGCTATCAGCAAGTTAGGCTATAAACGAAAACAACCGAAACTGGATTTTCAGGTCAACCTCAATAGTGTAGGCATCCTAACTTCTGAATTTGTAGACAGCCCAGGTAATTACTATGCAGAGGTTATCACTCACCTAAATACAGTCGCGAACAAAATCGGAATACAAACCAAAATTATCGATCTTAAGCGACGATATACACAGTCACGGTTGTTAAAAGATCTCAATTCAGTTAATGCCGTCATTATTGTCGGCCAGTACGATAAGGCATTGCTTGATTTAATCAAAAAAGAGAAAACACCTTGCGTACTTATCAACGCAATAGACGAAAGTATGACATTTTCTAGTGTTTGTCCTGATTACGAACTCGGCGGATTGTTAGCAGGGAACTATCTCGTCCAACAAGGGCATAAACGCATAAAAATGATTTTTGCCGAGACAAGGTTGTCTTTTACCCATAGAGCGCGTGGATTTGAGCGTGCCATGAAACAAAATGGAATCGAAGATTTTGAGCTTATCGATATATTTAAGTACGGTAAAGATAGCGTCGATACCAATTTAAGACGAAGCTGCAACGGAAAATCATGGGATATAGACTTCAATGCCAGTCTAATAGTACCGCACATGATAGACCATGGTGTATTTGAAAACATTACCGCTGTCTTTTGTGGCTGTGATGCTATGGCATTTTCACTAATCCACGCGCTCGAAGATCGTGGAATTTCCGTACCCAATGAAATATCCGTACTTGGATTCGACAATGTACCGCACGCAGAGCATTTCTACCCTCCGCTAACAACCATAGACTGCCAATTCTCACAACTTATGCGATGCGGCATGCACCAACTCGTGCACGAAGCGGCTGATCCTACAACCGAAAGCAAGCGAATTTCATTACGCATGCAGTTAATGGAACGAAATACTGTCATTCCAAATAAATCGATAGAAGCTGATGACAAATCAGATGTAACGCTAGGTGATTTCGCCAATCGTAATTATCTGTAAAGTAATTCCTGAAAAAACTGATCATGAAGTTTAAGGATAAATTTCATAGCGACAAGGAGTGTCGCGAAACTTCTAAAAAATCTAATACATTAATTTTTTAAAAGATAAATACGCCTTTTATACCTAGGGATTTTGAGCCAATTATATCTAAAGTGGCTAGAATGCCCCAATAGTCCCTAGATAGTTAACATCAATAATTGACGGGCAGAGATAGGGTTGCTAAATTAATCAATACGGTGAGTCAACCCCAGAGCCCACCTTGGCTCAGAGATAATTTAGTCTAATAAAATCAGTGTATTAAAATTATTTTGATGAGCGGTTCTAGGGTTCAAATCCCTATCTCTCCGCCACATTTAAAACCCTGATTTATCAGGGTTTTTTTCGTTTCTGAGTCCCTGAAAACGCTCTGGTGAGTCAATCAGGTGAGTCAATGTATCTATTCAAAAACCGCTATTGTGTGTACTTCGTAAGAGTCTGCACTCCCAAAGCCCTTGTCGAGCAAGGCTTTCCGTTCGATTTCAAATTTAGTCTCCACACAAAATCTCGGCCTGTTGCGATCAGGCGAAGTGCGCCAATCGTTATGGAAGTTCTAAAATCCCTAGATACTTTCGAACCAGACAAAGCAAATTCCCTAACTATTCAGGCCGAAATCTCAGCCTCTGTGGCACATCTACGAAGTGTCTTTTCCGAAACAGGCATCAACTTTGATTTGGTCTCTCAAGAAACAAAGAATAAAGTCCGGACTAAGAGAGTTGCTCGAAAAAGCTACGCGCAAGGTTATCGCTGGCAAGAAGAATTCATCCAAGCCAAACAAAAAGCCCAAATCACTCACCTTACGGTTCACCAACTAAATCAGAGAACGCTCTATTTTCTTGATTACCTCAAAAAGAAAAAGCTCACTCTCGATCAAGTCAACCCTGCGAACTTATACCAATCTAAGTGAAAATATGATCTAATTAAGGTCAATCATAATCAGAACTAACACGCTATGGAAGGCCTTAACGACATCGACTTCAAAAAGCTTGCGAGCCAGCAAAAATCCATCCAGATGAAAATGAGATTGCTGGCTCTTGCTCATTTCAAAGACCGACAGTCTCGCACTCAGATTGCCAAGTTTCTTAAGGTAAGCAGAACCAGCGTTAATAAGTGGGTTCAAGCCTTTCTTGAAGAAGGCTTAGAAGGGCTGCAGGAAAAGCCAAGAACCGGCCGACCACCATTCTTAATTCCCGCTCAAAGAGAACATCTAAGCAGATACATTAAAGATAAAGCCCATAATTCAGAAGGGGGGCGGCTTACCGGTGCTGATATCCACTCCTATAAATCGAAAGAGTTTGGCAAGCACTACCACCCTTATTCCATCTATTATCTACTCGACCACATGGGATTCTCATGGATAACTTCACGCTCCAAGCATCCAAAACAATCTGCTGAAGTTCAAGACGATTTTAAAAAAATTCAAATTAGAAACGATCCTTAGGATCCCTGGTCATATAAACCTAAAGCATGTTGATGTCTGGTTTCAAGACGAAGCTCGATTCGGTCAACAGAACACAACAACTTGCCTTTGGACTGAGCGTGGAACGCGCCCGAGGGCAGTAAAACAGCAGCATTTGACTATGCATATCTATTTGGTTCAGTCTGTCCAGCCAGAGGTATTGGTGAAGCGATGGTCGAGCTTTGGGTCAATAAAGAGATAATGATAGATCACTTGAAGCAAATCTCATCTGCGACCGACAAAGGGCGACATGCTGTTGTCATTATGGATGGTGCAGGTTGGCATACTGAAGACATTGCCAATGAATTTGAGAACGTCAGCATCATCAAACTACCACCATATTCACCCGAGTTGAATCCAATTGAATAGGCATGGAGTTGGCTGAGACAACACTATCTTACCAACCAATGTTTTGAGGGTTACGACGACATTGTTTTTAAAGTTTGTGCTGCCTGGAATCAATTTCTAGAGTGCAAAACAAGGGTTACCAAAATGTGCACGAGAGAGTGGATAGACCTGACCAGTTAATTCTCCAGATTGGTATAATTTCTTGCCTTGGCTTGCTTTGCCTTTACAATACCTGCAGTTTAAATTTTGAGTAATTGTGATGAATTTTAGATACGACATTAATGGATTGAGGGCAATAGCAGTAATAGGTGTTGTTCTATTCCACTTCAACCCTGCTTGGGTTCCTGGAGGCTTTGCGGGTGTCGATGTGTTTTTTGTTATCTCTGGTTTTTTAATGACTGGGATAATTTTTAGGGGATTGGAGAACGATAATTTTAATCTGCTGAAATTCTATTCTTCCAGAGTAAAGCGCATTATACCAATGCTTATAACTATGTGTTTGATGCTCTTAATGTTAGCTTTTTTGGTTATTGGTGAGTATAAATCCACGATTCTTTATAAGCATATAGCATCGAGTCTGTCTTTTTCTTCTAACTTTATCTTCTGGAAAGAGTCGGGATATTTTGATGAATTATCAAAAGAAAAATGGCTCTTGCATACATGGTCGCTTTCAGTTGAATGGCAATTTTATATTTTATACCCAATGATTTTGTTGGTGTTTAAGAAAATATTGTCTTTAGATAATTTAAAGCGGTTAATAGTTATTGGAACTGTTTTAGGTTTTTTTCTAAACGTTGTCGCTACAATCAAGTGGCCAACTTCTTCCTACTACCTTCTTCCTACAAGAGCTTGGGAGATGATGTTAGGCGGTATTGCCTACTTATATCCTTGGAAATGCTCATGCAATAATAAAAGGGCTATAGCGTTTATAGGGATTGCTTTGGTGTTGTCATCATACGCTTTCCTTTCTGAAGAAAATCTTTGGCCAGGGTATCTAGCGTTGATTCCTGTTTTAGGCGCCTACTTTGTAATCGTGGCTAATCGTCAAAATAGCAAAATCACAAATAATCTAGCATTCCAGATATTTGGTAAGTGGTCTTACTCTATCTATTTATGGCATTGGCCTATTCTTGTTTATTGTTTTATATATGAATTAAATATTAACTTTGCGGTATATGTTTTCATTACTTTAACTCTATCATTTGCTTCTTTTTCTTTTGTGGAGAAAAGGTCTAAAAAAGTAAATGTTATATTTACTCTTCTAGTATCATTATCTCTAATGATTATTACGGCATCATTATATCAATATCAAGAACATAGTATAGAAGAGAAAACCTTGAAGCTAAACGTTAGTGGTAAGGGTTATGAATTTTGCGATGGCATTGAAAAACATTGCACATATTATGGTAAAGATGGGAAGGTGGACTTTTTTTTATGGGGTGACTCTCATTCAATAGCATTAAGTCACTACTTAGCTAATGAGGGTTATAATTTTGTAGTATTTAAAACTAGTGGCTGCCCTCCTATACAAGGAGTTCGTCGTCATGACGGTATGGGTAATGCTGGCAATTGTAACCAGAAGAAAAATGATATCATCTTTAACAAAATTAAGGAGTCCAATGCTTCAGATCAGGTAATTATGATTGGTCGGTGGTCTTTGTATCGATATGGTTGGATAAGGAATGGGAAACTTCAAAAAGCAACGCACTTTCTATGTAGTGATAATTGTGAGTTGGATATTGAACGTGATGATTCATTTAATGTAATGAAGAGAAACCTTAAGAAAACCGTTAACTCTCTAAATAATAAGAAAATAATCATCTTTTTAGGCAACCCTATCTTAACTAAAAGAGGGATTGACCAACCCGAGCAAAAGCTTAGTTTCTACGAACATAAAGAGTTTCAATCTGATACTGATGAGTTCATAAAAAGCTTATCCTCTAAGAAGGTTAACTTCATTGAATCATCACCATTCTTTTTTGTTCAGGATAATGTTGTTGTTTATGAAAAAGATAATTTTTTGTATAAGGATGACAATCATCCAACGGTTTACGGTTGGGATTTTGTATTTAAGAAAGGGTTTAAGTCAGTATTTGATTCATCTGTTGGTAGAAATTGAACATAAATCTCGTTGTACGCACCAAGAACTAGAGGCTGATCATCAGCCTCTTTTTGGTTGTTCTGTCGCATTTCGGGGCAATTCTGGGTTAAGTAACCCAACCAGAAAGGATCTGGACATTTCCGTGTTATATGTGTTGCTAAATTAGCATTTAACTGAATACTTTAGGTATTGGCAAGCTTTTAATCTAGTGGCCAAATTCAGTCAGCCACTACAGACAATGCTCAATACTAATATATTTTATATAAAGTAACTTATAAAATAGTTGTCGGATATCAACAATGATTTGCTTATCCTTAGAAGACAAACTCATTGTCACCTATTAATACTTTCTTCCCCTACTGTCTGATAAGTTTCTAGCGTTACTTCACTGGTCGGCATGACCCGAGTAATTAGTACATTCTCTTGAACTAGAGTAACTTTTACGTCAGATTCGGTCGTCTGCACGCTTGCTACAGGAATTAAGTTAGTTGAAATATACGATTGGTAGTCGTTCTTTGAGTTGAACTCATTGGCTGCGTCCTCCAATTCACTACTTTCTAGCCTTACCAGAACCCCCCCTTTTCCGTATTTAACAAAATAAGTATTTTCCAAGCAAGTTACATCTCTATTTATTGGATTCTTTGCATTATCCATCAGTCATTCCTTTTATGTTGATAACGTCTATGCCACTATATGTAATTTGAATTTTCAGTACTAGGAAACGATTGGAAATTAATGGAAACTAATGGAAACCCACCTCATAGAAAACCAGAAAAATACATAGGAAACATTAAGTTAAGGTTACCTGGTGATAAAGTTGATAATTTAAATGAAATTGTAGAGTTAGCTAAGAAACACTTGAACGTTAATCAAAAGGAGATTGCAGGAATACTGAGTATAAGTGAAGGTAATTTAAGTAAGTGGCTTTCTAACTCAGATGAAAACCAAACAAAGTTGCCCAATTACAAAAAAATACAACCGTTAACAGATGAGTTGAAGATTGAAGATGAATCAGTCCCAATTATCGGAACTAAGAAGATTGCTACTAAGGTATCAAAACTAACTAACAGAGCTATAGCACTCGTACTTTTATGTATTGTGGTAACTTTATTAGCTTACATTCTTTACATGTCATATGAGTCGAAGAAAAAATACGACACTTACAACCCTTTTGTGACTTTAAGTGTCATTGAACAGAGAAACAGTAAATATCTTGAATACTGTAACGCGAATACTAAAGAATGCGCTGAAATTGACAAAAACTTACCCCACTAATCGGTTGCTGTAGTGGTTCAGCAAATTTGACCACATTGTTAGAGTTCTAATGATTAGGAGAAGTAAACCAAATAACAAAAGCTTAAATTGGAGGGTAATACCTTCCAAAACTCATAAAGGGGCAGAACTTTGTTAGCTTTATTTCTAAATTAGGATATAACGGATTAGCTGAACTATGGGAAAGTAACGCCAAATTAAGTAGTGAGCAACGCCACCGCATGGCCTAAACCATTGTGCCGTAAACACTAAAGTAGATTCAAACCAATAATGCCAAGCATTGCGAATCTGCTGAAATTTATTGTTACTTGGATTGTTGCATAGTTTAGGCATCATCAAAATGGAATTTACGTTATTACATTTAGTCCGTTTGTTTTTGCCATGATTGGCCACCTAAAAAATTTATTAGTGGTCTTTTCATGAAAAAACACATTATTCTTTTGGCACTACTCCCGCTTTCAAGTTATGCAAATAGTGAAAAAACTTGGGATCAATTAGCAATGTGCTCTGGCTTAGCTCAGTACCTAATTTTTGAACATGGTATGCAATCCTATTTAAACAAAGGTGTAGCTGATGAAGTTCTTGCCATTCAAGCTCACGGAGGTGAGTTTGCAAAAAAAGAAGTCGTACATGAAGCCGGGCGCATTAGAGGCTGGATGCAAGCTTCAGGGCATTTCACTGATGGAGATCTCAGATCAACCGCACAACGCAACCATGCTCTAGGGATGTATGCTGACGAATGTGAGTGAATTATCATTTATAATGTTTTGAGCCAACTAACGCCCAATCAAGGTGTGAGTCACACTACCACTGCACTCAATTTGGATGCCGTAAACACTGAACTAGGCCCAAACCAAAAATGCCAAGCGTGGGGGATCACTCTTAAATTGCTTGTTATGTTCGTAGCCATTTGTACATGATGTAGCTATCAACCAATCCTAGCTGACCATGATTGTATGCCTTGGGTATTGTGCCAATAATAGAGAAACCGAGCTTTTCCCAAAGCTTAACCGCTACTTTATTAGTCGACACCACACTATTAAATTGCATAGCATCAAAGCCAAATTCAACTGCTTTCTTTTGTGAGTGCTCACACATAAGGCGAGCAATACCTTTGCCTCTTGCTTCACTTGATACCATATAGCCACAGTTACAAATATGACCACTTGGACCCATAGCATTTGGCTTAATGTAATAAGTTCCGAGAACAACGTCATTTTCAACAAACACATAAGCTTTTAATGGCATTTCACACCACAAAAAATAAGCATCTTCCTGTGTCATATTTGGTTCAAACGCGTAAGTTTCTTGAGCTTGGATCACCATAGAAAATGTTGACCAAAATGACTCAAAATCTAACTTTGTAATTTCCCTAATCATGAAATCCCTCCCGAGAACATAACATTCTTAATAACAGGCCTGCTCGTTTTTCTGCTTGCCTATCTTTCATTCAAACTACCATAAACCACTGAAATATAACGCATATACATCACACTTTGAGTTCTGTCTTTACGTAAAAACGAGCGCGCGTGTTATCACTTTTTAACAATGCCTGTTATCTCAAGAAGAACAGTGTTAACTCTTTGATTAACAGTAGCTTATACAAGCTTCTATCAAATAAACGAGACTAGACCCTCGACAAAAAAAGCCATTTTTCATACTCAAATTGATTTCAACTCCAATTATCTGTTTAAATATACAGCGGTAGAAGTTGAAGATAACTAACAATTTTTCAGAACAAAATTCAATGACATATGGGAATGCGAGGGTTTTAGTTGACTGAAAAGTTTAGCCACTTGGTTAGAGTTCTTTGCATGAGGAAATTTAAGTCAAATTGCGACCCTTTCGTTCAACTTCAACTTAGCTCTGACTGATGTATGGAATCCACTCTCTCCGCGGCTAACTACACTTTAGCCAAGGTTTTCAATAATGAGGCTTCCAGCATGCTAAATAGTAACGTGATCGGTATAGACCTAGCGAAAAATGTCTTTCAAGTTTGTCATATCAGTATCCATGGAGAACTACTGAGTAACAAAGCTATGAGCAGGCAAAAACTTAAAGAGTTTTTGGCAATGGCTAAACCTTCTATTGTGGCTGTTGAAGGATGTGCTAGCTGCCATTATTGGGGACGTTTCGCTGAACAGTTTAGTCACGATGTACGAATCATTAACCCAAAGAAAGTTAAAGGCTATCTTGAAGGTCACAAAACTGACGCGAATGATGCGTTAGCTGTAGCGAATGCCGCATTACAAATTGGTCTTAAGTACAGTAAGCCCAAAACAGTTGACCAGCAAGGACTTCATTCTCTTGAAACCAGTCGTCAGTTATTAACTCGTTCTATGGTTTCCATAGGCCAGCATATTCGTGCGACCATTCTTGAGTATGGTGTTGTTAATGCTAAAGGAGAAATCGGTCTAAAAAAATCGGTTACCTCAGTTCTTGATGGACAGTCCGAAATGCCAACACCATTGGTTACGACGATTACAATGATGTGGCAACAATACCTCAATCTAAAATCAGAGTTGAAGCAGTTAGAAAAAACCAAAAACGCTCTTACTCGACAGATTGAACCATGTCGTAGATTAATGGAGTTAGAAGGGATAGCCGAAACAACAGCGTCAATGCTGTATGTCACATTAGGCAATGGCGATCAGTTTAAAAATGGCCGGCAAGCCTCAGCGTTCGTTGGCTTAACCCCAAAACAACATAGCTCTGGTGGTAAAACTATAATGCTTGGGATTAACAAAACTGGTGGAGTAAAAGATCTACGCTCATTACTCTATTTAGGTGCGATGTCCTACCTTGCTAGACTTCCTGAAGTTCCTACTACCCAGAAACAGGCATGGTTAATTGAACTGGTCAAGAGGATTGGCTTTAAACGAGCCTGTATTGCATTAGCAAATAAGACGGTTAGAACCGCGTGGGCAATGCTCCGCTATGAGACAAAATATCAATCAATACCAGCAACAGTTTAAGTGTAACGCAGTACCAAATTTTACAAAATGATGATGCATAATAGGTAAGACCAACCTACTGAGAACCTGACCGAAGTGTAATGTTTTCAAAAACTGCCTAACTGAATAGGTCAGTAGGTGCGCAAACATCAAAGGTTAGGGGGTAGCTCCCCCAACAGAAACCGAATATACGACCGCATCTTAACTTTTATGGTTCGTCGCTTTGTAAATACGTGGATTCCATATACACTTTGGGGCACTTTCAAGCTAGGAAGCAACGAATAAGCTATGATTACTCAGCGCTTCTAAAGACCTTAGACATTCCCTACTCTAAGCTGAAATATGTTTCCAACGCCTGATATGCTTAATAGCTTGCTCAAAACTCACTCGGTCTATCTCTTTTTTAAGCTCTAAAACACTAAATTTACTTCCATATACATCATTAGTGATATCACCATTAAGGTGTCCTACCAGTTGCCTATGAATAGGATGGATACCACCGTTCTTTACGAAAAAGTCGATGAAGGTATGACGGAAACTGTAAAACGACTTAGCTTGCTTCGTCAGCGCCATTTTTTCGGTGAATTGACGACGGAACCAACTATCTACCTTGCCGTAGAACTTAGCCCTCTCAGTGTATGTAAGCTCAGGAAAAAGCCACTCTTCAGCCTTCACTGAGTTCAAATACTGCTCAAAGCCCAGAATAATAAGTTGTTTGTGTACAGGAATAGTTCGTTTAGCTGTTTTGTTCTTAAGACTTTGAGAAGAGTGATCGTTTGACAAAACAAAGCACAATACGCCATCAATAGTTTGGACATCGACATTTCGCAACTGACAGCACTCGTTTGGACGCATGGAAGAGAATAGGCAAATAAGTGGAACCCAGTACTGGTAGTTCAGCTTCTGCCGACTACGGGGCTTAGAACCTAACTTACTGAGGGTAAATACTTCATGTGAAAAGATTTCTTTCAAATCTATTAATGAGAAAGGCTTTTTGCGGTCTTTTTCTTCTCTAGTGTCGTTATTTTTAATTGAAGTCGATAAATCTGCGAATGGATTTTTTGATAGTTCCAAGTGCCTACACGCCCAGCTATATAAACTGGAACACCTTTGTATATATCTCGCAGCAGTAACATCAATGATTGTAGGAAACCCAAACTCTTTATTATTCTCAATGGCTTGAAGTACCGTCATGTCACCAAAGTATTTTTTATTTCTTGGATTATTTAGATCTTTTGGAAGGGAGCGCAAAAGCTCAATGGCATCCATCACATCATCACGGGATACCTCAATAAGATTTGTCGTGCCAATGAGAGCATGTACTAATCTCACATTTGAAGCTACGTCTTTAATACTCGACTCACCAACATTTTTGGCACGCTTTTCCTTTGCATAGCTTGCTAAGACATCTTCTAACTCAATGCTTGGCTGTTTGGTATCTTCATAGACAAACCCTTTTAGATCACCTGTAGAACTCTTCGATTTTTGTAATCTAGATTTAGTCGTAACCGATTCTAATACAGGTTCGACATTGGTATGTGTGGAGTCAAATTGATTTTCGGGTTCAGCAATCTTTTGCCTAAGTTCAAGTTCTAACTTCAGAGCAAGTAAAACAGCACGCTGGTAATCTCTGGTGTACAAGGATCTTTTGAATTCAGTTCGGTTGTAGAATTGGGCTTGAAATGCTTTTGGGATCTGATAACGAAAGTACCAAATTCCGGATGATTTACGGCTGAGATAGCGCATGTTTAGTACCAGTGTTTAGTACCAATTTGCTTTTTAGCGATATGAAGGAAATTAAGTTGTTGAAAATAAAGAATAAAGCAGTAGTTGGGTGGAAGCCCCAGCCACATCCCGGCACACAAGTCATTCGCTGCGGCTGCTTCCTTCCGGATCTGACCGAGTTCACGAACTATTGTTGCGAGAGGACCAGAGCCTCCATAGTTCAACTTCAATAAATAGCTTTACCGAAGAAGTGAGGGAATTATTCAACATCCCCACAGTTTATACAAGCGCTTTTTATTGCTTTGGTGCTAACCGTTGAAAGTTTAGTCGCCAATTTCTTCATTTATGCGCAAGATGTAATCTGTCATCCAGATTGCACCCAGAATTAGTAGCCAAACCAGTAGTACGATTCCTTGTACATTCCCGCTTGGCATTGCAACCAATGAAGCAAACGCTGCTGTTGGTAATGTCCAACATTGCAATTTAAGAAGCTTCGATTTACTTTTGACCATGCTTTCCATAGAGAACATGATGCCAACAATCGTCAAAGAGATAAGAGCGGCATGAGCCATATCAGCCACAAGTAGAGGGAGTACTAAAAATAGAGCCCACCAGCCATGCTTAGACGAAGTTTTCCAAGATACCGCTGCTAACCATATCATCGCAACGCTGACTATTTGCAATAGTGTGTAGATGGCCTCGCCGCTCAGCGCACCAATGATTTGCGAATATATAATCCCTGATTGCATGAACAAGAAAAACGAAAACACACCAAGGCGAGCACCAATATTGCAACGCTTAGAAAACGCTACCATCAATAGAGGGAATAAGATCCACATCGATACCGAGAGTGCTGTAGGTTGATATGAGAGTGTGAAGCCATATAGGCAAAGACCAACAAGTAGAAAAATACCTGATGCGCGCGAACGTGAGATAATCCATAGTGCTGGAATAGCCAAAGCCAGAACGGGAACATTTCCCTGACTGACATCAATGGACTGAGCACATATAATGGCCAACAACGTGGTAATAAAGAACTGAACTGTAGAAAACATCAGACTCGCCTCCTTGCGATTACTGTTTTTATTCCTCAATTTATTTAACAGTCGATAACATTATGCACCAATTAAAATACAAAGTCTTTGCGTTAGTTCACCAAATTCCACTAGGAACGGTCAGTACCTATGGCGATATTGCTAAATTTTCAGGCTATCCAGGTTATGCAAGGCAGGTAGGCGCCATTTTAAGTAATTTACCCGATGGCTCAGCCCTTCCATGGCATAGAGTAATCAACAGTAAAGGTGAAATTTCACTTAAGGGGGAAAACCTGCAACGCCAGAAGTCACGGCTAGTTGAAGAAGGTATTGCCTTTAGCGCAGCTGGAAAAGTGAAGTTAAAGCAGTTTCGCTGGCAGCCCTAGGCCAAAAGCTCAGGACAACCACTTTTCTTGAAATGTTACATAAATGTAAAAATTTAACGAACTCCGACTAATCGAATCGCTACCTCATGGGTCTGTTCGATATCAGTAATGACTCTTACTGCGGTATCTGTTGTGAACCTAAGTTTTCCATCCACTCGAATTTGAGCACGAACATTGTAGGTGTGGCGAGGATCAATATCGGCACTGTTGTAGCTTAAGCTAAAGCTAAACGGCACCTGCTTGCCTTCTGTCGTAAAGGTTTGAGTATCTAGAACGACAGCTTTTGCATCTGCTAGGGAGGTATCTTCAAGAGTCACAGTAACCTCGGCATTATCCGGTAGAGCTATTCTTTCCCTGTAGGCAAGAGTCCCTGTGACCTCTACCATATCTGCGCTTTGTGCCATGTTTTCTTTCACTGCTTCGTTCTCTGTTTGCGCACATCCCACTAGCAACACGCCTACTGCTGATGCCAACATCCAATTTCGTAAGTTCATGGTCATTGATTCTCTCTTATTGTTGGATTATTTCTGCTTAGTTTGTCATGTCTATCCTACGCTTACTTACTGATGTAACTCAATATAAAGCGAGCGAACCGTCATAAATAGCACTTGTTTAATAGGTCGTTAACAGGTATTTTCGGGTTGCATATGAATCGGAGGTCGGATGAGTAAACCACTAAATAAACTATTAACACTTTTACAGTTAGAGCAACTAGAACTTGGTTTGTTCCGTGGTGAGAGCGAACATCTCGGATTGCCGCAAGTTTACGGTGGTCAGGTACTAGGACAAGCTCTTTCTGCTTCTCGTTATACAGTCCCAAGTGATCGTAGCGTCCACTCTTTTCATAGCTACTTCTTACACCCTGGCGATCCCAATAAAAGCATCATCTATGATGTAGAGAATCTTAGAGACGGAAGAAGTTTTAGCACTCGACGTGTAAAGGCAATTCAGAATGGTCGCCCCATTTTCTATCTCACTGCGTCTTATCATGGTGAACAGCCAGGATTTGAGCATCAAAATTCTATTCCAGACATCCCAGGACCTGAGAATTTTGCTTCAGAGGGTGAACTCGCTTCTAAGATTGCCGAGTTTTTGCCAGAGGCAATTCGTCAAACCTTCTGTGGTGAGAAAGCTATTGAGGTTCGCCCTGTTACAGTAGTTAACCCACTCAAGCCTCATAAAGAAGAACCTAAACAATATCTTTGGATAAAAGCGAATGGCGAACTTCCTGAGAGCCAATTAATCCATCAATATATTTTAGCCTATGCATCAGACTGGGGTTTCTTGGTAACCGCACTTCATCCACATGAAGTGAGCCTATTCACTCCTAAGTTTCAAGTCGCCACCATCGACCACTCCATGTGGTTCCACCGCCCATTTAAGATGGATGATTGGCTGTTGTATGCTATTGAAAGCCCTACTGCGGCGAACTCTAGAGGCTTAGTGCGTGGAGAAATCTTCGACCGCGCAGGTAACATGGTGGCAAGTGCGGTTCAAGAAGGTGTAATGCGCTTTAAATAAACATCGTCGTAAACATAGCAAAGCACACTCATATTGGGTGTGCTTTTTAGGTTTCTACACATATGGTGATCTAATCCGTTTGTTATCCGCATAACTATCCTAAACATCAGAATTACTTGCTGATTTTGTGAGCTGGCCGACTATAAACGGCTGTTTAGGTTAACATTCACAACACCACTGTTAACATCCTTTTAGCAATTGATATTGCAAATCCTCCATTTCTTTTCTCCCTCAGATGTAAAGGCAGAACATGATTTATTTACAATTCGGCCTCTACCTAGTTCTTATGCTAGGGATAGGCTATTACTCCATGAGAAAAACACACGACAACCAAGACTTCATTATTGGTGGTCGTTCACTAGGACCTGTGACTTCCGCTGTTAGTGCGGGTGCATCTGATATGAGTGGCTGGCTGCTATTGGGCCTGCCAGGTGCAGTATTCGCAAGCGGCTTGGTTGAAGGCGTTTGGATTGGCTTTGGTCTTACTATGGGTGCTTACCTAAACTGGCTTATTGTGGCTCCGCGTCTTCGCATTGCAACAGAGGCAAGTGATACCGTTACTCTGCCTAGCTTCTTATCAAAACGATTTGAAGACAACTCTGGTCTAATCAAAACTGTTTCAACCCTCGTTATCCTTTTCTTCTTCACTTTATACGTGGCTTCGGGTTTGAAAGGGGGCACTCTTCTCTTTGCTCATAGCTTTGGTGCGACCGAGGAAGTTGCACTGTATGTAACAGCATTCGTAGTCATTTCCTATACCTTTCTTGGCGGTTACATGGCGGTATGTTGGACTGACCTTATTCAAGGCATCTTGATGCTTGCAGCCTTGTTCTTCTGTATGTTGCTCGGCTATATGGCAATTTCTGATTCAAGCGTTGTCATCACGGACGTGAGACCTGAAGCATTTAAGTTTTCCACCAGCTTTATTAC
Organism: Vibrio inusitatus; assembly: GCA_024346935.1. Lineage (GTDB taxonomy): Bacteria > Pseudomonadota > Gammaproteobacteria > Enterobacterales > Vibrionaceae > Vibrio > Vibrio inusitatus. Next base: position 1,947,296 of record AP024878.1, read on the forward strand.
TGGTGCCTCTCTGGTTGCTTGGGGCTTAGGCTACTTTGGTCAACCACATATCCTTGCTCGCTTCATTGGTATTGATAAAGTGGAGAACATTGGCAAAGCCCGTCGAATTGGTATCACTTGGATGGTGCTAACTCTAATATTGTCTGTATCGATTGGTCTTATCGGTATTGGTTACGACGCAGCTCATCCATTGGCAACTGTGACTGGAGAAGGTGGCAACAGCGAACGTATCTTCTTAGCGTTGACTGATGCTTTATTCCATCCTGTATTTGCTGGCTTTATTTTAGCGGCTGTATTAGCAGCTGTAATGTCTACAGCCGATTCACAACTGCTTGTCCTGACCTCTTCGCTAACAGAAGATATTGGCTTCATTAGCAAGATGGACGAGAAGAAGAAAGAATGGATCAGCCGTATGGGTGTTGTTGGATTTGCTGTATTCGCATTAATCATCGCAGCGAACGATGATGGCTCTATTCTTGCTATGGTTGGCTATGCTTGGGGTGGATTTGGAGCGGCGTTTGGTCCATTGATGATCTTATCTCTATGCTGGAAAGGAACGACTAAAGCAGGTGCAGTAACCGGTATGATTGTAGGTGCAGTTAGTATCTTCGTCGTTAAGAACTACATCTCAATCGAAGGCGAGTATTTCTATGAGCTATTGCCAGCGTTTATTCTATCTTTCATCTCCATTATTGCTGTCAGTAAAATGACCACAGCACCTTCTGAAGAAACACTAGAAAAATTGAAAATCTAGTCTAAATAAAACTCAAAAAGCGAGGCTGAAATAGTCTCGCTTTTTTTATGTGCGACCAACAATCTTTGTTCTAAACACCACTTAAAGGCAGCTCAGTCGTGTACTTAATAGATTCCATCGCAAAGGTTGAGGTCACATTGGATATTCCTGCGACCGAATTCACCAAGGTCTTGTAGAAATTATCAAAGCTCTGCATATCCTTTGCCAATACCTTAAGCATATAGTCATAGTCTCCAGCCATTCGATAGAACTCCATCACCTGTTCAAACTCAGAAACCGTATCCACAAACTGCTGATACCACTCATGAGAGTGGTCACTCGTTTTTATTAATACAAAGGCGGTAAAGGAGAGCCCCAATTTTTCAGGATCTAGAAGTGCCACTCTATTTTGAATAACCCCATCTTGTTCCAGTCGTTTGAGTCTTTTCCAGCATGGCGTTGTGGTCAAATTTACCGCTTCGGCAAGATCTGCGAGCGACACAGTGGCGTCTTTTTGCAGCATCGCCAGTAACGTTTTGTCTATTCTATCCAGACTCATTTCATTAAACTCCACTTAAAGAGAAAATTTTTCTACATTTTAGATTAAACGCTGCATTAATGGGTAAGTTTTTCTCATCAGTAAGGGGTAAATTAACTGCATTCGCTCAAAAGCATCAGGAATCTCATCATGAACACTGAATCTACTTGTAATAACAGTTGGATCAATCGCGCTATTCAAATCATTGAATCTGACTATCAACGCTCTGCCGACACTCACCTTATTAAACTCGACGTCGAAGAGTTTCCCGGTATTGATATCTACCTGAAGGATGAAAGTACGCACCCAACCGGTTCTCTTAAGCATCGTCTTGCCCGTTCACTATTCTTGTATGCACTATGTAACGGTTGGATTGGTCCTAAAACACCAATCATTGAGTCTTCTTCAGGAAGCACTGCGGTATCTGAGGCTTATTTCGCACGCTTACTAGGTCTACCGTTTATTGCGGTTATGCCAAAAGGCACAGCAAAGAAAAAGATTGAGCAAATTGAATTCTACGGCGGTAAGGCTCACCTTGTTGAACGCTCTGATGAGATCTATGCAGAATCACATCGTTTAGCTAATGAGTTAGGCGGTCACTATATGGATCAGTTTACCTATGCAGAGCGTGCTACTGACTGGCGAGGTAACAACAACATCGCCAACTCTATCTTCGGTCAAATGAAAATGGAACAGCACCCAATTCCAAAGTGGATTGTAATGAGCCCGGGTACGGGTGGCACCTCGGCAACCATTGGTCGCTTCATTCGCTATCAGCAATGCGAGACAAAACTTTGTGTTGTAGACCCTGAGCATTCGGTTTTCTACGATTACTACCTATCACGGGATGCGAAGATTACCTTAGATCGTGGCAGCAACATTGAAGGTATTGGTCGCCCTCGTGTCGAACCAAGCTTTATTCCTGGTGTGGTTGATGAAATGTTCAAAGTGCCTGATGCACACTCTATAGTTACTATGCAATGGCTAGAAGAAAAACTTGGTCGCAAAGTCGGACCGTCTACTGGTACTAATTTGTACGGCGTTTTCCAGCTAGCAAGAAAGATGCAAGATAATGGTGAAACCGGTTCTATTGTCACTCTATTGTGTGACAGTGGAGAGCGATATCTGGATACTTACTACAATCCGCAATGGGTTAAAGAGACCATTGGCGACATCAGCATCAGTCGTGATCATCTGCTCACACTACTGGCGTAACCTCATCAGTTTGCATTAGCCCACTGATATCAGATTATATGCAACAAAGCCTGAACAAAAAGGATAGGATTTTAACTAGAAATAGATAAGCTCCTATCCTTTTGTTGTATCCTTAAACCATGATTCAAACACTTGAGTTTATCTAAAGGTACAATGCTGCAAATTGAGCTTCCTGAAGGTTATTACCATCACAATTTCAATACCCTAATTGAGCATGCCAAAGAACACTATCCTGATTTGTTGCACTCTGAAGAGCAGCAGTGGATAAAGGATTATTATTCTCTCGATATAGAGGCACAGCGATTACTCGTTCGTTTGTATTCAAGAAAGGGAGAATGGTTTCGCAGTGACAAATTAAACTACGCAGAAATCCCAGATTTAAACTCAGCTATAGAGAAGCTTGCAAACCATAGCTTTATCTCCATCCCAGATGTCATAAATACCGAAATTCTGTGTCACTCCGTACTCACAAAGCCAGAGCTTCTTAGGTTATTTCCACAACTAAGCAAATCCTTACCTAAACCAAACCTTGTAAAACAAGCCTGTGAAGAATGTACTGAATTTACCACCCACCCGCTTGATTTTACCTTGATACACCTAGAGCACAGCGTCTTCCTTCGCACATTAACCACACTGTTTTTTGCCAATGCACGGCAGGATTTAAGTCAATTTGTTCTTAGCGACCTAGGGCTTCATCAATTTGAGCAGTACAACCTAAGCAAAGAACTGCGCTTTTTTAATCACCGAGTTGAGGTCGAACAATTGCTATCGCTGGCACAAATTAGCGATCGCTACTATCAAATAGACAAGTCAGCTTCTAGGGCGCAAAAGCTTGAATTTTTGTCGGGACTACTTGACGCTATGCCAACAGAACTAGAGCATTCTTATGTAGTTAGGCAATATCAACGATTAACCAATAGCCTTGCTCGTGATTTTGAGCGCTTACAAGACTACGACAAAGCACTGCCATTATTTGAGCAAACCAATCTCTCCCCTTCAAGAGAGCGTAGAGTACGTATGCTAATTAAACGTGACATGTTAAATGAGGCTAAAAAGCTTGTAGAGCAAATGCTAGAAACGCCTCTAGATGAGCCCGAGCATGAGGTAGCACTGCGATTGCATCAACAGATAAAACGTAAACTCGGCATCAAGACGACAGCGCCTCCTAAACCAACCATTGCGTCATACCATATTCAGCTCGATCTCACCGCCATGAGGGTTGAATCCGCTGTAGCTCAAAGTCTAGAGCAGGCCGGCTGGCAACCCTACTTTCTTGAAAATACCTTTCTAACAGGCTTGTTTGGTCTCGCGTTTTGGGACGTGATATATGCGCCAATTGAAGGTGCCTTTTTAAATGCCTATCAGGTTGGGCCAAAGGATCTTTACACACCTCAATTTATCGAAAAACGGCAGCACCTAATTAAGACTCGGATGAAGGAATTACAGCAGTTAGGTTTTATTGAGCTAGAAAGAGTCTATCAAGATAAGCTAGGTCTCACTAACCCCTTTGTACATTGGTCAATGTTTGATATGGAGGTAATTCAACACGTGAAGCTCTGTTTTAGTATGGAACAGTTACTAGGGTTATTTGAGGTAATACTGGGTGATATTCGAAGCTTTAGAACCGGCATGCCTGACCTCATTGCTTTTAAAGACAGTGACTATCGCTGGATTGAAGTAAAAGGGCCGGGAGATAAGTTGCAAGACAACCAAATTCGCTGGTTTAAGCAGTTTACAAGACTCGGTATCAAAGCAGAGGTTTGTTATGTAAATCATTAGCTCTCTAACGCTACCTTACCTAAGAGAGCTAATGAGCATTGTTATTTCTTGTCTTTCGCCTCGAATGCGGCAAGTTGCTCTGGTGTAGCAGGCAACTGATGATTCTGCTTCCACTCATTATAAGTCATACCGTACACTCGCATGCGAGCATCATCGATATCAAGGTCTAAGCCACTATCTTTTGCTTCAGCGACATACCACTTGCTGAAACAGTTACGGCAAAACCCAGCCAGAATCATTAAATCGATGTTCTGCACATCCTTATTGTTGTCTAAATGAGCCAGTAGACGACGAAATACTGCAGCATCCAGTTTGTCCTGCTCTTCTTGAGACAGTTGTTGATGTTTTACCTGAGTCAATGTTCTTCTCCTTAAACAACACTAGATAACGTTTTTGATATTTATAGAAACCTAGTTGTAATATAACTGTTAAGCTTATGATGTAAATACACTTTCGAACAGTTTGTTATTTATCTAAGCTAAGTATCGATAATGTTAATACTAACACGTAATCAAGGATGACTATGAACAAGCTACGCCTCTTTAGCTTAATACCCGCAACCCTACTTTCACTGTCTGCTTCCGCTGCGGGTAATAATTCATTTTTTCTCGGTGTCGGAGATGTTGGCTTCTCTCCAGACGGTGATTCAACCGATAGCTTCTCCAGTCCAAGCTTTATTATCGGCGGGGGACAATCCTTCAACGAGCACCTCAGCATGGAAGGCTTCTTTCGCTATTCCGAAGCCTCTGATGATGCAGAGACCTATGAGATTAATTACTACGAGTTAGGATTATCCTTATTGCTATCAACCGGCGAATTAGGCGATACGCCACTGGAGATCTTTGGCCGTACTAGTGCCATTGCGACCAACATCCAAGGTCATGATACGAGTAATGGGTCCAGAGAAGATATTGGCGATACTACCGGTGGTGTGTTTACAGTTGGTGCGGGATTGCAGTGGAATATCAACACTGATTACTGGCTACGTGCAGAATACATTTATGGTTACGCAAATTCTGGTGTTGGCAAATACGATGCAGACTATGATGGTTTACAAATAAGCCTTGGACTCGATTTTTAGCGATATGGCATCTAAAGAGTAGCGAAATGATGACCGACCCAAGACCACCTAACTCAACACCTCTCCCCACTATAGAGCTTGAGTATAAAGGGCCTTTAGACTGGCCCTTTATGCTGGGGTTTTACCAAAGAAGAACCATTGAGCATATCGAGATAATTGATGAGAACCACTACTCTCGGCATGCCTTGATAAACAACCAACCTATTTGGTTTCGACTTACTCAGAATCATCCTCAATCCCTCACTCTAGAGTACGATATTGCTACTGATACGCAGCTTCAACCTCTTGTTACCAAGCTGAGGAGGATGTTTGATCTTGATGCGGATATCGACGTGATTGAAGCTCACCTTAATGCTCTTGAGCCTAGTCTTGTCAAAAAAACAGGCATTCGCATACCTGGAGTTTGGAGTTCATGGGAAGCTGGAGTTAGGGCTGTACTTGGGCAGCAAGTCTCTGTCACTGCCGCCATTACTCACTTAAACAGATTAACCAAACAACTGACCGGCTTTGCACATTTCCCTAGTCCCGAATTAGTCGCAAGTGCAGACCTATCTTTTTTAAAGATGCCTCAACGTCGGAAAGATTCTCTTAGTTCCCTTGCCCAATTCGTAGTTGACCATCCAAGTGTATCGCCCAATGAATGGCTGTCAATTAAAGGTATTGGTCCCTGGACTGTGCAATATGTTCAACTACGTGGACTGTCAGAGCGAGACTGCTTCCTCAGTGGCGACTTAGTGGTGAAAAAGGCATTAGCTAATTTTTCTAGGCTTGATGAAGATGCAGTACACCCCTACGGGAGTTACGCCACTTTTCATCTATGGAATCAATAAGCCAGACCCGAGGTTCTGGATCTGGCTTAGTTAGTTAAGTCATAAATTCAATTATTTAGTGGCTAATACGTCCCTTGGTATCGTGTTCAAGATCTTGATTTAGCATCTCTTCTACATGACCAGGTGACTGAGTTTTTATCGACAGAAGTCGGTACATTGCAGGGATAACAAACAAGGTCACTAAACTTGCAAACGCCATACCAAAGAAGATAACGGTACCCACCGCGATACGACTCTCGTAGCCAGCACCCGTTGATAAAATCAATGGGATTGCACCGGCAAGAGTAGTAAAGGCCGTCATCATGATAGGTCTTAAACGGCGCGCCGAGGCATCGATGATCGCTTGCTCAAACTCAACTCCTTTATCTCTAAGTTGGTTAGCAAACTCTACAATCAAGATACCGTTCTTGGTCACCATACCAATCAGCATGATCATGCCAATTTGACTGTATACATTTAGCCCTTGAGACATGATCACTAACCCAAGGAAGCCACCAAAGATACCCATAGGCACAGTGAACATTACCACTAACGGGTTGATGAAACTCTCAAACTGAGCGGCTAATACCAAGTACGCCACCAGCAGTGCTAACGCAAACACAATCAAGATAGAAGATTGGTTCTCTTTGAAATCTTTGGACTCACCCGAATAGTTAATCGAAATGTCACTAGGCAAAACTTCAATAGCTTTCTGATCTAAAAAGTCCAATGCGTCACCTAAAGTCGCCCCCTCTTTTAGGTTAGCTTTAACGGTGATGGACTTCTGTTTGTTGTAGTGCGACAAACGAATGGCGGAGGCAATCTCTTCCACCTTAGTAATGGAATCTAAGGTCACCAACTCACCGCTACCCGTGCGCATATAAATCTGACTCAGATCTGTGATGTTATTAAAGCGATTCTCATCACCGCGTAGATAGACATCATATTCTTCACCGCGGTCAACATACGTTGTCTCAGTTTTGCCCCCTAGCATGATCTCCAAAGTATCGGAAATATCGCTTTGAGTAATACCAAGCTCCGCAGCACGATCTTTGTCAATAGATACCACAAGCTCTGGTGTTTTTTCAGAGTAGTCGGTGCTCGCGCCATCCATAAACGGGCTGTCGTCCGCTTCATTCTTTAAGATTTCCGCCCATTTCTCCAGCTCACTATAATCAGGACCGCCAAGAACGAACTGCACCGGTTCACTAGAACCGCCTCTAAAGCCAGGCAAGAATGGGTAGATACGTACATCCGCAATATCGCCAAGGGCTTTTCGTACAACCCCCAATGCTTCATTTGCGGATTGGTCTCGTTCTTCCCAATCCTCTAAGATCATGATGACAAAGCCCGTTTGGTCGCCTGCATTCCCGCCAAAAGCGGGTGATTGAATTGAGAATGATTTAAGCAATCCTTGCCCCAGTAGAGGTAACAGGCGAGTCTCAATGATGTCCATATTGACTGCCATGCGGTTATAACTTGTCGCGTCTGCGCCTCGGGCAAAGGCAAAGATCACACCGCGATCTTCTTGTGGTGTTAATTGTGCTGGCACATGATTCATAAGTTGATATGAACCGCCTACACAGGCAAGGATAACAACAGGCGCAGCCCATCTAAGCTTTAACGCTACGATAAGTACACGTCGATAGCCTCGTTCGAGCTTCTTAAATAAAAACTCTACACCGCGATTGAATCGATTTGGTTTCACATTAGCGGATAGAATTTTACTGCCGAGTACTGGTGTCAAGGTCAAAGCAATCAGTGAAGAGAATATGACAGACATTGCTAACAGAACTGAGAACTCAGTGAACAGCAAGCCCACCATGCCGTCCATGAAGGAAATCGGCAGGAATACCATCACCAACACTAGTGTAGTTGCAACAACGGCAAAGCCTACCTCTCGCGTACCTTTATAGGCCGCAAGTAAAGGCGTTTCACCGCGCTCAATATGGTGGAAGATATTTTCAACAACTACAATGGCATCATCTACCACCAAACCAATGGATAAGATCAACGCCATTAGCGTGATAAGGTTAATACTAAAACCAAAGTAATAAGCGGCAATAAATGAAGAGATTAGCGATACCGGCACCGTTACCGCTGGGATCAACGTCGCTCTTGCTTGACCGATAAAGATATACAGCACCAGCACCACAAGGCCGCCAGTGATAAACAAGGTATTGTAAACCTCGGAAATAGAACGATCGATAAACACTGTCGAGTCGTAATCTACCGCCAAGCGCGTCCCCTCAGGTAAGAACTTTTGAATGTCATCGACCTGTTTGTGAACCGCTGTCGCCACATCCAAAGGGTTGGCATCCGATTGAGGTACGATCCCCAAACTCACGTTAACCACACCATCACTTCTAAAGGTGGAGTCTTCGTTTTTAGCGCCGAGGTAAACGTCCGCAACATCTTTTAGATAGATTGGAGTGCCGTCTGCAGCCCTTCTTACGACCAAATAATCAAAATCTTCCGCGCTGTTATAAGTACGATCGGTTCGCACCGACATAACGATGGCATCGTTTCGTACTTGACCACCCGGACTTTCAATATTTTCAGAGCGCAATGCCGAGGTAATATCCGCTGTCGTCACCGCTCTACCTGCCATTAGGACGGGCTTGAGCTTAACGTACATCACCTTATACAAACCGCCTGAAACCTGCACCGAACTGACGCCGGAGATAAGGCTAAAGCGGTCGAGTAAGACGCGGTCAACATAGTCGGTAAGCTCGGTCCTATCTAAAAAGTCGGAACTTAAATTGATGTAGATAGAGGCTTCACCACTGCCATTATTTTTGTAAACGGTCGGTGTATCAGACTCATCTGGTAGCTGATTTTGAGCCCTTGCCACTGCATCACGTACGTCACTGACTCCCGTGTTGAGGTCATACCCTAAATCAAACACCACGGTAATACGTGAGAAACCATTTCGAGTGGTGGAGGTAATTTCGTCGATACCACTGATGCCTGATAATTGATCTTCAATAACAGAGGTTATCTGGCTTTCAATAATGGTTGCTGAGGCACCATCGTAGCGAGTGTTAATAGAAACTACAGAGCTTTCAATATCTGGCATCTCTCGTACAGCAAGCTTTGAAAATGAGACAATACCAAACACACACAGCAATAAGCTCAGAACTATAGCGGCAACAGGGCGTTTAACCGAAATGTCAGATAACAGCATTACTGGCCAACCTCACTGCTCTCTTCCTCACCAACCACTTTAACTAAAGCGCCACCACGCATATTTACTACGCCTTGAACTACAATGGTTTCCCCCACTTCTAAGCCTTTTTCAATAACAACTTCGTTCTCTACACGAGTGCCGAGAAAGACCTCGCGACGTACCGCTTTATTGCCTTCTTCAACCACATACACGAATCGCTTAGTTCCCATGTACTCAAGAGCTTGTACAGGAATAATTGCCGCTTCTATCGGTGGAAATTTCATCGTCGCTTGAACCAGCATACCAGGCTTCAATTTTTCGGTGTCATTATCAATATCGATACGCACGCGAAGGTTCAAGGTATCAGGGTTTACACGCGAGTCGATGCCTACTAACGTGCCCTCAAACGCTTGGTCGCCCCATGCATTGGAGATAGCAGAAACCGACATGCCTGTAGATAGCAATGGTAGGTATCGTTCCGGTACCTGAAGATCCAATTCCATTTTTTCTAGGTTATCGAGCGTTAGCAACTCTGTGCCCGCACTGACCAATTTACCCAAGCTAAAATCAATGAAACCAATCTGCCCTGTAAACGGGGCTTTAAGCGTTCTGTCTTGTAACTCAGCTTTTGCTGCGTCTAGACGAGCTTTTGCAATATCCACGCTAGATTTTTGCCCTTCAATCTCAGTCAAGGTGATTGCTGCACTCTTTCTCAAACGCTCATATTCATTAAGCTTTCGTTGTTCGTCGTTCAGGTAAGCTTGCGCTTCTGCAACCGATGCTTTTGCTTTGTCATCACTGAGTTTAACGAGCACTTGACCCGTCTTTACGTTCTGATTCGTTCTAACAGCAATGCGCTCTATCGTGCCACTGACTTCAGGGGCAATAATGACCGATTGTGATGCTTTAAGTTTACCAACCAATGCTAAACTTTGAGAGATCTGATGCACTCCCACTTCTTGTGTGGTAACAGCAACTTGAGAAGGCCCACGAGGCCCATTTGCAAATGAAGGTGCAATAAGTAATGCACTGAGCAAAAGTGTTGACGCGATAGAGAGGGGTTTAGCCATTTGTTGAGTCATAATCTTCATGATCGTTAGTTGATTTTCCTATTCTTTCTTCATTTTATCAGCTCGATGCGCTTATAACGTCAATCAATGTAAAGTATTGGGATTTAGAAGCATTAATACGTTTTGAGGTGGTTATACGATCGCCTATAAAGCTAAGCTTTACGTACAATTGACCAACGGAAATGACGCTTTTTAGCCATTGCGTGCAAAAATCGGGCATACAGACTGATTTTTTAAGAAAACACTTTACAGAAAATCCTGCTCTGGATATTATGCGCTCCGAACTTGAGAACAGTGTTGGGAAATCTGTACTTAAGTATAAAACACCCTGGTGGGGTTCCCGAGTGGCCAAAGGGATCAGACTGTAAATCTGACGGCACTGCCTTCGATGGTTCGAATCCATCTCCCACCACCACATTCTCTTGATTGATTTATCAGTTAAGGCAAACTTGATTAATGGGTTGGGAAACCTTTAATTAAGTATAAAAATACCCTGGTGGGGTTCCCGAGTGGCCAAAGGGATCAGACTGTAAATCTGACGGCACTGCCTTCGATGGTTCGAATCCATCTCCCACCACCACATTCTCTGAGTTGATTTATCAATTGAGAAAAACTTGATTAACGGGTTGGGAAACCTTTAATTAAGTATAAAAATACCCTGGTGGGGTTCCCGAGTGGCCAAAGGGATCAGACTGTAAATCTGACGGCACTGCCTTCGATGGTTCGAATCCATCTCCCACCACCACATTCTCTGAGTTGATTTATCAATTGAGAAAACTTGATTAACGGGTTGGGAAACCTTTAATTAAGTATAAAAATACCCTGGTGGGGTTCCCGAGTGGCCAAAGGGATCAGACTGTAAATCTGACGGCACTGCCTTCGATGGTTCGAATCCATCTCCCACCACCACATTCTCTTGATTGATTTATCAATTGAGAAAAACTTGATTAACGGGTTGGGAAATCATTAATTAAGTATAAAAATACCCTGGTGGGGTTCCCGAGTGGCCAAAGGGATCAGACTGTAAATCTGACGGCACTGCCTTCGATGGTTCGAATCCATCTCCCACCACCATATATACAAAAAGACCCGCTCATTGAGCGGGTCTTTTTGTATGTGCTACTTTTTACTGTCCGAAAGAGCCTTGCACCTTCGACTAGCTTACCCATCGTTAAATCCTTTCTATTAATTTGTAATCAGTATAAGTGGTGAACAAAGAATGAACAGGAAAGTGAGTTGAGGATCTTGGTCGAAAATCTTGAATAGCGACATCTTCATCCTGATGAAAACCGGAATGCCTACCCAGCAGGACCTGAGTGAGCACATATCTGGATTTCGTGCTTCATAAAATATTGGATAGATACCCCGTACTTTCCAGTATTACGTTGGCGCAGTAACGTTATTCATTTTATGCTCGTGATGTGCAATCCCACCTTTCCTCATCTATCTAAAAAACCTATAGATACTCATTGGTTACCATTACTCCCACTCGCTATATTTCGCATTCACGAAATCAATGAGACTTAGAATGCGCAATTTACGGCTAAAACAGAGGCTTCCCTGGAAGTGGTCACTCATCGTCATGTGTGGGTTACCCTTGCTCTCACACGCTGGTGCTATGGACCAATTTACAGATCCAAAAGATGGCAAGTTAGATGCAAGCCAATACATTCTTGATAATGCGACGGGATTTCTGCCCGTACCTGTTATCATTAATGATCCTGCTATTGGCGCTGGCGGTGGTGCGGCTTTACTGTTTTTTCATGAATCAGAAGATCGTAAACAAAAGCGTTTATCCGGTGAATTGGTAGCGGACATCCCTACCAGTGTTTCCGGTGTCGTTGGTGTAGCAACAAGCAATGGAACAAAAATTCTGGGTGGCTTCCATTCCGGCAATTGGTATAACGATAGAATACGTTATCTAGGTGGCTTGTTTGGTGCTGAAATAAACATGAAGTTCTATGATCAGAATGATGCAATCAAGTTCAAATCTAAAGCCATTCATTTCTTTCAAGATATTGATTTTCGTATTGGGCAGTCTAACTTCTTTATTGGTGCTAACTATGCCTACACCGACTCAGACACGTCTTTTGATTTGTCAAAAATAATCCCTGAAATTGGACCTACTAATCCAGCAGAGCTTAGAGATGGTGCTTTGGGTCTAAAGTTAACGTTTGATAATAGAAATAATCAGTTTGCTCCAACGGTAGGAACAAAAGCGGGCATCGAATATAACAATCACAATAAAGCCTTCGGAGCGCAATTTGATTATCAACTCTGGCATGCTTTCGCTATGCATCACACTCGTTTATCAAATAAGTGGGGATTGGGACTACGAGCTGATGCTAAAACAATAACCGGAGATACTCCTTATCCATTTTATGCTCCTCCATCGATTGATATGCGGGGTATTGCCATGATGCGTTATCAAGGTGATAGCACAGGTCTTGTTGAAGCGGAGCTTAGCTACGACATTGATGACCGTTGGACTGTATTGGGGTTTGTTGGCTCAGGTGTTGCTGTAAACGAAGACCAGAAAGTGTCTGACGCTACACTACGCAATGTACAAGGCGCGGGTTTTCGCTACCTAATCGCACGTCAACTAGGATTAACTGCCGGTCTCGATGTTGCCGTTGGACCAGAAGAGACGACTACTTACATTCAATTTGGTGGCGCTTGGTAAAGCGAATTGATGGAAAAATTACTAATTAGATAACTTCTCTAAAATAAAAAGGGCATGCTGTTTACACAACACGCCAGAGCCAGTCACAGGCTAAAACTCTCTAGTAGGAATGAAAACACGACACTGCGTGCACATCATCACCTTCTAATACTGGTTTCTTCTAGCGCGTTCTAGTCTAAGATCTGGGATAGGTAGCGCTGACATCAAAGCTCGTGTATATGGGTGTTTTAGTTCAGCAAACAGGGCTTCTGCTTCGCCTAACTACACAGCTTTACCTTCGATGGTTCGAATCCATCTCCCACCACCATATATACAAAAAGACCCGCTCATTGAGCGGGTCTTTTTGTATGTACTACTTTTTACTGTGTGAAGAACCTTGCACCTTTTGTAAAAAGTAACCCTGCTTGTCTATATCAAATCTCTATTGTGCTCTGACTCAAGCTCCAGCTCCGGCCCCTTCGGAATAACCTGAGTTGGGTTAATCCCCTTGTGGCTGAAATAATAATGGCGTTTGATCTGCGCAATGTCCGTTGTCTCAGCAACACCTGATATCTGATACAACTCTTTTAGATACCCTTGAATTCGTCGGTAATCACTAATGCGTTTCTTATTGCATTTAAAATGCCCCACATACACCGCATCAAAGCGTACTAAGGTAGTAAACAGGCGCCAATCCGCTTCCGTTAATTGTGATCCCGTTAAGTAGCGATTCTCTGCTAGATGCTCATCGACTTTATCTAAAGCCGTAAACAAGGCATCAAATGCCTCATCATAAGCCTCTTGAGTTGTGGCAAACCCACAGCGATACACACCGTTGTTGATATTCGGATAGATATAGTCATTCCATTCGTCAATATCGCTGCGCAATGCCAATGGATAATAATCGTCGTGATTGCCCGTAAGCTCATTGAATTCACTGTTGAACATACGAATGATTTCAGACGACTCGTTGCTGACTATAGTCTGAGTTTGCTTGTCCCATAACACTGGCACAGTAACTCGACCGGTGTAATCCGATTTTGCCTGAGTATAAACTTGATGCATCTTGGTATGTCCGAACAAAAGCTCAGGTGTATCAAACTCCCACCCTTCGGACAGCATGTCTGGGCTGACAATACTCACCGATATATGTTCTTCTAATCCTTTAATAGATCTAAAGATCAGAGTTCTGTGCGCCCAAGGACAAGCCAAAGAGACATAAAGGTGATAACGACCAGATTCGGGCTTAAACTCTGCATTGTCGTCATTTTCTATCCAATGTCTGAACCCTGCATCTTCACGCACAAACTTACCGTTATTGGATTTAGTGTCGTACCACACATCATGCCATACACCTTCGACTAGCTTACCCATCGTTAAATCCTTTCTATTAATTTGTAATCAGTATAAGTGGCGAAGAGAGAATGAACAGGAAAGCTCGTTGAGGATCTTGGTCGAAAATGTTGAAGAAGAAAATGGCCTCCAAAGACTCAATGAGTACAATGCTGGTTCAATGCACGAGGCTACGGTTCGCTGACATTGACCGAGAAAAATCATACTAGTAGTGGTATCAGATATGTGACACAGACAAAAGCCGTAAGCTAGAACTCTTACGGCTGTAATTCTAATGACAAGTAACCAGAACGTCTTATGAGATTACTTCAATTACGGTCCACGATAGTTTAATCAAACTTAGCTAACATCTCTAGTTGCGATCTTGTTAGTCACCAGACCATGCAAATACGGTATCCTCACGACTTTCATCGTATTTTAATGCTTTATCGGCGGCGTCAATACACGCCCGACCATCAGGGTTAATACCTCGATTAGTCAACTCCATAGACAGTTCATGTTGTGAATGCGCGCCAAGTTCTTGATGAAATTGCTGACATAAGCGAACCGTTTTTTCTTCTTCAATGGAGCTTGGAGAGCTCATGGCACATCCAAACATTACAGTGGATAAAGATAACAAAATAATATTTTTCATCATAACACCTCTTGGATTCCAACTAATAGAAACTGTGTTCCAAACTATCTACATTATTTCTAAATATTTTAATACACTGCATTTTGTAGGCGTTTGGTAGGTACTTATTTAGATTACATCAATATATTGACCATTATGGAATAAGCGATATTACAAATTTTATCAACAAGTTCCTTCACATTTAAAATTCACCAACATGAAACTGGCATTAAAAACATATTATCTTAGACAGTGAACTTCGTATCACTTTAATTTTAGTCAATTTCCTTTATGGAAATATTGAATTTCCTCGATTATTAACCTAAACAGATATTATGATAATTGCAATTGAGCGACTTATTGATAATTCAGACACTTAACACTAGCCAAGCCCATAACTCAAGGTGAAGCAGAATAGCACCAGTCACTTATTTCAATACAAACAAGAGGTTACCAGCAACAAGAATAGTTAATATTACATTATTAATTTTAAATACAGCTATTTAATCTTCTGCATGTTGTCAAAATGCCAACACGCTTATTGCAAAGGTCGCTACTGTTGACTTTAAAGATGATTAAGTAACTAGAGTAACGCAAGTTAAAGCTACTTCTACAAAGAAAAACCGCTAATAGTCAGACTCGACTTATAATATAAGAATAGTCTATCCAAGTACGTGATTTTATTCATATCGTACTATTTAATTGTTTTGGTTTAATATTAAACCAGCAATAACAACGAGATTAGCAATTAAGTTATTTCAGTCATAATTATATTGTTTATCTCGTTTTAATAGAGTATCACTAGACTGCTCTATGTATTTGTTACATTTCAGCCAGCATTTATATGCTGGCTTTTTTATATCGCCAAAAGCAAGTCTACTTCGATCAGACATAAAAAAGGGCATGCTGTTTACACAACACGCCCGAGCCAGTCACAGGCTAAAACTCTCTAGTAGGAATGAAAACACGATACTGCGTGCACATCATCACCTTCTAATACTGGTTTCTTCTTAGCACACTCTTCTGTCGCAACTGGACAACGAGTTCTAAACACACAACCTGATGGCGGATTCATTGGTGACGGTAAGTCACCTTCTAGCATCTCAATCTTCTTAGCACGCTCTAGCTTAGGATCAGGAATAGGTACTGCTGACATCAAAGCGCGTGTATAAGGGTGCTTAGGATGCGCGAACAATGCCTTAGATTCACCCAATTCTACTGCGTTGCCTAGGTACATAACTAGAACGCGGTCTGAGATGTGTTTAACAACAGAAAGGTCGTGTGCGATAAACACTAAGCTCAAGCCAAATTCTTTCTGAAGCTCTTTAAGAAGATTTACTACCTGCGCCTGGATAGATACATCTAGTGCCGATACAGGCTCATCACAAATGATCATCTTAGGCTTAAGAATCAATGCACGGGCAATACCAATACGCTGACATTGACCACCAGAGAACTCATGTGGGTAGCGGTTGATAACGTTAGGTAGAAGACCAACCTTGTCCATCATCTTTTTAACTTCTAGCTTCACTTCATCTTTACTTAACTTCGGATAGAAGGTCTGCAAAGGCTCTGCAATGATGTCACCAACTGTCATACGCGGGTTTAGCGATGCCAGAGGATCCTGAAAGATCATCTGAATATCTTTACGTGTTTCGCGGCGCTGAACGTCTTGCATCTTGGTTAGGTCTTGACCCAACCAAACCACTTCGCCTTCAGTCGCTTCAACCAAACCGATAACAGCACGAGCAAAAGTCGATTTACCACAACCCGACTCACCTACTACACCCAGCGTTTCACCTTCGTATAAACGTACGTTCACGCCGTCTACCGCTTTCAGTGGTGTAGGTTTGCTCCAAGGCCATGCTGATTTGGAAGCAATCTGGAAATGAACTTTTAAATCTTTCACATCCAGCATCAATTTTTTGTCTTCAATAAAAGGGGCGTTCATCGTATCCAAGCCTCGTGGTCAGAAAAACATGCGCGTTGGCGGTCTGTGCCAAATGGCGTAAGGATTGGCGTTTCGCTCATACAGCGATCCGTCACACGGTGGCAACGCTCTTGGTAAGGACAACCTGGTGGCAATTTAAGCAAGTTTGGTGGATTACCAGGGATAGTCGGTAAGATATCACCTTCTGTATCCAAACGAGGGATCGCTTTCAACAAACCTTCAGCGTACGGGTGGCTTGGCTCATAGAAAATCTCATCAACCGTGCCATACTCCATTGTACGACCAGCATACATTACCAATACTTTGTCACATGAACCTGCAACAACCCCAAGGTCATGGGTGATCATGATGATTGAGGTATCAAATTCTGACTTCAGCTCGTTAAGTAAATCCATGATCTGAGCCTGAACAGTTACGTCCAATGCCGTTGTCGGCTCATCTGCAATCAGCAGTTTTGGACGACACAGCAATGCCATCGCAATCATTACACGCTGGCGCATACCGCCAGAGAATTCGTGCGGATACATAGTAATACGCTTGCGTGCTTCTGGGATTTTCACCGCTTCAAGCATGCGTACTGATTCTTCAAACGCCTGTGCCTTGCCCATGCCTTTGTGCAACATAAGCACTTCCATCAACTGATCGCTTACCTTCATGTAAGGGTTCAGAGAAGTCATTGGGTCTTGGAAGATCATCGCGATTTGTTCAGCGCGAACCTTGTTGAGTTCCTTCTCTGGCAAGTTTAAGATCTCACGACCTTCAAATTTAGCACTACCTGAGATGATGCCGTTCTTTGCCAGTAGGCCCATGATGGCAAATACGGTTTGTGATTTGCCTGAACCAGACTCACCCACAATGCCTAGCGTTTCGCCCGGCTCTAATGAGAAGTTAAGATCGTTAACCGCAGTAACGATGCCATCTTGAGTAGTAAACTCTACTCTCAGGTCTTTTACGTCTAATAATTTATTCGTCATTATCCTATTCCTTATTATTCTTATCTGTCTTTAGGATCAAGCGCGTCACGAAGGCCATCGCCAACGTAGTTAAAGCAGAACAGAGTCACTACCATAAAGGCTGCAGGGAACATCAATTGCCATATAGCAACTTCCATTGTGTTAGCACCTTCTTGCAGTAGTGCACCCCAGCTTGTCATTGGCTCTTGAACACCAAGACCAAGAAACGACAGGAACGACTCAGTAAGGATCATACTTGGTACTAGCAGCG
Organism: Vibrio inusitatus; assembly: GCA_024346935.1. GTDB lineage: Bacteria > Pseudomonadota > Gammaproteobacteria > Enterobacterales > Vibrionaceae > Vibrio > Vibrio inusitatus. The sequence continues at coordinate 1,965,493 of AP024878.1, forward strand.
TTGAGTAAACCGCTACGATACCTAGAACGTTTGGTACAATATGGCGAGTAATGATCTTCCAGTTACTTACACCACTTACGTGCGCAGCTTCAATGAATTCTTTACTACGCAGACTCAATGTCTGACCACGTACGATACGCGCCATATCAAGCCAAGCAATAGCACCGATAGCAACAAAGATAAGGACAATGTTACGACCAAAGAAAGTCACTAGTACGATAACTAGGAACATAAATGGAACCGCGTATAGGATCTCTAGGATACGCATCATGATGCGGTCTGTACGACCACCGATAAAGCCTGATGTTGCACCGTATAAGGTACCAATCAATACTGCGACCAATGCACCAAGTACACCTACCATTAGAGAGATGCGACCGCCAATCAGAGTACGAACGTAAAGATCTCGACCTAAGCTATCAGTACCAAACCAGTGAGTAGCCGATGGCGCAGAGTGCAGTGCGTACCAATCGGTATCGTCATAGGCAAACTCCGCCATCATTGGCAGGAAGATTACCGATAAGGTAATTAGAACCAAAATAACTAGGCTGACCATCGCCGCTTTATTTCGCATAAAGCGCACACGAGCATCTTGCCATAATGAGCGACCTTCAATTTCAAGGTTCTCAGACATCTTTTCGATCGCATCAAGGTTTTCTTTTTTAATCAACATGTTGTTAGTCCTTGTTAGTAGCGAATCTTAGGATCAATAACTGCAAGCAAGATATCGACCACGGCGTTAAACAGAATGAACAAGAAACCAATCAAAATGGTGATACCCATTACTAGAGAGTAATCGCGGTTAAATGCGGCGTTAACAAACAGCTTACCAATACCCGGTAGACCAAAGATGGTTTCGATAACAACCGAGCCAGTGATGATACCTACGAACGCAGGCCCCATGTATGAAACCACTGGTAGCAGTGCTGGCTTGAGTGCGTGCTTAATAACGATATAACGGTAGCTAAGGCCTTTCGCACGCGCAGTACGAATGAAGTTACTGTTAAGGGTCTCGATCATTGAGCCACGAGTAATACGCGCAAAGGTCGCCACGTATAGTAGCGACATGCCGATGATTGGCAGTGCCATATACTGGAATGAGCCATCGTTCCAACCACCAGCGGGAAGCCAGCCAAGGTTGATAGAGAATAGGTAAATCAATACGGGTGCCAACACGAAGGATGGCATTACCACCCCGAGCATGGCGGTGGCCATTATTCCATAATCAAGCCAACTGTTCTGCCGCAATGCTGCTATGGTGCCGACAGTGACACCCATGATTACGGTAAAGATAAAGGCAAGAAAGCCCACTTTAGCCGATACAGGTAGTGCGTTAGCAACGAGTTCATTTACGGTGAAATCTTTGTATTTGAATGACGGGCCAAAGTCACCCGATAAAATGTTGGTCAAGTAAGTCGTGTATTGTTCAAATACAGGCTTATCTAAACCGTATTTAGCATTAATGTTCGCCATAACTTCCGGTGGAAGTGGGCGCTCACTTGAAAATGGGTTACCTGGCGCAAAGCGCATCAGGAAGAAAGACACGGTGATCAATACTAACAAGGTTGGTATTGCTTCAAAAATCCGTTTCATAATGAATTTAAGCATAAACTCATCCATCCAGTCTGTGACAAAAAATTAGACGCTGCATGTGTTTCCACATGCAGTGTCTTTCATAGTTATTATTGTTTTAAGTAGAAATTACTTAATGATGTACATATCTTTAGAGAACAACTTGTCTTCTGCGTTGTTGCTCGGGTAGCCGCCTACTTTTTCAGAAACTAGACGAGAAGTAACGTACTGATAGATAGGTGCGATAGGCATGTCTTTAGCAAGTTGTTTTTCAGCTTCAACGTAAATTGCTTCGCGCTCAGCGTCGCTAGTTGCTGCCATTGCTTTAGCCATAAGTGCATCGTAAGTTTCACTGTGATACTTAGGATCGTTCGAGCTGTTATTCGATTGCATTAGCGATAGGAAGCTTGATGCTTCGTTGTAATCGCCACACCAACCAGCACGAGTCACGTCAAAGTCACCTTGACGGCGTGTATCTAGGTATGTTTTCCACTCTTGGTTCTCAAGCGTTACTTTTACACCAAGATCTTTAGCCCACATAGATTGCACTGCTGTAGCAATCTTCTTGTGGTTTTCTGATGTGTTGTAAAGTAGCGTGAACGTTAGAGGGTTACTCTTATCAAAGCCCGCTTCAGCTAAAAGCTCTTTTGCTTTAGCATTACGTTCTTTTTGAGTCAACTTACCGTATTCAGGAAGCTCAGGGTTAAAGCCCGCAGTGATCTCTGGAGTAAGGAAATAAGCTGGTTTCTGACCTTGACCTAGAATTAGATTCGCGATGACTTCACGGTCGATAGTGTAAGACAATGCCTCACGCACTCGAACATCGTCAAACGGTGCTTTTTGGTTGTTAAAGCCGTAGTAGTAAGAACATAGGTTGCCCTTAACATCTACAGACTCTGGGTGTTGTTGCTTAAGACGCTTGAAGTGCTCGATAGGCAGTTCATTGGTGATTTGAATCTCGCCAGATAGGAAACGGTTCATTTCAGCAACTTGGTTCTCAACTGGTAAGAAAGTTACCTTGTTAAGAACTGTGTTCTCGTTGTCCCAGTAGTTAGTATTACGAACTAATTCGATACGCTCGTTCACTACCCATCTGTCCATAACGAATGCACCGTTACCAACGAAGTTTTCAGGCTTAGTCCATTGATCACCAAACTTTTCAACAGTTCCACGGTGAACTGGCTTAACGGTTGTATGACCCATCATCTTAACGAAATATGGAACAGCTTGTTCAAGTTGAATCTCTAGTGTGTGCTCATCGAGAGCTTTAACACCTAGAGTTTCTTTATCTTTCTTACCAGCAATGATCTCATCTGCATTAACCATTGTGGTCATCTCTAAGTACCAAGAGTACGGAGAAGCAGTGTTTGGATCGACGGCACGTTTGAAGCTGTAAACGAAGTCTTCAGCTGTTACAGGGTCGCCATTTGACCATTTAGCATCTTTGCGAAGTTTGAAAATGAAAGTTTTGTTGTCTGTCGTTTCCCAAGACTCAGCTACACCAGGGATTGTGTTGCCGTCTGCATCTTGGTTTACTAGGCCTTCAAGTAGGTCACGAATAACGTGAGACTCTGGAACACCTTCAGTTTTATGCGGGTCGATCGAAGCAACCTCTGTACCGTTACCACGAACCAATTCCTGTACGGGAGCAAGCTCGGTACCTGCAGGAACATTTGCAGCAAGAGTGGTGAAAGAGGTGGTTGCCGCAGCTAGGCCCGCTCCAAGGATTAGAGCTTGGGTGATCTTATTTTTGTACATGCAATAAACTCCAGTTTTTTATCGTTGCATCCATGAACTCTTTATTCTGACTTGAAGCCGTTGTTTTTAAGTTACTTTGTATCCAGAAAGAAACTTAAAAAGCTAAAAGACCATAAAGATTGGAAACAAAGTTACCATCCTTGAAAGTTTTTGCCATAAAAATGTATTCACGCAATTGCTAAATTCCTGCCTAGGTCAATAATCTAGAACTAAATTTGGCTTTACCAGAAAAATTCAGTGATCTAACCTGCACTTTATTAAAGCAATACATTTCGTTACATGATTTATCACCAAATAGTGACCTGCATCACAACTCAAAGAGCCAGCCTTAACAAATCAGCAACTTAAGTCACACCTAAAGCCAACTGTTATTTTAAATGCTTCACTTTTGACTTAGTCATTGAAAATCATAAAGATATAAAAACAACTAAACACTTATGATCTAGATCAAAAAAGCCCCTCGATAACAAGGGGCTTTAGCTTCCATTATTTTTGTGATCTACGTCACGATACTGGGTTTGTACGATTATGACCAACGTTTCATAGAAGCTTGATCAGATTCTCTCGCATCTAACCATCTTGAAGAGTCATTTAAGCGTTCTTTTTTCCAAAATGGTGCCTTGGTTTTCAAAAAGTCCATAATGAATTCACAGCCAGCAAATGCAGCATCGCGATGTGCACTAGACACTCCCACAAACACAATTTGATCAGCGATATCAAGGTCACCAACGCGGTGTATGATGGTGACCTTATCCAAAGGCCAGCGATTGCGTGCTTCACCACAAATCTCGTGCAACGCCTTTTCCGTCATCACTGGATAATGTTGTAAGTTAAGTCCTATAACGTCATCACCGAGGTTAAAATCTCGTACTTTTCCAACAAATGTAACTACTGCGCCAATAGATGAGGACTCTGACAACAAGACATACTCGTCACCCAAATCAAAATCCTGCTTTTGAACAACTACTTTGTTCATATTATCCTCCCGTTACCGGAGGGAAAAAGGCCACTTCATCGCCTGATTTTACAGTCGTGTCTAATGGAACCATAGTGTGATTGACTGCCGCAAGCAACTTGCCCGACTCTAATGCTAAAGCCCACTTATCACCACGTTCAATAAGCTGTTGTCTAATAGTGTCTACCGTACTACTAGAGCTCTCGATAGTAACTTCGTCTTCACCAACAAGCTCTCGAACCTGTGCAAAAAAAACCACTTTGATCATAACGTCGCCTCAAAATGACCTGATTTACCACCCGTCTTTTCAAGCAATCGAACTTGAGAAATCACGATGTCTTTTTGTACCGCTTTACACATATCGTAGATAGTTAAGGCAGCAACAGAGGCCGCAGTTAGAGCTTCCATTTCAACACCTGTCTTACCGGCTAGCTTACAGGTTGATTCAATACGAACCTGATTGCTTTCTTTTATTGGCGTTAATTGAACCTCTACCTTGGAGAGCAATAGAGGATGGCAAAGAGGGATCAGGTCCCATGTTTTCTTTGCTGCTTGAATACCAGCGATGCGCGCGGTAGCAAACACATCACCTTTATGGTGATCGCCACTTAAAATCAATGCGAGCGTTTGCTCTGACATGGTGACGATAGCCTCTGCCCTCGCCTCACGCACTGTGTCTGCTTTAGCAGACACATCGACCATATTCGCTTCACCGCTCTGGTTTATATGGGTTAATTCACTCATCTATTCTTACATCCCAATATGCGGCATGAAATTACATGGCTTATGGCGAGAATCTAGTTGATCTTTGATGATGCGAGTCCATGCTGTTCTACAAGCACCGGTTGAGCCTGGCATTGCCAAAATTACTGTACGGTTCGCAAAACCACCCAAGGCACGTGATTGAATAGTAGAAGTACCGATTTCTTCGTACGATACTGCGCGAAATAACTCACCAAACCCTTCAACTTTCTTATCAAAGAGTGGACCTAGAGCCTCAGGAGTAAAATCTCGAGCAGTAAATCCTGTGCCACCCGTAACTAAAATGGCATCAACATTTTCATCGGCAATCCATTTAGAGACGATCGCGCGAATCTTATAAACATCATCAATAACGATTTGTTTGTCCGCTAGTTTATGGCCTGCCTCTTGTACCTGGTCTGCTAAGTAACCGCCACTTGTATCGGTTTCTTCAGTTCTAGTATCTGATACAGTCAATACGGCAATGCTTGCCGGCGTAAAATCATTATGAGCGTGTCCCATTTCTCTCAATTCCTATGTACTGTTTGTTGTAAAATAAATAATAGTGTGACGAAGTTTAGCCGCCGATCGATGCCAGGTGCGGTGTCGCACCTGGGTTATTTTGATCAAGGTGATGGCTAACGTCTTTGGTTTTTAGACCTTGCGATATGCGGGCAATCAAAGCCTCTTCTTGCTCATCTTTTTGCATCAGATCGCGAAGCTCTAAGCCCTCTTCACCAAAGAGGCAAAGATGTAATTTACCCATTGCGGATACACGCAGTCGATTACAAGTCGAACAAAAACCTTTTTCGTATGGCATGATTAGACCTATCTCACCCTTGTACTCTGGGTGGATAAATACCTGAGCCGGTCCATCATTCACTTCTCGCAGCTTTAATATCCAACCGTTGGCAATCAGTTGATTTCGGATTGCTACCCCGGAAACATGTCGCTTATCAAACAGCTCATCCATTTCACCTGTCTTCATCAACTCGATAAAACGAAGTTGAATAGGTTTATCTTTGATCCAGTTTAAAAATTGCGGCAGTTGTTGGCTGTTAAGATCTTTAAGTAAAACCACATTAACCTTAACCTGCTCATAACCCACTTCAAAGGCACGATCGATACCCGCCATGACATCATGAAATCGGTTCTGTCCTGTAATTTGATGAAATTGTTTCGGATCGAGACTGTCTAGACTGACGTTAATATGAGTAAGCCCTGCCTCTTTCCAATCGGACACTTGTTTAGCCATGCGATAACCGTTGGTAGTGGTGGCTATTTTTTCAATGCCCGGAGTCTCGGCAACGCTATGCACAATATCCGTAAAATCTCTGCGCAGGGTGGGTTCACCACCTGTGATACGAACTTTAGTCGTACCACAATGGGCAAACGCTCGCACCACACGCTGTATCTCAGGAAGAGTGATAAAAGGGGGGCGTTTACTCGCCTCAGGGTGATACCCATCTGGCAAGCAATAATTGCACTTAAAGTTACACACGTCGGTAACTGAAAGTCGCAAGTAATAAAACTTGCGATGAAAACTATCTTCGAATTGTTGCGTCACAAAACACCTTTCCTAAATACGGGAGGCAACTCCATTTCTAGAGCAACCCTGGTGGCGAAATGCCACGGCCTAAATCACATATTGTTCTGCTCAAACGTTCATTTTCTGGAACATAGCGTCAAACTTAGTGAAGGAGACTCGGAGTTTTACACCTACAGTATAAACCATTTTCCGTAGGCTAATGCTAAAGCCTAAAGGAATGCAGGAACTTTTGCCAAGATGAATGTTACAAAAGGCGTGTTTAATCAAATTCATTCGCGGCAAATTTGGTCTAATCTAAAGATTCAGGTACATTTGCCTAGTATTTCTAAGAAAAATAAGCGATTAGCGTGGAAATTTACTCATCAAAAAAGGTAGTTGCCATCGGCGGCGGTCACGGTCTTGGTCGTATTTTGGCGGCTTTAAAAGATTTTGGTAGCAACGCAACTGGAATTGTAACCACCACAGATAACGGAGGTTCTACCGGTCGTATTCGTTATTGCCAAGGTGGAATTGCGTGGGGGGATACTCGTAACTGTATTAATCAGTTGATTACAGAGCCCTCGATCAGCTCGATGATGTTTGAATATCGCTTTCGAGGTGCAGGCGAACTCGACGGCCATAATCTAGGTAATCTAATCCTCACCGCAATGGATAATTTATCGGTTAGGCCACTTGAAGCCATCAACTTGGTTCGTGAGTTACTTAAAGTAGACGTTAACATCTTGCCGATGACTGAGCACCCTTCAGACCTGCGCGCCTTATCAACTAAGGGGAGTTGGGTAAAAGGTGAAACCAACGTTGATGAAATGGAAGAAGATTTGCTAAGGCTTGATCTGGATCCTGAGGTTCCTGCTATTTGCGAATCGGTCGATGCTATCAAGCTAGCAGATGCCATCATTTTAGGGCCAGGTAGCTTCTTAACCAGTATCATGCCTCCTCTTTTATTACCCGAAATTGGCAGGGCCATTAAGGCCAATACCAACGCAAAAGTCTTGCTAATCGAAAATCTCAGTCCTGAATTTGGTCCGGCTGGTCGGATGGATTTAAGACAGAAACTAAGCTGGATAGAGCGTGCTTGCCACGGGCGAAAAATTGACGTGGTATTAGGTGGTGTTCCTCATCCAGAATTGGAAGATAAATGGAACATAGTCACCCGCGATCTCGCCTCAATAAACAGAGGCTGGCGCCACGACCGCGAGAAACTGCGCCTAGCCATTTTAGAACAGCTGTAATTACTGGAGTTGGTCTTGTAATTGCTCCAACTTAAACACTGTTCGTCGCAAAAGTGAAATCAGCTCGTCACATTGTTTATCAAAGTCGGTTAGTTGTTGCTGCTTGTAAAAGGCATCCATTTCAGAGGCCTTTTCTGCAAGTAAAGTAGCACCAAAACTAGGAGCGCTACCTTTTATCGCATGGCAAGTACGAGCAATCATCTCTCTACTCTCTGCACTCACTGCCACTCCCTCTATTTGACCAATGTACTGCTGAAGCTCTTGTTTAAAAATATCGAGCAAGGCTGGCATAGCCTCCACACCCACCTGTGCACGCAAGCTAGTAATTTTATCGCTTTGCAACAGATTTAGTTCATCCACGCCCTTTCTCCCATTTTTCTAGTTTCCTATAGAGTGTTGATGCACTGACATCCAGTTCAGTGGCAGCGGCAGGTATACTGCCACCACACAGTTCGATGGCTCTTTCTATCGTTCTGCGTTCGACCAAAGCCAACGGCACGATCTTTTTGCTGTCGTCATTTTGTTCAGGGTCTATGAACTGATCGATAACGTCTTCGGAATATGAAGCGACCTTAAATCGATCTAAGGGAGCCGGTAACATGTCCATTTTCACTTCTTCGCCTTCATTGAGAACGACAATATTACGAATCACATTTTGTAACTGGCGTACGTTACCCGGCCAAGGATAAGCGACGAAATGACGAAGTACCTCCTGGTTAAATTTGCCAAATTGTTTGTTCTCTTCAAGAGAGGTAAAACCGAGTAAAGAGTACGCAATCTCAACAATGTCATCGCCTCGGTCTCTTAATGGTGGCAAATGCAGTGGGATAACATAAAGGCGGTAATAAAGATCCTCTCGAAAACGACCTCTCTTCACTTCTTGCCATGGATCTTTGTTGGTCGCACACACAAAGCGCACATCAACTGCACTGAGCTTTGATGAGCCTACTTTTTGATAAGTACCGGTCTGAATAAAGCGTAATAATTTGGTTTGTAAATCCAAATCCATCTCACATAATTCGTCTAAAAATAGAGTTCCGCCATCAGCCAATTCAGCGGCGCCTTTTCGATCTGTTGCAGCGCCGGTAAATGCACCTTTTACATGGCCAAACAGTTCACTTTCAATGAGGTCTTTAGGGATAGCAGCACAATTCAATGCAATAAAGGGCTCAGGACTTCGATTACTGACAGAGTGAATGGCCTCAGCACACACTTCTTTACCCGTTCCGCTCTCACCAGTAATAAAGATACTCGCCTTACTCGATGCTGCCGAATCAATGGTTTTATAGACCTTTTGCATACTAGAACTTGAGCCAATAAAGCCTTGATATTGATTTATTTCTCCCAGAACATCTTGCTTACCATTTTGGGTTTGGTGTATCGCTTTAGATACTGTTATGCGGAGCTGATCTGCCTCACAGGGTTTAATCAAAAAGTCATGTGCCCCGGCTCTCATCGCCTCAACTGCAACCTCGATAGAACCATGTGCTGTCATGAAGATAACAGGGACTTTAGGCGCTCTTGCTCGCACCTTTTTCAATACGTCCATCCCCGTCATATCGGGCAGGCGCAGATCCAACAGCATAAGATCAATCGACTGCTGTTCAAGATGTTCCAATGCAGCCTCACCACTAGAGACTATTTGAATATCTAAATTCAGTGTTGAAAGATATGTCTGGTATAAGGTGGCTACTGAAAGCGTGTCCTCTACCATCAACAATCTCAACTGCTTGTTTGCTATTTTATTTTTTGACATTCGCTATACAACCTAACCCCTAGCTATTGGCGATGAATTGCCTTCGGTATTCTTCCATTTGATCTCGTTTGGCAGCCGCTTCTTCAAACTCAAGATTCTGTGCATGTTGGTACATCTCATTCTCTAGTTTGAGTATAAGCTTCTCCAACTCTTGCGGTGGCAATGTCTTATATTGCTCATCGCTTTCCGCTACCTTAGATAATGGCACAGCTTTGGACTTCTTATTGCCGCCCGCTTTGGCAACACTTCCGAGTTCCATAATATCTTTGACACTTTTCTTAAGAGCTTGCGGTGTAATTCCATTGTCTTCATTGTACTGTTGCTGCTTCAAGCGTCGACGTTCTGTTTCACCTATCGCTTTGGCCATCGATTTAGTAATACGATCTCCATACAAGATAGCCTTACCTTCAAGGTTTCGTGCGGCGCGACCTATAGTCTGAATCAACGAACGCTCTGAACGAAGGAAGCCTTCTTTATCGGCATCGAGAATGGCCACCAGCGACACTTCTGGCATGTCCAAACCTTCACGAAGTAAGTTAATACCCACTAACACATCAAATTCACCCAAACGTAGGTCACGAATTATTTCGACCCGTTCTACAGTGTCCACATCCGAATGCAAATAACGAACCTTCACATCATGTTCGGTCAGGTATTCCGTTAAATCCTCGGCCATACGCTTGGTTAATGTGGTCACCAACACTCTTTCATCTTTGACGCTTCGAATGCGTATCTCCGACAATAAGTCATCGACTTGAGTACCTACGGGGCGCACCTCAATTTCTGGATCGAGTAAACCCGTTGGGCGAACAACCTGCTCTGCAATATCGTCGCCGGACATCTCTTTTTCATAGTCACTAGGCGTTGCCGAAACAAAGATGGTTTGAGGCGCTAAAGCTTCGAACTCGTCAAATTTTAGTGGGCGATTATCGAGAGCTGACGGTAAACGAAAACCAAATTCGACTAGAGTCTCTTTACGAGAACGGTCGCCTTTATACATAGCACCAATCTGCGGAACGGTGACGTGTGACTCATCAATAACCAACAAACCGTCCGCCGGAAGATAATCAAACAAGGTCGGAGGCGGCTCGCCCTCTTCACGACCACTGAGATGCCTTGAATAGTTTTCTACTCCAGAGCAAAATCCGAGTTCATTCATCATTTCTATATCGAATTGAGTACGCTGACTTATGCGCTGCTCTTCCAGTAATTTATTGTTATCAAGCAAATGTTTCTTGCGATCAACAAGCTCATCTTTAATCTTCTCAATCGCTTCCAGCATTCGATCACGCGGTGTAACGTAGTGCGTTTTAGGATAGATGGTAAATCTGGGTAGATCTCTTTGGGTAACAGAGCCCGTCAGTGGATCAAAAATACTGATACAGTCTATTTCATCGTCAAACATTTCAATTCGTACTGCATCATGTTCAGATTCAGCAGGATAAATATCAATCACCTCACCTCGTACACGAAACTGCCCACGCTCAAACGCCACATCATTTCTTGAATACTGCAATTCTGCTAGTCGGCGTAGGATATCTCTTTGATCCATTACATCGCCACGTCTAACGTGTAACATCATTTTAAGATAAGACTCAGGATCACCTAAACCGTAGATAGCAGAAACCGAAGCAACAATGATGGCATCTTTGCGCTCTAGTAGCGCCTTTGTCGCTGACAACCTCATTTGTTCAATATGAGCATTCACCGAAGAGTCTTTCTCAATAAAGGTGTCAGTTGTGGGAACGTATGCTTCAGGTTGATAATAATCGTAGTAAGAAACAAAGTACTCTACGGAATTATTAGGAAAGAATGCTTTCATCTCTCCATATAATTGAGCAGCCAAGGTTTTATTCGGCGCCAAAATGATGGCTGGTCGCTGTGCCTGTGCAATAACATTTGCCAACGAAAAGGTTTTCCCTGAACCTGTCACGCCCAATAAGGTTTGATGGGCTAGACCACTGTCCAATCCATCAAGCAATTGTTTAATCGCAGTAGGCTGGTCGCCCGAAGGTTGATAACTCGAAACCAAATCAAACGTTTTGGTGCTTTTTTCTTCATCCACAATGCGTTACCTTCGCTTGAAATATTTTCATGAGTATTTATATCAATTTTATCACCAATAGTGCTAGCACTCGATTTTAACATTTGCTATATTCTTCTCCCCTGAAAGAAAACCCTCTCTATTGTAACATCTAATTAACTCACAGCTTTTCCCCAGAATTTAGTCAATGGTTAATTTTTAGATTATTTTTTGAACATACCTGAAACACCTATCACATCTTGTTGAAGCACGCATTTTTCACACAACTCCTTGTATTGCATGTACTTACAATAAACAATTACACCAAGTAAAGTTATCGGTATGTTAATAAAATAAAGTTTCCCCAAACTCATCAACATACTTATCCACAAAATCAGTGGATAACTGTCACCAAGCCTTAATGCAATTGGTCTCAACATTACCCACAGCACTTTCTGTATAATTTTTCCTAGAAATCTTCAGATTTAATATTGACAGATAGAAGCCTTGTCAGTAATATTCGCCTCGCTTTAGAGCAATTCCCCCTTAGTTCAGTTGGTAGAACGGCGGACTGTTAATCCGTATGTCGCAAGTTCAAGTCTTGCAGGGGGAGCCAAATTTTTTTAAAAAACCGTATCATGAAAGTGATGCGGTTTTTTTTCGTTTGGACTTTGTGTTTGGGTAAATAGCTTCAAGCTGTCAGCTGATAGCTGATAGCTGTAAGAATTGTCATTCCCACATGCTTTTAGTGGGAATCTCGCAACGCACTCCCCTAAGATTACCGATAAAACGCCTCGGTAATGACTGTGTTTGAACTTAGAGCTTCAAGCTGTCAGCTAATAGCTCTAAGAAATATCATTCCCGCATGCTTCTAACGGGAATCTAGGAACGCACTCGCCCAAAGATTGCCGATAAAACACTTCAGCAATGACTGCATTTGAACTTGGAGCTTTAAGCTGTCAGTTGATAGCTGTAAGAAATGTCATTCCCGCATGTTTTTAGCGGGAATCTAGGAACGCACTCGCCCAAAGATTGCCGATAAAACACCTCGGCAATGACTGTGTTTGAACTTAGAGCTTCAAGCTGTCAGCTAATAGCTCTAAGAAATATCATTCCCGCATGCTTTTAACGGGAATCTAGGAACGCACTCGCCCAAAGATTGCCGATAAAACACCTCGGCAATGACGGTGTTTGAACTTGGAGCTTTAAGCTGTCAGCTGATAGCTGTAAGAAATGTCATTCTCGCATGCTTTTAACGGGAATCTGGGAACGCACTCGCCCTAAGATTGCCGATAAAACACTTCGGCAATGACGGTGTTTGAACTTGGAGCTTTAAGCTGTCAGCTGATAGCTGTAAAAAATGTCCTTCCCGCATACTTTTAGCAGGAATCTCGCAACGCACTCGCCCAAGACTGCCGATAAAACACCTCGGCAATGACGGTGTTTGAACTTGGAGCTTTAAGCTGTCAGCTGATAGCTGTAAGAAATGTCATTCTCGCATGCCTTTAGCGGGAATCTTGCAACACACTCGCCCAAAGATTGCCTAAAAAACACTTCGGCAATGACTGCATTTAAACTTAGAGCTTTAAGCTGTCAGCTGATAGCTATAAGAAATGTCATTCCCGCATGCTTTTAGCGGGAATCTGGGAACGCATTAACTTAAATTTGCGTCATAATATAAAGACTTGCATTACAAAAACGTACAATCTACACACCATTCGTCCGCCCAAATGGGTAACCTAAGTCTCCACAAATAGTCATCAAATTTAAAACTAAACGACGTTATGGCACCTAACACCTCAATTTTATGTACTTTATTTGAAAAGAACTGCGTATAAACGACTATATTTTCTACAAATGTTCTAAATCCCTACAGATGTTGTGTTGTTATATACCTGACAAATTAGGATAATGTTCAGCTCGATCTGGGTGAGTAAAAAATTGGTATGACCGAATATCTTTTGTTGTTGATTGGTACCGTACTGGTCAACAACTTTGTGCTAGTTAAATTCTTGGGCTTGTGTCCATTTATGGGAGTCTCTAAAAAATTAGAGACGGCTATAGGTATGGGGCTAGCGACAACCTTTGTTCTGACCTTGGCATCAGTGTGTGCGTATTTAGTAGAAACCTATCTACTGCAACCGCTTGGCATCGAATACCTACGAACCATGAGTTTCATTCTGGTTATTGCTGTCGTAGTTCAGTTTACTGAGATGGTGGTGCACAAAACTAGCCCTACGTTATATCGACTGCTCGGGATTTTCATCCCACTGATCACCACAAACTGTGCAGTGCTGGGCGTAGCTTTGCTTAATGTTAATGAAAATCACAGTTTCGTAGAGTCCATCATCTATGGGTTTGGTGCAGCCGTTGGCTTCTCGATGGTGCTTATTCTATTTGCATCAATGCGCGAACGCATTGCAGCTTCCGATGTTCCAGTGCCTTTTAGAGGCGCCTCTATTGCAATGATCACTGCAGGCTTAATGGCTCTAGCATTTATGGGCTTTACAGGTTTGGTGAAGATCTAATGGAAGCTATTCTTATCGCCGTTGTCGCCCTCGTGGCTCTTGCTGCTCTATTTGGCGGGTTACTTGGTTTTGCATCTATCCGCTTCAAAGTAGAAGCTGACCCGATCGTTGAACAAATTGACTCTATCTTGCCACAGACACAATGTGGTCAGTGTGGTTACCCAGGCTGTCGCCCTTATGCAGAGGCTATTGCTAACGGTGATGAGATCAACAAATGCCCTCCTGGTGGAGAAGCCACTATACAAAAACTGGCTGACCTTATGGGAGTTGATGTACCCGACTCAGCACACGATCTTTCCGATAATGTTAAAAAAGTCGCGTTTATACACGAAGACATGTGTATCGGCTGCACTAAATGTATTCAAGCTTGTCCCGTTGATGCCATTGTCGGGGGAACAAAGGCCATGCATACCATCATTGCGGACCAATGTACGGGCTGTGATCTCTGTGTTTCACCCTGCCCAACTGAATGCATTGAGATGATTCCGGTAAAAACCACTCCGGATACTTGGAAATGGCAACTCGACACCATCCCAGTAGTTAATATCGATACCAATGTGCCAAGCACAACGACTGAGAATTCATAACCGCCAATGCTGTCACTTATTGAACAAATTCGCTCTGGCCATCTCTGGGATTTCCCTGGAGGCATTCATCCGCCAGAACATAAAGCACAATCTCTGACCCATAAAATTGGGCGAGCTAATATTGCGAATGAGATAGTCATCCCAGTCAAACAACACATTGGTAAAGAAGGCGATCTACTGGTCAAAGTTGGAGACTTGGTATTAAAAGGCCAACCTCTCACTCAGTACCACACCAGTTTAAGCTTGCCAGTACATGCATCCACCTCTGGTATCGTCACTGCTATTGAGCCAAGAACAGGCTGCCATCCATCTGGGTTGCCAGAGCTTTCCATTGTTATCAAACCAGATAATAAAGATACGTGGATTGAACACAGTGGCACTCCCAATTATCAAGACCTAAACGCCGAAGATTTGGTCAATATCATCCGTCAATCTGGTATATCAGGTATGGGGGGCGCAGGCTTCCCAACGGCAAGAAAACTCCAGTCGGGTTTTGGCCGCACAGATATATTGATCATTAATGCCGCTGAGTGTGAGCCGTACATTACTGCCGATGACAGCCTAATGCGTGAATATGCAGAGCAAGTTATCCAAGGTATAGACATCTTAAGCCACATATTAAAGCCTAAGCTGTGCATTATTGGCATTGAAGATAACAAGCCTGAAGCAATCCAAGCCCTAAGTAAGGCTGGAGAGAATCATGATATTGTCATTCGTGTCATTCCAACTAAGTATCCATCGGGCGGTGAGCGCCAATTAATCAAAGTTTTAACCAATAAAGAAGTGCCTTCAAGCGGACTGCCTGCAGACATAGGAATCATGGTGCAAAACGTCGGTTCTGCTTTTGCTGTGAAGCGAGCTGTCATAGATGGCGAGCCTTTGGTTGAGCGTGTAGTCACTATGACAGGCCGCAGTGTCAGCCAAGCGCAAAATCTGTGGGTGCCTATCGGGACTCCAGTACAATCTTTACTTGAGCAAGCACACTTTTCTCCTTGGAAAAAACAATCCGTTATTATGGGCGGGCCAATGATGGGCTTTACCTTGCCTCACACCGAGGTTCCTATCACTAAAACCAGTAACTGTATATTAGCTCCTGCGAAGAAAGAGTTAGAGTTCACTGCTGATGAAATGGCCTGCATTCGTTGTGGTCAATGTGCAGCGGCTTGTCCTGCTTCACTACTGCCGCAACAAATGTATTGGTACTCGAAAGATAAAGACCTCGAAAAGTGCGAAGAGTACAAAGTTAAAGACTGTATCGAATGTGGTGCTTGTGCCTATGTGTGCCCTAGTAACATCCCGTTAGTTAACTACTTTCGTCAATCGAAAACAGAAATCAAAATTCAAGCAGCCGAAGCCGAAGCTGCTGAACGCGCTAAGGTTCGTTTTGAACAACGTAAAGAGCGCCTAGAGCGCGATAAAATCGAGCGCGAGCAGAAGTACAAAATAGCCGCAGAAAAACGTCGCAGTCAAATGAAAACTGAAGGCGGTGACGATGCTATTGCTGCTGCGATAGAAAGAGTTAAACAGAAAAAGACTGAAGGTCCTAAACCGGCAGTTGCGGCCGCGATTGCCAGAGCCAAAGCAAAGCAAGCTGAAGCACAACCAGACAACGCTACTGAACCTGACAATTCTGAGATGCGAAAATTGCGTGAACAACGCAAGGAAGAAGCGCGTCTACGTCGCGAACAAAAAGCAGAAAATCAACCAAAAGCAGCAGGGACGAAAAGTGATGCTGTTGCGGCTGCTATTGCTCGCGCAAAAGCTAAAAAAGAACAAGTATCATCAACAAATTCGACAGATGTCGATGCGAAAACTGAAAAGCAAGATGCCGTGAAAGCAGCTATAGAAAGAGCTAAAGCACGCAAAGCCGCGCAAGCAAATATAGAGCCTCAAACTAGCAACACCACAGAGTCTGATGATTCGAAGAAATCTGCTGTCGCTGCTGCAATTGCAAGAGCCAAAGCACGTAAAGCTCAGCAACAACAAACCGCTGACACTGAGCCTCAAACTAGCGAGCCTGCAGAATCGGATGACCCGAAAAAATCCGCCGTCGCTGCTGCTATAGCACGAGCAAAAGCACGTAAAGCTCAGCAACAACAAACTGCTGACACTGAGCCTCAAACTAGCGAGCCTGCAGAGTCAGACGACCCGAAAAAAGCAGCCGTCGCTGCTGCAATTGCACGAGCCAAAGCACGTAAAGCACAGCAACAGCAAACCGCTGACACTGAGCCTCAAACTAGCGAGTCTGCAGAATCAGACGACCCGAAAAAAGCCGCCGTCGCTGCTGCTATAGCCCGAGCAAAAGCACGCAAAGCTCAGCAACAACAAACCGCTGACACTGAGCCTCAAACTAGCGAATCTGTAGAGTCAGACGACCCAAAAAAAGCAGCCGTCGCTTCTGCTATAGCCCGAGCAAAAGCAAGAAAGGCGGCTCAACAAGCCGATAGCACTGACTCTAAGGAGAATAACTAGTGGCATTTTTTATCGCCAGTTCACCCCATACTCAAAAGCGTCGCTCTTTATCGACTATGATGCTTCTGGTCGCACTGTGTGCTATTCCAGGTATTTTGGCGCAAACCTACTTCTTTGGTTTTGGCACTCTAATTCAAGTACTGTTTGCTATCTTAGTGGCTTGGACATATGAGTCTCTCATCATGCTGGCTAGAGGGCGTTCTCCAATACAAGCGCTCCGTGACAATACTGCGCTCGTCACCGCTGTATTACTCGCCATTGCGATCCCCCCGCTTTCCCCTTGGTGGATCACCGTCATAGGTTTATTTTTTGCTATTGTCGTTGCAAAGCACCTCTACGGTGGAGTAGGACAGAACCTATTTAACCCGGCAATGGTCGCTTACGTAGTTTTGCTCATTTCGTTCCCAGTACAGATGACCAGCTGGTTAACTCCAGCACAAATCTCATCATCACCTGTGGGTGCGACCGATGCCCTATCGCTTATTTTTAGCGGTTACAACCTTGATGGTATGTCACTACAGCAGATCCGCACCGGAGTTGATGGGATCACCATGGCAACGCCACTCGATACCGTAAAAACCGGTCTTGGTAATGGTCAAACGCTTTCTGAAATCAATAATAGCCCTTTATTTTCAGGTATCGCAGGCTACGGATGGGAATGGATTAATGTCTTATTCCTTATTGGTGGATTGATAATGCTTAAGCTTCGCGTGATTCAATGGTACATCCCTGTAGGTGTGCTTAGCGGCGTATTCCTTACCAGCCTGATACTGTACATTATCGCCCCAGGTACACTAGGATCACCACTGTTCCAGTTATTTTCGGGGGCAACCATGCTCGGCGCTTTCTTTATCGCAACAGACCCTGTCTCCGCTGCGACAACGATTAAAGGACGAGTGATTTTTGGTGGGTTAATCGGCGCACTGATCGTCATTATCCGCTCCTTTGGCGGCTTTCCTGACGGCGTTGCTTTTGCGGTTATTATAGCCAACATGTGTGTACCGCTGATCGACTACTACACACAACCTAGAACCTACGGTCACAAGTAATATCATGTTAAAAACCATACGACAAAACGGTTTAGTTCTCGCCATGTTCGCTTGCATCACAACAGGTGTGGTCTCTATCACCCATCTATTGACTGAGGATACGATCAAAGCGCAGCAAATCGCTCAGCTGCAAGGGCAGCTAAATCAAGTTATCCCTACAAATTTGCATGACAACGAACTTTACGCCAACTGCATCGACTTACAAAATGAAGTTTTAGGCACTCACGAAATTATGCCTGCTTATATTGCTACTATCGACGGTACGCCAACTTCAGTTGCAATTGAAACTATCGCACCTGATGGTTACAACGGTTCGATTCGTGTATTGGTGGGTGTCGACCTGCAAGGCAAGGTGTTAGGTGCCCGAGTACTGTCGCATCAAGAAACTCCTGGGCTTGGCGATAAAATTGATTTACGTGTATCGGATTGGATCTTGTCATTCACTAATCAAGAAATTACTGCAGACAATCAAGACAACTGGAAAGTACGTAAGGATGGCGGGCAATTTGACCAGTTTACCGGTGCAACGATTACTCCTCGAGCTGTAGTGAAAGCCATCTACAACACAGGACTATACTTTACGCAAAATCAGGAAGATATCTTGAGTAACTCACCACAATGTGAGGTGAAATAATGTCAGAGAAGAAACTGTTATTAAAGAATGGTCTTTGGGATAACAATCCTGCCCTTGTCCAACTGCTTGGCCTCTGTCCACTACTAGCCGTATCAGCAACCGTGACCAACGCATTAGGTCTCGGCATAGCTACTTTGTTAGTATTAGTGGGATCAAATCTAACCGTATCTCTTATTCGCAATCATGTACCTCAAGAGATCCGTTTGCCTATCTTTGTGATGATCATTGCAGCTCTGGTAACCTGCGTTCAACTATTAATGAACGCCTACGCCTATGGCTTATACCTGTCTTTAGGCATTTTCATCCCTTTGATCGTAACCAACTGCATTATCATTGGTCGAGCCGAAGCCTATGCCTCGAAGAATACACCTGCACTGGCTGTATTAGATGGTCTTTGGATGGGATTAGGAATGACTGCCGTACTCGTGGTTCTTGGTGCAATTCGAGAAATTCTCGGTAATGGTACACTTTTCGATGGCGCTGATTTGCTACTGGGTGATTGGGCAAGCGTATTGCGCATTCAAGTGTATCAGGTTGACAGTAACTTCCTACTTGCGATGCTACCACCCGGTGCTTTTATCGGTGTGGGTTTCTTAATTGCTGGTAAGAACTGGATAGACAACTACCGAGCGCAACAAGCACCGAAGCATGAGAAACAGCAGATTGAACGGGCTCGTGTTACTAACAACTAATCTTATTTAAAAACGGACTCAATGAATAAAGATAAGCGTCGACTCATACTTGAGAGATTGCGTGAGGAAAACCCTCACCCAGAAACGGAACTCAACTGGAGCTCCCCTTTTGAATTACTGATAGCGGTATTATTATCGGCTCAAGCAACCGATGTCAGTGTTAATAAGGCAACCGACAAGCTGTATCCTGTCGCCAATACCCCGCAAGGCATACTAGATTTAGGTGTTGATGGCTTAAAGGAATACATAAAGACTATTGGTTTGTTCAATTCAAAGGCAGAAAACACCATCAAGACCTGTAAGATATTACTTGAACAACATGGTGGTGAAGTCCCTGAAAATAGAGAAGCTCTTGAAGCCCTACCGGGCGTCGGAAGAAAGACAGCTAATGTGGTTCTCAATACTGCATTTGGTTGGCCGACTATTGCGGTTGATACACATATCTACCGGGTTTCGAATCGCACCAAGTTTGCCATGGGTAAAACCGTAGATGATGTTGAACAAAAGCTACTCAAGGTTGTGCCAAAAGAGTTCAAGCTAGATGTGCATCATTGGCTAATTCTCCACGGTCGTTACACCTGTATTGCTCGCAACCCACGTTGTGGCAGTTGCATGATAGAAGACTTGTGCGAGTACAAAGATAAGGATATCGATTAAAACTACTCTCCATTTCACAAATAATAAGGATCAATCATGTCTCAAGGCCGCGTATTACACACCATGCTTCGCGTGGGTGATTTAGATAAGTCTATCGAGTTCTATACCAAAGTAATGGGTATGGAACTATTGCGTAAGAACGAAAACAAAGAATACCAATACACTCTTGCCTTTGTCGGCTTTGGCGACGAATCACAAGGTGCAGTCATTGAACTGACCTACAACTGGGGCACAACAGAGTACGATCTTGGCGATGCTTTTGGCCACGTCGCTATTGGGTATGAGGATATCTATGCTACTTGTGATGCTATCAAGGCAGTTGGTGGAAACGTAACTCGCGAGCCAGGCCCAGTTAAAGGGGGCTCAACACATATTGCTTTTGTCACTGACCCTGATGGTTACAAGATAGAACTTATTCAGCGAGAAAATGCCTCGTCTGGTTTGAACGGCTAATCAATTCACAGATAAGTAAACACGTTTACTAGGGCTGTAATTGTCTAAAGATAATTACAGCCCTTTTGTCATATTTAGACTCAGGAAAATTAATGTATGGGTTTAGAAAACCTTATGAATCTGTAATAATGCTCGCCTTAATCCATACGCTTTACTTGTTATGACTGTAGAAAATGAAGCTTTGACGCTAAAAAAACGATTTAGAGGGTATTTCCCTGTGGTTATCGACGTAGAAACCGCTGGTTTTAATGCCTCAACTGACGCGTTGCTTGAAATATGCGCAGTAACTCTGGCTATGGATGAAAACGGAGACTTGCATCCAGCAAGCACCCTGACTTTCCAAGTAGAACCATTTGAAGGAGCAAATTTAGAGAAGGAAGCACTCGAATTTATCGGAATGCGTGACCCTTTCAGCCCATTGCGTGGCGCTATCCCCGAATCAGAAGCATTGAAAGAGATCTATAAACTGGTTCGCAAAGAACAAAAGCTAGCCGGTTGTAGCCGAGCGATCATCGTGGCGCATAATGCTGCCTTTGATCATGGCTTTGTCTCTCAGGCTAGCGAACGTTCCAAGTTGAAACGTGTACCGTTCCACCCTTTTGCCACTTTCGATACCGCGACTCTTAGCGGCTTAGCTTATGGTCAAACCGTTTTAGCCAAAGCATGTAAAGCAGCGCAGATAGAGTTCGACAATAAAGAGGCACACTCAGCGCTTTACGATACACAAAAGACCGCTGAATTATTTTGTAAAATTGTCAATAAATGGAAAGCCTTAGGTGGCTGGCCAATGCTTGACGAAGAATAAACACAACTAAACAATTAGAGAAGTATAATGAATCCCGTTGTCATTTCCGTTTGTATCATGCTGCTATTAGCATTGATGCGCGTTAACGTCGTTGTTGCGTTAACTTTTAGTGCTATTGTTGGTGGACTTACCGCTGGCATGAACATTACCGACACCATTGCTGCCTTTGAAGGTGGATTAGGTGGTGGTGCAACCATCGCTCTTAGCTACGCCATGCTGGGTACGTTTGCGGTTGCTATCTCAAAGTCAGGTATTACCGACCTATTGGCACAAAGCGTCATTAAACGCATTAATGGCCAAGAGAGTGACACTGCATCTACTGGTCTTAAATACGCTGTACTGGTTGCTCTTATCTTAATCACTATGTCATCGCAGAACGTTATTCCTGTTCACATTGCATTCATTCCCATTCTTATTCCGCCTCTACTTGCAGTGTTCTCAAAACTAAACATTGACCGTCGTATGATTGCCTGTGTACTTACTTTTGGTCTTGTTACTCCTTATATGATTCTGCCAATTGGCTTTGGTGGCATTTTCCTGAACAACATATTGCTGAAAAACCTCAACGACAACGGCCTGCACAACATCGTTGCATCTGATGTACCGATGGCGATGTTACTCCCTGCGCTGGGCATGATCACAGGTCTGCTTGTGGCTATCTTTATTAGCTACCGTAAACCTCGCACTTACAAAGAAACAGAAATCACGCATGTAGATGCAGAGCCTAGTCACATCAATAAAAAACACATTATTGTTGCCGTAGGCGCTATCATCGCTGCACTATCAGTACAGCTGTACACAGGATCAATGATTATCGGTGCACTCGCCGGTTTCATGGTGTTCACCTTTGGTGGTGTGATCGCATGGAAAGAAACCCACGATGTATTTACTCGTGGCGTTCATATGATGGCGATGATTGGTTTTATTATGATTGCAGCAGCTGGTTTTGCAGCGGTGATGAAAGCTACTGGTGGTGTAGAGACACTTGTTGAAGCTCTGTCTACTTCTATTGGTGACAATAAGCCTCTTGCGGCGCTATTGATGCTGATTGTTGGTCTTCTAGTGACTATGGGTATTGGCTCTTCATTCTCAACTATCCCAATTATCGCAACCATCTATGTACCACTAGCAACAGCTTTTGGTTTCTCTCCAATGGCTATCGTTGCTTTGGTAGGTACAGCAGCAGCACTAGGTGATGCAGGCTCTCCGGCTTCAGATTCAACCCTTGGTCCAACATCTGGTCTTAACGCAGATGGACAGCACGAGCACATCTGGCAAACAGTGGTTCCAACTTTCATCCACTACAACATCCCACTGATCATTTTCGGTTGGGTGGCAGCTATGGTTCTTTAACCTCGCTCAAAAATAGAAAAAGGCTTCCAGTTGGAAGCCTTTTTAATATCTGCACTCTATAAGAGCTCAGTGCTCTGCGAAGATTATTCGCTAGCTGAACGTTGAGCGGCCTGCTTAATAAGAGGCTGAAGTTCGCCTTTTTGGAACATCTCTATAATGATGTCACAACCGCCGATTAGCTCACCTTCGATCCATAGTTGTGGGAAAGTTGGCCATTGTGCATAAGCTGGAAGCTCAGCACGGATATCAGGGTTTTGCAGGATATCAACGTATGCAAACTTTTCACCACACGCCATCAAAGCTTGAGACGCTTGAGAAGAAAATCCACAGCTAGGAAGCTTAGGTGAACCTTTCATGTAAAGAAGGATAGTGTTTTGTTCGATCTGCTGTTTGATTTTGTCTAGGGTTTCCATTGCGTTCCTCGGATCCATGTACGCTATATAGTATTCCGTTATTTTACCTTACTAGCTTAGAATAAAAACCATAAACTAACTATGGTTATTGTTGCGAAAATAGACAAAAGTTGGCGTAACCGCACTCTGTTGGTTACCAAATATTATAAATTTGTTGCCTAACCTTTTATTAGTATAAAAAATTGATAGAATGCAAACGAAGTTAGAGAACTAATTTGCACAGCGGTTCGTAGTACTACCTACCCTGTCACATGCATTTGATGAGAAATCTCTCATCGAGTGTAATTTGTTATTACATTGGAAGCTTAGGGCTTAGCCCTCATAAATGGAGAACCGAGCAAATGGCATTTGAACTACCAGCTCTTCCTTACGCAAAAGACGCGCTAGAACCACATATCTCTGCTGAGACTCTAGATTTTCACCACGGTAAACACCACAACACTTACGTTGTTAAACTAAATGGCCTAATCCCTGGTACTGAGTTTGAAGGCAAAACACTAGAAGAAATCGTTAAGACTTCTACCGGTGGTGTATTCAACAACGCAGCACAAATTTGGAACCACACGTTCTACTGGCACTGCCTAGCGCCAAACGCAGGCGGCGAACCAACGGGCGCTGTTGCTGACGCAATCAACGCAGCATTTGGTTCTTTTGAAGAGTTCAAAGCTAAATTCACTGATTCTGCAATCAACAACTTCGGTTCTTCTTGGACTTGGCTTGTTAAGAATGCAGACGGTTCACTAGCAATCGTTAACACTTCAAACGCAGCGACTCCTCTAACAGAAGAAGGTGTAACTCCTCTTCTAACTGTTGACCTTTGGGAACACGCTTACTACATCGATTACCGTAACGTTCGTCCAGACTACATGAATGGCTTCTGGGCTCTAGTTAACTGGGACTTCGTTGCACAAAACTTAGCTAAATAATTAGCTGATTTATAATGAAAAGGCTGCCTATTTAGGCAGCCTTTTTTGTCGTTTGCGGATGGTTATGCAGTCTTGTTGATTAGGAATGATATTCCATACAAATTTTCCTTAGTTATTGCTACCTCTATCATACAAACTGTGAGCTACTCCTTAGTTCAAGTAATTGCATATCATAAACACAAGAAATCACCATCTTGTTCACATCTTATTCACTATATTCGATCGTATAACTATGAGTCAGATATGGCTCTTAGATCCAACTAGCGGATTCATTTATAGAGGGCTATTAAGCCCTCTATTTGTCACTGCGGTGATCAGTAGTTTTCTTTAAGCTCTAGAAAAATCAGGTGGTCAACAATGGTTATTCACAATTCCGTGGTATTAATTACCTCGGCAGGAACAATACTTGGGAGGACTCTCGCCCTTCACTTTGCCTCTCTTGGAGCCAAGGTTGTCATCACGGACAAAAACTCATCGCTCCTTAAAGGCACATACAGAGAATGTATAGAATCTGGTTTTAATGTGTGCACCTATGCGCTACCTGATGACACCCAACATAATGTCGATGATATGTTTAACTATATTGAGAACTTCTATGACCGTGGCGTTGATATTCTGATCAATAATTGGGAAAACCATCCACTGCCGACTTTGGTAAGCCCTACTCCAGCGGAGGAATTTAGCGAGCAATTCTCTCACCTTGTTCAATCACTGTTTAGCTGCGGTCACGCTTGCGCAGAGCAAATGCGTAAGAACCACCAGCAAGGTGTGATTGTGAATATCCTTACAAATGAACGCTCTGAATCTATTCTTGGTACCGAAAGCACGAGTTCTATGGTCAGTGGTCTAACAAAGAGTTGGGCTAAGGAGCTCAACCCGTTTGATATTCGTGTTGGAGGTATCTTGCCTAGCGTGCATCACTCTCGCCATGATGACTATCAAAACAGCTTTGCTAACATTCGCGAAGAACTGATAAGAAATACGGAATACATTGTCTCAAACGACTCGTTTAACGGGCGAGTAATGTCATGGTAGTTCAGTAGTGAATTGCTAGCATCTTTCTATTGGATAACCTCATGGATGGTCCCACAAGTTCAGATAACTTTGTGGATAGAACGTACATCGTTCATGTTCCAAGCATCAAAAATAAAAAATCCCAGCACCTTTCAGCGCTGGGATTTTTCTATTCGGTGTGGACTCTTTCAAGCCCACTAATCAAGAGTCGAATTACTTCGCTTTAGCAACTTTTTGGTCTGCTTTTTTCTTGATTACTGTAGTGCCTTCGAAAGTTTCACCTTCAACGTATGGCTTACCGTAGTAAGACGTTGTTAGTACTTCTTTAAGCTCAGTGATTAGAGGGTAACGTGGGTTAGCACCTGTACACTGATCATCGAATGCTTCAACAGATAGCTCATCTAGTTTAGCGATGAAGTCTGCTTCATTAACACCCGCTTCTTGAATAGATAAAGGAATATCCAAATCTTTCTTCAGCTCTTCTAACCATGTTAGTAGACGTTCAATCTTCTGAGCAGTGCGGTCACCAGCTTGGCTTAGGCCTAGGTGGTCTGCAACTTCAGCGTAACGACGACGTGCTTGCGGACGGTCGTATTGAGAGAATGCCGTTTGCTTAGTTGGGTTATCGTTCGCGTTGTAACGTACAACGTTAGAAATCATCAATGCGTTTGCAAGACCGTGCGGTAAGTGGAACTCAGCACCGATTTTGTGAGCAATTGAGTGACACACTCCTAGGAAAGACTGTGCAAATGCAATACCAGCGATAGTTGCCGCATTGTGTACTTTCTCACGAGCGATTGGGTCTGCTGCACCGTGCTTGTAGCTCGCTGGTAGGTATTCTTTTAGCATCTTAAGTGCTTGAAGAGCCTGGCCATCCGAGTATTCGTTAGCAAGAACAGATACGTATGCTTCTAGTGCGTGAGTTACTGCATCGTAACCACCGAACGCTGTTAGAGACTTAGGCATGTTCATTACTAGGTTAGCATCAACAATAGCCATGTTAGGCGTTAGCTCGTAATCTGCTAGTGGGTATTTAGCACCTGTTTTGTCGTCTGTAACAACAGCAAATGGAGTTACTTCTGAACCTGTACCAGAAGTTGTAGTAATACATACTAGTTCAGCTTTCTCACCCATTTTAGGGAACTTGTAGATACGTTTACGGATATCCATAAAGCGCATTGCTAGTTCTTCAAAGTGAGTTTCTGGGTGCTCGTACATTACCCACATGATCTTAGCTGCATCCATTGGTGAACCACCACCAAGCGCTAGGATTACATCAGGTTGGAAGCTTTGCATTGCTGCAGCGCCTTTCTCAACAACAGATAGTGTTGGATCTGCTTCTACATCGAAGAATGTTTGAACTTCAATGCCTTGAGCTTTAAGAAGGCTAACTACGCTGTCTGCGTAACCGTTGTTAAATAAGAAACGGTCAGTTACTAGGAATGCGCGTTTCTTACCTTCTAGGTCGCCAAGAGCGATTGGAAGGCTACCACGACGGAAATAGATAGACTTAGGTAGTTTGTGCCACAACATATTTTCAGCTCGCTTCGCTACAGTTTTCTTGTTGATAAGGTGCTTAGGACCCACGTTCTCAGAGATAGAGTTACCACCCCAAGAACCACAACCTAAAGTTAGAGAAGGTGCAACGTTAAAGTTGTAAAGATCACCGATACCACCATGAGTAGAAGGGATGTTTACAAGAATACGAGCCGTCTTCAACTTGTCGCCGAAGTAACGAATGCGGTCAGTGTTTGTGTCTTGATCTGTATACAGACCAGATGTGTGACCGATACCACCGATTTCAACCATAGTTACTGCTTGAGCAACAGCATCTTCGAAGTTGTCAGCGCGGAATAGACCTAGAGTTGGAGATAGTTTCTCATGAGCAAATTCGTCATCGTAAGATACTTTACCAAGACCTTCACCCACTAGCACTTTAGTGTCAGCAGGAACTTTAACGCCAGCCATTTCAGCGATTGCTGGAGCAGGTTGACCAACGATCTTAGCATTTAGGTTGCCATCAATTAGAAGTACTTTACGTACTTTATTCGCGTCAGCTTTGCTTAGTACGTGTGCTTTGTGAGAAGCAAAACGAGCTTTAACTTCGTCATACACTTCATCAACTACGATAGCCGCTTGCTCAGAAGCACATACTACGCCGTTATCGAACGTTTTAGACATAAGAATAGAAGCTACAGCACGTTTGATGTCTGCAGTTTCGTCGATTACTACTGGAACGTTACCCGCACCAACACCGATTGCTGGCTTACCAGAAGAGTAAGCAGCTTTAACCATGCCTGGACCACCAGTTGCAAGGATAAGAGCGATACCGTCGTGTTTCATCAGGCCATTAGATAGCTCAACAGAAGGTTGGTCGATCCAACCGATGATGTCTTTTGGAGCACCCGCTGCTACTGCTGCATCTAGAACTAGCTTAGCTGCATCATTAGTAGAGTTCTTAGCACGTGGGTGTGGCGAGAAGATGATGCCGTTACGTGTTTTAAGTGAGATTAGAGATTTGAAGATTGCAGTAGATGTAGGGTTAGTCGTTGGAACGATACCACAGATGATACCAACAGGTTCTGCAATGGTCATTGTGCCTAGGTTGTCATCTTCTTCTAAGATGCCACAGGTTTTCTCATCTTTATATTTGTTGTAGATAAACTCAGATGCAAAGTGGTTTTTGATTACCTTGTCTTCTACGATGCCCATGCCAGATTCCGCTACAGCTTGCTGTGCTAGAGGAATACGTGCTTGGTTGGCTGCTAGAGAAGCTGCACGGAAGATCGTGTCTACTTGCTCTTGCGAAAACGTTGCAAACTCTTCTTGAGCCGCTTTAACGCGAGCTACTAGAGCGTCCAGTTCAGCCATATTAGTTACAGGCATAATTATCTCCTAGATATTTTAAATTAAAAACTTTTTAGTAAGGTTTGTTAGTTAAACCACACAGCTTAGTAAATAGCTTTCACAGACGAGTATATTATTTCACTCTGCGAATAAAATTGACTCAGATCACTTAGTTTGAAAGAACTACCACCAAATGGTTATTAGCTGAGCTTATTCTAAATGCCATATTGTATTACAAATAGTGCAATCTGTGATGCTGATCTCATCCATGAAAGTAGCCCTTTTACTACGTAATAAAAATTCCATTACGTCATAAATTTTCAAATCCTGTAGGCCATATAAAACGTGCCAGACCCTAGTATAACCATTGTTTTGTATAGGACAACGAGAAATTTTGCGCAGTTATTTACTTTTGATGTCTCTTTGTAATCTAGTACTACTCTTAGTGTCAGGCATACGAAATATGTCGAATTCTCTTCTTCAGCGCCTTGGGATTTACGCATTAGTTTTTCTAATGCATAATTGATTATCATTTAGAAAACTTCAGGCGAATACTTGAAAGTTTCACTGGCGTAAATTCTCGTCCTTGATTAAAGTAGCGCGGAAATTTATTACACCCCGTTTTTCTTATTAAGGCTCGCTAATGCAAGGTATGGACGTTGCTGTATATCTACAGTTTTTTGTTGGCTTATTTGCCATTGTTAACCCTGTGGGCATCATGCCGATTTTCGTGTCATTGACGAATCATCTATCCCCAGAAGAACGTATTAAAACAGCCTCAACAGCAAATATTGCTGTTGCGGTAATTTTGATCGTTTCCTTGTTTGCAGGCCAGATGCTGCTTGATGTGTTTAGTATCTCTCTTGATTCGTTTCGTATTGCAGGTGGCTTACTTTTAGTTAGCATTGCATTTGCCATGATGAACGGCCAATTAGGTGAGCAAAAACAAAACAAGCAAGAAAAAGCAGAGAGTATTAGTAAAGAGCAAGTGGGCGTAGTACCACTAGCTATGCCGTTGATGGCGGGTCCTGGTGCTATCAGTTCAACCATCGTGTTTGGCTCAAATCACACGGGTCCAATGGATTATGTAGCAGTCACGGTTACCGTAATCATATTCTCTTTTTGTTGCTGGGTGTTGTTCCGCTCTGCACCTTTCATCGTACGTTTTTTAGGGCAAACAGGGATCAACGTTATCACTCGTATTATGGGTTTGATATTGGGTGCACTCGGCATTGAATTTATTGCCAGCGGAATTGGCGCGCTATTCCCTGGGTTGATGAGCTAGTTGACACCAGAAAACACATCCACATCCGTACAAAAAAGCACCTCTTAGGTGCTTTTTTCGTTCTAATCTGAAAAACGTGTGCTTAGGTTTCTTTTTCGGGTCACCTTATATCTACGTGCTATCCTATTGTTATTACTGATTTAAGTTAATTTGATATGCCACACCCAGAACATACTCTTAGATACCGACTTTATGTGATCATTTTTCGTACCGATACGCCACTAGGTCGTTGGTTCGATATCTGCTTGATTGCTTCCATCATCAGCTCTTTGCTGGTTTTGATTATGGGTTCTGTAGAATCAGTAAATGAAAAGTGGGCAACACAGCTAGGTTATCTTGAAGTTCTATTCACAGCCCTCTTTACTATCGAGTACTTATTGCGCCTATATTGCTCACCTAAGCCTTGGGCTTACGCGAAGAGCTTCTATGGCTTTGTAGACCTTATGGCCATCTTGCCTTTCTATATAGCGCTACTAGTACCAAATGCA
Organism: Vibrio inusitatus; assembly: GCA_024346935.1. Lineage (GTDB taxonomy): Bacteria > Pseudomonadota > Gammaproteobacteria > Enterobacterales > Vibrionaceae > Vibrio > Vibrio inusitatus. Next base: position 1,995,282 of record AP024878.1, read on the forward strand.
CACTTTCTGGGAGTGGTAAGACTGCTACGTGTAATGCGTATCTTCAGAATACTGAAATTGGTTCAATACATTCAAGATTCCAATGTCATCATGCGCTCCCTATGGAACTCTAGACGCAAGATTTTTATCTTCTTTAGTATGGTGGCCATACTCGTGACCATCTTTGGGGCGCTGCTATACATTATTGAAGGTCCAGAGAACGGCTTTACTAGCATTCCAACCAGTATTTATTGGGCTATAGTCACCATCACCACGGTCGGCTACGGCGACATATCCCCTGTTACCACACTAGGTAGAGCAATAGCGTCACTGACTATGCTATTGGGTTATTCAATTCTGGCTGTACCCACAGGAATTATCACCGCAGAGATGAGCCAAGAAGTTAAGCAACAGAAGAAAATCTATCGAGACCATAGAGATCTAGTGATGTGTCCAAATTGCATGAAGAATGACCATGAACCTGATGCGTTTCATTGCAAACACTGTGGCAGTGAGTTGCCAGATCATGAAGAACGTGTCGTGAAGATCACCAGTAGCACTAGTGATTATGATTAGCCAAGCTGCCATAGTGAGAAGTTGTCATACTGGCGAATGCCAGTATCTTAGAGTGCACATACTCAGGTCAAGAACCACCTAAGATTCCAGCTCAAGGCTGGAATGACGGTAAAATCGGACGTTCGCTCTCTGTCTGCACTAAATTATGTCGTCATTCAGGAAGCAACAGGGTTGCTATCCTAAATCTTAGAAAGATCGAGTCCTCCCCACTCTAAAAACAAAAAAAGCGCCCATAGGGCGCCTTCAAATCAACTAAGCACTTAAAGCTACTATTAAGACTTCTCAGCCAGAATAATACGTAGAGTACGACGCAGTGGCTCTGCAGCCCCCCATAGGAGCTGATCGCCCACAGTAAAGGCATTTAAAAAGTCATCGCCCATGGCCATCTTACGCAGACGACCAACAGGAACAGACATAGTACCCGTCACCTTCGCTGGAGTAAGCTCTTGAGCTGTAATATCACGCTCATTTGGAATAACTTTAACCCAATCGTTATGCGTTCCAATGATCTCTTCGATTTCGTCCATAGGTACGTTTTGCTTCAGCTTGATGGTCAGTGCTTGTGCGTGACAACGCATTGCGCCGATACGAACACAGGTACCATCAATGGCAATTGGGTTTCCATCTAAGCCCAGAATCTTGTTCGCTTCAACGCCCGCTTTCCACTCTTCTTTGCTCTGGCCATTTTCGCGTTTAACGTCAATCCAAGGGATAAGAGAGCCTGCTAGAGGTGCGCCAAACTGATCGGTAGGGAAAGCATCAGAGCGAATAGTTTCTGCAACTTTACGATCGATATCTAAAATAGAGGTCGCTGGATCGGCAAGCTCAGCCGCAACTGATTGCTGCACAACACCCATTTGAGCAATCAGCTCACGCATGTTTTTCGCACCAGCGCCAGAAGCCGCTTGATAAGTCATAGCACTCATCCACTCAACAAGACCTTTCTCATAGAGCCCGCCGAGCGCCATTAGCATCAAGCTTACTGTGCAGTTACCACCTACAAAGGTAGAAGTACCTGAATGAATGCCTTGCTGAATTTGAGCCAGGTTCACAGGATCAAGAGTAATGATGGAGTCTTTATCCATACGCAGTGTAGAAGCAGCATCAATCCAGTAGCCTTTCCAACCCGCTTGTTTCAGTGCAGGATACACTTTCTCAGTATAACTACCGCCCTGACAGGTCACAATGGCATCTAATTGCTTCAGACTTTCGATATCAAAAGCATCCTGTAGCATACCCGCTTCTTTTCCTGCATAGACAGGAGCCGGAATACCGACCTGAGAGGTGCTATAGAAGACCGGATCGATTAGATCAAAGTCGTTTTCTTCTACCATTCTTTGCATTAAAACTGAGCCAACCATACCGCGCCAGCCAACTAAACCTACTCGCATCATCTCTATACTCCATGTAATTTTGGGAATGCACTGAAATCATCGTCAGTGCTAATCAAATTTTTTACTGTCCTTCATATTTAAAAAAGTTGAGCCGAATGACAAGAAATTTTATCCATAAAGTGTAAAAAAAACGCAACCTCAAAGGTTGCGTTATCTTAACTACTTGTTTTTAAGGGTTAACCCTTTCGAGTGAGCTGATCTCGTAGATTTGGTGGGCAACCTTTGATTGTTAAGGTGTCAGTCTCTGGATCATAGAAAACACGCTCACCCATTAACATAGAATCAAAGCTGATATTCAGGCCGCCACCTGCGCCAACGAACTTAGTTAGCTTGCGTACAGCTGCTCTATCGCCCGGAAAGCTCTCTTCCAGCTCATAGCCTTGCTCTTGAGTAAAATCAGAAAAGCTCGTGCCGTCATCGCTTTTTGGTAGCTCTTGTGATAACTCACGAACTTCAACCTCATCACCTGCTTTGATCTGCTCGTTACAGTAATCGGCAACCTGTTTGCGATAAGAATTTGCGTCATCTTTCTCTAACTTAGCATCAGCAACAAAGTCATCCACGGCTTGCATCAACACCAAATTTTGCTGTTTGGTATCCAAGCCAGTTTCCGCTTGCAGAAAATCCAAGAAGAAATCAGAAACCTTACGCCCTACTCGCCCCTTGATAAAAGTAAGCGAGCGGTTTGAATCCCTGTCTGTTTGATAAGTAGAAAGATCAATACGTGCCGCTATATCCATCTTAGAGATATCTAAGTAATCCGTAGCACTAATATCTAGCCCTTCGGTAACTTTAAGACTTTCGTTAGATGGGATAAGCGCAATAAACAAATAATCAGTGGCTAAAGACTGATAGTGAGCTAGCACTAAGAAGCCTTCTTCAGCAAAAGGGTATTTGCTGATCTCAGAGATCAGTCGCTTGGCACTATTTTGTGAGAAAGTGTAAAAGTCGAGAGCATCGGCTAACGTGTCGTCTAACCAAACCTTGAACTCGCTCTCATCTGAGAAGGTTCCAAAGCCTTTTCCTGCTTTTGCATTGAACACTCGATGCAATTCAGCGACTAAACTTTCAGTAGATGCGTCATTAGTTAGTGCTGATTCACGGTAGTTAACCGTTAGCTGTTGCTCAGAATCTTTAACTAATTGATGCAAAATGACATTAGATAATTGTAAACTCATAGGAGATTTCTATCTCTTGTGATTTCAGTTGTTATTCATAGTAGGTTATCATAAGCCGTTTCCACTATCATTAGCAGAGTAACTATGCCTATTACATCGAAATACAGTGACGAAAAAGTCGAAACCATGTTAGCTGAAATAGCTACAGTCCTTGAAAAACACCAATCGACTCCAGAACTGAGCTTGATGTTGGTTGGCAATATCGCGACAAACGTTCTTAACCAGAACGTGGCAAAGGGACAAAGGAAGGCCATCGCCAAAACTTTTTCAGATGCATTAATCGCATCTGTTGAAGACTAACAACTAATAACAAGAACGAACATTCATGGTAGATAGCGGTAATTCTTACGCAGAACGAGTATCAAGGCTTGTCAGCTGGGGACATTGGTTTAGTTTTTTCAATGTCATCGTTGCAATGCTCATTGGTACGCGATACATAGCTGAATCCCCTTGGCCAGAAACCCTACTTGGGCAACTGTACTTATTCTCATCTTGGGTAGGCCATTTTGGCTTCTTGGTATTTGGACTCTATGTACTCTGCCTGTTCCCTATAACCTTTGTTGTCCCGAACTTTAAACTGTTCAGGATAGTAGGTGTGCTCGCGAGCACAGTTGGGCTGACCGTTTTGTTACTTGATACACAAGCGTATCAAGAGCTTAACCTGCATCTAAACCCTATCGTTTGGGAGCTGCTGTTAAGTGATGATAAGAATGCCATTAATGCAAAATGGCAAACGCTGTTCGTTCTTGTACCCATCATTTTCTTTGTGCAACTCGCTCTAGCTGAGTGGGTGTGGCGCAAACAAAGAAAACTGTCACATAAACGCATTGGCCGCCCTATTGCTGTTGTGTTCTTTGTGAGCTTTATTTTCAGTCACTTAGTCTATATCTGGGCTGACGCTACCTTCTACAATCCAATTACTAATCAACGTGCTAACTTCCCGTTGTCGTACCCAATGACGGCTAAAACCTTTTTAGAACGCCAAGGCTGGTTCGATAGAGAAGAATATCAGCAGCGTGTTGAGCGCGGTGAAGCAAATACCGAAGTACTTACTTACCCTCTAGAAACCTTGAAGGTAAGTAAGAGTAAGAGTAAGAACTACAATCTTATGATGATTGTGGTTGAAGATTTACGCTCAGACAGCATGACTCCTGAAACCATGCCAGCACTGAGTGAATTTGCCACTCAGAACCAAAACTTCAGCCATCATTACAGCTCTGGTAACGACAATTACGCCTCGTTTGGTTTATTTTATGGTATCCCTGCGACATATTCCGCCAATGTTCGTCATCACGAGACTCAACCCTTATTCGTAGAGCAACTTCAGTATCGTAACTACGATATGGCTTTCTTTAGTGGCAACGACTTCTCATCGAATATCTATGACGATGTTATCTTAAGCGGTTTAGACGATAACCTTACTGAACAGATCAGCAAGTCGGATAAAGCCGCTGTGGCCAACTGGCAACAGTGGCTTGATAACGAAGGTAACAAAAACTGGTTTAGCCTTCTTCATCTCACACAGATGCAACAGTTTGAAGATCACGTAAGTGATGTCTCTGGAAAAAATGCAGAGGCAGTGCTACGCCAGGCTTACAACACCACCGCTAGCAAAATTGACACCTCAATCGAACAGGTACTTACTGCGCTGCAAGATAAAGAATTACTAAACAACACTATTGTCGTGATTACTTCAGATCATGGCTGGGAATTTAACGAAACCAACACCAACAGTTGGGGTTCAAACAGTAATTACAGCAAGTATCAGTTGCAGGTACCAATGGTGATACATTGGCCAAATAAACGCGCAAAAGAATGGACGCATGTATCAAGCCACTTTGATTTGTCAGTAACTTTGATGCAAGATCTACTTGGTGTAACGTCCAACCCAGCAGATTTCAGTAGCGGTCAAAACTTGTTTAATGACAAAAAACGCCGTTGGACGATGGCTGGAGACGCTCGTGAATTTGCATTGATTTCTCCTAATGAAATTACTGTCTTAGACCGCTATGGCAACTACAAAGTGTTTGACCACAATTACCGTAGACAACGTGATGTAAAACCAAAACTGTCCGTTATTATGCAGGGTTTGTCAGAAACTAAGCGTTTCTACGAACAGCAATAACTCGGACTGTAGCGCAGCTTGGTAGCGCATCCGCCTGGGGGGCGGAGGGTCGCAGGTTCAAATCCTGTCAGTCCGACCAACCTTATAAAAGGCTCTAAACAGAGATTAACTGTTTAGGGCCTTTTTACTTATCACTCCATACCAATAAATCATCGATTGGCATCAATTGGTCACTAGATATCGGCAATGTCTTGCTATTGTTTCCGTTCTGAATTTTTGGACGCACAATAATGGCTAAACAGCGCGGCTTCACTCTCATAGAACTTGTAGTAGTCATTGTCATCGTTGGTATCCTTGCGGTAACGGCAGCGCCTCGCTTTCTTAATCTACAACGCGATGCACGTATATCTACCATCATGAGCGTCAAAGCAGCCATGCATGAGGCAGCAGGTTTAGCTTACACCAAAGCGGCTATCGAAGGCGTAGAAGGGCCGCCCGCTCTTCTGCCGACGGTAATGATAATGATGGAGATCCTGTACTGACTAATCTTGGTTATCTAGAATTAAAATATGGCTATCCAGAAGCCATGTTATCCACTGACGAAAAATTTGATAGCGAAACTAATAGCATTCCTCGCTTAGGAATTATCGAACTAACTACAATTGACCAAGATGAACTTGATATTTGTTACAGCGAAACCTGTAAGTCTGAAAGTAATACGAGCAGTTATGTTCACGTAGGATACAACATGACCGACGAAGCAAATATCGACTCTAGGTGTTATGTTCGATATATCGAAGCCGAAGGCACAAGCAATACCGACAGTAAAGCATATCTAATCACAACAGAAACTGCCGGCTGTTAAGAGTTTTGCCACTTCTGATTAAAAAGCAATCAAACGATTCTCCATAGACTTTACAACTCAGCAAAAGCTTTATATTATAGCGCCCACACGGAGAGATGGCTGAGTGGTCGAAAGCACCGGTCTTGAAAACCGGCAACCGTTAATAGCGGTTCTAGGGTTCAAATCCCTATCTCTCCGCCACATTTAAAGCCCTGATTTATCAGGGCTTTTTCCATTTCTGAATCCCTGAAAACGCTCTGGTGAGTCAATCAGGTGAGTCAATGTATCTATTCAAAAACCGCTTCAGCGTCTATTTCGTGCGAGTCTGCACGCCAAAAGCCCTTGTTAAGCAAGGCTTCCCGTTCGATTTTAAATTCAGCCTAAGAACAAAGTCGCGATCCGTAGCAATCAGGCGCAGCCACCCCCTGATTATGCAGATTCAAAAATCCCTAGATAATATCGACTCTGCTAGGGATTGTGTTAGAGAAACTAAAGCAGAAATCACTCGGGCCATTGAAGTGCTAAGAAATGCGTTCAATGACTCGGGAATTGATATAAATTCTGTTCCGTTGGCAACAGAATCTACCCCCTCGTCAAGTACCAAAGCCCGACAAAATTACGCTCAAGGCTTTCAGTGGCAAAAAGAATTCATTGATACAAAGCGAAAATCAAAAGTTACTCACTTGACGGTTCATCAGTTGGACACTAGAACCACCTATTTCCTCAATTACTTTAAAACTAAGAAAACGCCAATAGATAAAATCAGTGCCTCTGTTTTACTGGATTATGGGAATCACCTTCAAAGTTGGGATAAGAGCGCAAAAACGAAAAAAGACTACTGGTCAGCGGCAAAGCAATTCATTAAATGGCTGACACAAAAAGAACGGCTCCTCCGTAACCCATTTGAAGGCTTAACCATGACATTTCGCTCAGAAAAATTCGCTTCTGAACAAAGAGAGAAATGGTCAAAAAAACAAATACACAACCTACTCTCATCCCATCTTTTTCGAGAAGCCTCTCCTTCGTTGAAGTGGTCAACGTTACTTTTGATTTATATGGGATTACGGCCTTCGGAAGTCTGTCAGCTCAAGATTAAAGATATTCAACCTAATCAGGGGCTATTCACATTGACTATCACCGACAAGGGAGACTCTCAGAAACTGAAAAACTCGCATTCACTGAGAACTCTTCCTATTCATAAAACGCTCATTGACCTAGGGTTCATTGACTTTGTCAGAAAGCAAAAGCAACACAAAAAGCTCCAACTATTTGATTGGAAACCAAGTGGTGCTGACAACGACTGGACAAAGCGCTTTCGCACTCAGTTTGGCAAGATCCAAACTGCTATTAACATGCAATCAGGTGAGCGGCCTACCGCTTACGGGTTACGTCATACATTCATTGATGATCTCAAACAAAAAGGCATCGAAGAGTATCAAGTGGCCGAAGTCGTTGGACATGCAAATCACAATATGACTTATGGACGGTATGGAAAGAAATTAACTATTTTCAAGCTTAGAGGGGTAATAGAGCAATTTTCCCTCGAAGAATTCTCACCAGAAACACAAACGTAATAGGTCGCGTTTTTTTTCTGTAGATACACCGTAATTTAATCAATTTAGTTGGCTTACCCCGCTCCGAAGCAGCAACACAAGGTTGCTGCAAATGGAGTATATACTCATGAGTAAGCCTGTTTCACAACTAGAAAACTACACAGCAATCTTGCTAGATAGCTACGCTCGTTGTTTATCTGAGTCAACGTATGCAGGGTACAAATCATCCCTACGTAAAGTATGTCAAGAAATTGAAGAAAACTACGACTTTGATTCTCTCAAATATAGCGACGTAATCTCTATGATCACAAAATGGCAAGACGAATACGCACATCACACGATTAACAACAGATTGATAGTCTTACGAAACCTTACCAAAATGGCTTATGAGGATGGCTATTTGTCAAAAGACCCTTGCCTCAAAATCACAAACTTGAAAGTTGACGTAGCCGTTGAGGAAAAAGAGCCGTTCTCCAAGGCAGACTTCCAAACTATGAAAGCGACAGATACTAAGCAACCATCGGGAAAAGCTTTAGCACTTTTAGGGGGCTTGTTAGGTTTACGCATGGAAGAAATTGTAGCCTTGTGTTGGAGTGACATTGATTTTAAGAACCGAAAACTGACCATTCGAAGAGCACGTGCCTTGAAGCGGTTTACAGTTCCTAAGACAAAGCAATCAAAGCGAACTCTAGACTTATTTGACGAGCCAATGGAGCTTCTTCTGGATCAATTTCAAAGAACCGGAAACCAACCTCCTACACCGGTTAAAATTCGAGGTTCTAGCTTTAAATCACAGTCTACTCACCAATTTCGTCCGGTATTTATCGATGATTTAACAGGTAAACCTTTCATGAATAGCAAGGACTATGCATATCGATTTTTCACTGCATTTCTAAAATCTGCTCAACTCAAACACAGTGGTCCGTCACAACTGAGACACTCATTTGCATCCATTGCAATCAGTGGAGGAGTTCCAGTGAAGTTAGTTTCTGTGGTGATGGGACACGCAGATACCAAAGTAACAGAGATGCATTATGCGAAGTGGTTGCCCATTTCAGATGAAGATACTCGGACTCAGTTAAGCAAAGCATTAGCATTTGATGCTGATACCATCAATGAGCCTGACACAATAGTTCCCTTGCCAAAGCCTGCACCAGTCGGCTTCCTACCGTTTGCAATCAACGCTTTTATAAACAAATTTAATCGTAAATCTGCCCCCACCCATACTTTTGAGGCGTAGGTGCTCCGCAAAACAAAGAGCAAATTAGGGTATTGTACCTAGCTTGCTCTTTCTATAGCTGGAGCAGGTTCTCTAACTGTCCGCTCAAGCTCTTCTCTGCCCCAAGTGTAATCTAAAAAATACTGGAACAAATTATCTTTCTCGTTGTATACCGTCATAAACCAGTAATCACCACTGCTAGGATCATCTAGTGTCATACGACAGTAACCTGATGCTGTCTAGTTTTTGGAATACTCGTAAATCCTGTCATCAGGTGATGTGATGGACGCACCTCCCTTCTAACATCGTTGTACCATACTAAAGGCACTGCAATTATCGGGGGACTTTCGCTGGGATTCGTTCCTGATACGGTAGGAGTTACGTGATAGCACCCTTGCTTATCACATCACCAATAAGGACATTACTATGGATAATCGTAACTCAACTAATCCAACCGAGATTGACTTTAGTCAGGCAACTCTTATGCGAGTGCGTGTGAAAACAATACGTCAATATGAATACCAATACATCCCTGAACTTCTTGTCAGTTGTATCGATTCATTGCAACAATCGACGAGATTCATGAATTTTGGCTTAGCCGATGTAGAGAGCGTTTCTATAGCCCTGTACAAACAAGGTGAAACTGAATGGTGGACACTAATGGACGTAGAGGTACATAACGAACATGAATGTGACTTCGTGTTTTTGTTTTGTAAAAGTGAAAGACAGATTCACTAGATGAGTAGGAAAGCCTACCAATAAGCGTTCTATTAGCCTTTTCTCGAAGCCGGATATCGGGTACTCCGATATTCCGGCAATGACGGTTTTGTCTAACTCAAATTCCGTCATTGCCGAAATTTGGGCTGCCTTAAAATCTTCTCGCCACATAAATGTGACTCAAAAATTTTCCCGCTTCGCTCGCTGTGTCAGGGTATCTGACACAGCGAGCGCCTAGAGCACACCGGCCCTCTCACGCTATCGCGCACAAACAGCCCGCAACAACATAATGCAAAAAAACGAAAATCATCTAAGGACGATTTTCGTTGTGTCTATCGTAGGTACACCAGTGTAATGGACCGTCTGAAGTGTCCCAACTCTTGAGATACCGCTTCTAGTGCGTCATTGTAGTCGTGATGCCATTTCAGTTCTTCCATACGTCTCTGGGCAAAGCTATGACGTAAGCCGTGCGCGCCATGACTCCAGCCAAGTCCTACATTGGATGCGCGTGAAAACGACTGGCTCCAACTTTGACCACCGCCCACATCATAATAAGACTTGTACACAACCGTACGGTCTTTCACACGTCTGGGCTTATCAAGGCGTCTTGCTTCTAGTGAAGCCGCCAACTCATTCGGTATAGCCACCTCCCGCTTTAACCCACCTTTACCCTTCACAACATACATCTTATGGTTGTTTTGAAGGTCTAAGCCTGAAAACTTAACCTCTGAGATGGGTCTATCGTCTGGCTCTAGTTCATCACGTCGTCTTAAGGTATACAGTTCATGTGCCCTCAGTCCGCAACTGAGTGCTAGAGATGTCGACAAGGCGTTCTTCTCTCCCTGATGAGACTGAAGTAACTCTACTTGCTCTGGTGAGTACGCTCGTGAAGAAAGCAGCTCTATCTTTTCTGATTTGATGTCTGTGGGCAGCGTTTCATCTTTAGGCATGGCTTTGGTCATCACCAACATCTTATTCGCCACTTCGCGAAACGTATTCAAAGCGCTATTACCCACCAGCACTGAGCGGTCAGTTAGGTATTCGATGGCATCTTGTTTAGTGGCGTGTTTCAATGCCACTCCCTTCTCATTGACATACTCGGCGAACAGCTTAAGCGCTCCAGTATAGTTGCGTGCGGTCCCATCCGATTTTACATCTCCGCGATTTTTCAGCTGATAGACCACATTGATGGCCTGCTGCTTTTGTTTTTCCTCGGGCGTGCGATTCTTTTTGGCTTGGTAGCCCTTATTGTTCTTCGTCTTTTTTTTCATGTTTTTTTCTCCATCGATAGACGGTAGAGCGTGCACATTCAACGCCCTGCGCCTGTAACCAAAAATGAAGTTCAGTCACGCTTGCGCCCACTTTAATCAGTGACCTCAACTGAAACGCATACTTGTCCAGTTTTGATATATGCACTAACGTCTTATGACGAATGGTTTTGGCTTTACGTACTTCGATAAGCTCTTCCTTCGCGTCTCCAAACTCTAATTTTCCTCGTCTTCGTACTTTGTAAAGCTCATCCAGCGTTAATTTCTTCGCCATCACTTCTACCTCTTTTGTCGTTGCAAGCCTTCACACCCACTCGTGCAATTGATGACTCACTACTCTCCGACTTCTCATGAAAGTAGCGTTAACGCCAACGTGCTGGATAAGCACAATTAACCTTCAGGTGGTTTATTCCATTTGTATGCGACAAATACGCCAATTTATACAGTTCTGTTCTGTTGCTTATCGGGTGTTCTGCTTCCCCTATGCCGAGGTATTCCACTACAGCGAGAAGCGATGATTCCGTGCTCATTACACACCTCATGTGGCCTGTTGAGTTCAGGTCAAAGCGGGTTCCTGATGTCAGTCTGGGCTTTGAAGTTCATGATTGTCTGCTCATGACACAGTCCCTGGTTACCTGTAGGGTCCAGTTAGTTTTGGAAGACATTTCCAAAAAAGTGATACAGCGAGTCTGACGTGAGTCAGGGCTGTCTTTGAGTGATGTTGTCACCATAAAGTGCATATCTGCGCATGAGGGGGGTTCCCTCTTTTAATCCGCCCGTTCTTCAACGAGGTTGCTTGTGATATGCCATCGAATCCGCATTCAAAACGATGTGATGTTTTTTAAGTGGTTTAACTCGAGAAAGCATTTAATGGCTGTGGGATAACGAAGTTGAAGTATTCGAGCGAGGGAAATATCGAACGAAAAAAAATAGAGGAAAGTCCCCTCTAGGCTATTTCGCTGGGAAAAGGGTTTGATAGGTTAAACACAGTTGCAGCGAAACCCATTCAATAGTTTGAACAGAGGAAGTCATTATGAACACAACAACCATTCTTATCCTCCTATCTGACCTGAGTCAGATTGAAGGACATCCTGTGATGCTGCTGCCAGCATCAACACCGAACGATAAGCAGCCAGAGAGCCTGTGCGACGTGCTATTAAACAGTGCCAACACCATGAATAAACCCCTGATTGCGTTAGACGAAGCCAACAATGCTCTGTGGCTCAAGAACAATGGATTCAATGAAAAATGGAGACTTGTTGTCATAACTATAGAGATTTCTCATATAGACATGAGCTATCGAGTGTTTGGGCTATGGAAGTTAGACGTTGTGGAGTCACGCAAGCAGCCTAAATAAAGAACATGAAGCACTCACACGATTGAGTGAGCGCTTCATGTTCCATATACGGAGCATGCAATGACGATTGGGAGGGCTCTTTAAATTTAGCTTCAGTGAGCACTGAAGCTATGAAACACATAATTGGGCAAACATGTCTGAGTATCAATAAATGGGAACCCTAGAAATCTGGGTTCCTTTCAACTAACAATCAATACTTTCAGAAAGCAGCAATGCATCTTCTAATTCAACACCAAGGTAACGGATCGTGTTGTCTACCTTTGTATGCCCGAGTAAAAGCTGCACCGCTCTGATATTTTTAGTTTTTGCATAAACTAAAGTTGCTTTGGTTCGCCTCATCGAGTGTGTGCCATACAGATTTGGATCTAATCCAAGATTTAATGCCCACCTTCTGACAAGGCATCTATAGTAAGAATAACTAATCGGTTTCTGCTTTCGTCTTTGGCTTGGAAACAGAAAGTCATTTGAATTTAGAGATGCAAGCACAATCCACTTCATTAGACTTTGTTGTGTTCTTGTAGTTATTTCAAACTGAACTTCAGTGTTTGTTTTTTGCTGTATGTGCTTTACACGGTTAAATATTCTATCTTGAGAAGATACATCGCAAACTTTAAGTGGAAGCAGGTCACTAGCCCTGAGCTTGCTATCGATAGCTAAGTTTAATAATGCAAGTTGCATCAAATTATTTTCTATCTCAAGTCTGGTTCTGATTCCCCATACTTCTTCAAGCCGAAAAGGTTTTTTTACACCACTTCGTTTTACCTTGTTAAAAATTATCATAATGGCCTCCATATTTAATTGGCCATCACGATTGTAGTTAGAGAGAAATGGACAATTCCGTATTGGACACTTTAATAATTTAGAAGAGAACGAATAATATGAGGTATGGAAAAATAACGTTTGAGCTCAAGGGTGGCACAAAAAGTTGTGCCGAACGCTGCGAGGCTTTTACGCGTCCCCTAAAGCGAATAGTTAGTGCGTTGCGACCTATTCACGGGAGTTACTACTGATACAATGGGCTGGCGATAATGTAATTTTAGCGCTTGGGCCAGTGACTAGATCTCAATCGGCGAATAGCGCCGTTGAGCCTTCGGGCCACCTCCAAAAAAGGTTTTATGCTAGAAATAATACATCGGAGTCAGTTGTATACCGGTGCCAAATTCAGGGGGGTGGTAAGCGGCTGTATCGAAGGACTAGTTGTTCCCCCCTACTCAATGACTTAGTACTCGCTAAACCTCGGACATCAAACAACCACTACCGGCGGAGTACCGCAACCCATCGGCCCAAGTTTAATAAGCTGGTCAACGAGGCTGCGACATAAGTCAGTGCCGCCGCCTTGAGAATTTTCTCCGCATGCTCTAGATCACCATCATGCAGGTAGCCGCCTTTCTGTAGAATCGGCAGAGCCTTACCGTAACTAGCATCGAACTCAACTGGAAGAGTTAACAAGTGCACCATGGTACTTAGTGCCATTGAAAAAATACCAATCACTATCGTTATCGCTCCCGCTTGCGGCAAGCGGGTTAGCAGTAGAACAAGTGGAGCAGCCACTAACATCATTCCGGCAATACGCTCGCCAATCATGGCAGTCTTTACGAGCTTCTGCCGCGCTAGGAATAAGGGCTCTCCACGTGAATCCTGAATGGCATGCCCCACTTCATGAGCAGCCACAGTCACTGCTGTTAGTGAGTATCCTGAGTAGTTATCCGGGGTCAGCCGCACAGCCTTAGCCACTGGGTCATAGTGATCACCGGCAGAGGTTTCCTCTACATCGACATTACCCAAGCCGAAGCTGTCCAACAAGTGGCGAGCAAGCTCACCACCATTTCCCTGCTTGCGGTAGCGATCAGCCGGTTGTTTGTACTTTTCCATCACATGCTTGACCCACAGGCCTGGCAGGAAGACGCATATCGCGATTATGAGTAATATTACTATCCAAAACATTTAAATCAGTATGCCATGAGGAATTGTGTGATTACTAAGCATTATACGCATAAAAATGAGCAGCAGATGCTTGCCGATAATAAGCTGACTCGATTATGGACAAAACCTTCTTAGAGCAATCACTTAAATTAGAAAAAAGCTGAGAACTTTTGGTATTTAAAAGTCACTTAATAAAGCGTTCACCATTACTGCTACGAACCAGAAACGCAGGGCCTATATCGGTGATGCTAGAGACTGGGGTTAGCTTTACCGGATTAGCAACCCCCGCTAGAGGTACGCATCCCATAGTAACTTCAATGCGATTAGAATTGACATTAAAATCACAAGTGGCTTTATCCAACGTTGTCCCCGCTTTACCACAACCTTTGCGCCAAACTGAGCTCCAATAAATCCACCCACCGCCATTGTTAATCCAATTTTCCATATGGGAAGGCCTGCTAGGATAAAAACGACTAGAGCAATGAAGTTTGCTGTAAAGTTGAGGACTTTTGTTCGTGCCGTAGCATTAACTAGGCAAAGACCACCAAAGGAAACAAATAGAAAGGTAAAAATTGAACCCGTACCCGGACCAAAAAAACCGCAATAGAAACCAACGCCCCCGCCAATGAAAAATGAAAGCATTGCTTCAGAGTTCGACTCTTGGCTGTGATTAGGCATTGAACTAGGTAATAGAAAAAAGTAAATCGAAATGGCTATGAGTAAAAGAGGGATTAAGTTAGTTAGCACCTCTGGGGCAATATACTGGGCCAGTGTGGCTCCTAATGCAGACCCTGCTATGGTACAAACAATCGCTAGCTTCATTTTTCTCAGGTCAACGATGCCATTCCGGACAAAATACCAACTAGCTGAAAAACTGCTAAACGATCCTTGAAGCTTGTTGGTCGCTAGAGCTTCGAGAGGTGGCAACCCAGCTGCCAACAATGCAGGTAGGGTGAGCAAACCACCGCCACCTGCCATTGCATCAATAAAGCCTGCTGCTGCTGCAACCGCAAAAAGTGCTAACAGAATCTCTAATGAAATTTCCATAATCGAGCGATAGAGACTGCATAATGCAGACTTTATTTTTCTCCTGATGCATTTTAGTGAAAGTCACATTGCCTGATTCAGATCTATTTCTTCCGTAAAAGCCAACTAGATATTCAACTTGGCTTCCAAGTGAATCTGAAATGACTTTTTTACGTGATTTCGGGCTGCGGTGGCCGCACTTTCACCATCACGTGATTTAATTGCCTCAACTAACTGTCTGTGCTCTTCGATTAACGCTTCCGGCCTACCATCTGGAATGTATTTTGTGCCGCGGAGTAACGCCATCGAGTCTGAAAGTGACTGAAATACTTTAGTCAAAAATCGATTGTGCGCTGCATTGTAAATGGCGTTATGTAACTCCCAGTTAATCTGGTTGAGTGCTCTAGGGTCGTCTTTCACTTTCTCGCTTTGCTGAAGAATGTATTCCATCGTGGCAAGTTCTGATTCTGATGCGAACTGAGCTGCAAACTTTGCTGCGACAGATTCCAGTTCTTGTCGCAATGCATAAAGTTCGGCAACTTCTTGATGATCGAGCTCAGCAACTATCGCTCCTCGTTGAGGTTCAACAATGAGGCGACCTTCAGACTGTAAACGGCGAAACGCTTCTCTAACTGGAGTGCGACTTACGTTTAATGAGTTACATATCTCAGATTCCCGAACCCGCTCTCCTGGGTGATAGTGGCCTTCCCTAATTTCACTAAGCACGTAGTGATACACTGTCTCACTAAGAGAGCCCCCCTTAATCAATGAATCGTTAGCACCTTTACCATTCGCTACTTCATTCATATTTGTTTCCTTGTTAGCCCTGTCCTTTTAAGTCTTATTGTACACATGTCGCGCTTGAGCTCTAATACTTGTAGCTGATAAATTCACAACATGCATGGACTCTACGCTTATCGGTTAATTCTTGCACACTAAGTACCGCTTAACAAAGCACCTGTAAATATATGGTGAGGTAGTTCTGCTACGACGTAGTTCCAAATAAGACAAGACTTGCTTATCCCTGTTGTAGTAGTTCTGCAATATCTATGATGTAGCGTTGTCTGATGTTTTCATGTACAGAGTCCATACATACTTTGGTGTAGCAAGGGCTAAATCGAGGGTGCAAGTCACAGCGGTTGTGTTTGCCCAAATCTGGGGATGTATAGAAGCTCCCTATATTATAACGAATGTCTTTTTCTGCATCGTAAATGATCAGGAAACGCTCATTAGTTTCGGCATCTGGATAAGTATCGCTTAATAGCCAGCGGTCATCGTCTGAATAGCTCATGTGACCATTTTCAGTGAGACACTCTCGACCAACGACTGTAGCTTCAACAGTCAAATCATCATACAAATGATAATGGATGCTGCCATTATGAGGCCCCCAAACCATGATAGAAATGTCATTGCGCCATACCGGATGTGATATTTGATACTCAGACTTCTCATAATCAAATGTACCGACAGAATGAATGTCAAAATCATCTGCTAACTGAGGCAGTGGGTGATCCGTACATTCCAATAATCTCAAATCAGAGCCATCAGGGTTAACGGAAAACAAGCGGTGGAGAAAACAAGTTTCATCTTCGACTCGTTCTGTCCAACGGTGTAGGAATAGTAGACGGCTAGAACCAGGATTAATTTCAAGGTGAGTCACCCAGTGGATAGCTTTTTCCATTGACGGTACGTGGTTGAATTCTTTTAACTGCTGTAAGTTAACAATCAAATGTGACTCACCCGTTTCGATATCCATGTAATGAATGCCATCATCGGCTGGTGCCAGTTCAAGCTCAGGTTCGTTATCCGTTGCACGGTAACCTATCGTTTTGTGAGTGACTTCGAAGCGTGAGTAGTTTACACACAGCGCGTATTTGCTGTTTGGTGCGACAACGTAAACGGGCAATGGCAACGCTCTCTCCTCACCCGTTTCTACATTGTAAATCTTTGAGCAAAAGTCAGGATAAATGGTTCCTTCGCCATTGGTTGAGCGAACGTTATAGATGATTTCACGCTCTTCTTTACCTTCAAGCCATTGTAATTGGCAGCCCATTTGCCAGTTCCAAGTGGTGGTCTCACCAATTGCATGGTATTCATCGTTGTTATCTAAGTCAAAGTAGCCAACCTGAGCAATTTCTGAGCCATTTAGATCTTTTGTCAGCATCTCCACACGATTGGACAAAAAGTAGCGCCCACTACGATCCCAGACGTTCTTGTTGTAATATCCGAAGAAATAATGCTTATCGCCATTGCCGACTCTACGTACCGGGCATGGAAAGTTAACCGCTGGTATATCACTCATATTTTACTCTCTTATTGTAAATTCTATTTTGTATTTCTATAAAGGCTTCTAAGAGCTTATTACTCAAGCGCTTTTGTGGCGTTTCGATGTTGTTTTATTCCCTGGTATAGTGAGTAAACACACAGCATAATAATGATAATGGAGATAGGTCTAGTCACCATCTGGGTCGCAAATGCACCAACATCGTTGTGTACTAGTGCCAGTGAACGGGCAAGCTCACCTTCTGCCATAGTGCCCAGCACTAAGCCAAGTACCATAGGTGCTCGAGGAATATGCATGATCTGCATTAAGAAGCCTACTCCACCTACAAACAGCATAATGTAGATATCTTCTATGGCTCCTCGAATGGAGTACGAACCTACAACTGCAAGTGCTAAGATTGCAGCTGCAAGGATTGAATGTGGCAAATGGATAACTCGCGAACAATATTTGGCGACAAACAAGCCGACAGGCACAAACAGCAAGTTGGCAACAAAAAGACTTAAGATAAACCCATAAGTGATGTCTGCGTTAATAGTGAACAATTCAGCGCCAGGCCGAAGGCCATGGATCATCAACCCACCTAGTAAAACCGCAGTAACTGGATTACCTGGAATACCAAGTGTAAGAAGTGGAATCAAGGTACCGCCAGTCACAGCATTGTTGGCTGTTTCACTAGCAACTAATCCTTCAGATGAGCCCTTACCAAATTTCTCAGGTGTTTTGGAGGCACGTTTTGCTGCATCGTAGGACAAAATCCCCCCAACACTACATCCAACCCCAGGGATAATACCGACAATAACCCCGATGATGCTTGAACGAACCAAGTTAAACTTTTGTTTTAGCATCTCAGGCAAGTATGCAAATGGATTACGTTTACCCATAGAGCTTTGCATCGATGACTGATGCTTACGGCGCGCAATAATGTTGATCACCTCTGGAATGGAATAGAGGCCTATTAGTGACACGATGAGTGGAATACCGTCATATAAAGCAGGAGAGTCAAACGTAAAGCGCATTTCACCAGTTAGTGGGTGGACACCAACGGTTGCCATAAGCAAACCACACGCACCAGCAATCAAGCCTTTTTCGATTGCGCCAGCAGAAAGAGAGGCGATAACTGTAATACCAAAAACTGCTAGTAAAAAGTATTCGGTTGGTCCAAACATCAGTGACAGCTCCGCTAACGATGGAGCGATAAGCAGAAGCGCTCCAACGCTAACAAAGCCACCAATACAGGAAGCAAATGTGGCGAGAGCCAATGCCCGTGTTGATTGGCCACTTTTTGACATTGGGTGCCCGTCGAGCAGTGTTGCCACCGCAGCAGATGTACCCGGAATGTTGAGTAGTATTGCACTGATTGCCCCACTGTAGGTGGAAGCAACATAGATACCTCCCAACATGCCCAAACCTACCTGCGGCGGCATTGAAAATGTAACGGGAATCAAAAGTGCAACAGCCATTGTACTGGTTAGTCCCGGTAATAGACCGATCATTACACCGCCTATCACGCCAACAGCGATCGCTGCCAACATATAGACATCCATTAAGGCTCCGAAGCCTAACATTAAGTTATCAAACATAGTCGTGCCCAAAATTTAGTAGAAAAATAGGCTTTCTGGCCTACTGACAGAGAGAAGTTCGAAGAACACAAAGTGCAATCCTGCACTGAGCCCTAGTGCAATAAGAAGTACTGGAACAATTTTTCGATAGCCAAGAGTCCAGATCGCGATGCCAAGAAACAGTACTGTAGCAATTTCATAATTAACCAATCGAAGTGTCACAGAGTAGGCAATGATGCCAACGAATACTCCAATCGCCGATTTGATCTGAATGACTTCTTCACCAGAAAATCGTGATTGCTCTGGGCTATGGTCTGATGTTGGCTTGCTTCTTCTCAAAAGTAGCAACGTCGATAAAGCTAAGATTGCAACGCTAAGGGAAATAGGAAAATAAGACGACTCAAATGAGTATTGTTTAGTTGCAATAATTACCATTGTGGCAATAAATACACCACCGAATGCTGTGAGCTTATCCCGGCTAAGTGTCGGCATTTAGGTCTCCTAGAACTGCAGGTTTTTGGGGATTTTGGGGGTTATCTGGTCGGCCAATTAAGGTAATACTTTGGTTAACCAGATAACGTTTAAGTGATTATTTGAGTAGGTCTATGTACTGCTCTACAGAAGCTGCTGTTTTCGCTAAGTACTCATCAAAGTCTTGAGCGCTCATGTAGTTCAGTGGCATACCCACTTCTTCCGCATAAGATAGGAACTCTTTGTCTTCCATTACTTTCTTAAATGCAAGCTCAAGAGATTTCTTTCTTGCCTCTGGAGTGCCTTTTGGTACAGCGACTCCTCGCATTGACGCGCCTACAGCAGGAACTTCAATACCAGTGACCTCTTTAACTGTAGGGACATTTGGTAGGTAAGCGAAGCGCTCATCTGCAAATACCGCCAGAACTTTCAAACGGCCATTGCGAGCATGATTTGCTACAGAAGTTGCTGAAGGGATAGATGCATCTACCTGATTACCTAGGGTTGCCGTTACTGCTGGACCAGAACCACTGAACGCAACAAAGTTAAATTCAGCACCTAGTTTTTTCTGTGCGATAACCAATTGAAGTTGGTTGTTAGATTGTGGTCCGTCACCACCAATGTTGATCTTGCCAGGGTTTGCTTTTGCGGCAGCTAAGAACTCTTCAAATGAGCTGTACGGGCTGTCTGCGTTTACAGCGAGTACTACTGGATCAATTTGAATGTTCGCAATGGCTTCAAAATCAGAGAATTCATATGGGACCTTGTTTCGTAGCATCTTCACCATGTAGAGCGAAGGTAAATTGATAAAGCCGATTTTGTAACCATCATTCTTTGAGCGAGCTAGGTCAGAAAAACCGATTTGACCGCCTGCTCCAGGTTTATTTTGGATCACAAGACGTTGACCTAAATGTGGTTCAACGTGCTTTGCTATAACTCTAGCTGCAGTATCCGTACCACCACCCGCAGAATATGCAACAACCATTGAAACTGGCTTACGAGGGAAGTTGTCATCAGCAACTGCAACATTTGCTAGGGTCATTGAACCTGCTAATACAGCAGCGATAGATAACCCTGCAAATTTTAGTTTTTTGATCATGTGTCTTTCTCCTTAAATACGTCTAACCAATTCGTTAAGTAATTGATATTCCTTTCTATTACCTGTTTTTTATTTAACATACATTTAACTTTTCTTGATTGTATACATTTGAGAACATTTTATGCAACTAGGATTTTTTGTATCGCGTAAACTTTGAAGGACCGGTCACACAACTACCAATCAATTCGGAATAATGTAAAGAAATACAAATGACCGCCATCAGGGGCAAATTAGGTGCAAGTTATCTGCTTGTCCATTAAAGTGCTTTTTGTTTTGCAATAACAGCCGTGTTCGATTGGATCAAACGTTGTAATTCTTCGTCCGGCAAATTTAGTTTCCCATCACGCTTCAATACTTCACCATTGACCAATACCCATTCCACATTTTCTGGCTCGGCGGTAAAAACTATCTGAGAGGCAATATCATGCGTAGCACCCATATTTGTAGTTTTCGGATTGATGACAATAATGTCAGCTTGCTTCCCTTCTTTGATAGAACCGATCTTATCCTGAAGACCAAGAACTCTTGCACCCCCCTGTGTAGCTAAATATAGAGTGTCTTCAACAGTAGGGAATACTGTCGCGTCTTGATGTTTAACACGTTGCAAACCTGTCGCAGCACGCATTAACGAAAAATAGTTAGAATTGTCATTAACAGCCCCATCCAATCCCAGACCAATCTCAATGCCTTTTTCATGCATCTTTCCAACTGGTGCAATGCCTGATGCCAATCGCATATTACTCATTGGGTTGTATGCAATCTTGGCATTTGCTTTAGCCATCATGTCGATTTCTTCATCATTGACTACAACAGTATGATTGAGTAACAAACTCACTGAGATGGCACCGGATTCAATCAACGATTGTGTCTGTTCTATATCTCTGTCTTTCGCATTTTCAAGATAATGGAGATTCAACTCTGCATTGAGCTCCTTCGACAAGGCTACTACTTTTGTCAGTGTGTCGGTAAAGCTCATAGATAGACGAGATGCCAATTGAAATGTTCCCAGTTCGTCCGCATCAACCACTTCTTTAGTTTTTCTAATATGGTCACTGTAAATTGGGTTCACGTTATAGCTATAGACATAACGCATTCTAGAGTCCTGAAGGGCTGCAACATTTCCATCAACAAAAGGGGGAGTAAAAGCGTGTGACCAATCAACTACAGTGGTTACCCCAGAGGCAATCAAATCAAAGGTGCTAAAACGAACAGCGTTGTAGGCTTCTTCTTCAGAAAAGCGACTGTTAAACACACAAGGAGCTAACCAGTCAGTTACAGTCTTATCGGCACCACATCCTCGGATAGTTGATTGCCATAAATGATTATGCACATCGACAAGACCTGGCATAACAATTTTACCCGAAGCATCAATGATTTGTGCATCATCATATGTAATGTTCTGAGCAATTTTGGCTATCTTTCCATCTTCAATCAAGATGTCCTTGTTCGAAATCAGGCCAGTTTTACCAGCCTCATCTTGTTCCATTGTCATGATAACGGAAGCGTCTTTGATCAAAATTGGTGCAGCTTGCACTACTGGTATGAACATAGTGGCAGGGATAAGTAATTTGCCCAGGGAAAGTTTCATAAATGCCTCAGTTTTAGTTAGATACTTCATCTAAAGCAAATTTAATGCCATCCACCCAACACCTAACCTTTTGTTACAATTGGGTTTGTTAGTAATTATGATGTCTGCCGTACTTGGGTAAGTAATATCTAGATAACTGTGTTAGAAAAAATTGGACAATTGTGAGTTAGGCGTTTCAAACATTAATGATACATCTTAGAGGAGCGATATCCGCAACCTAGAACCAACTCCCCGATAGTTGTCATACGATTAACCGAAAAGTGTAATGGTTAAAGCTGACACTATTAGCCAAAATATCGATATGCAGAGTCTCTTTGTTACAGTCTCATTGTACTTATACCAACCAATCAAAATTGAAAACACAGTCGAGAATCGCCTTAGCGAAGATACAAAAGCAACGTTGCCTATCGAAGCAGCTTGATAAAATGTCAGTAAAGTTAGTAGGTGAGCCAGAGCGGGGACAATTAAAGAAGTAAAGTCACTTAAACTTATAGTCGATGCCTGTATTCTGAGCAGAAAAGGCAAATAATATAAGAACATGACTAAGCATATGTGCGCCGTCCAATTAACAGCTCCAATCTGGCCAGAACCATCTTTATGAATGATTGAGCTAAGTGACCAAAGCAGAACGACACATATCATGCTGTTTACCGCTTTATCTTTTATTATGCTTATTAGGTTTAAACTCTCACCATAAAATATAAAAAAGATCGCAGAAATTATTCCTATGAATCCAAACAAGGAAGGGACTTCATTGTAAAAAACAAAGTTTAAAACTAGCTGGAATACAGGAACAAAGCATAAAAGAGGAATGACTTTGGCTAAGGATCCATTGCGCAAAGCTAAGAGATAAAATGTCATAGCAGCGGCATCAAGCGTGGCAGCCGACAACATCATTATCACTAGATCAACATCGTAGTTCACCTTTTCGATAATGAATATGGAGGATAGACAAATAGGACAAAGAATGAACAACATTACCGCTGTAGATTGTATTGCTGATAGTCTAGATGTCGACTTTTTTAATGAGACATCCTTCACGGTTAAAAAAACAGCAGATAGAAGAGATAATAAAACCCACAAAATAGAGTTCTCTAAGTAAAGAATAGTGGTTCTATGTTCTATTGAAATTCAATGGTGTTAATTAACAATTGTTAATGCGGTTTTTTATTCTTGATAAACTAACAGGGCTTATCCCCATGTAATTAGCGATATCAATACTTGTTAAGTGCTTGACCCAGTGGGGAAAATCACAAACTAAATGTTTATATCTTTCTTCATGCGTATTGAGCAGAAAAAAACTTTCTTTTTTTTCTTTATAAAGCAGTTGCTGTTCTAAGAGCTTAATTTTTATGTTAACCCATTCTTGAGAATTAAGCATACTCATTGGAACTCTAATGAATTCTACTTTAGTTAATGATTCAATTTGATAGCTAGACTCTCGATTCTCTATCCAACTCGAAAAAAGTATGCAAAGGCTTTGTGGGAAATAAAACTCCTTACATCGCTCTACTCCTGAATCGGAATAATGACAGGCCTTCAAGATACCAGAGACCAAATAGAATGCATGGGTCTGCTCTTCGCCTTGACGTAGCAATACACAAGATTCATCGACTAATGAAGTTGAAAACGTAGAAAAGTAACGTTCAGGATGAGCAATACCTAGCCCTTCAAAAAATGAGCATACGGATTCTATATTTGTCATATTACCTACAATATTTCCTTGAATGGTAGGCTTTGCATTACCCTACACGTAAGCCTTTCATACAGAAACGAAAGTTAACCACAATATAGTCTAACTTGTATAGGGGCAGGAATGAGTTAGCGATGAACCCGCCAACTCGAATTTGGACAGAAATAAGTCAATGATTTTACAAAATTCACATTTGAAGGATTATCTCAGATATTGCAAACCCGTACTTGAATAGCCAAATTCACTTTGGCACTGCAAAAAACGCTTATCATTGAATCAATAAAAAATAACTTAATAACTCTTCGGTATTAGCGGAGGAAGTAGGAGCAGCTTGCTAACAGTCTTCAGTAGCAATTAAGACTCTTGATAATTCACCTTCCACTGCAGCCCTTTCATATTGGATATGACATAGAAAACTCTGATCATGCTCACCGTAATCTGCAAATTAAATTCTGGTATTCCAGTTGCCTGAGATATTTAGATCATCTTCTAAAACCCATTCCGTATCATCAAAGCCTTGAACAAACTCTTCTAGTGTTGATGTATTTGACCACATGTAACCAAACGTTATCTTAGTACCGGAGTAACCAATTTCTTCACCATCGAGTTCCGGATTTTGTTCAACATTTCAATGGATATAAACATTCTTGGAGCAAGGTAGAGGAGCATACCTCTTTCACTGAAGCCCCTAAATCCCTAACTATTTTTCGGTGTAATATTGCGCTCTAAAATGGGGCTTGCTAAGGTAACCAATAAGGTGAGTCAATCACAGAGCCCGTCTAAGCTCAGAATAGAATTTAGTTCATCAAAATCAGTGCTTTAAAATCAAATTTGACGGTCTACCTAGGGTTCAAATCCCTATCTCTCCGCCACATTAAATAACAAAAGCCACTGTTTACAGTGGCTTTTGTTATATCTGAAGCAAACTAAGTCTCCAATATGGCTTGACTTAGACAATGTATCTTTTAAAACAGCCTTCGGACTCGTACTACACCTGCATTTGTTTACCTAAATCACTACGTGATCTGGACTCTCCTGGCTTAGTTTCTTAATTCAGCTAGAGACATGTCTGCCCTGTTGTGCTTGATTGTTAAACGATATATTGAGCTTCGCTCATACCTATCCTAGAATGCTTGTACAGCGCTTTGCTCATTGCATAAGTTTTGCCACCTAATAGCAGTTTTATTCGATACATTGTGGCCTCTGATCACGCATTTATGATTGCCCTACCGCTAAATTACAAAGACTCCCTTACTTCCAGAAGGCTGCTACTTTTCTGGCGCAATCAGTAGTATCGTTTGTTTACTTATTCCCGAGAGGATATGACAACGCCTTGTGTCATAAGTACCATCACCTGATATTTCTATGATTTACGACGAGTCGGCTTCAGTAAGGTGGGAATTTGGCATAGGTTATATTAAACAACATCAGCTCTGCGGCTACTATTTCGTGGGTGTTGATATCAACTGCGATAGGCAATTCACACCATACTCTGTGCTCCCTGGCAGTACCATACTTCTTGACTTTCTGTTCTCTCCCGCCATAAACCTTGCAGTATTTCAATGACATGGAGAAAACTCGTTTACCATCAGTGTGGTGGTAATGGCTAGGACGATTATGGATGTAACAAGACCGCTTTGTAGCTTATTGATTTAGTAAAATCTATTTAAGCCTCAGGATCTGGAAAATGCTTTTCGGTGAACCTGCTAAATAAACATTTAACGGATTCCCTTGAATATCGCAGTTATTATCTGAAGTCGGGTCTAACCCAATGACCAAATATTCTCATCCGTTGGACTCGAAAAAGTTGAATTAAATTGATTGAAATAAAAGCTATGAGCTAGTCTTTAGCTATTGGTTAGCGCTTTAAAACTACGAATAGATTTAGGTAGTTAAGATTCATAATTAGGGATATTTATGATGCAAGAAACTAGGGTAATGAAGGCTTTTATGTTTGCGGCTTTGTTTTGGGGAATAGTCGCAATGTTCATTGGCATAGCCCTCGCGGCCCAACTTTACTGGCCTCAACTTAACTTTAGCTCTGAATTTATTCAATTTGGTCGGTTGAGGCCACTACATACTAACGGCGTCATTTTTGGACTGGTTTGTAATATACTAATCGGTGTCTCTCTTTATGTCGTCTGCACTACATCTGAGACAAAGCTGGTTTCGCAAAAGCTGGCCTGGATACTTTTTTACGGCTGGCAAATACTACTCATTTTAGGTTATATCACTCTCCCTTTAGGGTTTACTTCAACAAAAGAGTATGCGGAATTGGAATGGCCTCTCGATATTTTAATGGCGAGTATGTGGCTTCTGTACGCTTACATTTTCTTTGCTACTTTAGCGATGAAAAAAACCAAACATATTTTTGTTTCTAACTGGTTCTTTGGTTCTGTCATCATTGTCATTACCATGATATTTGTTGTCAACAATGCAGTGTTACCTGTCACGTTAACTAAGTCCTATTCTATATTTTCTGGGGCTAGTGACGCGCTTGTGCAGTGGTGGTGGGGTCACAATGCCGTCGGTTTTCTGCTAACCGCTTCTATTATTGGCATTAATTATTATGTCATACCGAAAGTCACCGGACAGCCGATATATTCTTACCGGCTTTCAATTATTAATTTTTGGGGAATTATTGGTTTCTATACATGGGCTGGCACGCACCATATGATTTATTCATCTGTTCCCGATTGGATTCAAAATATAGGAATAGTAATGTCTTTATTATTGTGGCTACCGTCATGGGCGGGTGCTTACAATATCTATCGAACTATCACAGCTGATAAAATGCGTCTAAGAGAAAATTATATTCTTTGGTTTTTCCTTTCTTCTGTCATTTACTACGCATTATCAACCGCCGAAGGACCGTTGTTGGCTATTCGCTGGTTTAATATGATTGCTCACAATACTAATTGGATTATTGGCCATGTACACTCTGGAGCATTGGGTTGGGTTGGTATGAGTTGTATTGCAACCTTCTATTATTTAATACCAAAACTCTTTGGTAAATCTCAAATCTGGTCGATGAAACTGGTCAAAGTACATTTTTATTTCGCCAGTATTGGTGTGTTGCTTTATATCGTTGCATTGTGGATTGCAGGGATAGGTCAAGGTGTGATGTGGCAAGCACAAGAAGACACTGGTGCACTGACCTATAGCTTTATTGATACGCTAAAATTTATCTCGCCGTATATGTTTATTCGTTTCTTAGGGGGAGTGTTTTATGTCTTTGGCATGTTCATCATGGTTTATAACCTCTATAGAACCGTTACTGTGCATTCTGTATCAGTAAAGACAGTCGAGGGATAAACAATGACTTTTAATTTTACTAAATCTGTCGTTGCATTTGTTATTGTTTCCTTTGGTGTTGCCGCCTTCTCTTTTGTTGTTTGGGTGTTACCTGGATTCTTTGTTACGCCTCATTTGGCAACTATCTCGGATGCAAAGCCCTACTCGCCTCTGGAACTCGAAGGACGTGATGTCTATATGTCTCAAGGCTGTCATGTTTGTCATACTCAAATGGTAAGAAACCTCGAAGCGGAGCGTTTACGCTATGGACGACCAAACAAGATGGAAGACGATATTTACGAGCACACTTTCTTGTGGGGCTCCTCTCGTATCGGTCCTGATCTAACCAATATCGGTTTGAAATATACGGAAGATTGGCAAATACAACATTTAAAAGATCCGCAAAGCTTGGTTCCTGAATCGATTATGCCACCATTCAAGTGGTTATTTGAGCAGCCTTTAGATAGCGCAATTACCGCTAAAAAGATGCAAGCATTACGTAAGTTAGGAGTGCCGTATCACGATGATGAGATTGCAAACGCTGCACAAGAGGTGAAAGGAAAAACTAAAGGGGATGCTCTGGTTGCCTACCTAATGAGCTTGGGTGTTGATACACATAAAAATAAGAAGGACTTACAATGAGTGATTTCTGGTTAGACTGGGCGAGTGTCTTCACTGTTCTGTTCCTTCTTTGTATGGTTGCAGCCGTTGTATCGCTTTATCGACGAAATAAACAAGCGGACAAAGATAAGACTCTGATGATTTATGATGGTGTTAAAGAAAATGATGCGCCTATTCCCAGTATCGTTTTTTTTGGTTACCTCATTTTTTTTATTGGTGCATTTGTATATTTGATACTTTTTCCTGGTATTGCTTCTTGGAAAGGTGTCCTCAACTGGACAGGTGAGAGCGACTCAGTCAATGGTCATATAAAAAACCTAGATCACGAGATTGCTCAAATGTTAAAAACACCAACCAACATTCCACTTACCGTATTAGCAAAAAATAGTGACCTCATTAACGCTGGGAAATCATTGTTCAAAGATAATTGTGCAGCTTGCCATACTGTTTCAGCTACAGGTCAATTTAATTATCCTAACTTAACGGACCAAGATTGGTTATATGGTGGTAACGACCAAAATATCATTAGTTCGATTACCCATGGCCGTCACGGAATGATGCCCGCTTGGAAACCACAGCTGACAGAACCTCAGATCTCCGAACTGACCGACTATGTTATAAATATCAAAACCGAAAAAAAATCTAATCCACTTTTTGTTGAGAATTGTGTGGCTTGCCATAGTGCAGATGGTACGGGCAATCAAGCGATAGGCGCGGCTAACTTAACCGATGATGTCTGGTTACATGGTGGTACTAAAGAAGAAATACATCACTCGATTACTACCGGCTTCAACAATCAAATGCCGGCATTTGATACTCGCTTTACCGACAATCAAATTTTACTTGTTGGGGCTTATCTGCGAAGTATTCAAACGGAATATAAAGTTGAGCCATCAGAACCTTTAACTCAGACAACAGGTGGAAATAGCCTAAGTGATATGCCATTCGCGGCAAATAGCTGTATCGCTTGTCACGGTAAGCTCGGAGAAGGGCTTGGCGATATTGCCCCAAAACTTGCCGGACTCTCTGCACAATACATTCAAGACCAAATTCATAACTTCAAAAGTGGTGACAGGCAAAATGCCACAATGAAATCAATGGTGGCTAGACTAGATAATGAATCTATTACAGAAGTCGCTGACTATTACGCTAAACAGAAAGCACCTCTTAAGAATATTTCTCCACGGGGATCGCAAGTTACTTACGATGATCCTGCAGCACGCCTCGTCAATCAAGGTGATTGGCAACGACAAATTCCTTCATGTGTGACGTGCCATGGTACTGATACATTAGGTGTCGATAATTTCCCTCGCCTTGCCGGGCAAAATGCCACGTACCTAGAAAATCAATTACTTGACTGGCAACAAAATAAACGTACTGGTGACCCTGACAATATGATGAAGAATATTGCCATTAAACTATCCAGCGATGAGATAAAAGCCGTCGCTCATTATCTTTCGACGATGAAGTAGGAGCTGAAAATGAAGCCAATATTGACGTTATTTACTCTACTATTTTCATTAAATGCTTACGCAAACCAGTCTGATTTAATAGAGAAGCAACCAAGTTTACCTTCGGTGGAAAAGATAGAAGGTAGTGATAGTTTATTTCCTTATGAGTTATCGACAATTCCGAGCACCCCGTTTGGCGATAAGGTAAAGCGCGGGTACCAGCTCATGACAAACTCGCAAAGCATGCGCAATAAATACGTTTTTAATGAGCAAAATTGTACGAATTGTCACTTGTCATCGGGCCGATTACCCAATGCAGCCCCAATGGGTGCTTCATTTTTTGCTTATCCGGCTTACCGTTCCAAAAATAAGCACGTCAATTCATATCAAGAAAGGGTGCAAGGCTGTTTTCGTTATTCTATGAATGGCGTAATGCCAACAACTGACAGCGATGTCCTAGTCGACTTCTCTGCGTACGCATACTGGTTAGGTGTAACCACCTTGTACAATATGCATGGACTCGAAAATCTTTCCGTTCCAGAGCTGTCTGATAAGCAACTCTTAGCCGGAGGGAAAGTCGATGATTTCCCATTTCATCCTGAGTTACAAAAGGCATTAGACAAAGTAGGTAGTACTGTAGAAACAAGAGCCAAAATGCCAGGTCGTGGTTTCCCAAAACTGGATAAACCAAAATTAACACCCGACTACGAACGCGGTGAACTTGTGTTCCGGAAACATTGCGCTGCATGCCATGGCTCTGATGGACAAGGTAAAGAAGTTGCCGGTATCAAATCGTTACCACCACTCTGGGGGAAAAACAGTTACAACTGGGGGGCTGGAATGCACAAATTTTCAACCGCCGCTGCTTTCATTTATGAAAATATGCCACTTGGGAAAAGTGTGCAACTCACGAAACAACAAGCTTGGGATGTCGCCACTTTTATGAATTCTCATGAAAGACCTCAAGATCCAAGATTTAAAAATTCTATCGCTGAAACTAAAAAGATTTACCAAAGTAAAGACAGTGCATATGGAGAGACAATTAATGGGGTCACACTTGGAAGTTCACCTCTTGAAGAGCATCACCAATTAAACTGATATTTACTGCAGTTTTAGACACCGAGTTAGGTGGGGAAAGTCACTAAAGAGGCTTTTGCTAAACAATGCTTGAACGATTTCTGTAATCGATGCATTTGCATAGTTTAAGTCACCTTGCTCAATCAGATTGTTGAATATGCAAAACTGCATCAGTCAATAAAGAGAGGGAATCCCCTAGTTTCTTGGTAATTATTATACTCACAAATTCGGTTGCTAATCAGAGTACAACCGAATTGCTTGGTGTCCATTCATTGCAGATAGCATGTTCGACACTAGGAAGTATCATTCACTTTTCAAGGTTAGGAGACTAACCTCTACCTTCTCCACATTGCGGAATAGCCTTCAGAAAACAGAGGCGCCCTCGAACACTGCAACAACCTCTCATAATTATATAAATAAAAGATAACAACCCTCATCAAGACATTGATTTTAAAAACAAAAAATTAGTATTAATTCTTAATTAATCCATGATTATTTTGAAAATATTATGGCGTAAGCTTCATCCTGTTATATAGGTACTCCTCTACTAAACGCACTCGAAACTAAACAATTTAGTCGTCGCTAGTTAAGTACGGGATATAGAGGCTTTGAAACTGTAGGTCTGCACCTTGAAAAATAGAAGTATTAATCAAAGAGAATATATTATGAAAAATCGCAAATTAGCACTAACAACTGTAATCATGCTTTCAGCACTTACACTATCTCAAGGTGCAATAGCAAAAAATATCACTAAAGATCAAAGTTTTACTCAGTTGATGACTCAAGTAGATCAGGAGATTCAATCTGGTGACGTGTTTATAGCGACCAACTCTGCGTTTGACAAAACAGAGACCGCTTTAGATATCGAAACTGAACTCAAAGACATTTATATTTCGCAAGATCAGGCTAACAACGTAGGGTTGACTCCAGCGAGAACGTTTAGTGTTTATAGTGCGGCAAACATTCAAGAAATCAGTAATAAAATTTCTGAAATTGTGCGTAGCGATCAACCTAATTATTTTTCTGTGGAGCTTTATTCTAACCAAATGGGTGCAGAATCTAACATGGTTGAATACGTTGCAAAAGTAACTGAATACAACTAAACAACCACCTTAACATTCTGGCGTTGGTTCAAATCAGTATTCAACTTTCAGACAATTAGTTTGGGATAATACTACGACGATGAAACACAGTTACCCAGAACAATGGAGCACGCACTTTGTCAGAACCATCTAAAACGAGATTCCATTATGTCGTTACACATCCGGCAGAATCTAGATTTGTAGCCGCTATCATCGCGGCACTAGGTTCTGGGACATGTATTGCTTTATTGGCACTAATTGACGATATATTGAAAGGTGATTTCGCCCTCATTGCCCCTTTTGGCGCTTCTATGGTGCTTGTTTTTGGGCTTCCAAAGAGTCCTTTGGCACAACCCAAAAATGTTATTTTAGGGCACCTAGTCACAGCACTCATCGGAATTACCGCGTTAAAATTTTTGCCTGTCACTTTCTGGTCTATCGGCTTGACGGTCGGTATTGGTGTATTTAGCATGATAATGCTTAAAGTCACCCATCCACCCGCAGGTGGCAACCCAATATTAATTATGCTGGGCGGGCACAGTAGTTACTTATTCTCGTTATATCCGGTGTTTACCGGCAGTATCCTGATTGTTCTGTTTGCACTAGTCTACCATCGCTTTATCTCTCGCTTAGAATACGCTGGGTTTAACCCTGTCAAAGGAGAACCGACGAATGAATAAACCTATTATTTATGCTTTGAATCTTTCATCCCCACAAGAACTGAAAAAAGCACTTGATATTTCGAAGCGATTTAAAGGCCCACTGTATGTTGTGTATGTTACTGATATTGAGCAGGAACGTGAGGACGATATAGTCTATCTAGGCAAAGTCGCAGCAGAAAACTATATCAATGCAGAGGATAAAGAACTGCATACAACAATGAAGACTTTGTTCCATAACGCAGATGTGCAACCTGACGATGTCTTTATCTTAAATGGGCCAATAGGCGTTGCTATAGGAAGGTTTGCTAAACAAGTTGATGCTCAACTTATTATTGTGTCAAAAACTCATCATAGCTATCTGAGATTTTTGGGGAACGAGAGAGCTATCGAAAAACACAGTGTCAGTGATGTATACGTCATAAATGGTTAGAGCATTGATATAGCAATATCAATCATTCTCAGAAGGCTGGTATCTATGTCTTATTGGGTATAAGTTTTGCTTGAATAATCAGATAAAAATAAGCCTGAGCGTAACACCGCTCAGGCTTTATTCTAGGTTCAGCTTAGATAATAAAAAGCTTACGCTTCTTGATCTGAAGGTACTGGTGCCTTGTACTCATGGATCTCAGTTCTGAGACCCTTAATCAAGCTCACACACATCATCAGCAGTACTAGAGCAAACGGTAAAGCCGTTGTTACTACTCCTGATTGCAATGCTTGGAGCGCATCTTTACCACCCACCCACAGCATCACAGCAGCAATTGCACCGCCCATGCAAGTCCAGAATACGCGTTGTGGTACAGGTGCATCAACCTTACCACCCGCTGTAATACTATCTATAACTAGAGAGCCTGAATCCGCAGAGGTGACAAAGAATACCAAGATCAATACGACTGAAAGTATTGATAGTACGGAGCTAAATGGCATTGCATCGTATACGTGGAACAAGGTTAACGAAATATCCGTCAATCCATTGGCGCCAAGTAATCCAATCTTATTTGCCACTTGGTCTATCGCAATGCCACCAAATACAGACATCCAAACTAAAGTTACTGCCGTTGGGATGACGATAACCGCAATCAAGAATTCTCGAACCGTTCGACCCTTTGAAATGCGTGCAATAAACATTCCCACAAATGGTGACCAAGAGATCCACCAAGCCCAATAGAAAACAGTCCAGCCGTGCATCCAGCTGCTATCATCACGACCATGAGGGTTACTCAGTTCTATGACATTTGCCGCATAGCCTGAGATCGTTGCCCACAAAGAAGGTAAAACACTATTCCAGCCGACAATAGTCACAAACACAAGCAGTATAAACGCGGCTATCATGTTGATATTACTTAGGACCTTAACACCACCGTCAATGCCTCGCATTACCGACAATGAAGCAATAAAGGTCACCAATGTAATGATGATTAATTGAGTGCCAATGCCCCCATCAAGGCCAAATACATGGTTGAAACCACTGGTCGCTTGCTGTGCGCCAAGGCCTAGAGAGGTTGCAAGTCCAAATAAGGTCGCTAATACAGCAAGAATATCAATGGTATGCCCTAGCCATCCCCAAGCTCGGTCACCAAATATTGGGTAGAACGTAGAACGAATAGATAACGGTAGGCCTTTATTATAAGCAAAGAAAGCCAGTGACAATGCCACTATGGCGTAAATGCTCCAACCATGTAGACCCCAGTGGAAGATAGTTGCGCCAAGCGCCATGGCTTTCGCTTCTTCACTATAGGCCTCTACATTCAATGGCGTTCCATACCAATCAGTAAAGTATGCGACGGGTTCTGCAACACCCCAGAACAATAGGCCGATACCCATACCGGCAGCAAATAACATGGCTATCCACGATAAAGTGCTGTGTTCTGATTGTGCATTTTTCCCACCAATACGAATTTTACCCAAAGGGGAAAGTATCAGCAGAAAAGCAAATAAAAGGAAAAAGTTAGTTGCCCACATAAAGAACGAGTCAAACTGTTCAATGATGCCGTTTTTAAGGGAGTTGAGGGAGTTGAGAGCGGTTGTAGGACCAACCAATAACAAACTTAAGAGGGTTACTATGATGAGAACTGCGCTAGTTCCGAATACGGGGTTATGTATATCGAAGCCCCATTTTTGAATATTATCCTGGCCTACCTCATAGTCGGTAGTTTCTATACTGTACTTCTTATTTTCATCATCCATAAAAAATTATATTAGGTTGCGTTTCTAAATCTCTATCAATAGAGAAATACAACAGAACAGTCCTCCG
Organism: Vibrio inusitatus; assembly: GCA_024346935.1. Lineage (GTDB taxonomy): Bacteria > Pseudomonadota > Gammaproteobacteria > Enterobacterales > Vibrionaceae > Vibrio > Vibrio inusitatus. The sequence continues at coordinate 2,029,516 of AP024878.1, forward strand.
TTTAGGTTTCACACGAAATTGTGCGCACGCAGTGTAACACAGATCACATAGCCACTCTAATTGGCTTACTAACGTGAGAACTCAAAATATGTATCAATAAATAACTCATCAACATAAAAAAGGTCGACATATGCCGACCTTTCTATTTCATTCTTTGTATCAAACAACCTGAAATTAGCTCTCTTTTTCTTTGCTCACTTGCTGTTCAATCGTCTCAGCCGCTTGCTCACTCTCTGTATCAACCCACTTCATGAATACTTGATAGCCAGCAGCAAGGAATGCAGCACCAATAAACATGCCTAATATGCCTCCAGACATCATGCCGCCAATCGCCCCGATCAGAACTACTGGCATTGGCACATCCAATCCTCGTCCCAAAATCATTGGTTTTAGGAAATTATCCACTAAGCTTGCGGCAATAATAAACACCGAGAAAATCACATTATGAATGGTCGATGAATCGTTGCCTGACCAAAGCAGAGCAACCGCAACAATGGCAATGATAGTGACCGGCAATTGCATAATAGCGAATATTAGGGCGGCTAAGGTAAACAATGCAGCTGCAGGAACACCTGCCAACGCCACCACGATTCCAAAAATTACTGAAGTTAAGAAAGCGATACCAATGATACCCACCGCAACCTGTCGAATCGTTGCCGTAGTCAACTCATGAAGCTCGGGCCCTTTCTTCTCATCGGAGAAACTGACAAATATTCGGCGAATTGAACTTGAACCAGGCTCCGCCCAAGCAAGCATAATCCCCGCAATAATAATGGCTCCAATTAATAGAAACACACTCTTTGCCATACCACTGGCAGATTCAATAATACCATTGGCCAGATCCTTTAATTGTGGCTGACGCTTTTTCACAAATAGAGGTAAGTTTCGTGATGCTTCACTCCAAGCTTTGTATGCATCCTCCCCTATCAGCGGCCATTCTTCAACGCTTGCCTTTGGTGGTGGTACGATTAAGGTACCCTCATTATACCCCTCATATACTTCGAAGGTTTTGGTGGCTATGGAGTTACTCACCATGACACTTGGAGTGCCTAAGAGGAACACACCTAAAATAGCAATGACTATCGAAGAACGCTTAGAGGTCCAACCAAATTTAGACTCAAAATATTGACGTACTGGATAAAGTGCTATTGCTAACACTAGTGCCCATAATAAAATAGGTAAGAAAGGGGCAAATGCCCACCAGCAAACAATGACTAAAAACGCAATCACTGAGAATCGAATCAACGACTCAGTAAATGCATCAGACAGCACCTTTTTCAAATAATCCTTATCATCGCTCAAGTGAAGACTCCTTTTCTTACATATGAGAGAAATTAATCTGCGAGCACAATAAATGCTTCTAATTTAGAAGACTAGCAGTAAACCTTTTATTTTCAATAAAAACATACACTTATATCGAATTTAATTTAAATATTCAAATTAGTATATTTAAGACTAGTTACTCTCCTGCTCCAATCCCAATATGACTTTTTGATACATCTGAGGTGTTAAACCACTGATGCGTTTGAATGAACGAGAGAAATGGGAAATATCTGAAAAACCCAACTATGCAACAATGTGAGTAAGGGACAAGTTCTTTGCCATTAAATTTACTGCTGCGGTATAAATGAGATTGTCTTTAATATTGCGAAAATTGGTTTTCTCTTCAGTAAGACGTCGCTGAAAAGTTCGTGGCGTCATATTGAGTAATTTAGAGGCAGAAACTACCGTTAGATTCCGATCTTTTACATAAGGATATAAAGCAGTAAACACCGTATCGGTAAAATTAGAATGCCATTGAACCAATGACTCATTATGCAGAACTAAACTCGAGGAAATGCTTAGACGTCAACACACTGGAACACTTTTCCGATGCTCGATTCAGTGTTGAGCAATTGCTCAATAAGCCTTGCTACTTCTGCTCGCGAAATCGAACCGTGTACCTCTTTATGCTGTGACAGACTAGCTGTACCCGTTGCACCACCATCCTTAAGGCCACCCGGTCTCAAAATGGTGTACGACAGGGTGCTGGTTTGTAGCCATGACTCCGCCAAAGATTTTTCTCGAACTGCCGAACCAAATACCATCTTTGCCTTGTCAGAGAGAGTTGACCAACTGTCCCCACAGCCTAAAGAAGTAACCAGTACCAATCGTTCTACTCCCTTACTCTCGAGCGCATCAATTAAATATCTGTGTCCGATGTAATCAACAGGATTTTCCGACTGGAAACTCCCCATGCTTGAAATCACCCAAGCATCGTTAGCGATACAATCCACAGCCGCTTCCACTTGCTCTTTATCGGTGGCATCACAGGTTAATGTAGATACCTTGTCTAACATAACGTTTTTACTTGGATTTCGTGCTACTGCGGTAACATCAAATCCTTGCTCAACAAAATGAGCCACCATAGCAGCGCCTAAACCACTAGCGGCTCCCCAAATCACGATCTTTTGCATAAATAAACCCACCAAATGATAATGATTATATTTTGCATTAAAGGCATTGGAGATGCTAGTGGTATATTACTAACTTTTGGCTATCCGCTTGATTTACAAGCGACCAGCGTTGCGTCTTTGAATTAAGCCCAACCTAACCAGATACGAATACGATCAAACAGTCGCTTGAAGAAACTGCCCGGCTCTACATCATGTAAAGCAACCAGTGGCACACTCTTAATGACCTGATTATCAGAGCCCATATAGTTTAGTGTACCGATAGTATCTCCTTGATACACCGGTGCTTTTAGTTCGTTAGGTAAATCTACAACAGCCTGTACATTGTTACCTGCACCTCTGCGTACTGACATGAAAACGTCTTCTTCTACACCAACACTAAGTTGGTTGTCTTGTCCCATCCAGATTCGAGTAGAGGTCACTTCAGCATTGGCTTCATGAGGCTTGATGGTTTCAAAGAACCTAAAGCCGTAGTTAAGTAGACTCTTACTCTCAGAGGTTCGAGTATTGGCACTAGAGGTGCCCATGACTACAGAGATCAAACGCATATCTCCCTGAGTTGCCGTACTTACTAGGCTGTATCCCGCGCCTTTGGTGTATCCGGTTTTCATACCGTCTACATTCATACTTTTATCTCTCAACAAGGCATTACGATTGTGTTGAGTAATGTTGTTGTAAGTAAAAGATGTCTCGCTATAAAGCGGAAATAGCGTTGGAACGTCACGAATTAACGCCTGACCCAGCTTTGCCATGTCATAAGGTGTCGTCGATTGGTTTGGATCATCCAAGCCATGTGGATTTGCAAAGTAAGTATTATTCAACTCAAGACGTCTTGCCCAATTGTTCATCAAATCAACAAATGCCCCTTGAGAGCCGGCAACATGTTCTGCGATAGCCACAGAGGCGTCATTACCCGATTGAACAATTAGACCACGAAGCAAGTCGCTAAATTGAACATTGGTGCCCACTTCAATAAACATCTTTGATGAATCATGGAAGTTTCTTGCCCAAGCCTCACGACTGATAGTCACGCTATCCGTTTTGGAGATGTTGCCTCGGTTAAGCTCTTGCCCTGCGGTATAGCTGGTCATTAGCTTAGTCAAACTCGCAGGCTTAAGCTGCGTGTGTGGATTGTGTTCTGCAATCACCTCTCCTGAATTGTAATCTAGCAGCACGTAACCCTTTGCTGAAAGGGAAGGAGGATTTGGTAGCGCAATTGGCGCAGCCAAAACAGAAAATGATAAGGATGCTAGCAGCGTAAGAGTCAATCCATTTAGTGTTCTTTTCATATTTTTAGGTAGAAACCAGTCCAGAGTTTTAGCCTCATCTCGAGGCATTTCATTATATTTGGGTTGCATATGGTATTAGATAGCAACATTTCAGAAAATTCAGTCAGAAGAGTGCAAAAAGTGAATGCGCTCATAAAATATTACCCTTTTATATGCGGTCGGATGCACTCATTTACCACCAGTAGACGCAAATAGTTACATTTATTTATATCTAGAAACACTCAGACGATCCTAAAACAAAACCCAAAAAGCCTTAGCTATAAAGGCTAAGGCTTTTTGGGTTTCCACACTATTTTTAGGAGTTAGGTACAGCCCTGTCGATTAAGCTGCACCAATATTAGTGCGTTATTCGTACTCTGTTACTTTAGCAACATACTCAACAGTGTCAGACTTACCTATTTGATTCTCAAACAATTCTACAGAGAAATATTTTGGTTCATCTCGATGAATCATTTTTGCAATTGTGTCACTAACTTGCTGTTGATTAATCACGCTATACACATTAAACGACAGTGTTTTTGTTAATCCCAACGCTTCCGCTTGCTCTTTAGATACATAGATATCACCCATCTCTTTCTCAACATCCATGACAAAACTTGAGCTAGTAAAATCTTCAGCAGTCGCTACATATACTTGTGAATCGAACACTTCTTCGATCTGAGTCATTTGGTTTTCAAACTGGCTGTCTTTTGCAACGCTTTTAGCTGCAACACCTTGAGCAAACGCGATTGTTGAACACACGGCGATGACAGGTAGTACTTGTTTAAATAATTTCATTTTTGGTTTTCTTTTAAGTAATTGTGCAAAATAGCACTAGTGGACTATTTGTATTCAGTTACCTTGGCAACATATTCAACCATGTCTGAGTTACCCATTTGATTCTCATATAGGGCTACAGAAAAGTATTTAGGAGAATCTTGACGAATCAATTTTGCGATTCTTTTGCTGATCTCACTCTGATCAATCACGCAGTACACATGAAAAGACTTAGTTTCTGTTAAGCCCAGTTCTTTCACTTGTTCTTTGGTCACATAGATATCACCCATTTCTTTCTCTACGTCCAACACTGCGGTTGAACCAGTGAAATCTGAATCCGTTACGACATAAACTTGTTCATCAAAAACTTGTTCGATCTGAGTCATTTGGTCAGTAAATTGGCTATCTTGTGTGATATTTTTTGCTGCAACGCCTTGTGCAAAAGCAAGTGTTGAACAAACGGCGATAATAGGTAGTGCTTGTTTAAGTAGTTTCATTTTAATGCTCTCTATATTTATTCTTTGAAGGATAGAAATGGTCTATCATTCGATACTGGTTAATGTTGAATCTGGTTGTTGCTTGTCATCTTTTAAAAAATCGTGCTTACTGTCATATACCATGCAACCGTTCTCTTCATTACAGTTCACGATGTACACTTCTTTCTTGCCGCACCCTGCAACACCAATCTGATACTGGGGTACTTCAAATCGATATAAGTCGATCGTTTTTCGATTTAGTACTGTGGTCGTTACCGCATCACAACTGAACTCAAACTTGCCTCGATTTCCAGCGGCTTGAGTTGCATTAATTTGGTTATCATCCAGAAACTCTTGAGTACTGGTGCAACCCATCAGCGTTGCACTTGCAAGCAATGCAACGACAAGTGTTTTTATTTTCATGCTCTCTTTAACTCGCCTTAGTGAACGTCTACTGTATGTTGTGCAAGAAGCTCTTTTGCAGATGCAATTTCCTGCTCTTCTAAATCCAAAACAATCAAATAGTTATGAGTTTTAATTGCAGTCTCATATTTGATGATGCTGTCTTTTGGGACACCGATACTTGCCAATGCACCACCTAGTGCACCAGCACCGCCAGTGACTGCAGCACCTTCGATAGCGCCAACCAAAGTGGCAACTAGTGGACCGGCTACAACCAATGCGCCAAAGGTAGGAACCCAAAACATTCCTGAACCAAGCAATGCTCCCCAGATACCGCCCCAAAGTACGCCAGCTTGACCCCATGACTTAACACGATCACTAATATTGTAAAAACCCGTTGCGTGCTCTTCGGTTTGGTAGCCCTTGCCAATAATAGAAAGATGGTTAACATCGAATCCGTGGTCGACCAGTTTTGCTACTGCTTCTTCGGCTTTTATGTGCGAATCTACCACTGCTACAATTTTGTTATTTTTCATCATCAGACCTTACATTGCTGTTTCAACGTTATTGGCTACTTTGGCTTTTTCTGAAACCTGGGTATCAATTACATCAACGACTTTTGCTTCAGGAGTAACGCTGCATTCGTCTACAATTGATGCGATTTCTACATTCACTAGATCCTGAACTTCGATAACATCAACATCAGTACCATCTGCATTAACTGCGTATAGATAACCAACGGTAATTGGCATTACTTCATCATCAAGTTCAACGAACTCACCACAAGTAATTTGGTCAACATCTTCTTGCACTACCACGTCAGCTTGTGCGCTAGTCGCTGCAAAAGTTGATGCGCTCATAAGTGATAAAAGGAGAGTGGATAAACCTAGTGCTTTCTTCATTTTTGTACTCACTATTTGTATTTAACAATTTGACAGAAAAGTTTTGATTAAGGACAAGATGCTATTGCTGCCTACTTTTCTTAACAGAAGTGTCATTCGTAACAAGACGAATAACCCAACAAATGATCAGTAACGACTTCCGTTAAGAAGACCACATACTGTGCTGATGGGAGAGAGTTTATGAGGGTGTAGATAGGAAAACATCAAGTAACAATCAGATTACTCTAAACTTAAAATAATCATTTAAAATCATTAACTTAATTGCGGATATAATAATTTCATTATCGCTATTATTCGTCTTTAATCTGTAGGTTATGATGAAGTAGAAAGGTCTTAATGGGTAATTCAATTTGGAGATAAGAATTGCTCGGCCACTAAGCTTCAAGCTTTACTTTGAATACATAAATCCATTACGTTTACTGCAGGGGTTTGGTGTTATGAAATGTCGGACTCACACTAACAACCTTAATGTATGCAAGTATTTATATCGTCAGTGTAGTTAGTAGACCTAGCCGCTTTGTTTTCTACAGATACCGATATAAATTAAGACTTACTTTTTCAATCTAAGCCAGAAGCCCATTTTCTTATCCAGTCTATTTAGCAAGTGTATTCCATTGCGACCATCCCATTACGCAGGATCAAGAAGTGAAATCACTAACTAGCTGCGGCATGGCTGGATAATCATGAGACAAAAAAAGGGCGAACCTAAAGGTTCGCCCTACTCTGTTTTAAATCCGTTATGAATTACAACTCTTCTTTACTATGGTCCTCCGCCAAGAAGGTATAGATAGTTGGAACAACAAACAGTGTGAATAGTGTACCAATTGACATACCTACGGTAATTACAAGACCAATAGCAAAGCGGCTTTGAGCACCTGCACCTGCAGCAGTTAGCAGTGGTACCACCCCAATAACCATAGCGGCAGTGGTCATAAGTATTGGTCGTAGTCGCTCACTCGCGGCTTTGATTGCTGCTTGACGTTTATCACCGTTGCACTCTTTTTGAAGTTGGTTTGCAAACTCTACAATCAAGATACCATGCTTACTGATTAGGCCTATTAGTGTAACTAGTCCAACCTCTGTATAGATATTCAAGGTATCTAGCCCCAAATACAGCGGAATCATAGCGCCAAATATAGAAAGAGGCACACTGGTCAATACAATCAATGGATCTCGGAAGCTTTCAAACTGAGCTGCCAGTACCAAATAAATAATTATCAATGCTAAGAAGAAGGTCCCAATCAACGAACTTCCCTCTTCAACAAATTGTCTTAACTGACCAGACGAATCTACTGAATAAGACTTTGGCAAAATTTCATCTGCACCTTTTAACATTACTTCATATGCTTCGCCAACACTAATGCCTGGCATCATTTTACCTTCGATGGTTGCGCTGTTTAGTTGCTGAAACTGATCAACAGATGATGGTTGAACCGATTCAGTAATATCCACCAGCGCCGACAAAGGAACCATGTCGCCATTATTAGAGCGAACGTAATACTGGTTGATGTCATCGACTGAGCTTCGATCATCACGAGATACCTGAGTGATTACCTGATAACTGCGTTGATCTAATGCGAAATAGTTAATGAAGCCCTCACTAATATAACGTGTTAGAACATTACCTACATCTTGCGCATTCACATTCATTAGCGCCGCTTTATCTCGATTGATAGTGATCTCTAGTTGCGGTTTAGCAAACTTAAGATCGTTCTGTACGTAGATAAATTTGCCACTGCTAAGCGCATACTCTTTCAGTTTTTCAGCATACTGATATAAATCCTGATAAGAGCCTGTTGGCGTCTTAATTACCATCTGAAACGGAAGACCCTGCGCTGTGCCTGGTAGATCTGGTGGTGAAATAGTAAACAACTGAAGACCAGGATCTGTTGCTGTATCCTTAGTAAAACGGCCCATTATATCTTGCGCCGTAGCATCACGTTCATCCCAGTCTTTCAATACACCAAGACCAAAGAAAGTTTGATCATCATTGTAACCGTTCACCATCAACGTCATATTCGTTTCAGGGTAATCCATCATTTTGTTCGATAACGACTCTGTAAAATGCGCAAGGTAATCCGTGTTGCCTTGCTGAGGTCCGTTACCCATCATGATAACAACACCCTGATCTTCCTGAGGTGCCAGTTCATTCGACGTATGTGTGAACATGAACACAAGAGAAATCAAGAACGTCGCAACCAAAGGCCAAACTAACTTTCTGTTGTCAATGACAACGGTAAGCACACGAACATAGCGATTAACCAGTTTCTCAATAACATGGTCAATCTTTTTAACCATCTTGCCTTCTAAGACCTGCTTGTTAAGCATCTTTGAGGTCATCATTGGTGTTAATGTTAAAGCAATAAATCCTGAAATTAGTACAGAACCGGCTAAGGTAAATGCAAATTCCGTAAACAGCTTACCGGTTAAGCCACCCATGAAACCAATCGGAGCATAAACTGCCGCTAGAGTGATTGTCATCGCAATAACAGGACCGCATATCTCACGAGCACTCTTAATTGCCGCTTCTGTTGGACTTGCTCCTGTTTCTAAGTGCCTGAAAGTATTCTCTACCACTACGATAGCATCATCTACTACCAAGGATATCGCTAAAACCATTGCCAATAGAGTTAGCAGGTTAATGCTAAATCCGAGCGCCATCATAAAGAACATAGAACCAATAAGTGATAGCGGTATAGTAATCAGAGGGATCAACATTGCTCGCATTGAGCCTAAGAACGCAAAGATCACGATAATAACAATCAATGCCGCTTCTGCTAGTGTCTTTGTTACTTCATCAATAGAACTGTTAATGAACTTTGTAGAGTCATAAATAACGTTTGCATTGATGCCCGGAGGCAAGCTGTCTTCTACTGAAGGTAATAATTTGTATGTATCTTCCACCACTGAAATTGGGTTAGATGTCGATGTATTACTGATAGCGGTTACGATGGCATGATTACCATTAAACATAACTTGTTCGTTGTAGGTCGCCGCCCCCAACTCTACCGTCGCGATGTCTTTCATATGAACTATCTGGCCATCTTTGGCTTTCAGCGCAATGTTTTTAAAGTCTTCAACAGTTGCTGCGTCTGTATGTGCATTGATGTCGACTTCAATAAAGTTACTTTTCACCTTTCCGGCTGCACTTACTGTGTTACTAGTCTTAATCGCATTTTGAACATCAATAGCCGTCAGGCCGTACACTGCTAGTTGATTTGGTTTTAGCCAAATACGCATTGCAAAGTCACTCTTACCTAGGATATCAACCTTAGATACTCCATCTACAGTCGAGAACGTTGGCTTTACCACACGGCTAACATAATCAGAGATCTGTTCAGCTTTTAACGTATCGCTCTCAAAAGAAACATATAGGATCGGTGACTGCGATGTCGACTTAACGATACTCGGATCCTGCGTACCTGCTGGCAGACGATATTTTACCTGCTGTACTAGCGATAATATTTCAGTCAGAGCCTGGTCTGTTGGAAAATCCAACTTCAGGTTCACAGTAATCAAAGACTGACCCAAAGTACTCTTAGAGGTCATATAGTCTATGCCCTCAGCTTGCGCTATCTGCGCTTGAAGCGGTTGAGTCACATACCCTTGCACACTTTGAGCACTTGCCCCAGGGTATACGGTAGTAACGGTAATAACTCCCGTTTCAATTTCTGGATATTGGCGAACCTGAAGTTCAGTAAATGCCTTAAGACCAAGAACCAAAAGCACTAGGCTCAGAACGACGGCCAGTACCGGTCGCCTGATAAATAAATCAGTAAATTTCATTATTGTTACCTTATTTAGCTACAGGAGGAAATGGCTTCGAGTTGTTGATCAAGATGATCGAACCCTTCTTCAACTGCTGTTGGTTAGATGTCACGATTTGATCGCCAGCTTTTAGTCCCGATACCACACCAACATAATCATCATGTTTAGGACCTATTTCGATTAAACGTTGCTCTACATTAAATGTTGCAGCACCTTTTTCAGATGTTTTTGTCGCAGGCCCTACTACAAATACGTTATCTCCATACAATGAGTAATTCACTGCTACATCGGGAATAGGCATTACCGCAACCGGATGGTTTAAATTAACCTCTGCATTTACATACATCCCAGACACTAACGAATTAACCTCTCCAGATATCAATGCACGAACCTCAATGTTGTGAGATTGAGAGTTAGAAGAAGGCTGAATTGCACTTATCGTTGCGTGAAAAGTCTCTCCCTCAAATGCACCGCTAGTAAAAGTTACATCTTGACCAACATTAACCTTACCTTTGTATTCTTCTGGAATGTACATATCGACAAAATAATTATCGGTACTTTCTAGTTCAACAATGAAAGAACCTGGAGTTAGATAATCGCCTACATCAATTGTACGAATACCTACTTTACCGCTAAATGGAGCTTGAATTTTCATATGTTCAATTTGTGTTGCAATATAAGCCAAGCTTGCTCTTTCAGCATTATATTGAGTACGTGCTTGGTCTACAGAATTTTGAGATACATTATTACCAACAAGTAATTTCTTTTTTCTTGATAATTCTATCTTCGCTAGATCAAGCTTTGCTTTCTGACTTTTATATTGAGCCATTAGAAGTGAGTCATCTAATGTCACGACAACATCACCTTTATTGACAAACTGTCCAGATTTAAAATTCACTGTCAATACTTGGCCTGAAATCTGAGTAGTAATATTAGTTGATTCTGCTGATTCAACCTCACCAATGATATTTAAATAACTCTTCCACTGAGATTCCTGTGTTTCTACAGTAGTCACTGATACTGGTGGGAGTTTAAATTCTTTTACTTTTTCGCTGATTGCTTTATTTTTGATAACGTTAAATCCAAAAACAAAAGACAATATAAGCAATATTAATACGCCTACAATTAAAATAGCTTTCTTAGACATGATGTTCTCTACTTTCTAATGGGGTTGTGTTGTTGCCTATATAATCCCCTTTAATGGACATAAATTAATCACAACCGGATAAAGTATATCTAACATACGATAAAATTTTTATAGTCCTATAAAATCAACGACTTAACAAAAGTATAAGCAATAAATCAAATAGGTATTTGTTATGGCATTCTTATTTTTTTCTTTAATACACACCGTAGAATAGGCTCCAGTTAATACAACAACCCCGGAGAGCAACATGTCTGAGAAACAACAAAAGAATGCACATATGACTGCAGAGAAAATGAAAAGCAAATATGGTAACGAAGTCGAACACAAACACAACAAAGACCATATGTTATATGAAGACAAAGAGAAATCTCATCCTCACAATAAACACGGTGGTAGTAATGAAGGTCACAAGCATTTAGTTAACAATCACTCTGATGGCCATCATGATCGTCACCATCATGATAAAAAGCATGACCATAAACAACACACTAGAAATCATCATAAAACAGCTAGCACAGGTAAATAGAACATCCTTACGTTATTAACAACGCAAGAATAAATGATTAAAGAATGTATATATAACATTGAAAAATCAACCCTATCCGAATATTAAGACAGTACTAAAAGAGAATTTAAAATGAAACGCAACGAAGAAAAACAACTAGAAACACTAAGCCCATTTGAAGTTAAAAACACGTTGATGGAACTTGCAAATGATAGTGAAAAGTCAATGATTAATGCAGGACGTGGTAATCCTAACTGGATTGCAACTGAACCACGCAGCGCATTTTTTCAACTTGGATTATTTGCATTACAAGAATCTAATACCTCTTTCAAAAAGTATGATGGCTTTGGTGGTGTTGGTTCAGAAGACAATATTTCTGGTCGATTTCTTCGTTATTGCGAAGATAATGAACAAGCTGAAGGCATTGCGTTTCTATTAAACGCGTACAACTACCTAACATGTCAACAAGGCTTTAATGGCGATGAACTAATTTATGAATGGGTTTCAGGTATCTTAGGTGATAATTACCCTGTTCCAGATCGTATGCTGAAATACTCTGAACTCATTGCACGTAAATATCTAGAACAAGAAATGTGCCACGACAAAGAGCTTCCAAGCTCACCAATGGATCTATTTGCTGTTGAAGGTGGCACCGCTGCAATGGTGTACATCTTTAATACATTAAAAAGTAACCGTCTGCTAAACCCTGGTGACAATATTGCCATTGGCGCACCTATCTTCACACCGTACATTGAAATGCCGGAGCTTGAAGATTACAACCTGAACAAAGTAGAGATCATGGCTAGCGAAAGCGCTGCATGGCAGATCCCAGATTCAGAACTAGAAAAGCTAAAAGATCCATCTATCAAGGCATTTTTCCTTGTTAACCCTAGTAACCCTGGCTCTGTAAAATTAAGTGATGAAACGCTATACAAAATTGCCGCTATTGCTGAAGAACGTCCAGACCTAATCATTCTAACGGATGACGTATACGGCACGTTCGCTGATAACTTTACTTCTTTGGCGATGATTGCACCGAAAAACACTATTTTGGTTTACTCATACTCTAAATATTTCGGTGCAACTGGTTGGCGCTTAGGTGTTGTCGGTTTAAGTGAAGACAACAACCTAGACCGTATGATTGCTGACCTACCAGAAGACACACGAGCTCAGTTAACAAAACGCTACAGCGGCATTAGCTTAGAGCCTGCAAACTTGAAGTTTATTGATCGCCTAGTCGCAGACAGCCGTGCAGTGGCACTAAACCATACTGCAGGATTATCTACTCCACAGCAGATTCAAATGACCATGTTCTCTTTAGCCTCTTTGCTAGAGCAAGGTAAACAATATCAAAAAGATGCCAAAGAAATCGTACGTAACCGTTACAACACATTGATGAAAGAGAGCAAGAAAGAGCCTATCGTGAGTGGCTTCAACATGGATGGTGCATTCTATTATGCAGAAATTGATGTTAAAGACATTGTTCAATCTACTTATGAAGCTTCGTTTTTCGAATGGTTAGAAACGAGCTATGAACCATTAGACTTTATCGTCCGTCTTGCTTCTGAATACGGCATTGTGGTTATGCCTGGTGCTGGATTTGATGCACCGACTTGGTCGCTACGAGTCTCTCTTGCCAACCTTGAAGACGAGCAATATGCCTTGATCTCCAAAGCAATCAACGAAATGTTCGATGAATATCATCAAGAATTCATTGCGAGCTCTGCAAACTAAGTAAATCTAGGGCGCTCAATTCTACTATTTGAGTGCCCTTGGATAACTCAGTTTCGTAGCAACGTCTTTCAACACAGATTAATGGTTAAAAGTTCATATGAAAGAGAATAAAGTTCATTACAAAGTCGGAGAATGGTTATTTATTCCTTATGAAGACAAGTTTATTTTGGACGGCAAGGATTTCTTGATCGAAAAGCGCCTTTCAAACTTGTTTCTTTTTCTTTGTCAGCACCCACATCAGATCTTCTCTCGAGATGAGCTAATCAACGAAGTTTGGCATGGTATGATCTTAACTGATCAGGTAATCACCCAAGCCATTTTCGAGCTAAGGAAGATACTCAAGAAAAACGGCGAGCATCCATTTGGCTACATCGTTACTGTGTCTAAACGTGGTTATAAACTCGATTCTGATGTAGAAATTATCGAAGTTGCGCAAAGATCAGCGGTAATAACCAAAGCATCTGAGTCTGAAACTTCATCACCAGAGCCTATTATTTCTGATACCGAAGAACAGCCTAACAGCCTACTCGAGTCAAAAGCCGTTATTCATATTAAAGAGCCTAAACCACGGTCTGCATTGCTAAGGCCAATGCTTGCCTTTGTGTTGTTAGTCACTTTGAGCATTGCCGCGAGTTATCTCAATCAGCGTCACAAATTGCTCGCTGCCGAGGGAACACAAGCGATACCAGCGCCTACTTACCTCTCATATGAACCTAGATATATTCAGGTGGTTTACTCTGCAAATATGAAAGGGCATAACTTGGGTAAAGGTTTAAGTATGTACATTTTACGCCAAGTAAAGTTCTATAAAGACTTTCGAATCATCAGCGAAGGTGACATCGGTGAACTCGCTGCCAATGTTGTAAAACTAGATGTAGTAAACAATAACGGACATGATTACCTAAACATTAAGTTTAGCAACAGAGTGTCAGGAGCAACCCATCTGAATCGAAAATACAGCTTGAATAGCAGTGAACTAAATCGATCTATCAATTTAGCTTTGGACGACATACTTGACTCTTTTAATATTGATATCAGTAAAAAGAAATTAGCACAGACGATCAACGAACTTCCTAAGAATATGGATGCGCTGAAATATACCCTAAGTGGTTTTGCTACATCATCAGGCATAGCACAAAGTGATGATGTTCTAATGAATCTATCACGATCGTTACAAATTGAACCCGATAATCAATACACTTATAGCATGAACTATATGCTCACTTTGATAAATATGTATCTATTGAAAGAACAATCAATGGATAAAGAAATAATGTCATTAAATAAAGAACATGAAGCGACATTGAAACAATTTTATACACAAGACAATACGTCTTATAGGACACTCGAAGCGTTGGCTGTACTTGCTCTATCAAAAGACTTACCGTTAGATGCACGTAAGTATCTGAAAGAAATACCTTACAACCAACGTACCGTAATCTACTACTTGGCTTCAGCAAAGCTGAGCGAGCTGTCTGGATATACATCAGCCGCTGAAGAGTATTATCAGCAAGCCATGATTGAATCCGATTCTTCGGAGATGTTATCTATAGGTGAGGTCGTATTTTTCAATAGCTCGCTTACCAACATAAAACAAAAATTGAAAGCTTCTACTTTATAAATCGACATGACGTCAGGGCTACACGTAGCGCTTGACGAATTCGATGAAAGTACGATCTGCAATCGATAAGTAGCCTTGTTTACGCCATGCTAAACCAAGATCCAATGTTACTGGAGGAGAAAACGGTATTCCTACGATACCGCTTTCGTACTCCGTAACTAGATCAAGTAAGGCCGTTATCGCAAACTCCTGTTTAACGATACTCAGGATCATAGGGAGCAAATTGGTTTCAAAGGACGACCGCATAGATAAACCATTTTCTTCACTGATCTGATCAAGGAAATCTCGGTGAAAATAACCATGTTTGAACATGACCAGTTCATATTCGAAGAATTCTTCAAAGCCGATGGTTTGCTTGTCAGCTAATTCATGCTCTGAGCCAACAACTGCCACCATCTGACTTGTGAACAAATGGTCAACATGCAGATCATCCGGCACATCATCACAATTAATCACACCCAAATCTAGCTCACCCTCAAGTAACATCTTGCGGATAGAGCGAGTACCCGCCTCAACTAGTGTCAATTTAAGGTCGGGATATTGGCTCTTAAACGCCATCACCACACGTGGAAAAAAATAACTCCCCATCATCGAGGGTGCTCCCAAACGCACCTCGCCTTTCTTTAGGCCCTTTAGCTCGTCGATTGCCAAGGTGGCATCATGAAGTTGCTGAATAACTCGCTGGGCATGTACTAATAAAACTTCACCCTCTTTGGTCAAGCTTACTCTTTTCTCTTGGCGGCGAAACAAGACCACCCCTAGTGATTGCTCAAATTTCTTAATCGATATACTCAGTGCAGGCTGCGCAATATGTATCTCTTTGGCTGCTTGCGTGAAGTTTCCGTGTTTTGCTACTGCCAGAAAATGCTTGAGTTGTTTAGATTCCATAAGATCAAAAATATATGGTGATAATATTTTTAATATATTTCTTATATTGAAACCTTGATGATAGCTTAATCACACTTTGTGCATTATTTTTGTGCATCATCTTTAATTGAGGCAAGCATGGTCAGCTTTGGTTCACCAAAATATAAACGTATCACCCTTTCACTCGCCCTAGGGTCGTTTCTGGTTTTCTCCAATCTATATCTACTTCAACCTATGCTGCCTGCCTTTGCTATACAATTTTCTGTATCTGAAACTCAGGTAAATTGGCTATTTGCTTCGACAACGTTGGCTCTATCATTTTGCTTGGTTCCTATGGCTGTGATCTCAGAATCTCTAGGAAGAAGGCCGGTGATGATGTTTGGACTACTGGCAATTCCAGTCGCATCAGGGCTTATGCTCTTGGGTCAGTCATTCCTCTTTCTAGTGGTTTGTCGAGCAATTATTGGCGTTGCTCTTGCCGCTTTTGCAGCAGTAGCAGTGGCCTATATGGCGGAAGAACTTGATACAAAAGCCTTTTCAATGGCCATTGGTACTTATATTGCGGCGAATTCCCTAGGCGGTATTACAGGAAGAATTAGTGGTGGGTTAATTGCCGATCACTACAGCGTGGCGACGGCGATTCAAGTCGCTCTAGTATTTACATTAGCCGGTGCTTTGCTCGTAGGTTACCTATTGCCAAAACAACAGGGCTTTACCCCTTCTTCTGCAAGTTTTCATCATCAACACAGAGCGATAATCAGCCACTTCAAAAACCAGAGAGTATGGATTGCGATGCTCATTGGAGGCATTAATTTTTCGTTGTTTGTAAACTTATACTCTGTAATGGGGTTTCGCTTAGTCGGCGCTCCGCACAATGTTCCTGTTGGTTTAGCTTCACTGATTTTTGTCTGCTATTTAGCCGGAACTTTTAGTTCTAAATGTGCAGGGCATTGGACCCGTCACTTCTCTCCAATTCAAGGTATGTTTTTAGGTTCGTTACTCAGTATGCTTGGAATGTGGATTGCCTTACTAGAGCACCTTGGTGCCATGATGATAGGGCTTCTTTTAATTAGTTTTGGGGCTTTTTTCACTCATACCCTTGCCTATGGATGGGTTGGCCGCAAAGCGATACACGCCAAAGCAACAGCAACCGCGTTATACCTTGTTCATTACTACATTGGAGGGAGTTTAGGTGGGTTCTTGCTGCTTTATTGTTGGCAGCATGGTGGCTGGGCAACCGTTGTGTTTGGTGGCACAGCACTTTTCATCGTGATGTTTTTTGCCATAAGCCATCTTAAGCGAATAGACAAGCACGAATCATCTAACGATAAAGGCATTTTCATTTCTAAACGAACGTGACGTAGCTCATCGAGCACTCAACTCACCAGAGCACTGTTACGGTCTGTTGCAAAATTGACAAACAAACCTTGAACGAATGCTTATAATGGCGCTTTCTTCCATTAATTGATGACGTATAGACAATGAAAAAGAGCCTTATTGCTTTGTTTTTATTAATTTTAACTGGATGTACGCACAATCAAGCTAAACACGTAAATGCCAATACCTCCGCGATAAATATCTATCCACAGTACATGTCTAATATCCAGCTTTGCGATACTTTGTACTACGGTCGTCGCTCTAACCAAACTCAAGCGGCGATAGGTGCTGAGTTCAATCGAAGAGGCCTTTCCAAAAGTTGGTGCCAACGAGAAACCAATAAGCTTTACATGATCCACGCTTACGAGTATCTATCTAAGAAGCTGGATAGTAAGTCCAACAACCAAGGCTCTCCTGTAGTTTTGCCAGCGAATTAGTCACACTCTCCTACCATTATAAAAAGAAAGGCTCAATTTTAGGCTAGGCGTAATGCAGCGAAATATTCTTTCGGCTCAACGAGACTTTGCTGCGCTGCCACTGTCTGCAATTCCCACTCACCGCTATCTGATGTCTCTTTCAATACAGCAAAGCAAGCATTATTAGCATGGACAAAGGCCTCAACAGCCGGCAAGCCTTTAAGCAAACCACCAGTAAATAGCGCAGAAATAAGGTCACCAACGCCAACAGGCTGACGTTCAAAACTTAGCAATGGACGCTCAACCATATAGAAACCTTCTTTTGTTGCTAGTATCATAATGAACTGGTCACTTGAGATGCTATGCAGATGCTTGACCAATACCACCTTTGGTCCCTGTGTGAGCGCTTTTTGACACGCTGCTATAGCATCGTCTAAACAAGAAATCTTCATCTGCGTGAAACAGCTTAGCTCGAATTGATTAGGGACTATAACGTCCGCCGCCGGCATTAAATGATTCACAAGATCTCCGGTGACCTCTTCGCTTACCACACAGCCTTTCTCTGCATCACCCATCACAGGATCACACACATAAATTGCTTCTGGATTAGCACTTCTTACCTCATTTACCAACTTCAACACTTCGTGAGTTTGACCAGAGCTTCCCAAATATCCCGACAAAACTGCATGACACTTTTCAAGAGCATCGATGTTACTGAGTCCCTGTCGTAATTCACCGATAGTGCTTGGGTCAAACTTATCCCCTGTCCAGCCTTGCGGATATTGTGTGTGGTTAGAGAATTGAACCGTATGAATAGGCCATACATTGAAGCCTAATCGTTGTAACGGGAATACCGCAGAGCTGTTCCCTGCGCTGCCATACACAACGTGTGATTGGATAGAAATAATGCCTTTCATAGTGTTGGTCTCATCGTTATTGGGGGTTATCAGCAATCGATAATAAAACTCTGACTGTTTGAACGATGAAATGATAAGCGATGAATACTGGATGATATTAATCCTACTTGATGGACTGAATCATCAGAAATTAATTACGAGTAGATTAAGACTAACAACCAAACAATCTTGGAATAGTTCGGTTCAATAAGCTATCTGCCTATGATGGCAGGCAAACGACCACTGCATTACTCAATAATGAATTGTCGCTATGTCACGACTTGCCACCTCAACGAAAAACACTATATTGATTAATATATTGTCAATTTTTGGTTGAGTATCATGTTGCTAAATGATCTTAAGGTCGTACTTAAAGTGGCTGAGTTTAGAAGCATCACCGCCGCAGCCAATAGTCTCGATATGCAGATGGCAACTGCGAGTGCTGCCATTAAGCGCGTCGAAAAAGCAATAGGTGTGGAATTATTTATTCGCACTACTCGTCAATTACGGCTATCCCCCGCAGGAGAACGATATTTGCCTCAGTGTGAAAAGGCCTTACAGTTACTTGACGCTGCGCAGTCCAACATCCAAGAAGATCTTGATGTGCTTGGTGGCGAAATCCGTATTGCGCTGTCATCGGATCTTGGACGCAACGTGATCACTCCTTGGATTGATGACTTCCTCAATGACCACCCTGAAGTAACGTTACGCAGTAATATTAGTGATAGCAATGTCGATTTCTATCGTGATTCAGTAGATATGGCACTTCGTTATGGCTCACCAACGGATGCCAGCATGTATGGCTTTAAGATTTGCAATGTCCCTCGTCTGCTCTGTGCCTCACCAAGCTATATAAAGACACATGGTGCTCCAAGCCATCCCGATGACCTCAAAAATCACAACGGTTTGTTCTATCAACTGGGCGATATTATCCAAGATGAATGGCGCTTTAAAAAAGATGAGCTCTCTTTCAAGGTTAAACTAAAAGGAAATCGAGCTTCTAACGATGGTGACCTTGTTAGACGCTGGTGTGTCTCTGGGCACGGATTCGCAATTAAGTCCTGCTTAGATATGGCAGACGATTTACTCTCGGGGCGCACCGTCAATGTACTCACTGATTTCCAGCCTACTCCCACAGAGCTGTGGCTAGTTTGCCCCAGTCGTCAGTCCATCACGCCGACTGTCCGTTTGCTTCGTGATTTCTTTAGAAAACAGACACGCTTTTTGTTAGTGCAACTCATTGAAAAGAAGATCCTATCTCCAGATGCACTCAACCATTGAGCTAGTGCTTTAATATGACCTAATCGTTAGAACACATACGAAATAAAAAATCGACTCGGTTATCTATGTGATCTGATGCTCATTTTTTGTGGCAAACCACACATTTCAGACACACTTCGTTACCTTAAGACTAATCATCGTTTAAAAAATTTGAGTTTGGTCTACATTTCTTTTAAATCTACGATTGATTAAATCTTAACGGGCGTATATCCTTTGCCCCAACAAATAAATCATACAATAGTATATTTTCGGAGTTAGACATGACTAAACCTGTAATTGGTTTTATCGGCCTTGGCCTTATGGGCGGCAACATGGTTGAAAACCTACAAACTCGCGGTTACGAAGTAAACGTAATGGACCTAAACAAAGATGCAGTTGCAGCTGTTCTAGCTCGTGGCAATGCATCTGAAGCAACTTCTGGTAAAGAACTTGCTGAAAAATCTGACATCGTAATGCTATGTCTAACAACTTCTGCAGTTGTTGAGAAAGTAGTTTACGGCGAGACTGGTATCCTAGCGGGTATGTCTGAAGGCAAAACACTAATCGACTTCGGTACTTCTATCCCAGCTTCTACTAAGAAGATTGGTGCTGATCTAGCAGCTAAAGGCGCTGGCATGATCGATGCTCCTCTAGGTCGTACTCCTGCTCACGCTAAAGATGGTCTTCTAAACATCATGGCTGCTGGCGACATCGATACTTTCAACAAAGTTAAGCCAGTTCTTGAAGAGCAAGGCGAAAACGTATTCCACCTAGGCACTCTAGGTTCAGGTCACGTGACTAAGCTAGTTAACAACTTCATGGGTATGACTACTGTTGCTACTATGTCTCAAGCGTTCGCAGTTGCTAAACTAGCAGGCGTTGACGGTCAGCAACTATTTGACATCATGTCAGCTGGTCCATCTAACTCTCCGTTCATGCAGTTCTGTAAGTTCTACGCTGTAGACGGCGAAGAAAAACTAGGCTTCTCTGTTGCTAACGCAAACAAAGACCTTGGCTACTTCCTTGCACTATGTGAAGAGCTAGGTACTGAGTCTCTAATCGCTCAAGGTACTTCTACTAGCCTACAAGCTGCTGTTGATGCAGGCATGGGTAACAACGACGTACCAGTAATCTTCGACTACTTCACTAACCTAAAGAAGTAATTAGAAGATAAACCTAACGGTTTGAATTGAGCCTTACTGTTGCTTTGCGATAGTAAGGCTTTTTTGTATGTGTAGGAAAACACACTGAGCAGAAACTAGAATCCACGTTGCTTCCAAAACTGAGCCTCATCACGGCCCACAACACGAAATGTCTTTTCTGCAATAACCTTACCTTGCATCTCAAGTACCATGCGCCACTCACCTAGGTTACTCTCCAAACCATCAATGGGGTGTAATAGCTGAATCGTATCCCCTAGATAGAAATTCCAATCATTACTGCGTACATAGATCTCTCCGTCAAAAGGTGCTAGTACCTTACCTTTCTTGTTGATGATACCAGGATGATAGATGCAGTAATTAAGTAAGGCTCCTTTGGCCTTTTTGATATTGACGATAAAACCAAACTCAACCCCCTCTTCCGCCGTTACTGTATTAGTAAACTGAGTAATCTTTGGAAGATCTTTAGAGTCGGCATCCCAATGAGAGTAGATACCATAAGAGGTTGTTTCGATGATGGGAGTGCGCTTTGCCAAGATTTATTCTCTATAAGTAAAAGCATTATTATACACTGCTACTCATCAGTAAATGACCCCAAACAGTCCCGACTAAGTGGAAATAAGCATTCTTACACGACTAGGTTGTTAACCCTTCTATAAACAAAACTTGTTATCGTTCATCCAGCTCGTTTGAAACGAATTCTGGTTATCGATGAAACAGGCTTCTTTTTATTAATTGTTTAGTTCTTAATTGCTTAGTTCTACATCGTTAAGGGGGATTAAATACCGTTGAGATCACACTTCGAAACCAGCTGCAACACCAGGCATATCAATTGTTTCACTTTGTAAATATAATTACAGTGAATGTATCTAAGAATAATAAATATCTCATCCCATAATGGATGAAATCTACACGATATTATGACTCGCTATTTTCCACTGTTATTACCTACATTCATTAAAAGTGTGGAAATTGCGATTAAGACTTTAAATATCAATTAGATAGTAAATATCATGAATTATGGTAGTCATTAAATTCTTTGGGCTATAGTTAATTAATCATGCTTATAAATTAGCCACAAAGAATCTCGTACTGTTATTTAAATGAACATTACATTAATTTTTTGTTACATATATTACTAACTCTACTAAAGGAATTAAATAATGAGTGAAACCAAGTCGAAGTTTAATCGCAGGGACTTTCTAAAAGGCGGCGCAGGTGTTGCAGTTGCAGGATTAGGCTCTACTCTTTTTTCTACCAACGCGGCGGCACAAAAGCCTAGCTTTCCTGGTAACAACTCTTCCTCTGATAAAAATTTTTGGAAAAAGGTTCAAAAAGAGTTCACCTTGGCGAAAGACAGTGTCTACATGAACGTCGGTACAACGGGTTCAATGCCTAAGAGTGTCATGCAGACATTCACAGAAAATAACGAAATCGTTGCTAAATACCCGTGGGACATGCAAAACAAATTTGGAAGCTGGCCTTATGTCTCTGACATGGTTGCAGATATCGCTCCTGGATTTGGCGCCGATGAAAACGAAATCGTCCTGAGTCGTAATACTACTGACGGTATGATCACTGTGATTAGCGGTTTAGATTTTAAAGAAGGCGATATCATCATCACAACGCATCATGAGCATATTGGTGGCACTTCCCCTTTGTTCGTCGCTGCAGATCGCGTTGGTGCCACTGTGATAGAAATCGAGATCCCCGTGTACACGGGTGAGCGAGAGCTAACAAAACGAGATTATGTAAAGGTATTTGAAGACGCTATTGCTCAGTACAACACTAACGGTAACGTACGCCTTATCATGTTCTCACATATCCCATACAAAACCGGGACTCTACTGCCAGCTAAAGAAATCTGTGCTGTAGCTAGTAAAGAAGGTATTCCAACCCTAGTTGATGCCGCTCATACTATCGGAATGATGAACATTGATCTGCACGATATGGATTGTGATTTTTATGCAGGCTCTGGTCACAAGTGGCAATGTGGTCCTGGTGCAACTGGCATCCTGTATATTAGAGACGAAGCTCAGCGCCTCCTTAATTTCTGGCCAGAAGACCGCCGTCCTTTCTACTGCGTGAATTCATCTTTAGGTGAAGATAGATACGCTATGTACTACGGTCTAGCGAAGCGCTTACAATATGTGGGCAACGATCACTATCCAGCAAAACAAGCACTGACCGATTCTTGTAAGCTTTGGGATGAAATTGGTCGTGACAAAATCGAAGAGCGCGTGCTTGATCTCAGTGCCTTGTGTAAAGCTGAGCTCGCCAAGCAATTATCAGATGGTAGATTTTACTGCCCGCCAAATCGCGAGCTATCTAGTGGTTTAACCACGTTTGACCCATTCGATGGTGATGCAGGTGATTTCGATGATATTGGTAAGCGTTTAACAGAATTTCGTGATCGCCTTCGTGAAGAATACGGATACATCATCCGTACCACTAACTTCCCATTGCATCTAGGTGATACTACTGATACTTATGCATTACGTATCTCGACTCACCTATTCCATGATGAAGATGAAATACAAGGATTAGTTGACGCTATGGCACATTTGACCCAGCGTATGAGCTAAGAAAAATAGGGCTCGCTTGGCTTAGGCGGGCCCTTAAATTATTAATCCAAGGATGACTATAATGATAAAAAAGACTCGGCTTTTAACTATCGTCAGTGCCCTCTGCTTGGCTATGCTTTTTAGTATCAAATCTAGCCATGCCTATGATTTAAAAGAAGTTCAGGAAGCAGGCGTCATTCGTCATATTGGTATCCCATACGCCAACTTTGTTAGCTACATCAATAGAGATGGACTTTACTCTGCCCGTGGACTTGATATTGAGCTTATTCAAGGTTTCGCTGAATACATTGGTGTAGAGTACGAATTTGTGCCTAGTACTTGGAGTACCGCATTTGGTCAACTAACTGGCAAAGACGCCATATTTAAAGACAACAGCATACAATATGGTAATGAAGTTCCTATTACTGGTGATGTTATTTCAAATGGCGCAACCATCCTGCCATGGCGAAAAGAACTCGTAGACTTTTCCGATGATTATTTCCCATCCGCTGTTTGGTTAGTCTCGCGCTCCGACTCAAAACTAAAGCCTATCACCCCAAGCGGTTCAGTAGATAACGATATTCTTCAAGTCAAACAACTGCTCAACGGACAAGATGTATTGGCTATGGAGCAAACCTGTCTAGATCCGAATCTATACAATCTTTATGATACCGGTGCTAATGTTATTCTTCCGGAAAAAGCGCGCAAACTGAATGAGATGGTACCCGCTATATTAAACGAAGATGCTGATAACACCTTGCTTGATGTCCCTGATACGCTAATAGCACTCGAAAAATGGCCAGGAGAAATTAAGGTAATAGGCCCTGTATCTGAAAAGCAATTCATGGCAGCAGGCTTTCGTAAAACCTCACCTAACCTACGCAAAGCCTTTAATGACTATTTGAGCAAAATAAGGCGTGACGGCACCTATAATCAACTGGTCGAAAAATACTACCCATCAGTATTTTATTTTTACAGTGATTACTTTGACTCTCTCGAGAACAGCGATATATGAGAATAGGGCTTAGAATTATTAATAGCCGAAATGCAATTTTAATGGGTGGGTTTCTCTTAGGAGCCTACTTATTACTCATGATTACTGTGACTAATGCAGGGCAAAATCGCCTTAAAGAGTCACAACTCAACGAGTTGACCCTCAAGGTAAATAGCTACTCCGAGTCACTAGGGTACTTTTTTGACGCTACCATCGAAGATGTTAAAGGCGTAGCTAAGCACAAAACCACCTATACATTTTTTGCCAATCTCGCCTCTGGAATGTCCATGGAATATGGTCTAGGGTCGAGCTTATTGCAGCTTCGCCGCAATCTGGTGCGCCTCACAAAACCAGATACCCAACTCAACACCAGCGCTCTGTTTGAGCGAATGCTATTGGTAGGCTTTAAGTCAAATGTCATTGCTGACTCTCATCCAAGACTCCCGTTTGATGTCAGCCGCGTCCCTTTTGACGAAATGCGTACTACCGATCACAAGATAGATGTACTGACTAAAAATGATCAAGTTATCATTCGAGTGCTTCAAAATGTCTATTTCAATGGAGAACTCGTTGGAGTGATCGTTGGCGATGTCAATTTAGATGTGGTTGTTCGCCTTTTAACCACGCAAGAATACGAAACTAGCAGTAGTAAATTAGATCTCGCAACACCACAAGGCTTGCTACCAATATGGAACACCTTCAATGCAGAAGGAAATCCAATGACTTTCAATCAAAGTAGCACTCTATATTTTGAAAAAAATGTCAAAAGCACTCCATTTAGGCTCCATGCTTGGTTCGAACCGGTATCCGAAAGCCAAATCATTACCTCAACCTGGTTTACTATTGGCCTCTCCTTTTTAGCGGTTCCCGTAATACTAGGGCTTTATTATTCGCTACGCATCAATAATACCAACTTAGTACTTACCACTAAGATTGAAGAAACGCACAACCAACAAACAGCCCTGACTCGGCAGAACGAACGTCTAAAGACCGAAATTGACAGACGAAAAATGTATGAACAAGAGTTGGCCTATCAAGCCAGTCATGACACCTTAACTCGACTTTCCAATCGTAAGTCTGGAGATGAAAAGCTCAGACATGCCCTGATTCAAGCAAAGAGAGAGGAGATGAATGTTCTAGTGATGTTCATTGACTTAGATAACTTTAAACAAATCAATGACACCTTAGGTCATCTAGCTGGCGATCAAATCCTAATGCAGACCGCTAAACGACTAAGAGACTCCGTGCGTAAAACTGACGTGGTCGCTCGTATTGGTGGTGATGAATTCTTACTGGTTATTCCCAACTTGAACTCAGAGAAGGAAGCTCAGTTATTAGCTTCAAAGCTATTAGCTACATTTGAAGACCCGTTCCAGCTAGAAGTGAACGAATTTTTTGTCTCTACGAGTATTGGTATGTCTATCTACCCTCAAGATGGTGAGAATGCAGACGAGTTGATGGCACATGCGGATATCGCTATGTATAGGGTCAAAAAAGAAGGCCGAAATGGTTTCAGCTTTTATGACTCTAGTATGAATACTGATGTTCAAAGGAATCTTGATATCGATGCTAGATTGCGCCAAGCCACCAACAAAAATGAAATAGAGATGTTTTATCAACCGATCATTGACCTCAGTACGGAAAAAATCATAGGTGCCGAGGCTTTAATGCGTTGGAATGATGCAAAACTTGGATCTATCTCTCCCGATGAATTTATTCCGATTGCTGAGAAAAATGGCCTTATTCATAAGCTTGGCGAAATAGCCCTGCACACAGCTTGTCACCAGGCTCAACAGTGGCAGAGCATTCAGCCATTAACTATTGCGGTAAATTTTTCGGCGGCCCAGTTTAGGCAAAAAGACACCTTAATGGAGAATATCCTAACGGCATTGAGTAACTCAGGACTGGAATCAAGCTTATTGGATATTGAGATCACTGAAAGCCTGCTATTCAACCACAACAACGAAACAGTACACTTACTAGAAGAAATTAAACAACTTGGAGCACAACTATCCATTGATGACTTTGGTACCGGCTATTCTGCACTCAGTTATTTGCAGAAATTCCCGTTCAGCAAGCTCAAGATAGATCGCTCATTCTTACAAGAAATGGAAACGACGCCCTCTTCACAAGAGTTAGTCAATGCTATCATCGCGATGGCCAAAGCACTTGGGCTTAAAGTGGTTGCCGAAGGCGTTGAAACGCAGTGGGATAAGGATTATCTGCAAAAACATTCTTGTGAGTTTGCACAGGGCTTTTACTACAGTCGTCCCCTCACCAAAGAAGCATTTGAGACTCTATTGCTAGAGCAAAATAGCCGTACTAGTTAAGTACCTCGAATCGCGCGATTAAGCGTACTGACGTTAGTATCCCAATGATGGGCTAGGTGCTGAGAAATCCAATCAAAGGTATTGGAAGTAGGCTTTAGGTCTCTTCCTTGATAAA
The DNA here is from genome assembly GCA_024346935.1 of Vibrio inusitatus. Lineage (GTDB taxonomy): Bacteria > Pseudomonadota > Gammaproteobacteria > Enterobacterales > Vibrionaceae > Vibrio > Vibrio inusitatus. Next base: position 2,056,548 of record AP024878.1, read on the forward strand.
GCTGGTCCTCTTTCAGCCCTGGCCACTCACCTAGCACTTGTCCTCCTTGTGGGAGCTTGCCTCCAGCAAATAGCAATACACTTCCCGTACCATGATCAGTGCCTTTGGTTCCATTTTGCTTAACTGTGCGGCCAAACTCGGTGGCAATAATCACTAACGTATCATCCCACTCCTCCCCCAGTTCATCTCTTAACGCAACGAGCCCTTTATCCAACTGAGTAAACTGCCGCTTCAAGCGTGGCTCTTGATTATTGTGTGTATCCCATCCTCCTAGCTCTAACATTCCACAATCTGCGCCCTCACTGCCCTTTAATAGACGACCACAGCTTTGAGCAAGAGAGACAAACTGGCCACTTTGCTTACCCATACTTTCCATTGTTGCGGTCATCTTCAACTCAACTCCCTGTTTAAATGCTGTCTGCAAGGCCGGATCAGTATCATAAAGTGAAAGAATTGAACGATAGGTCTCTTCACTACTGTCTTTGAGACGAGAGGGGTACCAGGAGGTCACTTTTTCTGTGCCTTGAAGGCTCAATGGTGTGGATTGTGAAACCGCAATAGCTGAACGATGTTGCATTTCAAGGGCTCTAGCAAGCCAGCCTGTGTCGCGACTTTTTCCTCCCCACTCAAGGTAATCTTGCCCATCAAAATGAGAGCGTGAGCCATACCCTGTGCCAACAGCAACCACCGTTGTTAACTCTTTATTTTGATACCACTGATGCAAGTTAGGTAATGCGGAGTGCAAAAAGTACCCCTGTTCTAATTCGAGAGTAGAACCTCTGGCAGCCATAGAAAGACTAGGCCTGTGAGTAGCTAACATAGGGTCAAAACTTGGAATAACGGTATGCATTCCATCTAAGGCCCCACGCAACACAACCCAAACAACCTTAGGAGATCGCTTTGATTTTTTTGCCAAAGCCCAAGGCGAATGAAACAGCAATAAACTGGCTGCCGTTCCCTTTAAAAAAGCTCTTCTTGACGATGATGCCATAATATTACTTTTCCTTATCGCCTTTGAAATTCTGGGCTCATCAATAATAGGGTGAGCGCTTGCGGACGACTTTCTGCCCGCAAAATACGTTGCTTATTATCTGGCGTAAGCTGCTGGTTAAATGCCACCTTCATCACCTGATTAACATCTGCTTTGCTTTGCTTCGCATAGGTGTTTGCCCAGTCAGCCCGCGTCAGCAAGCTACTTCCTCCCATCCAACTCATTTCTAGGTCACTAAATCCCTGTGGACTTCCTGATGTAAAAGGCATCTGGCCTAACTGATTAAGGCTTGTTAACGCTCTGCGCTCGGTTAATTTACTATTCGGTACCGCTCGAGCCGTAGAAACAACATATTCTCTAGGTGTCTTAAATTTGGACGCGCTTTGCCACGCTTCAGGGTGAGAAATTAACGTAAGCATCACCTTATGAATATCGCCATCACTGGCTAACCAAGACTCTGAAAGAGACTTTACTAACTCAGGCGGTGGGGTGTCTTTAATGTAATGCCGCGCAAGTTTGTAGCTCAAATGTTTAGCCGTATTCGGGTGACGGGCCAGATCTCGTAGCATCAGTGTTCCTTGTGCTTCACCTTGCTGAGAGTAAGATCTCCCTAGTAGCTGTCGCTTACCAGGCTCATGGCCATATTTACGAAACAAGAAGCCACTACGACTCTTAGCCGAGACACTCCAACCACTGATGCCTTTCGCAAGTTCAGTAACATCAGATTGAGAGTACCCTCCATCCACACCTAATGTATGAAGTTCCAGTATTTCTCTTGCAAGGTTCTCATTTAGTCCCTTCTTACGCTTAAGTCCAATACGAGAGTTAGGGCCGAAAGAACGTTCATTGTTGAGATAAATGAGCATCGCTGGATGCTGTTCAACCGCAAGTAACATCTGCTCAAAAGTGCCATCGAGATGCGGAAGTATGGCTTCTTTCTCTAAAGTTGGTGCTAAAGCACGCATCAAAGGGTTAGTCACTGAGACACTGAAATGATTAGAAAAAAACTCTAGTAATCGATGCTTAGCGCTATTACTGGAGTTAATCGAGGCCATCAAGGAGTCACCACAATAATCACGATAAGTTTGCCTAGCAAACTGAGAACCTTCCTTTCTGATCTTTTGAATATCCTCTACTGAGGTTTGATTTTTCTTCGCTTGTTGAGTCTGCTCTCGATAACTCGCCGTCTTTGCCATAATCACATTTGCGGTTGGCTGGCTAATAGAGAACTCTTGAATAATATCCGATTGGTATTGCTTTTTAAGCCACCCTACGGGATCCGGTTGAGCTAACTGTAGTTCCTTATCTTTCGCTCCCAATCCAAAGCGATTGCAAGCTATCACTGCTCTATCCATAGTGCCTCTCACGTAAACTTCTGCTGTTAGTTTAGCTAAACCGTACATAAAGTTTCGCGATCTTTTCATAATGATCTTTAGGATGTTTAATTCTATCCCTTGCGTCTAATGAAAAGTTAAATATACTGTATGTATATACAGGTATTTATTATGCAAAACATCATTGATTTATTACAACGTAAGCAGTTGATTTGGCCTGGTTCTGAGCAGAAGAGCTCGATAAAAGTCCAAGCTTCTTGTTTCAACGAGTGGGATCAGCACCTAGAGGGTTTCCCAAAAACTGGCCTGATGGAGATCCAATCAGAGGCCGGTATTGGTGAACTACGCCTCATCACACCTATGTTAAAAACAGTTGCGCAAAAACGAACTGTAGTGCTGATCAATCCTCCAGCTTCCCCTTGTGCTCATTACTTTGAAAAAGAGGGCATACCCACTAGTAATATTTTGGTGATCCAAGATACCAAACATAACCTGTGGGCTGCTGAGCAGTGTTTAAAAAGTGGTAGTTGCGCATGTGTTTGTTTGTGGCACCCACAACTTGAAATACACCAAGCACGTCGACTGCAAGTAGCAGCAGAGAAAGGCCGTGCACTCAATATTCACTTTAATCTCGACCTGCATAATGAATGCTCACTACCCATCCCCCTCAGTGTCAACCTAAATGCGACTGAAAACGGGGTCAAGGTAAGTGTGAATAAGCGGCGTGGCGGCTGGCATCAGCAAACCTTTACCGTAGATCTCAGCCAACGCTGGCCACAACTTTGTACTGAAAAGCCTCAGCACCAAGTGATTCCTTTTCCTACGCGTAAGAGGCAACAAGCATGAATCTATGGTTGTATATTCACTTCCCGGTGCTACAACTCGATACCTTATTCTCTGAGGCAACCTCTGCTGAAAGCCAAAATGTAGGCAATGAAAAACCAGCTATTTGTATTGTTGAAAAGCATAAAATCACACAGGCTAATCAAGCTGCTATAGAAAAAGGCATCACTTTAGGCATGGGCTTAGGGAGTGCAGCATCTCTATGTGCCGATTTACAAGTATTCCCATATCAGCAAAAAGTAGAGGAAGATAAACTTCAACAGATTGCACAATGGTTGTATGTCTATACCTCAGATATCACCCTGTACACCCATCAAGGTCTGCTACTTAAAGTCTCGAACATGCTAACTCTTTATCGCGATCTAAACAGTTATTGGCGGGTTATTTCACAGCATCTAGACCAATTGCATCTTCACTATAGCTATGCCACAGCCTATTCCCCTCTAGGCGCAAAGCTACTAGCAGAAACACAGCACAATATCGTCTCTGATAACATCACTGAAATTGAAAATGCTATCTTTTCTCGTCCACTGATTGTCACTGAACTCAGCTCGCACAATATCGAGAAACTGGCTCGTATTGGGGTAAATAACCTAACACAACTAACCACCCTAAATATGACAGAAATAGCACGTCGCTTCGACATCCAAGTCGTCAATTATGTTGGCCGTCTATTAGGGCAATTTAAACATCCTGTCGCTTATTATCACCCACCCGCTCATTTCAATCAGCACCTGAATCTATTGTACGAGATTGAGAATATCGACTGGTTACAGAAGCCTTTAATACGCTTATTTGAACAAATGGAGTGTTTTCTTAAGCTTAGAGATAAGGTCGCTTATGAAGTACAATTGACCCTCTATCAAAGGGATAAGTCCCAGCAACAAATTAGCTTTTATTCTGCTATTGGTGACTATAGCGTGAAGACATGGCTGCAACTATCCAAGCTCTCTTTGGAATCTGTTCGACTGAATTCCCCCGTACTTTCCATTGGCTTGCAGGTAGTCAGAATGGCGGAAACACCGGCCAACAAGTGTGACCTTTTTGACCAACATAGCGGTGAGATATCGACACTAGAACTTCTTTCTTTACTGCAAGCTAAGTTAGGTAAAGACGCTATTCAAGGCATTGAAATCAGTAGCGACCCACGACCTGAGCTTAGCACTCGTTACATCGAACCATTATCTAAACCAGCAAGCACACAATCTCCCACAGCGTTGTCACGCCCCAGTTTCATTTACTCTCAACCGCGCCCTTTGGAGAGCAAGGTAGAAATCGTACAAGGCCCTGAGCGTATCCATAGTGGATGGTGGGATGGAAACTCAGTCAATCGAGACTATTTTGTCGCACGAGAACAAAATGGACGCTGGTTATGGATATATCGGACCCCAACCAAGGAATGGTTCATACAAGGCTTATTCAGTTAACTGAGTAACCTTCTACTGTAACGCCTATAAAAATGAACATTAATGCACTTAAATATTCAGAACTCTTTTGCCAGAGTAATTTCTCCTTTTTGACGGGAGCTTCGCACCCTGAAGAGTTAATCATGCAGGCTGACTTCCTTGGTTATTCTGCTCTAGCTATCACCGACGAATGCTCTTTAGCGGGCGTTGTCCGTGCTCATACCGCTATCAAACAAAATAAACTCAGCATTAAACTCATCGTTGGCAGCATGTTCTGGTTTAACCAAGAATGCCAAATCGTATTGTTATGCCCAAACCACAAGGCTTACTCAGAACTCGCTCGCATCATTACTAATGCGCGCAGGCGCAGTGAAAAAGGTCAGTACTCACTATCAGAGTGGGATCTACTTTCCATCAAGCACTGTTTGATCATTTGGATTCCTCAAATGAGGGAATACGACGATGAATGGGCGCAGTGGTTAAGCAAACACCATAGTGCGCGACTGTGGTTGGGCATTCAGAGGCACCTAAGCAACCATGATCAACAGTACCTAAAGCATTGCCAGCAATTAGCACACCGTTATTCTCTGCCTATTACGGCTTGTGGTGGTGTATTGATGCACAATGCTACTCGTCTTTCCCTGCAACATACACTGACTGCCATTAAGCTAGGCTCGACTATCGACAATATTAGTGAGCACCTACTTACTAATGCAGAGCGTGCTTTACGTAACAAAGCGAAGCTACACAAGTTATTCAAAAATGAATGGCTACATGAAACGCACTCGATAGCAAACCGATGTGAGTTTGATCTAGCCTGTCTTGGGTACCAATACCCTGCAGAAATTGTCCCTGCTTCTCTTACTCCAATTCAGCATCTTCGTCAGTTGGTGAATAAAGGAAAACGCCTACGATTCCCTAATGGGCTCACTAAGGACATTGAACAACTCATAGAGAAAGAGCTTACCCTAGTTGATGAACTCAATTACGCACACTTTTTCTTAACCATTCATGATGTAGTGATGTTCGCTAAGCAAAAAGGAATCCTCTACCAAGGGCGTGGCTCAGCGGCCAACTCTGTGGTCTGTTATTGCCTGGAGATTACCTCGGTAGACCCAAGACAAATATCAGTACTTTTTGAACGTTTTATTAGTAAAGAGCGTAATGAACCGCCTGATATTGATGTTGATTTTGAGCATCAACGCCGCGAAGAGGTCATTCAGTATATTTATCAAAAATACGGTCGTGAGCGCGCTGCATTAGCCGCTACAGTCATCAGCTATCGCCTGAAAAGTGCAATCCGTGAAGTAGGTAAAGCTCTTGGTATCGATGAAACTCAACTCGATTTTTTTATTAAGAACATTAATCGTCGCGATCGCGGGCTCAATTGGCAGGCGCAGATCTTTGAGTTGGGATTAAAACCTGAGTCACTAAAGGGCAAACAATTTATACAACTGGTCGATGAAATCATCGGGTTTCCACGTCATTTATCACAGCATGTAGGTGGCTTTGTTATTTCTTCTGGTCCTTTATATGAATTGGTTCCCGTTGAAAATGCCGCAATGCAGGAACGAACCATTATACAGTGGGATAAAGATGACTTAGAACATCTTGGGCTACTCAAGGTCGATGTACTGGCTTTAGGCATGCTGAGCGCTATCCGACGCTGTTTTCAGTTAATTGAAAAACATCACCATCGACAGCTTAACATTGCTGATATTACTCGACTGCAAGACGACCCTAATGTCTATGGCATGCTACAAAAAGCCGATACTGTCGGTGTATTTCAAATTGAATCTCGAGCTCAAATGAGCATGCTACCTCGCCTAAAACCACGTTGTTATTATGATCTGGTTATCCAAATCGCCATTGTAAGGCCCGGTCCAATACAAGGAGACATGGTTCACCCTTATCTCAAACGAAGAAACGGAGAAGAAGCGGTCTCCTATCCCTCAAAAGAGGTCGAAGAGGTATTATCAAGAACACTAGGTGTACCTATTTTCCAGGAACAGGTGATTAAACTTGCTATGGTTGCAGCTGGGTTTAGCGGTGGTGAGGCCGATAAATTACGTCGCGCTATGGCAGCTTGGAAAAAAAATGGTGATCTATTTAGATTTAGAGACAAATTAATATCAGGTATGCAACAACGCGGCTACGAAGTCAGCTTTGCCGAGAAAATATTTGAACAAATTTGTGGCTTTGGCGAGTACGGATTTCCTGAAAGTCATTCAGCCTCGTTTGCAGTTCTGGCTTACTGCTCCGCATGGCTCAAATACTATTATCCTGCGGAGTTCTATACAGCTCTACTTAATAGTTTACCTATGGGTTTCTACTCTGCATCTCAGTTATTACAAGATGCTAAACGACATGGCGTTACTATTCACCCAGTGTGTATTAACCACTCGAACGAAGGACATACAATAGTAAAAAATCAGAATCAAAGTGAGGTACAACTAGGGTTAAAACTAATTAAAGGATTATCAGAGACTAGCAGACGACAATTACTGGCTGCACGGCCTACGAGTGGCTTTACTCACCTTCAACAAATAAAAAATATAGGGATGAATCGCCAGCAACTTCACGCTATCACCTCTGCCAATGCGCTATATAACCTTGCAGGTGATCGCTACTCGACGCGTTGGCAATTAATGGATTCAGCTGACGATCTTCCTTTGTTTAGCCAAATTGAAGAGAGCAAACCTACAGATTATTCTTTTCATACCAATGACTATGAAGCCTTAATTGAAGACTACTCAGCAACAGGATTATCGCTCACACAGCATCCTATTACTCTGTTAGAAAAGGCAAACAAGCTAGGCCGATTTACTCGGCAAAACCAACTGGCACACCAACCTCAACAATCTATGGTCACTGTGGCAGGCGTTGTCACAGGTCGGCAGTCTCCAGGTACGGCAGGAGGAGTGACTTTCTTTACCCTAGAAGATGACACTGGCAATATTAATGTCGTGGTGTGGCAGGCAACCGCCAGAGCACAAAAGCAAAGCTATTTGACGGCTAAAATACTAAAAGTTAAAGGGATAATAGAAAAAGAAGGGGCTGTCATACACATAATTGCAGGTCAATTAATCGATATTAGTGATGAGCTGTCTGGCTTATCTAGCCATTCTCGAGATTTTCATTAACCCAATAACAGTGAACACAAACAAAAAAACCGCTTCAAAAGGGAAGCGGTTCATTTAATTGAGATAATTAAGAAGAGATTAAGCGCGTTTGTTATGTATTGTGTCACGATCGTAACCTTCACTATCTACTAAACTTTTCAATTCTTCGTCCATTTTGTTGTCTTGATAAGCATCGATCATATCCTTGTCTTTCATACTGTGAGAACGGAACTTGGGCCCTCTCGTCTCGTTACTAGTACCACCACGATTTTCCGCGATTAGAATTGAGTTATTCGTATCCACAAAGCCAAAAGAAAAATTTTGTTGTGCTAGAGCAACAGGTGAAAAAGCAATAATACAGGTTGTGATTAAACTGATTTTAAGATTCATGATGAACGCCCTCGGTTACACATAATTAAGATAGTGAGCGACCCTTAATTTGATACCACTCTAACGATAAATAAAAGACTAATAATTATCATTCTCTTTTTTATCTTTATTTACTCAACAGGGACTAAACAGTAATTACGCGACTCTCTCAAAAAGGATCAGTAACGATTACTGGATACTTCACTTACGAACAACAAAATCATTAAGTGAAGCTAATCCAATAGACCTTAGCTTTTTGAAAAATCTTTCAACTTACCCATAAAGATTTAAGAGATGATTGTTTTAACTCCCACCCTGACGGTGAATACACAATCACACGAATACCACCAAATAGGACTCGAGTAAGCGCTAGAAAGGTAATTAAAGGCTCTTCTGCTAAGGTCTATTGAAGTTAAAGGCATCCAAATACAAAAAAACCGCCTCGTTAACGAAGCGGTTCAAGTGATTGTTTCATTAAACATGCTCTTAGACACGCTTGTTATGAACTCGCTCACGATTGTAGTTGTTACTGTCATCCACCATTTCCTTCATGTCTTGCTCCATTTCCTTATTCTCGTAGGCATCTGTCATGCCCTTATCTTCGAGCGTAGTAGACTGAAATTTTGGACCTCTTATTTCGTTGCTGGTACCGCCCCGATTCTCTGCAATCAAAACCGTATTGCTTTCACTAATAAAACCGTTAAACACCTCTTGTTGCGCAAGTACTGCGGGTGAAAACGCCACTACACATATTGCAATAAAGCCAGTTTTTAGGTTCATTTGAACGCCCTCCTTAAACTCAGTTAAAGCTATGAGCGCCCCTTAATTCTAGTACCACTTTAATAATAAATACATTGATAGTCATAATCATTACTATTAAAACTAAAGAACTCACCACGAAACAAAGAAAAAACAACGATCTATAACCATTGCTGTTCTCTCACTCTAATCACCACGCAATAAAAAGCCTCGCAATTGCGAGGCTCCGAAATATATTTGAGTCTAAAAACTAGCTGTCATCTTCAGTAAAGTTTGTCGGCAAACTCACTTTCATTTCATTCCAATGCAGGCCACTTTCGATGCCGTATTGGCGAACAACGCCAGGTAAACGATCTCGTCTTCCCTCTTCGCATATTGATAGCAAGTCTTTGTAGAAATTTAGTGCTAACTCACGCGAAACTGAGTTTGAGAAATAGAAAGCACCAACACGATCGTAGAGCTTCTTCAAACCGTTAAAAATTAAACCGTAGATCTGGTTTCCTGAATGAAACGCCAGATGCTGGAACAACATGTAGTCATAGTAGTTGAATGTCTTCGCGATCAAAATCTCGTCGCGTTTTTGCTCGTCTTTCTCATTGTCTTCTTTTACGTTCTGCGCAATCTTATCGGCATACGGAAAAGTGTCCATGAAGCTTGCATGCGAATCAGCCTTCATCAAAGCCTCACAAGACTCGATAACACGCTTAATCGTTTCTTCAGATTGTTCTTTATTTACCTTAAACGCATAGCGCATAAAGATAGGACTGATATTCGTTCTCGCTGCTAATAGGTCTTCAACGATACTTGTTGCATTGTCTGCATCCAGAGTCATTAATGTATCAAGGATGTGCAAACCCGAGGTTTCCATAAACTGATTTACCTTAGTCGGTTTGCCGTGTTGAATGGTCAGCCATCCATCACGAGCAAGCCGTTGTAACACTTCTCTTAGCGTTGTTCTTGTTACACCAATGAGTTCAGATAGCTCACGCTCAGCGGGTAGAATAGAACCGGGAGCAAAACGCCCGTTCCAAATGCTTTCAATAATGTACTTCTCTGCGAAGCCTGCTGGGCTTTTTGCCTTAATAACCATAGATTGGATATTCCAACTCGAATTTCATTAAAATATTACTCATCATACCACCTAATTCTGAATTACAAAAATCAGTGGGAAATAACTTGTGAACTTTGAAGAAAATCCATTACATTAAACTAAATATCATTCTATAAAAACAAAAAAACACTAAAAAACCATCTTCAGATAAATGGCTAATGAAAATCATATGAGCCGAAATATGATACTAAGTATGTCGTCGTTTGAAAATTAATTTCCTATACTAAACAAAAATTTAAAACCATAATAAACAGCAACTTAATGACATAAAGTATTTCTCATACAAATAAAGACACTTGATATACCCAAACGACCACCAATAACAAAATAAAGTTATATAAACGGGTGTTTTCAGTTGTATTTATTGCAAACAAGATCTAAATCACACTATAAATTTGACTAATATCGTGATACGAGTGAAGATGCGCCGATAAACGAGTGTTACGAGATGTTACCAGTAAAAATGGCGCCCTCGACTAGCAAATATACGAACTATATCTCACCGCAATATCTTATATCCTAAGCTTATCCAATCGCTAAATCAGGTTGTTGCATGGATAGGTCGTATAAAACCGACTCAACCAGATTTAAATACTATAGAGAGAAGTGTTATGCCTTTAAGCCTAGGAAACGCCTTCATCAAGAATTTTCTTGGCAAGGCCCCAGACTGGTACAAGCTGGCTATCGTTGCCTTTTTAATCATTAACCCATTTGTTTTTTTCTTCATAGACCCCTTCACTGCGGGTTGGTTATTGGTCATTGAGTTCATCTTTACACTCGCTATGGCACTAAAGTGCTATCCGTTACAGCCTGGTGGCCTTTTAGCCATTGAAGCTATCGCTATTGGTATGACTAGCCCCGAAATGGTTAAGCATGAATTAGTAGCCAACATAGAAGTATTGCTACTGCTGATCTTCATGGTCGCCGGTATCTACTTCATGAAACAGCTTCTACTTTATATTTTCACTAAGATACTGCTCGGTATTCGCTCAAAAACGATGCTGTCTCTCGCCTTTTGTGCTGCGTCTGCGTTTTTGTCTGCATTTCTCGATGCTCTAACAGTTATCGCAGTTGTTATCAGTGTTGCTGTTGGCTTCTACTCCATTTACCACAAAGTGGTTTCTGGTCAAGGACATGCAAGTAACCATGACCATACTCAGGATGGACATTTAACAGAGCTCACTCGTGATGACCTTGATGAATACCGTGCATTTTTACGTTCATTGCTAATGCATGCTGGTGTTGGCACTGCACTTGGTGGTGTGATGACCATGGTTGGTGAACCTCAAAACCTTATTATTGCCGACCAAGCAGGTTGGTTATTTGGTGAGTTCATCATGCGCATGCTGCCTGTTACCTTACCGGTACTAGCGATGGGGCTACTCACTACTATTGTCGTCGAAAAGCTAAAGATTTTTGGCTATGGCTCTGAGCTACCTGTACATGTTCGACAAATATTAGAAGACTACAACCAAGAAGAAAAAAAACGTCGTACTAAACAAGATGTCGCAAAACTTTGGATACAAGGTGCAATTGCAGTTTGGCTTATTGTTGGCCTAGCATTACACGTTGCCGCTGTTGGTCTCGTTGGATTATCAGTCATCATCTTAGCGACTGCGTTTACGGGCGTTATCGAAGAACATTCTATGGGGAAAGCGTTTGAGGAAGCACTGCCTTTCACCGCACTACTGGCTGTTTTCTTTGCCATTGTTGCTGTCATCATTGAACAAGACCTATTTGCTCCAATCATTGATGGTGTTCTCGCTGTTGAAGATCAAGGTACTCAGCTTGTGTTGTTCTATATCGCAAACGGCATACTCTCTATGATTTCAGATAATGTATTCGTAGGTACGGTTTACATCAACGAAGTAAAAGAAGCGCTACTGCAAGGTGTGATTAGCCGAGACCAGTTTGACCTTCTGGCTGTAGCGATAAACACAGGTACTAACTTACCTTCTGTAGCGACACCAAATGGACAAGCAGCGTTCTTATTCTTACTAACATCGACGCTTGCACCACTGATTCGTCTTTCTTATGGTCGTATGGTCATCATGGCATTCCCTTACACCATTGTACTGGCACTTGTAGGGATGTTTGGCATTATGTTCTTGTTAGAGCCTATGACAGCAATGTTCTATGATTTTGGTTGGATATCGCCATCAAGTGCTGTCGAAGCAGCTAGCTCTATTGGGCATCATTAGGAAACTTATATCATTATTTGTAGTCTATTGATTTGCCTGCTTTAAAGGGGTAAAACTAACAGACTGTTATCGGCCGGCGTGATCGACAGTTATCGCCGGCTTTTTTGCGTATGGAAGATGCGCATATAAGGAAATAAATTAATGTTCGAGAACCTCTACCATTTCTCTCGCTCACGCCTATCGTGGCTACTTCTGCTACTTGCAATGATCGCCTTTGAGCTTTGTGCTCTTTACTTTCAACACGTAATGTTACTCGCTCCCTGCGTAATGTGCATTTATGAACGAGTAGCCATGCTTGGCATTGCCGTTGCTGCTGCTATTGGCTTGTGCAAACCACAAAACGCCATCGTTCGTGGTTTAGGTTTAGTTGGCTGGATTGCGTTCAGCTATAAAGGACTAATGCTGGCTCTTGAACATGTTGACTACCAATTTCATCCATCACCGTTTAGAACCTGCGATATCTTTGTTAACTTTCCCAATTGGGCACCGCTAGATAAGTGGGTTCCTTGGATGTTCGAGCCTTCCGGTGATTGTAGTAAAATCGTATGGCAGTTCTTTGACCTATCTATGCCTCAATGGCTGGTGATTATTTTTGGCGCGAGCTTAAGTGTTGCTGTGCTATTTAGTTTACTCCAACTTGTTGGAGTAAAGTCGAACAGACCCTAGATACTAAAACCTAGAGCCTAGGTTCTCGGCTCTAGGAACCACAACACTTTTTAAATTTCTTACCACTACCGCACGGGCATAGGTCATTACGACCCACATCCTTAAAGGGGTTAAGTGTTTGACTCTTATTTCCCACCATATGCTCATCGGCAGCCTGTGCTACCTCATTAATCATCAAATCAAGCTGTGGCTGAAGATCCGCAATTTGAGGTAACTCTTCAAAGCCTGCCTCTTTCATTTGCTGATGGGTTTGCTCTTCATCAGCCAATAAAGATAGTGTGGTTAGCAAGGCTGATAACATTCTTACCGTGCCATCAGCTACCTCTGTGGATTGCCACTCTGTTTCAACAATAGGCCATATAGCTAAAAAACCTTCAGCCAAATCAGCAAGGTGTTCAGGGTCATTATTGGTTAGTTCAAGCACAGAGTATTGATTGGCTTTAAGTTTGCCGTATTGGGCATTAATTTGCTCGATGATGCTAGGCTTCACTGCTTCAAACTCTTCACCACACAACTCTGAAGCCCACATTTCTGGCTCTAGCGGTTTCACTGTCAAGTTAGCAGCTAAAATAGCGCCTTCCCAAAAGTAAGCACTCTGCGCAACACTCTCAGGCAAGCTAATCAAATCACTCATGATATTTACTCTCTAAAAATTTTCTCTAGTATGAGTGAAAATAGCCTAGGCTGCTACAGTGCCAAGAGCGAGATCACTTTGTCGGTGACATTTTGCTCAAAACCCACTAAAATCCGCCCTCCTGCAAACAAAGGTAGAATAAAATGCGTCTCGTACTTGGCCCAATGGAGGGCATTCTCGATCACTTAATGCGAGAAATCCTCACTGACATCAACGACTTTGACCTGTGCGTCACCGAGTTTGTGCGCGTCAGCGACCAACTATTACCAGACCGTTCATTCTATAAGCTTTGTCCTGAACTCCTGCAAGACTCCAAGACAAAGTCGGGTACACCTATACACTTACAACTTCTTGGTCAACATCCACAGTGGATGGCAGAAAATGCCCATAAAGCCTTTAATCTTGGAGCGGCTGGAATCGACCTAAACTTTGGTTGCCCTGCTCGTCTAGTTAACAAGAGTAAAGGTGGTGCGGTTCTATTAAAAGAGCCTGAACTTATGTATCAGATCATCAACGCGTGTCGTGAGGCCGTGCCAAGCGAGATCCCTGTTACCGCCAAGATTCGTCTTGGCTGGGAAGATCCAGAGGATTGCTTTGAAATCGTCGATGCAGTGGAAAGCGCAGGAGCAAGTGAATTAACCGTACACGCAAGAACCAAAGAAGGTGGTTATCGCGCCGATCAGATCCGCTGGGATTACCTTAACAAGATCCGTCAACACACCAAGATGCCACTGATTGCCAATGGTGAAATTTGGAATTACCAAGATGGACAACGCTGCATTGAAACAACAGGTATTGACTCTCTAATGGTATGCCGTGGCGCATTTAATGTGCCAAATCTTGGCAATGTAGTTAAACACAACCAAGCCATTATGCCATGGGATGAAGTGGTATCCCTTCTATTAAGATACTCAGAATATGAGATGAAAGGTGATAAAGGCTTATATTACCCTAATCGTGTCAAACAATGGTTTTCGTATCTTCGCCAGCAATATCCCGAAGCAAAAGAGTTGTTCCATAGCATCCGCACCTATAACAAGGCTGAACCGATAGTGGAATACATTCAACGCTACCAGCAAGATTTATTGACTAGTGCTTGAATTGAAATTTAAGACTCATTCAACGACCATTAATATTATGAATATTAATGGTCGTTTTCATTACAGTGTTCTAGACGTTATAGCCTAATTAGGTCACACCCTTTACCACTAAGAGTCATCACTAATTCACCATTTTCAATAGACACTTTTTCATAAGAAAGCACACTTTCGGCTAAGCCAAACTCTAAGCCTAATTGCCACACCGGCACGCGAAACTCTGTAGGCTTATCGCTGCTATTAAATAAAGCGACTAGTTGTTCATCACCATAGCTTCGAGCAAAGGCTAATTGTTCATTTTGGCTTTCAAAGAAGTGCAAATCACCACTTTGTAGCGACCTGTACTTGTGCCTCAATGCCAGCATTTGCTTGAAGAATGGTATCCACTTGGAATGCTCAATACGCTCCCAAGGGAAAGTGCGTCGGTTATCAGGATCGTTCTCTCCTTCAAGACCAACCTCGGTACCGTAATAAAGGCACGGTACACCAATGTACGCCATCAAGAAAAGACCCGCTTGGCGCATTTTATGTTCATCCCCCTTCAATAAGGTAATAAAGCGTGCAGTGTCGTGGCTGTCTAATTGGTTCAATTGAGCCAACTGATTGTGCCATGGAACCTTAGCTTTTGCTTCTAATAGCCATTGCTGGAATTCATGACTGGTCAATGAAATAGGGTCATATGCGATATCTTGATTGGCAAAAAACGCGCGCACCGGGTGAGCAAACCCATAGTAGTTCATGGCACCATCTTCTTGGTCACCTTGCAGCCATGAAGTTGCCTCAAAGAAGTGCTCACCAAGAACGAGTGCCTCACTATTTTCTTGTTTGGTGGCATTACGAAATGCCTTTACATAATGTGCATTATTAAATGCCCCCTTGCCCTCTCCTAGCATGTGAATGACGTCAAAACGCCAACCATCGATATTGTAAGGAGGACGTAGCCAATGCTTAATAACTGCGGAGTCAGAGTCATAGATATAATCGCGCACTTCCTGATGCTCGAAGTTGAGCACGGGTAGATTTTGAACGCCATTCCAACCTTCGTAGCTTTGCGACTCACCATCAAAGAAGTAATAATCTCGATATTTGGAATCAAGATGATGGTACGCCCCGTCAGTGCCTTTGCCACTCTTATCAAACCAAGGATGCTCAGCCGAGGTATGATTAAATACCGCATCCAACACAATTCTCATTCCACGACGATGAACCTCTTGGCATAGTTCTGCGAGCTCTTCATTATCGCCAATATGCGGATCAACATTTAAATAGTCTGTCGTATCGTATTTATGGTTACTGAGAGAGCTAAATACAGGATTAAGGTACAAAGTTGTTATACCCAAGTCTTGCAGGTAATCCAACTTAGAGTAAATACCGGCAATGTCGCCATTGAAGAATTGAACAGACATGGAGTCATCATTGTTGATAGGTGAGCCCCATTCAGATTCAATAGCGGGCACCGTCCCATCTTTAATGCTGTATTCTCCACTAGAAACACCTATATCTGGATTACCATTGCAAAAACGATCTGGGAATATTTGATAAAAGACCTGACTCTGCATCCAATCCGCAGGGCGATGTTGGGCATTAAATTTAAAATGATACTCTTTTGGTGGAATACGATTGGAAACGCCACGCGCATCTAGCCAATGTTGGGACGTTTTAGTCTGAACCTTAAACACATAATGAGTGACATCTCTATCTTGATTAATAGGGAAGCAAACCTGCCACACCTGAAGTCGTCCCTTGGAAGCGCCTTCAATCTGCGACATTGGGATATAAAACTGTTCATTATCCGGCTCATGTCGAATCACTATTTGTTGTATATCGTCAATAGGTTCAACAATCAGTGTTAAGGTTAAATGAGTACCATCAAAAGTAAGACTATTACTCGATTGGGGATGAAATAGAAATGGGCTTTGCATACAAACTCCGAAACGGAATGAACTGCCCACAAATTAGAGAATTGTTAAGGGATAAAAAAGCGTGAACCACCGCATATCAAGGTGAGATCACGCTTTGTATAGATAATAAATAACAGTGACCGGTTAACTGAGAAGCAACCCGTCATCAGTTAGTTCCTCACCTCGAACTTTACTGAACATTTCTAGCAAATCTGGAACGCCCATATTAGCTCGTTGCTCTCCGGCAACATCCAAAACGATCTCTCCTTGGTGAAGCATGACTGTGCGATCTCCACAAGCCAAAGCATCCTTCATTGAGTGAGTCACCATCATTGCAGTAAGGTCAAACTCCTTAACTACCTTCTTGGTGAGATCAATCACGAATGCCGCCATACGAGGGTCAAGCGCTGCGGTATGTTCATCCAATAGCAAAAGCTTACTGTCTGATAGCGTCGCCATAATTAGACTCACGGCTTGCCGTTGTCCACCCGAAAGAAGTCCTATGCTATCGCCAAGCCTATCCTCTAATCCCAATCCCAAAATAGAAATACGATCTTGGAATAGTTTTCTGCGCTTGCTCGACAATGCCAAGGTCCAACCACGTCGGTGCCCTCGGCGGTAGGCTAGAGCCATATTCTCTTCAATTGTCAGGTCACCACACGTCCCTGCCAAAGGGTCTTGGAAGACACGAGCACATAAACTCGCTCTTTGATCTACAGAACGACGCGTGACATCAATGCTATCGATAACTACGCTACCTCCTACCATAGGAGTTTCACCCGTTACTGCTCCTAGCAAGGTCGACTTTCCAGCACCGTTTGAGCCAATAACAGTTAAAAACTCATGCTCAGGAACGACAAGGTCGACGCCTCGCAGCGCTCTGTTTTCCAAAATGGTTCCAGGGTTAAAGGTGACCTGGATATTACTTAACTCAATCATGCCACCTCCTTATCTGTGCGCGCTTGTTGCATTTTTTGTTTCGCTTTGTATTTTGCCTTCATCTTCGGCGCAATCAATGCTACTGCGACCAAAACAGCCGTGACCAAGTTAAGATCGGAGGCTTGTAACCCAAACATTCCAGAGCTTAACGCAAAAGCAACAGCCAAACGATACAACACCGAGCCGACAATAACTGCGGTCACGGCTACCCATATTTTTCGCCCGGGGATAAGCGTTTGTCCCAAGATCACAGCCGCTAAGCCCACGACTATGGTTCCTACTCCAGATGTTACATCAGCAAAGCTATTAGTTTGAGCAAATAGCGCTCCGGCAAAACCTACAAAGCCATTCGACAAAGCAAGACCAAAATAGGTATAGAAAGAAGTACTTCCACCCTGAGCTCGCACCATGCGTGCGTTTACACCTGTCGCCCGCAGACCAAGTCCAAAATCACTATTAAGCAGTCGGATAATAAAAAAGGCGGCAAGAAGAACGAGAACGCCCACCACGAGAGGGCGAATCAACATGGGATCACCGATACTCTCAAACGGAGTAAGAATGGTATTTTCGCCCAATAGTGCAACATTGGGTCTACCCATAATGCGAATATTGATTGAGAAGGCGGCAATCATGGTAAGGATTGAGGCGAGCAAATGTAAAATGCCACAGCGTACTGCAAGAAAAGCCGTTACCCATCCGGTCATTGCTCCTGCCACAATGGCCATTCCTGTTGCCAGCCAAGGGTTAATACCCGCAACTATCGCGGTGGCAGCGACAGCTGCGCCCATAGGAAAGGAACCATCCACGCTAAGATCCGGAAAATCCAAAACGCGAAAAGTAAGATAGACACCTAATGCAACAAGGCCGTAGACCAGCCCAAGCTCAAGTGCCCCAAAAAATGCAAAAGCAGACATACATACTCCTTCGCTGCTCTAAGCCCCACAAAGTGGAAAAGCCAGCCTATTGGCTGGCTAACTTACTTATTTAACTTGGGTAGCTCGCGCTACAACAGATTGAGGAATGCTAATGCCTAGCTTTTTAGCAGCAGTTTGGCTTATAGCGATATCAGATCCTTGGGCAACTTTAACATCTAGTGAGCCGGGCTCTTTGCCATCTAGTATTGCTGCAACATAATCTGCAGTTTGTACGCCAACTTGGTAATAATCAAAGCCTAAACTCGCAATTGCACCCTTCTCAACATAGGACGTTGCTCCGCCAAAGACTGGCTTATTGGCTTGGTTAGCCGCAACAATCATCCCTTCTATAGCACTCGCTACTGTATTGTCTGTTGGTGCATAGAGAACATCTGCTTCTGCAACAATAGCTTGAGTTGCGGACAACACATCCGCACTCTTCAACGCCGTAGACTCAATAACCGTTAGGCCTTTTTCTTTTGCCGCTACTTTTAGTAATTGAACTAGGCTCACAGCATTGGCTTCGCCTGGGTTGTACACCACACCAATGGTTTGAACATCAGGGAGTATTTCTTGGATTAACTGAACATGCTGAGCCACAGGGGAAAGATCAGATAGACCCGTAACATTTTTGCCTGGTTTATCTAGATGTGGAACAAGTTTAGCCCCTACTGGATCAGTCACAGCTGTAAACACAATAGGAATGTCGCGCGTCGCAGAAGCCAACGCTTGAGCCGTTGGTGTTGCGATACCGACTAACACGTCGGGATTTTCGCCCACAAATTGGCGAGCAATCTGCACCGCGATGGCAGGGTTACCTTGAGCAGTTTTATAATCGAACTCAAGGTTCTTACCTTCTTCGTAGCCTTTGGCTTTTAAGCCATCAAGTAGACCTTGTCGCGTTGCGTCTAGTGCCGGGTGCTCAACAATCTGAGAGACCGCCACCTTAGCTGTTTTTGCCATAACACTGGTACTAGATAGAAGCGTAGCACCGACTAAACATGCGGTGGCAATCATCTTATTTGTCTTCATTTTCACTCCTTGAATCATCAGCGAATAGAGCTGAATTAAATGTCCATTTAGAGGCAAAGGTGAACAAACAAGCATCAAACAACTAATTTTCGATGCTTATTTGACCAAAATAGAGCACTCTAGACCTCTATTATTACCAGTAAGAGTTCGAAAACAAAAGCAAACAAAGTGACTTAGCTCTCTTATTTGTTGAATTGTTAAGAAAATGTCACACAAAAGGAGGGTTTTAAGAAAATGATATGAAATGGGGAGCGCTACTAATCAAAAAAGCGCGCTCAAATGAGCAGGAGTAAAGTGGTCTAAAAACTGAAAATATTTAGAACCAGCGTTCTAGTACGGTTTTATCGAGTTGCCTAAACGCTCGATTCAGTAGTTGGGCGAGTTCTTTATAACGAGGTTTGGCTTTGGGTGGCTCTAAAGCAGCCCCAGAATCCAAAATCTTTTGATGAATTTCTCTGTACCAGTTGGCAAGCGCAGGAGGCAGCAGAGTGTTAGAGCGAGTTCCAAGCCACCAGAAACCTTGAACCGGTAAACTGATAGCAAACAACGCAACGATGATCGCTTGCGACAGTCCCGAACCATTTTGGAAGGTTAATTGTGTCAGCACACTAATAGCCGCGACTGCAGGCATGACTCGCACGCCAAATCGAGTGGCTGTAATCACACGATGCTCAGGAAATAGCGGCGAAAGCTCTTTTCGCATAGGCCAAAGATCCATGTACGCCTGACCGTCTTTCAATCTGTGAAGCATTCCTACTTTTTCAACCATACCCAAAACCGCTAAAAAAAAGTTGAAGATTTAAAAAATAAACACAAAAAATTGATAAAAGATAAAGAAATTTCAATTTTTTTTGTTATATTTACCTATTATCGCTATCCTTGTCAGCGTCTCGTCCATAGCACCATGCCTAACTACATATTAGGCGAGAGCGAGGCCTCTTAGCAAGGATTGTAAAACGTATCCTGCAAGGTATATACGTTCAACAAAGGGAAATTGTTGCAATTGAAAACAGAGTAGTCTTTCACAAATGAAATTTGACTACTCTTGAAGACTAAATTCATTCTTTCTGAATAATCAGATGAAATACAGGTAAACAAACATGTCAAAGCTAGTTTTAGTTTTAAACTGCGGTAGTTCTTCCCTTAAATTCGCTATCGTTGACGCGGACAGCGGCGAAGAGCATCTTACTGGTCTTGCAGAGTGTCTGCACCTTCCTGAAGCTCGTATCAAGTGGAAACTGGACGGCAAACACGAAGCAGCACTTGGCAACGGTGCAGCTCACGATCAAGCGCTAACTTTTATCGTAGACACTATCCTAGCTTCTAAACCAGAACTATCTGAGCAACTTGGTGCTATCGGCCACCGTGTTGTTCACGGTGGTGAGAAATTCACTGAATCAGCACTTATCACTGATGATGTTGTTAAGGGTATCGAAGACTGTGCAGCTCTTGCACCTCTACACAATCCTGCAGCTATTGTTGGTATTAAGGCTGCTCAAAAAGCATTCCCTGCACTTCCAATGTCTGCTGTATTCGATACTGCTTACCACCAGACTATGCCTGAAGAAGCTTACCTGTACGCTCTACCATACAACCTATACAAAGAGCACGGCATCCGTCGCTACGGCATGCACGGTACTTCTCACCTGTTCATCGCTCGCGAAACAGCTGAGCAACTAGGTAAACCTGCTGATGAGCTAAACATCATCAACTGTCACCTAGGTAACGGTGCTTCTGTTTGTGCAATCAAAAACGGTAAGTCTGTAGATACTTCTATGGGTCTAACTCCTCTTGAAGGTCTAGTGATGGGTACTCGTTGTGGTGACATCGACCCAGCTATCATCTTCCACCTGCACGATTCTCTAGGTTACACAGTTGATCAAATCAACACTATGCTAACTAAAGAGTCTGGCCTACAAGGTCTAACTGAAGTGACTTCTGACTGTCGTTTCGTTGAAGACAACTACGGTGAGAAAGAAGAAGCGACTCGCGCAATGGACGTATTCTGCCACCGCCTAGCTAAGTACGTTGCTGGCTACACAGCAACGCTAGAAGGTCGTTTAGACGCTATCGTATTCACTGGTGGTATCGGTGAAAACTCTGCTCCAATTCGTGAGATGGTTCTTAACCGTCTTGGCGTATTCGGTATTGAAGTAGACGGTGAAGCAAACCTTAAAGCTCGCTTCGGTGGCGAAGGTACTATCACTTCTACTGACAGCCGCATCCCTGCAATGGTTATCTCTACTAACGAAGAGCTAGTTATTGCAGAAGACACAGCTCGTCTAGCTGGTCTTTAATCTTTAAAAGGGTGAGGTTTTCCTCACCCTTTTAGTTTCGGTTCAGCTGTCCCCCAGCTGTCACTTTTCATTACATTTCGAGGTCTTCAGACTATGTCTCGTACCATTATGCTTGTCCCAATTAGCGCTGGTGTTGGTCTTACTAGTGTTAGCATGGGTATTATTCGTGCTATGGAGCGTAAAGGCGTAAACGTATCGTTTTACAAGCCTATCGCCCAACCACGTACTGGCGGCAACCAACCTGATTTAACATCAACCATTCTTGAGTCAAACAATGACATCAAGATTGGCACTCCAGTGCCAATGGATGAAACACAATCGCTTATCCGTAACGAACAAACAGACATTCTTTTAGAGACTATCGTTGAGCGCTATAACAGCATTAATGATTCAGACGTTACTCTAATTGAAGGTTTAGTTCCTACTCGTAAGCACACATTTGCTCACCAGATCAACGCAGAGATTGCTAAAACTCTAGGTGCTGAAATCGTATTTGTTGCTACCCCCGGCACATACAATGCGGCACAACTTGCTGAGCGTATCGAATTCGTAGTTTCAAACTACGGCGGCAAGAAAAACAAAAACATCTCTGGTGTTATCGTAAACAAAGTAAATGCTCCTGTTGACGAAGCTGGCCGCACACGTCCTGATCTATCTGAGATCTTTGATGAAAGCGACATTGCGAAACAAGCTGACGTCAAAGCAATGGAAATCATCAACTCTAGCCCTGTGCGCGTTCTAGGTTGCGTGCCTTGGAAAGTTGATCTAATTGCAACTCGTGCAATTGATATGGCTAAGCACCTTAATGCTGACATCATCAATGAAGGTGAAATCAATAAGCGCCGCATTAAGAGCATCACATTCTGTGCACGCTCTCTGCCAAACATGATCGAGCACTTCAAACCAGGCTCTCTACTGGTAACGTCGGCGGATCGTCCAGACGTAATCGTAGCAGCAGCTCTATCTGCTATGAACGGCGTAGATATTGGTGCAGTGCTTCTAACGGGAGGTTATGACATCCCTGAGGAAATTCGTAGCCTTTGCCAACCTGCATTTGATGCTGGCCTTCCTATCTTCAAGGCACAAGGCAACACTTGGCAGACTTCTCTAAACCTACAAAGCTTTAGCCTAGAAGTTCCAGCTGACGATAAAGAGCGTATTGAGTTCATCAACGATCATGTAGCTGGCAACATCGATGGCCAGTGGATTGACTCGCTAACTGAAGGTGTAATTGCATCTCGTCGCCTAAGCCCACCAGCATTCCGTTACCAACTAACTGAATTTGCTCGTCGTGCTAACAAGCGTATCGTTCTTCCTGAAGGTGATGAGCCGCGTACTGTTAAAGCTGCAGCTATCTGTGCTGAGCGCGGTATCGCAACTTGTGTACTTCTTGGTAACCCTGACGAAATTCGTCGCGTTGCTGCACAGCAAGGTGTTGAGTTAGGTGCTGGCGTTGAGATCATCGACTCTGATGCTGTACGTGAAAACTACGTTGCTCGTCTAGTAGAGCTTCGCTCTAAGAAAGGCATGACTGAAGTTGTAGCTCGCGAGAAACTACAAGATTCAGTATTCCTAGGCACTATGATGCTGGAAGCAAGCGAAGTAGACGGTCTAGTATCTGGTGCGGTTCATACCACAGCCAATACTATCGTTCCTCCGTTCCAAATCATCAAGACTGCACCTGATGCGTCTATCGTTTCTTCAATCTTCTTCATGCTTCTGCCTGATCAAGTATTGGTATACGGTGACTGTGCAATCAACCCAGATCCAACAGCTGAGCAACTGGCTGAAATCGCTATTCAATCTGCGGATTCTGCTTCTGCATTCGGTATCGACCCACGTGTTGCAATGATTTCTTACTCTACTGGTGAGTCAGGTAAAGGTGCAGACGTAGATAAAGTACGTGAAGCAACTAAACTTGCTCAAGAGAAACGTCCTGATCTAGTGATCGATGGTCCTCTACAGTACGATGCAGCAATCATGGAGAACGTAGCGGCTTCTAAAGCACCGAACTCTCCTGTAGCGGGTAAAGCAACTGTATTTGTATTCCCAGACCTAAACACTGGTAACACAACTTACAAAGCGGTACAGCGTTCAGCAGACCTAGTCTCTATTGGTCCAATGCTTCAGGGCATGCGTAAGCCAGTAAATGACTTGTCTCGTGGCGCACTAGTAGACGACATCGTTTACACTGTTGCTCTAACAGCAATTCAAGCAACTCAGTAATTTTTACTGCTTGCTGAAATGAAAAAGGGTCGGTATTTACCGACCCTTTTTATTGGGAATTAATTCCTAGGTTGCCATTCGTT
The DNA here is from genome assembly GCA_024346935.1 of Vibrio inusitatus. GTDB lineage: Bacteria > Pseudomonadota > Gammaproteobacteria > Enterobacterales > Vibrionaceae > Vibrio > Vibrio inusitatus. The sequence continues at coordinate 2,080,473 of AP024878.1, forward strand.
GCGACACTCATACGAACCCATCTCGAATTCACGACAAATCCATGGGCGATTTTCATAGATACTACACATTAGTGTCTCTCTATCCACCGCAGAGCACCACCCGTCTTCTAAACGAAGCATGGTCTCTCCTCCCCACTTATCTCTTGCTATATGCTCTTCAGGTACACCTGTATCGGTGATGATCATTACTTCTAACCGACAGCAACAAGCGCGACAAGTGTTGCAGCTTACTTCTGGTTCAAGCTCTTGCTTAATAGGGATTGTATCCATAGCGCTCTACTTCTAATAATCTGATCGCATCATACGTCATTAGACTGTGATATCGAAGTGTTCTGCCGATGCAAAGAGTACTGTTACCCGTTCTAAGCCTTTTTCACTAAGCCGACAATGTACAGTAGCAATACCGCACCAACCGTTGCCGTGACTAAAGATCCCACTAGGCCACCAGCGGTTAATCCCAAGATATTAAAGATAAAACCACCGAAGATTGCACCAAGGATGCCCACTACAATATTACCGACTAAGCCAAAGCCACCACCTTTCATAAAGTTGCCCGCCAGCCAACCCGCTAGCGCACCTATCAACAAAAACAGAACAAAGCCCATAACGTACATACCTTCTCAATGTATTTAGACTGTAAGGTTAGTTGAGGATTAACAGGATGGAAAATAGGTGAGATTTAGGATCTGTGTGGTTTTCAGATATTAGATAGCCACTTTGTGCCTTAGCATGACGAAAGTGGATTGCAGTCGCTCCCAACCCAAGCTGAACATAACGTCATTCCAGCCTTGAGCTGGAACCTTAGAGCGCACAAATTTGATTGGAAACGTTCAAGCATAAAAAAGGCCTGAGCATAGCTCAGGCCTTCGATAACACGTTAATGCTCGATAAATTAGTTAGCTTGAATACCAACAATCAACCAAGGTGCATTTTGTGCTGTCAAGTCACGCTCAAGGTGCCAGATATCATTGATATCTTCTTCCACACCTTCAATAGTGTCTCGGTAACGACCAGAAAACTGTAAGCTAAGCTGTGCCTTGTTAGCATCGTAGTCTGCACGAACAATTTCAGCATCCACAAACATCACATCTGTGTGTTGCTCGCCTTGCAATGAAGCACGCTCAGATTGCAGGTCGTCGAACAAGCTTGCAGACACATATTCACGAATAGTCTCTAGCTCGTTGTGGTTCCAAGCACCCTGTAGGATACGATAATGCTCGCGTGAGCCGTTCACAAACGCTGCATGGTCAAAACCCGGTGGATAGTTGTGCGGTACGTCAGATTGCGCAGTACTACCAAAACCAGTGCCAGGTGCAGGTTGCGAGAAGGGTTGAGGCTCTGCTTCCTGTCTGAACTGAGTATTCTGAGAATTACCTTGAGGGCCGCTTGAGTATGCCGCTCGTTGCTGATTCATGCTACCGGCTTTCGAGCCGAGCATGCCTCGCAAGAATTTGAATGCAAAGAAAGCAATCAAACCCATGATCAAGATATCCATAAATTGGATACCTTCAAAAGCGCCACCGAAGAACGCCGCAAGAAGGCCACCTGCTAGCAACCCTCCCATCAAGCCACCCATTAAACCGCCCTTGCGAGAAGTTTGTGTGCCTTTGTTGTTCACCGAATTAGTGTTAGTAGGTTGAGCCCTTGGTGCAGGTGCTGTTTTAAAGCTCTTGCCGAAAGACTTACCGCCGCCAAATCGCTTAGCTTCAGAAACCGGTGTGTACACCATAGAAACTGATACTAGCAATACAGCCATAATCGAAAAAATGCGTTTCATATTCTCTCTTTTGTTTTTAAGAATCTGCTCAATATTACCTATAAGAGTTCAAAATTTGAACTTAGTTTCGACATTGAGTTGTTAAAGTTTATTGCAATATCGTACTGGATCACACTCTTTTTAATCACCACATGGAATATACGTCATTTTATATAGAACTTTGAGTACTAAAAAGCACATTAATTCGCGAAAATAAGTGGCTATCGTTATCATAAAGAACTGAATTTTCTATAAATCGAATCCATGCAGCAGTTATCCAAGTCTCATATTCCATTTTTTGTGGTGTTAGTCCTTTGTTTCACACCGTGGTTGCAATCGCCTTCAGCCCTGGTTTTAGGGTTAATACTCTCTCAACTCGGTTGGGTACCCACTAATGTCCCTATTGCCAAGTGGACAAAAAAACTGCTGAGCTATTCAATTATTGGGCTAGGTTTTGGGATTTCCCTTTCCGAAGCATTTAAAGCAACCTCTAGCGGGATCGGACTCATTGTTACCACTATCTTTGTTACGCTGATCTTGGGAACCTGGATCGCTATCAAGATAGGTCTAGACAAAAAAACCGGTTACCTTATCTCTAGTGGTACTGCTATTTGCGGAGGCAGCGCCATTGCGGCGGTCTCCCCTGCAATCAATGCCAACGCCAATCAAACCGGCTTAGCACTCGCGGTTGTCTTTATTCTTAATTCCGTGGCGCTGTTCGTCTTTCCTGTCATAGGCCATGCACTGAACCTAGATCAACACACCTTTGGGGTTTGGGCGGCTATCGCTATTCACGATACCTCATCGGTAGTAGGTGCTGCTGGTGCCTATGGTGAAGAGGCTTTAAGAACAGCGACTACTCTAAAACTGGCTCGTGCATTGTGGATCATTCCTGTTGCTCTTGGCAGCGCATGGTACTTTGGAAAAGGAAAGCAGAAGTTACAGATCCCTACCTTTATTTTTCTTTATATTGCAGCGGTGGTGGTCAGTGATCTTTTACCTCAGTTTGAGACGCTTTATCACATGACTTTCTCTGTGGCTAAGCAAACACTAGTTGCGTGTTTGTTCTTAATCGGTTCTGCTATCTCCTTAGAGCAAGTTAAAGAGGCAGGTCTGAAACCTTTGTTATTTGGTGTAGGGTTGTGGCTAGCAATTTCTATCGGCACGCTAGTATGGCTACTTTACTAACCATTTTATTTTGGGCTATAACACTTTGTCATAGTGACTCGGTTTAATCCGAGACATCATACGTCGGCTGCTTTTTCTCGCATTGGCGCGACCACATTTTATGACAATACTGAGCACCAAAACAAAACCAACGGCTTCGGCAATTGAACCAATAAGGCCATCATCAGAGAGTGCGATAGCAAGGGATACAGCCACTAGAGCCCAAAGAGCATACATAATTCATTCCATTTAACGAAGAAAGGGACTTCCTTCGATTCCTTGTTTACTGGAACAGAATTATGACTCCATACGAGAAGATTAAAAAATCACCTTTAGCTCTAAGTCATAACAAATGATTTTAAGTGGTGATTATTGTCTGGCGAGCAGTAGCCATTCTCTCAACTGCGCTCTAGACACCTTAATACCTTGCCCAAGCAATCGCTCAGGAATAGTGTAATACGCAATTGGGTGTTTAAAACCTTGCAAATGAGATTGGCACAGCGCCCTGAATTCGGACTCTAGGTAAGGATCCAGCTTTGCTCCATTGAGCGATAGAGTGGCGACTGGGCGATGTCCAAAGACCCTATCCGTAACCGGCACAATAAACACTTGTTGAACAAGAGGGTGTTTGAGCAACACTCGTTCTATTTCTTCACAATGTACATTCTCGCCGCCAGAAATAAATTGATTGTCTACTCGTCCAAGGATCACTAACTCGTCATTGTGCCATTGCCCAAGATCTTTAGTGTCAAACCAACCGTCAACTAACAACAGCGGATGCAATATCCCCTTTCGCCAGTAACCTGCTGCCAGGGTATCCCCACAAACAAAGATTCGTTGCTCCCGAACTCTAATCTGTCGATGCCCAAGTACCTTACCTACCGTGTCATGCTCGTCTACCCGCTTAGCTGTCACTGTAGATGCCATCTCAGTAAGGCCGTAGCCTGCCCAAGTATCAACACCACGCTCCTTTGCTAGGCTAGCCAATTGATGAGGTATGATAGCCCCGCCAAGCAACACGCGTTCAAGTTCAATGGGCTTGTTCTGCTCTAATACTCTCAGTAATTGCGTTGGTACCATTGAGGTATGAGTTACCCCATCTAGAGTTAAACCCTTCCCCTGTTTGATGCGCAAGCAGCAACCACTCAATAGCCAACGCCATACTATAGCAAGGCCAGAAACATGAAACAGAGGCAAAGATAAAAGCCAAGTACTGCTATGATCAAAACCAAATTCGTTTTTCAATCCACCAGCAGAAGCGAGGTGATTCGCCGCGGTATGCGCTACGGCTTTGGGATCTCCAGTCGAACCCGAAGTAAAAATCAAGCTTGTAATATTGGATGAAGTAAATTGTCTGCAGCGCGGTGTCTTATCATCTCTTGCTTCAAAGCAATCAATAACAAGCGTGTTTGGAAGCTCAATGGATTGGTCTTTCACTGAGGGACAAACAAAGCATGCCATACTGCTCAGAATTGCAATTCGTTTCTTCAGTTCCGCATGGGGGAGCGCAGGTACAAAAGCGACAATAATACCGCTTTCCAAAGCGGCTAGATAAACAATCAAGCTCTCGAAGGAACTGTGGGCTGTTACCACCAATAACACATCGCCACTTTCTAAGTTCTGAGAAAAAAACTGTTTTTGAACATTAGCAACATAGTCTGCTAACTCAACCCAAGAGTAGTTGAGAGAACCTATTTGTAGTGCGGAGAGATCTGCTACCCCTTTCCTATTAGGCAAGTTGCTCCAATAAGAAAGAGGTGAGCATTGATCGAAGTTAGACACTAACAAAAGATTAGTCCGAGCTCTGATGCCAAACTAATGTTTGAGCGCTAAGGCTTCTCACCGGTAAGTCACTCCCAGGCCACGACGTATGAAGTTGTTCTTTAAATAACTGTAGGGTATCTAAACCCGGTGTGGTCATTGGTGTAAATTGATGAGCAAAACGAGCGAGCTGATCTAGCCCTAAGCTTGACTCGATGCTTGAGCTAATTACAGCCATCAAACCCGCGGCCTGTGCTTTCTCAATCAGCTGAATACAACGTTCTATGTTACCAATCAGCATCGGTTTGATTATTATGGCTTTGGCACCCGTCAAGAACTCTAAATTGAAGTCAGGGTTCATTACACCGTTTTGTAGGGTTTCATCCCAGCCAATCGCAATACCGGTATCAATAGCGAAGATAAGGCTATCCCCAGGAGCACGACAAGGCTCTTCAATAAATTGAATTCGTGATCGCAGTGATGGTTTGATTTTTTTTGCAAAAAGCTTTGCTTTATCTAGATCCCAAGCACGATTTGCATCAAGTCTAAGCTGTAAATCAGGGACTGACTCCAAAAACAAGCTGATCAACATTCCATCACGTATCGGCTCATATAGGCCCACTTTGATTTTCGCAACCTTTTCACCATGCATCGCATCAAGGGCTGGGATCAAGTCATCAGGATCGCCATTACACAATGGTGCTGCTTGATAACTACCTTTTTCGCCCAACAAGCCTTTCAACTCATACTCGGCCATAGATAATCCGAATGCTACGGAAGGATAGTGACAGGTACTATTTAATGCCTCCCCTGCTACCCACTTTTCAAGTCGAGCGACGACCTCAACAAACGCTTGGTCCATACTTTCATGGCTAAATCCAGCTAGAGGGGCAATCTCGCCACGGCCAACACGGCCATCTTCAAATAGTTCGACAATCCAACCTTCTCGTTGGGTCAATCGTTGTTCACGCAATATAACACCGCTATCCATCTCTAACTGATAACGGTATAAATTAGCTTTTCTCATAATTATTATTTCCTAAGCCAACATTGGTGGAAGCACCAATCGGGGGGCATCATAACGAGTCTGTGTCTCTAAGGGATAAGAGCTGAGTCAATTTTTTGGCATATTTGTTAGGTTGATCTTTATGAGCATTATGTCCTGCTCCTGAAATTACCTCATAACCAACCTTGCTAGATTCATACAATCGACAAAACTTCTCGTCATTCTCTCCTGCAATATAGTAGATTTTATGCTTTGCGCTTTGCAGCAATGGCAACAAGTAGTCTTGTTTAGCGAGTGAAGTTGCCGACAGTACCTCAGCCAACGCCTCGCCATCATTGTTTAAGCGCTCTTCAATCAGCCCCTTTCTTTGATCAAAAGTAAGTGATGCGAATACGCCCTGCTGATACCAATCAACAAGTACTTCAGTTAATGGGCACGCTTTAAAACGAGTAATCCATCGACAATCATTCTCCCAGCGGGACTCTATCTCAGACTCTTGTTGCAGACCAAAGTTTCCACCTTCGATCACAAATCCGGCAATCGAACATTCATCAGCATCAAACTGAGTTGCCAGATGCATCAGTAGTCGTGCACCTAGAGAGTACCCCACCAAGAATAATGGAATGCCATCATCAGGAAGATGTTGCAACTGTCCCTTTATCTCATCGACGAAGCCCTTAAAACTCTTAGGTCGCAGTTGCTTAGCGCAGCCGTGCCCCGGAAGATCTAAGGCATACACATCAACACTGTCTGGAAGATATTGAACCACTGGATTCCAATCAGCACGGCTTCCCAAAAAACCATGCACAAAGACCAAACGTGCTGTAGGAGTGCTTATTAAAACCTTAAGAGGAGATATGATAGACAAAAGAAGTTAGTGCCCTTTGAACGCTGACACTAACGCTTTTATATGGTTTGAGGCCTCATTAGGGGGAGTGACCACCTCAATCAACAGTGAACGAGAACCTGATGACTCAAAACCTGCAATAACTTGCTGTAACTGTTGCCAAGTTTTAGGTTGTTCATATCCCATACCAAACTGTTGTGCAGCGCGTTTGAATTGAAAACCGTGAGGCATCTGATAAAGGCGCTGTTTGTGGTTTTCATCCACAGGCAACATATCAAAGATAGCTCCCCCATCATTGTTCAAAACCAATACAATACAGCCCTTATCCGCGATCAATGCGAGAGAATTAAGGTCATGCAGTAATGAAGTGTCTCCAATTAACGTTAGAGTTGGTTTACTTGAGCCACTGGCCACTCCAGCACTAGTCGCTACAATACCGTCAATCCCTGAGGCTCCCCTATTTGAATAGGTTTCAACATTTAAAGCTTTAGACACCATATCGACAAGTCGAACACCAAGACTATTGCCAAGAAAAAGCTGATAGCCATCGGTGATCTCTGAAAGTCGATGGGTTATTTCTAATTCAGTAATATCATCACGGCATAATTTACCTGCCTGACGAGTAACTAGCTCAGAGTAGGGTTTCAGATCATCAGCCCAGCCATGACTTTGCGAGGACATGGGATTATCAATGTGCCACTGCGCCGGAAATCGTTGCATAGGCAAATAATCCGGATTTAAAGAGCCGCCCTCATCACAAAGCAATGCATAAGCCCTAAAGTCTTGTTCCATGACCCGCAGTTTCAAAAATGCTAATAATCGCTTTGAAACCAGTCGAGCACCAAATTGAACGACTAAATCACATTGCGCTAACTGAGACTTAGCTAGGTCGTTTTGTAGCCATACATCATAACCCTGCCATTCAGAGCTTATACCTGATTGGGGATCGCATAACATTGGCCAGCCTAGTTGCTGTGCTAATTGTTTGACCTTTATTGATTGTTCAAAAGGCAGTCGACCAATTATGACTAGCCCTTTTTTATTTTTATGAACATCTAGAAATTCAGCAAAGGCATCAATGCGAGTGCATCCTTCCCTTTGCACAAAGATTTCATTCGAATTAAGCCAATTCAAAGGCAAAGCATCTAGCTGTGATAATAGCGGAGAATCATCAACGTAGAGAGGCTCAGGAAACGGACAGTTAATGTGTACAGGACCGCCTTTTTCACGCTGTATATGCAGCACTTCATCATATTGAGAGAGCAACCAACGCATATTTATAGAGGCATTGGGACTCGATAGGTTTAACTCAGAAACAACATGACTTGAGAATAAACCTTGTTGCACAATCGCTTGGTTGGCGCCAACACCAACTAATTGCATTGGCCTGTCAGCCGTCATTAAAATAAGCTTTTCACCCGTAAGGTTTGCCTCTACGACCGCAGGAAGTAGATTGGCAACAGCGGTGCCTGAAGTAACAACAACCACTACGGGAGTTTGAGTTGCCTTAGCAAGGCCCAAAGCAAAAAAGCCCAAGCCACGCTCATCAAAATGAGTATGCACAGTGAGATTGCTTTGTTGGATAGATTCGAGAGCTAACGGTGTTGAGCGAGAACCGGGCGCAATGCACACATGCCTGGCACCAAATCGGGTCGCTTCTTCGAGTAAAACTGCCGACCAAACTCTATTTATTTGTGCTTGAGATAAGCTATCAAGTGATAGCCTAATCATGAAGCCTGTTCCAGCACACTTTGCTCTGTGATGAGACTTAATAGTGTCGACATTTTCTTATCCAACTCCTGCCATTCATGCTCAGCTTGTGAGCCAGGTACAATACCTGCCCCAGCAAACAGGTGCAGGTTATCCTCTTGAACTAGTGCGCTACGAATAGCCACACAAAACTCTGCGCTTTGTTCACTAATATACCCTACAGAACCGCTATACCAAGCTCGTGAAAACGGCTCATGTCGCTCGATAAATTCTAACGCTAAGCGTCTAGGTAGTCCTGCGACTGCTGCTGTTGGTTGCAGAGCTTGCAGAAGTCGCCCTCTATCTGCATGTTTGGTTAGCTCAGCTTGTATGTGACGCTTTAAATGCTGAACACGACGAAGACGCACCAAACGAGCTTCGCCTTCTACCTCAATGTTTGAGCAAAACGGTGCTAAGCTTTCAACGATGTCATCCACCACATATTGATTTTCTTGCAAGTTTTTCTTGTCATTAATCAGCCAGTTAGCTAATTGTAAGTCTTGTGCAGGGTTGCTGTGCCGACCAATAGTGCCTGCTAGTGCCTCGGTTTCAATCAGCTGACCACGGCGACTGTATAATCGCTCGGGAGTCGAACCAATAAACGAGTGGCCCTCTTCGAGCTGAAATAGAAAGTGAAAGCTATGACGGTTTTGCTGACGACTCAAAGCTAACAACTCAATACCCTGCAATGTAGAATTCAGCTTAATGGTGCTTTGACGAGCCAACACCACTTTTTTTAATTCACCATTATGGATAGCATCTAATGCCAGTTCGACATTATCATTCCACAAGTCTTTATTCGGAGTGTGTAAAACATCACGAACTGTCGGCAATTGCTCAGAAAGTTGCATCACATCGCTGTTGAGGCGATAGACAGCGCGACGCACAGCATCTCGGTCTTCCATCAAGTTAGCTGCTAAAAACCAATCTTGTTTTCTTCTCACTAGTTCAATATGAGGTAAAAAGAAAAATGAGTTCAGGCAACGCCCTTTAATTTCTTTATAAGGGAAGGCATACCCGCCCCAAATTCTTTGACCCCGATTAAGTACCGAATAGGCTGGGTTGATCTCGTTAAACGTTCTAGCTTGCCCCAACGCAACCACTTCTTCTGTGGTGTCACGGGACTGCCAATAAAATTTAGGAAACAAAGATTGGTTTCCCATCCACGGCAGAACAGAATCGGCGCACAACTCTTCAATGGCCACCTCTACACGGCAGGCATCGCTCGGCGCGGATTCAATTTGTTGGGCGAGTTGTTTAATAGCATTTGCAAGATGAGACAATGTGACCTCTAACTCTCTATTTTCTCTTAAGATTTACCCTGTTCATGCGCATACTCTAGGGCGACTGATTAGCCAAATCAAGCAGGACAACTACAATTGTAGAGCAAACATAAATTTAAGCTCTGAAATGGGCGTAACTCAATGGTTTGGGTACAGATTTTTCTACTCAAAATCATCAATTTGGTGTAATTTGACACTATTAACATCGATAAACTCTAAGGGTTAACAATGAAAAATATCGAGATGTCATCAAAACTCGATAATGTATGCTACGACATTCGTGGTCCCGTACTCAAACATGCTAAACGCATGGAAGAAGAAGGGCATAAAATTCTTAAACTGAATATCGGCAACCCCGCCCCGTTTGGTTTTGATACCCCTGATGAAATTCTAGTCGATGTACTGAGAAACCTACCCACTTCTCAAGGGTACTGTGACTCTAAAGGTATTTACTCTGCTCGTAAGGCCGTCGTTCAGTATTATCAAAGAAAAGGATTACGTTCCTTAGACGTTGAAGACGTATATATGGGTAACGGCGTCTCTGAGTTGATCGTGATGGCGATGCAAGCTCTCCTCAACAATGGTGACGAATTACTGGTACCTGCGCCTGATTATCCTTTGTGGTCAGCGGCAGTTTCATTATCGGGTGGTAACCCTGTTCATTACCTATGTGATGAGCAATCTGATTGGTTCCCTGATATCGCCGATATCAGGTCGAAGATCACGCCGAAAACGCGCGGCCTTGTTCTGATCAATCCTAACAATCCGACCGGAGCGGTCTACAGTCGCGATCTATTACTGCAAATCATTGAGGTCGCTCGCGAGCACAACCTCATTATCTTTGCCGACGAAATCTACGACAAAATTCTTTACGATGGGGCCACTCACACCTCAATTGCCACTCTGGCAGACGACGTAGTGATGGTGACCTTCAACGGTCTTTCGAAAGCGTACCGTATTTGTGGTTTCCGCAGTGGTTGGATGTTCATTACAGGTCCACAACATCTCGCAAAAGGCTATATCGATGGCTTAGATATGCTTTCATCTATGCGACTGTGTGCCAATGTACCCATGCAACACGCCGTGCAAACAGCTTTAGGTGGCTACCAAAGTATCAACGAGTTGATACTGCCCGGAGGAAGACTTCTGGAGCAACGAGATAAAGCATTTGAGATGATCACTTCTATCCCCGGCGTGTCGTGTGTCAAACCCAAAGGGGCGCTATATCTGTTCCCTAAATTAGATCCTAAGATTTACAAAATCCATGATGACCAGAAAATGGTGCTAGACTTTTTGAAACAAGAAAAGGTGCTCCTAGTCCAGGGCTCTGGATTTAACTGGCCAAAGCCTGATCACTTTAGGATTGTGACCTTGCCACATATCGAAGACCTCGAAGTGGCGATAGGACGCTTCGAGCGCTTCATCACGCAGTACTCACAATAACTTACGTTAAAGAGGCCTAGTGCCTCTTTTTTTGTCTTATACCAATGACAGTAAGTAAGTGGTCAGAAATAGCGCAGGGAAAAAGCTAGATAACAAGGCAGGTTTTTTTATAAGTAGTTGTTCTACAATCAAAAACACTAACGCCGTTATCTAGTATTTTAACCAGCTAGGCTGAACAGTTATTTACTACGATTGGTATTACTACAAGGTTGATTAGCATGCACAAAGAAAGCCACTTTTTTGCCCATTTAGCTCGAATGAAGCTTATTCAGCGCTGGCCACTGATGCGTTCTGTTTCCAAAGAAAACATCTCAGAGCATAGCCTTCAGGTTGCGTTTGTTGCGCATGCACTTGCCATCATCAAAAACAAGAAATTCGATGGCAATGTCAAACCTGAACGCATAGCAGTGCTGGGCATGTATCACGACAGTAGTGAGGTTCTGACTGGCGATCTTCCTACTCCAGTAAAATACTATAATCCGTTCATTGCCAAAGAATACAAAAAGATTGAAGCGGCCGCAGAAGAGAAGCTCCTGTCTATGGTTCCAGAAGAATTAATGGAAGACTTTAAGCCATTTTTGATTAGCGGCGAAGCCACAGAAGAAGAACACTCGCTGGTGAAGCAAGCTGACTGCATTTGTGCCTATTTAAAATGTCTAGAAGAACTCTCTGCTGGGAATCACGAGTTTGCTGCAGCGAAACGACGTCTCGAGCAAACACTTCAAGAGAGGGACTCTCCGGAAATGTGTTATTTCCTAAAAACCTTCTCAGCAAGCTTCGAGTTGACTCTTGATGAGATCAGTTAACCCAAAAAAGTAGTTGAATCACATGGAAGTAGAAAGCCTCTGGCAACAGCGTATAAACGAAGAGCACAAAGCACGACTCAATGATCACCGAGACCCTTATCAAAGAGATAGGGCAAGAGTGTTGCATTCCGCTGCCTTTAGGCGCTTACAGGCTAAAACTCAGGTACATGGTGCTGGCGGCAATGATTTCCATCGCACGCGACTCACCCACTCTCTAGAGGCTGCGCAGATAGGTTCTGGCATTCTCGCTCAATTGCAATCAAAGCATCCTGATCTTATTTCGATACTTCCCACCACTAGCCTGATTGAAACTTTGTGCCTTGCCCATGATATCGGTCATCCACCTTACGGACATGGGGGTGAGGTCGCTCTCAATTACATGATGCGGGAGCATGGTGGATTTGAGGGTAATGCGCAGACCTTTAGAATCGTCAGCCAACTTGAGCCCTATACACAGCACCACGGCATGAATCTGTGCCGACGCACTTTGCTTGGGCTTCTCAAATACCCCTCACTACTAAGCAAAGTAGAGCGTGATTCGATACCCGACGGTATAGATAACCCAAGGCAACTTAAGGCAAGTCGATGGACACCTGCAAAGGGCGTATTTGATATTGATAACACCTATTTTGATTGGGTCCTGCAAGGGTTACCCGCACAGGACATAGATCCATTTTGTAGCCTCAAAGTGCATACTGGTAACCGATATGCCACCAAGAAGACCCGCTTCAAATCCCTAGATTGTTCCATCATGGAGCTTGCCGATGATATTGCTTATGGCGTACATGATCTCGAAGATGCCATTGTCCTAGGCCTAGTCTCTAAGCAGCAATGGCTTGAATCTGCAGCCAGCAAGCTTGCCGATTGCGGTCACCCTTGGATGGAGGCTGAAATAAATCGCTTAAGTGAGCAACTATTTTCCGGGGAGCATTACCTGCGCAAAGATGCCATTGGCAGTATCGTTAATGCCTTGCTAACTAGTGCTGAAATTACTGAGGTAACAGATAGTGAATTTAGTCACTCTCTCATTCAGTTAAACGCTACCCTTCACGCTCCGATGCTTGATGTATTGGACGTATTTAAAGGGTTCGTCAGCCACTATGTCATTCAAGCCACTGAAGTTCAGCTAATTGAATACAAGGGGCAGCAAGTGGTTATCGACTTGTTTGAAGCACTGAGTGGCGATCCAGAAAGACTGCTTCCAGAGGCAACCAAAAACAAATGGAGATTAGCTAGAGATCAACAAGACCAAGGGTTTAGAGTCATCTGTGACTATATTTCGGCCATGACCGATGGTTATGCGCAAAAGATGCACTCCAAGATGTTCGCAAGCTGATGTTTACAAGTTAGCACTGTTGATCAACGATTACGGCCACCAAAGTATTTCTCATAGGAGCCTTCAGGCAATTGAGAGATCTGAAATTCTACCATTTTATCGAAAGCATTGATTAAAGGCTTTGCATCACAGGCATTCATTAAGGTAAGCGCATGGTAAGCCGCTTCAACAGTAGATAGCGCATTCTCTTTAGGCGCTTTACGTATGGTGTAGCGCCCTTTTAATTCCGTGGGTAAATGAACCTGCTGCAACGAATGAAGGTTGCTTGATAGCTGATACATTTTGAACGCTTTTTTCCATGTTCCATCTATCAGAAATAAGCGTGTTTTGTGATAACTAGCTAGAGTCGGAACTATGCTGTCCAACTCTACTGACTCTTGAGTAGGAAATAGAATTAAATTGAGCGTATTTGGCTCAGATAACCATTGATTGACCAAAGAGTGAGTCGAAAAGTCCTCTCCAACTAAAAGATGACTAGGTGAAACACTTAACTCTATAATTTTAGCAGTACCTTTCGCTTGATTCACCTCACTAGGGTGCTGCAGAATAACCACCTCAATAGAACTTTCAACAGCCTGAACCCATTGACACAAACAGGCTTTCTTGGCGCGGCCACACCTTTCACAGTATCGGGACATAGTTACGTGTACAAATTCCTCATTGCCTTCAGCTTACTTTTAACGACGTTTATGATTCCAGCGCTATCAATAGCTCTGCGTTGGGAGCACGATCTTATCGCAACACACCAGTGGTGGCGACTATTAACCGGAAACTTTACCCATACCAATGCGTATCACCTGTTGATGAACCTCGCCGGACTATGGATTATCAGCTACTTATTTCATGCTCGATGGAAAAAGTTGATTGTCTATATCGCTCTCATCTCTACCATTATCGGTATTGGACTGCTGTTCACTCAGACACAAATCTATTATGGTTTATCGGGAGTACTGCATGGGCTATTTGCCCTTTACGCCTATCAAGAAATCTCAAGAGGAAAGCGTAGCAGTTGGTTTTTGCTGACAGGGTTGGGCTTGAAGTTACTGGCTGAAAATAGTGGAGTAATCACTTTATCTACCTCTGAGCTTATCAACGCTCGGGTATCAACAGAATCGCACCTGATTGGATCCTTATCTGGGCTAGCAATTGCGCTACTAGCCCATAAGTTGTTAAAGCGATAGTTTCCAATCTAGCTCTGTTTGTTTAGCTACAACCTAATACGGGTTCGATTTTTATCGACCGTCGCCTGCCCTATTCCCTTTACTTGTTGCAGTTCATCAGCGTTTTTAAACTCTCCATGAACCTCGCGATAGGCTACGATTTGCTTAGCTTTGGTTTCTCCAACCCCAAGTAACAATGTCGCGAGCTCATCGCTAGAGGCGGTATTGATATTGACTTCAATCTCAATTCCTTCGTATTTATCGCCTTTCATTTCCTCGGCTGCATGCCCTAAAACCGGCACTAGCATTAGGATCGTGATAAGCCATAAACGTTTTATGATTGATAGTTCCATTCCTCTTTCCTTCCATTAAGTAAATTAGACACAAACGTGCCCTACTCAAGCTAGAAAAAAGCCCTTATAAATGGAATTAAGGCCAGCAGAAACTAGAACGGGCCGCTAAAAGCGACCCGTTCTACATTGTAAATGCGGCGGTAATATTACTGCGCATCTCCAGAGATGTAATACTCGATATCAGTCGTGTTACGCAGTGTCTGTACCAGACCCATAAGGTCTTGCTGTACGTGTCCTGTTTGCAACTGTTCACTGATTTGAGCATTGAATTGATCGTCAATCTCACTCACAACTTTATTGAGTTCAATAATCACGATGTTACCCATAGTGTCTATTGATTTCGCGTAGTGCAGGTTGCCTTCGCTAGGGCGAGGCATTGCAAATACGGTGCGAGAAAGATCTGAACCACGGTCAACACTCTGTATTTCACTGAAGTTTAAGTTGTTATCAGCAAGCAAGGTAGTGTCACCCGCTTCAAGTGCCGTAGCTACTTGTTCAGCAAGGTCATTAGCTTGATTGCGGCCTTCAACTTGTTGCAGTTGCTCTTTCACTTGAGCTGCAACTTCTTCATATGGAAGCACTGTTTGAGGACGAGATTCTTCGATACGAACAACAATAATATGCTCAGGGTCAACTTCAACAACCGCAGAGTTCAGACCATCTTCACTGACTTCAGGTGTTTGTAACTCTTGCATAACTGCAGGAGATCTTAGTACCTCAGGCGCATCTGATACAGAAACGAAATCTGTCGTAACCACCTTCTGGCCAACAGCTTCTGCAGCGTCGTCAAGAGAGTCTGGGTATTCAAACGCTACTGTTTCTAGTGTGTTTTGTAGTGCGTAGAAACTGTCCACAGCTTGCTGCTCTGCAACTTCTGTTTTAATTTCTGCTGCTACTTCAGAGAACGGTTTAGCTTGTGCCGCTTTAAGGTCATCTAGCTTGATAATGTGAAAGCCAAAATCAGACTTAACTACGTCGGTGTAATCGCCAGTATTTTGTAAAGCAAATGCAGCGTCTTCAAACGCCGGATCCATCACGCCTTTTTCAATCCAACCTAATGATCCACCGTCTTCAGCAGAACCAAAGTCTTCAGAACTGTCTTTTGCTACTTGAGCAAAGTCCGCTCCGGCTTTTAGTTCAGCTAATAGCTCATCTGCTTTCGCTTCATCTTGAACTAGGATGTGGCTAAGGCTACGTTGCTCTTGGGTAGAATAACGGTCGATGTTTTGCTCATAGAAATCTTTAGCTTCTTCATCAGTAACCGCATCGCTCTTATTCATTTTCTCAGCAGAAAGTTCAACGTATGAAATCTTAAACTGCTCTGGGCGAGTAAAACGCTCTGGGTTGTTGTTGTAGAAATCTTGAAGCTGTTCATCCGTTAGCTCAACACTCTTTGCCATTTCATTTGGGTCAATAGTGATGGTACGAATGTCGCGCTTTTGAGTCAGTAGCATTGATGCTTGAGCCACTTCTTGTGGAAGTACGAATTCGCTTTGCTCGATAGCACCTAGGATTTGCTGACGAACAAGGTCGCTACGAAGGTACTCTGCGAAGCTTTCTGCGTTGTAACCGCCACGACGTAGAGACGCTTGGTATGCATCTTGATCAAATTGACCATTGCTTTGGAACTGAGGCATGCTTAGAAGCACGTCACGAACCTGCTGGTCGCTGATACGAAGGCCCATTGATTCAGCGTACTGCTCAAGCAATACCTGATTAACCATTTGGTCCAGTACTCGCTGACGGAACGACTGCACAAACGCAGGGTCACCTAGTTGGCTAGTAAAATAATCACCCATTTGTTGCTGGGCACGATTGCGTTCATTCTGGTAAGCCATTTCAAATTCGGCGCGAGAAACTTCAGCATTTCCCACTTTAGCAGCAGTACTGTTGCCACCACCCAAATAGCCACTTACGCCGGTAAAAACGAAAGAGAGAATGATCAGACCAAGAATGATCTTAACTGCGATGCTATTTACGCCTTCGCGTAATCTTTCCATCATAATAGTGTGAAACTCCGAAATGCGGCCTGTATTAAAATCAGGCTCTAAAAATCATTCTCCCGATAATATCAGAAAAAGAAATGCGCACCAGTAGGATGCGCATAAATACAAGGTTTGATAACGATAATTTGTTATCTGGTGTGACTTGAGAACAATTTATTAGTTAACTGCGTCTTTAAGTGCTTTACCTGGCTTGAATGCAGGTACTTTAGCTTCTGCAATTTGAATTTCTTCACCCGTTTTTGGATTACGACCGGTACGAGCAGCACGAGTGCGAACGCTAAATGTGCCAAAGCCCACTAGAGCCACTTGGTCACCGCCTTGCAATGAGTCACTGATTGATTCAACCACTGCATCTAGAGCACGACCAGCAGAAGCTTTAGAAAGATCTGCGTTATCCGCGATTTTTTCGATAAGTTGAGTTTTATTCACTATATATTCCCCTATTACTACCTGAGTGAAAGTTTAGGTAGGTCAATTCCATTGTTTTTATGAATCTAGCGTGTACCCCTTATTATGAAAGGGCTACAGCCTCATTAGTTAAAGTAGCGTCCAATAAAAAAGCTGACAAGTATTTTGTACTCATCAGCTTAATTTACGTACTATTATTTGCGACTTATCACTCTTTTAGCCTTCTACGGACACTCCGCTCGGGTCATTTTGCAGAGCGACGGTCAATACTTCATCAATCCATTGTACTGGTTTTACCACTAAATCTTTCTTAACGTTTTCAGGGATTTCTTCCAGATCACGTTCGTTATCTTTAGGGATCAGCACTGTTTTGATACCGCCACGGTGTGCAGCTAGAAGTTTCTCTTTCAAACCACCAATAGGCAGAACTTCACCACGCAAAGTGATTTCACCAGTCATAGCAACGTCAGCCCTTACTGGGTTACCCGTTAAGCTTGAAACTAGTGCCGTACACATAGCGATACCTGCACTTGGACCATCTTTAGGCGTCGCACCTTCTGGAACGTGGACGTGAATATCGCGCTTTTCATAGAAATCAGGGTTGATACCCAGCTTTTCTGCACGACTTCTCACTACAGTCATTGCTGCCTGAATCGACTCTTGCATAACATCACCCAGAGAACCTGTTTGTGTTAGCTTGCCTTTACCCACCATAGATTCGGTTTCGATAGTAAGTAAGTCACCGCCAACCTCCGTCCATGCAAGACCCGTCACCTGACCAATACGGTTGCTATCGTCAGCTTTGCCATAATCACAGCGTTGTACACCCAAGTACTCTTTTAAGTTATCTTGATTGACCACTACTTTCTTCAAAGAGCTATCAAGCAAGATATTCTTCACTGCTTTGCGACAAATCTTTGAGATTTCACGTTCAAGACTACGAACACCGGCTTCGCGAGTGTAATAGCGGATAATGCCAACGATGGCTGAGTCTTCAATTTCAATCTCGTTAGGCTTCAAACCATTGCGCTTGATTTGTTTATCGAGCAGGTGGCTTTTCGCAATGTTCAGCTTTTCATCTTCCGTATAACCGGATAAGCGGATCACTTCCATACGGTCAAGTAATGGACCTGGGATATTCATCGAGTTAGACGTTGCTACAAACATCACATCAGATAAATCGTAATCAACTTCTAAGTAGTGATCGTTGAAAGCATTGTTTTGCTCTGGATCCAATACTTCCAATAACGCAGAAGAAGGGTCTCCGCGCATGTCAGAAGACATCTTGTCGATCTCATCGAGCAAGAACAGTGGGTTTTTCACCCCTACTTTAGACATTTTTTGAATAAGCTTACCTGGCATAGAGCCAATGTAAGTACGGCGATGTCCACGAATTTCCGCTTCATCACGTACGCCACCAAGCGCCATACGTGTATATTTACGACCCGTTGCAGCTGCAATAGATTGACCTAGAGAAGTTTTACCAACACCGGGAGGACCAACAAGACACAGGATCGGTCCTTTAAGCTTGTTGATACGGTTTTGTACCGCCAAATACTCAAGAATACGCTCTTTAACGCGCTCTAAGCCGTAGTGATCGGCATTAAGTACTTCTTCTGCTTTCGCTAGGTTCTTCTTCACCTTGGAGCGCTTAGCCCACGGTACACCCACCATCCAGTCGATGTAGCTACGCACCACTGTCGCTTCTGCTGACATTGGTGACATCATCTTCAATTTTTGCAGTTCTTGCTCGGTTTTTTCGCGAGCGTCTGTAGGCATTCTGGATTCTTCAATCTTTGCCTTTAGTGTTTCAAACTCATCTGGCGCGTCATCCATATCGCCAAGTTCTTTCTGAATCGCTTTCATTTGCTCATTCAGATAGTACTCGCGCTGGGATTTTTCCATTTGCTTTTTAACGCGACCACGAATGCGTTTTTCAACCTGCAGGATGTCAATCTCAGACTCCATACTGCCCATCAAGAACTCGAGACGCTCATTAACGTCGATGATTTCAAGTACTCGCTGTTTCTCAGCCAGTTTAAGAGGCATATGAGCGGCAATTGAATCTGCAAGACGCGGGGCATCATCGATACCGTTGAGAGACGTTAATACCTCTGGCGGGATCTTTTTGTTCAGTTTGATAAAGCCTTCGAATTGGTTAAGTGCACTGCGTACAACAACCTCTTCTTCTTTATCGTCCATCACTGGCGTGGTTAAAAACTCTGCGTCCGCGATAAAGAAATCATCTTCGCGAACTGAGTGAATTTGAGCACGTTGCTGACCTTCAACCAGGACTTTAACGGTACCATCTGGCAATTTGAGAAGCTGCAGTATGGTGGCAATTGTACCTACTTGGAATAAGTCATCTTTAGTCGGCTCTTCGGTGTCCGCCTCTTTTTGGGCAACAAGCAGTACCTGCTTATCATTATCCATCGCAGACTGAAGGCAGTTGATCGACTTTTCGCGACCAACAAACAGAGGAATGACCATATGTGGGTAAACGACCACATCTCGTAATGGTAGAACGGGTATTTCAATACGCTCGGAACGCTCCAAGTTCATAGTTCTCTCTCTTCCGTTTTCGGCTTATGGTCTTTATATAAGGTCACTTTAAATAGAATCAATACTTGTAACAATAAGAATCCACTAACTTACTAAAATAGTGCTCGATTTTCGGTGTTTTGACTGAAATTGAATGTAATACAGAGGAATACAAGCTACTTAGTACGTATTGGCTAGGTCAACAGGCACAAAAAAAGCGAGCTAATGCTCGCTTTTTATTTTCAAAGGCTCAACCTTACGATTCTGCAATCGCCGCTTGGTTGTCACCACCGTTGTAGATCATCAGTGGCTCAGACTCACCATTGATAACGGACTCATCGATAACCACTTTACTTACGTCTGTCATCGAAGGCAGTTCGTACATGGTATCAAGTAACACGTTCTCAAGAATTGAGCGAAGACCACGAGCACCTGTTTTACGCTCCATTGCACGCTTCGCAATCGCGTTAAGTGCATCTTCACGAAACTCAAGTTCTACATCTTCGATATCAAACAAGGCGGCATACTGCTTGGTCAGAGCATTCTTAGGTTGGCTAAGAATCTGAATCAAGGCAGCTTCGTCAAGTTCAGTAAGCGTTGTCGTTACCGGAAGACGACCGATAAATTCTGGGATAAGGCCATATTTAACCAAATCTTCAGGCTCTACTTGCTTGAACATATCGCTGATGCTCTTGTTCTCGTCTTTAGCATGGATTTCCGCGCCAAAGCCAATACCAGAGCCAGTTTCAACTCGTTGTTCAATCACTTTATCTAGGCCGGCAAATGCACCACCACAGATAAATAGGATCTTCGAGGTATCAACCTGCAAGAACTCTTGTTGAGGGTGCTTACGACCACCTTGAGGTGGAACTGAAGCGATTGTACCTTCAACCAGCTTAAGCAGTGCCTGCTGAACACCTTCACCTGATACATCACGGGTGATCGATGGATTCTCAGCCTTGCGAGAGATTTTATCAATCTCATCGATATATACGATACCGCGCTCCGCTTTCGCTACGTCATAATCACATTTCTGAAGCAATTTTTGGATGATGTTTTCTACATCTTCACCCACATAACCTGCTTCAGTTAGTGTTGTAGCGTCCGCCATAGTAAACGGTACGTCTAGGAAACGAGCTAGCGTTTCTGCGAGCAGTGTCTTACCACTACCGGTTGGGCCGATCAGCAAGATGTTACTCTTGCCTAGCTCAACACCGTCTGCGGTTTTGTCACCGTTACGTAGGCGCTTGTAGTGGTTGTATACAGCTACTGAAAGCACTTTTTTCGCATATTCTTGACCGATGACATAATCGTCAAGGTGCTCACGAATATTTCGTGGAGTCGGCAACGCCTCTGACTCTTTCTTCGGCAGAGCCTCTTTGATCTCTTCACGAATAATATCGTTACAAAGATCAACACACTCGTCACAGATGTAAACGGACGGGCCCGCGATCAACTTGCGAACTTCATGCTGACTTTTACCGCAGAAAGAGCAGTACAAAAGCTTGCCACTCTCTTTGCTTTTATCTGTCATTCGCTAACCTCTTAGCTTTAAACTTTAATCTAATAAAGTTTACATCAAAAAACTTGAACCGACGGGCTTATTTGCCTCGAGACAACACTGAGTCTACTAAGCCGTATTCAACTGACTCGTCTGCAGACATAAAGTTGTCGCGATCGGTATCGCGCTCGATTACTTCCATTGGCTGACCAGTATGTTCAGCAAGAAGTGTGTTTAGTTTCTTTTTGATAGTCAAAATTTCTTGAGCATGAATTTGAATATCAGACGCTTGGCCTTGGAAACCACCTAACGGTTGGTGAATCATCACACGAGAGTTAGGAAGAGCAAAACGCTTACCTGGTGCACCACCAGCTAGCAGGAATGCGCCCATAGAGCACGCTTGGCCCATACATACAGTGCTCACATTCGGCTTGATGTACTGCATCGTGTCATAAATAGACATGCCTGCTGTTACACTACCACCAGGAGAGTTGATGTATAGGAAAATATCTTTTTCTGGATTTTCTGATTCTAGGAACAACAACTGGGCCACTACGAGATTGGCCATGTGATCTTCGACTTGTCCAGTCAAGAAAATGATTCGCTCTTTAAGTAAGCGAGAATAGATATCGTAAGAACGCTCGCCACGCGAAGACTGCTCTACCACCATAGGTACAAGCGCGTCGACGATCGGCGACATTACATTTTTTTCTTGGTAGCTCATAGTGTTATATCCCTATCCCTAAAATAAATGGCCCGAATGATTATCTCATACGGACCATTATTAGTAGAAGTGTTATTTAAAAGTCAACCTTCTACGTAAACTCAACGCCATTAAGCAGGCTGTTGGTTCATAATTGCATCAAATGACTCTTCTTTATCAGTCACTTGTGCTTTAGCGATGATAGCGTCAATTGCTTGCTCTTCTAGAGCAACGTTGCGCATGTTGTTCATCATTTCTTCGTTGCTTTCGTAGTAAGCAATAACTTCTGATGGGTCTTCGTATGCTGTAGCCATTTCAGTGATAAGAGCTTTTACTTTCTCATCATCTGCTTTTAGCTCTTCAGCTTTGATTACTTCACCTAGAAGAAGACCAACAACTACACGCTTCTTAGCTTGCTCTTCGAAAAGTTCACGAGGAAGCTGGTCAGCAGCATCAGTGTTACCACCAAAACGTTGTGCAGCTTGCTGGCGAAGAACACCGATCTCTTGCTCAATAAGAGCAGAAGGAACAGTGATGTCGTTTTCTTTAGCAAGACCGTCGATTGCTTGATCTTTGATGCGAGTCTTAACTGCTTGTTTAAGCTCACGCTCCATGTTCTTGCGTACTTCAGCTTTAAGTGCGTCAACACCGCCTTCTACAACACCGAACTTAGCAACGAACTCGTCAGTTAGCTCAGGAAGCTCGCGAGCTTCTACCTTGTTCACTTTAATAGAGAACTTCGCATCTTTACCTTTTAGGTTTTCAGCGTGGTAGTCTTCAGGGAAAGCCACGTCGATTTCGAATTCCATACCAGCAGTTTTGCCTGCGATACCGTCTTCAAAACCAGGGATCATACGACCTTGGCCCATTTCTAGTGGGAAGTTCTCAGCTTTACCGCCTTCGAATTCTTCACCGTCGATAGAGCCAGAGAAGTCGATAGTTGCGCGCATGCCTTCTTCAGCAGCAGCTTCAACTTCAGTCCAAGTTGCTTGTTGCTTACGTAGAGTTTCGATCATGTTGTCTACGTCAGCGCCTTGAACTTCTACTACTGGTTTCTCAACAGCGATGTTCTCAAGACCTTTAAGTTCGATCTCTGGGAAAACTTCTAGAGTTGCAGTAAATACAAGATCTTGGCCTTCAGCAGTTTCTACTGGTGCGAAAGTTGGTGCACCTGCTGGGTTGATCTTTTCTTTAACGATAGACTCGATGTAGTGACGCTGCATCACTTCACCCATAACGTCGTTACGTACCGCTTTACCGTACATTTGCGCTACCATTTTCATAGGCACTTTGCCTTTACGGAAGCCGTCAAAACGACGATTTTTAGCGATGTTACGTAGTTCAGTTGTTACTGCATCTTCAATGTTAGCAGCAGGAACAGTGATAGTTAGACGGCGCTCAAGACCTTCTAGAGTTTCAACAGTAGCTTGCATTATTTTTAAACCTCAACAAAAGCTCAGTTTCCTGAGCATGGCGTCACAGCTCTTAAAGAGAGTGACAACATCCTAGTGTGCGTCTCAAAGAGACACCTAAATACAAAAAAGAGTGCCGTTGCTATCAAAGCAACAACGAATCAATTAGCGATATCTTAAGCTAAGACATCTCCAATTAATCTCAGAGTAATAAATTGACGCGACATTCTACCGACATAGACCTGCTGTGTCGAGATGCGCTCCTAAACACTCTTCAATAATGATGGCGAGATATTTTAGAAATCTCACTGAAAGATACAATGGGGGCAGGTTTGATAAAATCAACGGTTAAACTTAAAAATGCTATATAAGTACAAAAAACGAGATCTTCCTCAAACTCCACACAACTTACAGTCTGACGTACCGTTAATTGAGAGAATAGTCCTACCTTACTGCTGAGAATTCACTATGCTATTTATACCTCAGTAAAAAGTAATCCTTATTGATACATTCGCAACGCGAATCGGTGTAAATGGTGCAATTAACGTCAAAGCTAGAAAAAGCCCTCATCACATCTGCAATACTGCTTTGTGGAATAGTTGGAACCTATTTCATAGAAAATCAGTACGCCCTCAAACAACACCAGTTAAAGAGCATCCGCTTTTCTGAGGCACAAAACAAAGTGGCTGAGGTATCCGCAGAGCTATCTTTATCCTTGCAGAAGAAAATTTATTCCGCCTATACGTTAGCGAACATCATTAGCACTCAACCTCACATCACCAATCAACAGCTACACAAAATCAGTCAAAGCTTGCTCAATCACGACAGCCAATTAATGGGACTTGGTGTCGCGATCGATGACATCGTCACGTATGTCTATCCAGAGTTACCCTACGCTGAGGCTATTGGGCGTAACACCACTGAATCCCAGACAGTAAGAACTCAGATACAAAAGCTTAAAAGCAACCCTCAAACCTTGGCTCAAGGCACGGTACACAAGGTGGAAGATGCACCTGAATTGTACATATTACGCAGCCCTATCTTTGTAGGAGATATTGGTAGTCGTACCTACCAAGGACACGTTCTTCTATTAGTTAACATACAGAAAGTCGTAGAAGACACACACATACTGGATGACGTTTACTCTATTGCCGTAAGGCAAAAAGAAAACCCAACACATACGTTTGGCAATCTACAGGCACTGGAAAAACCGTTGTTGGTGAATGATATTGAAATTAACTACGGAGATTGGGAAGTCTTTATTGCTGAAAAGCCAGATGCCACCCCAGCCTTTTGGTACCTTGCAAATCCAGTCAGGTGGTACGGTTACTTAATACTAGCCATTATTCTCGCCATGTTTGCCATCATTTCAATACTTTATCTGCAAGCAAGACAGCGATCCATGCAAGATGAATTAACACGCCTCCCAAACCGTCGCTACTTCATTTACACCTTAAAAAACATTATAGGGAACGCTAAGCATTCGGGCACACGATTCGCTTTGCTGAATATAGACCTAGATGGTTTTAAGCAGATCAATGATAGCTATGGTCATGCAAGTGGCGATCTAATATTAAAACAAGTTGCTAAGAGATTACGGAAAAGTGTACGTGCTAACGATACGATTGCACGCGTTGGCGGAGATGAATTTCTTATCATTGTATCTAGAATCAAGAATGAAGAAGAATTAGCGCAACTGGTACGTTCTATTCAATCTAGAGTTGAGGAAGGCCAATATATGGTGCAAGGTGCCTTCGTCAATATCAAAGTCAGTATTGGTTATAGTTTATACCATGATAAAAATATCACGTTTGACCATCTATTGTCTGAAGCCGACATTAACATGTATAAAAACAAGGCTCTAAAGCGACAACTTAAAGGCCTTCGTCGAGCAGAAATAGAAACTATCAGTGCTCTAGATAAAAACAGCAACCACTAACTGCAGACTTAATCTGGTTCAGCATATTTGCTCATGATCTTCCGTATTTTGGCTTCTTGGCCCAAGAACAGATCCACCAGCGTAGCATCAAAGTGCTTATTCTTTTGCTCTTCCAAGAACTGTAACGCTTTTTCTACTGACCAAGGCTGCTTGTAGGGACGAGCAGACGTTAAAGCATCAAATACATCCGCAATCGCACAAATACGCCCAACTAAAGGAATATGCTCTCCTACCAAGCCATTTGGATAACCCGAACCATCCCATTTTTCATGGTGAGTTAATGCCACCGTACGGGCCACTTCCATTAGCTTAGAGTCTTCACAGTCACCCAGAATATCCACGCCAATTTGCACGTGAGAGCGCATCACATCCCACTCTTCAGGATCCAATTTCCCTGGTTTTAGTAGGATGCCATCAGGGATACCTATCTTGCCTATGTCATGCATTGGCGCCGCTTCTTTTAAAACATCAGCGTGTTCATCAGACATACCGCACGACCTCGCAAGAATATAAGCGTAATTTGCCATACGCAAAACGTGCATGCCGGTTTCGTTATCTTTGTATTCAGCCGCTCTTCCTAGCCTTTTTAGTAGCGCAATATTGGTCTGTTTTATGACTCTCGTTTGCTCTTTTACCTTGAGGTACAACTGTTTATTCTGATTTGATAACGCTAGATGAGTTTCAATTCTCTGTTTTGCAATAGGGGGAACGATAGGTTTTCCTATGTAATCTACCGCCCCAAGCTGCAATCCTTTGATTTCATCTTCGGGTGAAATCTTGGCAGTAACAAAGATAATAGGAATATGTTGGGTATTACTTTGGGTTTTTAAGCAACGACACACCTCAAAACCATCAATCTCAGGCATCATAATATCGAGCAAAATAAGATCAGGAAGCGGTACGACTTGCGCCAATTTAAGCGCCAATTCACCATTAGTCGCTATCCGGATTCGATAGTCATTCTTCAATAACCCCGCTAAAACATCTATATTTTCAGCCGTGTCATCCACAATTAGCAATAAGGGTTTATCTTGATCCTGATGTAGTTTTGTCGTCTCAGTTTGCATCTCTTTCCCTAAGATTTGTGACTTTCGAACCAATCATTTAGCATTTTTAATGCCCCATCAAACTGATAGCTAGCCAAAGCACTATCGATGTTATCAAGTAATTGTAGTAGCTCTATTTGTGAGTACTGCTCCCTAAGTTCTTGCACCTTATCTGTCGCTTGAAGATCATAATTTTCGACCAACCTCTTAAGTTCACTAAAGTGAGGCTCTAAGTCTTCATAACGGTAAACCTGCGTGGAGGTTACTCTGTCGCTCTGTTTATTGTCTTGGGCCAAACACTCTGATGCATTGTTGCCATGAAGGTACTCTTCTATTGCAACCTCCGTCTGCATCAATACTGAACGAAGATGCTCAATCTCTAGATGGGTTAGCTCATGGTTATTTGAATACACCTGTTGTTCATAACGGGCACATAAGCTTGTGAATACCATAGCACCGATGTTTGCCGAGGTACTTTTCATTGTATGGATTTCTCGTTTTGCCGTTTCCCATTGACTCTCTGCTATCGCGTGAATAAAACTATCGATACGCACTGAAGAATTAGCCAAATATTTACGCAGTAACCTTAGCAACAAAGCTTTGTTTTGATTGCATATTTTCAGCCCTATCTCTGCCGAGAATAGAGTCCCGTCTTCGGGCTCTTTCTCTACAATTTGTACCTGTGTTACTAACGGCACAATATCATTCAGTCCTTGCTGCTTTTGAGCAGCCTCTACCAGTACTTCCATCAAGCGTGCAACTTCTATCGGTTTAGCCAAATAGTCATCCATCCCTACTGCAGTCGCTTTTTCTTGATCACCTACCATCGCGTTGGCTGTCATAGCCACGATAGGTGTTTGTTTATCAAACTCTCGAATTTGCTCAGTCGCTTGGTAACCACCAAGAACGGGCATCTGAATATCCATTAAGATAATCGCATACTGGTGTTGCTTCGCTTTTTCAACAGCCAACAACCCATTGCCTACTACATCAATATCAAGTTCAAAAGGTTCAAGAAGTCCAAGAACCAGTTCTTGATTGAGCTCGTTATCTTCCACAAGAAGCACTCGTGTTCCACGTAATAATGCTTCGTGATCAATATCCTCTCCGACCTCACGCTTAGCACTATCAAACTCTAAGCCACTAAGTTGAGATAGAAACTCAAAAGGAAGCCAAGGTCGCGGCAGTATTTCTATGCCATATTCTCTAGCGACAGTACCTCTATCCTCACTAGCACTACTTAAAATCACCCGCCCTTTAGCTTTTAATTGCTTTAACTGTGACTTAAATATGACAGCGTCTTTCGATAACGCGATATCTGAAACATAAATAATCGATTGCACTTCACTCGCGGCTTTCAACGCTTCAAGCAGTGTTGAATATTCATCGTAAAACCTTGGGGTTGTTAGGTCAGTCCTTTGCAACGTATTAGTTAACGCCTCCATTCCCTTTTCTGAGGACTCTAGTACCCACAAAGGTTTATCGAACAACTCGCCGATATTATTCAATCTCTCTTGCTCAAGTCTATTAGCGTTTGTCGCCACCTTAAGTTCAACCTCAAAATGGAAGATACTCCCTACGCCTAATTCACTTTCGATCCATATTCGTCCGCCCATTAGCTCAATAATCTGCCGACTAATACTCAAACCGAGCCCGGTACCTCCGTACTCTCGAGTAGTGGATGCATCCGCCTGTTGGAAGGACTCAAATAAACTATTAAGCTTATCTGCGGCTATTCCAATCCCAGTATCTTGTACATAAAAGTGATAACGATAAGCCTCCTGTGAGCTATCAACAGGCTCCGCTTCGAGACCGATAAGAATCTCACCTTTCTCAGTGAATTTTGTGGCGTTATTACCCAAATTTATCAATATCTGTGACAATCGAAGCTCATCACCAATGACCATTCTCGGTATGGAGTGATCGACGTTAAAAATAAAATCTACGTTCTTTTCCGCAATTCTAAAGCTCAAAATATTAGCAATATCCCTTAGTGTGTCTTTTAAGGAAAACGGCCGTTGCTCAAGATCTAACTTACCTGACTCAATCTTGGAAATATCCAGTATGTCATTGATTATCAACAACAAGGATTGAGCCGACTGGTGAACCTTACTGATGTAATTTCGCGCTTTACTATTCAAGTTGCCTTCAAGAGCAAGATAAGACATGCCAATAATGGCATTCATTGGGGTACGGATCTCGTGACTCATGTTAGCTAGGAAGTCCGTTTTCGTTTGATTCGCTATGTTTGCAGCAACAATCGCACTGGCTAATTCGCTATTCAGTTCCTTAATCTCTGAGATATCATAACTCCAGAAAAGTACCGCAGGCTGATCCAGGTAATTTATTTCATAGTAACTGCACAAGGCTGTAAATTGAGTGTCATCCTCGCGCTGAAATACCATTTCTCTATCGACCACCTTCCCTTTTTCTTGCAATTCTTTATAGACGTTTTCTCTATCAAAAGTGTCCGCATAAACTCGGTATATAAAGTAGCCATAAGACTCATTGCTACTTAGTTTGAACTGCTCTAATGCGCGAGTATTGGAATATGTAATTCGCTCATTTTGTACAATAATGGCTGCAATGCTGGAGGTGTTGAGGATATCAAATAGTTGATTTCGGCTAGCAAGTGCTTCTTGTTCCGCCTTGGTTGTTGCATTCACCTGTTTTTTAAGCCTCAGATTTGAAAGGAAAAAGACTAAAAAAATCAAGAAAGAGAAGCCACATATCAACAGAATCATTCGATAGTCCACTTTCTCTATCACTCGACTTGAGGCCCAATTGTTGATTATCTGTTGCTTTTGGCTTGCGCTAATAGAGCGAACCGCTTTAGTAACAATTGAGCTCAATATTGGCTCATTCTTCAGCGTGTGGAAGGTAGGGGTCACTGTATAATCTAAACGATCAACAATCGACAAATTGCGATAAGAGTGCTCATTGAAAATGAAGTTAATTACATAGGTCGTATCGACATACCCTTCTAGCTTTTCGTTGGCTAATAAGTCTAAACCAATAGCTGAGCTGTCCACTAATACCCAGTCTATCTCTGGATAGTTGTCTTTAAGGGTTGGGGTATTTGAAGCTCCGCGTTGAATCCCAACACGCTTGCCATCCATACTTTCTAAGCCATGACCATAATCAAGGCCAGTTCGACCTGCCACAGCGAGTTGGTCGGTAAACAGTGGCAAAGTCGTTACATAATCATAGGACATGCTCTTGTTTTCTATAGCGGCCGAGACCATTGAGAGCTCTTGCTTTCCCACCTTCTCAATGGTTTCTTGCCAAGAACCGACTAAATAAGGTTCAAATTGAACACCTACTTTGCTGCTCATATCCTTTAATATGTCAGCAATAATCCCTTTATACTCACCATTTTGCACACCTTCATAAGGTAAAGCGGCAGGGTCTATGCCGACTAAAACCACAGGGTTTTCTTTAATCCAATCAACCTCTTGTGGCGTCAGGTTTAATGTTGCTACTTGCAAACTAAACCGTTCATAAATATCACGTATTTTCTGATAATCGACGGAACTGAAGCCTTCAAAAATACTTAAAGGGGGAATATAGCTTTGATCAAATGAGGCACTGTTAGTCAATTCTGAATAAATCGTTAGTTTACCCAGAGTAACTTGTTCAATACCCTCTTCATGTATTAAAAGTTTCGTTAGATGTATCAATCCTTGCCGACTAAAATCATCAACCTTCACCATGCGACCTTTACTCGTTGAGTAATTATCCACATTGTTAGGGTTATCCCCTATTTGAAGGGTAATAGCTTCGAATCCACTGGAAAAATTGAATGCCTCAAACACCTTATCAATAAGCTCGGCTCTATCCACAGAGATTAAGTAAGCCACAATTTCTGTCATCAACTCTCCACTTTGAGCCTTTGAGCGAAATGAAGCGTTTTCGTATAATTTTTCCAAGCGACGGTACTTAGCACTGCGCTTAAAAGCACCCAGCTCAGCATTAAATTTGTCACGAAGTACGCGGTCTCTAAATGCAATTCTCAAAGGAACTCTAAATCGAGTGCTTTGATCGTGAGTAATATTGACGTTCAATTCTTGATTAAGGCGGTTAAAATAAACGGACAGTTCCCTTGAATCGAGTAGCAGATAATCCACCTTTCCTGCCTTTAAAGCCTCTAAGGCTCTCGTCATATCAATAAATTGTTTATCGATACCTCGACCAAATCGCTCACCCAGCACCTTAATAGCGCGTGTAACGACAACGTCATCAGTGCTTACAATGCTTCCTACTGTTTTGGGTACTTGACCATTTAGCTCTATCCGTTCGCCTAATCGAGAGACCAATCTGTACTCTTGAACTAGATAAGGGTTGGAATAAAATAATCCTTCGTTGGTTGGGTTATTTACAACCCAATCTCCGACAACTTGAGTAGAAACAAAATCGAGATCGTATGTGACCAATTCTTTAGCGTAATCAGAATCTTGGCTGCCAGCCAATAGTTTTCCAGCTTCATACCCCATCGACTCGAACAAGTGTTGCAAGATAGAAAACTCAAGTCCTACGGCAGAGTCAGCGGTATACATGTAAGGGATACGATTAAAATAGGTATAACCATTGAGTAGGTTTTTATGTGGTTCATTATCATACCAATGCGCCATAATGCCGTTCTGAATGTCATATGGCATACTTTTTAGCGTCTTGTTTATGATCGACATAAGCTGAGTTGACTTAGGGTTTGTCGCCATTTGTAAGCGCAAGCCATACAATTCTCTCGCGGGCCTTAATTCCTTAACATTTTTAAGGTGAAGCCCCTTAATCAAACCTTGGGTAGAAACCTTCTCACCCACAAAGGCATCAACCAATCCATCATTTAATGCCTTCAATGCCTTTCTATCACTTTGAAAGTAAATGGTTTCCACAATGAAATCTGTAGTTTGTAAATATCGGTCGACACCACTTCCTTTAATAACCGCAAGTTTAGGCGGTGTATCATTGTTTGCCGCTATGTTCGGATCTAAGGTGTGGCTGATATTGGTAAAGAGGAAATAATGATAAGGAAGGTAGGGTACTGAATAATTAAGGTTAAGCTGTGCCCCTGAGAAATCAAAGGTCATTGGGTACAAATCTAAGTCGCCACTCTCAATACCTTGATACCCTTCTTCGAGGGTAAATATAGGGACTTCTACAAAATCTATATCGGTTTCTTTTTCTATGTACTGTAGATAGTCTTTTACTATTCCAGCAAATTGACCACGGTTATTTAGATAGATAAAGGGATAATGACTTTTAAATACGGCAACTCGAACTCTTTGCCCCTCCCTAAGCCAAGCTTGCTCCTCGTCAGTAAATTCAATTTCAGCAAAGCTGCCAGTTGAAAATAGCAAACCAAACAGAAGCAATAGTAAACCCTTAAAGGCTTTTAAAAGAGAGAAAAAACGAGTGTTCAAGAAGGCACCATAGCGAGACAAGTTCAGTCTCATAACTATAATACAAAAAAACCGCTAACTTACTGAAAGTTAGCGGTTTGATTAATTCTATTTACTTAAAGCCTAAACAAGCTAATTAAGCATTAGCCTCGCGCTGCGCGATAAACTCAAGAGCAAGCTTAATACGAGCAATCACACGCTCTTTTCCAATCAGTTCCATTACTGCATCTACAGATGGAGATTGACCGCCACCAGTAACAGCAACGCGAAGTGGCATGCCTATTTTACCCATGCCGATTTCTAGTTCATCACAAACGGCTTTGATCACGCCATCTTTGATTGCATCTGTAGACCAATCAGTCAGTGCTTCTGCTTTAGTCAGTGCTAATTCTAGAGGGCCTTTTGCTACACCACGTAGATGCTTCTTCGCCGCGCCTGCTTCAAACTCGCTGAAGTCTTCATAGAAGTATCGAACTTGCTCAGCTAGCTCAATAAGTGTATTGCAACGCTCACCTACTAATTTAATTACTTCAGTAATTGCAGGACCGTTGTCTATGTTTAGGTTTTGCTGATCCAAGTGCCATTGTAAATGTTTTGCAACGTACTCAGGCTCAGAAGTCTTGATGTAGTGGTTGTTTAGCCACAACAGCTTATCTGTATTGAACGCAGATGCTGATTTAGAGATAGCATTTAAGCTAAAGAACTCAATCATCTCTTCTGTAGAGAAGATCTCTTGATCACCGTGAGACCAACCTAAACGAACCAGATAGTTGTTTAATGCATTTGGCAGGTAGCCTTCATCGCGGTACTGCATAACTGATACAGCGCCATGACGCTTAGACAGTTTTGCACCATCGTCACCGAGAATCATTGCACAATGTGCAAAGGTAGGAACCGGAGCATTTAGCGCTTTGTAGATGTTAATCTGACGAGGCGTGTTGTTGATATGGTCTTCACCACGAACTACGTGAGTAATACCCATATCCCAATCATCCACTACAACTACAAAGTTGTATGTTGGCGCTCCGTCAGTACGACGAATGATAAGGTCATCCATCTGATCATTGCCAATCTCAATGCGGCCACGGATCTGGTCTTCGAACACCACGCTACCCTCTTTAGGGTTGCGAAAACGCACGACATAATCGTCACCATCTTTAGCTTCTGCATTGGCTGCAGCGACTTTAGGGTGATTAGCATCATAGCGAGGTGCTTCTTTATTGGCTTCTTGCTCGCCTCGAATCTCTTCAAGCAACTCTTTAGACGCATAACATTTGTACGCTTTGTCTTCTGCTAGTAGTTGGTCAATGCATTCATCGTAGCGGTCAAATCGTTTAGATTGGAAATATGGACCCTCATCCCAATCCAGTCCCATCCATTGCATACCTTCAAGGATCGCATCTACAGCTTCTTGAGAATTACGTTCTAGGTCAGTGTCTTCGATACGAAGTACAAATTCACCACCTTGATTTTTAGCGTAAAGCCAAGAATAAAGTGCAGTACGTGCACCACCTACGTGTAGGAAGCCAGTTGGGCTTGGGGCAAAACGAGTTTTTACCGTCATTGAATTTACCTTTAACAGTCCAGTCGCTTAGATAAGCGTAAAATTTGTCGCTATTTTAGCACCGAAGTATAAATGTACAACGAGATCCAACTGAAACTCACTAAAGAGGGGCAGAGTTGTTACTAGGTAAGAGGTATTTAGAGTGATATTAGACAAAGTGAAGCGAGGGCGGGGAGTATTTGAAATAACGGATGTTGCTTTACAGATACTCCCCTAGTTTAGGGTTTTCATAATATGAAACTTACTACACAAATCAGTGAGGCTAGTGAAAATAGAGCAATGCGACTAATAAGACCAAATTCAGAATGTTCAATCATAGTTGGGTGATGCATAAGCGTTCCTTGTTTACGTTTAACACCCTTTCAATATGCGTCATCAAGCGCCCCTTAACAACATTAATGTTTCACTAATATGACACATTGCCTTATTTATAGAGATAAAGTGACGCGCATCACAATTGGAGCCAATGGAGGGTGACTGTAATGTGTAACCAAACGAAACAAAGAGTAACAAAATCAATAATTAATACACCTCAATCAACGATAAAAAACTTTACGACTACAGCCACAATTTAGTTAGGTATACTAAGAATAAGACTCTATCGGTTGCGATATGCAAAGGAAAACGCACGCATGACTCAAATAACTGGCCACATCCGCAAGATGACTTCCGCGCTACAAGATGGACAAGTCACCTATCAATTACCATTAGATGATCAGTTGCTTGATCTTATGCCCCTAATTGGTGAGCACCTTATTCTGGAGCATTCAGGTAACATTCATTGCCAAGAGTGTGGCAAGAAAACTAAGAAAAGTTATTCACAAGGCTTTTGCTACCCTTGCATGACCAAGCTTGCCAAATGCGACATGTGTATAATGAAACCAGAAACCTGTCATTTTGATAAAGGTACTTGTCGAGAACCACAATGGGGCGAAGATAATTGCTTTGTCCCCCACTACGTCTATTTGGCTAATACTACGGCAATTAAGGTAGGTATTACTCGCCACACACAAATTCCTACTCGTTGGATAGACCAGGGAGCTAACCAAGCTCTGCCGATTTTTAAAGTCAGTTCTCGTCTGCAATCAGGTTTGGTAGAAACGGCACTAAAAGAGTTTATTTCTGATAA
The DNA here is from genome assembly GCA_024346935.1 of Vibrio inusitatus. Lineage (GTDB taxonomy): Bacteria > Pseudomonadota > Gammaproteobacteria > Enterobacterales > Vibrionaceae > Vibrio > Vibrio inusitatus. The sequence goes on from AP024878.1 coordinate 2,114,788, forward strand.
AACAAATTGGCGTAACATGCTTAAAGGAAAAGCAGATAGCATAGACTTAAAGCAAAGGGCCCATGAGTTGATTCCTCAGATAGAAGAAAAGCTTTCAGAACTTCAACTAAGATTCGGCGCAGAAGCCGTTGAGCGTCTCGATGCTGACGTTGTTGAGATTGACTATCCTGTAACCGAATATCCTACTAAGATCAGCTCGTTGAACTTTGATAAGACCCCTCGTTTGGGTGGTACTTTACTTGGTATCAAAGGGCAATATTTATACTTCGATACCGGTGTAATAAACCTGCGTAAATTCACTTCCTACGAAATTACAGCTGAGTATTAAGAACAAAAAAGCCGAGCTGACACCCCAGCTCGGCAAATCAAACAATTAACACCCTTCGGTGTGTTTACTGGGCAAAAAAGGTAAACGCCCTATGAGGAAATAAAACTTAGAAACCGTAAGAGGCACCAAATACGAAGGCATTGTTCACTAGGCTATCACCCATCGCATTCTCTGCACCATTTGCTTGACTGCGGAACTCAAAGTAAGGCTGAACACCATTACGTGTCCAAGTAGCTCGAAGCTCATGGTCCATAGTCTCGCCTTCAATCATATAAACATTGTTGTAGCTTAGAGCAAGATCCATATCCGCAAAGTCATAAGCAATGCGGTTATCCATACGGTAATCTGTATCCGCATCAGCATCAGTTGCATCGATATGAGCACGAGTACGGTTGCTAATAGAAAGACCATTATCGAAGTTATAACCAATCTTAATTAATGGGCGATATTGAATAGAATCACCTGCAGAAATCAAATGTTGGTAACCCGCTGCAACCCATAAACCATCAGTAATATTGAATGATTGCTCACCACCAACAGTAATCGCTGGAGTCGTATTACCAGCCCCACCATTTTCAGTAACAATCTCACCAAGCTGAATACCGTCAAACTCAGTATAAAGAGTCAAGCCGCCTAAACTGTTTTCAAAAGTATGGCCCGCCTCTAGCGTCGATGTTGATTTAGAGCCGTGAATACGACCATCATCGTGAAACTGAACATTACCTGTCACGTAAGAAGATGCGAATGCTGGAGAAGAAACAGCTAATGCCAGTGCACTTAACCCGATAACTTTTTTCATGTTTATACCTACATTTGTCAAACTAGAATGTATTGAGAGCCTCTATTCACAAGCTCTTCTATTAATTTTCTTGGCTTCCCTTCTAGAACCAAGATCAAATCCTTTCAGCTTCGGTAGCTCTTCAAATTTAAGCTTGCTTTGAATCACTACAATGTCTCCATGACTTGGGTGCATCCTGCTTCAGTTAATTCGCAAAGAAAAATAAAGCCCGCGACTGTGAGATATGTGTCACATCAACCTACTTTGTAAAAAAACAAAAAGTTAATTAAATCAATATAAACAACAAGTTAATGGGAATGTTAATTTTGAAGAGAATTCAACAACAAATAAAAAACCAGATAACGATCACAAGAAAAGGACCATTCAGTCAGAAAGTGTGGGACTTACGTCAAAACAGATTTAGATAAATTAGGAAGAGTTTAGCGGTCGGAACGGGAAAGAGTGATCGTAATCACGGTGCGTGGTTGTATTCTTACTGTAATCGAATTAAGTAGATTAAATATCAACAATAAATGGCGACTATAGATTGGGGTATTTTTACTATAAAAATAAAGCTCCTCAGTACTCAACATGAAAAGCACTGGGAGCTTTTAAACTGTGATAGTTCATTAAGGGTAACGCCCCTCACTATCACTAAAGATGTATCTTTCATAGCCTAATTTCATTTGTTCAGCGATAAGCGCTTCTTCAGGTATCCCACTGCATTGGCCTTTATATCTATTACCCCAGGTACCATATTCGTAGGCTTGGACTGGATTGCAGAATTTCTGCTTTCCTTGCTCGAAACCAGCGACGTACTCGGTGTATTCACCCTCTTGAACCATATCAAGGTTGAAGCGCTGTTCTAGGTTACCAGTGGTTTGTATCGGCAATCCCTTTGCGCCTTGTTTATAACCTATCTCTTGCCAAGAAGAGTTAGATGGCGTTGCCGCACATGCTGTCAACAAACTGGCACATACAATCGTTAGTAGTAATCTCATAAATTCCTCTCTCAATCACAGAAGTGATCTCTACCCATTGACCACCCTCTATACGATAGAAAGAGAAATTGAAGATTAAATTTCAGACGAGAAAGAACTTTTTCTATTTAAGGTTCTGCATCGCCCATTGCATAAATTGTTGTTGTTCGTCTCGAGAAAGCTTTGAGAATTGAGTCTTTATATCTGCTGATAAAGCCATACTATCGGCAGATGGTACTGCAGATACCGCAGCTGCAGCCATTGTCGATGCTGTTCCAGCATCAACCAATTTATTATAGGAAACGACCTGTTTTTCATAGTCATTAAATCCTTGAAAGCCACTTTTTGGTAGTACAACTAAGTCGAAGTCTACTGGCTCTCCAGAACCATCAGTCAAAGTAAAGGTTGGTGATTTATCAAACTTATTGGCTTCTTCAATCGTGCGCATCTTTTTATACGAAAGCTGATAGCTGTCTTCATCTTCTGCTTTAAATGTCATCAACATTAAGCTCGAATCAAATTTACGGCGCTTGCCGTCCTCGAATACAATTTGACCGATAGTTACACCAATTTGGTTACTTCCCTCGTCAATCTTGATCTGATCAACATCGGTGAAGATACCGTTGTCCACCGCCTTACTATTAATGACCTGAGGAACTATCTCAGTTTGAAAAGACAACAAACTGTCTGCAAATGCACTAGAACTCATTAAAAGACCAGTAACTAGGGCTAAACATGACTTTTTCATAAAAATAATTCCAAAAATTCTAATAACAATAAGGGCGCGAAGCGCCCTTATTAATTTGACTGAATTAGAAGTAGTATTCAACACCTACTGATACTTCTACGAAATCTTCAGACTTCCAACGTAAATCTGTAGCATCCGTTACCTGAACTTTGTCACCAAAGTCTAGAGTACGTGCACGAGCGTATAGAACTGCTGACGGATCAACGAAGTAAAGAACCTGACCAGAGATGACGTTATCGTCCGTATCGTCAATTGTTTGACCATCACGCTCTAACTCGAAGTTCATTGCATATGCTAATTTGTACTGCCAATCACCCGTAGTGTAGATAAGACCTGTTGACATAGCACCTTGCTTCTCATCGATGCCTGAAGTCGTTGATGCTTCCATGTGCTTGTATTGAGCAAACAATGAAATACCATTTTCAAACCAAGCTTGAATGCCTGCTAGATACGTGTCATTGGTCCAAGTCGTACCTTCTGATTCAAAGTTATCATTTCGCTCATAAGCCAAATCAAATTGGAAAGGCCCAACATTATAGTGCGCTGCACCACCAAACCAGTAGTCATCACCTGCACCCAAAGCGGCCTCGTCACCAGCACCCATCGCAAGGTCAAAAGAAAGCGCATCAAAGTATTTTGGCGTATCCCAGCGAATGGTGTTTGATTGACGATCTTGGTATTTTGCACCACCGATTGAACCACCCCAGTCATAGACATCACCCAAACCTGGGTTAGATGCTGGCCAGTCAATCAGTTCGTAGATAGGAGTCAAAACACGACCTAGACGAACCTGCCCCATACCTTCACTTTCAAAACCAACGAAAGTATCACGCTCACCAAGACCTGCACCTGAACCACCAAAGCTAGGATCTACGTAACCACCTTCAATTTGCCATAAGAAAGTCGGGCCAAAATTCTTAAATTGTTTTTTGCCACGAAAACCAATACGGGATTCGTTGTTCAATTGCATGCCACCTAAGTCATCATCTGTAGCTGAATTACCAGTATCATAATCACGGTATGCTGCTTGCAAAGCGATGATGCCGTAGACTTCATATGAAAAGTCACTCTTTGTTAAAAATGTTTCTGCGGCATTCTCACCTTGGATACCAGCTGCTAATGCTGCACCACTAAGTGAAAGACTGGATAACGCGACCGCTACTAAAGACTTTTTGAACAGAGACATGAAGGAACCCCTTGTATTTTATAAATTATTTTATTTGTGTAATCAGCACTTCCGGTGCCGTTTTTGTTTACTGGGTTAATTCTTACAGATTTTTTCAAACACGAAATAAGTACAGAGGATTTATTTGAACAAGTTCACTATCAAAAAACCTAAAGATAATTAAACCAATAATTTCAACAACTTAACTTACGTCAAAATCGTCAAATTTAGCCAGCATAGTAAAAAACAGTATTTCTACGACTATTTTTAAGTCTGAATCACGAGAGAAAATTGAAGTACGTCATACTGGATTTAGATTTCACTTTACAGAAGTTCAAAACAATCATTAGAAATGTGATCTTCACTCAAAGTAAGCAACTGAAAGGATGGCAAATAGAGGTATTTCATTTCTCGTTAAATCATTTTTAACGGCAAACCTCGCAATCTAAATTAAGAATGTGAATTAAGTTGAGTGTTTAGGGCACAGTAGTCAGCAAAAAATAAGTACATTCTTACTCAGGAAACCTGAACAAAACACAATCATTGTGATTTCCCTTGAGAGGGGAAGTCGTGTTTTAAGCTATTAGCCTATCTTTTGATCATTAGTAGAGCATTTGGAATTTTCTAGAGTATGGACAAGTAAAACTCTCACTATTTAGCATTCCCTGCTTTCATCGAGATCTGTTCTACGCAATACCATAGATAATGGTCTCCGATAAAAATCTCGGAGGCGATGATCTCTAAGGCATCTCATTTTATCACGCTCTACCCAGCCGCCAGTTATACCCATAACAGTAAGTAGATGGCCCAAAAAAGCGCAGGAAAACACGTGACAACAAATCGGAATTTTTGATACGTCGTTATTTTACAATCACAAACTTATGCCAAACACATCGTCGTCCTCGAATGTTTTTATCGGGGGCCTTTCGATTATATTGCGTAGAAACAGATTCCCGATAAAAACACTCGGGAATGACGCATACCGCAGAGCTTGAGACAGGCTATCAGCTATCAGCTATCAGCTATCAGCTATCAGCTATCAGCTATCAGCTATCAGCTAGAGGATAATGCCACAGCACATAACGTCTGTAATAGACTTCTAATGAGAAATACTTTTGAGTTAGTAAGGAGGAAAAGCGTAATCTAGATTACGATGTTTCAGATAGAAGAGTCTCGCTTTTCGTTGTTTATTCCAGACAAAAAAAGGGCCAGCAACAAGTGCTGGCCAAGAGGAAATAAACGAACCCTACGAAACTACTTAACTTGTGTTACTCGACTCTCCCTTTCGCCGCTAGCGGATACAGATTTAATCCATACGTCACCAGAAACTGATGGACGTTGTTCATCTTGATAAGTTACCCAGTTTTCACCATCTACCGAGTACTGCAACTCTGCTCCAGGGAATTGAACGTTCATAGCAAGTTTGCCATCAACGACTTCAGCACCAGGAATTGGTAGACGATAGTCAATCCCAGCTTTCTCTAACTTAGCAAGTTCACGTTGACCCATTACATTGGCAAAGCGAGTCCAGTCAGCAAGAAGGGCGTCTTTGTTAACAAGATCAGTATCTAGGGAGTATTCGACACCTGCCTTGTATTCATTTTCCCACTCCGCTGCATGCCATGCGCGCTCTGCTGCTGCAATCACACGAGGGAACACCATATATTCATATTGCTCATCAGTACGTACAGTTTCAGACCAAAGTTGTGCTGATAGTCCTAAGAAAGGCTTCTTAGCTTCAACTTCGCCTTTAGCTGTAAAGCCATTACCATCACGATCAACTGAGGTTTCAGCATTTTGAGGCATATTTTCTGGTGCAAAAGTAAACATCTTACGTGTGTCGGTTGCACGCGTTGCCCAGTAGTAACCACGCTCTTTAGCATCTACTTCGTATGGGAAATCCATGTAAACGTAATCTGGATTTGATGCGATTACGTCATAGCCTTTGTTAGCCCACTCATAAATGCTCGCAGCGCCGCCCCAGTAAAGTGTTTCCCAGAAGTTAACGCGAGTTGTGTCAGTGGCAAAAGACTGTGCACCTTCTGCAGATTTCAAGCCATCTTCCCAAGCTTGGAAATTAGCGATACCTTTATCTGCAACAATTTTAGACACTTCTTCGGCGAAGTAGCTTGGTAGATGACTAAAGTCACTTACATCACCCTTTTCAACCAATGCCTGACATTGTGGTGATTGCTCAAATGGCATGTCTTGTTCGGTTAAGTCAATATTACCTTTCCAGCCCGCTTTTTCTTCAGCAGTGACATCTTGGAAGCCTGCACCTAGCTTGATATTTTTAGCTTCGTCACCACCAAAGTGCCATGTTGTCAACGGAGCACCTGCTTCAGCGTGCATCGCAGCGACTTCAGATACCACTTTATCTACAAAGCGCGCTGAAGAATCCATACATGGGTTAATAAAGCTATGCTTGTCGTAGAACTGAATCGTCGTTACGTTCGAGGTATCTTCAGGGTCAGTCAGACGGTATTCATTTGCTGCTTGTTCATCACCTGCTTCACTCAAACGATTATAACGAGCCTCCATTGAGATAACAGCTGCTCTAGCGTGAGCTGGCATATCAATCTCAGGAATCACTTCTACATTATTTGCTTTTGCAAAACGTAGTATCTCTACATAGTCTTCACGACTAAAGAAACCAGTACCATTATTGTCTGTCGCTGGACCTGATCCTAGCTGAGGCATCAAACAGGTTTCTTCATCCACATCGAAACAACGTTTAGAACCAATATCGGTTAGTTCTGGAAGACCTGGGATCTCTAGTCTCCAACCTTCGTCATCGGTAAGGTGAAGGTGCAACTTATTCATTTTGTATGCAGCTAGCTGCTCGATAGTCGCTAAAATCGCTTCTTTAGAATGGAAGTTACGTGCAACATCCACCATCACACCACGATAATCAAAACGAGGTGCGTCTTTAATCATCAGTTGTGGTAATTCAGCTGGATTTTGGATATCAACCAAAGCATAAACAGATTGCATTGCGTAGAATGCACCGGCTTGATCGAAGGCGTTAATCTCAATACCTTTTGCATTGATATCAAGAGTGTAAGCACCTGATATTGCGTATTCTTTATCGAACTCTTTAGGTGTGATCATTACGTTTACTGGAGTCGAGCCTTCAAGGCTAACACCCAATAGTTCAGCGCGGTTTTGTAAAGCGCTTAGCTGATCAGCCTCAAAAGCTGTTCCCTCTAGTTTAAGGCCTTTAGAAATATCAATTGAGCCCTGACCAATTTTGGTAAATGCAGGTGCCGGTATAATTGCTGCGGTCACGTCTTCACGTACAATATCGCTGTTCTTTTCAAAACGAGAAGCAGCCGTGGCAATGATATTATTGTCACCACTATGACGTTTTAAGTTATCGCCTTCTAATCCGCTAACAAAGCTTGAAACTTCTTCAGTGTCTAAAGAAACGATTTTCTTCGGCTCTGCACCTTCAGCTGTAACAAATGCGCCAGGGAAGAAATCTGTTTCAAACAACTGCCAGTATTCACTAGTTAGCAATAATTCGACTTTCTCGCCAGCTGCAAAACCATCAAACTTATCCGTTGGTTCAAGTTTATGTAGATCACCTGTTACACGTGTGATTTTGAACTGATCACTATCTATCTCTAGAACTAAACGAATGCTATGGAAGTAAATGGCCCAGTCATTTGAGTCAATAGCTTCACCTTCATTCGCTAGAGTCATTTTCACCTGGTTACATGAAGCCCATTCCGCACCCAAGTCTTGACATTTTAAACCATCTTCAGCGCCGTGATTGGTTAGCACTTGGTAATCGATATCTAGATTATTTGCTAGTTGGTCTACCGTTGTTTGCGGTGAACTCTGCATTGAAGAACACCCAGCCAGTACGGTTATTACAGAGGTAGCAATCAAACTCTTTTTCAACATGATAAGTCCCTATTGATATTTTAATTTTTCTAAATCAGTTATGAGTAGGTCTGCATACAATCTAAACTGCGTTAATTCGCAATGCAAATTTAGTAAATCAAAACGGAAACGGAATGCAAGCCTCCTCAAAAATAGGTAAATCATTGTTTTATATGCATTTATTATTTATATTGACCTTAATGTAGCTTCAGATCCCAGATTGAATTGAGGTATTTTTATATTGAAAGTGTGATTATCACCACTCACCGTCAAAAACGTCAAAGTGGTGTTTTTTTAGATCTTAACGAGGAATGCTGTTTTTCTGCCCAGTAGAGTAAAGGGCCCCAACATTTAAGGTGAACATGTATCGAATTAAAATCAAAGTCCATTAAATCAACAGCTTAATTAGATATTAAGCAATATAACTTTCATATGACCACGATGTTTCTATCCTAAGGTGGCTTATCCATAGCGTGATGAGGTTTTGAGGCGGGTTATTGATTATCCTACTTTAGAAAATGTGATCACGGACTAAATTCACAACTTGAAATAACATTCCATGTTATTAAAGCGTTTACGCACGTGCCAAAAAACAACTTCATGTATTTCAATACAGCTAGGGTTACCTCATCACATTTCAGACCATACACTCCGATGCCGACTCCATATTAATTGTTAAGTAAACAACTCTCATCTTAATTTAATTTTCTTTAAAATCAGCATGTTGACAGGAATATTTATATATTTATAAGCCCTTAACCATAAATAAATAACTTTTTTATGAATGCATTACCATCTGTTGATGTGTACTAAGTCACATTTTGTCAGGATGTCTATAGGTCTTGAACCGACTTAGCACTTCGTATCATCAACTCTCATTTTTGCAGATGATGCAGCGCTCTATTTAATAGCCTTTATTCCACTATTTATTACTGCTTACTTCTTTGCCGTCAATAATTTACGAATAGTGCTCTAAAAGAAAGCCGGCTAACACAATTTGAAGATAAATAATATTTTGGAGAAAGTCATGTCAACACAGCATACTAAGTCTGCTACGCACGAGAAAATGATTCGTGAATATGGTACGGAAGTAGAACACAAGCACAATAAAGATCACTTGGAATACAAAGATAAAGAAAGCCAACTACACCGCCACTTGCACGGTGGTCATACGGCGCACAAACCTAGTCATCACCATCATAAAACTGCTCACCATCACACTCACCAGCACACAGAAGGTGACCAGTAATATGTGTATATCAACCGCTTTATCAAGTACAAAGAATCAAATCTGTAATATCGATTTCAGCATTGATACCTATCACGGAGAAGTGGTTGTATTGCTTAAACCCGTAGGTAAGATCACCAAAGAAGTGCTTCTTTTAACTAAGCCATTTATAGAAGACGCCTTAGCTGAGTCACCAGAAAAATCAGTTAGATTGATTATAGATGCGACAGAATTTAGCGGTTGGGAATACGATTCATTTCTTGAAGATGTAAAACTGGGGCTGAGACATCGTAAAGACATCGATAAGATTGCTTTTTGTGGACACCAACACTGGCAAGAAATTATAGTGGAACTAGCAAACCACATAATGAATGCCGATGTTCAATACTTCGAACATCTTCCAGAAGCCGAACTATGGGCTACTTTATAATCTTTGTGACCACAAATTTCAGGCGAGAGCACTCTGGCGTCCATACACTAGCGATATGAATCCTGACCCCTGTATACATTAGTCATTTAAAAGTCGTTAAAGCAAAAAAAAGGATTGGCTTTTGCCAATCCTTTTTCACCTTAACTATTTTCTAGATTAAGAGTAATCAGAAGCGTAAGTTTCTTCATAAGTGTGAGAGTAAAGCTCAAACAAATTGCCAAACGGGTCTTCTAAATACACCATCTTTTGAGGCTTATTGTTGTCTTCTGGGTGGTAGCGCATGATGTCCATACGTACCTTACCGCCATACTGCTCTGTGCGAGCAATAGCACCTTCAAAGTCATCGGTTTGCAGACAAAAATGAAAGATACCTAAGCGAGAGAAGTCAACTTCATGACGTTCTTGGCGATCTTTCATTTCGAACATCTCTACACCGATACCGTCAGAAGTAACAAGGTGGGCAATGTTAAAGCCTTTAAAGCCTTCACCGAATACTGCAATACACATGCGGCCAATAGCCGTCTCGCGCTCTTCGATAACCTTAGTGTTGTTCATTACAATTTCAAGACCCAACGCTTTAGTGTAGAACTCTACCGCTTTGTCCATCTCGCCAACCATGATACCTACGTGGTTCATCTTCATAATCTGCTCCAATCTCTAGTAATTTGTTTCGTATTTTGCGTCGATGGAAAGAGTATATGAGGAAATTGATATTATAGAAAATTATTGATATTTATTCATATAATAACCATTACTTATGATTAAGCTTTGCTTGCATCACGCTTAGCTTGGTGGCGCTAAAGCTATGCGACAAGCATTCTCACTGCTAAGTTAAACATAGATTCAAAAGTGAATATTAAAGCTTACACTGTTAGTTAAGCTACTAGAACAAACAGAGATTTTCAGAATGCCCAATTATTTTGAAAGCCCATTCATAGGGAAGACACTTAAAGAGCAAGTCACAAACCCCAATATCATTGTTGGCGATCACAGTTATTACTCAGGCTACTACCATAAACATAGCTTCGATGACTGTGCTCGTTACTTGCTCCCTGATAGAGATGATGTAGATAAATTAATCATAGGTAGTTATTGCTCTATTGGCTCTGGAGCCGTATTTATGATGGCAGGCAATCAAGGTCACCAGCTCCAATGGGCCAGTACCTTTCCTTTTTTCTATCAAGATAATGAAAACTTCATGGACGCTTCAGATGGCTTTGAACGTTCAGGAGATACTGTCATTGGCAATGATGTATGGATTGGTACTGAAGCGATGATAATGAGTGGCGTCAATGTTGGAGATGGGGCCATCATTGCCAGTCGCGCAGTGATAACCAAAGATGTAGAAGCTTATTCTATTGTTGGATCAAATCCCGCAAAACATATCCGCTATCGCTTCAACGAACGCCAGCGCGCCCTACTTCTTGAGATGAAATGGTGGGAATGGAGCGAACTGCATATCAAAGGTGCGATGAAATTACTTTGCTCCTCTGATATCGAAAGTCTTTACGAGTACTGGAAAGCAAGCATAGTAAACGCGTAGTCTACGTTAACCGGCAAGCAATATCCTTACTTAGGCCAAGTTGAGAATTCAACTCTCTCATCAGCGATATAGAACAATATCTCACCGCTTTTTATTACAGTACTAAGCTTTTGATTGATATTGACCTCTCCTGCTGCGTTGCGACTACCAATAATCGTCGCTTCGAAGTTCTGCTTGAAATCTAAGAATACTTTTTCAAGTTCAAAATCAGGCACTCCTTCAGGCACAACAATACTATATTGCGTCTGTCCCTTATGGGCAGACACTAACTCACTGTGTACAAAGCTACTGCCAAAATCTATTACCGATTTGGCCAGTAATTCAGTGGAAAGGTTCGATATGCATTCTGCATTTGGATAGTGCGCCGAAAGGATCTTACATTTCACATCATCCACAAAGTGAGCCACTAAATGTGCATTCGGGTTCAATCTCGCCACAAACAAAGAAATGGTTAATGTCATTTCATCAGTATCCGTATCGACAACCAAGCAAGATGCTTTATCTATACTAGCTCGCTTTAAGTCATCTTCTTCAGTAAAGCTATGTGCATTGATAAACTCAACATCATCACCAAGTGGATTTTGTTGTTCTTGGACACTGATAAGAACTATTTTCCGCTGCCTTTCTTCTCGCTTAAGCATTTGCACCAAATGTGGTGTTCTGTCGCGATTGTAGCCAATAATCACAATATGGTTGGTAAAATTCACGTTGTGTTTTCCTTTAAATTGACGAAACCAGAACGTAGAAAACGAACTGATCACCTTGCCGATGATGACACCAAACAAACCTAGCGATAGAGGGATAACGAAGAAGGCAGTAAATAACCGACCATTTGGAGTAGAAGGTGACATGTCACCATACCCTACGGTTGAACCAGTAACAGCAAGAAAGTAAATAAAATCAACTAGCTGATCTGTGAGTGCATGCTCTCCTAGTGTTCGGTAGCCCAAATAAACAAGAGTTGAGTATACAAATACCAAAAACAACGCATTGGTTTTAGCTAACACCAATGCGTATCTCGATAAATATCTGTCCCACCAAATCAATAGCTGTTCTTTAAATGTCACTCTTCATTCCATATCTCGAATTACTTTGTAATTTGAAGTGTTACTAAAACCAATGATAAGTAGCCGAAATGCCATAGTAGTTAATATCAGGACCACCAATATCGTTATACCATGTGTACTCTACAGCACCAGACCAATTTTTTAGAAATTGATACTCAAGTCCAACACCTAGGTGAGGAGTCCAACCTTGATCGTCTTCAAAAACATTCTCTCCGTTGGCACTCCACTCATAGGCCTGAAAACCTATTTTGCCAAAGATCGAAAGACGCTCGACCATTTCATAAGAGCCTTTTGCTGTTAAATCGAGTGTTTTCGCATCATAACTACCCGATACATCCTTGAGTTCAGCTTCACCTAAATCATGGTAACCTAACTCAAAAGCAAGCCATGGTAGTGCTTGAATACCAAAGAATATACCCCAAGAAAATGGAGAGTCATCCACTCCAGTTACCTCTGTGACACCAGATCCTAAGTCACCATAATTCGCTGTCCCTAATTTAATTCCACCATAAAAATGTGAAAACGTTAAATTATCTGATTCCTCGGCCAGTGAAGGAAACGACAGGGCTAGCAGTAGCGTGATTGTGAGAGCGCTCTTTTTCATTCTCTAATATCCTTCCAAGCTTAAAAGTTAATCATGGTACTGATATACCTAATACTAGACCTTGATTGTGATGAAATAGAGAAACCCGATAGTAAATCTAGATAACCTGGAGAGAATGATGAAAAATTTGATCGGCTTAGTACAGCAGTAAACCAATCAAGAATGATGTTCACAATTAAAATAAGACAATGAAATTTAAGAAGGAAGTCTAGTAAAAAAGAGAAGATAGTCTTTGTTATTTAGTCAGTGAATAATCATTCATCCGTGCATACTTAATTGCATCATGGCGCGAATGAACATTTAACTTTTTGTAAAGCTTATAGATATGGCTTTTTACCGTACTCTCTGAAAGAAACAAACGAGTGGCGATCTGCTGATTTGAAATGCCATAAGCAAGTAACTCTAGGATTTGTTTCTCTCTAGAGGTTAAGTCAGAGTCATGATGCTCCGCTGATAGATCAGAACAACGATAGCTACAGACTAATCTCTCCATGTATGGCCTAGGAAGCCAGAGTCCCCCATTGAAGATATATTCAATACTTTCATTTATATGTTCGATCATCGCATTTTCAAGAAGTACACCTTTTAGCAATTTCCAACGTAGAAGGTCTTCATCAAGCGGTGTTGCAGGCACGTTATGCACCATAAGAGGCCAACTTAACATATCAAAGTCGGGTAAGATTTGTTTGCTATCGATATAACGCAAGTATTGGTGCTCTATCAAAACTAAATCAGCGACGAGCGTTTGACTGTTAGCTATCGCTTCATCAGGCGAGCAAGTATGTACCCGAAGGTTTGGTTTTGTAGAAAGTTGCTTTTCTAGAAGACTAGTTTGCAGGTTTCTTTCCGCAAGGATCAACAAAGTTCGCATGTTCATGATTAGTGTCTTTTGTGGCTCACACTACAACTTTTAAATGCCACTGCCTCACTATTCTGGTTGTTTTTTGTACAGTAAATATAGTGTAAAGATCCTTTCCTTGAAAGAGAAAAAGACGAGCTCTGTATGAGAGAACTATTCTCTTTCTCATCAAAATTACTACCTGCTTGAATGGTATTTTACAACTTTATAGTCCATCAAAAATGTCAACTATCTGTTCTTAAAGGTAAACCACCTCCTCGTACTTTACCTTTGACTCGTCTCAACTTAATAATCACTAGTGCTAAAACTAACTCTTATTCATACTTTTTTAACACGGCTTTTCATACTCTAAGCAACCCTTAACAAAAGCATCGTAACCAATTGTTTTTTATTGGTTTTATCGAGGCTTATCGATACTGCCATCTAAATCAGCTTTCGCCTCTCCATCACACTACTTTTGCTTACCTATAATCTGATTGCTCTCGGGGAGAAGTGAGAGCGAAGGCGTATTTTTGCAAACCCTCAAACTGGACGAACAAGGATAATGGGGTACTTATTATGAACATGAATAAAACCGGTATTGCACTAGCGTTAGCTGCAATTCTACTGAGTGGTAATGCGTTCGCTGATGGTCGTCGTGGTAACGATGGTCCTAATACTCAGTCAGTTCCTTCCGATAGCGTTGAAGTCGATGACAACTACGTAAATGGTGGTAACAACAATAAGCAATGGGAAGACAGTGCAAACATGCAAGGTAGTGGTAACAACCACAACAATACTGACGACAACAGTAACAGCTTGGAAGTAGCTGACAGCTTTAATCTTGACTCTGATATTGATGTCGATAAAAGCAACAATAGTACTCATGATACAGACAACAGTAAAAATCTTGATGTAGCTGACAGCTTTAATTTAGACACTGATATTGATGTCGATAAAAGCAACAACAGTACTCATGATACAGACAACAGTAAAAACCTTGATGTAGCTGACAGCTTTAACATTGATGCTGATGGGAGCACCAACGATAGCTACAACCAAACCTATGAATTGGACATAGATGCAACTTTCGTTGTTGCTAATTCATCTTTAGATGGTGAAGTAAATGATAACGAAATCGAAATTGGTAGTAGCGGTGGCGGTTATGAACAACGAGGACGCTCTAGTCGACCTTCAGCTTCGGGTGCTGTGAACCTTCGAGCAGTCAACAGTGTTGATGGCATGCGAAATGTTGCTGGTATTACATCTGTTGCTCAAAATGCTGGTGCAAACTCTTTGGTTCAACAATCTGTTAACACTAATGCAAGCATTATTCCTGAGTAAGCAGCTTTACTGAGCTAGGAGTGAACTATGCGTTTGATAATGTGCACAATCAGTTTAATGTTAACCTTCTCTGTGCACGCGGATGAACTGATGTTACCTGATAGTGCTGTCGGCAATGAAGTTATGGAACAATCTAGAGGCAAGCAGTCCGTAGAACTAGATGTTACTAGCCTAGCTTCTGATATCGATGGTACTAGTGAAGGGAATATGGCAATTAACACAATGAGTGGTAACAATATTCTCTCTCCAGGCGCGTTTTCGGATAATTCAGGTATTTCTAGTGTTATTCAAAATACTGGTAATAACGTATTAATCCAGAATTCAACCGTCGTCAACCTGAGTATTGAATAGCAACATGAAGAGGATAATGAGTCCCCTAGCCTGGTTGATGCTGACATTCTCAGCATCAACCTTCGCTATTGAATTTCTACCACACAGGGCAAACTATTCTGTCCCTGTAAAAAGTTACAAAGAAATCGTGTTTGGTGATATCTACCGCCAGCAATACGATTTCAGTTGTGGCTCGGCCGCACTGGCTTCTTTATTACAGTTTCACTATCAACGCCCCTCTGAAGAACAGCAAATTTTTAACGCTATGTATGAAAAAGGAAACCAAGAGCTTATTAATCGGAAAGGGTTCTCACTACTCGATATGAAGTACTACCTTGAATCTGTTGGTTTAAAAGCAGATGGATTCAAGATAAGCCTAGAAAGAATGCGCAAAGCTGGAGTCCCTGGAATCACATTAGTGAATTTTGACGGTTACATGCACTTTGTCGTAATCAAAGGTATAGGAGATAACAACGTAGTATTAGGTGATCCCTCTAGAGGAACAATGGTTATGCCGATAAACGAATTTAATCAATACTACCAAGGCCTTGTTTTATTGGTACGAAATGAAGCAGATGTCGGAAGGACTAACTTTGTCGATGCGGATACTTTCTCCATTTATGCATCCTCTCCTTTAGAGACAGGAATAATAAGAGATTCTATCGGGTTACATAGTATTACTCTTCCATCTTCTGGGGATTATTAGGAGTCACATGATAGCTAATAAATTAATAGTCGCATTTGGGTTATTGATGCTACCAATCAGTTTGCTACATGCAGATGAATTGGATATGACAGACATCCAAATCGCTGATAACTACACCTTATCAACTCTGCGTGGTGGGTTTCGACTCAGCAATGATTATGTCATTGATATTGGAATCAGTATCACAGCAGCGGTAAATGGCAAGAATATCTATCAAGCCACTATAGCCAACTTGGTATTTCGCAACGGCAATCTTACCGCAGAGCCTACACTAGACAACGACAGTAGTTTTACAGAGATAAATGCAGTGCAGGTGGGTGAAGGTAACTTCATAGAAGGGAAAGCTAACCAACCTAGTTCACCTGGGGTAACAAAACCCGATATTGTAACTGGGCCTGGCATTATTAATATTATTCAAAACACTCTAGATAACAGCGTTCTCGGCCTCAATACCGTCGTTGATGTGGATGCTCGCGTTGAAAGCGTCAACAAGCAAATTCGCGATGATCTTCGATTAAAAGAATCTCTACTACAACATAGATACTAATTGGACTAGAAGTAGTATGGAACTCTAACTGACAATTGAAAATCTGGAGTATCCTCGGTAAGACCTGCTTGTGCGCTTATATTGAGCGAAGATCGCGGGTTCATTCTTAGATTTACGCCAAAAGTTAAAGAATCTAAATGAAGAAGTTTGGCATCGTCAGGTTCTTGTCCGTTGATCTTACTCTTTAAAATGGTTCTGTGGTTTACTCCTATTGAAAAAGATAGATCTGGGTTAACAGCAAAGCCCATACCACCGCCAATTGATATGGTATCTCCTAGATCAATTTCTTGCTCCTCACTCCCCCCCACCTCTACTTTATCTTTAAAATTATAGATGTACCCTATATTGGCAAATAACACAGCGGGATCCGTTGGGTACAGCATGGTGAGGCTAGGTTCAATACTCCAAAACCCTGAACCTGTTGAAACATCCTCTAAGGTATTAGTTGTTTCATCAATGTCTATTTCATAAGGAGAGCGACCGGTTTTGGTTTTTAGCCTCAACCCTCCTATCCAATAGGGCGTGCTATCGAAATTAAACTGATGGCGTAAACCAATTTCTAGATCCCCCATTGCTCCACCGCTATTCGAACGGCTAATCACATCCGGAGAGCCATCTTGAATCGGTCTAACGACTATCTGATCGTTACGGTAGACATAAGGCAATCTCAACTCAAACTCCGTCGCATTGGTTAATCCGAGACGCGCTGTTAGCCCAAATGTAGTTGTAACAAAGTCCGCATCACTGACCTCAATCCGCCCAACAATTAGCGTGGGGAGTACGGTATAACCAACGACAGAAACACGGTTTGAAGAGTTTTGAGTAAAACTAAGAGAGCCTTCTAAGGACCAAGTTCCTTTGGGGGATAGGACCCCTGGTTTATCAATGACGTCGCCTACTGTTAGCGTGACATCATTGTTTTCTTCTGCATAAATACTTTGGCTCATGCACAATAAAACGGTGCCACACCAGACAATCGGTTTGTCCAACATCACAATATCCTTCTTTTTGGGGTGTTTAATTTTTAGTCAATTTTGCGTATATCGCAAATATTTAGTACAAAAATTAACCATCAAGAAGGTGTAATTCAGCCCTCTTTCATAAAGGAAAGAGTCTGCCATTTTTGGTGGGGTTTTCTAATATGGTCAGTGAAGATGGACTGGGACTGGGCTTCCTACGGATTAGTACGATAGTCAAGGACATGTGCTTCTCTATGTCCTTAAACAACAAAACCCCGCAACGAGTGCGAGGTTTCTAGATATGGTCGATGAAGAGGGATCCGATTGGACTGGCATTCCAGCCCACGACATGTACTTTCCTTCCTCTCTAAACGACAAAACCCCGCAACGAGTGCGGGGTTTCTAAAGGTGGTCGGTGAAGAGGGATTCGAACGCGGCGGGCTTCCGCACCCGACCCGTGCACCAGTGAAAACAGTGTATTCTAAAACGCAAAAAGCCCGTCATTTCTGACGAGCTTTTCTAATATGGTCGGTGAAGAGGGATTCGAACCCCCGACCCTCTGGTCCCAAACCAGATGCGCTACCAAGCTGCGCTATTCACCGAATTCTCAATGAGGAGTATTTCCTGCTGAGACCGCGTATAATACGGATTTTTTCTGACTGCGCAATACCTATCTTTATAAAAATGCATTTGAAATTCTTATATGGCGAAAGATTAAGCTCCCTCACAAGAAACGGGAGCCAGCAACCATATTTAGCAAACTTAAAGTTACATACGAATAACAATTGATCTAGATCATCTCTACTTTCAAGTCACAAATTACTATGGTTACATCATTCAGTAATGAGTGATGAATCTCCTCAATAGATCAGTTGGCAGCTAATTGTTGCGCCGAGGCAATCTGAATTGCCTCGGTTTTTCTTTTTTAAGTGACGTACGTCTTTTTCCAATTATAATCTCCCTATCCCAAACCGTTTCTTGATATTTATGTCTGAAGAATTTGACAATGATTTTTCCTTCCAGGAGATGATGGGAGATGTTAAACCTCTCCATCACGACACTGCTGTTCATAAAAAGTCTCATACTGCTGATGAAAACCATCTGCTGAGACAATTGGCAGCAGTAAGTATTGAAGAAGAACTACCCGAATACTTAACGCTTGATAATGCCCCCATGCTAAAGCCTGACGACATTATCGAGTTTAAACGTAGCGGTGTACAAAATGGCGTTTATCGTAAATTGAGGCTGGGCAAGTACCCAATTCAAGCCAAGTTAGATCTGCATCGCAGAACCCTAACCCAAGCACGAGACGAAGTTGTACACTTCCTTAAGCAATGCTTAAGGCTAGAAGCAAGAACCATCATCATAGTGCATGGCAAGGGTCATAACTCAAACCCACCAGCACTAATGAAAAGCTACGTAGCTTTTTGGCTACAACAAATTAATGAAGTACTTTGTGTTCATTCAGCTCAAGCCTTTCACGGTGGAAGTGGCGCGATCTATGTAATGCTGAAGAAGAACGAAGAAAAAAAACTAGAGAACCGAGAACGTCACCAAAAACGTCAAGGTTAACTCAAAACAGAGAGAACTATGTCTGATAACGCAAAGCGACTAAATAAATTCATCAGTGAAACTGGCTTCTGCTCTCGTAGAGAAGCGGACAAACTGATAGAACAAGGCCGAGTAACCATTAATGGTAAAGTTCCAGAGATGGGCACAAAGGTCACTTCAGAGGATGAAGTTCTTGTTGATGGCAATCCGCTACGAGCAAAGCGTAAGGCTATCTACATTGCACTGAACAAACCTACAGGCATTACCTGTACTACAGAGCGCGATATCCCTGGAAACATTGTCGACTTTATTGGACACAAAGAGCGTATTTTCCCGATTGGACGATTGGACAAACCCTCTGACGGCCTAATTTTCTTAACCAATGATGGCGATATTGTAAATAAGATCCTTCGTGCAGGGAACAATCACGAAAAAGAGTATGTGGTCCGTGTTGATAGACCTATCACTCCTGAGTTTTTAAAGAAGATGGCAAGTGGCGTGTCTATTCTGGACACAGTGACTTTACCATGTGAAATCACCAAAGAGTCTGAATACAGCTTTCGTATTGTCTTAACACAGGGCCTAAATCGCCAGATTCGACGCATGTGTGAAGCGTTAGATTACCGTGTATTCAAACTACGCCGAGTGCGTATTATGAATATCACCATCGATGGTATTCCCAACGGCAAATGGCGCTACTTAAGCGACGATGAGGTGCGAACCTTACTTGAACTTAGTGGCGACTCTGTGGGAACGGAAGAGGCATCGATAAAGGATGCTCAGGGACGACATATCAGGAAAGCCACTGATGCTAAGCTTTACGATAGCCGCGAAGAAAACCAGGTATCCAGAGCCCGCCGCAATCGCGATGAGCAAAAACAGGTATTTGATGGCAAGTTTACCCCTAGCAGACATAGACCAAAGGGAAAACCGTCTTCAGGTCAGTCATCAGGTAATAAGAGTTACTCAAAGCCGACTAATCCTGCAAAGCCAAGTGACAGCAATAAGCCTCGAGTGAAAGGTAAATTGAGCCTGAAGAAGTAAAAGTAGATAGCTGTCAGCTGTCAGAATGTTTATCAACACGAATTTTGCTTCGACACCTAAACTCAAACTCTGTTACCTAACGCAGTAAGATTCCCGCTAAAATCATGCGGGAATGACTGTGCTTCTTCTGGCTTTCAGCTGTCAGAGTGACCGTTTACTTGTGACATCAAGACCCTTTATTTCGGCTATAAAATCTACTGCCTCTCATCCTTAGGCGAGTCCATCACCACCATAGTAGTAATGGATTTCACGTATTCACACTCCCCTAACACATCGGCATGAATGTATTTATACGAGGCCAAATCTTTCGTCTCGATTCGCAATAGGTATTCATTAGCGCCTGTAATGTTATGACACTCAACAACTTCTTCTACAAAACGTACATGATCTTCAAAGGTATTCTGTGCTTTCTTGCTGTGAGATGAAAGCCCTATCGACACGTAAGCAACGAAACCCACGCCAAGCTGTGCACTATCAAGAAGTACTCTATAACCTTTAATTACTCCTTTTCGTTCGAGATCCTGAACTCTTCGCAATGTTGCTGAAGCGGATAAACCGACTTTCTCTGCCAATTCAACATTGGCTACTTTTCCACTCTGCTTTAATTCGTGCAATATTCTTTCGTCAAACTTATCCATAGCGCACTCAGATTGTTCAATTTGGTTCATTACTACTAATATAAGCAAAACTATTGCTCATTGCTCCAATTAAAATTGTTCTCTCGATTCACGATAGAAGATTTAATCATGGAACTGCATCATTTAGGCGCACTGCTACTATTTGCACTTGTATCCACATCGACTCCAGGCCCAAACAATATAATGTTGATGAGTTCTGGTGCTAATGTCGGATTTAAAAAAACCATCCCCCACATGCTCGGGATTACGATAGGATTTGCAGTAATGCTGATCTTGGTAGGTGTTGGATTAATTAGCGTTTTTAATGCGTATCCTCAAAGCCACACCATACTCAAATATGTGAGCCTCGGGTATTTACTTTACTTGGCTGCGAAGATAGCCACCAGCGGTAAGATAAAAGAACAAAGTTCTTTTACACCGATGAATTTTATAAGTGCGGCATGCTTTCAATGGGTAAACCCAAAAGGATGGTCAATGGCATTGACTGCTATCGCGCTGTTTAGTGCGACAGGCGCTTGGTGGGAACTGTTAATCATTGCAGGGATGTTTACCTTAGCCAATATCCCATCTGTCACTCTGTGGACATTAGCCGGCACTCAACTACAACGTTGGCTGACTACAACGATACGAATTAAAAGCTTCAATGCAATCATGGCATCATTACTTGTGTTATCTGCTGTTTCGATGCTCTAGCGTTATTCGCTTAGAGGAATGAATTGGCCTTGCACTTGCTCAACTAATCGCTGTGGATTGATCTCAATTTCTAGCCCTCGCTTACCGCCACTAATACAGATGGTCGCTTGGTGCTCAGCACTTTGATCAATAAACGTTGGTAAGCGTTTCTTCTGAGCTAACGGACTGATTCCTCCAACAAGATAACCAGTGATTTTTTGTGCCAATGTAGGATCTGCCATTACTGCCTTTTTAAGCTTGTTTGCCTTGGCGGCAAGCTTAAGGTTTAGCTTTTTTTTAACAGGGACAACAGCAACCCCTAAACCTTGAATGCTGCCATCCACTGAGAATAATAGAGTTTTAAACACCTGCTCCGCTGGCTTTCCCGTTGCCTCTACAGCCTCTAAACCGAAGCTTTCATGGTTTGGGTCATGCTTATATTGATGAAGTTCAAAAGGTACCTTGTTCTTTTTCAATAAACGTACAGCAGGTGTCATGTTTCTCTCTTAATTTACTGGTAACGAACTTCGCCATTTGGCTCGTATAGAGTTACGTCTAGTGGACTATGGCTCTCAAGATACTCTTTAAGAACCTCAGCATCAACGAATCCAGTATCGACATAACCAGAGTGGCCGGTTATCACAGGGTAGCCATCACCACCTGCAGCGTTGAAACTAGGGATACTAAAGCGATACATCTCGTTAGGGTCAATCGCTTTTCCGTCGACAATCACATCAGTAACACCTTTGCTAGTCACTGTCATTGAAATACCAGCAAACTGAGCATAAGCACCTGAGTCTGTAGGTTTCAACGCTACAACATTGAGGTAATCCAATACTTCAACACCCGTCATATCAACATAGGTCACAATATTGCCAAACGGCTGAACCGTTAGCACATCTTTATAAGTGATATTGCCCTGTGCAATTGAATCTCGCACACCACCTGAGTTCATTACCCCAAAGTCAGCTTTTGCACGAGTCATGTGCGCAGTGGCAATCAAGCGTCCTAGATTGGTTTGCTCAAATCTAACCTTATTGCGGTCGCCCTCTAGTTTGCCGTTTGACTCGGCAATCTTCACATTTAGCTTTGCCTGACCTTGCTCTTGATATGGGGCTAAGAAATCTTCGATATCTGAATCTTGCTCAATTTCTTCCCCTACGATGACACGTTCTTTCTTACCATCGACTTCAACCTTTTTAGTCAGGTTGATAGGTACAAGCTCATAGTGAACAAGGTTCAGTTCACCATTTTCATACTCATAATCGGCACGTCCTACATACTTACCCCACTCAAAGGCTTGCATAATCCAGGTGCCGTTTTGTTGATCAGGTTGACACTCATCACCAGGTTTAAATTGCTTCTTAACCAGATTAGGCCCTTCCATACAAACGGGCTCTTGCGAATGTCCACCTATCACCATGTCTAGAGCTCCCGTAGGAAGATAGCGAGCTAATGCCACATCACCCGGAGCATTGCCTCCATTGTTACCGTCTTGATAGTGACCCATATGAGTCACAGCAATAGTGATATCCGGCTGCTCGGACTGCTCTATCTCTGCTAGCAATTGCTTAGCTTCAGGTTTTGGATCTCTGAAATCGAGAGATTGGATATATTCTGGATTACCGATTTTAGCTGTGTCTTCGGTGGTTAATCCAATGACGGCTATCTTCAAGCCTTCTTTCTCAAACATCTGATAAGGCTGGAATTTGCGTGTTTGACTTTCTTTGTCATAAATATTGGCAGACAGCATAGGAAACTCAGCCCACTCTTGCTGCTTTTCTAGAACAGATAATGGATTATCAAATTCATGGTTACCCAACGCCATTGCATCATAGCCGAGTAACGTCATGCCTTTGAAATCTGGCTCTGCATCCAATAGATCCGATTCTGGAACACCTGTATTAATGTCACCACCGGAAAGGAGCAATACAGCGCCACCTTCAGATTCTACTTCCTCTCTGATTTGATCGATAAGCGTCTTTCTTGCCGCCATACCTAGCTCACCATATTTATTTGGCCAGAACCGACCGTGATGGTCATTGGTATGTAAGATTGTCAGCTTTTGAACGTCGTTGGTTTCAACAACATTATCTGAAGCACAGCCTACCGCAAGCGTACCGACAGCGACTGCTAAAACTAGCGATTTCATTTTTAACCGTTCCATGTATTTCTTTCCAATGAAATGTATTCGCACAAAAAATAGCAACAAAAAAACGGGCTTGCGAATGCAAAGCCCGTTTTTACTATAACTATCACAATGTTAGGTAGTAAAACCTAATTGATATCGATTTGAGCAAAGCTCTTAATCAAATCATCCAGCGATTTCATTTGTGCCAAAAATGGTTCTAATTTATCTAAAGGTAGAGCCGAAGGACCATCACAACGCGCTTTATCTGGATCTGGATGCGCTTCAATAAACAAGCCAGCAATACCGGTAGCAAGACCTGCTTTAGCTAAATCTACCGTCTGCTCACGACGACCACCAGACGCAGCACCACTTGGATCTCGCATCTGTAGTGAGTGAGTCACATCAAAAATGATAGGGCTACCGCTTGATACCTTTTTCATCACGCCAAAGCCCAGCATATCAACAACTAAGTTGTCATATCCCATGCATGCACCACGCTCACACAAGATAATTTTTTCATTGCCACACTCAGCAAATTTATCAACGATGTTACCCACCTGGTTTGGACTCATAAACTGCGGCTTCTTCACATTGATCACAGCGCCAGTTTTTGCCATTGCTTCAACAAGATCCGTTTGACGGGCTAAGAAAGCAGGAAGCTGAATAACATCAACCACTTCTGAAACAGGCTGAGCTTGCGCTTCAGTATGCACATCCGTAATGATTTTTACACCGAACGTAGACTTCAGCTCTTCAAAGATCTTCATTCCTTCTTCTAGGCCTGGACCACGATAAGAGTGCACTGAGCTGCGGTTTGCTTTGTCAAACGAAGCCTTAAATACGTAAGGGATACCTAAGCGATCCGTTACTTCAACATAGTGTTCACATGCACGCATTGCGAGATCGCGTGACTCAAGAACATTGATCCCACCAAATAGTGTGAAAGGCTTATCATTGGCTACTGAAATATCACCAACCTGAACTACTTTTTGTTCCATGTGTATCTCTCTTTATTTTTGAAGCTAGTGTAAAACCACTGGCTCGTCGTCAATTGATTTTAATTGCAGCTTAAGCATGTCTGCTGCGGGATCATTAGGACATTTCTCAATGAAAAACTCATAATCTTTACGTGCAATCTGGAAGCAATTGAGCTGCTGATATATGAAGCCTCTGTCACGAATTTCATACGGGTCTTCAGGTACCAAGCTAAGCGCAAGGTTGCTACACTCCAAAGCTTGAGTATAGCGTTCCTCGCGCATAAGAGCGCCCTTTAGCACACCTAGCCAACGCCCGATAATGGTAGAAGTATCCGCTATCGACAAATGCTCTGGTTTAAGCATCGCAGCATTACCCTCAGCGCCTTTAAGCCAAGAGAGCAAGGTGTGTTTGGCAACATACTCTCCATTGAAAGGGTTTACATAATCAGGCTTCATATCTGGCCATTTAACCACTAGCAAAAACTGAGTTGGAAAACTTACTCCTTCAATAGGAAAACCGAGTTTACGCCCTAAATACAGCAGTAGTGCACCAAGACTGACCGGAATCCCCTTCTTACGTTGTAGAACCTTTTCTACAAAAGCATTCTCAGAAGAAAAGTAGTTTTCATAATCTCCCTGAAAGCCCCATTCTTGATAGAACATACGCAGCAAGGCGTCAAAGCGCGCTTTCTCATTTGTTTCTCTCGATAAAACCTGTTCAGCTTCATCAAGCATTTTTTCTAATTGCAACTCAACCCAAGTAGCATTAATGCTAGGATCAACCTGAGAGCAAAGACGTAAAGCGCCTTCAACCAACTCTAAATCTTCAAGACCGTTAAACCACAGATCTGACATTGTTTACCCCATAAACATTGGCATTTTCGTCATACCAATCTTGAATGCCATCAATAGCCACCCCATAGCGCCAAGGAAAGCAAAGCCACGTAGTAATTGGTTTTTACCCATACGCAGTGCAAACACACCCAGCGCAATGTATGCCAATATCGCAGTAAATTTCTCAGATAGCCATTCAGAACCAGGCGCAAATGGAACCCAGCCAGTCACAAACAGCAGCATGATGCCAGATAAGATCAGCAAGCCATTTACGGCATGTGGTACAACTTTAATGAATGTCTTGTTTTGTAACGGTGACTTAGTCACCATCAAGATATACTGAGTCAGAAATAATCCTGCGCTCAGTGCTATCAACATTAGATGAATGTGCTTTAATGCAACGTACATTAATTTCTTCCTTTAAATTGGCCTAAGGTCACTCTATCTTGACCGGCATAGTCTTGTTCAGTAGACACGGACTCATAGCCCATCTCTGTGAGAATTTGTCGTGTTGCTTCGCCTTGATCATAGCCGTGCTCCATGAGCAGCCAACCATTATTCGCAAGGTACTTCGTTGCATGCAATGCAATATGCCTAAGATCTGCCAAACCATGATCCTTAGCCACTAGTGCGGAGTCCGGTTCAAAGCGAACATCCCCTATTGCTAAATGTGGATCTTGCTCATCAATATAGGGTGGGTTTGATACGATGACCTGAAATGGCCCCTCATTAACGACGGGTTCAAACCAACTACCATGCAAGAAGCGAGCATTACGAATGCTCAATTGACGTGCATTTTCTGTCGCAAGAACCTGAGCGTCTGCCTGAATATCAACACCGATAAACTCAAAGTGAGGACATTCTGACGCTAAGGCTAGCGCTATAGCGCCAGTGCCAGTGCCAAGATCTAACCCTTTACCCGACTCTGGACCTATTTTATCTAGTGCTAACTCAACCAAGCGTTCCGTGTCTGGACGCGGAATCAAAGTAGTAGGAGACACTTTTAAAGGTAGCGACCAAAACTCTCGCTCACCTGTAATATAAGCAACAGGCTCGCCACTCACACGGCGCTCTATCAAAGCATTAAATACTTCATTCTGCTCTTCTGTCAGCGCTTTCTCTGGCCATGTTAACAAGTAACTACGAGGCTTCTTTAGCACATGACAAAGCAGTACAGACGCATCAAGCTTTGCTGAATCAGCGCCGGATTCTGTCAATAAGAGAGTCGCTGCAACGAGCGACTCTTGAATACTAGGCAAAGACACGAATTAGCCGTGCTCAGACAGTGCAGCTAACTGATCAGCTTGGTGCTCAGTCATAACAGGGTCGATAAGCGCATGCATATCACCTTCCAATATCTCGTTTAGACGATAAAGAGTCAGGTTGATACGGTGATCAGATACACGGCCTTGTGGGTAGTTGTAGGTACGGATACGGTCACTACGGTCACCTGAACCCAGTAAGTTACGACGAGTATCAGAAACCTCGGCTGCACGCTTCGCCTCTTCCGCCTGAATAATACGAGCCGCTAGCACAGACATTGCCTTCGCTTTGTTCTTATGCTGTGAACGCTCGTCCTGACATTCAACCACAGTGCCTGTTGGCAAGTGAGTAATACGAATAGCAGAGTCAGTGGTGTTAACGTGCTGACCACCCGCGCCAGAGGCACGGAAAGTATCAATTTTAAGATCGTTTGCTTTAATCTCAGGCAGATCTGCTTCAGGGATCTCAGGCATGATCGCAACGGTACATGCAGAAGTATGCACACGACCTTGAGATTCAGTCTCAGGAACACGCTGTACACGGTGACCGCCAGACTCAAACTTCATTGTGCCATAAACACTGTCACCAGAAATCTTAGCGATCACTTCTTTATAGCCGCCTTGCTCTGATTCGTTGGCGCTCATGACTTCAACTCGCCAGCCTTTCTTCTCCGCAAACCTAGAGTACATACGGAAAAGGTTGCCAGCGAAAATACCTGCTTCATCACCACCCGCACCAGCGCGGATCTCAAGGAAACAGTTGCGCTCATCGTTTGGATCTTTAGGTAACAGTAAGATTTGTAGCTCATCAGTCAAAGACTCGATGTTTGCTTTTGCATCTTTGATTTCTTCCTGAGCCATTTCTTTCATCTCAGGATCATCTTCGTTAGCCATTTCTTGTGCCGCTTCAAGGTCTTCTTGAGCTTGCTGATAGGCTTGGAAGCACTTAGTTACTTCCTCTAGCTGAGAATACTCTTTTGATAGCGCTCGGAACTTGTTTTGATCACCAATAACATCGGGATCACCAAGCAGGTGCTGAACTTCTTCGTAACGCTCAACCAGCGTTTCTAACTTCACTAAAATCGATGCTTTCATATTCTTCTTAAATTAGTTAAAGGTCTTCAAGACCTAGGCTCTTTCTCAATACAGCCAAATCATCCAACTCACCCTTCTCTGCAGCCTCTTGAAGCGCCTTAGTTGGGGTATGGATAAGCTTATTGGTCAATTTGTTGCTTAACTCTAGTAATACTTTTTCGGGATCACCACCAGTGTTCAAAGCTTGCAAGCTCTTAGCAAGCAAGTCTTGTCTTATCGTGTGAGATACACGGCGATAATCTCTAATGCTTTCTACTGCTTTTCGAGAACGCAACCAACTTTGAAACTCTTTACTCTCAATACCAATGATTTTTTCAGCCTGAACCGCTTCAGCTCTGCGCTGTTCAATATTCTGATCAATGATGGACTGTAAATCGTCGACAGTATAAAGGTATGCGTCGCTTAACTCTGACACCTCCGATTCAATATCACGAGGGACTGCAATATCGATAAACAATATCGGCTTGTGTCGACGAGATTTAAGCGCACTTTCAACCATCCCCTTACCAATAATGGGCAAAGGACTTGCCGTTGAGCTGATCACTATGTCTGCTTGTGCCAGCGCGGTAGGGATCTCGCTTAAGCTCACTACTTGCGCATCGAACTGCGATGCTAAACCTGCAGCTCGCTCCTTGGTTCGATTAGCTACCGTCATTTGTGTGCATCCATTATCAGACAAATGCTTGGCAACTAATTCAATGGTTTCACCAGCACCTACTAGCAGTACTCGTGAGCGATCTAAAGACTCAAAAATATGTTTTGCTAGGGTGCAGGCTGCATAAGCTACGGATACTGCATTGCCACCAATATCGGTTTCAGTACGAACACGCTTAGCAACAGAGAAAGCCTTTTGAAAAAGCTTATCTAGGTTACCTTGCACTGCCTCATGCTCTTTTGCGTCAGCGTAGGCTTGCTTTACCTGCCCCAATATTTGGGGTTCGCCCAAAACAAGAGAGTCCAGCCCGCAAGATACTCGCATTAGATGCTGGATAGCTAACTCATCACTATGTGTATAGATACTTGGCTTTAAATCACTATCATCAACCTGGTGGAAGTCAATCAACCAATCAACAATATCGCTACTTGCCTGCGCATCGACATCAACATAGAGCTCTGTGCGGTTACACGTAGATAAGATCACGCTGCCGCTGACCACAGGCATTGATTGCAACTGCTGCAAGGCATCGCTCATCTTATCTGGAGAAAACGCGACTTTTTCTCTCAGTTCCACCGAAGCGGTATTGTGATTGATTCCTATGGTCAATAGAGACATGGACTACTTAGACATGGACAAAACAAAACCGCAATTTTACTTGAACCACTACAGCAATAAAAGAGGCTTTATTGTATCATTGGCACAAACCTTGAATCAGAACTCTCATTCTTGCCATGCAAATGACTCAAATATCCCTTTTTTCTAAATGGTTGGTTAGGTTTACGCCAATTGTGTTGATTTCACTTTTGTTTGGCTGTGAAACGACACAGCACATACCTACGCACAGCGTGGAGTATCAAGATCATCAGCAAAAACTTTCTGCTCTGACTCATTTTCGCATTACAGGAAAGCTCGGCTATATAGATCCAACCCAGCGCCAGAGCCTTAATTTCCATTGGAAGCAATCTCCCGAGAAAAGTGAACTACGTCTGTCGACGTTTTTAGGTAAAACCGTTCTAAATCTGGTGATTGACGACGAAGGAGCTAAAGTCACCGACATTGATGGCAATCGCTACTTCGACAAAGATGCTGATCTACTTTTCTATCAGTTAACCGGAATGCGCCTACCCATTGTGTACATGCAAGACTGGATTAAAGGGCAACCTACCGCGGCAGATAACTTCCAGGTAGCCGACAACGGTACATTGCTTTCTCTACAGCAAACTCGCGGAGAGCAAACTTGGTTGATGGATTATAAAGGCTACCAAGAAGAGAATGATGTCATTCTTCCAAATAAAATGACTCTATCTCGTGATCCTATTAAGTTAAATATTGCTGTTAGTAAGTGGGAGATCCAATGATAACCACAACGACTACTTGGCCCTCTCCCGCCAAGCTTAATCTTTTTCTCTACATTACGGGTCGCCGCGCAAATGGCTACCACGAACTACAAACCTTATTTCAGTTCATTAATTTTGGCGATGAACTCACCATTACGGCTAATAACAGTGGAAAGGTTACTGTCACCCCTGAGCTTACAGGTGTGCCAGTAGAACAAAATCTTATTTGGAAAGCCGCAACAGCCTTAAAAGCACACTCGCAATGTCAATTTGGTGCCGATATCCACATAAAGAAAGTTCTTCCTATGGGAGGCGGTATTGGTGGCGGTTCTTCAAATGCCGCGACGACTTTGGTTGCGCTTAATTATTTATGGAATCTGGATGTTCCCCTGCCAAAATTAGCCGAGATTGGCTTAAAATTAGGTGCTGATGTTCCTGTATTTGTGCAAGGATTTTCTGCCTTTGCTGAAGGTGTGGGTGAGAATCTGACCCCAGTTACCCCTGCAGAAAAGTGGTATTTAGTCGTAAGACCGGACGTTAGCATCGCCACTGTAGATATTTTTACTCATCCAGATCTGACGCGAGACACCAAAAAACGTACCTGGAATGAACTAGATAGCAGTCCTTACGAAAACGATTGCGAAAAAATAGTGCGTTTACTATACCCAGAGCTTGATAAGCAACTTTCATGGCTGTTACAATACGCGCCGTCAAGATTGACGGGGACAGGATCTTGCGTTTTTGCTGAGTTTGATACTCAATTTGAAGCGGAAACCATATTAAAACGACTCCCTGAAAATACAACAGCATTTGTTGCACAAGGAAACAACATTTCTCCTTTGCACCTGACATTGGCGCAGTTTACTGCCCAAACACTACCCAATTAACTGGACGCAACCTTGAGGTTTCCACCGTGCCTGATATGAAGCTATTTGCTGGTAACGCAACACCTGAACTAGCCCAACGCATTGCTGATCGCCTATACATTTCTCTAGGTGATGCTACTGTAGACCGTTTTTCTGACGGCGAAGTCGCTGTACAAATTAATGAAAACGTTCGTGGTAGCGATGTATTTATCATCCAATCAACGTGCGCACCTACCAATGACAACCTAATGGAATTGGTGGTAATGATCGACGCTATGCGTCGTGCTTCTGCTGGCCGTATTACAGCTGTAATCCCTTACTTCGGCTATGCTCGTCAAGATCGCCGCGTACGCTCTGCTCGTGTGCCAATCACAGCTAAAGTAGTCGCTGACTTCTTGTCTAACGTTGGTGTTGACCGCGTTCTTACAATCGACCTACACGCTGAACAGATTCAAGGTTTCTTCGACGTGCCGGTAGACAACATCTTCGGTACTCCAGTACTGCTAGAAGATATGGCAAACCGTGGTCTAGAAGATCCTGTCGTTGTTTCTCCAGATCTTGGTGGCGTTGTACGTGCTCGTGCTACTGCTAAAGCGCTTGGTGACATCGACATCGCTATCGTAGATAAGCGCCGTCCACGTGCTAACGTTTCAGAAGTAATGAACCTAATCGGTGATGTTGAAGGTCGCGATTGCGTGATCGTTGATGACATGATTGATACTGGTGGCACTCTGTGTAAAGCAGCTGAAGCTCTTAAAGAGCGTGGTGCTAAACGTGTATTTGCATACGCAACTCACGCAGTGTTCTCTGGTAATGCCGCTAAGAACATCAAAAACTCAGTGCTTGACCAAGTCATCATTACTGACTCAATCACACTAAGCAAAGAGATGGCAGCAACCGGTAAAGTTACTCAGCTAACTCTATCTAGCATGCTTGCTGAAGCAATTCGTCGCATTAGCAACGAAGAGTCAATCTCAGCGATGTTCAGCCACTAATTACTGCTGACATCCGGTTCAATTGAACCTAAATAACTTTGAAAATCCCGGTACTTAGTAATAAGCACCGGGATTTTTTACTCTTAGCCATGTTGCGTGCTATCATATCGCGCTTTTTATTGTCACCTACATTTACGAGAGTCAAATCTTGAGCCAAGAAATCAAACTACTTGTCGGTCTGGCGAATCCGGGTCCTGAATACGCTAAAACACGTCACAATGCAGGCGCTTGGGTCGTCGAAGAATTAGCTCGTGTACACAATGTGACATTAAAAAATGAGCCTAAGTTTTTTGGACTTACAGGCAGAATTATGGCAAATGGCCACGATCTGCGTTTATTAGTCCCGACCACCTTTATGAATCTATCCGGGAAATCTGTTGCGGCACTTGCTAAGTTTTATCAGATAAAACCTGAAGAGATAATGATCGCACACGATGAACTAGACTTACCTCCTGGTGTAGGAAAGTTCAAAAAGGGCGGCGGTCACGGTGGCCACAATGGACTAAAAGACTCCATTAGCAAACTTGGCAATAACAAAGAATTTTACCGACTACGCATCGGCATCGGCCATCCAGGTCATAAAGACCATGTAGCTGGCTATGTATTAGGCAAAGCTCCAGCTAAAGAGCAAGAATGTCTTGAAGCCGTAGTCGACGAGTCCGTACGCAGTTTAGATATATTGCTAAAAGACGGTTTAACTAAAGCACAAAATCGCTTACACACGTTCAAAGCAGAATAAGGTTTTAATCATGGGTTTTAAATGTGGCATCGTTGGTCTTCCAAACGTTGGTAAATCAACTCTTTTCAATGCTCTAACTAAAGCAGGTATCGAAGCGGCAAACTTTCCGTTCTGTACCATCGAACCAAACACAGGTGTTGTACCTGTGCCGGATCTACGCCTTAATGCACTGGCTGAGATTGTTAATCCTCAAAAAATCCTACCAACAACAATGGAATTTGTTGACATAGCAGGCCTAGTTGCTGGCGCATCTCGTGGTGAGGGCTTAGGTAACAAATTCCTAGCTAACATTCGCGAAACTGATGCTATCGGTCACGTTGTTCGCTGTTTTGAAGATGAGAACATTGTCCACGTATCAGGCAAAGTATCACCAATCGAAGACATCGAAGTGATCAACCTTGAGTTGGCAATGGCGGATCTAGATAGTTGTGAACGCGCTATTTTCCGTAACACCAAAAAAGCGAAAGGTGGAGATCAAGACGCTAAATTTGAGCTTGCTGTGCTTGAGAAGCTACTGCCAATTTTAACTGAAGGCGGCATGGCTCGTACTGTTGAGTTAACTAAAGAGCAGATTTCTGCCGTTGATTACTTAAACTTCTTAACCCTTAAGCCAACCATGTATATTGCCAACGTAGCTGAAGACGGTTTTGAAAATAACCCATACTTAGAACTTGTTCGTGAGTTCGCAGCAAAAGAAAACAATGTTGTTGTTCCAGTATGTGCGGCTATTGAATCTGAAATGGCTGAACTTGATGATGAAGATCGAGCAGAGTTCCTTGCCGATATGGGCATTGAAGAGCCGGGTCTAAACCGTGTTATCCGCTCGGGTTACGATCTACTGACACTACAGACTTACTTCACTGCAGGTGTTAAAGAAGTTCGAGCTTGGACAATTCCTATTGGTGCTACAGCTCCACAATCTGCTGGTAAAATCCACACCGATTTTGAAAAAGGCTTCATCCGTGCTGAAATCGTTGGTTACGATGATTTTATCCAATTTAAAGGTGAAAGTGGCGCTAAAGACGCAGGCAAATGGCGTCTAGAAGGCAAAGATTACATCGTTAAAGATGGTGATGTTATTCATTTCCGCTTCAACGTCTAATCAAGTTTATCGTCGCTAAACATTGATTAAGCTTTGATTGAAAAGATCGCTTCGGCGATCTTTTTCATTTTGCGTTCATTGCAAAACTATATAGAAACTAACGCGCCCTGCTCCAACTACACCTTAAATTACTCAAATTATGTTGTCGGTTTGTGTTTAATTCTTAATGCATTTTTGAATAAAAACGGGACGCTTTGTTTAAAAAAAGTTCGAACGCGCTATAAGTAGCAAAATCTTCAAAAAAACTATTGACGGTTTCCGGGGATATACGCATAATGCGCTCCGTTCTCGACACTGTCTAACAGCGCTTGAGAATGGCAATATGGTAATGGCTACTTAGCTCAGCTGGTTAGAGCACATCACTCATAATGATGGGGTCGCAGGTTCAAATCCCGCAGTAGCCACCATTTCCTAATTGCTTTCGACTTCAAATTGATTTTGAGAGTAATAAGGAAATGTGCGGACGTGGCGGAATTGGTAGACGCACCAGATTTAGGTTCTGGCGCCGCAAGGTGTGAGAGTTCAAGTCTCTCCGTCCGCACCATTATTTAGATATCTTGCACGATATCATTGTTGGGCTATCGCCAAGCGGTAAGGCACTGGCTTTTGATGCCAGCATTCCCTGGTTCGAATCCAGGTAGCCCAGCCACTATTTATTTCGTGGTTTTGTTAAAAAATCATTGGAAATAAAGCGAGATTGGTTTATCCTCACTCGCTCAAAATTAAAGTGGCTACTTAGCTCAGCTGGTTAGAGCACATCACTCATAATGATGGGGTCGCAGGTTCAAATCCCGCAGTAGCCACCATACAATGTTACTTAGACAAACCATAAGTCTTCTTAACTACACTCTTCGCTAGAGTAAAAGCTTTGCTGCGGTCGTGGCGGAATTGGTAGACGCACCAGATTTAGGTTCTGGCGCCGCAAGGTGTGAGAGTTCAAGTCTCTCCGACCGCACCATTATTTAGATGTCTTAAATGATATCACTGTTGGGCTATCGCCAAGCGGTAAGGCACTGGCTTTTGATGCCAGCATTCCCTGGTTCGAATCCAGGTAGCCCAGCCACTATTCAAGTGGTTGCTCTTATTAGAAGAGCACACAACGTTATTGAGACTCTCCAATCATCTCTCTAACTACAAAATTGCTGCGGACGTGGCGGAATTGGTAGACGCACCAGATTTAGGTTCTGGCGCCGCAAGGTGTGAGAGTTCAAGTCTCTCCGTCCGCACCATTATTTAGATGTCTTAAATGACATCACTGTTGGGCTATCGCCAAGCGGTAAGGCACTGGCTTTTGATGCCAGCATTCCCTGGTTCGAATCCAGGTAGCCCAGCCACTATTCAAGTGGTCGCTCTTAATAGAAGAGCACACAACGTTATTGAGACTCTCCAATCATCTCTCTAACTACAAAATTGCTGCGGTCGTGGCGGAATTGGTAGACGCACCAGATTTAGGTTCTGGCGCCGCAAGGTGTGAGAGTTCAAGTCTCTCCGACCGCACCATTATTTAGATTTAAAGTGTATTTACTCTTTGAATAAAGGCTACTTAGCTCAGCTGGTTAGAGCACATCACTCATAATGATGGGGTCGCAGGTTCAAATCCCGCAGTAGCCACCATACAATGTTACTTAGACAAACCATAAGTCTTCTTAACTACACTCTTCGCTAGAGTAAAAGCTTTGCTGCGGTCGTGGCGGAATTGGTAGACGCACCAGATTTAGGTTCTGGCGCCGCAAGGTGTGAGAGTTCAAGTCTCTCCGACCGCACCATTATTTAGATGTCTTAAATGATATCACTGTTGGGCTATCGCCAAGCGGTAAGGCACTGGCTTTTGATGCCAGCATTCCCTGGTTCGAATCCAGGTAGCCCAGCCACTATTCAAGTGGTTGTTCTTATTAGAAGAGCACACAACGTTATTGAGACTCTCCAATCATCTCTCTAACTACAAAATTGCTGCGGACGTGGCGGAATTGGTAGACGCACCAGATTTAGGTTCTGGCGCCGCAAGGTGTGAGAGTTCAAGTCTCTCCGTCCGCACCATTATTTAGATGTCTTAAATGACATCACTGTTGGGCTATCGCCAAGCGGTAAGGCACTGGCTTTTGATGCCAGCATTCCCTGGTTCGAATCCAGGTAGCCCAGCCACTATTCAAGTGGTCGCTCTTAATAGAAGAGCACACAACGTTATTGAGATTCTCTAATCATCTCTCTAACTACAAAATTGCTGCGGTCGTGGCGGAATTGGTAGACGCACCAGATTTAGGTTCTGGCGCCGCAAGGTGTGAGAGTTCAAGTCTCTCCGACCGCACCATTATATAGTGAACCCGTCTTTTGGACGGGTTTTTTATTGTCTGTAGAAAAGACCAGCAAAAAGGGCGAAATACTATCGACGCCCTTTCCTCTCTGCAATTAAAACTCTATAACCCCAAGGCATACCTCAATGCTTGATGCTTGAGAGGACCCGCACTATCAGCCAGTTTTAGCCCCGCATTTCTCAGCATTTTTACTGGGCCTAGATTATTACTAAAACCGACATAAAACACGTCCATAGCAGTTTGCATTATCAAGTTATCAGCCTTTCTTAATTGTTGATATTGCTGAAGATTATTTAGAGAGTAATCGCTGTCTTTTAGTGTTGCCAACAGTGCAGCAGCATCTTTAAAGCCAAGGTTCACACCCTGACCTGCTAATGGGTTTATGGTATGGGCCGAATCTCCTACCAGCACTACACCTT
The DNA here is from genome assembly GCA_024346935.1 of Vibrio inusitatus. Lineage (GTDB taxonomy): Bacteria > Pseudomonadota > Gammaproteobacteria > Enterobacterales > Vibrionaceae > Vibrio > Vibrio inusitatus. Next base: position 2,150,903 of record AP024878.1, read on the forward strand.
CTTTATAATAGTGTTGCGCATGGCGACGCTTAAGAGGAAAAGAAGCACATTCCTTTACTGTGATATGACCTACTCTCTTGGGAAAACATCGTTCTATCTCTGCTTGTAACTCTTCAGCATTCAATTGAGCAAGTTGCTTAATGCGCTGCGGCGAATCATACCAAACCAAACAGCCTTTACCTTCTCCCATAGGTAAGTACGACCTAGGGCCGCTTGGAGTAAACCATTGCCAAGTCACATCGATATCAAGGCAGTTCGTATCAACATTTATTAGCATACAATCTTGGCGGTAGTCCCATGCAGTCACACCAATCCCAGCGATTTGTCTCACTTTTGAGTTAGCACCATCCGCCCCAACCACTAAGCTAGCGGTTAACACATCGCCAGATGACAACTCTAAGAGCTTGCCTTGCTCATTTCGGTTCATGCTGACTAATGAATCGGGGCAATAAAAGGTGACGTTCGAGTAATCGCCTAGAGCTTGCCAAATACCCAACTGCAATACACGATTCTCAACCATATAACCTAGCAAAGTTAAATCTAGGTCAGCCGCATCAAAGCGTGTACAGCAATTTTCAAGCTCCCAGGTTTCTAGGCCAGAATAGGGAAAAACTCTCTTACTTTGAATATGTGGCCAAGCCCCTAACTGCTCCAAAAGATCAACGGAGCTTTTTGATATGGCAGATATTCGGATATCCAAATCTTGTGAATGTTCAAAAGATTTAGGTTGGTAGCCCTCTACAATCGCAACTCGCTTACCTTGCTTTGCCAAGCCGAGTGCTGTTGCTGCCCCAACCATGCCTCCGCCTATCACCGCTACATCAAAATGCATGTGTGCCACCCTTTATCCTTAAATAACATTGTTTATGCCTTTTAATTAATTGTACTGAAAAGCGTCTAGCAATTCCTGTACAGCAACTCAATTACTATCTACTTCTTGGTTTATTTGTCTTTGCTTCTCCTATTTTTATTAAATCCACAGAAAAGCAGCTCAATACAAACAATGCCTTACCCTGCAACGGGTGAAATTTAAGCTTGAGAGCTAGTCATAGCCTCATTTAGTCAGTACAATACGCGGCTCTCCACGATTATGCGTGGTGAAATACTGAGCACTATAGCCAGTTGAAAAGTGATTAATTAACACGAGTGTGAATGCAATGAGTAAGAAACTTCTGATCAAAACCTGGGGTTGCCAGATGAACGAATACGATTCATCAAAGATGGCTGACCTGCTTAATGCCGCCAATGGATTTGAGCTAACAGAAGATCCTAAAGAAGCGGATGTATTACTACTAAATACCTGCTCTATTCGTGAAAAAGCACAAGAAAAAGTGTTCCACCAGCTTGGCCGTTGGAAGACTTTAAAAGACACTAAACCAGGTGTGGTTATCGGTGTTGGTGGCTGTGTTGCGACTCAAGAAGGCGATCATATCCGTCAACGTGCCCCTTACGTTGATGTTATCTTTGGCCCACAAACACTGCATCGACTTCCAGAGATGATCAAGCAATCTCAAAACGATCATGCTCCTGTAATGGATATCTCTTTTCCTGAAATCGAGAAGTTTGACAACTTACCTGAGCCTCGCGCTGAAGGTGCTACAGCGTTCGTTTCAATCATGGAAGGCTGTTCTAAATACTGCACATATTGTGTTGTGCCTTATACTCGTGGTGAAGAAGTTAGCCGTCCAATGGACGATGTTCTATTTGAAATCGCACAACTTGCCGAGCAAGGTGTACGCGAAGTAAACCTTCTTGGTCAAAACGTAAATGCCTACCGCGGTCCAACGCACGATGGTGATATTTGTTCGTTCGCAAACCTGCTGCGACTTGTAGCGTCAATTGATGGTATTGACCGAATTCGCTTTACGACCAGTCATCCACTTGAATTTACTGATGACATCATTGCAGTATATGAAGACACTCCAGAACTCGTTAGCTTCCTGCACCTACCAGTGCAAAGTGGTTCTGACCGCATCCTAACTATGATGAAACGTCCTCATACAGCAATCGAATACAAATCAATTATTCGTAAACTGCGAAAAGCTCGTCCTGATATTCAGATCAGTTCAGACTTCATTGTTGGCTTCCCTGGTGAGTCTGACCAAGACTTCCAAGACACAATGAAAATTATCCGTGACGTTGATTTTGATATGAGCTTCAGCTTTGTCTTCTCTCCTCGTCCTGGTACGCCTGCAGCAGATTACCCATGTGATTTGACGGAGCAAGAGAAGAAAGAGCGTTTGTACGAGCTACAGCAAACGGTTAACGCACAAGCTATGCGTTACTCTCGTCAAATGCTAGGCACAGTGCAACGTGTGCTAGTAGAAGGTCCATCGAAGAAAGATCTGATGGAGCTTCGCGCACGTACAGAAAACAACCGCGTAGTGAACTTTGAAGGTAATGCTGACCTAATTGGCCAATTCGTTGATGTGAAAATCACAGACGTGTTCGCTAACTCTTTACGTGGCGAACTTGTTCGCACAGAATCAGAAATGGACCTTCGTATCGCTGTCTCTCCAACTGAGATGATGACAAAGACACGCAAGGAAGATGAATTAGGTGTAGCGACATTTACACCTTAAAGTAACATACAGCTATACTGAAAGAGTCCACTAGGAATCTCCTAGAACTCTTTCAGTACAGTAAATGCGAGGCACCATTGAGCAATAAAATTGTTACCCTAGAGATCGACCTAGAACCAGCAAATAATCACCGTCTTTCTAGCCTTTGTGGCCCATTTGATGACAACATCAAACACCTAGAACGTCGTCTTGGCGTTGAAATCAACTATCGTGGCAACCACTTCTCCATCGTTGGCCAACCTCATACCGCCTCTGCGGCGCTAGATATCGTCAAAAGACTTTACGTTCAAACAGCACCCGTTCATGGCAATATCCCGGATATTGAGCCAGAACAGATCCACTTAGAAGTGAAAGAAAGTGGCGTTCTTGAGCAGGCAGCCGAGGTTGAATTCTCTCACGGTAAAGAAGTTTTTATTAAGACTAAAAAGGGTGTGATTAAACCTCGCACTCCAAATCAGGCTCAATATCTGATGAATATAGTCACGCACGACATCACCTTTGGTGTTGGTCCTGCTGGTACAGGTAAAACCTATCTAGCTGTTGCAGCTGCCGTGGACGCACTAGAGCGCCAAGAGATCAGACGTATCTTACTGACTCGCCCTGCGGTAGAAGCCGGTGAAAAATTGGGTTTCTTACCTGGCGATCTAAGTCAAAAAGTCGACCCTTACCTTCGCCCTCTTTATGACGCACTATTTGAAATGTTAGGTTTTGAACGTGTAGAAAAACTGATCGAACGTAATGTCATTGAGGTCGCTCCTTTAGCCTATATGCGCGGTCGTACTTTGAACGATGCGTTTATTATTTTGGATGAGAGCCAGAACACCACCATCGAACAGATGAAGATGTTCTTGACCCGTATCGGCTTCAATTCGCGCGCCGTTATCACCGGCGACGTTACCCAGATTGATTTACCTCGCGGTGCTAAATCGGGCCTTCGTCATGCTATCGAAGTGCTTTCTGAGGTAGACGATATCAGTTTCAACTTCTTCTTAGCGGATGATGTTGTACGACACCCTGTTGTCGCACGTATCGTGAATGCCTATGAAAAGTGGGAAGTTCAAGACCAGAAGGAAAAGAAAGCGATTGATCAACGTCGTCGCCAAGAACGTGAAGAGCGTGAAGCGAAACTTGTCGCAGATGCTGCACTTCAATCTCAGCAACAATCACAACTTGTGAGCAAATAATGGCCATTTACCTGGACCTACAATTGGCTGTAGAAAATGACAGCCAGTTGCCTTCAGAGCAGGACTTTCAGTCTTGGCTTGATTATACGTTAACGCAATTTCAGCCAGACTCAGAACTCACTATTCGTATAGTTGATTCTGAAGAGAGCCACCAGCTTAATCACGATTATCGTGGTAAGGACAAACCAACCAACGTGTTGTCCTTCCCATTTGAGGTCCCACCTGGCGTAGAAATAAATTTGCTAGGGGATCTTGTCATTTGTAAGCAAGTGGTTGAAGATGAAGCTGCTGCGCAGCAAAAAACTCTGACTGCGCATTGGGCTCATATGGTGGTGCACGGTAGCTTACACCTACTCGGCTATGACCATATTCAGGACGAAGAAGCCGAAGAGATGGAATCTCTAGAAACTGAAATTATGCAAGGATTAGGTTTTGACGATCCTTACCTTGCAGAAAAACAGTAATCCCAATATAAAGATACAGTGAGCTATTACACATTTGATAGCGCTAACCGTTGAGAAGCAATGAACAGCGAAGACAACTCGTCCTCTAAAGAGGGCTCAAAGGAAAAATCAGAAGGTCCGAGTAGGAAGTCCTTCTTCGAACGTCTAGGTCAACTTTTTCAAGTGGACCCTAAAGACCGTCAAGAGCTCGTCGATGTCATCCGTGATTCGGAAGAAAACGACCTAATCGATCATGACACTCGAGATATGCTTGAGGGTGTTATGGAAATTGCAGAGCAGAGAGTTCGTGACATCATGATCCCTCGTTCGCAAATGGTGACAGTCGAAAGCACTGACGATCTTGATGCACTCATCAATCTTATCACTGATGCACAACATTCCCGCTACCCTGTTATCAGCGAGGACAAGGACCACGTTGAAGGAATTTTGCTGGCTAAAGACCTATTGAAATATCTAGGTTCGAAAAGCGCACCCTTCGATATAGAACAAGTCATACGCCCTGCTGTGGTTGTCCCTGAAAGTAAACGAGTTGATCGCCTACTTAAAGAGTTCAGAGAAGAGCGTTACCACATGGCAATTGTGGTTGATGAGTTTGGTGGTGTATCGGGCCTAGTCACTATCGAAGATATTCTTGAAGAAATCGTCGGTGAAATTGAGGATGAATTTGACGACGAAGAAGAATTAGAGATCCGCCAACTCAGCAAACACACATTTGCTGTCAGGGCTCTAGCGACTATCGAAGAATTTAATGATACCTTTGACACTAACTTCAGTGATGAAGAAGTGGATACCGTAGGTGGCCTGGTCATGACCCAATTTGGTCATCTACCTAGTCGAGGCGAAATCGTCGAGATCGAGGAGTATAGCTTCAAGGTCACGTCAGCAGATAACCGCCGTATTATTCAACTTCAGGTTACCGTCCCAGACAAAGAGTCTGAAAAAGAGAGTGGCGAATAGCACACTTTCTTTTGGACGAGGTATAACCCTCTAGAAAAATAGACTCAAATATTAAGATGAAATCATTGATGACTCATCGCCTAATGCGGCCGCTTGCGGCCGCTTTTGTTGGCGCCAGTACAACTTTTTCCTTCGCTCCATTTCAAATTTGGCCTATTGCTCTGCTCAGTCCATTGTTATTGCTTTTGCTACTCAAAGGACAATCGACTCGCTCTTCTGCCTTAATAGGCTACTTATGGGGCATCGGGCTATTTGCTACTGGCATCAGTTGGGTACACGTCAGTATCGATACGTTTGGTGGCATGCCCAAAGCCGCTAGCCTGCTATTAATGACTTTACTGGTTGGGTATCTCTCGATCTACTCAGCGTTGTTTGCTGCTTTGTATACGCGATTTAACGGAAGCAGAAACTGGTTTAATGCGCTACTTGTCACTCCAGCATTGTGGCTAATCTGTGATTGGTTGCGAGGTTGGGCTCTGACAGGCTTCCCTTGGCTTTTATTAGGCTACACACAAATAGATTCACCTTTGGCTGGATTAGCGCCTATCGGGGGTGTAGACCTGATTAGCATGTGGGTTATGGCCATATCAAGTAGCCTAGCCATGATTACGACTCGCCGAGCATGGAAGCAAATGTGGATTCCTGTCGTACTATTTACCGTCGCTGGATTAACCCATTTTATCAACTGGGTAACCCCTGACGAAAGTCGCTCACAAACAGTGGCATTAATCCAAGGTAATGTTCAGCAAGAAACAAAATGGCTACCAAGCCAGCGCTGGCCAACGCTAATGAAGTATATGGACCATACTCGCCAAAACTGGGATGCGGATATTATTATCTGGCCAGAGGCAGCCATACCCGCATTTGAAGACGAAGTTACCTCTTTCATGAGCAATCTTGATAAAGCCGCTCGCCAGAATGATTCAGCGGTAATAACTGGAGTCTTGACCCAAGAAGGGCGTAATACTTATTACAACAGTGTCACTACGGTTGGAGTAACACCATCGGGCGAATACAATTACGATACTCAGCCTCGCTATAACAAGCACCATCTGCTGCCGTTTGGTGAATTTGTACCTTTGGAGGACTTTTTAAGACCTCTAGCACCTTTCTTTAACTTACCAATGTCTTCATTTCAGCGTGGTGGTTATGTGCAAGACAACATCGCCGCTAATGGCATGCATATGGTGGTAGCACTATGTTATGAAATAATTTTTGGTCAACAGCTTCGTGACAATATCACCGACGAAACCGACTACATCTTAACGTTATCTAACGATGCTTGGTTTGGTGATTCAATCGGTCCACTTCAGCATATGGCTATCGCTCGCATGAGAGCATTAGAGTTTGGTATGCCTGTGATTCGTGCGACTAACAACGGTGTCACTGCGATCACTGACTATAAAGGCCATATAACAGCTGATCTTCCTCAGTTTGAGGAAGCGGTACTAAAAGCCAAGGTCGTACCAACTAACGGTAAAACCCCTTACGTTCAGTTTGGTGGTTTACCTTTAGATATTATCGTTTTTTGTATCATATTGATCTCATTACTCTTATCTGTACGTAATCGTTCAAAAAACTAATCAATATTTAGTGCAAAAACAGCCTTTACTAGTCCTTATCTAGTAAAGGCTCGCGGCTTTTAGCTTACGGTTTTAAAGGCAATCTAGAGAATTCATCGTGCCCACATTCCGAGCATGCTTGAATTTCGGTGGCATGATTGTATTGGGTTCTGTGCCCACATTTTTCACAAATTAATACACCTAGCCCAATAATTTCGCCCGACTTGTATACCCCTTGATGCTCAAGATCTTGAAAGAACTCAACCCATTCGACTTTAGTTTTATCGGTGATATCCAATAGAGACTGCCAAACAGTGTTTGCAATCATGAGATAAAAAGGCCCCGATTTACTCTCTTCAAAACTATTGGCAAACTCTTGCAGGTCCGACTTAACATACGCCGAAACTAAGGCTAATTCGTCTTTAGTCATATCATTGGCAGCCTCAACCACCTTCTCTGAATTAGCAATAACATTATTTATTTCATCTGGGCTGTGTTTTAAGGTTTCTACTACATCGGATAACAACTCATCATAACTCGTCTGACGTTTTGGCATATGCCCTCCTTTGCCTAATGGCAATTAACATTGCTTAAAGCTTGCTTTGTGGTTGTTGCTTTTAGCTCCTTTAGGTATTCTATGCTGATCTAAAACGAACTGATTTAATCGTTCTCACAGTTTCCAAGAAAATGGATAGCGTCGATGCAAGAACAATACAACCCGCAAGATATTGAACAAAAAGTTCAACAGCACTGGGACAACAATAAAACCTTTGTTGTAAGTGAAGACCCAAACAAAGAAAAATTCTACTGTCTTTCTATGTTTCCGTACCCAAGTGGTCGTCTGCACATGGGCCACGTACGTAACTATACCATTGGTGACGTAGTGTCTCGCTTCCAGCGCCTGCAAGGCAAAAACGTGATGCAACCAATTGGTTGGGATGCTTTTGGCCTACCAGCAGAAAACGCTGCAGTTAAGAACAACACTGCACCTGCTCCTTGGACATACGAAAATATCGAGTACATGAAGAACCAACTTAAGCTTCTTGGCTTTGGTTACGATTGGAACCGTGAGTTCGCGACCTGTACTCCAGAGTACTACCGTTGGGAACAAGGCTTCTTCACTAAGCTCTACGAAAAAGGCTTAGTTTATAAGAAAACCTCTTCAGTTAACTGGTGTCCAAACGACCAAACTGTTCTTGCAAACGAGCAGGTCGAAGATGGCTGCTGCTGGCGTTGCGACACTCCAGTAGAACAAAAGAAGATCCCACAGTGGTTCATTAAAATCACTGAGTACGCACAAGAACTACTAGACGATCTAGACAACCTTGAAGGTTGGCCTGAAATGGTTAAGACCATGCAGCGCAACTGGATCGGTCGCTCTGAAGGCGTTGAGCTGTCTTTCGCTGTTAACGGTGAAGAAGCACCACTAGAAGTGTATACAACTCGTCCTGACACACTAATGGGTGTTTCTTACGTGGGTATCGCTGCTGGTCACCCTCTTGCAGAAAAAGCGTCTCAAAACAATCCTGAGCTTGCTGCATTCGTTGAAGAGTGTCGTAACACTAAAGTTGCTGAAGCAGAACTAGCAACGATGGAAAAGAAAGGTATGGATACAGGCTTAACCGCTATCCACCCTCTTAACGGTCGTGTAGTTCCTGTTTACGTAGCAAACTTCGTTCTTATGGATTATGGCACAGGTGCGGTAATGGCCGTTCCTGCTCACGATCAACGTGACTACGAATTCGCAACTAAGTACGGCATCGATATTATTCCAGTAATCAAACCTGAAGATGGTTCTGAGCTAGATGTGTCTGAAGCCGCTTACACAGAGAAAGGGGTACTGTTTGATTCTGATGAATTCGATGGTCTTGCATTCCAAGAAGCATTCGATGCCATCGCTGCGAAACTTGAAGCTGAAGGCAAAGGTAAGAAAACAGTAAACTTCCGTCTACGTGACTGGGGTGTGTCTCGTCAACGTTACTGGGGTGCTCCAATCCCAATGGTAACGACTGAAGATGGTGAAGTTCATCCAGTACCAGCGGACCAACTGCCAGTAATTCTTCCTGAAGACGTAGTAATGGATGGCGTAACGAGCCCAATCAAGGCAGACAAGTCTTGGGCTGAAACTACATTCAACGGCGAACCAGCTTTGCGTGAGACTGACACGTTCGATACGTTCATGGAGTCTTCATGGTACTACGCTCGTTACTGTTCACCACAAGCTGATGACATTCTAGATCCAGAGAAAGCAAACTACTGGCTACCTGTTGATCAATATGTTGGTGGTATCGAACACGCGTGTATGCATCTGCTTTACTCTCGTTTCTTCCACAAATTGCTTCGTGATGCTGGTTACGTGACCTCTGATGAGCCGTTCAAGCAGCTTCTTTGTCAAGGTATGGTTTTGGCTGACGCCTTCTACCACACCAACGAGAAAGGCACTAAAGAATGGATTGCGCCAACAGATGTAACCGTTGAGCGTGATGGCAAAGGTCGCATCGAGAAAGCGGTAGATGCGCAAGGTCGTAACGTTGAGCACTCTGGCATGATTAAGATGTCTAAGTCTAAGAACAACGGTATAGACCCGCAAGAAATGGTCGACAAGTACGGTGCCGATACAGTCCGTCTATTCATGATGTTTGCATCACCTGCAGACATGACACTTGAGTGGCAAGAGTCTGGTGTTGAAGGTGCAAACCGTTTCCTTAAACGTGTTTGGAAACTGGTTCATGTTCACTCTTCTAAAGGTGTAGCTGAATCTGTTGATGCATCTATTCTATCTGGCGACCAAAAAGCACTTCGTCGTGATATTCATAAGACTATCGCAAAAGTAACGGACGATATCGGCCGTCGTCAAACGTTTAACACTGCAATCGCTGCGATCATGGAACTGATGAACAAGCTAGCGAAAGCGCCACAAGAATCTGTACAAGACCGTGCAATCCTTGATGAAGCGCTAAAAGCGGTAGTTCGCATGCTTTACCCAATGACTCCCCATATCTCTTACGAAATGTGGATTGCATTAGGTGAATCAAACGTAGACTCAGCAACATGGCCTACGTTTGACGAGAAAGCGTTAGTTGAAGACGAGAAAACTATCGTTGTTATGATCAACGGCAAACTACGTGCGAAACTGACAGTTGCAGCAGATGCAACCGAAGAACAAGTTCGTGAGCTTGGTCTAAACGATGAGAACGCGAAGAAGTTCTTAGATGGCTTAACTGTCCGTAAAGTTATCTTCGTACCTGGTAAGCTACTGAATATTGTAGCAAACTAATCTACGCTTAAAACTGAGGGTTACATCATGTAGCCCTCAGCTTTCGTTTTTTATCCTGCTTTTTTGTCGAAGATGACTTTGTTTCAGAGAAGCACGATAAGAACCGAACTTCCTTTAGAGAGTATTCTTTTGATGCAAATTGCACGCCTTTCTCATTTACGCTTAGCTATTGCTCTACTTATTGCCTCATTACTTAGCGGCTGTGGTTTTCATTTTCGCGGTAGTTACTTAGTGCCGGAAGAAGTCAATTCCATGTCTTTGACCAGTTACGATGACTACGCTCAATTTACTCGAGATGTAAAAACGGAATTAAGACAAAATGGCATACATCTTGTCACTCCAGCAGCGAACGTCACCAATATTCATCTGCTCACAGAAAGCATTGACGAACGCACTCTTTCTCTCTATCAAAACAGCCGTGCAGCGGAAAAAGAACTGACTCTAAGGGCGAGCTATCGAGTTGTCGTCCCTGACGTAGGCACTCGAACGTTTAGAACTCAAGTTAACCGCAGTTATCTAGATAACCCGTTAACAGCGCTCGCTAAATCTGTCGAAAGAGACATGATTGAAGATGAGATGCGCAAGCAAGCCGCAAGACAGATCATTCGTCAGTTAGCTCGTCTACGTACCGACCTTGATAACGATGATGGCTCATTTGATACCTTCGTTAATGACGATGGTGTGATAGAAGACCCTTCTCAAAGAAAAGATGACCAAATTAGCCTGCAGGCTGAATACGAGAAAAGCGATCAAGCAACAATACCTGTAGAGCTGCAAACTGCTCCACCTGAATCAAGCGGTACTGAAGCAGACACAGCTGTAGGCTCTGAATCTGACGTTGCAAAGTAGAGAATAAGTATGCGCATCTTTGCCGACAAATTGGCCAGTACACTAAAAAGGCAACTACACCCAGTGTATTTGCTATTTGGTGCTGAGCCCCTACTCATTCAAGAATCTCGAGACCAAATAGAGCATAAAGCCAAATCAGAGGGCTTTAGTGAGGTGTTTCGTTTTTCTATTACTGCTCAAACGGATTGGAATGAGGTCTTTGATGCATGTAATTCAATGAGCCTTTTTGCTGAGAAAAAAATTCTACAGCTAGAACTGCCTGAATCGGGTACCAATCAAGCCATAACAAAAGAGCTACTTAACCTTCATCAAATACTCAATCCTGACGTAATGCTGATCGTTTCAGGAAGCAAACTGACCAAGGCGCAAGAAAATGCGAAGTGGTTTAAAGCTCTGAACTCCAATGGCCTTTGGGTAAGCTGTCTCACACCAGATATTCATCGACTGCCTCAATTTGTACTACAGCGTTGCCACCAACTAGGGCTAAAGCCTGACACTGAAGCAGTACAGATGTTGGCTCAATGGCATGAAGGGAATCTGTTGGCACTGAGTCAGAGTTTAGAAAAGCTTTGTTTACTCTACCCTGACGGAGTACTTACCTTAGTTCGTATAGAATCAGCATTGAGCAGGCACAACCACTTCACGGCATTTAACTGGATTGATGCCATGCTCGAAGGTAAGGCAAAACGTAGCCAGCGAATCCTACGCGAATTGCATGGTGAGGGTGTTGAAGCGGTTATCTTGCTGCGTACGCTACAAAAAGAGCTGAATACTTTGATGAGTTATAAGCAGGAACTCACTAGCAAAAACCTACAACAAGTATTTGACCAATACCGTGTTTGGAACAACAAGCGCCCGCTTTATACAGCTGCACTTAACCGCCATACACCAACAACACTCTATAGTATGGTTTGCACATTGGCTGATGCAGAACATACCGTAAAAACAGACTACGACAACAGTGTATGGCCAATACTTACTCAGTTGACACTCGATATGAGCATGCCACGAAACGCTTAGCAGCGACGCATGGTATACTTTTTGATACCAAAATAAATTTATTAAGGAGCCGGCATTGCAAGGCGAAGCATTAAGAGACTTTTTAGCTGATAAAGCTGACGATATGAAAGCGCAAAAGATCGTTACATTGGATGTTCAAGGTAAATCAAGTGTGACTGACTACATGTTGGTTTGCACTGGCACCTCTAAGCGCCACGTATCTTCTATCGCGGATCATATTGCTATTGAAGCGAAAAAGATCGGTATTGAGCCTCTAGGAATGGATGGTGAAATTGAGGGTGAATGGGTTGTCGTAGATATGGGTTCTACTATGGTTCATGTCATGCAAGAAGAACATCGTGAGCTTTACCAACTAGAAAAACTTTGGGGTTAATTAGTGAAGATCCAACTCGTTGCCGTTGGCACTAAAATGCCAAAGTGGGTAGAAGAAGGCTTTAATGAGTACAAGCGTCGTTTTCCAAACGATATGCCGCTAGAGCTCATTGAAATTACTGCTGGTAAACGAGGCAAAAATGCCGATATTGCGCGCATCTTGCAAAAAGAAGGCGAAGCCATGTTGGCTGCGGTACCTAAAGGTAACCGTATTGTTACCTTGGATATTCCTGGCAAGCCTTGGGATACACCACAACTGGCTAAACAGTTGGATCGCTGGAAACTTGACGCTCGAGATGTATCCATCTTAATCGGTGGTCCTGAGGGTTTAGCTCCTGCCTGTAAAGCTGCAGCAGAGCAAAGTTGGTCACTCTCTCCTTTGACTCTCCCTCATCCGTTGGTGCGCGTAGTAATGGCCGAGAGTCTTTATAGAGCTTGGAGCGTTAACGCGAACCACCCATACCATCGTGAGTAAAAGAGCATGATGCGTAAGCGCTCTCATTTTAGAGACCATAAACTCGAGACTCGACTTTTTGGCAATCGTGCGTTGGTTGCCTTCATTGGTATTCTCGTGCTCATCTGTCTCCTTATCGTTAACCTGTATCATATTCAGGTTAATCAATTTCAAGACTACCAAACTCGTTCTAATGACAACCGTATCAAAGTCGTACCCATTGCGCCTAACCGTGGCTTAATCTATGACAGAAATGGTATTGTTTTAGCTGAGAATAGACCTGTATTTTCCCTAGAAATCACCCCAGAAAAGGTCCCAAATCTTGATGAGACAATTTCTCGCCTTCAGCAGCTACTACCCGCTATTTCAGAAGAGCAAGTTGAACGATTTCAGCGAGACCGCAAGCGCTCTCGACGATTCAAGTCAGTTCCACTGCTCGGTCAACTTTCAGAAGAACAGGTCGCAATTTTCTCTGTCCACCAGCATGATTTTCCTGGTGTAGAAGTAAATGCAACCTTAAAGCGCTTTTATCCCTATGGCGAGATCCTGACTCATGTTCTCGGCTACGTATCCCGTATCAACGATCGCGACATACAGCGCTTAACTCGCGAAGATAAGGTACAGGATTACCAAGCAACTCATGATATCGGCAAACTGGGAATAGAACGTTACTACGAAGATATCCTGCACGGCAAACCAGGCTACCAAGAAGTGGAAGTCAATAGTCGTGGTCGCGTCATTCGTACCCTCAAATATGAGCCACCAACTCCAGGTGAAGATATCGTACTTAACATCGATATCAAGCTACAAAACTATCTGTTCGAACTCCTAGACGGTCGCCGAGGCAGCGCAGTAATTCTTGAACCCCATACTGATGCAGTACTCGCTATGGTATCTAGCCCTAGTTATGATCCTAATTCTTTTGTTCATGGTATTTCAGGAAAAGATTATAGGGCGCTACTCAGCGATATCAATCGCCCACTAGTCAACCGAGCCACACTCGGTATTTATCCTCCGGCATCGACAGTAAAACCATTTATTGCCGTGGCTGCTTTAGAGGAAAAAGTCATTACCCCAACCACTACACGTAATGACCCAGGATACTGGCGCATTCCAAACTCCAAGACTCGTCCATTTAGAGATTGGTTACGCTGGGGACATGGTGAAGTCGATATTAACAAAGCCATTGAAGAATCAGTGGATACCTTCTTCTATCAAGTTGCTTATGATTTGGGCATCGACCGTATTTCCAAATGGATGCAAGAGTTCGGGTTTGGCGATTACACCGGCATCGATATCTATGAAGAAAGCAAAGCTAACATGCCTACGCGTGAATGGAAACGAGCCAGACATAACACACCTTGGTATCAAGGGGATACTATCCCTGTTGGCATAGGCCAAGGTTACTGGACGGCAACGCCAATACAAATAGCCAAAGCCACTTCAGTATTGATCAATGAAGGCAAGGTGATGGCGCCGCAAATTCTTCGTTCAACCATAAAACCTGTTGAGCACAATGGCGTTGTGGAAGAATTCAAACAACCGGAACTTTACCCTCCAATAACCGGTGTGAAGAAGGAGTTTTGGACCATCGCTAAGCACGGTATGTATTTGGTTAACCACGGCAAGCGAGGCACTGCTCGTCGCGCATTTGCAGGACTGAAATATAAAAGCGCCGGAAAATCGGGAACAGCACAGGTATTCGGACTTGCAGAAGATGAAAAATATGATGCTGACGAAATTGCTGAACACTTGCGTGATCACGCTCTGTTCACAGGGTTCGCACCCTACGATAACCCTCAGGTTATTTTGACCATTGTACTAGAGAATGCAGGCGGTGGTTCAACTCATGGGGCACCTGTAGCAAGACAAATTTTTGACCATATTTTGTTAGATCAAACTTATGACTATATCGAGCCTGAAGAATGAAACTAGATCCTGAAACAGGCAAAAATCGCTCTCTGTTTGAGCGTATGCATCTTGACCTTCCATTGATCTTTGGCGTCTTGATCCTGATGGGATGTTCATTGGTGATCATGTATAGCGCGAGTGGCCAAAATATGGCGATGATGGAGCGCCAAATGATGCGCATGATATTGGCTCTAGGTGTCATGGTTATCATGGCTCAAATAACGCCAAGGACCTATGAAACACTCGCTCCATTGCTTTTCACTGGAGGGCTTATCCTATTACTAGGGGTGCTCTTTTTTGGTGAGGCATCAAAAGGGGCGCAACGTTGGCTTAATCTTGGCTTTGTGCGCTTTCAACCTTCTGAATTAATGAAACTAGCTGTACCTCTAATGGTCGCAAGATACATAGGTAACCGCCCTCTTCCACCAAGTTTTAGGGTTCTAGTGACATCCTTAATCTTGGTTATGCTACCAACGATATTAATCGCTAAACAGCCAGATCTTGGTACTTCAATCTTGATTGCGGCCTCAGGTATATTCGTCATTTTCCTAGCGGGTATTAGCTGGAACATCATCCTATCGGCAGCCTTAGCGGTGGGTGCATTCGTACCAATTTTGTGGTTTTTCTTAATGCGTGAATATCAAAAAGTGCGCGTTAGAACCCTGTTTGATCCCGAATCTGATCCCCTAGGTGCTGGTTATCATATTATTCAAAGTAAGATAGCTATTGGTTCTGGCGGTTTAACAGGAAAAGGTTGGCTCCAAGGCACGCAATCACAATTAGAGTTCCTACCTGAGCGCCATACTGACTTCATATTTGCCGTTATTGCTGAAGAGTGGGGACTGATTGGAGTCATGCTCTTACTTACTGTCTATCTATTCATCATTGGTCGCGGTTTATATCTTGCTAGTCAGGCTCAAACAGCCTTTGGTCGAATGATGGCGGGCAGTGTGGTGCTGAGTTTCTTCGTTTACATCTTTGTAAATATCGGTATGGTGAGCGGGATTTTACCCGTTGTGGGCGTTCCTTTGCCATTAATCAGTTATGGTGGCACCTCAATGGTGACCTTGATGGCGGGTTTTGGCATATTAATGTCGATCCAAACTCATAGAAAAATGCTTTCGAAGGCAAACTAATGCGAATACTTACAACCCTAGGATTGGGCGTAGCTCTGACAATCATTGCTGGATGTTCAGGATCGGACAAAGACCGCTATGCAATAGCACAAGACGTACCACCCGACTCGCCTATCTCATTGAATCATATTGAGGACGCAACCCCACGTTACGAACCCTATAGTTTAGGTGGAAACAAAGATTACACTGTACGAGGGAAATCCTATTCTGTGATAAATAACCCTGAGGGTTTTACAGAGAAGGGAAAAGCCTCTTGGTACGGCAAGAAATTTCATGGGCATTTGACCTCAAATGGCGAAACCTATGATATGTATTCCATGAGTGCCGCTCACAAAAACCTTCCTATTCCAAGCTACGTAAAAGTCACCAATGTCGACAATGGAAAAACAACTGTTGTTCGTGTCAATGACAGAGGGCCATTTCATGAAGGGAGAATTATCGACCTGAGTTATGCGGCTGCAACTAAACTTGGAGTAGTGCAAACTGGCGTGGCCAATGTCGAAATAGAATTTATTACGACCAAGTCAAAGTCGGGTAACAATACAACATCGGATGCTCACCCAAGCTATGTGATTCAAGTCGCTAGCCTAGGAAATGCAGCCAATTCGAAGAAGCTGTCCAACACACTCACAGAAGAGTATGAACAGCCAAGTTATGTAGAAAAACAGGATACCATCAATAGAATTTATATTGGTCCAATTGCGGACGCTCTCGAAGCCAAGCAACTCCTGGAAAAACTACAACAAAATGGACATCCGAGCGCTTTTATTAAAAAGCATAAACCTGAGTAGATTGGGCGCGGATAAAAAATCACACTTTGGCAAGCATTATACTAGTTTCTCTGGTCTAGACTTTTGATTCTGCTACTATACAAAAAGTTTTGCCTTCAATTTGGACATTACACGGAAAAGATGAAAACTATCACCCAATCACTTAAATCTCTCGCCGTAACGAGTGCCCTTGCCTCAGTTGCTTTTTCAGCAATCACTCAGGCTGCACCGATCGTGCTACCTGATGCTCCGCAGATTGCAGCCAAAGGCTATGTACTGATGGATTACAACTCAGGCAAAGTATTGGCTGAGAAAGAGATGAATACTCAACTTCATCCAGCAAGTTTAACTAAGATGATGACAAGCTATGTTATTGGCCAAGAGCTAAAGCGTGGCAACATATCTAAAGATGATGAAGTCGTTATTAGCAAGAATGCTTGGGCGAAGAACTTCCCTGACTCATCAAAGATGTTCATCGAAGTCGGTACAACCGTTACGGTTGATGAGCTTAATCACGGCATTATCATTCAATCAGGCAACGATGCATGTGTTGCAATGGCTGAACATGTTGCAGGCTCTGAAGATGCCTTCGTTGATCTAATGAACGCTTGGGCAAAATCGCTAGGTATGAATAACTCACACTTTGCTAATGTCCACGGTCTTGATAACGATAACCTATATTCAACCCCATACGACATGGCGCTACTAGGTAAAGCACTGATTCGTGACGTGCCTGATGAGTATGCACTGTACGCAGAGAAGCAATTCACCTACAACGGCATCACACAGTACAACCGTAATGGTTTGTTGTGGGATAAAAGCATGAACGTTGATGGTATCAAGACCGGCCACACTAGTAATGCTGGTTACAGCCTAGTGAGCTCTGGTACAGAAGGTCAGATGCGCCTTGTTGCCGTCGTGATGGGCACTAAGAGTGCTAATGCTCGTAAAGCAGAAAGCAAAAAACTTCTGAACTATGGATTCCGTTTCTTCGAAACAGTCGCTCCTCATAAAAAAGGCGAAGTGTTTGCTGAAGAGAAAATCTGGATGGGTAGTCAAGACACCGTTAAATTGGGTCTAGCTGAAGATACCTACGTAACACTTCCACGTGGCGTAGCAAAGAATCTACAAGCTAGCTTTGTTCTTGATAAAGAATTAAAAGCACCAATCGCGCAAGGTGATGTTGTGGGCCGAGTGTTTTACCAAGTCGATGGTGAAGACATCGCTGAATACCCGTTACTTGCATTAGAAAATGTTGATGAAGGTGGGATATTTAGTCGACTAATCGATTATTTAGTACTGCTAGTTAAAAGCTGGTTCTAAGGGTTTTAGCCTAAGTTAACTTGAAAAGAAGCTGCTTTATAGCAGCTTCTTTTTTATTTTTAGCTAGCTTGAAATGCAAGCAATAGAACCTCATATTGAGTTTTTAGTTCAATCAAAGTAACATTCGCGCCTTAAATGGCCCTTATTTACACTATTTCCATTTGGAGTCGCAACCATGCAAGAGCAACCAAAACTAAAAGACCTGTTGGAGTTCCCGTGCCAATTTTCTTACAAAGTAATGGGTTACGCAAAACCAGAACTACCAGATCTCATCTTGGAAGTAATCCAACGCCACGCACCTGGTAGCTATAGCCCTAAAATTACTCCAAGTGGTAAAGGTACATACAATGCAGTATCTGTAACTATTACAGCGACTTCTATCGAGCAAGTTGAAACACTGTATAAAGAACTCGGTGAAATTGAAATCGTTCGTGTCGTATTATAAGCAGCAACGCTTAAAGACCGATAAATTGTAAGCTATTGATCTTAAAAGTGGTGCTTCTTTCAGCACCACTTTTTGTAATACAAATAGTACTAATTCGCCTTTTTCTAGTAGAAATAACCTCACGTTGCTAGTAATGTGCGTACATCGATATAGATGATTCAGGGAAGTAACGAATTGCCTAACGACACAGAGAAACAAGCAGACACAAGCCCATCGCTACTCAGTAATCGGTTGGAAATCCACCATCTTGGTCGTCAAGATTACCAACCAATATGGCAAAGAATGCATCGATTTACTGATGAACGAGACGATAATACCGTTGATCAAGTATGGATTGTTGAGCACAATCCTGTTTTTACACAAGGCCAAGCAGGTAAAGAGGAGCACCTCCTTAATACCGGTGATATCCCTGTGGTAAAAAGTGATCGCGGTGGTCAGGTTACTTATCATGGCCCAGGCCAAATGGTAGTCTACTTCCTATTGAACTTGCGTCGACGAGGTTTAGGGGTGCGTGAACTGGTGACTCATATTGAGAACACCGTGGTTCAAACCCTTGCTAAGCTCGGTATCGAATCCGCTGCTCGCCCAGACGCTCCTGGCGTGTATGTGGATGGTAAAAAGATCTGCTCCCTTGGACTTCGAATCCGAAAAGGTTGCTCCTTTCACGGACTAGCTCTGAATATAGATATGGATCTCTCCCCTTTCCTACGTATCAATCCTTGCGGTTATGCGGGTATGGAAATGGTTCAGGTCGCTGATTTCACAACTGAAGGTCAGCGTGCAAACATTCAAGGTATTCTGGTTAAGGAATTAAGTGCCTTACTGGATTACACAGACGTAATAGAAATGACAGAAAGCTATGAGTAAACCAATTCAAATGGAAAAAGGCGTCAAATATCGCGACGCTGATAAGATGGCGCTGATCCCTACTAAGTCAGTTCCTGTTGAACGCAGCGAAGTCCTTCGCAAGCCTGAATGGATGAAGATCAAACTACCGGCTGATAGCCAGCGCATTCAAGATATCAAGTCTGCTATGCGTAAAAACAATCTGAACTCGGTATGTGAAGAAGCTTCTTGCCCTAACCTAGCCGAGTGTTTTAACCACGGTACAGCAACCTTTATGATCTTAGGTGCTATCTGTACTCGTCGCTGTCCTTTCTGTGATGTAGCCCATGGTCGTCCGGTCGCCCCGGAAACAAACGAACCACAAAAGCTTGCTCAAACCATCAAGGATATGAAGCTAAAGTACGTTGTTATTACCTCAGTAGACCGTGATGACCTTCGCGATGGTGGGGCTAAACACTTTGCTGATTGTAACGAAGAAATCCGTAAGCTAAATCCAAACATTCGCATTGAGACGCTGGTTCCTGACTTCCGTGGCCGTATGGATAAAGCTCTAGAAGAGCTTAAGCTGAATCCACCGGATGTATTCAACCATAACCTAGAAACAGCACCGCGCCTGTACCGTCGTGTGCGCCCTGGTGCTAACTATAAGTGGTCTCTAGAGCTTCTGAAGAAATTTAAAGAGCAGCATCCTGACGTCCCAACTAAGTCTGGCGTAATGATGGGCTTAGGCGAAACTAAAGAAGAGATCGTAGAAGTGCTTAAAGATCTTAGAGCGCACGGCGTAAGCATGCTCACTCTAGGCCAATACCTAGCACCAAGCCGTCATCATCTACCAGTAGAACGCTACGTTCCACCAGCAGAGTTCGATGAACTAAAAGAGATTGCACTAGAGCTTGGGTTCACCCATGCGGCCTGTGGTCCTTTCGTACGTTCTTCGTACCACGCAGACCTACAAGCAAAGGGCGAAGAAGTTAAGTAAAAAATCCCCTAGGATTTTTTATCCCAGAAAAGCGACTAAGTTTTATCTGGGATCTTCCTGATTGCCCAACTCTGTATTTCAAGATCCTAGATTGCTTCGCAGCTCTCTAGGATCTTAGAACGTGCTTATCTGAGCAACGTACTCTCTAAGGTTCTGGATAAGCTCTTGAGCTTTCCAGAATGACGCCTTTGCTTTGGTTAAACTTGTGCGTTGAAACCCTCGCTCTAACTCACCTCCCTTCCCCATTTGCGACAAACCTCAAAACTCCCAAATAAACACCAACACATTGTCGTGGTTTTTTGCTTTCTACGCTAAGCCCATTATGATTAGAGTTAGGACTAGTCATAAATAAGGGAGGTCGTTTGATGCGACTGTTATTATGCGCGCTGTCAGCTCTATTTTTGTGGGGCTGTGCAGATAAAAACACTCAAGAAGACAACTACTTAGAAGCATCATTTGAACTGTGTAACACCGAGGTCTCACTCTACTCAGTCAGTGATGATGGCAAGGTTCGCATCATTTGTGCGGATGGATCTAAGTTCGCTCTAGATAATGAAAAAACGCTAGAGATCATGCGCGATATCAATATTGATTATTGTTCAGGTGAAGGACTCTCTAAATTTAGCGAGAGTCGCCGCTATTATACATTCCGTTGTAAATCTGGCACTCAGTTAAGTATCAACAAAGGCGGTTAACGGCCAAGTAAATTCTCATCAAGCGATAATTAGAGAAGTGCTCAATAAATCCATTTTTTCAACATTGAGAATTAGGTAGAATTGAGCGCTTCTAGCATTGCTTTGGAATACAATGAACCCTTCGCTGAGATACATTCAGGGCTACCCCGAACATATAGTCACGCCAGTCACCCGACTTGTAGAGTCAGGGCAGCTAAACACATGGTTTGAGCAACGTTACCCCACTAAGCATACAATCAAAAGCGAAAAAGCCTTGTTTGAATATACTATGGCGATTAAGAATCGCTTTTTGAGAAAATCTGCACCGCTCAGCAAAGTGATTTACGACCACAAAATTCATCTCATCAACAATGCTCTGGGGCTGCACTCTTACGTTAATCGTATTCAAGGTAACAAGGTAAAAGCAAAGAACGAAATTCGTATCGCTAGCGTATTCAAAGATGCACCAGAGCCACTATTGCGGATGTTGATCGTGCACGAATTAGCGCACTTAAAAGAGAAAGATCACAACAAAGCCTTTTATCAACTTTGTTGCCATATGGAGCCTGATTATCATCAACTTGAGCTCGATGCTCGGCTTTTCATGATGTATCTAGAAAACCAGTAAACAAAAAAGCGAGCCATTAGGCTCGCTTTGGTCATTTGGGGTACTTTGATCTTATGCGTAAACAGGTTTACGGTTACAGATTTCTAGTACCTTAGCTTTAGTCGCTTCAATAACTGACTCATCACCCATGTTGTCTAAGATGTCACACATCCAGCCAGCAAGATTCTTCGCGTCTTCTTCAGTGAAACCACGACGAGTAATTGAAGGTGAACCAATACGAATACCAGAAGTAACGAATGGACTACGAGGGTCGTTTGGTACAGAGTTCTTGTTCACAGTGATGTTAGCTGCGCCAAGAGCCGCATCCGCTTCTTTACCTGTGATGTCTTTGTCGATTAGATCAACAAGGAACAAATGGTTTTCTGTAGAGCCAGAAACGATGTTGTAACCGCGAGCTAGGAACTCAGCAACCATTGCTTTTGCGTTTGCAACAACGCGCGCTTGGTACTCTTTAAATTCAGGTTCTAGTGCTTCTTTAAACGCTACCGCTTTACCAGCGATAACGTGCATTAGAGGACCACCTTGACCACCAGGGAATACTGCAGAGTTTAATTTCTTGTAAAGATCTTCACCTTCATTAGAAAGAATCAAACCACCACGAGGACCTGCTAGGGTTTTGTGAGTCGTTGTTGTTACAACGTGAGCGTGTGGTACAGGGTTAGGATACACACCCGCAGCGATAAGACCCGCAACGTGCGCCATATCAACAAAGAAGTAAGCGCCAACTTTATCTGCGATTTCACGCATACGTGCCCAATCACATATTTGAGAGTATGCAGAGAAACCACCAATGATCATCTTAGGCTTGTGTTCTACTGCCAAAGCTTCCATTTCTTCGTAGTCAATTTGACCTTTCTCATCGATACCGTAAGGAATGATGTTGTACAACTTACCAGAGAAGTTTACTGGAGAACCGTGAGTCAGGTGACCACCGTGAGCAAGGCTCATGCCTAATACTGTATCGCCAGCATTAAGTAGTGCCATGTAAACAGCGTTGTTTGCTTGAGAACCTGAGTGAGGTTGAACGTTCGCGTATTGTGCACCAAATAACTCACATGCACGCTCGATAGCTAGTGTCTCTACCTTATCAACGTACTCGCAACCACCATAGTAACGTTTGCCTGGATAGCCTTCAGCATACTTGTTAGTTAGCTGAGAGCCTTGAGCTTCCATTACACGTGGGCTTGTGTAGTTTTCTGAAGCGATAAGTTCAATGTGCTCTTCTTGACGCACTGTCTCTTCTTGGATTGCGGTAAATAGGTCCGCATCATAATCAGCGATGTTCATGTCACGCTTTAGCATCTGTATCTCCTGACTCAGATTAAACTGTAAATAGCTAAAAAAACCACACAATGACCAAAAGCAAACGTTTTCGTCACGGCAATGGCGGCATTTTACCGAAATAAATTCGTATCACAAATTTTTTTTGTCCCTGTTTTCTATAGGTATATTCGCTTAAATAACCAACTGAATAAAGACCTATCTGGGATTCTCTTTTTTGAGGCTCTCAACTTTACACTGTGTAAATCAAGAATTACACGCTGTTAACAAAAAAGTTGCGCAAACAGTTCGGTAAAGCACAGTTTTCCTATACTATTCGCGGCTGGATTTGCAAGGTTAAGTACAATGAACAAACATAGCTTTCTCGAGGATTGCGCTGCTATATTTACTGGTACTTTGCTAGTGGCAGTTGGGATCTATTTTTTAAAGTCATCATCCATGATAGTGGGAGGAACGGCAGGTCTTGGATTGCTATTTACGCAATTTATCGATCTTAGTTTCGGTACCATGTATTTCTTGGTGAACATTCCCTTTTATTTCTTGGCATGGACTCGCCTTGGAAAGCGATTCACCATTAACAGCATAATTTGTGTCTCTCTTGTATCTGTCATGGCTGATAACCTGCACCACGTGATGCGCTTTGAAGTACTCACGCCTGCTTTTGCGGCGATTGCTGGCGGAACATTTATAGGATTAGGCTTACTGGTTCTTTTTCGTCATCGTGCCAGCTTAGGAGGGTCAAATGTATTGTGTCTAGTAATCCAAGATAAGATGGGTATCTCTGTGGGGAAAACACAGCTGTTGTTCGATACCTCGATCTTGATTTGCTCGCTCTATTTTATCCCTTTAACACTGATTGCTTGGTCTATATTGGCCGCCGTATTCATCAATCTGATTTTATGGATGAACCACAAGCCAACTCGCTACACCGTTCAATATCAGTAGAATACAAAAAGGGCTTTGAATGATTCAAAGCCCTTCTCACTTAACACGTTACTTTTTAACTAATGAGCTATCTGTTTTCGCTCAAGTATGCAGGCACTTCTTTAATACTATCCAACACCACACTGGCAACAGCCTCTCCCTTTTCAGTGACAGGCTTGCCTGTACGCACCAAGATCTTCGTGCCAACACCTGCGGATTCTGCTGCCATCATATCTTCAGCTTTATCACCAATCATGATGGAGTTTTGCATATCAATGTTCAAGAAGTCTCTAGCCGAGATAAACATACCTGGCTTAGGTTTTCGACATTCACAATCTTGTTTGTAATCGCCAATACCGTGCTCAGGGTGATGCGGGCAATAATAGATGCCATCGAGTTCAACACCATTATCCGAGAAGTTCCAATCCATCCATTGCGTTAAAGACTCAAATCGCTCTTCGCTAAATTTGCCTCGCGCTATTCCAGATTGATTAGTCACCAACACTAATAGATACCCCATCTGTTGTAACTTTTTGGTTGCCTCAAATACGCCAGGAATATATTCGAAATCATGCTCATCATGCACATATCCATGATCAACATTAATAACACCATCACGATCTAAAAAAACGGCTGGTTTAGGCACGGTTAACTACTCTGCTCTACTTCATAAAGATGGTAACGATTATCGCACGCTTTGTTACCACTCGCACCCTTGATTTGGCGTTTAGCCGTCTAGACGTAAAAATACCTATTGACTTGAGTCAATGAAATATCTAGCATCTCTGCAAGATTTAAACTCCTCTACCTAATCATGTAGGCTATTTGATGATAGAGATTAAGCAAGTTAACAAAGTATTCTATCAAGGTAAGACCGCTATTAGCGCCTTGAAAGATATCAACTTAACCATCGCCAAAGGCAATATCTTTGGTGTAATTGGTTCTTCCGGTGCAGGTAAAAGCACCCTAATTCGTTGCGTTAACATGCTAGAAGCTCCGACTAGCGGCGAAGTCATCGTTGATGGTGTTGATCTCACTAAGCTATCTAAGAAAGAACTTTCAGAAGCACGCCGTAACATCGGTATGATCTTCCAGCACTTCAACCTGCTTTCTTCTCGTACTGTATTTGAAAATATCGCCCTGCCTCTAGAGCTTGCAGGTAAAGATAAGCAAACAATAGAAAGTAAAGTCGCAGAGTTATTAGGTCTAGTCGGTCTCACCGATAAGCGCGATACCTATCCTGCCAATCTTAGTGGTGGACAAAAACAACGTGTAGCGATTGCACGTGCACTTTCCAGTGACCCTAAGGTACTGTTATGCGACGAGGCGACTAGCGCCCTTGATCCAGCAACCACTCAGTCAATCCTTGGCTTGCTAAAAACCATCAACCGTCAACTCGGTATCACAATCCTTATCATCACCCATGAAATGGATGTCGTGAAGAACATCTGTCATGAGGTTGCCATTATTGGTGATGGTGAGCTTGTTGAGAAAGGATCAGTTGGTGACATTTTTGCTCATCCAAAAACAGAGCTTGCCCACCAGTTTATTCGCTCAACCCTAGACCTTTCTATCCCTGAGGATTACGAGTCGCGTCTATTGAGTGAACGTAAAGAAGGCAGTTATCCATTAGTACGACTGGAATTCACCGGTGCTAGTGTCGATGCTCCAGTGATCAGTCAAATCACTCGCAAGTTTAATATTGATATATCAATTCTAAGCTCGGATTTAGACTACGCAGGTGGCGTGAAGTTCGGCATGATGGTGGCAGAATTCTTCGGCAATGAAGAGGCCGACAATGCCGCGATTCAATACCTAAAAGATAACAATGTAAAAGTAGAGGTGCTTGGCTATGTCTTATGATGTACTAGTTGACTGGTTCAATCTAAATAGCGGACTTTTATTAAAAGCCACTTGGGAAACCCTGTATATGGTGGGTTTTTCTGGCATTGTTGGTTTTGCAGTTGGTATTCCTCTAGGCGTAGTCCTTCATACAACCAAACGTGGTGGTTTGCTAGAAAACCAGCGTCTGAACTCAATTTTGGGTGCCATTGTCAACATAGGACGAAGCGTGCCTTTCCTTGTGCTTATGGTTGCCATAATCCCATTTACTAAGCTTCTTATTGGAACCTTTATCGGCACAACAGCCGCTATCGTGCCGCTAACCATAGGTGCTATCCCATTTGTGGCTCGTCTTATCGAGGGTGCACTTCTTGAGGTACCAAGTGGCTTAGTAGAAGCGGCTCAATCGA
Source organism: Vibrio inusitatus (assembly GCA_024346935.1). GTDB lineage: Bacteria > Pseudomonadota > Gammaproteobacteria > Enterobacterales > Vibrionaceae > Vibrio > Vibrio inusitatus. The sequence goes on from AP024878.1 coordinate 2,176,793, forward strand.
TGGGCGCAACACCGCTACAAATTATTAATAAGGTACTGCTTCCAGAAGCACTACCAACCATCATCAATTCAGTTACTATCACACTAGTTACCTTAGTTAGCTATTCAGCTATGGCAGGAACCGTGGGTGGTGGTGGCCTAGGTGATGTTGCTATTCGCTATGGCTTTCACCGCTATGATGTTGTGATCATGGCAGTGACAGTTGTAATGCTTATTGTATTGGTGCAAATCATTCAGTCTGTGGGTGACGCACTGGTTCGTAAAGTTGACCACAGATAAGAATTTAAAAATTATACGGAGATAGTTATGAAATTTAACCTAAAGAACATTTTAACCCTTGCGATTGCAACGTCGGCTTTGGCTCTGACTGGTTGTGGCGACAAAGAACAAGACCTAAGCAAGATTAAGGTCGGCGTAATGGCAGGTGCTGAAGCACAAGTTGCTGAAGTAGCGGCAAAGGTTGCTAAAGAGAAATACGATCTTGATGTTGAGCTAGTTACTTTCACAGATTACGTTACACCAAACGCCGCTCTAGATGATGGTTCTGTGGACGTAAACGCATTCCAACACAAGCCATATCTTGATCAACAAATTACTGATCGTAGCTACAAGCTAGCTATCGCAGGTAACACTTTTGTTTATCCAATCGCCGGTTACTCTAAAGAAATCAAATCTGTCGACGAGTTAGAAGAAGGTGCACGTATTGCAGTACCAAACGATCCAACTAACCTTGGTCGTTCACTGCTACTTCTTGAGCAACAAGGTATAATCGAACTACGTGCAGGCGCAGGTCTATTGGCTACAGTTCGTGACATCACTGCAAACCCTAAAAACATCACGATTGTTGAGCTTGATGCAGCACAACTACCTCGCTCTTTAGACGACGTAGCACTTTCAATCATCAACACGACTTACGCAAGTTCTATCGACTTAACACCAGAACGTGATGGCGTATTTGTTGAAGACAAAGAATCTCCGTACGTAAACCTTATTGTATCGCGTGAAGACAACTTAAACGCTGAAAACGTACAGAACTTTGTAAAAGCGTACCAAACTGAAGAAGTCTACAACGCCGCTTCTGACATCTTTAAAGGTGGCGTAGTTAAGGGCTGGTAATCAGCATACCTTAAACGTTAATCTTACAAATAACCGTCACTATCACTAGTGGCGGTTTTTTTATGCCCTTATTTCACGTCAAACCGCTTCTAATGACCTTGTAAGATAAACACATATCAATTTAGCCTCTATCGCTATTTTCGACATGTATCGTCTTTACGGGCGAGAGAGCATAAGCCCTATGTTCCTGTCATACACAATTATTAGTATCACTGTGACCTAATACCATCGTAGTAAATAACTGTTCACCCTAGCTTGTTAAAACACTTGATAACGGCGTTAGAATTTTTGATTGTAGAATAACTACTTATCAAAAAATTCTGCTTTGTTTTCTAGCGTTTTTCCTGCGCTTTTTATGCTCACTTACTTACTGTGATTGGTATAATTGATTATTTAGCTTAGTAGAACCCGACTTTGATGTTCGTGCGACGAAGAATCGTCGTCCCCGAAGTGCTTTATCGGGGACCTTTTATAAAAACAGATACCCGATAAAACACTCGAATATGACTAGTACCCTAAGGCCAGATTAGCGCTTAAGAGACTGGTTGATAGCTTGCAGCAAACCCAATATGAACCCATTTAGATAGATATTGTTAAATCTAATCTTGCAGTGCGCATAAAAAAGAATAGATAAGCTAATATGGCTGGGCAATGAGGCGACAGGGAATCAATACGGAATATTGGTCGTTGCTCTTTGTAAACTCCAGATACAAAAATGGTCAGCATAGGCTGACCATTTTTTATCAAATGTTAACGTATCTACTAAGGCGTGTAGAACGTTGCTGCACCTGGACCTACTGGTAGACCAAATACAAATACCCATAGGTAGAACAGGATAGACCAACCAAATAGGAAACAGATTGAGTACGGAAGCATCGTTGCCACCAGTGTACCAATACCTAGATTCTTCATATAGCGAGTCGCTACCGCTAGGATAAGACCGAAGTAACTCATCATTGGAGTAATGATGTTAGTCGTCGAGTCACCAATACGGTAAGCCGCCTGAATCGTCTCTGGTGCGTAACCAACAAGCATTAGCATAGGAACGAAGATTGGTGCTGTTACAGCCCACTGAGCCGAAGCTGAACCAATCATTAGGTTAATGAAGCCACACATCAGAATGAATGCGAAGAACAACATTGGACCTGTCAAACCGATAGTTTGTAGGAAGTCTGCACCCGCAACTGCAAATACTTGACCGAAGTTTGTCCACTTGAAGAAAGCAACGAACTGCGCAGCAAAGAAAACTAGAACAATGTATAGACCCATTGAAGACATTGATTTAGCCATGGCATCAATGACATCACGGTCAGTTTTCATAGTGCCGACAACGCGACCATATACAAAACCTGGGATAGCAAAGAACACAAAGATAAAGGCAACGATACTCTTCAAGAATGGAGAGCCCGAAACCAGACCTGTTTCTGGGTGACGTAATGCGCCCCACTCAGGAACGACCGTCAGAGCTATCATTGCACTTACCGCAACAACCGCTAAACCCGCCATCTTAAGACCACGTTTTTCTTCAGGCTTTAGTGAGCCCATGCTGTCATTAGATAAGTCTTCAGCCGCTTCTTCATCGTTATATTTGCCAAGTTTTGGCTCAACAATCTTTTCAGTTACAAAGGCACCTGTGATTGCAATGAAGAAGGTAGAAACAAACATGAAGTACCAGTTTGATTCAGGGCCTACAGAGTACGTAGGGTCGATCATTTGTGCTGCTGTTTCAGTGATACCTGAAAGCAGAGGATCTACCGTACCAATTAGAAGGTTTGCAGAATAACCACCCGACACACCAGCAAAGGCAGCTGCTAGACCGGCTAGAGGATGACGACCTAATGAGTGGAAAAGCATAGCGGCTAGAGGGATAAGAACCACATAACCAAGCTCAGAAGCTGTGTTAGAAATAATACCCGCAAAAACGACTGTTACTGTAACCATACGCTGAGAAGCGTTCATTACTAGGCCACGCATCGCAGCAGAAAGCATGCCTGAGTGTTCTGCAATAGCCACACCAAGCATTGCTACTAGAACCGTACCTAGAGGCGCGAAACCAGTAAAGTTAGTTACAAGGTTAGTAACGATTAAACGTAGACCTTCACCATTAAGAAGGCTCACGACTTTAATAACGCCATCGGCGCTACGACCTGCTGCACCCTCTGGGCGAGGATCCATTACAGAAACATCAAAATATCCAGCAATGCCAGACAGGACTAAGATTGCCACACAGAAAATAGCAAATAAAGTGATTGGGTGTGGTAATAGGTTACCTAGGTATTCGACGCCATCCAGAAAACGAGTGAATAGCGGCTTTTTAGGCGGTTGTTGTGTTTGTGAAGCAGATGTGCTCATCTGAGTTCTCCTTTAATTATTTTTATCTCTCTTTTTGCATCTCAACCAGCAGGTTGTGGCACGTTATTTCCCTAACGCAGCAAAAAGGAGCCGGAAACATACCCTAGTACGGCACAATTTAAAAGGTGGAAGAGCCTTTATAAATCAAAGAAATGTGTCAAAAAAAGGTTAAAAAAGGTCAATATTTAGGAGATATTAAGCAAAAATCTTATGTGGGATAAAGGGTAAGGATTGTTAACATATTCTTACAAAAACTAATCTATACAATTACCCCTGTTTGTAAAAAAGTGACGCAGAGCATACATTTTGCGTACATTTAATTCGAAAAAATCATTTAGGAACGCCAGAAGAATGCACGCAATTTCACCTATAGGCTCTATTCGCACTCCCTACAAAGAGAAGTTTGCGATCCCCAGACAGCCAAATCTAGCACCTAGCGTCACCACTGAATTGTATCTAGAAGGCGAAGCAAATACTGAAACAGCCGTTCGCGAACTGAAGCAGTTCTCACATCTGTGGTTGCTGTTTCTGTTTGATCAGAATATAGATGCGGGTTGGAAACCCACTGTGCGCCCCCCTCGCCTTGGTGGTAATGAAAGGGTCGGTGTATTTGCCAGTCGTTCAACCTTCAGACCCAATGCCATTGGCATGTCAGCGGTAGAATTATTGGATGTTGAGATAAAAAGTGGACAGGTTATTGTGAAACTCGGTAATGTCGATTTGGTAGATGGCACACCCATTATTGACATCAAGCCTTATATCCCTTATTCCGATAGCATTCCTAACGCCAAAGGAGGGTATGCTGAAGCCCCACCTCAACCTGTAACTGTTCAATTTAGTGAGTCTGCAAAAAGCACACTAATGAAGCACTCCGATCATGAGTATCGAATACAAGCACTAACAGAGATCTTGTCACAAGATCCAAGGCCTGCGTATAAGAAAGGCAAGCCAGACTCAAAGACCTATGCCGTCCATTTATTTGAATGGAATGTCAGTTTTTCAGCCAATGAAGATGGCATTCAAGTGGTCGATATTGCCCCTTTAGCATAAGCCAATACACTGGTATTATAGGGAGCTATTTTTTAGGGTTCTAAACCCTTCCCTCTATATACAAATACAACGGAAAGCATCAATGCGTACCAGTAAATACCTAGTTTCTACATTGAAAGAAACGCCAAACGACGCAGAAGTAATTAGCCATCAGCTAATGCTTCGTGCAGGTATGATTCGTAAACTTGCCTCAGGCCTATACACTTGGCTGCCCACAGGTTTACGTGTATTGCGTAAAGTGGAAAACATTGTTCGTGAAGAAATTGACAATGCCGGTGCTGTTGAGACTTTAATGCCCGTTGTTCAACCGTTCGAACTTTGGGAAGAAACGGGTCGTTCTGAAAAAATGGGAGCTGAGCTTTTACGCTTAACAGATCGCCATGAACGCCCATTTGTTCTGAGCCCAACAGCCGAAGAAGTGATTACTAGCCATGTGCGCAACGAAGTTAGCTCTTACAAGCAACTTCCGCTGAACCTATATCAGATCCAGACTAAATTCCGCGATGAGCGACGCCCTCGTTTTGGCGTAATGCGCGCACGTGAATTTAGCATGATGGACGCTTATAGCTTTGATATCGACAAAGCGGGTTTAGAAAAATCTTATGAAGCGATGCATGAAGCCTACTGTAAGGCATTTGACCGTATGGGCCTTGATTACCGTCCAGTACTTGCTGATACCGGTGCTATCGGTGGTAGTGGTTCTCACGAGTTCCACGTACTTGCAGAAAGCGGCGAAGATCTAATTGCCTTCTCTAGCGAGTCTGACTACGCTGCAAACATTGAGAAAGCAGAAGCGCTAGCACAAGGTGAACTGGCAACTCCAACTCTAGAGATGACACAAGTTGACACACCAAACGCCAAAACCATCGCTGAGCTAGTTGAGCAATTTGAGCTGCCAATCGAGAAAACAGTTAAGACGCTATTTGTTAAAGCTTCTGACGACGTTGATGCTGAGCTTATTGGTCTTATCATCCGTGGTGACCACGAGCTAAACGAAGTAAAAGCAGAGAACCTTACTCAAGTAGCCTCTCCATTAGAAATGGCTACAGAAGAAGAAATCCGCGCAATCATTGGCGCAGGCCCAGGCTCTCTTGGTCCTGTAAACCTGAACCTGCCATTCATCGTTGACCGCAGCGCAGCTGTAATGAGCGACTTTGGTGCAGGTGCAAACATTGATGACAAACACTTCTTTGGTATCAACTGGGGTCGTGACGTTGAGCTTGCTCAGGTTGAAGACCTACGTAACGTAGTAGAAGGTGATCCAAGTCCATGTGGCAACGGCGTGCTTCAGCTTAAGCGTGGTATCGAAGTGGGTCATATCTTCCAGCTAGGCACTACTTATACTGACAAGATGAACTGTAGCGTGCTTGGTCCTGATGGTAAGAGCACAATCCTAGAGATGGGTTGTTACGGTATTGGTGTATCTCGTGTTGTTGCTTCGGCAATTGAGCAAAATCACGACGACAATGGCATCATCTGGCCTGACGCAATTGCTCCATTCCAAGTTGCGATCGTTCCAATGAACATGCATAAATCTGAACGCGTTAAAGAAGCAGCAGAGAAGCTTTACGCAGACCTAACAGCTCAAGGCATTGAAGTTCTATTTGATGACCGTAAAGAGCGCCCAGGGGTAATGTTCAAGGATATAGAGCTTATCGGTATACCACACACTGTTGTTATTGGTGATCGCAGCATGGACAATGGCCACTTTGAGTACAAGAGTCGTCGTGACGGTGAGAAAGTGCCTGTAGAAATGGACAACGTTGTTGCGCACCTAAAAGGTCTGCTTAAGTAAGCCTTTACGCGTTGATTCCCTTTTCTAGAAAAGGGAAAAACAGATTCTAATAAAGGCAGCCTCGGCTGCCTTATTCATATTTGGAGAAACATAATGAAAATCTACGATTGCTGCGACCTAGTTCGCGAGCTCTATGCTCAAATTGGCAGTGGTGACCAAGGCTACATCCCACAAGCTATTACTTGCGCATTAAAAACGCTCAATGATATTGCTGCAGATACTAACCAGCCAAAAGAGACCCGAGAACGTGCCGCTTTTGCCGCTGCAAACCTGTTGATCTCTGATTTTGAGGACTAGCCCATGAATCTAGCCAACTATCAAACAATGGATGTTGTAATGCTAATGAGCATCATCAATATGAAACTGCGAGACGACTTCAATGGCGATCTAGATTCGCTAGTGAAATCCTTTGATATCGACAAGCAGCTGCTCATTAAAAAATTGGCAACGGGCAGCTTCGAGTGGTTGGCTGAAGCTAAACAATTTAGATAAGCACTCCACCAAATAACAAGGTAGCTAGGGTCTGTTGACCTTTTGCGATTAAATTTTGCTCGACTAGAAACCATTTAATCAAGGCGAGGGGCTTGCCGCCTAGTCATCTAAGCAAAAGACGCTCAACGACGAGTAAATGGTTTCTAGCCGAGCCCTTCGGGTAGCGTTTGTTGGGCATTTCTACGTCGTTAGTCCCTTTTCATGTGGAACCACCACACCTAAAAGTGACTGCCTTGTTTAAATACCCAACAAATCGCTACAAAAATAAACTCAAAAGATCAACAGACCCTAGTAATGGCTACTTTTTTTTGTTCAATTGAGCCTTGATTTTCCAAGCAATAGACTGCCTATAACGATAGTCTTCTAGTTGATGAAGGGATAAAACACGTGATAACCAACTTAGCTGATCCGTTATTTACTACGATGATAAGTTAAGTCGAATGTCGCGAGTATGGCTTGGAAGGCGTGGAGCGTAGTGTTCGACATAAAAATCGAGATAAAAAAAGCCCGCTGTTAACAGCGGGCTTTTCAGAAACTTTTAATCTAATTAGAATTAGATAGCAGTAACGTTTGAAGCTTGAGGGCCTTTTTGACCTTGCTCAACTTCGAAAGATACTTTTTGGCCTTCAGAAAGAGTTTTGAAGCCTTCAGAAACGATAGCACGGAAGTGAACGAATACGTCAGCGCCGCCGTTGTCTTGAGAAATGAAACCGAAGCCTTTCTCTTCGTTAAACCATTTTACTGTACCAGTAGTCTTTGACATGTTATGTCCCTTAGTATTTAAGATTAATCGAACGTCACTAATATGACGGCTGCGCAAGCTTTAGCTATTAAGTTAAGGGAAAAACAGAAAACACTACTTTACTTTTTACAATAAAATTTGAAACTTGCTTTTGCTTAATTTTGTCTAACAACTTTGCCTTACGAAGCGAGTGATATGCTACAGCAGTTTAAAGCTTTGTAAACGTTTTTCTTAGATTATCTGGAGATATTTTCGTAGAAAAAAGTAACAAAGCTTACAAGTCACTGAAACCACTAAAATATAGCTCAAATATTGAACAGTTGATAATTTTCTAACTCAGGGATAGTTTCAACCAACGATTTCTCTTCTTCTGCTAATTTACCCATAGAATCACAGTAATCTTGTGCCTGTCCTGCAATTTCAGAAGAGTGTTCTTTAAGCTTTTTTTCTACTGAGATCTTGAGATCATTCAATTGCTTCTGAAGTTCGGTAAAATTAATCCCCTCTTCCGAGGCCATTTGTTCTTGTAGTACTGAAAATGCGCTGGCAAAGAATTCACGGTTAAACACCTCGCGAGCATCGGCAAAATCTTGCTGCCAGTTATCAAACATATTGCCAAAGGCATTAGGTTTTAAGACCCACTCCCCATTTTGATAATATCGCTGCTCCAACTTTGCATAAAAATCAGCGATTGCCTGACGAACATTGTCAAAAGCATCAGTATCGTTGAATTTAGCTGAAACATCATCAAGCACCTCATTAGCTAGTAACATACCCGACTGTGCTACTTCACGAGCTTTAGGAATATCGTTATTCAATTGCACCCTGTAGTGATCGAGTAATTGTTGTTGCTCTTTATTCAAAGGGATAGACTCACCATTGATAACCAGCCCTTTAGCTTCAAATACCGCTCGATGACCTTCACGGTCAATGATCTCTACCTCTTTTCCATCTAGGTGTAATTCATTGTTTAGATCTACATTACAAGACTCGTAATCCGTTAGTGACTGCGCTTGAAGTGCTGGAGCGACCAATAATGATCCAACTAAAATGCTCGAGGTAATGCGCTTAATCATTGATAATTCCTTGTTAAATGATATCCGACTACTTTACAGCCAAATTATTCGTTATCCAATAAGCTTAACTGCTTGGCTTGGGCTTCCGGCTGCAACATGACACTCAAGCCCAATAAACGAATCTCACGCCCCTGTTGACGCAGTAATACTTCTTCTAGCAAAGGATAAAAGGCTGCTAAGTTCAACTTATTGGAACCTGTTTCAATGGTTGTCAATTGAAAGTCAGCAAATTTAACCTTAATACCTTGCTTAGTGATAGGGCGAACGTGTTCTCCTCCCACCTTATCTAAGCGGCGCTGCAATTCTGGATAAAGCCGCTGCTCTATCACCTCCCAGCACTGCTCGAGGGCTTCAATATTTTTAGTAAAAGTGCGCTCCACACCCACAGATTTTCGCTCTCGAGAAACCTGCACACTGCGATTATCGATACCATGGCAGCGCTTCCAAAGTGATGCACCTAATCGACCATGTCGTACCAACAAATCACGATAGTTCGCGTTACGCACATCCTCACCAAGATAAAGACCCGTGCGATGTAATCTTTGCAAAGCAACCTTTCCCACACCAGGTATCTTTTGCAGAGGCATGCTGTCAATGAACTCCTGTACTTGGCTAGGCGGTATCACATACTGCCCATTAGGCTTATTCAAATCTGACGCCACCTTAGCCAGAAATTTAATAGGAGCCACTCCTGCTGACGCAGTAAGGTTGAGCTCTGATTCAATATCGCGCCTAATTGACTGAGCAATTAAGGTAGCGGACCCATTGCATGATGGGCTATCTGTGACATCAAGATAGGCCTCATCTAACGATAGCGGCTCTATGATATGAGTGTAACGAGCGAAAATAGCGCGAATTTGAGCCGACACTTCTTTGTACATCGACATTCGACCGGGCACAACTAACAAGTGGGGGCACAACTTTTTAGCCTGTGCGGTAGGCATTGCTGAATGAATACCAAAACGCCGAGCCTCATAGTTACAGGTACTCAATACTCCCCGTTGCGTCTCGCTTCCACCCACCGCTAGTGGACGATTGCGATATTCGGGGAAATCTCTCATTTCTACCGCTGCACTAGATAACTAGCGAGTGAAAAATGTATGCTAGTGCGGAGTATACAAATAAAATGTTAAATAACAATTGTTTAAATCGTTAAAGCAACTTACATTTTCTGTATACAAAATTTTCTTGAAGATCGACAATAATTTTAGTCACTCTTGATACATATCACTTACAAATTTAGCGTCACCTACCATTTAAAACTAATTTGCTCTTTATTACTTTTTTCTGTATCTAACCCCACACTCAGACCTATAAGGCGTATCCCTCGACCATTCTGTCGTTTCAATGCTTCTTCTAGTAACTCATTAAAAAACAACTTATCTAAAGTACGTTTTTTATGCTCGACCGTTGTTTGCTTAAAATCATTAAATTTTAATTTGACTCCCTGCTTAATGATTTTTTTGTCTGAGGAAGCCCTTTCAAGCCTACTCAATAAAGATGGATAGAGATGTGCAATTGCATTGTGACATTCGGCTTCTGTATGAATATCTGAGTTAAATGTTTTTTCAACACCCACAGACTTGCGAACCCTAGAAGTTTCTATATTCCTTTTATCAACTCCGTGACACTTTTCCCATAGAGACTGACCGAACTTACCAAATTGTTTAAGTAAAAGTCTTTGATCGTAAGCTTTTACATCTTTGCCTGTAAATAGACCTAATTTGTTTAATTTTTCCTTCGTAACCTTGCCAACACCAGGTATCTTTCCTAGATCCAACTCTTCGACAAAACTCTCTATTTGCTCAGGGGTAATAACACAGATACCATTCGGCTTATTTATATCTGAAGCAACTTTAGCCACAAATTTTATTGGGGCAACACCTGCGCTAGCAGTAAGCTGCAATTCCGATTCTATTGCCTTCCTTATATCTTCCGCTATTAATGTGGCAGAACCTTTGAATAGATTAGAGTCCGACACATCCAAATAAGCTTCATCAAGAGACAAAGGTTCAATAACATCTGTATAGCGAGAAAAAATAGCCTGTATTTGTTTGGATACCAATTTGTACTTTTCCATGTTTCCTGGAATAACAGTTAAATTTGGACAGAGTTTGAGGGCTCTCGCGGTAGGCATAGCTGATTTAACTCCAAACTCTCTAGCCTCATAGTTACATGTTGACAGAACACCTCGACCATATTGGGAGCCACCAATAGCAAGGGGGATGCCTCGTAGGGTAGGATCATCTCTTGCCTCAACAGCAGCATAGTAACAATCAAGATCTACATGGATTATTTTCTTAGTCATTAAACTCACCATAACTGTTATTATATACAGTGTAGCAAGTTGCAATTTTTGAGGGAAGTACTCTATTGTTTGATTCTGCCTAAGGAAGTTCCATGTAGCTCATCGTCGAAACTTACTGTCGTAACACATTTCTGGACAATTCCGAGTTGCGATAAGCGGATGCTGCCCAGCATTCAGATAGCTTATTTTATGTCAAACACATGGTAATCGTCCCGGAAAATAAGAATCTCCACCATTAAAAGTTACAACATAAATTCTACGATTGAATGCAATTATGAATGGGCGGATTACTGGTATGGAAAAGTAGTTTAATTAAATGTCGGCTCTATCTGATGTAGATCAGTTTACCTTAAGTCTAGAAGACTAGATTTACAGTTACCTTACTATAGGAGCAACAGTTATAGCAGTGCCGATGGTAGTGACCATCAGCATTGACTTCCCCCCACCTGATATTTCATCAACATCAACCGATATACCAATAATAGCATTGCAGTTTAGATCTCGGGCTTTGTTTTTTAGATCTAACAATGACTCATCTTTAATACTGTCAATGGTGTCTATATAACCACCTGCTTTACCGCCAACGATATCTCTTATCGATGCAAAAATATCTTTAAATATATGAGTACCAACAACGACAGTTGAAGTAATTACACCTTTGTTATCTGAAATAATCAAGCCATCAGAAATATAGTTCGTTGTTGAGGTGTACACATGATCAGATTCGTCCTCTGAGTCTCTACGTTCATATTCTTCAATAAGCTCATATTTCTCTATAGCTTCAACTTCAGAATCAGCTTCTATTTCGTAAGTCTCATAGCCTTTACTTTTAAGTTTTTTCCCGTATGCAACATTCGTTGCAACTTCAATCTTCCCATTATCTACAATAATAAAATACAGCATAACAATACCCTATTGATTGATAATCGTTGAAATAAAAATCATCATAAATAACACCGGAATTATAATTATATGAAATCAAACTATAATCTATATTTAACAACATACTTCTAGAGTACACCGTTAATATTAAATGTAGTGATATGAAACTTATCTTTCCATTTTTAGTTTTTAAGGGGAAGTACATTCATAGTGGATCAGCAAATTCTGTCAAAGAACAACTGTTAAAATCAGATCTATTTTCAGTTTTCTTCAATTTAAGGGAATTCTGAGTTTTGGGGTCCCTATCGCGAAGATTTTGCACGCACTAATGCTCGTCATTTATTTAGATTAGTATTTAATGGATTGTCTTGGATATATAAATGAGTAGTCAAATTTCCCTATCCCGCTTGAGGAACCATGCTTGGTCAACAAGTGGTTTATCTATATAATCATCAGCGAATAAAACAATACTGTTATCTTTTCCTGTTATAATGATAATGCCACATATTTTATTCCTGTCTTGGACGTAACTTAGTTCATATACAGAGTAATTAACAGCAAAAGGTAACTGAGAGAAGTCTCCCCCCATTCTTCCGAAGTAATTATTTTGATAGGCTGTTTGATAATACACATTCGCATACCAGAAGTTATTGATACTATTTATAATGCATTCGTCATTGGATTGAGTAACTGGAAAATCAGAACTCACTGGACGATTTGCTCTTCTGACGTTTACTGCTTTCCCTGAAAAAGTGATTGATTGCAAAAAAGGGTAATCATCAGAGATAAGAGGATAGATATTACTAGCATACTGCATATCGAAGTCGTCACTCGTGCGCCACGTACCATTTAGAATGTGTGCATCAATAGTGAAAGTTACTGGCTCCTTTGATATAAATGAGCTATCCAATCTATCATTTAATGTATTAATTCTTTCCTCTGTTATCGAGTGTATGCACTCGCTGTTCGATCCACATTGGTTTCTTTGACGAAGAAACTCTATCTGGTCAACCTGCAACTGCGTTTGTTCACTACCAAAGAAAAAACGTTGAGCATCCTTGTAAACAGAGGAAAGCTTCTGATCTTGATTAGATAGTTTGTAATTATTACATATCGAGACTTCAACATCCGTAGTCGCACTCGCACAATCAAATGATGGTAGAGCCATTGTTTCATTAATTAATAAATAGGGCGTCCCAGAATCGAAATAATAGAAAGTTACATCGTCATTAATCCCTGTTCCTTCAAGTGTTGAATACCCTCCAAGGCAGCAAGTTAACTCGACGTTTTCTTCATCGACTGTACCGATGAAAACATTTTTAAAAATTATAGGAGCTAAACGTAAAAAATCTTCTTCAGAATAAATTTCTCTATTTTCCATCATTCCAGAAAATCGCCATTCAATACCATTATCTACAATCAACTGATATGCTTTAGCGTAATTCTTAGAGCTAATTTCATGAGCAAACTTCAATGCTTTCTGTTGCGCCTTCTGAGACTCAAACTCATCTGCATAGCAATGAAAACTACCAATCAATGCAAAGAAACAGATTTGTATCAGCCTCATTTTTGGATACCTCTTAAGTTATGGTAATGCTTCAACGCTTTATTTTAGTATGCGGTAGTTTCAGCGTTATTCAAGGTAGTTGCCATCAATCGATTATTTATTAATCTGCTTTTATTTCTGGATTTAAGTTTAACTAATCAACGAGTTCACAGTTTCTAATATCCTTAGGTCAGCGCTCAAAATTTTGCCTCTTTAAGACCAATAATGCTTCTCCATGCCCCCGTAAAATCTCTCGACATTAGCTATTGTCTGAATCCGCTTGCGTAGCGCAACTTTACTTGTGTTTTGTACTTTACCAATCTACGAATACTTCTACCCTACAATGATGTGACTCTACATCTGTCTATTTAAACGCCTTGAGTTGAGGCCATCGGTTCTACTAAATATTGGGGTTATTATAGTATCGGGTAAATATCATAGATACTCGTCAACGAAGATATGTCCCTTAATTTAATCAAACCACTAAATGACATAGTTTCCCACTTCTCATCATACAAACTGGTTTCTGGCTCAACACCTTCATCAGAAAAAACATCAAATTTATCGTCTAATGTTAGTGTTTGTTTTCTCATAGTTAGGAAATTCATACTTTCTTTGCGTTGTATTATGCCATTAACACCTTCAGCACTTTCGTAACCAATCAAGTAAAAAAAACCGCCTTTATAACGAAAATTAAACTCATCCCAACCATACCTTCCCTGACTATAGTGAACATACAGATGACCATTTTTAGATTCTATCGACATTTCAGGAGGCGCATATATACCACCGTCTTCGTTTTCTGATTCAAAGCAATCTAGATTTTCAGATATTATGGAATAGTCATACCCACTATCCTTGAGAATAATTAATCCTCGTTTATTTCTATCAACAGTTTCGCCGTAATTATTTACGACATTAAATTTAGGGTCTGTCATTTTTATTAATAGTATTACTTCATCATTCCCATCGCTTGTTAAATCACCAACAATTAATCTTGATATTTTGTATTTATCAGGCACTACATCTGAGATGTGCTCATATTTTATGTTTTCAGCATATGTATTGAAAGCACTTAAAGATAGAAGGGTGAAAATAAAAATAAATTTAATATTACTCATTGAGTTTGCCGCTCACATCTAATAAATTTTAATGTACATCGAAGTTATAATAGAGAAATATAATCCATGAAAATTAAATTTTTCATATGAAGTGGGTCAACATCGGATTCATACCTAACTAACATATATCCACTATGGATTAATCCCAATAACCCTCCAACAGAATGAGTAACAATCTTCGCTAAGAAACTCATGAACAAAATAATTAGAGGGTATATAAATAAGTTTATAAATCTCACTCATTGATTTTATTTATACCATAATTAATTACTATTAATGCATTTACCTGTCCACACTCTCATTGGTTTGGCATTTTCATCTATATTGGCAAACATCGCCATTACATCGACTCCATTATAACCGTCGTAAATAACATAAGAATAGCTACTATACTCACTTTGTAGAAAGTACATTTTACCATCTGATTGCACTTTAAAATCAGTTATTACATTTTCACTCATTAAAGCATCATTACTGGTAACTTTATTAGAAGCTAAATATAGATTAGTTTGAATAGCTGATTCACTGTCAAAATGTTGACCTTCAGATTCATCCCACACACAGTTAACAGAAGCATTTGCACTTCCCACAAAAACGAGAAGTACACTTAAAATAAGCCCATTTTTTTTCATTGTTCTCACTCCTAAATATTTTTAAAGCTAACATAATTAAACCAAGAAATATGACAGTAGTTGCTGTTACACTATTTCCATAACTTACATGAAGTCAGACTGTGTTTTTGGTAAGAAAGATAAAATTTCAAATATGAAACAACCATCTCCCTCTATTCATAGATGCGAAAGAAAATTTCGCTATAAATCAACACTGGAGAGCATCAAAGGTACGATTATTCAATATAGAGGACGAGAGTAACTAGGCAAAATTCTAACGATGAAGAAAAGTAAGCCAAATAACAAAGCTTAAATTGAAGGGTAATCCCCTCCAAAACTCATAATGGGGCAAAAATGCGTTGCAATTTTCAAATGGGGAAGTGTTTTTCTTCATACTCTTCAACCAATAGAACCAGTCTTTCAAGTTCGTCACCTCCTGGAGTACCTGGTTTAGCAACATCAAACAGAGATTCAATTCGCTTCAATGCGGCTTGATAATCACTTTCAGAGGGTTCAAGGTCAAATTCATCCAATGTTATCGCAGCCAGTTCATCAGCATGTGCTGTATTTGATGTAAGACCCTCAAGCAGTCCTTTTCCTGAAATTGGTTTACGGCTCATAGCTCGCTCCTTGATTGAAAGTGAATTAGATAATTAAGAACACAATGCATTACTGGCGATAACGTAAAGTCTGCCCTTAAACCCAATGGGAAAATACTTTTGGGACCTCATGAAACCACAAACGCCGAAATAACCCTCTGCCTAAAAGCCCCGAGTCGAAGCTCATCAAACGTCCCTAGAGTCCCATATAAATTGGTACTTCCATTCGAACCATCTCCCCAAGAGACTTTAGAACTCTGACTACCATGCGACCCAAGTAACGCTTTAGATCCCAAATGATTTTGCTGAACACTTGTATCAGCCTCTACCAACACTCCCATATTCGCAAACACACAAGACTCTGGAATGTCTTGTTCAATCCGTTCTGCAAATTGAATCAAACTTTGCTCGGCAAATGTGAACAACCACGCTTGTTGTTCTGATGAAGAGTTCACTCTAAGTATGCGCCCAAGAACCTGTCTAAAATACAGTTCGGTTTTGACAGAACTCATATGACAACAAACTTGAAGTCTCGGAATATCAGTACCTTCGCTAATCATTCCAACACTAACAATCCACTGAGCATCGCTGTGTCGGTAACGCTCGATCTCTGCGAGTGGTTCTTCATGGCGATAGGTAACAATTGCGACTGTTTGCCCAAACTTTTGTGAAAGTATCTCTTTGATAGTCTGCGCATGCTGAACCGATGCCGCAACGACTAAACCACCTGCGTTTGGTGAGTCCTTGCGAACCATTGCTAGCCGCTCGCAACCTAAACCAAGCAAATACTCCATAGCCTCTTGGTTGTGTATCACGCTCTGGTACGAAGCCTTGGTTTGTTTAAGCATCTCTAATATCGATGAAAATGACTCAACTTTTTCGCTATTGGTCACGGATAAGTGTTCATTATCAATCAAAGTGATTTTCGGCGCTCGGCAAACCCCATCTTCAATCGCTTGCTTTAAGGTATATTGATAATCAACAAGCAGTTGCCCATCAGGATCGCTGTATTTACCCATTACAATGGGCAAAGAATCTGATCTCCAAGGTGTTCCCGATAGCGCGAGTGTATAAGTGGCAAGACCTTGAATCTTAGTTAACACCTGTAGACCCCAAACGTTCGCATTTTCAAGTTCTGAGCCAGAGCAGTGATGTATCTCATCAAACACAACAAAGACTCGGTGGCTCCGTAATGTTTGCCAAAACTCGTCGTTGAGAAACTGGATTGATTGATACGTTAATGATTGCCCAATGGAACCTAAACCCCCGTTAAAAGTGCAGTTAAGTATTGAAGAAAAGGTTCTTTTTATACCATCAGATACTGTTAATGATGGTGAGAAACACAATACAAGATCCACCATGTCGCTTTGTAATAGTCTTAGTGCAACATTGGCGGCAAGCACTGTTTTACCAGCCCCAGGCGTTGCTTGACAGAAGAAGTGAGAGTGGTCGTTTCTAAACTTACTCATCGCGATGTCTGAGCATTCAGCTTGCCATTTTCTTAACACGGTTCATTTCCTACAGACAAAGTATTAAGAACCTTTGTTAAAACATTTACTTTACCAAGCAGCAATGCAGCACGCTCTTTGGCTTGTTGGTGCAATGGTGCTAACTGATTTTCGAGTTCAGGAAATCTAACGACTATTGATTGATACTCGTCAACTTCGCCAAGCACTATCTCTAGTTCACCCTTATATTCATTTCGTTCATTGATCAAAACGGAATAGTTTTGAACTGTACCTTGAGGTTCTAATTCAACCTGATCCCTAGAGCTAGCAAACGAAAACATATTCTTAAGCTGCTCAGTTTGGAAATAGAGTTTTGTTCGACCTGAGCCTTCATTGCGTAGCCATTTGTTTTTCTCAAAGCGAAGAATTTGTCGATACACCTTTTTACGAGCTTCAACTGGGTCAGATGTGGCACCATCAATAGACAGCCACATATCTCTGGCTTCTATCACTGTAAATCCATCTAACCTATTTTCAATCAATAACTTGTGCATCAGCACGCCAATTCTTCGAGACAAACTCATATCTAAATTCACACCAACCAAAAAAACTAAGGATTGCTTAGTATACAGAAATCTATAAAACTAAGAAAATCTTAGTTAAGTTGAGCTCAGAGAAATGAAGTTTAAGTGCCATTTACAAATCCAATCCCAGTGCGACTCAAAGAAGCGCGCAAAAAAGCAAAACTCTCTCAAAAATCCTTGGGAGAAAGCATAGGTATGGATGAAAGCTCAGCAAGCCCTCGTATGAATCAATATGAGAAAGGTAAGCACACGCCTGATGTTCAAACCTTGAAGGCAATAGCCGACAAACTAGGTGTGCCACTTAACTACTTTTTTTGTGAAGATGATAGCTCAGCCGAGTTAGCGTGCCTTATTGCTCAATTGACAGAGAGCGAGAGAAAGAAACTCATTGCTGCACTTAGCCGAGAATAGAGCTAAGGATAAGAGGTGAGGAGTAAGTGTTACCCTTGATGGGTAAAATGAGAACGGCAGAGGCAGCATTTATATCTAACCTTTACAATTCAAGGAGATATCTACTCAATGAGTATAAGGGCTTTGCCCTTGCCCAGGATACTTCTCAAAGATATGCATATATACTTCGCTACAAGTTTTAGGCCACAAGTCATCGTCATAAGACTCTGGTAGGCTATCCAGTACTTCCTCAATCATGTTTTTAACTCTGGCTTTAGTTCGCTGCTTCTTACGCCAATCAATAACCAAAATTTCTTTCATTTTTTCCGTCAGCACTTTGGCAATCTCTTTGATTTGATTGCGCTCCTTATCGGTCAAAGGAGCTTCTTGAACCATCAGGTCGTATACTGCCAATTCTTCTTCCGTTAAGCCTTCGCGTACAGTACGTTTTTCTTCATGTTCCAACTTAATGATGAACTCTTTTAAGCGATTGAAAAACTCTTCTGCGGTGTATGCACCTAAGTTATACGCTTCGATCAGCTCTTGAAATTTCTGCTGTAGATCTTGACGCGTTTTATTTTTAAGCACCATAGGCTGCAACTTACGCTCAATGAGGTTTTTTAGTTTTTCCGCATCAGATTGCTTCGGCTTTTCAACCTTGGCTACCATAGTCGCTAACGCATCAAAGTCGATATTCGCTATGTTTACCGGTTCAGGTAAGTTGCTTTGAATCTTGATTGTAGATATCGATTCATCTAGCAATTCGTTGACCTGATTGCGAACAACATCTAAAACATCCTCATCATCAATGGACAAACCAGATTTCAAACGCATTTGAGAATAGATGATATTGATAGCAATTCGGTACGGCACATACTGGTTAGCGCTATCATCAGGCATAATCGCTTTAAAGATACGATTTATCTGTCTTAAGAAGGATGTGAACTCTTCTTTATTCTTTGGCTCTAGAAGTATTTCGCTGGCATTATCCAAAAGTGATAGCTTGGCAAAACCATCTGCTGGAGCTGATACGATCTGGTTTAGGTCAATATCAACACCATTTAAGAATACGATTAGCTCATTGATAGCCACACCTAAAGCCGCGACAAGTTCAGACTTATCTTTTGCTGGACTATCAACCTTATCAGGTGCCCCACCTTCTGCTACACCGCCACCGTATAACCCTAAGGCCTGTTGCAGGGCACTGAATATATTTATGTAATCGACTATCTGCCCTGCTGATTTTCCTTCAAAGACACGGTTTGCACGTGCGATGGTTTGCATCAATGTATGACTCTTTAGGGGCTTATCTAAGTAAAGTGTTGAAACAGATGGTGCGTCAAAACCTGTTAACCACATTGCACATACAAAGACGATTCTTAAGTCATCCTCAGGATCTTTGAATTTTTCATCAATTTTTTCCTTCAGAAAACGTTCTCTGTGAGGTTTGTAATCCAGACCTTTTTTAGCAAGGCGTTCATCGTCATTTTGCCCCCCAGAAACAACGACTGCCATATCGGTCGTTTCCATATGATCAATTTGAAATTGAAGTTTGTTTAACCTACTACCAGAGGCATATTTTGCCTGTGATTTTAGGCTATTGAGCTTAGTCTTCCATGCTAACTGAACTTTATCGTACATCTTAATGGTGGTTGCTTTATCGATTGAAACCACCATCGCTTTACCTAACATACCATCACTGAAAGGATCTCGATTTATATAGTGTTCAACCAAATCAGCGGCAATGGTTTCTAAGCGGTCATCTCGTGTAATGATATGGTAGGCTTTGGAAAACTCAGTTTCTAAGCGAGTCTCTTGCTCTTCTGTAAGATCTGCCTGATCAAGTATCTCGGCAATATCTTCACCTATCGTATCACTCGACACAGAAACTTCGGGCACACGGTTCTCGTAATAGAGCGGTAAGGTTGCACCATCATCCACAGCGTCAGCAAAGTTATAAATACTAATGTAGTCACCAAACACTTCTTGTGTTTTTGCTTCACCAGCTAATAACGGCGTACCCGTAAATGCCATGAATGAGGCATTTGGCATAGCATTACGCATGTTCATCGCCAATGAATCATATTGGCTACGGTGTGCTTCATCGGTAATCACAATGATATCATCACGCTCTGAAAGTACTGGAAAATTGCCTTTCTCATCACCTTTAAACTTTTGGATCAAGGTAAACACAAATCGGTGATCTTCACCGAGTAGGGCTTTTAACTCTGCACCGGAATCTGCCTGGCAGTTTTCAGTTACGATGCCAGCTGAGTTGAAAGTTTTGTATATTTGGTCGTCTAAATCCGTTCTATCTGTGACTAATACGAACGTCCAGTTACCAGTGTATTTGCGAAATGCTTTTTTACAGAAGAATACCATTGAAAAGCTTTTACCACTGCCTTGAGTGTGCCAAAAAACACCCAATTGCCCAGCACGCTCTTTCACGTTACTTAGACCAGATAAAGCCTGATTAACACCCAAGTATTGGTGGTACTTAGCAATGATTTTTACGGTGTGCTTTGATTTTACAAATAGAGTGTAGTTTTCAATGATATCTAACAGGCGGTTTTGTTCACACACACCTCGTATAACCACCTCTAAACTGACTCGACGCTCTTCTTTTTCGCACTCAACCTTCTTCCATTCAGCGAAGTGCTCCCATTGGCTAGATATCGAACCAACCTTAGACTGTACGCCATTCGAAAGAATAATTATCTGATTGTATGTGAAGAGCTGAGGGATGGTATTTTTATAATCAGATAGGTTGTTTTTATAAGCCGTTAGAAGGTTTTTATGGCTTGCTTTCAGTTCGATAAAAACAAGCGGCAATCCATTAACAAAGCCTATCAAATCAGGGCGACGGGTTTCAATTTCTCCGGTAATACTCATTTGGCTACAAAGCAGAAAGTCATTGTTACTGGTGTTGGACCAATCGATATACTGTACAACGCAGTCTTCTTCATCTTCAGAGTTCGTAGTGTATACGTAGCCATTAGTTAACAGCTCGTAGACCTCTTCATTCGCTGAAATAGCCGTCATTGCGCTTCTATCTCGTGATATTTGGTCAATCGCCTCTTGAATTACAAGCGTGTTCACATCTGGATTCAGCTTTAGCAGTGCAGCTTTTAACCTTGTAAATAAAACCACATCGTTGCGAGTTTCTCTGCCAAAGTATAATGGATTATCAGTAAGATGGTCATCATCAAGAGAGCCAAAAACCTCGTCCCAACACGTTGCCGTATCCCAGCCTAAGTCAGAGAAAAGGTTAATCGCTGGTTGTTCTACTAAAGCGTCTTCCGTATATGTCATTATCTTCTCTTATTCAAATCAGTTACTAAGCCGACAATTAAGTCCAAATCAGTTTTAATTTCAGCTATGCTTCTAGGCCGCTGCTGTAACCCTGTTGCCGTATCATGTCCCTGAAAGAACGTACTACAATTCGACATCCCTAAGTGAATCGCATCGTAATCTGCTTGGGTTATGTCTTCTATTAATTTCGTGATGCGTTGCGTTTGGATCGAGCGCCCGAATCTAGTTACAACATTATTGAACAACTTCTCTTCAACCAACCTTTCCCATGCTTCACGAAGTAGATTATAAAAGCGGTAGCACTGTTGTGAGTAATCAAACTCGGTTCCTGTCCGCTCTACTTTTTCTAATGCTTGATATGCCGCATTTAGTTGTCCAATTCTTGCTTTTATCGGTAAGGCATCCCAAGGCGGTGTATGGTCAACAAGGCCGGTATGCTTACGACTACGGTCTAAACGAACCTGTGTAACGGAAGCTCCTTCTACTTTCTCCACACATTCAAGCAAATACTTATAGAATACAATATCATGTGTAAACACAACCACTTGCCTTTCAAGTGACTCGTCTACAAGACGTTTACCGATGTCTTCACGCCATCGATGGTCAAGTGAGTTAACCGGATCATCAAAAATAACAGCGGAACGTCTACCATCTGAGATGATTTCCGCCATGAAACAAGCAATCGCTATACACCGTTGCTCACCTTCACTAGCAATTTCAGCAACGACATTCTTGCTACCGTCGGTAATTTCCAATTTTGAAAGTTGCTGACTTGCAGATCCTCTTGTTTTTACTTCTACATTGAACCTATCAAACCCAAACTTTTTCAATTCTTCGCCAAAGCACTTCACTAACGGCTCAATTATCGTCGATTTGCTCAGTTCATTAGAGAGAAGCGTTACTTGTCTAGTTGTCGTAACTTCCTCAATCGCTTTTAGCTTATTTTCAAGAACATACCGAGATATGTTTTTGATGATACTGTCCTTATTTTCTGCCACTAACTGCCGCGATTTTAGCTCTGCCAGAGCTTCTTCCTTTTCAGCAAGTAATGCGCTATGAGACTCATCATCATTTTTTGCTAGCAACTGAATATCAGCATGCAGCGCTTCTAGCTTTTCTTCACAATTAGTTATTGGCCGTTTATCGATATCGGACAAACCTATTTCTGAATCTTGACTTAAAAACTCCGATTGACGCAACTTTAGCGACTCAACCAACGTAGCCACGTCAGCCTTAAATGAACTACCTTCAGGTGTCAGCTCATCAATAACGGCATCGTAATCACTAATATCAATTACAAGTTCGTCAATTTCCTTAATGGCATCTTTGTGTTTTTTACTGGCTGTTTCTGCTTCTTGAACAGCTTGGTCTGCAACAAATTCCTTGAATGACGTCAATTTTTCTGCACTATCGCTACTGACAGGTTGCAAACACAATGGGCATGTATCTGACTCTGCTGGCGGAAAAGAAACTTCATTCGTTTGTGATTTAATAAATGATTCAGCTGCCTTCCATAGGGTTAACCACTTAGCGTCACCAATACCTTCAAAAGGCAAACCGGATAGAACACACTCTCTGAGTTCTTTTGCAAGCCCTGCCTTTTCATCAGCATCATGCTTAAGAGCTATTAACTCTGTATAGGCTTTCTTTGTTAAAGGACCATCTAACTCGTTAAGTTTGCGTAAAAAAGGCGTAATACGTGCGACCTTTGTACTCAACCCTTTCTTTAAACTAGCGACAGATTGAGACTTGAGCTCGAAAATACGTTGCTTAAGTGGTTCTACTTGACCGATTTCATCATCACTTCCACAATGCTTCTCGACATCTTGCACCGATGAAAGGTGGCTTAATCCGTTAACAAACTTTCCACTTAACGTCTCATCAGAAAACGTTGGAAGAGTTTGCATACCATTACCTGGCATCAACTCTTCAGCGATTTGTCTTTTTACATAGTCCATTGCAGCCGCTAAGCACTCTAATACTTTCAGAGCGAATAGTTTGTAGCCCAGCGTTCCTTCCTTTTTACTCACATAGTGTGAGGCGCTATCTGTATCGAACACCCTAATGGACTTCAGCTTTTCATTAGCTTCAGCCGTTTTTGTCCAATCAACCGTTAAGGTATCACTGTCATCACAAACGGTTAATTTAGCGGAAGAGGCTTCATCCGATTTATTAAACACATTACCGAGAATTGAGCTAACATCTCCCCTAGTTAAACAAGCGTGTTTTAAAATACGCGCGTAAGTTGACTTTCCCGTACCGTTGTCGCCATAAACAATGTTTAAGCCGTTAGAATTTAAATCTAGAGTTTGATTAGGTGCCAAAGAACCTACATTAACGACATCAGAAATCGAAGATAGCTTTACCTCAGACACCTCTGAAACTAACCCTGCTGCGGTAACTGGCGTTTCATAGAGAGCGTAAAGCTCATTTTTCTCAATAACGCCATATTCCATCTGTGCTATTGACCAAATCAAACGGTGCTGTTTCTCTGTCAATTCCCCTTTAGTAAGCGCCAGCCTAACAGCATGACGCCAAAAGACGGGCTTATCTTTCACCCAGTCAACGAGCTTTTCAATCGGCTGCATAATCATCCTTATAACTCTATTTGGCCTGAGATTAGCTTTGGCAATAACATATCTCGTTGCAGCTTTAAGTTCCTATTTTTAAGACTAAGGGCTCTTATTTGCTCTATTGCTGGAGTTACAACACTGTTAAAACTTTCAAGTGTTTTCAAGTCTGGTACGTATACAGCAAACTCTTGCAGAACGTCCCAACTAGCTCTCGGCATTTTACTGCCTTGCGCTGTTTGCACCGCTTGAGCAACAAACTCGTTAGAAAAGGTGACCATAGCGATTAATGAATGGTGAGTGCGCTCCTTTGGAGAAAGAACGAATGTGTCAGAAGAACAAAGACCATCAACTTGCGCAACACCAACTTTATGAAAATTTGGTCGTATCTTGCCAAACAATATATCGCCACGACTGAAAGCCAACTTGTTACTACCGATTTCAGATACTTCCTCCCAATTTGATAGCGCTATCGACTTTCTAGGGAAATGCTCTAAACCCATATATGGTGTGTTTTCAGACACTGTGCCTTTTTTTATGGTTTTCCTTTTAAACTCTACTAGTTCACCCAACGGTTTGACTTCCCACCCCTCAGGAATTAAACCTAGCGGCAAATCAACGAGCTTTGGGTTGCCATCTGCATCAAGATTATCTGCGTGGTCTGGGTAACGGAAGTTAACAAACCATTCGCGATAAAGTGATTGCGCCATGTCTTCTAAGATAGTGATACGGCGGTTGTTGTTTTCGATTAGGTCATTGTAATCATCAATCAGTTCAACAACTTTCTCTTGAACATTCAGTTCTGGAATTAAGAATTTCTGAGAATAAGCAATATCCCTGTTTAACCCTGGTACAGCAGCGTCTGAGTTTAAATCTTTAAGGTTTGAGCCTAGTAACAAATAATATAGGAACTTTAGATCTACTACTTGTGGTTCATTAACGGTTAAGAAATAACAGGTATCAATCGGAAAAAAATCACGTTTTTCGTAAAAAACGGTACCAATAGAGCCTTTTCGACCAACAATGACACCAGGTCCTTTAACTAAAGATTCATTGTGCCAACCTGTAACACCAGCCGAACTCATTACAGGAAAAGGTCCATTTATTCTTTTTGTTTTTGGAAGTGATTTTCCATAATGAAAAGTAACAATATCACCGAGTTTATATTCCTTCATTATATAGACTCCAAAACTTTAGCCACGTTGCCAGATATTAGTCCTTCTAAACCATGCGCCTCTGCATTCAACACTTCCAACTCTTCTTGAAGTGCCTCTAACTTAGCAGCAAAGTCTTCGTCATGCTCCTGTTCACCTTCAGCAACACCTACATAGCGACCAGGGTTTAAGCTATAGCCTTGTTCTATGATTTCTGCTTTAGAAGCCACCTTACATAAGCCTGCGATATCTTGGTAAGCCAGTTCACCGTTATCATTGGCAAAGAAGTCTTCTAGTTTAAACTTCCCATCGCTGCCAGCATCTGGATGCGCTTCAAGATAAGTATTATCAATATCTTGACCACGATGTAAGCGCACAATATTGGCGATAAAGTTAAGTTGCTCGCTGGTGTAATCACGCACAGCTCGGGTGACTTGACGGAAGATATGACGTGCATCGATAAACAGCACTTTGTCTTTGTTATGCGTAGGTTTGTTCTTATCTAGGAACCACAACGCACATGGCAAGGTTACGGTATAGAAGAAGTTACTTGATACCGCCACCATGACATCTACAGCATCGTCTTCAATCATCTTTTGGCGGATCTCTTGCTCTGAGCCTCGGGCATCACTAGCCGAGTTCGCCATAACAAAGCCTGCTCGACCTTTTTGATTAAGCGCGGTATAGAACATTTGAATCCAGAGGTAGTTGCCGTTGTCGTTACGCGGCATACCGTAAGGAAACCTGTGTTTATCACCTTCTAAGCGGTCTTTTTGTATTTCATTTACGTTGAATGGTGGATTCGCCATAACATAATCAAATTGACCATGTTGTTTACCATCTACAATTGGACCTTTGGCTAGCTCGAATGGGTCTTCATAGTAGGAATTACCTTCGCGGATATCGCCTTGTAAACCATGAACGGCAAGGTTTAACTTAGATAAGCGAACGGTATCGCCGGTTTTTTCTTGCCCGAATATAGACAGCTCATCAGACGCATTTTTATTATGCTTTGCCACAAAGTCGGCTGAACTGATAAACATACCGCCACTACCACAAGCTGGATCGAACACTTTGCCATGATAAGGCTCGATAATTTCCGTGATGAGCTTGACCAGTGCAGAAGGCGTGAAGAACTCGCCACCGCCTTGACCCTCGGTTTTGGCGAACTCATTGAGGAAGTACTCATAGATTCGACCAAAGATATCTGAGCCAAGGCTAAAATCGATGTCACTAAAGTTTTTCAGTAGGCTTTTTAGTATGTCATTTTCAAAGCGACTATAGGTCTTAGGCAGTGCATCTTTGATTGCTTCATTTTCAGCCTCTAGTGCTTTCATTGCATCATTAACTTTAACGCCGATGTTTGCACCTTCTGGAAGCGCTAATAGCTTGGTGTAAAGTGCCTCATCTGGTACATACATTGCGCCTTCTGCTTGGATCTTGGATTTAATGTCGCCGCTTCCACGACGACGCGAACTGGTTTGTTCTTCAATTTTACTCTTTGCCAACGTGAAACGATATTCAGCGTACTTGAGGAATATCAAGCCCAGAATTGGGCGAGAGTATTCTTGCGCCGTTAAGCCAGTGTTCGCACGCAATGAGTCAGCGGCTGACCACAAGCGTTTTTCTAGTTCTTCTATCTTTTTAAAATCTGCCATTTTCTAATTCCTTATATTTCGTTACTACAGGGTTCGCTAATCAGGGAACACAACCATGTAGCTATATTATTGATACCTAGTAAGTAATGCTGTCAGCACTTGTTGAGATTGCTCAAAGTCAGCTTGGTAGCTTTTTAGTTTTTTTAGTTCTTGCTCAATGTCTAGCTCTTCGACTTCAATCTCTTTGGCTATGTAACGCGAAATACTTAACTCGTTATTTTGCTGTCTAATTTCGGGGATGAATACCGCCTTGTAGCGTTCATCATCACCTCGCTTTCCTGCTGCTAAATCAGCGATTAATTCCGCATCTTGACTTGTTATCGTGACTTTATGTTTATCTACGGTACCTATGTCACTGGCATCGACAAAGACAACAGGAGAGCCCGCTTGTTTATTCTTATTCAGCACTAAAATTACTGGCGGGATACTGGTACCGTCTAGTATTGACGCTGGGAGCCCGATTACTGCTTCAAGTAGTTCATTTTCTAGTAAATATTCCCTGACCTTTGCATCATAACCACCTCTGAATAGAATCCCTTGAGGCAAAACAATGTATCCTTTACCTGTCTCGTTTAGGTTACTGACTGCTTGCTGAACCCATAGGCTATCACCTGAGTTAGCCGATACGGCTTTACCAACAGGAACTGAGATAAAAGGGGCCTCAACCAGCATACGTCGCTCATCCGCATTAAATTTTTGAGCCATTGGCGGCTCCATGACGACCACATCAAATTGCTTTTCTTGATCAAAGGCATGTTCCAACAACGAATCGGCATTAACCAAGCTGAAATTTTTATCCTCAAGCGTTAACAATCGGTAAGCCGTTAAATAAGTACTATGGTGTTTTTCTTCAAGGTAGAGGGCATTCGAGTTAGAGCTAGAAGCGACTCTGGCTAAACCACATGCACCATCGTATAAAGTTCTATCACTACAATCACCAACGATAGCAGAGAAGACTCTTTGCATATTCTGATTGGCTGAAGACACGTTAAATTTGCCAAGTGTCTGTGCACTCAAATCTCTTAAAGCACTAGCTAGTGAACCAAAATTAGAAATCTCAGCGATGAAAGAAACAACCTTGTTCACGACCTTTGCATCAGTTTTATAATGGTTTGGTGCTGCACAGACGTCAGCTGGATGAGTTGCTTCCAAGAGCTGACCTGCTTCTATTAACATATTCAGTTGTTTAGCATGACCGCTATTTACAATCGCTTGAAAGGACTCTGGATTCTCTTTTGCAACAAACGCAACGTAAACGATTAATTCCAATGTATGCGATGCTTCCATTGAGCCTCGGCTACTATCCATTAAGGTCCATAACTGTTTTGTTAGATTATCCATTACGCTGCCCCCTTGATAAGTTGACTAATACATGCCAAAGCAGCTTTTTTTTGTTGTTCTGCTAAATTGATTGTTGCCTGATAAGCCTGATTGCTGGCATGGAATAGTTCGGCAATTTCATGTTGCTTACCTAGCGCTGGAAACTCAACACCTAGCTTCTTAATATTTGATAGGCTTATGTTTTTTATCGTTGCACCAGTACTGGTAGCATCTAACAAGCTTTGGCCAGCAGGGGAGTTAAAGTAAGCAACAAGTACCTCGCCAAGTAACTCATTATTGTTTGGTCGAATTAGAATAAAGTTGGCTGAAGCAATAACGTTAAGTTTGGCAATATGCTCCGTGACGTAACCAGCTCTAATTGAATTACCTTTAGCAAGTAACACCACATCACCTTGTTGTAGTAAGAAGCGTTGGATCTCCTTTCCTTCTTTTAAGGTTACAGATCCAAGCTGCTCTTCAATAATCTCACCATTTGAGCTCAGAGAGTTACCCGTTAATAAGTACAAAGGTTTTTCATCTTTTTGGTTAGTTTTTTCAAACAACGCATTTGTTGCGCCTGTGGTTAGCTCATTACACAGCATTTCTATAGTTTTCATATTAAAGCCTTTTCGTTTTCACTGTACGATTTATTTCGTTAGGAGGATAATAGCTGATCAATCTCAATAAGAGCAAGTAGTTTTTGCTATTTTATTAAATCGTATTTATAGTACGATTTGTTAGGCTTAGGCGCTAAAAATGTAACTCACTGTTTTAATTGAACTTTATTGAGACTACAGCTTATCTGCAACTCTTCCGGCCCAATCGAAGATTGATTCCGTCGGAATTCCAGTCGGGTGCCCCTCTACTGATTTAGGGTGAGAAATAGTAAAAACTATTAAGCGAGGAAAGGCGGAGAGTTAGAAAGTTACAAAAATTCAGTAACGACATAGCCACTTTGAGCGTTTTTTAGTCGGTTACACCTAGTGAATGGTAGGGCATAAACTCACATTCTAAGTTTTCTTCTTAAATCAATTGGCATTTTAGAAAGCACTAAATCAAGCGTGTCCTTTACTTGCCTGCATTCCAACTCTCTAACTTTGTTACGAAGATCCTGCACTTCAAGAACCAAGTCATCTTTTTTCTTTGTCCGAACCCCTGTAGCTATAAGTCTGGATTTTTGCTTTTTTTGCTCTCTCTGGTATCTTTCAAGAAGCTCTTTATTCACCATATCAAAAAACTGCAATACATCTTTACTGAACGTTGAACTTCTAAATATACTTTGAGCAGATACACCGACAGCGAGCGCCACCTCAGACTTCTTCATCCGATAGAGACTTTTGGGTGTTTTTCCGTCGGCGACCTTCCCGAAATTGGCTATTTGAAGTTCTTTCGTTACTTTAAGCTTCAATATCGCTTTCCATACACGGTGTGTTGTATGATCCTCATTTTTAATCCAAGATGGCTGACTTACTTGCTGATGATGCTTATCGTCTTTACTTTTTACGTCTAAGCTATTAAGGAAATCATCTGACATCAATGTATCTAACTCAGTCATGTAACCCATCCTCCGCATACAGTTTTGTCTCAATGCTTTCAATTGCCTTGCGAATCCAATATAGCATCTTGTCAACTTTTTCAGCATTGGAGTCTAAACGCATTTCCTTTACTCTTCTTTCAGAAGAACGTAACGTTGGCAAATGGTGCTGCACCATAAAACCCATAATATCTTCATGTAGGGACTCTTTAAGGAACGGTTGAATCACTTCCCATATCCCTCTCAGATTGCCCTCGGTAATAAGAGCGTTTGTACAATCTAGGCAAAATGCTAACTTAGCATTATGAGGATTTATATCTCCAAATTCAGCGCACTTAGCTCTAGCTTCTGCCCCCTCTCTGGGGATACAAGTTGCGTACTGTGCTGAGTTTACGGAAATAACTCGGCTAGTAATTTGCTCTCTAAGAGCCCTTAGCTCACTGGGTGAGACAACTTGCGTTATATTGACCGACTTGCCGACAAACCGGGCAAACCCGCCCAAGTAATTACGCCCGATAGCTTTATGTTCAATTAATAATGTATCAATAATCGAGTTTAATACTTTAGGCCGAGCAACGCTGATCAAACTCTTCGCCTCTTTATCTCTAAGGTAAGCCATGAAAAAAGAATTATCCATATGACAGAATTGATGGCGCACTGCTGCACCTACGTCCCCTTGATAACGCATAAGTACTGCTTCCGCCCAAATATGGCGAAACGCGTGCGGAGTCGGATAACTTACGCTACGAAGTAGCTCCGTTGAGATACTCTTCATTGCCCTTCTGTCTATTCGGCTATTGCTACTGCTCAACCAAACTTTAGTCTCTTCTGATAGGTATTTTTCAACTACCTTTTTGTGTTCTAGATTCGAAATATCTTCGGTCTGCTGATATTCAATTAAAGAATTTTTGAAACGCTCAAGTGGTCTTGCTCCTGCGACATATGTACAGTTCAGTATGACTAACCCTTCTCTAAGCTCTTTGCTACTCTCTAACAAGTGTTTGCCGCGGGCACTTGAAAGATCATACTGCTGAATCAGTTCCGTAAACCTTTGCTTGTTGGAGAGAGACAACTCGATATTTTCTTTCATTGATAACCGTTCAAGCTCCAAAACATCGTTAAATGGCTTATATCGTTGAACAAATCTGAACCAGTTACTCTTTACTCGCTTTTCAAGATATACACCTGATTGATTGGACGTAGGCTGATTTTTTATTGACCCAGATGACTTATACAAACAAGGTCCACCCTCAGGCGGTTGAAAAAGTTCATTCAGTTCTAAAGCAACTTGGTAGCACTGAGATGTGATTTCTCGATCCAATTTTGATGTCCCATTGGTCTTAGGAACAACCCACTTCAATTTAAATCGAAAAGGGACGTGCGAGTTATCTAAAATATCTAAGTTAGGCTCTACATGTATAGCCGAAAGAGGAAATCCATATTCACTTTTTCTGTACCCAAGCCACCCCACCATCAAGCAAGTCATTGCATCCGTCACACGATCGAGTGTAAATATAAAATCCACTATCCCTCTAACTCTAGAGTCCCCCACCAAGTCTACACACCAAACGTGAAGAGAATTAAAAAAAGCCACTTCATCAAGACGTTGCTTATCAATAAACTTACGCATTAACTCATAAATATCGTCAATTGTTATTTTATTCAAATTGTGGCTGTCTACAGTAGTTCTACTCAAAGAACATAAGTAGTCTATCCAAATGTCTTTTGGATGTTTGCTTGCATTAAAAGGAAAGTATTTTTGGAGCATGAGTAAACGTACCACTTCAACTGCATCAAAGCGTGACTCCAAACCAAGTTCCCTAACTACCATGAGGATATTCTTTTCTCTAACAGACATGATCTTTTCAAAATTTTTCTGGTACTCATTGAAAAGTACTAATTTAGTCGCATAGTGCAGTTCATCTGAGTTAAGGCCAGTAGTATTGGATTTTTTGTTAAATTGGTAAGTACCGCGAATAGTGTCTAATATAATGAGTCTCCATATATTCACACTACCGGAATTTTGGTTTTCTCCCTCATTTACACCAATATTATTATATACTGCCGATATTGAGCGCTGGCATATAAGTGTGTAAAAGTAGTTATCCTCATAACACCCTCGCAAATAGTCCATATAATACTGACCTATTTCCAAGGTCAAAAAATTTAAACTACCACCTTTCTTGTACTCTGATAGAGTTATTCCCATCAAGGATTTACAATTATTATTCAAGGCCGATTGGAACATTTTTCTTGTTAATTTATCATCAACAAATCCTGATACGCCTATCGCTTGTAGGGCATCGCGCTGTTCAATTAAGTTACAAAAACCATATGTCGAATGATAAGCTGGAGCACTCAAACGAGTGGACATTCCTTCACGATAGAACCTATTTGTTAGAAAATTCAAATGAAAACTTTCAACATTCTTCGAATCAAGTAAATTACAGTTTTGAAGTTTTAAAAAACCGACTAAATCGATACTAAACTGATATACAACACGTGCCAAATCTGTCTTTTTCTCATCAACAGCGCAAAGCACAGAGAGCTTCACATATTCAGCCATTGATAGTGAATAACAAACGTCACCAATATTCAATCTCGCAGGTCTACCTAAATTTAAATGTGGCATTTCGAATACTGAAAAATCTAACTCAGTCTTACCACCATTACTTTTCCGAAAATATAACTTTTCAGAATAGATATCTCCGTATTCACTTAGAAAGCTTTCATGGGCAAGTAACTTAGTATTTTGCGTTTCCCAGAAAATATCTAATTGGTCATTTTTAAAACTTGTCAACATAGGATTTCCTTACTAGAGTGAATGAAAAACACTTATAGTCACTCCATTAACTCTCGTAGTATTATAGAGTTTTTCTCCATCTCTTATTGATTTCTTGCTAAGTTTAGGCAGTACTTTCTCTATCCACTCTACATATGGGAATACAGTTAAGTAGAGATAATCAGGGTTACTGCATAACAACTTCTTGTAATTTTTTTTAAATTCATTAAGATAATTGAGCATTTTGAATACGGTAGTCTTACTATCTAGTACATAAATCGGTAGTAAGTTTTCTTCTCTAAGATTAGAGAATGATAAAATTCCAACTTCATTTACTACCCCCTTACTCTGTTCAGTCACTACCTTTAATCTGGATAGCATATCTTCCGATTTATAAGATATAGAATCTGTAACATTAGCAAATTCATTATTGAAGATGGCCTTTTTAGTCTCAAAATCATTTTTACTTCTTTTAAGTTCCTTGCCATATAGTTCGGACTCGTTTGACTCATTGAAGTCTAGATCAAATACGTTATTAATTAGATCTATCATGATACTTCGAGTGATACGACCTGAAGAATTAATAAACTCTTCATTGTCCTGGGTTAGATAATGGAGCTTTTCTGTCTTATTAGAATGTGAATTACGATTGATAAGGTAGTGTAAAGTGTAAGGGTCAGCATATGCATGAACAGCTGAATTTTTTATAGATTGCAATCCAAACAAATGGTTATTGGAAGTCTTATCTTGATGAGGTTTTAATGCCTCAAGCACTTTGGGAATAATTATTGGACTTTTACCATTTTGTAAATGTGAGGTCGCTAGGTGATTACTTATATGAGGCAGTTTAAAGACAACAATTAAACTCCCAAAGATACTAGCTATCCCATTAAGAATAACTGGTGCTCCCCCTTTAAAAGCAGACACTTTCTTATTTTTATGCTGTTCCAAGTAAATAAGCAGTGCTTTGCCTTCTACTTTTTTTGTTGATAAAGTCTGAGTAATATGAATTGCATTTGAACGACCTTTAAAGTACTCGCATTCTATATGCCCTACCCGTCCCCCGATTACTAATCTTCGAAATGAATTCCACGATAGTTTCGTAATATCAGAAGGCTGAACTGTAAGACTTGCCATTAACCAGCTGAACATTAATTTTTCCAACTCTGTAATCGGCATTAC
This sequence comes from Vibrio inusitatus, assembly GCA_024346935.1. Taxonomy (GTDB): domain Bacteria; phylum Pseudomonadota; class Gammaproteobacteria; order Enterobacterales; family Vibrionaceae; genus Vibrio; species Vibrio inusitatus. The sequence goes on from AP024878.1 coordinate 2,210,416, forward strand.
TTTATCGGCACCTAATAGGCGAGATAAAACATTCATAGAAAGCAAATTGCCATTATAACAACTCTTAATATTACGCTCTGCTATAGAAGCTGAAAATTTGCTTTCATCATTTATATATTTATTATGAAATATCTCATTAAAAACTTCATTAGAAATAAGTGCAGGCCTAATTTTTTCGAAATTGGTCACATTGGTGACATTTGACAGTATTAACAACTCTAGTGCGTTTCTTAATTCTAAAGGTTTTTCATCTAAAGCATGAAAGCTTTCTATCAAACGATAGATTAGTTTTCCTATATGCACTTTCTTACCAGAGGTTGTTAGGCTCCGGTCGTCCATAAATTGAAAATCACTAGCTGTGAATCCGCTCACAACCAAAAATCGTTGTAACGCAACTTTAGACTCAAATAGTTTGATAATAATTGTAGAGGCCGTCCACTTTAGTGAGTTGACCGTCAACTTAGCTGATGCTAGCGTCAGATAAAGTTGATTACCAACTCCTACATCATCTCGTCTCAGCCAGTCAAGCGCTCCAAAGTAACTAGCTAATGAAATTTGCTTTGTATTTAGATTGGGGCTAACTGACGTACCTTTTAGCTTCCTAAAGAGTTCTGCCTCATCAGTTGTCAAGGTAAGCCGAAATTCGTCAAATTCGTAAGCATAGGACAGTATTGGCATCAACTTACTTAAAACACTATGCCCGCCGTGGTTCCCCAATAAATCAAAATGATATTTTTCATACTCTTTAAGTACATTGAACCTATTAAATATTCTTGCTTCATTCAACCAAGCAACAAAACGTACAGCATACCGCTCAACAGTAACTTTTGCTGATTTCGGCGCAAACTCACTAACATATGCGTAGTTATATGCGGCAACTACCACACGATATAAAAAAGCCTTCGTTGGATCATTTATGTCCACAAAGACCAATTTACGTTCTTTGAGCCGAGTACCAGGAATTTCTTGAAGCACGATAGAAGTCGAATTGAGTGGATATGGAGATGCTAGGAGTGTTTGGCGAGTTTGAAGATCGCTTAAGATTTTCTCTTCTAATAGCTCAGAGTCAAAGGTTCCTCTATTTTCATGATCTTTTGAGATACCTTTACTAGCCATAAGCGACATCCTTCAGTATATGCTCTCGATAACCACACGAATGAATATAACGCTTCGTCGTTTCATTCGCATACATTCCATCAACTTTATGACCTAGTCTTCTCGCCGTTTCTATATATACTGCTGATGTTGTAGTTATACTTTCATAACTCTTATTTTGCCCTTCACATAGGTTGTAAAAAATATCAGTACCAAAAGAGTGTCTTAAATGGTGATATACATTTTCTTCTGTAATATTTTGCATTTCAGAGTATAAATAATCCCCAGAATTTATTTTTTCCATTACTTTCCTTGTCACTGAAAGAAAGGTATTTGACCCAAAAGATCTATCTATGCATTGCCCCTTCGTCTTTCCTGAACTTGCTATCAATAAGTGATTTGAGTTAGACTTAGGTCTTTCCAAGTCATAATATTGTTTCATTTTTTGTAGTAACTCCTGAGGAATATATAATATTCTACTCCGCCCATACTTTGTATATAAAGATGGTAAGTGGTATTTAAATTCTTTCTGACTATGATTTGACTCTAGCTGTTCAAATAAACTTAGTATTCCATTGTGATTAATTTGATTAGCTTTAAAATCATTTAGTAAAAAACCTCTGTTTTCCATAGTGCGGCATCCCAATTCACCACCGTTTCTAAGAACAATTTCCTGTAATAGAGTATTTGTGTTCCGATAAATTATTTCACGAGTTTGAGGTAATAAGTAGTTTATAACTAAAGAACTCTTATTATTATTTCTTGCGGCTGCACGGAATGCTGTTTTCACCCCAATATATTTATATTTATTTCCAAAAAAAAGACTTAACCAATTATAATAAGAAGTAATCGAGTTAACGGCCTGATTTACAACTGCTTCACTTTTTGAACATTCACCGATTAAAAATTCATTTACATATTCGTTAATTATTAAATCTGGTAATGCTGTATGCGTATAGACATTAACATGATCAATGCTATTGTAATTATTAACCCACTCTAAAAATCGCCCTAAGTTATTACATATTTTATAACTCGCATCAGGCCCTATTTCTTTTTCTATCAAGTTGAAATTTATTTTATTGGACGTTTCATCTTGATAGGAATTTGAGTCTACTCTAAAATTATGAACTTGTGTATATCGAGCAAAAAGACACGGTAATATTATTGGATTAAGGTCATCATCCAAATAGACATAGTGTCTATTCAGTTTTTTATCATTATATCTATACATACACTTCTTACCAATTAGCCAACGCCTTTTGTTTCAGTTTAGTAGAGTTCAGATTTCTTACATAAATTTCTTGGTGATTACACTCTAGAGTTAAAAAGCAATCCATATCAATATGGATGATCTTTCGTTGTGGTACGTCATTAGAATACTGTTCAGGCATACAGTGCATATTAACCCACTCTCTACCCTGTTCAATAACTTTTTACTTACCGTATCGGCTCAATCAATTAAAAATTGATCTAATAAACATCACATTCAATAGGTAGATGCTAGTATTTGTCGATTTTCCAAAAAATGGAGAAAGAGAATCATGACTTCTATTTTACAGGGTATGCAGATGCTATTCGTTGCGTTTGGTGCTCTTGTTCTTGTTCCTTTATTAACGGGACTAGACCCGAACGTGGCACTGTTTGGTGCCGGTGTCGGTACCCTTCTGTTCCAGTTAATCACTAAGCGCTCGGTGCCTATCTTTTTAGCGTCCTCTTTTGCCTTTATTGCACCGATACTCTACGGAGTTCAAACTTGGGGCATTCCCGCTACCATGGGCGGACTAATGGCTGCAGGTATTGTGTATATCGCACTAGGTGGCCTGATTCGTGTCCGAGGTGTAGCTATTATTCATAGGTTGTTACCACCCGTTGTTGTAGGGCCGGTAATCATGGTTATTGGACTAGGCCTTGCTCCTGTTGCAGTTAATATGGCTCTTGGTAAGACAGGTGACGGAGCTATTCAATTGGTGGATGGGCAAGTTGCTTTATGGATTTCCCTAGCTTCGCTACTAACTACCATAATCATCAGTGTATTTGCGAAAGGCTTTTTAAAACTGCTGCCTATCTTCGGTGGTATTGCCGTAGGTTATACTTTGAGTCTATTTGCGGGAATTGTCGATTTTAGCCCTGTAACTAATGCCGCATGGTTTGCCCTACCTAACTTCGTTGCCCCTGAGTTCAACATCAATGCCATTCTATTTATGATTCCGGTGGCTATTGCCCCAGCTGTAGAGCACGTTGGTGATATGCTAGCGATCTCTAATGTGACAGGTAAAGACTACCTGAAGAAACCTGGGTTACACCGCACCATGGCGGGTGACGGCGTTGCAACAATGGCAGCGAGCATGATGGGTGCACCACCAAACACAACCTATAGTGAAGTGACTGGTGCGGTCATGTTAACCAAGTCTTACAATCCAAAAATCATGACCTATGCTGCTGTCACCGCTATTATTCTTGCGCTAGTCGGTAAATTGGGCGGCATATTGCAAACCATACCAGTACCTGTAATGGGCGGTATTATGATGCTACTGTTTGGCTCTATTGCTACTGTGGGCCTAAATACCCTCATCCAAAACCGTGTCGATTTACATAACTCACGCAACCTTGTGATCGTCGGTGTAACACTGGTATTTGGTATTGGCGGTATGGCATTTGGTGTAGGTGAGTTCAGTCTACAAGGTATCAGTCTTTGCGGTATTGTCGCGATTCTTCTGAACCTAGTTTTACCAAGAGATCTTGGTGAATCACATGTCGTGGATAGCGCTCAGATGGAAGAGAATCCAGAGCAAAAATAATCCCTATTGTTGAAAACAAAAATGCCAAGCTTTCGCTTGGCATTTTTTGTTGCTCAAATACGATTACGCAATACGATCTTTTTCCCAAGATGCAACTTTCTCAGCTCTTGCCGCCGCTTTCGCTTCTCTGCGTTTACGAGCATCACAAGGCTCAGGACAACTGCATACTTTATCGATGCCCATCGCGTCTAGGCCGCCACAGCTACCCTTCACTACCTTCTTCTGGATAATATAGCCTACGGACATCAAAGTAATGAAGCCTAGGAAAATTCCAAATGTGACTAAGAACGTTGTCATTGCTCTATCCTATTTATTCAAATATTTAGCAAAGGCTTTTGAGTATACCTCTTTAAAACCATCTTCAGTTTTTACGATCATAAAGATCGCTAGATCATTGTCGTTCGCAACCTGAAGGCCTCTTTCTTCTCCCATCACCATCAGGCCGGTCGCTAAACCGTCAGCCGTCATACATGATGGATGAATCGCTGTCACAGAGACTACCTTGTGTGCGATCGGTTTGCCAGTTTTTGGGTTAATTATGTGCGAATAACGCACACCATCACGCTCAAAGTAATTACGATAATCACCCGATGTTGCCATCGCCATATCGCCAGGTTGAACGATTAGCTCCACTTCACGAGCATCTACAGTAGGCTTTTCAATAGCTATACGCCAAGGGATGCCCTCACTGTTATTGCCCTTTAATCTGAGCTCACCACCGACTTCAACTAAAAAGCGATGAACGCCCTGAGACTCTAGGTAGTCCGCAATAACATCAACACCCCAGCCCTTGGCTATGGTTGAAAGATCAACATACAGATTAGGGATATCCTTTGATAAGCCTTTATCTGAAACAGAAAGGTGTTTAATACCTACCATTTTACGTCTTGAAGTCAACTCTTCGTCAGTTGGTACTTTATCAGGACGAGCTTCAGGTCCAAATCCCCAAAGGTTCACTAAAGGACCTACCGTTACATCAAGAGCGCCTTCGGTTAGTTCACTTAAGCGAATAGCTTCGTTAACTACAATTTCTGTTTCTTTTGATACAGGAAACGGTTCTGAAGTTTGCAATTGATTAAATTGACTTAGCTCTGATTCTGGACGGTATGTCGACATCTGATCGTTAACTTGCTCTAGCAAGATATCAATCTGCTTTTGCATTTCTTCAGGCTCTGGTGCCTTGTCATCGGCAATATACTTTATGTGATAGGTAGTCCCCATCGTCTTGCCACTCAATGCTACTTGCTTTGGTGCCTGATCACAGCCTGTTAGCGCAACTATTGAAACCAACAGCGCAACTAACCACTTCGAACTTTGAATAAGATGACCTACAGCTTTCATCTTGATCTCCATAAACAATTTAGGATTGTATTAATCCTTTCCAATACAAAACAAAATGGCTGACTCAAAGAGCCAGCCATTGTTTTATTCGATTACGGTTTAACCACCGAAGTCATCGAGTAGGATATTCTCATCCTCTACACCTAGGTCTTTAAGCATGCCGATTACAGCTGCGTTCATCATAGGTGGACCACACATGTAGTACTCACAATCTTCAGGCGCTTCATGGTCTTTCAGATAGTTTTCGTACAGAACATTATGGATAAAGCCAGTGTAACCGTCCCAGTTGTCCTCTGGAAGAGGATCAGACAACGCACAATGCCAAACAAAGTTCTCGTTTTCGGCTGCTAGGTTATCGAAGTCTTCAATGTAGAACATCTCACGCTTCGAGCGAGCGCCATACCAGAACGTCATCTTACGCTTAGATTTCAAACGCAGTAGCTGATCAAAGATATGTGAACGCATTGGTGCCATACCTGCACCACCACCAACAAATACCATCTCGTTGTCTGTATCTTTAGCGAAGAACTCACCAAATGGACCAGAGATAGTACACTTGTCACCTGCTTTTAGTGACCAGATGTAAGAAGACATGATACCTGGTGGTACATCAGGATTGTTAGGCGGCGGCGTTGCAACACGCACGTTCAGCTTAATCAAACCTTCTTCTTCAGGGTAAGAAGCCATTGAGTATGCACGGATCGATGGTTCATTAACCACTGATTCATAGCGGAACAAGTTAAACTTATCCCAATCTTCACGATACTCTTCTGGGATATCAAAGTCCGCATACTTAATATGATGTGGTTCAGCTTCAATCTGAATGTAACCACCTGCGCGGAAAGGTACTTCCTCGCCATCAGGGATTTGAAGCACAAGCTCTTTGATGAAGGTTGCTTCGTTGTCATTAGAAAGAACAGTACATTCCCACTTTTTAACACCAAAGATCTCTTCAGGAAGCTCGATAGCCATATCCGATTTTACTGCTACCTGACACGCTAGACGTTCGCCTTCACGTGCTTCACCTTTGCTAATGTGGTCAAGCTCTGTCGGTAGAATATCACCACCGCCAGATTTCACTTTTACGCGACACTGGCCACAAGAGCCACCGCCACCACAAGCCGACGATACAAAAATACCGTTGCCAGCAAGAGCGCCAAGCAGTTTATCACCAGGAGAAACCGTAAAGCCTTTCTCTGGGTCACCATTTACTAAAATGTTGACGTCACCCGTTGGTACTAGCTTAGATTTAGCGAATAAGATCACTAGCACTAGAGCCAATACAATCAGAGTAAACATCACTACGCCAAGAACGATAGTATTCATTGACTAATCCTTATAATTTACTCTTACAGTTGAACACCGGAGAAAGACATAAAGCCTAACGCCATCAAGCCTACAGTGATGAAGGTGATACCAAGGCCGCGTAGACCTGGAGGCACATCTGAATACTTCATCTTCTCACGCAGACCAGCAAGAGCAACGATGGCTAACATCCAACCTATGCCAGAGCCAAAGCCGTATACTACTGATTCAGCGAAGTTATAGTCTCGCGTTACCATGAAAGATACGCCACCAAAAATGGCACAGTTCACCGTAATGAGCGGCAGGAAAATACCTAGCGCGTTATACAAAGGCGGGAAAAAGCGATCCAACACCATTTCCAGGATTTGTACTAGGGCCGCAATAACACCGATAAAGGTAATGAAGTTAAGGAAACTTAAATCCACACCCGAGACTAATGCGTTTTCTTTCAAAACCAGAGTGTAAAGCAGGTTGTTCACAGGAACTGCAATGGTCAATACCACCACTACTGCTACGCCAAGACCGAAAGAGGTTTTTACCTTCTTAGAAACAGCAAGGAATGTACACATGCCGAGGAAGAAGGATAATGCTAAGTTTTCGATGAAAATCGATTTAACCAGCAAGCTAATATAATGTTCCATCGTGCTATTACTCCTTCGCTTCTACTTGTTCAGGCTTGAAGATACGGATTGCCCAAATCATAAAGCCAATCAAGAAGAATGCAGACGGCGCAAGTAGGAACATACCGTTAGGTTGATACCAACCACCGTCAGACACTAGAGGAAGTACTTCCATACCGAACAATTTACCAGAACCGATAAGCTCACGGAAAAATGCAACGGTAATCAGTACAAAACCATACCCTAAACCATTACCAATACCATCAAGTAACGATGGTATTGGTGCAGATTTCATAGCGTATGCTTCTGCACGACCCATTACGATACAGTTAGTAATGATCAAGCCAACAAATACCGATAACTGCTTAGAGATATCGTAAAGGTAAGCTTTAAGGATTTGGTCTACCACGATTACCAGCGATGCGATAATTGCCATCTGAACAATGATACGCACACTGTTTGGAATGTGATTACGGATAACAGACACGAAGAAGTTAGACAAAGCAGTTACAAAAATTACTGCTAATGTCATAACAAATGCTGTTTCAAGCTTGGTGGTTACCGCAAGCGCAGAACATACACCAAGAACCTGTAAAGCAATTGGGTTGTTATCTAAAACAGGAGCCCAAAGGTTTTGCTTCGCTTCTTTAGATATAGCCATTAGTTCAGCTCTCCTTCGCGTACTTTAGCAAGGAATGGTCCAAAGCCCATGTCGCCTAACCAGAAATCAAAAGTATGTTGTACGCCGTTACCCGTCAGAGTTGCACCAGAAAGTCCATCAACACCATGAATATCACCGGCTGTTGCACCACCTTTAACAATCTTCAGCGCAGGCTTAAAGTTGTCGTCAAACAGTTTCTTACCTTCGAACTGAGCTACCCAATTAGGATTTTCTATTTCGCCACCTAATCCAGGAGTCTCACCTTGCTCGTAATAAGTAATGCCAGAAACCGTGTTGCCGTCCATCTCAACCGCTACAAAAGCGTACATCATTGACCACAGACCGTTACCGTGCACAGGAAGGATAACCTTAGAATAGCTGTCTCCGTCCTTGACAAGATATACCGTACCGACGTTTGCACGACGAATAATCTTAGCTTTATCATCATCTGCGGTTAAGCGGATTGATTCAGCTGGATCTTTAGACGCTTTGCGTTGGTCATATGCGCCAGCATCACCTTCAACGAACTCACCCGTTTTAAAGTCAACTAGACGAGGTTCAATGAAATCACCAAACAACTCTTGGATAGTTCCTTGCTCAGAGATTTTTGCGACTTCTACAATTTTTGTTTGCTTATCCAGTACCGCGTTAGCTTGTTGTTTATCGCGCAGGCCAACTGCCGCAGTAGAAACTACGACAGAACAGACCAAACTCAAACCAACAACGACACCTAGCGTTTTCTTAATGCTATCGTTCTTATTTGCCATAGCGTGCTAGTCTCCGCTTAATGTTCTTCTCGATAACAACATGGTCAAACAATGGTGCAAATAGGTTCGCGAATAGAATCGCCAGCATCATACCCTCGGGGTACGCTGGGTTTACGACACGAATCAACACACACATAAGACCAATTAGAATACCGTACCACCATTTACCGCTATTGGTAAAAGAGGCTGAAACAGGGTCTGTCGCCATGAAGAACATACCGAATGCAAAGCCACCTAGAACAAGGTGCCAATGCCAAGGCATACTAAACATCGCATTGGTGTCAGAACCAATTAGGTTAAATAGAGTTGCAGTTGCGATCATACCGATCATCACACCAGCGATAATGCGCCAAGATGCAATTCCCATGTAAACGATCATCAATGCACCTAGCATTAGGAACAAGGTCGAAACCTCACCTATTGAACCAGGAACGTTACCGATGAAAGCGTCCATCCAAGTGATCGTTTGGCCTGTCACGTTATGAACTAGGTTCGCGTCGCCACCTTGAGCCCATTGACTTAGTGCTGTTGCGCCAGAGAAGCCATCCGCTGCTGTCCAAACTAAATCACCAGAGATTTGAGCTGGGTACGCAAAGAATAAGAATGCACGGCCTGCAAGAGCAGGGTTCAGGAAGTTACGACCTGTTCCACCGAAGATCTCTTTCGCTACAACTACACCGAAGGTAATACCTAGTGCTGCTTGCCATAGAGGCAATGTAGGCGGAACAATCAATGCAAATAGAATGGAAGTAACGAAGAAGCCTTCATTCACTTCGTGTTTACGCACGATACAGAATAGAACTTCCCAGAAACCACCGACTATAAATACTGTCGCGTAGATAGGTAAGAAGTAGGTTGCACCGAGCAACATCTTACTACCCCATCCGGCCTCAGCACTGATGGTGCCACCGAGCATCTCAGTAAACCAGTAATGCCAGTTGCCCGCCACAATACCCGCTAGTTCAGAACCAGAGTGTAAGAAGGTCAGAGCGCTGATCGCTTGGTTACCTGTGTTGTACATGCCCCAGAACATTGCTGGGAAAACAGCAAACCACACCATGATCATGATGCGCTTAAGATCAACGCTATCACGCACGTGAGCTTTAGTCTTAGTTACCGTACCAGGAGTGTAAAATAGAGTTGCAGCTGCTTCGTAAAGCGGATACCACTTCTCCCACTTACCGTTGGCTTCAAAATGCGGTTCGATGTCTTCAATAAATTTCTTCAACATGACTTAACCTTCCTTCTCTATAGTGTCTAGGCACTCTCGAAGTAACTCACCGTATTCATATTTGCCTGAACAAACATAAGTACAAAGAGCAACATCTTCTTCTGATAGCTCTAGAACACCTAAGCGCTGTGCACTGTCTACATCACCAGCACACAAATCGCGCAGAAGCAGTGTCGGCTCGATATCCAACGGCATTACTTTCTCGTAGTTGCCGATTGGAACCATTGCACGCTCACCGCCATTTAGCGATGTAGTTAGGTTGTATAATTGGCCTTTAAAAAGGTGGCCTAGGAATGAACGAGTAATTGAGAACTTGTTCTTACCTGGCATTGCCCAGCCAAATAATTCTTTATCTCTGCCTTCACGAAGCGCAGAAACCTGTTGATGGTAACGACCAAGATAGGCATGAGGACCCGCGGCATTGGTACCCCAAAGTACAGAACCTGAAATAATGCGCACTTCTCCTGGCATCATTTCTTTATCTGCTAGTTCTGGAAGGTAAGCGCCAACAGTAGTACGAACCAACCTAGGGTTGTTTACTACAGGACCTGCCAACGCAACAACGCGATCTGAATAGATCTCACCGGTTAAGAACAACTTACCGAATGCGATCACGTCTTGGTAATTGATACCCCAAGCCACATACTCTTCACTAACAGGGTAAAGGAAGTGCATATGAGTACCCACTAGACCCGCTGGATGCGGACCAGAGAATACGTGCTCTTCGACATTGCTTTGCTCTGAACGAGGAAGTGAGCCACCATTTTTACACACAAAGACTTTACCATTGGTCAACACTGATAACAGGTCGAGGCCGGCAACAAATGCTTCAGACTGTTCGTTAATAATAACGTCAGGATTTGCCGCTAATGGGTTAGTATCGATTGCTGTAACAAAAATGGCATTAGTCGTAGAGTCGACTGCTGGTACCTTGCTGAACGGACGAGTTCTTAAAGCGGTCCATGAGCCTGAATCAATAAGCTGCTTGCGAATCACATCCGCATTTAACTTAGCCAGTTCGTTTTGCTCATATTTGTCGAAAGTGATCTGCTCATCACCAGCTATTTCGATAACAACTGATTGCAGTACACGCTTCGCACCACGGTTAACTTGTGTGACCGTACCACTTTGAGGTGCAGTAAATACTACGCCAGGATTCTTTTTGTCAGCAAATAGAACCTGTCCTTTCTTTACTACATCCCCTTCGCGAACATGCATTGTTGGACGCATGCCCACGTACTCTTCGCCAAGCAAGGCGACTTTAGAGACGGGATTACCGTCATTAATCACCTGGGTAGGAGCGCCTGAAATAGGAAGGTCCAAACCCTTTTTAATTGTAATCATACGCACTTGCACTATTTTAAGGAAAAAAGACTTTCAAAACACAAGCACACCTATAATGTGCTTGTTCATAACAGATAGGTCAGTTTTTTCTAACATATCCTTGTTAATTACCATACGAATCCGCTAAAGGGATTCCTTCCGGGCCTGCAATTCTAACATCATCAGCCCGATACATTCCATGTTGTGCGATAAGGATTAGCAATAAATTACAAATTTACGTCATTAAGCGCCATAAAACTTGATCTAAAGCACAGCGGAGACGCCTATTTTATGAATCCGAGGTCAATTTGTGAACAATCGGTAAAAATGTAACAAATAACCATTATCGACTTTTCGTTAGTGCCCCCCACCCATGCAATCTGGAGATTCAGGAATTTGCTGATTCTTCCATTCATCTTTTGTCAGGGTGTGCATAGAAAGGGCATGCACACCACCAGCAAGCTCTTCACTCAATACTTGGTTGACTAATCTGTGGCGAGCAATCAGTCGTAAATTCTCGAATCTTTCACTCACAACAACAACTTTAAAATGGCTTTCTGAGCCTTCAGGCACGTTGTGCTTATAACTCTCATTGATGACTTCTAGGTGATGCGGAGAAAAGTGATGATCCAATTTCTGCTCAATTAATTGCTGTAGCATGCTGTTTCTCTAAGTTGATACGCTTGAATATGATGTAAAAGCTTAATTTTTTCGCCAATCGATATATTTTAGTACGAATTGCTAGTGAATTTGGACTTATTCATTTTCTTCATTCTAAATCAGAACAATAAGTTAATTCGCATAAATAGGGCTAATTTGCGACAATAGACATAGTTTAATCCCACTTTTTTAACATTGATAATCATGAAAACCGAGCTTGCACTGCACGATCAACAATTTACTTTACATCGATTTCCCAAAAGGGCGAACGAGACCCTTCAAGCTTGGGATGCTGGTGATGAGTACATCATCAACCACTTTGTTGAGAACCCTCTCCGACCGGGTTCTAAAATACTTATCCTAAACGATAACTTTGGCGCACTAAGTTGTTGGTTCTCTCAAGATTATGACGTATACCTACAATCAGACTCTCTTATCAGTCAAAAGGGCGCCCTGAAGAACCTGCAACGCAATCAGTGTAATAAGGTTGAATTTCTACGTTCTATCGACACAATCCCAAACGATATTGATGCGGTTATCTTACAGATCCCTAAAAGTAATCGATTCTTAACTTGGCAATTACATCAGATAAGACAGCTTCTGCCTGAAAATACTCCAGTTGTTGCTGTAAACAAAGCGAATGCCATTCACGCTTCAACGCTAAAACTGTTCGAACAGCACCTAGGCGAAACGTCCACCTCCCTTGCTTGGAAAAAACACCGACTCGTGTTTAGCAGAAGTAATTCACAGACAATCAAAGAGGTAGACGCAAAAACCTGCTGGCTCGTGCCTGAACATGACATGCATCTGTGCAACCTTGCTAATGTCTATTCTGGGGAGAGCTTAGATTTGGGAGCTCGCTTCGTACTCGAGCACCTACCTAGCAACTTTAAATATAAGAAGATCATTGATTTAGGTTGTGGCAACGGCGTACTGTCAATCAAGTTAGGCAGGAACAACCCTGAATCAACAATTACCAGTGTCGATGAGAGCTTTATGGCTGTAGAGTCAGCACGCGCTAATGTCGAAGCCAATGTCAGTAATCCACAAAGGTTCACCTTTGTCGCGAATAACTGTCTTGATGGCTTTGAAGCTAGTAGCCATGACCTCATTGTATGTAACCCCCCTTTCCATCAGCAAAATACTGTAACCGACCATATTGCTTGGCAGATGTTCACGGATGCCCATAAAGTGCTAGAGGATGGCGGTAAACTACTAGTGATCGGTAACAGTCATCTAGGTTATCCAACCAAACTTAGCCGACTGTTTGGAGCAGATAAAGTAAAAGTAATGGCAAATAATAAAAAGTTCTCGATTGTTTCTGCTGAGAAAGCATCAAGAAAATCAATCAAATAGCGCTATTATTCTGAAGCTTGTGATAGTCTCAGAATTACTCTTTCATTTTTCACTATCTCATTAAGGGAACTATTGATGAAACACTTGCTGATTGTTGCTTTTTCAGCTCTTATTCTGAGCGGCTGTGCTAACCCGACAGATCAACAGCTAAACTTTGCTCCCGCGGCTGACAGTAACCAGGTTACGTTAAATGAACAAAAATCTTTGGCATTGAGCACAACCGATGTTAGAACGGCTCAATATCTCGCTTTAGTTAAGAAAGGTGCGGATAAAGCGCTACCGATTCACGCGAAACAAAATGCGAGAATTGCTTTCAACAATGCAATGAAGTCTCTTTTAGAATCTCAAGGGTTTGTTATTTCACTCAGCAGTGAAAATAATGTTGAAGTCGAAATTCAAGAAGCCTTAGTGCGGGTTAACTCATCAACATTTAGCAACGACATGGATGCTAAAGTCACTCTTAAGGTGACCGCTGAAACACCAAGCGGAAAATTTGTAAAGACTTATACAGGCAGTGCCAAAGCAACGAATTCTATGGGCGCTTCCAATGAACAAATTGAACTCATTCTCAATCATGTATCTAAACTAGTGTTAAATGAGATTGCGAATGACGTAGAGCTTATCGATTACATGGAGGAAAAATTTCAATGAGCCGATTTCTATTAATGATGTGCGCACTGTTTAGTGCTTCTGTTTTTGCGAATACCAAAGTGGTATTTGAAACAACTATTGGTAACTTCACCATTCAGTTGGATGAAGAAAAAGCCCCCGTAACTAGCGCGAATTTTTTACGCTATGCTGAAGATGGCAGCTACGCTGGCACGATTTTTCATCGTGTGATCCCTGGCTTCATGGCACAAGGTGGTGGCTTTGATGAAGAGATGAATCAGATTCAAACTTATGGGCCAATCAAAAATGAAGCAAACAATGGTTTAAGAAACAAGGTTGCCAGTGTTGCCATGGCACGCACCAACGACCCTGATTCAGCAACTCGTCAGTTTTTCATCAACTACTCGGATAATGCATTCTTGAACTACTCTTCTTCAAACTCAGGCTATGCCGTATTTGGTCAAGTGGTTGATGGGTATGAAGTCGTTCAAAAAATGGCCAGCGTTCCTACCAAGAGCTCTGGTTTCATGAAAGATGTTCCTTCCACGCCTATCGTTGTCACAAAAGTGACAATTCAAAAATAGAACTCATCTAGAGTTGCTCTAAGGTAAATGCAGGGTCTAAAGCCCTGCATCACTAGTGAGCAAAAGGAAATAGAATGACGGAAAAGATGTCTTGGAGTGAGACGTTCAAAAGCTACCTTGATAAGCGCCTACTTTGGGTATTTATGTTAGGTTGCTCAAGTGGTTTCCCTTGGGTGTTAATTGGCTCAAACATGTCAGGCTGGTTAAAAGATGCGGGCCTAACTCGTGCAGCCATCGGCTATTTCGGTTCAGTCTTTGCGGTATATGCCATTAACTTCATGTGGGCACCATTAGTCGACCGCGTTAAGTTGCCTCTTTTGCACCGTCTATTAGGTCAACGTCGCTCATGGATATTTTTATGCCAAGGCATCATGTTGATATGTACTCTGGCTATTTCTGGCGTTGATCCAGCCAAGAGCCTAATGTTTACCTCCATGTTAGCACTAGCCATCGCCATTGCGTCTTCAACTCAAGATGTCGCCATCGACGCATACCGAATTGATAGCTTTCCAAAAAGTGAAGCCTCTAAATTACCACAAGCGTCAGCTATGGCGGTTGTTGGATGGTGGACAGGTTATTCACTGCCGGGCTACTTAGCTTTCGTTAACGCAGATAGCATAGGCTGGAATGGTGTGTACATGGGGATGACAGCCATCATAGGTATACTGATGCTGTTTACGTTATTGACTAAAGAGCCACACACAGCCCGAAGTAAACTACAAGCTGAAGCAGAACAACGCCATAGTAAGCTGGTAGGCTCTCGGATTGTGGCATGGTTGAGTGTAACCTTAATCGAACCCTTCGCTGATTTCTTTAGACGCAATGGTGTTCGAGTTGCAATAACACTGTTGCTATTTGTGTTCTTATTTAAAATTGGTGAAGCATTCCTTGGTCGGATGTCGATTCCATTCTATAAAGAAATAGGCTTTAGCAACGAACAGATCGGTCACTACTCTAAACTGATTGGGTGGGGAGCAACCATGCTCTTTACCATCGTCGGTAGTATGTTCAACGTTAGATTTGGCATTGTACGTGGTTTGATGATTGGTGGCGTAGCCATGGCATCCAGTAACTTGATGTTTGCTTGGATAGCGAAAGCAGGCCCTAGTGAAACCTTGTTCTTAACTACAATTATTGTCGATAACTTTACCACAGCCTTTTCAACCGTGGCCTTTGTTTCGTTCTTGACGATTCTGACCGGGCAAGCCTTCTCTGCAACCCAATACGCACTACTTGCCTCTTTAGGGAACTTGGGGAGAACGACCCTCGCCTCTTTCAGTGGTGAACTCGTTGATTATCTAAATGACTGGTCACTGTTCTTTATTATCACCGCAGCTATGGTCATTCCAAGCTTAGTCATGCTCTATTCTCTCCGAGGATATTTTAATGACGTCTTAGAAAAGGCTCGTCTGCGAGGTTTAGAAGATGAAAGAAAGCACAACCAGGCCTTGAAAGAAGAATCAGACTCGGCTTAGCTTTTAAAGCTAATCTTTCACAAATAAAAATGCCACACTGAGTGTGGCATTTTTTGTATTCAGAGTCGTCTTCCCTATGGGTACATCCCTCGCCCAAACATATTAAAGATTCGAGCCACCCCTTGAGTAAATACCATTGGCTCACTCAGGACAGTTAAACAGAGGCAATCTTGGCCTTCTTCAGTCCTAGGAGCATGTTTTGTGGAAGCATCAGCAACAGTAAAGTCTCCCGCACTATATTGTCCGTCTTCGTCACTAAAGCTGCCATGAAGTACTAATGTTGTCTCGACCCCTTTGTGAGTGTGTTGAGGAACTTGCACTCCTCCAGTGATGTACAGCAAGCTCACTCGCTCTTGCTCTCCAATATCAAGGTGAGCGGTGTACACTTTACCACCATAACTTTTCCAATCGCTCAGTCTAGTGCTTACGTTGTTGAGAGATTTTGGAAGGAAGAACTGTTTTCCATCTACTTCGATCTTCACCGCCGATTTTGGCTTAGCGATGGAACTCTGCTTATCTAAAGAAATGATGTCGTTAAACATAGCTTCCATCATTATTTGGTCGAACTCTACCTCTACGTCTTGCTCCATTAAAGACTGGGAAGCTTGAGCTTCAAACTCTTCTATCTTGCTGTGACAGTGACTACAGGTCTCTACATGAGCTGCGAGCGTCAGTCCATTACAAGCATCGATGGTTCCATCCGCATAGGCTTTCAACAATTCGTTACTTGGATGATGTTTCATACTTGATCCGCCCTTATTGTGATTTTTAACTTCTCTACTGCCAATCTCAGTCGCGATTTAACCGTTCCGAGAGGAATATCAAACTTGTCTGCCACCTCTTGGTGCGGTAACTCATCAAGGTATATCGCTTTCACCACTTCTTTTTGCTTAACCGGAAGCGTATCTAAATAGCGAACGATCTCCTCTCGTAACATATTTCTCTCAGGTGAATACTGATCAACCAAGTCAGGTGGACAATAATCATCTGGCCAAATATCCTCTGAATGAACATGCAATTCTCGGCCTTTCTGTTTGCGAAGAAGATCAAAGCAGAGGTTTCGAGCTATGGTGTATATCCAAGTAGATAATGCACTCTTGGTTCCGTCAAACAGATGAGATTTTTGCCAAACTGCAGCCAGAGCGTCTTGCACCAGCTCCATTGCTACTTGCTCATTTCCCACGTGCTTGTAAGCAAACTGCTTTAAACGTGGAGAGAAGTGTTTGAACACTTTAGCAAAGGCTGCCTTGTCTCCCTGCTGTACCTTGACCATGCACTCGTTCCACTCTGCCCGAGTCGGGTTTGAGGCTTTGGCTAACGTTTCCATGATTCACCTTTTGAGAGCTAGGGAGGACGAGCCTCCCTGTAGATTATTCGGTGATGTCTGCAGCGAGTATGCCTCCATTGGTTGCAATCGCCTTGTACACCTTACCGTTTTCTAGTGCCACACCTTCCAGTTGTAGAACAGGGTCTTTACTACCTACCCCTGTTACTGTCACCACGTAGGTGCCTTCTGCTACATAAACGTTCTGTACTATGTCTGTATACGCAAACCCAGGTAGGGCTGGATCACTATTCGACAAATCTGTTGAATCTGTTAAGTATACGTCAACAGTTGCAGCTGCGGGTAAAGATGCCCCGTGCAGCACACTTAAGGTTGCACTGGTTGCCACTGGACGACGGTTGTCTTCTATAACAAGCGCATCAATATTCGCTAAGTCATTGATGGCATAAACGCTATAGTCTTTACCTCTCTCAAACTCTACCCCTTGCGCGTCAATCTGCAATGTTGTTGGGTCATCGAATGCGAAAACGCCTAAGTCGTAGGCTTTGGCCACCAAATCTAGGTAATCTGATACCACAGTAAATACCACATCGTTCAACGCAACCGCACCATCCACAGAAACATCAACATCTGGGGCATCGGCAGATAGGTGACCGACACGCACCTGAGCAATTTCGTTAGCATCATGGATAATCGACGAACCGCTTCCGTCCATTACAAGTAGCTTCACAGGTGCTGCTGGCATGTCTGCGTCTGACGTATTGTTTACGTTGGGAATGGCAGCAATAGTCAGCTCCGCACCCGCTGGCAATGGAACTGTGCCTGAATCAAATGCTACCGTATCTGTGCCAGCTAATGCTAAGCGGACTCGATAATCTGCCGCGGGCACACTAACCACTCCGGTCGAAGCCTTGTATGAGAGCGTCGCTAAAGGCGCGGCTGGATTGATATCGTCATTAGGGCCGGTTACATGAACGTCAACCTCAGGTATGCCCGGCGAAGCATGCACTACTTGGACGTCAACATTACTTGTGTCGCCATCGCCTGCAGCATCGCGAGTGATAATGAGCGGTTCAACAGCAAATTCTGAACTTGGGTCTGCATTCCCTATGACCATTACCGTATATGAAAGGCTTGAATCTAAATTGAGTACGGTATTCGGAATTACAGTTGCGACTTCTCCTCCCGGAAGTTGTACGTCGACTTGAACAGAATTCTCGCCCTCATCAAGCGCTATGTAACCAGAGGCAGTGGCGTAGTTCACACCAGATAACGTTTGACTGTTATAGGTCGAGCTAGTGGTCGACGAGTCACCATTGATAGTGACATTGGCCAATGGCGCATCAGATGAAGCGTGTACAGCCTGAACTCGCGTTTGAGCTGCGTTATCATCATCGTCGTCGTCACAACCGACAAGTATCAGAGCCGAGGCTGCTAGCACGGCAGAAAGGGTTTTATTTGACATGATTGTATCTCCGTATCACAGTTATTAGGTTTCTATGGCTTGACTAAGAAACCTCAACGCTTCATCACAATCCGCTTGGGAAATAAGGTGCTCGAATTGCTGTTGTTCTATCGGTAGCAGTTCTAACCATCTTTGACTTACCCACGTTGCATCGTCAAAGAAGCAGTGTGAGTAGAGGCTTTTGATTTCAGGAAACCGCTGATAAACGCGTTGCAATTGGTCACTAATGAAAAGGTTGTCTCGAGAAAGTTCTCGGCTGTCCCAGTTGTTGAGGTTTTCAACCTCTCCACACCTTAAGCCATCAAATTCACTCCAAACCTTTTTCACTCTGAAGCGACGAGTTCCTACTATGGTTACGCCAAGGAAACCGTCTGAAAGTTGCTCAAAATCAATAATTTCTGCAAGTGTGCCGACACGTGAGATGTTACTAGGAGAAGAAATACCCGGTTCGCTAATCAAACAAATACCAAAACCTTCTCCCGCTTTGCAACAGTCGCTGATCATACGCTTATAACGAGGTTCAAAGATTCTTAGGTTCATTTTCCCTTCAGGTAATACCACTGAACTTAGGGGAAACAGTTTGATGACAGACATAAGCTACTCTTCTTTATTAATCTCCAAAACTGTTACGCAAACTAAAATAGATAGATCAGAAATCCCGCCATATTTTGTTACCCAAAAAGTTCCCTAGAATTTGTTCGTTTGATCGACCTTTAACCACCCTATTTTTAAAAATGTGATCTATATCACCGATCTGAATTGAACTTTTACATTTTGATGCTTCCATTTGCGTGCCAGATCTCTATTATTCGCCTCACGGAAACGGTTGCTATGGAATGGCAAGTTCATTTTTTTCGCAAAACATTTTTTAGAGTACCCATTATTATGCGTAAATCACTTTTAACTCTTGGCCTACTAGCGGCTACATCAGCACCAGTAATCGCTGCTGACTACACAGACGGTGACATCCACAAGAACGACTACAAGTGGATGCAATTTAACCTAATGGGTGCTTTTGACGAAAAGCCTGGCAACTCTAGCCACGACTATCTAGAAATGGAATTCGGCGGCCGCTCTGGTATCTTCGATCTTTACGGCTACATCGACGTGTTCAACCTACTGAGCAACCCAAGCTCTGACAAAGCAGACGCTAGCAGCAAAATCTTCATGAAGTTTGCTCCGCGTATGTCTCTTGATGCACTAACTAAGAAAGATCTTTCTTTCGGTCCTGTTCAAGAGCTATACATTGCATCTGAAATCACTTGGGACGGTGCTACGCAGAAAGTTGATGCGTTTGCTGTAAACCAACAAAAAATTGGTCTTGGTTCTGACGTAATGGTTCCATGGCTTGGTAAAATTGGCCTAAACCTATACGGTACTTACGATTCAAACAAAAAAGACTGGAACGGTTACCAAGTATCTACTAACTGGTTCAAACCTTTCTACTTCTTTGAAAATGGCTCATTCGTTTCTTACCAAGGTTACATTGACTACCAATTTGGCATGAAAGAAGAGTATTCTTCTGCTAGCAACGGTGGTGCAATGTTTAACGGCATTTACTGGCACTCAGATCGCTACGCTGTAGGTTACGGCCTTAAGCTATACAAAGACGTATATGGCATCAAAGATACTAACGACTTCGAATCTTCAGGCGTAAGCCACTACGTTGCAGTAACTTACAAGTTCTAAGTCGAACTCTAAGTTAGAAAAAAGGCGCTTTTAGCGCCTTTTTTGATCTTGTCGATTCGCGAATTGAACCTATTCCGAGTATCCTAGCCATGCATTAATACTCTGGAGTATGGTTTGAATATTTGCATCCTTGGCGCCGGTGCCATTGGCTCACTGTGGGCCTGTTATCTTCACAACGCTGGCCACACTGTCTCTTTATGGACTCGCGGATCTGAAGCATCAATCTCACTGTCATTAGACGAACGCCCACCACTTGTATTTCCCTGTAATCAAGAATCTCAATTGTCGGATACCGACGTATTGCTCGTGACCGTCAAAGCATGGCAGGTAGAAAGTGCGATTCACCCGATTATTTCGTTACTCAAACCCCATTGCTCTATTATATTTAGCCACAATGGAATGGGCGCTGTTGAGACTGTCTTGCCTCAAATTTCTGACCACCCCGTTTACTTTGCAACAACCACTCATGGCGCATTGCGAAAAGACAAAAACCAGATACAGCATACTGGTCAAGGGCAGACCATCATTGGCTCTCTCAACAACCTTGCTGATGATCAACTAGATAAATTAGTTGAAGCTTTTAATCTAGCGCTACCTCCTGTGCACTCAGACAGTAACATCGGGCAAGCATTATGGAATAAACTTGCCATCAACTGTTGCATCAATCCACTCACCACGCTCAAGGACTGCCGAAATGGTGAATTGGCGGCTAAGGATACTCTAGAGACTATTGAGACTTTATGTATTGAGATAGCGATGGTGATAAACGCTGAGGGTTATACTTGTGACAAGAACAAACTATTTACTCGAACCAAACAGGTAATAGAGGCGACTAGCGCGAACTTTTCGTCCATGCATCAAGATATTCATCACAATCGTCCTACAGAAATCGACTATATTACTGGATACTTACTCCAGCGAGCACAGGCGCATAACATTGATACGCCTATGAACAAGAAGCTGTTTGATCAGATTAAACAAAAAGAGGCACTAAATGACCATTAAAGCCTTAGTACCTATTGCCCCTGGCACGGAAGAAATGGAAGCGATCACCATTATTGATGTGCTTATTCGTGCCAATTATCAAGTGACTGTCGCCAGTGTTGACCCAGAAGGAACACTGACGTTTAAAGGCTCAAGAGGTATTCCTCTCACTGCAGCAGTCAAGTTGGTCGATGTTGCCGATAAAGAATTTGATGTCATTGCTATGCCTGGCGGCGTTGGTGGTGCAGAAGTTTTTCAAAGCAGCATTCTACTGCTGGAAATGATAAAGCAGCAGCAATACGATGGCAGGCTCAATGCTGCAATATGTGCAACCCCAGCTCTTGTGCTTCAGCACCATAATTTATATCCCAACGCACTTATGACTTGCCATCCAAGCTTCAAATCGCATATCCCCGAACAAAACTGGCGCGAGAAACGAGTGACTTACGATCAAATTAATAAGCTACTGACTAGCCAAGGTCCAGCTACGGCTTTTGAGTTTGCTATAGAAATTATTATTCTGCTTTCTGGTAAAGCGTTCGCCTGGAGCGTAGCTCAGCCTATGGTTCCACTACCCAACCTTCATTATCACAAACTAGGAGCTAAAGGTGTTTGATATTCATGCCATTCGGGCCCAATTTCCGGCCTTGCAGCAACAAATAAATCAACAGCCTTTGGTTTATCTTGATAGCGCAGCCACCACCCAAAAGCCCGCTAGAGTTATCAACACTATTAGTCAGTACTACTCTCAACACAATGCCAATGTGCACAGAGGAAGCCACAGTCTAACGGCTTCAGCGACCACTGCCTTTGAAGGTGCAAGGGACAACGTACGCTCCTTTATCAACGCCTCCTCTAATAAGGAGATCGTGTGGACTCGTGGTGCAACCGAAGCCATTAACCTTATCGCACAGACTTATGCTCGAAGCAATTTGAAAGCCGGTGATGAAATACTCGTAAGTGAAATGGAACACCACGCAAATATCGTTCCATGGCAAATTGTTGCACAACAAACTGGCGCAACAGTCGTTAAGATCCCTATGCTGGCGAACTGCACACTGGATCTAGATGCTTACCGTTCTCTACTAAGTGAGAAAACAAAGATCTTGGCTATTGGTCAGGTATCGAATGTCACAGGTACTCGCCATCCCATCGAGGAAATGATCGCTCTCGCAAGGCAATTCAACACCATAGTAGTCGTCGATGGTGCCCAAGGCATCGTGCATGAAGCTATCGATGTACAGGCTCTCGATTGTGATTTCTACGTGTTTTCTGGACATAAGCTATATGCGCCAACAGGTATCGGTGTGCTGTATGGAAAGTTAGCATTATTAAACGCTATGCCTCCATGGCATGGCGGCGGAAAGATGGTGCAAAAAGTGAGCTTTTCTGGCACTTCATTTAGTGATCTTCCGGGTAAATTTGAGGCGGGCACGCCCAATGTAGCTGGAGCATTAGCGCTTTCTAGTGCTATAGATTGGCTCAAGGAGATTGATCATCAGAGCGCTGAAAAACATGTACAGGTACTGCAGAACAAAGCCTATCAGGCTATGGGTAATATCGAAGATATAGATCTAGTGGGCTATCAACCTGGTGCGAGTGTTATCAGTTTTATCATGCCGGGCGTGCATCATCAGGACATTGCTACTCTACTTGATCAACAAGGTATTGCGCTACGCGCTGGTCATCATTGCGCTCACCCATTAATGGATGCTTTAGGCATAAAAGGAACCGTGAGAGTCTCTTTTGGGGTGTACAACACAGAGCAAGAAGTGGATGCTTTTATTGCTGCTCTTATTAAGGCTGTAGATATGTTGTAAAAGAAAGTCGTAAGCTACAAGCTGTCAGCTTGAAGCTATTTTTCTACTAAAGTTTGTATTTGCTCGACAATCGCTTTAAGCCCATTACCACGTGATGGGCTTAAATGTTGTAGCAAGCCAAGGTTTTCAAAGTAACCTTCCACGTCAAAATGCTGGATTTGCGCGCTAGTTTTACCATTGAAAACCGCTAACACTAACGCAATCAACCCACGCACAATACGCGCATCTGAATCCGCGCAAAACTGCCAAACGCCGTTATTCTGCTCTCCAATAAGCCATACCTGACTCTCGCAGCCTGCAACAAGTACTTGTTCTGCTTTTAGGGACTCAGGCATTGCCGGCAATTTCTTGCCCCACTGAATCACTTGACGATAGCGTTGTTCCCAGCCCTGACATTGTTGCATCTGCGCAAGAATATCAGCCTCTGTAATTGAAGTGCCAAAAGGGTTCTCAGTAAAGTTTTCAGGATAGGTCATTGCTATTTGGCCTTAGTTCGAGCTGTGTTTTTGAATCAATTTTTCAATGATACGCGAGACTGCAACGAAACCAAAGGTTGCTGTCACTACGGTCGCCGCGCCAAATCCAGTGGCACAATCCATACGCTTTGGACCTTCCGCTGTCGATTTAACAGCGCAAACACTGCCGTCTGCTTGTGGGTATTTCAGTTGTTCCGTAGAAAATACGCAATCGATAGCAAACTTACGCTTTGGATTTTTACTAAAATTATGAAAGCGACGCAATTGATCTTTGATCTTCTTGGCAAGTGGGTCTTGCACGGTTTTGCTAAGGTCTGCAACACAGATCTGAGTAGGATCAACCTGACCACCAGCACCGCCAATGGTAATGACTTTAATTTTGTTACTACGACAATAGGCGAGCAATGACGCCTTGGCTTTCACGCTATCAATAGCGTCCAGCACATAGTCAAACTCTTTGCTCAGATACTCAGATTGGTTGTCTTGATCAATGAAATCGTCAATCAAGTTCACCTTGCAATCAGGATTGATTAAAGCGACACGCTCGGCCATCACCTCAATCTTGCTTTTACCTACGGTGCCTGTCATTGCATGGATTTGGCGATTTATATTAGTCACACATACATCATCCATATCAATCAGCGTTAGCTCACCAACACCACTTCGTGCCAAAGCCTCAACAGCCCAAGAACCAACACCACCAATACCTATCACACACACATGAGCGGCGCGTAAAATCTCTACTTCACTATTACCATACAGGCGACGAGTGCCACCAAAACGTTGGTCATAGGATTCGGATGCTGGGGTCGTTAATTCTCGCATGACGATTTTTCTCTGAACATAAAACAACAAGAGTGCGTTTTATACGCACTCTTGTGATCAATGTCTATAGCTTCGGAGAGTAAATAGCTTTCAGCTGTCAGTCGAGTTAGGCACAGTGTTAGATGCTTAGTAAACATTAACAAAACATATGCCAAATAATCGTCGTCTTCGAGGTCTTTTATCGGGGGCCTTTCTAGAAACAGATGCTCGATAAAAGCATTCAAGCATGACGACGAGTACCCTAAACCCGACTTGTGATTAATAGACAGGCTAGAAGCTTACTTTGTCGGTAACTCCCAAGGATTTTCCGTTTCTGAGTTTTCTAACCCTAGCTTCCACACCCGGCCAAAGTGCTTATAGTGCCCAGATTGCACCCCAGCTCGCGCTCCCATGCCGTGATAAAGGTCGAGATGATTTTGTTTTACCGCACCGCCTGTATCTAGCACAAGTAGTAAACGCAAAGCATGAGCCCCCGACCAAGTGCCATCAGCATTTAACAGAGGGACTTCCGCAAGAATAGGAGTACCCATAGGCAAAAGCGTTCTATCGCCAGCAACAGACGCCATAGGTAGCAATGGAATACCTGCTGTTCCACGTACAGCTAAATCATCTTTCGGCACAAAGAACACATAAGAAGGGTTTTGCTCAAGCAATTCCTTAACTGTTTCTTCGTCATTTTCTGTCACCCATTGCTTGATTGCTTTAAGGGACATCTTTTCTTTATCAACCAAATCGCGCTCTATCAGAATGCGGCCAATGCTAACGTAAGCTCGGTTATTTTTCCCAGCATAGGCGAAATACTGCATGCTGTTATCATCGCCAAAGTGGACAAAACCGCTACCTTGCACCTCCATTAAAAATGGGTCAATCATATTATCTGCATAGCCCAATTCAAGTCCTTTCCCCTCTAATGCGCCATCATAGATCTGCGCGCGAGTTGGGCACTGACCTGTGCAATTTGGCTTACCATAAACTGGGTATTTATAGGTCGCATCGGGCTGATGACGCAATTCAATCACCGGAGAGAAGTAACCAGTAAACATCACGTTCCCCTTACTATCCCCTCCTTTCATCTGCGCACTTTGTACACCATAGTTGGCAAGATCAGTAGGGTCGCCACTTTGCAGTGCCCACTCAGATAATTGTTTATAAAGGTCTTGATACTTGGTCGCCATTGACGGCGAATTGTCCAACACCTGCTTTGCCTGCGCATCAAATGAATTGAGATCCCTAAAGGCGTTACTCTCAATGGTTTCTGTTTGAGTAAGTGGTTGCTGAAACTCTTGATCAAAATCTTGCTGACCGCGTTCAACTTGCTGAGCACACCCTGCCATCAAAGTAGCAAGGGTAAGAAGAGGTATAAATTTGCGCATTGACTGGGTTTTATGTCCTTGAATAAACCGTAGAAAAGCAGAATGACAAACTCCCCTGCTTTGCGCAATGCCTGTAAGAAAAATCACACACAATTAACATTGAAGTGTGCCATTGTTCATAACGCGGTTAATAGTTGTAATTATATAAATAGTCATTATTATTGTATAAAAATTCACTCAAAGAGTTTGACCATGTATCGCAGTACTGAGCTGGTAAAAGGATTTCGTCAGTCCACCCCGTATGTAAACGCACATCGTGATAGCACCATGGTGATCTATCTGTGTGGAGAGGCACTTAGCCATGACAATTTCCCTAATATTGTCAGTGACATCGCTCTACTGCATAGCCTTGGGGTGAAACTGGTATTGGTACATGGGGCTCGCCCGCAGATTGATCAGCGCCTAAGTCAGCAGTCATTAAGCTCTCCTTATCACAAAGATATTCGCGTCACTGAATCTTCTATGCTGCCCCATGTCATGCAAGCTTCTGGACAATTGCAATTAGCTATCACCGCTCATCTATCGATGAGCTTAAACAATACGCCAATGGCGGGGACTCAATTAAACGTAGTGAGTGGCAACTTTGTTATCGCCCAGCCTTTAGGCATCGAAGATGGCATCGATTATCAACACAGTGGTCGAGTAAGACGTATCGATGTAGAGGGAATTAACCGCACTTTAGAGCAAGGCTCAATTGTGTTGATAGGCCCTGTTGCGGGATCAGTTACTGGAGAATGCTTTAACCTTGTTTCAGAAGAATTAGCGACCCAAGTTGCGATTAAATTAAGTGCTGACAAGCTAATCGGGTTTAGCTCGGATCAAGGTTATATCAAACCCAATGGTGAAGTTGCAGCAGAATTATTTCCTCATGAAGTCGAGCATATTCTACAACAAGAGGAGAATAACAATGCGCCAAGCACTCATCGCTTCTTGCAAGCGGCAGTAAAAGCATGTCGCAAAGGCGTACAACGCAGTCACTTGGTTAGCTATGTCGATGATGGTGCATTAATCCAAGAGCTTTTCTCTAGAGACGGTATCGGCACACAAGTTGTCACCGCAAGTGCAGAGCAAGTGCGTATTGCTAGCATTGATGATATCGGTGGTATTTTGGATCTGATAGAGCCTCTGGAGAACAATGGTATCTTAGTTCGCCGCTCTCGTGAGCAGCTAGAACAAGAGATTGAACGCTTTACCATCATAGTCAAAGATCAACTCATTATCGGCTGCGCCGCACTCTATCCATATATTGAAGACCAAATGGCTGAAATGGCGTGTGTGGCTATTCACCCTGAATACCGCGACGGTAATCGAGGGGCTCACTTACTTGCTCACATGAAAAACCAAGCGGACTCTTTAGGGATCAAGCAGTTGTTTATTCTTACTACCCACAGCTTGCATTGGTTTAGGGAGCAAGGCTTCAGTGAAATTGATCTTGAGGCCCTGCCAATTAAAAAGCAGGACCTTTACAACTTCCAGCGTAAATCGAAAATCCTAGCGCTGGATGTATCCTAAACAGCAGCAGTTAAACATTAGCCATCGGTTACCAAACGCTGCGATAGATGGCTACTTCTTGCTGTTTTTTGTTTAATCGCTCGCTGCATAATGGCTTTATCTGCATACACACTAAGGTGATGTTTCGCTCGAGTAACACCGGTGTAATACAGCTCCCTCGTTAATACAGGAGTGGGCGTTTTAGGTAGCAATAATAAGGTATGACTAAACTCACTGCCCTGTGATTTATGTATTGTCATTGAATACGCCGTTTCGTGTGGCGGAACTCGGCTAGGCAGCACCCCCTTCACAGTGCCATCCGGTAGCTCAAAATATACCTTAAGACGAGGCTCTTCTAAACTTTCATCAAGTAAGCAAATGCCAATGTCTCCGTTATACAACTGCTGACCATGGTCATTGCTGGTCACCATCACTGGACGCCCGATATACCATGTTTCTCGCTCAACGGGTATAAGACTTTTGCGCGCCAATGCTCGCTCTATATTGGTATTAGTCCCTTCTACACCAAACTCTCCCTCACGCACAGCGCACAGTAATCGCGTATTGGCAAAGCTTTGCAAAACGCGACGAGCGAATGAAGGCATTGTCATTTCGCCATTATTTTCATAACGCAATGACAGATACTCTTGGTATCGACCGACCAAGGTATTAATGAGTTGTTGGTAGCTCTCTGCGCTTACCTCTAAGTGCTCTATATCCTCAAAGCCTGCTAAGAATACCTGCTCAGCTTCTTTACTACTTCCCGAATTTATTGCCCGTGCCAGTTTCCCTACGCCGGAACGACTATGGAATCGAAAGCTCTTTTGCAAAACACATAGGCTATCGCTTATCGCTGTTCCTGTATGAATGAAAGGTGGAAGCTGATAACCAGTAAGCTTATTGAGTAATTCTCGATGAGCTACGCCATAACCTTGACCTCCAAGCTGGCAAATATCTCCAAGAACAGCTCCCGCTTCAACGGATGACAACTGATCTCTGTCACCGAGTAAAATCAACCTAGCATGTGCAGGCAGTGCACTGAGCAATTTGTACATCATGGGCAAATCGACCATAGATGCTTCATCGAGGATCAATAGATCTAAATGTAAAGGGTTGTGAGAGTTATGTTTGAACTCCGTTCGATTAGGAATGGCGCCAAGCAAGCGATGCAGTGTACTTGCTGATGTTGGGATCCTTTCTTTTATTTCAGGAGAGACTGGCAAAGAGTCTATCGCTTGACCAATGGACTCTGTAAGGCGTGCGGCGGCTTTACCCGTAGGCGCCGCTAACTTTATTGTAATCTCTGAGTCACTTGATGACACCAAAGCGGCTAATAACTTAGAGACCGTCGTCGTTTTTCCAGTGCCTGGACCTCCAGAAATTACGCAAAACCGTCGAGTTAGGGCAGTAGCTGCCGCCACCTTCTGATGATTTAAACATGCACTGAGAGGGATATATTCCTTGAGTACCTCAAGGTCATTAATATTGCGTGCCTGTGTAGCGATTGCCACGACTTTATCTATCGCAATCCCCTCAACATCAACCACATCCAACGACTCACAAATAGCCCGTTGAATGATCGCCGTACTAACATTGTTTTTCTTTAATCCTTGGATCTCAGAAAACAGGTAGTTTAACTGCCAAGAAAATAATTGATCTAACTGAAGCCGTAATGTGGAGAGTCTACTCGCCTCCATTGTAATGGGCTCTGCATACTCCAGAATTTTTTGAGCAAGCGCTCCCTCAAAATGCCAATACTTCTGCAAATATAGGCTTCCGAACTCAAACACTAGCGGCAGACGCATTGCATCTTGGAAATCATGCGCCACCAAGCTAGAGGATTTGAGCTCGCCAATCCAGTCACATTGTAGTAAGTCTGGGGCAAATAAAGGCTGAAGCTGACTGACCCCTAACGCCTTTAAAGGACTCCAGTTGTCCGCAATCGGTAAACATGAATTGCCCTTGCTCAGCTCATAACTCACCGCACAAGCCATAACGGCAATACGCTGTGCTGACGCACCTTTCTCTTGTTTCGCGAAGAACTTAGCCAATTGAAAATCAATATCTCGAATCATTCCCACACTGGCCATGACTTCCAACCATTCCAACCAACTCTTTTGTCGATAATGGGTCAACTGTTGTGGTGCTATATCATTAATATTCAATGTTTCAGGAAGGTTTTCACTCGTCATTTCCATTAGATAGCCTCCTCGCCACGAATATGCGCATCCAATTCCTCTAACATTTGTTGTGATGGTTTCGCTGAAAAGACGCCATACTCACCACTGCCATCCATACCACGCAAGAAAAGATAAAAACACCCACCAAAATGAACATCGTAAGCGTAGTCTGGTATCCGACTTTTTAAGAATCTATGTAGCGCCAACGCGTAAACTTGATACTGCGCATCGTAGCGATGGCCTATCATTGCTTCATCGAGACTCTTCTGATGATAGTCCTCTGCACTATCCCCAAGGTGATTAGATTTCCAATCCAATACATAATATTTGCCTTGATGCTCAAACACCAAGTCAATAAACCCCTTCAACATCCCTTCAACAGGGGCAAAGCCGAGGTCTCCAGCTTGCGCAGTCAAAGAGTCATACTTGTGAGTAATGGCATTAAAGCGCTGAGCGGACAAGATTTCGATGGGAAGAAGAAACTCCATTTCCACCAATCTTTGCTGTGGCTGTTTTTCTGATAGTTTGATGCCGTTGCCATCTAAGTCAGTGTTAAGGACCTTATCTATCATGTCTTGCAGTACAGGCAACCATTCTTCGTCTAGCTGCTCTTTAACTAAAAGTTGCTTAATGATCTCTTCATTTTCAACAGTAAAAGCAGATTGAGTATATTCAATCTCTTCAAATAAGGTATGCAAAAATGTGCCGGGTCTCGCACCTCTAGGAAAATTGAACATGGTCTTTTTATTCAAATCAAGTAGTGGTGCTTGATCCTCTGAAGCATCAATATCTAAGGCTGTATCTAGCCAAACACTCTCATCTTTATGGCTTGAGCCATGCCCTTGTTTTACCAGTCCAGAATAACTGGTCATTCTCCAACGCCAATCAATCTTCTGTTGCATCTTATTGGCGGTTAAAAGCGACTGTTCAACTTGTGGTGCTTGATAGCGAACGTCGTCCCAGACTAAGGGATCACTAACATGTATAGATGGATATTTATTTTGTAACTCATGTAAGGCATTAGAAAGTGCAGACGCTTCTTGCGCGTGTTCTCCTTGCAATAAATAACCAATAGAACTGAGGTGAGAACTCGCTTTTTTACTGCGACCTTCTTTTAGCGCTGCAACACCAAGGTAGCAGCCATAGACCGCACGAGTGACAGCAACGTAGATAAGACGCAAATCCTCGGCAAGCCTCTCTTTGTCTGAGAGTGCAATGCCATCGCTATTATTATCGAGATCAAATCGCGTACGATGCAGCTCAGCATCGTAATAAAGTGCCTTGTCGCTCTTCCTATAAGCGCTAACAAAGGGAACAAAGATAATGTCGTATTCCAAACCTTTGGATTTGTGGATCGTCACCACTTGAACCAAGTTCTTTTCTGACTCTAAGCGTTGTTTCTGTTCATCTCCAGCGTCGCCAGTGCCCGCCTCAAAGATATGCTCTTCAAACCAACGTAGGAGTGCATGATCACTTTCTAGCTCTGCTGAGGCTTGTTGTAACAACTCTGCCAAATGCATAAGATCGGTGAGTACTCGCTCGCCTTGGTGTTCATTTTTCAGCCTCTGAGCTAACTCTCGGTATTGAATGAGTCTGCGGATCATCGGCATGATCCCTGACTTTAGCCACAACTGTCTGTAATCACTAAACTCTTGGCTGAGTAACTCCCAGTATTGTTCATCTTGATTCAAGCGCTCTAGGTCAAATAAAGAAAGATCAAACAAAGCACTTGCAGCTGCTGTGCGCAGTGCTCTATCGTTATCAAAGTGCAATGCCGCGCGCAAAAATAACAACACATCACTGGCAATAGAACTAGAGAAAACACTATCCCTGTTAGAGAGGTACACGCTAGCAACACCTTTTTCTGAAAGTGCTCGTCGAACCAAGTTTGCCTCGCGCCCTGTTCTTACAAGCACTGCTATATTGCCCGCTTGAATCGGTTTATCTTTAGAACCATGCAGTAAGGCATTGCCCTCATCAGAAGCACTTAGCAGACGCTGTATTTGCGTTGCGGTAGATTGAGCCATGCTCTGGTTATAGTCACCCTTAGCTACCGCTTCATCATCTTGTTGTTTGAGCCAGACCGTCATTGCTGACTGATTTTCACCATTTAACGACCAAGACTTTTTGTCTGCACCGGGGCTTGCAGATACAGCAGTAAAAGGGATGTCCTCATCATAAATAAATGCCGACTGAGCTTCTTGGAACAGCGCATTACTTGCCTCTACCATATCTTTACTAGAACGCCAGTTAGTCATGAGATTAAAGTGCGAGGTCACCTCTTTGCGAGCACGAATATAGGTAAAGATATCGGCGCCACGAAAAGCATAGATAGCCTGTTTAGGGTCACCAATCATGAACAAGCCACACTCTGGGTGCTGCAGGTAAAGGTGCCTGAATATGTTGTATTGCTGCGGATCCGTATCTTGAAACTCATCAATCATCGCAACCGGATATAGCCCGCGAATACGCTCAGATAACAACCCGTCAGCGTCGACTTCTAATGCATAGTCAAGCTGGCTAAGCAAATCATCAAAGGAAAGCTTTTGCTGAAGCCCTTTTGCTTTTTGCAGCTCAGAACGACACTCAGGAATAGCATTTTTTAAGATAGCTTGCTTTACCTCAAGGTCGGGCAATGAGCAATACTCATCTATATGATCGAATACGGCATGTTCAGGCACTTGTTTGTCTGGTTTGGTCTTGGATTGCAACACGCTAGTACTAAAGCGTTCTAGGCATTCTGGCACTGCGATACTAGATAGCGGTTTTGCGGCCCAACTATCAATCTGCCCAACCCAGTTCGGTACATTCTTCTTATTGTAGGGATTCTTGGTAATGCCAGATTCTAGGATTAACTTTTCAAAATTAGCACTGCCTGACAGCCATTGCTTTTGAAGCTCCCCAAGGATTGCTATACGCTCAGCATATAGGGCCTCTAAATCTCCCTTCTCCACCTCTGAATGAATATAAACCTCATTACCACTTATGAAGTTGTTCAGGTCAGCATACAACGCTTGGGGTGTTTTCCAGTGACTTCGGATCTCTGACACCATGCTGGCACCCATGTCATAGAAATGACGACGCCAGTAATCCGCAACCACTTGCTCTTTTAGCTGAGTTTCATCTTTAATAAATTGGCTTTTGAAGCGACTGCCCGACTCGAACGCATTTTGTGTCAGCATTCGTTGGCAAAATCCATGAATAGTATAAACCGCCGCTTCATCCATCTGGCGTTCTGCTGCTAGTAGCAGTTCACAGGCTCGATCACGATCATCAGTTTGTTCTAAAAGTGGCTTGATCACGGGATCATCGCTAGTGCCTCGGCTAAAAGCGATACGTGCTTGGTGAATTCGTGCACGAATTCGATCTTTTAGCTCTGCGGTTGCCGCCTCAGTAAAAGTCACTACTAAGATCTGCTCTACAGTAAGTGGCATTTGGTGTGCTGATCCATTGTCACCATGCCCTAACAACAACCTTAGATAGAGCCCAGCAATAGTAAAAGTCTTACCGGTGCCCGCAGAAGCCTCTATTAAACGTGCGCCATGCAAAGGGAATGTCATTGTCTCAAGTGGCGCAGGAAGGATTTGCGCATCATTTGTCATAGTGAACCCTATAAATGAATTTTTGATTGTAGAATAACTACTTATCAAAAAGTTCTGCCTTGTTATCCAGCGTTTTTACTGTGCTATTTCTGATCACTTGATAGGTATAAATATGTGATCAATGTAATAACGCCGAGTTTCTATGCTTATTGTTAAGCATTATCCGGTAAAGTTTGCGATCCTACTCACTGATATAACAAACAGTTATGCGTAAGCTTGCCCTCAAATTATGAGTGCTACGCACCAAGCCTATAAAGAACTAAAAAATAAGAGGTCTCTCTGACCCTTTGGCCACCAGCAATTACCCTACAAATAATAAATGCTGGTGGCCACCCTTTCTCTTTTAGCCTATTCCCGTTATTTGGATTTTTCTTGCAGTCTTTCTTGTGCAGGTAACAAAACCCTTTCAACTAACCGATATCCCGACTGCTGCAACTCTTCGCTCCATTGCGACCATGCCCTCTGAATGTACATATCATCCGTTTCACCCGAGTTATAGTCATCACCAAGAGCTGTCGCGCTAAATTTGCCTAATGCTGCTTCTCGAGCAACCTCGGTATCCCCTTTCTTCGCTTTCTTAACAAACTCTTGCGTCGCGGCATGCGCCGAACGAGGAAAGTAAGGCAGAGGATTGGTCATTCCTTCAAAATACAGTGCAACGAGATCTTGTAGAAAATCCAATGCATCTTGCTGTTCAATAGCAGCTAAGGAAAAGTATTCAATCTCTTTTTTACTAGATATTCCAATAAGATGGCTGGTTACAGGCACACCTGAGGCGCTAGCACATAAATGTTTAATCCACGCCTGCAGAATATCTTTAGAGCGAATACGACCCACGCGATAATGAACGAGGCCGGATGCATAGTAGTTGTCTAACCACCCGCTAATCGTTAGCCACTTCTCACGGTACTGTACCTTCAAAGACACGGGTAGCGAGGGCTGTTTATTACTAGCATAGAATTCAATCTCAGCGACCAACTCTTTCATGGCATCTCGATTTTCCAAAACCTCTAGGTCGCCAAAATTGCCAATAGGTAATTGCCCTGAACTACGATAGTAATTCGCCACTTGCTCTACCTTCGAGCCACCACCATTTAACATGGCTGAGACAATCTCATCCCGTAGCAGGTAACGATCAAGCCCTCCTAAAGAGAAGGGTTCCTCATCGTCAATCAGCTCTTTTTCACTGTTAAACCACACTTGGAGTCTCTGATTAAAGAAGTACTTCACAGGCAGTGACCAAAACGACAATAGTTGTTCCAATTCAATCTCAGACAACTCTTCTCGTTCAACAAAGTAATCAGATAAGGAGCTATTTAATGTGTCTGCTTGAGAGCTGACTCCATTCACTACAGGCAACCACTCAGCCGCAAAACTTTGGTTATTTTCAAAAGCCTCACGACTAAATGGAGTCATGCTGTGATAAGAACTAAGATGGTGAAGCAAGTGCTTTCCAGAGTCGTCTACAGATAGAGATTCATCGCCCTCTAGACAATAATTCTGTGAGCAATACTCAAGCAATTCGGTCACCAAAATCGATGGCAAGCATTCGCTGTTATCGAGAATAGATTGTCCGATATAACTGATATACAAGCCTTGTTGAGCAGAAAGTAGCGCTTCTAAAAATAGATAACGGTCATCATCACGACGGCTTCTATCACCGATGCGACTCTTTACGGTCATTAAGTCAAACCCTTCTTGGGCAACGGTTCGAGGATAGACCCCGTCATTCATTCCCAGTAAGCACACCACATCAAAAGGGATTGAGCGCATTGGCATTAGGGTACAGAAGTTTACTTGCCCAGCTAAGAAACGCTGGCTAACACGGGAATTATCCAGTTTATCTTGCAGATACTCGGATACTACTTGATGACTCAAGGCAGTATCTAGACCAGACTCTGTAGTTTGCTGCGTCAGAGAAGATAGAGCGTCACGAATGCTGGTTAAGGCTATCTCATTTTCAATGTCTAGCTCAAAAAAGTCATTGGCCAAAGCGTTGAGCTGTGTTTGCCACTGCGCACTATACTGTTGCTCTGTTAAAGCACTGCGGTAATGTAATACCTTATCGATAAAGGTCGCGAGCTTTCCTGCTAGCTCAGCCTGCATCCCCTCAATTTGTTCGTAGGGTGCAAGCATGCCGTTACTAAGCTCTAACGGCTGGCACATAGTCGACATGCTGTAACCCAGCAAAATACGCTGTAAGCCGAATACCCAGGTATTCTGATTTAAGCTAGGCAGTTCAAATTCAATGGCGGTCGAATCATCAAGTCCCCAGCGCACACCGGCTTCCTCTACCCATAAATTAATTAATTCAAAATCAGAAGCTGATAACCCAAAGCGTTGCAGTATTGCTGGGGTTTCCAAGATCTCCATCAACTCACTGCGACCACAACGGCTGTTAGGTAAATCCAACAGCTGAAGAAACGCGTTTAAGATAGGCGTCTCTTCGGCCACGCTTCGGTCTGAAATAGAGTATGGAATTCTTCTATCACCTGTCGCATTGCCAAAGATGGCATTTATTGCCGGAGAATAAGCATTAATATCCGCGACCATCACAATGATATCGCGCGGCTTTAGTGACGAGTCTTGATTGAACAGTTGCAGAAGCTGATCGTGCAATACTTCCACTTCGCGAGTTGCACTATGACAACAATGTATAGACAAAGAGTTATCGTGTTTTGATACTCGCTGTTTATGCAGACTTTGTTCTAGTTTGGTATCATCTTGATGCTGATTGAGCTGTAAGATATCTTGCTGAATACTTTGCAGAAGTGTTTTAACATCCAGATCAACAAAAGCTTCAACCTCATTGCTATCAAGCTCAGATAATAAATGTAGATTATCACGACCTTGCTTCCCCATAGAGGCAAGCAAGTTATTACTGATCGCATCATGATGAAACTCTGGTAGGGCATTGTGCTCAATATCCCCTTTAAGAATAGGGATCCCCTGATCTTCACTTATCTTTTGTCCATGCCAGCGAATACGCGGTCTCACCTTAGCTGCCATTTTCACTAGGGTACGCTGATCTTTAATATCACCCCAGTAATAACGACACGGGTTATGGAACATTAAATGAACATCAATATGCTCACCTAGAGCCTTTAACGCTTCTAAATATTTTGGTGGTAAGGAACTAATACCAAACACAAACAAGCGCTTAGGAACATTTGCACTGTTTATCTCTGACAGATTTGCCAGTTTATCGATGAAGTCTTGATACAAATTTGCACGGTGGTACTTCGACTGACCTAATTGTTCAGTAAAGCGATACAACTCTCTCCATAATTCACCTTGCCACAACCCCTGCTCTTCTAATTCGGTTGGGTGATCATTATTTTCCCAAGCGGTAATGTAGTCAGGGCGATAAACCAAGTAACCATCGAAAATATCAGCAATTTTTCCCGACAACTGAAACAGCTTTGAATTGTCATCGTCATGCTCAAGGTAAGACGCTAGGGAGGAAAACTCAGCCCGTTCAAGTTTACTTGGCAGTACCTGCATCAACTTCCAAGTCATTGCTTCTTTATTGAAAGCACTACGCTTAGGGACATCAGGAAGTACTTCAATGAACATTTGCCAAATAAAGGTAGCTGGAAGAGGAAAATTGAGATTGGCAGCAATCCCCATATCCTTAGCCAATTCCATTTTTAACCACTGAGACATACCTGGGCTTTGAACTAAGATTTGCTCTTGTTCAAAGGGCGATGTTAAAGGTTGCTGGTGAATAAGCGCAATGAGTAGAGATTTAAGAAGATCGATCTGGTTTGAATGATAAACAGTAAACAAGGCAGGCTCACAATCCGTTGAATCAATTGTAATAAGATTATCACACCCTAGGGTCTGTTGATCTTTTGAGTTTATTTTTGTAGCGATTTGTTGGGTATTTAAACAAGGCAGTCACTTTAAGGTGTGGTGGTTCCACATGAAAAGGGACTAACGCCAAGGTCAACAGACCCTAGTGCAATTGATGTCTCAAAGTGAGTTATTTAAGACTCATTTATAACCTTGGTTGAATCAATAAGTTATTTAAATATTGTATTGCCACATAACCCACCACGAGAGTCGCTACTGTCAATTCCACTAATGCTATTGCATGTACTTGCTCAACATAGTCAGCGGGTACACCAATCTCATTCATCCATGCTACAACTTTAAACAAGGCCGTTGCACCAATCACTAGAGG
Organism: Vibrio inusitatus; assembly: GCA_024346935.1. Classification (GTDB taxonomy): domain Bacteria; phylum Pseudomonadota; class Gammaproteobacteria; order Enterobacterales; family Vibrionaceae; genus Vibrio; species Vibrio inusitatus. The sequence continues at coordinate 2,247,620 of AP024878.1, forward strand.
GAAGGTAAAAGCGGCATAAGCTGGACTAAATGGCAGTCTCAATAAGCGATAAAACGCTATATAAATAACCGATGTCATTAGGATGGCAATACCAAACAACAAAGCCACGATAACTGGTGATGGAGCATCAACAAAAGAAAGATAGCCGGCCAATGAGAGGCTTGCTGGCGCCGCCAGAATCGCGATAGTTGGCTTAGCTGCATCTTGTACTAAATCAGAGAATATAAAACGATAGATCATCATTGGTAGCATAACCGCGTAAGTCGCCATGCCAAAGTACAAGGTATATTCACCAATCCAATGCAAAGATGAACTGCCTGAATAGGTTAATGCCGCAACTATAATGCCTACAGGTGGCACGAACCAACTTGGAACCATATGGTGCAACTCAAAGTTTTGACTCCGATGAAAAATAAAGCTCACCAAAAACACAATATGTAAAACGACAGACATCACCCACATTAGATTACCAAGCCATGTTAAGTGTTGCCCGATCGCATACGAAACGACCATACATCCCATAGCAAAAGTGGGCACCACGCTTCCTACAACTGGGTGAGAAAGATCTTGCTTTAGTAAGTGTGTATGAAGTAAAAATTTGCCTGCTAAAATAGATAGCAATACTGATGCAATAACAGCCCCTATGGTTTGCGCATAACCACCAAAAATGCCTAGGTTTTCTAAACTCCAGCCTAAACTTGCAATTCCTAGAGCCAGCCCTGCCATTGGGGTGGGTGCGTTCGCCAAACGAGGTTGTGTTTGCATTAGATTGCTCCGCTCATAATTTATTTGATGTGCTTAGTTTACTCTTGAGCTATGTTTATTAATATTTAAAGATTTAAAACCAACGTTAAGTTAAGTAAAACGATATGATTCCATTTACTCTACGTCAGTTAGAAGTGTTCACTTCTGTGGCCAAAGCCAATTCTTTGTCTGCGGCTGCCCAAACTTTATTCTTGTCTAAAGCTGCAGTGAGTCTATCTCTCAATGAGCTCGAAAACCAATTGGGTCATACCTTATTTGATAGAATCAACAATCGATTATTCATCAACAATGAAGGTACAAAGCTACTTCCTATTGCTGATGAACTGCTGCATCGTGCGCATTCGATTCAAAGCTTGTTCAATAACACTGAAACCCTCAGTGGAGAACTTCGATTGGGAGCAAGCGACACCATAGGCAACCAACTATTACCCTTTTTAATCAGGGACTTTAAGCGCAAACATCCAGCAGTCGAATTTAAAGCCTTGTTATCAAATTCTTCTGATTTAGGGCAGAAAATACTCGACTATCAAATTGATATCGCCTTAATCGAAAGCAACGAAGATTCAGCAAAGCTCATTCATCACCCATTTGGTTTTGATCAGATGTGCGTAATAAGCCAAGCTGATCATCCCCTTTCATTGAAGGAAACCCTCATGTTTAATGACCTTGAAAATGCGAAGTGGTTACTGCGAGAATCGGGCTCTGGATCTCGTGACTATTTCATTGCCCATATTGCTGAGCATTTATCAAACTGGCAGACAGAGCTTGAATTCAGTAGTAGCGAAGCAATCATCAACGGTGTAACCGCGGGGCTAGGCTTAGCCTGTTTATCGGAACTGTCCGTAGATAGCGCAATAAAGGCAGGCAAAGTGAAGAAGCTCAACATTAGTTTGCCCCCAGAACGCTCGATGCAGATCGTTTTACATAAAGACAAGTACCTAAACCCATTACTCAATGCATTCTTGCAATACAGCCTTGAATGGCGTTTAACCGATCACCCCACAAAATCACTAACTCGGCTAGACTGTAAAGAGTGATTTATGTATAAATAACCAGTATTCAATCTATAAACAATTTTATGAGGATGGACCATGGCTGTTATCGTCAAGTACGTGGTAGAACGCAACGGAGAAGAAAAGATGACTTTTACCTCGAAAGCCGAAGCGGACGCATATGACAAGATGCTGGATATGGCAGATGAATTGTTCGAGCTTTTGAGCAATAGCGAGATCATCACTGATGAAGGCCAGCAAGAAGAGTTGTCTATGTATTTAGCTAAGCACAAAGAAGAGGTACTTTACGCTCTAGGTGCTAAGCGCAAACCAACGCCAAAGAAAGCAAAGGTTGAAGCCGTACCTGATTCTTCAGAGTCTGACGCTGCTTAAACTACGCTATATTAATGCCCTGCACTCATCATTGAAGCGTAGGGCGATTTCCTCTTCCCATCTCTCTATCTCCTCAATATCAATTCACTAAGCTTGCTACTTCTCCAATGCTCATTGCGCCTCTTGTTTCAGCATTTTGTCAGTTTTCGTGATTTACCCCTTTTCAGCTAAGCGAACGCTCTTTATAGTGTAAAGCTATCAACAAAATTTGAGAGGTACGTCTCTCCACCTTAATGAATTACAAGCGGGTGCATCAGACGTACGTGAATATGATATATGGAGATTAATTGATGTCTTTCTTTGCACTAGCACTCGGTAGCGCGACTAAAAACCGTGATGGCAAAATTATTGAAGCTTTCTTCCCAACCCCTGTCTTGAACCCTGCAGCAGAACTTGTTGCAGCGGTTAAACAAGCTGCGGGTTATGAGGAAGGCAACCAAAGCTTAGAAATAACCTCTGAGCAATGTGCTGCACTTGCAAGCGCATTTGAAAGCAATGGCCAAGCGGCAAGTGCAAGTTTTGCATCAAAAGCAGCGGCATCAGAGCAGCCTTTAGTTGTGGTTGTACTTGAGAGCGATGAAAAACCACAATCGGTTGCTGAAGGCTTCCTTAAGCTGCAACTGATCTCTAACCGCCTAGTTAAGCCGCACGGCACTGTACTTGACGGCATCTTCGGTCTTCTACACAACATCGCATGGACTAACGAAGGTCCAATCGATCTTCCTGAACTGGCTGATCGTCAAATCGAAGCTCGCCTAGCTGGTCGCGCACTAAGCGTAGATTGCGTAGACAAGTTCCCTAAAATGGTGGATTACGTGGTTCCTGCAGGTGTACGTATTGCTGATACCTCTCGCGTTCGTCTTGGCGCACACGTGGGCGAAGGCACTACCGTTATGCATGAAGGCTTCATCAACTTCAACGCTGGCACCACTGGTGTAAGCATGGTTGAAGGTCGTATCTCTGCTGGTGTTATGGTCGGCGATGGCTCTGATATCGGTGGTGGCGCATCTATAATGGGTACACTATCCGGTGGCGGTAAAGTGGTTATCGCTATCGGTGAGAACAGCTTACTTGGTGCAAACGCTGGTCTTGGCTTCCCTCTAGGGGATCGTTGTACTATCGAGTCTGGCTTGTACGTGACTTCAGGTACTAAGGTGCGCATGCTAGACAACAATGGTCAAGAAGTTGAAATAGCTAAAGCTCGCGACCTAGCTGGCAAGTCTGACCTACTGTTCCGTCGCAACTCGCAAACGGGTGCCGTTGAGTGCCTAACCAACAAATCTGCAGTAGAACTCAACAGCGAACTGCACAGCAACAACTAATCACTAGCTGATAGTTTGAATAGAAAAGGCTGCGTTTTTACGCAGCCTTTTTTCCTCTTTAGCAGACACAAAAAAGGGAGCCTAGGCTCCCTTAATAACATATCTATTTAGATTATTTGCTCATAGGGTGAAGATGAACCTCTTCTTCCCTTTTGCCTGCATCTGGATTGTTGAATGTATCCACATCCAATGCACCTTCAGACTTACCTACGATAACCGTAACAGCACTGTCACCAGTGATGTTCACTGCAGTACGAATCATATCAAGTAGACGGTCAACACCCATAATTAGAGCGATACCTTCGAGAGGAAGACCGACTTGGTTCAATACCATAGCTAGCATGATAAGACCTACACCTGGAACACCCGCTGTACCAATAGAGGCTAGCGTAGCGGTTAGGATAACGGTTAAGTAGTCCCCCATGGTTAAGTCAATATTGAATGCCTGAGCAATAAAGGCTGTCGCCACACCCTGCATGATAGCAGTACCATCCATGTTGATGGTTGCACCTAATGGTACAGTGAAAGAAGCTACGCGGTTCTTAACACCTAAACGATGAGTTGCGGTTTCCATAGTAACTGGAATCGTCGCGTTTGAAGATGCTGTTGAGAATGCGAACATTACTGCATCTTCCATCTTCTTCAGGAAGTTTAAAGGGTTAAGTCCTGTGGTTGTCTTCAGGATAAGCGGGTAAACCACTAGACCTTGAATCAGAAGTGCAGCAGTTAGAACTAGGAAGTACTCACCTAGGTTCATGATTGCGCCAAGGCCAATAGTTGTGAACAGCTTCGCCATCAAGAAGAACACACCGTATGGTGCAATATTCATTAGAAGCGCAACTAGCTTCATAATTACTTCATTGATGTCTTGGAATGCAGCGGCTACACGCTCGCCAGTTTCACCACAAGCACTGATCGCGATACCGAACAATACAGCAAAGACAATGATCTGTAGGGTGTTGCCCTGTGCCATTGAGTTAATTGGGTTCTCTGGGAACATGCCTACAATAACCTGACCCAATGACGGGGCTTCGGTTGCAGTAAAGCTTGTTGCTGCAGCAAGGTCTGCGCCAGCGCCAGGCTGGAATACAGTACCCATGAAGATCGCCATTGAGATTGCGATCATCGTAGTTACTAAGTAAAACGCGATTGTCTTACCACCTAGACGGCCTAGAGTGGCAATGTCCTTAAGTGAGCTAGTACCACAAACAAGTGATACAAACACCAAGGGCACAACAAGCATTTTCAAGCTAGCGATAAAAATTGAACCACCTACATCAAATAGTCCATTGACTAGATAGTTATTAATAAACTGGTTTTCGCTAAAAGCTAATCGAATGATAAAGCCTGTCAGGATCCCTAAACCCATACCGAGGATTACTCGGGCGGTCAGTGACATTTTCTTATCGGTATTCATCTATGAACACTCCTATTCATTTTATAGTTTTTGCTTTGAACGGCTACAAAGTCGCGAGCAGATTAGCAGGCGAATAGGTGATATTTATTATCATTTGGCTTAAAAGAAATTAAAATGAGATATAGATCACACTACGCCGTCTTATCAAAGGCATTACAACACCGTATCTTTACAAAAAACACACATTAGCGAGCAGATATTGCTCAGTAAATGTCTATAAAATCACAGTGATACAATAATTGACCATCTAAAGCCTTCTGCAGAACAAAAAATACGCAATAAGTCGATAAGCACATTTCATTAAGCACGCTATTTAAAAGTTCGTACTCTTGTTTCCTCTAGCCTTTCTAATATTGTCTCAATGCTATCTGGGTGCAGCATAAACTCTTGGAAGCCTTTCATTCCCTCTTTTGCCATTGCTGGAGCCGTATCTCGGTCGTATAACTGAGCAGTACCGTCGGAAGCCGCTAACATTGCCACACCTTTATCTAAAAACGGATCGGGTTTGGCTTTTGCTTTACTATTGGTAGGGATCTGAAGCAACAACTCATTAATTAACTGCTGATTTTCTGCTCGTGCAACAAACTCAAGGAATAAGCGCGCATCGGCTTTGTTTTTTGCCTTGCTTGGAATGTGTAAAGTATCCATTGGTGCATCTTCCGCCAGCCCTACTGTAGGATCGATCACTGGGAACTGGAAGAACCCCATCTTTCCGTCAAGTTCCTCTGGGAAATTAGGCGTAATAAAGTTACCCATTAGATACATTGCAGCCTGTCCGTTATACAAGAAAGGTTGCGCTTCCTGCCATGAATATGACGCGTGGTTTATAAGGTAATAGCCTGGCTCCACCAGCTCAGCCCAGTTTGCGAATATTTTCTTCACACGGTCATCAGTATAAGGTATTTTCCCATCCATTAACTGCATATGAAACTCTAAACCATTGGTGCGTAAGTTAAGGTAATCAAACCACCCTGCAGCGGTCCAAAGGTATTTAGTACCAATGGTAAATGGGGTGATATCATTCTCTTTTAACTTAGCCGATGCTGCCTTGAGTTCATCCCATGTTTTGGGTTCAGTGATGCCATGCTTATCAAAGATATCTTTACGGTAATAAATGCCCCATTGGTAATATGTGTATGGCACACCATACTGCTTACCATTAACCGTCATCGCGGATGCTGTAGAAGCAAAGTCTTGCATCATATTATTGTCTTGCCAGATATCACTGACATCTTCAAACAAACCACGCTCTACAAAAGCTTTCATACGGTTACCCGCATACCAAAACACTACATCCGGTGGTGAGGTCAGTAGCCAATTGCGAATTGTGGTCTTGTAAGACTCGTGCTCATAAATATTATATTTAATCTCAATTTCAGGGTTAGCTTTTTCAAATCGCTCAACAATCTCTGCCCATGCCTTTTTTGGAGCCGGATCTGATGCATCAGAGTTGATAACTAGAGTTCTCGCCTGAACTGAAATTCCCTGCAGAGCACTCAAGGCTATATAGGCAAAGAGTAGCTTCACGTATTTCATAGGCATTAGTCCTTAATATTAACTACTCAACAGCGTTATTTGGTCGCTACAAGGGTTAAGTTGGTAATAAAATTCGCAGCATAGTGAAAGGAACTTGGATGACTAAAACACCCCTTAACACATGCAATCATCAGTTCCTAGATCATGGTCAGAAAAAATTTCAACACTAGATAGTCTCTGTCACAATCAATTGAGTTTAGACAGCAATTAATAGGCCGATATCAAGTGATGTTCGTTTTGTTACCTATGTGGTAGTTTTTTGTCAGTTATATAGGCAAGAAGCTTTTGATCTCATTAATGGCTTTTTTATTGATCAGAAATGCAAAAAGGCACTCCAAGGTGCCTCTAAGTTGGAAGAAGTAGCGAGAAAAACTACATATTGTTTAGGAACTGATAGGTCGTGCTGTGACTATAGGTTTCACCTTGTCTAAGGACATAGTTCTGCCGTGGCCACTCGGGATGGTTAGGACTATCAGGAAGGTACTGAGTTTCCAATGCCACTCCAGCGTAAGTATCATATTGGCCATCGATGCGGTTTGGGCTACCTTGTAAGAAGTTCCCCGTATAAAGTTGAACAGCAGGCTTAGTAGTAAACATCTTCATCGTGAGTAAACTATCCGGAGAAGTCACCGTTGCCGCACATTCTCCCTCTAAGCATGCTTCACTTAATAAGAAGGAATGATCGTATCCATTGCAATGCTTCTGCTCTTCGTCTAATAGCAAATCTTGACCAATTACTTTCGGCGACAAGAAATCAAAACCAGTATCAACAACCTCGCACAACTCTCCAAAAGGGATACCTAGTTCATCAGTAGGTAAGAATTGACTCGCATTAACACTGAGCACATGCCCCAAACAATCTTCTCCTGAATCAGCACCCATTAAATTAAAGTAGGCGTGATTCGTCAGGTTCATCAAGGTCGGCTTGGTTGTTGTTGCGGTATAACCAATCTTAACCTCATTGAGTTCAGTCAATTCATAGATGACGGTTACCTTAGCCTCACCAGGAAAACCCTGATCGCCATCTTCTGATACGATGGAAAACTGAACTTTCTGTTCGCTAGCCGCTTCAACATTCCAACGATATTTATCAAATCCAACGTTACCTCCATGCAGCATATGGCCCGTTTCACTGACCTCTATCTGAAAAGGCACGCCATCAATACTAAACTGACCGTTAGCAATACGATTAGCGAAACGCCCTACCGTCACTCCCATGAACGCTGAATGTTGGGTAAATTTTTCGATGGTATCGCAGCCTAGAAGAACCTCTCGCATTTCCTCTCGAACTGGAACCTGACAGCTCAACCATGTCGCTCCAACATCCATAAATGTCGCCACCATGCCGTGGCTATTTTTCAGTTGATATACTTTTGCGGGCTGTCCATCACTGGCAGCCCCCTTGCCTATACTTTCTAATAAATGAGCATGTGAAATGGTCATTGAACTCTATCCTTTAAATGAATATTTTACGCGTTTCTATCCCCGTAAAATCGATATTCTTTTAAGTAAAGATAACAATAATTATCAAACAGGTATCTACTCCAATAGCGGTTATGGCTAACTCATCACGCATTGTTTCTTGAGTTTGTTGTTGAGGGTCAAAATCTAACATTATTGTGCTCACTCCACGCTAATCAATCATTGATTATTTTGATGAAACCTGTGTATTAATCAATGCATCAAAATGATGATATCTGTATACTTGCGCACCGATTAAAATCCCGTACACATTTTATGTCAGACTCCTCGCAAACCATGAACAAACGAATGAATATTGTCGCTTTAACTTGGCCGATATTTGTCGAGGCATTATTGCGCAATGCCCTAAACACCAGTGATGTGTTCATGCTAAGCGGCTACTCAGATCTTGCGGTTTCTGCCGTTGGCGTTATATCTCCAATAAGTTTCTTTATTATCATTGTGTCTATGATGGTAAGTACAGGCACCGGTATCTTAATCGCTCAATACAATGGTGCCGGACGGTCAAGTGAAGCAGAACATGTAGGGATTGCTAGCGTGATCTTAGGCTTTGCCGTTTCCCTTATTTTAGGAAGTTTGTTCTTCTTTTTCTCAGATAATATTGTAGGGATGTTTGGCCTTGAACCACAAGTTGCTGAGTATGCTCAGCAATACCTAGTCATCAGTGGTACATGTGCAGGGTTTGTCACCACCAGCGTGGTCTTTTCTACCATTTTGCGTAGCCACGGTTTCTCTCGCTCTCCAATGTTAATAAACCTTATTTTTGGCATTTTAAATGTTATTGGTAACTACTGTGTTTTGTATTCACCATTTGGCTTGCCGGTTTATGGTGTAGCTGGCGTTGCCACTGTTACCGTGATCAGCCAATTGCTTGGGGCGATCTGCATGTGGTATCTGCTGAACAACAAAGATCTCAAGCCTAGACTAAGCAAAGCAGCAGAAGTGCTCTCGTCCACTTATAGAAAGATACTTCGTCTAGGGGTTATGAACGCAGGAGAGATCCTCTCTTACAACCTTTCTCAAATGGTCATCATTTATTTTGTCGTGCAAATGGGCACAGCATCACTAACCGCATTTACTTACGCACAAAACTTGGCGCGATTTACTTTTGCTTTCTCTTTATCACTAGGGCAAGCCAGCCAAATCCAAACCAGCTACTTCATCGGTAGAGGTTGGAATGACAGCATACTGCTTAAGGTCCAAAAATACTTTGTCGTGGGCTTTCTCGCTTCTGTCGGCGTAAGTACCCTCTTCTACCTTGGTAGCGAAACCCTACTTCGAATTTTCACCGAAGATCCGGAAGTAATAACACTGGCGATGGGTTTAATGTTGGGTTCAATACTGCTAGAAAGTGGGCGTGTATTTAACCTTATTTTTATCTCTGCGCTCAAAGGAACTGGCGATGTAAAATACCCAGTACAAGTAGGTATCTTATGCATGTGGGGATTTGGTGTAGGCCTTACCTATGTGTTTGGCATCTACTTTGGCCTAGGCGTTATAGGCGCATGGCTAGCCATTGCGGTCGATGAATGGATTCGCGGAATTATTATGGCCTTTCGCTGGCGTTCCAGAATTTGGGAAAGATTTAAGCTGATTTAAGTATAAGGGCGGGCTCAGTGAGTTCGCCCTTAGTGTTTTAGGATACATGACACACCGTCATATATTTTGAATGAAGAACCCAACAGGCTTAAGGCTTTTGCATCGGCAATGAAAAACCTATCTGACTTAGTGCGCTTTATTCTACTTTTACGTATTGATTAGCGGGGAGTTTTTCTCATTCCAATGAATGAGAATACTTTTATCCCTTGAGAGCACAATCAAACAAATCTAATCACTATTATCTTTAACAAACATTGTCTTTTGAAGAACGATTAAGAAGATCAAGATTAGTTATTTTTCAAGAATTCCTTGCTGACATATACATCAAACGAATAAGGTTTTAGCTTAGACTATGCAATAATTCCGCTACTCAAATACAAACAAGAATCTACCCCATCTCTTGTATCAATAAGTTGTTGAAAAGTCATTACTAGGCCTTCTACCATAGCGTTATCAAAATTTACCATCCCTTTCAACCTGATAAGAACCTTTACACAAAAGCTATCACTTATAAACACTTGAAAAATATGAATATTCGTGCAAAATAAAAAGAACAACTCTATCAGTCAGATATATATGAAAGGTTATTAACGAAGTCGTATGGGTGTTTCTAGATAAAGTTCTGGATAACATATTTGTCTTCTGGCTTTAGAATCTGAAATAAAAGGACAAGAAGAACAATGAAATTCATTCCTAAATTACTAACCGATAACTTGGTAGTTTTGTCTCTGGTTGGTATTTCACTCTTTAGTTTCAACCTTTTCATTTTACCTGATCAGCCCGTCTTGCTCTATGACTATAAAAGAATTTTTTTCTGTACTTTAATTATAACTAGTTGCTTATTGCTAACGCTGTCTAATTCTATCAGACAAGATGCTATCAATAAACTGACCTCACTTAGTCCACTAACTTTATCGTTACTATGTTTGTTCTTTATATTTTCTTTTATATCGAATATGTTCGGGTTATATCCTAGTCGTGGCTTTATAGACCTGTTTTATTATACAGGCATATTTATATTGATACTTGCACTTTCAAATAACAATACTAATAAATTAAACTATGAACTTTTTTCTCTAATAAGCATTCTATGCTATCTGTCAGTTTTTATTGGTTTTACTGTCACTAATCTATATGGTGATGGTAGTAGCATATGGACAATACTAAGCTATGGTAACCCTAGAATGCTAAATCAAGTTCAAGTATGGTTAATTATACCCAGTATCTATATTGCATTGATAACTAAAAGTAAAAAATCATACATTCCTATAATCTTAAACTTTTCTACAATGTATGCTTTAGATGCTAGAGGTTTATTCATTGCAGTTATCTTTGGTATTGGGCTTTGGTGTTTAATTAATAAAGAAAAAAGAATTAGCATAATAAAGATTGTAATCTCATGCCTAATTATTTCATATTTTATAAAGCTAATTACTTTATCACCAATACCAAGTCTTATATTTCATGGTAAAATACCTGAATCATTGCTCGGAATTAGAACTTCTGATTCAGGTAGAATAGAACTTTGGAAGCATGCGCTAGAAATGGTAACCTTCTGGGGGAAAGGGGGCGATGCCTTTGTTTGTAATTCTATTCTAAATTCTAGACCTCATAATTCAGTGCTACTAATAATGGTTAATTGGGGGTTAATTCCAGCACTCTTATATTCATGTTTGATTGTTAAGCTATTTTTAAAAACTATTAATACTAAAAGCTTAAAGCTACAGGCGCTCGGGGTTACAATACTTTCCGGCATATCTTATAGTTTAATTTCGGGAGTGTTAGATTCACCATTTAGCCTACTTCTAGGCTGCATATTATTATCTATTTACTGGGGTGTTTTACTAAGGAAGAATAGCTGTAAATATAAAAAAAATATACTCAATACAAATATGCATAGTATAATAATTGTGATATCAATACTTTCATTATCTGCAATATCATTCAAGTTAACAGAACGAATAAGTAATAACTTTTACCTAGCAGATGAGTTTATACCTGAAATCTATAAACCTCAATTTTGGTTAGGTAACAATTGCATATTGACCAAGTGAATAGATTAATTATAAATGACCTCTATGTTAGAGGTCATTTATATAACTTCAAGATTGAGTTGTTTCAACCTGTTTTACTTTATCTAATCTTACTTCAGATAAAGCACGCTCTAAATTTTCGTTTGCAACTTTATAATACGACGGGTTTTGATCTATTGCTTGTTGAAAATATGGTATGGCTTCATCGGCTTTACCTCTAATCATCAAAAAATACCCTACATTGTTTAAAGCTTCTGGGGTGGTCATATTTCGTTTAAAAATATTTAGTGCCTGCCTGTTATCACCTAAAGCAATATAAATTAACGCAAGGTTATTAAGCGCTTTCTCATTATTAGGGTCACGTTTCAAAGCTCTATTAGTAATCCTCTGAGCCAAATAGTAATTAGCGCTCATGTAATGAGAGTAACCTAAATTTACCATTGCTTTTGTTGAGTTGGGATTAATCTCAAGAGATCTTTCATAATATCGCTTTGCTATATCATTTTTCTTATCAACATCGGATAGAATACCAAGCCCCATGTAACTCTTATATGGGCTATTTGAATCATAAGGCAAGTTCTTGAGCGTTTCTTCCGTTACTTCAGAATAACTTGTTAATAGGTTTGGATTATTTAGCCTGACTTGATCGGCGTTAATAGCCCTAAAGAAATAGGTACGACCTTCCGCAGTTAAACCTTGTCTAGAATATAGCATGCCTAGCTCTTCAAGAGATTTTACATCATTTTCATCGTATTCTAACGCTTTCATGTAAGCTTTCTCGGCTAAAGGAAAGTTACCTTTTGCTGCGTGTATTCGTCCCACCGTATACAGTGTTTTGTTTTGATGAGTAGCATCAGAAAAAGAAAGAGATCGAAGGTACTCATATAAGGCAAGGTCATAATTTTTTGTGTTTAATGCTGTATCTCCTCGAGTAATAGCTTCCATTTCTGTTTTCGGGGGCTCTTCATTTGTCAGAGAGTCAACCGGTTTCCCTGCATACAACGAACCATCGAACTCTACTGGCTCAGGGTCAGAAGATGCACAACCAATTAGCCCAACACAGACTAAAGCAGTAAGCGCAGCTCTTTTAAAATTAACGTCCATGATCAATTATCCTTACTTATTTTAGCGCATCAAACAGTGTAATTAGGCCAGGGCCAAGAGCAACAATGAAGAAACAGGGCCAAATAAAAAGCACCATTGGAAACAACATTTTTGTCGGAATTTTTGCTGCCACTTCTTCTGCTGCCTGTGTTCGTTTATCACGGTAGTCTTCAGTATAATCTCTAAGGGTCTGCGCGATACTTCCACCCACCTTAGATGCATGTGACAGCATAGTAACTAGTCCAATAAGCTCTTCTACGCCGGTGCGTTCAACCAACTCTTTAAATGCTACTGGCATTTCTACACCCGCCTGGATCTTGGCACAAACCGTATCCAATTCTTCCGCAAGACTCGGATGGCTAATAATTAGTTCATCTCCGACCCTTTTTAGTGCTGCATTAAACCCTAAGCCAGACTCAGTACAAACGACAAGCAGATCTAACGCATCGGGTACTGCCGCTCTAATTTCATCTCTTCTGTTAGAAACTAATTTTGTAAGAACCATATTGGGCCCAAAAAGGCCAATCCAAAAGATTACTATTATAACCAGTGGCATATAACCGGAATCTTGCATTAATAAATAAGTAGCAGCACCTAAAAATAAGCCTACGAGTACAGTGATGAGCTTGATAGCATAGAATAAAGACAGAGCCGTAGGATCGTGAAAGCCAGCTTGGATAAGATAAGCTTGGACACTTTCCCTTTCTTTCTTACTATTTGGAACCATAATTGGAGCCATATTTTCCAAAGCTCCACCTATTCGCTCTGAACTTGAAGATGAATCTACGGCGCCTTGTATTGATTTTATTTTTCGTTTCAAAGGAGAATTAACTCCTAATACAATCATCCCAACCGACAATACAGCAAGTATCGTACCTATCAGAACCATGAGAAGAAATAAATTATCTCTAGTCAATAGGTTTGAATCTCCAAATAACGATGTAATTCCTTCTAATTCCATTCCTTACACCCTTATATTGACAATTTTTCTTATCCAAAGGGAACCTACAGCCAAGCTAATGATCCCTACACTGATTGCAGTAATACCACGCGGATCTGTTATCAATAACTCTGCATGATTAGGGTTAATAACCATAGTCATTAAATATAGAGCAAAAGGAGATAATACTAATATCCATGAAGACAAGCGAGCTTCTGCTGACAGGGTTCTTATCTTCCTAGATAACTTGAATCGTGCTCTCAGAACCTTTGAAACTTTATCTAGGTTCTCTGTTAGATTCCCGCCGGTTTCTTTTTGCAAGATTACTGCACTTGAAAATGCTAGCATTGAAACAGTTGGTGTACGTTCTACCATTTGTAAAATGGCCAATCTCATATCGTATCCGAAATTGAGTAAATTAAATGTTTTTTTAAATTCGACACCAATAGGATCAGGCATTTCCTCTCCAACCTCTTTAAAGGCCTGGTTAATAGGTTGACCTGCTTGTAAAACTCTCTTGATAATATCTAAACCTTCAGGAAGTTGTTCTTCAAATTTATGAAGCCTGTTGGTTATGCTCTTCTGAATGTATAAGTAAACGATAACCCATACACCAATAAACAATGCAATACTCATGTACCATAGATGATTTAAAGCTACTGAAACCAATCCAACAACAATACTAACTAACAACGTCCATCCAAGTAACTTACCCATTGTCACTGACATGCCAGCTAGCTCTATCATTTTTTTTAATCTTTCAAAAATTGAAATTTTAATTATTTTTCTTTCAAAAGGCGTCATCTCCTTTAAATAATACTCATGGAGAAGAGAAAGACTTTCTTCATCAAGTTTTTTTTGAGCTTGTTTTAAACGGCTTGTTAGCTCTCCATGCTTTGCTTTTTTTCCTGCTGCAGGAAGAAGTAATGCTTGAGAAATAAAAAGAACTGCAAAAAACAATAATATTAAGAATAGTCCTAAATCGTCCATATTACGCTTTCCCTATTTTAATTCCTTTGAAGCTTTAAATATTTCAAAAGGTAGATCCAACCCTCGCTTAATCATATTATCATGACACGCAGGAACTATTCCGGTTGCAATATAATCACCAATAATATTTCCGTCTTGATCTATACCTTGCCTCTGGAATTTAAATATTTCGGACATAGTAATAATATCGCCTTCCATACCATTTATTTCACAAATGCTAACCATTCTACGCTTGCCATCTTCTTGACGTTCCATTTGAACGACCATATGAATGGCAGAAGCTATTTGCGATCTCAGATTCTTAGCCGACATATTCCAACCGGCCATAGCAAACATATTTTCAACACGACTTAGCGCATCACGCGGGGTGTTGGCGTGGATCGTAGCTAAAGAACCATCATGACCAGTGTTCATTGCCGCAAGCATATCAACAGCTTCAGAACCACGAACCTCTCCTATAACAATTCTATCTGGCCTCATACGAAGTGAGTTTTTTACGAGATCACGCTGATTAATCTCTCCTTTACCTTCAAGGTTTGCAGGGCGAGTTTCTAGCCTAATTACATGTGGTTGTTGAAGTTGAAGTTCCGCGGAGTCCTCGATCGTGACTATACGTTTATCACTAGGAATAAATGATGAGAAAATATTTAAAGTTGTCGTCTTACCTGAACCTGTTCCTCCAGATATTAGAATATTTAACTCGCCCTTGACAGCAGCTTCAATTAACTTCGCCATCTCTGCAGAAAGAGAATTAAACTCTAACATATTCTCCATATTCAAGCGGTCAACAGCAAAACGTCGAATTGACACGGAAGCACCATCGATTGCTAGTGGTTGTATTATAGCGTTAACACGAGAACCATCTTTTAATCTAGCATCAACCATCGGCGAAGCTTCATCTATACGCCGGCCAACTTGGCTAACTATACGATCAATGATGTTTCTTAAATGCTTCTCATCTAAGAAAGTATGTGGTGTTCGTTCTAACTTACCAAACCGTTCTACATATACGTTTTTAGGCCCATTAACCAATATATCCGATACGCTTTTATCGTGAAGAAGAGGTTCTAATGGACCTAGTCCAAAAACTTCATCCTCGATTTGCTTAACAACACGCTTCCTACCTTCCAAACTGACAGGGTGCGTTTTATCATCATTCATCAATTGATGAAGTGCTTCTTGAAGCTCTTTTTTAGCTCTACTCTCTTCGAGGTTTGAAAGAACGCCAAGATCTAAAGTTTCAAGAAGCTTCTTGTGAAAATAATGTTTAACATCTAGCTCTTGCTTTAGATGTTTGTTCGATTCAGGAACGATTTCTGCCTTAGGGTTAACCGCTTCAGGAGCCACATCTTTAACCGGTTGTGGTTTGGGGTCATTTGCTAGTTTTTGGTTTTCCAAATTATCCGATACTGTCATAGATCGAGCTTTTTGCTCAAAATCTGGATTAATATTCTTCCTTTTAAAAAACATAATTCATCCCAAAATTAGCTAAAAATTTTTCCAAACCAACTTTTTGTTTCTTCTTCATTTTTCGAAATTGAAGAAGCTAACCTTTCAATCGCTTCCGATACTGGTGATTTTTTCTTGCTTAGCGAAAAAGGCTTACCTAGGTTAGAGCTCTCGTTGACTATTTTGTAATCATTAGGCATGACATGTACTCTAATTTGCCCCAATGCCTCTTCTATGTCCGTAATCTTTAAATGTTGCTTTTTATCATACCTGTTAACCACAACTTCAACTTGGTCTCTAGACAAACCAAATTCCAATTCAACAACACCAAGCATATCGTTAGTATTTTTAATTGATACATAGCTTTGTTGTGCAATAAAATAAACTTTTGTTGCCTGTAATATCAAAGAGCTATAGTTAGCTTCAATTCCTCTAGAGAGATCAGCAACTACATGAGAGTAATGTTCCCTCAAACTAGGAATAACCGTATGTAAGCTTCGAGCTTTCAGTTCATTCTCTATAGGATGCATTTGTTGAAAATTTAAAAAGCTAAGTCCAGAGAAATGAGTAGTTACCAAAGTTTGGAGAGAAACTTCATCTAGTTCGTTTGAACCGTCAATAATATCATGGAGACCATATTGAGGTTTAAGGTCTAAATAATCCTGTATAGCTCCAAACTGTACATCTAAATCTAAATATAAAACCTTGTTCTCTTTGTTTTTAGCTAGTTCAATAGCTGTATTCAATGAAACAGTTGAAGCTCCACTTCCCCCCTTGCTATTAACAAATACAAGCAAATCAGCAAGGTCTCTATTTGCTAATTTCTCGTCAGACACCGATGTTAATATTGATGCAATTCCCTCTAAGAAAATAGATTCTGCAACAAAATCAGAGGCTCCTATTCTCAAAGCTATTTTAAGATCCAAATTGTTAGTTTCATCACCAAATACAACTAAAGACGAATTACTATTTTGCAATACAAGGCTATTGGCGTAGAGCTCTGTAAGTTTTTGTGACCAATCACCTCCAGCTTGAATAAAAATTAGATCCGGTTCCGCTCTATCTTTGATAGTTTGAAAATTAAACTGACTAAGGCTAATAAATTCAACGGAAAGATTAGTGCACTTTCCTAACTCTCTTTCCATATGTAACTTAAAGCCATCAGAACTATAAATAAGCCATACAACTACTTGGCTTTTAAGTCCTAACCTATAATTGTCACCTGCATTCATTTGCACTACTTCACTCATTCATCCATGACCTTAGAGTTTTAAACATTACTTAAACAATCGGTACTACCTATTGCGATTGCAATGTCACTTTCGCTTTGACCTGAATCAGCAACAACAGCGGCGGCTAATGCAGAGGCATCAATACCATTTTGAAGATGTGCTTTGTTCAAGACTACATGATTTAAATCAATAGCTAATGCTGCAAAGCCTAAAAGAACAACGAGAGATATAGTGAATAGAATAATCACCAATCCCGATGGTTTGTTTCGATTGCTTAAGCTTCCGTGCATAAGACCCCCTAATACCTAAATCTATACTTAGAGCTGAAACCCTGTGATAGATATATCTTTACTGCTACCTTTATTATAGCCTTTAATCGCAGATTGCGACCTTTCACCACTCCCCTCAGGAAGCACACCTTTATTTTCTTCGGTTGCTTGAGGGTTGTAGACTTGTTCATTTTTTACCAATGTCATGGCAGTGCCTAACCGAGGGTTATTTGAACATGCAGCAATGCCCATCACTGACACAAGCACAACTATTAATTTAACGCTCATAACTAGCTCCTTGCAGTTATAGTGAATGTCCGAATTTACCTTCAGATCCACCCGTTGCAGTTGAGGCTTGCACAGGTTCAGTCGTTTGCTGTTGCTTTGGTTTTACTCTCTCATTGTCTAGGTAAGCTGACTTTCCAATTAAATAAAATTCCATGTCTGTCGGTTCGACGAAAGCATCTGTAGGCAATGCAATCTTATCTCTATCAACTGGCTTCGCTAACCTTGGAGTTACCAAAATAACAAGTTCTGTTTCGCCCGATATATATTGTTTACTTTTAAACAGGTTGCCTAAAACTGGAATATCACCAACTCCGGGCATCTCACTTGCGGCATCACGACTGTTCTCGTTCAACAGTCCAGCAATACCTATAGTCTGTCCATCAGCAAGTTCCAGTGTTGATGAAGCACTTCGCTTTGTTAATGGAGGCACAATATATGCTGCGTTGACATCGCCCGGATCGTAAGTCAAAGCACCAGAAGTAGAGACTTCACTGACATCAACGGCCAACTCTAGATTAATTTTTTGATCGCTTAAAACGATGGGGGTAAAGTGCACACTAACACCATATTCTTTATATTCTATACCTATGCCATCGTCACTTGGAATTGGGATTGGAAACTCCCCACCAGCAAGAAATTTAGCTTCTGAACCACTGAGTGTCGTCAAGTTTGGTTCAGCCAACACCTTTGCAACCCCAGTTTCTTTCGCTATATCAAGTGCAAATGTGAAAAGAGTGTTGCTATCAACTAAACCACCAAGCAATCCAAAATTGCTAGAGCTTACAGCATCAACAATTGGTAATATGCTGCCTCCTGCTTCTCCGAGACCACCACCACCATTAGTTAACCCCCAAGTAAAATCCCCACTTTGTTGGAAAAAGCGAAAATTTGAATCAAATCGTCTCACTAAAGAACGCTGAACTTCTGCCACAGTCACTTCAAGCATAACTTGTTGAGCACCACCGATAGTCATCAGGTTAATAACACCTGATTCAGCCTGACCTGCGTCTCCATCAGACGCATTTACCGCTTGACCACCAGAGAAGGTTTGAGCCACTTTAACTGCAATATTCATTTTTTCTTGGCTACTGACTAGACCACTAAGAATAAGCTTGTCTTGAGCACTATGTACCTGAATCTTCTCCTCGGGAAGAAACTCATAGAGTTTTGATTTCAAATTGTTTAAGTCATGAGTAACTTCAATGTTTAAAGATTCAATCAAACGACCTTGAGCATCCCATGCAGATAAATTAGTTGAGCCTAACTTTTTACCGATCAGAAAAAGTTCATCCGCTTTTAACATGACAATATCTAGCACTTCAGGGTCACCTAAAGATACCTTCTTTGCCTTACCTGAAATCTTGACGTGTGTAGATTTATGATGAGGTATAGTGATCGTATTTCCAGTTTGAGTCGTAGACGCTACTGAAACTGGGAGAAGAAATACCAATAAGGTAATAAATGTAAAAATCCTTTTCATGATAAACCTCAATTATTCACGCGAACATTAGATTGGTTCGTGCCTTTGATAATTGTGACACTAGGGGGAGCGACATATCTTTTAACAGGTGGATCTATGGCCTGGGGGTTACGAAGCGCCAACTGAATCGCGCCTCTACTGTTCTCAGTCAATAGACGTTCAGCTTCTCTTGGTGTTACTTCTAAAGTAACTGCCCGCACGATAATAGGCTTATTCTCATTCGTTTTGGCTGTTTGGTCGACAGCAAGAACCCTAATATCTTTCAGAACGGTAGTCGTTCTGTTATTTACGGTGTTAAGAATATCCACTTTATTCCCCGGTAACAAAAATCCCGCTACTCCAACTACGTCATTAACCCGTATCGTAACAGCACGTTTATCTTCAGGTATCAACACTGCCAAGCTTGCGCCTTCATTGGGCCCCCCAAAATGGGACTTGTGAATAAGCTCCCCTTCAAACACATCTGATTTAGAAACCATCCCTACTAATTCAGAGTAATCTTTAATTTGGTTAGAGTTTTGCCAAGCAGATTCTAATTGTTTTTTTGTTAAATGCTTTTCTTCAATGACTGTGCCTTCCGGAATATCCACTGCTGCAATAACAGTTGGAGCTCTTTCGACAGTCTCTACTTTAACTTGTGGCTGAGTCTGACCTTCCATCCATTGCTTCGCGACCATGACTGCGCCCAAGCCAAAAACCACTGACAAGATTAATAAGAATAATACTGTTCCTTTACTCATAATACTGATTCTCCCTGTTCGTCAGCAGTGAAATAAAGATCCCATGCCCTTTGTAATATAGACGAGTCTACCTGAGGTGCAATTTGTTCGAACTGAATAATATCATGACTTATCCCTAATAAATCTTTCGGTAGACATGGGAAATAACCGATCCCATGTAAACTATGCAGGCTCAGTAATGATTCTAGTGCACTAGGAAGAAGATCCAATTCTTTCGCAGAAGACAAGTCAGACCACAACTTCAAATAATCAGATTCTACAAGTGGTTGAAATTGAATTTTATACCCAAGCCTTCTTAAAAAGGCTGGATCCGCTATTTTTTGCGGGTCTAAATTAGTAGAAAAAGCCATAGTTAACACAAATGGAATTGTAATTTGTTGCCCACTTGGCAAGGATAAATGGTCATAACTGTATTCCATTGGGACAATCCAACGATTCAATAGTGCGGCTACGGGCATTGGTTGTCGTCCGAGATCATCAATGACCAAAATTCCATTGTTTGCAATCATCTGCAATGGTGCAATCCAAATACGATTGTGCTCAGAATGATTGACCTCCAACATGTCCATAGTAAGTTCACCACCTACCTGAACATTTGGACGTTCGCATAAAACCCAACGTTTATCATAATGACTTTTTAAACTAATCACTTCTCTATCATGACTATCGTCGATAGGCTTGTGATGTTGTTCAGAAAAGACCTTTATGATGTTGCCTGCTGCATAAACCGCATGTGGGATATAAACAGATGTATTAAGAGAGTTCAGAATTCTAGCAGCTACAAAACTTTTTCCCGTACCAGCATGGCCATATAACAATAATGCCCTCCCCGAATTTATAGCCGGCCCTAAAACAGGTATAAGCCGTTGTGAACCATATACATCATCAAGAGCACGCTCTACATCAGGTCTTGTAATCAGATTGATCCGTAAGTCTTGCGCCTTAACCATACTGTTATAAGATTGCAATGAAACCGGTACAGGCCCAATGTAAGCATCTTTTTTAAAAGCAATGTCAGCTTGTGTTTGACCTAACTCTGAAAGAGCATATCTTACATGGCTTTTTGCGGCCTCCGAAAATAAAGACTGAGATGAAGGCTGAAACACTTCAATTACGGCTTTCGTTCTTAAATCAGCTAAAATATCCTCAATTAAATGAGTCACTATCCCTAGAGATTTAGCCAACTGGAGTACATCAGATTTTGGATATGCTGCAAGATGCTTGATTATTAGATTTTCAACAACTGCTTGAGGAATTTCTAGTTCATCAAACGAAGAAACAATAGGAGGTGAACTTACTTGAGGCTTAAGTTTATGAGAATAATCCTTTTTTTCTAGTGTACTCATTAGTGTTCCCTCTAATTAAAGTAATAGAAAAGAGCCAAACCTACAGTTACCGATGGAGCAAATGGCATGGTTAATTTTTCACCATATCTCCAAGGATTAACATTTTTGCTATTTTTATTGATTCGAGTATAAAGTTTTGGTTCATTAATAAGGGCAATTGGATTACTTATACCTAAGAAACTGAAATTATAGGACATAAAAATAATCCCCATTAATCCAGACGAAAAAATAATCCAGATTGTGGTACCTAATAAGTTATCAAAACCAACGCAAAATCCGACAACTCCCAATAACTTCACATCTCCTGGAGACATCACTTTGAGAAAAAACAAGATCAAAGAAATAGCAAACATAGTGATGCCGCCAAAAATAAAGTTGATTTGAGAGATTTCAGAAGAGTGTATATAGAGGAGTTGAAACGCTACCAAAAGCATCAGCAGGACATTTGGTATTTTATTTTCCTTCATGTCACTAATTGAAATAAGAAATAGTAAAGACCAAAAAATAATTGTGCTGTTCATAATATAATTAAGACCGTATCTAAATAATAGAAAATACGGTCTCTCAATTAATTTTAACCGCCATATTGTATGTAATAACGAATTTCGTTAACTAATCTCACTAATGACAGTGTTTAGTTTAGTACTTAATGAAGTGCCAAGGTTGTTAAAAATAACAACTAAACCACCTACAAGTAGGGCAGCACCGATCACATACTCAACTACAGTAAGTCCCTCTTCGTCTTTCGCGAATTCTTTAGCTCTAGAAATGAATTTGTCCATAAATTTACTCTCCAAAAATATAACGCCCTAAAATCGAGTCGCATTAACAACTCTAACGACACTCCAGCAACTAAGTTAGGACTTTCTTGCCCATCTATTGTACTTTTTAGTACTAAATAAGCACGACTTATACTTATTGCACTAATCAAAATCTACTCTTTTCCTATGTTGTTCAAGGTATTACTGAATTTGCTACTTAATCCAACTTCTAAAGCAAAAAAAACTGAAGACACTACTGCAACCAACAATGCTGCTCCGATAACATACTCCACTACCGTCAAGGCTTCCTCATCAAAATATATGATTTTTGCGGATTCAATTACTGAAACTTTCATTCTTAACTCCTTTGTCCATCTTACGATTAGAAATTCTAGTTGAACAACCTGATAAACACCTTATAATTGTAATGATAATGTTGCGTTTTATCGACTTATGGTCATAGAATGTACATGGAATTAAGGATGAATTCTGTGTTTAAGTTAGGAAAGAAAATGAATTCAAAAGTATATTGGCTAGGACAGCCCTTAGATCGCTTACCTCAGTGCATGAACAAATATAGCACTTCTCTTTCACTCTTTTCTGAATGCGGCACAGACATATCTGTGGTGAGTGAGCAAGACGTGAAACAAGTTTACTTTTACTTTTCGAAAGATCTTGGAGATCTATTAGAAATCTCAATAAAAATATGTCGAAATCTCAGAAAGAACATTGTTTTAGTACATGAAGGTGATTTTTTAGAAGAGAGTTTTTCTACTGATACTATAGATAAAGTCTTCAACTTAACCTTGGCATCTGATAGATTTCTGCTAGTTAATTATGCAACACAGACTGGTACAGAGAAATCTTCATCATTGCGGGATAGCTCTGATATTCGAATAAAAAAAATAGAGGCATTTGTTTCAAATAATATAGGAAGAGAAATTAGAGAAGAGGATGTCGCTAAGTTATCAAACCTCTCCACTACTTATTTTTCTCGTTTCTTCAGAAAACACAAGGATATAAGCTTCCAAGACTACCTTACTCAACAAAGAATTGAGCTTGCTCAGACTATATTAGGGCAATACCCTAGTGAAAAGATAAGCTCTGTCGCCTACCAAGCAGGGTACGGAGATGTCGCCTATTTCAATCGAGTTTTCAAAAAGAAAACTTCGTTAACTCCTACTCAATATCGGAATTCGTTATTACAAAGTGCATAGTTATTAATACAAACATTGCCAGATTATAATGTATCCAGCAACTGCTTAAGAGCTATATTTATCTTTAAATATCTACATTAATCATAAACCTGCTAAGCTTCTGATTAATGTAATAATCAACTAATGGAAGAGTAGCTTATGGAAAAGGCTTCAAGGACCGAAGCAAATCAGCAAGTATTCGAAAACCCACCTTGCACACTACCCCCACCCAATGATCTAATACTCAAGTGGGCCCATGAACGCCCCAACGAAGTTTACCTCAAACAGATAATCGACCGTAATTTTGTTGAATATACCTACTCCGAAGTCGCTAATATGGCTTTGAAATTGGTGAGCGCTCTGCGCGAATTGGGGCTACAACCTCGAGATAAAATAGCTTTTGTCTCTAAGAACTGTGTTGAGTGGTTTATTACTGATTTAGCCATGATGCTTGGTGATTTTATCAGTGTGCCTATTTTCCCTACAGCTGGTGCAGATACCATCGAATACTGTTTGACGCACAGTGAAAGTAAGGTGCTTATAGCAGGAAAACTCGATGATGCTCAAGCCACAACAGAGGCGATGAAACGCCTACCAGAGCTTATAACTATTTCTTTCCCGTATGATTCTGCGCCCGAATGTCAGTATAAATTTGCACAGCTAGTTCATGATGCAATTCCTCACGACGAACACCCTCAGCATCATGATGATAAGTTGATGTCAATTGTCTACACCTCTGGTACCTCTGGTGTTCCTAAGGGAGCTATGCTGACTTATGGCGCCTTTAGTTGGTCTGTTAAAAATTTAGTAGATCATATAGGCATTCAACCTGGCGATAGAATGTTCTCTTACCTTCCACTAGCGCACATTACAGAGCGGGTGTATATCTTTGGCTCATCTATTCAGGCAGGATTAGAAACTGCATTTCCTGAGTCTCTGGAGACGTTTATTGAAGACGTGAAAATGCATCGCCCTACTCTGTTCATTTCGGTTCCTCGTTTATGGACTCTCTTCCAGCAGCGGATACAAGATAAGCTTCCACCGAAGAAGCTGAATTTTTTACTTAAGATCCCAATTTTAAATTCAATCATTAAAAAGAAGATTGTCGATGGTTTAGGCCTAGATCAAGGTCGTGTTCTCGGGTGTGGTTCAGCTCCTATCAGCCCTGCAATATTGGAGTGGTATCACAAGGTAGGCATTAATATTACCGAAGCTTGGGGCATGACTGAAACCTTCGCATATAGCACACTCAGCTACCCTTTCAATGCCTCAAAGATTGGTACTGTAGGTCAAGCAGGGCCGGGTATTGAACTTAAAATTGCAGAAGACGAAGAGATCCTTGTGCGCAGTAAAGGGATGTTCTCCGGTTATTACAAAAACGACGAAGCGACCGCAAGGACATTCAACGAAGACGGATGGTTGCATACTGGCGATATTGGCTCTATCGATTCAGAAGGTTATCTAACCATTCAAGGACGTAAAAAAGATACATTCAAAACTGCCAAGGGGAAATTTGTCGCTCCTGTACCTATTGAAAAAGCGATTATTGAAGTCGCTCGGGTGGAAATGCTTTGTTTGGTAGGACTAGGGATGCCAGGTCCTATCCTTCTGATTGTGCCTCACGATTTCCCTAACTTTGATAAGGCGCGATATGAGAAGAGTATTGCTAAAGCAATTACTCATATTAATGAAAAACTTGAGGGGCACGAAAAGATAAAAGGTGTTTTGCTGATCAAGGAACCATGGAGTATTGAGAATGAGATACTCACGCCTACTCTGAAAATAAAACGACATATGCTAGAGAAGAAATACCACGATGTTGGTGCCGAGTGGCCTAAAGACAAGTTCGTAGTCTGGGAAGAATAGCAGTTACGATACAAACAAAAAGCCCCGATAGCTTTCACTATCGGGGCTTTCTTTTAGCTATTTAAGAAGAAACAATTACTTGTTTTCTTTCTCAGCTTTAGCTTTAGCAATTACTTCTTCTGCCACGTTCATTGGGCATGCTGCGTAGTGAGAGAACTCCATAGAGAACTGACCACGACCAGAAGTGATTGTACGTAGGTGACCGATGTAGCCGAACATCTCAGAAAGAGGTACGTCAGCTTTAATACGAACACCAGTAGCGCCAGCTTGTTGATCTTTGATCATACCACGACGACGGTTAAGGTCACCGATTACGTCACCAACGTGATCGTCTGGAGTGAACACGTCAACGTGCATGATTGGCTCAAGAAGTTGCGCGCCAGCTTTAGGCATTGATTGACGGAATGCGCCTTTCGCTGCGATTTCAAATGCGATTGCAGATGAATCCACTGCGTGGAAGCCACCGTCGAATAGTTCAACTTCAACATCTAGAGTTGGGAAACCAGCTAGAACACCGTTTTCCATCATGCCAGCAAAGCCTTTCTCAACTGCAGGCCAGAATTCCTTAGGAACGTTACCACCAACAACAGAAGACTTAAAGCTGAAGCCTGAACCAGCTTCGCCTGGTTTGATGCGGTAGTCGATCTTACCGAACTGACCAGAACCACCAGACTGTTTCTTATGCGTGTAGCTATCTTCAATTGGTTGAGTGATAGTTTCACGGTAAGCAACCTGAGGAGCACCAACAGTTAGGTCAACACCGTAAGTACGCTTAAGGATGTCAACTTTAATGTCTAGGTGAAGCTCACCCATACCTTTAAGGATGGTTTCGCCAGTTTCTTCGTCAGTTTCAACTTGGAAAGATGGATCTTCTGCAACCATTTTACCGATAGCGATACCCATTTTCTCAGAACCGCCTTTATCTTTTGGAGATACAGCGATAGAGATTACTGGAGTTGGGAATACCATTGGCTCTAGAGTTACTTGATCTTTAGGATCACATAGAGTGTGACCTGTTTGAACGTTCTTCATACCAACGATCGCAATGATGTCACCAGCTTGTGCGCTAGTTAGTTCGTTACGGTCATCAGCTTGCATCTCAACCATACGGCCAACACGCTCTGTTTTACCAGTGTATGAGTTCATGATGGTGTCGCCTTTGTTCAATTTACCAGAGTAAATACGAACGAAAGTTAGAGCACCGAAACGGTCATCCATTATTTTAAATGCAAGCGCTTTGAATGTTTCGTCAGCAGAAACAATAGCGTGCTCGCCATTCTCGTTGCCTTCGTCATCCATAAGAGGTTGAGGATCAACTTCTGTTGGAGATGGAAGGTAATCAACAACTGCGTCAAGAACGATTTGTACGCCTTTGTTCTTAAATGCAGAACCACAGTACGTAGGGAAGAACGATAGGTTGTTAGTACCTTTACGGATACAACGCTTAATGTCTTCGATAGAAGGTTCTTCGCCTTCCATGTAAGCCATCATTAGGTCATCGTCTTGCTCTACAGCAGTTTCGATTAGTTCTTCACGGTATTGCTCTACGTCATCAACCATGTCCGCTGGAACATCTTGGATTTCGTAGTTTTCAGGAAGACCAGTGTCATCCCAAACGTATGCTTTGCGAGTTAGAAGGTCTACAACACCAACGAAGTCATCTTCGCGGCCGATTGGTAGAACCATAACTAGAGGAGTAGCACCTAGAACGTTTTTAACTTGGTCAACAACGTTGTAGAAGTCAGCACCCATACGGTCTAGTTTGTTAACGAAGATCAGACGAGATACTTCTGATTCGTTAGCGTAACGCCAGTTAGTTTCTGATTGAGGCTCAACACCACCAGAACCACAGAATACGCCGATACCGCCATCAAGTACTTTAAGTGAACGGTAAACTTCAACTGTGAAGTCAACGTGTCCAGGAGTATCGATAACGTTTAGACGGTGATCGTTCCAGAAACAGCTTACTGCTGCTGACTGGATAGTAATACCGCGCTCAGCTTCCTGTTCCATGAAGTCAGTAGTTGATTCACCATCATGAACTTCACCAGTTTTGTGGATCTGGCCGGTAAGCTTTAGGATACGCTCAGTTGTCGTGGTTTTACCCGCATCAACGTGCGCGAAAATACCAATATTTCTGTATTTTGATAAATCAGTCATCGTTTTACTCTATCAATAGGATATAAAATGCGCGCAGAGTATACCACAATCTGGATAGACTGATAGCTCTGTGTGCTTGTTGAGCGGAAAATTCGCCCTTTTCTTTTCAATCCAAGAACTATAGATGAGAATCAAGCTTGTGAAAAGCGGTCTTTTGAACCTAGGTAGTAATATTATATATAGAACGACTTGTTACATTTCATCAAACGCTTGAATCGCTTCAGAAAGGTTCTTAACCGCGTGGATCTGCATGCCAGCGATGCCGCCTTTGGGCATGTTTGCTGCAGGAACAATAGCTTTGGTAAAACCATGTTTAAAGGCTTCATTTAGCCTCTCTTGACCGCTAGGCACTGGGCGAATCTCACCGGCAAGGCCAACTTCACCGAAGATCACCACATCTTTTGGCAATGCTCGGTCTTTAAAGCTTGATAACAGAGCCATTAGCAACGCAAGATCAGCACTGGTTTCGGTTACCTTAACGCCACCAACCACATTGACGAATACGTCTTGATCCGCCATCTGTAGCCCGCCGTGTTTATGAAGCACCGCAAGAAGCATTGAGAGTCTATTTTGCTCGAGTCCCACAGCCACTCTTCGTGGATTGGCTAATTGGGAGTAATCCACCAGCGCTTGAATTTCGACAAGAAGTGGCCTTGTACCTTCCCAGATAACCATGACAGAACTGCCAGAGGTTTGTTCTTCACCACGAGACAAGAAGATCGCCGATGGGTTAGACACCTCTTTAAGCCCTTGCCCTGTCATCGCGAAAACGCCTAGCTCATTAACAGCGCCAAAACGGTTTTTATGGCTACGTAGGGTTCTAAAGCGGCTGTCTGCACCGCCATCAAGTAGCACGGAACAGTCAATAATGTGCTCAAGCACCTTAGGACCTGCTAACGAACCGTCTTTAGTTACGTGTCCAACCAAAAATACAGCCACATTATTTTGCTTAGCGAATCGCGTTAGCGTTGTAGCCGATTCGCGAACTTGAGCTACGGTACCTGGTGAGGATTGAACATCAGAGACGTGCATCACCTGAATTGAGTCGATGACCATAATCTTTGGCTGTTCTTTTTCTGCCACCTGACAAATCTTGTCAACGTTGGTTTCAGAGAGCATTTTAAGGTTGTCTTTAGGTAAGCCAAGGCGAGAGGCTCGCATTGCTACCTGTTGCAAAGATTCCTCACCCGTAACATAAAGGGTGGGCATATCCGCTGCGAGACGACACATAGTTTGCAATAGCAAGGTAGATTTACCCGCACCCGGACTACCACCAATCAAAATTGCGGCTCCCGGTACAATGCCTCCCCCCATCACTCGGTCGAACTCTTTGAAAGTACTGGTGAACCTAGGAACATCTTGCAGATCAATATCCGCTAACATCTGAACCTTGGATTGCTCAGCGTTGCCCGCATAGCCGCTTAGTCGTTCGTTGCGTGCCACTTGCGGAGAGGCTGCTAAACGCACCTCTGTTACTGTATTCCAAGCACCACACGCACTGCACTGACCTTGCCAGCGCGGAAAATCTGCGCCGCAGTCATTACAGACGTAAGCTGTTTTTACTTTTGCCATTAAAGATTCTTTGTTTTTAGAGTTTGTAAGACGTGGCTCGCTGACAAGATACACAGCACACCACCAAGGTCGGCATAGTTTACCGCAGTCTGAGCTTGTTCGACTACCTTAGGTTTTGCATGGTAGGCAACCCCTAGGCCAGCAGCCGCCATCATCACTAAGTCATTGGCACCATCACCTACAGCAATACAGTTGCGCCTCTCTAGCTGATAGTCGTTTTTTAGCTGCTCAAGAATATCAGCCTTGGTTTGAGCCGAGACCACATCGCCAACCACCTTGCCGGAGAGTTTGCCCTCCGTGATTTCTAGCTGGTTAGATTGGGCAAAATCTAGCTCGAGTAACTCTTTAAGATGATTAGAAAAGTAGGTAAAACCGCCAGACGCCACAGCCACCTTCCAGCCACACGCTTTAAGTCCATCAATGAGTAATTTAGCTTCGGCCATCAATGGTAGTTCACTGCGCACTTCTTTAAGGATGGATTCATCAGCATCAGCAAGCTTAGATACTCGCTGTCTTAAACTTTGCTCAAAATCCAGCTCACCTTGCATAGCACGCTCGGTTACTTCAGAGACTTCCTCCCCTACTCCGGCAAGCTTTGCTATCTCATCAATACACTCTATCTCGATTAAGGTAGAGTCCATATCAAACAGGGCAAGACCTGGCTCGCTCATATCGGGTAAATCAACAAGATGAGCAAAATCTACCCTGTTTGCGGCTAACAATGCTAGGGACTTGGTTACCAATGAGCTTTTAGTTAAAACAACTTGATAGCGACCGATATTCCAAGTTGCAAATTGCTCATCAATAGCAAATAGCTGACTCAATACGTCATTGTTGTTATCAGCAAAGACAACTGCTAATTCGCTAAGGTTAAAATCTGTCAATGCAGTGAGGGATTGTAATTGTTTGACTTCCATGAAATTCAAATCCATTTTGAGGATAACACTCCCCTCAACTTACCCTATTGCAATTTGATTGCGCAAGTCTCACTATGCAATGGCATACATTAATTACGTTTAGCAAAATGAAAGAATCCCTATTTTCACTGCGTCGATTTATAAAACTGATCTTTATTGGCTTACTGGTTTTGATGCTAGTCGCAATTGTGCGCAATAGCGTTTATATCAGCCAAGGTAATCAGCAAATTCAAACTAAGCAGTTACAGACTCTAACCAAGCTATTGATTTCTCAAGCTGCATTGAGTGCTAGTGACTTTTTAGTGACTGAAGACCAAGAAAAGCTTCGTTATCTCGCAAATCAATTGGCGCGTGATACTTTGGTGTCGGATGCAACTGTGTATGACAACAGCGGTGTCAAAATCGCCTCTAGTACCAATGCGAAGACGGTGCGTGAATCTCTGGGTATGGATACACCTTTAGGTTCAGCTGGGATTGGAAAACAGCAATTGGTTGAGCCTATATTTTCTCAAGATGCCATTATCGGCTATGTGCGTATTACCTTTGAAAAAGGACGCGTTACGGCCTTTTCTGATCACCATTATCGTAACAGCGATAGAGCGATGTTTCTGATGATCATGATGAGCTTTCTGTCTGGTGTTTTGCTTACTCTTGTTTTGAGAAGAAAGTAGTTTTAAGCAGAAAGTAACCATACAAAAAAAGCTTGGCTCCCTTTCAGGAACCAAGCTTTTGTCTTTTCTAATAGAAAAGAATTATTCTGCGTCGCCTAGTAATACAGACTCTAGAGCCACTTCCATCATTTCGTTAAACGTTGTTGCACGCTCATCAGATGTCGTCACTTCACCACGCTTGATGTGGTCTGACACAGTACAAATAGCCAGACACTTTGCGCCGTATTCAGCCGCAAGGCCGTACATGCCAGCTGCTTCCATTTCCACACCTAGAATGCCGTACTTGTCCATAACCTCGAACATTTCAGGGTCTGGTGTGTAGAACAACTCAGCTGAGAATAAGTTACCTACCTTTACATTAATGCCTAATTTCTGCGCTGCTAGCTCAGCGTTTCTCGCCATACCGTAGTCTGCAATCGCAGCAAAGTCGTGATCTTTAAAGCGAATGCGGTTCACTTTTGAGTCAGTACATGCACCAATGCCAATCACAACATCACGTAGATTCACATCATCACGTACTGCGCCACAACTGCCCACACGAATGATCTTTTTAACGCCGTAGTCTTTGATCAGCTCAGTGGCATAAATAGAACATGATGGAATACCCATACCGTGTCCCATTACAGAAATTTTACGACCTTTGTATGTGCCAGTGAAGCCGTACATGTTGCGTACATCACACACCTGAACCACATCTTCTAGGAAGGTCTCGGCAATGTATTTAGCACGTAGCGGGTCACCAGGCATCAATACTACATCTGAGAAATCACCCATTTCTGCATTAATATGAGGAGTAGCCATTTTATCTTTCCTTTTCTAATTTATTTTTAGTTAGGGTCAACAGGCCCTATTAGCGCAATTTTCACCTTCCTTGATTAAAGGAAGTTAGTTCCATAATCCATCTTCGATGTACCGAAATAGTGAGCCAAACTCTGACCTATATCAGCAAAAGTAGAGCGGCGGCCTAATGAACCTGCCTCAATCTTGTGTCCATAAACCAATACAGGAATATGCTCACGAGTATGGTCTGTACCTTCCCAAGTCGGATCACAGCCATGATCTGCAGTAAGAATAAGCACATCATTAGGCTCTAAAATCTCAAGAATTTCAGGAAGGCGTTTGTCGAAATACTCAAGCGCTCCCGCATATCCAGGAACGTCACGACGATGACCATAAGCTGAATCGAAATCAACAAAGTTGGTAAATACGATGGTGTTGTCTTCGGCCTTTTTAACTTGCTCAAGAGTTAAATCGAATAGGTCTTCTAGGCCTGTCGCTTTCTCTTTCTTAGTAATACCGCAGTTGGCGTATATATCTGCAATTTTGCCAATAGAGATCACCTCACCGCGTTTCTCTTCAACCAACTTTTGCAACACAGTTTCCGCCGGCGGCTCAACAGAAAGATCGCGACGATTACCAGTACGCTTAAACTCTCCTGCTTTATCTCCAACAAATGGGCGCGCTATAACTCGACCAATATTGTAATCTTCTAATTCTTCACGAACGATATGACACAACTCAAGCAGGTTATCCAAACCGTAAGTTTCTTCATGACACGCAATCTGAAATACAGAATCCGCTGAGGTATAGAAGATAGGTTTGCCAGTTTGCATATGCTCTTCGCCAAGATCGTCTAGCACCTGAGTACCTGAAGCATGGCAGTTACCTAGGTAGCCTTTAAGACCTGCACGCTCAACAATTCTGTCAAGCAACGCCTTAGGGAAACTGTTTTGCTTATCGGTAAAGTAACCCCAATCAAACAGTACAGGTACGCCAGCCATTTCCCAATGACCTGATGGAGTATCTTTACCTGACGAAAGCTCGGCTGCATGGCCGTAGGCACCAATGATTTCCGCATTGGCATCTAAACCGATAGGAAAGCTTCCAGTTGACTCTTTGGCAGCTAATCCCAAGCCTAAACGTGATAGGTTTGGCAGCGTCAATGGACCGCTACGAGTATCGCTATCAGCAAGGCCTTTTGCACATTGTTCTGCAATATGCCCCAAGGTATCAGAGCCCACATCGCCGAATTTGTCAGCATCTTCTGTAGCGCCAATACCAAATGAATCTAATACTAAAATTATGGCTCGTTTCATTACTGTATCCTCGGCCTATAAGTCTTCGGCTCGTATCTTCGCATACACGTTTGGTGTTGCTTGATACTGAGATTTGTCACCAATTTTAATCGCAGCTTTTAATGAATCTGCTGCTTCTTGCCATTGCTTTTCGTTGCGAGCATGAATTACCGCAAGAGGCTGTTCAGCACTAACTGTATCACCTAGGCGAGCAAACTGATCAAAGCCTACAGCATAATCAATACTATCCGTTGCAACGCGGCGACCACCGCCCATCCCCACAACAGCCATACCAATTGCACGAGTATCCATGTTAATAATGACGCCACTAGTATCGGCAAATACTGGCTTAATGA
Organism: Vibrio inusitatus; assembly: GCA_024346935.1. Taxonomy (GTDB): domain Bacteria; phylum Pseudomonadota; class Gammaproteobacteria; order Enterobacterales; family Vibrionaceae; genus Vibrio; species Vibrio inusitatus. The sequence goes on from AP024878.1 coordinate 2,280,571, forward strand.
TTTCAGCTTCTGGCAAGTACTTATTATAGTTGCTCACAAAATCTGATGGGCCACCTAAACCTGCAACCATCTTGTTGAAACACTCAGCGGCTTTGCCATTATCGAGCACGGCCATAAGTTTCTCTTCAGCCTGCTCAGTAGAATCTGCAAGCTTGCCTAGTATTAACATTTCACAGCATGACGCCATGGTCACTTCAAGCAAACGAGGATTACGATATTCGCCAGTTAAGAATCGAACGGCTTCTCTTACTTCTACTGCATTACCGGCAGAAGACGCTAATACTTGGTTCATATCGGTAAGAATTGCAGTGGTCTTTGTACCTGCGCCGTTGGCAACCGCTACAATAGAACGTGCCAGTTCTTCGGAGGCTTCATAGGTTGGCATGAAAGCACCAGAGCCAACCTTTACATCCATCACTAATGAATCGAGCCCTGCGGCCAATTTCTTGGACAAAATAGAGGCGGTGATCAATGAGATATTATCAACCGTGGCAGTGATATCGCGCGTAGCATAGACTCGCTTATCAGCAGGAGCTAAGTCGCCAGTTTGACCAATAATGGCTACGCCCGCTTCTTTAGTGACTTTGCCAAATACATCATTGTTTGGAGTAATGTTATAACCCGGAATGGATTCAAGTTTGTCCAATGTTCCGCCGGTATGACCTAAGCCACGACCAGAAATCATTGGCACATAACCGCCACATGCGGCAACCATAGGGCCGAGCATTAATGAGGTCACATCACCCACCCCACCGGTGGAATGTTTATCAACAATAGGGCCATCAAAGTTCATGTGGCTCCAATCGATAACCATGCCAGAGTCTCGCATCGCGCACGTTAGCGCAATACGCTCAGGCATCGTCATTTCGTTGAAAAATATCGTCATAGCAAATGCTGCTATCTGCCCTTCAGAGACAGTATCTTTAGCAACACCTTGAATAAAGAAGTTGATTTCATCCGCTGTAAGGATTTCGCCGTCACGCTTTTTACGGATGATCTCTTGAGGTAAATACATAAAGCCCTACCTTAGATTATTATTATGAGAAACAAAGGCTCGCTACTCTATAAATATAAAAACACGAGCCTTCTCAGACAAATTAATATGCTGCTGGATCAGCTTTCTCGTCTGTGACTTCTAAGGTATTAAGTAGGTTCGTTAGCAGGCTAGAAGCACCAAAGCGATAATGGCGACTGTCTACCCAAGAATCTCCAAGGATATCATCAGCCATTGCAAGGTATAGTGCCGCGTCTTCTGCAGTACGCACGCCACCAGCAGGCTTAAAGCCTACAGATTCAGCTACGCCCATATCACGAATCACTTCAAGCATCATGCGGGCATATTCTGGTGTTGCGTTTTCAGGTACTTTACCTGTAGAGGTTTTAATAAAATCAGCACCGGCTTTAATACAGATCTCTGATGCTTGCTTGATCAAGGCTTCTTCTTTTAGCTCTCCAGTTTCGATAATTACTTTTAACAGAATATCGCCACACGCAGCCTTACATTGTTTTACTAACTCAAAGCCTACTTCAGCATTGCCAGCCATCAGCGCACGATATGGGAATACCACATCCACTTCATCAGCACCGTACGCAACCGCGGCTTTGGTTTCAGCAACAGCAATATCGATATCGTCGTTACCATGAGGGAAGTTAGTTACTGTCGCAATTTTCACATCAGGAGAGCCTTGCTCACGTAATGTCTTCTTCGCAATAGGGACGAAACGAGGATAAATACACACAGCCGCAGTATTACCCACGGTTGATTTCGCTGCATGACAAAGATCGATCACTTTCTGATCAGTATCGTCATCGTTAAGAGTAGTAAGATCCATTAATTTAAGTGCACGCAAAGCTGCAGCTTTCAAATCGCTCATTTTTTTCTCCGAAAAGTTTGAATAGTTTTGGGGGCATTAATTGGAACTCTTCCAGTATAGATAGGGTTCCAACATTTGCGCATCCAGACTCAATGAACGGACTTGGTTCCATGAAGACTTGGTGAATTGACCAATTGCTTTCCTTGTCACCGCACGGTTTTTAATCCTAAACCGCTGACCGTTGCATTCTACAACGGATGTAGGGTTTTATACCAATCGTACTAAATATCTGGTCATTCTAGCTTGTTAAAATACATGATAACTGCATTAGAATCTTTGATTGTAAGATAACTACTTATCGAAAAATTCTGCCTTGTTCTCGAGCATTTCCCCTGCGCTATTTCTGAACACTTACTTAGTGTGATTGGTATTATTGAAAAAACCTTTCTATCAACCATTGATAGAAGTGTCCTCCAAGATATACACCTACGATTCCCATAACGCCAGATAATACTGGTGGAGCAGGAATAGGTAGCTTCAAAGCAGAAAACAATATCCCTACCGCAAAGCCAGCAAATACAGCTAGCAAAACTTCATTCATAATGTTCATCCATCTTGTTAACTTCGATGCTTAGTATAGTGCGAAGTATGATCAATGTTGCATTTATGATGAAAGCAAACGGTTTGCATCTCAAAAAAAGAGATGAAGTTCTAGCCAATAATATGAAAACAAAAACGCCCTAGTGAAACTCACTAGGGCGTTTTAAAAGGACTGTTTCTAGAGTCTTAGAAAGACAAGAAGAAACCAGCAATAGTTGCTGCCATTAGGTTAGATAGAGTACCTGCGATAACCGCTTTGATACCCATGCGCGCGATATCACCACGACGCTTAGGAGCAATACTACCTAGACCACCCAATAGGATAGCGATAGAGGAAAGGTTAGCAAAACCACACAATGCAAATGAGATGATTGCTTTAGTCTTCTCGCTCAGTACAACTGGAGCAGCTTCACCTAGGTAAGGTGCAAAGTTAGCGTAAGCTACGAATTCGTTCGCAACAGTCTTAAGACCGATGAACTCACCAGCAACAACCGCTTCGCTCCAAGGAACACCGATTAGGAATGCAAGAGGAGCAAATGCCCAACCTAGAAGCATTTCTAGAGTTAAGTTCTCGAAACCAAACCAGCCGCCAACGCCGCCTAGTAAGCCGTTAATCAGTGCGATAAGACCGATGAATGCGATAAGCATTGCGCCAACGTTAAGTGCTAGGCTTAGACCAGCAGATGCACCGCCAGCTGCCGCATCGATAACGTTTGCAGGCTTATCTTCACCTTCAGCAGTCATGTCAGCAAGTTGATCGATAGGCTCGTCAGTTTCTGGCTTGATGATTTTAGCGAATAGTAGACCACCTGGTGCAGCCATGAATGATGCCGCTACTAGGTATTCGATTGGCACGCCCATTGATGCGTAACCTGCTAATACACCACCAGCGATAGAAGCTAGACCACCACACATTACTGCGAATAGCTCAGATTGAGTCATACGCGGAACAAATGGGCGTACAACTAGAGGCGCTTCTGTTTGACCAACAAAGATGTTTGCTGCTGCAGACATTGATTCCGCACGAGAAGTACCTAGAGCTTTCTGAAGGCCACCACCAAGAATGCGGATAACCCACTGCATAACACCTAAGTAGTAAAGTACAGAGATAAGTGCAGAGAAGAAAATTAGTGTTGGAAGAACTTGGAAAGCAAAGATGAAACCAATGCCGTCTACTGAGAAGTTAACTAAGTTTCCGAAAAGGAAACCAGTACCGTCAGCACCATAGTTAATTACACTTGAAACACCGTCTGAAACACTTTTCAGAAGGTCTTTACCCCAAGGTACGTAAAGTACGAATGCACCCAATGCGAATTGGATAGCAAATGCGCCACCTACTGTACGAACGTTAATTGCTTTACGGTTATCTGATAGTAGTACTGCGATTAAAATCAGTACCAGCATACCTACTATGCTCATAAACAGGCTCATAGTTTATGGCTTCCTTATTCTAAAATGTTTAAAAAAAGATGTAAAAAGTGTCTAAAACGACGGCGATTATACAGTTCAAAAAATAGTAAAACTGGTCACCGCTCACATTTGCGCGAGATTCTATACGCAAACGTTTACCTTAATATTGATCAATGTCACATTTTTCAATCTAAGTTCAGTGTTTGTTGTATCTAAATGAAACTAATCTGAAAACAAGTGAATACTGTTTTTCCATATCTGCTCTGCCAGTATAGAAGGGTTCTCTGACCTAAGAGCAGCTAAGTGATTAAATATTATAGGTATTAAGTGTGGCGAATTGGGTTCACGTTGCCGCCCAGAAATCCTCATATCAGGAGCATCCGTCTCCAATACAATACTATCTAGTGGTAGCTTTGCTATTGCTTCGCGTGTTTTTTGTGCAGTTGGCCAAGTAATCACACCCCCGACGCCGATTTTCAAGCCCAAATCGACAAATGCTTTAGCTTGTTGATAATTACCGCTAAACGCATGAACAACACCAAGATTATCTCTCAGCCTGCTTTTTAAAGATTCTTGAATATTATGATGTTGCTGGACAGAGTGTATGACCAGGGGAAGTTGCAACTGTTCAGCTAAATCAACCTGAAAACTAAACACAGATGACTGAATTGAAATAGGAGTATCAATGCGTTTGTCTAAACCACACTCTCCGATAGCCGAAATGGATTCTCGATGTTTAAACGCTAAACGACGAAGGCACTCAAGATCTTCATCAACAGTTTGTTGGTCTATCAAGGACGGTAAAAAACACGGATGTATACCAAGGCCAACACGAAGGTGTTCGCTTGCCAAACCAAGTACAGACTTCCAATTGTTAGGCCCAACACTAGGAACAAAGAATCGAGCGAGATTATTCTGATTAAATAACTTGTTATACCTCTCTTGTTGAGAGATGAATTCAGAAAAATCTAAATGGCAGTGCGTATCGAACCACATAAGTCACCTATAACAACAATCGTTCTTCTAATCCTATCTCATGTTCTCGATTTCGAAGTAAAAAAAAGCCAGTTGCATGCAACTGGCTTTCAGGAAATTAGTGCTCGCGAGTAGCGCGGAACTGAACGTCAGGGAAACGCTCTTTGGCTAAGTTTAGATTCACCATTGTTGGAGCAACGTAAGAGAGGTTATCTCCACCATCCAATGCAAGGTTAGTTTGGTTCTTGCGCTTAAACTCTTCTAGCTTCTTAACATCGTCACATTCAACCCAGCGAGCTGTTGCCACGTTAACGCCTTCGTAGATAGCTTCAACGTTGTATTCCGCTTTCAGACGAGCTACTACCACATCAAACTGAAGCACACCCACCGCGCCAACAATCAAATCGTTGTTTTGTAGTGGACGGAACACCTGTACTGCACCCTCTTCAGAAAGCTGTACCAGACCTTTTAGAAGCTGCTTCTGCTTCAATGGATCTTTTAGGCGAATACGACGGAATAGCTCTGGTGCGAAGTTAGGGATACCAGCAAATTTTAGCGCTTCACCTTGAGTGAAGGTATCGCCAATTTGAATGGTGCCGTGGTTATGTAAACCAATGATATCGCCTGCATACGCTTTTTCTGCGCGAGCGCGGTCACCCGCCATAAAGGTTACAGCATCTGAGATACTGACCGTTTTACCCGTACGCACATGATTCATCTTCATGCCTTGTGAGTAAGTACCCGATACAATACGCATGAAGGCAATGCGGTCACGGTGTTTAGGATCCATGTTTGCTTGAATCTTAAATACGAAACCAGAGAATTTTTCTTCATCTGCAACGACTTTACGCTCGTTTGCTTCACGAGCTTGCGGACCCGGTGCCCACTTGGTTAGGCCGTCAAGCATATGATCAACACCGAAGTTACCCAATGCAGTACCAAAGTAAACAGGCGTTAATTCACCCGCAAGAAACAACTCAAGATCAAACTCTGGACAAGCACCAATAACAAGCTCTAGCTCTTCACGCACACTTTCAGCTAGATCATCGCCTACTGCTACATCTAGCTCAGGGTTATCAAGTCCTTTAATGATACGGACTTCTTGGATCTCATGACCATGGCCAGATTCATACAGAATCGTCTCATCACGATGAATATGATAAATACCCTTAAACTCTTTACCGCAACCAATAGGCCAAGTGATAGGCGCACATGCCATCTTGAGTTCGCTTTCAACTTCATCCAAAACTTCCATTGGATCACGTACGTCACGGTCCAATTTGTTCATGAAGGTAACGATTGGCGTGTCACGCAGACGCGTAACTTCCATTAGTTTACGCGTACGATCCTCGACACCTTTCGCTGCATCGATAACCATTAAACAAGAGTCTACTGCGGTTAGAGTACGGTAGGTATCTTCCGAGAAGTCTTCGTGTCCTGGAGTATCTAGAAGATTTACTAGACAGTCGTTGTAAGGAAACTGCATCACAGAGGTCGTCACCGAGATGCCACGCTCCTTCTCCATCTCCATCCAGTCAGATTTTGCGTGTTGGTTCGAGCCACGACCTTTTACCGTACCTGCTTTTTGGATCGCGTTTCCGAATAGCAAAACTTTTTCGGTAATGGTTGTCTTACCCGCATCCGGGTGAGAGATAATCGCAAACGTACGGCGCTTGCTCACTTCTTGCTGAAATGGACTATTTGTCATGTTCGAATTCTTTAGTTGGTACACTGGCGAAAATTGGCGCTATTTTCGCTGATTCTGCGCCATTTCACAATCTATCTATAGAATAATACCAATAACAACAAGTTAATCAGCCAATTTCAACAAACATATCGTCGTTAACTTGGCTAGCACAGGCAAGAAAATACCCTTGCTCTACGTCTTCCTCACTTAAAGCACCAGTGGTAGAACTTACCACTTTGTCTTTGTCACCTTTACAACGACAGCTTCCACACACACCTGCACGGCAAGCAGCGAAGATAGGCAGTCCTTCTTTCTCTAGCGCCTCAAGTACCGTTTCATCATCAGAGATAGTCACGTCTGTGCCATTAACACTTAACGTATGAGATTGTGCATCTGAACCTGTGGCTACTTTTTCGATAGCCGCATGAAACTGCTCATGATGAACTTGCCCTTCATCAACACCTAGAGCCTCAAACCAAGTTTTAGCCGATTGCATGTAAGCGTCAGGCCCACACATCAATACGGTACGAGAGGCAACATCGCTGACTTGTGATTGCAGAAGCTCTTGAGTTAAACGTCCATGATACAGATCTAACTCATCTTCGCGGCTCACAGCCCAAATCAGATTCAAATTTGAGTACTGCATCGCAAGTGTCTCTAGCTCTTTCACATATATGCGATCACTCGGCGTACTGGCACTGTGGATAAAGACAATATCCGCATTAGGATCTTGTGCTAATCGAGCTTGTAGCATTGAATAAACAGGCGTAATCCCACAACCAGCACTAAGCATCAACAATGGCTGTTCATCTACTAACTGAATATTAAAATCACCTGTAGCGCTTGCACTGTGTAGGCTATCTCCCACTAAAAAACGTTCCGCTAGATAGTTCGATACCACACCACCGGCTACGCGCTTAATCGTAAAGCTGCATTGCTTTTCTCCCGGCATAGATGCCAATGAATAACAGCGTTGATGGGTTTTTCCATCAATATCCACTTCGAGAGGCAAAAATTGCCCAGGAATAAAATCAATATCACCACTGGTTTCAAACCAGTAAGTCGTTACATCAGCAGTATCTTGTCGAATGTCAGTACAGGTCAATTGCATCTTTAAAACTCATTGTCAGCAGTTAAAAAAAGAGGAGCTAAGCTCCTCTTAGTGGTGGCTACTAGGATTAACCTAAGATATCAGCCAGATCTTGTTCAACCGTAGTGGTCAAACGAAGACCCGTTTGCTCATTAAGGTGATTAAGCAGGTTCGTAGTTAAGAATGCTGGCGCAGTAGGCCCAACACGAATGTCCTTGATACCTAGAGCTAGCAAGGTAAGCAGAATAGCGATGGCTTTTTGCTCAAACCAAGACAAAATCAGAGATAAAGGTAGTTCGTTGACACCGCACTCGAAGGCCTCCGCTAAAGCAAGAGCCAATTGAATTGCAGAGTAAGCATCGTTACATTGACCCACATCCAATAAACGAGGAATGCCATTCACATCACCAAACTCGAGGTCGTTAAACTTAAATTTACCGCAAGCAAGCGTCAGGATCAGCGTATCTTGAGGTGTCGCTTTCGTGAACTCAGTAAAGTAGTTACGCTCTTTTTTGTCACCATCACAGCCACCGACTAGGAAAAAGTGACGGATATTACCCGCTTTCACTTGTTCAATAACTGCAGGAGCCGCTTCCATTAGAGCATTGCGAGCAAAGCCCGTGGTTGTGTATAACGGAATTTCGTCAAATTTGAAGCCTTCACACTCCAATGCCTTGTCAATAACTGCAGAGAAATCATGTCCAGTGTGATGCTCAACACCAGGCCAGCCTACGATGTTACGAGTGAACATACGATCAGCATAGCCGTTAGTTTCTGGATTAATCAGACAGTTAGATGTCATTACGATAGCGCCAGGGAAGTTAGCAAATTCTTTTTGTTGGTTTTGCCAAGCACTGCCGTAGTTACCGACTAGGTGTGAATATTTACCACCCAATTCTGGGTACGCGTGTGCAGGAAGCATCTCACCATGCGTGTACACGTTGATGCCTTTGTCTTGTGTTTGTTCAAGGATGTACTTCAGGTCAATAAGGTCGTGACCCGAGACCAAGATCGCCTTGCCTGCGATTGGCTTCATGTTTACTTTTGTTGGTACTGGGTGACCAAAAGCTTCTGTTTCACCAGCATCTAGCATCTGCATAACGCTGTAGTTCAAGTGACCACACGCCATAGCAAGCTCTAGCAACTCATTCATTTCGCTTGGGTTCTCACCCAGGCGAGCCATAATGCGGTGATACTCAGCGTAAACTTCATCATTTTGCTGACCAAGGATACGTGCATGCTCCATGTAAGCCGCGACACCTTTCAGGCCGTAAAGCGCAAGTAGTCTTAGGCCCATGATATCTTCACCCACTTCACCCACATCATGATTAAGTGCGGCATCCGTTGCTTTGCTTAGCAATGTCACTTTTTCAGCTTCGATAGTGAACTGGGCTGCACCTTCAAGAACCTGGGGCTCCACATTTTGTACCAAACAAGCCGCCTCGTATGCCGCTTTTAATTTAGCTTTGTAAGCAAGAGCTTGTTCTGTGTATTCAATCAGACGTGCATCATCAAAGTTTACGTTGGTTAGGGTTGCGAAAAATGCTTGTGGTACATATGCATCAGCTTCTGAATCTACAACGCCTAAACTGCGAGCAGCATTTGCGTACGCACTCACACCTTGAAGGATGTAAATCAATACATCTTGTAGATCAGAAATCTCTGCTGTTTTACCACACATACCCATGGCGTATTGGCAGCCATTGGCAACTGGGGTTTGCATTGTTTGCTCACATTGAATACAGAACATTTCGCCTTCCTTTAAATGATATTTAAAATACATGTTATGAGCGCGAAATATTAGACCTTCTTCAATGCTTAAAGAAGTATTTTAATTACAACTTAATATCGAAATGATCTAGATCAAAAAATACCATCAATGAATGAGAAGCAGTCTTATTTAACATCAATCACTATAAGTAAATAGCGCAGTAAAACCACTTAATAACTAGCGAGGCTGAACAGTTATTTGTTGCGGTTGGTATAAGTATGAGGCGGGAAAAATAGGTAGAGCTATCGTGAGTCAATGCAGAGTAAAAAAAAGATCGAAAAAATCGCTACTAGCTTAAGCGGTAGCGATTCTTAGAGAGATTAAAGGCAGAGATAGCTCATGATAATCGCATCTTCACGACCACCAGCAGTTGGGTAGTAGTTATTACGCCTATCGACTTCATTAAAGCCAGCATTAAGGTATAGCGATTGTGCTCTTTGGTTTGATTCACGAACCTCAAGCCAAATACTTTCAATCCCCTTTTGCTCGCACATTTCAATAAAGCCTTCTACCAACTTACGACCAAGCCCTTGGCCTTGGCAATGCGGATCGATAGCGATATTAAGCAAAGTCACTTCACCTACAATATTTTGAGCATAAAAATACCCCACAACTTGATCATCTTGGACAAAAGCAAAGTGCATAGCACCACGACTCGCCAAATCATCAATCATGGAGCGTTTCCAAGGATGAGAGTGCGCCTTAGATTCTATCTGCCACACCTTTTCAAGGTGCGGTTGGGCTAAAGGGATAAGGTTAAGCATTAGCTTGAATTTGATTCCATAGTTGGCGACGGTTTTGATTGTTTCCGTCAATCTCAGAGAGTGCGGGAGAGGCAATGAGCTTCACGCCATCGAGTGGCAGTGAAACACAATCACTGAACCACAACCACTGTAAAGAATGTGCACCTAACTGCTGTATTTGATTTGGGTAAAGATGGCGACAATCATCAAGATCTAATTGCATTGCTTTCAATACTTTCTGCAGAAATTCAGCATAGTGCCTGGAAGGCACCTGAGGTGACACAAACAGTAGCTTCACCGAGCCGTCGAGCGAGATCTCTGGTTGTTGGTAGCCTTGTAGTTTCTCAGGGTGAGCAAGTTGCCACTCTTGTATGTCCATTTCGGCCAGAAATGCAGAGGATATATTCGATTTCAATGGAGCCTCAGAATTGATCAAATTCTTCACAGTATTCAATAAGACCAGAAAGGCCCTCAAAGCTTTCGCCAGTAAGATCTAACACCTGAAAAACGCCTACCGGTAAATCCCATTGACAACGAAAGCGATTCTTTTCAGCGCACGAGAAGCCAAAGCGAGAGTAATAATCAGGTTCGCCTAAAACGACACACGCTGAATAACCAAACTCCAACAGCGAATCCAGACCTTCTTTGATCATTTTTTCAGCAATGCCTTGATTGCGATAATCTTCATGCACAGCCACAGGTGCTAAACCCTGCCAGCCATAATCATTCCCAGAAAGCGTTACTGGTGAAAATTGAGCACAGCCAATCACTTTCCCTTCATCATCACTTGCCACGATACTTAGGGTGATCTTGCCATTTTCTCTTAGGCTATTTACTAGCTTAGATTCAGCGTCTGTCGGAAACGCGTGTTCCAGAAGAGCGAGAATTCCAAGATTATCTGCAGGTGCTTCCGTTCTAATAAGCATTTCCAGTCTCTCTCACCGAGTTTGATGATAATTCAGTTGAATTCTGAACGCCTTTAGAAACAAATGTCGCTAATTGCTCCAGGCCAACTTTCACTGTTTTTGGCAGTGCATCTAAATCAACACTGTCCATTAAGTTCTTAACTTCTAACCCTAGTTCAGTATCACCTTCAATGCTCAAACGGCGTTGGAAAAACAAGGTGTCCGGATCTTCTTTTCTTCCTGCTATGAGAACCAGATCATTCAATGAGCCACTAAAGCTAACATGATGTTCAACAGGCTCAACACTCACCAATAACTGTCCGTCATCACAACTGATGAACCAGCTAAGATCCAAATCGCTAACTGACACTTTGAGCCACTTCCCCTCAAGAAACTCAAAATCACCATCCTCTAACGCTTCTTTAAAAACAAGCTTGAGTCCCTCTAATAAGGTCATGCTTTGAATCTTTGCAGGCATTAATTTGGCTGGAATGCGGAAAATGGTCGCTGCATTTGCGACTAATTGCTGTCTAACTCTCTCAAGCACGATTACTACTCTCATCCATAGTTTGGTGCTCATCATACTGAATTGCACAAATAAATGAACTGAGTTTGGTCAAACTACAATGTGAGGTGATTGAAATTCGTACAGACGAATAACAAAACTGCCCCATATCAATTACCGGTTCATTACCACTAGATACACTACTTCACTATTTGCTCAGTAAATTATCAGAATTATGGAACTACTCTGCCCAGCGGGTAACCTACCTGCACTGAAAACGGCCATTGATTGCGGAGCTGATGCGGTTTATGTCGGCTTTAAAGACGATACCAATGCCCGTCACTTCGCTGGTTTAAACTTCAATGGTAAAAAATTCGAAAAAGCGGTGCAGTATGTGCACAACGCCAACAAGAAAATTCATGTTGCACTCAATACCTTTGCCCAACCATCTGGGTTTGAGCGATGGACCAACGCTGTCGATATGGCAGCACAAAACGGCATAGATGCACTCATTGTTGCGGATATTGCAGTATTAGAATATGCAGCAAGACGCTACCCTGAACTTGAGCTTCATCTGTCGGTTCAAGCTTCAGCAACTAACGTCGCGGCCGTTGATTACTATCACAGTAATTTCAACATTAAACGCGTCGTTCTGCCACGAGTACTATCCATCCACCAAGTAAAACAACTTTCTAGAAACCTCACCTCTGATGTAGAACTCGAAGTTTTTGCCTTCGGCAGTTTATGCATCATGTCCGAGGGTCGCTGTTATCTCTCTTCTTATTTGACCGGTGAGTCTCCAAATACTGTTGGCGCATGCTCTCCGGCTAAGTATGTTCGTTGGCAAGAAACCGATACAGGTCTAGAATCGCGATTGAATGAGATCCTGATTGACCGCTATGGAAAAGGTGAGAATGCCGGCTACCCAACTCTGTGCAAAGGTCGTTTCAATGCCGCAGTTGAAGGTAAAAACAAGCTTTACCATGCCCTAGAAGAGCCAACAAGCCTCAATACTTTATCGTTACTCCCTGAACTATTTGCAGCCAACGTTGCATCTGTAAAAATAGAAGGCCGCCAGCGTAGCCCTGCTTATGTTGAACAAGTAACCCGTACTTGGCGATCCGCCATTGATGCGTATCAGCGAAACCCAGAAAACTATCAGGTGCAACCTGAATGGGATAGAGCATTAGCCAATGTATCTGAAGGCACCCAAACGACCCTTGGTGCTTATCATCGTAAATGGCAGTAGTAGGAGAAATTAACATGAAATACTCATTAGGCCCTCTACTCTATTTTTGGCCAAAACAAGATGTAGAAAGCTTTTATCAGCAAGCGCAGCAATCTAACGCTGACATTATTTATTTGGGTGAGTCGGTTTGCTCAAAACGCAGAGAAATAAAACCAAAACATTGGTTTGATATCGCTAAAGAGCTTGCCGGCTCAGGTAAGCAAGTCGTGCTATCGACTATGGCGTTGCTAGAAGCACCAAGCGAAGTAAACATCATGAAGAAATACATCGATAACGGTGATTTCGCTATTGAAGCCAATGATGTGTCTGGGATACAGCTTGCCCATGAAAAAGGCGTGCCCTTTGTCGTTGGACCAGCCATCAACACCTACAATGCACACACCCTTAATCTATTTCTTAAACAAGGGATGACCCGCTGGTGTATGCCTGTAGAGCTCTCCCGAGATTGGCTAGCGAACACCTTAAATCAGTGCGATGAAATTGGCATTCGAAATAAGTTTGAGGTTGAAGTGTTCAGCCATGGCTACCTTCCTCTGGCTTACTCTGCACGTTGCTTTACTGCTCGTGCAGAAGACAAAGCAAAGGATGAATGCGAAACTTGCTGCATTAAATATCCAACAGGCCTAAAGGTAGATAGCCAAGAGGGGCAAACGGTATTTAATTTAAACGGTATTCAGACTCAATCGGGTTACTGCTACAACCTAGGCAATGATATCCCATCAATGCAAGGCTTGGTGGATGTTATCCGTCTGAGTCCACTAGGCGTAGAGACCTTAGGTCATCTTGATACCTTTAAAGCAAATGAAAAGGGCAATAGCCCAATTGTAATTGAAGATCGCCAATGCAATGGCTATTGGCATCAAATTGCTGGTCTTGAATTACGCAATAGTCATTAAGCTGAAACTCGTTAGGTTGATTGCCTGACGAGCAATTCTATCGGGGGAAGTCGCGGCTTCAGTTGCTTCCCCGCCTCTAAGAATCGCACCATAGACTCAGCACAGATTGCACCTATTTCTTCAATGGGCTGGCGCATAGTAGTCAACGATGGAGTGAAATAACGAGAAGTGGCGAGATCATCAAACCCAATCACTGCAATGTCTTCCGGCACTCGTAGGCCTTTGTCATGAATAGCTTTAATAGCACCGTAGGCTGTTTGATCGTTAGCGGCAAAAATAGCGGTAAATGAGGTGCGCGATTCAATAAGCTCTATCGTTTTTTTATACCCCAGCTCAGAACCAAAATCCCCTTGCTTAATCAGTTGTGGATCAATATTCAAACCTGCTTCTATTAAAGCTCGTTTATATCCTTCACAACGCGTCACACCATCGGGTTGTTCCTGCACTCCCTTAATGTGCGCTATTCTCTTGTGCCCCTTTTGCAGCAAATGCAAGGTAGCCATATACCCACCAATGGTATTATCGATACAAAGTGAGTGTACATTGTGTCCGGATATTCGATAGCCTACGGCAATGACAGGGATCGTCTTCGCATATTCCTGAATATGCTCATCTTTTAGATTTCCCATCACCGCAATAACTCCATCTACCCCACTTTTCTTTAAGTACTCCAACCCATGTAACTGGTTTTTTATCTTCCAGTGCCCAGCAGCAATCAAGGTGGAGTAACCATAGGAAAAGAGCACCTTTTCCATGTCTTCAAGGATTCGAGTGTTATGGGGACTTTCGGGGTTTTGCACTAGCACGCCAATGGTTCGACTACCCAAAGCAGACGACTTACTGTTTTCTGCTTGTGATTGGTAACCTGTTTTACGAATGGCCTCTAAAATCTGTTTACGTTTATCTTCTGCAACAAAAGTGGTTTGATTCAAAAATCGAGAAACTGTGCTTGCAGAAACGCCCGCCTCTTTGGCTACCTGATGTACTGTGACTTTCTTTTTTACCTTAGATATATCCATAGTAAAGCTCACCTGATCTCTATGAATGAATCAGCGACTTTTCTACAACAGAGTCACGGATCACCAATGAAGGTAATAAACGATAGCGTACTTGAGTTTGGGTTTTATTCAGTTTTTGGAACATCAACTCTACCGCCTCCATACACATTTCTTTAATCGGAAAACTAACGGTTGTCAGAGCTGGCGTTAAGTAACGAGCAAAATTAACGTTATCAAAACCAATCAACGAAATATCGTCCGGTACAGAAATCCCTTCTTCGCGAAGCGTCTCATACGCACCAAATGCCATATGATCATTGCAAGCAAACACCGCAGTAAAACCGCGTTCTCTGCGAAGCAGTTTTGCCATTACGGTTTTGCCTGAAGTCTCGGTATATTCGCCTTCACACACTAGCATTTCATCGTAGGCAATATCCGCTTCTTCAAGGGCTTTGCGATAACCTAATAATCTGGCTCTAGCATCTGCTTCTGATAACGGTCCTGAAATGCATGCTATTGAGGTGTGACCTTGTTTAATTAAGTGTTGAACGGCAATACGGCCGCCAAGTTCATTGTCAATATTGATACAGCTACGAGGTAATTCTGGAATTGTGCGATTTAAAACAACTAAAGGGACACCTTGATCTTCTAGATTGATCAAATAGTCATCGGTAAGATTTGGGGTAAGCAGTATGATGCCATCCACTCTTCGCCCGAGTAAAAACTCGATGGACTCTTTTTGGCAGTGTTCTGAAGACTGTCCTGAGGTCACTATGGTGTGATAACCGTAACGGCTAAGGGTGCTTTCAATATTATTAAGGATCTCAGAATAAAAAGGTCCACCTAGTTCAGGAACAATTATCCCAATACTGCCTGTACGAGTATTACTCGGAGTACGACCAAAAGCGCTAAGTTTATATCCTAGCTCTCGAATCGCCTTTTCTACCTTTAATTTTTTGGTATGACTAACTCGAGTTGTACCGTTTACCACTCGAGATACCGTTGCTTGAGACACTCCGGCCAGTTCAGATACATCCTTAATTGTTGCCACATTTACCTCCAACCAAAAAGAAAGCGCTTTCTCGGGTTGAGACAATATCAATGAAGTGGCATAAATTTAAGGAAGAGGATCACAGGGTGAGGATCTTGAACAAAAAGATCTCTAGAAGTTTGAGCGACATAACGCTTTCAAGTATGAAACAGAGGTAACACCTCAGAGTAAAGGCATTAAAACGAGAAAAATGGGCACTAATTGCGCCCAACCGACGGGAGTTATTTTGTCGAAAAATGGTCCCTCCAAGGGAAAAGGGACCAATTGAAGAACTTACATCAAATTAACAATAGGCTAGTGTTTACCACCAAGCTTCGAACATAGCACCAACAGTTAGTGTATCTTCGTCGCGAGTTGTCCAAGTACTTGGGTCATCAGATTGACCACCAGTGTACTCATTATCAGAGTTACCCACTGTCGCATAGAAGCGAAGCATTGGACGAGACCAAGTTTCTGGACCGATTGCAATGTTTTGAGACAATGTTACTTTCCAAGATTGGTTGGTCGCATCGATATCATCATAATCAACAACGCTGTAACCACCTTCTAACCATGTAGAGTGAACATCATTCCATTGGTACGTTGGACGAACAATGACGTTGTAGTTTGCACGATCTTCTACTGCATCACCAGTTAGTGATTGGTACGCTGCTTGATACTGGATACCAGCGTTGTCTGTTAAACCAAAACCACCACCAAGGCTGAATAACAATGCTTCTTGATCTTCTGCTAGGTCAAATACACTGTCTTTTGCGTTATCAGAGTAACGTACAATGAATTTTTGGCCTGAGAACTTCACTTCTGCAGCTACTTGATAAGCACTATCGGCAGCATCAATAGTTGGGTCATTGTCAATTTTTTCAGAGTGGAAACCGTAGTTAGCGTAGAAGGCTAAATCAACATCACCAGTATTGAAACCATGGAACTTAGAAGTTGCGGCATAACGGCCGTTGTCACCAACCATTTCGCCATCAACTTGACCTACAACAGAGAAGTCAAACTTCATTCCGCCAAAGTCCATGTTGTAGAAACCGGCACCTTGACCATCGTGCATCATCCAGAAGTAATCATCTAGATCGGTTTGCGGACGTTGATGGAAGTCACGACCAGCCCAAATGTATAGGTCTGGTTGAGATTCAAATACGTTTGATGCACCAGCGTACAATTTCTTAACCTGAACACCACCGTTAGTTGCCCAAGAAGCATCAGACCAATGGTCGACCATGAATACGATATCCCAGATTGCGCCAGCATCACTTTCAAATGCTTTAGCAAATTGGATCTCACCACCATTTTGTTCATTACCTAGACGACCTGTTGCATTTGCGTTTAGAGAGTCATGGGTACCAACGTACAGTGAGTCGCTACCTTGGTAGCCAGCACCGTAACGAGCATAACCAGAAAAAACGATACCCAAAGGAACTTCAGACTGAGCATTTAATACCGCTGGTTGTTGTGTGTCGTTAAATTCACCGCCAACACGAGCTTCAAGCTCAGCAAGACGAGCTTCCATCGCATCGATGTCGTGATTATCAGCGATTGCACCAGCAGAAGCTAGGGTACCAGCCACGGCTAGGGATAGAGGTAAGAGTTTAAAAAGTTTCATGTTATTTCCTAATTTTTTTGTTATAGGTTTTATGTCCACGAAACAAATGTTATCCAATGAAAGGGATGAAAGTTCAGCGGTGCCTCACAATGAAACACTGATGGATATTCCATGAAATATTCATCAACTGAAACAACATCACCTACCCTTTAAATACAATGACTTACTAGAAAAAACAAAAAGAACACAATCTAGAGAAAGCGGTTTCATTTCATGAGATAGCAAGAAATGGTCACAAAAATATCAGGGAAAGAAATGAATTTTCAGTCTGTTTCTTTCATAAATTTCATATTTTTGAAAATTATGAAAGAGATGCGCGTGATAACGCCGATGAATGAAACGATGGCTATGGTGATGGGAATAAAAATAAAAAATACCGCCTCAATGAGAACGGTATTTATAAGAGTGTAGAGACAGAAGTAAGTTCAATAAGATTACATCAACTACTCATTTTCTTGCGATATTTGCTCTAGTTGTTGTTTTCGCTCTGCACGAATATCAGAAAATATCCGCCCCAGCTCTAAAAACGCATATCTGTGTTCAACATACTCATAAACGTTCAGACTTAAAGAGAGCTTATACAAACTAACTGCTTCTGCGTATTCGCCTTTAAGCTGATGTCGTTTCGCAAGATAGAAGTACGCCTCAGTTAAGCGTTGAGCTAAGGTGAGATTGTCTTTTGCTCCGGCAGCAACTTCCATAAATGCATCATCTTCTGGCACTTCATCAAGCATCAAACCTACGAGAACCCATCCCCACTCTTGGTCTCGATTAGCATAGCTTTTACTCAGTTTCTCCAGCGCTTGTTGCTGGTTAGTTTCATATTCAATGATATAAAGCCACAGTGCGCGAAACGGGTCACTTGGATCATCATTGTAGTGGCGAGTGATTTCCTCTAGAGCCAAATCAGTTCTATCACCGTAGTAAAGCGCAATTGCCCTGTTACGCTCTGCATACTGATTATTCGAGTCTAACTCCAGAGTAGAGTCAAACGCTTCGTAGGCTGCGTCGTATTGCCCTACCTGAGTAAAATAAACACCAAGTAGATTGAAGATATCCGGTTGGGCCGGATTTATAGATAAGCTTTGGTTAAAGTCGTAACGAGCTAACTCACGTAGTCCTAGGCTATCGTAGTAGACACCACGCTGAAAATGCAGTTCAGCCCTTTCTTGATCATTAATATCATTACGCAATAGTAATTGCGTTGTACGAGCAATCTGCACTTCTTGTTGAATTGAAGGCTGCAAGGGAACGGCCATTGGTGGTGGCGCCCACTTTTGACTTTGACCGCCAATGCTTGAACAGCCGGACATCATCATTACCGCACCAGCTATCAGCACACTAAACCATTTCACGAAATACTACCTCCATGTGGATCTTCGAATTCGAATCATATTCCTTTAGCATAGAAAAAGAGGAGCTAAAAAGCTCCTCTTTATTTACACATACATCGATTTTTTCTTAAAAATCAATATTATTCAGCGGCTGGTGCTGCGTCATCTGCTGCAGGAGCTTCAACAGCTTCCTTCATGCTTAGACGTACACGACCTTGACGGTCGATCTCAAGAACCTTAACTTTCACTTCTTGGCCTTCAGTTAGGTAGTCAGATACTTTCTCTACGCGCTTGTCAGCGATTTGAGAGATGTGTACTAGACCATCTTTACCAGGAAGGATAGTAACGAACGCACCGAAGTCAGCTAGACGAGCAACTTTACCAGTGTAGATAGTACCTACTTCTACTTCAGCCGTTAGCGCCTTGATGCGGTCGATTGCATCTTGTGCTTGCTCGCCAGAAGTTGCAGCGATCTTCACTGTACCGTCGTCTTCAATTTCGATAGTTGTGCCAGTTTCTTCACAAAGTGAACGAATTACTGCGCCGCCTTTACCTATAACGTCACGGATCTTCTCAGGGTTGATCTTCATTTGGTGAATGCGTGGAGCGAACTGAGAAATCTCTTCACGGTGACCAGCGATAGCATCATCCATTACAGATAGGATGTGCTTACGTGCACCTTGCGCTTGGTTAAGAGCAATTTGCATGATCTCTTTAGTGATACCTTCGATTTTGATATCCATCTGCAGTGCAGTGATACCGTCGTTAGTACCGGCTACTTTAAAGTCCATGTCACCAAGGTGATCTTCATCACCTAGGATGTCAGAAAGAACAACGAACTCTTCGCCTTCTTTAACTAGACCCATTGCAATACCTGCAACAGACGCTTTAATTGGTACACCTGCATCCATAAGAGCAAGAGAAGTACCACATACAGAAGCCATTGAAGAAGAACCGTTAGATTCAGTGATTTCCGATACAACACGAACTGTGTATGGGAATTCTTCAACAGAAGGCATTACAGCTGCAATACCACGCTTAGCCAGTTTACCGTGGCCGATTTCGCGACGCTTCGGAGAACCAACAAAACCAGTTTCACCTACACAGTACGGAGGGAAGTTGTAGTGCAGTAGGAAGTTATCTTTACGCTCGCCTGTTAGCTCGTCGATGATTTGTGCATCACGTTGAGTACCAAGAGTTGCAGTAACGATAGCCTGAGTTTCGCCACGAGTGAATAGCGCAGAACCGTGAGTACGTGGAAGAACGCCAGTACGTACATCTAGAGCACGAACCATGTCTTTTTCACGACCATCGATACGAGGGTTACCCGCGATGATGCCACGACGTACTACTGTCTTCTCTAAATCATGGAAAATAGTGTGGATTTCTTTTGGGTTAAGCTCAGCGTTTTCAGCAAGTAGAGTCGCTTTTACTTCGTCGCCAATCTGATGGATACGATCATAACGCGCCATCTTTTCAGTGATTTGGTAAGCTTCAACTACTTGTGTTTCTGCTAGTTCAGCAATCTTGCTTACAAGCTCAGTGTTTTCAGCTGGTGCTTCCCAGTTCCAAGAAGGAGTCGCTACTTCTGCAGCAAACTCATTGATTGCTTGGATCGCAACTTGTTGTTGGTCGTGACCGTAAACAACAGCCGCTAGCATTTCTTCTTCTGTTAGGTTGTCTGCTTGAGATTCAACCATAAGAACAGCGCCTTCAGTACCAGACACAACTAGGTCTAGCTTAGAGCTTTCTAGTTCAGTCATTGACGGGTTAAGCACTAGCTCGCCATCAATGTGAGCAACACGTGCTGCACCGATAGGACCGTTGAAAGGAACACCAGAAATAGACAATGCAGCAGAAGTTGCAAGCATAGTAACCATATCTGGTTGTACGTCAGGGTTAACAGACATTACTGTCGCGATAACCTGAACTTCGTTCTTGAAGCCTTCTGGGAATAGAGGACGAATTGGACGGTCGATTAGACGAGCCGTTAGTGTTTCGCCTTCTGAAGGACGACCTTCACGCTTGAAGAAACCACCAGGGATTTTACCCGCAGCGTATGTGCGCTCTTGGTAGTTTACTGTAAGAGGGAAGAAATCTTGGCCTTCTACTGCTTCTTTCTTAGCAACAACAGATACGAATACAGATGTATCGTCCATAGTCGCCATTACTGCTGCGGTAGCTTGACGTGCAATTACGCCAGTCTCTAGAGTAACCGTGTGGTTACCGTACTGGAAAGTCTTAACAACTGGTTTTTCGAACATTCTTGTTTCCTTGTTCCATAGCGTTTCAGCTATAGAAAAATTTAGTGAAAACCCAAAACACTACCAATCGCGACTAGTAAAAATAGACTAAAGAAAGGTTCTTGAATCTACTTGTAATAGTCGCGACCTAGTGGCCGACATCTGTGACTGTAATGTGTTGGGTCGGTAGCTATTTGTGAAAATACAAATAACGAGGCGTAGTATAAACTACTTGGGTTAGATTTTGTAATCTAGAGCGGAAAAAGCTGAACTATACCTGTAAACACGGTATTTAGGACGGGACACAGATACAAAAAAAGGAGCCATAGGCTCCTTTTTCTTTCAAACTGCTGAGCGCAGTCGCTTAATTAGCGACGTAGGCCTAGACGTTTGATTAGCTCTTGGTAACGACCAAGATTCTTACCTTTAAGGTAGTCTAGAAGCTTACGACGGCTTGATACCATACGTAGTAGGCCGCGACGGCTATGGTGGTCGTGTTTGTGGTTAGCAAAGTGACCTTGAAGGTGGTTGATAGAAGCAGTAAGTAGTGCTACTTGAACTTCTGGTGAACCTGTATCGCCTTCAGATTGTGCGTATTCTGCAACGATTGCTGCTTTAGTTTCTGCATTCAGAGACATGAATCTCTCCTGATAAGAGTAAGTTTAAAAGTTGTAGCGCCAATCTCTGATTCAGCCGCTACGCGAAGCGCGAATTATACGGATAAGATTCTTCTAAAGCAAGGATATAATTTCAGCTATCAGCTATCAGCTATCAGCTATCAGCTATCAGCTATCAGCTATCAGCTATCAGCTATCAGCTAGTTTTTACACAAATGAGATTAGTTCAACTGTTGATTCTAAGTTCTGCGTGGATATTAACAAACGTATGCCGAACAAACCGTCGTCCCCGAGCGCTTCTATCGGGGACCTTGACAGTAGTATTGCTCAAAAACAGATGCCCGATAAAAGCACTCGGGCATGACAAATACACTAGCAAGAGACAAGCTATCAGCTTGTTATTACACAAGCTAGATTAGTTTCAATTGTTGATTCTAAGCTCTGAGTGGATATTAACAAACGTATGCCGAACAAACCGTCGTCCCCGAGTGCTTCTATCGGGGACCTAGTCAGCAGTATTGCTCAGAAACAGATGCCCGATAAAAACATTCGGGCATGACATATACACTAGCAAGACAGAGGCTATCAGCTATCAGCTTCTTCGCGAAACACAACTAAACGTTTAGGTGCAATGCGTCCATCATCGTCGATTTCAGCAACACCAATGAAGGTTTTCTCTTCACCCGAAGTCATGCGAACCACGCCTTCTGTAGGAGCACCAAAAACTTGAACCGGTTGTCCATGCTGAACCATATTGGTTAACTCTGGAATCAGATTTACTTCAGGCAAATCCTCTACAGCAGTATCCATTGGCAGTAATAGTTCATCCAATAGTTCTTTTGGTGCAATCTCTTCAGCATTGGCTTTTTCAAGTAATGCTTGTAGTTGCTCTAATGTCACCATCTTTTCGTAAGGGTATTTAGCAACACCAGTACGACGTAGGTAGTTAACATGAGCGCCACAGCCTAACATCTCGCCAAGATCATCAACGATAGTACGAATATAAGTGCCTTTAGAGCAATGAACCTCTAGTTCAACCTCGTCGCCTTCAAAACGAATAAGCTCAATCTCATAGACGGTAATTCGACGAGATTCACGCGGCACTTCAATACCTGCGCGAGCATATTCGTACAAAGGTTTGCCTTGGTATTTTAAGGCAGAGAACATCGAAGGAACTTGATCTGTTGTACCACGAAATGATGCAATTGCTTCAAGCAGTTGCTCTTTAGTAACCGCAACAGGGCGAGTTTCTACCACTTCACCATCTGAATCAGAGGTATTAGTACGTTCACCTAATTTTGCAATAGTGCGATAGCGTTTATCTGAGTCCAATAAGAACTGAGAAAACTTAGTCGCTTCACCTAAACAGATAGGTAGCATGCCAGTAGCTAGAGGATCAAGAGCTCCTGTGTGGCCTGCTTTTTCTGCAAAATAAATGCGTTTTACTTTTTGCAGTGCATCATTTGAAGAGATCCCTGTTGGTTTATCCAACAGAACGACGCCGTTGACTGGACGGCCTTTACGACGTCTTGCCATTACTCTTCGTCCTCACGACCTGATTCAGCTTTCTTCTTAGCATCTTTAGATACAACTTCACTTACTAGGTTTGACATGCGCATGCCCTCAACCAGAGTGTTGTCATAAACAAAGCGAACTTCAGGTGTTAAACGAAGGCGGATACGTTTACCTAGCATCATGCGAATCTCAACTTCATGCTCTTGAAGAGCAGCAAGGCAAGACTCTGGCGTTTGGTCACCCACGCAGAAGAAGGTAACAAATACTTTAGCAACCGCTAGGTCACGAGACACTTCTACATCTGAAATGGTGACCATTCCAATACGAGAGTCACGCACTTCACGCTGTAGCAATACAGCGAGCTCTTTTTGCAACTGTTGCGACACACGTTGTGTGCGGCTAAATTCTTTTGACATTGCTTTTCTCACTTTAGAAAAAATAATGAGGGGCATAAGCCCCCCATGGTGTATTCAACAACCATCATCTTCAAAACTAGGTTCGAAGATGATTTTAGTCAACATGTTGATTAGTCTAGCGTACGCTGGATTTCAACGATTTCGAATACTTCGATCTGGTCACCAACGCGAACATCATTGTAGTTCTTAACGCCGATACCACACTCGTAGCCATTCTTAACTTCTTGAACGTCATCTTTGAAGCGGCGTAGAGATTCTAGCTCACCTTCGTAGATTACAACGTTTTCACGAAGTACGCGGATTGGGTTGCTACGCTTAATCACGCCTTCAGTAACCATACAACCAGCGATTGCGCCTAGTTTAGGTGACTTAAATACGTCACGAACTTCAGCAAGACCAATGATTTCTTGTCTGAATTCTGGAGCAAGCATACCGCCCATCGCTTGTTTAACTTCGTCAATCAATTGGTAAATGATTGAGTAGTAACGAAGGTCTAGGTTCTCGTTTTCAATAGCACGGCGAGCAGATGCATCAGCACGAACGTTGAAGCCAAGAATGATAGCGTTAGATGCTGCAGCAAGTACTGCATCAGTTTCAGTGATACCACCAACACCAGAACCTACGATGTTCACTTTCACTTCTTCAGTAGAAAGTTTACGTAAAGAATCTGCGATAGCTTCCACAGAACCCTGTACATCAGCTTTAAGTACAACGTTAAGCTCAGCAACTTCACCAGCTTCCATGTTAGAGAACATGTTCTCTAGCTTCGCTTTCTGTTGACGTGCTAGTTTCACATCACGGAATTTACCTTGGCGGTAGTTCGCTACTTCACGAGCTTTACGCTCATCACGAACAACAGTAGCTTCGTCACCTGACGCAGGAACACCAGATAGACCGATGATTTCTACAGGGATAGAAGGACCGGCTTCTGTGATTTCAGCACCGTTCTCATCGCGCATTGCACGAACACGACCGTATTCTTGACCACAAAGTAGGATATCGCCCTTATTAAGCGTACCAGACTGAACAAGAACCGTTGCAACAGGACCACGACCTTTATCAAGGCGAGATTCTACAACTACACCAGATGCCATGCCTTCTGCTACAGCTGTAAGTTCAAGAACTTCAGATTGTAGAAGGATAGTTTCTAGTAGACCTTCGATGTTAGTACCTTGTTTCGCAGAGATGTGAACAAACATGTTCTCACCGCCCCACTCTTCAGGGATAACGTCGTATTGTGCTAGTTCGTTCTTAACGTTGTCTGGGTTTGCACCCTCTTTATCGATCTTGTTCACTGCTACGATCAATGGAACGCCAGCTGCTTGTGCGTGCTGAATCGCTTCCACAGTCTGTGGCATTACGCCATCATCTGCAGCAACAACTAGAACTACGATATCTGTCGCTTGAGCACCACGAGCACGCATTGCAGTAAACGCTGCGTGTCCAGGAGTATCCAAGAAGGTAATCATACCGTTATCAGTTTCTACGTGATAAGCACCGATGTGCTGGGTAATACCACCCGCTTCCGCATCAGCAACATGTGCTTTACGAATGTAATCAAGTGTAGAAGTTTTACCGTGGTCAACGTGACCCATGATAGTAACAACAGGTGCACGTGAAACAGACTCAAGTGAGCTGTCACGGTCTGACATTACTGCTTCTTCAAGTTCGTTCTCTTTACGAAGAACCACTTTGTGACCCATTTCTTCAGCAACTAGTGCTGCAGTTTCTTGGTCGATTACTTGGTTGATAGTCGCCATAGCGCCCATCTTCATCATAACCTTGATTACTTCAGTCGCTTTCACTGACATCTTATTAGCCAGTTCAGACACAACGATAGTTTCGCCGATCGCAACGTCAGCTTTCGCTACTGTTGCTGTCTTATCAAAACCTTGCTGCATTGAAGTAGGTTTAGCTAGCTTGCCTTTACGACCACGTTGACCGCGTTGGTTACGTTGGTTGCCACGAGCATTTGAGTTCGCGTTAGCATCAGCTGGCTTTTTCTTTTTCTTCTTACGCTGGCCACCGCCATCTGCACGACGGTCAGCTGCATCTTCAGCTTCACGAGCGTAAGTAGACGTAGTTACGTGGTAGTCCGTAGTCTCGGTCTTCTTGCTTTGTTCTTCTTTTGCCCAGCGCTCTGCATTTTCTTCTGCAAGTTTACGTGCGTCTTCAAGAAGTTTTTCAGCTTCCTGTTCTGCTTTACGCTTAGCTTCTTCTTCTTGGCGACGTTTTAGGTCAGCCGCGTCTTTTGCTGCTTGATCTTTCACTTTACGCTCTTCAGAGTCAATTTGTGGAGCTTCTGCTGAATTAGCTTTTGCCTTAGCAGCCGCTTCTTGTTTCGCTTTTTCTTCAGCGTCACGTTTTGCTTTTGCTTCTGCTTCACGCTGTGCTTTTTCTTCAGCATCGCGTTTCGCTTTCTCTTCAGCTTCGCTTTTAGCTGCAGCTTCTGCTTCTAGGCGCGCTTTTTCCTCAGCTTCAAGACGAGCTTGCTCATCAACAGAGCTACGCTTCACGTAGGTACGCTTCTTACGTACTTCTACTGTCACATCCTTGCTCTTGCCGCCGCCAGCTGCAACACTCAGTGTGCTACGCTTCTTACGTTGTAAAGTTAGACGAGTTGGTTCAGACTCACCAGACGTATCACCATGTTCTTTCTTAAGGTGCGTCAACAATGTCTGCTTTTCTTCGTCAGTCACATTGTCGCTAGAGTTCTTTTTCAGACCTGCGTCTTCGAGTTGTTCAATTAAGCGCTCAACCGGCGTACCAATTTCTTCACTTAGGGCTTTAACTGTAAGTTGTGTCATGCAACTACCTCCGTGCCGGATTATTCTTCGTCACCAAACCAACAGATGTTACGTGCAGCCATGATTAACTCACCAGCACGTTCTTCTGTTAAATCGTCGATACCTTCAAGATCATCTGTGCCTTGGTCAGCAAGATCTTCTAGGGTCACTACACCTTTAGCCGCTAGTTTGAACGCCATTTCGCGCTCTAAGCCTTCTAATGCTAATAGATCATCAGCTGGGTGTAGGCCTTCAAACGACTCTTCTTGCGCTAGTGCAAGGGTGGTGAGTGCATCTTTAGCTCGACTACGTAGTTCTTCGACCAAATCTTCATCTAGACCGTTAATTTCCAAAAGCTCACTCATTGGCACGTATGCCACTTCTTCAAGAGTTGAGAAGCCTTCTTCTACCAACATTTCTGCGAAATCTTGTTCAAGGTCTAGGTGCTTCATGAAGCTTTCAATAGCTTCAGTTGATTCTGCTTCGTGTTTCTTCTTTAAATCTTCTACAGTCATTACGTTCAGTTCCCAACCAGTCAGTTGAGATGCCAAACGTACGTTTTGACCACTACGGCCAATTGCTTGCGCTAGATTATCAGCTTCAACAGCGATATCCATTGAGTGCGTATCTTCATCTACGATGATTGACGCTACATCAGCTGGAGCCATTGCGTTGATAACAAATTGCGCTGGGTTGTCATCCCAAAGGATGATATCGATACGCTCATTACCTAACTCACCAGAGACTGCTTGTACGCGTGCACCACGCATACCCACACATGCACCTACTGGGTCGATACGGCGATCGTTAGTTTTAACTGCGATCTTCGCACGAGAACCTGGATCACGAGCTGCTGCTTTAAGCTCAATGATATCTTCTGCAATTTCAGGCACTTCGATACGGAATAGCTCAGTTAGCATTTCTGGCTTAGAGCGAGTAATGAATAGCTGGAAGCCGCGTGCTTCTGGACGTACAGAATAAAGAAGACCACGTACGCGATCGCCTGGACGGAAGTTTTCACGAGGTAACTGGTCATCACGAAGGATAACGGCTTCAGCGTTGTTACCAAGGTCTAGAACTACTGTTTCACGGTTTACTTTCTTAACAACACCAGTGATTAGCTCACCTTCGTTATCAATAAACTGTTCAACGATTTGCTCACGCTCTGCTTCACGAACTTTCTGAACGATAACTTGTTTCGCTGTTTGCACAGTAATACGGTCAAATTTAACCGAATCGATTTCGTCTTCAACGAAATCACCCAAATCTAGAGTTTCATCGTCAAACTGTGCAGCTTCAATTGACATTTCCAATGTTGGACTTTCAACTTCAGCAACCACTTCCCAGCGACGGAAAGTTTCGAAGTTACCGCTCTTGCGATCGATTTCAACACGTACTTCGATTTCCATCTCGTACTTTTTCTTTGTCGCAGTTGAAAGCGCAATTTCTAGCGCTTCAAAAATACGTTCGCGAGGAACGGCTTTCTCATTTGAAACCGCTTCTACTACAGCTAGAATTTCTTTATTCATTCTTATAGCCTCTTTAAATAGACTTAAAACTTAGGGATCAGATTGGCTTTAGATATGTTGCTCAGAGCAAACTCATTATCTTGGTTGTCAGTTTCAATGGTGATGAGCTCACCATCAACACCCTTGATAACGCCCTTCCACTTGCGGCGATTTCCAACACCCATCTTCAACACAATGCTGACCTCTTGGCCTACAAACTGTTCATAGTGTGCAGTCTTGAAAAGCGGTCGCTCAAGTCCTGGTGAAGACACTTCAAGGTTATAAGCAACAGAAATAGGATCTTCTACATCCATTACAGCACTAACCTGATGGCTTACTTCAGCACAATCGTCAACATTAATACCGTTTTCGCTATCGATATAAATGCGTAATGTCGAATATTCGCCTGCGCGAATAAACTCAAGTCCAACTAACTCATAACCTAATGCCTCTACAGGCGCTTCAAGCATCTCAGTTAGTTGTCTTTCTAAACCAGTCATTGTTCAACCACTCCAGAAACAAAAAAAGGGCATAAAGCCCATTTCATTTACCAAGCACACATCCACAGTGATAAACCGCAGATAACAAAAAACCCCGATAGTCGGGGTTTTATGCTGCTGGACCCTGATATCACTAAGCTAAAAGAAGCTTAGCTCATAACCGAAAAATTTCAGTTATGATGTTTGAAAATTCAGATTCAACTAAAAATGGTTGCGGGGGCCGGATTTGAACCGACGACCTTCGGGTTATGAGCCCGACGAGCTACCAAGCTGCTCCACCCCGCGTCCGACTATTAAACATTATATGCCTAATAGATTGCTTTTCAAACAATATATGGTGCCGAGAGAGGGACTCGAACCCTCACACCAAAGGCACCAGCACCTCATGCTGGCGTGTCTACCAATTTCACCATCTCGGCAATAAGCATTTCAGCTTACTGAGGAATATCCGCGCCTTTTTCGGCTGGAATTTCACTCACTGCGTCGTCTGTTTTTTGAATAGTTTGACCAGCTGTTGGGTCAACCCACTGAGACTCAGTCTTATGCGTAGACATATTTCCAAGAAACAAACAAACAACGATGAAGATTGTTGCAAAAACTGCAGTCATTCGGGTTAAAAAATTACTAGAGCCGCCTGCGCCAAATACTGTATTTGATGCGCCTGCACCGAACGAGGCTCCCATATCTGCGCCTTTACCTTGTTGAATCAGAACTAGGCCAATCACACCAAGCGCAGCCAACAGGTAAATCACAAGTAGAGTTTCAAACATCTTTCCACCTATGTTCCAAATTGTTGAGCCAGCGCGTCATAATCGTGATTTAAAATAAGATTACAACAAAGCTAGCGCGCCCTTTATAGGGCGGACGCAATAGTAGCGAAACCTTGTAGCGGTGACAAGTAAAATATACTGCCACCACCACCGAGTGCTCACTTATCGAGCACACAGACAAAGTTCATTACTTCTCAGTAGAATTTGCTGAGTCGCGTTTTCCGCTAATAAAGCCATCAAGAATAACCATGCCAGCACCAATGCATATAGCACTATCAGCAAGGTTGAATGCAGGCCAGTGATAGGTTCCCACGAAAAAGTCGAGGTAATCAACCACAAAACCATGCACGATACGGTCAAAAACGTTGCCTAGAGCACCACCAATGATCAGTGAATACGCTATGTTATTCCACTTTTCAGTTTGAGGAAGTTTTCGCATCCAGAACATCAACATTCCACACACAGCAATAGCAATACCGGTAAATAACCAGCGTTGCCAACCACCTTGGTCGCCTAGGAAGCTAAATGCAGCACCGTAGTTGTGTACATAAAGCAGGTTAAAGAAGGGCAATACCTCAATGCGGTTCGCCCAGCCATACCCCATGGTGTCCATCACCACTAGCTTTATTGCTACATCAGCAATAAAGATCAGAGCCGCCAGCCAAAGCCAGCGCAACCCTGTTTGCTTTAGTAAGCTCATATTAGGCAAACTTTCGAACCTCGCCTTCGCCTTCTACGTTTGACACACAACGACCACAGATTGTTTCATGGCCTTCGATAGTGCCTACATCTGCAGTGTGGTGCCAACAACGGTCACACTTCTCAAGCTCTGTCGCATTGACTTGAACGAATAGACCTTCAATTTCTGTTGGTTGAGCTGTGTCAGGTTTTTCTGATACTGGTGCTACATCTGCGCGAGACGTTAGCAAAACAAAACGGAGTTCATCGCCCAAGTTGTTTAACTTGCTAGCCAATGCATCGTCTGCGTACAGAGTAACTTCTGCTTGAAGTGAACCACCGATCAGCTTCTCTTTGCGCGCTTCTTCAAGAAGCTTATTCACAGAAGCACGAACCTGTTGTACGTCATTCCAGAACTCATTATTTAGCTCTTCGCCTTCCGCTAAGCCGAATAGACCATCGAACCACTCACCAGTGAATACAAACTTATCGCGCTCGCCTGGCATTTCATTCCAGATCTCGTCTGCAGTGAAAGACATGATTGGAGCCATCCAACGAACAAGTGCTTCAACGATGTAGTAAAGTGCAGTCTGACAGCTGCGTTGAGCATGACTGCCCTTCTTCGCTGTGTACTGACGGTCTTTAATTACATCTAGGTAGAAAGAACCCATTTCAATAGAACAGAACTGCATCAAACGCTGTGTTACTGCGTGCGTATTGTAATCTTCGTAAGCTTTAACAATTTCTTGTTGAGCCGCTTGTGCACGTCCTACTGCCCAGCGGTCTAAAGCAACCATTTCATCTGCAGGAACAAGGTCCGTTGCAGGGTTGAAACCACTTAGGTTTGCCAGGAAGAAGCGAGCCGTGTTACGGATACGACGATACGCATCAGCACTGCGTTTTAGAATTTCATCAGAAACCGCTACTTCACCAGTGTAATCGGTAGAAGAAACCCACAGACGAAGAATATCCGCGCCTAGCTTGTTGGTTACATCTTTAGGTGCAACAACGTTACCCACTGACTTAGACATTTTACGGCCTTGGCCATCAACAACGAAGCCATGCGTGAGCACTTGCTTGTATGGAGCTTCGCCTTTCATTGCAACAGATGTGATCAATGAAGATTGGAACCAACCACGGTGTTGATCTGAACCTTCAAGGTATAGATCTGCACTTGCACCATTAAATTCTTCACGCGCATCAACTACAGAGTAGTGAGTCACACCTGAATCAAACCATACATCTAGGGTATCTAGCGTTTTCTCGTAGTTAGCCGCGTCTTCTTCACCAAGAAGTTCTACTGCATCGACATCCCACCAAGCTTGAATGCCCTTCTCTTCAACTAATTGAGCGACTTTCTCAATTAATTCTTGAGTATTAGGGTGAAGTTCAGACGTCTCTTTGTGTACAAACAAAGTGATCGGTACGCCCCATGTACGTTGACGAGAGATACACCACTCAGGGCGACCTTCGACCATTCCTTCAATACGGCTTTGACCCCACTCTGGCATCCATTGAACGCCCTTGATTGCGTCAAGTGCATTTGAACGCAAGCCTGCTTGGTCCATAGAAACAAACCATTGTGGCGTAGCACGGAAGATGATCGGCGTTTTGTGGCGCCAGCAATGTGGGTAGCTGTGCTCATAAGCATGGTGATGTAGCAGAGCACCTTTCTCTTTTAGTACTTCTAGTACAGAGTTATTTGCTTTAAACACGTGCTGACCTGCGAATAGTTCAGTATCTGGAAGATACACACCATTTGAACCAACAGGATTAGCGACTTCTAAGTTGTAATGTTGACCAACCACGAAATCTTCTTGACCGTGACCAGGTGCAGTATGGACGATACCCGTACCTGAATCTGTTGTTACGTGCTCACCCAAGATTGCAGGTACAGTAAAGTCATAGAATGGATGCTGGAAATCCAACAGTTCAAGCTCTGCACCTTTAGCAAAACCAAGGTTATGGAAGTGCTCGATACCCGCACGATCCATCACGTCTTTTGCAAGATCTGAAGCTAAGATCAAACGCTGAGGGTTTTCGCCTTCAACTTGAACTAATACATATTCAAGATCATCGCGCATACACACTGCGCGGTTAGCAGGAAGAGTCCAAGGTGTCGTTGTCCAGATAACAACAGAGATATCACCTTTACCTTCATGGCCGTCAGCTAGAGAGAATTTGCTTAATACTGCTTCTTCATCTGCCGCAGCAAATTTCACATCAATTGATGGAGAAACCTTATCTTTGTATTCAACTTCCGCTTCTGCAAGAGCAGAACCACAGTCAGTACACCAGTGAACAGGCTTAAAGCCTTTCAATAGGTGGCCGTTGTCTGCAATTTTACCCAGAGCGCGAATGATATTGGCTTCAGTGCCAAAATCCATGGTGCGATATGGTTTATCCCACTCACCCATGATGCCAAGACGTTTAAAGCTTTCTTTTTGGCCTTCAACTTGACCTGCCGCATATTTGCGACACTCTTCACGGAACTCAGCAGCAGAGATCTTATGCCCTGGCTTGCCTTTTTTCTTCTCAACCATTAGTTCAATTGGAAGACCGTGGCAATCCCAACCTGGGATATAAGGTGCATCGTAACCAGAAAGAGTCTTTGATTTAATAATAATGTCTTTAAGAATCTTATTTAGCGCGTGACCAATATGGATGTCACCGTTTGCGTATGGAGGGCCATCATGCAAAACAAAAGGCTTATTGCCTTTTTTAGCTTCACGGATAGCACCGTAAAGATCTTCTTTATACCAACGCTTAAGCATCTCTGGTTCACGATTCGCCAGATTACCGCGCATTGGAAACCCTGTTTCTGGGAGGTTCAGGGTATCTTTATAGTCAGTCATCGATTCTTAGTTCCGTAATATTGGGCGAAGTTAGACATTATGGCGAACGCCTATTCAATACAGTGCAAACGGATTTGCAAAGCCTTAAATATCGTCAGCGCCTGTGCTGAAGCAACCACACCCGAGCTGCTTCTGCATCTAATTCTATTTGAGTTTTAAGTGCTTCGAATGAAGGAAATTTCACTTCTTCGCGCAACTTGTGTAAAAGGCAGACCTCTAATTGTCTACCGTATAAATCTTCTGCAAAATCAAAAAAGTGTACTTCTAGTTGCTGTCGTACACCGTTTACTGTTGGTCGCTGGCCAACATTAGCCACACCACCGACCATTCGACCGTCTATGCTCGTTTCCACCACATACACGCCTAAAACGGGAGACACAGTTCGCTTTAATGGGATATTCGCAGTAGGAAAACCTATAGTTCTTCCTAGCTTTCGTCCGTGTGATACACGTCCACTAATGCTGTAGTGCCTTCCTAGCATGGATTTGGCTTGTGCCAGTTCATCATGAGCTAATGCCTGACGAATGGCTGTACTGCTGACTCTTTCTGTATTTAGACAGAAACTTTCAGTGCTCACAACCTCAAATCCATACTCTTTCCCTGCTTGTTGAAGCATAGAAAAGTCACCTTGACGCTTACGACCAAAGCGAAAATCATCACCGACAACGAGAAATTTAACTCCGAGCTTTTCCACTAACAGTTCTTTAATAAATTGCTCTGGGGGAAGTCCCGCAAAGCGCTTACTAAAGTTCACACAAAGCAGTCGCTCTAGGTTCAATTTACTAAGTTGCACATATTTATCACGCAACCGAGTTAGTCTAGCTGGCGCCTTACTTTGCAGAAATAGCTCTAAAGGCTGCGGTTCAAACGTCATCACCACAGCGGGAAGACCAAGAACTTCAGCTTTTTGTTGTACCTGCTTCAAGACCGTTTGATGCCCTAAGTGGACACCATCAAAGTTACCTATGGTCAAGACACACCCCTGATGCTCAGAGCGTATGTTGTGGCTACCTCGGATAAGATGCATGTAACGTGTAAAACCTAACCTTCTCAGTCGACATTGCGGACCATAAAGCCCTAAACTGGCGAATTATATACCGAAACCTCTAATAGATGCTAGCAACGAGAAGCGCTGATTTATATTGACCTAAATTAAGCGTGTACTTTTAGGTGTTTAAATCGAACTCCAAGCACTAATGCTGTCAATAAATACGCCATTGCACCAGTACCTATCATTAAGGTTAACTCAAGCACTCTGTCAGTGAGAGACATACTAATCCAGCTCTCTAGCGGTTTAAGTAGATAAAGAATAGCGCCTACCATAGCGCCACCAGATACCGCAAGTCGCAACATGAAACCCAGAGTTTGACGAGTTAAACGATAAACCTGTGCTTTATGCAAACCTCTATACAGTAAGCCCATATTCACAAATGCCGATAAGGCCGTTGCCATAGCTAATCCTACATAGCCGTAATGCCAAGCAAAAATGATATTGAACACCATGTTAGAGGTCATCGCGATAATACCGTAACGCACAGGTGTCTTCGTATCTTGGCGAGAATAATACCCGGGTGCCAATACCTTAATTAACATAAAGTTAAGTAAACCTGATGCATAGGCTACCAAAGAATAAGAGGACTGCTGCACCTCATAGACACCAAACTCTCCACGCATAAACAGCACCATTAGCATAGGTTTCGCCAATACGATCAAGCCCAACATGGCTGGCAGGCCAAGCAGCAGCACCATACGCACACCCCAGTCCATCGTTGAGGCAAAACCTTGACCCTGCGCATCAACATGCTTTCTAGATAGTGCTGGCAAAATCACAGTAGCTATGGCAATACCGAACAAACCCAATGGAAATTCAAGAAGGCGGTCTGAGTAATAGAGCCAACTGATTGAGCCTGTTTGTAGGAAACTGGCAATAAAAGTGTCTAGCAACAAGTTAATCTGACTAACAGAAACACCAAATAACGCAGGGATCATTAAAGTGCGAATCCTCACTACACCAGGATCGCGCCACCCCCACTTTGGTCTAACAAGAACACCTTCTTTAATAAGAAAAGGAAGTTGGAAGAAAAATTGAACCAAGCCACCAAGAAAAACACCGATCGCCAGTCCTATCTCAGGGTTGGCTAAACGTGGTGAGATCAACGATGCAGACAAGATGATCATCACATTCAAGAATACGGGGGTAAAAGAAGAAACCGCAAACTTACCCAACGTATTTAATATTGCCCCTGATAGAGCAACAAAGGTAATAAACCATAAATAAGGAAAGGTGATCTTCAGCATTAAGCTGGCCATCTCGAATTTTTCAGCAGATGGACCACCATTTAGCCAATCTAGGAACCACCCCGTACCGAAGATGGCGGTGACTACACCGGATCCCAAAACACCAACAACCGTCACAATGGAGACAATCACACCTAGCGTTCCTGATACCTTAGCGATCAATTGCCTCGTTTCATTCATATCACCTTTAGAGTGATATTCAGTAAGCACGGGTACAAAGGCTTGCGAGAAAGCCCCCTCAGCAAACAATCGTCTTAAAAAGTTTGGGATCTTATTGGCAAAGAAAAATACGTCTGCACTGGCTCCTGCACCCATAAGGTTAGCAACCACAACGTCTCGAACTAACCCTAAAACACGAGAGACTAGGGTCATGGCACTAACAATGGCGCCCGACCGAAGAAGGCCTTTACTCACTTTTATTCCTTAATTAACTGATGCAACTAGTAATTAGCATGCTTCTAGCGAAGACACAGCCTACCAGAAAGCGACTCCAACTTATTGATATATACACTTAGAGATAAGTATCTTAGGTTGAGTGTAGATCTAACCCATAAATGCTGTTAAAATCCCCGCCATCTTAACCGTGTTAACCCGTCGAAACAAAATTACCTTGTTTTAGATGAGTTTTCACACAAATCAATTGACTTTCGATTAGCAAACAGGCATTCTCCACGCCCTATATTGTTACCGAACAAGTTTTTGGGAGTTAGACCCTTGGCAAACAGTAAATCTGCTAAGAAGCGCGCTATCCAAGCTGAGAAACGTCGCCAGCACAATGCTAGCCGTCGTTCTATGATGCGCACTTACATGAAAAAAACTATCGCTGCTATTGAAGCTGGCGACAAAGAAGCTGCAACTGCTGAACTAAAAGCTGTTGCACCGATCCTAGATCGCGCTGCGACTAAAGGCCTTATTCATAAGAATAAAGCTGCTCGTCATAAAGCACGCTTCACTGCTGCAATCAAAGCTCTTTAATTAGAACTTCGATTCAGATAAAAAACCGGCTTTTGCCGGTTTTTTTGTATCTATAGATCCTGAAATTAATCAGACCGCTCTAGTTTTTCCTCTATTCTCACTCCTCTGAGCAATACATATCATGCAACAGATGAATCATGCGCTTAACCTCTGGGCTACTCAACGAGTAATACACCGTTTGGGCTTCTTTGCGAGTTTCAACTAACCCATCCCCCCTAAGCCAAGCGAGATGTTGAGATAATGCTGACTGACTGAGGTCTAACTGTTGGCACAATTCTCCTACAGATAACTCTCGGTCATGTAACATACACAAGATAAATAGGCGTCTCTCATTTGCCATTGCCTTAAGCAGTGAGATGGCTTGAGGAGAGTTTTTCTCCATTGCTTTCAAGTTCATAGCGTATCAATCATATCTATTAGTTCAGTAATTGGATTAAGACTACCGTTGAGACCTACAAAGTTAAACCTCTGTCGGTACAAATTAATGGAAAATATTCGAAAAATTAGCATCACAAACACTTTTCACCGCTGGATGTTGAATCATTCTTTCCGCAAAGATCACATAATACTCTTCCTTTAAAGCGTCTATCGATGCTATTCGGTGAAAGCCACCTGTATCTGTTTTATAGGGATAGCGAGTAGGGGCTACAAACACGGTATCTGGGTGCGCCTCGGCAAAGGCTTTCATCAATGCGAAATCATCAAACTCACCTAGAATTGTTGGTTGATAGCCTTGTCTATCGCACCATTCCGTAATTTTACGTCCCATCGAAGTTCTTGAACCAGGGATCAGCAGCTTGTATTTTTCTAGGTTAGCTAAAAACTCTTTCTCATCTATGGAAGTCGCGGAGCAAAAGCTCATTTCACACTCCCCTAGTTTTTTACTGTATAAGCCTGCATTTTGTGATGAATCAATAGGACAGTCAGATAGAATCATGTCTAATTTATGCTGAGACAGTTGTTCCAGTAGAAGCTCATGAGTCGACTCATAGCACCTAAGATGAATATGACCGTCCGCAGGAATTGTCGTAGAAAGAATGCGACTTACTAAGCTTTTTGAGAGAGCATCCGCCACTCCCACTTCAAACAATAGATTGGCTCGTTGACTGTAATTAACGATATCTAGCATTTCATAGCTTAAGTCATACATTCTATCGGCATATTTAAATACCAACTGACCAAGCTCCGTGGGTTCTATACTCCGACCATTACGTTTGGTGAGCTTACCATTCAAGCGCTGCTCTAATGCCTTGATTTGCCCTGTCACCGTTTGTGGTGTTAGAAATAGTGCATCAGCAGCCTTAGTTAAAGACCCTTGCTTGCAAACCATCCAAAAATAATAGAGATGATTGTAATTTAAATGCGACATTTCCCCTCCTGTGTAAACCTTCAAATATAAAGGTAAAGTGCATTAAACTTCGATATTACCGAATCCAAGTTAAAGCAAGATGACAATTTTGTCACATTAATATTTGGACCAGATCAATATTTGACACTAAAGTTGCTCAAGGAGCGTCCAAACATAAAGGTAATACCGGACATTAAAGCATTAAAAATCAACAACTTAACAAACAAAGAAACTCA
Organism: Vibrio inusitatus; assembly: GCA_024346935.1. GTDB lineage: Bacteria > Pseudomonadota > Gammaproteobacteria > Enterobacterales > Vibrionaceae > Vibrio > Vibrio inusitatus. Next base: position 2,317,950 of record AP024878.1, read on the forward strand.
CGCAAACGTTTACTTTAATTGAGTAAGAAAAAGGCGATTATTTATAAAACTGTAATATAACTGAAATATTAGTTATCTAAACTCGCCAACAGTTGATTAAAAGCCTAAAACGGGCCCGGAGATAACAAATGAACAACCAAGCATCCTCAGTTTCAGCAGCAATAGCAGGTAAAACCAGCTGGCTACGTTGGGCTAACTTGGCTTTCATGCTGTACCTACTACTTGTTTCAGTTTCATTGGTTGGCAGCGGCTTTAAGATGGCCTCTGGCGAACATGCCAAAACACTTTTTGACTTTGCTTCTCATCCAGTAGCAGGCTTAATGATTGGCCTTGTAGCAACGGCTCTTATTCAGTCTTCTAGTACAGTAACCTCTATTATTGTAGGTCTTGTAGCAGGCGGGCTTCCCGTTCAAATCGCTATCCCTATGGTTATGGGTGCAAACATCGGTACCACGGTAACGAACACTTTAGTTAGCCTTGGTCACCTTCGCTGTAAAGAAGAGTTCAAACGCGCATTTGCAAGTGCAACCGTTCATGACTTCTTTAACTTGCTGGCGGTATTGATTTTCCTACCACTAGAAATGATGTTTGGTATCTTTGGCAAGCTTTCAGCTTGGTTAGTCGCTCCTTTAATGAACACCGGTGACCTAAACATGGGTGGCTTCAACTTCATTAAGCCTCTAACAAAGCCTCTACTTAGTGTTATTCAAGAGCCGCTAACTGCCTTCGGTCCTATCGCTGCTGGTGTGAGTATGATTATTTTAGGTATCGCTACCATCATCATCTCTATCACCATCATGGGTAAGCTCATGAAGAGCCTAATGGTAGGTCGTGCACGTGAAATTTTGAAGAACGCTATCGGTCGCGGTCCTCTTCACGGTATCTTCTCTGGCTCTGTTGTCACCATATTAGTTCAATCTTCATCGACGACGACTAGCTTAATGGTTCCATTAGTAGGCTCTGGCGTTCTTAAAGTTCGTGATGTGTATCCATTTACACTAGGTGCAAATATCGGTACCTGTATTACCGCGCTTCTTGCTGCAACAGCAGTAACCGGTGAATTTGCCGCCTTTGCGCTTCAAATTGCTCTAGTTCATTTGCTATTCAACATTGCTGCAACCGCATTCATCTTTGGTATTCCGTTCTTGCGAGAACTACCATTGAAAGGTGCAGATTGGATCTCAACAATGGCGATTAAGAACAAGAGCGTCGTAGCTGGATATCTGATTGCTGTATTCGTTGTAATGCCTGGTGCAATTATTGCGATGACTGCGTAGCAATTAAAAAATTTAAAAAACCTGCCAAATGTGGCAGGTTTTTTTTCGTCTGAATCTTAGAGATTACTCATTGTAATAGATGACTAATGCACCGCCCTTCAATGAACTCCCATAGTTCAGTGAAATACCAATACCTACGTTGTATATCAATGAAGAGTAGTCGCTGGTGTCCATTACCCAACCAAAGCTGTATTCGGCATAATGAGTCGTATCTAAAGGCTCTCTTAAATCACCACCTACATCAATTCTGCGTACTCTAAACAAAAGATCTTGTTTTCGATTTCCCCAAGGGTCTAGGTGATACTTGTACTGTATACCGTTCATTATGCGCCAGCCTTCAGGGGTGGCATTAGCAGTACCAATACTGCCACCAAAGCTTCTGCCCCAGAAATAGTGATATTCGCTATTAAAGCGGATCTCTCCCGGACCTGTATCTTTGGTATAAATCAAATCAGCTTGAGGCTCAACTATCCAAATATTCGACGTACCATTGATAACGGAATTAATGCCTTTCGCTTCAATAGTCTCTGCTGCTGGGCTATTAGCGGTAAACTTATTCCTGTAGTGCATAAGATGAAGTCCTGAACCTGTAAATAGCTGCCACCCTTCTGATATCTGATAGCCCACAGCGTATTCGGCATAACCCGCTATTACCTCGTCTTCATTCTTATCACTTTCCCAAGTAATGCCAAGATCTTCTAGTTGGTCATAATCAACATCTCTTGTTAAACCCATATAAGCAGCTCTGAGTTTTAAACGATGTAACCAAGGACTTTCATCATTAGAAAACAAGAAGGAGATAGGAAGAGAGGTCACTGTTATCCTACGCTTGGTATTAATCGACTCTTGCCCTCCAAAGTCTGGATTACTAGTACCAAATATTTGATTAGGGTCGAAGCTACCAAAGCCAATAGTCAGCAGTTCACTGTCGGTCAACACCAAGGCCGTTGAATAGATATCCGTTAGATACTGGTCAGGGTCAATAAGGCTAGCAAAAGCAGTTGTAGAGGATCCCAACATAGCTACTGCCAACGCGACATTACATCCATGTTTCACTGTAAAGTTAACTCTATCCACTGAGTTCCGAGCATTAAAAAAGGCTAATACCTAAATATTAGCCTCTTAAATAATAGTTTTTATAATTCAGTGAGATAAATTTTAATTATTTGCTCTTATACCGAAAATGGGTAGCGAATCGCGGGATGAGATTCGTACCCTTCCACTGAGAAATCATCCAAAGTAACCCAAGTTTCTAGGTCTTCTAAGCTCTTAATCTCAGGATTAATAATAAACTTAGGAGCATTTAATGGCTCTCGCGGCAACTGTACATCTCGCATCAACTCAAGCTGATCTTCGTAAATATGCGCATTAACAATCTTATGATAGGCCACACCCGCTTTCTTACCTGTGATCTGTGCCATGATGGCCAGAAACGCATACACTTGCACCATATTGAAATTTAGCCCCAGAGGGACATCACAAGAGCGCTGAGTACTATTTAGGTATAAGGTATCACCAAGCAAAGAGAAGTGATGACTGTACATACATGGACGTAAACAGCCCATGTGAAACTCACCAGGGTTGTAAAAATTCAGTATTTCACCACGGTCATCGATGCCCTGTTTAAGATCATCAACAATCTTGCGTAGCTGGTCAATATGCCCACCGTCTGGTTTAGCCCACTGACGACCTTGAACACCATATACACGGCCCATGTCATCCTCACCTTTACGGTATGGATTATTTAACCACGCATCGTTCAGGTTCGAGTTTGCATCCCATGTTTTTGTGCCTAGCTGACGAAACTGTTCTGCGTTATCGTAACCACGAATGTATCCTAGCAGTTCCGCAACAGCCGCTTTCCAGAAGCTTTTACGAGTCGTCACCAATGGAAAAGCATTATTCGCCACGTCATAGGTTAAATCAGCATTAATAACGGTCAAACAACGCTTACCCGTACGCTGATTCTCAATCCAGTGCCCTTCATCAACGATACGGCGACATAGATCTAGATACTGCTTCATTACTTCTCCTTCGCCTTGTTTACTTCAAGGGACTTCTGGTTATATTTATATGCCCATAACATCATAGCGGCGCCAATAAGGATCATTGGTGTTGACAGTATTTGCCCCATAGAGATCCAGTTACCAAACAGCCCTAAGTGAGCGTCCGGTTCACGGAAGTACTCGACGATAAAGCGGAAAGAGCCATAGCCAATCAAGAACAACCCTGAGACAGCGCCAGCTGGTCTAGGTTTACGAATAAAGAAGTTCAAGATAAAGAACAACACAATCCCTTCTAGAATCGCTTCATAAAGTTGCGAAGGATGTCGTGGCAGATATCCTCCAGATGGGAACATTACCGCCCATGGAACATCCGTTACCCTGCCCCACAGTTCGTCATTCATAAAGTTGCCTATACGGCCAACTCCCAACCCAAACGGGATAAGCGGAGCGATAAAGTCAGCTACATTGAAGAAGGTACGACCGTTGCGGTAGGCATAGAATGCCATTGCTGATATTACGCCTAACAAACCGCCATGGAATGACATGCCACCTGTCCATACTTGGAACAAGTAAAGCGGGTTGTCTAAAAATAGATCGAAATGGTAGAACAACACATACCCAACACGCCCACCAACGACTACGCCGAGAAATCCTAAAAACAACATGTCGGACACTTGTTCTCGCGTCCAGCCGCTATTCGGTTGGTCGGCGCGACGATTAGCTAACCACATAGCAAATGCGAAGCCAAAAAGGTACATCAGTCCATACCAACGAATAGAAACTGGACCAATTTCAAGTAGTACGGGATCGATATGAGGGAAAGAGATAAATCCTTGATTCATAAAATCTTCTTAGAGCAAATCATTAAAAGAAAAGCATTCGTATCGCTATTATCAATAGCAATACTGCAAAACATTTTTTCAGTACTTTAGTGGGTAACACAGAGGTTAACCTCACACCGAGCTTACTGGTTAGAACTGAACTACATGCAATCGCTAGCAAGGCAGGAATATACACATAACCCACGCTATGGTCTGGTAGATCTTTCGCCCCTACACCATGAAAAATAAAGCCAATCATTCCAGAAGCAGCAAGTAATGCGCCACAAAACGATGAGGTGCCTATCGCTTTGCGCATTTCTATTCCATGTCGGTTGAGAAATGGAACCATCAGAGATCCACCGCCTATACCCGCTAGGCTTGAAATAGTACCGATCGTAGTTCCAGATATAAAGGTCTTTATTGCGCTAGGTAAAGGTTTTACAGTCCCTACGTTCACCGAGATAAACATCTTGATGGATAAAAACAGAACTATACACCCAAAAACAGGAGGCAAATACTGACTTGGTATAAATTCCGCTACAAAACTACCACCGAAGCCACCAAGTATGACACCTGGAATCAAGAATTTGACCACAAACATATCGACATTGTTCACTCGATAATGATTGAGTGCCGAGGAACCGGAGGTAATGATGATGCAAGCTAAAGAAGTGGCTAGCGCCATTTGCATGGCAATATCTGCTGATACACCAGACTTTGGTAATAGAAATAACAATGCAGGAACGATAATAAGGCCACCGCCAATTCCTAACAATCCTGCAAGTACGCCCACCAGCGCACCGATCATTGCTAAGATGGCGATTAATTCGAATGTAATCATTAATGTTTTCCAGGCCGAACAAACCCGGCAAGGTCTCTTTTCTCTAGGTAGTTAAACGCAAGCTTATGCACATCAGAAGCGTACGCTTTGGTTATGGCTTGATTGGCAAGTGTCTCTAAGTCATCGAAATTTGATTGTCTTATCACATATTTGATATTGGCCACATTAGCTGAGTTCATACTGAGTTGCTTAAACCCCAAACCAAGCAATAGCAGAACACCGATAGGGTCGCCCGCTAACTCACCGCAGATTGATACTGGGATTTTTGAATGTCGGCAAGCATCATGTATTTGTTTCAGCGCCATTAGTACAGAAGGATGGACTACTTCATATAGCTCTGAAACTTGGCTGTTATTTCGATCTACGGCTAATAGATATTGAGTAAGATCATTGGTACCCACAGAAACAAAATCTATTCGCTTGGCGATAACCGGGAGCAGATAGATCATGGAAGGTACTTCAAGCATGATCCCGACTTTAGGTTTTTTCACATTCGGATAAGTAAGTGCCACCTCATGATACGCCTGAGCAATCAAAGATAACGCTGAATCCAATTCAGGGACACCCGAGATCATGGGTAAGAGGATCTTTAATTCACTCTTTTGTCCAACACTTGCTCTCATCATTGCTCGAACTTGAATCAAGAAGATATCGGGATGATCGAGAGTAAAGCGAATCCCTCTCCAGCCTAAGAATGGGTTTTCCTCTTCCATAGGGAAGTACGGAAGTGATTTATCACCACCAATATCTAGAGTTCTCATCACAACAGGTTTGCCTTGTGAATAAGCCAGTACTTTTCGATACGTCTCAACTTGTTCATCTTCGGAGGGGAAGGCCTGCTTAACGATGAACGATATCTCTGTACGATAGAGTCCCACGCCATCCACAACATCAAAGAATGAGTAGCTTGCGTCGGCACCTAGACCAGCGTTAAGCAAAATAGTGATGGGCACTTTATCTGAAGTTAACGCAGGCTCACGCACCTCAGATTCAACCATAGAGCGAACTTCTTGCTCTTCTGCCAGTAACTTCTGATAGTCGCTCATCTCTTTGGCTGTTGGGTTTAGCAATACCTCACCGCTATAGCCATCTAAGATGACCTGCTTATCATCAGCTTCAATGCCATTTAGGTTTGAACCAATGACCGATGGTATGCCCAGAGCACGAGATAGGATTGCAGCATGAGAGTTCACCCCACCTTGTAGTGAGATCACCCCCAAAAGTTTATCTCTAGGTACTGATGCCAACAATGTCGTTGTAAGTTCATTTACGACAAAGATAACCGGTTTCTCGAGTTTGATTTCTTTGGCTTGCGAATGATAGAGGAAATACAGCAACCTCTGACCTAACTCTCGAACATCTTGAGAGCGCTCTTGAAGGTAAATATCATTCATACGGGCAAAGTGATTGGAGTAACGCTCTATCACCTGGCGCAATGCCCAATCAGCAGTATCCCCTTTTTCGATTTGCTTAATCAAATCCCCTCGAAGTTTGGGATCATTCAAAAGGTGAGTAAACAAATCAAAGATAGCTAAGGCATCTTTGTTGAGGTCGCTATCGAGTTGCTTTCTAAGGCGCCTAAATTCAGTCAAGGCCGACTCTACTGCAACGAGCAGCCACTCTTTGTCTTTTTCGGTATCAACCGCCGAAGACGGGGATACGTCTTTAAGCAAAGGCTCGTCGTTACCACGCCAGATAGGTCCAATCGCAATCCCGTTACATGCAGAAAGGCCTTTTATGGTGGAGCTTTTTCGTTCTTGTAGAAGCCAGTTACCTTGCTGTTGCTCGCTAGCAATAAGCACTGCTAACTGGGCCGCAAGAGTGACTAGAAAAGACTCTTCGGTATCACTAAATAACCGCGGAGTTTTCTGTTGGATAACCACGACACCCAGCATACGCTTGCGGTGGACTATGGGCGTGGCTAAAAAGGCTTGATAGACCTCTTCGCCAAGTTGTGGGAAAAATTTAAAATCAGGATGGAGAGAAGCTTTTGCGACGTTTAATGGTTCAGCGGTTCTGTAGACTAAGCCGACTAACCCTTCTTGGAAGCCTATGTGCAGGCGTTCACCAGAAAAAGTCAGCCCCTTGGTTGCCATTAACTCAAGGCGCTGCTTTTGGTGATTAGAAAGGTAAATGGTGCAACATTCGCTATTAATAGCATCACAGGTACGCTCAACAAACACTTCAAGTGCTTGATGTATATCTTCGACCCGAGATACGTGCTCAACTATATCCCTTAGCTGATTTAGCATTATTGCGCCTCACTACCCTCTGCGGTGTTTGCGTTTTCGGTTTTGCTTTCGATCTTTGAAAGGCATAGCAAAAGAAGCGAATTCTTTCATTGCTCTGCGGTAGACATCCCTTTTAAAGGAGACAACTTGTCTCACTGGGTACCAAAAGCTTACCCAACGCCATCCATCAAATTCTGGAGTTGGCCCTCTTTGCATATTAACCTGCGATTCATCACAGGTTAGTTGCAATAAGAACCATTTCTGTTTTTGCCCGATACAGACAGGTTTGGAGTCCCAACGTACTAATCTTTTTGGTAAGCGATACCGCAACCAATGGCGACTAGTAGTGACAATCTTTACATCTTGTTTGGTTAATCCAACCTCTTCATACAATTCTCGGTACATCGCCTGTTCTGGCGTCTCACCGTCATCTATTCCACCCTGTGGAAATTGCCATGAATGTTGTCCGTATCGTTTAGCCCAAAACACTTGACCGTGGTTGTTACATATTACGATTCCCACATTTAAGCGGTAACCATCGCCATCGATCACTGGCTAACCTCTACTGATAAATTTTATATGAGTCGATTTTTCCACAGATCCCCCAGTTGAGCAAATGCAACTGAAGTAAAAGTTGTCAAACTATGAAGTCAGAGTGACACCATTGGATAAATAGCGAGCAAATTCAACCTTATCAACAGAACCACTTCAATTAGAGCTATTTATTCACTATATCTGTGAATAACTTTGTGAGGAAACTTGAGATAATTAATGTACGGCTTAATTTTTGATCTCGACAGAAATTTAAAAAACATAACAAAAACCAAATTAAGCTTTTAATATTAACAAGATATGTAAATTCAGCCACATAGTTCACCAAGACTAAAACTGATTAATATTTGATCCTTTCGGATCGTTTAAAATTCAACCACTCATTCATTTATCCACATAGCAAGACAAGCAAGGCACACTTAACTCTGTAAAACAAGCATATAACGTGACAACAACCCCTGTTTATTTATACATAAGTATCAATTATTACAGTAATTCTCCCTCGCCCTGTGGATAACCTTCATTTTGCACTCTAGTTGGCTTATAATTGGGCATTCCCGTATCATCAAAGATCTTTGAGAAGTTACGATCTTTTGCAATTGGAGATCTTTTGTGCAGACAACTCCCCCACAATCTGAGCTAGAACTGGTTAACAGGGCTGAATCCTTAACTGGATATTCTTTTGCTGAACTAGCAGAAGAAGCGGGAATTGCAGTGCCAAAAGATCTTCGTCGTGATAAAGGTTGGGTAGGCCAACTTATCGAAGCTCACCTTGGTGCTGAAGCAGGGAGCAGACCTGAACAAGACTTTGCTCATCTTGGTATCGAACTAAAAACAATTCCTCTGAGTCACATAGGTAAACCTTTAGAGAGCACTTTTGTTTGTGTTGCACCCTTGACTGGAATTCATGGACTTACATGGCAACAAAGTCATGTAAGACAAAAATTAAGTAAGGTATTGTGGGTACCCGTAGAAGGAGAGAGGGAGTTACCTATCTCGGAGCGCCACGTTGGTTTTCCCAAATTATGGACACCCTCCCTTGAACAAGAGACTTTATTGAGAGCGGACTGGGAAGAGTTAATGGAAATGATTGCTACAGGACGGATCCATGAAATCAATGCAAGACATGGGGAAGTCATGCAAATTCGCCCTAAAGCGGCTAACAGTCGAGCATTAACTGATGCCTATGGCGCTAGCGGTAAGCAAATAAAAACCCTGCCTCGAGGTTTTTACCTGCGAAGCCACTTTACCCACTCTATCTTGCTTGAAAGCCAATAGCTCAAGTTTGCTTAGCGCTAATAACTCTTTAGAGATAGCTCAATATCGCAGTAAAGCTTATCCTCTGGCGCTCCACACTCATCATAAGCGTTATGCAATCGCAGATATGCGCTATTTAATCCAAGCCTAATCAACTCTTCTTTGACGATCTCTAATGAAGCAAAAGACATAGGCTTATCATCTTCACGTATCGGCTCAAGCTTGTGTTTAAATTCAACAGCAAGTTGGTAAGTAGAAAGATCAGCACACCCGATAACGAAGACTTTTGGCACTTCCATATGCCTCTCGATATCAGCATGAATCCATTGGTCGAACTGATGTTTTTGCATGATACACCCCCACACTACTTTCTAGTAAAGACCACCAACTATAGAGGATCAACTAAATTGAGGATCTTTCTGCATATTGGACTTAGTTAAATATACGTAAAAGAGCAATCAATGGGGTTATACCGTTATTTTTCTAGTAGCTTCTCTATTACTTCGGCCAACTGAGTGAAGGTTTCGGTTCTAGTACTGCTTGGCCTCCACACCAACCCTATGTTTCGATAAGCCTGACGACCAGGTGGATCGATAACACGTAATGAATGGTTTGCCAGTAATCCGTGATCAATCGCCATTTGAGGAATAAAGGTTGTGCCAAGACCATTAGCAACCATCTGTACTAAAGTATGCAAACTCGTTGCTGTGAATGGGTTTATCTTACTTTTCTCGGTGAGATTGCACGCTGAAACAGCATGATCGGTAAGGCAATGTTCTTTCTCAAGTAGAAACACCGACTCATCCGGAAGGTCCGAATAGTGCAAAGGCGTCTTTACACTCTCAGCCTGCGATTCACTGATCACCATTCTGAACTGATCTCGCCCCACCACCTTACTGGCAAAATTTCCGATATCCACAGGCAATGCCAGCACCAATACGTCCAATTGGCCATCTTGCAAAGCCGTCAGCAGGTTTGCTGTAGTATCTTCTCGTAGTAACAAGGTTAAATCAGGAAAATTCTTGTTTACCTCATGAACTAGACCACTTAAAAGAAACGGAGCAATGGTAGGGATAGCTCCAAGCCTTAGTTGCCCCTGCATTGCACCGCCACATGCAAGTTGACCAAGCTCCATCAAATCTTGGCTCTTCGTTAGCAGTTCTCGCCCTTGTTTAATCACCATTTCACCAACATGGGTAAATACCAGTGCACTTTTTTTGTCTTTCTTCTCATACAACGAACAACCAAATTGTTCTTCGAGATTCTGAATTCCCTTGCTTAAGGTGGATTGGCTAACAAAACACAGCTGAGCTGCCTCACCAAAGTGACGCGTTTCGTGCAGCGTGATCAGATAATGGAGCTGTTTAAGACTGGGCCATTTATTCATATAAAGTTCAAAAATTACCGTCGGTTATCAATCGTTTTGTGCGCTAGTTAACAAGTTTTAAACATCGTTTTTTTCGATTGACTTAATCTATTTAATTCGCTTTTTTCAATAGTATATTGTGTATTATAGTTTGTCTCGTACAAACATGGACTAAGCCTGAAACACAGGCGTCATTATAAATTTTAGGAGTTCAAAATGGTATTAGTAGGCCGTCAAGCACCAGATTTCACAGCAGCAGCTGTACTAGGTAACGGTGAGATCGTTGATAACTTCAACTTTGCAGAATTCACTAAAGGCAAGAAAGCGGTAGTTTTCTTCTACCCTCTAGATTTCACATTCGTTTGTCCATCTGAGTTGATCGCGTTCGACAACCGTTTACAAGATTTCCAAGACAAAGGCGTTGAAGTAATCGGCGTTTCTATCGATTCTCAATTCTCTCATAACGCATGGCGTAACACTGCTATCGAAGATGGCGGTATCGGTCAAGTTAAGTACCCTCTAGTTGCTGACGTTAAGCACGAGATCTGTAAAGCGTACGATGTTGAGCATCCAGAAGCAGGCGTTGCTTTCCGTGGTTCTTTCCTTATCGACGAAGACGGTCTAGTACGTCACCAAGTAGTTAACGACCTTCCTCTAGGCCGTAACATCGACGAAATGCTACGTATGGTTGACGCTCTTAACTTCCACCAGAAAAACGGTGAAGTTTGTCCAGCACAATGGGAAGAAGGCAAAGCAGGTATGGACGCATCGCCAAAAGGTGTTGCAGACTTCCTATCTGAGCACGCTTCAGACCTAAGCAAGTAATTTAATACTTGTAACTAGATTACGTTAAGCCGGCCAATACCTCGTATTGGTCGGCTTTTTATTATCTGTTGTTTAGTCCTTTTTCATATGGAACCCTAACACCTAAAAACGACTAATTTTTAAATACCCTACAAATCGCTACAAAAATAAACTCAAAAGAGCAACTAGCCTTAACGGCTGATATAATCACAGAAAATCACTTGGCCTACCTACACCTATGACCTATCAACTTGAAGTTTGTATCGACAATATAGAATCGCTGCACACGGCTATCCACGCTGGCGCTACACGCATCGAGCTTTGTTCTTCTCTTACTCTTGGTGGGCTTACTCCCAGCGTTGGATTCATGAAGCAAGCTAAACAAGCTTCTTCTATCCCTATTTATGCCATGATCCGGCCAAGACAGGGCGACTTTCTATTCTTAGAACAAGAGGTCGAAATCATGCTTTCTGATATTCAGGCTGCGAAAGATGCGAAGTTAGATGGCATCGTAATTGGTGCTTTAACCGCTGATGCTGAAATTAATGTTCCGGTTTGCAAAAGACTGATAAACGCAGCTTCAGACATGGGCGTAACGTTTCATCGAGCAATCGATCAATGCCAAGATATTGAACAAGCACTGGAAGACGTTATTTCCCTAGGTTGCGAACGAATACTGACATCTGGACAAAAAAGCACAGCACAGGCAGGTATCAACATATTAACTAAGCTACATCAACAAGCAGCAGGTCGAATTCAAATAATGGCAGGAGCAGGCGTCAATGCTAGCAATGCGCAAGAGATTTTGAAAAAGACAAGAATTAACGAACTGCACCTATCAGGAAAAACCGTGCGAGCAAGCAAGATGAACTCTATTCATAATGAAGCTCAAATGGGGTCTACTGATGTGGATGATTTTCAGATTCCAGTGACGGGGTATGAGGCTGTTCAGTCCGTTAAAAAACTTTGCAGTAAATGAGTCTGTAAACCTATAGAATAAGACTTATTCCTTATCTTTATATTTATAGATTTCTTCATCATCAGAGTGCCTAACATCTTTGCCCTTCACACAGTAAATGATGTATTCACAGATATTCTGACAACGGTCCCCAACTCGTTCTATAGCTCTAGCTGACCACATAACTTGCAAGATGGTTGGAATCATTTCAGGTTCATCCATCATATTCTGAGTCAACTGACGAATGATATTCTGATATTCCTCATCCACTCTATCGTCGATCTCATAGATGTTCGCTGCCGCATCGATATCAAGACGAGCAAAGGCATCAAGCACTTGATGAAGCATATCAATAGCTAATCGGCAAAGAGGCTCAAGGGCGTTTTGATAGCGAGGATCTGCACTTTTGTTTTCCAATGAGGTGCGAGCAAGATTTGAAGCGACATCACCAATGCGTTCGAGCTCGGTGATGGTTTTGATAATGGTCATGACCAATCTTAAATCACCAGCTGTTGGCTGGCGCCTTGCGATGATCCGAGTGCAAGCCTCATCAATAATAACTTCCATAGAGTTTACATTATGGTCTTCGGCTACAACCTTCTTCGCCAACTCATAGTCTTGCTTGACCAGTGAGCGCAACGCATAGGCCAATTGCTGCTCGACTAGCCCACCCATAGTGAGGACATGGCTTCGAATAGCCTCTAGCTCAACGTTGTATTGCCCTGATATATGGCGACCAGTATGCATTTAATTTACTTCTCCTTATCCTATTCGACCCGTTATGTAATCTTCAGTCTTCTTTTCTTTCGGTGATGTGAATACTGTGTCTGTATCTGCGTATTCAACAATCCTTCCCATATGCACAAACGCCGTATAATCGCTCACTCTCGCAGCCTGCTGCATGTTATGGGTGACAATTACCACTGTATATTTTGTTTTTAGATCATTGATCAGCTCTTCAATGGTAAGTGTAGATATAGGATCCAAAGACGAGGTCGGTTCATCGAGCAGTAATACTTCTGGTTCAATAGCAATAGCTCTGGCAATAACGAGTCTCTGCTGCTGACCTGCGGCTAGATTCACTGCACTTTCATGAAGGCGGTTTTTTACTTCTCCCCATAATCCTGCACCGCGCAATGCTTGTTCACAACAATCATCAAGTACTCGACTGTTCCTTATACCTTGTAAACGAAGCCCAAAAACCACATTCTCGTAAATAGTTTTAGGGAAAGGATTAGGTTTTTGAAAAACCATGCCAATTCTTCGTCTTAGCGCAGAGACATCCACTTCTTCATCGTAGATATCCTTACCAAGTAATCGAATATTCCCCTCGACTTTACATCCCTCTATCAAGTCATTCATCCGGTTGATGGAACGCATGATAGTTGACTTTCCACAGCCCGATGGCCCAATAAAAGCCGTTACTTTTCCTCTGGGAATTCGCATAGAGATATCATGCAACACCTGCTTTTGGCGATAGAAAAGGTTGAGGTTTTCTATCTCTATCGCAGTTTTATCTGCAGGTAGGTTAGCAACATCGAGAGGCTTCAATACATTTATGGTTGCAGGGCTAGAATACATGCTCATCAAATCCTAAATTTCGGTAACTGTTGCGTAAAGAGTTTCGTATGCGAATCGCGATTAGGTTCAAGCCAATAATAACGGTAACGAGCAACATAGAGGTCGCATATACCAATGACTTAGCACCTTCTAAATTGGTGGTTTGAAACCCTGCATCATAAATATGAAAGCCAAGGTGCATAAATTTACGATCTAGATGTATATATGGAAACTGACCATCAATCGGCAAGTTTGGTGCAAGTTTCACCACCCCCACCAACATTAGAGGTGCGACTTCTCCGGCCGCTCTTGCCACTGCTAAAATTAGCGCAGTAAGTACAGCGGGGAAGGCCATTGGCAATACCACTCTAAAAATAGTTTCAGACTTAGTCGCCCCAAGCGCAAACGCACCATATCTCACTGATTTAGGGATGCGAGACAAACCATCCTCAATCGTCACTACTACCACTGGTAAGGTTAGCATTGCTAAGGTCAAAGACGCCCATAACAAGCCAGGTGTACCAAAGGTTGGTGCAGGCAAGTTGTCAGAATAAAATAAGTCATCGATGCTACCACCAAGGGTGTACACAAAGAAGCCTAAGCCGAATACCCCGTAGACTATCGACGGGACCCCTGCGAGATTTTGCACTGTAATTCGAATTAATCGAGTCAACCAATTATTCTGAGCATACTCATGCAAATATAACCCTGCGAGCACACCTAATGGCATCACAGCCAGCGACATAAGTAACACTAGCAATATGGTGCCAAAAATAGCAGGGAATACGCCCCCTTCAGAGTTGGACTCGCGAGGTTCATCATATAAGAACAAAGCCCCCTGATGAAACCAGTGCGCGACTTTATCAAGTAACGTCATTTGGTTTGGATACCAAGCATTGATAATCAATGAAAAGCTGATGCTGTGAAGATCACCGTTCATATCCTTCACCACCAGCATACGTTGCTCGATTTGCTGGCGAATCTCTTCTATCTGCAACTCCGCTTGAGTTCTATTGGCATTTAACTGATCTTTGGTTGAGATTAATCGGGAAATTCGTTGCTTATCTGTCGATTTATCGGCTTGTAAGCGACGCAATGCTTGATCTGCTCTTCGCATCCCATCAGTTGCAGGCTCTACCTGTGTATCGACGATAGACTCTATCTTGTCTCTTTCATGTTGGGTGAGTTCAAGTAACGCTTTAATCTCTTTGGCAGAACTAATCGAATGTCTAGTCCCTTGCTCCTCAAAGGCTAAAACTCGACCAAAAAACTGCCCACCTCTTTTACGCTCTACCACCAATAAATCAGGTTCAGCGACAGGTTGTGACCAATCGTGAAAAAACTCAGAGACAAATTCCCCCCCATAGATATCTCGATTGCCAACCTTAATCACTAATCGCTCAAGTTCAGGGAGAGTTTGAACCTCTAGTTCACTTCGCAACGCACTAGGGACAGCTTGACGTTGGGTTATGGAAAGTTGAGACCACGGCACCTGTTGTCTTTGATATATCTGACCAATTAGTGTCTGCCCCGAATCATTCTTCCATTCATAAACCGTCTGTGGCCAGAAGTGACTCATGCCCTTCCAACCAATAAACAGCAGTACAGTCAGCATAGAGAGTATGCTGACTGACACTGCCATGGAAGTTAACCATATCCAAGGTTTACCCGATCTAAACCACTTAATCACTCAGTATTCCTGCCTATAGAGATCGATACTTATCACGAAGACGCTGACGAACACTTTCACCGACGCTATTCACAATAAAGGTAAACAAAAACAAAATTAATGCTGACAAAAATAGCAATCGATAGTGGGAACTTCCCACTTTTGACTCAGGCAACTCAGTCGCAATGGTTGCTGTTAATGAACGTAAACCTTCAAACACATTCCAGTCTGTAATTGGCGTATTTCCCGTGACCGTTAACACAATCATTGTTTCTCCCATGGCACGCCCTAACCCCAACATAATCGCGGATATAATGCCTGGGCTAGCGGTTAATAATACAACTCGAGTAAGGGTTTGCCACTCAGTAGCACCCAACGCCAATGCACCATTAGATAAATGCTTAGGCACAGAATAAATAGCATCTTCGGAAATAGTAAATATGGTGGGAATAACCGCGAAGCCCATAGCGATACCTACAATTAAGGTATTGCGCTGCTGATAATCCCACCCTTTATCGGCGAGAAAGTAAATCAATCCATCATTAAAGAAAATCTTATCTAAATAAGGGGAGTATTCAAACAACCCCCACCAAACCAGAACAATCGCTGGCAACAGAGTAATAAGGTGCAACCCTTTGGGTACCTGAGATTTCACCCGCATTGGTAGCAATGCCCATAAACCACCACATCCAAGAGCGGTAAGCGGAATGACCAAAATACTAAGCATAAATGCGAGTAGATTTTTCTCCATGATTGGCGCAAGCCAAACAGCAGCAAGAAAACCAATCACCAATGTGGGTAATGCTTCCATCAATTCGATAGCCGGCTTGATGGTGTTCCGCATCTTGGTCGACATGAAGTAGGCAGTATAGACAGCTCCTAGTACAGCAATAGGAACAGAGAAAAACATGGCATACAGCGCCGCTTTAATGGTACCAAACACCAATGGGACAAGGCTAAATTTAGGCTCGACATCCTCTGCTGACGCAGAAGTTTGCCATACATAATCTGGCTCAGAGTAACCTTCATATTGCACCTTTTGTGTCAGCTCTTTTACTGAGATTTCAGGATGAGGTGCATCAATGCGAAATCGCTGAACTTTGTCCTGATACACACTCATCAAATAACGATCATTTTGCGATAAGGTGCTCAGCAATGGAGGACTGTCAGTACTTATGTTTAAAATTGGCTTAGAACGTGTCGCATAAAAAAGACTGTGTGTACCATCGGCACCAATAGTCCAGAACCCCTTGGTAGTATGCTCTGAAAGTATATTTGTCACTTCAGAGCTCGTTATATATTTGCGAGCAGCCTGCAGGCGTCTTTCATTTTGAAAAATTAAGAACCAAAACTCCAAATCCTCATTGGCATTAGAGACAATGGCGCCTTTATCTCCGTTGAGAAATTTAAACTCTCTATTTGTTCCTTCTGGTGCTTTATCTTGGTGCTGAAACGCTAACCTAAATTCTGTAGTCCTAGTACGACGAGAAAATAACTTTATAGTGTCCCCATCAAGTACTACGACATAAAGCCCATCTCTAGCGATATAAAGGCCGTTGACATCTTCAAATGATGCTGGCAATGACGCTATCCGATAGTTGTTACCTGAAAAATAATCAAAGACTTCTACCTCTGCTTTACTGGCTCTAGCAATAATTGCACCAGCAGGCAGTAAGGAAAAATCAAAATATTGAGTATCGAAGTTGGGATTTTCGAATCGCAGAGCGGACAACTCACGATTTACTCTCAGATTGGGTGAGTACACTTTTCTGGTTTGCGAGTGAGAGACGATAAATTCGGGCATTACCACCTCTATATTGCCACTCGCATCTATCATCGCAGTCCATGGCTGCGGTGAATCCTTAGCAATGGCTACCGGATCTTTTTGCGCCAAGGCTCGGTTGATCACTTTAATCTCATCATCTAGCGAGAAATATAGAACCTCGCCTTTGTTATTGATTGCCGTTCCATTTCGCCCTGTATTATCAATATTGATATCAACGAATGAATCACCAGAAATTGGCAAGTGATATTCCGTTTGCTGATAAGTGGATGTACCAAAGATCGGCAGCGTTTCTGAAATGAAATAAATAAGAATACCGAATAAGCCCACCAGCATTCCCAGGCCACTAGCCTTGACCAATACAGTTATCACCTTGTCCTTGATAAGACGAGCTTTATTGGTCTCTTTTAACAACGATGTAGCCCTATTCATTTAGTGTGATCTTCTCTGATCTAGCGATTGTAACTCAAGCATTTGACATAAAGGTGACACAAATTAGTAATAGTTTGTGTGACACATTTCCTTACACGCAATGTGATAGCTGTCACATGACTGAAATCTAACTGCAATAATATTCTCTCCCCCCATTTTAGCACTAGACTTGCATTGCAAACTAGAAAACGGAACAGAAGATGAGCACAGAAAAACTGTATGTAGAAAAAGAACTTAGCTGGCTTTCTTTTAATGAACGAGTCCTTCAAGAAGCCGCAGATAAGTCGGTTCCTTTAATAGAAAGAATCCGATTTCTGGGCATATTTTCCAACAACCTCGATGAGTTCTACAAGGTACGATTTTCCGACGTTAAACGCCGTATCTTGATCAATCAGGAACGAGGTCGCCATGACAATTCAAAACGCCTGCTCAGTAAAATGCAGAGCAAGGCAATGAAACTCAATCAGCGCTTTGATGAACTGTACAACGAATTGCTTCTCGAAATGGCTCGCCGCCGTATTTTCTTAGTCAACGAAGCTCAGGTCAACGAAACTCAGCAGCAATGGTTAAGAAAATTTTTCCGTAAACAAGTACTGCCCCATATCACCCCTGTAGTGATGCATGAAGATATTAATGTACTGGATTTCCTCAAAGATGAATACGCTTACCTAAGCGTAGCGCTAGTTAAAGACAACGTATCCCAATATGCACTACTCGAGATCCCTACCGATCATCTACCGCGTTTTGTTATGGTGCCAGAACAAAAAGGAAAACGTCGAAAGACCATTATCTTGCTAGACAATGTGATTCGTCATTGCTTAGACGATATCTTCAATGGCTTCTTTGAGTACGATGAAATCAACTGCTATTCGATGAAAATGACACGTGATGCGGAATACGATTTAAGTCACGAGGTCGAACACAGTCTTCTTGAGCAAATGTCGGAAGGCCTGAGTCAGCGTCTATCAGCCATGCCTGTACGCTTCGTTTACGAAAAAAACATGCCTCGTGAGATGCTAGAGTTTCTATGCCGAAAACTTGAGATCTCCAACTATGACAGCTTAATACCAGGTGGGCGTTATCATAATTTCAAGGACTTCATTGGCTTTCCAAACGTAGGGCGTGAATACCTGGAAAATAAACCATTACCCCCACTTAAATCGGCTGTATTCGAGCAATACAGTAACAGCTTTGATGCCATTAGTGCTGAAGATATTCTGCTTCATTACCCTTATCACACCTTCGATCATGTCTCTGAGCTTGTTCGGCAGGCATCGTTTGATCCGAAAGTCATTAGTATTAAGATCAATATCTATCGCGTTGCAAAAGACTCAAAACTCATGAATTCATTGATCGATGCGGTGAACAACGGAAAAAAAGTGACTGTTGTGGTTGAGTTGCAGGCACGCTTTGATGAAGAAGCTAATATCTTGTGGTCAAAACGTTTAACTGACGCAGGAGTGCAAGTGGTTTTTGGTGCTCCCGGTTTAAAGATACACTCTAAATTGCTCTTGATTAGCCGCCGTGAAGGCGAGGAGATAAAACGCTATGCACACATAGGTACGGGTAATTTCCACGAAAAAACCGCTCGCATCTATACCGACTTCTCTTTGCTGACTGCTAAGCCAGAGATCACAGATGAAGTCCGCAATGTATTTGGTTATATTGAAAACCCTTATCGCCCTGTCGCCTTTCATCAATTGATCGTCTCTCCAAAGAACTCACGAAAGCGTCTCTACAAGCTAATAGATCATGAAATAGAAAACGCTGAATTAGGCAATAGGAGTGGACTCACCCTCAAGATCAATAACCTTGTAGATAAAGGACTGATCAACAAACTCTATCAAGCTAGCAGTGCTGGCGTTCCTATTCGTATGATTATTCGGGGCATGTGCTCTCTCGTTCCTGGCGTAGAGGGAATCAGTGAGAATATTAAAATTATCAGTGTGGTAGACCGCTTTCTTGAACACCCCAGAGTCATCA
This sequence comes from Vibrio inusitatus, assembly GCA_024346935.1. GTDB lineage: Bacteria > Pseudomonadota > Gammaproteobacteria > Enterobacterales > Vibrionaceae > Vibrio > Vibrio inusitatus. Next base: position 2,337,490 of record AP024878.1, read on the forward strand.
TTACCGAAAATAATGGCGACCCTAAAGTGTTTATCTCATCTGCAGACTGGATGACCAGAAATATTGAGCACCGTATCGAAGTAGCAACACCAATTAATGATAATAAATTAAAGCAAAGAATCATTGATATTATGGAGCTACAATTTACGGATACCGTTAAGGCTCGATGGATCGACAAGGAGATGTCGAACAGATACGTGGCACGAGGAAATCGCCGCAAGGTTCGCTCTCAGATCGCTACCTACGAGTATATTAAACAAGTAGAAAAACAGGCTAGAAAACTGAGTGAGCAAACAATTGAAGCATCCTGACGTGATGCACAGCAGTGAAGCTATTCCAGAGAAAGATATTGCAGCCATTGATCTTGGCTCCAATAGCTTCCACATGGTTGTAGCAAAGGTGGTAGGACAAGACCTACAGATAGTCAGTCGTCATAAGCAGCGAGTTAAACTGGCCAGTGGACTGGATGCTCACAATAATCTCACTAATGAGGCTATGCAGCGCGGCCTCGATTGCTTGAAAATGTTCGCCGAACGACTAGACGGCTTCAAAAAAGGCAACGTGAGAATCGTTGCCACTCATACCCTACGCATTGCCAACAATGCCCACCTGTTTATTCAGAGAGCTCGGCAAGTATTGCCGTTCCCGATAGAAATCATTCCAGGGGAAGAGGAGGCGCGCCTTATCTACCTTGGAGTGGCTCACACTCAACCCGTATCAAAGAGCAAGCTTGTTATTGATATCGGTGGTGGCAGTACCGAGCTTGTGATTGGTGAAGGCTTTGAATCTGAATTGGTCAATAGCCAGCAAATGGGGTGTGTCAGCTATGCTCATCGTTACTTTAGTGATGGAAAGCTGAATACAAATAACTTTGTCGCCGCAATCCTTGCTGCGCAGAGAGAGTTAGAGTTTCTGGCTAAACAATACAAGCGACATGGCTGGGAGTTAACCTTAGGGTCATCTGGAACGGTAAAAGCCATTCGTGAGTGTTTGATTAGCCTGGAGTATGAAGACGGGATTATTACGCCAAAGCGTCTCAAGAAACTGGTGAAACACTTATGTGAATTTAAGAAGGTAGAGAAGATAGCGATCAAGGGCATTATCGAGGAACGACTCTCAGTACTAGCCCCGGGCGTTGCCATCTTACAAGCCATTTTGCAGTCACTAGAAATTGAAGAGCTTCATTATTCTTCTGGCGCTTTGCGTGAAGGGGCGATGTATGAAATGGAAGAACGCTTTGCCCATTCAGATATTCGTATGCGAACCGCCGAGAACCTAGCACTTAAACACAGGATCGATATCGAGCAAGCTAATCGAGTTAGGCAGCACAGCAAGCATTTACTCAAGCAGGTCATTGACGATACGGACTTAGAAAAGAGTAGTGAATTGGTCAAGTTGCTTAACTGGGCCGCCTTATTACACGAAGTAGGATTAAGTTTAAGCTATCGGGGTTATCACCGTCATTCTCACTACCTTCTTCAGCATACCAATATGCCAGGCTTCAATAGTGAGCAACAAAGGCTGATCGCTACCCTAGTGCGATTCCAAAGGAAGGCCTTAAAACTCAGTGAGATGGAAGAGTTTAGCCTTTATGCTAAAGAGGACATTCTTGAGCTGATTAAGATATTACGCCTCTCCATTGTGATTAATGTCTCCCGAAATGATATCAAAGCAAGCCTTTGGCAACTCACGATTGAGGATGGAGACTGGATATTGTCTCACTCAGATTTAGACCATTTGAGAGATAATCGCCTGCTGATCTCTGACTTAGAGCAAGAACAACTCTACTGGCAGAGTGTCGGTTGGGGATTAAGGTTCGAGTTCTGTGATTTACTTGAAGACAGATAGATAAAAGGGCTCTCAGAGCCCTTTATAATTTCAAACCGACCTTACCCAGTTCTTTTTGTGCCAATTCACGAGATATGGGGATATACCCTTCACGAGACACCGCTTGTTGCCCTTGCTTAGAGTAGATAAAGCGAATTAATTCTCGCTGACTTCGCGGCAATGCCCTATTCGGCTGTTTATTCACATAAATATAAAGCTGGCGGCTAAGTGGGTACTTACCACTAATAATGTTCTCCGGTGTGGGTAAAGTGTAGTTGTCATCAAACTCAGCAATAGGAAGTAGTCGAGTTCCTACTGCTGTAGACGCTACGCCTGAGTACCCTATAGAAGATACCGACGATGCCACACCCTGAACTACTGATGTGGCCCCTAACAACTCATTTACTGAGCTATCAAAGTCACCACCACAAAGCACTTTACTCTTAAATACACCATGAGTGCCCGATACCGGATTGCGACCATATTTCTGTATCTTTAACTTTCCCCAAGGTTGTAAAACCCCAAGGTCACTCCATGTATCGATGTATCGATTGGTGCCACAAAAGTAAGTGGTTGAAAAGATGGCATCTAATTCAACAAAGTTTAAACCTTGAATGGGATTGTCTTGATGAACAAACACACCCAATGCATCAAGTGCCACTACTAGTTCGATAGGTGCATAGCCATATTCACGCTCAAAAGCAGCAATTTCGCTCGGCTGCATTTCACGGCTCATAGGCCCAAACTGGGCCGTGCCCTGAGTAAGAGCAGGAACAGCAGTTGAACTGCCCGATGCTTGAACCTGAACATTAACACTAGGATAAAGGGCCGAAAACTCCTCTGCCCACGCAGTTATAATACCGGCAAGGGAGTCTGAGCCCACGGATGTTAAGTTACCGGAGATTCCTTGAATGGCTTTGTAATCAGGTAAAGGGGTTGATGCGCTACAAAATGACGTCACAAAAACCAATAAACCAGCAATCAATGAACGTCTCACGATGGCGTCAACTCCCTAGCCACTAAGCGCTTGGGAAGTACAAAGGAGAATTGACTGCCCTTGCCCACCTCACTTTGTATTTCTAACTGTGAATCATGGTGACTCAGAGTGTGTTTCACGATAGCCAAACCTAAACCACTGCCCCCCGTTTCCCTTGAGCGTGCCTTATCTACTCGATAAAAACGCTCTGTGAGTCTGTGCAGGTGTTGAGGTTCTATTCCCTCACCAGTATCAGCAACCTGCAAGTAAGCACCTTGCACGGTTTCATTCCAGGTAACATGAATATGAGAGCCTGCTGGAGTGTATTTCACCGCATTGTAAACTAGGTTAGAAATGGCACTGCGTAGCTGATCTTCATCACCCATGACCTTTAGTGACTCATCAATATCAAACTTAAGCTGATGTTCTTTGTTACCGCTCAATGCTTGTGCTTCTTTCTCAAGTACATGCAGCATACGAGGGACATCGACAATATCCTCGCCGCCCCCCATTGGCGCCGCTTCGATTTTAGATAACGTCAGAAGCTGATTCACCAAGCTATTCATTCGATTAAGCTGCTCAGTCATAACACCATGAGCTTTTGGCCACATTGGCCCTACCAGCATATCTGGATCGGCCGTCATTTCTAAGTAGCCCTGCAATACTGTCATCGGAGTGCGCAATTCATGAGACACATTGGCAAAAAAGTTGCGGCGCATACCCTCTAGGGTTTTCAATTGAGAGACGTCACGTACTACCATCAAGTGCTCACCGTCGGTATACGGCACAATACGCAATTCCAATATGCGTTCCACATTCAGGGGAGAACGCATCTCTAAAGGTTCTGAAAAGTCATTCTTGTTCAGATACTTAATAAAGTCAGGGGAGCGAAGCAGATTGGTAATAGGTAATTCAGAATCCTCTGGCCAACGAAAACCCAGCAGTTGCTGCGCCAATCGGTTACACCAAACAATATTACCTTCATCACGAAACACTACTACCGCATCGGGCAAGGATTCTGCACCATTGCGAAAGCGGCGAATAAGACCCGTAAGCTCTTTGCGTTTACGGCGTTGACGCTGTTGCAAGCGATACATGCCATTAAACAATGGCTCCCAGTTACCGGAGCTCGAAGGAGGCGACAGGCGCTTATCATTCCACAGCCACTGTGAGAAACGGATTTGATTATGCAGATGCCAACCTAATTGCAGTACAGTTGCAATCAGCAGCATCCATGGCATGTACCCTACAAACCATCCAAGCAAAATCCAAGGTGTATAAAAAAAAGCCAGCTCTAAAGCCAGCTTTTTCCATGTCAGTTTTTCTACCATCTAAAGGCGTACTCCAGAGTTCGACTAGCCTGCTGGTTAGGCTTTCGTCGAGAATCGGTAACCTGCACCGCGTACAGTTTGAACAAGTTTATGATGTTCAGTGGCTTCCAGCGCTTTACGTAGACGACGAATATGAACATCGACGGTTCGGTCTTCAACATAAACATTGGTGCCCCAAACATGGTTCAGAAGTTGCTCTCGGCTATACACTCGCTCTTGGTGAGTCATGAAAAAGTGCAGCATTTTAAATTCTGTTGGTCCCATTTCAAGTGCTTGGTCATTCGCAGTCACTCGATGTGATACGGGATCGAGACGCAGTCCTTGTACATCAATCACTTCTTCTGTAGAAGTGGGCGATGCGCGGCGAATCACAGCTTTTAGACGAGCAAGTAACTCTTTTGGTGAAAAAGGCTTAGTGATGTAATCGTCAGCACCGACTTCGAGGCCCTTAACTTTATCTTCTTCTTCTCCACGAGCCGTCAGCATCACAACAGGAATGTTACGCGTCATTTCATCACGCTTGAGGTGCTTGATGAAATTAATACCAGTACCACCAGGCAACATCCAATCTAAAAGGATCAAATCTGGAAAAGGTTCTTTAAGCATACTTACCGCGGTATCGTAGTCTTCAGCTTCTACCGTTTCATAACCTTTTTGCTCTAAAACAAAGCAAAGCATCTCGCGAATTGGAGCTTCATCCTCTACAACTAGGATTCTTCTAGACATTTTTCTGATAACCTCGATTATTCGTAAACTCGGCATATTATCTTGCTAAATTATGACACTTTTGTGTCTATTGAAAACAAAAAATCATAATAAATTCATCGCACAAGACGAATATTGTATTAGCCATAGGTATAAACCTTCCTTTATCATTAGGTTTTCCATTGCCATACAGAGACATATCATGTGGTTTAAAAACTGCCTCGTCTACCGCTTCAACCGTGAAGTAGACATTCAAGCTGAAGCACTTGAAGAGCAATTAAAAGAGTTTCAATTCAAGCCTTGCGGTAGCCAAGATAAACAAAAATTTGGTTGGTCTTTCGCGATGCCAGGCCAAGATCAATTACTCAGCCATGTAGCGCAAAATCGCATTCTGCTATGTGCAAAGAAAGAAGAAAAACTACTTCCTGCTTCAGTGGTCAATGACGCTGTGGCTAACAAGGTTGATATGCTTGAAGAGCAGGAAAACCGTCGTCTCAAGAAGACTGAGCGCGATACCATTAAAGACGAAATCCTTATGGATTTACTGCCTAGAGCCTTCACTCGTAGCCAACTGACTTACCTACTTGTTTCCATCGAAGACGGTGTCATTCTAGTGGATGCAGCCAGTTCTAAAAAGGCAGAAGATGCACTTGCACTACTGCGTAAAACTATCGGTAGTTTACCTGTCGTACCAGCCCTACCAGAGACACCTGTTGAGACAACATTAACAGCATGGATTAAGGGTGAAAGCCAACCAACAGGCTTCGAGATCCTCGATGAAGCAGAACTAAAATCAGCACTAGAGGATGGTGGCATCATCCGTTGTAAGCAGCAAGATTTACAAAGCGAAGAGATTTTAAATCACATCGAAGCGAATAAGTTTGTTACAAAATTGGCATTAAACTGGCAAGAGCGCGTCGAGTTTATCCTTGCAGAAGACGCGAGTTTGAAGCGAATTAAATTTGGTGAAGAGGTAAAAGATCAGAACGAAGATATTCCTCGTGAAGATAAAGCTGCCCGTTTTGATGCAGACTTTTCATTAATGAGCAGTGAATTGCTGGCCTTGGTGGGCAATTTACATACCGAATTAGGCGGTTTAGAGAAAAACTAATCCTACATTCTGTGACATGTATACTTTTTAGTGGCGATTTTTGCGACGATCCCGTAAAATTCGCCCTCCTTATATCTCGCTACAAGGTGGTGAGATCCTGACTTGAAATCAGAATAGAGTATATAAACATGTTCAAACCAGAATTACTTTCTCCTGCCGGCAGCCTAAAAAACATGCGCTACGCATTTGCATACGGTGCAGACGCGGTTTATGCAGGCCAACCACGATATAGTCTTCGTGTTCGTAACAATGAGTTCAATCACGAAAATCTACAAATCGGTATCAATGAAGCACATGCGCAAGGCAAGAAACTGTATGTGGTTTGTAACATCCAGCCTCATAACTCTAAACTAAAGACCTTTATCCGCGACCTTAAGCCTGTTGTTGAGATGGGCCCCGACGCTCTGATCATGTCAGATCCAGGTCTCATTATGATGGTTCGTGAAGCATTTCCTGAAATGCCAATTCATTTATCGGTTCAGGCAAACGCCGTAAACTGGGCTACAGTAAAGTTCTGGTCTACTCAAGGTGTAGAGCGCGTTATCCTTTCTCGTGAACTTTCGCTAGAAGAAATTGAAGAGATCCGCGAGCACTGCCCGGAAACAGAGCTAGAAATCTTTGTTCACGGTGCATTATGCATGGCGTACTCAGGTCGTTGCTTACTGTCTGGCTACATGAATAAACGTGATCCTAACCAAGGCACCTGCACCAATGCTTGTCGTTGGGAGTACAAGGCAGAGAAAGCAACGGAAGATGACACGGGGCAAATCGTTGAGATTCAAGAAGCGGTTACTCAAGAAAACCAAGAGCGTCCTGACAATACTCTAGGTCTTGGTAAGCCTACGGATGAAGTGATCTTGCTATCAGAATCTCATCGCCCAGAAGAAAAAATGGCAGCGTTTGAAGATGAGCATGGTACTTACATCATGAACTCTAAAGATTTACGTGCGGTTCAACACGTAGAGCGTTTAACTAAAATGGGTGTACATTCACTAAAAATTGAAGGCCGTACTAAGTCTTTCTATTACTGTGCCCGTACAGCTCAGGTTTACCGTAAAGCTATCGATGATGCTGTAGAAGGCAAACCATTTGATCCAAACCTACTAGGCACTCTAGAGAGTCTTGCTCACCGTGGTTACACTGAAGGTTTCTTGCGTCGCCATACACATGATGCTTACCAGAACTATGAGTACGGTTACTCAGTATCAGACTCTCAACAGTTTGTGGGCGAATTTACCGGTAAACGCCGTGGTGATCTTGCTGAAGTAGAAGTGAAGAACAAATTCTTGGTTGGCGATAGCCTAGAGCTAATGACTCCAGAGGGTAACGTTGTCTTCAATCTTGAACTCATGGAAAACCGCAAGTCTGAAAGCATCGATGATGCTAAAGGTAATGGACACTTTGTATTTATCCCAGTACCAGAAGATATGAACTTAGAGTTTGGCTTGCTGATGCGCAACCTAAGCGCAGGTCAAGATACTCGTAACCCATCAGGTAAATAATCGATGGCTCTATTGATCCAAAAAACGTGCATAAATTGCGATATGTGCGAACCTGAATGTCCTAACGATGCTATCAGCATGGGTGACTCTATCTACGAGATAGACCCAAACCTGTGTACTGAGTGTAAAGGGCACTATGACGCACCTACGTGCCAGTCGGTGTGTCCTATTACTAAGTGTATTATCACTGACCCTCAACATGTAGAGACTGAAGAGGAACTACTCGAGAAGTTTGTGATTATTCAGGGTATGGCGTAGAGCCACTTAAATTATCATCCTATAAAATCCGATATTCATTACTGACTATCGGATTTTTTATAACTAAAGCAAACTCCACTAATTTGGGAAAACCGAGAGCGACTATGTTTGATCTTTGGCAACAACTGCAATTGATTAATCACTACCAATACCAATCAAAACCTGGAGACAGTTCAGTTATGGGCTGGGCTGGAGAAGGCAGTGGTTCAGTCAACATAGAAATGGAAGGAAGCGACACTCTTTACTTTAAAGAGCAAGGGCGTTTCACTCTCAAGCAAAATGGACATACTGTCGATACTCAAAATGAGTTCATATGGCACCGTCTGAACGCTTCGAAAATTAAATTACTGCACAGTCGCTTCGGCAGAGAAAATGCAGTAGAGCTATTTGTACTCAGTTATAACACTGAAACAAAACAATGGATTAGTGACTCAGCACATGTTTGTGGTGATGACCTATATAGCGGCATGGCCAAATGGAATAATGACTCTATCGAGTTTAATTGGTCAATCAGCGGTCCGCGTAAACAAGAAAACTTGCATTATTGCTATACGAGGTAGTTTTGGGATATTTAATCGTTACAACGATCATGTGGTCGTTATCATTCAGTTTAATTGGTGTCTACTTAGCCGGACAAGTTGACGCATATGTCTCAGTTTGGATTCGTATAGCTTTAGCTGCAGTCGTTTTTTTACCTTTGATCCGCTTAAAAGCAGTTAAAAAATCTGAAGCTCTACAACTTATGGGGATTGGTGGTATCCAGTTGGGTTTAATGTACATTTTCTATTATCAATCATTCCTACTACTGACGGTACCAGAAGTGTTGGTGTTCACCGTATTTACCCCAATCTATGTCACCCTCATTTATGATGCTCTGAAAAAGCAATTCAACCCTCTCTATTTAGTCAGTGCCTTTGTTGCCGTTATCGGCGCTCTAGTTATTCGCTATGACAATCTAACAGAGGACTATCTTATCGGCTTCTTGGTTGTCCAATGCTCTAACCTCTGTTTTGCATTTGGTCAGGTTGGTTATAAGTTCTTCAAAGAGAGTCGTGAAGAAATGGCGCAACGGGATATCTTTGGTTGGTTCTATATTGGTGCTTTAGTCGTAGTTACCGTGGCTTGGGCTATTTGGGGCAAAGCTGAATTGCCTACAGACCCAACACAAATCGGTGTACTGCTTTGGCTTGGTATCGGTGCTTCTGGATTAGGTTATTTTTTATGGAACAGAGGTGCAAGCCAAGTAGATCCTGGTTACCTTGCCATAATGAACAACGCACTTATCCCAGCTGGATTGATTGTTAATGTCACTATCTGGAATCGAGACGTAGACATGACCCGCCTAATCATTGGTGGCGGCATTATTCTGTTAGCTCTGTTTATTCACTCAAAGCTCAAGCGTAAAACAGTTAATAGTTAATTCGCATAGATAAACGTAAATAGGCTGCCGATAGGCGGCCTTTTTTGTATTTGAAAAACGCTTTAGCTAGGCTCTATAGCTAAAGAATAACAACTAGCTTTGGTCTTATGAATTACTCTATTGATAGAGACTTAAACCATTGATACCAATTGAAGATATGAGTTCTAAAGACTTCTCGAGTGATCCATCGTTCAGTATTACAAAAGTGAGTAGATAAGACACTATGCAGGTCGTTTCTAGTCACTAAACGGTTGTTAGAGCATTAATCTAGATGACTTGAGTGCAACTAAGGTTAATGAACTAAGCGTTACAGTAGTTTTCTTCAGACGAGGAAAAGCTATAAAGGTTTCACCTTAATAGCGGAGTGATCGGAATTGCAACCAACTGGGACTCATTGCCGACAAGGGTAATAATTTCTTACGAGCAATAAAAAGCCCTAATCTTTCGACGCGAACGGCTAATCTGAGGCTTTGCTAGCTGCAAATCAGTGAACCACAAACGTAAAAAAGCCCTAGTCTTTCGACTAGGGCTTTTTATTAGTGGCGGAGTGGACGGGACTCGAACCCGCGACCCCCGGCGTGACAGGCCGGTATTCTAACCAACTGAACTACCACTCCGCACCTAATTTTTATTGTTTTGAAGTCTTACGTAAATGCTTCAATACAATCTAATTTAAAGCCTGGCGATGTCCTACTCTCACATGGGGAAACCCCACACTACCATCGGCGCTATTATGTTTCACTTCTGAGTTCGGCATGGAATCAGGTGGGTCCACAATGCTATGGTCGCCAAGCAAATTTTAAAATTCGGAAAGCTATTATCTAAAAGTTCTTAATACACATTCAAAGTTCTTACTTCGAGTCCACAAAACCCCTTGGGTGTTGTATGGTTAAGCCTCACGGGCAATTAGTACAGGTTAGCTCAATGCCTCGCAGCACTTACACACCCTGCCTATCAACGTTCTAGTCTCGAACAACCCTTTAGGACACTTAAAGTGCCAGGGAAGACTCATCTCAGGGCTCGCTTCCCGCTTAGATGCTTTCAGCGGTTATCGATTCCGAACTTAGCTACCGGGCAATGCCATTGGCATGACAACCCGAACACCAGAGGTTCGTCCACTCCGGTCCTCTCGTACTAGGAGCAGCCCCCTTCAATCTTCCAACGCCCACGGCAGATAGGGACCGAACTGTCTCACGACGTTCTAAACCCAGCTCGCGTACCACTTTAAATGGCGAACAGCCATACCCTTGGGACCGACTTCAGCCCCAGGATGTGATGAGCCGACATCGAGGTGCCAAACACCGCCGTCGATATGAACTCTTGGGCGGTATCAGCCTGTTATCCCCGGAGTACCTTTTATCCGTTGAGCGATGGCCCTTCCATTCAGAACCACCGGATCACTATGACCTGCTTTCGCACCTGCTCGAATTGTCATTCTCGCAGTCAAGCGGGCTTATGCCATTGCACTAACCACACGATGTCCAACCGTGTTTAGCCCACCTTCGTGCTCCTCCGTTACTCTTTGGGAGGAGACCGCCCCAGTCAAACTACCCACCAGGCACTGTCCGCAATCCCGATAAGGGACCAACGTTAGAACATCAAGCATACAAGGGTGGTATTTCAAGGACGGCTCCAACGATACTAGCGTACCGTCTTCAAAGCCTCCCACCTATCCTACACATGTAGGGTCAATGTTCAGTGCCAAGCTGTAGTAAAGGTTCACGGGGTCTTTCCGTCTAGCCGCGGGTACACTGCATCTTCACAGCGATTTCAATTTCACTGAGTCTCGGGTGGAGACAGCGTGGCCATCATTACGCCATTCGTGCAGGTCGGAACTTACCCGACAAGGAATTTCGCTACCTTAGGACCGTTATAGTTACGGCCGCCGTTTACCGGGGCTTCGATCAAGAGCTTCGACCGAAGTCTAACCCCATCAATTAACCTTCCGGCACCGGGCAGGCGTCACACCGTATACGTCATCTTACGATTTTGCACAGTGCTGTGTTTTTAATAAACAGTTGCAGCCACCTGGTATCTGCGACTCCTAGTAGCTCCATCCGCAAGGGACTTCACCGCCAAGAGCGTACCTTCTCCCGAAGTTACGGTACCATTTTGCCTAGTTCCTTCACCCGAGTTCTCTCAAGCGCCTTGGTATTCTCTACCCGACCACCTGTGTCGGTTTGGGGTACGATTTCTTATAATCTGAAGCTTAGAGGCTTTTCCTGGAAGCATGGCATCAATGACTTCACTGCACGTAGCAGCTCGACATCGTATCTCAGCGTTAAGAAAGTCCGGATTTACCTAAACTTTCCGCCTACATACTTGAACCTGGACAACCATCGCCAGGCCCACCTAGCCTTCTCCGTCCCCCCATCGCAATTATAAGAAGTACGGGAATATTAACCCGTTTCCCATCGACTACGCCTTTCGGCCTCGCCTTAGGGGTCGACTTACCCTGCCCCGATTAACGTTGGACAGGAACCCTTGGTCTTCCGGCGAGGGAGTTTTTCACTCCCTTTATCGTTACTCATGTCAGCATTCGCACTTCTGATACGTCCAGCAGCCCTTACAGACCACCTTCAACCGCTTACAGAACGCTCCCCTACCCCGCATACAAAAGTATGCAGCCGCAGCTTCGGTGTATAGCTTAGCCCCGTTACATCTTCCGCGCAGGCCGACTCGACCAGTGAGCTATTACGCTTTCTTTAAATGATGGCTGCTTCTAAGCCAACATCCTGGCTGTCTGAGCCTTCCCACATCGTTTCCCACTTAGCTATACTTTGGGACCTTAGCTGGCGGTCTGGGTTGTTTCCCTCTCCACGACGGACGTTAGCACCCGCCGTGTGTCTCCCGGATAGTACTCAATGGTATTCGGAGTTTGCAAAGGGTTGGTAAGTCGGGATGACCCCCTAGCCTTAACAGTGCTCTACCCCCATTGGTATTCGTCCGAGGCGCTACCTAAATAGCTTTCGGGGAGAACCAGCTATCTCCAGGTTTGATTGGCCTTTCACCCCTAGCCACAAGTCATCCGCTAATTTTTCAACATTAGTCGGTTCGGTCCTCCAGTTGATGTTACTCAACCTTCAACCTGCCCATGGCTAGATCACCTGGTTTCGGGTCTAATTCTAGCAACTCGACGCCCAGTTAAGACTCGGTTTCCCTACGGCTCCCCTATACGGTTAACCTTGCTACTAAAATTAAGTCGCTGACCCATTATACAAAAGGTACGCAGTCACGCTTCGAGGCGCTCCTACTGCTTGTACGTACACGGTTTCAGGTTCTATTTCACTCCCCTCACAGGGGTTCTTTTCGCCTTTCCCTCACGGTACTGGTTCACTATCGGTCAGTCAGTAGTATTTAGCCTTGGAGGATGGTCCCCCCATGTTCAAACAGGATATCACGTGTCCCGCCTTACTCGTTTTCACTTAAAATGCGTTGTCGGTTACGGGGCTATCACCCTATACTGCGAGACTTTCCAGACTCTTCACCTGACGCATTAAAAGCTTAAGGGCTAATCCAATTTCGCTCGCCGCTACTTTCGGAATCTCGGTTGATTTCTCTTCCTCCGGGTACTTAGATGTTTCAGTTCCCCGGGTTTGCCTCGTTATGCTATGTATTCACATAACGATACGTGCTTATGCACGTGGGTTTCCCCATTCAGAAATCCCAGACTCAAATGGTTATTACTACCTAATCTGGGCTTATCGCAAGTTATTACGTCTTTCATCGCCTCTGACTGCCAAGGCATCCACCGTGTACGCTTAGTCACTTAACCATACAACCCCAAAGGGTCTTGCTTAACGCAATACGCTTGCTACAGCGTAGTATGACGTTTCCAAGGTGCGTTATCTCTTTATTATGAGCGAGATAACATTCGATTTTGCCGGACTCAAATTTGAATGCACTCTGGCAAGAGTACATTCCCAAGAACACTTGAATGTGTGTTGGTACCTACATCATAAAGACGTAGGATTTGAGAACTTTTAAATTTGATTAACTTAATCAACAGCCTGAGCTGTTTTGTTTTACTTTATAAAAAGTAAATATAATTAAGCTAATCGTCAGCTTTCCAAATTGTTAAAGAGCATGATTTTCTAGCCAAAAGGCAATAAAAAAACATTTTCTAATTACTTTCAGTTACTTCGCTTAGGCGACAAAAATCCCAACCAGTATCAATTTCTTGTTCTGGTTTGGAATAAGTTTCCAAAAATAGTTAGAGAATGGTGGGCGATACCGGGCTCGAACCAGTGACCCCCTCCTTGTAAGGGAGGTGCTCTCCCAACTGAGCTAATCGCCCACATTTTATTGTTCAGTGGTATGAACATTCTAAGATGGTGGAGCTATGCGGGATCGAACCGCAGACCTCCTGCGTGCAAGGCAGGCGCTCTCCCAGCTGAGCTATAGCCCCATCTTAGGAACTATTTTCTCCCTTTAAAGGAGAAAATGGTGGGTCGTGCAGGATTCGAACCTGCGACCAATTGATTAAAAGTCAACTGCTCTACCAGCTGAGCTAACGACCCAATGGTATCCCGTAGGGGAGTCGAACCCCTGTTACCGCCGTGAAAGGGCGGTGTCCTAGGCCTCTAGACGAACGGGACACTAGATTTATCTTCACTCCGAAGAGTAAACACAAACTGTCGAAGCACCTTGGGAGGTGCTTCAAATCTCTTTACTTTCTAAACCATATCAATCTGTGTGGACACTCATCGTGAGTAATCATCGTATAAGGAGGTGATCCAGCCCCAGGTTCCCCTAGGGCTACCTTGTTACGACTTCACCCCAGTCATGAACCACAAAGTGGTGAGCGTCCTCCCGAAGGTTAAACTACCCACTTCTTTTGCAGCCCACTCCCATGGTGTGACGGGCGGTGTGTACAAGGCCCGGGAACGTATTCACCGTGACATTCTGATTCACGATTACTAGCGATTCCGACTTCATGGAGTCGAGTTGCAGACTCCAATCCGGACTACGACGCACTTTTTGGGATTCGCTCACCATCGCTGGTTGGCCGCCCTCTGTATGCGCCATTGTAGCACGTGTGTAGCCCTACTCGTAAGGGCCATGATGACTTGACGTCGTCCCCACCTTCCTCCGGTTTATCACCGGCAGTCTCCCTGGAGTTCCCACCATTACGTGCTGGCAAACAAGGATAAGGGTTGCGCTCGTTGCGGGACTTAACCCAACATTTCACAACACGAGCTGACGACAGCCATGCAGCACCTGTCTCAGAGTTCCCGAAGGCACCAATCCATCTCTGGAAAGTTCTCTGGATGTCAAGAGTAGGTAAGGTTCTTCGCGTTGCATCGAATTAAACCACATGCTCCACCGCTTGTGCGGGCCCCCGTCAATTCATTTGAGTTTTAATCTTGCGACCGTACTCCCCAGGCGGTCTACTTAACGCGTTAGCTCCGAAAGCCACGGCTCAAGGCCACAACCTCCAAGTAGACATCGTTTACGGCGTGGACTACCAGGGTATCTAATCCTGTTTGCTCCCCACGCTTTCGCATCTGAGTGTCAGTATCTGTCCAGGGGGCCGCCTTCGCCACTGGTATTCCTTCAGATCTCTACGCATTTCACCGCTACACCTGAAATTCTACCCCCCTCTACAGTACTCTAGCCTGCCAGTTTCAAATGCGGTTCCGAGGTTGAGCCCCGGGCTTTCACATCTGACTTAACAAACCACCTGCATGCGCTTTACGCCCAGTAATTCCGATTAACGCTCGCACCCTCCGTATTACCGCGGCTGCTGGCACGGAGTTAGCCGGTGCTTCTTCTGTCGCTAACGTCAAACACATAAGCTATTAACTTATATATCTTCCTCACGACTGAAAGTACTTTACAACCCGAAGGCCTTCTTCATACACGCGGCATGGCTGCATCAGGCTTTCGCCCATTGTGCAATATTCCCCACTGCTGCCTCCCGTAGGAGTCTGGACCGTGTCTCAGTTCCAGTGTGGCTGATCATCCTCTCAGACCAGCTAGGGATCGTCGCCTTGGTGAGCCATTACCTCACCAACTAGCTAATCCCACCTGGGCATATCCTGAAGCGAGAGGCCCGAAGGTCCCCCTCTTTGGTCCGTAGACGTTATGCGGTATTAGCTATCGTTTCCAATAGTTATCCCCCACATCAGGGCAATTTCCCAGGCATTACTCACCCGTCCGCCGCTCGACGCCCAATAAATCACCCGAAGGGTCAATGTTGTCGTTTCCGCTCGACTTGCATGTGTTAGGCCTGCCGCCAGCGTTCAATCTGAGCCATGATCAAACTCTTCAATTAAAGTTTTTTTGGTCTTTCGACCGGCTCAATGAATACTGACTTCAAAACTGTTCCTTACTCGAAAGTAAGAAGTAATTTTAAAGCTATTATCGTTCCAACAGAACGATAATGAATTGACTGTGCCAATGATTAAAAATCATTGTATTGGTCACTCAGTTCATTGATAAATCTTTTCGATTATCATCAACGAGTGCCCACACAGATTGATAGGTTTAAATTGTTAAAGAGCGTTGCTTTTCAAGGGTTACCTCTCCAAGCGGACGGCCTATTCTAATGAGATAATTATCAGTGTCAACCACTTTTTTATTAATCATTTCATCTTTTTAGCACCGTTTGTTGCCTGCGATGTTTATCGTGACAACGGAGGCGCATTATAAGAATAAAACGCCCTCTGACAACCCCTAAAAAGCACTTTTTTCAATAAAACGCACCAACCGTTTACTTTTCAGGCAAAGCAAACGTTTTCGTGGTGAATCTATCATGAATCAAACCAGTAATTTAGTGAATTAGCCTTGTCTCGCTACGATATTACTGTCTTCAACAATCAATTCTATCTGCTCGCCTGGAGCAAATTTTCCTGACAATAGTGATTTTGCCAATGGATTTTCAATATATTGCTGAATAGCCCGCTTAAGTGGTCTTGCACCATAAACAGGGTCGAAGCCAATATGAGCAATTTTATCCAGGGCTTCATCGGTAATAGACAGTTGATACTCTTTTGCCTCTAAGCGCGCAATTAATGCTTGAAGCTGAATAGAAGCAATATTGCGAATATGTTTTTCACCTAGAGGGTGGAATACGACACTTTCATCTACACGGTTTAAAAACTCTGGACGGAAATGACTTTTCACTATTTCCATTACCCGCTCTTTCATTTGTATATAAGATGCCTCGCCAAATCCCTCTTGAATTTGCGCTGATCCTAAGTTCGAGGTCATGATTAAGACGGTATTACGAAAATCAACAGTGCGACCTTGTCCATCAGTAAGTCGCCCATCATCAAGTACCTGCAGCAGTATATTGAATACATCAGGGTGAGCTTTCTCTACTTCATCCAAGAGAATGACCGAATAAGGTTTACGTCTTACTGCTTCAGTAAGGTACCCACCCTCTTCGTAGCCCACATAACCAGGAGGTGCACCTACTAATCTAGCAACAGAGTGTTTTTCCATGAACTCTGACATATCAATACGAACCATTGCATCCCCACTATCGAACATAAAGTTCGCTAGTGTTTTGCACAGTTCGGTCTTACCTACACCGGTTGGACCTAGAAATAGGAATGACCCAATTGGCTTATTGGGATCTGAGAGCCCCGCACGACTGCGACGAATTGCATCAGAGACTGCACTTACCGCCTCATTTTGTCCGATAACATTTTCATGCAGCTCGTCTTCCATGCGAAGTAGCTTCGACTTTTCAGCCTCTAGCATTTTCGCGACAGGAATACCGGTTTGTTTAGATAGTACCTCTGCAATTTCTGCGTCCCCTACTTTGTTCTTAAGTAAGGTCAACTCCTTCTGTTCAGCTTCAGAGGCAAGTTGTAGTTGTTTCTCCAACTCCGGGATACGACCATATTGCAGCTCAGACATTCTATTGAGATCGCCAGCTCGACGAGCAAACTCAATATCTAAACGCGCCTGCTCTAACTCTGCTTTTATATTTTGCGTACCAGATAACGAGGCTTTCTCAGCAACCCACACCTCATCAAATTCAGCATACTGACGTTCTTTATCAGACAACTCTTCATTAATAAGCATTATGCGCTTACGACTCGCATCATCATCTTCTTTATTCAGCGCTTGTTGTTCCATCTTCAATTGGATGATTTTACGATCAAGCTTATCCATCGCCTCTGGCTTAGAGTCAATTTGCATACGAATAGAAGACGCCGCTTCATCTATCAGATCAATCGCCTTATCTGGCAATTGCCGATCTGAAACATACCGATGTGATAACGTCGCAGCTGCAACAATAGCTGGATCTGTAATATCAACATGATGGTGAAGCTCATACTTCTCTTTCAAACCACGAAGGATTGCGATGGTGTCTTCCACGCTAGGTTCATCCACCAGCACCTTTTGGAAACGGCGTTCAAGCGCGGGGTCTTTCTCTATATATTGGCGATGTTCATCTAATGTTGTCGCTCCTACGCAGTGAAGCTCACCTCGAGCTAATGCCGGTTTTAGCATATTGCCAGCATCCATAGCGCCATCGGCTTTGCCTGCACCAACCATAGTATGCATTTCATCGATAAAGAGGATGATATTACCCTCTTCTTGAGCCAATTCATTAAGCACGGCTTTCAAGCGCTCTTCGAACTCACCTCTATATTTGGCACCGGCTATCAGAGCTCCCATATCCAAAGAAAGTACGCGACGACCTCGAAGCCCTTCTGGAACTTCATCATTAATGATGCGCTGTGCAAGTCCTTCGACAATAGCCGTTTTGCCTACACCCGGTTCACCTATAAGCACCGGATTATTTTTAGTTCTGCGCTGTAACACTTGAATGGTGCGGCGAATTTCATCATCTCGTCCAATAACAGGATCAAGTTTGCCTTGTTCTGCACGAGCAGTAAGGTCAATGGTATATTTCTCCAATGCTTGACGCTGCTCTTCTGCATTAGGGTCATCGACCTTTTGACCACCCGTGATCTTTTCGATTGCTTCAACGATTTTCTTTTCGGTTACGCCTTGAGACTTGAGCATAGGCCCTAGTTGGCTGCTATCATGAATCGCCGCTTGCAAAAATAATTCAGATGAAATGTAGCTATCGTTGCGCTTTTGGGCGAACTTATCGCACAGGTTAAGTAGCTTGGTCAGTGATGAAGAAACTTGAACTTCAGCAGACATGCCACTGACTTTTGGAAAACTATCCAGCTTTTCTGATAATTGAGCTCGCAGTTGCGTAATATCAACCTGTATCAAGGTCAATAATGGCCTGACGCTACCTCCCTCTTGATTGAGCAAAGAGAAGAGTAAATGTGACGGCTCGATATATTGATGATCTCGGCCTACTGCCAAAGATTGGGCATCAGAAAGTGCGGCTTGAAATTTACCGGTTAAACGATCGTAACGCATGTTGGCCTCCTGAGAGCAATTAGTGATTATCTAATAATCACATGGTTGCATCAAAAGACGATTTCAAGTGTTAGGCAAAAGAAGAAGGGTTACTCAATCCAAATAAAGCTAGATTGCCGCCCAGTGGATGCTTGTCTACGGTAAGAAAAGAAACGCTCGGTTTCAGAGTAGGTACATAAACCTGAAAGAGTAACATTGTGACAACCAGCCCTTTGCAGTCTCAGCTTAGCAAGCAAGGGCAGATCGGCCATCCACTTGCCTGGCTTGTGCTGATGAAAGGCAATGGCATCGTCATTGTTACTATCAACAAACTGCTGCCTTACTTCATCTCCCACTTCAAATGCATCCAGGCTAATCGCTGGGCCAACCCAAGCAATAACGGGAGAGGTAAAATGACTTAGAGTATTTTCTAAAATTCCACCGACTAAGCCGCGCCATCCTGCATGAGCACTCGCCACTTTCGTGCCGTCGACACTAGCGAATAAAACAGGCAAGCAATCGGCAGTCATTACACTGCATACCACCCCTGGCACAGAAGTCACCAATGCATCAGCTTCGATGGTTTCACAGGTAGGCTCTGTCAATTCAACCACAACAGTAGAGTGTGTTTGATTCATCCACACTGGAGGTGAAGGCATCTTACTCAACTGAGCAAGATGATCTCGGTTTTTTTGAACGATAACAGGGTCATCATTCACATGCATCCCTAGGTTAAGACTTGCAAAATCGCCCAATGAAAAACCACCAACTCGAGTTGAGCTAATGGATTTCACGCGATCTACAACTTTCCAACTAGGATGCAAGTAACTCATTAATAGTCGTCTTCATGGTTAAGACGCATATCTTGACGCAGTGCCTCTGCCATTTCGACCATATCATCAGGTACTGGTGCATGGAATTGCATCTCTTCACCTGTAGATGGGTGATCGAATTTCAGCATAACAGCATGCAGAGCTTGACGATCAAAACCGCGAATCATCGCAGTTAACTCTTCTGAAGCACCTTTAGGAATACGAGCACGACCGCCATAAGCGATATCGCCAAGTAGAGGGTGCTGCAAATAAGACATATGCACACGAATCTGGTGAGTACGACCGGTCTCTAGACGGAGTCTAATACGAGTATGTTCACGGAAATGCTCCGCGACTCGATAATGCGTCAGCGCAGGCTTACCAAGTTCATTCACCGCCATCAAGGTTCGCTTAGTGGAGTGGCGACCAATTGGTTTTTCTACCATGCCACCTGCAGTCATTTTACCAATCGCAATCGCCTCATATTCACGAGTAATACGGCGCTTTTGCAATGCACGTACAAGACGAGTTTGAGTTGGTACATTCTTCGCAACCACCATCAAGCCTGTGGTGTCTTTATCAAGACGGTGCACAATACCCGCGCGCGGTACTTCTGCGATTTGCGGATAATGGAACAACAAGGCATTGAGCACTGTGCTATCAGGGGTTCCTGCTCCCGGGTGAACAACGAATCCGCGAGGCTTGTTGATAACCAATAGATCTTCGTCTTCGTAGACGATATCTAGAGGGATATCTTGTGCTTCCCAACGTTCTTCATCTTCGATTACGGCTTGAACAGTGATCTCTTCACCGCCCATTACCTTCACGCGAGCTTTGGTTACGACAACGCCATCAACGCTGACTTTTCCGTTGAGCAACCACTCTTTCATGCGCGAACGAGAAAACTCGTCGAACAATTCTGCAATGGCCTGATCTAGGCGTTGGCCTAGTTGGCTCTCTTTTACGGTACTTTTTAATTCTATCTGCTGGGCCATATCGAACTTTTTAAAAAACTGTGGGACTAATGCTTGTTTATATGAAAAAATAAGCGTTCTATCCGTTATTGTATCTGCTTACTTGCCGATTGTAACGGCAACCAAGGAAATAATTTAATTGAGCATGGCTTCTCGTTTTAACATGAAACATCAAACTATAATCGGTCTTCTATCTGCTTTGTTGCTTTTTGGATGCAGCAGTAGCGATGACATCGTCCCTGATATCCCACCAGCGGAGCTGTATGCTGAGTCTCAGATCTCTTTAAGAGAGGGTAATTGGTCTTCTGCTGTGGAAAAACTGGAAGCTTTGGATTCTCGTTACCCATTCGGTCCTTATTCAGAGCAGGTTCAACTGGATCTGGTATATGCATACTATAAGAACGATGAGTTACCATTAGCTCTGGCGACCATTGAGCGTTTTACTCGCTTGAACCCTACGCACGAAAAATCAGATTGGATTCTGTATATGCGGGGCCTTTCTCATATGGCACAGGACAGAAACTTCCTTCACGATGTCTTTAATATCGATCGTTCAGATCGAGATCCAGAACCTGTGAAACTGGCATTTAACGACTTCAAGCGCTTGCTACAACGCTACCCAAATAGCCCATACGCTGAAGATGCTCAGCAACGCTTAGTCTTTCTAAAAAATCGCCTAGCAAACTATGACTATGCGACTGCAGATTTTTATATCCGCCGTGAAGCATGGATAGCCGCTATTAATCGCAGTCAAGAAATTCAGCGCAGCTACCCTGATACAGAAGCAGCACGAAAGTCTTTACGCTTGCAACTAATTGCTTATAAAGAGCTTAATTTAGAAGATGCTGTAGTTCGAACTGAAAAACTGATTGAGCTAAATCCCCTTTAAGTGTTAAATTCTAGATACGGAATGTTAAATTTTTAACATTCCGTAGCGGCGCTTGCGTCACTTTTTCATAACCCAACACGGAATGTTGTATGAAAAATCTTATAGTTTGGCTACTTGCCTCATCATTAATATCCTTTTCTACACAAGCATTGGAGCTATCTCCTCTGCTTAACAATACCTATACCGGCGACTATAAAACCCTTAAAGATAAGGGTGTTGTACGTGCATTAGTGTCAGCTGATCTTGGCTTTTATTATGTCGAAGGGGGAAGACCCAAAGGCATTATTGCTGAACAACTCCATCACTTCGAAATGAACCTCAAAAAGACGCACCCTTATATGAGGATTAAAATCATTCCCGTAGCCCGAGATGAATTATTTGACGCGTTGAATGAAGGGTATGGTGATATTGCAGTGGCAAACCTTACCATTACAGAGCGTCGAGAGAAGATCATCGACTTCAGTACCCCAATCCTAAAAGGGGTAAGCGAATTGTTTCTCACCAGCAATACAGTTACAGAAATTACTTCTTTAGAACAAGCTAGTGGCTTGGAAGTATGGATACGCGCTAGCTCAAGCTACTTTGAAAGCGTTCAAGTTCTCAACCGAAAACTATCCAATAGTGGTCATACACCGATTCGAGTCAATTTTATTCAAGAGAACCTTCAAGACATCGAACTGGTCGAAATGGTTAATCAAGGATTGATTCCGGCCACTATCATTGATAGCCACAAAGCCCAATTATGGACGAACGTCATGGAAAACGTTCATGTGCACGAACAGATGCCATTACGCACTGATGGACAAATCGCATGGGCCCTGCGCCATGATAGTCCTGAATTCAAGAAGGTCATTAATAGTTATTTGAAGACTGCCAAGGGAGGAACCTTACTTGGCAACGTCATCTACGGCAAATACTTACAAGACACTCGCTGGTTAACTCGCGCATTGAATCCTAAAAAAATGGCAAGGTTAGCGAATCTGTCTAAATTGTTTGAGCGTTATGGACAGGAGTACCAGATTGATTGGGTTATGTTATCGGCTCAAGCTTTCCAGGAATCAGGTTTAGACAACAGCAAGGTCTCCCATCGAGGAGCTGTTGGGATAATGCAGGTATTGCCCGCTACAGCGAGAGATCCTTACATCAATATTCCCAATATCAAGCCTGTTGAGAACAATATTCATGCTGGCACAAAATACCTTCGCTTTATCCACGACCGATACTTTAGCGATCCTGATATCGACGCCAACGATAAAGTGTACTTTAGCCTCGCTTCCTACAATGCTGGTCCTGCAAAGATTCGCAGAATGCGAGCACTAGCTAAGAAACAAGGCTTTGATCACAACGTATGGTTTAACAATGTAGAGATTGTGGCTCGACGCAACATTGGACGTGAACCTGTGCAGTATGTTGCTAACATCAATCGTTACTACACCATCTATAAGCAGTTAGGTGAGATCCAAGATCAGCGAAACGAACATAGCAATGAACTAATTGAAGAGATCGAAGCGGTACAGCTAATCTTTGACGTTGATGATTAAATTCGGTCCAGCTGCGTTGTAAAACAAGCAGTTACAAAACGAAAAGAGGCACTAAAAATCATTGATTCTTAGTGCCTCTATCCATTCAAATTTGACATCAAAAAGTGATGATCGCAAGGGTTTTCTTGCAAAGCTATGTAAATAATCACAAACATTATCGGCAATTAAGCAATTGCACCTTAATGTGACGTGGATCACAAAACTAATTCCATCAGAGTCGTAATCTGAAGTTATCCCATAAGGGGTTTACACAGAGGAAGCGACATATATGAAAATGAATATCACAGGAAAAAACATCGAGATCACCTCTGCGATTCGCACTCACATTGAAGAAAAATTTAAGAAACTAGAAAAATGGCAAGTCGACATTATTAGTTGCAATGCTAGCTTCCAAGAAGAGCCAAACAAAAATAAAAAATTTGAAGCCGTACTTAGCGTACCGAAAGGCCAACTGGTTGCCTCTGCTGTTCACGCAGATCTATATACAGCGATTAACGAAGTAGAGCAGAAACTAGAGAGACAATTGAACAAACTTCGTCACAAACCAGAAGCACGGCGAGCTAGTCATGCCGAGATTCTCGCTGAGCCAGAAGAGCCAGTAATTGAAGAAGAAGAAGAAGTCTACTAGCTAAGCACTAGAACTTAACTTGCACAAACAGCGCCTTTATGGCGCTGTTTTTCCTTGACCCTAATTCCTGCCTTAGCTTATTGTGAATCGTATATCTCTTTCGCAACCCCATATAAAGGAATTAGGAATGGCTGAAGCACCACTTTCTCTCGATGAAATTCGCAATCGACTCAATGTTCTAGACGATAAACTTCTAAATTTGCTGTCAGAGCGTCGTAGCTTGAGCCTAGAAGTTGCGAAAAGCAAAGTGGAAACATCGAAGCCTGTTCGCGATGCAGATAGAGAGCAGCAACTTCTTGTAAAGCTGATAAACAATGGTAAAGATAAGTACCAATTGGATGCGGAATACATCACTAAGGTATTTCATACCATCATTGAAGATTCGGTATTGTTGCAACAATCCTACCTGCAGAACCTAGTTAATCCTGCTCTGCAACGTAAACCGTTGGCAAGAGTTGCATTTTTAGGAGCTAAAGGATCATATTCACACCTAGCAAGTCGCGATTACTTCAGCCGTCGTAATACCGACCTCATTGAACTTAATTGTGACTCCTTTAAAGAAGTGACTAAAACTGTTGAGTCTGGACATGCCGATTACGGCGTTTTGCCAATAGAGAATACCAGCTCTGGCTCTATCAATGAGGTATACGACCTTCTTCAGCATACTACGCTATATATCGTTGGTGAACTATCACAGCCGATTGAACATTGCTTACTGTCCACTACTGACGTGCGATTAGAAGAGATTAAGACTCTTTACTCTCACCCGCAGCCTCACCAGCAATGTAGTGATTTCTTGGGACGCTTAAAGAGCGTTAAATTAGAAACCTGCGCAAGTACTGCAGATGCCATGCTGAAGGTGAAAGAGCTTAACCGTCCTGATGCAGCCGCCATTGGTAATGCGTTAAGTGGCAAGCTATATGGCCTGCAAAACGTTCAAGAAAATATCGCCAACCAAACAGAAAATCATACACGCTTTATTGTTGTCGCTCGTAAATCTGTAAGCGTTTCTGATCAGATCCCAGCTAAAACCACTCTCATCATGTCGACCTCTCAAGAGGCGGGTTCCCTTGTTGAAACACTATTGGTATTACAGCGACACAGCATCAACATTACTAAGCTAGAGTCACGCCCAATCATGGGTAACCCTTGGGAAGAAATGTTCTACATGGACCTTGAGGCACACCTAGACTCACAAGCAACTCAGATGGCCATCAACGAACTGGTAAAAATCACTCGTTTCCTAAAAGTGTTGGGCTGCTATCCAAGTGAAAACATCAAACCTACTCAAATTAAGGTTCTTTAGGTGAATATTGAGATGCAAAGAGTCATTGTCGCCTCTTTAAACCCTGCAAAAATAAAAGCAGTAGAAAGTGCTTTTGGTGAAATGTTCCCTGAACAAGCATTTAGCTTTGATGGAGTGAGTGTTGATAGTGGAGTGAGTGATCAACCACTTTCTAACAAAGAGACTAAATTAGGCGCTCAAAACCGTGTTTCAAATGCAAAACAAGTAATCCAAGATGCGGATTATTATGTGGGTTTAGAAGCCGGTATTGAAGATGATGCTACGTTTGCATGGATGATCATAGCCTCGCAAGATCGACATGGAGAGTCACGGTCGTCTAGTTTGATGCTGCCACCTAAGGTATTGAGCTTAATTGAGCAAGGCAAAGAACTCGGCGATGCCATGGATGAAGTCTATGGTACAAAGAACATAAAACAAAAAGGTGGCGCTATTGGCATCTTAACCAATAATTGCTTGAGTCGAAGTAGCGTGTATCACCAAGCCTTGATCTTGGCTCTGATTCCATTTGTTAATCAAGACGCCTTTTGAGCGTCTTGAACCAAAACGACACTAAAGCCTCAGTATTTTTTATAAGTACTGGGGCTTTATTCTATGAATGGCTTAAGCAAGCGAGAAACCAACTCCTGTTCCTCTTCTGAATGTCTCTTTAACTCATTAGAACCACGCGTAACTGTCGCAATACCAACACCAAGATCTTGGCTAATCTGGCGTTGTGAGCATTTTTCATTAAGCAACTTATGCAAAATTTTGGCGCGAGTTACCAAGGCCTCTTTTTCGTCAGGAGTGAGCATAATAGACAGTAACGTCTGATGCTCTCCTTCTTCCGTGGCCTTGGCAATAGTGAAAAGTAGCTTTTGCCACTCTTGCTCAACTGAATTCATAGTATGTTGACTGACTAATTGAAACTCCCTTATTAATACTTCATTTCAGACTCTAAGTCAGATAAAAATGAACCTTGCTGATTCAAAATATCGCGATAATAGACTTCAAACATAAGAATATTTTGAATGTAGCCTCGCGTTTCTTTAAATGGAATCGCTTCGATGTAGGAGTAGGCATCGACTTTGCCACCGGTGCGCTCTCTCCAAAGCTTAACTCTGTGTGGCCCTGCATTATAAGCGCCAAAGGCCAATATGCGGTTGCCCTGATAGTCACCGAGTAGTCCAGCAAGATATTGACTGCCTATCTCGATATTCTTGTTCACCTCAAATAGCTCATCAGCTCCTGCATAATCAATATCGTATTTCTTTGCGGTATATGAAGCTGTTTTTGGCATAATTTGCATCAATCCTCTGGCACCAACAGGTGATTGGGCATCAATATCAAGAGCACTTTCTTGTCTTGCCAACGCCATCAGCGTTACAGGGTCAAGAACATATTTCTCGGCATAAAAATTAAACCACCATTGATGCGCGATAGGAAAACGTAAACTAATGTGGTCCCACATTTTAGCGTCGATAGTCGCAATGACAGTCAGGTGATTCCAGCGCATCGATGCTGCATATTGAGCCAATGCCTTTTTCTGTTCCGAATTAGCTCGAGCTAACAACCAGCGCCATTCACGTTTTGCTGCCGTGATTTTATCAACAGCAATCAGCTCTTTGATACGTGATAGTGACGATGAAAATGGCTTGATAGACACCTTCTGTTCGGTCAATACAGAAGTGCTGTATTGAATAGGCTTACCCAAGTAGTCTGCGGCTGCAATACTGTAAAAGTTTCTGTCACCCAATAGGGTCTGCATTTGTGCTTTGCCCTGCTCTACTTCACCTAATGCTATATCGGTACGAGCTTGCCAATACTTCCAGCGCTTGGAGTTTTTATCTTTGCTTGGCAACTTATTAATCCAAACATCTAGCCCTTTCCAATCTTGATGCTGAATCGCCAGACGCGCTCTTCGTTCTAGCCATTTTGGATTCGTACTACTTAAAAGTGCTTTGTCGCGCCACTTAGCGAGGTCTTCATCTTCAGTATTGATCAAGCTATAAGCGATGTAATCCGCAGTATCTTGATACTCCTTGTCGGAAAACTGCTGAGCCTTAGCTACGTTGTCTAACGCCTGTATCGCAAGCTCAGGATTCGCTTCTTGATAGGTAATGCGCTTTAACGCGGCCAAAGAGACCTTTTTATTGATTTCTATTTGTGGCTGAGAAGTGGCAAACGTTTCGATCTTCGATTTATTTTTATATAGGTTATAAATCGCAACAGCGTTTTCTCTCGCGACTTCCGATTTAGGAAGATCCTTTAGATAATTGAGCAATCGACCATTACGACGAGCAAATGCCAGTTCAATACGTTGCAATATTAACTCGTCATTGCGTAAACCAGCCTCACTCCAAGCTTCAAATAATTCGTCACATTCAGGTGCAATGCTTGAACCTGTTAGCCATAAATCAGATGCCCCTTTGAACGCATCAACCGTTTTACCCACTTGGTATTGAGCAAAATAATAACTGCATTGATAACTTTGCATTCGAGGTTTACTGGCCTGAAAACGATAAAATCCATGCCAATCTTCCGCTTCGACTAGCGCATCAAGGTAAGCGCCTCTCACCGACTGAGAAAAAGGATACTGATAGTTATCTTTAATATACTGC
Organism: Vibrio inusitatus; assembly: GCA_024346935.1. Lineage (GTDB taxonomy): Bacteria > Pseudomonadota > Gammaproteobacteria > Enterobacterales > Vibrionaceae > Vibrio > Vibrio inusitatus. The sequence continues at coordinate 2,364,706 of AP024878.1, forward strand.
TCTACTTCATTAGGAGTGCGCGTTGCGATATCCGTCATATAAACGCGATAGTCCAGATAAGGGGTCAATGCGTAACTATCCAGTTGTTTTCTAAGAGGTTGGTATTCCGTTAAGTTGTCTTCAGTAATTAGAGACTGAGCTTCCTCATACATATCTCGTTGCTGTTGAAGTGTTAATGCTGAGACAGATAGAGAAACCATCCCTACCCCTACTCCTAACCATTTAATGAATGCAGACATGTTTCTCTCTTATGGTGATGATAATGGTTCAATTGCCTTCCTTCATAATACGCAACAATTGGTGACATTTGTAAGAAACATGTAAATAACTATTTGTAGATTCAAGGACGCAGGATTTTGCGTCTTACGCAGTAACAAAAAGCGCTCGCATAGTATAAAATAACGCTTAATCTCCATTTAACACAGGATCTCTAGGTAATGGCTGAATACGTCTATACCATGTCTCGGGTGAGCAAAGTTGTGCCACCAAAACGTCAAATCCTAAAAGACATCTCACTAAGTTTCTTCCCTGGCGCCAAAATTGGTGTTCTGGGTCTAAACGGTGCTGGTAAGTCGACACTTCTTCGCATTATGGCGGGTATCGATACAGATATCGACGGTGAAGCACGTCCTCAACCTGGACTGAACGTTGGTTACCTTCCACAGGAACCTAAACTGGATGAATCCAAGACCGTTCGTGAAATCGTTGAAGAAGCGGTATCAGACGTAGCCGGTGCAATGAAGCGACTGGACGAGGTTTATGCAGCTTATGCTGAACCCGATGCTGATTTTGATGCGCTAGCTAAAGAACAAGGTGATCTTGAAGCGCTTATCCAAGCAAAAGACGGGCACAACCTTGAAAACTCTCTTGAGCGTGCTGCTGATGCACTTCGCCTACCTGAGTGGGATGCAAAAATTGAACACCTTTCTGGTGGTGAGCGTCGCCGTGTTGCTATCTGTCGCCTTCTTCTTGAGAAGCCTGACATGTTACTTCTTGATGAACCAACCAACCACTTGGATGCAGAATCGGTCGCTTGGCTAGAGCGCTTCCTTGTTGACTACTCAGGCACCGTTGTGGCGATTACCCACGACCGTTACTTCCTGGATAACGCAGCTGGCTGGATTCTAGAACTTGACCGTGGTGAAGGTATTCCATGGGAAGGCAACTATACCTCTTGGCTTGAGCAAAAAGACGCCCGTCTACAGCAAGAAGCTTCTCAAGAGAGTGCTCGTCAAAAGACTATCGAGAAAGAGCTTGAATGGGTTCGTCAAAATCCTAAAGGTCGTCAATCTAAGTCTAAAGCTCGTATGGCTCGCTTTGAAGAACTCCAAAGCGGCGATCGTCAGAAACGTAACGAAACCAACGAACTATTCATCCCACCAGGTGAGCGTCTAGGTGACAAAGTTATCGAAGTTAAGAACCTAACTAAATCTTTTGATGGCCGTGTACTGATCGATGACTTGTCATTTAGCATGCCTAAGGGTGCTATCGTAGGTATTATCGGTGCTAACGGTGCGGGTAAATCAACTCTATTCAAGATGCTAAGCGGCACAGAGCAGCCTGATTCAGGCACTGTTGAAATGGGTGATACGGTTAAACTGGCTTCTGTTGATCAGTTCCGTGACAGCATAGATGACAAGAAGACCGTCTTCCAAGAGATCTCTGAGGGTGCTGACATCATCAAGATCAACAACTTTGAAATTCCAGCCCGTGCTTACTGCTCACGCTTTAACTTCAAAGGCTCAGACCAACAAAAAGTCATGGGACAGCTTTCTGGTGGTGAACGTAACCGTGTTCACCTTGCTAAGCTTCTTAAAACAGGCGGCAACGTATTGCTTCTCGATGAGCCAACCAATGACCTTGACGTTGAAACCTTACGTGCACTAGAAGAGGCTCTACTTGAGTTTCCTGGCTGTGCAATGGTTATCTCGCACGACCGTTGGTTCCTAGACCGTATCGCAACTCACATCATTGATTACCGTGATGAGGGGCAGGTTAACTTCTACGAAGGTAACTACAACGAATACATGGAATGGCTGAAGAAAACTCTGGGGCCTGAAGCGGCTGAACCACACCGCATTAAGTACAAGCGCGTAACTAAGTAAGCACTCAGCTATTAGCTTCAAGCGATAAGAAAAGGGCCGCATATTGCGGCCCTTTGTTCATTTAATCTCTTTGTATCGAGTCATTGGCTTGTTTGAGTAGGTTCTGACTTTCACTCATAAATTGTTGTGAGTAGTCACCAAACCACCCAGATACCGCATTGAACTGCTCAACAAAGGCGGTTTTATCATGGTTATCCAATAACGCCAAGGCCTCACCAAATCGAGCGTGGAAGCGTTTAATCATCTCCACGTTTTGCTCTGAAGACAGAATGATATCCCCGTAAAGATCTGGATCCTGTGCAAACAGTCGACCGACCATCGCAATTTCAAGACGATAGATTGGTGAGCTTAATTTCAGCAAGGTATCAATGTTCGGGTTTTCTTTGCTTAGATGTAAGCCATAAGCAAAAGAAGTAAAGTGGCGAAGCGCCTGAATCAAGGTCATGCCGTTATCGTGTTGCTCTGCATCCATAGGACATAGACTTGCCCCCCAAATAGCAAACTGGTCTAAAAGCCATTGATAGTTTTCTCCACCGCGTCCTTCGCAATGAACGATAACCTGCTTAGCGAGGCTAGGCACATCAGGTCCAAACATTGGGTGAAGGCCCACTACGGGACCTGCGTGTACGTCCATCATTGCCTGCAGTGGTTTGGCTTTAATTGAGGTGAAGTCACATAAGATGCAATCTTTCGGCAGGTTACCTAACTTAGCAATAATCGACTCAGTTTTATTAATTGGTACGGTAACGACCACCAAACCCGCGGTTGCAAACATGGAATCGGCTTCATGCCAGTTCTTACTACCTACAACACTCACCTTGTAGCCAGATAGCTCAAACATTTTCTTGAACAAACCGCCAAGCTGACCATTACCACCGATAATGACTACGTCACCTAAATCGGGTTTGAGGCACTTGAAGCCAGAGTCTTTTTCGCTGGCATAGGACTCACGCATCACTCGGCGCAGGATATCTTCAATAAGTTGAGCTGGAACGCCACGCTTTTCTGCTTCTTGTCGACGCGAGGCTAGCATTGCTGCTTCACGATCTGGGGCATAGATAGGCAGGCCATGCTCGCTCTTAACCTCACCTACCTCTTCCACTAACTTCAATCGTTGCTCCAGTAAATCAAGCATTTGCTTGTCTACTGAATCAATCTTATCTCTTAAACCCTGTAGTTCCTTTGCCATTTTCGTACTCTACTGCTTACTTCAATCTGTTTTGTAAAAACGGAATCAACTCATCATGAGTTTTATTTAATAGTGCCTCAGTTGATTCCCAATTGATACACGCATCGGTAATAGAAACACCGTATTTCATTTGGTCTAGAGGAATATCAGAACCTTGATTTCCTTCATTAATGTTACTTTCAATCATCAAGCCAATAATGGACTTGTTACCCTCTCTGATCTGTTGGATTGCATCAGACGCTACCAATGGTTGACGACGGAAATCTTTACGAGAGTTGGCATGACTACAGTCAATCATTAGCGCTGCATCTAGGCCCGCTTTTGCTAATTCATCTTCACACTCACGAACAGACACTGAATCGTAGTTAGTTTGTTTACCACCACGAAGAATAACGTGGCCATCTGGATTACCTTTAGTTGTCAGCAGTGCAACCTGTCCTTCACGGTTGATACCAATGAATCGGTGACTGGAGGATGCCGCTTGCATTGCGTTAATAGCAGTAGAAAGACTACCATCAGTACCGTTCTTGAAACCAACAGGCATTGACAGACCACTCGCCATTTCACGGTGTGTTTGAGACTCAGTAGTACGAGCACCAATTGCTGACCAACTAAAGGTATCTGCCACGTACTGAGGGCTAATTGGGTCTAGCGCTTCTGTTGCAAGTGGAATGCCCATTTCTGCCAGTTCCACCAGCAAATTACGCGCCGTGTGTAGGCCATGTTCAATATCAAATGATCCATCTAAATGTGGGTCATTGATCAGGCCTTTCCAGCCTACCGTAGTACGAGGCTTTTCAAAGTACACTCGCATCACAAGGTATAACTGGTCACCGACAACGTCTGACAATGCTTTTAAACGCTTCGCATATTCTTTAGCTGCTTCTACATCATGAATAGAGCAAGGACCGCATACTACTAATAAGCGATGATCTTTCTTCTTGATGATATCAGCAATCGTTTCACGCGATTGTTGAACAAACTGTCTTGCCGATTCACTCAAAGGAATCTTCGCTTTTAGCTCTTCTGGAGTAATAAGGATTTGTTCGTCACTGATATGAATATTGCTAAGTTCGCTGCGTTGCATAGTGTCACCGTAAATAAATTTGTACATAAGCTTTCAAGGTATGCTTGAAACAATACCGAACCCAGATTTAAAAGCAACCACTTTGTACATCAAAAAATACACCTATCGTACGTTAAAGTTTACACCACTGAGTTATGGCAATTATTTGCTGTCGCTCTCTATTCACTTCACTGATGTTCTACCCCTTGTTTTCACAATAAAAAATCCAGCTCAAAACAACAATAAGTATAGAATTAGGAGTATCTAATGCGCTGAGTTTACCAAAAATGGAATTAATCCTTTCTCTCCTACAGCAAATGTGTGTGTATCTCATGGTGGCTTACACACTAAGCAAGACCCCATTGGTTATCCCTCTCCTCAATATTTCAGAAAGGCGTAGCCACAAACTTATCTGTTACGTCATGTTTTCACTGTTCTGTATTCTCGGCACCTACTTTGGTTTACAAATCGATGATGCTATCGCTAATACTCGCGCAATTGGTGCGGTTCTTGGGGGAATATTTGGAGGGCCACTGGTTGGGTTCGCGGTAGGTTTCACGGGGGGAATGCACCGCTACTCAATGGGAGGGTTCACTGACCTTGCTTGTGCTATTTCCACCACAGCAGAAGGGTTGATTGGTGGCTTGGTTCACTTATATATGGTCAAAAAAGGCAAAACAGATCGCCTATTCAGTGCAGTAATTGTATTTAACGTCACCTTGGTGGCTGAAATCATGCAAATGCTGATTATTGTGATTGTGGCAAAACCCATGGAACAAGCAATATCTCTGGTAGAGGCTATCGCTATACCAATGATTCTGGCCAACTCCCTTGGCGCTGCGTTCTTTATTAGTATCCTACAAGATAGGCGCGCCATCTTAGAGAAATACTCTTCTGCTTATTCTAGGCGAGCCCTAAATATTGCAGAGAGAACCATCGGTGTACTGTCTGATGGACTCAATACCCAAAGCGCCCAAAAAATTGCTTCTATTATTCAAGATGAAACTCATGTTGGCGCGGTTGCCATTACCGATAAAGATAAGATCTTAGCCTTCGAAGGTATTGGTTCGGATCACCATAGACCCAATACCCCTATTTCTTCTGAATACACCCACACCTCCATCAGAGAGCAGCGAATTATCTATCTTGATGGTAGAAAAAGCCCTTATCAATGTTCCCTTTCCTCTGACTGCAAGCTAGGTTCTGCTTTAGTTATTCCTCTTATTGCTGATAATAAAGTAATAGGTACCATTAAACTTTATGAGCCAAGGGTGAAGCTTTTTTCATCCATCAATATGACGATGGCAAAAGGGATTGCTGAGCTACTTTCTAGCCAGATCCTTAACAGTGAATATCAACAAAAAAAAATGCTGCTCTCTCAGGCTGAAATAAAACTATTGCACGCACAAGTAAATCCACATTTCTTGTTTAATGCGCTGAACACTATCAGCGCCATCACGCGTCGCGATCCTCACAAAGCCAGAGAACTTATCCAGCATCTTTCACAATTTTTCCGTGGGAATCTGAAGCGAAATACTGAGTTTGTTACTCTTAGAGAAGAGTTAGCGCACGTTAATTCTTACCTAACTATCGAAAAATCACGCTTTGTCGATCGCTTAGAGGTTGAGATTGATATTGCAGAGCACCTGTTAGACAAAATGGTACCCAGTTTCACATTGCAGCCCCTAGTTGAGAATGCCATCAAGCATGGCATTTCCAACCTACTGGAAAATGGCGTAGTCAAGATCTATAGCAGCACAGATGCCACCGGCGATCGCATTACCGTGGAAGATAACGCCGGTTCTTATGAGCCTGAAAACAAAGATCAAACAGGGCTTGGGATGCAAATCGTCACTAAGCGTCTAAGCAATTACTTTGGAGAGCAGTATCAATTGAGGATTGAATGCAATCCTAACGATTACACTCGAATGAGTTTTATCATCCCAAACAACTATAAGGACAAGCATGCTTAAGGCCCTAGTCATCGATGATGAATTATTTGCAAGAGAAGAATTAATTGAGCTTCTTGAACAAACGCAACAGATTGAAATCATTGATCAAGCAGCCAATGCCATAGTAGGGCTACAAAAGATCAATACTTTGAAACCAGATGTGGTGTTTTTAGATATCCACATGCCACAGGTATCGGGCATTGAATTACTGAGCATGCTAGACCCTGATACTATGCCAGCGGTCGTGTTTATTACTGCCTATGATCAATATGCTTTGCAAGCCTTTGAAGACAATGCCTTTGATTATCTTCTTAAACCCGTTGATCCTCTGCGATTAGAGAAAACGGTATGTCGTCTAATTAAACGATTTAAGAAAGAGCAGCTTAGTGTTGATTTATCAGCCATTACTCCAACTACCCTAGAGCAGGTTCCTTGCATTGGTCACAATAGAATAATGCTCGTCCCAGTCGAAGCTATTGAAGTTGCGTACAGTGATATTAGTGGTGTGAACATTCAAACAAGTGAGCACACCACTAGCAGTCAATTAACCTTGAAGGTACTTGAAGAGAAAACTCCGCTGATGCGCTGTCATCGGCAATATCTAGTCAGCCCAAAAGCAATTCGCGAGATAAAATTACTGGACCAAGGCTTGGCAGAGATCATCACCATCGGTGGTTACCAAGCCCCTGTAAGTAGGCGCTATCTCAAGGTGTTAAAGGAAAAGCTCGGCTTTACTTAAACTTTCAGTCGCTTCTTTCCATTCTCGGTTTCCACGTAGCTCTTTCAAACTGAAAGACTTTTTCTTCATTAGCAGTTGTGCCTTTGGTACATCAGTAACAGGTAGAGCATCAAGGATCTGTACTGCTCGTTCACGGTTATTGCACATCAGAACCATATCACATCCCGCATTTAGGCTTTGTATTGCTCTATCTGCGGCACCGCCCATCACTCCCGCCCCTTCCATATTTAAATCATCAGAAAATACCAAGCCTTGAAAGCCCAATTTTTGGCGAAGTATCGACTTTAGCCAATATTCAGAACCGCTGGCAGGCTTATCGTCATAGGCTGGATAAATCACATGTGCAGGCATCATGGCATCAAGTAGTCCTGCTTCAATCTGCGCACGGAAGATATCCATATCGAGATCAAAAATGTTCTCACGTTGATCTATGGGAGTCTCTTTATGAGAGTCAGCAATCACACCACCATGCCCTGGAAAGTGCTTGCCTGTTGTCGCCATGCCCGCCTGTTTCATTCCAAGCATATACGCTGTGCTATGACGAAGTATGGTCTCTTTATCTTCACCAAAAGCACGCGAACCAATCGCCAAGCACTGGTGCCCTTGATCCAAAACAGGAGCAAAGCTCAAGTCAATACCATGTGCAATGACTTCAGAGGCCATTAACCAGCCGGCCTGTTTTGCTAGTTGCTCACCATTGGCGTGAGTAGCGAAGCTTTGCGCAGCAGGAATGCGGGTAAAGCCGTCTTTAAAGCGCTGTACTCGCCCCCCTTCTTGGTCGACACCAATCAATATTGGGCGTTTTGCAGCAGAACGGATAGAGTCTGTTAAAGCTTGTAGCTGCTCATTATCATGGTAATTACGTGCAAAAAGAATCACACCTCCTACCGTAGGGTGCTGCAAGATTTCTTTTTCTTCTGCATCAACTTCAAAGCTTTCAACATCTAACCAAAGCGGGCCCATCTTTCATCCTTATATCGCATATCTAGTGTGGCATTAGCAGAGTATTCAGTTTATTGTATTTTGACAATGACTGAACGAATTTGACCCCTCAAATATGGACAAAAAAGAGCTCTATATTGGAATCATGTCTGGCACTAGTTTGGATGGTGTCGACCTCGCACTGGCTCACTTTGAGCATGGCAACACTCATTGCCTCGAGACATTTGAATTCCCTCTACCCAAAGGCCTAAAACAAAGAACACTTGACGTCTGCCAAGGGCAGTCAACAACGCTACAAGAGCTCGGTACTCTCGACCATCAATTTGCTCTACTGTATGCCGATGCGGTTAAGGCCTTTTTAACTTATCTAAAGTTAGATTCCTCGGACATCACCGCCATAGGTTGTCATGGCCAAACCGTTTACCACCAACCGACTGGCGATTTCCCCTTTACCACTCAAATTGGTGACGCCAACCTAATTGCAGTAAACACAGGTATCACCACTGTCGCCGACTTTAGACGAAAAGATATGGCCCTTGGCGGACAAGGCGCTCCTTTGGTGCCAGCCTATCACCAGACATTGTTCGCAGTAACCAGTGGCTGTAAGTTGGTATTGAACATCGGTGGCATCTCAAATATCTCTGTGCTTCACCCCACACGAGAAGTGCTTGGTTACGATACTGGACCGGGCAACATGTTGATGGATGCTTGGATACAAAAGCACCTTAATAAGCAATTTGATCATGATGGGCTTTTTGCTCGCAGTGGGAAAATCCAACCTCAATTACTTAATCTATTGATACAAGATCCCTACCTATTGGAGCTTCCGCCAAAGAGCACGGGAAGAGAGCATTACAACCTAGCATGGCTTGAACATATTATTAACAAGCTAGAAGAACCATTGCCAGCTGAAGATGTACAAGCAACATTGTTGGAATTTACAGCTCTTAGTATTGCTCAGCAATGCCAACTTTACAGCACTCAGCATGATGACATGTTGTTAGTTTGCGGCGGTGGGGCTCGCAATACAACACTCATGCAAAGACTAACGACACTGCTTTTGGATTGGAATATAGATACCACGGACTCTCAAGGCATTAGTGGAGACTATATGGAAGCTCTGGCCTTTGCTTGGTTAGCCTATCGCCGCATTCACAATCTTCCTAGCAATCTACCTAAAGTCACAGGGGCACGCCAAGCAACCTCCCTTGGCGTCATCTACAACCCAGAATAAGGTTTTACATGTCACAAAATACATTGATCAACTCACTCTCAAAATTAGTCTCAGAAAATCGAAATCCTGAGACGATGAACATCGATACCCTTAGCTATTTAGACATCGTTGAGAAAATGAATCAGGCAGATGCGGAAGTCCCAAAGGCTATCCAAAAAGAGCTGCCATACATAGCCAAGGCTGTAGAGCACATCTGCGAGGCATTCCAACAGAGTGGTCGACTCATCTATCTTGGCGCGGGTACCAGTGGACGACTTGGCGTACTCGATGCATCAGAGTGTCCTCCTACCTTTAGCGTGGATGACACTGTAGTGATCGGGTTAATTGCCGGAGGTAAAGAGGCTATGTTTCGTGCTCAAGAAGGAGCAGAAGATAGCTTGACCTTAGCAGAGCAAGACCTAAAGCAACTCGGCCTAACCGATAAAGACGTTGTTGTTGGCATCGCAGCCAGTGGACGAACACCTTATGTGATTGGCGCGTTGAGTTATGCAAATGCAATTGGTGCCTATACGATTTCACTGTCTTGCAATCCAGATTCAGATATTGCTTCTCTTGCTAAGATAGCAATTAGCCCCGTAGTGGGACCTGAGGTATTAACCGGTTCTACTCGACTAAAAGCAGGAACTGCGCAGAAGTTAGTGCTCAATATGTTGAGTACGGCCAGTATGATTAAGGTGGGTAAGGCTTATCAAAACCTCATGGTTGACGTTAAACCAAGTAATGAAAAGCTCAATGCGCGTGCGGTAAGAATTATTATGCAAGCTACCGAGTGCAGTGAGCAAGAGGCCGAAAATGTCCTATTTAGCTCAGGGATGCAAGTAAAGCTCGCAATTATGATGCAACTCACAGGACAAAATAGGCAACAAGCCGAGCTGCAATTAGAAAAACAAAAAGGATTTATTCGCGGATAAATCCTTTACTTTTGATCGTATAAAAGGAGTAATTAATTCACTATATTAATAGCCAAGTTAATTACTCTCGTTCCAACCACGTTGCCACTCCATACGAAATTTTTGTGCATCTTTGGTCCCTTCACATACCCCTTCGTAATACACACCAGACACCCCCATCTGATAAGCAAAGTTAGGGTTACAAAACTCGGTAACGCCTTTGCTATAACCCTGCTCATAATCTCCCATGTTGGCTGGACCAAGCTCATTAAGAGTAGAATAAGAGCGCTGAGTGCGCCCTTTCATACCATCTGCGTAACCAATGCCTTCCCAGTCCCCCTGCTCCGCTAACGCCTCATCCCCACTTGCGCAGGCAAACAAAAATGGAATGGTAGAAAGTAGAACCAGCTTAAATCCTTTCATTGTGACTCACTTAACATGTTGTTTTTTAAGAGCTTAGCACACACAGATCACATTATCTAAAAAGTAAGACTTCTTAAAACCACTCAAGGGGATATTTCGCCACTTAAACCGCTATTCGACCACTAACCCAAGCTCTGAATGTAGTTGCACCATGGTTTTCATACTATGTAGTCAGAAATTTACCTGATTTAAACCCGTAACCAAAAGAGAATATAGTTATGATGTGGTTTCTTACCTGCGTAGCAGCATTGATTGCTGGCTACTTTATCTATGGCGCCGTGATAGAAAAGATATTCGGCATCAATGAAAACCGTCAAACCCCTGCAATTACTAAACAAGATGGCGTTGACTTCGTACCAATGTCGACCAAAAAGGTTTACCTAGTTCAGTTGCTTAACATTGCTGGTGTAGGCCCAATCTTCGGTCCAATCATGGGTGCACTATACGGACCTGCGGCAATGCTTTGGATCGTATTAGGTTGTATCTTTGCTGGTGCCGTACACGATTACTTCTCTGGGATGCTTTCCGTACGCAACGGTGGTGCTTCTGTACCAACACTGACTGGACGTTACCTAGGCAATGGCGCAAAACACTTTATGAACATTTTTGCCATTGTTCTTCTGCTTCTTGTGGGTGTGGTTTTCGTATCAGCGCCAGCAGGTATGATAACAAATCTAGTGAATGACCAAACCGATATGACAGTGACTATGAGCACCATGGTCGCCATCATCTTCACTTACTACATCATCGCCACTATCGTACCGGTCGACAAAATCATCGGTCGTTTCTACCCACTGTTTGGTGCGTTACTTATCTTCATGTCAGTAGGCCTAATTTCAGCAGTCGCTATGTCAAGTGAGCACACTATCATGGGTGGTTTCGAAGTTAAGGATATGTTCTCAAACATGAATCCTAACGACCTACCACTATGGCCTGCGTTATTCATCACTATCGCTTGTGGTGCAATCTCTGGTTTCCACGCCACTCAGTCTCCATTGATGGCTCGCTGCATGGATAACGAAAAGAACGGACGATTTGTATTCTACGGCGCAATGATTGGTGAAGGCATTATCGCTCTTATCTGGTGTGCACTAGCACTATCATTTTTCGGCTCTGTAGAGGCACTATCTGACGCTGTTGCTAATGGTGGCCCAGGTAAAGTAGTTTATGACTCATCATTTGGTCTATTAGGCGTATTTGGTGGCATCATCGCTTTCCTAGGCGTAGTAATCCTACCCATTACTTCAGGCGACACTGCATTTCGTTCAAGCCGCTTGATCCTTGCTGAATACTTCAATTTAGATCAACGAGCTATGCGTAACCGCCTAATGATGGCTGTTCCACTGTTCGTTCTAGGTGGCATTCTAACTCAAGTAGACTTCGGTGTTATCTGGCGTTACTTCGGTTTTGCTAACCAAACAACCGCAGTAATGATGCTATGGACCGCTTCGGCTTACCTATTGCGTCACAACAAATTCCACTGGGTAACAACGGTTCCTGCAATGTTCATGACCACCGTAGTTATTACCTTCATCCTGAATAATTCAACTCTTGGTTTTGGTCTAGGTATGCAGATTTCTACCATCGTTGGTGTTCTAACAATGCTAGGTATTACAGGTACAGTAATTAAGATCTCTAAAGGCAAGGGTGAAGATGATTACCTTGACGAGGAGAAGCCTAAACCAATAACAGAAAACGTTTAGTATTCAATCATTACAAAGTAAAACGGGCTCCCAATTGGGAGCCCGTTTTTTTATTCAAATAAAAGCTAAATCGCTTTAACCTGCAACTCTTTAGGGACTTCGAAAAACATATTTTCTTCGCGACCCGTAATCTCTGTCACCTCATTGCAATCCGATAAGGTTTTGATCTTATCCAGGATCGTATTAACCAGCTCTTCAGGTGCTGAAGCTCCTGCTGTCATACCCACTTTATTCTTCCCTTTAAACCATTGTGCATCAAGATCTTCAGGGCAATCTGTTAGATAGGCTGGAGTGCCTAGCTTCTCAGCTAACTCCTTGAGTCGCGTAGAGTTCGAGGAGTTTTTAGAACCAACCACTATCATGACGTCCACTTCATTTGCCATTGTGCGTACTGCATCTTGGCGATTTTGAGTCGCGTAGCAAATGTCATCCTTACGTGGACCTTGGATCTCAGGGAACACTTGGCGCAATCTATCAATAACATCTGCAGTTTCATCAACCGAAAGCGTCGTTTGGCTTACATAGTGCAGGTTTGATGAATCTTTCACTGTTAGTAAGTCGACGTCTTCAGGCTTCTCGACTAGATACATACCACCAGATTCGCTAGCGTACTGCCCCATGGTGCCTTCTACTTCTGGATGCCCAGCATGCCCGATAAGTACCACTTCAATGCTCTTACGGCTTGCACGAGCAACCTCCATGTGCACTTTAGTCACTAGAGGACACGTTGCATCGAACACCGTTAAATCACGTTGTTTGGCTTCTTTACGCACGGCTTGAGAAACTCCATGCGCTGAAAAAATAACAATATTATCGTCTGGTACTTCACTAAGTTCTTCAACAAAAATGGCTCCACGTGCCTTAAGTCCTTCGACCACAAAACGGTTGTGTACCACTTCGTGACGAACATAGATCGGTGGTTGATACATCTCAAGCGCTCGCTCGACGATGCTAATTGCTCGGTCTACACCGGCACAAAAACCACGAGGGTTAGCTAATAGGATTTCCATTGTCTTTTCTTTCATTAGTGAAGGCCTTGTTACCCAGTCAATGAGCAACCTAAAGTCGCGCTCATTGTACCGATATTATCGTGGTAACCTCAAGACAGGAATGACCATGAATAGTGAATGGGTACTCCTGTTAGGTAAGTTTAGTTGAAGAGTTAAATGTTCGAGGGTTAGTCTATTGCGACAATTTCCACATCGAAAGTCACATCACGGCCTGCTAAAGGGTGATTGAAATCAACGGTTACTGAATCACCAGCAATCTCAGTGATAATGCCTGGGATCTCCATACCATCAGGGCCATTAAACGCCATGATAGTTCCTACTTCCACCTTAGCTTCACCAACAAACTTGGCACGATCCATATGATGAATGTTATCTGGATTAGACAAACCAAAGGCGTCTACCGCTTTCAGCTCAACACTATTTTTGTCTCCTGCCTGCAAACCAAGCAAGCAAGCCTCAAAATTGTCACTCAAACTACCATCACCTATCACTAGCTTAGCGGGTTTGCCCATTTGGTAGGTACTATCGGCAATCGATCCATCCTCAAGCTTGATAGCAAAGTGCATAGTCACTGCACTGTTATTTGAAATTACTGACATGGTGTTTCCTTACAACATTGGGCTCAAAAGAAAAGCGGCCAACTCACCGTTGACCGCTTTAAAAGACTACTAGAAATTAAACGAAGGCTTAAGGCATTTCGTCAAATTCTGCGCCTTCCTTCTCAACTTGAGGTGGCATTAAGTGCTCACGAGAGACACCTAGTTTCAATGCCAAGTTCGAAGCTACGTAGATAGATGAATAAGTACCTACTGTAATACCCAATAGCAATGCAGTTGCAAAGCCGTGAATATTAGCACCACCTTGAGTAAACAAGGCAATAACCACAAACAAGGTTGTACCAGAAGTAATTAAAGTACGGCTCAATGTTTGAGTGATCGCTTCGTTGATAACATCAACCGATTCACCTTTGCGCATCTTACGGAAGTTCTCACGAATCCGGTCAAATACTACGATGGTATCGTTGAGAGAGTAACCCACAACAGTCAATAGCGCCGCTACGATCGTCAGGTCTACCTCAATCTGCATGATAGAGAAAATACCTATCGTAATGATAACATCATGCGCTAGTGCAAGTACCGCACCAGCCGCTAGACGCCATTCAAATCGCATAGATACGTACAGCAAGATACAGATAAGAGAAACGATGATCGCCAGACCACCTGCCTCTGCAAGTTCGTCACCAACATTAGGGCCCACGAATTCAACACGACGCATCTCTACTGATTCGCCAGTGCCTTCTTCTAAAGCACGAATGATTTGACTACCAAGTTGCTCACCTTGTAGATCGTCACGAGGGCGTAAACGCACCATTACGTCACGAGCAGAACCAAAGTTTTGCACGGTTGCATCGCCAAAGCCTTTTTCATCAAGAGAGGCTCGGATTTCTTCTAGATTAGCTGGGTTTTCAAAACCCACCTCAATCAGAGTACCACCGGTAAAATCTAGGCCCCAATTCAACCAGTTAGTTGAAATGGTATAGATAGAAGCTGCAATCATTAGCAACGAAAACAATACTGCGCCTTTTGACCAGCGCATAAAGTCGATCGTTTTGTCAGCTTTCATTATTTGAAACATGGAAATACCTTCAATTAGATCGACAGTTTGTTAACACGCTTGCCGCCATACAGCAGGTTAACCACACAACGCGTACCGATAATCGCAGTAAACATTGAGGTTAAAATACCGATAGACAAAGTCACAGCAAAGCCTTTAATCGCACCAGTACCTACAGCAAACAAGATAATTGCTGTCATTAGCGTTGTAATGTTGGCATCGGCAATCGTACTAAATGCATTCGCGTAACCTTGGTGAATCGCTTGCTGAGGATTTCGCCCTTCACGCAACTCTTCTCGGATACGCTCGAATATCAGAACGTTGGCATCGACAGCCATACCGACAGTCAATACGATACCGGCAATACCCGGAAGCGTCATTGTCGCACCAGGAATCATCGACATCACACCGATAATCAATACAAGGTTCGCCATTAGCGCCATGTTCGCAATAAAGCCAAACTTACGGTAGTAAATAAGAGTAAATAGCATTACTGCCACCATACCCCAGATACATGCCTGAATACCCATATCGATATTCTGTTGACCCATAGAAGGACCAATGGTGCGCTCTTCTACAATCGAGATTGGCGCAATCAATGCACCCGCACGAAGTAGTAATGCTAGGTTGTGCGCTTCAGAAGCAGAATCAATACCTGTAATACGGAAGCTACGACCAAGAGCAGACTGGATGGTCGCTTGGTTGATCACCTCTTCGTGTTTATCAAGGATGACCTTACCTTCAGGCGTACGTTTACCACTGTCTTTGTATTCAGCAAATACCGTTGCCATCAACTTGCCAATATTTTGACGAGAGAAAGCAGACATCTTGCTGCCACCTTCGCTATCTAGCGAGATGTTTACTTGAGGACGACCATATTCGTCAGCACTTGAGCTTGCATCAGTAATGCTAGAACCACCAAGAATGACACGCTTTTTCAGTACCGCCGGACGACCATCTCGATCGTACTTAACTTCACTACCTGCTGGTACGCGACCATTCGCAGCAGCGGCTAAGTCAGCCTGCATATCCACTTCACGAAACTCTAGTGTTGCCGTAGCACCTAGAATTTCTTTAGCACGTGCAGTGTCTTGAACACCTGGCAATTCAACAACGATACGGCTAGAGCCTTGACGTTGAACCAATGGTTCAGCAACACCTAACTCGTTCACACGGTTACGCAAGATAGTAATATTTTGCTCAACAGCATAGTTGCGAATTTCGGTTAGACGAGCATCATTGAAGGTAGCCGTCAGCATAAAGCGACCATTGCTATCTGAATCAACAAAGATCATGTCTGGGTGCTTAGACTTAAGCGTGGTTTCCGCTTGAGCAAGCTGCTCAGCATCACGCAAAATCACTTCAACTGAATCTTTACCAGCGCGAATTGCACGGTAACGAATTCTGTCTTCACGTAATTCACTACGGAAAGCTTCTTCTTGCTGCGCAATCAGCTTGTCCATCGCAGCGTCCATATCCACTTCCATCAAGAAGTGAACACCACCACGTAGATCAAGACCAAGCTTCATAGGAGCCGCACCAATGGTTTCTAGCCAATGAGGGGTCGCTGGAGCAAGGTTAAGTGCAACAATAAGGTCTGAGCCTAGCGCTTCGCTAATTATGTCACGAGCACTGATTTGGGTATCAGTGTCGCTAAAGCGAACAAGAATGGAGCCATTCTCTAGGGCGATAGATTTGTGGGAAAGGTTCTCTTTATCGAGAGCATTGGTGACAGAATCCATGGTTGCCATATCAACAGAGGCACCACGTGCCCCTGTGACTTGTATGGCTGGATCTTCACCGTAAAGATTTGGAAGCGCGTACAAAGCCGCAACTAAGATGGCCATAACCACCATCAAGTACTTCCATAACGGATAACGGTTTAACACAGCGAGGATCCTCTAGCTGTTCCTAAAGAGATTTCAGCGTACCTTTTGGTAGCACTGCAGTAACAAAGTCCTTTTTGATTACAACTTCGTTATTTGGGTTTAGTTCGATAGCAAGAAAATCATTCTCTTCAGAGATTGAAGATATCTTGCCAACTAGACCACCGCTAGTTAGAACTTCGTCACCCTTGCTCATAGAAGCGATTAGGTTTTTGTGCTCTTTAACACGCTTAGATTGTGGACGATAAATCATGAAGTAAAAGATAACTGCGAACATACCAAGCATGATCAGCATTTCAAAACCACCACCTTGTGCTCCACCTTCTGCAGCTGCATGAGCTTGAGAAATGAATAGACTCATTAAAAATCCCCTTTAAAAAAATACTAAATTTAAGTTATAAGACAAAATGTGGTCTCATCGGCCCTTTTTCAAGGGGCAAGCGATAAAGCCACCAAAGAAGATGCAACAATTTGTATGATTACATCTCCTTTTATGCTTGTTTTTTTATTCTGCGTCAGCTTTTAGCATCGGCGGCACATCGCGATCACGACGTGCATAAAACTCTTCTACAAAAGATTCAAACCTGTCTTCATCAATCGCTGTGCGGATGCTTTCCATCAAGCGCTGATAGTAACGAAGGTTATGAATGGTGTTAAGGCGAGAGCCCAAGATCTCATTACAACGATCTAGATGATGCAAATACGATTTAGAATAGTTCTGGCAAGTGTAACAGTCACACTCAGGATCTAGAGCGGTTGTATCGGTTTTATGTTTCGCGTTTCGGATCTTGATCACACCGCCAGTCACAAATAGGTGGCCGTTACGTGCATTTCGAGTCGGCATTACGCAGTCAAACATGTCGATACCGCGACGAACACCTTCAACCAAGTCCTCAGGTTTACCTACGCCCATTAGGTAGCGAGGCTTATCTTCAGGCAATTGTGGACACGTGTGCTCAAGGATGCGGTGCATATCTTCTTTTGGCTCACCAACGGCAAGACCACCTACCGCATAACCATCAAATCCAATCTTAGTTAGACCTTCAACTGACACATCGCGTAAGTCTTCATAAACACCACCCTGTACAATTCCAAATAAAGAATTAGGGTTTTCTAGCTTATCGAAGTGATCGCGCGAGCGCTGAGCCCAACGAAGAGACATCTCCATGGATTTCTTAGCTTCATTGTGGGTAGCAGGATAAGGAGTACATTCGTCAAAGATCATGACCACATCTGAGCCAAGATCTTTTTGAATTTCCATCGATTTCTCTGCATCCATGAAAATTTTGTCACCATTTACTGGATTGCGGAAATGAACACCTTTTTCTGTGATTTTTCGGATATCGCCTAAGCTAAATACCTGAAAGCCACCTGAATCGGTCAGGATAGGCCCCTGCCAGTTCATGAAGTCATGCAGATCACCATGTAACTTCATCACTTCTTGCCCAGGTCGAAGCCAAAGGTGGAATGTGTTGCCTAGCAATATTTCAGCTCCAGTCCCTTTCACTTCTTCTGGTGTCATACCCTTAACAGTACCGTAGGTACCCACAGGCATAAACGCAGGGGTTTGAACCGAACCTCGTTCAAACTGCAACTGACCGCGACGAGCTGTGCCGTCGTTTTTTTTAAGTTCAAATTTCACGAATTACTCCAATGTGCCAGAGAAACAATCTGACGGTTAGTTTAGGACAATAATCTACTTTCGACTTGTCCCAAAAAAGAGTGGTCGCGATTTACGCGAAAGGCCTTGTGAAACAAGGCCTCCTAGCATAGCTAGCACTCACGAAATGAATTGTATAGAACCCTTCTAATTAAACCGGAATGGTATCTAACTTTTCAACTTAATTTATACCAATCGTAGCAAATAACTGTTCGCTCTAGCTGGTTAAAACACTCGATAACGGCGTTTTCCCTGCGCTATTTCTGATCACTCATTTACTGTGATTGGTATTACAAGCCCTTACGAGTGACAAACATCGCATCGCCATAACTAAAGAAACGATACTTGTGCTCCACTGCATGTTGGTATGCTCCCATTACATTATCGTAGCCTGCAAAGGCACTCACCAACATAATCAATGTCGATTCAGGTAAATGAAAGTTGGTAAGCAAACAGTCAATCAGCTGAAACTCGTAACCAGGGTAAATAAAAATATCTGTGTCACCAAAGAATGGCTTTAAACCAGTGCCGTTGCGAACAGCATCTTGAGCTGCGCTCTCCAATGAGCGCACAGAAGTCGTGCCTACTGCTATAACGCGACCGCCTTTCGCTTTGGTTTCGTTGATTGCATCAACAACCTCTTGAGTTACTTCTACGTATTCTGCGTGCATGTGATGCTCGAGAATATTATCAACACGTACAGGCTGGAATGTACCCGCTCCCACATGCAAGGTAACAAACGCAAGGTTTGCGCCTTTTGCTTTAATCTTTTCTAAGATCTCATCATCAAAGTGCAGACCCGCTGTTGGCGCAGCCACTGCCCCCGGCTTCTCATTGTAAACCGTTTGATAGCGCTCCTGATCTGAGTCCTCATCCGGACGATCAATATAAGGAGGCAAAGGCATGTGACCGACTTCTTCTAAGATCTGCAGTACGGCTTTATCAGAAGTAAAGCGAATTTCAAACAAGGCATCGTGCCTAGCGACCATTTTAGCTGCGTACTGATCTTTATCGCCAAGGAACAGTTCAGTGCCCGGCTTTGGAGATTTTGAAGAGCGCACATGAGCCAATATCGTATGCTCATCCACCATTCTCTCAACCAGCACCTCTATCTTGCCGCCACTCGCCTTACGGCCAAATACACGAGCCGGAATCACTCGGGTATTATTGAATACTAACAAATCACCCTCATTTACTAAGTCCAGCACGTCAGTAAAGCTTTTATCTTGAATTTCACCACTATTGCCCGTTAATTGCAGCAGGCGACTCGAAGTACGATCTGGCATTGGATAGCGCGCGATCAATTCATCGGGTAGGTCAAAATGAAAATCTGATACTTGCATGGCGATTAACGTTCCTAGGCTAAAAATTTTGCAGGGCGCTAGTATAGATTGCCCCCCGACAAGATCAAGGAAAGATACTCGATCAGTAACGAAAATCAGCTGAGATATTGTCGGGTCACAAGTTTAACTGATAGTCGGTTTTTCTGCGTTTTTTCATCCAAATTAAGGGGTAAATCAAAGTATAAATAGAGCCTGATTACTATAGTTAAATCAGATGAATCGATTAGGAACTTACTAGGAGATTATTATGATAAAAATTGCCGAGCTTATGACTCGCAACCCCTACACCCTGTTGCGTTCCAACACTTTGGCTGATGCTAAAAAGCTGATGGCAGAGCACGAGGTTAGACACGTGCCTGTTGTCGATGTTGATGATGAGCTATTGGGTTTAGTGACTCAAAGGGACATATTAGCCGCGCAGGACTCTAGCTTGCAGATTAACCCAGACAAAAGCGCTTATACCCTAGAGACTCCCCTCAACCAGGCTATGTGTAAGAGCGTCATCACCGTTAGCCCTCATGCTGGCTTGCGAGAAAGTGCCATGATGATGCAAAAACGCAAAGTTGGGTGCCTACCAGTAGTACAAAATAGCAAGTTGGTCGGTATTATTACTGATAGTGATTTTGTCGCTATTGCGATTAACCTACTTGAACTACAAGAGGAAGTGGAACCGGTAGAATCAGGGACATAAAAAAAGCCACATCATCGCTGATGTGGCTTGCTCATTGTTCTATAACTGCGATTACTGCTGAGGGCGCATCGCCGGGAATAGGATCACGTCACGAATAGTGTGGGTGTTGGTAAATAGCATCGCTAGGCGATCAATACCAATACCTTGACCTGCTGTCGGCGGAAGACCGTGCTCTAGCGCTGTAATGTAATCAGCATCGTAGTACATTGCTTCATCATCACCTGCATCTTTCGCATCTACCTGCGCTTTAAAGCGTGCATCTTGATCTTCTGCATCATTAAGCTCAGAGAAACCATTTGCCACTTCACGACCACCGATGAAGAATTCAAAGCGGTCAGTGAAGAACGGATTGCTATCACTACGTCGAGCCAATGGCGAGATGTCCGCTGGGTAGCCAGTAATAAAGGTAGGTTGAATTAGCTGAGGTTCAGCGGTTTCACCAAAAATCTCTTCAAGAAGTTGACCACAAGTCCAGAACGTTTCTACTTGTACGTGTACAGATTTAGCAATCGCTACCATCTTGTCACGATCTTGTAGGTCGGCTTCTGTAAGTGCTTGGATCTCAGCGTGGTCTGGATTGTAGTGCTTGATTGCTTCGAACATGCTCAGGCGAGCGTATGTGCCACCAAATTCCACTGTCTCTTCACCGTAAGGCATAGAGGTTGAACCCAGTACATCCATTGCCGCAGTGCTTAGCATCTCTTCAGTAAGGTCCATTAGGTCCTTGTAGTCAGAGTAAGCTTGATAGAATTCCATCATAGTGAATTCTGGGTTGTGGCGCGGAGACAGACCTTCGTTGCGGAAGTTACGGTTGATCTCAAATACGCGATCAAAACCACCAACCACTAAACGCTTAAGGTAAAGCTCTGGAGCTACACGTAAATACATGTCGATATCTAACGCGTTGTGGTGCGTGATGAATGGACGCGCTGTTGCGCCACCAGGGATCACGTGCATCATTGGCGTTTCAACTTCTAAGTAGCCTTTTGAGCTCATGAAGTTACGGATTGACGACACTAATTTAGAGCGAATGATGAACGCAGAGCGAGAATCTTCATTTACGATAAGGTCTACATAACGTTGACGGTAACGCATCTCTTGGTCTGTTAGACCGTGGAACTTCTCAGGAAGTGGACGCAATGCTTTAGTCAGCAGCTCGTACTCTTCCATGTTCACGTAAAGGTCGCCCTTACCAGATTTGTGCAGCGCACCCTTAACACCGATGATGTCACCGATGTCTAGACCTTGGTATTGCTCTTTAAGTTGCTTTTGAACATCTTTTGCTGCGTAGGCTTGGATGCGACCAGACGTTTCTTGGATAGCAAGGAAAGGACCACGCTTCGCCATAACACGACCAGCGATCGCTACGATGTGATTTAGCTCTTCTAGCTCTTCCTTAGTCTTTTCACCGAATTCCGCTTGAAGATCGCCAGCTAGGTGCTCACGACGGAAGTCATTTGGGTGGCCATTTGCTTTGCAGGTCTTGCGGATATGATCCAGCTTGCTACGACGCTCAGCAATTAGCTTATTCTCTTCTTGTTGGTTTTCATTTTGAACAGCATCAGTCATTTTCGATGTATCCTGTTTTCTTCTTTTTCGGTGAAAAGCTTACAGACCTGATTTCAGGCTAGCTTCAATAAATTTGTCTAGGTCGCCATCAAGCACGGCTTGGGTATTACGATTTTCAACACCAGTACGCAAATCTTTAATGCGTGAGTCATCCAATACGTAAGAACGGATTTGGCTGCCCCAACCGATGTCTGATTTCGCATCTTCGTTTGCTTGTTTCTCAGCATTTTGTTTCTGCAACTCGAATTCAAACAATTTAGCACGAAGCTGTTTCATTGCCTGGTCTTTGTTCTTGTGCTGAGAACGGTCATTCTGACACTGAACTACAATATTAGTCGGTACGTGAGTAATACGAACAGCAGACTCTGTGGTATTTACGTGCTGACCGCCTGCACCGGAGGCGCGGTATACATCAATACGAAGATCTGATGGATTAATATCGATCTGGATGTTGTCATCAATCTCTGGATAAATAAATGCAGATGCAAACGAGGTATGGCGACGACCACTAGAGTCAAACGGTGATTTACGCACCAGACGGTGTACGCCCGTTTCAGTACGAAGCCAGCCGTAAGCGTACTCACCAGAGATCTTCACTGTTGCGCCTTTAAGACCAGCAACCTCACCCTCAGAAACCTCGATAACCTCTGTCTTGAACCCTTTTGCATCAGCCCAGCGCAAATACATGCGCAGCATCATGTTGGTCCAATCCTGAGCCTCTGTACCACCTGAACCTGATTGAAGATCTATGTAGCAATCAGCACCATCGTGGTCACCAGAGAACATACGACGGAATTCTAGCTTCGCAAGCTTTGCTTCAAGCTCAGCAAGTTCAGGTTCAATCTCGTCAAAAGTTTCTTGGTCTTCTTCTTCAACCGCTAATTCTAGCAAGCCTTCCACGTCTTCTACACCTTGATCCAGTAAATCAATGGTTTCAACAACGGCTTCTAGTGATGCACGTTCTTTACCTAGTGCTTGTGCACGTTCAGGTTCATTCCATACATCAGGTTGTTCTAGCTCTGCATTTACTTCTTCTAAGCGCTCTTTCTTAGCGTCATAGTCAAAGGTACCCCCTCAGGACATTCGTGCGTTCAGACACGTCCTGTAGGCGGTTTTTAATCGGATTGATTTCAAACATCTTGGGCCAATATTTTGAATAGAAAATAACCGCGGAATTTTACTCAAAAATGTGACCAAGATACAGAAATATTTTGAAGTTAGTGGATATTAAGAATGAGAAAACTAGGCTGCCTTATTAGGCAGCATCAATATGCTCAACCATAAGTTGTAGAGATTGATTACCTCTAAACTCATTGATATCAAGTCGATAGGCCATTCTGATCTTTGTTGTGGCGGGATCAGGCCAACGGCGTAGATCAACATTGAAGGCAATCGCATCAATAATAATGTTGGTGGCATGAGACTTGTGCAGAGGTTCAAGCATTAGTTTAAGGTGCTTCTCTCCTACTAATTTTTGGTGCAACACCTTGAACTCGCCATCAAAGATAGGTTCAGGAAAAGCTTGTCCCCAAGGACCGCCATTACGGATCTCCATTGCGGTGTGCATGTTAAACTCTTCAGGTGTCAATTCGCCATCAGACAACACAATACCTTTTAAGGCATGCTCATCCACCTCATCTCGAACCGCTTGATCAAATAACTCACTAAAGCGAGTAAAGTCGCTCTCTTTAATGGTCAACCCTGCAGCCATGGCATGTCCACCAAACTTTAGGATTAATCCAGGGTTTTGTACGTCAATCTTATCTAAGGCGTCACGCATATGCAGCCCTTTGATTGAACGACATGACCCCTTAATCAAGCCGTCACCACCATCAGCGAATGCAATAACAGGTCGATGGAATTTATCTTTGATTCTTGAAGCAAGGATGCCAATCACCCCTTGGTGCCAATCACGCTGAAATAACGTAATTCCATAAGGCATTTCTTGATCGGCACTGAACTGCAATCGCTCACAAAATGCGAGTGCTTCTTGCTTCATTCCTTCTTCAATTTCTCGGCGAGTAATATTAAGTGCATCAAGTTCAGTTGCCATGCGTCTCGCTGCATGAATGTTATTGCTCATCAATAGCTCTACACCAAATGACATATCATCCAATCGCCCAGCCGCGTTAATACGCGGTCCGAGAGCAAAGCCAAAATCAGACGCAACCAAACGGCTAGATTCTCGTTTTGACACTTCAATGAGGGCCTGAATACCTGGGCGACCAAGTCCAGCCCTAATACGCTGTAGACCTTGATGTACTAAGATTCTATTGTTCTCATCCAATGGTACAACATCAGCAACGGTACCCAGTGCGACTAAATCGAGCAATTCCGTCAGATTCGGCTCTGCCACGCCAGATTCACTGAACCAGTTTGTTTGACGCATCAATGCGCGTAGCGCCACCATCAAATAAAAGGCAACGCCAACACCTGCCAATGCCTTAGATGGAAAATCGCATTCATGAAGATTGGGATTAACCATAGCATCGGCCTCAGGCAAAACATGCCCTGGCAAGTGATGGTCCGTGACTAAAACCTGAATATTGTTTTGTTTGGCAAACCGCACCCCTTCAATAGAAGAAACACCATTATCGACGGTCATGATGAGATCAACGCCCATTTCTATGGCTTGTTCTACAACCTCTGGGCTTAAACCATAGCCATCTTCGAAGCGGTTCGGTACGAGATAATCAACATTACTCGAGCCCAACATACGCAGTGCCAGCACAGACAGCGCGGAAGAGGTTGCGCCATCAGCATCAAAGTCTCCAACCACAATAATACGTTTGTTGTCTTTAATAGCACTCAACAACAGCGCTGCAGCTGCTTTGATACCATGGAGTTTTTGTGGCGGAAGCAAGCCTTTGGCACCGCGTTCTAATTGTAACGAAGACTCAATACCACGAGCGGCATAAATACGTCGCATCAATGCAGACAGTGTGGTGGGCAGATTGGAAATATCAGCAGCAGGACGACGTTTAATCTCGATCATGGCTTCTTAGTCTAGTAAGGAGGAAGGAAAGCGCTGTAATTAATGACAGCGCTTATAAAGGTTAGCCTTGTGATTCTAATCGCTTCAACAGATCTGATGGTGACAGGTAACCGCCAACATTCATCCCTTTTGAGGTATATACCGCTGGAGTACCCGATACACCAATCGCTTTGCCCAACTGGTACTGATCGGAAATCATAGTTTGGCATTGCTGAATACTGTCGCTCGAAGCGTTAACGTCTTCACCGCGTAACTTCGCATCGTTCATCGCTTTAGCAGGATCGGCACTACACCAAATATTAGCCATGGTTTGGCCGATGTCACTGCGATCACCCGCTCTTGGGAAAGCAAGATAGCGCACAGTAATACCCAGCTTATTGTACTCCGCCATTTGCTTGTGCAGTTTCAAGCAATAACCACAAGAGATATCCGTAAACACAGTCACAACATATTTTTCATTGTCTGCCTTATAGATAATCATCTCATCGCTAGCTTGATCGAGTAAGTTTACGATCTTTGGACCATTTCTAAGTGCAGCGACATCTTGGTAATTACCTTTATCGTCGAGAGAGTACAATTTACCCGGAATAAAGTAATCGCCCGTTGGGGTTGCATAGAAGGTTCCTTGATTCGTCGTCACCTCTACTAATCCATCGACCTCAATAGAATCAATTTGCATTACGGATACACCGATTTTAGCGAATCGCTCCTTAATTTGAGCCTCGTTAAACTCTGTTGCACTCACACTAAAGGCAACCAAAGAGCACATAACCAAGCCGAAAGCTCGACCTAAAATATTCATACAATTTCCTACTAAATAATGGGTAGTGCGTGTGAGCATAAAAACTGCACGATCACGCTCTTGGGTGATGCTGCTGATGGATTTGTTTCAATCTTTCTGTGGCAACATGAGTATAAATTTGAGTCGTCGATAAGTCACTATGTCCAAGCAACATCTGTACGACACGTAAGTCTGCACCATAGTTCAATAAATGAGTGGCAAAGGCATGTCTCATCACGTGTGGCGATAAGGTATCTGCATCAATCCCCGCAATTTGTGCATAGTACTTGATACGATGCCAAAACGTTTGCCGTGTCATTTGACGAGAGCGTTTACTTGGGAAGACAACATCCGAGGAATTTTCTCCCATCAACTGAGACCGGCCATGAGCAAGAAAACGTTCAATCCAATCAATGGCATTCTCGCCCATAGGAACTAATCGCTCTTTTCCTCCTTTGCCGACTACTCGCACAACACCTTGGCGTAAGCTCATATTTTCCATGGTCAGTCCTACAAGCTCCGACACTCGCAAACCTGTTGCATATAAAAGCTCAAGCATAGCCTTATCACGAAGCTCTATCGGGTCATCTACATTAGGCGCATCGAGCAAACTTTCAACCTGTTGCTCGCTAATATCTTTAGGCAATCGCTTTGGAAGCTTGGGTCTAATTAGTAACGCACTAGGATCATCAACGCGTACTTTTTCTCGGTAAAGATACTGGAATAACCGGCGCATAGCAGACAACATTCGCGCACGACTGGACTGTGCAAAATTCTTATCCACCAGCCAAGCCTGATAGTCTAACAATTCTTGGTAACTGACAGAGGTTAAATCTGATTTGTTCTGCTCAAGCCATTGCGATAGCTTACTCAGATCCAATCGATAAGATGCCAAGGTATTTTCTGATAAGCCCTTCTCCATCCAAATAGCGTCTAAGAATTGCTCTATAAGATTTTGATTTAACAAGCTAAAACTTCCAGTAATACCAATATAGTCACCTTAAAGTATACAAGCATTAGGCTGATTGCTAGTGGCGAACACTG
This sequence comes from Vibrio inusitatus, assembly GCA_024346935.1. Taxonomy (GTDB): domain Bacteria; phylum Pseudomonadota; class Gammaproteobacteria; order Enterobacterales; family Vibrionaceae; genus Vibrio; species Vibrio inusitatus. Next base: position 2,391,542 of record AP024878.1, read on the forward strand.
AAAGTTAGTAAAAATAAAGGTAGAATCTAAGGCATGGCCATTAGCTATAATTAAAATGATGAAAATAGGACTATTTTTCGGCTCTACCACCTGCTATACCGAAATGGCAGCAGAAAAAATTCGAGACATCATTGGAAGCGATATTGTAGATCTGCACAATGTAAAAGATACCCCACTCTCCCTGATGAACGACTATGATTTTTTGATTCTAGGGATTTCCACATGGGATTTCGGTGAACTTCAAGAAGATTGGGGAGCATTATGGCACGACATAGATGGCGTACCGCTAACAGGCAAGCACGTCGCGTTATTCGGCTTAGGGGATCAAGAAGGATATGGCGAATGGTTTCAGGATGCGATGGGACTACTTCATCAGCAGCTTCAGCCAAGCAAACCTAGCTTTATTGGCTATTGGTCAGTAGAGGGCTATGAATTTCAAGCTTCAAAGGCACTCACCGAAGATGGTTCCAAATTCGTAGGGCTAGCACTTGATGAAGACTCTCAGTACGATTTTAGTGATGAGCGCATCGCTTCTTGGTGTGAACAAATTCTCATAGAATATGCTAACTCTCTGTAAATAAATCAGAAATAGAAAAAGGAGGCATTTAAAGTGCCTCCTTTTTTATTGTTTTTCACATATCAAAAACAGGGTTGTCCTACATGAACTAGGCTTCGACTTGCTTCTCGAGTTTCGATTGTTGCGAATTGGTGAAAAGCATAGCGACCAAAGCAACAGAAGTCGGTAATACCCAACCTAGACCTAGCTCAAACATAGGCAAGAATTTAAATAGAGAGACATCGAAGCCTGCTACTTTTGCAGCATCAACTAAAGCGCAGATGAAAGCGATCATGAGCACGAAACGATAAGCCAATTTTGGATTAGCTAGCCATGGTCGAACAAATGTAAGTGCGACCAAAGCAATGGCAATTGGGTAGAGAGCAAATAGTACAGGAACAGATAGCTCAATTAACTGCGCAAGGCCTACATTGGCAACAAGCGCACAAGCACTGCCATTTACAACAACCCAGAACTTATAGCCCAGCTTTGTATTTTTGCTGAAGAAATCTGAACTTGCAGAAATCAAACCAACCGCCGTCGTTAAACAAGCCAATAGCACAATAACAGAAAGAACCCACTGACCTTTATCTCCAAACAGAGCCTTCACATATTCAGCAAGAATTGCTCCACCGTTCTCAAGTCCTGCAGCAATGCCATTACTAGTCGCGCCTAAGTAAAACAGAGCAATATAAACAAGACACAAACCCACAGCAGCAATAACACCAGCAGCAATCAGATAGCGGGCAACATCTTTACGCTCTGTCACACCCTTAGAGTTAATGGCTTGAACAAGTAGCATGCCAAACATCAATGAAGCAAAGGTATCCATTGTCAGATAACCTTCCAAGATACCCTTAGTAAAAGGCTGACTTATATAGTCGCCCTGAGCATGAATAATTGGCCCCTGAGGATTAAGAACCACAGCAACAGATAGAGCGACTAAGCCAACAAACATGATAGGTGTTAACACCTTGCCAATGGTGTCTAGCAAAGACCCTTGAGCCCAAGCCAGCGCCATAGCAAGAACAAAAAAGGCAATAGAAAACAGTGCAAGGTGTAGCATTCCTGGTTGAGAAACAAACGGGCGAATACCCATTTCATAGGCAACTAGACCTGCGCGTGGCGCAGCAAATGCAGGGCCTATGATAATGAAAATCAGCGCTGCGATTAGCAAGGCTACCTTTTTAGGAAGATCGCTAGTTAGATGGTCCCATGTGCCACCTGCTGTAGCTACCGCAACAACCGTAATCAGTGGCAGTCCAGCAGCAGTCAGTAAAAAGCCCCCCATTGCAGGTATCAGGTTCTCACCCGCCAATTGGCCAGCCATAGGTGGAAAGATAATATTGCCAGCACCTAAGAAAAATGCGAATAACATAAAGCCAAGTGCAACAATGTCTGAAATGGATAAGCTCTTCTTCAAAACAACCTCGAAGGTAAATAGTTTACTGGACGCGCCAATTCAGCGCCTCTATGATTAATTTTTATAAGAGGCATAATGAATAGACCAATAAAGAATCTCAAGCAAACAACCATAAACACCATATAGTTTCGCTTTTTTACTCAACTGGCAGTGAATTAATCCAATATCAGCACAGCAAAGCAGTGTTTCAAACTAAACTAAAATCCAACAGAATACTCAGAAGTAATAACAAAGTCATTGCATACACTGCATTTGCATAAAACAAACCACAATTCACGTTACAAACAACCTAGGATTCAATTTCGTCATGACCGCAAAAACAAAGAACTTCCAGTTCAAATCTTTCTCTATTTGGGGGGGGAATAGTGGCATGCCAGTGAGTACCGATGGAGTGCTACTGGGAGCTTGGGCAAACGTGAATCAAAGCAACAAGCTAATTGATATAGGCACAGGCACGGGATTGCTGGCTCTGATGTGCGCGCAACGAAACACTGAACTGAATATTGTGGCTGTCGATATTGACGATCACGCAATTGAAGCGGCAAAAACAAATTTTGTTGCTAGCCCATGGGGATCGCGTTTCCAATTAGTTCATTCGGATATCGTCTCATTCTCTAAATCAAATACGGCAGCATTTGATACCATTATCTGTAATCCCCCTTATTTCAATTCGGGTGAACAGTCTTCATCCACTACCAGAGCCACAGCTAGACATACCGATACACTATCTCATCCAGCACTCCTAGACTCTTGTAAAGAGCTACTCTTAAGTGGTGGTAGTGCGAGTTTTATATTGCCTACAGAAGAAGCGAAGCAGTGTATTCAGCGCGCTACCGACAACGGATGGCATTTAAGTCGGTTGTGCAAGGTGAAAACCACACAAAAAAAGGATCACACCCGTTACCTGTTTGAATTGCAATTGAATGCGGTTCAAAGCGATCCAACCGAAGAAACAGAGCTCATAATTCATAAAGGTGACGGCTATAGCCCACAGTTTGTTGCGCTAACACAGAGTTTTTACTTAAAGATGTAAATAAGAGTGTGACGTGCGTCACCATTAAACTATAATACTTTCTTTTATCGTCCACCCGTTTGCGGAGCACTGCAGTGTTAAGAACTTTTGCTGAGTTAGATTTAGACCAATCCCTTATTAAAGCCATAGAAGAAATCGGCTTTGAAAGGCCAACAAAAGTACAAAGTGAAGCGATCCCTCAAGCCCTGGACGGTAGAGATATCCTAGCTTCTGCCCCAACAGGCACAGGTAAAACCGCCGCTTTTGTACTTCCTGCGTTGCAATACCTTTTAGACTTTCCACGTCGCCGTGGTGGTCCAGCACGCGTATTGATCCTAACTCCTACTCGTGAGTTAGCGATGCAAATTACAGAGCAAGCTAAAGAGTTAGCAAAACATACCAGCCTTAATATTTTCACCATCACCGGTGGTGTTATGTATCAAGACCACGCTGATATCTTGTCAACCACCCAAGATATCGTAGTGGCGACGCCTGGTCGATTAATGGAATACATCAATGCGGAGCGTTTTGATTGCCGTGCCATCGAATGGTTGATCTTAGACGAAGCTGACCGAATGCTGGACATGGGCTTTGGTCCAATCGTAGACAGACTGTCTAACGAGTGTCGCTGGCGTAAACAAACGCTCTTGTTTTCAGCAACACTCGAAGGCAAAGGCGTTGAAGGCTTCACTGAAGGTCTACTTAAAGATCCTGCAGAAATTGATGCACAGCCTTCACTAAAAGAACGTAAAAAGATTCAACAATGGTATCACCGTGCTGATGATGCAGAGCATAAGCTAGAACTGCTTAAGCACATCATTACCGAGCAAGCGGAAAGAAGCATTATCTTCCTAAAGACTCGTGAGCGTCTTGCTGAACTCCGTCAACAATTGGACAGTGCGCAAATCCCTTGTAGCTGGATCCAAGGCGAGATGCCTCAAGATCGTCGCAACAACGCGATTGCTCGCTTCCGTGATGGTCAAGTAAACGTATTGCTAGCAACCGATGTTGCCGCTCGTGGTATTGACTTGCCAGACGTCAGCCATGTTATCAACTATGATCTACCTCGCACAGCTGATGTATACCTTCACCGTATTGGTCGTACAGCGCGAGCAGGTAAAAAAGGCAATGCTGTATCTATCGTCGAAGCACACGATCAATCAATGATTGAGCGTGTTGAGCGCTACACGAAAGAAGCCATAAAAGAGCGTTTCATCAAAGAGCTTCGTCCTAAGCACAAAAAACCAGTGTTTAAGAAAAAGAAAAAGAAGCCAGCGGCTAAAACAGCAACCAAGGCTAAGAAAAAGAAGAAATAACATAATCCCCGACTCTTAAGAGTCGGGGATTTTTCTTTGTTACTCAATCACCAAACTGCCATCATCGTTGAATTGCCAAAAATCAGCATGGGCTATCTCCCAGTAATGCCCATCCGGGTCTCGAAAATAACCGCTATATCCACCCCAAAATACTCGCTCGGCGGGCTTAACTAAAGTTCCACCGGCTTTCACTGCCTGTTCTAGGATTTCATCCACCTCATACTGTGTCTTGGTATTGTGCGCGAGGGTTATCATCGGAATTAAGCTTTGATTGTCTGGAATTTTTATACCAATATCTTCGGCCAATTTTGGCATTGGATAAAGGGCTACACAGGCACCCGATGTTTTAAAGAACACAATATCTTGTTCTTCAGTATAACTAGAGGGAAAGCCAAGTGAAGAATAGAAGGCGTGTGAACGCTTTAAATCAGACACCCCCAATGTGATGATGCTTACTCTCGCGTCCATTACTCTACTCCCAATTAAATGCTCCCTTAGTTTAGGATCATCTTGAGTTTGACCACTGTGATTGAGTGACTTTATATAGACAGTGCCAGCTAAGAGGAGAATCGACGTTGAGTTTTGGATGTTGAAAGTCTTTACCAGTATTGTGCATACCTATCTTCTGCATTACTCGCTGAGATGGAAGGTTACTCAAGGCAGTTAAGCTGTAGATGGTATCGAACTGCAGTTGTGTAAAGGCATGTGCTAACACAATACTTGCAGCCTCTGGAGCCATACCCTGCCCCCAAAATGCCGTCTTCAACCGCCAAGCAATTTCTACAAAGGGAATATCCAGAATACCGTCTTCGGCCGACCGTTTCTGCAAGCCTACCATACCGACAAATTGATGCGTTCGTTTACATTCTATTGCCCACATTCCCCAACCTAAGCTATTCAACTCTTCAGATAAACGTCGTGCAGATTCTACACTTTGTATTGGTGTCAGCGTATCGGGGAAAAATCGCATTACCTCTGGGCTGAGATTCATCTGCACAAAGGCATCAAAATCCGTCGGCTTCCATGCTCTCAAGAGAAGTCTGGGAGTGTCTAGAATCATGGGAACGTCCTTAATCTAAACCCAGCCGATGCTGGGCTTAAAGGCTGGTTGTTACTGTTGGTCACGTTTGAACACTAACTCTCGAGCGGTGGAATCCGTATCGCTAAAGTAGTAACCCGCGTAATCAAATTGCTTCAACGCTTCAAGGTTATCAACTTGATTCTGAATAATGTATTTCGCCATCATGCCCCTAGCCTTCTTAGCAAAAAAGCTAATCACTTTATATTGGCCGTTTTTCAGGTCTTTAAACACAGGAGTGATGACTCGACCTTGAACGTTCTTTGGTTTGACCGCCTTAAAGTACTCATTAGATGCTAGGTTAATGAGTAAATCATCACCTTGCTCACTCAAGGTTTCATTAACCTTATCGGTGATCTTATCACCCCAGAAATGATACAGGTTACTGCCTCTATAATTAGCAAGCCTCGTTCCCATTTCTAAACGATAAGGTTGCATAAGATCCAATGGCTTTAACAACCCATAAAGGCCCGACAGCATACGAAAGTGACTCTGAGCATAGTCAAAGTCTTGTTCACTAAATGTCTCAGCCTCAAGTCCGGTATAGACATCCCCCTTAAAAGCAAGGATCGCTGGACGTGAGTTATCTGGCGTAAAAGTTTTGCTCCATTCTTGAAAGCGAGCCACGTTCAATCCAGCAATTTTATCACTTACCTTCATCAAACCAGAGATATCGGCTGGTGTCAGTTTTTTACAAACCTTCACCAACTCGGCTGAATCAGCAATAAACTCTGGTTGTGTGTAGCGTTCTGTCGCCAATGGTGATTCGAAGTCTAGCGTTTTTGCTGGTGATACTAAAATCAACATACCAATATCCTTAACTCGGTTTTCTTACCTTATTTTCCCTAGGGTATAAAAAAAGCCGTGCTAAGTCAGCACGGCTCTTACTATTGTTTTAATCGGACTTCTCGATTATTTGTTTCTTTGCACTTGAGCCTTAAGCTCTTCGTGGTCATCCCAGATTCCCTCTTCTAGTTGAGAGTGAAGCTCTGGGTAGTCTTCTGCGTTAAAGGTCGGAACCTTACCCGCTTTTAGCTGTTGATTGTAGTCTTTTGCCAGCTTCACTACGATGCCTGACAATAGCAAGATAGCGACCATATTAACTATAGCCATCAAGCCCATAGAAACGTCAGCCATAGCCCAAACTACCGGCAAGCTCGATACAGCGCCAAACAATACCATGCCTAGTACAATCACGCGGAAGATGTTAAGACCCGCTTTGTGGTTGTGCTCAAGGAAGATAAGGTTCGTTTCTGCGTACGAGTAGTTTGCAATGATAGACGTGAACGCAAAGAAGAAGATTGCGATAGCGATAAAAATACCACCCCATTCGCCGACTTCTGCTGTCAATGCTCGTTGAGTTAGCTCAATACCTGTAATTTCACCATGAGGTACGTATTCACCTGAAACCAAGATAATCGCAACCGTTGCAGAACAAATAACGATGGTGTCAGTAAATACACCTAGCATCTGTACATAGCCTTGTGATGCTGGGTGTGGTGGATACGGAGTAGCAGACGCTGCAGCGTTAGGCGCAGAACCCATACCAGCTTCGTTGGAGAACAAACCGCGCTTGATGCCATTAATCATTGCTTGAGCAATAGCGTAACCTACGCCACCAGCCGCAGCTTCTTGCAAACCGAATGCACTCTTAAAGATAAGAACCAATACATCTGGCACTTTATCCAAGTTACTAAACATCACAAATAGTGCTAGAGCAAGGTAGGCTAGAGCCATCACTGGAACGATAAGCTCTGCAGTGCGAGCAATTTTACGAATACCACCGAAGATAACGAATGCAGATAGTACTGCAACACCGATACCTACATACATTGGATCAATACCAAATGCAGTGTTCATCGCGCTCGCAATCGAGTTCGCTTGCACAGAGTTAAATACCAGACCGAAAGCGATAATTAGGAAGATTGAGAACAATACCCCCATCCAACGCATACCTAGGCCTTTCTCCATGTAGTAAGCAGGGCCACCACGGTAGTTACCGTCTTCATCTTTGGTCTTGTATAACTGCGCTAGTGAACTCTCAGCAAACGACGTTGCCATACCCAGCATAGCGATTAGCCACATCCAAAAGATAGCACCAGGGCCACCTACGGTTAGTGCTACCGCAACACCGGCCATATTACCGGTACCTACACGAGCAGCAAGACTGGTACAAAGTGCTTGGAAAGAAGAAATACCAGCTTTGTCTGCTTTACGACTGTTTCTTAGGACACTGAACATGTGACCAAAGTGTCTGAACTGAATAAAACCAAGACGAACGGTGAAGTAAATACCGCCACCTACAAGTAGATAAACAAGGATTGATCCCCAAAGAAGATCGTTCATTAAATTGATTATGTCTGTCACATCAACCTCGTACTCAAATAGGCTCAATTAAGAGCAATGGAATGGTTACTACTCGGTTTTTTTATAATTTGACCTGAGTATTGTAGAAGGCAAACGGTTACCCATACATCATTCTTCGAATTACATTTTTCGAGCGCATCATGCCGTCATCGTCATCAGAAATCAAATCACAGACTTTTCCGTATATTTTTCATACAGCTATGTTATGTATCAGTGTGAAATAGCGCTCATTGATGAACAAAAGCTTCACGATTGAGAAATAAATGCGAAACAGTTCAAAGATAAAGTAGCAATGTTCATGGTAATAATGTCGGCAAGCTTGCTTAGCTGGTTAAAGGGTTTTTAACCCATGCTGGGTATGCGCTAGAAAAGTACTTAATTACAGTTAGAAGGGATGGCTTATGGATGGCTTGCAACTTGAAAGTATCTTTGAATCAGAAGAACGTGGGACTCGTAGAGGTCGCTCAAAACCAGTAAAACGTAAGTGGCGAGAGATTGAAGCAATCAAAGATCGTCAGAGACTACAAAAGGAGTTGTTGGATTTGGACGTATGCAGCGAATATCGCTTAGAAGAGATTCAGCTATAAAGCTGATTCCCCGGAAAGACAAAGGATGGGCCTAAACCCATCCTTTTTTATATCTACACTAAATACACTCTTTATCAGTTTGCTTGACTCTCTCAGCCAATTGCTTGTACTTGTCAGCAATAGTTTCGCCGAACACAGGGTCGTCTTCTTGTGCACCCCATTTTCTCTCGAGATATTGCCAATCTGAAGTACTAAAGGTTTTATTGATCAAAGGTAGAACTTCACGCTCCTCAAGATCTAAATGACGTTTTTGCTCTTGAATAAAAGTTTCAAGTTGTCGTGAAAACACATCTAGAGGAACAACAGCATCTTGCAGAATCATCTCAACAGCATCTAAGAATTCATGGGTAGTCTTAGATAGAACTATGTGTTCAGCCTCAAGGTTACTGATCTTCTCTTGCTCACCATACTTCTCAATAAAGTAATGATAAATAAGATCTTCTTTAGGATGATGCGTTTTTTCTGAGTGATCACATAGATAATCAACAATCTCTTTTAGCAAGGCATAGTTGATCGGCTCTTCACTTTTCAATTGCATCAGCTTCTTTCTCAAGATCGCCAGTAGGCGCACCATGTATCCGTGCTCGCGACGGATCCTTTCAATCATCATGATTCATCCCTCCATATCGATAATTGTCTTAAGTTTAAGCAATTTTACCGATCTATGTTTTAGGGATACCTCAAAAAAGTGTCAAATTAGCTGTTGGGATATGCCAGTTTATGCTGTTTTTGCCATGTTGATCTAAATAGTGATTGGCTAAGGAAAAGTGTCGACAACCAAAGAAGCCACGTCGAGCCGATAACGGTGATGGATGAGCTGATATCAATATACAATGATCATCCGCATTGATGCTCGCTACTTTCTTCTGAGCGTGTGCTCCCCAAAGTATAAATACAATGTTTTTCTGATGGTTAACCAAATATTCAATGGCTCTTTGTGTGAAGATCTCCCAGCCACTTTTAGCATGAGAGTGTGCTTTGCCTTGTTCAACAGTCAGGACCGTATTCAATAACAGCACGCCCTGTTCGGCCCAAGATTTTAAGTATCCATGCTCTGGAACTTCAAAGCCTTCTATATCTTGCGAGAGCTCTTTATAGATATTGCGAAGAGAGGGAGGGATTTTATTACCCGGCAATACTGAAAAACTAAGTCCATGTGCCTGATTCGGCCCGTGATACGGGTCTTGCCCCAGAATGACTACCTTTATCTTCTCTATCGGCGTCTGCTCAAACGCAGCGAACACATGCTCTGGTATAGGATAAATAGCTTTACCCGACGCACGCTCTTCATCAATAAAAGCCTGTAAAGCTTGGAAGTACTCTTGTGAGTGTTCCTGTTCAATAAAATCTTGCCAACTCAATGCCGTCTTCTCTATTTCTTTCTAACAATTAAGAAGATATTGGCATACTGAGTCGGAATTAGGTATTACTTCTTTTTAGTGCTGCGCTGAGGTGAGCGGTGATGACCTTGACCACGTTGACATGGACGAGCTTGGGGAAAGATAGATGTAAACATGGCACACTCCAATTCTATTTGTGACGGCTGTCACGTTAAGTAATGGAAGAAGCATGCCAAAAAAGCAAATTATATAAAAAATAATTTAAAGCGCGAACGCTCGCAGGCTTTGAATTTCATCTTTCCATATCTCAGGCTCGATGGTCTCTAGGATTAGCGGGATCCCATCAAAACGAGAGTCCTGACAAATATACTTAAAACAATCCCATCCAATTTCTCCAGCCCCTAAAGAATGGTGTCGATCGACCTTACCACCCAAGACTATTTTTGAATCATTGATGTGCATTGCACGCAAATAGTGCATACCTACCACTCGATCAAATTCTGCAAACGTCTCCTCACACGCCTCAAACGTTCGTAGATCGTATCCAGCAACAAAAGTGTGGCAAGTATCAATACACACACCAACACGGCTTTTATCTTCAACCTGCTCAATGATCTCTGCTAAATGCTCAAATCGCCAGCCTAGGTTAGTACCCTGTCCCGCAGTATTCTCTATAACCGCAATGACATTAGGTACCGCTTTGTGTGCAAGATTGATGGACTCAGCAATGCGAGCTAAGCACTCCGTTTCTGAGATCTTCTTTAAGTGACTACCTGGATGAAAGTTCAATAACGTCAAACCGAGTTGCTCACAACGCTCCATTTCATCAATAAATGCAGCGCGGGACTTCTCTAATTTTTCTTCTTCAGGTGCACCTAAATTAATTAGGTATGAATCATGTGGCAAAATTTGTTCTGAAGTAAACCCCAAAGCCGTACAGTTTTTCTTGAACGAATCGATACTTTTTTGCGTTAAAGGTTTTGCCAACCACTGACGCTGATTCTTAGTAAATAAGGCAAAGGCATTGGCACCAATTTCTTTGGCTCTAAGAGGTGCATTCTCCACGCCACCCGCGGCTGATACATGTGCACCAATAAACTTGTTTGTTGACATAAAAGGTTCTCTTTATCTTCTAATTTTTGCCACTTACAGCGTGATACGCTCAACATGCACAGCAACAAATTTTATACAGGTGTCGTTAAATAACTACACAAAAACGGCTAACTTCGCCAATCTTGTTAAAGATCAGTCGGTAAATCAATGAATTAATTATAACTTGATCATAGTCATGGAAAACACCTTAAAATAATTATGGTTTTTAGTTGTTTTTTGACGTAAATCAATATTAAAATGGCAAACATGCAGTGAGCGATTGAAAAAGCTCCAAGTTTATCCGTAAATCGAATCCACATATGTGGCTGAGGAGAAAATTATGATCCAAGGAATTCAAATCACTAAAGCAGCTAACGATGAGCTTCTAAACTCTATCTGGCTACTAGATTCTGAAAAAAACGAAGCTCGTTGTGTTATTGCAGCGTCTGGCTATGAAGCAGATCAAGTAATCCCAACTTCAGATCTAGGTGACTACGAGAGCCGTGAAATCGCTATCGAAAAAGCACCAAAAATCGAAGGCGGTCAGCACCTAAACGTGAACGTTCTTAAACGTGATACGCTAGAAGATGCTGTTAAGCACCCAGAGAAGTACCCTCAGCTAACTATCCGTGTATCGGGCTATGCTGTACGTTTTAACTCTCTAACAGCTGAACAACAAAAAGACGTTATCGCACGTACTTTCACTGAGTCTCTATAATCTAGAACTTCAGTAAAAATTCTAAAAGCCTGGCAATTCACGCCGGGCTTTTTTATATCTGTTCATTTGCTACAGATATAAAAAAACGGCGCCTAAGCGCCGTTTTCTATATTAAAAAGGTTACTGAACTTTTCTTAATACGACTTTTAGAAGGTCGAAATCATTAGCAAGATCTTCTGATAGCAAGTCCATTACAGCATGCTTTGCCAAAGGACCTGGTAATTCAATATCGCTGCCTAGGATATCATCTACGACTTCTTTGAACTTGGCCGGATGAGCGGTGCACAAGAATAATCCTGTTTCACCTTCATTTAGTTGCTCTTGAAGTGCGCGATACGCAATCGCACCATGAGGCTCACAAAGGTAACCAGAATCATAGAGCGCTTTAACACTCTCAGCGCTTTGCTCATCAGAAACTGTTGCGCTTCCTAGAGTATCTAATCCCCAACCTTTACGCTGACAAAGCTCTTCAATACGAGGCCAGTTGTTCGGCTGGCTAACATCCATTGCGTTTGAGGTTGTAGCAACCGTTGGCTTAGGATCCCATTTACCCGTTTTTAGATAGCGAGGTACAGTATCATTGGCATTAGTTGCCGCAATAAAACGCTTAATCGGCAAGCCCAGTGCTTTCGCAAGCAAACCTGCGGTTAAGTTACCAAAATTACCACTTGGCACTGAAATCACTAGATTTTCGCGCTCTGACTTGCTCATCTGAGCAGCTGCTTCAAAGTAATAACAAATTTGAGCCATCAAACGACTAATGTTGATTGAGTTTGCTGAGTTTAAGCCAATTTCTTGACGCAAAGCTTCATCATCAAACGCTTTCTTAACCAATGCCTGACAGTCATCAAAATCACCATCAATAGCAACAGTGTGGATATTCTTACCAAGCGTACAGAACAGTTTCTCTTGAAGAGGGCTGATCTTGCCCTTTGGATATAGAATAACAACGTTGATATCAGCCATACCATAAAAGGCATGGGCAACCGCTGCACCAGTGTCACCTGAAGTAGCGGTAAGAATGGTGATCTTGCCACCTTCTGAAACTGTTGCTAGTGACTGAGCCATAAAGCGACCACCAAAGTCCTTGAACGCAAGCGTAGGGCCATGGAACAACTCTAATGCATAGGTGCCATCTTTTACTGATTTGATAGGCGCAGGGAACTGGAATGCGGTATCTACCATCTGAGATACCTGAGACTCAGAAAGTTCGTCACCAATAAGCGCCGAAAGTATCTTACTGCTTCGGGTTACAAAGTCTTCCTCGAGCAACGCATCGATGTTATCGAGTACAGGGATATCAGTTGGGAAAAACAACCCTTGATTACGACCTAATCCCTGACGAACCGCTTGTCCAAAAGAGACCTGCTCGTCATTTTCTTTGATGTTATACAGCTTCATAATTTACTTCCTGTTACTTTCGAGCCCAGCTGATCTATCTTGCAGATGTGCACGAATCCTTCATCATTTTGTACATAATTAACTTCAAGCCAAGATTTGACTCGCTCCGCAACCTCTAAACTATCACAGATAGTAAACATTGTGGGACCACTACCTGAAATTCCGGAGGTCAGAGCGCCAGCGGTTGCCGCATAACTCCGTGCTTCAGGAAAACCAGGTAATAAGCGCTGTCTATAAGGTTCGGCAATGACGTCTTTGATCATCTTAGCGGCAAGTTCAGGCTGTCCCGAATAGCTGGCATGAATAAATCCAGCCAAGTGACGCCCATGAGCAATAATATCTTGTCTACGATATTGAGCAGGTAGGATTTCACGCGCAGCGGCCGTCGACACATTGATGCCAGGATAAGCCATCACCCAGTACCAGTTTTCAAAACTTGGTACCTCTTGACTGATAATGCCTAACTCTTCAACCATTAACTGCACACCACCAAGGTAGCAAGGTGCAACATTATCATAGTGAACACCACCAGATATTTCGCCTTCCATTTCCCCCATTAACGCTAACAACTCTGTTTCGTTAAGTGGATTGTCATGAAACTGATTCAATGCATCCAGCGCAGCTACAATAGAGCAAGCACTTGAACCTAGTCCAGAACCAATCGGCATGTTCTTTTCTAGCGTCATTTCTAGGTGATGTATAGGCAGTCCCTTACTCGACATTTCTCGAGCAAACACTTGCCAGCAGCGATACACTATATTTTGTTTCGCATCAGCAGGTAGCTTTGCAACAAAGCGACCTGCTGTTTTTAGTTCAAATTCAGATTCTCCTGCTGTGACCATCACACGATCACCAAGCAGCGTACCATCCACAGGAGATACCGCAGCTCCTAATACGTCAAAGCCAACGCTCACATTACCGATTGATGCAGGAGCATAAACACAAACACTCTCTTTCATGTTTAGATCCCCAACTTCCAGCCCAATGTACGCATGACATCAGAGAATACACCGGCTGCAGTTACCTCTGTACCCGCACCATAGCCACGCATAACCAATGGGATTGGTTGATAATAACGACTATAGAATGCTAAAGCATTTTCACCATCTTTAACTTTAAATAGCGGATCATCATCATTAACCGCAGCAATCGTAACACGGCACTTTCCGTCAACAATTTCACCGACATAACGAAGTACTTTGCCTTCTTCTGCAGCCTTTTTCGACATTTCAGAGAAGTAAGCATCTGCTTGCGGTAGACGCTCGACAAACTCTTCAATTGAACCTGAGTCATCAAAGCCTGGCGGTAGCGCTTGGTCAACAACCACGTCTTCTAGCTCAATCGCCATTCCAGTTTCACGCGCTAGGATAAGAAGCTTACGCGCCACATCCATACCTGATAAATCATCACGAGGGTCTGGCTCAGTAAAGCCATTATCCATAGCAACCTTAGTCGCTTCACTTAGTGTCATACCTTCATCTAGCTTACCGAAGATGAAAGAAAGGGAGCCCGATAAGATACCGTTGAACTTAACTAACTCATCACCTGCATTGATCAGGTTTTGTAGGTTTTCGATTACAGGTAAGCCTGCACCTACCGTAGTTTCATACATAAGTTTACGACGGGAAGATCGTGCCACCTGGCGAAGCTGATGGTAGTACGCCATGCTCGCCGTGTTGGCTTTCTTGTTTGGCGTTACTACGTGGAAACCCGATTGAAGGAAGTCCGCATATTGCCCCGCAACGTTCTCACTAGAAGTACAATCGACTAATACAGGGTTGATGATGTGGTTACGCTGAACCATTGCACTTAGCGATGCTAGGCTGAACTTCTCGCTTGCATTGCTCATGCGGTCACGCCAATGCTCAAGGTTCAGTCCTTCACCATCCAACAGCATACCTTGGCTATTTGCCAAAGCGCATACGCGAATTACAATGCCTTTCTTCGCAAGTTTTTGTTGCTGGCGAGCTACTTGATCCACAAGTTCACCACCAACACCACCGACACCTACAACAAATAGGTCAAGGAAGTGCTTAGAGTTGAATAGGTTTTCATGGCATGCCTTAATGGCCTTAGAGATTTTATCTTCAGGAATAACGGCCGAGATCGCTCGTTCAGAAGACCCCTGAGCAATGGCGGTAATATTCACGTTCACCTGAGTTAAAGAGGTAAAGAATTTAGACGCAACCCCTCGAGAGGTGCGCATTCCATCACCCACTAGCGTTAAAATAGCCACATCGTCAATAAATTCAACAGGCTCTAACAAGCTGTCTTTTAGCTCTAGCTCAAACGCATCTTCAAGTACGGCTTTTGCTCGCTGACGATCCACCGCTTCAATACAGAAACTGATGCTGTATTCTGAAGAAGACTGAGTAATGAGAACAATAGAGATGCCAGCTGAAGACATGGCGCCAAATACGCGGCTTGCCATGCCTACCATACCCTTCATTCCTGGGCCTGAGACATTCACCATTGTTAACTCATTCAGAGTAGTAATACCCTTGATGTCTAGATTATCTTCGCCAGTATCTAGGCCAATCAAAGTACCTGCACCCTGCGGGTTAAAGCTATTTTTAATTAGGCATGGAATATGGAATTGGGCAATCGGGGCAATGGTCTTTGGATGCAAAACCGATGCGCCAAAGTAAGAAAGCTCCATCGCTTCTTGATAGCTTAGAGATTTTAGTAGGCGTGCATCTTCTACAAGGCGAGGGTCACAATTATAGACACCATCAACATCTGTCCAGATTTCACAGCAATCGGCTCTTAAGCATGCAGCCAATACTGCTGCTGAATAGTCAGATCCGTTACGACCTAGTGTAACCAGTTCACCTTTTTCATTGCCGGCTGTAAAGCCTGGCATTAAATGTACTTTCCCTTTTGGAAGCGGAGATTGAACAAAGTTTTGTGTTGAGACTTCCACATCTACCATAGCTTCAAGGTAGTCACCCTTCGCGTAAAGGTACTGAACTGGGTCAATAAGACCAGCTGCTTGTCCTTTAGCTTCAAGTACTGCTCTCATCAAGCGAATAGAAACTTTCTCACCCTTACTGATAATCCGAGCATTCACGTTGTTTGGGCACATGCCTAGAAGCTCAATACCTTGAACAAATTCAACGAGATTATCTAAGGACTCTTTAACTTGAGCCTCAAACTCTTCCAATTGGATGTTTGGTAACTCTAGCTTAATCTCACTCGCCAACTCAGTGAAAGAGTTACGCAATTCTTTTATCTGAAGTTCAGCACCTTGCTTTTGCAAAGCGGCTTCAATAATCGCTACCAGCTTGTTGGTGGTTTTTCCTGGAGCTGACAGCACTACTGCTAGCTCTTCCTGATCCGCATTGTTCGCAATGATGTTCGCCGCTCGCAAAAACCTATCTGCATCTGCTAGCGAAGAGCCTCCAAATTTCAATACTCGCATTCCATTCTCCCTGAGCTAAAAATTGTCAAAAAAAAGGCCTGTATCTTGTGGGATACAGGCCTTTTTTAAAAAATGTTTCTTTCAGCAGCCTGCCCCAACACTCGTGGTGCTGGTAATAATCATTCGGGTAATCAGGCTACGTGTATTCATCAATCTATTCTAATCAATCTATTTTCTGTGTCTGACTCTAGAATTACCTATTTTGCTTTAATTCGTCAACGACAAATTAACAAAACAGATTAATTTTTCATTTTTGGTAATAAAAATGAGAGTACAAAGGTCGTATAACAACATGAAAAATTTAACTAAAAACAGTAAGTGCACAATATTGCATAAACTAGACAAACAAATTATTGCCAACAGAATGGAAAATCGTCTTTTCTCCATCCATAATTGATACTCTTCAAAGGACTGATTAGGAGGCAAAATGCGATTGAATGTTCGTAGTGCGATACTTTTTGCTGCACTAGCTGCTTCTTTATTACTGACTGCATTCGCTCATGCTGCTTCTGATTTTGACAACGAAATAGAGTATGACGCCAGCGCTGTTTCTTTGGGTTCTCAATCCCCACACCGACTATTCATGTCTGCAGACTCTACTTCTGGTGAACAGTTTGATGAATGGCGAATGGACACAGGGTATGCCTATTCAGTCCTCGACAACATAGACTTATTTGTCGCTACCCGAATCTCAAACTCAGGTGATAGCCAACCCAACCGAGGGTTTCTCAGTGGTGTCAATTATCAATTTAACCAAAAACTGTCGCTCAACAGTGCCATCTACACCGCTTCAGACTCTAGCGAGGAGAGCATCGCTGAATCCATGGGGGCTGAACTATCAGGTAAATATATGCTTACAGAAAGCCTTAATCTAAAAGCAACCTTAGATTACGAAGACTGGCAAAGTGCAATCGAAGTGAAGTTGGGGTTCAGTTTTTAAGTTTTTCTCACACATGATCTTTACACCCGCGTAACTATCCTCCTTTCATGTCACACTACAATACGCAGTTCTGTAACTTAGCAACAGGTAATATAGAGCTACATCACGGTTTTTCACGACCTTTTCGGAACATTGTTAAAAATATCGATTGATTTAAATCAATAAAGTGAAATAAATTAACAAAGACCGATTGTTAGAAAGCTGTTAAGTCGGTATGATGCGCAACTAATTTGGCTAAGAATGAAAGATACTTACGGACATATAGGTATCTTAGAGAATTTCCAAGGAGGGGGACATTGAGGTTAAAGAGGTCATAAGCTGCATCAATAAGTATGCACAAATGATTACCTTAATGTTATTTTTTTGCCTAGAATTTATACTTTTAAAACCCATTACACAAGTTTAGGTAGAGCCAATGCAAACCCCTAACATTCTTATTGTAGAAGACGAACAAGTTACTCGTAGTACCCTCAAGAGCATCTTTGAAGCTGAAGGATACAGTGTATTCGAAGCTACCGACGGCGACTCTATGCATCAAGTGATCTCTGAGAACTCAGTAAACTTGGTGATAATGGATATCAACCTACCAGGTAAAAATGGTCTGCTTTTAGCGCGTGAGCTAAGAGAACAAGCTAACGTTGCACTAATGTTTTTGACTGGCCGTGACAACGAAGTTGACAAAATTTTGGGCCTTGAAATCGGCGCTGATGACTACATCACTAAGCCTTTCAACCCGCGTGAACTCACTATCCGTGCTCGTAACCTTCTTTCTCGCTCAATGAATGTGAGCAAAGATGAAGAAGAAAGCAAAAACGTTGAGAAGTACACGTTCAACGGTTGGGTTCTAGATATCAACAGCCGTTCTTTGGTTAATCCAAACGGCGAAGGCTACAAGCTACCTCGCTCAGAGTTTCGTGCCCTACTTCACTTCTGTGAAAACCCAGGCAAAATCCAAACTCGTGCAGAATTGCTTAAGAAGATGACTGGACGTGAGCTTAAGCCACACGATCGTACAGTAGACGTAACTATCCGTCGTATTCGTAAGCACTTCGAGTCAGTTGCTGGTACTCCTGAGATCATCGCGACCATTCACGGTGAAGGCTACCGCTTCTGTGGTGACTTAGACTAATAGTCGATTGTATATTGATTATAAAAAACCCAGCTAGCGCTGGGTTTTTTCGTTTCTGTACTTAGCAAAGTTTTGAACTAGTAAACCGTATCCACATCAACGGACTTTTCAACTAGCCAGATTTTTTGAACATCACTCTCCAACTCTACCGCTACATCAGCAGACTCAAAATTGCCGTCGTAGTGTTCCATCTGCTTAAATGAAATCTTCCACTGCTTTTCAGTAACCGCTTCTAAATCAAAAGCATTAGCATCAATTTGAAACGCCTCGCCATTGTGTCGAATCCAGATGGAGGTCACGCCTAGATCCGCCGGAATAGCATCACTTGAACTCAAGATTAAGCTGCCGTGTAGAGGAATAGAGTGCACCTCATCAAAGGTCGGCATTTTATTGCCCCACATGGTTGATTCAAGTGTCACACTAGTTTGTTCAACCTGTACTGTTGATGCAGCTTCCATCCAAGGCACTTGTTCGCCTGTAGAGGCACAACCAAACAATAATGCAGAACCAAGCAATACTGTTCCTAATACTTTAACTCTCATGGCTAACTCCTGTTCGTAAACCATTATGAATGTATTTGATTATAAACCTATTATTTATCAAACTCTTGTTCAATCCAATCTCTAAGGACATCTATATCCGCGAGATAACTGGTTTTTATCTCATCGATCCAATCATTAATGTTCTCCCACCATGCAGGCAACTCTGGTGACTGCGCTTGCTGGGCAACCATTTGAATGCGCTTAAGTCCAACCGAGCCAGCCGCTCCTTTGATCTTATGTGCTTCAGAGACAATCGCGTCTTGATCCCTTGCCACCAAGTTGGAGTCCAAAATCGCGACATATTCAGGCATCATTTCTTTAAACAACTCCACGCTATCCAGAACCGGCTTTTTGCCGACGATCTCTATGTAAGAAGTTAGCATCTCTTTATCGACCAATTCGTCCGTTACGGCCTGCTCTACAGCTGAGTCTTCAAGCACAGACTTAGTTGCGTGAGTTTTCTCATCGATGCTTTGATCATCTAAATAACATAGCTTCTTCAATATTTTTCGTAGTGCTTTAGCTGATAATGGTTTGCTAATCGCATCCTGCATTCCTGCTTCACGATAAGCGGTTTTGTCCTTCACTAGATTTGCCGTTAGCGCAACGATAGGAGGTAAGTTTGTATAGCGACTTTGTAGCTCTTCTGCGATATCAAATCCTGTCATGTCAGGCAGTTGTATATCCAATAGTACGATATCGTATTTGGTTGGCTCAAACTTACTCAGGGCTTCTTGGCCTGTCATAGCAACATCAACCGAATGACCAAAGCTATTAATCAAGGAGCGGGCAACAGTGACATTGAGTTCAATATCTTCAATCATAAAAATAGAAAGGGGGCGTTGCAGTGGTTCAGGGGTTTCAACTATCGCTGTCACGCCTTTTCCACGCGGAACGACAATCTCAACAGTAAAAGTACTGCCATGTCCCAATTCACTATTTGCGTAAATATCACCACCCATTTTTCTAATCAACGACTGGGAAACAGCAAGACCAATGCCGGTACCTACAGCATGCAGATTACCTTCTTCTGACTTCACCTGGTAATACATGGCAAAGATCTTTTCCAATTCAGACTCTGGGATCCCAACACCGGTATCTTCTATTTCAAAGCGAATCGCTATTTGGTTGTCTTCAGTTGGGTCAGCACTCACATTCACGAATACCCCGCCCTCAGCGGTAAACTTCATCGCATTGCTAATAAGGTTCCACAACACTTGGCGCAGCCTCGTAGCATCAACAACAATGCTATCAGGCATATCGGTTAAGCGCTCTAACTCAAACCTAAGGCTTTTTTGTTCTGCCATAAGGCGCGACAAACTATCTAGTTCAGTAACAAAGTCATTAAAATTTAGCTCTGATGGAACAAGCTCCAATTTATTACGGTCAAACTTATCTATATCAATGATATCGTTAAAGATATGCCCAAGAGTAATCGCACTGACATTTATAGTTTGCATATACTGACGCTGCTCTTTATCAAGACTGGTGTCCAATAGCATTCTACTAAGCCCAACAATACCGTTAAGTGGCGTTCGTAGCTCATGACTAATAGTAGAAATAAAAGTAGTTTTATCTCGGCTGGCCTTCTCTAGGGATTTTTCATTAAGCTTACGCTCTGTGATATCACGACCAAAGCCCACTAAACCAAGATGCTGGCCATCTTTGTTGAAGAATGGCACCTTACGCAATTCAAAGTAGGCCTTTCTACCATCAGGGTACTCAAGCCATTGCTCGTAGATGAGCTCTTCTTTGTTTTCAAACACGATCTGATCGGTCTCTACGATCTGTTGCGCGATCTCTTTTTTATAGACCTGCCATGGCGTTAAACCAACAAGCTCTTTTTCCTTCTTACCGGTGAGTTTTTCTACGGCTTGGTTACACCCAGAAAAGACACCATCGGCAGTGCGGTAATAAAACAAATCAGGACAAGCATCGATAAATGAACGCAGTAGCGCCGTTCTTTCAGAAAGGGCTATCTGAGTGACTTCTCGCTGAATCACTTCGTGTTCAAGGTCGAGCATCGCTTGCTCTCGAGACTCCTCTGCGGACAAGCGCTCTTTCATCTCGAGATTTAATTTATCTAAGTTCTGGGTAAGTTGATTATTGAGTTCTAAGTCCCGCTCTCGCATATCGCTAAGCTTTGATACTAGTTTTGACAGGCGGCGACGAGATTCTTCAAGTTGCTCAACCACTATCGAAATAAAATACACCGCCCAAGGTGTCATGATCAGTCCAAAGGCGAGAGAACGAAGCATGTGCTTATACTCAAACTCTTCAACTAGAACCCAGCTAATACCTAGCTGTACCAAGATCGCTAAAGTGATCAATGCAACGGCAATGAGAAAAGAGAATCGATAGATCCCGAGTTTGACCAGTAGGTCAACGTAGTATTGTGAGTAGGTTTTCAGCTGTTTCATCAAGCAGTCCAATTGCTGTAACTGCTTGTAGTCTATCTTGCCTAACCGTAAAAGTAAGTAAGGCAAGGGAGTAATTTAGAGGTAAGTTAGCTCAATATCGGCTTAGTGTAGATAAAAGGTTGTTCAATAAGAGAGCCCTGCGCACCATTGCGATCCAGTGCTCGCCCTATTTCAGTCATCGCCAGCCAGCGATTTTCGCACCATAATGGGGATAACAAAGTAGGCCTGCGCGCCGCCGAAGATACTCGATGGTAAACCACTTCTGGAGGTGTCATTCGAATCAGATCTGACGCAATATCAACATAAACATCAAGCTCTGGAGCCTCAAGTTTGCCCGCCTTCCATGCTTTAGCCATGGTACTCCCTTCTACAATATGTAAACCATGCAGTTTAATACCATCAGTTCCAACCTTTAGTACTTTCTGTAATGTTTCGATATTGTCTTGTTTGGTCTCTTTAGGTAGGCCCACAATCAAGTGCGTACATACTTTAATGCCATTTTCACGAGCTTTCTTGGTTATATCTGCATAGCATTCGAAGTCATGGCCACGATTTATACGCTTTAAAGTATCGTTGTTCGCGGTTTGTAGACCTAACTCTAACCAGATTTCGTAGCCTTTTTGCTTGTACTCCACCAGCAGTTCCATCACTGCATCAGGAACACAGTCTGGACGTGTTCCAACACAAAGCCCCACTATATCTGCAGACTCTAAAGCTTCTTCATACATACTTCTTAGAACCTGAACCTCTGCAAAAGTATTGGTATAAGCCTGAAAGTACGCAAAGTATTTCTTAGCACGTTTTATTTCTTTGGAGCGCTCGCTCAGTTGAACTTGGATTGCTTGTGCTTGTGTCGATTCATCGACAAATGATGAGACATTACAGAACGTACAGCCACCACGACCAATCGTTCCATCGCGGTTAGGACAGCTAAAACCACCATGAAGAGTCAGTTTGTGTACCTTTTCGCCATAACGACGTTGAAGGTCCTGACCTAAGGTATTGACGAGTTCATGTAACTGCATTGGATTATTAACCTGTAAAAGCGATTTATGGCTGACATCCTGTCATGAAACTTAATTACATCCCTGCAAGCAAAGGTCGCATATTTTAGCATTTTCACCTTTTTATATCGATGGGTATTTTTTGCACTAACTATTCACGCAAAGGGTTGCATGTGAATATAAACGCAAGAATGTTAAATAAATGTAAGCTGGAACTGTTCATAAAAAATCCATTTTGGTGCAACTTTAGTTGGAATTAAGCTAGACAAAATTGTAGGATAGTTACAACTATCGCCTAAAATCGGCTATTTTAAAGCCTTCGATTTAGACGAATAGTCGGTCATATTCCGCACCTACCTTTATAAGATTCTATTAATCAGAAGCTAAATATTGGAAATGACCAAGGAATGTTTTTCTCGCAAACTTTTCAGCGAGAGACGGAATGGAAGCAGGCTAATGCACACAATTAGCCCTTAAGAAGACAATTATAAGGAATGGCACGGGAGCACTCCCACTGCCGCATTAGATTGGAAGGATTTACCTATGTTGGATACAGAGCAATCAGCCCAAGGTTTATATACTCCTGAATTGGAGCATGACGCTTGTGGCATCGGTTTTGTTGCTCACCTCAAAAACCGAAAATCTCATCAAGTTGTAACTCAAGCATTGGATATGCTAGCCCGTATGGAACACCGTGGTGGCCAAGGCTGTGATCCATGTTCAGGCGATGGTGCAGGTATTCTGCTTCAGAAGCCGCATGAGTTTCTACTAGAAGAGACTGTTAAACTGGGCATTCGCCTACCGTCTTTTGAGAAATACGGTGTGGGTGTAGTACTCTTCCCTCGTGATGAGTACAAACGTGCACAGTGTCGCGACATTCTAGAGCGCAATGCACAACGACTAGACCTTGAAGTTCTAGGTTATCGCGTTCTGCCTACAGATAACTCAATGCTGGGTGCCGACCCATTAAGCACTGAGCCTCAATTCGAACATGTATTCATTACAGGTGGCCCAAGCACAACACCTGAGGAGCTTGAAAGAAAGCTATACGTTCTGCGTAACTATACTGTTCGAGTATGTCTGGAAAGTGTTTCTAACATTGGCGATGACTTCTATATCAACTCTTTGTCTTATAAGACATTAGTTTACAAAGGTCAGCTAACTACAGAGCAAGTACCTCAGTACTTCCTTGACCTACAGAACCCAACCATGGTGACTGCACTTGCCTTGGTTCACTCACGCTTCTCAACCAATACATTCCCAAGATGGCGTCTGGCTCAGCCTTTCCGCTACATTGCACACAATGGTGAGATCAACACAGTTCGCGGTAACCTGAACTGGATGAAGGCACGTGAGGCAATTCTTGAATCTGATTTATTCAGCCAAGCTGAAATCGATATGCTTCTACCTATCTGTCAGGAAGGTAGCTCAGATTCATCCAACTTTGATATGGCTCTAGAGCTTCTAGTGCTATCTGGTCGTACTCTTCCACACGCTTTGATGATGCTCATCCCAGAAGCATGGCAAGAAAACAAAAACATGGATCCTAAGCGTCGTGCGTTCTATCAGTACCACGCGAACATCATGGAACCATGGGACGGCCCTGCATCAGTATGTTTTACTGATGGTGTTCAAGTTGGCGCAACACTAGACCGTAATGGTCTACGTCCTTCTCGCTACACAGTAACTAAAGATGACTTCCTAGTAATGGCATCAGAATCTGGTGTAGTAGAAATTGAACCAGAGAACGTTGAATTCCGTGGTCGTCTACAACCAGGTCGTATCTTCGTTGCTGACCTTGAACAAGGTCGCATCATCTCAGATGAAGAAGTAAAAGATTCAATCTCAAATGCTCAGCCGTATGAGAAGTGGGTTGAAGAAAACCTATTGAGTCTGAAAAAATTGCCTGACGCAGAAAATGAATTCAACCAACCTTCTGCAGAGCGCCTATTGCATAAACAACAAGCATTCGGTGTAAGCTCTGAAGAAGTAAACGAAATTATTGTACCAATGGCAAAAGAAGGCAAAGAGCCTCTTTCTGCAATGGGTGCTGACTGGCCTCTAGCAGTGCTATCGCATCAGTCTCAACACCTTTCTAACTACTTTAAGCAGTTATTTGCTCAGGTAACCAACCCGCCAATCGATCCAATTCGTGAGCGCATGGTTATGTCTCTGAATACTTACCTTGGTAAAGATCAGAACCTACTGACTGAAACTCCTGAACACTGTCAAAAAGTAGAGCTTGAGTCTCCTGTTCTATCAAACTCTGAACTTGAGAAACTGCGTGCTATCGATAATGAGCACCTGCAAGCTAAAACTTTGGATATCGTATTCCAAGCAGGCGAAGACAAAGGCAAGCTAGAGCGTGCCCTAAAACGTATCTGCCAATACGCAGAAGATGCCGTAGTCGATGGCTACTCAATCATCCTTCTAACTGACCGTGCAGTGAACTCAAACCATGCTGCAATCCCAGCGATGCTAGCTGTGGGCGCAGTACACCATCACCTGATCCGTAAAGGCCTACGTGCTAAGTGTGACATCGTGGTTGAAACGGGCGACGCTCGTGAAACGCACCACTTTGCAACGCTAATCGGTTACGGTGCTAACGCAATCAACCCTTATCTAGTAATTGAAACTATGGTTGACCTGCAGCGCACTAAGAAACTGGATCCAGAAACGCACATAAAAGACCTATTTGAGAACTACCGTAAGGGCGTTAATGGCGGCCTACTGAAGATCTTCTCTAAGATGGGTATCTCGACACTGCAGTCTTACCATGGTGCTCAAATCTTTGAAGCACTAGGTATCAGCAAATCTGTTGTCGATAAATACTTCACTGGTACGGTTTCTCGTATTCAGGGTCTAACGATTGATGACATCGCAAAAGAAGTGATGGTCCGTCACCGTATCGGTTACCCTACGCGTGAGATCCCAGTACAACTGCTTGATGTAGGCGGCGTTTATCAGTGGAAACAACGTGGTGAAAAACACCTGTTTAACCCTGAAACAATCTCACTTCTACAACAGTCAACTCGCAATAAAGACTTTGCTCAGTTTAAGCAATACACACAGGCTGTTGATAGCCAAGGTGATAACGCTGCGACTCTGCGTAGTCAATTGGATTTTGTTAAGAATCCAGCTGGCTCAGTCCCAATTGAAGAAGTAGAACCAATCGAAAGCATCCTCAAGCGCTTTGCAACAGGTGCTATGTCATTCGGTTCTATCTCTTACGAGGCACACTCTACCCTTGCTGTTGCTATGAACCGCATCGGTGCTAAATCAAACTCAGGTGAAGGTGGTGAAGACCCATCTCGTTTTGAGCGTAAAGAGAATGGTGATTGGGAGCGTTCTGCTATTAAACAGGTCGCTTCAGGCCGCTTCGGTGTAACCTCTTACTACCTGACCAACTCTGACGAAGTTCAGATTAAGATGGCACAGGGAGCTAAGCCAGGTGAAGGTGGCCAGCTACCGGGTGATAAAGTCGATGACTGGATCGGTGCAAC
The DNA here is from genome assembly GCA_024346935.1 of Vibrio inusitatus. Taxonomy (GTDB): domain Bacteria; phylum Pseudomonadota; class Gammaproteobacteria; order Enterobacterales; family Vibrionaceae; genus Vibrio; species Vibrio inusitatus. The sequence goes on from AP024878.1 coordinate 2,417,391, forward strand.
ACGTCACTCCACTCCAGGGGTTGGCTTGATTTCACCACCGCCACACCATGATATCTACTCAATTGAAGATTTAGCTCAGCTTATCTACGACTTGAAAAACGCAAACCGTACTGGTCGCGTTAACGTGAAACTAGTATCAGAAGCCGGTGTAGGTACGATCGCATCTGGCGTAGCGAAAGCAAAAGCCGACGTTGTTCTAATTGCTGGCTTTGATGGTGGTACAGGTGCGTCGCCAATGTCCTCTATTCGTCACACTGGTTTACCGTGGGAGCTAGGTCTAGCTGAAACTCACCAAACACTGCTGAAGAATGGTCTACGTAACCGTATCGTTGTTCAGTCTGATGGCCAAATGAAAACACCTCGAGACCTTGCAGTGGCAACACTACTCGGTGCTGAAGAGTGGGGCGTAGCAACTGCCGCATTGGTTGTTGAAGGTTGTATCATGATGCGTAAGTGTCATAAAAATACTTGCCCTGTAGGCATCGCGACTCAAAATAAAACTTTGCGTGAGCGCTTTGATGGCCGCGTAGAAGACGTAGTAACCTTCTTCCAATACATGGCTGAAGGCATGCGTGAAATCATGGCTGAACTTGGTTTCCGCACTATCGAAGAGATGGTCGGCCAATCCCAGAAGCTGAAAATACGCGAAGATATCGCACATTGGAAATACAAAAATCTAGACTTATCACCTGTTCTACACGTGGAACCTGCCCGTGCGGAAGATGGCGTATTTAATCAAATTGAGCAAAACCATAATCTAGAAGATGTATTGGATCGTAAGCTTATCCAAACGGCAATTCCTGCTTTAGAAAATGGCGCTACTGTTGAAGCTGAATTCCCAATCATCAACACTGACCGAAGTGTAGGCACCATGTTGTCTAACGAAATTTCAAAGGTGTATAAAGACCAAGGCCTGCCTGAACCAATGAACGTTAAGTTTAACGGTAGCGCAGGTCAGTCATTTGGTGCTTTCCTTGCTAAAGGCGTTAAGTTTGAAGTTGAGGGCGATGCAAACGACTACTGGGGTAAAGGCCTATCTGGCGGTACGCTAGTACTTTACCCGAATGCTAACTCAAGCATCGTTCCTGAAGACAACATTGTTGTCGGTAACGTATGTTTCTACGGTGCAACCTCTGGCGAGTCATACATCCGTGGTCTGGCAGGCGAGCGCTTCTGTGTTCGTAACTCCGGCGCTAAGGTAGTTGTTGAAGGTGTCGGCGACCATGGCTGTGAGTACATGACGGGTGGTGTAGCAGTAATTCTTGGCTCTACAGGTCGTAACTTTGCTGCTGGTATGAGTGGCGGTGTTGCGTACGTTTGGGATAAAGGCGGTGATTTTGAAAGCAAGCTTAATGCTGAGCTTGTAGACCTAGATCCTATCGAAGCAGAAGACAAAGCTCTGCTACTCGATATGCTAACTAAACATGTTCAATTCACAGGAAGTGAGGTTGGTCAGTCTTTCCTCGACAATTTTGAGGTGAGCTTGCAGTCATTGGTTAAAGTAATGCCACGTGACTACAAAGCTGTTCTTCAAAAACGCGAGGCAAAAGCTGCGCAACAAACAGAAGCGGAGGCAGTTTAATCATGGGTAAGCCTACTGGATTTTTGGAGCACGGTCGTGAGCTTCCACAAAAACGCGACCCATCTGTTCGTATCGAGGACAACAAAGAGTTTGTACTCAACGAAGAGTTCGGTGAAAAAATTAATACTCAAGCATCTCGTTGTATGGACTGTGGCGTACCTTTTTGCCACAGCGGTTGCCCTATCGGTAACATTATTCCTGAGTTCAACGATGCGGTTTACCGAGACAGCTGGGAAGAGGCTTGGAACATCCTAAGCTCTACTAATAACTTCCCAGAGTTTACGGGGCGTGTATGTCCTTCTCCGTGTGAAACAGCCTGTGTATTAGGGATCAACCAAGACCCTATTACTATCTGTAACATCGAGAAAACTATCGTCGAACGTGCCTATAAAGAAGGTTACGCGAAACCGAAGAAGCCACGTGCACGTACAGGCAAGAGTGTTGCAATCATTGGTAGTGGTCCTGCTGGTCTATCTGCTGCTGAACAGCTAAACAGTGCCGGTCATTGCGTGACTGTATTTGAGCGTGACGAAAAAGTAGGTGGTCTACTGCGCTTTGGTATCCCTGACTTTAAACTGAGCATGGATATTATTGACCGTAAGATTGATCTTATGGCTGAAGCTGGTGTGAAGTTTGAGGTCAATGCTCATATTGGCGTTGATATCAACGCTCTGCAATTACGCCAAGACTTTGACGTTGTATTGCTCACTGGTGGTTCTACTGTACCGCGTGATCTTCCAATTCCGGGCCGTGAATTCTCCGGCGTTCACTTCGCTATGGAATTCTTGGGTCAAAACAATCGTCGTGCTAATGACATGGACTTAAAGAGTGAAGAGATTCACGCAGCAGGAAAACATGTTGTCGTTATCGGTGGTGGTGACACAGGTTCTGACTGTGTAGGTACCTCTAACCGTCATAAAGCTGCAAGCATTACTCAGGTTGAGATCATGCCGATCCCACCAGAGAAGCGCCCTGCTAACATGCCATGGCCGCAATACCCAATGATAATGAAAACAACCACTTCTCACGAAGAAGGCTGTGAACGTCATTGGAATATCCTAACCAAAGAGTTTATCGGTAACGATAAAGGTGAGGTAACCGGTCTGCGCATTGCTGATATCGTTTGGCAAGACGCAGCTCCTGGAGAGCGTCCATCATTTGAAGAAGTTGCTGGTAGCGAACGAGTGATCGCTTGTGATTTAGCATTCCTAGCGATGGGCTTCTTACATCCAGAACCAACAGGCATCTTAGCTCAACTAGACATCAAGCTAGATGACCGAGGCAATGTAACAACCGAAGGGTTTGCAACAAACCAAAAAGGTGTATTTGCTGCCGGTGATATGCGCACAGGGCAATCTTTAGTTGTTCGCTGTATCAACGAAGGCCGTGAAAGCGCAATCGCTATCGACAAATACCTAATGCAAAACTCTAACCTTGAAGCTAAAGCTGATTCTTTAATGCTTGCTGAATAGTTAGACAGTTAAAAATTCCAATCTTTGGCCAGCCGTAACAACGCTGGCCTTTTTTGTATCTAGCATAAACTGCCTCATCCCCAATCACTGTAAGTCAGTGATCAGAAATAGCGCTGAAAATCAAAGCGGAATCTTTGATAAGCATTTGTTCTACAATTAAAAATACTAACGCTGTTATCGAGTATTTTAACAAGCTAGGATGAGCAGTTATTTACTACGATTAGTATCATATCACCCTACTTCTGCATCGTTCATTCCTTGACCTTTTTCTGTTTTGGATTTAATTTGTCAAACCCATGCAAAAAAAATGTATCCATAATGTGACATATTTTGGGCGTTGGAATGCTTAAATATTCATTGGATATGTCATTGCTAATGCAATGAGCAAAAGGAGTAATGCGATGGCTTTGTATGATCCGAGCTTTGAAAGAGACAACTGTGGATTTGGATTAATCGCCCATATGGAAGGCGAGGCAAGTCATAAATTGGTACGTACCGCCATATCAGCACTGGATAGAATGACTCACCGAGGTGGTATTGCCGCCGATGGTAAAACGGGTGATGGTTGTGGATTGTTGCTACAAAAACCCGACTCTTACTTCCGTATGATTGCCCAAGAACAGCAATGGAACCTAGGTAAACAATATGCCGTTGGCATGTTCTTCTTAAGTCGCGACCCTGTTATCAGCGAACAATGCAAAGCGACCATTGATAAAGAACTCGGACAGGAAACACTATCAGTAGAGGGCTGGCGAACTGTGCCAACCAACAGTGATGTCCTCGGTCCTATCGCATTAGAATCCCTTCCCTCCATTGAGCAAGTCTTTGTTTCAGCGCCTGCAGGCTGGAGTGAAAAAGACATTGAGCGCCGCCTATATATAGCGCGACGCCGAATTGAAAAAGTACTAGCTGAGCAACAAGACTTCTATATTTGTAGCCTTTCAACCAAGGTGATCGTGTACAAAGGCCTGTGTATGCCAGCGGATCTACCGCGCTTCTACCTTGATCTCGCAGATCTTCGTCTTGAGTCTGCGATCTGTCTATTCCACCAGCGATTCTCGACCAATACTCAACCTCGCTGGCCATTGGCACAGCCGTTTCGCTATCTTGCTCACAATGGTGAGATCAACACCATTCAAGGGAATAGGCAGTGGGCGAAAGCTCGAGCCTATAAATTTGCTTCACCACTGTTGCCCGATCTACAAACTGCGGCTCCATTCGTCAATGAAACTGGATCGGATTCATCAAGCCTAGATAACATGCTGGATCTCTTCCTTGCTGGAGGAATGGATATATTTAGAGCCATGCGAATGCTCGTTCCACCCGCATGGCAAAACCATCCAGATATGGATCCTGATTTGCGGGCTTTCTATGATTTCAACTCCAAGCACATGGAACCATGGGATGGACCGGCAGGTATAGTGTTGTCCAATGGTCGCTACGCTGCCTGTAACTTAGACCGCAATGGCTTGCGTCCCGCACGCTATGTCATCACTAAAGACAAGTTGATCACCCTTGCGTCAGAGGTAGGAATCTGGGATTACGCTCCAGACGAGGTTTCTGAAAAAGGGCGTGTGGGTCCCGGCGAGCTTCTGGTCATCGATACTAAGGAAGGAAAATTGTGGCATTCCGAAGAAATCGATAACGACCTAAAGAGTCGTCACCCTTATCGTGAATGGATGGAAAATAATGTTCATAAACTTACCCCATTTTCAGAGCTGAGCAGTGATGAAATTGGGCAACGTAGCCTGAACGATGATGAGCTGAAAACCTATCAAAAACAATTCGCCTTTAGCCGAGAAGAGCGAGAACAAGTGCTTAAGGTGCTCGGTGAAATCGGCCAAGAAGCGGTTGGTTCTATGGGTGATGATACTCCGATGGCGGTGCTTTCATCCCGTGAGCGCTTAGTCACCGATTATTTTAGACAGAAATTTGCCCAGGTCACCAATCCACCAATAGACCCGTTACGTGAAAAACACGTCATGTCTCTTGCCACAAGTGTCGGCAAGGAGATGAATGTCTTTAACGAGACTGATGGGCATGCGTATCGGGTCACCTTTGATTCGCCTGTGTTGCTCTATTCTGACATGCAGCAACTGCTAGAGTTAAATCAAAAACACTATCAACATCAGTATTTTAACCTGTGCTATTCACCCGATGAACTGTCTTTAGAACAAGCCATTAGATCTCTGTGTGACGCGTCAGAACAAGCGGTGCGAGATGGCGCAGTGCTACTTGTACTGTCCGATAGAAACCTAGAAAAAGGCAAGCTCCCTATTCCCGCAGCTATGGCAGTGGGTGCTGTGCAAAACAGACTGGTGGAAGCGCAATTACGCTGTGATACCAATATCATTGTCAAAACCGCTACCGCTCGCGACCCTCATCAATTTGCGGTTTTATTTGGCTTTGGGGCAACAGCTGTTTACCCCTATCTTGCTTACGAAATACTTGCTGAACAAATAGATAATGGTGGCATCAATAAGCCTTATGCTGAAGTCATGCTTAACTACCGTAAGGGCATAGATAAGGGGCTATTTAAGATCATGTCCAAGATGGGCATCTCAACCATTGCTTCTTATCGTTGCTCACAGCTGTTTGAAGCAGTTGGTCTGCATCAAGATATTATCGAGCTGTGCTTTAAGGGTGTCAGTAGCCGTATTCAAGGTGCTCACTTCGATGATTTCCAGCAAGATCTGTTTAACTTATCGCGAAAGGCGTGGACGAAACGTAAAGATATCGAACATGGCGGTTTACTCAAATACGTTCACGGTGGCGAATATCATACCTACAACCCTGATGTCGTTAGCCAACTGCAAACGGCTGTAAAAACAGGGGAAAACCAAGATTATCAAACTTACGCAAACCAGGTAAATCAACGTCCAGTTTCGACTCTGCGTGACCTGATGCAGCTGAAGAAAGCACCGCAACCATTGGCTAATGAACAAGTAGAACCCGCTAAAGAGCTGTTCAAGCGCTTCGACTCAGCGGCTATGTCCATTGGAGCTCTTAGTCCTGAGGCTCACCAAGCACTCGCTCAAGCCATGAACCATCTTGGGGGCTACTCCAACTCAGGAGAAGGTGGCGAAGATCCAACACGTTTTGGCACCAACCGTAACTCCCGTATTAAGCAAGTGGCATCTGGGCGCTTTGGTGTCACACCTCACTACCTCACCAATGCTGACGTTCTGCAAATCAAAGTAGCGCAAGGCGCTAAGCCCGGTGAAGGGGGGCAGTTGCCTGGCCATAAGGTTACCGCTGAGATAGCCAAGCTAAGGCATTCCGTACAAGGGGTGACCTTGATCTCCCCTCCCCCTCATCATGATATTTACTCTATTGAGGATCTGGCGCAATTGATCTTTGACCTAAAACAGGTCAATCCTAATGCCTTAATATCAGTTAAGTTAGTTTCAGAACCTGGTGTTGGCACCATTGCAACAGGTGTTGCTAAGGCTTATGCAGACCTTATTACCATCTCAGGATACGACGGAGGCACAGCGGCCAGTCCACTTACATCGGTAAAATATGCCGGTAGCCCGTGGGAGTTGGGGCTTGCCGAAACTCAACAAGCACTAGTAGCAAATGGGCTTCGCCATAAGATTCGCCTACAAGTGGATGGTGGTCTAAAAACAGGGCTCGACGTTATTAAAGGTGCCATTTTAGGCGCTGAGAGTTTTGGTTTTGGAACAGCGCCAATGGTCGCAATGGGCTGTAAATTCTTAAGAATTTGCCACCTTAATAACTGTGCTACTGGGGTTGCAACTCAAGATGAAACCCTGCGTAAGGAATACTTTAAAGGCTTACCTGAAATGGTCATTAACTATTTTACGGGTCTTGCCGAAGAGGTTCGAGGTTATCTGGCGGAACTGGGTGTAGAAAAACTGACAGATTTAATTGGTCGTACCGATTTGCTTGAGGTTGTCGAAGGGTTTACCGCTAAACAAAGCAAGCTTGATCTTAGCGATATCCTCGAGGCTCCCGTATCTCCTACCGAGGCACCGGTATTCTGGTCTGAACCCAATAAACCGTTTGATCAGGCCTTTCTCAACCAAACTATTGTTGAAGAGGCGCTAACTGCAGTCGAAGCTAGATCACCACTTAATCTTTATTATGACGTAAAAAATACCGACCGCTCTATCGGCGCGCGCCTCTCTGGTGAGATCGCCAAGCGATATGGTAATGCAGGCGTCGCAGGTTCGCCTATCGGCTTAAACCTAAACGGTACAGCAGGACAGTCTCTTGGTGTTTGGAACGCTGGCGGTGTACACATTAAACTCACTGGTGATGCCAACGACTATGTTGGTAAAGGTATGGCTGGAGGCAAGATCTCCATTCGACCTCATTTAGGTTCAGCCTTTGAAAGCCAGCAAGCAGCGATTATTGGTAATACCTGTTTGTATGGCGCAACGGGCGGTAAATTATTTGCTGCGGGCCGAGCCGGAGAGCGATTTGCCGTACGTAACTCAGGTACCATAGCCGTAGTTGAAGGTGCAGGTGACAATGCCTGTGAGTATATGACAGGTGGTATTGTTGCTATCTTGGGGGCTACTGGCGTGAACTTTGGCGCAGGTATGACCGGGGGCTTTGCTTATGTATTTGACCACAACCAAGACTTCCAAGGTCGAGTGAATCGAGAGTCAGTAGAAGCGATCTCACTTGAATCTTTGGTTATTCACCAAGAACACTTACGAGGCTTAATTGCCGAACACCTTGAAGAAACTGCTTCTTCTCATGCAGAGGCTATCTTGGCTAATTTCGACAAATGGATACCAAGGTTCTATCTGATCAAACCAAAAGCTGCAGATTTGAACACTTTGCTAGGGCATCAAAGCCGTAGCGCCGCTGAATTAAGGGTTCAAGCTCAGTAATGAGCTCGAAGTAAGGATACTGAGTTATGAGTCAGAATGTTTATCAATTCATCGATGTAAGTCGTGTCGATCCGGCAAAGAAACCACTAAAGATCCGCAAGATAGAATTTGTGGAAATTTATGAGCCTTTTACCAAGCAGCAAGCGAGCGCACAGGCAGATCGATGCCTAGACTGTGGTAACCCCTATTGTGAGTGGAAATGTCCCGTTCATAACTACATTCCACAATGGCTAAAACTGGCTAACGAAGGACGAATTATTGAGGCTGCAGAGTTATCCCATCAAACTAACTCCTTGCCAGAGGTTTGTGGACGAGTTTGCCCTCAAGATAGGCTTTGCGAGGGTTCATGTACCCTAAATGACGAATTTGGTGCTGTCACTATAGGCAATATTGAAAAATACATTACAGATAAAGCCTTTGAAATGGGTTGGAAACCCGACATGTCAAATGTCGAATGGACAGACAAAACTGTTGCCATTATAGGCGCAGGTCCGGCCGGCCTAGCGGCCGCAGATATTCTAGTTCGTAATGGAGTAAAGGCTGTTGTATATGATCGCTACCCCGAAATCGGCGGACTCCTTACCTTCGGCATCCCTTCTTTTAAGCTAGAAAAAGAAGTGATGCAAAACCGACGCAAGATATTCACTGAGATGGGTGTGGAGTTTCAACTCAATATAGAAGTAGGTAAAGACATCTCTATGGATGAGCTCATCAATAAGCATGATGCCGTCTTTTTAGGCGTAGGGACCTACAAGAATATCCGAGCTGGTTTGGACAACGAGGACGCAAATGGAGTCTATGATGCCCTGCCATTTTTAGTTTCAAATACCTACGATGTCATGGAATTTAAAGACAAGCACCCTCTTGTCAGTATGCAAGATAAACGAGTCGTTGTGCTTGGTGGTGGCGATACCGCGATGGACTGTGTGCGCACCTCTATTCGTCAAAATGCCAGCAACGTTATTTGTGCCTATCGCCGTGATGAAAAGAACATGCCGGGCTCCAGGCGTGAAGTAAAGAACGCTCGTGAAGAGGGTGTTGATTTTCAGTTTAACTTACAACCGCTTGGAATCGAAGTTGATGACAATGGCAATGTTACAGGGGTAAAAGTCGTAAAAACCACTCTTGGCGAACCTGATGAAGCAGGCCGTCGCCGTCCTGTTGAGGTCGATGGCAGTGAGCATGTGTTAGCTGCAGATGCTGTGATTATGGCCTTTGGGTTTCAACCTCATGCTATGGATTGGTTAACACCTCATGGTGTTGATTTGGACCAATGGGGAAGAATTAAAGCACCTATCAATCAAGAGTTTGCTTTTCAGACCTCTAACAAGAGGATCTTCTCAGGCGGTGATGCCGTAAGAGGTTCTGATTTAGTGGTGACTGCGATTGACGAAGGTCGCAAGGCCGCCGAGGGCATACTCGACTTCTTAGATGTATAAATTGGATGTATAGATTCTATATAGAGAGACAAGATGTACAAAATAATCACATTAGCCGCAGTAGCCGCAACGCTACTCGGCTGCAGTAATGGAGAGATAACGATGCAAGATCGAAGTACACAACCTTGTGGTGACAAGCCCAATTGCGTTTCAACTCAAGATAGTCGTGAAAAGTTTACTCTGGCCCCTTTTACCTTAACGGAAAATGCTAGCTTAGATGAAATTGAAAAAGCTGCATTAAGCTTAGGGCAAGCAAAAACGGCAAACAAAGATCAGAATTACTTAAGAATCGAATACACCAGTCGTGTATTTCGTTTTGTCGATGATCTTGAGCTTCGTATCGAAGGGAACAGCTTAATCGTTCGCTCAGAATCTCGTACTGGTCACTCTGACTTTGGGGTAAACCGAAAGCGAGCTGACGCACTACGAGATGCCCTAAAGCAAGCAGGACTAATCTAAATCTCTCCTCCCTAAAACTCCTATGCTACAATCTCGCTCTATCTACATAGCTATATTGATCAGAGCGAGATTTTCATGAAAGTCGGCATTATCGGCGCGATGGAACAAGAAGTTGCCATCCTAAAACAATCTATCAACCAAATGAAAGAAGAGAAAAAAGGTGGCTGCACCTTCTTTTCTGGCGATATCGATGGTGTTGAAGTCGTTCTACTTCAATCAGGTATTGGTAAGGTCGCGGCATCGGTAGGTACGACGCTGCTGATCAGTGACTACCAGCCTGACGTTATCATTAACACGGGTTCTGCGGGCGGCTTCGATTCGACGCTAAACCTAGGTGATGTCATCATCTCGACAGAGATTCGTCATCACGATGCTGATGTAACTGCATTTGGTTACGAAATTGGCCAAATGGCTAGCCAACCAGCGGCATTTAAAGCGGATGAGAGCCTGATCAATCTAGCGCAATCTGCACTAGACAAAATGAGCAACAAGCACGCAGTTCATGGCTTAATCTGTACTGGTGACACCTTCGTATGCACAGCTGAAGCCCAGCAAAGAATTCGCACTAACTTCCCTTCAGTTATTGCCGTTGAAATGGAAGCCTCTGCTATTGCTCAGACCTGTCATCAATTTGATGTACCATTTGTTGTGGTTCGCGCTATTTCTGATGTTGCAGACAAAGAGTCTCCAATGAGCTTTGAAGAGTTCTTGCCTCTAGCAGCAGAAAGCTCTTCTGAAATGGTGCTTAACATGTTGTCATTGGTTAAAACTGCATAATGAGTCTGCTGTACTTTATCGATCTGTTTGGTACCGCTATCTTTGCGATTTCTGGGGTACTGTTAGCAGGTCGATTAAGAATGGACCCTTTTGGGGTGATGGTACTGGCATCGGTGACTGCCATCGGTGGCGGTACTATCCGCGATATGATGCTTGGTGCAACTCCGGTCTTTTGGATCGGTGATACCAGCTATATCTGGGTAATTATTATTACCAGCTTAATCACCATGCTGATTGTGCGACGCCCTAAGCGTGTAGCTTGGTATCTACTACCAGTGTGCGATGCGATAGGGTTAGCTGCTTTCGTCGGTATCGGCGTTGAAAAAGCGCTGACTTACCAAGACTCTCACTTAATTGCGGTGATGATGGGCGTATTAACGGGATGTGGCGGTGGTATCTTGCGTGACATTCTCGCTCGAGAAATCCCTATGGTACTTCGAAACGAAGTCTATGCTACTGCATGTATGGCTGGAGGAAGCATGCACGTTGGGCTGCTGATGTTCGGACTAAGCAATACTAACTCTATGCTAGGCGGTATTGCAGTCACTCTATCAATACGCTTGGCCGCTATTCGTTGGCATCTATCCTTACCGACCTTTGCCCTCAATCGCTAACAAGTTGAAGCTTAACGCTGACAACACTACACTGTCAGCTATCTATTCCAAATATTCACTACTTAATCATGCTACTCGAAGGTATCGAAACACTGCTGGTGCTAAATAAAGAAAAAACCATGAGTCGCACTGGTTCTCAGCTTTATATTAGCCAATCAGCCGTAAGCAAACGCATCGCGAATCTTGAAAAAAAGTTAGACAAAAAACTGGTCGAACCCGACGGCAGACTCATTCGCTTAACACCAGCAGCTGAAGCATTAATTCGCAATGTCGGCCCGACCTTTATCGAACTGCAAGGTCTAATTAGTGACGAACAAAGCCTATCATCCGAAGCTATCATCAAAATGGACTGCTCAGAAACCTTGCTGTCAGGTTATCTATCTAAAAAAGTAGAGTGCTTTCGTGCAGTAGATAGAGCTCTATCCATTACGACTAACCATACGCCAAGAATCGTAGAGAATGTGCAGTCAGGCAGAGCAACATTAGGCTTGTGTGCAGGGTACCTGCCTAAACGTCATGGTTTGAAAACCTTCCATCTGTTTGATGAGTCTTTCTTTGTCGTCAATGGCAGCAATCTAACAAAGCTACCATCAGGCCTTATTTGTAATGACCTGACCAACCCAGCCAATACCTATCAGTTAGAGTTTTTAAGTACGCTAGGGGTATCACCTTTGATGGAAATGGACTCATATACCGCTGCGGCTAGACTTGCTCTGGGCGGATTTGCTCCTGCTTTGATCCCTCTATCAATCATCAAGACACTCAACATAGCACCGCAACACATATTCGAATTTAAAGAATTGCGGCCGTTAGTGCGTCCTGTTCATCTTTGTGTTCGCGCTAAATCACTTAAAAATGAAAGAGTGAAAATACTGATTGAAACCATTGCTGATGTTGTTCCCAAAGCAGCTTTAGAGCCATCGTCATTGACATAAAGATGACCAATGGACGAATCCATTTTTGCCCCTTGGATACCACGACCTTAGCGCCAAATCGAGCACCAATAAATCCGCCAACAGCCATGACGAGACCAATTTTCCATATAGGCAAACCTGCAATAATAAAAAAAGTCAGCGCGGCAATATTCGATGTAAAGTTCAACACCTTAGTTCTGGCGGTAGCCTCCACCAGTGAAAAATGTCCGATAGCTACAAAACAAACCGTAAAGATTGAGCCCGTTCCTGGTCCAAAGAAACCATCATAAAATCCAACACCACCACCGATCATCAAGGCAAACATCGCCTCAGACATTGTTTGTTTACCAGCAGATTCACGAGTCTGTGGTGCCAATAAAAAATACAGAGAAATCAAAATCAGTAGCGCAGGAATAAGACTGGTTAGAAGGCTGGCATCAACAAACTGTACCGCTTCAGCGCCTATTGCTGCACCAATAAAAGTACAAACAATCGCAAGACGCATTTCTTTCAGGTTAACCAAGCCATTACGAACAAAATAAAAGCTAGCAGAGAAACTGCCAAATGAGCTCTGAAGCTTATTCGTCGCAAGCGCTTGCGTTGGAGGCACACCTGCTGCCAATAAAGCAGGAAGTGTCAGAAGCCCACCACCACCAGCCATAGCATCGATAAACCCTGCTAAGCCGGCAACAAAAAATAAAAATGTAAGAACTTCGAAGCTGACTTCCATGTATGAAGGGGCCATTTAATAATGTTAGAGCAATACATTATCATTGTGACTGAGGTCACAATAGCGAATTCTACGCAAGCAACTCATTCCTAAAATTCATCAATGTGAAAACAAAAATAACACGCAGAAAAAAGCCCGCATAAAGCGGGCAAATGAGGTTGTCATGGCGGAGGCTATACCCCCGCCTATTTATTATTTTTAAATCGTTTTTACGCTAGGCTAGCTTTAACCTTTGCATGCAGCTCTTGTACTGAAGTTACGCTAGTCTTAGCGTCCGCAGTGTGACCCATACAAGTCGCAAATGCCGCATTTAGTGTTGTGGTGTAGTTCACCTTCTCAGCTAGAGCGCCACGACGAAGTACTTTAGAATCTTCAATCGCTTGACGGCCAGCAGCAGTATTCACAATGTAGGTGTACTCATTGTTCTTGATACGGTCAAGAATATGAGGACGGCCTTCGTGTACCTTGTTTACTAGACGCGGGTTAATACCAGCTTCACCAAGGATTACTGCTGTACCGTGAGTAGCATCTAGTTGATAGCCAAGTTTAGTTAGCTTAGATGCTAGGTCAACTACGCGCTCTTTGTCGCCTTCACGAACAGAAAGAAGTGCACGACCACCTTCAGGGTAAACATTACCACAACCTAGCTCAGCTTTAGCGTAAGCCTCTGCGAACGTTGCACCCACACCCATTACTTCACCAGTAGAACGCATTTCTGGGCCCAATAATGGGTCAACACCAGGGAACTTGTTAAACGGAAGTACTACTTCTTTAACTGAGTAGTATGGTGGGATGATCTCTTTGGTAAAGCCTTGAGCTTCTAAAGATTGTCCTGCCATTACACGTGCTGCAATTTTAGCAATTGGAGCGCCAGTCGCTTTAGAGACAAACGGTACGGTACGTGCTGCACGAGGGTTAACCTCGATTAGGTACACTTCGTTGTTCTTAACAGCGAACTGCGTGTTCATTAAGCCACGAACACCTAGTTCAAACGCTAGCTTTTCAACTTGTTCACGCATTACATCTTGGATTTCCTGGCTTAGCGTGTAAGCCGGAAGTGAACATGCAGAGTCACCTGAGTGAACGCCCGCTTGCTCTATGTGCTCCATGATACCGCCGATAACAACGCGTTCACCATCACAAATTGCATCTACATCTACTTCTACAGCATCGTCTAGGAAGCTATCAAGAAGTACTGGAGATTCGTTAGAAACGCTTACTGCTTCGTTAAAGTAACGGCGTAGATCTTGCTCGTCGTATACGATTTCCATCGCACGGCCACCAAGAACGTAAGAAGGACGAACAACCAGCGGAAAGCCAATTTCGCGTGACTTTTCAATCGCTTGTTCCATCGTCGTTACAGTTGCGTTCTGAGGCTGTAGTAGACCAAGACGGTCAACAGCTACTTGGAAACGCTCACGGTCTTCTGCACGGTCGATTGCGTCAGGGCTAGTACCGATAATAGGTACGCCAGCAGCTTCAAGAGCACGAGCCAGTTTCAGTGGCGTTTGACCACCGTACTGAACGATAACGCCTTTAGGCTTCTCAACACGAGCAATTGCTAATACATCTTCCAGTGTCACTGGTTCGAAATACAGACGATCAGAGGTATCGTAGTCCGTTGAAACTGTCTCAGGGTTACAGTTAACCATGATAGTTTCGTAACCATCTTCACGTAATGCTAGTGATGCGTGAACACAGCAGTAGTCAAATTCAATACCTTGGCCGATACGGTTTGGACCGCCACCAAGAATCATGATCTTGTCTTTATCAGTTGGGTTTGCTTCACACTCTTCATCGTAAGATGAGTACATGTAAGCAGTATCAGATGAGAACTCAGCAGCACAAGTATCAACACGTTTATAAACAGGGTGGATATCATACTGGTCGCGTAGGCGACGAATTTCGCTTTCCGCTACACCTAAAATCTTAGATAGACGAGCATCAGCGAAGCCTTTGCGCTTCAGTTGATTTAGAACGTCTTTGTTCAAACCTGCAAAGCCGTTTGCTTTAACTTGTTGCTCTAGTTTCACTAGGTCTTCAATTTGAACTAGGAACCAACGGTCGATTTGCGTCAGGTTAAATACGCCATCTACAGACATACCAGCGCGGAATGCATCCGCAATGTACCAAATACGCTCGGCGCCAGCTTCTTTAAGCTCGTGACGAATCTTAGTCAGTGCGTCTGGTGCATCTAGGTCAACCATCTCGTCAAAGCCCGTTGCGCCAACTTCTAGGCCACGCAGTGCTTTTTGTAGAGATTCTTGTTGGTTACGACCAATCGCCATAACCTCACCAACAGATTTCATCTGTGTGGTTAGACGGTCGTTAGCACCAGCAAATTTCTCAAAGTTAAAGCGAGGAATTTTAGTAACTACGTAGTCGATAGTTGGTTCGAATGATGCAGGAGTTGCGCCGCCAGTGATGTCGTTCATCAACTCATCTAGTGTAAAGCCTACAGCCAGTTTCGCTGCAATCTTAGCGATTGGGAAACCTGTTGCTTTCGAAGCTAGAGCTGAAGAACGAGATACACGTGGGTTCATCTCGATGATAACCATACGGCCATCTTTCGGATTGATACCAAACTGTACGTTTGAGCCACCTGTTTCTACACCGATTTCACGAAGTACCGCAAGAGAGGCATTACGCATCAATTGGTATTCTTTATCAGTCAGCGTTTGAGCTGGAGCCACAGTGATTGAATCACCAGTATGGATGCCCATTGGGTCAAAGTTTTCAATCGCACATACGATGATACAGTTGTCGTTTTTGTCACGAACCACTTCCATCTCGTACTCTTTCCAACCGATAAGAGATTCATCGATTAGAAGCTCGTTGGTTGGAGATAGATCCAAACCACGACGACAGATTTCTTCAAATTCTTCTTTGTTATAAGCGATACCGCCACCTGTACCACCCATGGTGAACGATGGACGAATGATACAAGGGAAGCCAACCATGTCTAAAACTTTGTAAGCTTCTTCCATTGTTTTCGCTGTATCAGCAGTTGGACACTCAAGTCCAATTGATTTCATCGCTTTATCGAAGCGTGAACGGTCTTCTGCTTTATCGATAGCATCTGCCGTTGCACCAATCATTTCGACACCGAACTCTTTAAGAACACCGTGCTTTTCAAGATCTAGGGCACAGTTAAGTGCAGTCTGACCACCCATAGTAGGTAGAACTGCATCAGGCTTCTCTTTAGCAATGATGTTACGTACTACTTCCCACTGGATTGGCTCGATGTATGTTGCATCAGCCATCTCTGGATCAGTCATGATAGTTGCAGGGTTTGAGTTGACTAGAATTACTCGGTAGCCTTCTTCACGAAGTGCTTTACACGCTTGTGCGCCAGAGTAGTCAAACTCACACGCCTGACCGATTACGATCGGGCCAGCACCTAAAATTAGAATGCTTTTAATGTCATTACGTTTTGGCATTTTTCTCTACTCCAACTTACGCTTTGTGTTCTTTAATCAGGTCAATGAAATGGTCAAATAGCGGCGCTGCGTCATGTGGACCAGGACTCGCTTCTGGGTGACCTTGGAAGCTAAACGCTGGCTTATCGGTGCGGTGAATACCTTGCAAAGAGCCATCAAATAGTGATTTATGCGTTGCGCGTAAGTTAGCTGGTAGTGTTTCTTCATCAGCAGCAAAGCCGTGGTTCTGAGAAGTAATCATCACTACATCACGATCTAGGTCTTTAACAGGATGATTGGCACCGTGGTGACCAAACTTCATCTTCACTGTTTTAGCACCAGAGGCCAAAGCTAGGATTTGGTGACCAAGACAGATACCGAAAATAGGTAAGCCTTTGTCCAAGAAAGTCTGTGTTGCTTCAATTGCATAAGTACATGGAGCTGGGTCACCAGGACCATTCGAAAGGAACACGCCGTCAGGGTTCATAGCGAGTACTTCTTCCGCAGAGGTTTCCGCAGGAACTACTGTTAGGCGGCAACCACGGTCAACAAGCATGCGTAGGATGTTGCGCTTTGCACCGAAGTCGTAGGCAACAACGTGATATGGCAGTTCTGAGTCATCTTTCGCTTCAGGAAGACCACCCGTGAGCGTCCACGAACCTTGTTTCCATTGATACGCTTCTTTTGTTGTAACCTCTTTCGCAAGATCCATTCCTTTTAGGCCAGGGAATTCTTTTGCTTTAGCAAGAGCTAGAGCTTCGTCAAGGTTGTTACCAGCCACAACGCAACCGTTCTGCGCACCTTTCTCACGTAGAATACGAGTTAGTTTACGCGTATCTATGTCTGCAATGCCGACAATGTTTTGAGACTTAAGGTAATCAGAAAGGGTTTGTTCGTTACGGAAGTTAGAAGCGATAAGAGGGAGATCGCGAATCACAAGGCCTTGAGCATGAATTGAAGTAGATTCTTCATCTTCGGAATTGGTTCCGGTGTTGCCTATGTGAGGGTAAGTAAGAGTAACGATCTGTTGAGAGTAGGAAGGATCAGTAAGAATTTCTTGGTACCCCGTCATCGAGGTATTAAAAACAACTTCTCCAACAGCAGAGCCTACAGCTCCAATCGCTACACCGCGGAACACAGTCCCATCTTCAAGGACTAATATTGCTGGCTTATTCAAGACAACCTCCAAACAAATAAATATGCGAAATTAATAAATTAAATTTCAAGTACCTATCTCTATATGAGATAGATCACATTTGCTGAACTCAGACAAATTGGCGGTATTCTAATGAGGCACCACACTATTGTCAAATAAACGGCAGATAAAAACTAAACTTTTTAACCATCATCTATTGTTTACATTATGAAACCCGTAAAACCCAGACTTAACCTTACTTTCTTAGTGTGAAAACCGCAGAAACCCTATCAAAGGCACTGATTTCCCCTCTACTATCACAGAAATACGATCCAAAAAAAATAGCAAACGTTAACCCGAATAGTTAACCATTAAAAACAATCAATTTTATGCAAATCCAAGACCAAACCACAGAAAACAACATTAAAGTTTACTAAAATTTGCTTTTAGACCGTTACAAAATTTGAAGCAAAAAAAAACGCCAGCAAATGCTGGCGTTTATTTAGATATTATTCAAATCGAGCACATCGGTCATGCTATATAACCCCGCTGGCTTGCTTCCTAACCATAAAGCGGCTCTGATTGCACCATTGGCAAATGTCATTCTATCGGTTGCTTTATGGGTAATCTCCACACGCTCACCTACATCCGCAAACATTGCGGTATGTTCACCGACAATATCGCCAGCTCGGATAGTGGCAAAGCCAATTTCATCACGACTTCTTTCGCCAGTGATGCCTTCGCGTGCATAGACTGCAACATCCGAAAGTTCATTTCCCATAGCATTAGCAATGGCTTCGCCCATACCAATCGCTGTGCCAGATGGAGCATCTACCTTATGACGGTGATGCGCTTCGACAATTTCAATGTCAGTGTAATCACCCATTACCTTGGCTGCTTTTTCAAGAAGCTTAAATACTAGATTAACGCCCACACTAAAGTTTGGCGCCATAACAATAGAAACGTCTTTAGCATATTCGCTAATCTGTTGCTTTTGAGACTCACTAAAGCCTGTCGTTCCAATGACAATGGCCTTACCGTGTTCTTTACACAACTCTAAGTTCGCTAACGTATTCTCTGGTGCAGTAAAATCAACAATTACATCAAATTTATCGACAACTTTGCTGAAACCGTCAACTAATGCGACGTCAAGCTTTCCTTCACCACTCAACTCACCAACATCAACACCAATCAAAGAAGATTGTGGACGTTCATTGGCTGCACCAAGGGTTGCTTGTTCCATGATATTTGTTGCTTTAACTAAGTTACGGCCCATACGGCCTGCCGCTCCGGCAACTGCTATTCGCACCACTACGCTAGTCTCCATTATATAAAGCTGAGGGTAACTTAATGTATCTGAATCACACTTTGGAATCCAGCCAATTCACATCTATACCAATCACACTAAGTAAGTGTTCATAAATAGCGCAGAAAAAACACTCGAGAACAAGGCAGAATTTTTCGATAAGTAGTTATTCTACAATCAAAAATCCTAAAGCAGTTGTCGAGTATTTTGGCCAGCTAGAATAATCAGTTATTTGGTACGATTGGTATCAATCGCAAAAATGTTGGATCACCGCTTTCACTACTGGAACGTTAGCTTCAGGAAAGGCATAGCTAGCTAATTCAGGTACGGTGACCCACTGCCCTAGTTGCCCTTCTTTACCGTAAGGCTTACCTTCAAAACTATGAATTAACAAGAAATCAAAGCTCAGCGACTTATCGGTATAGTCAAAATCAAAATGCTGGAATGACTCACTGTGTAAACCCTGAATACCAATCTCTTCGAATAGCTCTCTTTCTATAGCATCACTAATAGATTCATTATCTTCTACTTTTCCTCCAGGAAACTCCCAGAAGCCACCTTTGTGGGCACTATCAGGGCGTTTTGTTATATATACCTGTGTCTTTTCTGGATTAAAGATAATTCCAGCAACAATATGTACTCTCTTCATTTGCTCTCCTTTTCAGGCAAAAAAAGAGCCGCTAAAGCGACTCTTCTTAGTATATCCACAATTACCTAAATGAATAATTAAGCAATTTTACCATGGCACTGTTTGTACTTCTTACCAGAACCACATGGGCAAGGTTCATTACGACCAACCTTTTGCTCATTACGAACAGGTGTTTGAGTCGCCGCTTCAGATTGTTCGTCATCTGCTAACTGGCTTTCAGCTGTTTGATGTTGAGCTTGCGCCATACGCGCAGCAGCTTCCGCTTGAGCTTGACGCTGAGCTTCCATGCGTTCAACTTCTTCTTGCTGTTGTACGCGAACCTTACTAAGGATAGTAATCACGTCTGTCTTAAGAGTTTCTAATAGACCCTCAAACAGCTCAAATGATTCACGCTTATATTCTTGTTTCGGGTTTTTCTGTGCATAGCCACGCAAGTGAATACCTTGACGTAGGTGATCCATTGCCGCCAAGTGTTCTTTCCAAAGCCCGTCTAGAGACTGCAGCATGACAGACTTTTCAAAGTTACGTAGCACTGATGCACCAACAACCTCTTCTTTCTGCTTGTACACTTCAACCGCAGTATTCTGGATCTTCTCACGCAATGCTTCTTCGTAAAGTTTGTCGTCTTCGTCTAGCCAAGTTTGAATTGGTAGGTCTAGATCGAAATCTGACTTCATTCGTTTTTCAAGGCCTTCGATGTCCCACATCTCTTCTAAAGATTGAGGCAAAATGTATTCATTGATTGTGCTATGAACTACGTCTTCACGGTTTTGCTCAATCATCTCGCTGATGTCGTCAACTTCCATCAACTCATCGCGCAATTCGTAAACCACTTTACGCTGATCGTTGGCAACGTCATCGTACTCAAGGAGCTGCTTACGAATATCAAAGTTGCGGCCTTCAACTTTACGTTGTGCCTTTTCAATAGAGCGAGAAAGCATCTTACTCTCAATCGCTTCACCTTCATCCATTCCAGACTGAATCAAGCCTGCCATGCGCTCTGATGTAAAGATACGTAACAATGAATCTTCCATCGATAGGTAGAAGCGAGACGAACCTGCGTCACCCTGACGACCAGAACGACCACGTAGCTGGTTATCGATACGGCGAGATTCATGGCGCTCAGTACCAATGATGTGCAAACCACCAGACTCTAATACAGCGTCATGAACTTGTTTCCACTCTTGTTTGATCTTCTCGACTTGCTCTTCAGATGGGTTGTCTAGCGCTTCAATTTCCGCTTTCCAGTTACCACCCAATACGATATCGGTACCACGACCAGCCATGTTCGTTGCGATAGTGACCGCACCTGGCATACCTGCACCGGCAACAATCTCAGCTTCACGTTCATGGAATTTTGCATTCAGAACGTTATGCTTGATTTTCGCTTCTTTCAAAGCATTCGATAGAAGCTCTGATTTCTCGATAGATACGGTACCCACTAATGATGGTTGTCCCGCGACTACACGCTCTTTGATATCTTCAATAATAGCGGCAAATTTCTCTGCCTCAGTACGATAAACCACATCAGGCATATCGTTACGAACCATAGGCTTGTTGGTTGGGATAACCACTGTTTCTAGGCCATAGATAGACTGGAACTCAAATGCTTCAGTATCTGCAGTACCTGTCATACCTGATAGTTTGTCGTATAGACGGAAGTAGTTCTGGAAGGTAATCGATGCCAGCGTCTGGTTTTCGTTTTGGATCTTAACGCCTTCTTTCGCTTCAACAGCTTGATGAAGACCTTCAGACCAACGACGACCTGGCATAGTACGACCAGTGTGCTCATCAACGATAACCACTTCGCCTTCTTCGTTCACAATGTAATCAACATTGCGCTCAAACAATACATGTGCTCGAAGTGCAGCATTCACATGATGAAGTAGACTGATGTTGGTTGGAGAGTAAAGTGTATCACCCTCTTCCATCAGACCGTTCTTAACCATAAGTTCTTCAACGAACTCTTGGCCCGTCTCAGTTAGATAAACTTGCTTAGACTTCTCATCTAAAGTGTAGTGACCATCACCACGGTACTCTTCGCTATCCTCTTTATCTTGTTTCTCAAGATGTGGAATTAGCGTATTAATGCGGGTGTAAAGATCAGAGCTATCTTCTGCAGGACCCGAAATAATAAGTGGAGTTCGAGCCTCATCGATTAGAATTGAGTCAACCTCATCGACGACTGCAAAGAAACGCTCACGTTGCACGCGGTCTTCGCCACGAAATGCCATGTTGTCACGTAGGTAATCGAAACCGAACTCGTTGTTTGTTCCATACAGAATATCTGCTTGATACGCTTCTTTCTTCGCTGGAGGCGCCATGTTTGGCACGTTCACACCGACTGTCATTCCAAGGAATTCAAATAGTGGACGGTTAGTCTCGGCATCACGGCTTGCCAAGTAGTCGTTCACAGTAACGATGTGAACGCCTTTGCCTGTTAGAGCGTTTAGGTATGCCGGTAGTGTTGCAGTTAGGGTCTTACCCTCACCCGTACGCATCTCAGCGATCTGGCTATCATTTAGTACCATACCACCAATAAGCTGCACGTCGAAGTGACGCATGCCGTATACACGCTTTGACGCTTCACGTACGGTTGCAAATGCATGAGGTAGTAGTTGCTCTAGAGTTTCTCCTTGCTCTAGACGCTGACGGAACTCAACCGTTTTAGCTTTTAGTTCTTCGTCACTTAGCTTTTCGTAATCTGGTTCGTAGCTATTGATCTCTTTAACGATCTTACGAAGACGGCGAAGAGTACGGTCGTTTCGACTGCCAATTACCTTTGTCAGTAGCTTAGTTATCATTGTTATCGTTTCTCTTGTTGTGGATCGCTGAGATCCAAAATACTTGTTCAGCTTGTCTATCTATTAAGCGAGTGCTAATTATATTGAGTTCAAAGCAAGCAATTTCAAGCTTCAAGCTAGATTTAATGCGCTCTAGTGTATGAAATTTTGATGTTGTCCACCATTAGAAACTGGTTTAGTTTGAACAAGCTTCTACTTTTTCCTGCGTATTGACTAAAGATAAAGCGAATCAAAGGCCGAGGCGTGATAAAATTACCCTGTTACCCTTCATTAAGGCATAGCTGTGCGAGACCATAGACCGACACTCACTGAAGACGTTATCAAGAACACCAAACTTGGTTCAATCCAAGAGCATGCTGCTACCATCAATAAATTGAATAACACCGTTCTTGATTTACTTCCAAAAGAGATCAGGCGTTATTGTCGTGTAGCTAACTGTCGTGGTAGTCAGTTAATTCTAGAGGTCGCAAATGCCTCGATCATGATGAAGCTTAACTATGACCGCTTGTACTTACTATCCCAATTGAGACAGCAAGGCTTTGCCCGTCTTATTAATATAGAAGTAAAGGTATGTCCCGACCTCTATAAAAGCGATCAATTGTTCGTTGCAGAGAAACAAGCCCCTTCTCGTCCTCCGCTATCACAAAGCACAGCAGATAATTTGAATATGCTAGCCGAAATGGCTCCAGACAAGATCAAACAACGATTACAGAATATAGCGAAGCTCGCAGAGAAGTAGGATATTAGCTTTCAGCCTAACCTTGATACACACCTCGGATATGACATTCTAGTAGGCATTGAAATACATACGCCAAACAAACCGTCGTCCTCGAGCACTTCTATCGGGGACCTCTTATAGAAACAGATGCCCGATAAGAGCACTCGGGCACGACGAAGCCTCGAAAGTCAGGCTATCAGCTATCAGTTAAGAAAATCAGATACAAAAAAAGCAGCCATTGGCTGCTTTTTTATTAGAATACTTTCTAGGTAGCAATTACGCTAGAACCATATTTGGTTCAGCAAATGCCACTGGTGAGCCAGCTTCTTCTTCGAAGGTAGCCCATTCCCATGCTTCTTGGTCAGCAAGAACGGCACGAAGAAGTTGGTTATTCAGGCCATGACCCGATTTGAATGCACGTAATTCACCTACGATAGGAGAACCACACATGTACATATCACCAATAGCATCAAGTACTTTGTGAGTTACAAACTCATTAGAGAAACGTAAGCCGTCTTCGTTAAGAATTCGGTATTCGTCCAATACGATTGCACAGTCAAAGCTACCGCCTAGACATAGGTTTTGAGACTGAAGGTACTCAATATCACGCATAAAACCAAAAGTACGAGCGCGAGAGATCTCTTTGACGAATGATTTCGAAGAGAAATCGAACAACATGTGTTGCTCATCTGAATCGATCGCTGGGTGCTCAAATTCGATCTCAAAATCCAGGCGGAAACCGTCATAAGGAACAAGTTCTGCCCACTTATCACCATCTTCTACACGAACTGGTTTTTTGATTCGAATGAAACGCTTAGCTGCATTTTGTACCTGGATACCCGCTGATTGCAGCAAGTATACGAATGGGCTAGCACTGCCATCCATAATAGGGATTTCAGGTGCATCTACCTCGATAATAATATTATCGATACCCATACCAGCAAGCGCGGCATTCAAGTGTTCAACGGTAGAAATGCGCACGCCTTCATCGTTAACAAGAGCTGTACAAAGCATTGTATCGCGTACAGAGTTAGCATCCGCAGGGAAGTCCACTGCAGGTTCTAGATCTGTTCTACGGTAAATAACACCTGTATTAGTTGCTGCAGGGCGAAGCGTTAATGTCACTTTGCGCCCAGAGTGCAGTCCCACTCCAGTTGTTTTGACAATCTCTTTTAAAGTACGCTGCCTAATCATGCAATACCTCTCATTAAAGCAAATTTGCTAGCTGTTTATCAGCTTGGTCGCACATCCTACCAGTTTTTTGACAATTGTCAAAAAATTGAACAATTAGTCGGCTTGGTTGCGCAAAAACGCCGGTATATCAAGGTATGCACTCTCAGTTTGACCTGAGTTTACTGCCTGCTGTCCCGCACCACTTGCTGGACGAGACACCGTTGGTTCAGTTTTTGGCTTAACCGCTGCTGGTTGAATCTTCATTTCTGGTTCTGCCTTCGTTGCTACTGCAACGCGGGGCTCAGGAGTCGTAACCGCTTTAGGTTTAGACGCTGCACCAACCAAAGTAATCTCAGGTTTCTTCTCGTTGCCGATACCTGTTGCAACAACAGTCACACGGAATTCGTCAGACATGTCAGGATCTAAAGAAGTACCAATAACAACTGTAGCATTGTCTGACGCGAATGCCTTAACTGTGTTACCCACAATCTCGAACTCATCCAGACGCATATCCATGCCCGCAGTAATATTAACAAGTACACCACGTGCGCCAGCTAAATCGATATCTTCTAGTAGAGAGTGAGAAATAGCGGCTTCTGCTGCTTCTTCTGCACGATCTTCACCAGTAGATATGCCACTGCCCATCATAGCTTGACCCATCTCAGACATTACGGTGCGAACATCCGCGAAATCGACGTTGATCATACCAGGACGAGTAATCAATTCTGCAATACCTTGTACCGCATCTTTAAGAACGTCATTTGCATAACCAAATGCTTCCAAAAGGGTCACATTACGTCCGTACACCTTAAGTAGCTTCTCATTTGGAATAGTAATCAACGAATCAACATGCTTTGAAAGCTCTTCGATTCCTTGCTCTGCAAATGATAGACGTTTTTTGCCTTCAAAACCAAATGGCTTAGTCACGACAGCTACTGTAAGAACACCAAGCTCTTTAGCAATTTCTGCAATAACAGGAGCTGCGCCTGTACCTGTACCACCGCCCATACCTGCTGCGATAAATACCATGTCGGCACCCGTTAGTATTTCTTTGATTGCTTCACGGTCTTCAAGTGCTGAATCACGACCTACCTGAGGGTTCGCACCCGCACCTAGACCTTTAGTGATATCTGTACCAATTTGAATAACAGAACTCACGCTAGTTTTACGTAACGCCTGTGCATCGGTATTAACACTGATGAATTCTACGCCCTCAATGGACTCGCGCACCATATGTTCTACGGCATTACCGCCGCCACCGCCAACACCAACGACCTTAATTACGGCTTCGTCATTCATTTCCGTCATCGGTTCAAACATGTGCTTTCTCCGTTTTCCTGTTTATCCAGGTTAAAATTCTTTTTGTATCCAATTACGCATTTTGCTGAACAGGCCAGTTAGAGAGGACTGTTTCGGTTCCGAATACTCGCCTTCATCATTAAAACTGCTGTCTTTGCCATAATGCAATAAACCAACTGCCGTAGAGTGGTACGGCTCTTTTACGTAATCTGTTAAGCCTTTTACTTCTGTAGGCTTACCGATTCTAACTTGATTGCCAAATACGCGCTCTGCACATTCAGCTAAACCTTCTATCTGCGATGCGCCACCGGTTAACACGATACCAGCGGCGATGTGATGGTGTTTGACACCATTTTCTCGCATTTTGTTTTGAGCGTTTTCAATCGCTTGGTTTATTAAACCCATAAGCTCAGTATAACGCGGTTCTATCACTTCAGATAAGGTTTGTCTTTGTAAACTGCGAGATGGACGACCGCCAACGCTAGGAACGTTAACTGTGTCATCTTTGCTCACCAGTTCACTCATAGCACAGCCATATTTGACCTTGATTTCTTCGGCATCGTTAATCGGAGTACCAAAGGCAAACGCGATATCACTCGTTACAGAATTACCTGCGTAAGAAAACACTTCTGTGTGACGCAATGCACCACCAGTCCAAAGCGCTACATCCATGGTACCTGCGCCGATATCTACGACACATACACCCAGTTCTTTTTCATCTTCAGTAATAACTGCATCACTTGCCGCAAGACCCGAGAAGACTAATTGCTCAACCGTAAGCCCACAACGCTCTACTGCCTTGATAACATTGCGTGCCATATCGTTATGACAAGAGATCATGTGCACGCTCACTTCCATACGTACACCTGAAAGCCCTAGTGGATTTTTGATCCCACCAAGGTGATCGATTTTAAACTCTTGTGGAATAACATGCAGGATGCGTTCTTCTTCACCAATTTTGATAGAACGAGCAGTATGAATAGCACGATCCATATCTTCTTGAGATACCTCTTCATCAGAGATAGTGCCCATGCCTTTTTCAATGCGGCTGGTAATATGCTGACCTGAGATGGATAGATACACGTTGGTGATTTTATGCTCAGCCATCAGTTCAGCTTGATTCACTGCTCGTTCAACTGATTTGATCACAGAGTCGAGGTCATTCACCCCACCTTTATCCATTCCACGGGATGGACTGCTACCAGCGCCAATAATGTTGATTTGTCCGTCTGGAAGAATTTCGCCTACTAGCGCTGAAACAGTCGCTGTACCGATATCCAGACCAACAATCAGGTTGTCATCCGTTCCCTTGGTCATTACTACTCTCTTGCCTTTGGTCTTCCGTTAGCCAGCCAATGGCGGCTCCGGTGTCATATCTTAAATCTATATAACTGATCTGTTGAACTCTCTCATCCATGTGGTGATATAGGTCAACAAACCTCTGAATTCTTTCTTCTAATGCATCTTTACCTAATTCAAGGCGGATGCCATTGTCTAATATCAACTGCCAAGCATGTCTATCATTCAGCACTACTGAAGTGATCTGTAAGCCGAGACTAGTAAATTGCGGCTTAATTTCTCGCCAAGTGTCTAGCACCTTTTCACTTTCGGTCTCAGGGCCATAAAGCTTAACGATTTCTTGGTCTTGTTGGTGCAACTGCCCAACATCGGCATAAAATATCTGACCGTTACTGTTTAGAAGCGCATTACCATTCCAAATTGCTGCTGGGTGGTGCTCCATCAAAAACACCTTAATGGTGTTTGGCCATTGCTTACGAATGGCGGCACTCGCAACCCAAGGCAGAGATTCAACAGCTGTTTGCAATTGATTAACATCCTGAGTCATAAATGTGCCGAATGGATGAATATGCGATAACACACCCTGCACATCAGTGCTGTGCACATATTCAAGTTCACCTTCAAGGACAAATTGAGAAAGGGGGAGTCGTCCACTGTCTCGCATCCATGCAACTGTGGAAAAAATACCAAACACAATCAAAGCGACTACGAACATTAAAAAACTCGCATCAACCCAAGAAAATTTGAACCTAGGCCTTTGTTTATATTCGGTTTCGACGTCTAATGTAGATTCCATTTTTGTAATGTCGTCGACTTCCTAATTAACGGCACATAACCCTTTACAGGCAAGTATAACTATTGACTGATTATACTTGCCCGACATTATCTTTCCATAGCAATAACGGATATTTCGATCAGGAAACTAGCTTTTTTGCATTGCTCTGATGTTAAGTTCTAACTTTTCCAACCTTTTAGCAACCTTTCCTACATCACCAGCGCCCTGAGTGAGAACAAGATCACCTTCTTGCAACAAGTTGGCTAGCACTTTCGGTAGTTCATCCTGTTCTTTAACAAAGATAGGTTCGATACGCCCTCGGCTTCGAATAGTGCGACATAAAGAACGTCCGTCAGCCCCTGCAATAGGTCCTTCCCCAGCAGAATAAACGTCGAGCATCAGCAGTACGTCAACTTTATCCAAAACATTGGCAAAATCATCGTAAAGATCGCGAGTACGGCTGTAACGGTGTGGTTGAAATACCATTACCAAGCGCTTATCCGGCCAGCCAGCACGCGCAGCATCAATGGTGACATCAACCTCACTAGGGTGATGACCGTAATCATCCACCAGCATGGCAGTACCATTACCCGTTGCAAATTCGCCTAAATGCTCAAATCGACGCCCCGTACCTTGAGTTGCTAATAAAGCGGAAAGAATTGCTTCATCAGAGATATCATCTTCGGTCGCAACTGCAATCGCAGCTGACGCATTCAGCGCATTGTGCTTACCTGGCATGTTTAGCGTGATCTCAAGGTCATTTCTACCTTCACGTTCTACCGTAAAGAAGCTCTGTTGCCCTTGCTGACGATAATTCACGATCTTAACGTCTGCATCATCAGCAAAACCATAGGTAATGATCTGACGGCTGATAGTTGGCAACATCTCACGAATAACTGGGTCATCAATGCACATTATTGCTTGCCCATAGAATGGCAATTTATGTAGAAAGTCGACAAAGGTTTGCTTCAGTACTTCAAAGTCACCACCGTAAGTATCCATATGGTCGGCTTCAATGTTAGTGACGATCGCTACCATAGGCTGTAGGTGCAAGAAGGATGCATCACTCTCGTCAGCTTCAGCAATAAGAATACGGCTTGAACCTAAGCGAGCATTGGTTCCTGCACTCTTCACTAGACCACCGTTAACAAACGTAGGATCTAAACCGGCCTCAGAATAAATCTGAGTCACCAAAGCAGTAGTTGTTGTTTTACCATGAGTCCCCGCTACTGCAATACCGTGACGGTAGCGCATAATCTCAGCAAGCATCTCTGCACGACGCACAACCGGAATACGCAAAGACTTAGCAGCAACAAGTTCTGGGTTACCCTGATCTATAGCCGTAGATACAACAACCACGCTGGCGTTCTCGACGTTGCTCTGGTCGTGACCAATGAAAATGGTCGCACCCTTACTCTGTAGTCGATCTGTCACTGCATTTTGACTAATGTCTGAGCCGGAGATGGTGTAACCTTCGTTCAGCAATACCTCTGCGATACCGCTCATACCCGCACCGCCTATACCGACGAAGTGAATGCTTTTCACGCGTCTCATCTCAGGGATCATAGCTCGGATGTGCGCCAAATCTTGTTTGTGTTCGATTACCATAATTGTTCTCTTGCTCAGTATTATTCGAGATTATTTATCACTGTGGTTGCTCAGAGCAACTATTGCCTCTGCAACCACTTTATCAGCATCAAGCTTGGCTGCTTGGCGTGATTTAATTGCCATCTCGAGCAATGAGGCTCTATCTAGCCCCTGAATTGTTTGTGTTAACTTGGCGACAGAAAGGTTCTGCTGCTCAATCATTTTTGCAGCGTCAGCGTCGACTAGGTAGTCTCCATTGAGCGCTTGTTGTCTATCTTTGTGCGGGTACGGAATAAAAATTGCGGCCAAACCCGCAGCTGAAACCTCAGAAACGGTCAACGCCCCAGAGCGACATACAATAAGATCAGCCCACTCGTATGCGGCCGCCACATCATCAATAAATTCGGTGACTTTTACTTGCTGAACGCCCGCTTGATTGTAGCGAGAGTCTACATCTTCAAAGTTATCTTTTCCCACTTGGTGCCAAACTGTATAACCACAGCCTAGATCTGCAATGGTTTGTGGCAATGTGTGATTCAAAATGCGAGCACCTTGACTGCCACCCATTACTAAAATTCGAATATCACCTTCTCTTGAAGCTAATCTTGTCTTTGGTGATTCAAGCGCTACCACATCAGTTCTAACCGGGTTACCAACGACTTCTGCATTCGGGAATGCACCTGGAAAAGCTTGGAACACCTTGCTTGCCACCTTTGCCAGCCAACCATTGGTTAGGCCAGCAACTGCATTTTGTTCATGCAAAACCAATGGTATACCGCACTGACGTGCAGCAATGCCACCAGGCCCGCTAACATAGCCACCCATTCCTAAAACCACATCAGGCTTATAACGTTTAATGTGTGCTTTGGCTTGGCCAATAGCACTAATAATCTGAAACGGTGCCTTGATTAACTTACCTAAGCCTTGCCCTCTCAATCCTTTAACCTTAATGAAATCAATCTCAATACCATGCTTTGGTACAAGGTCGGCTTCCATACGATCTGCAGTACCCAACCAGCGGATTTCCCATCCTTGTTGCTGCAGGTATTTCGCCACTGCAAGTCCCGGAAAAACGTGCCCGCCAGTACCACCAGCCATCACTAAGAGTCGCTTTTTATTATTCGTCATTATTGGGCTACGCCTTGTTTCACTTCATCTTGCTTCACGTCGTCTGGTTGTAACGACTCTTTATAATCTTGAACTCGATGCTCATGATCGATTCGAATTACGATAGCTACTGCGATGGACATTATGATAAGGCTCGAGCCACCATAGCTAATTAATGGCAGGGTCAAACCTTTGGTTGGCACCATACCCGCAGCTGCGCCAACGTTGACTACGGTCTGAAAGGCAAACCAGATACCAAAACCTAACGCGAGATAACCGCTAAACACATCACCTGCATCAAACGCTCGTTTACCTATAAATACCGTCTTAAACACTAGTGCAAAGATCAATAGCAGAATACCTGTCACACCAATAAAGCCTAACTCTTCCCCCATCACGGCAAATACGAAATCAGTATGTGCTTCCGGTAGATAGGCAAGCTTTTGAATTGAGTTCCCTAACCCTTGACCAAACCACTCGCCTCGGCCAAATGCCATCAATGATTGGGTTAATTGGTAGCCACTACCGAAAGGGTCTTCCCATGGATCTAAGAAGGAGGTCACACGCTTCATTCGGTATGGCTCGATTAAGATCAAAACACCGATGCCCATAATCCCTGCAAATACAAGCGCAAGAAACTGCCAAAGCTTGGCCCCCGCAATGAACAACATACCGAAGACCGTTACCAACATCACAACCACTGTACCTAAATCGGGTTGCCCAAGGAGTAAGACCGCCAACAAGGCAAAGACTACAAATGGCTTGAAGAAACCACTCTTAAAGCTCGCTCTTACTTCTTGCTGTTTACGATATAGATAGCTCGCCATAAAGATAAACAGTGCTAGCTTGGCCAGTTCAGCAGGCTGAAAGTTGATAGGACCAAGAGGGATCCAGCGTGACGCACCATTTACCGACTTGCCAGCAAACAGCACCAGCAATAGCAAAAACATACAAGTAAACAATAATTTAGAGCTATGCGTTAGCCAGTAATGTGTTGGTATGTGTATGACAACGCCCATCACACCTAATGCAAGGCACAAATAAAAGGCATGTCGAATCGCATAATGGAAAGGATAACCATAATGAGAGTAACTGACAGGTAGCGAAGCAGACGTCACCATCACCAACCCTATCAACATAAGAATTAGTGATAGCCACACTAGTTGCCTATCAAATAGCACTGGCAATGTTGGGTATTGCTGAGCGCCGTCTAGCGACTCTTCAGAGGAATCTTGCTCAGAGCTTAATGTGGGAGTCGATTCCTTTCCATGGAAACGAGAGAGCCAACGCATATTTCTCACTTTATCCTAATCTCTAGATTGATTTGCATCCTGCTACGCATAGCGGATGCTAAGCATCCTGCGTTTGAGCGAGTTGAGTAAACACATCTCCGCGCTGCATAAAATTGGCAAACTGGTCAAAACTGGCACAGGCTGGAGATAGCATCACCATATCACCTGTTTTAGCTTTGTGTCGAATGGCAGTGACCGCTTCTTGCATGCTATCAAAGTAAACACTGTTTTCAGATAATGAAATCAACTGTTTACCATCAGCACCAAAACAGCAAAGCTCAACATCTAGGGAGGCAAGAGCCGGTTTAAGTTCACTAAAATCAGCGCCTTTACCATCACCACCAACAAGTAAATACAAACGTCCAGCAATTTTTAGCCCTTTTAAAGCGGCTAATGTGCTGGCGACATTGGTCGCTTTAGAGTCATTGACCCAAATAATACCGTTTTCACGACTGACCACCTGACAGCGGTGTGTCAGGCCGGTGTAACATCTTAACGCATCGAGTGAAGATTCAATCTTGATACCCGCAGACTCCAGTAGTGCAATAGCAACAATTGCATTGAGCATATTGTGCTGACCGACTATAGAGAGATCATTCGCTGCTAGAAGACGCTGTGCATGGCTAGTTAACCATGTCTGACCTTGATATTCAGAAAGCTTATATTCACCAGTGGCAACACCAAACTCTATCAGTCCGTCGATATCCTCTGGATAGGTTGCCTTATCATCAGCGTTAACGATCTTAATCTCTGCATGTTCAAAAATACGTAACTTAGCTTTTCGATAGTCATGCATGCCCTCATATCTATCCATGTGGTCTTCGGATAGATTGAGAAACGCTGCTGCCCGCAGTTTTAGGCTAGAAGTTGTTTCAAGTTGGAAGCTTGATAATTCAAGTACATATAAGTCAGCATCGTTATTGAGCAATTCAAGTGCAGGTACGCCGATATTGCCACCAACCGCTGTTTTCACACCAGCTGCGTTAGCCATAACGCCCGTAAGATCAGTAACAGTACTTTTGCCATTAGAGCCAGTAATCGCTAACACAGGCTTATCCACTGCCCAAGCAAATAACTCAATATCGCCAACAACCGGTACACCTAAGCTCATAGCTTGAGTCAATTGTGGCGTAGCAAGTGCAATACCTGGACTTGCTACGATAAGATCCGTCTCATTGAGCCATTGTTGATTCCAGCCACCACTATGCAGTGAAACATCATCAGACAATTGCTCGGCACCGGGCGCCACAGGTCGAGTATCAATGACTCGAATGTTCAGTGGCGCGTCCAGTTGCTCAGAAATCTTTTGCAAATGCCTAACCACAGACAAACCAGTGATCCCAAGCCCTACGACAACGACATCACGAATACTTTGCCATTGAACCATGGATTAACGCACCTTCAGGGTAGCCAGACCAATCAGTACTAGCACGATAGAGATAATCCAAAAACGAACAATAACGCGAGGCTCAGGCCAGCCTTTTAATTCATAGTGATGGTGAATTGGCGCCATGCGAAACACTCGTTGCCCACGCAGTTTGTAAGAACCAACCTGAAGGATTACTGATAGGGTCTCCATTACAAAGACACCACCCATAATGACCAATACGAACTCTTGGCGTACCAAAACTGCGATTGTGCCCAAGGCACCACCTAGTGCAAGAGAGCCCACATCGCCCATAAATACTTGGGCTGGGTAGGTGTTAAACCACAAGAATCCAAGGCCTGCACCGACAATAGCGGTACAAAAGATCACTAGTTCACTGGTGTAGGGAATATAAGGAATATGCAGGTATTGCGCGAAATTGACGTTGCCCGTCGCATACGCAATAACAGCAAAACCTGCTGCAACTAAAATGGTTGGCATAATCGCTAGACCATCCAAGCCATCGGTTAGGTTTACCGCATTACTCGTACCAACAATAACAAAGTAAGTAAGAACAATATAAAGCAGACCTAATTGAGGCATGATGTCTTTGAAAAATGGCACAACTAACTGAGTGGCAGCGGTATCTTTACCATGGGCATAAAGCGCAAAAGCAACAACAATGGCGATAGCTGACTGCCAGAAATATTTCCAACGAGCTATCAAGCCATCCGTATTTTTGCGAACCACCTTACGGTAATCATCCACAAAACCTACCGCTCCATAGCCAAGTAATACTGCAAGCACGGCCCATACGTAGGGGTTAGAAAGATTCGCCCACAGCAATACCGTAATTGTAATAGCGGCGAGAATCATCACACCGCCCATGGTAGGTGTACCATGCTTGCTTAGGTGTGACTCAGGGCCGTCATGACGTACTACCTGACCGATTTGCAATAGTTGCAAGCGTCGGATCAGCTTAGGTCCCATCCATAGGGATAGACTTAATGCAGTTATAATGCTGAGTATCGAACGAAAAGAAAGATAATCAAAAAGACGAAAGAACGAAAAGTAAGGCTGTAGTAAATCCGCTAGCCAGATAATCATTTAAGCTTCTCCTTCAAAGCAGCGGCAATCTTGCTCATCTGCGCACTATTTGCGCCCTTAACGAGCAAAGTATGTTGAGTGTGTGGTTGAGTAGAGAGTTGCTGTTCAATAAAAGCCATTAGACTTTGATGATCATCAAAATGACGTCCATGAGTAACATCACTAATTATCTTAGTGTCATCCCCATAAGTCAGCACGTGCTCAAACCCAAATTTTGCTGCATATTCACCGACTTGCCGATGAAGTTCAAGACTTTCTTTACCTAATTCAGCCATAAATCCCAAGATCAGCCAACGGCTTCCTTCGAACGTGCCAAGCAAGTCAGCCGCAGCCTTCATCGCAGGTACGCTAGCATTATAACTATCATCAATAAGACGGATTTTGTCAGTCAGTTGTTCTACTGCAACTCTGCCTTTAACTTGAGCAACAGATTCGAGCCCACGAACCACTGTTGGCAGTTCTGTTCCCATATTCAAGGCAATCGCTGCTGCCGCGACAGCATTCGCCACATTGTGACGTCCAACTACCCCAAGTTTCACTTCAGCCATACCAAATGGAGTATGCAAATGAAAACTCGCTAACCCATTGCTATCTATAGATATATTGCCAGCATAATACTCTGCCAGCGAGTTATCTAAAGAGAAGGTTTGTACTCGCTTATTTTCAAGCAAGGTTTGCCAGAACTCTCCGCCTTGGCTCTCTAAGTTATACAAAGCAAGGCCACCGTCATCTAAGGTAGAAAATATCTCTCCCTTGGCTCGCATAACACCCTGCATCGAGCCAAACCCCTCAAGATGAGCTGCCGCGACATTATTCACTAAAGCAATATCAGGCTGAACTAAGTTCACTGTATATTCAATTTCGTGCTCATGGTTTGCACCAAGTTCAATCACAGAAAAATCGTGCTGCTTTGTGGCGCGTAGTAAAGTAAGTGGAGCCCCGATATCGTTGTTGAAGTTACCAGCAGTAGCTAAAACCTGACCTCTTAAAGATAAAATAGAGGCAAGCATCTCTTTGACTGTAGTTTTGCCACAGCTTCCGGTAATCGCTACTTTGGGCATATCGGTTTTAGCAAAATTCCAAGCACCTATTTTTCCCAAGGCCAACTTACTATCTTCGACAATAAGTTGTGGAACAGACAATGGAAGTTCTTTCTCTACCAATAAAGCAACAGCGCCCTGCTCTACCGCTTGCTTGCAAAAATCATGAGCATCAAAGCGCTCTCCAACCAAAGCCACAAACAACCCGTTGCTGCCAATGTTACGACTATCAGTGGAAACTGACTCAATCAGTAAATTACTTCCAAGCAAATGTCCATCTATCGCGGTGGCTATATCCGATAATTGAGTGCTTATCATTAAACTAGCTCCAACAAGGTCATTGCCGACTCACGATCAGAGTAATGAATAGTGTCATCTCCTAAGATTTGATAATCCTCATGCCCTTTACCGGCAAGTAAAATGATGTCTTTAGGTGTTGCCTGTTCAATAGCATAGGACAAGGCTTTGAATCTATCATGTTCAACAGTCACAGATTGTTGATTTGAAACGCCTTTTAACATGTCTTGGATGATAATAGCTGGATCCTCACTACGCGGATTGTCGTCAGCAAAGATAATGCGGTCGGCAAACCGTTCACCAACCTGTGCCATCATTGGTCGCTTGCCACTGTCTCTATCGCCACCACAACCAAAGATTGCCCACAGCTGACCTTCACAATGTACTCGCAAGGCGCACAGTGCTTTTTCCAATGCATCTGGAGTATGAGCATAGTCCACCACTACTTTAGCTTTGTCAGCCGTTTGAAAGAGTTCCATACGACCAATGACAGGCTCCAGCTGTGTTGCTGCCTCTTGTAAGGTTCTGATATTAAAACCTAAACTAAGAAGAGTGGTAAAGGCCAGTAGTAGGTTACTTGCATTAAACTCACCAATGAGCGGAGCCTTTAGCACTCCAGTACCCCAACTACTATCAAAGTTAATCTCTATACCCTGCTCGGAGTAACGGATATTGCTCGCGTACATATACTGCTTAGCTTGAGGCTTTTCTAGTAAAGATACGGCTATCGCATCAGGTAATAGTTCTAACCACTCCTGACCTACAGAATCATCGGCATTGATTATCTTGTGTTTGCATGAATGCTCGGTAAATAAACTCAATTTTGCCTTCGCGTATTCGGCCATGCTTCCATGATAATCAAGGTGATCTCGGCTGAGGTTGGTAAACACAGCAGCCACAAATTTTAACGCTTTAATACGATGCTGAACTAAGCCATGGGAAGAAGTTTCTAGAGCAGTAATATCAGCGCCCAGTTCACTCAATTGTGAGAGTGTTTTGCACACTTCAATTGCGCTACCTGTGGTATTTTTTGCCTCTGTAAGAGAAGAGAGAAAGCCGTTACCTGTCGTGCCCATAACCGCAGCTTGCCTGCCTACGCTATCTAGCCACTGAGCGATAATTTGTGTAATCGTCGTTTTGCCATTTGTACCAGTAACAGCAATAAGATCCATATTATCAAAATGATATAGACGGCTCGCTATCGCAGATAGATTGAGATTCAGGCTGTCCAGATACAACACCGGGGTATCATCCATCCAAACACTACTGCCATGAGGGTAATCTTCATTACTTTCAGCAATCACTAAAGTTGCTCCGGCTTTTACCGCATTTGAAATAAAGCGCCTACCGTCAACGGTATGCCCTTTAATGGCTATAAAGGTTGAGCCCGGTTGAATTTGCCTGCTATCTAGCTCTAAATCTGACACCGAGATCTTAGCCAGTTTGTCACTGAGGTTATTCAGCCAAGGCTGAACTAGATGCTGTAATGTGCATTGAACATTCATACTATTTCTTAACTTTTATTAGCATCGGGCGGCACATTCAAAATCTGCAGTGCTCCCTTCAAAACTTCGGAAAAAACAGGGGCAGCTACTGAGCCACCGTAATAATCATCACCTTGTGGTTCATTCACCACCACAACTAAAGCGACTCGAGGATTACTGATCGGTGCTACGCCCGCAGTAATCGTCACATACTCATCACTGTACCCACCTGCCTTAGCTTTGCGAGATGTTCCCGTTTTAGCGCCAACACGATAACCAGGTACTGCTGCTCGAGTTGCAGTGCCTCCTTTTTGAGTAACGGATTCAAGCATCTCAAGCACTTCACGGGCATTCTCTGGGTTAGCAACCTGTTTAGCATCTAGATTTTTAGTATCTTTAATAATGTGTAAAGGTTTGAAGCTACCATAACTGCCTAATGTCGCATACGCATGCGCCAACTGCAGTGGAGTTACTGATAAGCCGTAGCCAAATGAGAGAGTCGCAATTTCAAATTGTGACCAGCGGCGTCGGTTAGGAAACAAACCTGTTGTCTCACCCACCAGATTAATTCCAGAAGTAGAACCAAAGCCAACCGATTGATACATACCCAACAAAGAATCTAAAGGCATACCTAAAGCCAATGTCGCAACACCAATATTACTCGACTTCTGCAAGATCGTTTTCAGGCCAGCTTTACCAACCTTCGAGCTGTCTCGAACTCGACTTCCACCAATACGCATAATTCCATTGCCAGTATCAATTACTGTATCAAGATCTGCGGTACCATTATCTAATGCTGCTAATACAACAAATGGTTTTACAGAAGATCCTGGTTCTAAAGAATCTGTAATGGCTCGGTTTCGCATACGAAAAGACTGTAATTGATCACGAGTGTTAGGGTTATAAGATGGAGAGTTGACCATAGCCAGTATTCCACCTGTTTTTACATCTAATAGCACCACACTGCCAGAGGTTGCTCTATGATCCGCGACAGCTTGTTTAATTGCGCGATAGGCTATAGCTTGCAAGCGTTGATCTATGGTGAGTTGCAATGGATTACCCTGCTTACTCTCCGTCATAGAAATATTTTCTACTACTCTACCGTCGCGATCTTTACGAACCTTACGCGAGCCGGCTTGACCAGATAAATATTCGTCATAGCTTCGCTCTACCCCCTCTAAGCCATGGCTATCAATTCCTGTAACCCCAACAACATGAGCACTAATTTCCCCTGTGGGATAGTAGCGGCGAGATTCGTCTCGCAGACCAATGCCTTTTAGCTTCAATTCTCTAATGTATTTCGCCATTGCAGGGCTGACTTGACGTTGCAGATAGATAAAACGACGGTTCTTGTTTTTCTCTATTCGCTCGATTAAAGCATCTCTATCAAGCTGCAGCACGTCAGCAAGAGCATGCCAGCGTGCCACGTCTTGCAAGGCATCACCCTTAGTAAAGATATTTCGAGGATCGGCATAAACTGCTTCTACAGGGACACTAACTGCTATCTGTTCGCCATTGCGATCTGAAATGATCCCACGTGCAGAAGGCATAGCTTTGACTCTAACCGAACGCATATCACCACGCTCAATTAATGTATCAGGTTCAATAACTTGGATATACGCAACTCTAGCGAGTAATGCACCAAGCAGCAGTAAGATAAAGGCTAGTACGGTCTGATAACGCCACTTAATAATGCTGGTGTCACCAGGAACGACTTTGCTTACTTCTACCTTTTTTGGAGTGCGTTTTTTGGCTATCTTGACGGGTTTCTTTTTAGTCGGTTTCATTACAGTTTAACTATGACTTCCTTATCAGAGTCTGGTCGCTTCATTTCGAGTTCTGAGGTTGCCATTTTCTGAACACGGCTGTGTTCGGAAAGAGCATTCTCTTCAAGAATAAGATTGCGCCACTCATCATCCAGTTGCTCACGCTCTTCTAATGCGACATCTTTTTGTGAAATAGCTTGTCGCGTCATATGCGTGGTAAGCACTACGGTTATTGCGCTAAAAAAGAGAATAATCAACAAAAAAAGTGGTACACGACCTACTGTAAACAGGTCGCGAATAATAATTTTCCCTAATAATGGCACTTCAGTTTGAATCAACTTCCCTGATTCATTCATAGTTTTTCGGCAATCCTTAACACTGAGCTTCTTGCTCTAATATTGATATCTAATTCTGAAACTGATGGCTTAATTGCCTTACTGACCGTTTTCATTGCAGCACTGCCAAGCGCTCGAATCTGCTCTTCAGTCATAGGGATGCCATGAGGTACTTGCGGACCGCGACTTTCCTTACGTATGAACTGCTTCACCATTCTATCTTCCAATGAGTGAAAGCTAATCACAGACAAACGTCCCTCTGGAGCTAGAATGTTCTTTGCACCATTAAGTGCTGTGGCAATCTCATCTAACTCACTATTGATGTAGATACGAAATGCTTGAAATGAACGAGTCGCAGGGTGCTTTTTCTCTTTAAAGCTTTTTGGAGCCGCATCTGAGATAAGCTTTGCTAATTGACCGGTACGAAGAAGAGGTTCGTTCTCTTCATTTTCACGATATGCAACGATAGCCTTAGCAATTCGCCATGCATGCTTATCTTCACCAAACTCACGAATCACCCAAGTAATATCTTCAACATCGGCATCTTGTAACCACTGCGATACCGGGATCCCTGACGTTGGGTCCATACGCATATCGAGCGGACCATCTTTCATAAAGCTGAAACCGCGCTCTGCATCATCCAACTGAGGAGAAGAAACACCGAGATCAAGCAGCACACCATCAACGCTACCAACAAGATCTCGCTCTTGTGCGTAGCCTTCCATACCAGAAAATGGACCATGAATGATCGTAAATCTAGGGTCATCAATCTTCGCGGCTTCAGCAATGGCTTGCGGATCTCTGTCGATACTAAACAGTCGACCATTCTCGCCAAGTTTAGACAAAATAACTCGGCTGTGACCACCACGGCCAAAAGTCCCATCGATATAAGTACCATCTGGTTTGATGTTTAGACCATCAACAGATTCGTCGAGTAAAACGGAGACGTGTTTAAAGGATTCGCTCATTACAAAAGCTCGATTTAAATTAGATAACTATTAGCTTAGTGTACTGAAATAGTCTGGTTTAGTCAGCGTTAGTGAGTAAAATCACTAAATAATTACTTAAACAGTGCAAGGGGTTGCATCTTTGATGTTTTCCATTCGAAAAGAAAGACCTCTAGAAACTGAGCTAAAGGCCAATTTAGTCGATTTTAGATAGCAAAAAGCCCCGCCAAGGCGGGGCTTTTTTAATAGGTGGAGCTTACCTATAAGCCGGGTTCTGTATCCGCTTGCGCGGTGATAGCCATTCGTCTAGGCCAGCAATCGCTCACTGGCTCAAGCAACCTACCCGCTCCCTTACGCGAGCAACGCAATGTGAGAGCCTATTTGGTCTTGCTTCGGGTGGAGTTTACCTTGCTACGAACTGTTGCCAGCCGCACGGTGCGCTCTTACCGCACCCTTTCACCCTTACCTGTACCCGAAGGTCATCGGCGGTCTTCTCTCTGCTGCACTTGTCGTGGGCTTGCGCCCCCCAGGCGTTACCTG
Organism: Vibrio inusitatus; assembly: GCA_024346935.1. Classification (GTDB taxonomy): domain Bacteria; phylum Pseudomonadota; class Gammaproteobacteria; order Enterobacterales; family Vibrionaceae; genus Vibrio; species Vibrio inusitatus. The sequence continues at coordinate 2,457,688 of AP024878.1, forward strand.
GCACCCTGCTCTATGAAGCCCGGACTTTCCTCCCCTCCGTCAGTCTCCCTAAGGACATCAACGAAGCAGCGACTATCTGGTTAGCTCCGGAGCGGATTGTACTGACAAAGATCACAGATGTCTAATCAAATAAGGGCTTAACCATCTATCTGCTACTCTATGTGCTCAAGTCCCCACTTATAAAGTGCGTTCTTTTTAAGGCTATAGATCTCTGCAGTTAAAGCAGCCGCTTTCTTCAAAGGCAATTCTTTGGTCAAAATCGTTAGAGTCCGACGCGCTTCCTCTGGCAATTCATCACTGCTTTCTTCACGATAACCGTGAACCAGCAATACCATCTCGCCTCGAATACGATTGGCATCTTCTTCAAGCCATGGAATCAGCTCACCTAAAGGCATACCTTGAATTGTTTCAAACGTTTTAGTGAGCTCGCGCGCCAACACTACTTGGCGATCTGGCCCTAACACCTGCAACATGTCAGCTAGAGAATCCATGATTCGGTGTGGCGATTCATAGAAAATACAGGTACGTTCGACCTTAGATAACTCAAGAAAGCGATCTTTTCTTCCTTTACTCTTTGGAGGTAAGAAACCTTCAAAGCTAAAACGATCCGACGGTAAGCCTGCCGCGCTTAGAGCAGTAATTACCGCGCAAGCCCCAGGTAAGGGAACCACACGAACTCCAGCTTGACGACACTGATTAACCAAATGATAACCAGGGTCGCTGATTAGAGGGGTTCCAGCATCAGAAACTAATGCAATTGATTGACCTTCTTGGAGTTTTCCCACTAGAACTTGAGCTTTTTGTTGCTCATTGTGGTCATGCAAGGCAAAGGTGCGTGTTCCCACATTTAAGTGTGAAAGCAGTCGTCCCGTGTGACGCGTATCTTCCGCTGCAATCAGGTCTACACCGTTCAAAACCTCGATAGCACGCTGCGTAATATCGCCTAAATTCCCTATTGGAGTAGGGACGATATAGAGGGTCGCTGTCGAAGAATCAAAAGAATTGTTATCTGTCATTTGTTTACCGTCACTTGAGGGATTAATATAGAGGTAATTAATCCACAATTATTAAAGAACTCATGGCGCAAAAAAATCGATCTGGATACAGTGTATCACGCATTCTTACTCCCATTGCATTGTCTGTACTTCTTGCGGCTTGTTCAAGTCCCTCTTCTGATCCAGAAGCTGCGCAACAATCCAATATTCTCAATCAACCCACTCAAACTTCAGAATATTACCTGATCAAGGCAGATTCCTCTGACGGTTCCGAACAAATTGATTGGTTGATCTTATCTTTGAAAGCCGCGGTTGAAGAAGATAACGCAAATCTGGCTAATCGCATTATCCAGCGTCTGGCACAACAAAATATGTCCGAGACGCAACAAGCTGAATGGCAATTGGCTAGAGCTCAACTGCTTCTCAATGAAGAACAGCCAACTGATGCCTTGAAGCAACTTAATTTCCGTAATGAATGGCGATTAGAACGTACACAATGGCAACGTTACTACGAGCTACGCTCTGAGATCTATCAAGATCTATACCAGCCGCTAGATGCGGCAAGAGAGCAAGTACTTCGCGCTGACTTTCTATCGGAAGAGCAACAACAAGAGAACGTTGACCAAATCTGGGCATTAATGAACAGCGTAACCGTCGACGAACTTAAAGCAATGCAAATTGCTGAAAATGAGCATGAGTTGAAGGGATGGCAAGAATTGGCTATCGACAATCAATCATACAGCCATAATCTTCCTAAGCTGCAAAAATCACTGCAAGCATGGATTGACGAGAACTTTAGTCATCCTGCAGCGCTCTATACACCGCAGGAAATAAAAGACATTCTTGCTTTAGAGATCGTCCAACCAAACAAGACTGCGCTAGTTCTACCTCTTAGTGGCAAGTTTGCCAAGCAAGCTGAAGTTATCAGAGATGGCTTTGTTTTTGCTATGATGAGTGATGAAGCTCGACTTCCAGAGGCAGAGTACGTTGTTATTGATAGCAACAAAAACGACACTGCTCAGATTCAACAACAACTTGAACAACAGAATGTCGACTTTGTCGTGGGTCCTTTAATGCGTAACACAATTGAAGAACTGCAAGATATTCAACAAGACAGCGACAATCCAATTCCTATGCTTGCTCTTAACTTCCCGAAAGAGATTTTGGAAGGCTCAGACTTCTGCTATGTAACACTCTCTCCAGAGCAAGAAGCTGCTGAAGCGGCAAGACACCTTGCGGACACTGGCGCTAAATATCCATTGATCATTGCCCCACGAGGAAGCTATGGTCAGCGTATGGCTGATGCGTTCAATGACGAGTGGAACAAAAACAGCGAAACCAAGAGTGCAGTCTCATATTTCCGATCTAAAAACCAACTGCAGTTTGCTATAAATACTGTTTTTGGGCTGCAAGATAGCCAAAAGCGCATCGCGCAGATGGACAAGCTAATAGGTATGGAAATGGAGTCGGAACAACGTTCTCGCAGGGATATTGATGCCGTATACATCATTGCAGGCGACTCTGAACTTAACCTTATTAAGCCGTTTATTAATGTCGCAATCAATCCTGAAGCAACACCACCTAAGCTATACGCAAACTCTCGTAGCAATACAGGTGTGAAGCGTGCATCTCAAGATTTGTCTGGTGTTATCTACAGTGATATCCCAATGTTAGTGGAGCCAAATGAAGAGTTAGACAACCAGATGCAAAGCGTCTGGGAGAAATCCAGCAATCAACAAAAACGCTTACGTGCGCTGGGTATGGACGCTTACAGCCTCATCAATGCTTTGCCAAACATGAAAGTAAGTCCTGGGCATTCACTCCAAGGGCAAACTGGGGTGCTCAGTATCGATGAGCAATGTGTAGTGCAGCGCCAGCTTAGCTGGGCAGAGTATGAGTCTTCTAAGTAGACTTGCCATAGGGCACAAATATGAGGCCAAAGCACAGCGATATCTCGCCACGCAAGGCCTCGTATTTTTAGAAAAGAACTTTCGCGCAAAATGTGGTGAAATTGACCTCATAATGCGCGATCAACGAGAGATTGTTTTTGTTGAGGTGAAATACCGAAAACAGCATCACTATGGTAGTGGAGCAGAAGCGGTGACCAGATCTAAGCAATCAAAACTCAAGAAAACCGCTTTGTTGTGGTTGAGTAAGAACAACCTCTCCCCTGATCACACCTATTTTCGATTCGATGTTGTGGCTTTGAGCTGTGAGCCTAGCCAAATCGAATGGATAAAAAACGCAATTGTCGAAGGATAGAAATGCACGATAGCATAAAAGCCAGTTTTACCGAGAGTATACAGATTCAAATCGCAGCCGCTGAAGAGTTGCCTGATGCCATTACCCATGCCGCTCAGGCAATGGTAAGCACGCTATTAAATGGCAAAAAGATTCTTTGCTGTGGTAATGGCGGTTCAAGCGCAAACTCGCAACAATTCGTTTCTTGCCTGTTAAACCGTTTTGAGACTGAACGCCCTAGCCTACCAGCAATGACGCTAACCTCAGATATAGCCACATTAACAGCGGTCGCTAACGATTATCACTACCAAGAAGTATTTTCGAAGCAAGTTAGAGCGATTGGCCAGCAAGGTGATATTTTACTGGCTATCTCAACTAGCGGGAATAGTAAAAACATCACCAAAGCGATGGAAGCTGCGGTAACAAGAGACATGACCATCATTGCTCTAACGGGCAAGGATGGAGGTGAGATGGCAGGTCTTTTAGGCGAACATGATGTGGAAATTCGAATCCCATCCAATCGCACAGCACGTATCCATGAAGTTCATATGCTGACTTTACACTGCTTATGTGACCTTATTGATCAGGTACTATTCCCAGAACACGTTGAATAAAATTTGCTACTAGTGAGGATTTAGATCCATGTTGTACACTCGTAAACTCTCCTTATATGTCACGATAGTACTATCGTGTCTTCTGCTCTCTGGCTGCGCCGGTATGTTTGTTAACGATTCGTCCGATATCGTGACCGATGATCGCTCGACACGAGAGATCTGGAGTGACAATAATATAGAGTTTGAAGCAGCCGCCTTAGGTAATAAGCCGCCATTCTCTGGTAAGGTGCGAGTAGCCGCTAGCTCCTTTAGAGGCAAAGTCGTCTTAATTGGTCAAGCACCGACAGAAGAACTCAGCGCGCAAGTCGAAGAGCATGTTAAAAAGATCGCTGGCGTGAAAAAAGTTTACAATCAACTACGAATACAGCCGATTGTTAATGTTTCTCAGATGAGCCGTGATAGCTGGATCACTGCTAAGGTTAAATCTGCTCTAGTTAGAGAAAATGAACTAAAAGGCGTATCGATTAAAGTAGTCACCGAGAACAGTGAGGTTTTCCTTTTTGGTTACGTCACACCTGAAAGTGCCGATGTAGCAACCAATACCGCTCGCAACGTCAGTGGTGTAAAACTAGTTATTCGTGGATTTGAAATTGCAGACCTTGCAACCATAGAAGCTAAAACAGCCCCAGCACCAACCAGCGATGCTAAAGCACCTGTAGCAGAAGCTCCTGTCGTTGAGGCAAGCGTAGAAGATGTAGCACTTGAACAGTCGCCGCTAGCAGACAGCCTAACCGATGAGAGTGATATCATGGAAGGTGATGTGGTTGTTGATCATTCAGGAGATATCGTTGAAGAGTCTATTGAAAATTAGCGCTGAACTTAACAAATAAAAGAGGAGCCCAAGGGCTCCTCTTTTCATTTTCTTTGGTGTTATTTCACCACGCGAAGACTAGGGCGACCTTTAGGTCTTGGCGGTTCGTCATCAGGGTCTGGAGAGGTATCTTCTTCAGCTTCAACAACATCTTCAACCGCGGTTAAAGCTTCTGCTGGAGCTAGATGATTCTCTTCTTCCATCTCTAAGTTATCATCATAAGCCTCTTCAGGCTCAAACATTGTTCCTGCGCCATTTTCGCGAGCATAGATAGCCTGCACAGCGTAAATAGGAACGATAACTGAGTGAGGACGACCACCGAAACGAGCATGAAACGTTAATGCTTCATTGCCAATCTCAAGGTTGCCTACAGCACGAGGAGCAACATTCAAGATGATTTGTCCATCTTGTACATACTCTTCCGGCACGCGTACTCCTGGCATAGTAGCATCAACTACTAAATGAGGAGTCAGTTCATTCTCCGCCAACCAATCATAAAATGCACGAAGCAGATATGGTCGACGAGGGGTCATTGCAGAAATATCCATTAACGAACTAGACGCATCTCACGTTCAGCTTCAGTCAAAGAAGCTAGGAATGAATCACGCTCAAATACACGGTTCATGTAAATCTTAAGCTCTTTTGAACCAGGACCTGTAAGCTCGATACCGAACGTTGGCAAGCGCCAAAGTAGTGGTGCAAGGTAACAATCAATCAAGCTAAAGTCTTCACTCATGAAGTACTCGCTTTCCGCAAATAGTGGACCAAGCATTAGTAGGTCATTGCGTAGTTTTTGACGTGCTTTCTCTTGCTCTTCACCTGTTGTAGAGATGATCTTCTCTGCAACGCTGTACCAGTTACGCTGAATGCGGTACATCATTAGACGGTTCTTACCACGATCTACTGGGTATACAGGCATTAGCGGCGGATGCGGGAAACGCTCGTCTAGGTATTCCATAATGATCTTTGAATCGTACAGTGTCAGTTCACGATCAACGAGAGTTGGAACAGATTTGTATGGGTTCAATTCTGCAAGTTCAGCAGGTAGGTTCGCCTCGTCAACTAGCTCAACTTCGACGGCTACGCCTTTCTCAGCCAAAACGATACGTACCTGATGGCTAGCCATATCAGTAGCACTTGAGAATAGAGTCATCACAGAACGTTTATTGGCAGCTACAGCCATGAGCCCTCCGGTATAGTAATTTTAAATAGAAGAATGGAGGCAACACGCCTCCATTACAGAAATCAGCACGATATGATATCACAATCAGTGAATGTCACGCCAATACTCTTTATATAGAAGATAGCCAACACCAGTGAAAATCACTAGAAATAACAGTACCCAAATACCCATGCTTTCACGCTCTACCTGAACTGGGTCACCCGCATATTCTAGGAAGTTCACAAGGTCGCGTACTGCATCATCATATTCACTTTGACTTAGCTCACCCGTACCGTCAGCTTTAACACCAACAACCACTTGCTGCTCTTGACCGCCAACCATGTGCGTTTCAACAACAGGTTGAGGCACACCTTGAAGCTCTTGCAGTACATGAGGCATACCCACACTAGGGAAGATCACGTTGTTCACACCAAATGGACGGCTTGGATCTTCATAGAAAGAACGCAAGTAAGTGTACAGCCAATCTACACCGCGTACTCGAGCCGTTAGCGTTAGATCAGGTGGTGCAACACCAAACCATCTAGCCGCATCCTCTGCTGGCATATTGTTAACCATCAATTCACCGACCGCAGCCTCTGAATCAAACATTAGATTTTCACGCATCAGATCCAATGGAATATCTAGATCGGTAGCAACACGCTCATAACGTTGGTATTGAGTAGAGTGACAAGCAAAGCAGTAGTTCATAAACGTCTGTGCACCACGCTGCAAAGACGCTTTGTCACGAATATCATTGTTTGCTTTATCCAGAGCGAAGTTACCGCCGGCAGCGAATCCAAGAGCAGGCACTAGCGCAAATAACAATACGAATAACTTTTTCATTATTTGGTGATCCTTGTCGGTAGTGTCTTAGTCTTTTCGTTCTTACTGTAGATAAACAGCACTACAAAGAACATGAAGTAACCCAGACTGAACAAACGAGATAGGTTCGTGTACAACTCAGTAGCAGGAAGCGTACCCAGCACACCTAGACCAATGAATGAAATCGTAAACTGAATCAAGTTGATCAAGTGGATCTTACTTCTGTAACGGAAAGAACGCACATTACAACGGTCAATCCATGGCAGTAAGAACAACACGACAATAGAGCCACCAAAGAAGATAAAGCCAATCAGCTTGTCAGGAATCGCACGCAAGATGGCATAGTTCGGAGAGAAGTACCAAACCGGCGCGATATGCTCAGGCGTTTTCAGTGGGTTAGCAACTTCAAAGTTAGGCGGCTCAAGGAAGAAGCCTCCCATCGCTGGCGCATAAAACAACACGTAGCTAAAGAACAATAAGAATATACCAACATAAAACAGATCTTTTACAGTCCCGTATGGATGGAACGGCATTGAATCGATAATGTCGTATTTCTTGCTGTAGTCTTCATGGAACTTGAATTCTGGCTCGTAGTCATCACCCATAGTGCCTTTTGGTAGCTTAGTATCAATACCATCAGGGTTATTAGAGCCGACTTCATGCAGAGCCAAAATATGCAAAGCAACAAGTAGCAAGAGTACGATTGGTAGAGCGATAACGTGCAGGGCGAAGAAACGGTTCAGAGTAGCACCTGAGATAACGTAATCGCCACGAATCCATAGTGTTAGGTCATCACCAATAACAGGGATAGCACCAAACAAGCCGATAATTACCTGTGCACCCCAATAAGACATTTGTCCCCAAGGTAGCATGTAACCCATGAAGGCCTCAGCCATCAGAACCACAAACAACAACATACCAAATAACCACACGAGTTCACGTGGTTTTTGGTATGAACCGTAGATGAGGCCGCGGTACATATGCAGATAAACAACAATAAAGAAGAACGATGCGCCGGTAGAGTGCATATAACGAAGAAGCCAACCGTACTCCACATCACGCATGATGTATTCAACAGAAGCAAATGCCCCTTCTGCTGACGGTACATAGTTCATAGTTAGCCAAATGCCAGTAACGATTTGGTTGACCAAAACCAGCATTGCTAGCGCACCAAAGATATACCAAAAATTTGAGTTCTTTGGCTGTGGATACTCCGACATGTGCTTACGGTAGGTATTCATAGCCGGGATGCGTTTTTCAATCCAGCCGAGTAAAGCCTCCATTACGCCTCTCCTTGGTCTTCGCCGATTAAAATTAGGTTATCATCCAGATACATATGTGGCGGTACGGCTAGGTTGTAAGGTGCAGGAACACCCTGAAATACGCGTCCAGCCATATCAAATTTTGAGCCATGACATGGGCAGAAGAATCCCGACTTCACTCCGCTAACTTGCTCACCAAAACTGTTCGGCAGATACGTTGGAGAACAACCTAAGTGAGTACATAGGCCTACTGCAATAAAGATTTCAGGCTTTAAGGAACGATAAGGATTTTGTGCGTAAGACGGTTGTTGTTCCTCAACTGAATCTGGGTCTCGCAGTTGGTCAGCTAGTTGCCCAAGCTCATCCAGAGTACCTTGCCCACGTTTTACAACCCAAACAGGTTGACCACGCCAGATTACACGGGCCATCTGCCCCTCTTCTAGCTTACTAATATCGAATTCAACTGGAGCGCCAGCTGATTTAGCTCTAGCACTTGGATTCCAAGATTTGATAAAAGGTACAGCGACAGCTGCTGCTCCTAATCCCCCAACCACTGCTGTAGTGGCGGTTAGAAACTTGCGACGTCCATTATTTAGTGGCGCATTGCTCATCCAACATTCTCCCATTTGCTCCTTTGGATAGAATTACTCCTTCAACAGAGCACGGCTTAAAAATTCAAACTTTGATTCTATTTTTATGAGGGAAATGATAAAGAAAACGCTACTTTAAGACAAGATAAAGCTACTTTTTTACAACATATCTGAAGCAAATCAGAGCATAGGTCACAAAAGAGGTGAAAGTGAAACATTCACTACGGAAGATACTAAGTAGAAAGGAGTTTTTGAAGAGATAAAAAAACAAAAAGCCCGGTATAAAACCGAGCTTTTTTGACACAATCCCAACCAAAAAGGCTGGAGCATTGCTCTTTCTGAAAAGAAAGATTAACGCTTTGAGAACTGTGGTTTACGACGTGCTTTACGTAGACCAACTTTCTTACGTTCAACTTGACGTGCGTCACGTGTAACGTATCCAGCTGCGCGTAGAGCAGGGCGTAGAGTTTCATCGAACTCCATAAGAGCGCGAGTGATGCCGTGGCGGATAGCGCCAGCTTGACCAGAAATACCACCGCCAGAAACAGTGATGTATAGGTCTAGCTTGTCTAACATTTCAACTAGCTCAAGTGGTTGACGAACAACCATACGAGAAGTTTCACGACCAAAGTAAACATCAAGGCTACGCTTGTTGATTACGATGTTACCAGCACCCGGTTTGATGAAAACACGAGCAGCTGAGCTCTTGCGGCGACCAGTGCCGTAGTATTGATTCTCTGCCATTTCCAAATTCCCCGATTAGATGTCTAGTACTTGTGGTTGTTGAGCAGCATGGTTGTGCTCAGCGCCAGCGTATACTTTTAGCTTACGGTACATTGCGCGGCCTAGAGGACCACGTGGTAACATACCTTTAACAGCTAGTTCGATAACCATTTCTGGTTTCTTATCGATCAACTTTTCAAAAGTGATAGATTTAAGACCACCTGGGAATTCAGTGTGACGGTAATACACTTTACCTTTAGCCTTGTTACCTGTTACAGCAACTTTCTCAGCGTTAACAACGATGATGTAATCACCAGTGTCACAGTGAGGAGTGTATTCAGCTTTATGCTTGCCGCGTAGGCGAGAAGCGATTTCACTTGCAAGACGACCAAGAGTTTTGCCTTCAGCGTCTACAACATACCAGTCACGTTTTACTGTTTCTGGTTTAGCAACGAAAGTTTTCATGCTAATAATAACCCGTTAATTTGAATTTAAACTAAAAGGAGCAATTGCTCCCACTGTCTAAGAGCCCAGTCATCACCCCTTCGAGTGGTGGCACTCTTTGGTAAGTTTCTATAAAGAAAATCACCTGCAGTAACGGTGGGTCGCCGGATTATACCGAAGCCCACTAAAAACGCAATCCTATTTGAGAGTTTTTTGAACGTTTCTTAGCATATAGAGGCCAAGCATAAAGCATTAGTATTGCTCTTACTCTTTAATTACCGAGCTTAACTAAGCAAGATGCTCCTCTGCTAAATAGTCATTACTCTGCATCTCAGTGAGTCGCGATTCACAGCGCTGAAATTCAAACCCAAGTCGTTCACCTGCATATAACTCGGTCAATGGCACAGCGGCTGCAATGATTAGGCAAACTCGCCTTTCATAAAACTCATCCACTAGAGCTATAAAACGCCTCGCTGCATCATCATTATCTGCATCCAGCTTAGGTACATCGGAGAGCAATACCGTATGGTACTCCTTCGACAACTCAATGTAGTCATTTTGACTGCGAGCGGTTTGACACAACTGAGCAAAACTTGCCATAAGCACACCATTGTATGCATTGAGCACTTCTAATTGCCTGTGATTCACTTCTATGGTTGTTTCAGACTCCCCACTTTCTACTTTTATTGCACTTAAGGTTTCAAAATAAGCATCGAGGTTATGCTGAGCCTTCAGATCTAACGGATAATGATAGAGCTCAGCCTGCTCCAATGTACGCATCCGAAAGTCATTGTCACTGTTTAACTCAAAGACCTGACAGTTCTTTTCGATCAATTCGATTGCTGGCAAAAAACGAGCCCGTTGCAGACCGTTCCTATAAAGCAGGTGTGGTGGAATGTTAGAGGTCGCCACTAAAGTAATGTTTCGCGCAAATAATGCCTGAAATAAGGTGCCGAGCAGCATGGCATCTGTGATATCAGAGACAAAAAACTCATCAAAGCAGATAATATCTGCTTCACTCTTGAACTTATCAGCCACAATCTCTAATGGATCAGATTGTTGTTGCAACTGCTTCAATTCATCATGAACTCGATACATAAAGCGATGAAAGTGCATACGCATTTTCTTATCGCTTGGATACAACTCATAAAAGCTATCCATAAGGTAGGTTTTGCCGCGACCGACTCCACCCCATACATAAAGTCCTTGTGGTGCTGCTTGTTGAGTTGGCTCAGGCTTAGCAAACCATTGACGCCAGCCTTTTTTCGGCTCGGGAACAGGAATTTGAGCATATTGCTGAAGGCGAACGTACAAATTTTCAAATGCCTGCACAGCCTTATGTTGCTGAGGGTCAAATTGAAAACTGTGATGTTCGATATCGTATTGATACTTTTCTAAGGGTGTCATTTTAGAGATGAACTACATTAGATTCTTTATTGGATAAGATTCTCATAGTAACATGAGGTATGTTGCAGTGTAAGAACACGGTAACTAGATTGTTAACAGATTAACAAAAGGAAATGCTATGCCTTGGATTTATGCGATCGTCAGCCTATTCGTGGGTATCATCATTGGTGTGATCATCTCTCGCGTCACCACCCCGCAATATCAAAAACAGAAAGAGTTACAAAAAGAACTGGAAACCTCTAAGTTTGAGCTTGAGCAACAACGACAAGATTTAAATGATCACTTCTCTGCGTCGGCTCAAATCCTCGACAACATTGGTAAGGAATATCGCAAACTCTACGAGCACATGGCGAACACATCCAACGAACTACTACCTAACCTTCCAGCTCAAGACAACCCTTTTGCAGAGCGCATCGAAGTCAATGATAGTCGTTCAGAGACAACTACCTCTAGCGATGAACCACCAAAGGACTACGCGAACGGTGCAACAGGTATGCTAAAAGAAGAGCAGAAGGAAATTTTGAAAGCTCCTGAAGCAATCAAGGCAACATAGCTCAGTCTATTCAGGAATACGAAGCTACTTACACGGGCTAGATTTTTATCTAGAAACGGAACTTGCTCAGATTCCTTATGTCTCAAGCTTCATACTGTATAAAGGAGTTACCGATGAAAAAACCTTTGCTTGCCTTGTCAGTTTTAACTTTAAGCTTGGGCTCTATTATTACGCCGCTTTATGCCGGTGCTGCCTTACCCGTTCAGGTTGAAGGAAACGAATTACCGAGTTTGGCACCCATGCTAGAGCGCGTTTCACCTGCAGTAGTCAGCATTGCTGTCGAAGGCACTCAAGTTTCCAAACAACGCATTCCGGAAAGCTTTCGTTTCTTCTTTGGGGACGAGTTCCCAGCTGATCAAGTTCAAGAGCGCCCTTTTAGAGGATTAGGTTCTGGCGTTATTATTGATGCGGATAAAGGCCATATTGTCACCAACTACCACGTCATCAATGGTGCAGATACCATCAAAGTGCAACTCACTGATGGACGAGAATACGATGCAGAGCTTGTCGGTGGCGACAAGATGTCTGACGTGGCCTTACTTAAGCTAGAGAAAAAAGCGAAAGGCCTCACCGAAATAAAACTAGCAGACTCTGATAAGCTGCGTGTTGGCGACTTCACTGTTGCTATTGGCAACCCATTTGGGCTCGGTCAAACTGTGACGTCTGGTATTGTATCGGCACTGGGTCGTAGTGGACTTAACCTTGAAAACCTTGAAAACTTTATTCAAACCGATGCGGCCATTAATAGTGGTAATTCTGGCGGTGCGCTAGTCAACCTCAATGGCGAGTTGATTGGTATAAACACCGCAATATTAGGGCCAAATGGTGGCAATGTTGGTATTGGTTTTGCTATTCCTTCTAATATGATGCGTAACCTTACTGACCAAATTATTGAATTTGGTGAGGTAAAACGAGGTATGTTAGGCGTACAAGGCGGTGAAATCACCTCTGAACTCGCTGAAGCTCTTGGATATGAGTCAAGCCGAGGTGCCTTTGTAAACCAAGTAATGCCAGATAGCGCCGCTGATGAGGCTGGACTGCAAGCGGGAGACATCATTGTCTCGATTGACGGTAAGCGCGTTGATACCTTTAGTGAACTTCGCGCTAAAGTAGCAACGTTAGGTGCAGGTAAAGAAATAAAACTTGGTGTGATTCGTGATGGTGACAAAAAAGAGTTTAATGTCACTCTTGGCGAATCTCCACTTCAACAAACCAAGGCTGAACAACTTCATCCTGGATTGACCGGTGCAGCACTCAGCAACACTAAAGACTCTGATGGATACAAAGGGGTGAAAGTGACGTCGGTTGCAGATGGCTCTCCTGCTGCTTCCTATCAAATAGAGCAAGGAGACATCATTGTCGGAGTCAATCGCCAAGTCGTTGCGAATCTCGGTGAGTTTCGAGAGGTCCTAGAAAAGCAAGATGGTGTACTCGCACTTAATGTTCAGCGCGGTGATCGCAAGATCGTTATTGTTGTTAGATAAAGCAAACCATTGACTTAATTAGGGAAGCCCAACGGCTTCCCTTTTCTTTACTCAAAATTGAGTGTTATGCTTTGCTATAATACAACGCACTTTTGAGGGAAACATGCTGAGATATTTATTGCGCTCTATTTTACTTGGGTTGGTTGCCGCCGCCTTAGTGATTGCTGTGGTACCTGATCTGCGCAGTAAAATCATACCCGCCCCAAGCAAACCTCATGAAGCGCTAGTTGCGTCCGGTCCAATTTCATTCAACCAAGCAGTGAGACGTGCAGCCCCTGCAGTAGTCAATATTTATAGTCGTCAATACTCAGAAGATAACCGCAGTAAGCTAAAAACGCAGGGACTGGGATCTGGCGTCATAGTCAACGATAAAGGTTACATCATTACCAATTACCATGTGGTTGCCAGTGCCGATCAGGTAATCGTTGCCTTACAAGATGGTCGAGTAGCTAGTGCTCAATTGATTGGTCAAGACAGACGAACCGATATTGCCGTATTGCAAATCTCTATGTCAGACCTTCCTGTTATACCATTAAATTCAGACTACTTAGCGAAGGTTGGCGATATTGTGCTTGCAATAGGTAATCCGTATAACCTTGGTCAAACCACCACCTTTGGTATTATCTCAGCGACTGGGCGCTCATCTATAAGCACCGATGGAAGACAAGCCTTCATTCAAACCGATGCCGCCATCAATGAAGGCAACTCAGGTGGCGCTCTAGTGAATTCTCAAGGCGAACTCGTTGGAATCAACACCGCTTCCTTCCAACAAGCTACCGATCTTGAAACCTACGGGATCTCATTTGCCATACCGCAAAAACTCGCTACGAAGATTATGAATAAAATCATTGCTGATGGCCGGGTCATCCGTGGTTATATTGGCGTTGATGGACAAGATATCAGCTCGATGACCAACCGCTTGCTCGCAGGAAACTTCACTGGCGGAATTATTGTCCTTGGAGTTGAACCCGGAGGTCCAGCCGATAAAGCTGGCATTAAAGCACAAGACATCATAGTGAAAATTGGTGATATGGTTGCAGACAATAGACAAAATGTAATGGATGCAGTGACTGATGCACGTCCTGGTGCCGAAGTAAAAGTAGTGGTGGTTAGAGACGGAAAACAAAAAGAGTTAACTGTTGAAATTGGTGAGGACACTAGAAACTTCACACCGCAAAGCAAACAATAAATAATAAAAAAACCGCCGTGGCGGTTTTTTTATTTAAGTAAAGTCAGACTCGCTTACTCTTTGGTTTGCACTTCTATTTCGGTGACTCGCTGCAAACCACGTGGTAGCATTGCTCCGCGACGCCCTCTTTCTCCCCTGAAGTTTTCAAGGTCAGTAGGCTTCAGACCAAGCTTACGTTTACCTGCGTACAGAGTAACTGTCGCATCAGCCGGTATAGAAATTAGCTGAGTAACGAACTCCTCTCTGCTCTTCGCTTTTGCAGAAGGGATATTAATTATCTTATTACCCTTACCTTTACCAAGTTGTGGCAAATCTTTTATTGCAAAGATTAACATGCGACCTAGGTTGGTTATCGCTAAGATTTCATCACTCTCAAGATCTGATATCGCACTTGGTGACATGATCTCTGCCGCTTGCGGTAGGTTAACCAGAGCCTTACCACTACGGTTCTTCGACAGTAAGTCGCTACCGCGGCAAACAAATCCATAGCCGGCATCAGACCCCACTAGCCATAACTGCTCTTCGTCTCCCATCAGAACCTGTCGAATACTGGTTCCTGTTGAGATATTCAAGCGCCCAGTAATCGGTTCGCCCTGACTTCTTGCAGAAGGCAGTGAATGTGATTCTAATGAATAGCTTCGCCCATCAGAGCCAAGGAACACGGATTGCTGGTTACTCTTACCTCTTGCTGAGGTAAGGAACTTATCACCAGACTTGTAGTTAAGAGTGGAGCCATCTACCTCATGCCCTTTGGCGTGACGAATCCACCCCTTCTCAGATAAGACCACAGTAATAGGCTCGCTCGGTAGCAGGTCTTTTTCTGTCAGCGCTCGTGCTTCGGCTCGCTCAATAATTGGAGAGCGGCGGTCATCACCAAATTTATCGGCATCAGCCTTTAGTTCTTTCTTAAGCAGCGTATTCATACGTCGCTCAGAGCCAAGCAACAACTCTAACTGTTTACGTTCTTTTTCTAGCTCGTCTTGCTCGCCACGAATCTTAAATTCTTCCAGCTTAGCCAATTGGCGTAACTTGGTATCCAAGATTGCGTCAGCTTGAATATCAGAAAGTTCAAAACGAGACATCAATACTGCTTTTGGATCATCCTGGGTACGGATAATCTCAATCACCTCGTCAATATTCAGATAGGCGACCAGCAAACCCTCAAGGATATGTAAGCGCGCCATAATCTTATCAAGGCGATACTGTAAGCGACGACGCACGGTTGCACGACGAAATTCAATCCACTCTTTTAGAATCTGAACAAGACCTTTCACCTGCGGGCGCTTATCCAGGCCAATCATATTCAGATTAACACGGTAGTTCTTCTCTAAATCCGTTGATGCGAACAAGTGATTCATTAGCTGATCACAATCCACACGATTTGAACGTGGCACAATAACAATTCGTGTTGGGTTCTCATGATCAGATTCGTCACGAAGATCATCCACCATAGGTAGCTTCTTCGCGCGCATTTGATTGGCAATTTGCTCAAGTAGTTTAGAGCCCGAAACCTGATGTGGCAGAGCGGTGATGACGACGTCACCGGCCTCTTTGTGCCAGACCGCGCGCATCTTGATACTGCCACGCCCAGTTCGGTAGATCTTCTCAATATCCGTTTTTGGCGAGATAATCTCAGCCTCTGTTGGATAGTCTGGCCCTTGCACGAACTGCATGACATCCGGCAACTCTGCTTTTGGATTATCAATCAAGGCCATAGTAGCATCAGCCACTTCACGCACATTGTGTGGTGGTATGTCGGTCGCCATACCAACTGCAATACCCGTAATGCCGTTAAGCAGGATATGTGGCAGACGTGCTGGCAGCATCTGAGGCTCTTTCATCGAGCCATCAAAGTTTGGCTGCCATTCAACGGTACCTTGACCTAACTCCCCAAGTAACACCTCAGCAAACTTAGAAAGTTTAGATTCGGTATAACGCATCGCGGCAAAGGATTTGGGATCATCCGGAGCACCCCAGTTACCCTGTCCATCGACTAGTGGGTAGCGGTAGGTAAATGGCTGCGCCATTAATACCATAGCTTCGTAACACGCTGAGTCGCCGTGTGGGTGGTACTTACCTAGTACATCACCCACAGTACGAGCTGATTTTTTGTATTTGGAAGAAGCTGACAATCCTAACTCTGACATCGCGTAGATAATACGACGCTGAACGGGCTTTAAACCATCCCCGATATAAGGCAATGCACGATCCATAATTACGTACATTGAATAGTTTAGATAGGCGTCTTCTGTGAACTTCCGCATTGGCAGTTGTTCTACGCCATCATATGTAATCTCGTTCGACATTCTTATACCTCAGCCATATCGCCGTTATTTTGTAGCCAATGACGGCGATCATCCGCTCGCTTCTTACCCAAAAGCATATCCATCATTTCCATGGTCTGCTCATTATCATCAATAGTCAGTTGCACTAGACGTCGAGTGTTAGGATCCATAGTCGTTTCGCGAAGTTGCAGTGGGTTCATTTCACCCAAGCCTTTAAATCGCTGAACATTGATCTTGGCTCGCTTCTTACTTAAGCGCTCCAACACCCCTTCTTTTTCATCTTCATCAAGGGCGTAAAACACCTCTTTACCGCAGTCAATCCTGAACAATGGTGGCATAGCAACGTATACGTGACCAGCACGCACTAGTGCGCCAAAATGACGAGTAAACAGAGCACAAAGCAGAGTTGCGATATGCAGTCCATCCGAGTCTGCATCCGCTAAGATACAAATCTTACCGTAACGTAAGCCATCAAGGTTTTCAGTATCAGGGTCGATACCAAGGGCAACGGAAATATCATGAACCTCTTGTGAAGCTAGTACCTGATCAGCACTGACTTCCCATGTATTAAGGATTTTACCGCGCAATGGCATAATAGCTTGAAACTCACGATCACGAGCCTGCTTGGCCGAGCCACCCGCAGAGTCACCTTCCACTAGGAAGAGCTCTGTACGAGCTAAATCTTGCACTGAACAATCAGTCAATTTTCCGGGTAGTGCTGGGCCAGAGGCTACCTTTTTACGCACTACCTTTTTACTTGCTCGCATACGACGGTGCGCATTAGCAATGCACGCTTCAGCTAACTGCTCAGCAATGTGCGGAGTTTCATTCAGCCAAAGGCTAAATGCGTCCTTCACCACTCCAGCAACAAACGCTGCACACTGACGAGAAGACAGACGCTCTTTGGTTTGTCCTGCGAACTGCGGGTCTTGCATTTTAATCGATAGCACATAAGAACAGCGTTCAAAGACATCATCACCAGTTAACTTCACGCCACGCGGAAGTAAGTTGCGGAATTCACAAAACTCGCGCATTGCATCCAGCAATCCCTGGCGTAGACCATTAACATGAGTACCACCTTGAGAGGTAGGGATCAGGTTAACGTAACTTTCAGTGATGAGTTCACCACCTTCTGGTTGCCAGATAATCGCCCAATCAGCCGCCTCTGTTTCTGCAGAAAACTGACCAGTGAATGGGGTTTCTGGTAACAGCGTGTAACCTTTAACACCTTCGGCTAAGTAGTCTTTAAGACCACTCTCGTAATACCACTTATGATCCTTACCGTTCACTTTATCGCTAAAAGTGATTTCAAGACCTGGACAAAGAACCGCTTTGGCTCTTAGATTGTTGATCAATCGAGTCGCGGAGAAATTGCCCGAATCGAAGTATTTACTGTCAGGCCAGAAGTGAACACTTGTACCACTGTTACGTTTGCCACAAGTACCGACTACAGTAAGGTCTTGTACTTTATCGCCATGCTCAAAAGCAATTTGATAGATCTGACCGTCACGACGAACATTAACTTCCACACGCTTAGACAGTGCGTTTACAACAGAAATACCCACTCCGTGCAAACCACCTGAGAACTGGTAGTTCTTGTTAGAGAACTTACCACCAGCATGTAGTTTACATAGGATAAGCTCAACACCTGACACGCCTTCTTCTGGGTGGATGTCCACCGGCATACCACGACCATCATCAATGACTTCTAGAGATTGATCGGAATGAAGAATAACTTGTACTTTGGACGCATGCCCCGCTAACGCTTCATCGACACTGTTATCGATAACTTCTTGCCCAAGATGATTGGGACGCACAGTGTCGGTATACATGCCCGGGCGACGGCGGACTGGCTCTAGGCCATTTAAGACCTCTATCGCCCCAGCGTTATATTGTTCAGTCATAATTTGAAAATTTACTCTTGGCGTTGTTAAACATCGCTTCTCATCAATGAGAAAAGTCGCAACCTACTTGGCTGGAGTGTTTCTGTGTATTGAAACTCAGAAACCCTGGCTAGCACCACTTGGGTGCCAATAGCTGTCTAGCGTTGAATATAGAAGAATTGAGTTTGGATAGTTCGTACGTCTTCCACAAACCGCGATACAACTTGGCTACATTACATAGTCTGGCGCTGTGGCGGTTATGTCAAGTTTGCACTGACTTCCTGATTAAAAAGCATGATGATTGTGTGCTATTCAAGCAATTCACCAGCAATGAGTAGATTTAGCCTAGAGTTGAAGAAACTCTACTATTGCGCTTGGATAACGCTCAAACCCGACAAAACTGTGATTCCCTCCCTCTTCGACAGTCTGTTTGCACCCGAGGTATTTTTCAACCGCTTGCTGATAATTCAGCACTTCATCATCTTGCTGCTGTAGCAACCAAAAATCAGATCTATCGTTAATATCAGGCACATCGATCGATCGAAGCTGCTCTACATGCAGAGGCTCCAACAGATACTGTTCTTGAGTATATGGATTCAGCTGTGGTCCAAGAAAATCTTGTAACAGCTCATAAGGTTTGACCGCAGGGTTGACCAATACCGCTTTAAAACCGTATTTTTTGTTTAGCCAAGTCGCCAAGTAGCCCCCCATAGAACTACCCACCAATCCCACTTCATAATCAGATGTCAGTTCATCACAAAGTTGCTCAAGCATTTGAATACAAGGCTCTGGATAAACGGGTAGTTGCGGCGCTACAAAGCGAATGTCTGGACGATATTCTGCACAGAACTCGGCCATAATCTGCGCCTTAAGAGACTGTGGTGAGCTATTGAAGCCGTGCAAATAAAGGAGTAAAGCTGGCTTGGACAGAATGGGCATTTAGTACCCTTCAGCCTCAAAATCAGGAATAAAGCATCCCTCTTCGAGTCGATAAACTTGTGAGTCTAATTGACCGTTTTTATGCAACTGCAGATGACGCCAACCAGGAGACAAGGTATCGAGAGCGAATTCATCATTGTTAGCTTTGAATTGGATACATGTTGAAGGCGTGGCCAAAACCTGTACACCGTGATGCTCTTTTTCAAAGTCTTGATGCACATGTCCGCCCAATACTGCACGAACATTTTGGTGTCGCCCTAGCACTTCCCAAAATTGATGAGCACGTTGCAGTTTGTGCTGATCTAACCAAGCACTACCAATAGGCAATGTATTGTGGTGCAACAATACTAGGGTATGCCGCTCTGGAAATTCAGTCAGCTTATTATCGAGTAACTCTAGTTGATTTGCCTCAAGGTAGCCGTGTGGCAGACCTTCAACTTGGCTATCTAGCATGATTATTTGCCAGTATTCTCCAGCTAATACATGCCCGACTTCTTGGATTTGAGGTGAAGGTAATACACTGATCATATTCGACTTTTGATCGTGATTTCCTGGCAACCAATAGCATTGCTTTTCAAGAGGTTTGACCCCATCAGCAAAGCGTGAATAGGAAGCAGTTGAGTGATCTTGGGAAATATCCCCAGTCGCCACAATAGCGTCAAACTCGACTTTGCGTTCAACGATATCGTTGACCACAGCAATGAAGCTCTGGCCTGTATTAACACTTAGCAGACATCCTTCGTCATCAGCGAATAAATGCGTATCTGTAATCTGTACTAATTGGACGGTCTCTTCCGCCGCAACTATCTGTGGTTCCACAATCTGTCTTTCCAATATTATTTTTGCCTGAGCTCACAGTAAGGGCTCTCTACTGATACCCATTTTTAGGCAGAATGTCAGCCAGTCTCCAAGAAATTGATTGAGCTGGTGCTTTTCATCCTTCTGCATCATTCTTTTGTTGGGGTAATCATATCTTGCATGAGTTACCCTCATTTTTTCACTTGCACACACTTCTGCAACCCTTGCATCGTGATATAAGCGCACAGTCATGTGCGGAAGTGGAAAAGTGGGAGCTTCATCACACTGAAACACGTCAACTAAGGTCGTGTAGCGAGTTATCTCTAACACATTTATCTGATAAACCTGAAATTGAACTTGATAGGTTCTCTTGTCTCCGACTTCAGGTTGACGAGGAAGCAGTGCGTTTAATTTGGCATAATTAGTCTCGTACAGTCGCATGAGTCCTGCAAAATCAACATGATAATTTGAACCCACTAGCCTTGAACTACCCATTGTGTCCTCAATTGTTGGTGATTCAGCATCAGCCATTGAATAGCAATAATTGATGCTGCGTTCTCAATTGTACCACTCTCAACCATCTCATAAGCTTCTTCTCTGGTCAAAATGTGAACACAAATATCTTCACCTTCCGACGCTAAACCAAACAAACCTGCCGATGTCGGCGCTTTAATTTGCCCAACAAACAACTCCAATCGCTCCGAGCATCCGCCAGCCGATGGATAATAACCACTAATGTGTTCGATTTGAGTCACGTCTAGTCCGGCCTCTTCCACCGCTTCGCGTTTTGCTACATCTATAGGGTCTTCGCCCTCTTTGTCTAACATCCCTGCGACGATCTCTAACTGCCAAGGCCTTGTCTCGCCCAATGCACCAACTCGTATTTGCTCTACCATTACCACCTGATCACTCACTGGGTCGTAGGGCAACATAGCAACCGCATGTCCACGTTCAAAGAGCTCACGCTCTATCTCTTCGCTCCACCCACCGGCAAACAACCGATGGCGAAACTTCACTTTAACTAAGCTAAAAAAACCTTTAAACAAGGTATCCGTTGTTAATATTTCAACATCATCATTGTGAAAAGTGGGATAGGAGCCATCGTTAGACATAAAGGTTCTCTGTAGTAAGTGATTGAACAAACCTATCAAGTGTAGACAGCGTTGACCATCAAATTACTTCTTCGTTTTTGGAAAGATTACTGCAAGCTTATGTAAGAACATGAAAGTTTTGAACTAAGGCATCTAACAATAGGGTTTTTGCTCGTTTTTGTAGTACTCTATACAGAACTGTGTGAAATCAAATCACATTAAAGCACAGAACTATAATCTAGTTATTAAACACGAATTTAAGTAGCAGGAAGAGTTACGACAATGAAGAAAGCGCTGTCCATTTTAGTATCAGCTACGCTAGCTGGCTTGTCTTTACCAGCCATGGCGGAGAATCTAGCTGACGTTTACAATCAAGCCAAAAATAGCGATCCAACGCTTTTACGCTCTGCAGCTCAACGTGATGAGGCTTTCGAGTCCGTCACTTCATCACGCAGTACCTTGCTACCTCAAATTAACCTAACTGCCGGTTACAACTACGGTGAAAGCTACTTCGGTGCAGAAGATAATGCGTTTACTGCAGGTATTGGCTTAAGCCAAGAGCTTTATCAACGCTCAAGCTGGGTAACCCTAGAAACCGCAGAGAAAAATGCACGTCAAGCAGACTCAGCCTATGCAGCGCAGCAACAAGACCTTATCCTTCGAGTCGCAACCGCATACTTTGAAGTATTGCGAGCTCAAGACAGTCTAGAGTTTGTTCGAGCAGAGAAAAGTGCTGTTGAACGACAACTTGATCAAGAGAAACAACGTTTTGAAGTAGGACTATCTGCAATCACTAACGTGCACGAAGCACAAGCAGAGTACGATAGCGTTCTAGCCGAAGAAGTTGTTGCCCGAAACAATTTAGTAAATAGCTATGAAACACTGCGTGAGATTACTGGTGTTGGCCATCAAAACCTAGATATTCTAGATATTGAACGCTTCTCAGCAGCTGAATCGGAAAAATCTTCAGATGCACTTGTTGATCAAGCCCAACAACAAAACCTAAGTCTACTTGCTGCACGTATTAATCAAGATATCGCTCGTGACAATATTCGCTTGGCAAGTTCAGGCCATTTACCATCACTGACTTTTGATGCTAGTGCAGGTTACGCTAACGGCACTCTTAGCGACCAAGATGTAGACGATACTAACTACAACCTAGGTATCAACCTTTCTGTACCTCTTTATACTGGTGGTAGTGTTACGTCGCAGGTTAAACAAGCTGAGTACAATTATGTAGCCGTAAGCGAAGACCTAGAAGCCTCTTATCGTTCTGTTGTGAAAACTGTACGTGCATCGAACAACAACATCGACGCAACGATTGGCTCTATTCGAGCTTTTGAGCAATCTTTAATTTCTGCTGAATCGGCACTGGCCGCAGTGGAAACCGGTTACGAAGTAGGTTCTCGTACTATCGTTGATGTACTAGACTTCACTCGCCGTGTGTTTGAAGCGAAGCGCAACCTTTCAGATGCTCGCTATAACTACATCATCAGTGTCCTACAATTAAAAGAAGCGGTAGGCACTCTGAGCGAACAAGATATTCTTGATATTAATACCGGTCTAAAAGTATCTACAACCGATCCACTAGCGTCGTAATCTAGCGCGAATAAGTGTTAAAAATAAAAAAGGCTGGTCAATGACCAGCCTTTTTTATTTCGAGGAAGAATGACACCTATCGTAGTAAATAACGGTAATTGGTATTACTCTTTTCCACCCTTAATAGCTTCAATGATTTCTGTTGTCGAACAGCCATCTTCAAAGTTCAATACCTCTACTCGACCACCCGCTTCAATCACTTCTTTACCACCCGCAATCTCTTCAGGCTTGTAGTCGCCTCCCTTAACCAATAAATCAGGTAGGATTTCAGATATTATACGTTGTGGCGTATCTTCAGAAAATGGCACCACCCAATCTACCGCACCTAGACCTGCAAGTACCGCCATACGACGATCCGTTGGGTTCACTGGTCTAGCTGGGCCTTTTAAGCGTTTCACTGAATCGTCAGTGTTTACCGCTACAATAAGGCGTTCACCAAGCTCGGCGGCATGGTTAAGATATGAAACGTGACCCGCGTGCAAGATATCAAAGCAGCCATTAGTCATGACAACCTTCTCGCCTTTAGCTTGTGCTTTTTTCACAGCCTTAATCAGTGCAGCTTCACCAATTACTCCGTAATCCGTATCCTGTGAGCCATGTACAGCTTCTGCAAGCTCAATAGTAGACAAAGTTGAAGTGCCTAGCTTGCCAACAACTACTCCCGCTGCAGCGTTCGCTAGTGCGCAAGCTTCATCTAACGGCTTACCAGCAGCTACAGATGCCGCCAATACTGAAATCACTGTATCTCCCGCACCGGTGACGTCATACACCTCTTGTGCTTGTGTTGGGAGGTGAAATGGCTTTTGTCCTCGACGCAGTAGCGTCATGCCATGCTCACTGCGAGTAACCAATAATGCTTGAAGGTCAAATTGGTCGATCAACGCCAACCCTTTTTCAGCCAATTCTTCGTCGTCTTTAACCAAGCCTACGACGTGTTCAAACTCAGACATATTAGGCGTTAATAGTGTCGCGCCACGGTAGCGCTCAAAATCTGCGCCTTTAGGATCAACAAATACAGGCACACCGACTTTATTTGCTCTGTCTATCATCGCTCTTGAATGCTCTAGCGCACCCTTGGCATAGTCAGACAAGATTACGGCTTTCACAGAGTTTAGAGATAAATCCATGCGAGACAGTATCGGCTGCGAATCAATCTGCTCAAATTTATCTTCAAAATCTAGGCGTATCATTTGCTGCCCACGACTCATCACACGAAGCTTGGTGATAGTTGGATAATCCGGAAAAGACACAAAGTCACATTGTACTTTAAGCGCATTTAACTTCTCAGTCAGAACTCTTGCAGGCTCATCAATACCTGTTAAACCTACAAGGTGAGTGCTTCCACCCAGCGCGGCAATATTCATTGCAACGTTAGCAGCACCACCTGGTCGCTCTTCATTGTTTTCGACTTTGACTACAGGTACCGGTGCTTCTGGAGAAATACGTCCAGTGGGGCCATACCAATAGCGATCGAGCATGACATCACCGACAATTAGAACGCCCGAAGTACTGTAGTCGGGAAGAATAGGCTTCATATAAGTTCCGTTAAGAATTTTTGTTTACAATTCTAGCATAGCTAGGGATATATCAAAGTGGCGCTAACCATTTGAGCAATTTAACTTTGTTGTGCTTCTTTCATCCATTCACACCACATATCAATCACTAGATGACGTTGTTCCACAAACTTATCTAAGGCAACATCGGTATCAAGATTCAATAGATTACGTCGATGAGTTTCATTACGCATCGTCGTATATGCCGCAGTTAAGTTCTTGGCTTGCTCAAAAGAAAGTATCTCGACATCAACCAAACTCTCAAGGATTCGCACATTATCAGACCATTTCACAAGGCTTGGGTGTTGATGAGAGTAATTGAGAACCCAGTATTGCGTTAAGAATTCGATGTCAGTGATCCCGCCAGGGTCTTGTTTTAGCATAAATCTATCGTTCTTCTTGCCGCCTAAGTGATCGCGCATTTTCTCGCGCATTTTGACCACTTCATCTCGCAACTGATTCTGCTCACGTACCAAACAAAGTACTTTATGTCTGACCTTTGCAAAGGCGTCAACTAATGTCGCATCACCATAAATAGGACGAGCACGAACAATGGCTTGATGTTCCCACGTCCACGCTTCCTTAAGTTGATATTCTTCGTAAGACTCAATTGGGCTTACCATTAAACCAGAGGCTCCTGAAGGTCTTAATCGAGTATCTACTTCATAAAGTATCCCAGAAGCTGTTCGTGTCGAGAACAGGTGAGTAATGCGCTGGGCAAGACGAAGATAAAACTGCCTACCATCAATAGACTTCTCTCCATCAGTATAAGCAGACATTGGGCAATCATGAACAAACACAATATCAAGATCCGAATTGTACCCTAACTCCCATCCGCCCACTTTTCCATAGCCAAGTACGGCAAATCCACGTCCATCACGGTTTTGTAAATGGTTTGGTTCACCATATTTTGCCGACATCTGATGCCAGGCTTGATTAACGACTTGCTCAACAATAGCCTCAGCTAAGTAGGTCAAGTGATCACTTACCTGCATAACTGGCAACACGCCCGCAATATCTGCTGCTGCAATGCGTAAAATGCAAGTTTGCTTGAACTGTCGCAACGCCTCCATTTGTTGCTCCATATCCTCTTCAGGAATGCGAGCAAGATAATCTCTTAGTTCTGATTTATAACTGCTGAGATCAACAGGCTTATACAGTTGCTGTGGGTCTAATAATTCATCCAGCAATATAGGGTAACGGCCTAATAGCTCGGTAATCATTGGGCTAGCGGTACAAAGTCGTACTAGTTGATCAAGTGCTGCGGAGTGCTCATCTAATAGCTCTAGGTAAGTCGTTCGAGTAACAATCTTAGACAATACAGCCAATACACGCTCTAGACCAAACTCTCCTTCTGGATGATTCAACACCGCATGCAGTAACTTAGGCATTAGGCGCCCAACCACTTCTCGTCCCCTAGGCCCTAAGGTCTTTTTACCTAGATCGGTTTTAAAATTACACAAGCTAATAGAAAGCTCTGAAAGTTGCTTTTCTTTTACGTTGATAGACAGTTCCTGCAAGAGATTAATCACTTGATCTGGCTCTTTCGCTAAACTCCACATTTCCATGTAAACAGAGTCTATTTCCTGTCCCTGCTCTTCTTCATCCCCAATTAATGATTCAAATACTTGGTGCACATTCGCCATATGTGTATTCAATTGAGTCTGCATTTCGAGATAGCGACTAAAACCCATCACTACTGCTAATTTTCTTTGGCTCTCTTCATCATCAGGGAGGGTTTGCGTTTGCTTGTCTTCCATAGCCTGGATGAGGTTCTCAAGGCGACGCAAAAACTTGTAGGCAGCCATCATTCCATCAACATCACTTGGCTCAAGAAGATGCTGTATTTTTATTGCTTCTAGGGTTTCAAGTAAGCCTCTACCACGCAGGCTTGGCTCTCGACCTCCGCGAATTAACTGGAAGACCTGAGCAATAAACTCAATTTCACGAATTCCACCAGGGCCTAACTTGATATTGTTGGTTAGTCCGCGTCTGCGAACCTCGCTACGAATCATCGCCTTCATTCGTCGCAATGATTGTATAGCGCTAAAATCAATGTATCTGCGAAACACAAATGGGCGTAGCATCTGTCTTAACTCTTGGTACTGAGGGTACATCTCTCGACCCATTACTCTCGCTTTGACCATGGCGTAACGCTCCCAGTCTCGCCCTTGCTCTTGATAGTAGTCTTCTAAAGCGGCAAAGCTCATCACCAAGGGTCCACTCTCACCAAAGGGACGAAGTCGCATATCTACTCGATAACAGAAACCATCAATAGTCGCTTGATCCAGCGATTTGATCAGGCGTTGTCCTAGGCGAGTAAAAAATTGCGCATTGGCGATAGAGCGCCTCGTACCTTCAGTTTCTCCATTTTCAGGATAGGTAAAGATCAGATCGATATCGGAAGAGAAATTCAACTCCCCTCCACCAAGCTTACCCATACCAATGATCAACATAGGCTGCTCGATACCCTCTGAGTTTTTAGGCGTGCCCCATAGCTTAACGCAGTCAGCATAGTGCCAAGCATAGCTCTCAAAGATCATCGCTTCTGCCAGCATGGATACATGTGAAAGGCTTTGTTCAACAGACCAACTCGCGACAATATCTCGCCAAGCAATAGTGATAAGTTCATGATTACGAAAAAATCGGAGCACCTTCATTACTGCATTTTCATCATGGCATTCAGCCAAACGTTCCTGCAGATCATCTCGATAGTGATCACAGCGCTCGTGACTGTCGAGCATTTCAGGAAGTTGCAGCAGCATGGACTCATCACACAGCAGTCGATCATAGATAAACGAGCTGAACTCAATCACCCTTTGTAGCTCTTCTAGCCGTTGCGATGGCCATTGTTCGATAACGGAGGGATACTTCTCGCTAAGCTGTTGATATCTATTTATTTCGACTTGTTCAGGGTGGGAATGCATGAGGGCTCCATTGTTGCGTCCAAGCAATATTAACTAGAGCATAAAAAAGCGCTTACTCGAGAGCAAGCGCTGTAACACTGAAATGTGTTTCAATACATAGGAAACTATGGAATCTATGACTTCCAATAAGGCTGAACTTCCATACACATTGCTCTAGTTTGCTCCATCGCATGCAATATAGAAGCTTGCTGTCGCTCTAACCAACGCTGCAACTGCTCTTGTTCTTCACCTTCAAGTTGCCCTACTAATTCACGCACTGGTGCTAAAGTTAGAAGCTCATCTATGCCTTGTGATAGATCCGCCCACGGCAAACGAAATGCTTGACGAGATTCCTGATCAAAGAGCGCAGCAAAGCAGATACCCGAAAACAGGCTCCTATTTAGATGGTAATGCTCATCGATATAATCTTCTGGCATTAGTGTTTGCTCAACAGGGAAAGCGCTCACTAGTTCAGCCCAAGTGCGATCAAGTTGATTTTGAGAAAAACTCACTAAATTGCCAGACATCGCATTGCTTGCTTTGTCATCCAAGAATGGCTGCCAGCCTTTGGTTAATACCCAGCGGCTTAAATCGAGGATAATACCTGTATAGCGGGCCGATTCTAGCAACTGCAAAACTTCATTCTCTGACGGCAAATCACTGCGCATGACATGAAGTTGCTTAACCAGTGCCTTCTGAGCATCCAGTTTACGCAAGGCGTGTCCTCTGTCCTCTGTTAGGTCATCTAGGTAGTCTGCTGACTTTATCCAGCCTAACTCTTGCTCTAACCACTTTAATTCTTGTCTCAATATGGCACTCGCGCGTCTTGGAACTATACCGCCAAAGACCGCAAGCGTTTGTCTAACAAAGCTCAATGAAGAGCAAATCTCATGTAGGCAATCCATCGAAGGCGATTCTACATAGGCTTGCTCAT
The DNA here is from genome assembly GCA_024346935.1 of Vibrio inusitatus. Classification (GTDB taxonomy): domain Bacteria; phylum Pseudomonadota; class Gammaproteobacteria; order Enterobacterales; family Vibrionaceae; genus Vibrio; species Vibrio inusitatus. Next base: position 2,485,973 of record AP024878.1, read on the forward strand.
GGTAGAGCCAATGCGCCAAAGCATATTCCAGCGATTTAATGAAGCAGCTTTCTACATTGTCTTGCTGAGTCACCTCTACCAATTCCAAGGCTTTGGCTTCACTACCAGTAAACCCTTGCGCGAGACGATAGCCGCGGGCGGCCTTGCTAAGGTTACCAAGACGCATGCCACCATCTTCACACAGCTGCCTTGCTAGAGTAAACAAAGCGTCCGTTTGCCCCGACTTAAGCTCTAGCTCTACTTCGCAGATCGGTGAACTCTTGTCTCCAGCAACAACAAGACCTTGGTCAAATGCAACCTCAACCTGACTTCCATCGGCCATACCCACCAGCCATAACTCACGGGTAAAATTAGTGGCAAACAAAGGCTGTAACTGCCCACCAAGCTCCTTGATGCTACGACCTTCCGGCCAAATATCTTCTGGATGCAAAGATAAGTCTGGGTCATCACTGGTATGTTCTGCGTTATACTCAGGGCGTTGATGTAAACCGGCCACTACTCGACCAGAGGTTTTTACTGTTTGCACATAAACATCATCAAAGCGGCGAATACGCATCCCTATATCGTGTTCACGCAACCAGTTATCTGGAGTATCAAAATAGATATTTCCGAGTTCTCGGCTACTATGTTGAAGGATTTTGTTGTGCGGAATTTTCTCTCTCAGAACTTCTGAGAATTGTGGTGAAACAAAAAATTTCAGCTCTATTTCAGTTTCCATAATTCACTCATAATCGACTGTCTAATGCAGATTAAGTCGAAAAGAGTTTATCAGCAAGTGACATTCCCCTGATCTAAATCACGAAAAAAAGCACATTTGTGCAATTTTAAGTCACAGAAACCCTTTTAATACGAAAAAAACCTATTATAGTTACACCCCAGCATGACAATCACATGACAATACAAATATGCCAGTCAATACCATCATGGGTTTATTCGCAAAATCGCCAATAAAGCCGTTGCAACAACACGGAGCGAAGGTTTACGAGTGTGCTTCACTTTTGCCTGCGTTCTTTGCTGCCTCTAATGCCGATAATTGGGAAAAGGCGGCCGATTACCGCCAACAAATCTCTACATTAGAAAAAGAAGCTGACACCCTCAAACGTCAGATTCGTTTGCACCTACCTACTGGCCTATTCATGGCATTTGATAGGGGTGATCTGTTAGAGTTGTTAACCCAACAAGACAAAGTAGCTAACATTGCTAAAGACATCTGCGGCCGTGTTCTAGGCCGAAATCTACTTATTCCTGAAGATTTGCATGAAGAATTCTTAGTGTACGTAAAACGTTGCTTAGATGCTGTAGGGCAGATGCACAAGGTAATCAATGAGTTAGATGAATTGCTAGAGACAGGCTTCAAAGGACGTGAAGTGGATCTGGTAGAGTCTATGATCGATGAACTCGATCGTATTGAAGACGATACTGATCAAATGCAGATAGATTTGCGCCGAAGCCTCAGAGATATTGAAGATCAATACAATCCAATTGATGTGATGTTCTTGTACAAAATCCTCGAGTGGGTTGGTGGAATAGCGGACCAAGCACAACGTGTTTGTGCCCGTCTAGAATTGATGATTGCACGTAGCTAATCATTCTCCACCCCATTTAACTAATTAATATCAAAGGATATTTAATGGATATTCTAGCTAACTACGGCACAACACTTTTGATTGCTGCTGCCGTATTCGGTTTTTTGATGGCTATCGGTATCGGTGCCAACGACGTCGCCAACGCTATGGGGACCTCAGTAGGTTCTAAGGCGTTAACCGTAAAACAAGCGATCATTATCGCAATGATCTTCGAATTTGCCGGTGCTTACCTTGCCGGTGGTGAAGTAACTGACACCATTCGAAAGGGGGTTATTGATACCACTCTCTTCATCAATACTCCTGATTTACTTGTATTTGGTATGATGTCAGCGCTGCTGGCAGCCGGTACTTGGCTACTCCTTGCCTCTTACATGGGTTGGCCTGTATCAACCACTCACTCGATCATTGGTGCCATCATCGGTTTCGCCATGGTTTCAGTTGGTTCTGAAGCCATAGACTGGGGATCAGTTCAAGGTATCGTTGGTAGCTGGGTTGTTACGCCATTTATCTCTGGTTTGTTTGCCTACTTTATCTTCATAAGTGCGCAGAAATTCATATTCAATACCGACAAACCGCTACAAAACGCGAAAAAATATGTACCTGTGTACATGTTTTTAACCACGATTGTTATTGCGCTAGTCACCATCAAAAAAGGCCTAAAACACGTAGGCTTGCACCTATCAAACGGTGAAGCATGGTTCTGGGCTGTAGCTGTGTCTTTACTGGTTATGTTAATCGGTTACCTATACATCCAAAAACGCTTCAAGCTTGATCATGACAATCATGAACACAGTTTTACTGGTGTTGAAAAGATATTTAGCACACTAATGGTAATCACAGCATGTGCTATGGCATTTGCTCACGGCTCAAACGACGTTGCAAATGCGATTGGTCCACTATCTGCTATCGTTTCTACCATTCAAAACATGGGGGAAATTGAAGAAAAAACTAAGATTGCTTGGTGGATTCTGCCTCTTGGTGGTGTAGGTATCGTAGTCGGTCTTGCGACTATGGGCCATAAAGTGATGTCGACAGTAGGTACAGGTATCACTGAGCTAACACCAAGCCGCGGCTTTGCAGCCCAGCTTGCAACCGCAAGTACTGTAGTACTGGCTTCTGGTACGGGCTTGCCTATTTCCACCACACAAACCTTAGTAGGTGCGGTATTGGGTGTTGGCTTTGCGCGTGGTATCGCAGCTCTTAATCTTGGTGTTGTACGTAACATTGTAGTGTCTTGGGTTGTAACGCTTCCTGCTGGTGCTTTACTAGCAATCCTGTTCTACGAGATCATGTTGATGATTTTCGTCTAGGAAAAATGTCAAGGGTCTGTCATATTTTGACAAACTTACGTTAGAGAGGGGGCATTGCTCCCTCTTTTAGTTGCAGGCAACCTCGAATCTACTTACTATTTAGGCATTGACGGAATGCCATTCCTCACCTGAATTTGATTTTCTGAAGGACGCACAGTGAAAAAACTTTTTTTAATCGCTCTTGCTGCTGTGATGACAGCACCAGCAGCGTGGGCTCAGACTCGCTATATTTCTGATAACCTATTTACCTACATGCACTCGGGCCCAAATGCTCAATATCGAATCATTGGTAGCGTAGATGCAGGCGCAGCTGTCTCTCTAGTCCAAACTAACAAGAACAGTGGTTACACTGAAGTAGTTGATCAGCGCGGTCGCAAAGGTTGGGTTGAGTCAAAGTACGTAACCAATACCGAAGGTATGGCAACACGTATGCCTCGTCTAGAAAAAGAACTAGCGCAAGTGAAAGCTGAATTAGCTGGTTTTAATGAACAAGCAGAGCAAGAGCAAGAAGGCTTGGTTCGCTCTCTGGAAAGCCGTAATACGCAGATTGCCGAGATGGAAGTGAACTACAAGAAAGTGAGTGACCAGTTACTTTCCGCACAAACAGAGGTTCGTGAACTTCGCGCTCGCTTAGATACTCAAAAAGAAGACCTTCTATTGAAGTACTTCATGTACGGAGGTGGTGTAGCCGGTCTAGGTTTACTGTTTGGTCTATTACTTCCACACGTTATTCCTCGCCGCAAAAAATCCCCTAACGGCTGGGCATAAACCTAATCATAAAAAAAGCTGCCATTGGCAGCTTTTTTTGTTTTTACTTATCCTTGCCAATCGTACAAGGCGGGAATTTCAATCTTCTCACCGGAGAATTCAACCACAATATAACGTGGTGCTATCTCCACTACTTTGATGTCACCATCAATTGAATCCCCTTCTTGCAACTCAGTACCGTTAACTTTCACCCAACGGTGTTTTGGATTGCTAGCGTACATATGAGTTTGTAAATTCAATGCTGGTAAGCGACCTCTAAAGCGCTCGCTGTCTTTGTCTAGTTCTACTATTTGAACATTCAGCTGATTTTCATCAATTTCATCCACTTGATAATTGGATGGATTATCAAGCACATTGGCAACACTACTAGCAAGCTCAGGAGATAGACCAGAAAGATCCAATTCTGGCAGACTCCACTCCCCTTCCGTCCTCACCGGCTCGGGTAGAGGCTTAGTATCTATGGTCATTGCAGGCTGTGGCCTAGAGCGAGGTGCGGCTGTAACAACCTGCTTTTGTTGTTCTATCCTAGGTAAAGGGAGAAGCGCAATAGGCTGTTTATCTGGAAGAAAGGTTACATTCAAGCTAGGTTCAATAACCCGTGTTACCTCACTGTATGAAGAACTCTCATCAACAAGCAAACGACTAATAGGTGGTGTTAGACTCTCTGCCAGTGCTTGAGTCAGTGAAGAGTTTGCTAATATAGCATGACCTGCTACACCCAAACCTAATCCAGCAACTATCGCAATCACCAATCTTGCCTTGCCAATACCCGATTGAGTTTTCTGGGTAAAGTTAGGCATATTCATCGATGTAGAAGTCTGTTGAAATTGCTTTTGAGATTGCTCTAGCGCTTTAAGTACTTGCGACATCACAACCCCTCCCTAGTGTCACCCAATAATCTTGGCGCATTTTCACTGGTCAATCTATCGAGCTGACGCAAGGTTCGATTTCCCGCGACCCCATCTGCATCAAGTCCCTGCCAGGATTGAAATGCTGACACTCTCTTTTGTAAAGCATCGTTATAGGTTGCGGTGTTTAAAGGTTTAGCATTCAACACCTTTGCCAGAAGCTCATCAAGTATCAGAACTTGCTCGCCAGAATTATTCAATTTTAGGGTTTGCAGAATTTCGCTATACCACAAATATCTAAATTGTCCTTTCCAGTGCTCATTCAGCCATGTAATCGGTAACTGGACACGCTCTCCTGCAAGCAGTAGCTCTACACTGTCATTATGAATACTTCTCAAGACCGCAAAATAAGGTTTCTGCTGTTCGTACAAGGTCAGCACAACAGGTCTGTTGGAAGCGACAATTTCAGGGAGGTCTGCTGCGCCTTGAAAACAATGAAAGGGAGGTTGTGTGCCATATTCGCAGTCCGCATCGACAATTGAAGCGTTGTATCCCCACAAGCGATACAGAGACTGCATAGCACTCATTGGAGAACGGCTTTGTTCAATCAGTTGAACAAAGCGTCGCTGTTTTTCATTGGCCAATTGATTTAATTCGTTCATCTCACTTTGCAATTGCAAAGTCTGTTGCTGCTGCATCTGATGCTCAGTTTGCAAATTCTGCCACTGTTGCCAAGCCGTTAAGCCAACATAAGAACTAACGGCTACAACTAGAGCAAGCAGAGTTGGCGATAGCCAGTGGTTAGTTGGAGATTTTATAGGCTGTGATTGATGAAGAGCAGGAGCCTGATAAGCCAACACATCCTCACACGCTTTTGTCGCCACCTTATGGTCAACAGAGCGCTGTTGAGTCAACACTGCGTAATGCAGCGCTTTATCACAGATTAAATTGATGAGGCGCGGAATGCCTTGTGAGTGCGAAGCAATGACTCTAATTGCCTTATCGGAAAATAGTGCGTCATTCACTCCTGAAATACGTAAACGAAACCCTATGTAGTCCGCAATTTCTTTCTCAACTAATGGCAGCAAATGATAGCGTCCAGTAATGCGCTGCGCTAACTGCCTTAGTTCTATTGTTTGTAGCTTGTGTTGCAATTCCGGCTGTCCTACAAGCAACACCTTGAGTAACTTATGGCTGTCCGTTTCTAGATTCGTCAGCAGACGCAATTGTTCTAATACTTGCCGAGACAAATGCTGAGCTTCATCAATCAACACCAATGTCTGTAAGCCTTTCTGATGATTATCTAAAAGGTAATTATTGATGATTTGAGAAAGTTGCTTGAGACTTGTGGGTTGTTCATAAGAAAGCGAAAACTCATCACAAATAGCTTCAAGGAGTTCTATTTCAGAGAAGGTAGGATTAAGAATGAGGCCCGCGACCCAGTTACCCTCAAGATTAGCCAACATCGCTTTTGATACGGTAGTTTTACCGGTTCCAACCTCTCCCGTGAGCATAGCAAAACCGCCTCCACTATTGAGGCCGATCTGCAGATGAGACAAAGCCTCACGGTGACGTGCACTCAAAAATAGATACTTTGAGCTAGGAACAATTGAAAACGGCTCTTCTACAAAGCCAAAATAATCCTTATACATTCAGAACTTCTATCGACACTTCTTTTTCTACTACGGCCAAGCTACCATTGAAACAAAGAAAGTAAAGTAAACCTTTGTAGGCAAGTGATACCAATACACAGCTATTGGTACCAGTATACTACTCATATCATTTGTTCCAATATGCCATAAAGAGGGAAAACCATTGCAAACCTATCTAGTGGGTGGCGCAGTTCGAGATCAGCTGCTGAATATCGATAACTATGACCAAGACTGGGTTGTGGTTGGAGCTACGCCACAAATGCTCTTGAACCTTGGCTATCAAGCTGTGGGTAAAGACTTTCCCGTTTTCTTGCACCCAGAGACACATGAAGAATATGCACTCGCTAGAACCGAACGGAAGTCAGGTGCCGGTTACACAGGTTTTGATTGCTATTTTTCGAAGGACGTTACCCTTGAAGAGGATCTAATACGTCGTGATCTCACAATCAATGCCATGGCGCAAGATAGCAAAGGCGAACTCTATGACCCTTATGGCGGGCAACAAGATATACAGAATAAGTTACTCCGCCATGTCTCCAATGCCTTTGTAGAAGATCCTCTGCGCGTACTTCGAGTAGCGCGTTTTGCAGCAAAACTGCACCACCTTGGATTTAGCGTAGCTCAGGAAACTCAGACGTTAATGCGCGAGATTGTAAAGTCTGGAGAGCTGGAAACCCTTACCGCTGAACGTGTATGGCAAGAGTGGCAAAAGTCCTTACTGACGCAAGATCCTCAAGTATTTATTCAGGTTCTGCAAGAGTGCGGTGCCTTACAAGTTGTCATTCCCGAGTTAAGCCGACTGTTTGGAGTTCCACAAACTGAAAAGTGGCACCCTGAGATTGATACGGGTATTCATACCATCATGGTTGCTAAGCGCGCCTCTGGGCTAACCATTGAGCCAGAGATCCGCTTTGCAGCTCAAATGCATGACTTGGGCAAAGGCGTAACACCAGAGCAAGAATGGCCAAGCCACAAAATGCACTGCCATACAGGGTTAAAGATCATCGATAAACTCTGTAAGCGCCTTAGAGTACCTAATCAATATAAAGAACTGGCACTGCATGTTTGTAAGCAACACTCCAATATCCATAGAGCTCAAGAGCTCAAGGCTTCGACCCTGCTACGGGTGCTCGATAGCTTTGATGTGTGGCGTAAACCTGCAGTCCTCAAACAAGTACTGATTACCTGCCAAGCAGATTCACAAGGGCGACTTGGACATGAATCTACGCCATACCCACAACGAGATTACATGGAGGCCGTCCATCAATCTGCGGTTTCAGTTAACGTGCAGCAAGTGATTCAAGCAGGTTTTGCAGGAAAAGAGATTCGTGAGGAACTAAACAGGCGCAGAGTGGAAGCTATTGATGAAGTAAAACAGAGTTGGGTTTGGGATTAGATCTCACTGCTTAATACATAGATAAAAAAATCCCCGCTTGAGCGGGGATTTTTCAATGAAATTAGAACTTACTGACTTAATAGGAATGCAAACAGGCCTGCACCTAGAAGCAATCGGTAAATCACAAATGGTGTCATGCCCATGCGAGAAATCAGCTTCAAGAAGTAGTGAATACAGATGTAAGCACTAATAAACGACACTAGAATACCAGTGCCCAGCACACCTAAGTGCATTGGCTCTGGACTAAACGCCAATTTAGTTCCAAGGTATCCGCCCGCCAAAGTGATGATAGGAATCGACATCAAGAAAGAGAATCGAGCAGCCGCTTCACGAGTAAAGCCTAGGTATAGAGCCGCTGTAATAGTCGCACCAGAACGTGAAGTACCAGGGATCATAGCCATCGCCTGCGCTATGCCTATTATTAGCGTTTTCTTCCATGTTGCTTGATATTCATCGATCTCAAAGCTTGATGATTTATCAGCATGCCACAGTAAAAGACCGAAAATAATAGTAGTACAAGCAATAACCCAAGCACTACGCAGATAAAGCTCTATTAGATCGTTTAGGAAAAGTCCGGCAAGACCTGCAGGGATAGTTGCAAGGATGATCATCCATGCGAGCTTAGATTCCTTGTTATGTTGCTGTTTAAACACAGAGCCAAAGAATGCACGTAAAAGGGTGACTACTTCATTTCTAAAGTAAAGAATCACTGCCAATAAGGTTCCTACGTGCACCGCGACGTCAAAGGCTAGCCCTTGATCTTCCCAGCCTAAAACGGCTGAAGGTAAAATTAGATGAGCAGAGCTCGAAATTGGTAAAAATTCAGTCAGGCCCTGAATTAAGGCCAACGCAAAGGCTTCAAAATAGCTCATTGATAATCATCACTTAGGTTTAAAGTTATAGCAGTAAGATTAGACATACCGCCTATAGAGTTAAATTCTTGTTCCCAAACTTGCCTTACAGAGCGTCCATCGCCAGGTATGACTAGGTCAGGGCAAAGTTCATATAAGGGCTGAAGTACAAAGTTGAACTTGAAGATATCGCATCTTGGTAGCTGAAGAGATTGCTTTGATATCTCCTCACCAAACAGAAGAATATCGATATCAAGTGTACGATCTTGTTTCTTCATTGCATTTTCGGGCCTACCGTAAGCCACTTCTATGGCCCGCAATCGACGAGATAATTCAGGCAGCGCCCAATCAGTATCTATGCCAACCACGAAATTATAAAATTCCGCACCATCAAAACCGGCAGCTGGGCACCGGTAAATCGTAGAGACTTGGAGATTAACACCCAAACGTTGCAGCTCTATGATCGCAGCACGAGCGTGTTTATCACGCTCTATGTTTGTCCCAATACCTAAGTAGGTTTGGGTCACAGCGTGCCTCGCTCAATAACCACACCAACGCTACTCGCCTGTGGAACAGCACCAGGCTTACGCAGCTTAATTCTCAGCCAAGGCACATTAAATTGATTCATGATCAACGCAGCAACTTCTTCGGCAACTCTCTCGACTAAAAGAAAACGACCATTTTGAATATGAGCGAGTACCGCTTGGCTTACCGAGAAGTAATCCAATGCATCGTCAACATTATCACTGTTTCCAGCGGGCTGATTGTTATGGGCCATCTCTATATCAAGCACTAGCTTTTGCTTAATCTCTTGTTCCCAGTCATACACACCGATGGTAGTAATAACCTCAAGCTGTTCAATGAAGACTCTGTCCTGATTCATGATGTCGATTCCTTTAATGCCTCATTTTTGCAACTTATACACATAAAATAAGCACAATTACAAAGATTGAGGTCGGATAAGCAAAAAGTATAAAAAAACGTAATATACTACATCAAATACCCAACTATCATCCTGAATAAAGCGGTAATCGCTACAAAGTGTAAAGGATCTCTATGTCTGCAACGGTTCTACTCATGATCATCTTGGCCTATTTATTAGGTTCGGTGTCGAGTGCCGTCTTGATTTGCCGTGTGTTTAAGCTTCCTGATCCCCGCACTGCCGGTTCCAACAACCCCGGCGCGACCAATGTACTACGAATTGGCGGAAGGCTACCTGCCGCACTAGTGCTAGTCTGTGACATGGCAAAGGGAACCATACCGGTCTGGTCAGCTTATTACTTGAATATTGAACCCGTAATGCTCGGATTAATCGGTATATCTGCCTGCATTGGCCATATCTATCCTCTCTTTTTTCACTTCAAAGGCGGGAAAGGCGTAGCAACTGCTGTTGGCGCGATTGCGCCTATTGGTCTGGATTTAACAGGCATGTTAATGGGGACTTGGCTAGTCACTGCTGTTATCTCTCGATATTCTTCGTTAGCCGCACTTGTAACTGCACTGGTCGCACCGTTTTATACGTGGCTTATCAAACCGCAGTACACTTTGCCTGTAGCGATGCTGTGCTGCCTTATCATTTGGCGTCATCAGGAAAATATTAAGCGTTTAATGGCGGGGAATGAACCTAAGGTTGGCTCAAAAAAAAAGTAACCATTGAAACAAAAAACCAGCCTCTTTAGGCTGGTTTTAAATGAGCTAATGCTTGTTAGCTTTGATGGGCTGGTAATTCTTTCGCTTGATATGAGTCTGCAAATTCATGATTTCTATCTCTATGTTTTGCTTCATCTTCACGAATCAACAAAATTACATCTCTTAATCGAGCATCTGCAGGCAGGTTGTAGTATTTGATGGCAATCTCAGGAGCGGCAACGTTTTCAACAACCCCTGTATCAATTTTTTCTAGATACTCGGTGTAGCTTTTACATGCTTCTTCTTCAAAATAACCTACTATACGATGAGCGATTTTTGACGATAAAAGGTAAAGCACACCATACACCACAATGAATGCTCCTTGCCCAAGCAACACAAGCAAACGCTCAATCCAGCTTGGCTTGGCAATATCAAGAAAGATCATTAAATGCATACGTTCATTTTCAGCCTCATCCAAGAGCTCTCGAATCCATCCTTCATCATCTTTCATACGACGCAGCGCTTTTAGATGATTAAACATACCCGCAACCATTCCCGGCACTGCCGCAATTGTCTCTAGGATAACCGCACGTTTAGCGTATTTATTCCCATAAAAAATGTTCAGCGTGAACTTTAAGACTTGAGTGATCTTGTAAGCAATGTAATCACTGGCTTTTGTTGCATTTCGATGAGTGATCTTGAATCCGGTCATGTAATGTTCGCTTTGCTCATAAATAAGATGCATTCAATATACAACTTTATTGATCTAGATCAAGTGTTAATTAAAATTAATTTTAATATTTAAAAAATATTTTAACTTAAGGATTCAGGCATAAAAAAACGCCCTACTGTGAGGGCGCTTAGTTTCTTAGCACAACCGATAATTATTCAGCGATAGGTTTCAACTGATCGATCGGCCAGCGAGGCTGAGCCTTGACACCTAGATCAGAAGTTTCACCATTTTTAAGACGTTGCATTCCAGCATAAGCAATCATGGCACCATTGTCAGTGCAGAACTCTGTACGCGGATAGTAAACCTCACCGCCCATTTTCTTCGCCAACGCTTCTAACTCAAGACGTAGTTGCTTATTTGCACTTACACCACCGGCAATTACAATACGCTTCATTCCCGTTTGCTGAAGTGCTCGCTTACATTTTATCGCCAAGGTAGCACAAACAGCTTCTTGAAAAGCATAAGCAATATCAGCACGAGTCTGGTCATCGTTGTCATTGGCAGAAATCGTATTTGCAGCAAAGGTCTTCAACCCTGAAAAGCTCATATCCAGTCCAGGTCTATCTGTCATTGGACGCGGGAACTTAAATCGACCCTGAGTCCCCTTCTCAGCTAAACGAGAGAGCAATGGACCACCTGGATAGTCTAAACCCATTAGCTTGGCAGTCTTATCAAAGGCCTCACCGGCTGCATCATCAACAGATTCACCTAGAATCTGATACTCACCAATCCCTTTAACTTCCACTATCATGGTGTGACCACCAGAAACTAACAGTGCGACAAACGGAAACGGCGGTGGGTTGTCCTCTAACATTGGTGCTAGTAAGTGACCTTCCATATGATGAACAGGCACAGCGGGTACATCCCAAGCGTAAGCGATACTGCGACCTATAGTAGCGCCAACCAAAAGAGCGCCGACCAGTCCGGGCCCTGCAGTATAAGCAATCCCATCGATATCATCTGAGGTTAAATCAGCCTCTTTCAATGCTTCTTTAATCAAAGGAATGGTTTTCTTAACATGATCGCGAGAAGCTAATTCTGGAACGACGCCACCATAATCGGCGTGCAGCTTCACTTGGCTATAAAGTTGATGTGACAATAGACCTTTCTCATCATCATAAATAGCAACTCCCGTCTCATCACAGGAGGTTTCAATACCTAAAATACGCATAAATTTCTCGCGACTTCTTCAATGTGCGGCAAGTTTACCTTGTCCTATTTGTTCAAACAAATAATTGATCGTTTTCTCCGCAATAAAGTGCTTTACAAACACAGTCACTTCGGATTAAAATTCCGCACCATTTTTGATCAAACTGGTATTTCCCCCTGCAAGTTTATTTGCCCGGAAAGTGGAATCCAGTATTAACGAATAACCCCTGAGGTGAAAGGCATATGCCAGTAGTTAAAGTACGTGAAAACGAACCGTTCGACGTAGCTCTACGTCGCTTTAAGCGCTCTTGCGAAAAAGCAGGTATTCTTTCTGAAGTGCGTCGTCGTGAGCACTATGAGAAACCAACTACAGTTCGTAAACGCGCTAAAGCAGCGGCTCAAAAGCGTCACGCTAAGAAGCTAGCTCGCGAAAACGCACGTCGCGTTCGTCTTTACTAATCCCCGATTTAATTAGGAATTAGTAATGGCTCTTATTGATAATCTCAAAGAAGAGCAAAAATCTGCGATGAGAGCCAAGGACAAAGCGCGCCTTGGCACTATCCGTTTAGCTCTAGCAGCAATTAAGCAACGTGAAGTTGATGAGAGAATTACTCTCACTGACGACGACATCATTGCTGTGCTGACTAAGATGGTTAAACAACGTCGCGATTCTGTCGCTCAATTTGAATCTGCTGGTCGTCAAGACCTTGCTGATGCTGAGAAACTTGAAATTACTGTACTTGAGGATTTTATGCCTCAGCCGCTTAGCGAAGAAGAAGTCACTGCGTTAGTTGATAATGCAATTACTGAATCTGAAGCTGCGGGCATGCAAGACATGGGTAAAGTAATGGGCGTTCTTAAGCCGCAAATTCAAGGGCGCGCAGATATGGGTAAAGTAAGTGGTTTAGTTCGCTCTAAACTGGCTTAATCCCCAATAAAAATTAAAGCAAGCCGTGCTATTCTTCGAATGCACGGCTTGTTTGTATCTCGCAACTTGCACTTTCTTTAGGATCTATGGCTGGACATATCCCACGTACCTTCATTGATGATCTACTTGCTCGACTCGATATTGTCGATATCGTTGACGCACGAGTAAAACTAAAGAAACAAGGCAAGAATTACGGCGCTTGCTGCCCATTCCACAACGAAAAAACCCCCTCTTTCAGCGTTAGCCAAGAAAAACAGTTCTATCATTGCTTTGGCTGTGGTGTACACGGTAATGCCATCGATTTTATGATGGAGTATGAACGACTTGAGTTTGTTGAAGCCATCGAGGAGCTGGCCTCACACCTTGGTATTGAGGTACCGAGAGAACAACGTCAGGGTGGATTTAGCAAAGGGCCAACAGCGAATACAGAGCAAAAACGTAGCCTCTACGACCTACTAGGTAGTGTTGCCAATTTCTATCGCTCACAATTAAAAACAAGTGCAGGAAAAACGGCTATTGAGTACCTGAAGAACCGTGGTCTTAGTGGCGAAATAGCACAGAAATTTGAGATTGGTTTCGTACCGGATGAATGGGATTCTGTACGAAAGCAATTTGGACAACAAAAGCCTGCACAAGATGCGCTAGTCAGTGCTGGCATGCTTATCGAAAACGATAAAGGTAATCGATATGATCGCTTCCGTGGTCGTGTCATGTTCCCAATACGAGATCGGCGAGGCCGAGTTATTGGCTTTGGTGGCCGCGTCTTAGGTGACGGTACCCCTAAGTACCTTAACTCACCAGAAACCCCTATCTTCCATAAAGGCAAAGAACTTTATGGTTTATATGAGGTACTGCAAACCCATCGCTCTCCAGAACAAATTCTGGTAGTCGAAGGGTATATGGACGTGGTAGCACTCGCTCAATTTGGCGTAGATTATGCTGTTGCATCCCTTGGCACCTCCACCACTGGCGATCATTTACAAATGTTGTTCCGCCAAACCAGCAGTATCATCTGCTGTTATGATGGTGACCGAGCTGGTCGGGATGCTGCATGGAGAGCGATGGAAAATGCACTTCCATATCTCAATGATGGCCGCCAGCTTAAGTTTATGTTCTTACCTGACGGTGAAGATCCTGATACTTATATTCGTCAACACGGTAAACAGGGCTTTGAAGAACAAGTTGCCAGCGCTACAACCTTATCTGAATTCATGTTTCAAACCTTGATGCAGCAGGTTGATACCAGCAGCAAAGAAGGTATGGCTAAGCTAAGCACCCTAGCAATTCCTCTGATCAGTAAGGTCCCTGGCGGTACGCTTCGTATGTATTTACGTGAATTGCTAGGCCGAAAATTAGGCTTGGTTGATGAAAGGCAACTTCAACAACTGATAGCAAAATCGGATGAGAAAGCAACACGCCCCACACCACATAAGAAGATTGAGCGAACCCCAATGCGTGTGGTTATAGCGTTACTGTTACAAAACCCACATTACGTAGAGTTAATGCCAAATTTAGATTCAATTAGGCAAACTAACCTGCCTGGACTAAGTTTATTACTCGATGTGGTTGATAAGTGTATAAATCATCCCCATATCACCACTGGCCAGTTGTTAGAGCACTGGCGAGATCAGAAAGACGAACGAATTTTGTCACTTCTCGCGAGCTGGGATCTTCCCACTTATAAAGAAGAAGACAATCATGACGATATTTTTTGCGATTCACTAGATAAGGTGATTTATCAGTGTATCGAAAGGCAAATTGAAACCCTACAAGCGAAAGAAAGAAGTATCGGCTTATCAGTCGATGAGAAAAGGGAGCTGCTGGCTTTAATGCTAGAATTAAAAGCATGAGACCCTGAACGCTTGTATTGTAAAAACTTTGCTATAATTAGCGGTCTGCATTTCGCAAACTAGTTCCTTCACCAGACCAGAATTTGGATACCATCTATGGATCAAAATAGGCAGTCACAGCTTAAAGCGCTTGTTCTTAAAGGCAAAGAGCAAGGCTATCTAACTTATGCCGAAGTTAATGACCATCTACCGCCAGAAATCGTCGACTCAGAACAGGTCGAAGATATCATTCAGATGATCAACGATATGGGCATCAAAGTGGTAGAAAACGCCACTGAAATTGATGACGACACGATCAATGACGAAAGCACTGAAGTTGACGAAGATGCTGCGGAAGCAGCTGTTGCCGCTTTAAGTACCGTTGAAAGTGAAATTGGTCGTACTACAGACCCCGTCCGCATGTACATGCGTGAAATGGGTACTGTTGAACTTCTGACTCGTGAAGGCGAGATCGATATCGCTAAGCGTATCGAAGATGGCATCAATCAAGTTCAAGCATCAGTTGCTGAGTTTCCCGGCACAATCCCGTATGTTTTAGAGCAGTTCGATAAAGTTCAAGCTGAAGAACTTCGCCTAACAGACATCATCTCTGGCTTTGTTGACCCTGATGATGACGGTACAACAGCACCAACCGCAACTCACGTTGGTTCTGAGCTAGCTGAAACTGATCTTAAAGAAGCAGACGCAAATGATGCTGATGACGATGATGAAGACGAAGAAGAAGATACAGGTATCGATCCAGAGCTTGCTCTAGAAAGATTTACTGAACTTCGTAAAACGTACCAAGATCTGCAATTAGTTTCTAACACGGAAGGCCGTGATAGCGCTGCCTTCAAGGTTGCAACAGCTAAAGTAAATGACGTATTCCGTGAATTCCGTCTTACTCCAAAGCAGTTTGACCATCTTGTGACCCAACTTCGCACCTCAATGGAGCGAGTTCGTACACAAGAACGTTTAATCATGCGCCAAACCGTAGAATACGGTGGCATGCCAAAGAAAGAATTCGTTAAGATTTTTACTGGCAATGAATCAAACGATGCATGGGTAGACCAAACTCTATCTTCAGACGCACCTTATAAAGAAAAGATCCGTCGTAACGAAGAAGACATTCGTCGCTCTATCCAAAAGCTGAAAAGCATCGAGAAAGAGACCTCTTTAACGGTTCAGTCTATTAAAGACATCAGCCGTCGTATGTCTATTGGTGAAGCGAAAGCTCGTCGTGCTAAGAAAGAGATGGTAGAGGCGAACTTACGTCTTGTTATCTCTATCGCGAAGAAATACACCAACCGTGGCCTACAATTCTTGGATCTTATTCAAGAAGGTAATATTGGCCTGATGAAGGCGGTTGATAAGTTCGAATACCGTCGTGGTTATAAGTTCTCAACTTATGCAACTTGGTGGATTCGTCAGGCAATTACTCGTTCTATCGCTGACCAGGCACGTACGATCCGTATCCCTGTTCATATGATCGAGACCATCAACAAACTGAACCGTATCTCTCGTCAGATGCTTCAGGAGATGGGTCGTGAGCCTCTTCCAGAAGAATTGGCAGAGCGCATGCAAATGCCTGAAGATAAGATTCGTAAAGTACTTAAAATCGCTAAAGAGCCAATCTCTATGGAGACACCAATCGGTGACGACGAAGATTCGCATCTAGGTGATTTCATTGAGGATACGACTCTAGAACTGCCTTTAGACTCTGCAACGGCGACTAGCCTTAAGTTTGCAACTAAAGACGTTCTAGCGGGTTTAACACCTCGTGAAGCTAAAGTACTGCGTATGCGCTTTGGTATCGATATGAACACTGACCACACTCTAGAAGAGGTAGGTAAGCAGTTCGACGTTACTCGTGAACGTATCCGTCAGATCGAAGCAAAAGCACTGCGTAAGCTACGTCACCCAAGCCGCTCAGAAACTCTGCGCAGCTTCCTAGACGAGTAATCGACAGCAATTACGTTTAAAAGGTGAGCACTAGCTCACCTTTTTTGTATCTAGTGGTTTGATCGCATAAAAACTATACGTAAATCAGTAATATTCCCTGTATTCACGTATAGACACTCCCCTATCCATCTCATATAATCTCACCCTACACGGCCCCTTAGCTCAGTTGGTTAGAGCGCACGACTCATAATCGTTAGGTCCACAGTTCAAGTCTGTGAGGGGCCACCATATTGAAAGGCTCGTAGAGAAATCTACGAGCCTTTGCTGTTTCTAGCCCCGTAAAAAAACCTAGCAACAGCTAAGTCTATACAGCCTTATTTGTTTGCCCCCTTCAACTCAATGAACCTTATACCTCTTCTAGACGTACGTATCTGACACACCACAATGGTTTGAGAGTAGGATTTCGTTATGTCACAGATCTTGTCTTTTATCTGCATATTACTAGCTAGTGCTTCATTAATAGCGGCGTCTGCGCACGCTGCAGGATCAGGTTCATATCACTCTAACTCTTCAAGTAGTGCCAAAAATCTCTACAACCAAGGTGTCATCTTGATGATGGACAAAGAATTTGTTAAAGCAGAGAAAAAGTTCCGCAGCGCTATTAAGAATGATACAAAGTTGGCAGAGGCACACAATAACCTCGCCTATACCTTGAGAAAGCAAGGCTCTCAAAACTATAAAGCAGCACTTACTCACTACAACAAGGCTATTTATCTCGATCCTAAATTACCCGAACCTTATATGTACAGAGGTGTATTATACGTACAAATCGGAGATGAACAGCGCGCACTAGAGGATCATCAAACGCTTGTAGATATGAGGTCACCTTTGGCTGCAGAACTTGAATACGTGATCAAAAATGGTCGCGAGAAAACACCCGAGCAATTCTTTGGGGTTTCCAACAAATTCTAGCGTTTATTAACTAGTTTATCGGCATCGAAAAACAGAAATTTGGGTATTTTTTGATTGAGCAAATAACATATCAAATCGTATCCTTATTTTTACTGGTATAAAAATCTCAATACTTTATTTCAGCCTAAGACCCCTCTTATTCTCTTTCCTTTAACGCTTATAGCAAAATCGTAGAATGAACTAGATATAAATAACAAAATAAAATAAGAGCCTATTAATTTCAGTGAGTTCTATAGACTCTTAGTTACTGATATATAAGCATTTAGAACTGAATATGCACTGGAATTTAGTGTGCTGTTTAATTTTTATAATTAGGCGCTATTTTGCTAAAAAATAGAGAAATAAGTTAATTTTCAATTGGTTATTTTTAGTTCTAAAGAGATGGAGGTACAATAACTAACCGATATATTGTAACCTTAAATGGAGACTAAACCATATAAAAGGACTTATGATGAAATGGAAACTAGCCTCATTAGCGATCATCGCTAGTGTTTCTACTCACGTTCAGGCAGAAGAATGTGGCACTGTTACCATCGCAGATATGAACTGGAATTCAGCCAGTGTCATCGCCAATATTGACCGCTTCATACTAGAACATGGCTACGGTTGTGAAGCAGAACTTACCCCAGGCGATACCATGCCAACCGCAACTTCAATGATTGAAAAAGGCCAACCCGATATCGCTCCAGAGCTTTGGACAAACTCCGTTAAAGATGCCGTTGAAAAAGGTGTTGAAGAAGGACGACTAGCCTACGCAGGTAAAGCCCTTGTAGATGGCGGTGAAGAGGGTTTCTGGGTGCCATCCTACCTTGTTGAAGAATACCCTGAGCTCGCCACAATCGAAGGCGTTAAGAAACATGCAAAACTATTCAAACACCCTGAAGATCCAGGTTTAGCAGGCTTCTACGGCTGTCCTGCGGGTTGGGGCTGTCAAATTTCAGGTGGTAACCTATTTGAAGCTCTTGGGCTAGAAGAAGCTGGATTCGAGCTTATTGATCCAGGTTCGAGCGCAGGGCTTTCCGGTTCTATTGCAAAAGCTTACGAGCGCAAAGAAGGTTGGTTCGGTTACTACTGGGCACCAACCGCTGTTCTTGGCAAATACGAGATGGTGAAGGTTGACTTTGGTAGTGGCGTTAACGAAGAAGAGTTCGTTAATTGTATCGCTCTAGAGAGCTGTGAAAATCCAACGGTATCTATGTACCCACCATCGCCAGTCAACACTGTGGTTGCCGCAACCTTTGCTGACAAAAATCCAATGGCTATGGAATATCTAGCTAAGCGTGGTTTCAAAAACAGCGATATGAACAAATTGCTAGCATGGATGGAAGATGAGCAAGCAAGCTCTGAGGACACTATGTACCATTTCTTTGAAACCTCACCAGAAATTTGGAAGCAGTGGGTATCATCTGAAGTAGCAGAAAAAATTACTGCCAACCTTTAATCCCATCTAAACCATTAATTAAGGGCAGCTAGCCAGTTGCCCTTTCGACTATATAAAGGAATATATATGTTCGATAGCAGTTGGTTGTCCAGTTTTCCCGAAATAGACCGCTCTTCTATGCGAAATATTCGTAAATCGTTAGACGGTGCTTATAAAGATTTTTCGAGAGAATATGGCGACTTAATCGAATCTCTATTTGACCCACTACTCTCATTCTTAGTGTGGTTTGAAAAATTACTACTCGCCACGCCTTGGTTTATTGTTTTAGCGGTTATTACTACCCTTATTTACCTAGCCAGTCGCTCAATTAAACTGACTATTGGTGGACTCATTGCACTTATTTTTATTGGATATTTAGGTATGTGGGAAGATACGATGCGAACGCTCAGTATCATTACCGTATGTACCCTACTCGCCATCGTTGTCGGCATTCCTATTGGTATCGCTATGGCGCGTTCTAATCGGGTTCAAAGTGTCGTAACTCCCATTCTCGATATCATGCAAACCATGCCCGCTTTCGTCTATCTGATACCTGTAGTAATGCTTTTAGGTATCGGAAAGATCCCAGGGCTAATCGCCGTTGTTATTTACGCGATCCCACCGGTGATTCGTCTGACTAACCTGGGGATTAGATTAGTTGATAAAGAAGTGATGGAAGCAGCTACAGCCTTTGGAGCAAGCCGCAAGCAGCGCTTGTTTGGTGTACAGTTACCTTTAGCAATGCCAACTATCATGGCAGGTATCAACCAAACAGTCATGATGGCACTCTCTATGGTCGTTATTGCCTCTATGATCGGCGTAAAAGGCCTTGGTCAACCGGTACTAAAATCCATCACTAACCAATACTTCACACTGGGTTTGCTCAATGGCTTGGCGATTGTGGTATTGGCTATTCTTATCGACCGTTCAACACAAGCTTATGCTAAACGAACCCAGGCTCACCTAGGAGATTTAAGACATGACTAAACCTCTGATCAAAATCTCTGGCCTGTATAAAATATTTGGCCCTAAGCCACAGTCGGTTTTACCTATGGTAAAAGAAGGGTTAAGTAAGGACGAAGTGCTTGCTAAAACTGGCCACACTGTAGGCTTAAAGGATATCAATTTAGAGATTAATAACGGTGAGATTTTCGTTATCATGGGCTTATCTGGCTCAGGAAAATCCACCTTGATTCGTCACTTCAATCGCCTTATTGACCCAACAGAAGGTCAAATTGATGTCGAAGGCACCGATGTTATGCAGTTCTCAGCAAAAGAGCTCGAAGAATTCCGCCGACATAAGATGTCGATGGTATTCCAACGCTTCGGCCTACTCCCTCATCGCAAGGTGATCGACAACGTTGCTTATGGCTTAGAGATCCAAGGTCTTGATAAAGCCGAACGTATTGCAAAGGCCACTGAATGGGTCGAAACCGTAGGCCTTAAAGGCTACGAAGACCAATACCCTTCACAACTTTCTGGTGGACAGCAACAACGTGTTGGCTTGGCTCGTGCTTTATGTACTGATGCCGAAATTCTATTAATGGATGAAGCCTTTTCTGCACTCGATCCACTGATCCGAAGTGAAATGCAGGATCAATTAATTGAGCTTCAAGAGAAACTGCACAAGACCATCATCTTCATCACCCACGATTTAGATGAAGCACTACGCATTGGTGACAAAATCGCTATTTTGAAAGATGGTGAACTAGTACAGCAAGGCACACCAGACGAAATTCTGTTGCACCCAGCGACTGATTACGTTGAAGCTTTCGTTAAAGACGTAAACCGCGCCCGCGCTTTAACTGTCGAAACAGTAATGCAAAAGCCCGCCCTGCGTATTACCACCAGTACTATCGAAGGCGCACTAAGGCAGATGAGAAAGTCCGAACATGACTACGGCTATCACGTTACCGAAGATGGCTACCAAGGTTTGATCACCGAGGAAGCTTTGCAAGAGGCCTCTGAAGATGATGCTATCGATAACATAGAGCCTAGCTTGTATGAAGACGTGCCCACCATCTCATCGGAGTCTGCAATTGAAGAGGTGCTTACTGAAGCCATTTCTTCCGATTACTCTTTACCTGTAATCAATGAAGACGGAGAGCTAGAAGGGACCTTAGAAAAAGAGAAAGTTGCGGATATCTTCTCAGATAAAGAAGATAAGAATGTGAAAGAAGAAGAAAAGGCCAGCTAACTTCTTATTGACACTCTTAGGCCTGATAGCTCTGCATATCAGGCCTATTTTTCTTGGATGTCAGCAAACCTCTCATACAGAAAATCCAGAAAAAGCCGAATACGCTTGGGCTGATACTTCTTATCTAGGTAATACACCTTTAAGTCTGTACTCGTGTCGGCAGTAGCTGAATTGAAGTTTATCGTGTAGTCATTCAGTACTGTCACCAACTTTCCGCTGTTAATCTCAGGTTGAATATCCAAACCCGATTTCATAGCAATTCCCTGTCCATTTATTGCTAGTTGTTTAATTATCTCCCCATCATCGGATAACATCTTTGGTTTTACAGTGACCGATTCTAGTTTTGAATTTTTTCTGAAATACCAAGTTTTCAGTTCTTGTTCCGCGCTGAGCATCACCAAAGCATGATGCTCAATAAGATCACTTGGAACTTTTGGAACACCATGATCTTTTAAGTATTCAGGCGAGGCACACAGTACACGCTCACTCCTACCAAGCCTTCTAGATATGATATTACTGTCATGCAGCTCCCCATAGCGAATCACTAAGTCGACGCCACTGTTTGCGATATTATGTACATGGTCATTGAGGTAAAGGTACAGCGTAATTTCGGGATGATGCTCTGTAAACTCTGAGATGATCGGCAGGAGTATCTGCTTACTAATGTCTTTGGGCGCGACTACTTTTATTGGCCCTTGGGTGAGCCGAGTGCCTTGTTTAATCAAGTTTTCTGTTTCGTGCACACTATCAAGAATATCCAAGCAAGAGCGATAATACAGTTCCCCAGCCTCAGTGAGTGAAAGGTGCCGTGTGGTACGATTTAATAGCTTAACGCCATAACGATCCTCTAAGGCTTGCAATCGAGTGGTTATAGAGGCTGCAGACACCCCAAGCTCTCGCGCTGTGCCTGCCATACTTTTGTTCTTTACTATCGAAACAAGCATCGCCATATCAGAAAGTTTGTCCATCACTGCCTCACTATTAACTTCATGTAAATAATGTATTCAATTTTTAATCAATTATCAAAATATGTACAGGGAGTAATAATAACGCCATTAAAACGAATCACTGGAGCACATTATGACTGAACAAAAAATGCCAATGCAGATTTGGATATTAACGCTAGCCGCGTTTGCCATAGGTACTGCAGAGTTTGTTATCGCAGGTATCCTCCCACAGATCGCCACATCACTCTTCATCACGGAAGGGCAAGCAGGATACTTAATTAGCGCATATGCACTGGCTATCGTTGTAGGCGGACCAATCCTGACTATTTATCTTGCCAAGTTTAATAAGAAAAACGTACTTATTGGCCTAATGGGTCTGTTTATATTAGGCAACATACTCTCAGCACTCGCACCCAATTACACTTTATTACTCGCTAGTCGTGTAATTACCGGCCTAGTGCAAGGCCCTTTCTATGGTATTGGTGCGGTGGTTGCGACCAATCTAGTTTCTGAGAAAATGGCTGGTAGAGCGGTAGGACAAATGTTTGCTGGGCTTACCCTAGCAAACGTACTAGGTGTGCCTGCGGGTACTTGGATAAGTCTAACCTTTGGTTGGAGCAATACCTTTTTAACTGTTGCTGCATTTGGCGCTGTTTCACTTGTTTTTATCATGCTAGCTATCCACTCTTCAGGACACAGTGAGGCAAAAGATATTAAAACCCAACTACAAGCCTTCAAGAACCCTATGCTATTGATAAGCTTGGCGATAACAGCCTTTGCTTGGTCAGGATTTATGACCCTTTACGGTTACATCGCACCTATCGCAATGCATGTAACTGGCTTTACACAAGACTCCGTTACTTGGATTCTGGTGTTGGTGGGTGTTGGTTTAATTATTGGTAACACATTGGGTGGTCGTTCTTCGGATAAAAGCTTAGCCAAAGCTTCGATTTTTTGGGCTATCGCTCTTATCGCATCATTGTTATTAGTGGGTAGTTTTACTGGTAGCAAAGTGCTGTTTGTCGGCTCATTATTCCTCTTTGGCATAGCTTCATTTGCTAACGTACCCGCAATGCAATTACGAGTAATGAATCACGGTGGTGAAGGCCAAGAGCTAGCGGCTACAGCCAACATATCAGCGTTTAATTTAGCTAATGCGTTTGGTGGTTTCCTTGGGGGAATAGTGTTAGACGGGCATCTTGGTGCAAATATGATCCCTTACATGGCCGCCATTGTTCCACTGATTGGCTTACTATTAATCATCAAAGCCAACAAAGGTGAAGAAAGTAAAACACCCTATGAGACTCTACAAATAACAACCAACTAAGCACTTTATACACAATAAAGCCGATAGATTTTTCCTATCGGCTTTTCATTAATTTTGGCCAGATTCCAGATAAAAACTGCAGCATTCATGGCAAGTAGTTCGCTCTTGTCGCAAAAAAGAAGCAGTACTACCATGAGTCATCAACAACTGACCGAAAGGAACAAAATATCCGTTCTCTCTTTTTAGAACTAGACATTTCAGTATATGAAATTACCAAGACAGTAAAATGCTACCGATCAACCATTTATCGAGTGTTGAACTTACGAGGCAAGAAAGAAAAAGCACCAGCAATTAAGTATGCTGTATCGATAGATGAAAGACCTGAGATTGTCGATAATCGTCAGCGTTTTAATAATTGGGAAATTGATACAGTTTTAGGTAAGCATGAGACGGTAGCAATCATCACTATTTTGGAACGTAAAACGCATTTTCACCTGACACAAGAGTATCCTCAAAGTCAGCTAAAGCTTCCACAAAAGCGACCATAGACACGCTACTGCCTCACAAAAAATTCGCTCATATGATTTGATCGCGAGTTTGGAAGTCGTAAAGAAATAGCTTAAGTCTTAGAAGCGTAGGTGTACTTCGCTCACCCTTATGACTATTGGGAACGGACTTAAGGACGGTCAGCGAAGATTGGTATTAAAAGAGCTCAACAATGGAGCAATTACCGCCCGGAAAAGTGTTTAGGGTTCAAACAGCCTGCTGCCATTTTAAACGCAATGATGCCGGCTGCTTGAAGATTAAGAATATCTCCGTTCAAAGATTAATTCGGGACATTGTATAATTGTGGTTGCTTAAAATACAGCCCCAACAGTTAGTAGTAAATTAGCAAACCGTCGTTGCTCACCCGTTGCTATAACTACCAGAGTTTCATCTCCCTTTACAGAGTCATAAAAATCCTGGCGCTCTTTGAGTACCATCGGAGTATTACCTAACTGTACTAAATATTCCGAATGAATCGTGTTTTCAAAGTCATCAGGCCATGCCATCATTTCAGTACTTTCAATGTTAATCATTTCAAGTATACCGTCTAAAACAGTCGTAGCAGGAAGCATTCCAGGCATGAAGTTTAAATATACTACGTGAGCGTTACTGCCGGAATTAGTGACAAATGAGTAGTTGGAGTCTGCAATTAAGATTTTAGTTTTGTGACCACAATTAGCCAATAGTCCCAATAATTCGGGATGAATGATTTTACTTTTTATCATAAATAACTCTCTAAAGCGGCACTGCTTACACAGCGCCGATATTTATTACATACGGTAGACGCCACCATTAACATCTATAGTTGCACCAGAGATAAAACCATCATACTCCGAAGCAAGGAAAGTTATTGTGCGTGCAATATCTTCCGAAGTGCCAGCCCTACCTAAAGGTATACCTTTAACCGTATCTTCAGCAGATTCTTTAGTCGTATGCTGATTATGGAAGCGAGTACCAAGAATTAAACCTGGAGCTACAGCATTAACACGAATACCGTACTCACCTAATTCAGCCGCCAAGGAACGAGTCCAAGTTAATACTGCTCCCTTTGTCATAGAATAAGTTAGAGATCCTGAATGACCACCTGAACGACCAGCTAACGACGCTAGATTAACTATACTAGCCCCCTCATTAGCATTCTTAAGGAATGGCAGTGCAGACTGAGTTACGTGCATCATAGTGGTCATATTTACATCGATAACTGTTTTCCAATAATCAGAATCAATTTCACCTAACCACTTACGAGCAATAATACCGCCAACATTGTTAACTAAAATATCTATACCACCTAAAAATTCGACTGCATTTTCGATGCACTTTTGAGTCTCATCTTTATCTGTCAGGTTTGCATAACCAAACGAAGCTCTTTGACCCAGAGATTCAGCTAATGCTACTAGCTTCTCTGGACCTTCACTACCACTGAAGTAGTGAATATAAACATCACAACCTGACTCAATGAGATTTTTGGCTGAGTAATAGCCAATACCTTGCTCAGCGCCAGTAATAAATACTTTTTTTCCTGTTAACTTTCCCATTGATTTTACTCCTTAGTAGTTCTGCATGCTTTCTAGCAGATTTGCAAGTTGTGGGTTGTTTTGAACAAATTTTTGGTAAACGGGCTGTACCCTGTCTTGGAATGCCTGAACATCAGCCTCTACGATTTCGCCGCCAGCGGTGATAATGTCAGCGCGAGATTGAGCTACATACTCATCCCAGTACTTATCCTGAACATCCAAAACCTCTACGGAGATTTGCTTGATAGTTGCTTGGTCTTCAACAGATAGACGGTTCCACACTTCAGTAGAAACAGCCAAGATATCTGGGATCATTGAGTGGTGATCTTCAGAGTAATATCTCGCTACCTCATAGTGACGGTTAGCAAAGTAAGTAGGAATGTTATTCTCCGCACCATCTACAACCCCTTGCTGTAGAGCTGAATAAACCTCTGTAGAGGAAATAGGAACAGGACTTGCTCCTAAGCTTTTCATTGTATCGATATCAATTGGTGAGTTTTGCACACGGATCTTCAAGCCCTTTAGATCATCAGGAGTTTGGATCTTAGTGTTTGAATAAAAGCCTCGAGAGCCGCTAGCTAAGAATGCTAGACCGATGAAACCATCATTCTCTGATGATTCAAGGATGCCTTGGCCTATTTCACTACGTAGAATACGTTTTGAATCATCTTCATCTTTGTACAAAAATGGAAGAGAAAGAACATTGTATTGCTCAGAGAACGATGACACTAAGCCACCACCGACCTTAGTGAAGGCTAGAGTACCGTTTTGAAGCATTTGCAAGCTCGCTTCTTCACTGCCTAAGGTTGCATTTGGGTAAACGCGCACTCGAAGTTTAGTTCGGTCTGTGATTTCATCTGCAAACCAAGTCATTGACTTGTGTACCGGATGATCTAGTGGCATTGCATGTGCCAACTTTAAGTTACGAGCATGTGCACTAAAAGCAAGTGATGTAGATAGTAGGGCTATTGATGCAACTAAGAAACTTTTTTTCATAATAATATTCTCTTTTTATCCGTTATAACCAGCCAATTTTGGCAACCACATTGTTAACTCAGGAAAGGCAACGACTATCGCCAGTCCAACTATAATTAGGGCATACAGAGGTAGTAGTTTTGGTACTACTTCACCGAGCTTAGTGCCTGAAACGCTGCAACCTACAAATAGGGCTGTGCCTACTGGAGGGGTACAGATACCAATCGATAGATTGAACACCATCATTACACCGAAGTGAATTGGGTCCATTCCCATCAGAACCGCGATAGGCAACATAATCGGTGTAAAGATCAAAATTGCTGGTGACATATCCATAAAGGTGCCAACAATTAAGAAGATGACGTTAATCAAAATAAGAATTGCAATTGGGTTATCAGAGAAACCCAGCACAAAGTTCGCTATATGAGTTGGAATATCAGCATAAGCCATAGCCCACGACATCACACTTGACGCAGCAATCATGAATAGAACAATGGCAGTAATCACCACACTATTGGAGACAATACCAGAAAGGTCCTTAACTCGAATTTCACGATAAGCAAAGCCTAGAATTAAGCTGTATACAACCGCAATAGCTGATGCTTCAGTAGCAGTGAATACACCACCAACAATGCCCCCCATAATGATTACAATCATGAATAGGCTTGGGACTGCATCTAAAATAGTTTTGCCGACAGATTGCTCTAACTTGATAGTTTCTCTTGGTACACCAAATTTACGTCCAAAGATCAGCACACCAGCCATAACAGCCAAGCCGAAAATGATGCCCGGTACATAACCTGCTAGGAATAAGTACTGCACCGAACTTGTGCTCACCAACGCGTATAGAATCAGTACATTTGATGGTGGAATAAGAACACCCGCTGGACACGAAGCAATATTTACAGCGCTTGAGAATGAACGTGGATATTTTTTCTCTTCCTGCAAAGGCCCCATGAGCCCGCCAACTGCAGCCGCTGAGGCGGTCGCCGAACCAGATAAAGATCCAAACAGCATATTTGCAATAACGTTTACATGGCACAGAGAGCCAGGTAATTTGCCACCGATAACCATGGCAAAGTTAATCAAACGCTTAGCAATGCCACCCGAGTTCATCAGGTTTCCTGCGAATATAAAGAATGGCAACGCAAGCAAGCCAAAGTTATCGAGCCCTCGAAGCATATGTTGCGTGCTCAGGATTGCGGCTTTATCTATTGGAAAACTGATGAAGATTGTCATCAATGCAGAAAAACCAATAGAGAATGCGATAGGCACGCCAAGCATTAGGAAAATAAACAAGCATCCGAACAACATGATTACAGGGATCATGTCGTACATGAGATCAGGCATAGTTGCCAAATAATTATCGGTAAACAGTAAATCTAATAAAGTCATCTTATGTTACTCGCTCACACTGGCCTTTAATTGAATCGTCTGGATGATGTCTGCAATTGCACACACTACTATCAATATTCCCGATATTGGTGCGACCATGTAGACGTATCCCATAGGTAGGTTATTTCCGAAAAGCGATAAACTTGGGGATATCTGATTGAAGCTAAGTGTTGTAGTTACTACGTTCCAGCCACCATAAATAAAAACAATGCTAGAGAACGCAATAACTAAAATATTGATGAATACAGACATGCCTCTTTGCTGCTTCTGGTTCAACTTGGCAGATAAGATTTCAATGGCTAGATGCTTCTTTAGAGCAAAAACATACGCTCCGCCCAATATGCCTATCCATATCAATAGGTAACGCGACAGTTCATCGGTAAAAGTTGATGGGGAGTTAATGACAAATCTAGTGAATACCTGCCAAACAACGGTAAAAACCATAGCCCACATGATAAACACGAGTAATTTTTCAAGTAACTTTGTGGTTAGCTCCACGCCCTTAAAAAACACATTCACAAGAACAGCTCCTCTTCGAATATGTTACCAGTAAAATATTACCAGTAACTCTTGATTTAGGAGTCTATCCAGTTCTCCTAACAACACAAATGGATAGATTTAAAAGTGCGTGTTAGATCATTAGTCCATAGACTTGATTTGTGATGACAGTCGCATATGACCTCGAAAGTGTGAAGTGTAAACGTACCAATCATCTTCTTAATATCTGATTCTACAGTCGATTTATTCAAGCTATCATACTTATGCACATTGATGAATGTAATTTGTACTACAAATATGTAACATTGATATTTATCCGACTATGCGTGAGTTTTGGCCTCTTTAGGGCATTTACGCCATACCATCTCCATGTTACTGTAACAGTATCATTTACTGTTACATGTAAGTTTGAGTACGCTAATGGACAAAAAGAGCCGCCCTTCACTTAAAGACGTTGCAGACCGAGTCGGTGTTACTAAAATGACGGTTAGCCGTTTTTTGCGTAACCCCGAACTTGTTTCTGAGCAAACACGTTCAAAAATATCAAAATCAATTGAAGAGATTGGATATATTCACAATAGAGCACCAGCCATGCTGTCAAAGTCTTCAAGCAAGTCTATTGGTATCTTACTTCCTTCATTATCAAATCAAGTCTTTGCCAACTTTACCCAAGGAATTGAATATGTAACTAACGATCGGGGTTATGAGGTGCTAATTGCACACTATGGCTATAGTGATGAAATCGAAGAAAAGAAAGTCGCTTCATTACTCTCATATCACGTTGATGGGATCATTCTTACGGGAACTTCACATACTTCTAAAACACTTCAAATGCTGAAGACAGCAAATATCCCTGTTGTTGAAGCTATGGAACTCACTGATGACCCAATTGATATGGTGGTGGGCCTAGATCATGAACTGGCATCTTACACTGCGGTAAAAGCAATGCTAGATAGCGGTCGAAATAATATTGGGTATTTTGGGGCTAGGCTAGATAATCGCACCAAGTTACGTATGCAAGGGTATGATCGTGCCATGATAAGTGCTGGAGAGCACAAATATCATTTTTTGACCCACAAGCGCTCTTGTTTCACTTTAGGTAGGGAGTTACTTGATAGAGCTTTGCTTGAGTGTCCAGAACTTGATGGTATATTTTGCACCAATGATGATATCGCTATAGGTACTATTCTCGCGTGTGGAGAACGAGGGATTCGAGTGCCAGAAGACATTGCTATTATTGGTTACAATGCTCTAGATATTGGCCAAGCAATTACACCAAAACTCTCAAGTGTTTACACTCCAAGGTATGAGATCGGAGAAAAAAGCGCTTCAATCTTACTCGACAAGATTGAGGGAAAATCAAATAGAAAAAATATCTACGACCTCGGCTACACTATCACTACAGGTGAGAGTTTTATCAAATAGTTGCTAGCTATTTTTTCCTAGTAATATCATCACCTCAGGGCTGCTAGTTCGGCCCTAGTTCTCATACTTACATCAAATAATCCTTTCAATTAGCATTAAATTTTGTGATTGTATTCGCATTACTCACAGTTACTGGTAACATGTTATGCGTAACATGATTAAGGTGAAGATAATTTCAGTTTGAACTCAAAAATAGACTTCAAGCATCAAATTTGTACGCAAAAGGAGCAGTATATGGCTGGTAGTAGTGTCATTGTGATGGGAGTAAGTGGAAGTGGTAAAAGCACCATTGGCGAGCTCATTGCAAAAAGACTCAATCGAAAATTCATCGATGGGGATGATCTTCACCCTAAAGCTAATATCGATAAGATGGCTTCTGGTGTCCCCCTAAATGACAACGACCGAATGCCTTGGCTAGAACGAATTCGTGATGCAGCTTATAGCCTAGAGAAAAAAAATGAACATGGTGTTATCGTCTGCTCTGCTCTAAAAAAGAAATATCGCGAGCAAATTCGTGAAGGCAATAGCAACGTTACCTTCTTATTCTTGGACGGAAGCATAGACCTAATCATGGAGCGTATGAAGCAACGTAAAGGCCACTTTATGAAACTGAATATGGTCACTAGTCAATTTGATGCCTTAGAAAGACCAGACGCTGAACCAAAGACCATCGTCATCGACATTGATTGCTCTATCGCAGAAGTTGTTGAGCGTTCAGCCATTGCCATCTCTGAGAAAAGTGAGAGCCTTGCATGATTCATCCAACTGTCCAAGCTGTAACAGAACGCTTGATTGAACGTAGCCATGAAACTCGTACTGCTTTTGTTGCTCAAACACAGAAACAAGCCGAACAAGGCAAGGTGCGAGCTCACTTATCTTGTGGCAATCTCGCTCATGCTGTAGCCGCGTCATGCTCATCTGAAAAAAGCCAAATTCTAGATTTTACTCGCTCAAATGTGGCGCTAATTACCTCTTACAATGACATGCTAAGTGCCCATCAGCCTTATCAACATTATCCTGAGCAAATTAAGAAGTCTCTTGCTGAGCTTGGCCATACCGCTCAAGTAGCGGGTGGCGTGCCAGCAATGTGTGATGGTGTGACTCAAGGTCAGGCTGGCATGGATATGTCGTTGTTTTCTCGTGATTTAATCGCGCAATCGACAGCACTATCTTTAAGTCACAATATGTTTGATGCCACTTTATTGTTGGGTATCTGTGACAAAATTGCTCCAGGCCAGCTTATGGGTGCGCTCGCTTATGCGCACCTGCCAACAGCATTCGTACCAGCAGGCCTTATGCCAACGGGTATCAGCAATGAAGAGAAAGTCAGTGTTCGTCAGCAATACGCCGCAGGTGAAGTAGGCAAAGATGCCCTTCTGGAAATGGAATGTCAGGCATACCATTCACCCGGTACTTGTACTTTCTATGGCACAGCAAACACCAATCAACTGGTGTTTGAAGCAATGGGCTTAATGCTACCAGGCTCTGCATTTATCCAGCCAAACTCTGATCTTCGCTATGCACTGACAGACTTTGCTTCCAAGAAGATTGCGTCAATGACCGCTGGCTCAAGCCATTTCCGCCCTCTTTCTGATGTCATCACTGAGAAGAGTCTTATCAACGGTGTGATTGCTCTGCTGGCTTCTGGTGGCAGTACTAACCACACTATCCATATGTTGGCTGTGGCTCGCGCGGCAGGTATACAACTAACATGGCAAGACATCAGCGATCTTTCTAATACCGTTCCGTTGCTAGCTCGAGTCTATCCAAACGGCCCTGCAGACATGAATGCATTCCAAGAAGCGGGAGGCGTTCCGGCCCTTCTGCATAGATTGGATCAAGCTAACCTACTGCATCGCGATGTAACCCCAACCTTTGGTAGCTTCGAAGAGCAGATGACACTGCCGAGTTTGAGCGATGGAGACTTAGTATGGAGTCACTGCCAAGGCAGTGCCGATGCTAGTGTTA
Source organism: Vibrio inusitatus (assembly GCA_024346935.1). Taxonomy (GTDB): domain Bacteria; phylum Pseudomonadota; class Gammaproteobacteria; order Enterobacterales; family Vibrionaceae; genus Vibrio; species Vibrio inusitatus. The sequence goes on from AP024878.1 coordinate 2,517,678, forward strand.
TCTCTGCAACAGATGAAGTATTCCAAGCTACTGGTGGCACTCGCGTGCTGAATGGCAACTTAGGCCGTTCAGTAGTGAAGGTATCTGCAGTAAAAGAAGATCAACGCGTGATTGAAGCTCCGGCTATCGTCTTTCAGTCTCAACATGATGTTGAAGTGGCTTACCAACGTGGTGAACTGAACAAGGACTGTGTTGTTGTAGTCACTCATAATGGTCCGGCAGCAAACGGCATGCCTGAGCTTCACAAGCTAATGCCAATTCTTGGCAATATTCAAAAGGCGGGTCATAAGATTGCATTGGTCACTGATGGTCGCCTATCTGGTGCATCAGGCAAGATCCCATCAGCGATCCATATTTCTCCTGAAGCAATTCGAGGTGGCGCAATTGGTTTGATAAAAGACGGCGATATAATTCGTCTGGACTGTCAGACATCAGAGCTCAACAACCTTACTGACACTAGCGGTCGTGCAATGTTAGATATAGATACAGAAGCGGATCAAATAACCTGGGGACGTAACTTATTTAAGACAATCCGACAAACGGTAACCAGCGCAGAAGAAGGCGCTAGCTTTATCATCTAACGTTGAATAAATTGGTGTAGTGATCGTAAGGTCAACGAATATTCGTTGACCTTTTTTATCGCTATACACTCTCGCCTTGAGTAAAGCTATAACCCATGTCGACTTGTGGACTAGTAGTCAGCTTACCTTGCAGACGCCCAATAAGAAGCTCTGCACTTTTAGCGCCAATTTCATATCTTGGAGTATCAATACTAGTCAGTATTGGGCGGATCGTTTGTCCCATTTCCAAGGCATTATAGCCAATTACCGAAATCTGCTTCGGCACTTCTATACCGCGCTGCTGAGCACATAATACGGTACCTATTGCGATATCATCATTGGTGCAAAACACACCGTCTAAGTCAGGATAGATTTGCAAAGCCTTGTCTAACAAAGCATGCCCTAGCGACGAGCTTGAATGCTCCGACGTCAGTATGTGTTTAGGTTCCAATCCAGCTTCTAACAGCGCCTTATCATAGCCCTGCATGCGCAATTTAGTACGTGTATCAAGACGAGCACCAAAATAGGCAATAGAGGTTTTACCCGCTGCGATCAGTTTTTTAACTGCAACGTAAGAAGCCTCAACATGATCTAGGCCAACGGCAATATCAATTGGGTTCTCGGGAAGCTCCATAGTTTCAACGACTGGCACGTTAGCGTTCTTTATCATCTGCAAAGTACGCTTGGTGTGATGGCTTTCGGTTAGAATTAAACCGTCAACTTGATAGGCAAGTAAAGACGCAATCTTGCGCTCTTCTTCCTCTTCATCATAGCTAAAGTGGGCTATCAAGATTTCATAACCTTGCGCCTTAGTGATCGCTTCTATTCCTTGAACAAATGAGGCAAAGATTTGGTTGGATAATGATGGAAGCAACACCCCGATTGCCTTACTGGACGATTTTGAAAGCATCGCAGGAGCTCGGTTTTCAATATAACCGACCTCTTCTAATACAGCAGATATCTTGTGGCGTGTTTTTTCGGCGACTGAATCTGGATTACGTAAATAACGAGATACCGTCATCTTGGTTATGCCAACCAGATCGGCTACGTCCTGTAGCGTCGGTCTGTTCTTTTTTGAGGTTTGCGTCATAAAAAGCGATGGGTCCTAATAATGCTCTCATCATTATGACCAATCACTTTAATGCATACAACATATTGCGCCTACGGAAAGGCAACTGACACAGTATTAGAAGGAAAATAGCTGCTTAGTCTTTTAGATAAATCATCCAAAAGTAAATACCCACAAACAAGCCACCACCAATAATATTGCCAATTGTCACGGGTATTAGGTTATTAATCACAAAATCCGCTACGTTGAGATCGGCATAGTTAACAATGTTTGCGCCTGTCATTTGCCAAAACTCTGCCGGTGCGAAATTTTTAATAGCAATCGCCATAGGCACTTGGAACATGTTTGCAATGCTGTGCTCAAAACCTGATGCCACAAACATCGCCACAGGTAAGATCAAGATAACAACCTTATCAGTAAGAGAGCGCGCACTGTATGTCATCCAGATAGCGAGACAAACCAACAGGTTACACATTAAACCTAACGCAACGGCTTGCCAGAAAGTATGGTGAAGCTTGTGCTGTGAAATCGCCATAGCATTGAGCCCCATCAGCCCGCCATCGCTCATATATTCTTTGGTGACCATCATGATGCCTACAAGCATCATAGCCCCGACAAAATTTCCGAAGTAAACCACACACCAGTTTTTAGCCAGCTGACTCCAGGTTATACGACCACTCACTTTAGCTACAAGAGTCAGTACTGTACTGGTAAATAGTTCACCACCGGTGATAACGACAAGTATCAATCCTAGGCTGAACGCCAACCCGCCCATCAACTTCGCCATACCATAAGGCATTTCCGCAGCACCTGTCGTCACCACAGTATAAAAAACAAATGCAATCCCAATATGCATGCCGGCAGCAATCGCTAACATGAATGATTTTATTGGCTTCTTGGTGGCTTTGCTTTCTCCTACATCAGCGGCACGTACTGCCATTTCTGGTGGAAGAAGAGATTCAAAAGGAGTGGGGGTTGTATCGGCCATTGCGCAATTTCACACATAAGTAAGGGTTAAAGAGTACGCAGAATCTACTCCTCATCACCACAATTGCATAGGTGTGTTTATGCAACTTTATATTGATTTTATGACAAGCAGCAATTTAATCTTCGTACAGCTTAAAGGGTATTTTACCTATGATGATCTATTTGATCACCATAGGTAAAATACCCTAAAAAATAGTGGTGCAATTCACCTCTTTCATCCCATATTGCAGGCCCATTCCAGAGCTTCTTCATTGTGTAAGGGCATTGCTTGCAAAGTTTTAATTTACTGTGAGAGTACCAAGCGCTCCTATTCACGAACAAGATCCAATCAACCAATCAACCAATCAACCAATAGAAGGTAACAATAAACAGGCAATGTTTGACACAAGCAATATACAAACTCTTTTTAGATCATAACGTTACTATTCTGTGAGCCATACGGTATAATTCCCGCTCACAATTTGTTTCAATTCAAAATAATCACTACGCACTCAGTTGTATATGTCTTTTTCTGCTCCCTAAGGTTGAGTCCTGTGGTCGTTAAATGTGAAAGCTATCTAGGGAAATTTATGGACCATAAAGAAAAAGTGCTGACAAGGATATTCAGCATCACATTGTCTCTCGTTTTTGGCATTTCGAGTATCGCCAAGTTTTCAGGAATGGAATTGCTCCATCTACCATTTAAAGAAATGTGTCTATCCACTTGGTATGGTTACTTTATTGCAGTACTGGAAATGTCCATGGCAGTAGGGATTCTTAAAAAGAATGTCGCCTCTATGTCTGCGGTGGGTATGAACGTTATCTTTGCGGGCATGAGCTTTTATTTTTACAACTATCAAACCCCATTCTATTTGATACCGACAGGAATACTTGCGCTTATGGCTATCACTGTGGCTTATTATACCCATGACGACTGCATTACCGTGCAAGGTATGCCGGAGAAGCAGTAAGTTTGACTGCCACTTTGAGTGGTCTAACTGCTAAATGGTTGAATAAATATATTTTTTAGTGAGTGATGTAGCCATTCACTCACCACACCGATTCCATTTTCTCGTCGGCGAATCAACCCAACTTCAGCAGTAAGGCTAACAGGGAGGTTGTCTGCGGATAGTTGCACTAAACTGTCACGATACCACTGGGCAGAAGCAATATGATCAGGAATAAGGGCCCAACCCATTCCATTTCCCACTAAATCACCGATAACAAAATAGCTGTCTATATACCAATGGTGAGCGACTAAGGGTTCATCACGACCTTCTCCGTTACGATCGCATATAACAAATTGCCGATATTGTTGAAGATCCACTATGGTCGGTGATTTTAAATGGGTAAGAGGATGATTTTGCCCTGCAATGAGTCGCAATCGATATTGGCCAATAGAAGTAAACTCTAACTCTTCATCAATCTGACGGGACTTAAATAATACCCCAAGATCCGCTTTCCCTTGTTCTATATACAGAGCAATATCTTCTCTAGATCCATTGATAATAGTGAGCTTTAGGTTTGGAAAAGCATCGCCTAGTTCAACAAATATCGGAGCAAATGCCATGACCTGAATAGCCTCATCCACAGCTAAAACCAGCTCAATCTCTTCTTTTTTAGACGCGCTTAACGCACGTGACTGCAGTCGCTGTGCTTGCTCAAGCACACCTTTCGCCTCCACCAGCATTTCTTTGCCTAGAGGAGTAAGCTGCGGTAATTTTCGAGAACGATCAAATAGATCAAACCCTAGATCCGCCTCTAAATTTGCTACGGCCGTACTGACTCGAGATTGCGCTTTGCCTAACTTACGGGCCGCTGCCGAGAATGAACCCAATTGAGCGGAATATACAAATGACTGCAGTTGATCTAGTGTCCAGTTCACGGTCTCACCTATACGCTAAACGGATAGTAACTAACTTTTATATATCATATTTTACTAGATAATAGGGCCAAATTGTTAAGCCTGATAAAAAAGCATGACCACCGAAACAATAAAACAAGATGAATCTGTAAGCCAAGTATTCTGGCGCTTTGCCATACCCTCTGTAGCGGCAATGCTGATCAGTGGCTTATATCAAATCATCGACGGTATTTTTGTCGGCCACTATATCGGCTATTCAGGTCTTGCTGGTATCAATATGGCGTGGCCTATCATCGCCACCATCATGGGGTTTGGCATCCTCGTGGGTATGGGGGCTGGAAGCCTTGTTTCAATGTATCGCGGCGAGAAACAGCCTCAACAAGCGACCAGTGTTTTACAAACCGCTATTGGCCTAACTATCTTATTTTCTTTCATCTCCATGCCAATTATTGGCGTTTGGGGACGGGACTTATTGATACTGCAAGGTGCTGCAGGCGAATCGCTCACTCACGGTTTCAATTACATCAGTATCTTTGTGTACAGCGCGCCTATGGCAATTTCAGCCACCGTTATTCCTATGCTTGTCCGCAACGATAACAGCCCAAAAGTGGCTACAGTACTAACCATAATTGGTGCTGTTCTCAATATTGTCTTGGATTACTTATACATAGGCGTCCTTAATCAAGGACTACAAGGGGCGGCTATTGCTACAGCATTATCACAAATGACAGTTACTGCACTTGGGCTTGTGTATTTCATCTCTAATAAAGCAGAGATTCGCTTAACAAGCCTTGCCTTTAACCTGCAAAACGCATTTCGTATTTGTCAGTTGGGGGCATCTAGCATGTTGATGTTTGCTTATTTCTCGTTTGTCATTGCACTGCATAACCGCTTGTTAATGCAATACGGCACTGAAATACATGTCGGTGCCTTTGCCATTATTGGCTATATCGCCACTATGTATTATTTGTTTGCGGAGGGGATCGCATCTGGTATGCAGCCTCCTGTGAGCTACGACTTTGGCGAAAAACGTTATAGCCGCATCAAAGGGACGGTTGCTTTAGCGCTTAAAGTTGTATTGATATCAGGTGTCACAACGGTTGTATTTTTGAACCTATTTCCGGAGTTCTTTATATCTTGGTTCTCGGATTCAAATGCAGAATTGATAGCAACTACAGTTGCGGGGATGCGACTACACCTAGCGGCTCTATTTCTAGATGGGTTCTTATTCTTAGCTTCAGTGTACTTTATGGCAGTAGGGAAAGCAGGAAAGGCGATGTTCGTTTCGGTAGGCAACATGCTAGTACAATTGCCGTTTCTTTTCTTTGTTCCACAATGGTTTGGTGTAGAAGGAGTCTGGGTGGCAGTACCATTGTCAAACCTTGCTTTGACAGTGATAGTCGCCCCTATGCTGTGGAAAGATATCCAAGCCCTAACCAATAAAGAGATAGTTATTTCCGATGCGGTCGTCGCCACCTCTTAACGTTATACCAATCACACTAAGTAAGTGTTCAGAATTAGCGTAGGAAAAATGCTCTAGGACAAGGCAGAATTTTTCGATAAGTAGTTATTCTACAATCAAAAAATCTAACGCAACCATAGAGCATTTTAACAAGCTAGGATGACCAGTTATTTAGTACGATTGGTATTTATAGATTAAAGCTCTTTCAAGTAATCCAACATTCCGGTAATTGCAGCTACTTGGGCGCGGTTACACTCTTCTACTGTTGCTTTGGCGCTGTCTGGATACACTTCGGTTGTTGTGGTGTATTTAGCCTTGCTAAAACCAGCACATAGGCCAAGCTTTTCTAGCGGATAATTAATTACGCCGTGCTGCACCACTTTAGAACCAATAATGGTGCCATCGGGGTCTGCAGGTGCGATATGAGTGACTTTTTCCACTGAAGCAATAATGGCAGTCTGCATCTCTTCACATGGATTTTCAGTATCACCCACAGTGTAGAAACCATCAGGAATTGAGCCCTCAAAGCACTCTAGTCCGTCACGTGCAGCTAAGGCTGGTCTGAATTCTTCCTCATCACTATCTGTCGTTTCATGCAGATCAATATGAGCAAAGATTTCAACGCCTAGATCTTTTACAAACTGCATCACCAATGCAGATTCAGGAGCAGGACTATTCTCAACAAATGAGCGATTTGGGTCTATCGCCTTTGGATTCCAGCGATTAATAATCTCATAACCCCATGGAGAAACACACGGTGCAATGATGAAATTGAAGTCACTCTGATATTGAGAAGCCGTCTCTTTCAAAAATAATAACGCGCCTTGCACACCACTGGTCTCGTAGCCATGTACGCCACCGGTGACAAGAACAGTGGGGTTCTTGCTATTCCATTGCTTAGATTTAAAGCCAAACAGCGGATAAGGCCCTGATGAGTAATCTAACTCTCCATATTGAACACGCTCAAAGCTATCATTGATTTCATCCATCTTAGAAAGCACTTCATCTTTATAAGAGCGCTGTATATTACGACTCTCATGCCATTGCTGAACTTCTTTTTGAGTCCACTTTTGACCGGGTGTCCCAATTGGATAAATGTGTATTTGTTGCATACTCGTGTTCCATTCTAGATGAGTGTGCGAGCTAGCCTATCACACTCCGAAAGGTAAGATTAATACGCGGTTGTAAGACTTTTGTAGTTTTCGGAATACAGTGCTGCCAATGTGCTTGCATATCCCCTGACATAATCAGTAAAGCGCCATCTTCAAGGATGTACTCTAGTTTTTGCTTCGTGTGTTTATGTCTAAGAACAAAACGTCGACTGGCACCCAAGCTTATGGAAGCAATCACAGGGGTATTTCCTAATGATTTTTCATTATCACTATGCCACCCCATATGATCCTGACCATATCGATAAAGGTTAATCAATGCAGTATTAAAGCTTTGAGAAGCAATGCTTTCCACTCTTTTCTTGATAGGAAGCACCCGTTCAGGCCAAGGCAATGGCTCAAGAGTAATACCCGAATATCGATAGGCATGAGTGCCACACAATACATGCTGTCTTGGTTGCAAAATCGAACGTCCGTATATTTTAATTGCTCGCTGCTCCCAAGGGAGCTGATCTAGTAGATGCAGAAATAGTCCGTTAGTCTCTTCGGATAACATAAATTGTGGGTCATAGTAGAGCCGACCCTGCTCAACCTCCAACCATTGCGGCGGTTCTAAAAATAGCGTCATGGATTTGCTCACACAAGAAACATAATTTTAGATTAGCAATAAATCTTCTACTGACGCAAAAACGCCAAGCATTGCTTGGCGTTAATATGAAACAAAAATTGCCTCAACAATTAGCTCTGTTTAGAGCCATCTTTTTCCTTTTCCATTTCTGCCAGTTTAGCTTCTAGTTCTTTGATTTTTACTTCAGCTTCCAACTCTGCAAGGCGCTTCTCTGCATCTGAACGATTGTCTTGCTTTAAACCATCGGCTTGGATCTCTTGTCTGTCTTTTGCTCGTGCATCATCGACATCTTTCATTGAGCCCGCTACACCACCTGCAACAGCACCCGCTGCCGCGCCTTTAGCCGCCATGCTAGCATCGCCAGTTAATGCACCAGCAGCGACACCAATTAATGCACCACCAATAGCACCGCGGTTGCGGCCAGCATTCTTGTTTTCAGCATCCATTGCCTCATTTGATGCACAACCTGTAACAGTAAACAGAGAAGCAATTAGAAGTAGTAGAGTCGATTTAGTACGCATTGTCATGGCAGCCTCAATAGTCAGTATTGTTTGGAACACTGATAATTTAACTAAAAAAATGCATTCAAAAAACAGCAGGAACACTAAACCTGATATTTGCATAAAAAATATCTATGCATCTTAAAATCACAATAGTATTAAGGCATTACTCTCAGGATTAAATCTATTTACTGCATAGATATTTATTTGAAAAATACCTGATCGCAGGTTATCCATAATGATTGATATCCTAAGTTCTTATAAGGTTATCCACATCGACACTAGTCCGCAAATAAGAGGCATTGTGAAAGCGAATGTCCTTCCTTTTTCCAACGTCTTTTTAAGGGGTCCTGATGACCTTCGCTAAGGTATATTCGAAAGGCCTCAACCAAAACAGTCTCTATTTAAATGGTTTAGAATATGCCAAAAGCAAACGCCTAAACTATATGAGTACTCGCCTAAATAGACCAAAATCTATGGTAAATAATCTCGGTACATTCGGTGAATTAACGGGTTATCTTGATAGCGTTGAAATGTGATTGAACCACAAGAGAATTAAAATACAGCAAAGGTAGCTCAGCAATTACTGAGTCACCAATTAATCGAAAATAAAATAACAACAACAATCGTTGGCTAAAGTCCTAGGAGGCATGCTTATCATGATAAGCTCAGGCACACGGAAGTGCATAATATCTTTAATAATTGGCGTTCAATAGACTTACCCTTGCAAACCATTGTTATGCTTTTGTCTTCTGCATGACTCAATGACCAAAGCATGCGCCATGCTGGTATTAACAACATCTGACCAGTAATACTAAGAGCTTATTAATCAGTTAGTACTTACTATCATCTCACCTTATGCAAGTAGAGTAGATAACCACTCACGTAGCCATAGATTAGCTTTGTTTTGATTCATTCGGCTGTTCCAAACTAAATACGACTGGTAAGTATCCACATCAAAAGGAAAATCCAATACTTCAAGGCCAAAAGTATCTTGGTACTGCAAGGCAAGATGATAGGGAACCGTCGCGATCGCGTCACTGAAGGACACTGCACTCATCAGCCCCATCAAAGAAGAGTGCTGGGAGTGTACTCTTCGTTGTGGCAAAACTTCATCAACAAACCACCCTACGAACGCTAAGCTTCTTCTTCGCAAATTGAGTATGGCGTGTTTTTCATTAAGGTATTGATCTTTACTGATCGAATTACTGGAAAACCTTGGATGCCCTTTCCGCACTACACAACACAGTTTACTTTCTGTTAATGCTTGACTGACATATATTTTAGATGTGGATTTCACCACATCGATAACTAAATCGACCTTTTCATTACTAAGATCGTCATAGATCTCTTCTTCTGTTGCCGGCAACTCTTTGGTTACCACATCAATACCTGGTGGCATTGCGGAATTCACTAGTGCACGCTGTAAGGTATAAATCAGTCCTTCATGCACATAAATCACAAATGTTCGCTGACTTTGTGTGGGCTCAAAGCTCTCTAGGCCTGATAAGCAAGCCTCTATATCTAGTAGTGGATTAACTAACCTATCGTAAAGATCCTGAGCGAATCGAGTCGGCTTAATCCCCCTACCCGTTCTAGCGAACAACTCTTGCCCTGCATTCTCTTTTAAACGTGCCAACGCATTACTTACTGCTGATTGAGTCATATCCAGCTCATCCGCAGCCTTGGTCACCGATTGACTTCGATAAGCAATGACAAAAACCCTTAACAAATTGAGATCGAAGCGTTTATTTTTGGTTCGCATATAAGATGCTGTCTCCACGGGAGGTTGTTCAAGTTTAAGAATAAACCAAGATACTGTTTCCAGCAGTCATCTAAGTGTAAAACTCTGATATTTATTGATATATCAACTTATTGAATTTAGGTATCAACAGGAAAGTGGACTCCAATTTGTGCTCGAATTTCAGTAATGACTTTTGAGGTTATCAAAGCTCTATGCTTATCTGTAGAGTGAATTTGACCAGTCTCTATGGCGTTAGCAAAGGCTTTGGCTTCGTAATACATTGGATTAGTATGCTGCTCTATTCCAATAGATAAAGGAGAGTGTCCCCTTTGATGCAATTCCACACTTTGGCACAAAGAAATCATGTCGATTCGTAGCGCCGCATCCTCTCCTTGTATTTCACACGGTAGGTAGGAATCGTTTACCTTTGAATGAGTGACGACTGCATCAAAGTCACCATAGCTAAGAATGACACTGCCATGACCATCAACACCCGATTTAAGTAAAGCGGCATGTGCTTTTATTGATTTAGGCTCACCGAACAACTCGACACAGGCGGCAATACAATAGAAGCCAATATCCATAATCGAACCATTGGAGAACATCGGATTGAAAGTATTAGGGTTTTCGCCATCCAGGTATTTTTGGTAGCGAGAAGAATACTGACAGTAATTAATATTCGCCTTGCGAAGTTTTCCTAGCTTAGGGATAGACTGCCTAACAATATCAAAGTTGGGGAGGTAACTGGACATATAGGCTTCAAAGAGGATCACGCCTTGCTCTTCGGCTATCTGATACATTTGTTGTGCCAGTGTGAAGTTTGAAGCAATAGGTTTCTCGACAATAACATGTTTACCCGCCTTCATTATTTGCATCGCTTGCGGTGCGTGTAATGAATTTGGGCTAGCGATATAGACTGCGTCAACATCACTGCTGGCTAAAGCCTCCAATGAGTCAAAATAATCACTTGCTTGGTGTTTTTGGGCAAATCGCTTCGCGTTTTCAATATTTCTTGAATAAACAGCCTGCAACATGAATGAGCCACTTGTCTTTACAGCGTCAATAAAACGCTCTGTAATCCAATTTGAACCTATAACACCCAGTTTCAACACTTCAATTCCTCTTTGAATGTTTCAGATAATCTATCAATCGACATTTGTAGAATATAACACGTTATCAAAGGTCAAATTTGGATAACGATAAGACCGCTGAGCCCTGATCTGGCCTAGTTTTAACTCCTGTGATTTATTTCAATGTTAAAAATAATAATTTTGCGCTAAAACCTTGTCCTAAGACAATTCTAAATCGTGAACTTCATTAAGTTCGGTGTTAGAATCCGACACCAGAAAGAAACTTTATTACAGAATTTTTGCCGATAATGCCTGACTGACTAAAGAATTCATTCAGGTTTTAATGGCGAATTAGACGAAAAAAAATCCAATTGTCGGTCTGAAATCGACCGATAATGCGTAATTTTTCGTCATGGTTGCCAATAAACACTTTTTGAGTCTCAAAATAACGACTCGCTGTAAATTTTGTAATTTAATTACAAATGAAGTAATATGGCCGCCAATACCCTATTTAAACTTACGTAATACTTACCGGAGAGTATTTTCCATGAAAAAGACCAAAATCGTATGTACGATTGGCCCTAAAACTGAATCTGTAGAGAAGCTAACTGAACTAGTAAATGCAGGCATGAACGTAATGCGCCTGAACTTCTCTCACGGTAACTTTGAAGAGCACGCTGCGCGTATCGAAAACTACCGCGAAGTTATGTCTAACGTAGGCAAGCAACTAGCTATCCTTCTAGACACTAAAGGTCCAGAAATCCGTACAATCAAACTAGAAGACGGCAATGACGTTGATCTAGTAGCTGGTCAAGAATTCACTTTCACTACAGATGCTTCTGTAGTTGGTAACAAAGACATCGTTGCTGTAACTTACCTTGGTTTCGCAAACGACCTAACTGCTGGTAACACTATCCTAGTAGACGACGGTCTAATCGAAATGGAAGTAATCTCTACTTCTGAAACTGAAGTTAAGTGTAAAGTTCTTAACAACGGCGCACTAGGCGAAAACAAAGGTGTTAACCTTCCTGGCGTTTCTGTTCAGCTTCCTGCTCTTTCTGAAAAAGACAAAGCTGACCTTAAATTTGGTTGTGAGCAAGGCGTTGATTTCGTTGCTGCTTCTTTCATCCGTAAAGAAGAAGACGTTAAAGAAATCCGCGAGCTTCTAAACGCTAACGGTGGCGAAAACATCCACATCATTTCTAAGATCGAGAACCAAGAAGGTGTTGATAACTTTGACGCTATCCTTGAAGCTTCTGACGGCATCATGGTTGCTCGTGGCGACCTAGGTGTTGAAATCCCAGCTGAAGAAGTAATCTTCGCTCAGAAGATGATGATCGAGAAGTGTAACCGCGCTCGTAAAGTTGTTATCACTGCAACTCAAATGCTTGATTCTATGATCAGCAACCCACGTCCAACTCGCGCAGAAGCGGGTGACGTTGCAAACGCAATCATGGATGGTACTGACGCAGTAATGCTTTCTGGTGAAACTGCTAAAGGTAAGTACCCAGTTGAATCAGTAGCTATCATGGCTCAAATCGCTAACCGTACTGACGGCGCGCTTAAAGCTGAACTAGGTTCTCGTCTAGACAGCCCACGCCTACGCATCACTGAAGCAGTATGTAAAGGTGCAGTAGACACAGCTGAGAAACTAGCTGCTCCACTTATCATCGTTGCTACTGAAGGCGGCAAGTCTGCACGTTCTGTACGTAAGTACTTCCCAACTGCAAGCATCGTTGCTCTAACTACTAACCCTAAGACTGCTGCACAGCTAGTTCTTACTAAGGGTGTTCGTCCAGTTCTTGTTAATTCTATCGACAGCACTGATGAGTTCTACAAAAACGGTAAAGAGTACGCTCTTGAGTCTGGTTTTGGTAAGAAAGGCGACATCGTAGTTATGGTTTCTGGCGCTCTAGTTGCTTCAGGTACTACTAACACTGCATCTGTACACGTACTATAATTTTTAGTTCGATACAGATACAAAAAAGAGAGCCAATTGGCTCTCTTTTTTTTATGTCTATCGTTAGTCAGTTCTTAGTAAGAGAATAGCTCTCTTCGATGCGTGTTCATCAATAACACTAGTGGTAAAAAATAAACAGCATTAAACGTTACTGCCATCATCAACAACCCACCAACGACTAACCTTACAAATGCATTTTTTAACATACTTCGCCTCGATATGATCACAAAGTTGCGCTATCCCTATCTCACTCAGCGATACTGTGTTCATTCAAACTGAGCGCAGTGTATCGTTCAAAAAAGCACCATGCAATCACAATAATCATACTACTTGCACTAACTCAAAGTTCTAGGCATTAAAAAAGCCATCCCTGTGATAGAGATGACTTAAAAAACAAATAAAACGTTTAATTTTTCAGTAAGTTAAGCTAGATATACATTAAGTTAGCAAGTACTCGCTTTTCAACACTTCTTAAATGAAAACTATACTTTCAATGCTCTTTCACCACGAGCAATACCCACGATTCCGCTTCGAGCAACTTCTATGACGTCGGTAATTTCAGATACTGCTTTAATGAAGGCATCGAGTTTCTCACTAGTACCCGCCAGTTGTACTGTGTACTGAGAGGCTGTGACATCAACAATCTGACCACGAAAGATATCAGCGGTACGCTTCACTTCAGCTCGAGCAAATCCAGATGCCTTTAGCTTCACCATCATAAGCTCGCGCTCAATATGTTCAAACTCGGTAACTTCTTGCACTTTGAGTACGTCAATCAACTTATGCAGTTGTTTCTGTATTTGCTCCAATTGCAGTTCATTGGTTTCTGTTGTGATATTTAAACGTGAAAGAGTTTCATCATCTGTCGGTGATACCGTTAAGGATTCAATGTTGTAGCCACGTTGTGAGAACAGACCCACTACTCGAGACAGCGAACCTGGTTGGTTTTCCATTAGTAGGGAAATGATATGTCTCATATTAGGTTCTCTCCGTTTTACTTAACCACATACTGTCCATGCCTTCTCCTTTGACCTGCATTGGATACACATGCTCTGTTTCATCTACGCTGATATCGACAAATACCAAGCGATCTTTCATGTCCAATGCTTTTTGCAGACCTGATTCGAGTTCGTCTGGGGAAGAAATACGAATACCCACATGCCCATAGGCCTCGGCAATCGCCGCGAAATCAGGCACTGAAGTCATATAGGAATTTGAGTGACGTCCTTCGTAGATGATATCCTGCCACTGCTTGACCATTCCTAAGAAACGGTTATTTAGGTTTATAATTTTTACTGGAATGCCGTATTGAAGCGCCGTAGATAGCTCTTGGATATTCATTTGAATACTGCCATCGCCAGTCACAACAACAACCTCTTCTTCCGGGTGTGCAAACTTAACGCCCATTCCCGCAGGAAGGCCAAAGCCCATAGTGCCAAGACCGCCCGAGTTAATCCAACGACGAGACTGTTTAAATGGATAGTAGAGAGCTGCAAACATCTGGTGCTGACCTACATCAGAGGCAACATATGCATCGCCATCAGTCAGTTTGTGTAGTGTTTCAATAACCTGTTGCGGTTTAATTTTATCTGGCGACGTCTCGTAAGCTAAGCACTGACGTTCACGCCAAGTCGCAATCTCACTCCACCAGCGATCTAAGGCTTCTTTGTCGTTGTCACTATTTTGATTTTCCAGCAGTGACACCATGCACTCAAGAACCTTGTCCGCAGAGCCCACGATCGGCAGGTCTGCTCGAACATTCTTAGAGACAGAAGAAGGGTCAATATCAACATGAATAACTTTGGCGTTAGGACAGTACTTTTCTAGATTATTGGTGGTACGGTCATCAAACCGAACCCCCACACCAAAGATAAGGTCAGCATTGTGCATCGCCATGTTGGCTTCATAAGTACCGTGCATGCCAAGCATACCTAAAGAATTGCTATGCATCCCAGGGAAAGCCCCTAAGCCCATAAGGGTGCTTACCACAGGTAAGTTCAGCTTCTCAGCCAAACTAATTAGGTATCTATCTGATTCTGAGATAACTGCACCACCACCAACATAGAGCACTGGCTTTTTCGCCGCTAAAAGGGCCTTCAAAGCCTTTTTGATCTGCCCTTTATGTCCAGATGTAGTTGGATTATAAGAACGCATTTTAATGGTTTCAGGATACTCGTAAGGGAGTTTTATTTGAGGATTCATGACATCTTTTGGCACATCAATAACCACAGGTCCAGGACGACCTGTAGAGGCGATGAAAAATGCTTTTTTAACCGTTTCGGCAATATCTTCTGCACGCTTAACTAAAAAGCTATGTTTAACGATAGGACGCGATACACCTACAATGTCACATTCTTGAAATGCATCATTACCTATTAGGCTATTTGGCACATTTCCTGAAATGACAATCATTGGAATCGAGTCCATATAAGCCGTTGCTATACCAGTAACGGTATTCGTTGCACCAGGGCCAGAACACACTAGCACTACGCCAGGTTTACCCGTTGAGCGAGCATAGCCATCGGCCATGTGAGTTGCTGCTTGCTCATGGCGTACTAATACATGCTTAATCTTGTCAGTCTTTGCATGAAGGGCGTCGTAGATATCGAGAACCGAACCGCCTGGGTAGCCAAAGATCTGCTCTACCTCTTCTTCGATCAATGATTGGACGATCATTTCTGCGCCAGATAACATTTCCATTAAATCTCTCCTTACCAATTGCGAATAGGTTTGGTCCACTTATCCGCTAGGTTTTACATAGCTAGGGCTTATTCGTAGCCTAAAAGTATCCTAATCATTGCTGAGTGTTTGAGGCTCTCAGCAACAACTCAACTATGTCCCCATACCAGCCATAGCTGGCGTGGGATAACCTGCCCACCATACCGTTTTTGACCTGTAGCTGTCCACGCAAAAACCACATTTCATTAACAAAAATCACAAAAAAGCTTATCGATATGACTCATGATTCTTAACTGACTGTTTTTAATCGCATTAAATAAAAAAAGCCCGTCAACTTAATAAAGTGACGGGCTCTAATTGCTCAAGTTAACTCACTACTTTTTAGGCTTTGATTTACTCTTGCCCTTTTCATCGTACATTTCATCAATTTCGTCTTGGTAACGATCATTGATAACCTTGCGACGAAGCTTCTGAGTTGGAGTCAGTTCGCCCTTCTCCATAGAGAAAGCTTTAGGTAGCAGTTTGAACTTTTTCACTTGCTCAAATTTGGCTAAGTTTTGCTGTAGTTCAGCGACTCTAGCTTCAAGCATCTCAACGATTTGGCTATGCTTTAGTAGTTCTACCTTGTCATGGTATTTGATATTAAGCTCTTTGGCGTGTTCTTCTAGCGCTTCAAAGCTTGGTACGATCAAAGCCGAAACAAACTTACGGGTATCAGCGATAACGGCAATTTGTTCGATAAAGTGGTCTTTACCAATAGTACCTTCTACTACTTGAGGTGCGATGTACTTACCACCAGAGGTCTTCATCAACTCTTTGATTCGGTCAGTAATAAATAGGTTTCCATTGTCATCGAAATGACCCGCATCTCCTGTCTTCAAAAAGCCATGTTCGTCAAAGGTTTTAGCTGTCTCTTCTGGCAACTTGTAGTAACCACGCATAACCATAGGACCACGCACTAAGATCTCGTTGTTTTCACCGATCTTAACTTGAGCTCCCGGCATTGAGGTGCCGATAGAGTCTGGGTTAAATGCAGGCTCATCCCAACAAGAAACGGTCGCCGTTGTTTCTGTCATGCCGTAGCCTAGCTTCACGTTCAAACCTAGCGCATGGAAAAATCGACCGATGGTTTCATCAAGCTTTGCGCCGCCACATGGCATCATCGTAATGTTGCCACCTAGTAGAGCTCTGAGCTTGCTCAGTACTATTTTATCCGCTAGAGCATGGCTACGCTTAAGCAAATAAGAAGGTTCACGTTCCTCCTGCTTACACAGCGCAATACGTGCACCCATGTTAACAGCCCATGTAAACATCGCCTTTTTGACAAAAGAAGAGCGAGACACTTTTTCATGTATCGCAGAGAAAATCTTCTCATAGAAGCGAGGCACAGCACACATCACTGTAGGCTTAACCTCACCCAACGCATCTTTAACCTGCATGGTATCAACCAAATAGGCATTGGTTGCGCCCGTATAAAGAACAAACATAGTCCAGGCGCGCTCAAATACATGCGAAAGAGGTAAGAAGCACAAAGACACATCATCTTTAGTTAGATTCAAACGCTCAACATGCCCTTCTAATTGAGAGGCAAAGTTTGCGTAATCTAGCATCACGCCCTTTGGTTGACCTGTAGTACCTGAGGTGTAAATCAATGTCACAAGATCGTCTAGATTTGCATCAGCAAGACGCTGCTCAAATTCATTGTTGAGCGTATCAATATCGCTCTTCTGCTCTGAGCATTGAAGGAAGTCATCCCAAGAAAGGCTGAAGCTATTATCTTCAAGTTTGATGTTGTCGCACATCGCAACAATCAGCTCTAGCTGTTCGCATTGCTCGAAGATACCTACAGATGCGTCATATTGTTCTTGTTCACCAACGAACAACACCTTAACGTCTGCATTTTGAATAACGTAAGCAGATTGTTCTGCGGTATTAGTAGGATAAATAGGAACGGTTACAACACGCGCTTGTAATGCACCTATATCTGCCATTGTCCATTTTGGCATGTTGTTGGAATAGATACCGACCTTATCCTGAACACTCAATCCTTGAGCCAAAAGTGCCATAGAAACAGCGTCCATTTGCTGTCCAAATTGCGACCAAGAAATATCGCACCAAGCACCATCAACCTTATGTTTGAGTGCAGCGCGATCTCCTCCATCTACAACCTGTTGGCGAACCTTTTTTACAATGTGAAACTCTGAACTGGTCATAAACCTCTACCTTTTGGCTTACAAGTGTAAGCTGAGTGAGCGCATAGTTTACAGTCGGGTAAATAAAACGCAATTCTAATAGCTTTCTCATCATACAAATTTGGACATAAATCCGGTTTTTACTCACTGGTAAGAGTAGTCAGTATTTGGAAATGGATAATAAAAAAGCACCAAAAAACCGACTTTTTGATGCTTGATGATTTTATGCGCTATTTTTGGCTAAAGATCCCTAACGATCTTTTGCAACTACTTCTGTGCAAACCGTCATTAATTGTTCTTTCATCCACACATGTGCTTCATCATTTTCACGTGATTCATGCCATGTCAGGTAAGCCTTAATCTCAGCCAGTTCACTAGGGAATGGCAATGCATGAATACCAAGACTGGTAGGAAAAAAGTCTTTAACCCAACGCGGCACAACACAAATAAGTTCAGATTGCGCAGAGACAGCGATCAAGTTGCCTAATGTCGCACCTCGGTATGAAGAGGTCACTTCTAAGTTCTTATAGATTCGATTACTCAAACCCATCACATCGCTAGTTGGAGACAAACATGCATGTTGTTCAGCTTGAAGCTGTTCTATAGAGATCTGCTGATTATTGCCTAGGCGAGGATGATCCTTTGCACAAATGACCACAAGCTCATCGCTGTAAAGTTCTGTACTCACAAAACCAGGTTGTTCGAAACAAGTATAATCAATCACAAAATCTAGCTCTTGTTGCTTGAGCTTCTCGTGTAACGAAACACCACCCAGCGAGTCTAGGTTTAACTTAACGTTAGGTGCTTTCTCAGTCGTGTTTTTAATAAGTTGAGGTGCAAAGCGAACGTCATTAGGTGTTCCGATTGCAATAGAGAATGTATTTGTCGATGTTGCTGGATCAAATACAGCACCAGGCAATTCATTCTTAACCAACTGTAGTGCCTGACGAACAGGAACAAACAATTGACGAGCACGAAGAGTTGGAGAAATACCACGGCCTTGACGCATAAATAGATCGTCTTTAAACATTACCTTTAAGCGCGCTACTGCATTACTTACCGCAGGTTGAGACATGTTCAGATTTTTCGCTGCACGAGTGATATTTTGCTCTCGCATAACTGCATCAAACACTGTCAGCAGATTTAAATCGACTCCACGTAAGGTTGTTCCTTGGTGAGCTAATCCTTGCTGCCAATCATGTGAATTGCTAGTTAACATATACTCTTCTCTTTATTCTATTTAGCCAACCGCGAGTCAGTTTTACTGTATAGCTCGTATCAAAAAAACAATTACTAAACTACTTACTGACCTGCGAATCATCAACGGGGTGAATATTCAATAGCGCTAATATGTTTCAAATCATCACCACTGAACAAGTAAATTGATAAAGAATGAGTACATTTTATCAACAAAAACGAATTCAACATAAATAACAATAACTTAATGTAATCATAAAAAAATCTAAATCAGATTTTGTGATGAATAATTAGACAAAAAACAGCCATTGGTGAAAGCAGCATGCGATAAAAATGGTAAGCGACTATCAAAAAATGGCCATTTACCATTAAAGAAGTGAGAACAGATGATGAGAATTATTCAATCCAATAGATGTGTTATATGACTAGGGAAATCGACTTGCTTCCACAGTTTTTGGCTCAATGCTTCCTGCTGATGCCAGTCTCCTTCTATCACCCAATCAGAAATAGCCCCTGCAACATCAGGATAACGAATTGGGTCCGGTTTTTGCTCGCCTAACCACTTTCGTATTGTTCCAGCTTCTAATTCTAGCATTGCCGAACCCAAGCCAAGATATTCCAAAGTAGCCACATTGCTTTGCTGTTCAAATTGTCCATTAAGAGGTTTAAGCAGTAGTTTTTTCCCCAATGAGAGAGCCTCTGATGGCAATTCAAATCCACCGTTCGCAATCACTCCCTGGCAACGAGAAAGGTCGCCCTGAAATGAAGAAAATGACAGAGGACGGAACTGCACATTCCCAATGTCATCTGCATCTCTTACGTCCGGGTGATAACAGCGAAAGGAATGATCAGAAAAACGCTGCAACAAATCTGCGACTTGTTTTAAATCCTCAAATGGTAAATATACTAAAATAAACGCTTCTTCAGTTACTGTATTTTGCGCACAAGTGTGAACAATTGGTGGCAAGATAGGTTGCTCAAAGTGATACCAATGCAGGCCAAGTTGGAAGTCTGAAGGGGCGAAGTGATGAATAATCGTTTTATCCATCAAGCCAAACCCTTTCTTTGGAACCTGAAAACGAAACGCATTCTGATGACTGATTCCAATGCAAGGCACTTTGTGCTTCTTAGCTGCCCACGCAGAGATAGGCTCAAAGTCATTCAGTACTAGGTCGTAGTCTTTGACATTTAAGCTATTAATGTCTTGGAACAACTCCAGCAAATTATTATTGGTAGCCGTTTTTATATAATCTACTTTGCCACAATGAGAGTTAAATGTGAGTCCAGAAAAAGAACGATAACCATTAAAAGACTCCATTGAGAAGTACTTTTCTCTTTCTCTGCCCGAAAACACAAAGTCGACCTGAATCCCATCTTGCTTTTGAAAGGCTTCAGCCATCGCCCTAGCTCGAGCGATGTGTCCATTTCCGGTGCCTTGCACGCCATAGAGTATCTTCACAAGTTACACTCCTACGATTGCCATTGCGGTGAATGAACTGGCTAAGCCCAGCATCACACCAGCAACGATATCGCTAAAGAAATGAACGCCCAGTAGAATTCGAGATAGTGCAATGAGACCAGCCCAAACCACCGCTATCACAACTAAACTGGGGAAAAAAGTACAAGTTAGCACCGCCATAATAGTCGCAGCAGCAGTATGGCCTGACGGCATACTGTACTTATCAGAAGGCTCAATAAAATTGGTTAATCTAGAGGATAAATCATGGGGGCGGCGGCGGCGAAAGCTATTCTTTGCAATCCAATAAATAGGCAACTCAATTACAAACGAAATCAGACCGCAGGCAAGAAAAAGGCTGCCGATAGTCGAATCAGCAACCCAAGCAATCAGAGCTATTGCTGCGTAGAGATGACCATCTCCAGAATGAGAGATGGCCCTGCTAAATAAGCCTACTTGAGAAGCGAATCTATGTTCAAGACAGAACAGTGAAAACGCGAGATCAAAACGAACGATCGGGTTTAATCGTTGTATACCCTGACTTTCTATATCAAAACTACTCATGTCGCCTTCCTTATCAACTACCCCAATGGGTTAATGCCCAAACTAAGGAAGTTAAATGACAAGAAGGTGACGTTTTGTTTGACCTGAGGTTACATTTCAAACACTTTTTGATGTACTCAAACTAAATCATTGATAGTTATGCATTAAGATTCTCATGCTTAGATACCTTGCCAAAGTCCGCCAGTATGGAATAAGCGCAAGGAACCATGAACAGTACCAAAACTGTTGAAGCAAAGATGCCAAATACTATTGATATCACCAGAGGTTGAATAACCTGAGCCTGTAGACTTGTTTCCAGTAGCAAGGGCAATAAACCCGCTGCAGTTGTCAGCGAAGTAATAAATACCGCTCGGAAACGCTCTTTACTCGCTTTAACCACTGCATCATGCACTGTATCCCCATCGTCTACATGAAAGCGTATGTACTGAACTAAAAGAATAGAATCATTGACCACAATCCCCGCAAGAGAAACAAATCCCATAATACTTGGCATACTCATATTGTGACCCAGTAGGAAATGTCCCCAAATAACCCCAATGAAGGCTAACGGTATTGCTAGCATGACGACAAAAGGTTCAAGATAGCTACGGAATTGATAACTCAATATAGCAAATACCCCAAACAAGCCAACTAAGAAGCCTTTACCCATCGATGAACCGGTCTTTGCTGTGTCTTTAGACTCTCCTTCAAAATCGACACGAATACCAGGGTACTTCTGCTGAAGCTTAGCAAGTTCCTGTGTTTTGAACTTATTGATAATCTCCCCAGAACTAGCCTTTGATGTGTCTAAATCACTAAATACCGCCACCGTTCGCATACCGTTAATCCGCTGAATGCGCACATAATTACGCTGAAAGTCGAAGCTTGCTAAGGTTGCAAGAGGGATCTGAGCCCCATCTGGCATGATAATTGGGAAGTTAGCCAGACGCTCAAGATTGCCCGCCTCCTCCTTGTCTAAACGCACCTCAATCTTAATATTCTCAACACCAATCTGGATCTCATCCGCCGTTTCACCATAAAAGGCTGCACGTAACTGGCTTGCAATCATCTGCCCGTTCACGCCGTAGGTTTCAGCACCAGGACGCAATTTAACCAAAACTTCTTCTTTACCCATTCGCATATCATCAAGCACGCCATGCACACCATCAAATTCATTCAGGTAAGACTGTATCTCTACTGAGGCTGCCTTAAGTGACTCAAGATCATCATGCTGCAAACGGATCTCTATTGCTCGTCCACCAGGCCCCATAGTCGGTTGCTTAAATACCAGCGAAATAGGCGCAGCCATTTCCCCTGCATCTTCGCGCCAAGCATCAATAAAGTCATCAAGGATAGTATTTCGCACTTCAGCGCCAAGCAGGTCTAGACGAACCGTTGCAATGTGCGGGCCTGATTCATTGGCATCAGCATTGCTATTAAAGCTTGCGGTAATGTGTTGAATCAAGGGGACGCCATTTTCGACTTTTTCGGTCCATTCCTTATCAAGCCTTTCTGCAGATTTAACCAGTCGATCGACTACCTTTTCAGTTTGGCTCAGTGACGCACCAGGAGGTAGTATGATTCGGGCTTCAGCTATATCTCCATCCAACTCAGGAAAAGGTACGAACTTGAGGTGACCACCTGCAAGCAAAGAAATAGAAATGAGCAAGGCTGCGATAACCGAGCCCATAAATAGGTATCGATACTCAACCGCCTTATCCACTGCACGAACTAACGGCCCATTACGAAACTGCTCAAACTTCTGCAGAAATACCGTTTTAAAGCGCAGATCTGGGCGCTCTTTCTTAGCTCCGTGTAGTGAATGCGCTAAGTGATGTGGCAAGATCAAAAAAGCCTCTATAAGACTGATGCTTAACACTAGAATCAGAACTTGTGGCACCGCTTTTAGTACCGCACCCATCTCGCCATCTAAGAACAACAAGCTGCCAAAAATGCATACTGTGGTTAGAAATGAAGATACAACTCCGGGGAGAACCTTTTTCACACCGTTGATTACCGCATCATCAATGCTTTGCCCTCGATCAAGGTGCGAGGCTATCGACTCGGCTATCACGATAGCATCATCCATCATGATACCGATGGCCATCAGTAAACCAACCAGCGACATAATATTGATGGAAATCCCCAGATTTGCCATCATGAAAATACCACCTAAGAAAGCAACTGGAAGACCTGCAGCAACCCAGAATGAATATCGCAAACTAAAGAACAGCCACATAGTTGCAAATACTAAAACAATGCCTTGCCAACCATTACGCACCATCATGCTCAGTCGGTCCCAGAGCACAGATGAAAGATCATTGGTCATCTCGATTGTGACTCCATCGGGCGCAATAGCGCGCTGATCTTCAACAAAACGGACTACATTGTCTTTGATCCTAAGGGCATCATCTTCTTTATTTTTACTTACTTTGAGTATTGCCGAAGGCTTTTCGTCAAACAGCACCTTCTGCTCATCCAACTCAAAACGATCAGTGATGGTCGCTACATCACGCAGTCGCACAATAGAACCATTGGGCCCAGAACCCACAACAAGACTCTCTAGTTGCTGTGGAGTAATACGCCTTTCATCAAAACGAATCAGTAAATTTTTATCCGGAGTCTCCACATTACCACTAGGCAGTTTTACGTTCTGTTTCCCAATTTGTAATGCGATATCATTTACGCTCAGTCCAAGCTGACGCATGATGTAAGTATTGAGTTCGACGCGATATTGATGATCAGAAAAACCTGAAACATCAACCAGTGATACGCCATAATCCAGCTTCATAGTGCGTTTCAGACTTTCTGCGTAAGCCTTTAACTCTGGCCAACTAGTATCGGCAGTAATCGCAACATCTACCACGGGCTCATTCCAATCAAGCTCTTGCACCATTGGAGATTCTATCTCGTCTGGAAAGTCATTGATGGAGTTAATTTGCGTTTGCACATCCACCAGCATACGACCAATATCCGCTGAATTATCGAGCTTTAACGTCAGTCGAGCGCTACCTTCGATAGCCTCACAGGTGGTTTCTTCAATGTTGGACAATCCATCTACGGCATCTTCCATCCTGACACACAAACTCTCTTCCACTTCCATTGGCGAAGCACCAGGGTAGACAATGGTCGCCATAATGTAAGGGGGAGAAAACTCAGGAAATGTTTCTCGTTTGATCGTAGGCAAAGTAAGAACACCTACCAGAAAGATAAACAGCATCAATAAGTTGGCAGCTGTTGGGTGCCTTGCAAAAAAACGAATCAC
Organism: Vibrio inusitatus; assembly: GCA_024346935.1. Taxonomy (GTDB): domain Bacteria; phylum Pseudomonadota; class Gammaproteobacteria; order Enterobacterales; family Vibrionaceae; genus Vibrio; species Vibrio inusitatus. Next base: position 2,541,942 of record AP024878.1, read on the forward strand.
GCGTCACCCTCCAAAGACTTTGGATCATCGTCAAGGGTTTCAAGCTTCAGTAACATCCCGGGGATCGCTGGCAACAAATCGTTAAGAATCAAAGTATCCCCATCAGAGAAATCACCATCAACAATCACCTGCTGGTCACGTCGATACAGTACGGTTACTGATAATATTTTTAACTTACTGTCTTCGAATAAATAAACCTTATCGCCATGCAAAGCTCGCTCTGGGATTACCCAAGCAGCAGATTCAGTCCCCTCGATTTTAGCTCGAACCAGCATGCCACTGACCATTGGTGGTGTGCCACTCGGAGATAGCTGACTATAGTCTTGCTTAACCTCTAGAATAACACCTGCTGTTGCTTGAGTAGGGTCGATAGAATCACTCACTCTTGCAACTTTAGCCGGCCACGTGGCTTCCAGATTACCACTGGATAAAGTGACCTCTGCATGAAGACGAGAAAAACTTGGCAGCGGAGAACCCACTGCATCACGCTCTTTCGCTTCAAGACTTTGCACTAGCAGTTGCATATCATGGATAGAAAGCTGAGCCTCAACCTCCATTACGTCTAGTCCTTGCGCGACTATCATTTCTTGTTGTAGGTTCACTACCTGATTAAGCTCGATATCGACCGACGAAATTCGTAAATCACGAGGAAGAACAATACTGGTTTTTTCAAGGGAACGTTCTGCCTCTTTCACTTTGGCTTGATTGACTTCGATTAGTGCCTCTGCGACTTTTGTTTCATCAGGATACAGCGCCATCTGATTTTCAATATCTTGAACCAACTTCTGCTGTGCAAGATATGTTTGTTGCTGTGCATCAACGTCAGACTGAGAAGCCACTTTCTTGCTTCTCAAATCTTGAATACGCTTGAGTTCTGTTTCGGCTAGCTTTAAGCGGTTCTTTTCAATTTTTAAACTGTTCTTATTGTTACTGTTTTCTAGAGCCAATTTTTTAAGTTGGGTTTCACTGGAACCTAGGTCCGCTTTAGCTTGAATCAGTTTTAATTCGTAATCTAACGGGTCAATCCTAAGCACTTCAGTGCCCGCGGTTAGGATGCGTCCGCGTTCAAGGTCTGGATTTCGATAAACGACCTTACCGGTAACCTCTGCAATTGCCTTCCATTCAAACTTAGGAGATACCTGTCCAAATCCTATGGCCTCTGGGGCCATAGAGACTGGAGTCATTATCATGACTTCAACAGGCCTCGCTCTGTCTCCCGCCGGCTTAGTTGGAACATCAGGGCGAGTTTCAATCATTACAACAAGAGTGATGATTCCGACAGCAAGTGCGGGGAAGAAAAGCAGTTTTCGGTTAAGTTTCATTGATTGTTGTCCTGGCTCTGAACCTTGGTATTTATCATTCCTGATGCGATAACACTGAGGTTATGTTGAAGCATCTCTTCTAGAAAGCTTGGGGTGAGTTCAATTTGATGCTTTTCCAGTATTGCCGGCGGTGAGATAAAGGGAAACATCAGCATACTGATGAAAGTAAGCTTGCACTTCTTAACATCTAAGTCCGAACGAAATACATTGTGTTTATTTTGGCTAAAGAGCAGATCATCACCCAGAGTACCTACGAGTTGATCAAATAGCTTTTCCGTCACTTGACGCTGAACTTCCGAAGAAGGTTGCATCATTATACGCGTAAGCATGCGAGGAAACTCTGGGTCTTTACTCATGACCTGATAGTGAACACGCATGATGCTCTCTAAAGATTGTGAGCTTGGACTTTGCTTATGCCTACGCATGCTTTCAAGTATCGGTGTCATTACTGAATTTATCATGGCCTCAAACAGACCTTCTTTATTGCTAAAGTAATAACGAATCATGGCTGAATTTACCCCTGCCTTTTCTGCAATCAGGCGCGTTGATACTTTTTCATAGGGCATACTGCTAAACAGCAATTTGGCGCTCTGAATGAGACACTCTCTCGCCTCCGTTTTTTCAGCTGGGCGACCCGCCTTTCTAGACATCGAATTCCAATCACTCTTTAATTACTCAATTGATTAATTATAGTGACGTAATACGGAAATAGAGAGGAGTTAAATTAATCAAAAACAATAAAAGTGATTAATTTAGCTTAATCAATGCGTTAAAGATGAAATTGAGATAGCAATCTTTACCTGTAAATCTAATTTTGAAGAAATGTTGAAGATTTATTCCACTTACCCCTTGACGCTTACAAGCGAATTGCGGTATTAATTTGTTAACTTAATTGGTGGATTGTTTTTCTATTATGAAATTTGGTGTTTCAACTTCTCTGCTCCTCCTCCTGATCGTGACTTAAACACGCGGGTTGCTAGTGGGCGAAAAACACCACCAAGATTGATAAAACCCGCAACTTGAATGCGGGTTTTTTTATGCTGAAATTTAATCACAACGCTGGAAAAAGGATGCCAACATGAGCGATAAGGTCATTGTCTTTGACACCACACTACGAGATGGCGAGCAAGCACTCTCTGCGAGCTTAACTGTCAAAGAGAAACTACAGATTGCCTATGCACTCGAGCGCTTGGGTGTGGATGTTATTGAAGCTGGCTTCCCTATTTCCTCTCCAGGTGATTTTGAGTCAGTACAAACCATTGCTAAGCACATCAAAAACAGTCGTATCTGTGCACTGTCTCGCGCAGTAGCTAAAGATATCGACGCCGCTGCAGAGGCGCTAAAGGTTGCGGACCAGTTCCGAATTCATACCTTTATCTCAACTTCAACCATTCATGTTCAAGACAAGCTTCGTCGTAGCTATGATGATGTCATTGAAATGGGTGTAAATGCAGTAAAACATGCACGTAAATACACTGATGATGTTGAGTTTTCTTGTGAAGATGCAGGTCGTACCCCTATCGATAATCTATGTCGTATGGTGGAATCTGCAATCAATGCAGGTGCCAACACAATCAATATTCCTGATACTGTGGGCTATACCGTTCCTAATGAATTTGGCAGCATCATCGAAACCCTGTTTAATCGTGTACCGAATATCGATAAAGCGATTATCTCTGTGCACTGTCATGATGACTTAGGTATGTCTGTAGCTAACTCTATTGCGGCAGTACAGGCAGGTGCTCGTCAGATCGAAGGGACTATCAATGGTATCGGTGAACGTGCGGGTAACTGTTCATTAGAAGAAATTGCGATGATCATCAAAACTCGTGAAAGCTTCCTTGGTGTTCAAACCAACCTTAAACACGATGAAATTCACCGTACCAGCAAATTGGTTTCTCAGCTTTGTAATATGCCAGTGCAAGCAAACAAAGCGATTGTAGGTGCTAATGCCTTTAGCCACTCCTCAGGTATCCATCAAGATGGCATGCTGAAGAATAAAAATACCTACGAGATCATGACTCCTGAGTCTATCGGCCTTAAAAACCAAGCGTTGAACCTAACTAGTCGCTCTGGCCGCGCTGCGGTGAAGAGCCATATGGATAGCATGGGGTATAAAGAAGAAGAGTATCAACTAGATACTTTGTACGCTGACTTCTTGAAATTAGCCGATCGTAAAGGTCAAGTATTCGACTACGACCTTGAAGCTCTGATGCACTTTGCAAACCTTCGTGACGAAGATGACTTCTTCAAGCTTAACTACTTGAGCGTTCAGTCTGGTAGTGTAATGGCAACCACTAGTATCAAATTACAGTGTGGTGATGAAGAAAAATGCGAAGCTGCAGTGGGCAACGGCCCTGTTGATGCCCTTTATCAATGTATTTACCGCTTAACGGGTTATGAAATTGACCTAGATAAGTTCGACCTTACAGCGAAAGGTGAAGGCGAAGATGGTTTAGGTCAGGCAGATATCATTGCCAATTATAAAGGGCGTAAATATCACGGTACAGGCCTAGCTACCGATATCGTAGAAGCATCGGGACAAGCATTACTTCATGTAATTAATAGTATTCATCGTGCCGATCAAATCGAAGTGATGAAGCAGAAAAGAAACACAGAAACCGTTTAATACTTCGCCCCTTGTTTATTTTCGCAAGGGGCTGCTCAACATTTATAATTTTAAGGAAGACCATTTCATGGCAGATAAATCTTACAAGATTGCCGTTTTACCCGGTGACGGCATTGGCCCAGAAGTAATGCAACAAGCTCATAAAGTTCTTGATGCAATTGAAAGCAAGCACTCTATTAAGTTTGAGCGTAGTGAGCATGATGTAGGTGGTATTGCTATCGACAATCATGGCTCGCCATTACCAGAGTCAACGCTAAACGGCTGTGAAGCTTCTGATGCTATCTTGTTTGGATCTGTAGGTGGCCCTAAGTGGGAAAACCTACCTCCAAATGATCAACCTGAGCGTGGTGCCCTACTTCCTCTACGTAAACATTTCCAACTGTTCTGTAACTTGCGTCCCGCACAAATCCACAAAGGCTTAGAGAATTTCTCTCCGCTTCGTGCAGACATCTCAGAGCGTGGCTTCGATATTGTCGTGGTTCGTGAATTAACTGGTGGTATTTACTTTGGTCAGCCGAAAGGGCGCGAAGGCGAAGGTGCAAATGAGAAAGCATTTGATACTGAGGTTTACCATCGCTATGAGATTGAGCGTATTGCGCGTATCGCATTTGAGTCTGCTCGCCTGCGTGGGAAAAACGTTTACTCCATCGACAAAGCGAATGTTCTACAAAGCTCTATTCTTTGGCGTGAAGTTGTAGAAGAAGTAGCAAAAGACTTCCCTGATGTTGAACTGAACCACATGTACATCGATAACGCGACTATGCAGCTTATCAAAGACCCATCTCAATTCGACATCATGTTGTGCTCAAACATCTTTGGCGACATCATCTCTGACGAATGCGCAATGATCACGGGTTCAATGGGTATGTTACCTTCAGCAAGTCTGAACGAAAGTAACTTTGGTCTATATGAACCTGCTGGCGGCAGTGCTCCTGATATTGCTGGCAAAAACATCGCTAACCCAGTCGCCCAAATCCTATCTGCCGCTCTAATGTTGCGCTACAGCCTAGGTGAAGAAGCCGCAGCAAAAGATATCGAAAACGCAGTATCTAAAGCATTGGCCGCAGGTGAGCTTACTGCAGATCTTGCTGGCGAAAAAACTGCGCTAACGACTTCAGAGATGGGCGATAAAATCGCTGAATACGTTCGTAACTCTTAAAATAGATTAATTTCCTTCGCATTCATTTGTGAAAGAAAAAGGAAAGAATAATGGCTAAAACCTTATACGAAAAAATCTACGATGCGCACATTGCTGTAGAAGCAAAGGGTGAAAACCCAATCTTGTACATTGATCGCCATCTAGTTCATGAAGTGACCTCACCACAAGCGTTTGATGGTCTGCGTGAAAAAGGACGTCGCGTACGTCAAACAAGCAAAACCTTCGCCACTATGGATCACAACGTATCCACTACCACCAAAGACATCAATGCCTCTGGTGAAATGGCTCGCATCCAAATGGAAACATTATCTCGCAACTGTGCTGAGTTTGGCGTTCGCCTTTATGATTTAAACCATAAATATCAAGGTATTGTGCACGTAATGGGCCCTGAGCTTGGTATTACTCTTCCTGGCATGACTATCGTTTGTGGTGATTCTCATACTGCGACTCATGGCGCATTTGGCTCTATCGCGTTTGGCATCGGTACATCTGAAGTTGAACATGTACTTGCCACTCAAACGCTAAAACAATCTCGTGCTAAAACCATGAAGATTGAGGTTAAGGGTAAGGTTGCAGAGGGCATTACCGCCAAAGACATCGTACTTGCTATTATCGGTAAAACAACGGCTGCCGGTGGTACTGGCTATGTGGTTGAATTCTGTGGTGAAGCCATTACAGACTTATCGATGGAAGGTCGCATGACAGTCTGTAATATGGCGATTGAACTAGGTGCTAAAGCTGGCCTAGTCGCTCCAGATCAAACTACCTTTGATTACATCAAAGGACGCAAGTTTGCACCAACAGGCAATGATTGGGATGAGGCCGTTTCATACTGGTCGAGCCTAAAAACCGATGATGACGCTGAGTTTGATGCTGTAGTGACACTAGATGCTACAGAGATAAAACCTCAAGTTACATGGGGAACGAACCCAGGTCAGGTTATCTCAGTGGATACACCGATCCCTAATCCGACAAGCTTCAGCGACCCTGTAGAGAAAGCCTCTGCGGAAAAAGCTCTCGCTTATATGGGACTAGAAGCAGGCAAATCACTTTCTGATTACCCTGTCGATAAGGTGTTTGTGGGCTCTTGTACCAACTCTCGAATTGAAGACATGCGCGCAGCGGCAAAAGTTGCACAGGGTCGCCAAGTAGCGAGTCACGTTCAAGCGCTAATCGTTCCCGGCTCCGAGCAAGTAAAAGCTCAGGCAGAAGCAGAAGGTCTAGATAAGATCTTTATCGACGCGGGCTTTGAGTGGCGCCTACCGGGCTGTTCAATGTGCCTTGCTATGAATAACGACCGCTTGGGTCCAAAAGAGCGTTGTGCCTCTACCAGTAACCGTAACTTTGAGGGACGCCAAGGCCGTGAAGGTCGTACGCATCTAGTTAGCCCAGCAATGGCCGCGGCAGCAGCAATCGCTGGTCATTTTGTCGATATTCGCACTTTTGAACAGCAGTAAGAGGAAATAACATGTCAGGTTTTAAACAACATACAGGCTTAGTCGTTCCTCTTGACGCTGCGAATGTGGACACAGATGCCATCATTCCAAAGCAATTTCTACAAAAGGTTACGCGCACGGGCTTTGGGCAGCACTTGTTCCACGATTGGCGCTTCTTAGATGATGCTGGTCAGCAAGCAAACCCTGAGTTTGTAATGAATGAACCTCGTTACAAGGGCGCAAGTATCCTTCTGGCTCGCGAGAACTTTGGTTGTGGCTCATCACGTGAACACGCACCTTGGGCACTAGCTGACTACGGCATTCAAGTGATGATAGCACCCAGTTTTGCCGATATTTTTTATGGCAACTCCATCAACAACCAGATGGTTCCAGTGCGCCTAACGGAACAAGAAGTCGATGAAATATTCACCTTTGTTGATGCAAACGAAGGTGCTGAAGTGACGGTAGATTTAGAAGCGATGCTAGTTACCGCTAATGACAAGCAGTACAGCTTTGAAATTGATGAGTTCCGTCGTCACTGTCTGCTCAATGGCTTAGATAACATTGGTTTGACTCTTCAGCATGCTGAAAAAATCACAGAGTACGAGAACAATATCCCTGCATTTATGCGTTAAATACAATTTGTTGAAATAGAGTTCTCAATTGAAAGGTCTTGTTTATACAAGGCCTTTTTTTCTAGGCCCTAATACCAAATTGGAGAAAGACATGTACAAGGTATGGATATTGATTCTCACGTTATTCTCATTTAATGCATTTAGCGCACCAAAATCCGAACCATGGCCATTTTGGGATAAACACACCCAAAGTACACAAAGCATCGATCACAACCAATGGCAGGCTTTATTGGACGCTTATTTAGTTGAGAGCAGTGAATATACTTTGTTTCGTTATGCCTCAGTCACAGACACTGACAAGCAAGCGCTCAAGACCTACATCTCAGCCTTAGCCAAGATTGACCCTCGCCAGTACTCTCAAGCAGAGCAATACGCGTATTGGGTTAACTTTTACAATGCCTTAACCGTTGACCTGATTCTAGATAACTACCCGGTAAAATCCATCACCAAGCTAGGCGGATTATTTAGCTTTGGACCTTGGGGTGAGAACATTATTGAAGTGGCAGGAAAGCCATTGAGCCTCAATGATATTGAACATCGGATTCTGCGCCCAATTTGGCAAGACCCCCGTACCCACTACGCGGTCAATTGTGCCAGTCTAGGTTGCCCGAACCTTCAAGCACAGGCGTTTACCTCCGAAAACACTGAGCAACTACTAGAGCTGAGTGCGCAAACCTTTATCAACAGTGATAAGGGGGCCAAACTCAGCAATGGTGAGCTTCAGCTTTCTTCAATTTATGATTGGTTTGCGATTGACTTTAAGGGAGAACAAGGAGTGATCAAGCATCTTGCAAAGTATCGCCCTGAACTCACAGACTTTGAAGGAAAAGTGAGCTTTGATTACGACTGGAAACTCAATAAAGCAAACTAGAAGCTTGAGCCGGGCTGAGTAAGGAACAGAACTTCCTCACTGGTACTTTCGCGACCTAAAACTATATTGCGATGAGGGTAACGACCAAATCGTTCTAAAATAGCCGTATGCTTAAGATGGAACTCGACGTTTTGTGTCAAACCGCTTTGGGTAAATAATTGCAGTCCATGTTCGTGTATCAATAATGATTCACTGTGCATGTACGGCATGTAAACAAAGCTACGTTGCTGTGAGGAGAGTTTTGAATCATCGTCAAGCGAGACCGCTTCTTGCGCTAGAGCAAGAGCTAGAGGGTCACTCGCAAAGGCCCGTGGTGAATCCCTAAATAGATTACGCGAAAACTGATCTAGAACGATTATTTCCGCCAGTCTCCCCTGAGGAGACTGACGCCACTCAACTAACTCACATCGGCAGGCCTTGCTGTGCAATTCACCAAATCGCTGCTTAATCTGTTGATCTAGTTCAGCACTAGAACGAAACCAATCATTTGGCTGCAATTCTTCGAACCAAAAAATCAACACATCATCGTAACTTGGTGTCATAAAATACCCTTATTTGAAGCCTCGTTCTTTCTTCACTACATCATAGGCATTTTGAATCTCTTGCGCCTTTTCTTTTGCTACTTCAAGCATTTCTGGCGGCAAGCCTTTTGCTGATAGTTTATCTGGATGGTGCTCATTCATTAACTTGCGATAAGCGCGTTTAATCTCTTTAGGTTCAGCCGAGGCTTCTACCCCTAGGATGTCATAAGCGGCTGCAAGCTGATCTTGAGTTGTGGCTTGCTGCTGATAGCCGCCACCAGAGTACTGTCCGCCATAGCCGCCGCTTTGTTGAAAGCGATAAGCCGCTTCTTGCATTTTCAAACGACGCTCAAGTTGCGCAGCACTGAAACCTAACACTTCAGCCACGATATGCAGCACATCGCGCTCGTTGGGGTGGATACTACCATCGGCAAAGGCTGCGGAAATCTGCAGTTCTAAAAAGAACTGCATTAAATCATGCCTACGCCCACTCACTTCTCGAACGCGACCTAACACTTCTCTCAATGGAAAAGACGATGACTTACCTTCACGAAATGCTTCTTGAGCAATGCGTCTCTGATTTTCATCCAGATTCATGCGTTGCATCATAATATTTGCAAGCTGAATCTCTCGTTCAGTGACTTGGCCTTTTGCTTTTGATACATGACCCATTACCGAAAATGCAGCTTTAAAGAACTCTACTTGCTGTGCTGGATTAACGGTTCTCTGGTATCCAGAAAAGCCTCCCTGACGGGCTTGATTGATCGCTTTTGCGCGATCAAAACGATGGCCAATATACAATCCGATGAATGCGCCAATGGGCCCACCAAACAGAAAACCAAAAAATGCGCCTAAAATTTTGCCAAAAAAATACATGCTTTTTTCTCAATCTACTAATTTTTATAGAGTAATGTGCTCTTTTAGTGCCTGATGCTCCAAATTCTATTATCATAAGGAACATTCGACCAAGTAAACGGTCAGTTACAGTCTACGGACTTATTCATCATCAAGGAAGTTTCTAATTCGATGTCAAAATTTCCCCGCACCTGGCTCGCTCTTTCAATAACCACAGCACTGTGTGTTACAAATGCGCAGGCAGAAACTAGTGTGCAGGAGAACTCACAAGAAGATCAAGGCTCACTTTCACAAGTTGATCTTAGCGACTCCCAAACAGAACTCACCGATAATTCAACTGCCGAACAAAATGCAGAACCGGCAGCTGAGCTGACGGCAATTGTTTCTGCAGCCGAAGACCAGACCTTTGACCTTACCTCTCAATGTATTATCCCTGAAAAATCAGAAGAGGAAGAGGAACTGCCCACTCATGTAGAGGCTGACTCGCTCGATGGTATCAACGGTAAAGAAGCCACCTACCGAGGTAATGTAAAGGTCACCCAGGGAACAAAGCGTGTTAATGCTGATACTGTAACCTTGTTCCAAGCTGACAATACTATAGTTGCAAAAGGTAATGTGGAAATGTCTGACGGTCAAATTAAGACCGTATCAGAAACCGCCACCACTAACCTAGACACTGATGTAACGACACTAGAAATGGCAAATTATAATTTGCTGTGTCAGAACGGACGTGGCGATGCCAAAGTTATTCGCGTTGAAGGAAAGCTTTACTATGAATTAGAAGATGGCTCGATCACCTCTTGTCCAGAAGATGATAACTCATGGCGTTTAGTTTCTTCATCTATCGAGATTGACCAAGAGGCAGAAGAAGCCACCTTGTATCATCCTCGTTTTGAAATCCAAAACATCCCCGTGTTCTATTCGCCTTGGTTGACCGTACCTATCGGTGACACACGTAAGACTGGTTTCCTTTATCCAACAGTCGCATATGGAACAAGCGATGGCTTTGAGCTTGAAATCCCTGTCTATTGGAACCTTGCACCAAACTACGATTTAGAAACCACGTTTAAATACATGTCAGAACGTGGAGTGCAGACTGATGGTAAATTCAGGTACTTGAGTGGCTGGGGACGCGGCCAAATCGATGCTCAATTTTTAGGTGATGACCAAAAGTACCCTGAATATGGCGATCGTTGGGGCGTAGGTTATACCCACTATGGTGTGTTTGATCGCAACTGGAAAGTCGAAGTTGACTATGCCAAGGTCAGCGACATTTATTACTTCCGAGATGTTTCATCTAGTATCGGTGAACGCGAAGATGGTCAACTATTACAACAAGGTAAGGTGTCCTATCGTAATGAGCATTGGGATACCAGTGTACTAGTACGAGATTTTCAGTTGTTATCAGACACTAACGATCTACCTTATCGAATGGTGCCTCAGCTTAGTGCAAACTATTTTTATCCGGAACTTTTACCATATCTTGATTTTGACATGATCAGCCACGTAACTCACTTTGAAACTGATGACACTCAAAATAATAAACCCAATTCTGCAACACGAGTACACATCGAACCAGGACTTAAAATACCTTTAAACACTACATGGGGTCATTGGGAAACTGAAGGTAGGCTTTTAACTACTTACTACAATCAAGATCTTGATGGGGTAACACCTTCAATCGCAGATGGTACCCAATACTTAGAAAGTAGCGTTACTCGAGTACTGCCAGAGTTTAGGACTAGCGGAACTATATATTTAGAGAGAGGCACTACTCTAGCAAATGGATACACGCAAACCTTGGAGCCGAAGATACAATATCTTTACGTACCTGATAAGTTTCAAGAAGACATCTATTTCTATGATACGACTAACCTTCAAACAGATTACTATGGTCTATTCCGTAGTCGAAGCTATAGTGGCGTAGACTATATAAAAAATGCGAATCAAGTAAGCTATGGCGCAACCACGCGATTCTATGATGCAGCTTACAGAGAACGACTCAACATTGCATTTGGCCAAATTTACAAATTTGATGAAGAAAGCACAGAAAACCCAAATCGCGGTAACGGTAATTCTGACAACTTAACGTGGGCTGTTGAAGCCGAGTTTAACTTCAATGACTCCATTTTTTACAATGGTAGCATCCAGTATGGTGTCAACTCACAAAGCGTAGAAATAGCTGATAGTACTTTAGAATATCGAAAAGGTCCGGGTTACATTCAAACCAACTATCGCTATGTAACTAAAGATTACATTGAAAATTCGGTAGACATTAGTTCTATAGATTCAATCACCACTGACGGTATTTCTCAGGTTGGTCTACTAGGTGGGTATAAATTCAATAGAAACTGGAATTTTAACGCTCAATATTTCTACGATACAACAGAGAACATTACCCTTGAATCCTTGGCTCGTATTACTTACACCTCAGATTGTTGGTATGTGGGTATAACCTACACAGATCAACTTCGTTCATGGCCAGGTGGCGTCGGTACAGCTAATCCTGGACCTGAATACGAAGAGAATATTAGCTTTAATATCGGTATTATCGGATTTGGCACTAACTTTGGCACTGAGTATGGTGACGGAGGTAACGCTCTAGGTTACGGTCGTCCTTTCTACCTGAATAATTAAATATCTCATTGGCAATATGCCGATGACCACGAAGAAGATGTATTGGAAAAATAATGAATAAGTTTAAACGACTCGTTACTACTATTCTCTTGGTCCTGCTGCCCGCTATTAGCCTAGCTGCCCCAGTAGAAATGGACAGAGTAGTTGTAATCGTTAACGACGGCGTAATCTTGCAGAGCGACATTGATAGTGCAATGAAGACACTGAAGTTCAATGCTCAAGAAAATCAGCAAGCTCTTCCTGAAGCAGATGTGTTAAATGAGCAAGTGATCGACAAATTGGTCATGGATGAACTGCAATCTCAAGAAGCAGAGCGCATTGGTGTAAGAATTGATGACAACCGCCTTGATGATGCAGTGCAAAGCATCGCTAAAAGCAATAAGCAAACACAAGCTGAGCTCATTGCGAGTATTCAAGCACAAGGCTTAACCTACACTGAATTTCGTGAACAAATTCGCAAAGAGGTCGCTATCTCAGAGGCGCGCAATGCTCTAGTTCGTCGCCGAATTAATATTCTTCCTGCCGAGGTAGAATCAATGGCAGGTATGTTAGCGAAGGAAACCAATAAGAGCGTTAACTATCGCGTGGGCCATATCCAGCTACGCTTCAATGATGATGATTCAAAAGCAGAAATTGAAGAACAAGCTAATGAGTTGGTTGAGCGTTTGAAAAAGGGTGAGAAATTTTCTGAGCTTGCGATTGCCTATTCTAAGGGACCTAAAGCCCTAGAAGGTGGTGATTGGGGGTGGATGCGTAAAGAAGAAATGCCGACAATTTTTGCTGACCAAATCACTACGCAAGGCAAAGATGCCATTATAGGTCCATTTCGCAGCGGAATTGGTTTCCACATACTGAAAATTGAAGATGTGCAAGGACTGGAAACAGTTGCAGTAACTGAAGTTAATGCTCGCCATATCCTAATTAAGACCTCTGTCATTCTAAGTGATGAAGGTGCACAAAAAGAACTGTACGGCTTTATTCGTCAAATCAGAGCAGGTGAAGCGACCTTTGGCGAACTAGCACAACAATACAGCGCTGACCCAGGCTCTGCTGCTCGTGATGGTGAACTTGGCTACCAAACTCCTGATTTGTACGTACCTGAATTTAAATACCAAGTAGAAACATTGCCTGTTGGTCAAATTAGTGAACCATTCAAAACGGTACATGGCTGGCACATTGTCGAGGTGATAGATCGCCGTGAAGTTGATCGTACTGATAGCGCAATGAATAACAAAGCATACAGAATCTTATTCAATCGTAAATTTAACGAAGAAGCCTCAGCTTGGATGCAAGAGCTTAGAGCCAGTGCCTTTATAGAAATGGTACAAAGTCAAGATGACGAAGAGGTCAGTAATGAGCTGTAATCGCATCATTATTACGGCAGGTGAACCTGCCGGGATTGGTCCTGATTTAGTCTTATCTCTAGTACATAATAATCACCCACATCAGTTAGTGATATGCGCTGATAAAAACATGTTGCAGCAACGTGCACTGCATCTAGGCATAGACGTTGCTTTACTCGATTACGATGCCAAGCAAGCGCCATCACCTCAGCGTAGAGGGACACTGACGGTTGAACACATTCCAATGGCAAAAGAAGCAGTAATTGGTCAACTGAATGAAGCTAATGGACACTATGTGCTAAAAACATTAGAAAGAGCCGCTCAAGGCTGTATGAATGATGAATTTGCCGCTATAGTGACCGGCCCCGTGCATAAGGGCGTAATTAACCGAGCTGGCGTTGCCTTTAGTGGGCACACAGAGTTTTTTGCTGAACAATCCAACACGCCTATGGTCGTGATGATGTTAGCAACAGAAGGGTTAAGAGTGGCACTGGTCACTACACACATACCATTAGCGTATGTATCAAAAGCGGTGACAAAAGAAAGAATCGAGCAAATTATGCAGATATTGCATAAGGATATGGTGACTAAATTTGCCCTTCCTCACCCTCGAATCTATGTTTGCGGCTTGAACCCTCATGCAGGGGAAGACGGCTGTTTAGGGCAAGAGGAAATTGAAACAATTACCCCAACCCTAAATAAGCTCAGAGAGCAAGGTATGGATATTATTGGTCCTTTACCTGCTGACACCATTTTTAATCACAAGTATCTACAAGATGCTGATGTGATTTTGGGTATGTACCACGACCAAGTGCTTCCAGTGCTAAAATACAAAGGCTTTGGAAGTTCAGTGAATATCACTTTAGGTCTACCCTTTATAAGAACCTCTGTCGACCACGGCACTGCCTTGGATTTGGCCGGCACAGGTAACGCGGATACAGGAAGTTTCCAAACTGCACTTTCCCACGCGATTGAATTAGTTGAGAAAAAACAATGAGTAATGATGTCCACTTAGGACACAAAGCGCGTAAACGTTTTGGTCAAAACTTTCTAAACGACCCGTACATTATTGACGGTATCGTTTCTTCTATTAACCCTCTTCCAGGACAAAACTTGGTTGAGATTGGCCCTGGTTTAGGTGCAATTACTGAGCCTGTCGGCAAGTTGGTTGATAAACTGACCGTTATTGAGCTCGACAGAGATCTAGCCGAGCGTTTGCGTAATCACCCAGACTTGAGTGAAAAGCTAACTATCCACGAAGGCGATGCCATGCGTTTTGACTTTACCCAACTGGTAAAGCCAAACAACAAACTGCGTATCTTCGGCAACTTACCGTATAACATCTCAACCCCTTTGATGTTCCACTTGTTTGAGTTCCATAAAGATGTTCAAGACATGCACTTTATGTTGCAAAAGGAAGTGGTTAACCGCTTAGCTGCCGGCCCTGGCACCAAAGCTTATGGTCGCCTAACTGTTATGGCTCAGTATTACTGCAAAGTCATGCCTGTTTTAGAAGTACCACCAACTGCTTTTGTTCCGCCGCCAAAAGTGGATTCAGCCGTTGTTCGTCTAATGCCGTATGAAACATTACCGCACCCGGCAAAAGACCTAAAATGGTTGGATAGAGTGTGTCGAGATGGTTTCAATCAACGCCGTAAGACGGTGAGAAATTGCTACCGTTCACTGATAAGCACTGAAGTCATGGAAGGGCTTGGAGTCAATCCAAGCATGCGACCAGAGAATCTAACTCTGGAACAATTTGTCGATATGGCGAACTGGCTTGCCGACAATCACTAGAGCCAATAAGCTCTAACAAGGAGACCACACATGGACGTCAGTCAACCTTGTATCAAATGTCATGTACACACCAAATACATAGAGGCACAATCGGAACCCGATAATGACCGCTATGTATTTGCGTACATGATCACTATAAAAAATCTTAGCCCTCACTCCGTACAACTTCTCTCTCGTAGTTGGCTCATTACCGATGGCAATGGTAAACAGATCACCGTAGAAGGTGATGGTGTCGTTGGTGAGCAGCCCATAATCCCTTCCAATGACGATTATACTTATACCAGTGGTACCGCTCTCGAAACCCCTGTAGGAATCATGCAAGGGCACTATATTATGCAATCTGACGATGGTGATACCTTTAAAGCTCAGATAGCCCCTTTCAATCTTTCCGTGCCAAACATTATCAACTAGTTAGAGGTCCGCTTGTCCAATTATCTTGTTGGAGACATCCAAGGTTGCCTAGATGAACTCCTTTTACTGCTAGAAGAAGTCAATTTTAATCCACAGCAGGATACACTTTGGGTCGCTGGAGATCTGGTCGCTCGTGGCCCCAAGTCACTAGAAACTTTACGATTTATCCGCTCGATGGGCGACTCAGCAAAAATAGTTTTGGGTAACCATGATCTACACCTTATTGCGATTTCATTGGGGGTTCATAAAGCCAAGCCAAAAGATAAAACCTTGCCTATTTTTGAGGCTGATGATTGCTCTGAATTAATTGAATGGCTGCGCCACCAACCCTTGCTCGCAGAACACCCTGAGTTTGTTATGAGCCATGCAGGCATCTATCCGCTTTGGACATTAGATGAGGCACGCAATGCTGCGCAAGAAGTAGAAAAGGCTTTGTCAGGAGATAACTGGAAAAAGCTTATCAAAAAGATGTACGGCAACTCTCCCGACATCTGGGATCCCTTACTAGAGGGAATGCCGCGCCTAAGATTTACTATTAACGCAATGACGCGCATGCGTTATTGCTACCATGATGGACGTTTGGATATGGATAGCAAACTGCCACCGGAAGAAGTAGACAAGAGTAAGCTGATACCTTGGTTTGAATTAGAACAAAGAGTTCAGTTACCAAAGAAAGCTATATTTGGACATTGGGCCGCATTGATGGGGACTGACTCACACAGTGTTATCGGTTTAGATACTGGTTGTGTCTGGGGTAATCACATGACAATGCTTAGATGGGAAGATAAGCGCTACTTTACTCAAGCAGCGCTTTAACCTTTACTTAGAAACGGTAACCAAAGGTCATTGAGAACTGTCCGTAGTCAGCATAATCCGTAGCAAAGCCTTCTAGGCGAGCATCTGCATAGTAATGCTCTTTAATCGTTGCTCGTGCACCAATACCGAAGAATAATTTAGTATCGTCCATTGATTCTTTTTCACCTAGTAGTCGCCACTCTTCATTATGGCGAACAATACCTATTGCTGCATAAGGTTTCAAAGCCCACTGCTCAAAATGAAAGGTATAACCTAAATCAGTATCAATTTTAATCGTAGAACCATCAACATCCAACGTTAAGCCATATTCAGAAGCACTATCACTATATCCTGCATATGAGAGATTGATGCCGACAATGTTATTAAATTCATAACCGTATTCAAGCTTTACGCCTGTACCTAATTTGACACTATCGTAAGTCACATCTTTCGTGCTAGAAAAACCAATTCCGATGCGATGTCCATTTGCTTCAGGTTCTTGTGTCGACGTTTCAGCAAAAACAGGCGTGGCAGTCAAAGCTAGAGTTGCGATAGTAACAAGTAATTTTTTCATATTATTCTCAAAGGCAATGTAAATTTATCCTTGATGATTTTTTGCGCTCCGTGCGTCTTAAATTGCCGAGAAGTGTAAGAGAATATTATGATAAGCAAAAATCACCAGTGCTTATCTCCGCAATAAGCAATGATTATCTTCAATTTGATTTTGTAGCTCTTGCCTAATTAATCTCACTAACCAATTAATAAGCGGACTATTGCGATATTTAACATGATAGTGAGCATAAAGGGTGATATTGGAACCCTTTTCAATGTTGTCAATATCGATATCTAGCGGTACTAAATTAGTAAACTGTTTAAAAGGAAAAAGATCAGAATGTGGTAGTAACATGTTCGTGCGATGAGTTATGTCAATGACAGGCATAATCAATTCTGAGCGAAAACCAATCTCTACATTAATGCCATATTTCTTCAGAAACTCTTGGGCATAGCTGTAGTTATCGTTCCATCCAGCGGTTGCAAAGGTCGCAAGTTGTGCGCCTTCAAGCTCTGCTAATTGACAGCTCTTTCCCGCCAACGGATGCCCTTTCCGAGCAACTAACATTCCTTGTATCTCTATTAATTTCTCAGAATAAATCTCTTTTGATAAAGAGGACTCATAAGCAACAGCCAATAAGCTTTGCCCTGTAATCAATTGATTTATCGAATCTTGAGACCATGATTTTATACCAAGTGACGCTTTAGGCGCCGCTTGCTTTAGAGCGTGATATAAACGTCCCACTAAAGCGGTTTCTACTGTCGGAATCATTCCGATATTTAAGGTTTGCTCAACCTCTAGAGGAGAAAACTCACCTATTCCATTAATAGCTTCTGCCAAGCCATCAAAAAATGGGGTGATTGAGTTCGCTAATTCCAAAGTATAAGGGGTAGGCTCTAAGCCTGAACGCACTTTAACAAACAACTGATCATCAAAGTGATGACGCAATTTTTGCAGAGACTGACTTATTGCAGGCTGGCTTACATGCAGACGTGTTGATGCCTTGCGCATATTGAGCTCTTGGGAGAGCACCAGAAAAGTTCTTAATAGATTGAGGTCTAAATTTGCAAAGCGGTCTTTCGCCATAGATTCATCACTCTCTATTTAAAACAATAAACTGCATGTCATGAGCATTTTTCTCATCCGCTTTGTAATGTTCGCTATGTTCTTGCTTCCAACCCTGTCCCCAATCTGGAAATTGTGTGTCACCTTCAACGCTTAAGTCGATATGTGTTAGGTACAGTTTAGATGCAGCAGGGAGACAGTACTCATAAACTGAGCCTCCTCCAATGATCATAACTTCAGGCACATCTCCTGCCACTTGCAGGGCCTTGTCGATTGAAGTCACTGTCTCCACCCCTTCGATCAACAAGTCGCTATCTCGGCTAATCACGATATTTTGACGACCAGGAAGTGGCCTACCAATTGAGTCGTAAGTTTTACGTCCCATAATCACAGGTTTACCCATGGTGCATTTTTTGAACCAAGCAAAATCTGCGGGAAGATGCCACGGCATTTGGTTGTCTTTACCGATAATGCGGTTGTTAGCCATAGCGGCAATCATACTAACGATCATAGGGGTTCCTCTAAACAATGGGACGGCGACGATAAATAAATAAGCCAGGCATAGCGAGCCCAACTGCAAGTCCAGCAATGATAAACATTGCGGTGAGGAAATTCTCTATTAGGCTAGAAAATAATTCATGGGTATAACCCAATTGGTTAATTTCTACCATTGCTATCATGGCATTGAAGGCATAGACACCGGGAACCATAGGAATCATAGCCGCTACAGTAAACACCTTAGGGTGAGCTAAAAATCGATGCGACCATGCGACACCAATAAAGCCAACAATGGTCGCAGCAAACAAGGTCGCCCATTCAATTGGCATACCAAACTGCATCATCAAATAGCGCGAACCGTGACCAATAGCTCCCCCCAATGCGCAATAGAACAACGCACTCTTTGGCACATTGAAAACCAACGCAAAACCAACAGCAGGAATTGATGCAAAGAACATGTCATCGATAAGCCCTAAAAACAAGGCAAAGAAATCACTCATAGTGTCACCCCAAACATGCCTAATACACCGCTCACCGCAACAATCCCCAGGCAGGTAGCCAGAGTAAGTAAACTGCCCATCACAAACCGAGCAATGCCCATATTGATATACCCTTTCAATACGTCGGCAACAGAATTAATTAAGGGGAAGCCGGGAACTAACATAAGAACAGATGATGCCATTACCACGTTTGGATTGTTACCAATCTCAAATACCACCGCTTGCGCCGAAATAAAGGTGGTTACAAACGCAGTTGTCGCGAAATTAAGGAGAGGATTGAAATGACGATGACCAATCTCTTGTCGGACAATCATACCAATAGCAGAGGCTACAAAGGTCATAGCAAATACAGCACTATCACCACCAGCAAGATGACTAAATGAGGCGCACGATAGTCCAATCATAAACACCACAAGCCAACGGTTGTAACGCTCAGGAGTAATTTTATCCAGCTTCTGCTGCGCAAGATCGTGGTCTAGGATGCCTTTTTCTAGCATGATGCAGATACGCTGTACCTCTGTCACAGCGCGCATGTTAATTCCCTTATCAGGGCAACGTCGCGTGGTCGTCATACAACGATCATCAGTTACCGTTGTCACAACAAGAGCACTGGATGAAAGTGATACTTCCACTTCATCCATACCACATGCTAGACCGATACGTTCCATGATACCGCAAATAAGTGCACTTTCAGCTCCATGTGCATGCAACATCTGACCTGCTTGAGCAATAAGGCGGGAAACTGCGCGTTGTTTCGATTCCATTCTATCTCTTTGAGAATTGTTTAAAATAAAACCAATATTCTATTGGGTTTGCATATAAAACAATACTGATAATTCAAATTTAATTGATTAAGAACAACCGAAATTGAATACTTTAATCAACTCAAGATTTTTGTGACAGATTTAAAGCTAAAACGAGTAATTTTTTGAGATTCCCCAAATCTTCGATCAATTTGAGGTTTAACCAAATATAGCCATGAATATTGGAGTTTCCTTCACCTAGCTCAGCAATGATAGCCTTTAGATCACGAGTAATTGCCTCCCTTTCTTCAACGCGATTTTCACCACGGACCTGCCCTTTTTCCACCAAATAAGCTAAATCTTCGAGCTGTTGCTCCACTTGTTGCTGGCATTGCTTAAGCGATTTAGACCAAAGCATATTTAGATGACTTTCTCTGTCGCTCCAATAAGAATGGTTAAGCAGATCTATCGTACTAAGCATATTGCGAAGTTGGATTTGAATCGCTTCGAGCAATTGACGCTTGAGTTTAGTCTCCTTAATCGATGGGGCTGTTAAGGTGGTAATTGTTGTCATTTCTTTCACTAAAGTATTTTGAAACGGCTCAAGATCCGGCTTTTCCAACACATTGGGAGAATAAGATAAATGATAGACCTTAGCGAAGGTATTTAGGGTATTTGCGATGCGCAAGCGCCAGTGGATAAACGCGCGCTGTGGGTAGATAAGACAAAACAAAACCGCAACAATACAACCGATAGTCACATCAACGCCACGCCACATTGCGACATCAATATCTGCATTCGCAGCCCCTAAAGTGACGGCTAAAGTAATGCCAATTAATACCCCAACATACGGCCTTTTCCCCAGAGCAAAATAAGCACTCAGAAAAATAATTACCGCACACCATATGTACATCAGCAGCACAGAATATTGGCTAATAGCAATTCCTAGTATGCCTGATATAGCGCCAAGACAAGTTCCTAAAACACGATGCCAAGCCCTCGGCAAAACATTACCAAGATAAGATATCGGTCCTATGACCACAAATAGCGTAATTAAAATCCAAGTTCGCTCAGGAATCTCAAAATACGTCGTAGCAATAAGGGTAATTACAAAGGCTATGGAAATACGAATACCATGGACAACTCGGTAATTCGCGAAGATAAACGCATCTAGATTGGATATTTTCTGGTTTAGGTGCATGATCTCAGATCCTTGAGATAAAATTGCTTTCGCACAGATAAAAAAAGAGCCGGAATCTAATTCAGGCTCTTTTTATTATGTTTATTGTTCAGACCATTGTCTACAAAAGATACTAGTCGCGAACATAGATAACATGACCGTCATCTTCTTCATCGTCGTCCCAGTCATCATCGTCTTCAGTAACAACGTTGCTGCCTGACATCGCATCTTTATGGTAATCGTCCCACATAAAGTCGACTTTATCTTCTTCTGAAATTTCTTCCGCTTGACGAGGAAGTGTTTCCATAAAGTCTGCTAATTTGTAACACAACTCTTTAGTGCCATGTTTGTTAATTGCTGAGATCTTAAAGTATTGCTCTTCCCAACCTAGCGCATCCAAGATCTGTTGGATCGTTTCATTCGCTTCGTCTTCAGGCATAAGATCAGTCTTATTGAATACCAACCAACGTGGTTTATCCGCTAACTTCTCACTGTACTGCTCAAGTTCATCGATGATAGTCAAAGCATTTTGCACAGGATCACTTTGATCAACCGGCATGATGTCGATCATATGCAGCAACACACGACAGCGTTCTAGATGCTTCAAGAAGCGAATACCAAGACCGGCACCATCTGCTGCACCCTCGATCAAACCAGGGATATCGGCAACAACAAAACTCTTTTCTGGAACCACACTCACTACACCCAAGCTAGGGATAAGAGTCGTAAACGGGTAATCAGCTACTTTTGGTTTAGCTGCAGAAACAGAACGGATAAAGGTCGACTTACCCGCATTTGGTAGACCAAGCATGCCCACATCTGCCAATAACAGTAGCTCTAGACGAAGTTCACGAACTTCCCCTTTAGTGCCCATTGTCTTTTGACGAGGTGCTCGGTTCACGGATGATTTAAAGCGGGTGTTACCTAGTCCGTGCCAACCACCTTTCGCGATCATTACCTTCTTGCCATGCTCTGCAACTTCACCCACTACCTCATTGGTATGGATGTCTACAGCACGTGTCCCTACAGGAACCTTAAGTGTAAGGTCATTACCACGCTTACCAGTACAGTTACCACCACGGCCATTCGCACCACGATCTGCTGCATAAAAGCGTTGGAAACGGTAATCGATAAGTGTATTTAGGTTTTCGTCAGCTTCAAGGTAGATATCACCACCATCACCGCCGTCGCCACCATCGGGGCCACCTTTAGTTATAAACTTTTCACGCCAGAAACTAACAATGCCATTACCGCCATCGCCTGCTTCTACCTTTACAGTTGCTTCATCTACGAATTTCATTTCTCACTCCGTATTGGTGTGAATATCTTGCTGGATCAACTTTAGCAGATCCATACCTAATTAGGATCTAGGGGTCTAGGCTATAGGCCCTAGGCTGCAAACAGCCTAGGACTCAGAGCCAAGAAACCTAGTATCCTACAAATAAAAAACCCCGCCGAATCGGCAGGGCTTTTGAATTCAGCTTGAAACTAAGTATTAATTACTCAGAGTCGATGCTAACGAATTTACGGTTCTTAGGACCTTTAACTTCAAATTTCACTTTACCTTCAGTAAGAGCGAAAAGAGTGTGGTCTTTACCGATACCAACGTTGTCACCAGCGTGGAATTTAGTACCACGTTGACGAACGATGATGTTACCCGCTAGAACTGATTCGCCACCAAAACGCTTAACGCCAAGACGTTTGCTTTCTGAATCGCGACCGTTACGAGTAGAACCGCCAGCTTTTTTGTGTGCCATTGTTAAACTCTCCTATAACTTAAGCGTTGATGCCAGTGATCTTCACTTCAGTGAACCACTGACGATGACCTTGTTGCTTACGAGAGTGCTTACGACGACGGAATTTAACGATTTTTACTTTATCGCCACGACCGTGCTTAACCACTTCAGCTACAACTTTGCCACCTTCAACAAGAGGTGCACCAACAGTGATTTCTTCACCGTTAGCGATCATAAGAACTGAGTCAAACTCAACAGTTGCACCAGTTTCAACGTCCAATTTCTCTAAACGAAGAGTTTGACCTTCGCTTACACGGTGTTGTTTACCACCAGATTGGAAAACAGCGTACATATTTTACTCCGCTTTTTCCGCACAGCCTTTAACCTAATTAAGTAGTTTGGGTGTGCGCTAACTAATTCATCAATAGGGCGCAGATTCTACGTGAACGCATCACATAAAACAAGCCATATTTTAAAAAAATTGGCGAAAAGATAATCGCCACATAAAAGTGCGAGAATGATGCCTTTTACAGGTGTATTTGGCAACGTTTTTTAGTGTAAAATTCAACATTAATTATCATCCAGCTACTCCCCGTAGCGACTCAAAACCGGAAGTACAATGGACTTTAGCGCTATTCAGGCCCTCACTGCCGACGACATGGTAAAAGTAGATAAAACAATTCACGCTCAGCTGACCTCAGAAGTGGCTCTAATCAATCAATTAGGGCACTACATTGTTAGCGGTGGTGGAAAGCGTCTACGCCCGCTGATCACGCTCCTATCAGCTCGTGCTTTAGGATATGAAGGCGAAGGGCATATCACCGCAGCTGCGTTCATTGAATTCATTCACACAGCAACACTATTACACGATGATGTGGTTGATGAATCGGATATGCGCCGAGGGAAAGAAACCGCCAATGCAGCTTTTGGCAATGCGGCCAGCGTTTTGGTGGGTGATTACATCTACACTCGTTCTTTCCAAATGATGACAAGCCTAGGATCATTGAGGATCCTCGAATTAATGAGTGAAGCGGTGAATGTGATCGCTGAAGGTGAGGTTTTGCAATTAATGAACTGCAATGATGCCTCTACAACCGAAGAAAGCTACATGCAGGTCATTTATTCTAAAACCGCGCGCTTATTTGAATCAGCATCGCAAATTGCAGCGATATTGACTCACTCTACTCCGGAGCTAGAAGTTGCGATGCAAAACTATGGTCGCCACCTAGGCACGGCCTTTCAGCTCGTTGATGATGTATTGGATTACACCGCTGACGGTAAAGAGATGGGAAAAAACGTGGGAGATGACCTCGCAGAGGGTAAACCTACCCTGCCGCTTCTTTATGCAATGCAAAATGGTTCAGACTCACAGCGAGCGATGATTGTTGAAGCGATTGAACAGGCCAATGGTATGGAGCGCTTGGACGATATTATGCAGGCTATGCATGATACAGGTTCTTTGGAATACACAACCACGGTCGCTAACGAAGAGGCAGACAAGGCTATTGCAGCTTTAGCAATTTTGCCAGATTCGACTGAAAAATCAGCTCTTGAAGCGTTAGCGCATCTCGCAGTTAAACGTAATAAATAAGCTAAATACAAAAACGCCACTCGCAAGGGTGGCGTGTCGTTACTTGCTTTAACCTAATAGTATTTGTCGCAATCTGGATGCAATTGAGCGTCTTGATTAACTGAACTGACGTGTACGGCCCACTGCTCTTCGTGCAACCCTTCGACAAGTACCATCTCATCTCTCTTATCTACTGCTAGGACGCGCCCTAGGCCTTCAGAAGATTCTACCCACATACCCGTCGCGATTTTATCCATGTCCATAGCGATACCCTTACTCTTGATTAATAGTAACTAGTACGCGGAAAATGTGTAACGAGATCAAAAAAGCGGATCATAAAGATCCGCTTTCAGTCATTTGTATTGCCTTGTCAAAGAGTCCTTATTTAGCGAACTCTTCACCTTTTGAAATATCACCAGATAGTGTTTCAAGCATGTCATCTAAAGAGGCTCTCTCAAACTCACTTAGTACACCATAATCCAAGACTTCTTCAATGCCCGCTGTGCCCAATTTAACTGGTTGTGCAAAGAAGCGAGTATGTTCACCACTGCCTTCTACATAAGCACACTCAACGACGTTCGCCTCGCCTTGTAGAGCACGAACTAGTGACAAACCAAAGCGACATGCCGCTTGCCCCATAGACAGTGTCGCACTACCACCACCAGCTTTTGCTTCAACAACCTCTGTACCTGCATTTTGAATACGGGTCGTCAGTGATGCAATCTCTTCGCTAGTAAACTCAACACCTTTAACTTGCGATAATAATGGCAGAATTGTTACGCCTGAGTGACCACCGATAACAGGTACTTCTAGTTTAGTAGGATCTAGACCCTTAAGCTGACCAACAAAGGTTTCAGAGCGAATAACATCAAGTGTTGTTACACCAAATAGACGGCGCTTGTCATAAACACCTGCTTTTTTCAGCACATCAGCAGCAATAGCAACAGTCGTATTCACTGGATTAGTAATGATACCCACACATGCTTTTGGACATACTACCGCAATCTTTTCTGCAAGAGATTTGACAATACCCGCGTTCACATTAAAAAGATCTGCACGATCCATGCCTGGTTTACGAGCGACACCTGCAGAAATCAATACCACGTCAGCGCCTTCAAGAGCTGGCGTAGGATCTACACCTGAAAAACCGATTACCGATACTGGAGTTGGGATATGACTAAGATCCGCTGCAACACCAGGAGTCACAGGTGCGATATCGTATAGAGCGAGATCTGAGCCAGCAGGAAGATTATTTTTTAATAGAAGTGCCAGTGCTTGTCCAATACCACCAGCAGCTCCGATAACAGCGACTTTCATTGTGTTCTCCTTGGGTAAGATAGAGGTAATTATTGTTCTAGTTCTTATATAATCTCGAAACTATAATATTTACTTTACCTTTACAAACACGTAACGACACCTTTGCGACCTTACTCACTCATCGAAGTAGCAATTTTAATATTAAAAGACCCTTCTCACGTATTGGAAAAGTAAGTAACCAGTTTTCATGAGACATCTGCCCCCTTTACTTGGGTATATTACAGTTCTGTGAGACACTAGTTTGCTTGAGGGTACCTCTCATCCGACTGATAAAACTAATAATATGTGGAACAACAAATGCGAAACAGCGAAAAACAGGACCGTTTAGTCCGCGAGTTCAAATCTCTTTTAAAGCAAGAACGTTTCGGCTCGCAAAGCGAGATTGTAGAAGCACTTAAACTTGAAGGCTTTGACAACATAAACCAATCTAAGGTCTCTCGTATGCTGACCAAGTTTGGTGCTGTTCGTACACGAAACGCAAAAATGGAGATGGTTTACTGTCTTCCAGCAGAGCTTGGTGTTCCTACAGTATCTAGCTCTTTACGTGAGCTTGTACTGGATATTGACTACAACAACGCATTAGTTGTCATACATACAGGACCAGCTGGAGCTCAATTAATTGCCCGACTGCTCGATTCTCTTGGAAAGTCGGAGGGAATTCTTGGTGTTGTTGCTGGTGATGACACCATTTTCATCACCCCTACTCTTGAAATCAGCACTAAACAATTGTTCGATTCTGTTTGTGAACTCTTTGAATACGCTGGATAAAATCCTTTATTCAACCTTCACAGTTTAGACAATAAGCTGTGAAGTCGATCACATCCTATTAAAATCGCAACCCACCACCAGCCCTTTGGTAACTTACTGTTTACAATGACTATTTCATAAAGTCAGCAGATTTAATTCCCCGTATAAGCAACCAATTTTCTATTCTCCCCCATACTGCTCACTCTCTTTTTGCCTATTTTTTGCTATCATTCAGCCACTTTTTCAACGATTTTCTCTCTGCTATTGTTGTTATGTTGAACGTTTCTTCTAAAGTCGATCTAAACTAAGAAGATTCGGTTGGATCGAATATTTAACATTACATCAAGTGCTGTTGGCTGGATTTGGATTGAAAAAGATGCCGTTTCCATACAGGAAACCTCAACAGTACATAGAAGGCTGTTGATATGATCATGGATATAAGGAAGAAACATCATGGCATTTAAGAAAGCGATTAAGCTTGGTGCGATTGCTGCAGCAGTTATGGGCGCAGGCGCAGTCTCAGCGCAGGAGTTCATTACTATTGGTACAGGTTCAGTAACCGGTGTTTACTACCCTACTGGCGGTGCTATCTGTAAGCTTGTTAACAAAGATCGTAATGACCACAATGTACGTTGTTCAGTAGAGTCTACTGGCGGTTCTATCTATAACGTAAATACTATGCGCTCCGGTGAGTTGGACTTTGGTATTGTTCAGTCTGATTGGCAGTTCCATGGCTACAACGGAACTAGCAAATTCTCTGAGCAAGGACCTTACAAAAAGCTTCGTGCTGTATTCTCTCTTCATACAGAACCTTTTAACATCATTGCACGCGAAGACGCTGATATTAACAACGTTTCTGATCTAGTAGGCAAGCGTGTCAACATTGGTAACCCTGGTTCTGGTGACCGTGCAACCATGGGCGTAGTAATGGACGCTATGGGTTGGACCAACGATAGCTTCAAATTAGCTTCTGAGCTTAAAGGCTCTGAGCGTTCTCAAGCACTTTGTGATAACAAAATTGATGCATTCATCTACATGGTTGGACACCCAAATGGTTCAATCAAAGAAGCGACAACCTCT
The DNA here is from genome assembly GCA_024346935.1 of Vibrio inusitatus. Classification (GTDB taxonomy): domain Bacteria; phylum Pseudomonadota; class Gammaproteobacteria; order Enterobacterales; family Vibrionaceae; genus Vibrio; species Vibrio inusitatus. Next base: position 2,569,342 of record AP024878.1, read on the forward strand.
TGTAACGCAAAACTAGTTCCAGCAACAGGCCCAGAGATCGATAAGATCGTCGCTGACAACCCTTACTATGCATTTAGCACAGTACCTGCTGGCATGTACCGTGGTACAGACCAAGACGTTAACAGCTTCGGCGTAGCAGCAACTATGGTAACGACGACTGACGTTTCAGACGAAGTTGCTTACACAGTGGCTAAAGCGGTATTCGAGAATTTTGATACTTTCAAACGTCTACATCCTGCATTTTCAAGTCTCAAGAAAGAAAACATGGTAAAAGACGGCCTATCGATTCCTCTTCACCCTGGTGCAGAGAAGTACTACAAAGAAGTAGGCCTTATCAAGTAACCCGATAAGATAAGGAGGCTAAAGCCTCCTTACTTTTCTTCGGTGAAAATAGGGGACAACACAACATCCCCTTATGTTTACTAGCCAATGTCCCTTTTTCGACTGGGGCTTTCTATTTGCCTTCATTTGGCACCCCCTTCTCTTTATATTGCAATTTATTGGCTAGTATTTGGGCTTGGTCTAAGGTTATTGAGTACCTAAAGGTGCGCGCCTAGCCAACCCTCGCGTCAACAGAATTAGGACACACTAATGACACATTCAACGACTCCTATTCAAGAGGCACAAGAAATCGTCGCACAAGCGGATACTGGGGCAAGAAACCCTTCAGGTATTCCCGGACGAATTCTATGGTTTGTGCCGCTATGCTGGTCACTGTTTCAGCTTTGGTATGCCTCACCACTGCCGTTCATTTTCAATTTCGCTATCCTCAATGATACCGAAGCTCGCTCGATCCATCTCACTTTTGCCATATTCCTTGCCTTTACTGCCTATCCAGCATTAAAGGGATCGCCACGAGATAGAATTCCTGTCATTGATTGGATATTGGCATTGCTTGGCAGTTTAGCTGCCGGCTACATTTATCTCTTTTATACCCAATTAGCCGAACGTTCTGGTGCACCAACCACAATGGATATTGTGGCTTCGGTTATCGGTATGGCTCTACTTCTAGAGGCAACTCGCCGTGCACTTGGCCCACCACTGATGGTGGTAGCAGCCGTATTCCTACTTTACACCTTTGGTGGCCCTCATATGCCAGATGTCATCGCACATAAGGGAGCAAGCTTGAACAAAGCAATGTCTCACTTGTGGCTGACTACTGAGGGTGTATTCGGTGTTGCTTTGGGTGTCTCGACTTCATTTGTATTCTTATTTGTGCTCTTTGGAGCCATGCTAGAAAGAGCTGGAGCGGGTGCGTACTTTATTAAGGTCGCCTTCTCTCTACTGGGTCATATGCGCGGTGGTCCAGCAAAAGCGGCTGTTGTCGCTTCTGGTCTTTCAGGTTTAGTGTCCGGCTCATCTATCGCCAACGTGGTAACTACCGGTACCTTTACTATCCCACTAATGAAGCGTGTTGGTTTTCCTGGCACTAAAGCAGGTGCCGTTGAGGTTGCTGCTTCCACAAATGGCCAGTTAACTCCTCCTATCATGGGCGCAGCGGCATTCTTAATGGTTGAGTATGTGGGTATATCCTATGTAGAAGTGATTAAAGCCGCTCTATTACCCGCACTCATCTCTTATATCGCTCTAATCTATATTGTTCACTTAGAGGCCTGTAAGGCGGGTATGGAAGGTTTACCTCGTCGTCATACGCCAACTAAATTACAGAGCTTACTCTCTTTCATTGGTACTATTCTTGGCCTGTGCGTAATTAGTGCAGCTGTATACTATGGTATTGGATGGACAAAAGACGTATTCGGCGCAGCAGCCACACCTATTGTTACCGTTGCACTACTCATCTCTTATGTTGGACTTGTGCGCATCTCCTCGCAATATCAAGAACATGCTGAGATGGATCCAGACCTAACGGAGATCCCAGATGTAGGACCGACCGTCAAATCTGGTCTGCACTTTTTGCTACCAATCGTGGTGCTAGTTTGGTGTTTGACCGTAGAGCGATTCTCGCCGGGTCTATCTGCTTTTTGGGCTACGGTATTCATGATCTTTATTCTGATCACTCAACGCCCTTTGATGAGCTATTTCAATAAAGACCATGAGATTGCGAAAGCAGTTAAAACCGGCTTTCATGACCTTTTAGAAGCATTAGTTTCGGGCGCACGCAATATGATAGGCATCGGTGTTGCTACCGCTGCTGCTGGTACTGTCGTGGGTGTGGTCACCTTGACAGGTATTGGACTCGTGATGACAGATTTTGTCGAGTTCATCTCTGGTGGTAGCGTCATCATGATGCTGCTATTTACTGCTGTTATCAGCCTTATTCTAGGTATGGGACTGCCCACCACGGCCAACTACATTGTTGTATCCACATTGATGGCTCCGGTAATTGTTACTTTAGGCGCCGCACATGGGCTGATTATACCTCTGATCGCCGTGCACCTATTTGTGTTCTATTTCGGTATCCTTGCCGATGATACACCTCCCGTTGGCCTGGCAGCCTTCGCGGCAGCGGCAATTGCAAAATCCGATCCAATTCGTACGGGTATTCAAGGCTTTACCTATGATATACGAACCGCCATCTTGCCATTCATGTTTGTATTTAATACCCAACTTCTAATGATGGGAATAGACAGTTGGTGGCATCTGCTACTCACCGTACTTTCGGCGATCACTGCAATGTTGCTGTTTTCTGCCGCCACTCAAGGTTGGTGGCTCACTCGCAACAAGTGGTGGGAGACCATTGTCTTGCTCGTGCTGACCTTTACCTTTTTCCGTCCCGGTTTTTGGTGGGATCAAATTTATCCAGCTCAGTTGGAAGTGCCTGCGACTGAGATATCGACCGTTGTTGAGCAAATGCCAATAGGCAAGGCTCTGCAAATGCGTGTCGAGGGTGAAAATCTAGAAGGTAAGCTAATCAGTAAAACAGTCCGATTACCGTTTGATGACGATGCAAGCACCGCAGAGGATCGTATTTCGTCAATGGGATTGATGCTGTCTCGGAGTGATAATAACGTTATTGTAGATATGGTCGAATTCGGTAGCCCTGCAGAAGCAGCCGGCATAGATTTTGACTGGAAGATCAAGCACATCATTCAAAAGGCAGAACGCCCAATGAAAGAATGGGTATTTCTTCCTGCATTGATTCTGGTGCTATTGATGGCACTAAATCAAAAACGACGTCGAGCTAGAGAGTCTATCAACGCATAGTTTGATTTCGCTCAATGCCCCATGGTCTACACTATGGGGCAATAGCACGACAAAAATTCAAGAGCATTTCCCATGTACAAACAGATCTTAGTCCCCGTTGACCTGAACGAAAAAGGCTTCAGTGATAAAGCCTTAAAGGCAGCCGTTTGGCATGCCAAGCAAAGCAATGCACAACTGCATCTTTTGAACGTATTACCAGGAATCCACATGTCCATGGTGGCAACCTACTTCCCTAAGGACGCAGTGCAAGACATGAAAAAAGATGTCGAAGCTCAACTTCGAAATTTCGCAGATAGCTTTGTAGACCCTGAACTGGTCTATCAGGTTCACATTGCTGAAGGTAAGCCTTATGCTACCATCATCGATTATGCAGAAAAGCTAGGCGCTGACTTAATTGTTATGCCAAGCCACAAGCGCTCTCGAATTGATAACGTTGTTTTGGGTTCAGTGGCAAGTAAAGTTGTACATAACTCTCCTGTAAACGTACTCGTGATTAAGCCTCAAGGTTAAGACAACGTACAAAAAAATGGTCACCTATTTGCGGTGACCGTTTTTATTTGTATTCAATAGTTTTGTACTAAACCACTCTATTTGAATGCTTCCCTGCCACAAAATCATCAATGTTATTAAGCAGAATATCGACCAAGCTTTGCAATGCAGAATCACTTCCCCAAGCAACATGCGGAGTGAGCAATAAGTTTGGTAGTGACAAATTGGCAAGTAAGGGATTGGATATATCCGCTGGCTCATTGGTAAACACATCGACTCCCGCACCCGCTATTTTGCCCGATTTAAGCGCTTCTATTAGATGAGCTTCATTCACTAAACCACCTCTACCCGTGTTAATAACAACCGAGGTCGACTTCATCAAAGCAAACTCGTCACGTGCGATCAGATTAGTTGTACTCGGGGTTAGAGGGCAATGAAGAGTCACGATATCCGCCTGCTGTAGAGCCTTTTCAAAGCTGACATAACCTTCTCTCACCTGCAAAGCACCTTTGCGCTCAGCGAAGATGGGCTTCATTCCAACAGCACTCGCAAGGGTAGCTACGGCTTTACCTAAGCTGCCACTGCCGATAACCGCTATAGTTGACCCTGCTACATCCGTAATAGGGTGCGTAAAAAAACAAAATTGCTTGTCTTTTTGCCACACGCCTTTCTCTATATCCTGATGATAAGCGAACAAATTACGTTTCAGAGCAAATATCATCCCTACCACGTGCTCTGGCACTGAACGTGTGGCGTACCCTTGGATATTGCATACCGCTATTTGATTCTCAATGCAGTAATCCAAATCAACGTTGTTGGTTCCAGTCGCAGACACTGCGATCAACTTAATGGAAGGAAATTGCCTCAGTATCGATCCATTAAGCGCTACCTTATTGCTAATAACAACCTCTGCTCCAGTTAAGCGTTCTTTTAACTGCTCAGGAGAGGTGTAATCATACTCCACCCACTGATGAGAAAAGTTCAATTCACGAAATAGCACATGTGCAGGAATGGTCGCTTTATCTAAAAAGACAACTTTAGGTAACGATTGTTGCATGCAAAATCCTTAATGCTTAGGCAAGGTTTTATAGTCTGGTAACTCAGGCTCCGCAGAGTAGAGTTTCAATACTAAAGGTTCTGCCTCAGGATAAAAGTCGCATGGCACAAACATACTGACTAACTTGCCATCTTTAGGGTGATAAAAGCTCAACTCTGTTGAATGCAATTGCAAGCGCTCAGAGTAGGCCCTTGCCTCACCTTCAGAATAAAACTCATCGCCAACAATGGAATGTCCCATTTCATTCATGTGCACACGCAATTGGTGTGAACGTCCTGTAATAGGCAAAAGGCGCACAATACAAGTTTTGTCTTCCTGCTGTACCTTTTGATAATCCGTTCTAGAAGGTTTACCGTCGTGGGTGCACACTTTCTGTCTTGGCCTATTTGGCCAATCGCAGATAAGAGGAAGATCGACAATCCCCTCTTTTTCTTCTAGCTCGCCCCAAACACGAGCGTAATAGACCTTATGGGTTAAGCGATATTGAAATTGCTTTTTGAGATGACGCTCTGCCTCTTTACTAAGAGCAAACAACATTAAACCGGATGTGGCCATGTCCAAACGATGCACGACTTGAATCTCGGTATATTCCTCAACAAGACGACTCCATAGACTATCGTAATGACGCTCTTCCCTACCAGGTACAGATAGCAAGCCTGCAGGCTTATTAGCTACCAAGATATGTTCATCTTGGTAAACAATATCTATCCACGGATCTACTGGAGGGTGATATTCAGTCATGGCCATATTTACACTCCAGTTTTAATTATGAGAAACAACAATTAGGCGCAATGAATCCAATTGAATTTGTGCTTGAGAAATAAAGCCATCAAGCTCGCTAATTTGCTCTTCAATTGCAGTCACTTCTTCATCTCGGATATTAGGATTAACTGCTTTCAAGGCAAGTAGACGCTCCAACTCGGCACTTAAGCTTGCTTGCATCTCATTCTTTGCTTGCTGTTTAACTTGCTCATGCTTTGATAGTACTTTTTCATCACCCACACTAATCAAAGCTTGCACTTGTGCCTGAACAGAAGTCACCAGCTTACTGGCTATATGACGATTGATCGGACTCAACTGGCGATTAAAGCTCGCAAATTCTACCTGCTCAGAGAGATCGTTGCCTTTACCATCTAACATCAAACGAATTGGCGTTTGTGGTAAGAAGCGAGAGATACCACTGCGTTTTGGCGCTTGAGCATCAACCAGATATACCAACTCTAAAAGCATAGTACCTACTGGCAAGGCTTTGTTTTTTAATAAAGAAACAGCAGATGCTCCTACCCCTTCACTCAGCAGTAAATCAATACCGCCTTGAATCATTGGATGCTCCCAAGACATAAAGTTCATATCTTCACGGGAAAGGGCCGTATCACGGTCAAAGGTGATGGTTGCGCCATCATATGGAAGCCCAGGGTAACTAGGCACTAGCATGTGCTCAGAAGGAGTAACAACCAGTGCATTCTCTCCCTTGTCGTCTTGGTTTAAGCCAATACAATCAAATAGGCTAAGGGCAAAACTGACAAACTGAGTGTCATTGTCTTTGGAAGCAATCTCTTGAACCAAATCTTGCGCTCTATCACCACCATTAGAGTGCATCTCTAAAAGTCGGTCTCGGCCTTGCTCAAGATCTTTTTTAAGTTGCTGATTAATCTTGGCCGATTGAGCTATCACTTCAGGAAGCGCGGAGCTATCTCCAGTTGCGATCATTTCTGTCAGTTCATAAGATAACTTCTCATACACAGTGCGGCCCGTTGGGCAGGTTTCAGCAAAAGCATTAAGGCCTTCATTATACCAATGAGCCAATACGCCTTGAGAGCTACCCTCTAGGTACGGAACGAATACATCAATATCTGAATTCTGGCCAATACGATCCAAACGACCTATGCGCTGTTCTAGTAAGTCAGGGTTAAATGGCAAATCAAACATCACCAACTGATTAGCAAACTGGAAGTTACGCCCTTCAGAGCCAATCTCTGAACAGATCAACACCTGTGCGCCGCCTTCTTCTTGAGCAAAATAAGCAGCCGCTTTATCACGCTCTATAATCGACATACCTTCATGGAACACTGTAGCTCGAATACCTTCACGCTCACGCAATGCTTGTTCAAGTTGCAATGCGGTGGTGGCTCTTGAAGCAATAACCAGTACTTTCTCCGAGCGCTTTTCTTTAACCTTCTCGATCAGCCAATCTACTCGGCTATCAAACTGCCACCACGAGCCAGTATCTCCCAGCTCTTGGAAGACCTCTTCAGGATAAAGCATGATACCGGCTTGCTTCTCTAAAGGCAGGTCAACATTGAACATCTTCGACACTTTAATAGCGCGAGCATACTGCTCAGGCAAAGGCATAGGTAGCAAGTGGACTCGACGCTCAGGGAAGCCCTTGATAGCCGCACGAGTATTTCGGAACAATACGCGTCCCGTGCCGTGGCGATCCATCAGGTTATCAATCAACTCTTGTCTTGCCGATGCTTGCTGTTCAGGGTGTTGGTCGTCGGAGATGGCCTTAAGCATCGGCTCAACATCTTGCTCAGATAACAGCTCAGTGATCTGATTCTTAGCGTCATTAGGTAGTGTTTGGCCTGATAGCAACTGGCTGACAGCTTCAGCCACAGGAGCGTAGTTTTCTTCTTCATTAACAAAAGCTTGATAATCATAGAAGCGGTCAGGATCTAATAGACGCAGTCGTGCAAAGTGACTTTCACGACCCAACTGCTCCGGTGTCGCGGTTAGTAAGAGTACCGCAGGAATCTTTGATGCTAGCGATTCTATAGCCATATACTCAGAGCTTGGCGCTTCTACACTCCACTCCAAGTGGTGAGCCTCATCAACAACCAATAGGTCCCATTCTGCTTCTAGCACCTGTTGATGACGCTTAGGGCTGCTCTTAAGGAAATCTAGGGAGCAAAGAACTAATTGCTGAGTATCAAATGGATTCGGTGCTTCTGCATAAGCCTCAACGCAACGCTCTTCATCAAACACAGAGAAATGCAAATTGAAACGACGCATCATTTCCACCAGCCATTGATGTGTTAGCGTCTCCGGCACCACAATCAAAATTCGTTCCGCGCGACCTGCCAACACTTGTTGGTGAATGATCATGCCTGCTTCAATGGTTTTACCTAGACCTACTTCATCGGCTAGCAAAACACGTGGAGCGTATCGACGGCCTACTTCTTGAGCAATAAAAAGCTGATGAGGAATCAGACCCGCGCGCATACCCGTCAGTCCTCGAAGTGGACTTCTATGTTGCTGGTATTGATTGTTCAAAGCCTGGTAACGCAATACAAAATTGTCCATACGGTCAATTTGGCCAGTGAACAGCTTGTCTTGTGGTTTGTTGAAGCGGATCTGGTGACTTAGGAAAATCTCTCGAAGCTCCACACCTTGCTCACCGGTATCTTCGCGCGTACCTACGTAGCAAAGCACCTCTTTTTCTTCAATGACCTGCTCCACATTTAGTGACCAGCCTTCATGCGCTTCAATAGTGTCGCCAACAGCAAAGGTGACACGAGTAATCGGAGCATCACTAATAGCGTACAGTCGCTCTTCTTCTGAAGCGGCAAACATTAAGGTTACCGTGCGCGCATCAATGGCAACTATTGTTCCAAGACCTAAATCACTCTCTGTATCACTAATCCAACGTTGACCAATCGCAAATGCCATTCAGCTAAAACCCTTTTGTAAAATCGACTCTAACAATAGTAGAAGAAAACCAAGCAGATTTGGCTAAGTTTCCTATCAGAAAAAGGGCGACATGATAGTACATCGCTGGATGCTGGGCACGTAAAACCTTAATTTCGCTGGATATAAATTATGCAATCAAACTGTCAAACAAATGAAACCAAACTACACTCAAAATAGAAGAGGTTTTCAATGTCTAACTGAGCTCTCTTCATCAGTCTACAAACTGGGTTTTGAGATCGCTTGGATACACAACGTCAAATAAGCAAAGGAGACGCTTATGGGTTATAGCGAACGCAAGATTTTCGTACTCGACACCAATATCCTACTTCACGAACCACATGCCATTTTTTCCTTTCAAGAACACGACGTCGTCATTCCCATGACGGTCTTAGAAGAGCTAGACCGAATCAAAGACAGTAAACGAGATGTTGCTCGTGATGCACGTGTAGCGATTCGAACACTAGAGGACCTATTTCGCGAAGCAACACCAGACCAAATCTCAGAGGGTATCCGTTTTAACAATGAATCAAGATCAACAGGCACACTTTCAATACTGGCTGATTTTGAACTGCAAGAAACGGTAAAAGCCTTTGCCGATAAGGCGGGAGATAATCGAATACTCAATGCCGTTATCTACTTACAAAACAAACGCTCACCACGTGATGTCGTTCTCGTCACTAAAGATATAAATATGCGGCTACGAGCCAAGGGCGCAGGCGTCCGATACGTAGAAGATTACCGCACTGATCAACTCATTGACGATGTGCAGTACTTAACCAAAGGGTTTATTCAATATGATGGCATTTTTTGGGATAAGATAAATGAAGTCAACTCAATCGCGTTAGCCGGAAAAACCCACCACCTAATCAACCAATCCAGTATCGAACTGCCTTATATCAACCAATATATTCTAGATTCCGACAGTGACTTTGCCGCGCGGGTAACCGAGATAGATCCTGAATCAGTTACTCTAAAAGACTTAAGCCGTGACAAGATGATGAGTCGGCGTGCCTGGGATATTAGACCAAAGAATATATATCAAGGGATGGCGCTCGATGCCCTTATGGACCCAGATATCGACTTGGTGATATTAACGGGTGCGGCAGGTAGTGGTAAAACCCTGCTAGCAATGGCAGCGGCTCTTGAGCAAGCGGTTGAACAGAACATGTTTGATAAGATCATCGTGACTCGCAATACACCAGACATTGGAGAATCCATTGGTTTCTTACCGGGCAATGAGGAAGAAAAAATGTTGCCTTGGCTTGCTGCGGTCACCGATACCCTAGAGGCGCTACATAAGAACGACCACTGCACTGAGGGGTCTCTACGCTATATTTGTGAGAAGGCTAATATTCAATTTAAATCCATTAATTTTATGCGCGGACGCTCCATCCAAAATGCCTTTGTTTTACTTGATGAATGTCAAAACCTTACCGCCTCACAGATAAAAACCATTATTACTCGTTGTGGTGAAGGCACCAAAATTGTCTGTTCTGGCAACCTTGCACAAATAGACTCCCCTTATCTAACTCCTGTCACCTCTGGCCTTACCTACATGGTAGAGCGCTTCAAAAATTTTGAAGGCTCAGCCAACATTCATCTTAACGGCGTAGTGCGAAGTCGATTGGCAGAATTTGCCGAGGAGAACCTGTAATTCAACTCTGAATAAAACAGAGGAGAACATCGAAAGAACAACGCCAGCAATATGCTGGCGTTGATATCTAAATAATTACTGACGTCTATCGTAGCCCCAAGGCTGGACCAAATCTTGATTTACACCGATATGGTCGAGCACTCGCGCCACCATGAAGTTAACCAAGTCATCAATAGACTGAGGTTGATGATAGAATCCTGGGGCTGCAGGCATAATGGTCGCCCCCATCTTTGACAACTTGAGCATATTCTCTAAGTGTAATGTAGAGAATGGCGTTTCACGCACCACCAAAATCAACTGGCCACGCTCTTTGAGCACCACGTCCGAGGCACGCTCGATGAGATTGTCAGAGATACCATGTGCAATAGAGGCAAGACTCCCCGCAGAACAAGGACAAACAATCATCTGTTTAGGAGCTGCTGAACCCGATGCCACTGGAGAGAACCAGTCTTCTTTACCACACACAACGAGCTTAGAGTCATCGCACCCCAAATGCTCCACCAATGTGGCTTTAATGGCATCCGGACCACTAGGAAGTTTTAGGTTATGCTCAGTGGCTAACACGACACGAGCCGCCGAAGAGACTAAAAAGAAAACCTTATAATCCGCTTCGAGTAGTTTCTTAAGCAATGCTAGACCGTAGGGAGCTCCAGAAGCTCCTGTCATCGCTAGTGTAATGCTTTTTTGTTGATGGTTACGCTGCATTAATGTTCCGCTACCTGTAGTGCTTGTAGAAGCTTAGTATGGATTCCCTCAAAGCCACCATTGCTCATCACCAATATATGATCGCCAGGCTTAGTCTCTTCAACTAACGATTGGACAATGTCATCTACAGATTTAGAAGCTTGTGCTGGCTGAGAGCACTGTTGTGCAATATCTTCCACTGACCAATCAATGCTATCAGGTTGGTAAAGGAATACCTTGTCAGCCAAATCAAGAGAAGCTGCTAGAGTATCTTTATGCACTCCCATCTTCATAGTACTCGAACGAGGCTCTAGTACTGCAAATATTCTTTGCTCGCCAACTTTGTTACGCAAACCATCTAGCGTAAGTTCAACGGCTGTTGGGTGGTGAGCAAAATCATCGTATACAGTAATACCATTCACTTCACCCTTCAGCTCTAAGCGGCGCTTGGTATTGATAAAGCGCCCCAAAGACTCGCAAGCCAGATCAGGGACAACGCCCACATGTCTCGCCGCAGCTATTGCCATCAATGCATTATTAACATTATGGTCACCGACTAAGTCCCATTTGACTTCACCGACTAGCTGCTGCTTCAAATACACCTCAAAGTGACTACCGTCTGCTTTTTGTTTTTTCACTTGCCAGTCTTTGCCTGAGAACTCGGTTTCACTCCAGCACCCGCGAGATAGTACATCAGTCAAAGCCTCATCATCAGCAGGAGATAAAATGCGTCCGTTACTTGGAACGGTTCTAACTAAATGATGAAACTGACGCTTGATTGCTTCAAGATCGTCAAAGATATCTGCATGATCAAATTCAAGGTTATTCATTACTAGGGTGCGAGGATGATAGTGAACAAACTTAGATCGTTTATCAAAAAAAGCACTGTCGTATTCGTCTGCTTCTACCACAAAAAACATGCTACCACCTAGGCGGGCAGATTGATCAAAATTACCTAGTACACCGCCGACAAGGAATCCCGGTTCATAGCCGCAATCTTCCAATATCCAAGCCAACATACTTGAAGTGGTCGTTTTACCATGAGTACCCGCAACGGCCAGAACCCAGCGGTCATGTAAAAGAAATTCTTGTAGCCACTGCGGACCTGAGGTGTATTTAAGGTTGTTATCCAATACATATTCAACGCACGGGTTACCGCGACTCATCGCATTACCAATTACCACTAAATCTGGACGAGGCTCCAGTTGCTTAGGGTCGTAGCCTTGGATGATCTCAACCCCTTCTGACTCAAGCAGTGTGCTCATTGGAGGATAAACGTTCGCATCACTCCCCGTCACTTTGTGACCAAGCTGCTTTGCTAGTACTGCCGCGCCACCCATAAAGGTGCCACAAATTCCGAGTATATGAATATGCATAAAGTTTCCATTTGCTTTGAGGGTTGGCTCTATCCCAAAGAGAGTCGATAAGCCTTATAATTGATTCTAACCAGATTCTGAGCACTAACCCATAGCATTACGAGTGATGAAAGTCAGAAAACTGTGAAATAGATCAGTTACTTCGCGTGTCGTAATATGTTTTGTCCTGTATATTTGGCTAAAAAAAGAACTTGTCATACAAATAAACGGAACCCCCCATGTCCAATTTAAGAACGTTAGGTGAATTTATCATAGAGAAGCAGCATGATTTCCCTCATGCTAGCGGTGATCTCTCGTCTCTTTTGTCCTCTATTAATTTAGCGGCAAAAATCGTACACCGTGAAATCAACAAGGCAGGCCTTGTTGATATTACTGGTGCTGCCGGTGAAGAAAATATCCAAGGTGAAGCACAACAAAAACTGGATGTGTTAGCAAACGATACTTTCAAAGCTGCATTAGAAAATCGTGACCAAGTTTGTGGTATTGCGAGTGAAGAAGAAGACGACTTCGTTTCTTTCGACAGTGAGCTAAACAAGCAAGCAAAATACGTGGTATTGATGGATCCTCTAGATGGTTCTAGCAACATCGATGTAAACGTATCAGTAGGTACTATCTTCTCTATCTACCGTCGCTTGTCGCCAATTGGTGGACTAACGGAAGCTCGTGACTTCCTGCAACCAGGTACTGAGCAAGTTGCATCTGGTTACGTGATCTACGGTTCTTCAACCATGCTAGTTTACACTACAGGTAAAGGCGTTCACGGCTTCACTTACGACCCGTCTATCGGTTCTTTCTGTCTGTCTCACGAAGACATGCGTATTCCAAAGCAGGGTTTTATCTACTCTATCAACGAGGGTAACTACATTAACTTCCCTGCTGGTGTGAAGAAATACCTTAAATACTGCCAAGAAGAAGATGAAGCAGGCAAGCGCCCTTACACTTCTCGCTACATTGGTTCTTTGGTATCAGATTTCCACCGTAACCTACTACTGGGCGGTATCTTCCTTTACCCTAGCACCCGTGCTTACCCAACTGGCAAGCTACGTCTTCTTTATGAGTGCAACCCAATTGCTTTCCTAACAGAACAAGCTGGCGGTGAAGCAACAGATGGCGAAGGCCGCATCATGGAAATCAAGCCAGGAGAACTGCACCAGCGTGTGCCATTCTTCGCCGGCTCGACCGATATGGTTAAAACCTTACACGGTTTCCTACGCGATAACCCTGACCAGTACTAATCTGCCGTCTGTTCGACCCAGATTAATTCGCTAGTATCAAAGCCAAGCTCTTTTGCTTGGCTTTTAAATTTCTGCTTTATGTCATCGCTTATCTGTGGCGTTCTGGATAAAAGCCAAAGATAGGAATGATTTGGCCCTGAAACAAAGGCATAATCATAGTTCTGCTTTTCTAGTTCAAAGACGATGTAGGAGCCGTAAAAAGGCCCAAAGAAGGAAACCTTTAAGTATCCTAAGTCTTCAGACTCAACAAAATAAGCCTTACCCTCAGCACTGTTCCACTCTTTATCTTCTGTAGAATAGCCACTGTTTAGTACTTTAACTCCGCCATCTTCACGCATCGAATATTCAGCTGACACTTGATTCATGCCTCTTTCGAATGAGTGATCAAGACGAGCAACCTCGTACCACTTGCCTAGGTATCTTTCCAGTTCAAAGTTATTCACTGGAGTGATCTGATCTGGTTTCCCCACACATCCCCAAAGCATCACGCAACTCAACGCCATTCCTATCCATTTCATACATACTTCCTTGTTTAATATGACCAGGCCGCCTGTCGGCCTAATTACGTAAGTTCCAATCTCCTGACTCTATTGCTTTGCCTGCCTCTGTTCCTTGATAAAGGTAAATCCACGCTTCTCCGAAGGGGGTCTCGATAGTTTCTCTTCTATATTCAATAGGGACATCTTCGAAAATATCTAGCTTAACTAGCACTTCATCACTAATCCTATAGACCTCTCCAGTAATGATCTCGTGCCCCTCAACAATACCCGGAAGTGTGCTGAAATCGTAAAGTGCATACTGAGGTGGAGTCTCAAACAAGCCCAGAAACTCACTTCCTTGCAGAAGGTAATGATTTGCCTCATCTTGTCTCAAGGTTCCATAAACAAAAACTAAATGCTGCATACCTTCCCCCTATGTTTAATCGAATTCAAACTGATACAACAAATCTACGGCGCTGTCTGTGCCTGACATCACTTCTAAATACAGGTCTTTCATTAAACGGTAGCGGAATGTGAACTCACCAACGGATTCAAAGATTCCCACACCATATTTGACCTGCAAGCCAGGAAGAATGTAGCCACTTACCGTGACCTGAGAGTCATCTCCAGTACCTGCCGTATCTAACTGCAGATCACTCACTCCAAAGGCTTCACCAATCTCACCTACAACACGCCCGCTTCGAGCTAAGCTCAATCCGATCAAGGCTGTGGTCATGGCGTTACCACCTGAATCACTGTCGATATCCTGTCCTCGTAAAATATACGATAAGGCATTAGCTTGAGGCATAGAAGGCTCAGAGAATACCTCAATACTAGGTTCATCAGCAGGGCCTGTAACCTGAATACCAGCCACTACATCATCTTCAGTATTATCTGGATTTCGAATCGCTTTAATCGATAGGTATGGTTGATCTGCAGGCCCATTAAATTGAACCTTGCCTTCTTCAATAATTAAGTCTTGACCAAAGGAGCGATATTTACCATCGACAATATTTACCTCTCCAAGAATAAACGGTGCTTCATTCTTTTGAGACACATTGATCTCACCAACAAGACCGCCTTTCAAACCGAAGGCACTTAACAAAAAGTCATCGCCTATAATGACCTTAATATCTGACTTAATCTCAAATGGGAAATCAGATCTCTTTTCCAATGGCTGTAAATCTTTGTCTAAAATCACCTCATCTGATGAAACTGAAATTGCTGACGGTGGAAGTTCTTCAACGGTGATTCTTCCCCAAGGCAATCTCACCTCTCCTTTTACATCAATAAGTCCAGGAGAGATGTCTATATCGATATCGGGTTCGATTCTCGCCTTCACTACAGGAGGGACATCCACCAGCAATTGGTTGGCTGATATATTGTAGTTAGCATGCCAATCTGTCATGTCTTGCCAATCATGGTTACCCGTGATTAACAATTCTCCATCTTGTGTTTTAATCTTGGCATCGAAGTCACCCTGATAGCCGGAGAACTTTGCTATTACCTGACCAGAGGTCACATCAATAGGGCTGACATCACCAGTAGCAATAATATTCTCAACTCTAAAGTCACCAAAGATCTTAGGCTGTTCAACTGGACCTTGTAATTGGATGTCTGAGTTAATATCCGCTCCAACCTTACTGAACTCACCAAATAAGGGCTCCAGCATATCCAAAGTGATTTTCTGTAACTGCAAACGAGCATCTATTTGTTTGTTTTCTTTGGAGACTTTATCTAAGTTAACGCGTCCCTTAATATCGCCGTTATTAGTCAGGTCAATGATCCACTCAGCCTTAAGGTCATCCTTAATCAAGCTCGCATTAAGATCGACTTTATTCCACCCTACCGTTACTGGGCGATCCAATTTTTGTGTCACACTTCCTTTAGGAAGATCCACTTTAAGCTCTACCTCAGGTAACGCCGTTGGTGACCACTTTGCTCGAGCATTGGCATCAACTTTTCCCACTAAGGTAACTTCTTTTGGCAACAGTGATGCTACCTGTGAGAAATTGAAATTCTGAATACTAGCAAATACTTCGCCAGATGGACCCGCTTGCAAGTCCTTATCTAGACACAACTTAGAGTCGGCCTGTAACCAGCAGTGAGCTTCAACAAACGCGACTTGTGTGTCCACGTCATAGGAAAGCTTTGGACTATGATCTACTTTCCATTCGCCCTGTACCGTGGTCAGACTCGCATCTTGCAGTTCACCCTTCCACTTAATTCCGGGCTCGGTTTCTAAACCGCCAGATACACTTACTCCACCCTTAACCATCTCTGAATCAATGCTAAATGAAGCCCTATGCTGTTCTTGAGTTCCATTAAAACTAAACTCACTGCGGGTAACTTTCTGTTCTAGGTGCTGCAAGCCTTGCACAACCAAATTGAGTTTTCCTCCCGGAGTGGGCAATGGCTCCACATCACCTTTCAGAGTTATAGACTCAATTGTTACCTGATCTTGCCAAGCAATCTTATTTGCAGAAACATCAGCGATGACTTCAGGTGTAGCAAAGGGGCCTCGAAGCTCAATTAATCCCATCGCAGAACCGTCTAAATCAGGCACTGTATGCTTTATTTCTGGGATATCGAGCTTGGTATCTAGATTCCAGTTTTCATCAAGGTTTCCTGAAATACGGATTTTGTTCTGCCCATGCGCTACAACTAAGCCAGGAGTATCGAGCCGATAGTCTCCCTTTCCTGTCGAGTCTTTGGCTTCAAGTACACCATTGATATTGAGAGGGTAATCACGAAAGATGCCGTCAATATCGAGCTCTGAAAGCTCAACTTCCCAACCGCCTTTCTCTGGTAATCGGCCTGTGGTCGCCAAACTACCACTAATATCACCTTCAGCCTCTGGCCAATAACTCCCTGGTTTGACATTTTTTAATTGAAGATTGGCAGCCCAATTTATAGGACTAGCCCAATTGGCCATCACACTACCTTCAATTACACCTTGCAAAGTTTTAACGTCGATACTTTTCAGATCAATATGCTCTAGGCTGCCCTCACCATCCACAGTAAGATCGACATCTGGAATAGTCTTACCTTGTGCAGCGCCCATTAAGTCGAGTGTATACTTGTTTAAAATACCCTTAGCTTTCAATGATGCAATTTGTGCTTGGTAATCAGCTTCGCCTTGTAACGGCCATTGCACTTGCGCTCGTCTTAGATCAATATCAAATGGAATGTCTGGATCTAACGGCTCTAGTTGGGCATCAATATCGGCAATAATGAGTTCTCTCAATCCTGCACTTAACGCTAAGTTAGCGACACTGCCCTGGGCACTCAATGACAGCGTTTGGCCAGCAAGCGTAGTTTGTTTTATCTTTGCATCGGTATTAATAGTGAGCGGATAGTCTTCTTTTAGCTCTACTTCGCCCTCTAAATTTAAATCTACGAGTGGCATAGATAATTCAAAGGTTTGAACAGTTACCTTGTTTCCTTCAGCAGAGCCCATCAAATGTGCTCGGTCTACCTCTATCTCTGGTGAGGTCATTTTAAAGTCGGTGACGGTAATATCTTCAATCTTGGCACTAAGAGGAATCCATACCTCAGGTAACACAATCTTTGATTTAGGTGAATCAGCACTGGTCTCCTGTTTCACTTCTGTCTCACCTTCGCTAGAGGCAAGAGTGAGTCTCCCACCATCAAAACGTGTAGGGTTCAAAGTCAGGCTATCAAAGCGCATTCGCGCGCCCGTTTCAAACTCTTTCCATGCGATCTTGTTACCCAAAATATCCAGGTCAATTCTATTGAGATATAGGCGCTCAATCTTTACACCCAACCCAAAAGGAAGCGAGATGCTAGTTATTGGCTCGCTAGGCTGATCTTCTACTGCCTCTTCACTTGGAGCTATATCAGTGAGTGCAAAATTGGCACCTTCTACTCCTAAGGTTTTGATACACAGCTCAACCTTGGGAATGCAGCGCAACTGTATATCTAGTGCAAGCTTTTCTGCCTGTAGTGCTACGAACAAGTCGGGATTGTTATATTGAATGCCATATAACTGGAAGTCGTTAAGTAAAGCGCCCTCGGTATCGTCTACCTTTAATTCAGGTACGAATTTTTCAGCAGTCCAAATAATTCCATTAAGTCCTGAATTAGTGAAAAGGAGTACCCATAGCATAATGATGATAAACAAAATCAGAGCTAGCATCCCCAGTGAGAGATGAGCAATTCCACGCAAGAAGCGACGCCACAAAGGACGTTTTTTCTTGGTGACTGGCGGTGATTCCGCTGTTGCTTGCTGTTCGTTTTGTTGTGATTCTTTTGTCATTACAACTCAGGCCCTAAACCGAAGTGAAGTTGGAACTTATCGGTACCCTCTTCTACATCCAAACCAAAGGCGAAATCAAGCCTAACTGGCCCCACTGGTGACGCCCACCTTATTCCAACACCAGTACCGGTTTTCCCTTCGGGTGTTTCATTCCATGCATCACCATAATCCACAAAGGTTGCTAGCCACCAATTTCCGTGCACTCGATATTGATACTCTAGACTAGTCGTGACCATATACTTAGCACCCGTTAGCTTGCCTTCACTATCCTTTGGAGAAATAGATTCGTATTCATAACCACGGAGGTTGTTATCGCCACCGGCAAAGAAACGTAAAGAGGGGGGTAGATCAAATACAGATTCAGTAAAGTTGGCACCACCGCCGATATAGAAGATGCCACGATGATTACGACCAAGACTACGAATCCATGTAGTTCTTCCTTGCACTCGAAATACACGAGCTTGAGATAAAACCGCAGGATCGCCATACTCAAACGAAATCGTCTGCTTATCACCCCAGTTAGGCATAGCACCACCGCGTGAGCGCGTTTTAGAATATGAGATTCCTGGCAGTAGCATAGTAAAGCGGTCTTCCTGAATACCCTGAGTAAAGTCTTCATTGAGTAAACGAATGAAAACGGTTCGATGCCAACCACTTTCTAGTTGCCAGTGTCTTTCTAGACCTAGGCTCGATTCAAAACTTTCAGTATCGTTGTTATCTAGGTATTTCATACCATATTGAATTCGATAGTATTCATGAAGTACATCTTCAAGGGGTATTTTATAACCCATTACAATTTCTTGCTCAGGCTTAGACAGTGAAAAGCTACTGGTAAAGCTATGGCCTTGAGGATTCAGCCATGGGCGCTTCCAATTCAGTGAACCTCTGATCCCTACATCAGTAGAGTAACCAATACCTGTTTCCACTTGATGGCGAGATTGCGGAGAGAGACGAATTGCCATTGGCAGTTCTCGTTTCCCGTTGCCGACTTGGCTCAGATCGGGCTCTACGTACACAGAAGCGAACCATGAAGTACTGGATAAATTTTGGTTGAGTTGGCCTATATCACTAGCAAGGTAGGGGTCACCTTGCTCAAAAGGAATCAGCGAGAACACTCTATCTCGCTCTATTTGCGAGCCTGATATGCTAGTAGGTCCAAAAGTATATCGGATACCGCTTTCGTAATGCAGATGTACAAAAGCCTGATTGAGTTCTGGGGCAACCTCCAGACGTGTAACACTAAAATCTCCTTCAAAGTAGCCACGCCTGAGTGCTAAATTACGTAGGCCAGACTTTAGCTCGTCATAATCGCCATGACTAAGTTGTGCACCTTTCTTAAGCTTACTTGCCTTGATTAAAGCCTCAAATGCAGGGTCGTCTTCTGCTTCACCACTCAACTGGATATCCAGTTTTTCGATAACTACAGGATCACCTAACTTAACATCCACGTTAAGCTCTTGCTCTTCTTCATTTACCGTAAAATTGAGTTCAGGGTGGTAATAGCCCAAAGCTCTAACCGCTTGAACTATGCTCTCTTCAACACGAGATTGAAAACGGAGGGAAGTGGAATACTCTTTTTCAGGAATCGCAGACAGATATGCCTCAACGTTGTCTTCGGCCTTATCAGAAAGTCCATTAACGTTAAGAGTAGCCTCAGCTCGACTTAGTTGGCTGAAAACCAAAAAAGTGATAGCGATAAATATCCGTATTACGCGTTGATTCATTATGTAATTGTTACTGTACTTCCTGTAACGAAACAGAGATGTGTAGCCAGAAAAATTCCCCAAGGGAGCGACTAAATAGTATAAAGGATTGATCCATGATAAAAAATTTAAAAAATCACTTACTTTCGCTAGGAGGCCACATGTTTGACAAACAAATCATGATTTCAAAGGAAGATGCGCTGCCGGGTCGTGATAATTCTATCCTTGAGTCGGGGCAACACTTTGTAAATCACACGGATTTGACCGCGCCACCAGCAAAAGGTTGCCAGCAAATCTTACTTGGTTTGGGGTGTTTTTGGGGAGCAGAACGTCTATTCTGGAAAATCCCAGGGGTTGTATCTACTTCCGTCGGTTATGCCGGAGGTTATACACCTAACCCAACCTATGACGAGGTCTGCTCTGGGAACACCGGTCATACAGAGATCGTGCAAGTCACCTTCGACCCAAATCAGGTTTCTTTAGCCACAATACTGCAAATATTTTGGGAAAAGCACGACCCTACTCAAGGGATGCGCCAAGGCAATGACCGAGGAACTCAGTATCGATCGGCTATTTATACTTACAGTGATGAGCAAATGCTTGTTGCAAGAGAGTCACAAACCGCTTACCAAGACTTACTCATTGAATCAGGAAAACCCTCTATTACCACAGAGATTGCATCGGCTGGCCCCTATTACCTTGCGGAAGAATATCACCAGCAATATTTAGCTAAAAATCCGAATGGTTATTGTGGGATTGGCGGTACTGGAGTCTGCTTTCCTCCACAAAACAATGAGTCTGAAGTGTGAAATAATCTATTTAACATATACTTAAAGCCACCGATCGCTTGTAGCATAACAACGGAAGATATATGAAAGTAAAACATTTAATCGCTGTACTAGGAATGACCCTACCATTGTCTTCATGGGCACTGAACCTAAATACCGGAGACAAAGTCCCAATGGTGAGCGTTGTCAGTCATGGGGAAGCGATGGTAAAAAATGATGATATAACATATCATGAGTGGGATTCAGCAAGCATGGTGGGTAAGACGCGCGTAATACAAGCTATTGCTGGTCGCTCTGCAGCTAAGGCTTTAAATAAGCCAATGATAGATGCAATAGTCTTAGCCGACTTCCCACAGGATAAGTACCAAACCACTACCATAGTGAATCAAGATGATGCCATTTGGGGTACTAGCTCATTTGTAAAATCGAGTGCAGAAGACAGTAAAATTGAGTTCCCGCACTCCTCAATCGTGTTAGATGAAAATGGCGCTGTGGCTAAAGCTTGGGATCTTGAATCAAAGACTTCGTTGATTGCGGTTCAAGATAAGAACGGAAATATCCTTTGGGCTAAAGAGGGTGAGTTAACGACTGAAGAGATACAGCAAGTGATCACTTTAGTTAAGGAAAATCTATAAAACTCAAACTTTTTAGAAGCTTGACTGTCTGAGTTCTGTTAGCTAGTTCCAACTTGAACCGTTAGGATTAGAAATAACAGAGAAATATGATTGAAAGATTTCGACGCTACAATGCGTCGTTTTAACTTCTTTAGGTAATTAGAACAATGATAAAAGCTGTTAAGCCACTATTCACCCTAAGCGCTGTAACGCTAGCGGTAGCCTCTGTTTCAGTTCATGCTGAAGAAAACTTCCGTCAACATGGTGCTCACGTTCACGGCAGTGTTGAGTTTAATATTGCTCAAGATGGCAAAGACCTTCTTGTTGAAATTCTTGCTCCAGGTGCAGATGTAGTTGGTTTTGAACACGCACCAAGCAATGATGAGCAGCAACAAGCTTTGGAAAAAGCGGTTGTTCAACTCAATGCAGCTGACTC
The DNA here is from genome assembly GCA_024346935.1 of Vibrio inusitatus. Taxonomy (GTDB): domain Bacteria; phylum Pseudomonadota; class Gammaproteobacteria; order Enterobacterales; family Vibrionaceae; genus Vibrio; species Vibrio inusitatus. The sequence continues at coordinate 2,590,991 of AP024878.1, forward strand.
TATCTTAAAAATGAGTTCGGCAGCAGGCTGTGAGCTGTCCACTGCACAAGTGTCTCACACACTAGGTGGTGATGACGAACATGATCACTCTGATCATGAAGATCACGATCATGATAAACACAGTGACGATCATGCTGATCATCATGATGGGCATGACCATGACTCTCACGACCACGATAAGCATGCCGATGAGCACGATCATCATGACCACGATGCGCACGATCATTCAGAACATGATCATGACTCTCACGACGACCATGACCATGACCATGACCATGACCACGAGCATAGTGGTGGCCACGGTGAGTTCAACATTGCGTATCAATACCAGTGTAAAGATGTCAGCAAGCTTACCGAGATTGATAGCGACTGGTTCAAGCTATTCAGTGGTACGCAGACAATCCGTGTTAACCTGCTAACTGACTCAGCACAAATTGCTACCGAATTAACCAAAGATAATACTGTTATCAAGCTTTAGTCAAAAAATGGCTACTACTGCGGAGTGGCCAACTCCTGTCACTTTTCAACATATTGATAATAGGAAGTATAGTGACCAAACGTTCTCAAACAGACACCGTTATCGAACTACAAGATGTTCGCTTCTCATGGCCCGATAATCCTACGCCTACTCTAGATATACCAAAACTTAAGGTAAATAGAGGCGAGCATATATTTATTAAGGGCCCAAGTGGTTGTGGTAAATCAACTCTGCTTAGTCTTCTGACTGGCATTGCCTCGTGTGAAAGCGGTTCTCTCAAGGTATTGGATACTGAACTATCGTCCCTTTCTCAGACTCAAAGAGATAGATTCCGTGCAGATAACATTGGTTATATTTTCCAGCAATTTAATCTACTGCCTTACTTATCCGTGATCGATAATGTCGTGCTTCCCTGTCATTTTTCCAAGCAAAGAAAAAGTGGGGTTGACGGAGATCTCAAACAGCAGGCCCGCGAACTATTACTGCGACTCCATCTTGCTGAAGATTTATTGAATAAACCTGTGGTTGAACTGAGTATCGGACAACAACAACGAGTCGCAGCAGCACGTGCTCTCATTGGTAAACCACAGCTTATCATTGCCGATGAACCAACTTCAGCTCTCGATTATGCAAACCGTACCGCATTTATCGAATTACTCATGGAGCAGGCAGAGCAAGCCAACTCTACGTTAATCTTTGTTAGTCATGACCCAACACTAGAAAAGCTGTTCGAGACAGGCATCAACCTGCAAGATATCAACCTAGTTAAAACCGGAGCATTAAATTAATGAACGCGACCGCGCATTTAGCTTGGAAAAGCCTTTCAAATCGAAAAACCACTGCTTTTCTCACCATTTTGACAGTGGCTATCTCGGTTATATTACTCCTTGGCGTAGAACGTATTCGCACTCAAGCTAAAAACAGTTTTGCTAATACTATCTCTGGTACCGACTTGATAGTGGGGGCTCGCTCAGGCCAGGTAAACCTATTACTTTACTCTGTCTTTCGCATCGGTAATGCCACCAATAATATTGATTGGAAGAGTTTTGAAGAATTCAGCAACAACCCTGCGGTAGACTGGGCTATACCTATCTCCCTTGGTGACTCCCATAAAGGCTTTAGGGTAATGGGCACCACGCAAGCCTATTTTGATCACTACAAATATGGCAAGAAACAGCACCTAGAATTGAGTGCAGGTAAACCATTCAATCGCCTTTTTGAAGCCACCATTGGTGCAGATGTCGCTAAAACCCTCGGATACAAAGTAGGAACAGAGATCATCATCGCGCACGGTATCGCGGATGTTGGCTTTGCAAGGCACGACAATCTACCTTTTAAAGTAGTCGGTATATTGGCACCAACAGGGACTCCTGTAGATAAAACCGTACACGTGTCTCTACAAGCTATAGAAGCAATTCATGTTGGATGGGAATCAGGTACTAACATGGGGGGGAACCCTGGAGCGGACGTACTAGAGAAGATTGATTTTCAGCCTAAAGAAATTACAGCCTTCATGCTGGGATTAAAATCTAAGATACAAACTTTTACTCTACAGCGACAAATTAACACTTATAACAAAGAGCCTCTAAGTGCGATACTGCCTGGCATAGCCTTACACGAGCTATGGGGTATGATGTCTGTTGCAGAACAAGCCTTACTCGCGGTATCTGGCTTTGTCGTTATTGCTGGTCTACTTGGCATGCTGAGTAGCTTATTAACCAGCTTACAAGAGCGTCGCAGAGAAATGGCAATATTAAGAGCGATGGGTGCAAGACCTCGGCATATTTTTGTTTTACTGGTAAGCGAAGCAACAGCGCTGACTATGGCCGGTATTGCCACTGGTGTTGCTGGGCTTTACGCTCTGTTATTGATACTAAAGCCCATAGTACAGCAACTTTATGGTATAAGTATTGAGTTGAATATGTTGACCACTCATGAATGGACTTTGATTGGCCTAGTATTAGGCGCAGGCGTTGTCATCGGATTTATACCTGCATTTAGGGCATACCGTCAGTCTCTTGCTGATGGCATGACAATTCGAATTTAAGAGATAAGTTATGAAAAAAATAACCCTTTGGGTTGCTGCCGCAGCGCTAACAATATGTAGCATTGTGGCGCATGCCGAACCACTTCAACTGAACTGGATTGATCTAGTTCCTGAAAGTGAGCGCGCTCAATTTGATATTCAGGGTATGCCCTCAGCATCAAGTCACGAGGGTACAAATGCAGCGGCGCAACCTAAAGTCGGCTCGGTGCGCACAGAGCTTGATGGTAGCCAAGTAAAGATCCCTGGATTTGTCATTCCGTTAGAAGGCGATGCCAATAACGTTACTGAATTTCTACTCGTACCCTACTTTGGTGCTTGTATTCACGTACCGCCACCACCACCAAACCAAATCATCTACGTGAAGTTCCCAAGTGGGGCTCCCGTGCAGCAGTTGTGGGATGTGGTGTACGTGGTTGGTGAACTAAAGGCGCAAACCATAGAGAGTGAGTTAGCTGAAACTGGGTATCTTCTCAATGGTGTCTCATTAGAGGCTTACGAAGACTAAGCTTTCTGATCTTTTCTAAAGGCCTGAGTAGTGACTACTCAGGCCTTTTTTATTAGATATAAGCTAACTCTTGGCTATGCTCACTATCTTTATTGAACCACTCTAATTTCTTACCTAAAGCAACCACCTCTCCTACTACGATAAGCGCTGGAGATGCGGCCTGTGTAGACAACTCATTTAACTCTGAAAGCTTGCCATAGATGACTTTTTGTGACGACTGCGTGCCGCGTTCAATAATCGCGATAGGAGTATCTTCTGACCTACCATGCTGTTGAAGTTGCTTCTCTATAAAACCAGATTTCATTAAGCCCATATAAATGACTAGTGTTTGGTTCTTTCTCGCTAACGTAGACCAGTCAACACTAGCGTCTTCTTCTTTAAGGTGTCCAGTAACAAACAGAGCTGACTGCGCATAATCTCTGTGTGTAAGAGGGATACCCGCATAAGCGGTTGCTCCAGAAGCCGCAGTAATACCTGGCACCACTTGAAAACTCACACCATTATCGACCAAGATTTCCAACTCCTCCGCACCTCGCCCGAAAACAAAAGGATCGCCACCTTTAATTCGTACAACTCGATAACCTTGCTTGGCAAAGTCGACAAGTAGCTGATTTGTTTTATGCTGCGGGACACTGTGAGCACCCGCTCGCTTGCCGACGCAGACCAGAATAGCGTCACTAGAAACCAACGACATAATCTCATCCGACACTAGATAGTCGTACAAGATAACTTCGGCTTGTCTAAGCATGTTCAGCGCTTTAATCGTTAATAGTTCTGGGTCGCCAGGTCCTGCTCCAACTAATGCTACTTCCCCTTTTCTAAGGGCGGAACAAGGCAGTTTCGAGTCAATCGCCGATCGCGGAGTAAGAGGAACAACTGTGTCGAGCATATTAACGTCCTGTCAATGAAGTTACGGTCGATTATGCCGTGTTCAATTTATAACTGGAAATTCTATATTTTTATCTGTTATTACTTAATTGACTTAAAAATAGACATATAGACCCTATCTCTATTCATTGATGAGTTGTGATAACCTATTGGGAATCTGGACACTCTTAGTCATAAATAGGGACTGACATGATCGAATGGAAACTACTTTCGTTTAACGAGATAGACAACCGGCTTCTCTATCAAGTATTAAAGCTTCGTGTTGATGTATTTGTTGTCGAGCAAGAGTGTGCTTATCCAGAACTGGATGACAAAGACTTGTTTGATGGAGTTCGGCATCTCATCGGCCTCATTGACGACCGAGTGGTTGCTGGAGCTCGCCTTATTCCTGCTGGGCTATCTTATCCAGCGTCAAGCATAGGTAGAGTGGTAGTATGCCCATCAGTGAGAGAACTAAAATTAGGGCATAGGTTGATGGAAAAAGCTGTAGCAGAGTGCCAACATCTGTGGCCCAATCAGGCGATTGAAATTGGCGCTCAAGCTCATTTAGAGCAGTTTTATAAAAGACATGGTTTCGAGGCTTTTTCAGCGCCTTATCTTGAGGATGGTATTCCGCATATAGATATGAGGAAAGCGTAGTAAGTAGTTACTTACTACGGCCAAATCCACCATCAGACAATCTGAAAAACATCACTGAATCACCAGAGCGCTCTAATTGAAGAATGTCTAAACGACCTTCTGCATCTCGCTTAAATCGAACAAGTTGTCCCTGCTTAATTTGACTAAGGGGCTTATCTATTCCTTCAATTTTTGCTAACGCATTCAAATCCGTCATAGCAAGGCTATTTTTTCGGAACACATTTGCCAAAGTGTCGCCAGCTTTCACCTCATACTCAATCCATTGCTCTTTAGCAGGCTCATTACCTGACACCACTGCGCTTGACGTCGTAGTGGTCGTCACTGATTGCTCACTCAAACCACGCGTATTAATTGGCACTGATACTCTTTCGTTAATCGGAGTACCCGCTTCAATACCCGAACTGATCTTCGGCGTTGGCATAAAAACAAGGATCAAGGTAATAGGCACTAAGACCATTAACGCCCTGCGATGTAATTTCGGTAATGAAGTCACTCCCCCTTTGATCTTTGAAGGCAGTGCTTTCCACTCTATTTGGTTCCACGTTTCTAATAATACTTCTGTGTGTCTCTTAGAGCGGGTACGTCGATTCATCCCATATCACTCCGACTTATCCATTTCTATCAGGATATAAAAAAAACCGTTCGATGAACACACCTCACACTCTCTATGAAACAGAATTGAACGAAATTTAACTCAAATTGAGAGCTACTCGAGTGTTAGCTCACTAGAATTTTACAAACTTGACCGCGAACTGAGCATTCATACCTAGATTTTTTATGTAAAATTTGACCCGCATTAATAGGAGCAATTTTCAACGCTAGCCAGAACTGGTATGCTTGCGCCTTTATATCAAAAAACTGAGAGTGACAATTATGTCTGAAGTTCAATTCGAAACTGTAGAGCAAAAAGCAAGCTACGGTATCGGTCTACAAATGGGTCAGCAACTAGCTGGCAGCGGTCTTGAAGGCCTTAATGTTGACGCTATCTCTGCAGGTATCGCAACAGCTTTGACTGGCGGCATGCCAGCAATCGAAGTTGACGAGATCAACAACGCTCTTCAAGAGCTTCACACTCGTGTTGAATCTGCACGCGCAGAGCAAGCTAAAGTAGCTGCAGCTGACGGTGAAGCGTTCCTTAAAGACAATGCTCTTCGCTCTGAAGTAACGGTTCTTGAGTCTGGCCTTCAATACGAAGTACTGACTGAAGGTACTGGCGAAGTTCCAACTTCTGACGTGCAAGTACGTGTTCATTACCACGGTGAGCTAACTGACGGTACTGTATTCGATAGTTCTGTATCTCGCGGTCAACCTGCTGAATTCCCAGTAACTGGCGTGATCAAAGGCTGGGTTGAAGCACTTCAACTAATGCCTGTTGGTTCTAAGTGGAAGCTATACATTCCTCAAGATCTAGCATACGGTGAGCGTGGCGCAGGCGCTGCAATCCCTCCGTTTGCTGCACTAGTATTTGAAGTAGAACTACTGGCTATACTGTAATTATTGCAAACACTTTGTTTAAAAAGGCTTTTCTTTAGGGAGAAGCCTTTTTTTATGCAAACTCTATATTCAAAAACGCGACACCGCCCCTCTTGTCGAACCCCATCAAACCATGGCATCTTATTTCTTCCACAAGGACAGGAAGATGCAGATGAAAGACGAAACTCTAGCTATCCATCATGGATACGAAACCGACCCAACCACAAAGTCTTGTGCTACCCCAATTTATCAAACTGTAGCCTACGAATTTGATGATGCTCAGCATGGTGCTGACCTATTCGATCTCGCGGTTCCGGGTAATATTTACACCCGAATAATGAACCCAACCAATGATGTATTAGAAAAACGCATGGCAGCCTTAGAAGGCGGTATTGCAGGTCTAGCCGTTAGTGCGGGAAGCTCAGCAATACACTACGCTGTACTTACTTTAGCGCAAGCAGGCGATAACATAGTGTCTACCCCGCAACTGTACGGTGGTACCTATACTCTATTTGCTCACATGTTTCCAAGTTTGGGTATCGAGGTGAAATTTGCAGCAGATGATAAACCAGAAACCCTAGCAGCATTGATAGATGAAAAAACCAAGGCTGTTTACTGTGAATCTATTGGTAATCCCGCGGGTAATATCGCTGATCTTGAAGGAATTTCAACATTGGCACACCAAAAAGGTGTTCCCGTTATTGTAGATAATACTGTCGCTACTCCGGCTATATGTAAACCTATCGAACATGGTGCTGATATCGTGGTTCACTCATTGACTAAATATGTTGGTGGGCACGGGACGACTTTGGGCGGCATGATCATCGACTCAGGAAAATTCCCTTGGGCGCAACATAAAAGCCGATTCCCAGTATTCAACCAACCAGAACCTTCTTATCATGGTGTGGTTTATGCAGAAGCCTTTGGTGAAGCAGCATTCATTGGTCGCGCCCGCACAGTGCCATTGAGAAATACAGGTTCAGCGTTATCTCCTATGAATGCCTTCATGTTAATGCAGGGCCTAGAGACTCTTTCTCTACGTATGGAACGTCATTGCGAGAATGCTGTTAAGGTAGCGAACTTCCTACAGCAACATCCTAAGGTGAGTTGGGTGAGCTATGCCGGTCTTGCTGATTCAGAGTTTCACGAGCTATCGTTAAAGTACATGCAAGGTAAGCCATCAAGTATCCTTTCATTTGGCTTAAAAGAGGGTTACGACGCAGGTGTTAAATTCTATGACGCCCTGCAGATCTTCAAACGCTTAGTCAACATTGGCGATGCAAAGTCCCTTGCTTGTCACCCTGCCTCTACAACACACCGTCAGCTTACAGAGCTTGAACAAAAAAATGCAGGTGTAAGCCCAGAGATGATTCGCTTATCTGTTGGAATCGAGCATATTGACGATATTCTCGCTGACCTAGAGCAAGCATTAAACCAGTAATTTCCTTTAGATTCACAGACGAGATAAACGGCGTACTCAACGCCGTTTTTTTTATACCTATTGCGGTAAGTCAATGGCCTGAAATAGCAGAGGAAAAGCACTTGATAGCAGGCTAGGCTGATCAACTCTTTGCCAGGATTAGTATTATTGCCAATTCATCCATGCAAATTGGGCAAAGCGGTCATTCTTTTCCTAGACTTAATAAACCTAAAATAAAGAGGAATACGGAATGAAGGGACTAGCTGTATCTACCTTAATTGGTGCATTAGTACTTAGCACGCCAAGTTACGCATTATTTGGTTTGTTTGGTTCAGATGATGATGAAAAAAAAGCAGATATGTCAGCTTTGACTGAACAAGTAAATCAACAGCTTAATACTGCACAAAGCACACCTTTGACAGATTTACTCACCAGTGAATTAAACGTCACACCAACCCAAGCTGCCGGTGGTGCAGGAGCACTACTATCATTGGCTCAAACACAATTATCAGATGAGAACTCTAGTGAGTTAAGCTCGCTTATCCCTGGCTTAGACAGCTTTACTGGATCGACAGGCCTAACATCAATGATCACAAACATGGACTCTGTGAAAAGTACCTTCGAAGGTCTAGGTATCGACCCTGCACTGGTATCTCAATTTGCGCCGGTAATATTGCAATATTTGACTTCAGAAGGGGCAAGTAGTGGATTGTTAGGTTCTCTAACCAGCTTATGGGGATGATTCGGCCTCAATCATAGAAGAGCTTAGATCCTGATATTCGTCAGAGTCACGCTTGACTTGGTTTCTCTATTACGCAAATTTCAGATACAAAAAAGCCGGGCATAAGCCCGGCTTTTCAGTTCTAACTGAACTATTACTCAGCAGCTTCTTCAGCAGCTGGGCGATCTACAAGCTCAATGTAAGCCATTGGAGCTTTATCACCAGCACGGAAGCCAGCTTTTAGGATACGTGTGTAACCGCCCTGACGAGCAGCGAAACGTGGACCTAGTTCGTTAAATAGTTTTGCCACAACTTCGTTATCACGAGTGCGAGCAAATGCCAGACGACGGTTAGCAACACTGTCAGTCTTAGCTAATGTAATCAAAGGCTCAACTACGCGACGTAGCTCTTTTGCTTTTGGCAATGTAGTCTTGATAACTTCATGACGTACAAGAGAGCTAGCCATATTGCTGAACATCGCTTTGCGATGTGAGCTGTTGCGGTTGAGTTGACGACCACTCTTACGATGGCGCATGACCTAATCCTTCTAACTATTATTGATTAATCTTCAGCGATTGACGCTGGTGGCCAGTTTTCTAGGCGCATACCTAGAGACAAGCCGCGAGAAGCAAGCACATCCTTAATCTCAGTAAGTGATTTCTTACCAAGGTTAGGGGTTTTAAGAAGCTCCACTTCAGTACGCTGAACAAGATCACCAATGTAGTGAATCGCTTCTGCTTTTAGACAGTTTGCAGAGCGAACTGTTAGCTCAAGATCGTCTACAGGACGAAGTAGGATAGGATCGAACTCCGGCTTCTCTTCGATAGGTTCTTGAACACGTACATCACGAAGATCTACGAAAGCATCCAATTGTTCAGCAAGAATTGTTGCTGCACGACGGATAGCTTCTTCTGGCTCAAGAGTACCATTCGTTTCCATATCGATAACAAGCTTGTCCAAGTCAGTACGTTGCTCTACACGTGCTGCTTCTACAGAGTAGGCAATTTTGTCTACTGGGCTGTAAGTAGCATCAACAAGTAGGCGACCGATTGGGCGCTCATCTTCTTCAGTATGGATGCGAGCTGAAGCTGGAACATAACCACGACCACGTTCAACTTTGATACGCATAGCGATATCAGCGTTGCCATCAGTTAGATGACAAATAACGTGCTCAGGGTTAGCGATCTCTACATCACCATCATGGGTGATGTCACCTGCAACCACAGGGCCTGAGCCTGATTTGTTCAGTGTAATAAACACTTCATCTTTGCCTTCCGCTACGCGTACAGCCAAACCTTTAAGGTTTAGTAGGATCTCAAGAATGTCTTCTTGAACACCTTCTTTAGTGCTGTATTCGTGTAGTACACCTTCAATCTCTACTTCTGTTACGGCACAACCCGGCATAGAAGATAGAAGTATACGGCGAAGTGCATTACCAAGAGTATGGCCGAAACCACGCTCTAATGGCTCAAGAGTTACTTTTGCGTGTGTCGTATTGATCTGTTCGATATCAACAAGACGTGGCTTAAGAAATTCTGTTACAGAACCCTGCATTGTGTCCTCTCTTTAGTTTAAACCTTACTTAGAGTAAAGTTCGACGATCAGGTGTTCGTTGATGTCAGCAGACAGATCAGAACGTTCTGGTAAACGCTTGAATGTGCCTTCCATTTTGCTGCCATCTACTTCAATCCAAGTTGGCTTTTCGCGTTGTTCTGCAACTTCTAGAGCTGCTTTAATGCGAGATTGCTGTTTAGCTTTCTCACGGATAGAAACAACGTCATTTGCCGCTACTTTGAATGAAGGAACGTTTACAACTTTACCGTTAACTAGGATAGCTTTATGGCTACATAGTTGACGTGCTTCTGCGCGAGTTGCGCCAAAGCCCATGCGGTAAACTACGTTATCAAGACGACCTTCAAGAAGCTGAAGCAGGTTTTCACCTGTGTTGCCTTTAAGGCGTGCAGCTTCTTTGTAGTAGTTACGGAATTGTTTTTCTAGAACGCCGTATGTACGACGAACTTTTTGCTTCTCACGAAGCTGAACGCCATATTCAGATAGACGACCGCGACGAGCGCCGTGTACACCTGGTGCGTTATCAATTTTACACTTGGTATCGATCGCACGGACACCAGACTTAAGGAATAAGTCAGTACCTTCGCGACGGCTAAGCTTCAGCTTAGGACCCAAATATCTAGCCATGTTCTTTCTCCAATATTCCTAGAAACGAAACTTAAACGCGACGTTTCTTAGGTGGACGACAACCGTTATGAGGGATCGGAGTTGCATCAACGATGTTAGTGATGCGGTATCCAGCAGCGTTTAGTGCACGGATAGTTGACTCACGACCAGGACCAGGGCCCTTAACCATAACTTCCAAGTTCTTTAGGCCATATTCTTTAGCCATTTCGCCAGCGCGCTCTGCTGCAACCTGAGCTGCGAACGGAGTTGACTTGCGAGAACCACGGAAACCTGAACCACCTGCAGTAGCCCAAGCTAGTGCGTTACCTTGACGGTCAGTGATGGTTACGATTGTGTTGTTGAAAGAAGCATGAATGTGCGCTACGCCATCAGCTACTTGCTTGCGAACGCGTTTACGTGCGCGAGTTGGTTGTTTTGCCATTGTACTCTCTACCTTATCCGATTATTTTTTGATCGGCTTGCGCGGACCCTTACGGGTGCGAGCGTTGGTTTTAGTACGCTGTCCACGTAGTGGTAGACTGCGACGATGACGAAGACCGCGGTAACAGCCAAGGTCCATAAGACGCTTGATGTTCATCGATACTTCACGACGTAGATCACCTTCTACAGTGTATTTAGCTACACCATCACGCAGTTGATCGATCTGCTCTTCAGTTAGTTCACTGATCTTAGCATTTTCAGCAATACCCACTTCAGCTAGAATAGCTTGAGAACGAGTTTTACCAATACCGTAAATTGCAGTAAGTGCAATTACAGAATGCTTATGATCAGGAATGTTAATGCCTGCTATACGGGCCACTATTCACTCCTAGTACTTATGTAAAGAATTATCCGCAGCAAAGCCCGTCGAGGATACGCTGCGGCATACTACTTCTTTTGCACGCAAAAGGTAGGCCGAGGAATATACTCGAACCTACCCTGTTTTTCAAGTAAAAATTTCTGCTAATTAGCCTTGGCGCTGTTTATGCTTTGGCTCACTGCAGATTACGCGCACAACACCGTTGCGCTTGATAACCTTACAGTTACGGCAGATTTTTTTAACGGAAGCACGAACTTTCATTGCTAAACTCCGTAAATGAAATCTGGAACTATGACCGAATTAACGGCCGTAGCCCTTCAGATTTGCTTTCTTCAACACAGAATCATACTGTTGTGACATCAGATGAGTCTGTACCTGTGCCATGAAATCCATGATTACAACAACTACGATTAGTAGCGATGTGCCGCCAAAGTAGAAACGTACGTTCCACATGACCATCATGAACTCGGGAATCAGACAGATAAAGGTAATATATAGAGCACCTGCAAGGGTTAGTCTAGTCATAACTTTATCAATGTATCTAGCTGTCTGCTCTCCTGGGCGGATGCCGGGTACGAAAGCACCAGACTTCTTCAAATTATCTGCTGTTTCACGCGGGTTGAAAACCAACGCCGTGTAAAAGAAGCAGAAAAAGATGATTGCTGATGCATAAAGCATTACGTACAGAGGTTGACCCGGGCTTAATGCAAGTGAAACATCGGTTAACCAACCAAATGTTGCACTCTCACCGTTCTGACCGAACCACTGTGCTAATGTTCCTGGGAACAAAATAATACTTGATGCAAATATCGCAGGGATAACGCCAGCCATGTTTATTTTCAATGGCAAGTGAGAACTCTGCGCTGCAAATACCTTACGACCTTGTTGACGCTTGGCGTAGTTAACGACGATACGACGCTGACCACGTTCCATGAATACAACAAAGTAGATAACAGCAAATGCTAAAACTGCAATCAACAATAGAAGAAGTACGTGCAATTCACCTTGACGCGCCTGCTCAATTGTCGAACCAATTGCCGAAGGCAATCCTGCAACAATACCTGCAAAGATGATTAACGATATACCGTTACCAATTCCGCGCTCTGTAATTTGTTCACCTAACCACATCAAAAACATGGTACCGGTTACTAAACTCACGGTTGCAATCAGGGTGAACATGGTTTGGTTGATAACAACCAGATTGTCGACCATGTTCGGTAAGCCTGTTGCTATACCGATAGCTTGGAATGTTGCAAGTACAAGCGTGCCATAACGTGTGTACTGACTAATCTTACGACGGCCAGCTTCACCCTCTTTTTTAAGCTCGGCTAGAGCGGGGTGAACCACAGTTAGCAATTGGACCACAATCGATGCCGAAATATACGGCATGATACCAAGGGCCAAGATAGATGCACGCTCAAGTGCACCACCGGAGAACATGTTAAACATTTCAACGATGGTGCCCTGCTGCTGTTCTAACAGTTGGGCAAGTACAGCCGCGTCAATACCAGGGATCGGCACAAAAGAGCCCGCACGAAACACTAATAACGCGCCTAATACGAATAATAGGCGTGTTTTCAGTTCCGCTACGCCACTTTTTGCACTACTAAAATCTTGTCCTGGTTTTTTAGCCATCTGTACCTTTCCCTCGAAGATTATTCTTCGATTTTACCGCCGGCAGCTTCAATAGCAGCTTTAGCGCCTTTAGTTACGCGAAGACCTTTAACAGTCACAGCTTTGTTAATTTCACCAGAAAGAACAACTTTTACAAATTCGATGTTCTTAGTGATTACGTTAGCAGCTTTAAGACTGTTTAGATCTACAACGTCACCAGTTACTTTCGCTAGCTCAGCTAGACGAACTTCAGCAGACACTAGACTCTTACGAGAAGTGAAACCGAACTTAGGTAGACGCTGTTTCAAAGGCATTTGACCGCCTTCAAAACCTGGACGAACACTGCCGCCAGAGCGAGACTTTTGACCTTTATGGCCACGGCCACCTGTTTTACCAAGGCCAGAACCGATACCACGACCTACGCGCTTCTTAGAAGGCTTAGAACCCGCAGCCGGTGATAGAGTATTCAAACGCATTTCTGATTACTCCTCAACTTTAACCATGTAGTAAACCTTGTTGATCATGCCGCGTACTGCAGGCGTGTCTTCAAGTTCTACTGTGTGGTTGATGCGACGAAGGCCAAGACCACGTAAGCACAGTTTGTGCTTAGGTAGACGACCGATTGAGCTTTTAGTTTGAGTTACTTTAATAGTTGCCATGGTGCTTACTCCGAAATATTTTCAACAGTTAGACCACGTTTAGCAGCTATCATCTCTGGAGATTTCATGCCGCTCAAACCATCAATAGTCGCGCGAACTACGTTGATAGGGTTCGTTGAACCGTACGCTTTCGCTAATACGTTATGAACACCTACAACTTCAAGTACTGCACGCATCGCACCGCCGGCGATGATACCTGTACCTTCCGCAGCTGGCTGCATGTAAACTTTAGAGCCAGTGTGACGACCTTTCACCGCGTGGTGAAGAGTACCCTCATTAAGCGCGATAGTAACCATGTTACGACGTGCTTTTTCCATTGCTTTTTGAATCGCTGCAGGTACTTCACGAGCTTTGCCGTAACCGAAACCTACGCGACCGTTACCGTCACCAACTACTGTTAGTGCAGTGAAACTAAAGATTCGACCACCTTTAACCGTCTTAGCAACGCGGTTAACGGCGATTAGTTTTTCTGCCAAATCTGAAGCTTGTTGTTGTTCTTTAGCCATCGATCAACCCTACCTTAGAATTTCAGACCAGCTTCGCGAGCAGAATCTGCTAGCGCCGCTACTCGACCGTGGTATTGAAAACCAGAACGATCGAAAGCAACATTTGAAATGCCTTTTTCGATAGCGCGCTCAGCAATAGCTTTACCTACAGCTTTAGCAGCGTCAACGTTACCAGTGTTCTTAACTTGCTCACGGATCGCTTTTTCTACAGTAGAAGCAGCTGCGATAACCTCAGAGCCGTTTGGTGCAATAACCTGTGCATACACATGACGAGGAGTACGGTGTACTACTAGACGGTTTACACGAAGTTCAGCAATCTTACGACGTGCACGTGTAGCACGACGGATGCGAGATGCTTTCTTATCCATAGTGTTACCTTACTTCTTCTTAGCTTCTTTGGTACGCACATATTCATCTGCGTAACGAACACCTTTACCTTTATAAGGTTCAGGCTCACGGTAAGAACGAATGTCAGCCGCAACTTGACCAACTAGTTGCTTATCAGCACCAGTTAGAACAATTTCAGTTTGGCTAGGACATTCAGCTTTAATACCCGCTGGCACAGCGTGCTCAACTGGGTGAGAGAAACCTAGAGTTAGGTTTACAGCGTTGCCTTTAATAGCAGCACGGTAACCAACACCCTTAAGAACCAGTTTCTTAGTAAAGCCTTCAGTAACACCAACAACCATGTTGTTTACAAGTGCACGAGCAGTACCAGCTTGTGCCCAAGCACCAGCTACACCTTCACGTGGACCGAAAGTTAGGTTGTTATCTTCCTGAGAAACTACTACTGCGTTGTTGAAAACGCGAGAAAGATCACCCTTAGGGCCTTTCACAGTAACTTCTTGACCATTAATCTTCACCTCTACTCCAGCTGGAATAGCGACAGGTGCTTTAGCAACACGAGACATATTCTACTCCTTAAGCTACGTAGCAGATGATCTCACCACCAAGACCCGCTTTGCGAGCGGCGCGGTCAGACATAAGACCTTTGGAAGTGGACACTACAGCAATACCCAAACCACCCATCACTGAAGGAAGGCTGTCTTTATTCTTATAGACGCGCAGACCTGGACGAGAAACACGTTGGATTTGCTCGATTACTGGTTTTGCTTGGAAGTACTTAAGAGTAACTTCTAGCTCTGGTTTTGCTCCGCTTTCTACAGCGAAGTCTGTGATGTAACCTTCGTTTTTCAGCAAAGTAGCAATTGCAACTTTAAGCTTTGAAGAAGGCATTTTTACAGCAACTTTGTTTGCTGCCTGACCGTTACGAATGCGGGTCAGCATATCCGAGATCGGATCTTGCATGCTCATACGTTATACTCCAAATGATTAAGTGGCAATTACCAGCTAGCCTTACGAAGACCCGGAATCTCGCCTTTCATGCAAGCTTCACGAACCTTAATACGGCTAAGACCGAACTTACGTAGGTAACCGTGTGGACGACCAGTTTGGTTGCAACGGTTACGCTGACGAGATGCACTTGAATCACGTGGAAGAGATTGCAGTTTAAGAACTGCGTCCCAACGCTCTTCTTCAGATGCGTTAACATCACTAATAGTGATTTTTAGCGCACGACGCTTTTCAGCGAATTTTGCTACTAGCTTTGCACGTTTTGTTTCACGTGCCTTCATAGATTGTTTAGCCATAACAGTAACCCTTCACCTTACTTACGGAATGGGAAGTTAAAGGCAGCCAGCAGAGCTCGGCCTTCCTCATCGGTGTTCGAAGAAGTCGTGATAGTAATATCAAGACCACGAACGCGATCAACTTTATCAAAGTCGATTTCCGGGAAGATGATTTGCTCGCGAACGCCCATGCTGTAGTTACCGCGTCCGTCAAAAGACTTAGCGCTAACACCACGGAAGTCACGTACACGTGGTAGAGCGATGTTAATCAAACGCTCAAGGAAATCCCACATACGTTCGCCACGCAAGGTTACTTTACAACCGATTGGGTAGCCTTCACGGATTTTAAAGCCTGCAACAGATTTACGCGCTTTAGTGATAAGTGGCTTTTGACCAGAGATCGTTGCCATATCAGATGCTGCGTTTTCTAGAAGCTTCTTATCGTTAATTGCTTCACCCACACCCATGTTAAGGGTGATCTTTTCGATTCTAGGGACTTGCATGACGCTTGTGTAGCTGAACTCTTTGGTCAGTTCAGCGACTACAGACGACTTGTAGTAATCATGCAGTTTCGCCATAGTTCACTCCAAATTACTCTATTCTTAGTTAGAAACGATTTCGTTATTAGACTTGAAGAAACGAACTTTCTTGCCATCTTCAAAACGGAAACCGATACGGTCTGCTTTACCAGTAGCTGCGTTGTAGATTGCAATGTTTGAAGCATCAATTGCTGCTTCTTGCTCTACGATACCACCTTGAACACCCATCGCCGGTACAGGCTTCTGATGTTTCTTAACAAGGTTGATACCTTCAACGATAACTTTACCAGTTGTTAGGACCTTAGTTACTTTACCTTTCTTGCCTTTATCTTTACCAGCAAGAACGATTACTTCGTCATTACGACGGATTTTAGCTGCCATTTCTGTGCTCCTTAAAGTACTTCTGGAGCCAGTGATACAATCTTCATGAATTTCGCATTACGAAGTTCACGAGTCACTGGGCCAAAGATACGAGTGCCGACTGGTTGCTCAGTAGTGTCATTCAACAATACACAAGCATTACGGTCGAAGCGAATGACAGAACCGTCTGGACGACGTACGCCTTTACGAGTGCGCACAACAACCGCCTTCAGTACATCACCTTTTTTTACTTTACCGCGAGGAATTGCTTCCTTCACAGTAACTTTGATGATGTCACCGATATGTGCATAACGACGGTGTGAGCCACCCAGAACCTTAATACACATTACCTTGCGCGCGCCAGAGTTATCTGCAGCGTCAAGTGTACTTTGCATTTGGATCATTGTTAGTGCTCCGCTAAATATTAAAAACTAGACCCTCTCGGGTCGGGCTGCCTCTTTAAAGGGACGCGAATTGTACCACCCTTTTTCGCAATTGGGTAGACAAAAAATAAGCGGCTTCCAAAAAAACCTGGAAGCCGCTTTAAGTTGTTAAAAATTAACGAAAATTAGATTTTCGCTTTTTCTACAACTTTCACCAAAGTCCAAGACTTAGTCTTAGACAGTGGACGACATTCTTGAACTTCAACAGTATCGCCTAGGCCACACTCGTTGTTTTCATCATGTGCGTGAATCTTAGTCGTGCGCTTTACGAACTTGCCGTAAATTGGGTGTTTAACCATGCGCTCGATAGCAACAGTAATAGACTTATCGCCTTTGTCACTAACAACTCGACCAAGTGAAGTACGGATTTTGTCGCTCATTATGCGTCTGCCTTCTCAGTCAATACGGTTTTAACACGTGCGATATCACGACGTACAGCTTTAAGAGTATGTGTTTGCTGTAGTTGACCAGTTGCAGCTTGCATGCGCAAGTTGAACTGTTCACGTAGCAAATTTAATAGCTCAGCGTTAAGCTCTTCAACGCTTTTTTCACGTAGCTCTTGTGCTTTCATTACATCACCTGCTTAGTTACAAATGTTGTTTTGATAGGCAGTTTACGTGCCGCTAGGCGGAACGCTTCACGTGCCAACTCTTCAGGTACGCCATTCATTTCGTACATAACCTTGCCAGGTTGGATTTGAGCAACCCAGTACTCAACATTACCTTTACCTTTACCTTGACGAACTTCAAGAGGTTTTTCAGTAATCGGTTTGTCTGGGAAGATACGAATCCAGATTTGACCTTGACGTTTAACATGACGTGTCATTGCACGACGTGCCGCTTCGATTTGACGAGCAGTAATACGTCCACGACCAACAGCTTTAAGACCGAATTCGCCGAAGCTTACTTCAGTACCTTTAGCTAGGCCACGGTTACGACCAGTCTGAACCTTACGGAACTTAGTACGTTTAGGTTGTAGCATCAGTCGTCTCCTTACTTACGGCTTTTGCGCTGCTTCTTAGGCTTGTCAGCCTTAGGCTCTACTGCATTAGCTGCTGGCATTCCACCAAGGATTTCTCCTTTGAAGATCCAAACTTTAATGCCGATCACACCGTATTGGGTGTGAGCCGAAGAAGTTGCGTAATCGATGTCAGCACGAAGAGTATGTAGTGGCACACGGCCTTCACGGTACCATTCAGTACGCGCGATTTCAGCACCGCCAAGACGGCCGCTTACTTCTACTTTGATACCTTTAGCGCCAAGACGCATTGCATTCTGAACTGCGCGCTTCATAGCACGACGGAACATAACGCGACGCTCTAGCTGAGACGCGATGCTGTCAGCTACTAATTTGCCATCAAGCTCAGGTTTACGAACCTCAGCGATGTTAATTTGTGCTGGAACACCTGCGATTTTAGCTACACCTGCGCGTAGCTTCTCAACGTCTTCGCCTTTCTTACCGATAACAACGCCAGGACGAGCAGTGTGAATAGTCACACGAATGCTCTTAGCTGGACGTTCGATAACGATACGTGAAAGAGACGCTTTTGAAAGTTCCTTAGTAAGGAACTGACGTACCTTGAAGTCGCCGTCTAGGTTGTCAGCGAAATCTTTGGTATTAGCAAACCATGTAGCATTCCAAGGCTTGACGATGCCAAGACGAATACCATTAGGATGTACTTTCTGACCCATTGCTTATCTCCTAGTCTTAAGCGTCTGCAACAACAATTGTGATGTGGCAAGAACGCTTCAAGATACGGTCGGCACGGCCTTTAGCACGAGGCATAATACGCTTCATGATAGGACCTTCATCTACGAAGATTTTAGCGACGTTTAGATCGTCGATATCTGCACCTTCGTTATGCTCAGCGTTTGCGATTGCTGATTCAAGAACTTTCTTAACTAGTACAGCAGCTTTTTTGTTGCTGAAAGTTAGTAGTTCAAGTGCTTGATCAACGTTCTTGCCACGGATTTGATCCGCTACAAGGCGCGCTTTCTGTGGAGAAATACGAGCAAAGTTATGTTTAGCTAAAGCTTCCATCATCTACTCCTTATTTCTTCTTAGCTTTCTTATCTGCAGCGTGGCCGCGATAAGTACGAGTTGGTGCGAATTCGCCCAGTTTGTGACCGATCATTTCTTCGGTTACGAATACTGGTACGTGCTGACGACCATTATGGACAGCGATGGTCAAACCAATCATTGTTGGGATGATCATTGAACGACGGGACCAAGTCTTAATAGGCTTTTTGTCTCCGCTTTCCACCGCTTTCTCTACCTTCTTCAGCAAGTGTAGGTCAATAAAAGGACCTTTCTTGAGAGAACGTGGCATGGCGATTCCTCTTTATAGATTACTTGTTACGACGACGTACGATGTACTTGTCAGTGCGCTTGTTCTTACGAGTCTTAAAGCCTTTAGTAGGCTGACCCCAAGGTGATACTGGATGACGGCCACCAGATGTACGACCTTCACCACCACCGTGTGGGTGATCTACCGGGTTCATTACTACACCACGTACGGTTGGACGTACGCCGCGCCAGCGTGAAGCACCAGCTTTACCTAGTTCACGTAGCATGTGCTCAGAGTTACCAACTTCACCGATCGTTGCACGACCTTCAGAAAGAACTTTGCGCATCTCGCCAGAACGTAGGCGTACAGTTACATATGCACCATCGCGAGCGATGATTTGTGCGTATGCACCTGCAGAACGAGCAATTTGTGCACCTTTACCAGGCTTAAGCTCAACACAGTGTACAGTTGAACCAACTGGGATGTTGCGCATCGGCAGAGTGTTACCTGCTTTGATTGGCGCATCAACACCAGACTGGACTGTATCACCAGCTGAAATGCCTTTAGGTGCGATGATGTAGCTACGCTCACCGTCTGCGTACAGAACTAGAGCAATGTTTGCGCTACGGTTTGGATCGTATTCTAGACGCTCAACTTTCGCTGGAATGCCATCTTTAGTACGTTTAAAGTCAATTAGACGGTAATGGTGTTTATGACCACCACCGATGTGACGTACTGTGATACGACCGTTGTTGTTACGACCACCGTTCTTAGAGTTTTTCTCTAGAAGTGGAGCGTATGGCTTACCCTTGTGTAGGTCAGCGTTAACAACTTTAACTACGTGACGACGACCAGGGGAAGTCGGCTTACATTTAACAATAGCCATTCTTAACTACTCCTGTTATTCCGCACCGCCAACGAAGTCAAGATCTTGACCTTCTTTCAAAGTAACGTAAGCTTTTTTCACGTCTGAACGACGGCCTTCACGCATACCTTGACGTTTGGTCTTACCCTTAAGAACAAGAGTATTTACAGACTTAACTTCAACTTCAAATAGCTTTTCTACAGCTGCTTTGATCTCTTTCTTAGTTGCATCTTTTGCTACTTTGAAAACGATAGTGTTCGCTTTCTCTGCAGCCATAGTTGCTTTTTCAGAGATATGTGGAGCACGTAGAACTTTTAGTAGACGCTCTTCAGTGATCATGCCAGCATCTCCTCAACTTGCTTCACTGCATCAGCAGTAATTAGAACCTTGTCGAACGCAATAAGACTTACTGGATCAATCGCAGCAACGTCACGAGCGTCAACTTTATAAAGGTTACGAGCAGCTAAGAATAGATTTTCATCTACTTCACTAGTCACGATCAGAACATCGTTAAGCTCAAGATCTTTCAGCTTAGCTATTAGCTCTTTAGTTTTTGGTGCTTCTACTGAGAAGTTATCTACAACAACTAGACGTTCTTGACGAACTAGCTCAGAAAGAATGCTTTTCATAGCGCCGCGGTACATTTTCTTGTTTACTTTTTGGCTGTGATCCTGTGGTTTCGCAGCAAAAGTAACACCACCTGAACGCCAGATTGGGCTACGAATAGTACCAGCACGTGCACGGCCAGTACCTTTCTGACGCCATGGCTTAGCGCCACCGCCAGATACTTCAGAACGAGTCTTTTGAGCACGAGTACCTTGACGAGCACCTGCTGCAAAAGCAACAACTACTTGGTGTACAAGAGCTTCGTTGAAGTCACGTCCGAAAGTAGTCTCGGAAACAGTTAGTGCATCAGCACCTTTAACCATCAATTCCATTACTTACTCCTAGACGTTATGCTTTAACAGCTGGTTTTACGATAACGTTGCCGCCGATAGAGCCTGGTACTGCACCTTTAATAAGAAGCAGATTGCGCTCAGCGTCAACACGTACGATCTCTAGGTTTTGAGTCGTTACACGCTCAGCACCCATATGACCAGCCATTTTCTTGCCTTTAAATACGCGACCTGGAGTTTGACATTGGCCAATTGAACCCGGTGCGCGGTGAGACAAGGAGTTACCGTGAGTCATATCTTGAGTAGAGAAGTTCCAACGCTTGATAGCGCCTTGGAAGCCTTTACCTTTAGATGTACCAGTAACGTCTACTTTTTTAACTTCGTTGAAAAGTTCTACGTTTAGCTCAGCGCCAACTTCAAACTCTTCGCCGTTTTCTAAACGGAATTCCCAAAGACCGCGACCTGCTTCAACACCTGCTTTCGCAAAGTGACCAGCTTCGGCTTTATTAACGCGGCTAGCTTTCTTAGCACCAGCTGTAATCTGGATTGCAGAGTAACCATCAGTATCAAGAGTACGAACTTGTGATACACGGTTATTTTCTACTTCCACTACAGTTACTGGGATAGAAACGCCTTCTTCGGTAAATACGCGGGTCATACCCACTTTACGTCCGACTAGACCAATCATTATTCTAATCTCCCTTAACCTAGGCTGATTTGAACATCAACACCAGCTGCAAGGTCTAGACGCATAAGAGCATCTACAGTCTTGTCAGTTGGTTCTACGATGTCGATCAAACGCTTGTGTGTACGAATTTCATACTGGTCACGCGCGTCTTTGTTAACGTGTGGGGAAGTTAGAACAGTGAAACGCTCTTTACGAGTAGGTAGTGGAATAGGACCACGAACCTGTGCGCCAGTACGTTTTGCTGTTTCAACGATTTCCGCAGTTGAAGCATCGATTAGTTTATAATCGAAAGCTTTAAGGCGGATACGAATACGTTGGTTCTGCATGAGACAGAGCTCCAATTAATAATTAAATACACAAACAATATCGCCACTCACACTTAAAAAGATAAGGGAATGCCGATTGATTTATGTGAAACCGTAGCCTCCAAAATCAGGAAGCATTGTCAGCTAATTTTCGATTAACTTGTAGCTTAAAGCTATTTTATTAATTGTATTAACCGCGAACATAAGCTGAGTATACGTTACCTAGGAAAAACCTAGCTCCTCAGTGCTCATTGGTTCACAACCGACTTAAGTCAGTGGGAGGCATTATACAGATCACAGAATGGTATGCAAGGGGTGTGTGAAAAATAATCGGAGGAACAGCTACAAGCTGGAAGCTTCAAACCTTTAGAGGGGGAAATATCAATCTGGTAGCTGGTAGCTAAAAACTATCGGCTATTAAATACAAAAAGGGAAGCCGAAGCTCCCCTTTTCAGATGCGGCTTCTTCCGAAGAAGAATATCGCAAGATTTTAACTAAATATTAGTCAAAGATCTTAGCAACAACACCAGCACCTACAGTACGGCCACCTTCGCGGATTGCGAAACGTAGACCTTCGTCCATTGCGATTGGAGCGATTAGCTCAACAGTCATTTGAACGTTGTCACCTGGCATTACCATCTCTACGCCTTCAGGTAGAGTGATGTCGCCTGTTACGTCAGTTGTACGGAAGTAGAACTGTGGACGGTAACCCTTGAAGAAAGGAGTGTGACGGCCGCCTTCGTCTTTAGAAAGTACGTATACTTCAGACTCAAACTTAGTGTGTGGGTTGATAGAACCTTTAGCTGAAAGTACTTGACCACGTTCAACGTCATCACGCTTAGTACCACGTAGAAGTGCACCAACGTTCTCACCTGCACGACCTTCGTCAAGCAGCTTACGGAACATTTCAACACCAGTACAAGTAGTAAGAGTAGTTTCTTTAATACCAACGATTTCTACTTCGTCACCAACGCGTAGGATACCGCGCTCGATACGACCAGTAACTACTGTACCACGACCCTGGATTGAGAATACATCTTCAATAGGAAGTAGGAACGGTAGATCAACAGCACGCTCTGGAAGTGGAATGTAAGAATCTAGTGCTTCTGCAAGCTCAACAATCTTGTCTTCCCACTCTTTTTCGCCGTTTAGAGCGCCAAGTGCAGAACCTTGAATTACAGGAAGATCATCTCCTGGGTATTCGTACTCAGAAAGAAGTTCACGAACTTCCATTTCTACTAGCTCAAGTAGCTCTTCGTCATCAACCATGTCACATTTGTTCATGAATACGATGATGTAAGGGATACCAACCTGACGACCAAGTAGGATGTGCTCACGAGTTTGTGGCATAGGGCCATCTGTAGCAGCAACAACTAGGATACCGCCGTCCATTTGAGCAGCACCAGTGATCATGTTTTTAACATAATCGGCGTGTCCAGGACAGTCTACGTGTGCGTAGTGACGTTCAGGAGTATCGTACTCTACGTGAGAAGTAGCGATTGTGATACCGCGCTCACGCTCTTCAGGAGCGTTATCGATAGATGCGAAGTCTTTAGCTTCACCACCGTATACTTTTGATAAAGTAGTACAGATAGCAGCAGTTAGAGTTGTTTTACCGTGGTCAACGTGGCCGATAGTACCAACGTTTACGTGCGGTTTCGTACGTTCAAATTTTTCTTTAGACACGATCGTGTTCCTTCCTAGTTATGATTCGCCGCGACCGAAAATAGTCGGGGCGCGTCAGAATTTGCTATTTTAAGCATCAAACGCCTTTAGCGCAATATTTAGGCGCACTGATCTGATAATTTCATCAGCTCAATTGTTACGCCCAATTATTAACCACGCTCGGCAATAATAGCATCAGCCACATTCTTCGGCACTTCAGCGTACTCACTAAACTCCATAGAGTAAGAAGCACGGCCTTGTGTCGCCGAACGCAAGTCAGTTGAATAGCCAAACATGACAGACAGCGGAACCTGCGCACGGACAACTTTTAGTCCTGCAGTACCGTCTTCCATGCCTTCAATAATGCCACGGCGACGATTTAGGTCACCTACGACACTACCCATCCAGTCTTCTGGCGTGGTTATTTCAACTTTCATCATTGGTTCAAGGAGAACTGGTTGTGCCTTAAGAGCACCATCCCTAAACGCCATTGAGGCAGCGATTCTAAACGCTATCTCACTTGAGTCAACATCGTGGTAAGAACCATCGAACAAAGTCGCTTTGACATCCTGCATAGGATAGCCAGCAAGCACACCATTGATCATTTGCTCTTCGATACCTTTCGATACCGAATTGATGTATTCACTAGGAACCACACCATCCACAATATCGTTCTCAAAAACAAAACCTTCGCCCGGCTCTGATGGCTCAAGTTTAAGCCATACGTGACCATATTGGTTACGTTCACCTTGGCGAATAAATTTACCTTCAATTTCAGTTGTACCGCGAATCGCTTCTCGGTAAGCCACTTGAGGGTTACCTACATTACAACCAACATTGAATTCACGTTTCATACGGTCGACGATGATATCAAGGTGAAGCTCACCCATACCAGAGATCAGTGTCTGACCTGTTTCTTCGTCCATCTCCACGTGGAAAGAAGGATCTTCCGCAGCAAGCTTGTCTAAAGCAATGGCCATTTTATCTTGGTCTGCTTGAGACCTTGGCTCAACCACAATCTGAATAACGGGATCAGGAAACTCCATGCGCTCTAGAATCACTTTGTGGTTCTGATCGCACAAGGTATCACCTGTCGTTACGTCTTTAAGACCGATTACGGCTGCAATATCACCTGCACGTACTTCTTTCACTTCTTCACGTTTGTTCGAGTGCATTTGCACAATACGACCAAGACGTTCTTTTTTCTGTTTAACTGAGTTGTAGACCGTATCTGCAGTTTTGACAACACCAGAATAAACACGCATAAAGCTCAACGTACCCACGAATGGGTCTGTCGCAATCTTAAACGCTAGTGCAGCGAACGGTTCTTTGTCGTCGGCATGACGCTCAACTTCTTTTTCGTTCTCGTCTACACCTTGAATCGCTGGAACGTCAACTGGCGATGGAAGGAAGTCAACAACAGCATCAAGTACAGCTTGAACACCTTTGTTTTTGAAAGCACTTCCACAAGTTGCCAATACAATTTCATTGTTAAGAGTACGAATACGCAGACCTTGCTTAATCTCCGCTTCGCTTAGCTCACCCTCTTCAAGATATTTGTCCATCAACTCTTCATTGGCTTCAGCCGCCGCTTCAACCAAGTTGATACGCCATTCTTCAGCACTTTCAAGCATGTCAGCTGGAATATCTTCATAAGAGAAAGACATACCTTGATCAGCTTCGTTCCAGCTGATGCGCTTCATCTTGATAAGGTCAACAACGCCAGCAAACTCATCTTCCGCACCTACATTTAGCTGGATAGGAATTGGAGTTGCGCCAAGACGCTCTTCAATTTGATCGACAACACGTAAAAAGTCTGCACCCGTACGGTCCATTTTATTAACGAACACTAAACGAGGAACACCGTATTTATCAGCTTGACGCCAAACGGTTTCAGATTGAGGCTCAACACCAGACGCGCCACAGAATACCACTACTGCACCATCAAGTACGCGCAATGAGCGCTCTACTTCGATAGTGAAGTCAACGTGTCCTGGGGTATCAATGATGTTGATGCGATGATCTGAGAATTGAGCTTCCATACCGCGCCAAAAGGTGGTGGTAGCCGCAGATGTGATAGTAATACCACGCTCTTGCTCTTGCTCCATCCAGTCCATGATTGCTGCGCCATCATGAACCTCACCAATTTTATGGGAGAGACCGGTATAGAATAGAATACGCTCACTTGTGGTTGTTTTACCTGCATCTACGTGAGCCACGATACCGATATTACGGTAGTGCTCAATAGGAGTTTTACGAGCCACGATTGTATCCTCTTATTAGGGACTATTGATATTTTAAAAAGAGCTTTAAAAATATGAATAGACCCTATTTTTCCTTTCTGAAAAATAGAGAAATGCAGCGAGCCAAGCTCGCTGCACTAAAGGTATTACCGAGGGATTACCAGCGGTAGTGTGCGAACGCTTTGTTAGCGTCAGCCATGCGGTGAACGTCTTCACGTTTCTTAACCGCAGTACCTTTGTTCTCAGACGCGTCTAGCATTTCAGCAGCTAGGCGTTGAGCCATAGATTTTTCACCACGCTTACGCGCAGCTTCAACCAACCAACGCATAGCAAGTGCGTTACGGCGAACCGGACGAACTTCTACAGGTACTTGGTAAGTTGAACCACCTACACGGCGAGATTTAACTTCTACCGCTGGGCGAACATTTTCAAGAGCTTCTTCAAATACAGATAAGTGGTCTTTACCAGACTTCTCAGCCATAGTTTCTAGTGCAGTGTAAACAATTTTCTCTGCAGTAGATTTTTTTCCGTCAACCATAAGGATGTTAACGAATTTTGCCAGCAGTTCAGATTTGAACTTAGGATCTGGAAGGATCTTACGCTGACCAATAACGCGACGACGTGGCATAGGAATTCTCCGTTGTCTTCTTCAGGTTATCCAAAACTTATTCAGTTTCTTCAAAATAAAAATATGAAATTGAGTGTTTGGCCTTACTTAACGCCTTTCTTTAAAAGAAAGTAAGCATTAAGACTTAGGACGCTTCACACCGTACTTAGAACGACCTTGTTTACGGTCGTTAACGCCTGCACAGTCAAGTGCACCACGAACAGTGTGGTAACGTACACCAGGAAGGTCTTTAACACGACCGCCACGGATAAGAACAACACTGTGCTCTTGAAGGTTGTGACCTTCACCGCCGATGTACGAAGTCACTTCAAAGCCGTTCGTTAGACGAACACGGCAAACCTTACGAAGTGCTGAGTTAGGTTTTTTAGGTGTAGTAGTGTAAACACGAGTACATACACCACGTTTTTGTGGGCACGCTTCTAGTGCAGGCACGTTGCTTTTAACAACTTGCTTTGCACGAGGCTTACGTACCAACTGGTTAATAGTTGCCATTAACTAGCTCCTGATTTACTTAAAGTAAGCTTTGTGAAAAATCTAAGCCCTATCACACTAGTGCAATTAGGGACGCGAAATTCTATTCGGGGATGGGGGGGGTGTCAAGAAATATACAGATCTTTTTTAACCAGTGAGCAGATCCTTATCAGATCGTGCCTAGATCGGGCATAAACATGTAGAAACAATCTTACCAAGTAATGGATTTGCTGTGCTCAGCAGTGAGATCCACAAATCCAGCAAAGTCGACCGCTTCGATATGAGAAGCACAAACACTCGACAAACCTCGAGCTGTAATGTCAGGTTCAAGCGCTTTAATTTTAATCGAAGGTAAAATTACATGCTTTCTGTGTTTAGGATTCGTCGCATACACCGCTTCTTCAACCAATAGCAAAGTGTCTTTTGATGATACATAACGAGATAGGATTTCTAGACTGTGTAAACGAGATACAATATGAAGCATGACTAAAACCTTAGTATGACATCTGAAGTTGCAAGCTTATGCGCGATTTCTTCACTATCCAGAACTTCTGCGTCCAAGAACAGTTGTTGCTCCGTAAAGCCTAATTCATTCAAGCTCTCGCGGCACACATAAATCTCTTCGACTTCGTAGAGATCTAACAAACGAAATGCAGAGATATAATCCCGACTTAGGATAGATTGTGGTTGCTGCTGTTTTAATAGCTGACTCACTCCATCCCCAACAAAAACCAATTGTAAGCTCTCACTGTAGGCAGAAGTCGCGAGAATAGCATCTAAGCCTTCTCGACCTTGCGCTGTACTGTGTGGGGTACTAGAGAATACAAAGGTAATCTTCTTCAAAACTGCACTACCCTATCTTGAGTCAATAACGCTTCCGCTAAACTCCCTAGGCCGGATTGCTCAAAGCCATCAGCAAGATTTGATTGAGCAAGCTGGTGCTGCTCAGATTCATCTTTGCCGACAATACCTCTTCGCAATGCTGCAGCAACACAGGTTTGCAGCAACACGCCATGCTCAGCAGCTAGTTGCTGCCAAGCAGACACTAAATCGAACTCATCATTCGCAGGAACAGTAAGACCATTGCCGTTTGTTACGCCTTGTTGATAAAAGAACACACTCACTAAGCGATGTCCTTTCTTTATCAGTGCTTCAGCAAACTGGTAAGCATTTAAACTAGATTGCTCACCATAAACCTCACCACTAACCACTAAGGTGTACGATAGGCTCAAACTACTCTTCCTCAGTCTTACGCTGACGAATATAGAGGTAAACGGTATGCTTAGATATATTTAAGCGATCCGCCACACGGTTAATGGCATCTTTAATATCAAAGATTCCTTTATCATACAGTTCCATAACGATCTGACGATTCTTGGTATTGTTAGATACCATCTTGTCCGCATTCACTTCATCGATAGTTCGTTCTACTGTTTGGTCCACCAGCTCTTCTACATCACTAGCAAAGTTTACTGATGATGCAGCAGCCTCTGCTTCTTCTGTTGGCATGAACGAGTGCAATACTTGAGAGAAGGGGGCGTCTAGGTTGACGTTAATACACAAAAGACCAATGACTCGATTATCACCATTACGAATAGCTACCGTAATGGACTTCATCAACACTCCACCTTTAGCGCGAGTAAAGTAAGAACGAGAAAAATTACGCTCAGAACCTTCAATGTCTTTTAGCATTTTCAATGCTAAGTCGGTAATAGGCGAACCGACTTGACGACCAGTATTTTCACCATTAGCAATGCGAATTGCAGAGGTATTGAGATCCTCTAGAGAGTGCAGAACGATCTCACAGAATTGTCCAATTAAACTCGCTATGCCATCAACCACAGCTTCATAAGAACGCAGAATGATCTTGTCATGTTCCGTGAATGGCTTCACATCAACGGATTCCAACTCTAAAAGCGATTCAGTATCAAGAGTTTCTGTATTCACGCGCTTATCCATGTTTAAAATTCAAATATTAAGTCAAAGTTTATCAGAATATTTGAGAAAAGAGAGTGCTGGCTGAATCAACACCACAATATTCTGATCTGAGTCATAAATAAAATACAAAAAAACCGAGGCAAGCCTCGGTTTCATAAGTGTTTTTTAATTGTTACTGAGCCGCTGGAGCTTCGATATCCAATAGCTCAACTTCAAACACTAGTGTTGAGTTCGCAGGGATAGCCGGAGACTCTTGGTCACCGTATGCAAGCTCTGGTGGAATCACGAACTTGTATTTAGAGCCCACTTGCATCAGCTGAACGCCTTCAGTCCAACCAGGAATCACTCGGTTAAGAGGGAATGTAGCAGGTTCGCCGCGCTCAATTGAGCTGTCGAATTGAGTACCGTCTGTTAGTGTGCCTACATAGTGGACTTTAACAACATCGGTCTCTTTAGGAGTTGCGCCATCGCCTTGCTTCTCTACTTGGTAAAGAATACCCGACTCTGTTTGCATTACGCCATCTTGTTTAGCAAATTCTGTACGGAAATCTTCACCTGCTTTGATTGCAGCTGCTGATTTCTCTGCTGCTTGAGCTGCCATTTGCTCACTGACACGAGCATCAAGAGTTTCAAGCGCTTGACGGATCTCATCTTCGTTAAGACCTGCATTACCACCAAACGCATCAGTAATACCTTTAAGTACCATCTCATCGCTCAGTTCAATGCCTATTTCTTGAGGTTTCTCTACACTTGCTTTTAAGTAAGTAGCGAACGAAACACCGATTGCGTATGCCGCTTTATCATCGTCAGAGTTAAATTGCATTGCAGCTGCTTCTGTTGGAGCTGCTGCAGTTTCTGTCTTTGGTGCTTCTTCTTTTTGACAACCTACTGCTAGAGCAACAGTTGCTGCAAGCAGAGAAAGTTTTAGCATTGGTTTCATTGAGTTCTCCAAATCATGGCTTCGCCATTTGCTACGAGCACTTTTTAGTGCAGATTATTTATCGTTAATCTTATTAAAATTAACAAATTACAGATCAGTGTACGAATTATAATTGCGTCTAGACAACTATTAATTGTCATTTCTAAGTAAAATTGCGAGCGATGGGCTTTTAGACACAGTTATTTATAATAGTTCCCTAAAAGATGAAGGGAATGCTGATCTGGGGTAAACTGCGAGCCATTATCGACTTTATAGGCTCGCTTTGATGTCCGACACGACTGAAATTTCTACTTTAATTCAGCAACTCAATCAAAAGATTGATGACCTTGAGTGCAAAGCTGCATTCCAAGAACAAACTATCGAAGAGCTCAATGATGCCCTTAGTCAGCAACAAATTCTTATCTCGAAGATGCAACACCAGATGAAGTATGTTGTCGGTAAGGTTAAGAATATTGACGGCTCTAATCTAGCGGATCCAACAGAAGAAACGCCGCCTCCTCATTACTAAAGAGGCAAATAGAAACATTGAGCCACTATTTATTCGTCAGCATAGATTTTCACGGTAATAGCGCCTTGAGCATCAATGCTGGCGCGATACATCCCTGAACTGTTCATTGCAAAATGAATATCGCCCTTAGAGTCCAAGGCAATCAATCCACCTTCTCCACCCATTGCTTCTAGCTCACCATGAATGACCTGCTCACTAGCAACGTGTACATCTTCTTTAAGATAACGCATTCGCGCGGCAAGATCTGATGCTACCGTTTTACGGATAAAGTACTCACCTACACCTGTCGTCGATACCGCTACATTGCCATTTTCAGCGAAGGTACCCGCACCAATTATTGGACTATCACCTACCCGACCAAATTTTTTGTTGGTGACACCGCCGGTACTTGTTGCCGCTGCAAGGTTACCAAAGCAATCTAACGCAACCGCACCTACAGTGCCAAATTTCTTATCGTCAGGATACTTACTCTCAGATAAAGCGAATATGCCCTTTTCTTTCATGCTTTGTAGCTGTTGGCGTCTGCGCTCTGTGACAAAGTACTCTTCATCTAGAAATTCAAAGCCTTGAGAGTCCGCAAATCGGTGAGCACCGTCCGCGATCAAGAAGACATGATCGCTGTTAAGCATCACAGCATTGGCAAGCTCTATGGGGTTTTTTATGCCTTTAATTCCAGCAACAGCACCTGCATTGAGGGCTTTTCCGTGCATAATTGAAGCATCCATTTCTATTGATTCCTCATGCGTTAAGACAGAGCCTTTACCTGCATTAAAATGAGGAGAGTTTTCCATCACTTTGACCGCTGCTATTGTCGCATCTGCAGCATCGCCATTAGACTGTAAAATCTCATACCCTGCACGAACGGAAGCCTCTAATACAGCAAGCATCTCTTGTTTAAGTTGTTCGCTCATTTTACTGCGTAATATGGTGCCTGCTCCGCCATGGATGGCAATACTGATTGGTGGTTGCATAACATTTCCTTCGTCTTAAAACCAAAAAAGCCCCCCACTAGGTGGGAGGCTCATTATAGCGAAACAATTTTAAAATGCGCTTATCGCACATTAAGGTTGTAAAAACCGATTATTGGTTAGAGCAGCAGTCGTCGCCTTTGCCGCAATCGCCTTTGCCACCACAACATTCATGATCATCACCGTGGTCATGATCGTGGCCGCAACCGCCTTCTTTGTGAATGTGACCATGTTCGATCTCAGACTCAGTTGCTTCGCGGATAGCTACCACTTCAACATCAAAAGTAAGAGTTTGGCCAGCTAGCATGTGGTTACCGTCAACGACTACTTCATCACCATCTACTTCAGTGATTTCTACAGGGATTGGACCTTGGTCAGTATCAGCTAAGAAACGCATGCCAACTTCGATTTGATCAACGCCTTGGAAAACATCAGCAGGAACACGTTGAACCATAGCATCGCTATGCTCACCGTACGCTTCTTCTGGAGTTACCGTTACACTGAACTTGTCACCAGTAACACGGCCAGCAAGTGCTTTTTCTAAACCAACTACTAGGTTGTTGTGTCCGTGCAGATAATCCAATGGTGCATCAACACCCGCTTGATCAACAACTACGCCTTCTTCAAGTTTTACTTGATACGCTAGGCTTACTACTGAGTTATTGTCGATTTTCATAGTCACTCCAAAAAGTTGGTCATTCAACTGTTCAAAAAAGAGGCGCAATAATACAGACTAACCTCTGTTATGGCTAGCGCTTAATGCTATTCAGGTTTAAAGATCCCTATTAGGTCTTGCTCACCCACTTTCTCTTGCTGATCGGCTGGAAGACGCTGCTCTTTGAAATCGCAGCTAACACACTCTACCCATTCAACATTATTCTCTTCCCACCAGCGCAGGCTATCGGTATCACTGCACTCTGGGCAAGCTGCACCTGCAATAAATCGCTTCTTAATCTTCATCTTTTTTATTCCAGTAATTGCTCGATTGACGCTCATTCTCTATTTCCCGGTCAAATATCTCTTCTAGCTCTTTACGTGCTTCTTTGGCTCGCAGGGCTAAATTACTCTCATCGCTATGTTGAGGGAGCAACTCTTTCAACATAGTGTTATCCAATTTGTTGAAGTGCTTTTCTGCCCGAGAGGCTTGGTGGGGATGCATGCCAAGAGCAACTAGCAGTTGCCGTCCTAGATCGAGAGCACCTAGGAAAGTTTCTCGGGAGTAGCTGGTAACACCATGATTCAGCAGTTGATAAGCCTCAACGCGACTTCGAGCACGGGCTAGTATCTTGAGGTGTGGGAAGTGTTGCTGACACAGTTCCACCGTTTGGATAATCTCATCCGGATCATCGGTACACAGCACTATCGCCTCTGCGTTATGTGCCCCTGCGGCCCTCAACAAATCAATATTAGTGGCCTCTCCGTAATACACCTTGTACCCAAACTTGCGCAATAGCTTTATCTGGCTGGCATCACTTTCTAAAATAGTGATCTTCACCTTGTTGGCATACATCAATCGCCCGATCACCTGACCAAATCGACCAAACCCAGCCACTATGACTCTCGGTCTACGGTCCTGAATCTGTTCATGAGACTCGGTGTCTTCTAGTGTGTTAATGCTGCGTGAATACACCCAAGTCTGCACTTTAAGAATCAAAGGCGTAGTCACCATAGATAGGCTCACTACCACTAGCAAGAAACTAACCACAGGCAACGAAAGCAATCCGAAGCCCAACGCTGCGGTAAATATGACGAAGGCAAACTCTCCCCCTTGACTAAGAATCGCCGCCATTCGACTTCGAGATTTGGATTTTGTACCAAATAGTCTCGCCAACACATATAAGATCAGCCCTTTTGCCGTGACTAATCCGGCAACAGTCGCCAATATCAATAATGGATTCTCTATTAACAAACCCAAATTAACGGACATGCCTACAGAGATGAAAAACAGGCCCAGTAGTAACCCTTTGAATGGCTCAATCGTGATCTCTAGTTCGTGCCTGTATTCACTCTCAGCCAAAAGCACTCCGGCTAAGAATGTTCCCAGAGCCATAGATAAACCAAGGTGCTGCATAAACACAGCAATACCAAACACTACAAGCAGCGCTGCAGCAGTAAACAGCTCACGGGTGCCAGTAGAAAGTACAAACCTAAACAAAGGTCTTAGCAAAAAGTGCCCCGCTACCAACAAAGCAACCACCGCAGATAGCTTTAGGCCCACATCAACCCAATTACCTGCCACCTCGCCCGCAAGCAATGGCAATAATGCCAGCATAGGAATGACAGCAATATCTTGGAACAGCAATACGGCAAAGCCTGACTGACCCGTTTCGGTGCCAGCTAACCCTTGTTCATCTATAACGCGCAGAGCAATGGCGGTAGAGGACAATGCCAACCCCATACCAATAGCAAGACTACTCATCCATGACTGCCCAAGTAGGTAAGCCACCATAGACAAAAATAAGGTTGTCACTATGACTTGAGCGCCACCTAAGCCCAATATGGGCATCCGCATGGCCCATAGTTTTTTCGGGTTAAGTTCCAAGCCAATCAAAAACAGCAGCAACACTACCCCTAGTTCAGAGAAGTGCAGTATTGCATCGACATCACTAATCAGGGAGAACCCCCAAGGACCAATGACCACACCCGCCAGTAAATAGCCTAAGACACTGCCCAAACCAAGGCGTTGTGCCAATGGGACGGCAACGACTGCTGCACCAAGAAACAGCACTCCACTTTCAATAAGCTCGTTATTCATGGCCATCGGTGTACTCCTCCAAAGTAGGACCCGTAGCAAAAGGATCAGATAGCCAATGCCTATATTGAAGAGCATGTTCTTCACGAGTGATATCTGATACCGTTCTCGACCAATATAAAACTAATGGCTCAATCCAGTTCATCTGGCAAAGCGCCGCAGTCAACTCAAAGGGTTGGAGGATCTGTTCTAGAGGATATTTATTGTACCCTCCTGGAGAAAACGCCGACTTCTGTCCACCTGTAGTAATCACACTACGCCAATGCTTATCTTTCAAGGCGCATTGAGAGCCAAAAGCAAATCCTTTATCTAATACTCGATCCATCCATTCTTTAAGCAGAGATGGGCAAGAATAAAGAAACATAGGGTGCTGAAACACAATCAAGTCATGCTCGAGTAAGCGTTGATGCTCAAGGGCGATATCAATAAAGAAATCAGGATATTCAGCATAAAGGTCATGCACAGTGACATTTGGGAGATCTTTTATTTTTTCGATCATGCACTGATTAGCAACCGAACTGTCTGGTTCGGGATGAGCGTAAATAACGAGTACTCTTGGGATATTAGACGGGTAAGCAGACAGCTTTGTCATTCCTTGACACATTCCTTAACTGTTACATTACGTTTATCCTATCACGCCAAGAGATCGACTTTTACCCCTATTCCACCTAATATGCGAGCCAACATATTTGATTAACGCTCAGCATTCTCATGATTACGATTTCAGACATTCAATTATTGCGCGGAGGCAAAGCCCTGCTGCAAGACGCTTCTGCCACAA
Source organism: Vibrio inusitatus (assembly GCA_024346935.1). Classification (GTDB taxonomy): domain Bacteria; phylum Pseudomonadota; class Gammaproteobacteria; order Enterobacterales; family Vibrionaceae; genus Vibrio; species Vibrio inusitatus. The sequence continues at coordinate 2,625,844 of AP024878.1, forward strand.
TTCATCCCGGCGACAAAGTCGGCCTTGTTGGAAAAAATGGGTGCGGAAAATCGACCCTATTTGCTTTGATGAAGGATGAGCTCAGCATTGATGCGGGTGATTTCAAGCAGCCAAAGCATTGGGAGTTAGCCTGGGTTGCACAGGAAACACCCGCTCTTGAACGCACAGCAATTGAATATGTAATCGATGGTGACAGAGAATATCGCCAACTAGAAGCTGACTTAGTTCAAGCAGAAAGTGACGACAACGGCACTAAAGTTGCCGACCTGCACGGTAAAATAGAAACCATAGGTGGCTATTCTATCCGTGCTCGAGCGGCTGAACTGCTCGATGGTTTAGGTTTTTCTCAAGCACAAATGGAGTGGAATCTAACTCAATTTTCTGGTGGTTGGCGTATGCGCTTAAACCTAGCACAAGCACTGCTTTGTCGTTCAGACTTGCTGCTTCTTGATGAACCCACCAACCACTTAGACTTAGATGCGGTAATGTGGCTGGAGCGCTGGCTGCAAAACTATAGAGGTACCTTGGTACTGATTTCCCATGACCGGGATTTTTTGGACCCTATCGTTGGTCGTATTATCCATGTCGAAAATCAGGATCTAAACGAATATACGGGTAACTACTCATCGTTTGAAACTCAGCGCGCGCAAAAGCTAGTACTGCAGCAAGCTATGTATCAGAAGCAACAAAAGCAGATGACACATATGCAGAGCTATATCGACCGCTTCCGCTATAAAGCCTCTAAAGCACGCCAGGCACAAAGTCGAATCAAGGCACTTGAAAAGATGGAGCAGGTTTTACCCGCTCAATTTGATAATCCATTTAGTTTTGAGTTTCGCGAGCCAACCGCTCTACCCAACCCTATCGTGATGATGGACCAAGTATCAGCAGGTTACGATGATACTTTGATCCTCGATAAAATCCGCTTGAATCTAGTTCCTGGTAGTCGCATTGGTTTATTAGGGCGCAACGGTGCTGGTAAATCCACCTTGATAAAATTGCTGTCAGGTGAGTTAGCATCAAAAAGCGGTGAACTTACCTATTCCCAAGGCGTGAAAATAGGCTACTTTGCTCAGCACCAGTTAGAAACTCTTCATCCTGAAGAAACGCCTTTGCAACACCTGATGCAAATTGCCCCTAACCATACAGAGCAACAGCTTCGTGATTTCTTAGGTAGCTTCGGCTTTCAGGGAGAAAAAGCACTCGATAAAGTAGCGCCATTCTCTGGAGGCGAAAAGGCCCGCTTAGTATTGGCATTGCTAGTTTGGCAAAAGCCTAACTTACTGCTTCTCGATGAGCCTACCAACCACCTTGATCTTGATATGCGCCAAGCTCTCACCCTAGCTCTGCAAACCTTTGAGGGTGCAATGGTGATTGTAAGCCACGATAGATACTTGCTACGCGCAACCACTGATGATCTTTACCTTGTGCATGACAAACAGGTAGAACCCTTTGATGGTGACCTGAGTGACTACTATAAGTGGCTAACAGAACAGCAAAAAGAAATCAAAAAAGCGCAATCAAAGGAAGTGGTTAAATCGAGCGTTAATTCCGCATCAGCCAAGAAAGACCAGAAAAGAAAAGAAGCGGAGTTTCGTAAACTCACCGCACCGATTCGCAAAAATATCACAGCTTTAGAAAAGAAAATGGATAAGCTCAACAGTGTGTTAGAACAATGCGAAGAGCAACTGGGTGATACCGAACTGTATCAAGCAGAAAATAAGTCTAAACTTACCCAAGTGCTTAGCCAACAGGCTAGCACTAAGTCAGAGCTTGAGGATGTGGAGATGGAATGGATGACCGAGCAAGAATCCCTTGAAGAAATGCAGGCTAATCTCGACGCAGAATGAACAACAACACGCCGAATAATAACCTAACCATTGAGAGCTTATGGCAATTCAGTTTGCAGTACTACTCGATGCGGGAGATAAAAGAGGCGTGTCTCAACCTGCAAAATCACTTCCATGGTAACGTAAACTTACTACTGGCATTAAAGTGGCTTGATGAGCACAGGCTGACTTTCCCGTCCTCTCAATGGCCTCAAGTAATACAAAGCTTGGGGCGCACTGAAGCCTTGTTGCTTCATTTTCGTGAACTAAGACGTAAAAGTAAGCAACACCTACCTGAATCACTATATAGAGACTCACTGCAATTCGAGTTGCAACTAGAGCGCCAGCAACAAGCTGACATCATAGACATTATTCATCGAATTGAACTCAGCAAGGTGGAAGCGCCGCACCTCGTAGACGACTATTGTCATCAACTAGGAGCTGAGCATTTAGCTGTTATCTTCAATAAGCAAAGACTATGATGAAAACCTTCTCTCCCTCTTGGGCAATGACGAATCCTCACCTTCAGACTGTCATGCCACGGTTTATTCGCAAACAGCCGCTATTCACACCTATATGGGAAACCTTAATCACACCAGACAATGACTTTATTGACCTAGCCTGGAGTCACGATTGGCAGTGTGATTTAGTCACCAATAAACCGATTTTCATCCTATTTCATGGTCTAGAAGGAAGCTTCAATAGCCCTTACGCACACGGCTTGATGCATTCTTTCGCTGAGAAAGGATGGCTGTCGGTAATGATGCATTTTCGAGGCTGTAGTGGTAAACCGAATAAACAAGCTCGTGCTTATCACTCTGGTGAGACTGAGGACGCTAGGTTTTTTCTCGAGCACCTTAATCGTCGATTTCCGAATAACCCTAAGGTGGCTGTTGGGATCTCTTTGGGTGGAAACATGCTAGTTAATTACTTGGCTCGCTATGTTGATCAACCGCTTATAGATGAAGCAACCATCATATGCGCCCCTCTCGATCTCGCGGCCTGCTCTCGACGTATCGAGCAAGGACTCTCAAGGGTCTATCATCACTATCTGCTAGATTCTTTGAAGCAGACGGCTTTGCAAAAGATTCACTTATTGGAAGAGGCATTGGAGATCGATGTAGATACCGTAAAGAACATGCGATTCTTACATCAGTTTGACAACACCATAACGGCTCCACTGCATGGCTACGCCAATGCCAGCGACTACTATACTCGTTGCTCCGGGCTTCCAAAGCTAAATAGCGTAACTATTCCCATTAACGTCATTCATGCCAAAGATGACCCATTTATGACCGATGAAGTCGTCCCTAAATTCAAACTGAATAATAATATCGACTATCACTTGGTTCCAAACGGGGGACATGTTGGCTTTATTGGTGGCACATTTAAGAACCCCTATTTTTGGTTGGAGGTGGCTGTGCCAAGCTTTTATGATAAATTCACCTCCCAGACATATTAATCTAATAAGCATTAACCATGATCGTACCTTGGAAAGAAATCGCTCCTGAAACACTAGATAGCCTGATAAGAGAGTTTGTTTTAAGAGAAGGGACAGACTACGGAGACGTAGAGATCTCGCTGCAAAATAAGATTGACCAGATCAAATGGCAATTGCAACAAGGTACCGCTGTTATCGTTTATTCCGAGTTGCATGAGAGCATCGATATAAAAGTGAGCCACGACGCAAAACTCTTATAAGCACTCAACCATTAAATTCGATTTGTATACAATTTACCTCAATACATTCACAAGACAAGGAAAGTCATGTCAGCCAAGCACCCCATCATAGCGGTAACAGGCTCTTCAGGAGCAGGAACCACCACTACATCAGAAGCCTTTCGCAAAATGTTCAACATGATGAATGCAAAGGCCGCCTGGGTTGAAGGCGACAGCTTCCATCGTTTTACTCGTCCAGAGATGGACGTGGCTATTCGAAAAGCGAAAGAACAAGGTCGACATATTAGTTACTTTGGTCCAGAAGCCAATGACTTCCCTGCATTAGAAAATTTCTTCAAGGACTTCGGAGAAAAAGGTGAAGGAAAGGTGCGTCGCTATCTGCATACATTCGATGAAGCCGTACCATACAATCAAATGCCGGGCACCTTCACTCCATGGCAAGAACTGCCACAAGAAAGCGATGTACTCTTTTATGAGGGCTTGCATGGTGGGGTCGTAGACAGCACTTGTAATGTTGCTAAGCATGTAGATCTACTGATTGGCATGGTGCCTATCGTTAACCTTGAATGGATTCAAAAGTTTGTTCGCGATACTCGCGATAGAGGGCACTCTCGAGAAGCGGTCATGGATTCGATAGTGCGCTCAATGGACGACTATCTAAATTTCATTACTCCACAGTTTTCTCGCACACATATTAACTTCCAGAGAGTACCAACTGTCGATACCTCAAATCCACTGAACGCCAAAGGAATTCCTAGTTTAGATGAAAGCTTTGTGGTCATTCGTATGCGTGGTTTTAAGAATGTTGACTTCCCTTATCTATTGGCAATGATCGATGGCTCATTTATGTCTCGTCACAATACTTTGGTTGTTCCAGGAGGAAAAATGAGTTTTGCTATGGAATTGATTATTCGCCCCATCCTGCAACAACTGCTAGAGACGGGGAAGATCGGTTAAATTTGAACCTGAGTCGCACTCTTGTCTCAGAGTGTGATTGAGGACACGGTTTTGCTTGTAAAATCGACAACTCAAGCCGATCAAAATCAAGAAATGTACTTAAAAAAAAGATACTATTCGTACTGAAAAAATTTGAAGTAGTAGCAGCAACTACACCCCGCTCCCTTTATAAGGTGAGGTCAGGGAACATAATTATACTCGCTGAGAGAGGAAGATAAGAATATGGTTTTAGGTAAACCTCAAACAGATCCAACGTTAGAATGGTTTTTGTCACATTGCCACATCCACAAATACCCTTCAAAAAGCACACTGATCCATGCTGGTGAAAAAGCAGAAACTCTTTACTACATCGTTAAAGGTTCTGTAGCCGTACTGATCAAAGATGAAGAAGGGAAAGAAATGATTCTTTCTTACCTAAACCAAGGTGATTTCATCGGTGAGTTAGGCCTTTTTGAAGATGATCAAGAGCGTACTGCTTGGGTACGTGCGAAATCTCCTTGTGAGGTTGCTGAAATCTCATTTAAAAAATTCCGTCAGCTTATTCAGGTTAACCCAGACATCCTAATGCGTCTTTCTTCGCAAATGGCTAATCGTCTGCAAGTAACTAGCCAGAAAGTAGGTGATCTTGCGTTCCTAGACGTTACTGGTCGTATCGCGCAAACTCTACTTAACCTAGCGAAGCAACCTGATGCAATGACTCACCCAGACGGCATGCAAATCAAGATCACTCGTCAAGAGATTGGTCAGATTGTCGGTTGTTCTCGTGAGACAGTAGGCCGTATCTTAAAGATGCTTGAAGAGCAGAATCTAATCTCTGCACACGGTAAAACTATTGTGGTTTACGGCACTCGCTAATCCACACTAAAGTAGCCAGATATAAAAAAACGCTGTCATATGACGGCGTTTTTTATAGCTTCGAGCTGAGAGCTAGTTACCTAATTATTTGTGCTCTCAAAGATCTTGTCTGCTGACGCTTCAACAAAGCCTTGATATAGGTTTCCTGCAGACATCTCATAACGTTTGGCAAACTCATAGAAACCGCCAGAAATAAGTTGGACACCATCAGAAAAAACAACTTCCACTTTATCTGCCATTGTCGACGATTGCTCTAGCAATACCTCAGGACAACCTTTCACCTCTCCGCCAGATGCATTAATAGCAAAGTGATTATCCTTCAAAAAAGCGTTAACCTCAGAGACGTCTTCAAACTGAGCCAATTGATTGACGCTCACTGTAAAATGATTCGCGCCAAAACCATGGGCGGCTACCCAAGAAGCATATTCACTCTCTTTAGCTAGACGCTGGTAATCATCAAAATTCACATCCCACAATCGACCACCATGCAAAAATGCTGAATCTTGTAATTTACTTGGTTCAATCTGATCTGTGAGTTTTTTTACTATCGATTGCAACTCACTTGAACATTGCTCAAGCTGCAACTGGCTAATGAATACCTTAGGCATAGTAGGGTCTGGGTGCTGATAGTGCTTAGCAACTAACTTTTTCGCTTTAAAGACATAATCACCACCTTCTTGATAACCCAGTTCGATAAATGGCTTTGCCAATACCTCAAGAGCTATGGATGAACAATTGAAAGTACGTAGCGCAATGTGATCATTGATCAACGCCTTATCTTGCTTCAATAGCTCGTGAATGATGTGCGACGACGGACAAAGTCTGCCATTAAAATCACTCCACAGCTGGTCAAATAGCTTTTGGACACCCATAACCCTTCCTTGATTGAATTAGTCGAATTGAATACCTGGAGACAGTGTCTCTGGCATTATTGGTGCATCTCCTGCTATCGAAGCCATCGGATATGCACAGTAATCAGCTGCATAGAATGCACTTGGACGAAGATTACCTGACGCTCCAGGGCCACCAAATGGCGCATCACCGCTCGCGCCTGTAATAGGACGATTACGATTGACTATACCTGCACGTATTTCATCTGAGAAAAGTTCCCACTGCGTATCGTCAACAGAAATCAGACCGGCCGAAAGACCATATTTAGTGTTATTTGCAAGTGTAATAGCCTCAGCAAAGTCGTTATAGCGGACGACCTGTAGCAAGGGTCCAAAATACTCTTCATCAGGCAGGAGCGCTATGTCAGTAACATCTAAGATACTCGGTTCGACAAAGGCATTATCCAACAGGTTACCATCCAACAAAGGCTTGCCACCAAGATCTATCAGCGACTGTTTCGCTTCCATAATCTGCTCTGCGGCTGTGCGTGAGATAAGTGTGCCCATAAAGGGCTGCTGCTCAGAAAATGGCTGGTCCATCTTTAACTGAGCGGTCACTTTCACTAGTCGAGCTATTAACTCATCACCCGCATCACCTTTTGCGACATACAAACGCCTAGCACAGGTACATCTTTGCCCCGCACTAATAAACGCGGACTGTACTATAGTGTGAACCGCAGCATCCAACTCACCGAAATCTTCACCAACAATCAACGGATTATTCCCGCCCATTTCCAGTGCCAGCATTTTTTCAGGTTGCCCAGCAAACTGGCGGTGGAGGATATGACCTGTATTCGCACTACCGGTAAATAAAAGCCCATCAATATTTGCAGAATCAGCCAGCGCAATACCAGTATCTTTACCGCCCTGAACTAGATTAATGATCCCATTAGGTAAGCCCGCCTCATGCCAAAGTTTCACTGCTAGCTCGCCACACAGAGGGGTTAGATCTGAAGGTTTAAAGACGACTGTATTTCCAGCCAATAACGCAGGCACGATATGCCCGTTAGGAAGGTGCATAGGGAAATTATAAGGACCAAACACCGCCAGTACACCCAAAGGCCTATGCTGTAAGGTGACATCGTTACCAGCAACCTGCTTGTGTTTTGTACCGGTTCTCTCATGGTAGGATTTAATCGATAGCGCTATCTTGCCTGCCATCGCTGCGGCTTCGGTACGGGTCTCCCACAATGGCTTTCCCGTTTCTTTCGCTACCGTCTCAGCAATCAGCTCTGCATTTTCTTTAACTAGCTCGGCAAAGCGCTGTACGATTTTCTCACGCTGTTCAAAAGAACATTTTTTCCAGCTCAAAAACGCATGTCGCGCACTTGAAACGGCCAGTTCTACCTGTCCTTTGCTAGCAGAGTGACCCTGCCAAATGACTTCATTATTGTAAGGAGATAAGGAGTGTACATCATGGCCTTGCCCTGAGATCCACTCACCCGCGATAAAATGCGTTTCCATCTAATTCGTCCTTGTTGTTCTGTTTATACGGCCGCCATCCGAACCCAATCACCATTCTCAACTTGAAGGGCGCTTGCGACTTTAGGGCTGATAATGACACTTTGAGTTTCAGCATCAAATGCTGCTTGTTGAGCGACTGCTCTGAAATTCTCAAACGATGTATTACTAATGAGATAGTTGGTAGAACTACCGTGCTCTGCAATCGACACTTGAGCCCTAAAGGAATGACGTACAGTATCAATATTGCGTAGGTCACATTCCACCGTTGGGCCTGCATCAAAAATATCGACATAGTCTCTGCAGGTGAACCCCTCGTTCTCAAGTAATTTCAATGCTGGGCGGGTATTATCATGTACCTCACCAATGACCGCCTGCGCTTCTTTACTCAACAGATTAATGTAGATAGGCAGCTTAGGCATCAGGTCAGCAATAAAGCCTTTTTTGCCGATACCAGTGAGGTAATCGGCCATTGTGAAATCGATAGAGAAGAAGTGTTCTTGTAACCACTCCCAGAAAGGAGAGTTGCCTTTTTCATCAGAGACTCCTCTCATCTCTGCAAAAATGGTCTTTGAGAAACGATGAGGATGCTCCGCTAGCATCAAGAAGCGACACTTAGACATCAATCGACCATTCAATCCACCACGAAATTTAGGGCGTAAGAACAAAGTGCAGATTTCACTGCACCCAGTATAATTGTTGCCAAAAGTCAGTAGCTTCACGACATTATTTACGCCCAGTTTTGGCGACGAATGTACCACCTTGCTGATATGATAAGAATAGAACGGGACATCCCAGCCTATCGAAGCTTCAATACCCGTAGTACCTGCCACTTCACCAGTATCACAGTCAGCACCGACCATAAGATAGCCTTCATCGCCAGGTCCAGTCACCTCTGGTTTTTGAAAACTACTCACCGAGTGGTTAATTCTATTCGTTAGCAATTCTTCATTGACTGGCAAAGAGGTAAATCCGTGACCAGACTCTTCTGCGCACAAGTGCAAAGCATCGTAATCATCCTTTAAAATTGGGCGTACTACTAACATCCCACTATCCTCCTGATAGAAAATTACGCGTTGTATAACTTAGCGATAGCCGCCTCAAATCTTGCAAATCCTTGCTTGATTTCCTCTGGTGTAATCACTAACGAAGGAGTGAAACGAACCACACTAGCTCCAGCAATAAGCACCATTAGGCCTTCTTCGCCTGCAGCGACTAAGACATCACGAGAACGACCTTTCCATTCATCGTTCAGTTCAGCGCCAAGCAACAAGCCCTTGCCTCTAATTTCAGCAAAGATTGGGTACTTAGCGTTAATACGCTCTAACTCCGCACGGAATAGTCCTTCACGCTCTTTTACACCTTGAAGTACATCAGGCTGAGAAACATGACTAACAACAGCTTCAGCAACAGCACAGGCTAATGGGTTACCGCCGTAGGTCGAGCCGTGAGTACCAATTTTAAGGTGCTTAGCCAGTTTTTCTGTAGTTAGCATAGCCCCAACAGGAAAACCACCGCCAAGAGACTTAGCGGTGCTCAAGATATCTGGTGTTACTCCCAAACCTTGGTACGCATAAAAGTCACCGGTGCGACCATTGCCCGTTTGTACTTCATCGAAAATCAATAGTGCATTGTGCTTGTCACACAGCTCGCGGACAGTTTGTACAAACTCTGAAGTTGGGGCAATGATGCCGCCTTCACCTTGTAGAGGCTCCATCATTACGGCACAAGTTTCATCTGAAATAGCAGCTTCGAAGGCTTTAATGTCGTTGTATGGGATATGATCGATATCACCAGGCTTAGGACCAAAGCCATCTGAATAGGCAGATTGGCCTCCTACGGTTACCGTGAAGAAGGTACGCCCGTGGAATCCTTGATTAAAGGCAATGATCTTAGATTTTTGCTCACCAAACTCATCCACTGCATAACGACGAGCCAGTTTAAGTGCAGCCTCATTGGCTTCTGCGCCGGAGTTAGCAAAAAAGACCTTGTCTGCAAAGCTCAGCTCGACCAACTTCTTAGCCAAACGCAAAGCGGGCTCATTGGTCATTACATTACTGAGGTGCCATAATTGATTTGCTTGCTTCGTAAGTGCCTCTACCATCACTGGGTGACAATGTCCTAAACAACTCACTGCAATACCACCAGCAAAATCAACGTATTCTTTATCTTGCTGATCCCAGATTCGCGCCCCTTCACCTCGAACTGGAATTATCGCCATCGGGTTATAACAAGGGACCATAACTTCATCGAAGTCTTTACGCGTTACATCTGTCATTTCTGCACTCCTTTTATGCATTCCCCTCGCAATTAAAAAATTCGCTATTTATGCATTGCTGGAGACATTTCCTCTGTACAGGCATTGTATTTACAATTTATTAACCATTTCAAGAGAAAAATACGCTTAAATAGGCTAATTTGCCGTGCGAAATGTGAGCAGTGTGACGCTATTCGAGCAACAAATAGAAAAAGTGATCATATTGCATAACAAATCTAGTTTTTAACTCAAATAGGTAACAACAATGTTATGCAAGGAATTTCAATAGATATGCTTTATGTTTGAGGGATACGAGCAAGGAAGTTAGCCAGGATTTCATGACCCTGTTCTGTTTTTATTGATTCTGGATGAAACTGCACCGCCTCAACTGGCAGGGTCTTATGACTGTAACCCATAATCTCTTTTTGTTGCCCGAGATCATCGAGAGTCCAAGCGGTTACTTCAAGACATTCAGGAAGGGATTCTTTCTCTACAATCAAAGAGTGATAACGCGTCACCGTTAACGGATTATTAAGACCAGAAAATACACCCGTATTGGTATGTTGTATTGGGGAGGTTTTACCATGCATGACTTTATCAGCGCGAATCACCTTTCCACCAAGTGCTTGAGCAATAGCTTGATGACCAAGGCAGACACCCAGTAAAGGTAGCTTCCCCATAAACTCTTGAATCACTTGAAGAGAAATACCCGCTTCATTAGGGGTACAGGGGCCCGGAGAGATAACAATAGCTTGGGGTTGAAGAGCATGGATGTCGGCAATGGTGATTGCATCGTTACGAACGACTTTGGTTTCACACCCTAGTTCACAAAAGTACTGATATAGGTTGTAAGTAAAGGAGTCATAATTATCAATGATCAACAGCATGCCAGAATCCAAACTAAAAATGCCACCACCTTGACGGCGATGGCATTCTATCACAACTTATTTGACCAAAGGGCTCTTATACCAATCGTACTAAATAACTGTTCACTCTAGCGGGTTAAAACGGACGCTTTACGAAGCCAACCGCATCAAAAACCTTATCCAAAGTCACTGCAGCCTTCGCTGATGCTTTCTCTGCACCTGCTTTCATTACTTCGTTTAAGTACGGCATGTCTTGACGAATACGCTGGTACTCAGACTGGATTGGTTCAAGCATAGCGACAACAGCTTCACCTACATCTTTCTTAAAAGGACCGTACATTTCAACGCCTTGGTATTGCGCTTCGATCTCAGCAAAGGTTTTACCTGTCGCTGCAGAGTACAGTCCCATTAGATTCGCAATGCCTGCCTTGTTCTCGATATCATGAAGAATACGAGGTGGGTTATCTGGATCCGTTTGCGCTTTGTTAATCTTCTTAAGAATAGATTTAGGCTCTTCAAGAAGGGTGATAACGTTCTTGCGGTTGTCATCAGATTTAGACATTTTCTTAGTCGCATCTTGAAGGCTCATTACACGAGCATTCACCGTTGGAATGTACGGTTCAGGAACTTGGAAAATTGGCGCGTCCGGTGTGCTGTAGATGTTATTGAAGCGGTTTGCGATATCACGAGCTAACTCGAGGTGTTGCTTCTGATCGTTACCCACTGGAACTTGATGCGCACCGTATAACAAAATATCTGCTGCCATTAATACAGGGTAATCATACAGCCCCACATTAACATCATTAGCGTAGCGCTGAGATTTGTCTTTGAATTGTGTCATGCGGTTTAGCTCACCCATTTGGGTGTAGCAATTCAGAATCCAGCCCAACTGAGCATGCTCAGGTACATGAGACTGAACAAACAGCGTGCTTTTCTCTGGTGTTACGCCTACAGCAAGACAAATGGCAAGTGCGTCTAGCGTTGCTTCGTGCAAAGCCTTTGCGTCTTGGCGAACGGTAATAGCATGAAGGTCAACAACACAGTACTGGCAGTCGTAATCATCTTGCATCTGATGCCACTGACGCAAAGCACCAAGATAGTTGCCAATGCTTAATTCACCAGACGGCTGAACACCGCTCAACACTATTGGTTTAGTGGTCATGATAATTACTTCCTCAATACTTCTAGAATAAAAATTTTATACGATAAAGCAGTGTACTCATCGATGAGTATATTGGAAGGAAAAAATAGGAAAATGAACCTAAGTTGAGATTTGATACCAATCACATTAGTGAGTATTCAGAAATGCTACGAGAAAAACACTCGAGAACAAGGCTGAATTTTTCGATAAGTATTATTCTACAATCAAAAATTCTAACGCCGTTATCGAGTGTTTTAGCCAGCTAGAATAACCAATTGCTTAGTACGATTGGTATTCAGCTCATTACTACATCTTAATAGTGAGTAAGTAACTCAGGCAATTGGGAGAGATCTTGAATCAAATGATCTGGGTTAGCTAACTCAATAGGCTCGCCGTGATTATAGCCATAAGGCAAAGCAACAGACATCACTCCAGCGTTCTTAGCTGCCAAGATATCATTTTTGGAATCGCCGATCATGATCATCTCTGAATGAGAAACCTGTTGTGTACTCATTAGGTGTGTCAGTGGCATAGGGTCTGGTTTTTTCTTAACCAAACTATCGCCTCCTAATACATCAACAAACAAATGAGCAATACCGTGCTGTTCAAGAATTTCTGGCACAAATTGGTACGGCTTATTGGTGATGATGGCTAATTGATAGCCTGCCTGCTGCAACGCAATTAACGACTCTTTCACTTTGGGGTACAAGGTACTTTTCGAATGACCACACTCAGCATAAAAGCGGTCAAAATGTACTCTCGCTTCGCGTTTGCTTTCTTCCGTCAAGCTCGTATCAATTTCAATGCTTTGACTCAATGCACGTGCAGAAAGGATATCAGCGCCGTTACCCACCCACTCTCTCACTTGAGCTTCTGATACGCCTGGACGTTCCATTGCTTTCATAGCAAGGTCTAAAGCAGCAGCCAAATCTGGAACACTATCAAGTAGCGTTCCATCAAGATCAAATGCAAGAAGCTTAATATTATTTGACGACAAGTTATTTCACCTTAGCCAGTTCAGCGCGCATTTCATCAATGACTTCTTTGTAATCTGGCTGATTGAAGATAGCCGAGCCTGCAACAAACATATCTGCACCCGCTTCAGCAATCTCACGAATATTGTCTACCTTTACTCCACCATCAATCTCTAAGCGAATATCGCGACCGCTCGCGTCAATACGCTCACGCACAGCTCGCAGTTTATCCAGAGTATTCGGAATAAAAGACTGCCCACCAAAGCCAGGGTTTACTGACATTAGCAAGATCATATCAACCTTATCCATGATGTAGTCCAAGTGAGAAAGTGGTGTCGCAGGATTTAATACCACGCCCGCCTTACAGCCATGCTCTTTGATGAGTTGCAAAGTACGGTCAACGTGCTCGGAAGCTTCAACGTGGAAGGTAATCATGCTTGCGCCAGCTTTTGCAAATTCAGGAACGATAGCATCAACCGGCTTAACCATTAGGTGAACGTCGATAGGTGCCGTAATTCCATAGTCTCGCAGTGCCTTACAAATCGGGGCACCAAAGGTCAGGTTTGGAACGTAGTGGTTGTCCATCACATCAAAATGCACTACATCGGCGCCGGCTGCGAGCACACGCTCAACATCTTCACCTAAACGAGCAAAATCTGCGGATAAAATAGATGGAGCAATTAGAAAATCGGTCATACCTGTCCCCTGTATAAGGCGTTCAATTTGCGCGCAATTCTACAAAAGCAAACGATAAACTAAAAGGACAAATTTGAAATGATTATGATTGTTGCGACAATAGAAGAAAAATTAGCCTGTGCGATTAAACAAAGCCAGCAATTCATCCACCTTATTTCGTCCTGCGCCATTGCGGCTGATAGTACGCTTAACCTTAACCACATTCAGCTCAGCGCCGTGATATAAACGACGAGTTAGCATGGTATCGTGATTGGAGATCAGTACAGGTATGCCACGCTTGGTTGCCGTACGCTCTGCAACATCAGCCAAAGCCGCTTGATCATCCAAAGAGAAACCATTACCCGAATAGGTAGTGAAGTTTGCTGTCGTCGATAAAGGAGCATATGGAGGATCGCAGTAAACTACACTCCCCTTACGAGCACGCTTAAAGGTTTCTAAATAACCCTCACAGACAAATGTTGCCTTCTTCGCTTTCTCGGCAAAGAATTCTAGCTCTTGTTCCGGGAAATAAGGTTTTTTATAAGAACCAAAAGGAACATTGAATCCACCCTTCTTGTTGTATCGACACAGGCCATTAAAACCAAATCGGTTCATATACAGAAAAGCGACAGAGCGGAAAAGAATGTCATCAGTAGCATTGAACTGTCTACGAACTTCCAAATACACCTCTTTTTGGTTGTATTCAGGCGTAAACATTCTCCTAGCCTCATTGATATAAGGCTGCGGATCATTCTTTAATCGGTTATAAAGATTAATAAGATCTGGGTTAATGTCTGCTAGCAAGTACTGCTCGTAGTCAGTATTTAAGAAAACCGAGCCTGCACCAACAAAAGGTTCAACCAGCTTTTTTGCTTGTGGCAGATGACGCTGAATATCTTCAACGAGTCCATATTTACCACCTGCCCACTTTAAAAAGGCACGTTGTTTTTTCATTGCTGGTCTTCACTACCCATAATTTATACGACGCGGAATGTAACATAAAACGAAACTCATCTCAGTGTTATTTTCCTGCTTCAATCTCTTTATGTACTTGTGTCATCGACTTAACCCAAGGTCCTATCTCTTGAACCGCTTGTGGCAGATCGGCAATACCTTGACTAGCGAGCTTCACATATCGATAGTCGCCGTAGGTAATGATGTACCATTTCTTACCTGAACGAAGTGTAGGATAGATTCGAGCGTCATCTTGCATTTGGTGGGTATCAAGGAAGGATTGGACCTCTCGCATGGTTCTCAAAGCACCAAGTTGGATCGTGTAGCGCTTCGCACTTATTTCCATTAACTCCTCTCTAGCAAATGAGAAGTTAATTGCGTTGCTTGTCGGTTTGTCTTCACTTTTTGTTACAGATTCAATTTGATTCGAAGGCGGCTTCACAACTTGAGATTCTGTTTCAATTAATGAATCAACAACTTCATCAGGAACAACCACTCGGTGCCTGCCATTGCTATTATCCGCCAAGGTCACCGTTTGATCAGTCACAGGAGGAGGCAGTTCCTTGGTATCATCAGTAAGCGTCTCTCGTTCCCTAACCGAAAAATCCACAACTTCGCTGCTCTCACCAGATAGTGATGTATCCTTTTGACTTTCTGCACTTTCAGACGACGTTATTGAAACGGGATCACTGCCTGAAGGCTTACCTGAACCAGAGAGTAACCACCAAGCGATGAGACCTAATAAGATCACTAGCAAGGTAATAATAACACCAGATTTGGCAGAACCATTGTGCGAAGGCAAGACTGGTTTAGTTGATTTCACTTTATTTCCTAGTGCAATAAGTTCGCCTGGGTATCGAGCACACCGTTGCGCTTTTTTGCGGATCTTATCTCGTTTATTGAGGCTTTCGAATTTTCGAAGCACCATCAACTCTAAAAAGAACTCTGCCTCACTCTGGCGAAGCGGTTCGATTTTAAGCTCTGCTGGCTGCACATTAAATTGTCGACTTAGTGGCAACACTTTCTTACTTAACAAGTCAGGGCCACACGCCAAAATCAAACTCAATGTCCAAGTGGGATGAGCTTGTATGCGTTCGACCAAGCTCCAAAGTAGAAGTAGATTTTCTTCTGATAATAAGCTGGCGTCGTCAACTAAGATAACAAACTCAGTGGTCTGCAATCCTAGTTCATTATCTAGATTATCAAAAAGACTGAGATTGGCATCGATTGTGCTATTAGGGATAAGTTGCTGGAATATTGCTTGCTTGATGTCCTGTTCAGACCAAGAAGCATCACCTAACAGCAGCGCTTTATAACGAGTAGAAACGAAGTGTGAGAAATAACGGTTGAGGAGCCAAGATTTTCCAGCTCCCCTTGCGCCAGTAAAAGTAACGAGATTTGAACCAAATCGAGTCATAAGGCGCAACTTATCTAGTAGTTGCGACTGAGACTGTAATTCTAATGTTCTTGTCTGAGCCTTGCTCATCAACTATCCCTATGCGTTACTTTACTCTCGCCCGTCCTCAATTGCTTGGTAGACATGGTCTAGGTCAATATCGCTTACAACCTTAGAACTACCAATTGCATCTGGTAAAACTAAGCGTAGACGACCTGATAAAACTTTTTTGTCTCGCATCATATGCTTCATAAAGTCTTCACCTGACATACTCTCAGGAGTGTGAACAGGTAAATGACAAGCTTCCAGCAATGATTTGATTCTATCTACATCAATAGAACCAAGCATACCCGCGTGAGTTGCCGCCCTTGCGGCCATCACCGTGCCGGAAGACACAGCCTCACCGTGTAGCCATTTACCATAGCCCAATTCAGCTTCAATAGCATGACCAAAAGTATGACCCAGATTCAATAATGCTCGAACACCAGACTCTTTTTCGTCTTGAGCAACTACATCAGCTTTAATTTGACAGCAGTTCGCTATGGCTTTGATGATTGATGAGTTTTCCAATGCCGTTAAAGACTGAATATGCTGTTCAATCCACTCAAAGAAAGGCTTATCAATAATAATGCCGTACTTAACGACCTCTGCCATGCCAGCGGCAAACTCTCTGTCAGGAAGGGTTGCTAAAGTATCGATATCAATGATCACTGACTTTGGTTGATAGAAAGCACCAATCATATTTTTGCCTAGAGGATGATTGACTGCCGTTTTACCACCAACGGAAGAATCCACCTGAGACAATAGAGTGGTTGGGATCTGAACGAAATCAACACCTCGCTGATAACATGCAGCTACAAAACCAACTAAGTCACCAATAACGCCGCCGCCCAGTGCCACCAAAAGCACATCACGGCTGTAATTTTCCTCTAGTAAAAAGCTCATCACGTCATTGAATGTATCCAACGATTTGAACTGTTCACCATCAGGAAGTTCAAGCACTCGAGTTTTACACCCTAGCTCAACAAATTGATGCTTAACTTTTTCAGCGTACAAAGGACCTACAGTTGTATTAGTGATAATGACAACTTGTTGTTGTGACAGGTCTTTAGATGATGGGAAAAGATTTGAAAAGAGGGCTGGGTCACCCAATAACCCAGCGCCAATTGAAATCGGGTAGCTTCGCTCCCCTAAACTTACCGTGATCCGTTCCATGGGATGCACTCCTCAGTAAGATTAACGTTGGAAGATTAACGCTCTTCCAACATTTTAACGATCTGATTTGCAACTACTTTTGCGCTCTGATCATC
The DNA here is from genome assembly GCA_024346935.1 of Vibrio inusitatus. Classification (GTDB taxonomy): domain Bacteria; phylum Pseudomonadota; class Gammaproteobacteria; order Enterobacterales; family Vibrionaceae; genus Vibrio; species Vibrio inusitatus. The sequence goes on from AP024878.1 coordinate 2,643,089, forward strand.
AGTTTTAACTGTGTAGTCAGCAACTTCTTCATACTGTGGGTTACGATTTGCAGCCAAAGCTTCAAGAACCTCACGAGGCTCATCAGTTTGCAGAAGCGGACGCTTTTTATCGCGGTTCGTACGAGCAAGTTGTTTTTCGATAGTAGTTTCTAGATACACTACTACACCACGTGCAGATAGACGGTTGCGGTTTTCTTTACTCATTACTGAGCCGCCACCAGTCGCAAGAACGATACCCTGTTCTTGGGTAAGGTCGTTAATAACACCCTCTTCACGCTTGCGGAAGCCTTCTTCGCCTTCCACATCGAATACCCAAGCGATATCAGCGCCAGTGCGCTCTTCGATTACCGTATCAGAATCAACAAACTCCATGTGAAGTTGTTGTGCTAGGTGTCTACCTATTGTGCTTTTGCCGGCGCCCATCGGGCCAACAAGGAAAATATTACGTTTCTCAGCCATGTTCAGCAGTATTTTACAACGTTAAAGTCAAATTACATCGCCATCTCTATCACTACTATAAAAGTCAGTGTTAATGAGTGGCGCCAAGTTCCTCACAGATGAATCGTGATAAGACCCGAAATTATCTGGATTTGCCATCAACAATGCAAATTATATTTTATCTTTTTTTGGAAACAGAATGGAAGGCGTGACAAATATCAGCAATTCACTACGCCCAAACTTGTCCGAAGTGCGCTTAAAGAAACTGCCAAACCAAGGAATATCAGATAGATAGGGAACTTTCTCTACATTGTGTATGATTGTTTTCTGATAGATACCGCCTAGCACGATAGTCTCTCCATTATTCACCAAAACTTGGGTTTTAATACGCTGAGTATCAATAGCGACCGATTCCCCTATCCCTGTTTTAACCACTTGGCCCGGTCTGTCTTGGGTGACATGCAGATCCAAAACCAACTTATTGTCTGGTGTAATTTGCGGCACCACCTTTAAACTAAGGACAGCTTTTCTAAAAGATATTGATGTTGCACCACTTGAAGCAGCCTCTAAGTATGGGATCTCAGAGCCTTGTTCAATATAGGCAGGTTGCTTATTTGTGGTGATGAGTCTAGGGCTAGAAATAATCTCCGCTCGAGACTCGGCTTGAAGGGCAGATAACTCCAAATCCAATAAGGTATCAGACCCTAGCTTTGCTAACTGAAAAGCTAAGGTTGACGCATTGGGGTTAGCCAAACCTAGATTCACATTTAGGTGGTCCTCAAGAACTACACTGCCCCTAGAGGCTTCTATACTCGGCGTGATCTTTGAGTCGACGTTAATATTTGTAAAGCCCCAACGTACTCCTACCTCATCCAACTCTCCCTCATTAATTGTCACTATCCTTGCCTCTATTTGCACCTGTTTAACCGGAATATCGAGTGAGTCGATAATCTCAGTGATTCGTTGCAGATTGTCAGGATGATCGTAGATTAAAAGGGCATTCGTTCTTTCATCTACCGCTATCGACCCCAACTCAGAAACCGTTCCAATGTTGCGGTGGTGATCGAGGATGGAGGCGATATCCGATGCCTTAGCGTATTTAATGGCAAACAATTGAGATTCGAGTTTAATGGGCGGTGTTGATAGGTCCAGTTCAACAGGTTTGAACGGCACTGACACCTCACTAATCTCAGTTCGTAACTCTACTTCATCATTAACTGAAGAAAACCACTGAGGCTCATCTGCCCTAGAGTCTGGCCAATAAAGGAAAGTAATTAAGAACAATTGAAACGCGCGCATATTAATGTGACTCTGCGCTTTCAGCTGAAAAAAAAGCCAGTACTATCCGCGCATTAATCTGTGTCTTATCAATAGATTGTCTAGACAGGAGCAATTCCTTGACAGTGATGACTTCTGAAAGTCGAACACTTTTACGTAAAAACTGCGCTATGTCTGAATAAGTTCCTTTGAGTTCTAACACTAAATGCCGGCTGTACAGTCCTTGTTCCCATTGCCATAAAATCACATTCACTGATGAATTTTCCAAACCTAAAGATAGATAGTTAAACACCACTGTTTTTGATACTTCGTTAGATGCGAAATTTGCTCGCTTCAAATACTGATTTCGATAGTCCATTGTTTGTTCATCCAGTTGCTTCAGCTTTCGTAGATACAAAAGGTGGCTCTGTTGTTGTAAAGCAAGCTCATCGAGTAGTTGTACCCGAATACTCTTATTATGTTGCCCCCAAACACTCCAAAAAATTCCTGCCATAATCAAAGCTACAGTAACGCCGAAGGTACTCACCCACTTTGCAGGAAGTTGAAATAAGCGATGCCAGTCATAAAACAACAGCCAGCTCAAAATGCTTCACTACCTAACTGAAATGAAATTTTAAACTGATTTAAACCTTCGCCTTTTATCGTAGTTACTGGCATCAACTGCTCAATTTGCAGACTACTCACCTGAGGTTCACTAGCTACGCCATCAATAAATGGCCTTAATTGATAAAGAGCTTCGACACTTCCCTCTATGACACATTCCTGCAACTGACAATGAAGCACTAGCAAACCAATCCCCTCCACCGAAGATTTATCAGGCAACACATCTATAGGTAAAGGCAACTGTCTAAGACGCTGTTGATTGTGCAATCGTTCAAGCCTCTTTTTCCACAATGCTTGCTCTTTTATCTCGTTGGTTTCTTCTGCATAAATTTGCTTTATCTTCATCACTTCTGATTGAAGAATGCTCAACTCTAATTCCCGATCATCTTGATACTGCAGTTCTAGAAAATAAATGGCAATAAACCCTAGTATGACTAGAAAACTGGGTACGCTAGCTCGAGTGAAGAACCGCCATCTTTGCATACGGGCTTGTTGTTCTCGCCAAGGCAGTAAGTTAATCACAAGTAAGCCTTAGACCAATGATAAGCACCTAATGCGCACGCTAATGCAGGGTAACCGGTCATAAACGAGGTCAAGCTTTGGCCCATATTAGTATGTGATACATCGATTAACTTGAACTCTGGCCTATGTATGAGCAAATTGCTTAGCTCAGTAACCCTATCCGTGCCCCCATATACCAACAAAGTGATGCTTTTCTTATCTCTATCAGCGAATAAGTTAAGGAAGTTGTGAGTTAAGCTCTCAGAAAAGACGGCTAAGCTCTGTCCTGCAATATCAAAAATCATAGGTTGGCTTGGCTCATTGAGTGATGCTGCTATGATTCCGTCTTCGGTTATTTCAATAAAGCCATCCCCCCTATTTCCATAGGCTGATTCAATCTCTCTGCTCAACGCTCGTAAATCGCTCAATACCCAACCCACGACATCTAGCGATAATTCACATTGTTTCAAATGGTGTGTGAGTGTTTCTTTTTTACAGATGTAAAGATCGAACTTTTGCTCATCATTAAGTAATTTGCGCACTCTGTAATCGTGAGCCAATTCCTCGGTAAGGATGGCATTCGATAACTGTTCATGAACGTAATTTACGATCTCTTCTTCAGACAACGATGCATTTATTACAGAACTTTTACTTAACACCTCTTCAAAACTTAAGCTCATTGACACACAATTTCGCCATCTAGGTAACCGCTTTTTTAACGTTGACCATGCGCTTTTCCAGTCTTGTTTATCTTTCACAACAAAAGTGAACGATGCGTCTATTTTCCAACCCTCTTTGCGGCGGCGAATCACGACACAATCCAGATTATGTTGACGCATCGAAATGCCCGAATATGTGGAATAAAGCATACAAATCCTTATTAAATGCGATAAAGATCAAAAATATAGGTAGCAGGTTAAAAAAGGGGTTACACTAAGTTATTGTTTACGCTCGTTATAAAACTGAGCAAATTTCAATCTTCCAAAAACAAGGAAACTTGGGTGAAGTTCATAAAGATTACATTGGTCCTTGCACTGGCTTGCATCGTTCTTGGGCTAGGTACAATTTTTGGTTTTTATTACTATCTAAAACCACAATTGCCAGACGTGGCAACGTTGAAAAATGTTGAACTACAGACACCGATGCAGGTGTATACACACGATGGAAAGCTGCTTGCTCAGTTTGGTGAAAAACGCCGTATTCCTCTCAAGCTGGACGAGATGCCACAAGAGTTGATAGATGCGGTCATTGCCACTGAGGACAGCCGTTTCTATGAGCACTTTGGCTTTGATCCAATTGGTATTACTCGCGCCGCGGTAGCTGTTATTTCAACAGGTTCTGCCAGCCAAGGTGCAAGTACCATCACCCAGCAGTTAGCCAGAAACTTCTTCTTGTCCAACGAGAAGAAAATAATGCGAAAGATCAAAGAGATATTTATCGCAGTTCATATTGAACAACTACTGACTAAACAAGAAATCCTTGAGCTTTACCTGAACAAGATTTACCTCGGTCATCGCTCTTATGGTGTCGGCGCTGCTGCGCAGGTTTATTTCGGCAAAGAGCTGAAAGACTTGAGTCTAGGTGAGCTTGCCGTAATTGCGGGTCTCCCTAAAGCACCATCAACCATGAATCCAATCTACTCAATCGATCGCGCTACCACGCGTCGAAACGTAGTTTTGGGTCGTATGCTAACTGAGAAAAAAATCACTCAGGTAGAATTTGATGAAGCTCGAGCAGAAGATCTCACTGGCGAAGCGCATGGTGCAGAGATTCAAGTACGAGCTCCTTATGTTGCTGAGATTGCTCGCGCATGGATGGTGAAGAAATTTGGTGAAGAAGAGGCTTATACCTCTGGGATGCGTATCTACACAACTGTCGATTCTAAACTGCAAAACGCCGCTAATATCGCCGCGGTCAACAACCTAATCAGCTACGATGAGCGTCACGGTTATCGCGGTGAAGAAAAAGTTGTCTGGGAACCCTCTGCGACAGCAATGGATCAGGATGAACTTCAAAAGTACCTTCGCTCTCAACCTAGCTACGGAGCTATGCGTCCTGCAGTTGTGACCAAAGTAGAAGGCAAAACCGCTCAGGTATATGTTAAAAGTTATGGGTACCAAACCATAGAATGGGATGGCATGAGTTGGGCTCGTCGCTTCAAAACTGATGAACGACAAGGTCCTGCACCAAAGAGAACTTCTGACATTATCGAAGTGGGTCAACAAATTTGGGTTCGCCCAACTGATATTGCTCGTACTTTAACCCCTGCCCCTACGACTGAGGCCGAGGAAGAAGCGGTAGAAGAGCAACAACCTATCGTGTGGCGTCTGAGCCAGATCCCGAATGCGAATACGGCAATGGTTTCTATTGAACCTACCTCAGGTCGTGTTACTTCTCTGGTGGGTGGCTTTAACTTTGTGCACAATAAATTTAACCGCGCCACTCAATCACTACGCCAGGTAGGCTCTAGCATCAAACCATTCATCTATTCTGCTGCAATTGATGACGGCATGACTTTAGCTACCTTAATCAATGATGCGCCTATTAATCAGTGGGATGAAAGTGCGGGAACGGCGTGGCGACCTAAGAACTCGCCCCCAACCTACCTTGGTCCAACACGTCTTCGCATTGGTTTAGCTCAATCTAAGAACGTAATGGCTGTTCGTGTGCTGCGTTCTGTTGGTCTTGATGATACTCGTGATTACTTAACTCGATTTGGTTTTGCTAAAAAGAATACTCCTCGCTCAGAAACCATCGCCTTAGGTGCAGGTAGCTTAACGCCGGTGCAGATGGCGCAAGGTTATTCAGTATTTGCCAATGGTGGCTACTATGTAGAACCTTTCTACATTGAGCGTGTTGAGAATCCATATGGTGAGGTACGCTTCGAAGCAAACCCAACGGTTATCTGTAAAAAGAACTGTAATAACGAGCTAGTAACTGATGTTTCAGAGTATGCTGAGAACAAAGATATAGAACTGACCGAGCTAACCAATGAGGAAGGCGAAAAGGTAGAATCGGTAGACGACACTCCTCGCTATGCACCTCGAGTTATCACATCACAAACGGCATTTCTCGTTCGTGAAATGATGTACAGCAATGTCTGGGGTGGTGGTAATTGGTCTAAAGGTACTGGCTGGAACGGTACAGGTTTTCGCGCTCAAGCACTAAAACGCCGAGATATTGGTGGTAAAACAGGTACCACCAACTCTTCGAAAGATGCTTGGTATAGCGGCTATGGTCCAAATGTAGTTGCTGTAACTTGGGTTGGTTTCGATAGTCATGACCGTAACCTTGGCCGCACCGAGAAAAACTCTAACCTAGGCAAAAGCCAGATATCTGGTGGTGAAGCCGGCGCGCGAACAGCTCAACCAGCATGGGTCGATTTCATGAAGGTAGCGTTAGAAGACACACCAGTACAACGCAAACGTGTACCACGCAAGATTATTCAGGCGCGCATTGATCGTAGTTCTGGACTGTTGACTCAAAAAGCTGATGAAACCTCTCGCTTTGAGTACTTCTTACAGGGAACAGCGCCAACTGAATATGAACCTGATAACTCTAGCAATAGCCTCTATGGAGACGATATTTTCTCTAGTGGCGCCTCTGATGATGAGGATAGCGAAGAGAGTGGAAGTTTGTTCTAACGAGCAATAATAAAGACTAAAGACCCGGCTCATATAGCCGGGTCTTTTCTTTTTAGTTAAGGCACTCTGAAATGTAGCAGGCCAATGATTCAAATCTCGGTTTGAACGGTGAACCAGGGCGATAAGCCAACACTAATTTGCGACACGGCTTTGGATTTTCAGCCGGAATATAGCTCACTCCGTCCTTAGATTTTTCGTGAGGTACGGCAAGTTCAGGCAACAAGGTAATGCCACTGCCTGCGGCTACCATATTCCTCAATGTCTCTAAACTGGTTGCCTTGAATCGCTGATCATCTTCCGCTCCTGCTGCAAAGCAATATCCTAGCGCCTGATCCCTCAAGCAATGTCCATCTCCTAGTGAAAGCACGGTATTGCCATTGAGTTTCTGCATATCAAAACTCGACAACTCTCCCCATGGATGATTCTCTGGAACGGCAATCATCAGTGGCTCTTCATAAATATCAAGTTCTTTGAAGTGTTCTGTTTCCTTTACCGCCGCCAGAATAAGACAGTCTAACTTCCCTTCTTCTAGCTGAGCTACTAATTGATGGGTTTGCGCTTCATAAAGGAACAACTCTAGATCAGGAAAGTCTTGTTTTATCTTTGGAACAATCAATGGCATAAGGTATGGGCCTACTGTAGGAATAAAGCCTATATGTATCGGCCCCTCCATCGAATCCCCTTGTGCACTCGCCATCTCAGTGAACTGTTTTACTTCAACCAGTATCTTCTTGGCCTGCTCCACTAGCAACAGTCCAGCATCGGTAAACAACACTTTGCGACTACTGCGCTCCAATAAGGCTGTTCCCAACTCATCTTCTAGTTTACGGATTTGTCCACTTAAAGTGGGTTGACTGACAAAACATGCCTCTGCAGCTTTTCTAAAATGCTTATGCTCCGCTAAAGACACCAAATATTCAAAATCTCTAATGTTCATTTCTATGATCTCGATAATATTTACCTATTGAAACCATAGCATTAAACGATTATACCTATCAAAAGAAATCGCTAATAATGGCTCCAACAAAACAGAAAGGGCTAAAGCCCCAACTCAATACTTAAAAGGACATCACTATGTTTACATCTAAAGAAGGTCAATCTGTACCCCAAGTTACGTTCCCAATTCGCGTTGGTGACGCATTCACTCAAGTAACAACTGACGACATCTTTAAAGATAAAACGGTTATCGTATTCAGCCTACCGGGTGCGTTTACTCCAACATGTTCATCTAGTCACCTACCTCGCTTCAACGAGTTGTTTTCTGTGTTCAAAGAGCATGGCGTTGATGAAATTGTCTGTGTATCAGTAAACGATACGTTCGTTATGAACGCTTGGAAAGAAGACCAAGAAGCAAAAAACATTCGCTTCATCCCGGACGGTAACGGTGACTTTACTGATGGTATGGGTCTACTAGTTGATAAGAAAGAGCTAGGCTTTGGCAAACGCTCATGGCGCTACAGCATGCTGGTCAAAAATGGCGTTGTAGAGAAGATGTTTATCGAACCAAACGAACCAGGCGACCCGTTCAAAGTTTCTGATGCTGACACTATGCTTAATTACATTGCCCCTGAATACAAAGCGCAAGAGTCAATCACAGTATTTACCAAGCCAGGTTGTCCTTTCTGTGCAAAAGCGAAACAAAACCTAATCGACAAGGGTCTTCAATATGAAGAAGTCGTATTGGGTAAAGATGCAACTACCGTATCACTGCGTGCAATCACTGGTCGCTCTACAGTGCCACAAGTCTTCATCGGTGGTAAGCATATCGGTGGCAGCGAAGAGCTAGAAGCATACCTAGCGTAAGCGCCTAATAAATAAGCACAATTTAATATTAAGGCCCGAAAACGGCGGGCCTAGTTGATATACCCAAGTGATATCGAACCAAGTTTACCTAAATCTAAGTGAACACTTGGTTATATTAACTAATACAGAATTTTAGAGGTTTCCATGAAGAAATTAAACGTCGATGTAGCGGTAATTGGTGGCGGTACAGCAGGCCTTGGGGCTTATCGTGCTGCTAAAGCTCACACAGACTCAGTTGTGATGATCGAAGGTGGCCCTTACGGCACTACCTGTGCACGAGTAGGCTGTATGCCTTCTAAGCTGCTGATTGCAGCGGCTGAGAGCGTACATCAGATTGAGAAAGCACCACAATTTGGCGTACATCCGCAAGGCGATATCCATATTGATGGCAAGCAAGTCATGCAGCGCATCAAAAGTGAGCGCGACCGCTTTGTTGGGTTTGTACTTGAAGGCGTGGATGAGATCCCAACAGAAGATAAAATTCGCGGCTACGCTCAATTTATTGATAACTCAACTCTCATTGTTGACGGTCATACACAAATCAATGCTAAGCGTATTGTCATTGCAACCGGTTCAAGACCTGCTTATCCAGCCGCTTGGAATGAACTAGGCGACAAATTGGTTATCAATGATGATGTCTTTGACTGGGATGATCTTCCTCAATCAGTGGCTGTATTTGGCCCAGGAGTGATTGGCCTAGAATTAGGTCAGGCTCTGCACCGCCTAGGCGTTGAGGTGAAGGTATTTGGTGTGGGTGGACAAGTTGGCCCACTAACTGACCCGAAGGTAATGGCTTACGCGGATAAAACCTTTCAAGAAGAGTTCTATCTGGATGCTGATGTAAAAGTAGAGAGAATGATTCGCAATGAAGACAAAGTTGAGATCGACTTCATCAACCGCTCGGGTGAAACAGAACGCTTTGAAGTGGATTTCGTTTTGGCTGCTACTGGCCGCCGCCCGAATGTTGATAAGTTAGGGCTAGAAAACACGCCTATTGAGTTGGATGCAAAAGGAGTACCGACTGCAGACCCATACACAATGCAAACCTCGATAGAGAACATCTTTATCTCTGGAGATGCTAGCAACCAAATCCCTTTGCTTCACGAAGCTGCGGATCAAGGGCGTATTGCTGGCGATAATGCAGGACGCTTCCCGGATATAAGAGCAGGCTTGCGTCGCTCAACCATATCAGCGGTATTTAGCGATCCACAAATTGCAATGGTAGGTGAGTCTTTCCGTCAAATTTCACAGCGTCTAGGCAACTGTGGCTGCTTTGAAACAGGAACTGTATCCTTTGAAGGCCAAGGTCGCTCTCGCGTGATGCTGCGCAACAAGGGCATCTTGAATGTTTATGGTGAGCAAGGTACTGGACGTTTCTTAGGTGCTGAGATGATAGGACCAAATGCTGAACATTTAGCACACCTACTCGCTTGGGCACATCAAAACAAAATGACCATCTCTCAGATGCTGGATATGCCCTTTTATCATCCAGTAATTGAAGAGGGTGTTCGAACTGCACTAAGAGACCTAAACGCTAAATTGCATCTAGGCCCAGAGATGATCAAGCACTGCCTAGATTGTGGTCCTGGCTGTTAATCATCTTTTTAAAATAACCGATCTAGCCTGTTGCCTTGTTTCTTTTTCGCAAGTGCTACAGGCTTGTTTATTTTTCAGCTGCAATCACTGATATTTCCACCAATAAAGCTTCTCTTGCCATATCAGCTGTCACACACGCTCTTGCAGGCGCATGCCCTTCTGGAACCCATGCATCCCATACTGTATTCATCTCTTGGAAATATTTCATGTCTTTCAGATAGAGAGTCGCAGAGAGCATGTGTTCTTTATCACTACCAGCTTCTAACAATAGTACCTCAACTTTATCCAGCATGGTTTGTGTTTGCTGCGTAATGTCTTGAGTAGCATCAGCACATACCTGGCCACAAAGGTAAATCGTACCGTTATGCTTTACGATGCGGCTCATACGTTGTTTGGTTTGTTGGCGTTCAATCATGAAGTGTTGTTCTCTTTAAAGCAAAGCATGCATTGTAGAGAAAATTCAGCTCGGAAAGATAGACATTTAACGTCAAAAAGAGGCGATTTGAGAAGTGATCGACATAGAAAACAAAAGGCCCCTAAACGATCATTGTTCAGGGGCCGTCTTAGAATCTGTCTAAGAAAAGCAGTGGTACAGTAATAGACCCTGCTCTTCCAATAGAGTTCCGCTTAATTTCAATTTTTCGTGCTTTGGCTTTGCTTAAGCTACGTTCACTTTGAGAATCACTTGCTCATTAAGGTTGAACTCAAGAGCCACCTCATCACAAGCGTGCTGACGCGGACATTGCTCACAGTCTTTTAGTACCTTCTCAGGCAGTAACATCTTCGAAGTCGGAATAAAGCTGTGCTTCATAAAGAACTCAGGCGTACGAGTTAGCACAAAGACCTTCTTAATCGCCATTTGACGCGCACGATCAACCAGATGTTGTACGATAGCTGACCCCTGCCCTTGACCTTGCCAACCCGCCTCTACACCTAAAGAGCGAATCTCAGCAAGCCCTGAGTCATAGACATACAAGGATGCACAACCCGTTACTTCACCATGATGCTCCGCTACTGCAAAAGAGCCTATATCACGGATAAGTTCACTACGATTACGAGGCAAGTTCTCACCAAGGCCAGCCCAATAAGCCACCATACCCTCTAAGGTATCGATATCAGTCAAACGAGCCGCACGTACTTTCACGCCAGAGGTATCTCTTTGCTCTAAACGTTGCTGTGCTTGGTCTACCGCATAAGCCACCTGTGTTGGACTCACACCACCAAGAGCAGAACGTTTTTCAAGACAAGAATCGATGGTTAGAATATCGTAAACATCATTCTCGATGACATCTGAGAACTGTTTCAACTCTTGAAGAGTAAGCTCTTCGAGCGCACAGCCCTTAGAAATAGCGGCAACTACCGCCACACCTACAATATGATGCGCTTCACGGAACGGTATGCCTTTCGCAACTAGGTAATCAGCAAGCTCAGTCGAGTTTGCATAACCTTGCTTAGCTGCCTCTAGAGTACGCTCACCATTAACCTTGATCCCCTCAAAACACAGTCCTGCCATTTCCATACAATCATTCCAAGTATCCAAGGCGTCGAATAGCCCTTCCTTGTCTTCTTGCATGTCTTTGTTATACGCCAATGGCAACGCTTTAACTGTCATCATCATGCCAGCCAAAGAACCGTAAACACGACCACACTTACCACGAATAAGCTCTAGCGCATCAGGGTTCTTTTTCTGAGGCATCAGCGATGAACCTGAGGTCACTGTATCGGCTAATTCAATAAAGTTCGATTCGCCTGAGTTGTAGAAAATCATATCTTCAGCTAGACGGGATAAATGCAGCATAGAGAGTGATGCGATAGACATTAGCTCCATCACATGATCACGGTCTGATACAGAATCTAGACTATTGCGAGTGGCACGACGAAAACCAAGAGAATGAGCTAATTGCTCTCTATCCATTGGATAAGCAGTTCCTGCAAGAGCGCCAGAACCAAGTGGACAGGTATCAAGACGCTTAATTGCGTCGCTTAATCTTGAATAATCACGCTCAAGCATCTCAACATACGCGAGACACCAGTGAGCAAATGTCACAGGCTGTGCACGTTGTAAGTGAGTGTAACCCGGTAAAACAGTACCTTGGTGTTGCTCTGCAACTGAAACCATTTTGGTTTGCAGCTTATCTAGCGCAATCAGCAGTTGATTGCCTTGCTGACGACACCAAAGTTTTAAATCCGTTGCTACCTGATCGTTGCGAGAACGGCCAGTATGCAATTTTTTACCGAGATCGCCGACCTTACCAATAAGCTGTTGTTCTACCCAAGAGTGGATATCTTCAGCGTCAGAATGAAGGATCTGCTCTGGGTCCTCCATGACTTCAAGCTTCAATTCATTTAGAGCTAATTCGAGCTTCTGCTGTTCTTCTTCGGTCAGGACATCAACAGAATGCAGAGCCTTAGACCAAGCGATCGAACCTACAATGTCTTGCTCAGCCAATCGGTAATCAAAGCGAAGTGAATCGTTGAACTGTTTAAACCGAGTGTCTGCTGCTTGGGTAAATCTACCGCCCCATAATGCCATTGTTTTCTCCTGAAATTCCTTGGTCTAGTGCTTACTGTATTCTATTTTTGACGCTATTTCTTTAGTTCGTTAAGAGCGCGGATTCTGCTTGAAAGTGAATACAGACGGATAAAACCTTCCGCATGGCTTTGGTCGTACACTTCATCTTCGCCAAATGTAGCAAACTCTTCCGAGTAAAGGCTATTGTCAGAGCGCTTCTGAACGACAGTTGCCTGTCCTTTGTACAATTTGATAACCACTTCACCGTTAACATCTTGAGCTAGCTCTTCTGAAGCAGCAAGAATTGAACGACACAGTGGAGTAAACCAACGACCATCGTACACTAGATGAGAGGCTTTAACGCCCAACTCTTCACGAAACTCAAAGGCTGCTTTATCAAGAACCAGTTGCTCTACCGCACGCAACGCTTCCATGATGATAGTGCCACCCGGAGTTTCGTAGCAGCCACGAGACTTCATACCCACAAGACGGTTTTCTACAATATCAATACGACCAACACCATGCTTAACACCCTTCTCATTTAGATAAACAAGTGCGTTATATGGCGTCATTTTCTCGCCATCAATCTCAGTCACTTCACCTTTTTCAACTTTAACAGAAACTGTCTCTGATTCGTTTGGCGCTTGTTCTGGATCCACAGTCCATGCCCAGCAATCTTCGTTTGGTGCATTCCACGTATCTTCTAACACGCCGCCTTCTGTTGAGATATGCCATGCATTGGCATCACGAGAGTAGATCTTAGTCAGCGATGCAGAACAAGGAATATTACGCTCAGCTAGGTAATCTAAGCACTCTTCACGGCTAACAAGATCCCACTCACGCCAAGGAGCAATCACATGCAGATCGGGTGCCAGTGCAGCAAACGCGCCTTCAAAACGCACTTGGTCATTACCCTTACCCGTACAACCATGACACAGTGCATCAGCACCAACTTTACGCGCTACTTCTACTTGCGCCTTCGCAATGATAGGGCGAGCCATCGACGTACCTAGCAGATATTTACCTTCATAACATGCACCTGTCTTAAGTGTTGGGTAGATGTAATCTGCAACCATTTCTTCTTTAAGATCAGCAATGTAGCAAGAGGATGCTCCTGATGCTTTAGCTTTCTCTTCAATGCCTTGTAGCTCTTCTTCGCCCTGACCTACATCAGCAACAAATGCAACGACCTCACAGTCGTAGTTTTCTTTAAGCCAAGGAATGATCACTGATGTGTCCAAACCACCTGAATAGGCAACGACAACCTTATTTACGCTTACTTTGCTCATAATAAATTCTCCGATAAGTAGGAAAGTTGTTATTGCAACATTCCTAGTAATTTCCGTTCACTAAATGTAAATGCCTGTTATTCAGGCTGAAAAAGGGTGCCAACGTTTTGCCCTGCAAACAGTTGGTCTAATTTTTCTGGGTATCGCCACGAGGCTACTTGAATAGGTCGGCCCAAATCGCTTGCAGCTTGCAATGCAGCTTGAACCTTAACGATCATTCCATCGGTGATGACTTTCCCTTGAATCAATGCATCAGCTTGCTCTTCATTGAGACTCTCTAGTAGGTGACCTTTGCCGTCGAGTACTCCGCTCACATCTGAAAGCAGAGCCAACTCGGCATCAAGAGCACCGGCCACAGCAACTGCGGCTTGGTCTGCATTAACGTTCATCATTTGACCGTTATTTGTTAGACCAATAGAGCTGATGATTGGCAGTGTATTCGTCGCCAAAATAGCTTGCAATAGGCTTGAGTCTCCTGGAGTTGCATTACCTACCGCGCCAAGCTCAGGATCAAGTTGCTCAACTGTGCACAATCCACCATCAGCCAGACACAAACCTATGGTTTTTAGGCCGGCTTTGATAGCCTCACCTTGCAACATTTTGTTGGCGGTACCGGCTAATGCACCCGTAATAAGAGGGATCTGCTCAACAGGAGTGACACGCAATCCATCTTTCTTGGTAGAGGTTAATTGCAGGCTGTTTAGCAACTCATCCACTAAGTAACCGCCACCGTGTACGATCACAATTGAACGGTGAGATTGCTGCGATGCTTGCTCAATAGCCTTAAATAACTTCGATAGAGTCTCACTGCATTCTAGTGCTGCCCCGCCCAATTTAATCACTAGTGGTAATGTGCTCATAGCTAGTTCCTTTGCCATTGCTTAAAACAACGCCGTTGTTTCTGGGAATTGGTTACGGATATTCAAACACTGCATCGCTTGTGAAGATGCACCCTTTAATAGGTTATCGATGGCCGAAACTACAATTAAGTGAGAGCCCTTAACGTTCCAGCCGATATCGCAAAATGGAGTGTTTTCTACATCCTGAATCTTTGGCATTACTTGGTGTTTAAGCCTAACTAGTTGCGCATCGCCATAGGCTGCTTCAAACGCTTGCTCAACCTGCTCAGCCGATACACCCTCGGCCAATTTGATGGTAATGGTCGCTAAGATGCCACGCTTAAAGTTACCTAGGTGTGGCGTAAAAATAACATCCTGACCTAAATGACTTGCGATCTCTGGTTGGTGGCGATGAGTAAATACGCCATACGCTTGCAAACTGACTTCACAAAAGCTGTTGGTTTGGCTCGCCTTGATGCCGGCACCTGATACACCACTAACTGCATTAATGACTGGCCACTGATTAGTGTCTACCAACCCAGCTTCTAGCACCGGCTTGATAGCAAGCTGTGAAGCGGTCGGATAACAGCCCGCTACAGCAACAAGATCCGTTTTAGCAATCTGTGGTTTATTCCATTCTGCTAAGCCATACACTGCGTTATCAAGCTCGGCTAAGTGTTGATGTTCAAAACCATAATATTCTGGGTAGAATCCCTCAGCCTGAACTCTGTATGCTCCAGATAAATCAAACACCTGGCATCCTTGGGCTAAAAACAATGGCGCTAGGTCGTGACTCACTTGGTGAGCCGTAGCAAGGAAAACGACATCAACCGATTGAGCCACCGCTGCTACATCTTCTAAAGGCAACAATGGCATATCAATCTTGCTCAACAGTTTGCCATGTAACTGACTAATGGGCTTATTTGCATCTAGGCTGTTGGCTGACACGTACAAACCTGATAGCGTGAGGCTAGGATGTTTAAACACCATATTTGCGAGTTCAGCGCCTGTATAACCGCTAGCTCCGATAATCGCTACTTTTAGTTGTTTTTCGTTACTCATCAACCGACTCTGCATTTTTGATTATAAATGTAATAAAAATTAGCTATATTGCTTTTTTATTCATTTTTTGTGACTTAGTATGTGTTTTAACCTTTCGTTAGTTATCTGTCAATAGTGGATACAAAGATAATATGCCAATACCTAAATTTGTTGATATTTACCAAGGCTTGATAAGCACCTCTTCCATTAGCTCAACCGACCTAAAATGGGATGAAGGTAACGCTCAAGTTATCGCTAAACTGGCCACCTGGTTTGAAGACCTAGGCTTTACCGTCACCACTGAAGAAGTGGAACCCGGTAAGGTGAACCTTATGGCTCAGTTGGGTAGCGGTGAGGGCGGGCTTCTTTTGGCAGGACACACCGATACCGTCCCTTTTGATGAAGGACGTTGGAATTTTGACCCACATCAACTGACGTTGGCGGACAACCGCTACTACGGTCTAGGTACTGCTGATATGAAAGGCTTCTTTGCTTTCATTCTTGATGCAGTAAAGCAGATGAAAGACAATGACACAGATTGGAGCTCGCAAACTAAGCCCCTATATATCCTTGCAACTTGTGATGAAGAGACCACCATGCTTGGGGCAAGGCATTTCACCAAAGAAGCGCCATTTAAGCCAGACTACTGCATCATTGGCGAACCCACTAGCTTAGTACCTGTGCGTGGCCACAAAGGTCATATTGCTAACTCTATACGTATCACAGGTAAATCAGGGCACTCCTCTGACCCTGCTTTAGGTATCAATGCAATTGAGATTATGCATGAGGTGATGTATTTACTAATGCAATTGAAGCAGAGACTGGTTAAGGATTACCATCATCCCGGCTTTGCTATACCAAACCCTACACTTAATCTCGGGCACATTCATGGTGGTGACAGTGCTAACCGTATCTGTGGTTGCTGTGAGTTGCATTATGACCTTAGACCGTTACCTGGTTTAAGCCTTGAGAGCCTAGATCAACTTCTCCAAGAATATCTACAACCTATTATGCAAAAATGGCCTGGTCGTATAGACATCACACCTCTGCATGAGGCAATACCTGGTTATGAGTGTCAGGCTGAACATCATTTTGTTTATGAGATGCAGGACATTTGCGAAACAGAGTCACAAACCGTCAACTACTGTACAGAGGCACCGTTTTTACAGGAACTATGTCCGACGCTAGTCATGGGACCTGGCTCTATCGAGCAAGCACACCAACCGGATGAGTATCTGAGCTTAGACTTCATCGATCCAACGATTGCAATACTCAAGAAATCTATAAACCAGTACTGTTTTTCAGGTAAACAGTAATAATTAATGAAATAAAATTTCAACACTAAGTTTACAAAAACCAGCAGTTATGATTGAAATCAATTTCAATGCTGGTTTTTCAAACAATTTTGTTCAAAGTTTGACTCTTGCCCCTTTTCTTGGATAGATTGGATCCCAACTCAAGGAACGGTATGTAATTTATTTACGAGGCTCAATGTAATGAACAAGAAATATTCTGCACTCACAAGTAACGTTAAGATGCTTGGTAATCTACTTGGCAGAACCATCAAAGATGCCCACGGAGAAGACATTCTCAACAAAGTTGAGACCCTTCGTAAACTGTCAAAATCAGCTCGCAGTGGCAACCAAGAAGATCGACAAGCTTTAATTAATGAGATTGAAAACCTACCGGATGACCAGTTCATTCCTGTAGCTCGCGCATTTAACCAGTTTTTGAATCTAACTAACATCGCCGATCAGTACCACACTATTTCTCGTCATTGCGAAGAGCAGGTTTGCGAACCCGATGTCATTCAAACCCTTTTCAGCAAGCTACATTCTAAAGATATTTCAAAAGCTGAAGCTTCAGACGCAATCAACAACCTCAACATAGAATTGGTATTGACCGCTCATCCAACAGAGGTAACGCGTCGTACCATGATCAACAAGCTTCTCAAGATAAACGACTGTTTATCTAAGCTAGAGCTTAGCGATATTGGCCACTCTGAACGCGTTAAGACAGAGCGTCGCCTAGAGCAACTTATTGCACAGAGCTGGCATTCTGACGTTATTCGCCAGCAACGCCCTACACCTCTTGATGAGGCTAAATGGGGCTTTGCAGTAGTAGAAAACTCTCTATGGGAAGCGATACCAGACTTCTTGCGTGACTTGGACGACCGCGTTTCTACACATCTAGATGAGCGCTTACCTATAGATGCTCGCCCAGTACACTTTTCATCGTGGATGGGTGGTGACCGAGATGGTAACCCATTTGTCACTCACAACATCACTCAAGAAGTATTGTGGTTATCTCGCTGGAAGGCAGCCGATCTTTATCATGCTGACATTGAAGAGCTGATCACTGAGCTTTCAATGACTAAGTGCAATGATGCCGTACGTGAACTTGCTGGTGACAGCCATGAACCGTACCGAGCGATCCTTAAAGAGCTTCGTACTCTTTTAAACAACACTCAACAGGTTATCGACGCTAAGGTATTAGGTACCAATGTACCTAACCTACCGATTCTAGAAAGCACCGATCAACTCTGGGATCCTCTACACACCATCTATACCTCTTTGCATGAGTGTGGCATGGGTGTAATTGCAGAAGGTTCACTCCTTGATACTCTGCGCCGCATCAAGTGTTTCGGTGTACATCTAGTTCGTTTGGATATTCGTCAAGAAAGTACTCGCCACTCAGATGCACTATCTGAAGTAACTCGCTTCCTTGGTCTAGGTGATTACGATCAATGGAGTGAGCAAGACAAAGTTGCATTCTTGGTTAAAGAGCTAAGCTCGAACCGTCCTCTTATCCCGCACAACTGGGAGCCTTCAGCAGAAGTAAAAGAGGTAATAGACACCTGTAAGACCATTGCTGAGCACCCGATTGAAGCCTTTGGCGCATATGTTATCTCAATGGCACGTACTGCTTCCGATGTACTAGCTGTTCATCTACTGCTTCGCGAGGCAGGCTGCAAGTTCCGCCTAGGCGTTTGTCCTTTGTTTGAAACGCTGGATGACTTGAATAACTCAGAAGCAGTCATGCAGCAGCTGTTCAATATCGACTGGTACCGCGGATTTATCCAAGGTGAGCAGATGGTTATGATTGGTTACTCTGACTCAGCAAAAGATGCAGGCGTTATGTCTGCTGGCTGGGCTCAATATGATGCTATGGACAAGCTAGTTAAGGTTTGTGAAGCGCAAAATATCGACCTAACTTTGTTCCACGGTCGTGGTGGTACTATTGGTCGTGGCGGTGCTCCAGCGCACGCTGCACTGCTTTCTCAGCCACCAAAGAGCCTACAGGGTGGCCTACGTGTAACGGAGCAAGGCGAGATGATTCGCTTTAAGCTCGGCCTTCCTCAGGTAGCAGTAAACAGCCTGAACTTATACGCAAGTGCGATTCTAGAAGCGAACCTGCTTCCACCACCAGAGCCTAAGAAAGATTGGCGTGACCTAATGGAAGTGCTATCACAAGTGTCTTGTGAAGCCTATCGTGGTGTTGTTCGTGGCGAACCTGACTTTGTTCCTTACTTCCGCGCGGCAACACCAGAGCTTGAGCTGGGTAAACTGCCTCTAGGTTCTCGTCCGTCGAAGCGTAACCCTAATGGTGGTGTTGAAAGCTTGCGTGCCATTCCATGGATCTTCTCATGGAGCCAAAACCGCCTAGTTCTTCCTGCGTGGCTAGGTGCAGGTGAAGCCATTCAGTACTCTATCGACGAGGGTCATCTTGAACTACTCGAAGAAATGTGTCGTGAGTGGCCGTTCTTCTCTACACGCCTAGGTATGTTAGAAATGGTGTACTACAAGTGCAGCATGGATATCTCAAAGCTTTATGATGAGAAACTGACAGACCCTTCTCTATGGCGTTTAGGTGAGAGCCTACGTACACAATTGCAAAAAGATATCCAAGCGGTGCTAAAGGTTGAGAATAACGAGAACCTAATGCAAAGCGACCCATGGGGTCTTGAGTCAATTCGTCTGCGCAACATCTACGTTGATCCATTGAACATGCTTCAAGTAGAGCTTCTTAAGCGCACAAGGAAAACGGAAGAAAATAATCCTGATCTAGAAGAAGCACTTATGATCACAATTGCAGGTATTGCCGCTGGTATGCGCAACACAGGGTAATTATTTAGCTACACAATGTGACCGATATCTAAGCCCTAACTCTTTTGAGTTGGGGCTTTTTTTCGCCTTTATGACTCAGTTAGCAATATGATACTAGAAGCCGTAAACATGTTTTTGTAATACTTATTTTGCGTTAATCTAACGTTATAAAATCATAGTAAACTGTTAGCTTATAGATAGGGCATCTTAGGTTTCACTAACAAATCAGAGACACAATATTCCCTGTCTATTAAACATAATAAAATCAATTTTCTCAGGTGAGAATGGCTTAAAAGGTAATACATGCACTCAAGGAAATCTTGAGTAGCTCGCGCTCTTCAATTAAGACCAAATTAGAGTCAGAACTGTGCGTTGTTTTTTATATGCAGTATATGGAAGAAAAACATGTCATTACCACACGTTATATTGACCGTACTAAGCACACGAAATGCTACCGGTTACGACATTACAAAAGAGTTTTCTTATAGCATTGGCTATTTCTGGAAAGCAAGCCACCAGCAAGTTTATCGTGAGCTAAACAAGTTGGCTGCAAATGAGTTAGTGACTTGTGAGTTGCAACCTCAATCAGGAAAGCCAGATAAAAAGATTTACTCCATCACAGAGCGCGGCCGTGAGGCACTAGCGAAGTGGTTTGATCAACCAATCTCACATCCAACGGTGCGAGATGAATTTGCAGCTAAACTTTACGCTTGTGAAGTTCAACCTGCGGAAGGTTTTTCAGACCAGCTGCAACACGCACTAAACGACTCTCGTAAACTGGTTCAGTTTTACAAAGAGATCGAGGGTACTCATTACTCCGATACTCGCCTACTGAATCAAAAAGAAAAGATTGAGCGCCTAACATTGCGTCGCAATCTTCTTACTC
Organism: Vibrio inusitatus; assembly: GCA_024346935.1. Lineage (GTDB taxonomy): Bacteria > Pseudomonadota > Gammaproteobacteria > Enterobacterales > Vibrionaceae > Vibrio > Vibrio inusitatus. The sequence goes on from AP024878.1 coordinate 2,663,625, forward strand.
GCGAAGCGTGGAATGAATGGGCAGAAGAAGTGCTAGGCGAGATAGCTTAGCTGATATACAAAAGGACCTAGCACTTTATGCACTAGGTCCTTTGTTTTATCTAATTTCTAAAGTTTAAACAGTCACTTTCTGAGGACGAACACCAAGTGTGTGGCAAAGCGCGTAAGTCATTTCCGCACGATTTAGAGTGTAGAAATGGAAATCTTTAACCCCTTCACGACTCAAAGTACGCACCATATCAATCGCTTGACTTGCACCAACCAACTGACGAGTTGTTGGATCATCATCTAAGCCTTCAAACTGTTGCGCCATCCAACCAGGAACTTTCACATGATTCATCGCAGCAAAGCGTGATGCCTGCTTAAAGTTTGATACTGGTAAAATGCCCGGAACAATCTCTACATCAATACCAGTAGCCGCACAGCGGTCACGAAATCGAAGATAGCTCTCTACATCAAAGAAGAACTGTGTGATTGCACGGTTTGCGCCAGCATCTACTTTACGTTTCAAGTTAAGTAGATCTGCTTGTGCACTTTTGGCTTCTGGATGAACTTCAGGAAAAGCAGCAACCGAGATATCAAAATCATGACGTGATTTCAGTAGCTCTACAAGATCTGAAGCGTACATATCAGGATGACCTCCTCCTGGTGGGATATCACCGCGCAGAGCAACAATACTCTCTATGCCATTTTTCCAGTAATCATCAGCAATAGTGATCAACTCATCACGAGATGCGTCTATACAGGTCAAGTGAGGAGCAGCAACCAAACCTGTTTGGCTTTTGATTTCTTTGATTATGGAGTGTGTGCGATCACGCTCACCAGAGTTAGCGCCATAGGTCACAGAGACAAATTTTGGTTGCAGGGTTTTAAGACGATGAACTGAGTTCCATAGAGTCTCCTCCATTTTCTCACTACTGGGAGGGAAAAACTCAAAAGAGACATTAATGTTGTCGGACAGCTCCGCGATATTTTGATTCAATGCATCGATGTGACTTGCGTGTGTGTATCCCATATTTATTCTCCCTGTGCGTAAGCACAATCTCATAACCCTGAACGTTTAGACGTCTATATGTCTAGATAATGTAAATTTATGAGAGGGATGTCAACAAAAATTCGTGCAAACTTTGAGTGATTTTTTGACGGAAGGCATCCGATGCCCAGCGACACCGGATGATTTGGTTTGTAGACTTATAGCAAACCAGAGAGTCGATTAAGATCAGACTGCAATGCACCTGCGGTAACCTCACGACCAGCGCCAGGTCCACGAATAACCAATGGGTTATCCTTATACCACTTGCTCTCAATAGCAAAAATGTTGTCACAAGGAAGTAGGTTCGCCAAAGCGTGACGCTCATCAAGCGCCTCTACGCCCACAGTAGCCTCTCCATCTTTCGATAGACGTGCAACGTAACGAAGCACCTTGCCTTCGCTCTGAGCCTTATCTAGGCGTTCTGCCAGCAGTTCATTGAGGACATGCGCTTGGTGGAAGAAATCATCGACGGATAAGTTTAATAGTTCTTTAGGTACTAATGACTCTACCGCAACACTTTCTGGCTCAAGCTCTAGCCCTGATTCACGCGCCAAGATAACCAATTTTCGCATGACATCAGTGCCATCCAAATCAGCTCTAGGATCGGGTTCAGTTAGTCCCTGTTGCCATGCTAGATCAACCAACTCACTAAATGGAATCGAACCATCGTATTGTTGGAATAGCCAAGAAAGGGTGCCAGAGAATATCCCCGAGATAGCAACGATCTTATCACCACTTTCGCGTAGGTCTCGTACCGTATGGTTTACCGGCAAGCCTGCACCCACTGTTGCGTTATACAGCCAATGACGCCCAGTCTTAGAAAAGACATCTTGTACTTGATGATAAAACTCACTCGGAGCCGAACCCGCGAGTTTATTTGCCGAAATAACATGCATGCCATGCTCAGCAAACTCTAAGTAACGATCTGACACCTCTTGGCTAGCTGTGACATCCAATACCACTATCTCATCAAAGCTCGACTGTCGTCTTACTAGAGAAACCCAGTCTTCTTCATCGACCACCGCCTCTTCAGAAAAGCGAGTATTCAACGTACCCGCATCAATGCCACTCTCGTCATACCAATAACGATTGCTAGCAACAGCGGCAATCAAATCAAAGCTCATGCCTCGGCGTTTTTCTAACTCGACTTTTTGTTGAGCAAATAGCTCAATCCAATTAGAACCAATATTCCCCTTTCCGCACAGTACAATACCAACACGCTTTTGCGCTTGGAACAGTTGACTGTGCAAAGATTCAAGCAGTTCAGGTACCTTGTTAGTTCTCACCACAGCAATCAAGCTCAGTTCCGAGTCAGTTTCAAACATGAACTCAACAGGCACTCTTTTTAGCGTTTGATAAAAGCCAAAGCAGTGATTGGCGTTATTGGTCACCCCTGCGCCAACCGCGGCAATCAAAGACATGCCTGATTTAACCTCTATTTCAACTTCAAGGTGTGCAGACTCGATACACTCTAAAGCGCCAGCAAGCAACTCACTGGTATAAGCAAGACGCAGACAAGAGTTATCCGATTGAGATTCATAAGCTAGCGGTGCAAGTTGAGCTTTATTTAGTAGGGATAAAACTTGAGGTTCCAAGCGCTCAAAGTCATGAGCATGACTTAGCGTAAGCTCAATAAGGTTTACCTCATCTAGTGAGGTAACAATCTTCGCGCCACGTCCCGAGGCCAATACTCGCTCAATGCGCGTTGAGCCAGACTCTGGTTGATGACTACAACGCAGTTCCATATCCATAGTGCTCTGTGCCACCGGCTGCAATGTGCGGCTGTGCAATACGGGAGCTGCTAAACGCGCCAGTTCACTCGCTTCATCAAGGCGAAGTAGCGGTAACAAGCAAGCGTCGCCAACAATGCGCGGATCGGCACTGTATACACCAGCAACATCACTCCAAATAGTCACTTTAGACACTTCAGCCAATGCACCTACAATCGTCGCTGAGTAATCAGAGCCATTTCGTCCAAGTAGGACGGTCTCGCCCTCTTGGTTCTGTGCCATAAAGCCCGTAACCACTAGTCGCCTGTGCGGGTGCTGCGCTACCACGGATTTCGCTAATGGCCAAGATAGCCCGCGATCTATCTCTGGTTGCGTTCCTACTTCCGCCCGCAAGAAATCACGAGAGTCGATAGCGATGCTTTCCATATCCTTATCGCTAAGGAGAGCAGCAAGCAGGCGAGATGACCACACCTCACCATGACCCAGCGCTGCCGATTTCTGCGACTCGCTCATAGGTGCATTTAAAGCACTAAGCGCAGTGAATTCATTATTCAGTACTTGTTGCAGTGGTTCGGCTTTATCTTCCGGTAACAGATCTAGAATCAATTGATTCTGATATGCACGCAGTTCAAGTAAAATCTCATGAGCCACGCGTCCATCCTTCTCTAATGCAGCCAACCAACGAAGCAAATTGTTTGTGGTTGATCCCGCAGCAGAAACAATAATCAGATCGCCCACATTGGAATATTCCGCCAAGATATTGGCTACGCGACTAAAACACTCAGCATTGGCAAGACTACTACCGCCAAATTTATGAAGCTGCTTTAGGTGTACCATGATTATTTCTCCACTAAGCCAAATGCATGAATAAGGTCATCAATCAGATCATCACCATCTTCAAGACCCACAGACAAACGTAGTAAGAAATGAGAAACGCCTGCCTCTGCTAGGGCTTCTTCACCCATAGCTCGGTGTGTCATGGTCGCAGGGTGGCAAATTAAACTTTCTACTCCGCCTAAAGATTCAGCCAGTGAGAATAACTTCAAGCCACCCACAAAGGTTTTTAGCTCTTCCATACTGCCATCAAACTCAAAGCTCAGCATGCTGCCAAAGCCGGACTGTTGACGCTTTGCAATCTCATGCCCCGGATGCTCAGGAAGGCTTGGGTGGTAGATGGTTTTAACGCGTTTTTGCGATTGAAGGTAATTCAGGATCTGCTGTGACCCTTCTTCATGAACACGCATTCGAGCGCCTAAGGTACGAATACCACGCAGAGTCATGTAACTATCAAATGGCGTGCCTGTTGCACCGATGCAGTTACCCCACCAGCCAAGCTCTTCTGCGTGCTCTTCGGTTTTAGTGATCACCACACCGCCAATGACATCAGAGTGACCGTTAATGTACTTGGTGGTTGAATGAATAACGAAGTCTGCACCCAGCTCTAAAGGCTTTTGGAATATCGGTGTCAAAAAGGTATTGTCGACACCCACTAATGCTCCAACCTCAGTCGCTTGTTGGCACACCTTTGCGATATCCACTACACGAACCAATGGGTTAGACGGTGTTTCGATAAGAATAAGCTTAGGTTTTTTTGCTATCGCAGCAGCCAATGCCTGTTCATCTGATTGATCAACAAACTCTACCTTAAAATCACCCTTTAATGAGCGAGTATTGAATAGACGGTAGGTCCCACCATAGCAATCATGCGGTGCAATAATTAAATCATCAGGGCCTAAAAATGCTGAAACCCACAGATTAAGCGCTGATGTACCACAGTTAGTGACTACTGCACCTTTACCTGATTCCAACTCAAACAATGCCGTCTCGAGTAATCCTCGATTTGGATTTCCTGAGCGGGTATAGTCGTACTTAGGTACATCTCCAAATGAAGGGAAACCATAGTTGGTGGACAGATAAATTGGGGGAACAACAGCATGGTGTTGGGTATCAGATTCGATACCGGTACGAACGGCAATCGTCGATGACTTGTGTTTACTGCTCATTTTCTTGTCCTTTCCTTTGACAATGACTGGTGGAGTTTGATACCAATCAAATTAATCTAACTCTGTTCATAGATTACCCCTATAATCATCAGACTTCAACACGTCTAGACGTCTAAATGCCTTTACATATAGCAGTCAATATCGCTAGAATTAGGTATTAACTCTTATATTAGGTAATAAAAGGTTTCCAATGGCAGACTGGAATGGCGAATACATCAGCCCATATGCTGAACACGGTAAAAAAAGTACTCAAGTTAAAAAGATCACTGTGTCTATTCCGCTTAAGGTTTTAAAGATTCTGACTGACGAGCGTACTCGTCGCCAGGTGAACAACCTGCGTCATGCAACCAATAGTGAACTGCTTTGTGAGGCATTCTTACATGCATACACAGGACAGCCTCTACCTACTGATGAAGACCTTAGAAAAGACCATCCTGATGAGATCCCTGCTGAAGCTCAGCAAATCATGTCTGATCTAGGTATCGAGTTAGAAGTGTTTGATGATTAAATAGCACATATTGGCAATTTAAAACGCCAGTAAGCAAATAACAAAAGGGGGTTAGAGTACATGTACTCTAACCCCCTTTTTACATTTTCGGGCTTATCCCTGCATGTAACCTTCTGGTAACTCAATACGTGCTACACCAGACTCAACTGCCGCCTCAGCTACCGCTTTTGCGACGCGAGGAAGTAAACGAGGATCCATTGGTTTTGGAATAATGTAACCATTACCAAATTCTAAAGAATCGACACCCGCCGCTTTTAATACTTCAGCCGGAACAGGCTCTTTCGCCAACTGTCGAATGGCTTCTACTGCTGCGAGTTTCATTTCGATATTAATTTCACTTGCGCGAACGTCCAACGCACCACGGAAGATGAATGGGAAGCAAATAACGTTGTTTACCTGATTTGGGTAGTCTGAACGACCTGTACCCATAATAAGGTCAGTACGTACTTTATGTGCAAGCTCTGGCTTAATCTCCGGATCTGGATTTGAACAAGCGAATACTACAGGCTTGTCACCCATTAGTGCCAGGGCTTCTGGAGACAATAGATTTGGTCCTGATACACCTAAGAACAGATCTGCGCCTTCAATAACATCTTCTAGCGTGCGCTTATCAGTATTGTTGGCGAATAGCTGCTTATATTCGTTCAAGTCATCACGACGAGTATGAATCACACCCTTACGATCTAACATGTAGATTTTTTCGCGCTGAGCGCCACATTTAATCAACAGCTCCATACATGCAACTGCAGCTGCACCTGCACCCAAGCAAACAATGGTAGACTCGCACAACTGCTTACCCTGAAGCTCAATGGCATTTAACATACCCGCGGCGGTAACAATCGCGGTACCGTGCTGATCATCGTGGAAAACTGGCACATCACAACGTTCAATCAAGCGACTCTCAATCTCAAAGCAATCTGGCGCTTTAATATCTTCTAGGTTAATACCACCAAAGGTATCGGCAATCGCTGCGACTGTATCAACGAATTCATCAATGGTACGGTGCTTTACTTCAATGTCGATTGAATCCAAACCTGCAAAACGCTTAAATAGAAGAGCCTTACCTTCCATCACAGGTTTTGACGCCATAGGACCTAGGTTACCTAGGCCCAAAATAGCAGTGCCGTTTGAGATAACGGCAACCATGTTTCCTTTCGCAGTATACTTGTAAACGTTATCCACATTTTGAGCGATCTCACGCACTGGCTCTGCAACACCTGGGCTATATGCCAAAGCAAGATCATGCACTGAGTCAGCAGGAGTAGTCAGCTCAACAGCAATCTTTCCCGGTTTAGGGAGCTCATGATAATCAAGAGCTTGCTGGCGGAAATCATTTACAGGTTGGTCATCAGACATCGAAGGAAATTCCTTAAGGGTGGGGAGTAACAAATGAAGCGTTAAGTGTAATTAAAAAAGGCTTAATGTGCTACAAGCTAGCAACAGTATGAATTGTAATCTTTGCTTTCAACTGAGATCAAAAAAGGCCGCCTAAGCGACCTTTTTCTGTTTCTTTACGACTAAGATTACTTCTTAGAAGAAAGAGCACCGAAACGCTTATTAAAGCGATCAACACGGCCGCCAGTATCAACGATACGTTGCTTACCAGTGTAGAACGGGTGACATTTGTCACATACGTCTAGGTGGATAGATTCTTTAGCTAGAGTTGAGTTGAACTCAAAAGTGTTGCCGCAAGAACATGTTGCAGTAACTGCTTTGTACTCAGGATGGATACCTGCTTTCATGGGAAAACCTCATTTATAGGCCGTGTCGCTATCCAGTTCTATGCTGAACACCACACGTAGTTTCTAACAGTGACATCGTTTAATACGACGTCTTCAAGGCGCAGTATAGTAATGAAATAGTCTGTTGGGATCAACTTATTTGTCCCTTTTTTCACCACTTTTTTATTCGCAACTCTTTCTATAAAAGAGTTACGAAGATGAGCTTGGTTCACCTATATTCAATTATCGTAATCTTATTGGCTTTTCTCTAGTATTATCATGACTATCCGTTCTTGATTGCAAAGCCCCGAAGAGATCTCATGCGACCAACCATTGCCAGAGTTGCCTTACCTGTACCTCTGGATAAAGAATTTGAATACATCATCCCTGCCCATCTATTTCCCGCAGTGGGCGCGCGCGCATGGGTTCCATTCGGTCCTAAGAAGCTCCTTGGTGTCATCACAGCTCTAACTCATCAGTCAGAATACGATATCAACAAACTTAAACCCCTAACTGAAGTTCTTGATCAAGAACCGATATGGCCGGAAAAATTATATAAGCTAATCCACTGGGGCAGTCGATTCTACCAATACCCTTTGGGTGACACCTTAAACGGAGCCATGCCAGGGGCACTGCGCAAAGGCAAACCCGCACAAAAGCAACCACTAAAAACATGGCAACTCACAGATTCAGGGCGCAATCAATTGATGCAAGGCTTTGGTCGAGCGGTGCAACAAGCGAAAGTAATGAATGCTCTGCAGCATGGTGCCTTATCTCACCATGAACTTGTCGACATGGAAGTGTCTAGTACGGTGTTAAACACCCTACAAGATAAAGGCTGGATCGCTTCTTCAGAAGTCCTAGAGATCAATGATCAATGGCAAGACATTCGAGTTAACGAGAGTGATAAGCGAGAGCTTAACCATGAACAAATGCTAGCGGTAGTCACTGTTAATCATATTGAAGGCTACGAATGTGCTTTGTTAGATGGAGTCACTGGCTCAGGAAAGACTGAAGTTTATTTGCAGTTAATCGAGAAGGTAGTCAATCAAGGCAAGCAAGCCCTAGTGTTAGTCCCAGAGATTGGTCTAACTCCACAAACCATCAATCGATTTAAGCGACGGTTTAACATCCCCATAGCAACCATTCACTCAGGTCTCAATGACAGTGAGCGATTGAATGCATGGCTTGCGGCAAAAAATAAAGAATGTGGGATCCTTATTGGTACGCGCTCAGCTCTACTGACTCCATTTGCCGACCTTGGCATTGTCATTGTCGATGAGGAACATGACTCCTCCTACAAACAACAGGACAGCTTACGTTATCACGCACGAGACATGGCTATAATGCGGGCTCATTCAGAGTCCATTCCTATTGTGTTAGGTTCTGCAACACCGTCTTTAGAAACCTTGAACAACGCATTATCCGGTAAATATCTGCACTTAAAACTGACAGAGCGAGCAGGCGGAGCAAAACCTGCGAAGAACAGTGTTATAGACGTTAAAGGCCTGTACCTAGAAAGCGGTCTAAGTGCCCCTTTGATTGCACAAATGCGGAAACACTTGCAACAAGGCAATCAGGTAATGCTGTTTTTGAACCGTCGTGGATTTTCCCCAGCCATGATGTGCCATGAATGTGGCTGGATTGCAGAGTGTCACCGATGCGATGCCTATTACACTTTTCATCAAGGCAGTAGTGAAATGCGCTGCCATCACTGTGGCTCACAAAAACCAGTTGTACATCAATGTCAAAGCTGTGGGTCAACCCACTTAGTGACCGTGGGTGTGGGAACCGAGCAGCTTGAAAATCACCTTGAGACACTATTTCCTGAATACAAAACCATTCGTATTGATCGAGATAACACTCGCCGGAAAGGTAGTCTAGAAGCGGCGCTTGAATCTATCCGCGAGGGGGAATACCAAATTCTAATTGGCACGCAGATGCTGGCAAAGGGACACCACTTTCCTGATGTCACTCTAGTTGCACTGTTAGATGTCGACTCCTCTTTGTACAGTAGTGACTTCAGAGCTTCAGAGAAGCTAGCGCAATTATTCATCCAAGTAGCAGGGCGTGCCGGACGTGCCAGTAAACCTGGGCATGTGGTTTTGCAAACTCATCACCCTGAGCATTCACTGCTACAAGCACTGCTTCATAAGGGTTACCCCGAATTTGCGCAAGGCGCTCTCATGGAGCGACGCGTAGCCCAATTGCCTCCTTATGCCAGCCTGTCGCTATTTCGTGCCGAGTCAAACCACTCACAACTCGCTGAAGACTTTTTAAGACAGGTGCGCCATACCCTTGAAGCCCACCCATTATTTGATGAACATTGTTGGGTACTAGGGCCAACTCCAGCCCCAATGGCTAAACGCGCAGGAAAGTCACGTTGGCAACTTATTTTGCAGTGTCAGTTGCGCTCTACCATGCAAAAACTGCTAATGAGTGCAAAACCTGCCATTGAAATGTTACCTAACTCAAAAAAAGTGCGTTGGAACATAGATGTAGAGCCACAAGATTTAAGTTAAACTGCGCGCATATGACGAAATGAGAGTCATCTCACATCAAGTTGTTCATTTTTGCTACATGTCCCGTAAACTGTACGGATAAAAATGTTTACACTTATTTTTCACATACATTAAGACGTGAGTATTTAATACCATCTTGTTTCACGGATTGAATCAAGCACGCAAAAATTATCATAGAGGATAGGTGTACCATGGCGACCATGAAGGATGTTGCTGAACTCGCTGGCGTTTCCACTGCGACAGTATCAAGAGCGTTGATGAACCCAGAAAAAGTGTCCTCCTCAACTCGCAAACGAGTAGAAGAGGCAGTTATCGAATCGGGTTACTGCCCAAGCGCAATGATGCGCAGCATGAAACGTAACGAATCAAGAACCCTCGTAGTAATAGTACCTAATCTTTGCGACCCTTATTTTTCTGAAATCATTCGTGGCATCGAAACCGCTGCGTCAGAACAAGGCTACCTAGTACTTCACGGCGACAGCTCACAGCAAAAATGCAGGGATAACTCACTGGTCAATCTTATCTACTCTAAGCAAGCGGATGGCTTGATTTTACTTGGTACTGATTTACCTATCGATGCAAGTAAATCAGAACAAAGAAATCTTCCACCTATGGTGATGGCTTGTGAATACGCGCCAGAACTAGAGTTGCCTACCGTACATATCGATAATCTTACTGCTTCTTTTCAGGCTGTGAACTATCTCGCTAAACTTGGGCATAAGCGCATAGGAGAGATTCGTGGACCAGATAACGCCCCTCTATCTAGTTTCCGAAGCCAAGGTTTCCAACAAGCGTTGCGACGTGCAGGCCTCAGCATTGACTTAACCAATTCAGCCAGCGGTGACTTTAGCTTCGAATCTGGGGCGTTGGCACTGCGTAAGCTAATGAGTGCAGGCTCCCCACCAAGTGCTGTTTTTTGTCACAACGATATGATGGCGATTGGCGCAATCAAAGAAGCCAAAAATATGGGACTTAGAGTTCCACAGGACATTTCATTTATTGGATTCGACAATATAGAGTTTTCTGAATATTGCGATCCACCACTGACAACTGTCTCCCAGCCTCGCTATGATATCGGCTATCAAGCCACTCAAATGCTATTCGAACTCCTCAATGGCAACGAGATTAACTCAGGCTCACGACTTCTAGATACAGAGCTTGTGGTAAGAGAAAGTACCTTACCTCCTAGTTATTAAGGTCTATTATCTAAGCGACTTCTGCTTTAACATAGATATGGTTAACAACGGAATAGACTAATTCGAGTGGCAAGAAAAGACTATGTAAAGGGTGGCCGTACGCAAGCAAAGAAAACGCGTAAACCTACCCCATCAAAAAAACCATGGAAAGCAATCGTCCTAGCAGGCCTAATGTTGGGAGGATTTAGCTATGGACTGTATCTATTAAGCCAAGACCCTGAGCCGCCAACGCCCGTCAAGGTCGACAGTTCAAAAGCTAAAAAGCCTGCTAAGGTAGATAATTCACAGCTTCTTCCTCCACCTCCCGAAGAGGAATGGGAATATGTAAAGACCCTTCCCGAACGTGAAGTAAAAGTCGTTCCTAAAGAAGAAGTACTTTCAAAGATCCCTTATGTCATGCAGTGCGGCGCATACAAAACTCGCTCTCAGGCAGATGGAAGAAAGATGGATATTGCTTTCCAAGGTCTCAATAGCCTCGTTAAACAGCGAGAAGGCAGCAGTTGGTATCGCGTGGTACTAGGTCCTTATGACCGCAAGCGAGATGCTGAGCGCGATAAGCATAAATTACAGCGCGCCAAAATTGAGCCTTGCGTTATTTGGAAAGACACAGGTAGCTAATGCCCTTCTAGCCTCAGTGAGTCACTGGGGCTTTTTTCTGACTAGTTAACAAGCTCTCCGGATCTCTACAGCCCATCTACCTTGAATTTGCTCACGGTGATCCCCATTCTATTTCTATCTCACTGGTGAAATAAGAAGGAAACCTCGTGACTACCATAGTATCCGTACGCCGAAATAATAAAGTCGTCATCGCTGGTGATGGACAAGTATCTTTAGGCAATACCGTCATGAAAGGCAACGCACAAAAAGTTCGCCGCCTCTACAATGGCAAAGTACTGGCAGGTTTTGCTGGCGGTACCGCCGATGCATTCACGCTATTCGAGCGTTTCGAAAGCAAACTACAAATGCACCAAGGTCACCTGACTCGCGCCGCAGTTGAATTGGCCAAAGATTGGCGCAGTGATCGCGCTCTTCGTCGCCTTGAGGCTCTACTAGCCGTTGCTGACGAAACTGCCTCTCTAATCATTACAGGCAATGGCGATGTCGTCCAGCCAGAGAATGATCTAATCGCAATCGGTTCTGGTGGCAACTTTGCCCAAGCAGCAGCAACCGCATTGCTAGAAAATACCGAATTAGACGCAAAAGAAATCGCAGAAAAATCTTTGAATATTGCTGGCGATATCTGTGTATTCACCAACCATCATCACACTGTTGATGAGCTTGAGTACTAAGGAAAAACTATGTCCGAAATGACTCCTCGTGAGATCGTTCACGAACTAAACCGACACATCATCGGCCAAGAAAATGCTAAACGTTCAGTTGCTATTGCACTGCGTAACCGCTGGCGCCGCATGCAACTTGAAGAAAGCCTACGCGCAGAAGTGACCCCGAAAAACATTCTAATGATTGGTCCAACAGGTGTAGGTAAAACAGAAATTGCTCGTCGACTTGCAAGACTTGCCAATGCTCCTTTTATCAAGGTTGAAGCGACTAAGTTCACCGAAGTGGGCTACGTTGGTAAAGAAGTTGAGACCATCATTCGTGATCTTACCGATGTTGCGGTGAAGATGACTCATCAACAAGCGACAGAAAAAGTTAAATTCCGCGCAGAAGAACAAGCAGAAGAGCGCATCCTAGATGCTCTACTGCCACCTGCTCGTGACACTTGGGGTGAAAATGAGAAGCCTCAAGATACCAACTCGAATACTCGCCAAGTCTTTCGTAAGAAATTGCGTGAAGGTAAACTAGACGACAAAGAGATCGATATCGAAGTTGCAGCGCCACAGATGGGTGTTGAGATCATGTCTCCTCCAGGAATGGAAGAGATGACCAACCAACTTCAAGGCATGTTCCAAAACTTGGCCGGAAATACAAAGAAAAGCCGCAAATTGAAGATCAAAGATGCCTTCAAGTCTCTTGTGGAAGAAGAAGCAGCTAAGTTAGTAAACCAAGAAGAGCTAAAAGAAGATGCCATCTTCAATGTAGAGAACAACGGCATCGTATTTATCGATGAGTTCGATAAAATCTGTAAGCGCGGTGAAAGCTCAGGCCCTGATGTATCCCGTGAAGGTGTGCAGCGCGACCTGCTGCCATTAATTGAAGGCAGTACTGTATCAACCAAACATGGCATGGTTAAAACTGACCATATTCTGTTTATTGCATCTGGTGCATTCCAGGTTGCCAAGCCGTCAGATCTCATTCCAGAACTGCAAGGCCGTTTACCTATTCGTGTTGAACTTGAAGCACTTTCAAGTCACGACTTTGAACGCATCCTAACAGAGCCGCGCGCGTCCCTATCAGAACAATACGTTGCGCTAATGAAAACCGAAGAAGTAAACGTAGAGTTTACTAAAGACGGTATCAAACGCATCGCAGAAGCCGCATGGCAGGTGAACGAAACCACCGAAAATATTGGAGCTCGCCGCTTGCACACCGTAATGGAACGTCTAATGGACGAAATCTCTTACGAAGCTACGGAAAAAACAGGCGCTGAGCTCACCATTGATGCAAATTACGTTGAGAGTAAGCTTGGTAAGCTCGTGGAAAACGAAGATTTGAGTCGCTTTATTCTTTAATAGTAAAACTATTACCCATGACTGATTGGAAAAACAAGCTTAGGTAACACTCAAGTTAATTCTGTATTTGGATACTAAGATAAATAAAAGGCGCTCTAACGAGCGCCTTTTTTGTATTTGCAGTAACCATTTTGTTTCTACCAAACACTTTGATTTCTTGAATTAATTTTCTTTATTACGTCCAAATACAAAACGCACTAGAACTATGCCTACACCCAGCATACCGCCAAACAAAGCACCTAGCACAGCAATAAGCGCACGCTTTGGAGCATCGCGATTGATTGGCTGTTCGACTTCTTCAATGAAACGATAAGATTTAAAATCGATATCTTCATTGATGTCTAGATTATTCATAAGGTCCAATTTAGCATCGATCTGTTGAAGTCTAGGCTCAATAACAGCTAGGTTTTTGACATCCTCAAGCGCAGATATCTTAGCCTTAATCGCTTTAGCTCCAAGGTTGATCGCAAAAATCTCTTTATCACCCAGGTTCTGTATAGGCGCATTAATTGATGCCGCTTCTGCAATATCATAAGCATATTTTGAACGTTGTAACTCAACTGCAAGCACTTGTTTAGCCTGATTTTCTAGAATTAATTTTTGTTGTTTTAACTGTGTTTCTTTAGCATCTAACGTTGCTTCAATATTCTTGAACGCGTCCGCTTGAACCTTCTTCTCTATCATAGCAATGTAGTCATTGAGAAGGTTATAGCTGTCCATCTGAGTCGTAGCTTGAAGAGAAATAATATATTCATCTCTGCGATTTTTCTCTGCTGGAGCTGCAGAAATTTTTTGATACCAAGCACTATAAAGGCGTCTTTGTGCCGCTTGTGCATCAGCGCCAGCGTCCGCATTCTCTCTCAATGCTTTTTTAAATGCTAAAAAAGTTTCGTTGTTATCAAAGAAACGCTTTTTATTAGCCGTTGCATTAAACGCACGAATAAATTGGGCAAAGATCTTGTCAGGTTCAACCAAGTCATCGAGCTCTTTACTTACTCGCACCGTACCATCATCTTGATAAGTATCAAAAATAGGCTGAAAAGATTTTACTTGCTGACGATATATGGCAAAGTCATTAACCTGTGGTTCAACAATTCTCGCTTTAGAACTCCACCACTCCTGCGCATTTAGAGCGTGTACCACAGCACCAGCAGCGAAAACAAAAGTAGTCACTACAATTAAAAATTTTCCCTTCCAGAGAGCAATAAATAGTTCTCTTAGGTCAATCTCATCATCTTGGTAGTAGGCTTCACTCATAGAGTTGTGCTGTGGTGTTACTGCTTGTTTAGACTGATTCAAGTTCTTTCCTCTATAACTTTATCTGCTGCTTTTTTCATAAGTGGGTAAACGGTATCAATACAAAATAGTTAATCCGTTACTATTGCGTCTAAGTTTCTCATAAATGTAGGTTTAATTCCCTAGATTTTAGTTCCTTGTTATACTCTGAGTTAGTCAAATTTGAAGGAAAGAACAAAATGATCATAGTAACCGGTGGCGCAGGTATGATTGGCAGTAATATTGTCAAAGCGTTAAATGACAAAGGGATCAACGACATCTTGGTTGTAGACAACCTCAAGGATGGCAAGAAATTTGTCAACTTGGTCGATCTAGATATTACCGATTACATGGATCGTGATGATTTCCTGACACAAGTTATGGCCGGAGATGACTTTGGCCCTATTGACGCAATATTCCATGAAGGTGCCTGCTCTGCTACGACAGAGTGGGACGGTAAATACATGATGCTCAACAACTATGAGTATTCAAAAGAGCTTCTTCACTACTGTTTAGAACGTGAAATTCCATTTCTTTATGCATCCTCTGCAGCCACTTACGGTGAAACAAATACCTTTGTTGAAGAAAGAGAGTACGAAGGTGCTTTAAACGTATATGGCTATTCAAAGCAGCAATTTGACAACTACGTACGTCGTCTCGTGGCTGATGCAGATGCTCACGGAGAAACTCTTTCTCAAATCACAGGCTTTCGATACTTCAATGTTTACGGTCCTAGAGAGCAGCACAAAGGCTCAATGGCATCGGTTGCCTTCCATCTCAACAATCAGCTCAATGCTGATGAGAATCCAAGATTATTTGCAGGTAGCGAACACTTTAAACGCGACTTTGTATATGTTGGTGATGTGGCTGCGGTTAACTTGTGGTTCCTTGAAAACCCTATGTCAGGTATCTTCAACCTAGGCACTGGCAATGCAGAGTCCTTTGAAGAGGTGGCTAAAGCAGCGATTAAACACCATGGGAAAGGCTACATTGAAACCATTCCATTCCCTGAGCACCTAAAAGGTGCATATCAAGAGTACACACAAGCCGACCTCACCAAACTTAGAGCTACAGGGTGCGAGCATCCATTTAAATCAGTGGCAGAAGGTGTTGCTGAATACTTGAATATTATCAATAAATAGAAAGCAGTTTCATCGATGAAAAATACTCGCAATGACTTTGATCCGAAGGCTTATAACCCAAGGTTCCAGAAAAGCTTCTTAGCGCCAAAATATTGGAGCACTTGGTTAGGTATTCTATTCGCCATCCCATTTAGTTTTATGCCTATATCTCTTCACCAATGGCTAGCTACCCGTGCTACAAAGAAGATCATGTCCAAAACTCGTGGACAAGCACATCGTGCACGAGTGAATCTCACTCACTGTTATCCTGATATGCCAGAGAGTAAACGAGAAATTATCATTGAGAAAATGCTTGTCACTGCAGGCACCTACTTGATGCGCTTTCCACTACTGACACTGCGTAGTCGAAAGTGGTTAGCCAAAAATACCGTCGTTCATGGGTTAGATAACTTTACTAACGCTAAAGATGCCGGGGAAAATGTCATATTTCTAGTCCCTCACACTTGGTCTGTGGATGTTTTTGCGATGCTACTGGCCTCCCAAGGGCACCCAATGTGCACCATGGTGAAAAGCCAGAAAAATGAATTGAGTGAATGGGCAATGTCTGTTCAGCGAAAACAATATGGTGGTAGATTATACGAACGCGCCGGCGGGATTAAACCATTTATTAAAGCTATAAATGGAGGTTATACCGGATACTTTTTACCTGACCAAGATCATGGTCCGAAGAAGAGTGTGTTTGTTGATTTTTGTGCCACTACTAAAGCAACACTTCCTGTAATGGGCTTTCTAGCCAAGGCCACAAAAAGTAAAATCATTCCTTTATGGACAGAATTTGATACTCAAACGGGTAGATTTATTATAGATGCCTATCCTGCATTGGATGAATTCCCTACCGACTCTCCAGAAGGTGACGCAATTGCAATGAACCAATTTATTGAACACTGTTGTGCGGACAAACCTGAGCAATATATGTGGAATTTAAAATTATTGGCATCAAGAATAAATGAAAAAAATATTTACAAATAGAAATAATGTAATTTTAAACCTGACCTTATTTCTTTGTCAGAGTTACAGTTTGCTAATTATATTTTCTGGTATGTGGTTGCACTCCAGACATGAAAAACTTCTTATTATACCACTAATAATCTGGTGTCTTCTTTCTTTGATGAAGCATGGGGCGGGGTATTATTTAAAAAAAATAAAAGAACAGCCTTTATTAAAGTTTATTTTTATACTATTCGTTATTTCCAATCTCATAGATATACTAGGATATGGATTTTTACACAGTACATTTGTGCGTGGAACATCACTTATCTTCGTTTTATCTGTATTATATGACGGAAAAAAATACAAAAATGATACAATTGTTATAATTGTAGGGCTATGCATATTACCTAGCATAATATACTGCTTAGATTTCTATCTAGAAAACTCTAGAAGACCTGAAAATATTATTAATCCAAATTCATTTTCTATATTATTCTCCATGTCTGCAATTTACTTTTTATTTGTTGACTGTTCAAATAGAAAGGTCATCATCTTTAAATATTCCCTCGCATTGATATGTATTATATGTGTTATAATCATGTACTCTAGAGCTAGTTTATTGTCAATGTTATTGACAATTGTATTTATAGCACTTATGAAGTACAGACATAATATTCAAAAATTATTGTTCTCGATTTTTGTGTTAATTTCAATTTCCATGACATTCTATTACTCTGGTTTCACAGACAAAATAGTTTCAAAAACTGAACAACAATTATCAATTCTTGGCAAAAATATGAATTCTCCAGATGGTTTTAGACTTCAAGCGTATATGCTCGGTTACGAATTAATCAAAGAAAAGCCAATTTTGGGGTGGGGAAATAACATTAGAACTCACTCAAAGCAATTACTTAATAATGAACCATTTACTGTAGGGTATAAGAAATTTTTTAATAATAGTAAATATCCTCACTTCCACAACATGTATATTGATGTTGCCGTTCGATTTGGGTTGCCAGTATTCTTTCTGTTTTTAGCATCTATATACTCACTTTTAAAACGAAATATTCTCTGTAAAAATATTTTGTTTTCTAGTTATATTATGTACTTTCTAATTATAGGAATTTTCGATTCTATATTTATTTTTGGAACTAGTTTGTTGCTCCTTACATCTTTCATACTAATTACAAGAGGCAAAAATGAAAGTTGATATTGTCTATACATGGGTAAATGATTGCGATGCATTATGGTTAGATAAAAGGAAAAAATACTTATATAAAACCACAGAAGAAGAAATAACGAATAGATATGATGACCAAGATGAACTTAAGTATTCTCTTCGTTCAGTGGCAAAATTTGCCCCCTGGATAAATCATATATATATTGTCACAGACAATCAAAAGCCTAATTGGCTAAAGTATAATAGCAAAATATCGATAATTAACCATGAAGAAATTATACCAAACAAATACCTTCCTACTTTCAATTCATCAGTTATCGAACTATTTATACACCGTATACCTAATTTATCTGAAAACTTTCTGTATCTAAATGATGATGTATTGTTTGGAAGAAACTTAAACTTTTCTGATTTCTATAAGAATAAGACCACACCTTATGCATTCACTAGTAGTATTTTACAAAAACACAGAAATGGCAGAAAAAACATTGATTATCATCAAGAAAGTATATTAAGCGCTAGGCAGCAAGTATATCTTACTCACCATAAACATATTAACTTTGCATTTAGACATTCCGCAAAAGCTTATATTAAAAGTAGAGTGGAATATGTATTTGAAAAATATTCTCTCTACTTACTTTCAGCTGCAAATGATAAATTCAGAAAAACACCTGTAAACATAGATTATCTATATCTCTATCATGAAATTGCAGAAAATAGAGTAAAAACCAGATACATTAGAACATTGAAAAATAAGTCCCTGCTGTTATTCAATAGTCGCACATATCTTTATATTAATAAGAAAAATGAAGAGCTAATATCTGAGTTGGATAGCCTAAAGCCATTTATGGTCTGTATGAATGACGTTACAAACTCAGATAATATTAATAAACTTTTTTCTAAGACTAGTCTTCATTTGAAGAGTCAATATGAGAAATAATTCCATTGCGACAATAGTACTGGCCATCACTCAAAGAAGTCATCAACTCACGGTTTTTTCTCCAATTACACCTTGAGCGCTCTTGATGAAAGAGATGATAAGCAATCGCAGAAAGTTTCAATTTCTGCCTTTTTATCCCACTATTTATCATTCGCAAAGTAAAATCAACATCTTCATAACCCCAACCAATAAATTCATTATTAAAACCGTTAATTTTTAAAGCATCCTTACGCCAAAAACCAATATTACAGCCTTTAATTCCTGATTTAGAGTCGACACTGCCTTTGCAAAATAGACTTAAAAAAGGAGACCTTATCGCATATAGTCTATTTTTAGTATCTTTAATGTAAGGTGAGAATATATTAAAACTATCAATATTCATGACTGATATACACTCAGAGTGTTTAAGTTTGATTCTATTTCCTTGTACAAAGTAACCATCTCTAGAAATTCTTTTATGATCTTCAATAAACCTTTTGTCAAGGATCATATCTCCATCAATCATAACTACATAATCTGATGATGACTTTAAAATTGCTTTGTTACGACTTTCAGAAAGTCTAAATCCTTTATCTTCTTGCCAGGAATGAATTAGCTCAATAGGCAAACGAGAGCGCCAGTAATCTATTATTTTTTTTGTTTCTTCTTCAGAACCATCATCTGCGATAACAATTTCATCAGGCATTAACGTTTGCTTAGATACACTATCCAAAACAAGATCTAGAGCCTCAACCCAATTATATGTTGTTATAATTAACACTATTTTCATAAAGTACTACACGTTGTTTTATTTAATATAATATACAGCTAAACAAAAATCATTAACTCGCTATCAACGACTTATTCTCTTAATAAATTCCATTGCATTTATTTGTTTAAAGACTGTTTTTTTATAACTTTCATCAGAACTAAGATTAAACTCGCTATTTTTATGATTTTTTAATGTATCAATTAAATGTTCTATATTTTTTGGTGAAGAAGTTTTAAATCTTGCTGGAAGATATTTATTTTCGTTACGACTAAGCAAATTGCTTAAAGCATTTTCTATCGTCTTCCCTAAAGGAAGTCTCTTTTCTATTTCGAAAGGAATAGTGTGTATATTTATATCCATATCAAGAGCTTCAGCAAAGTCATACCATTTTTCAAAACTAAAAATTGGTGAATAAGATACCGCAAGCCAAGGAACTCTCAATACATCAGCAATAATGGCGCCATGCATAGCCTCTGCTATGACACGTTCGCATTGTTGGATTTCAACAAGGAAGTCGTCAACAGGCTGCTTAGGCGAAATAAAATGTAACCCAGCTTTTTCACATACGCTCTGCCAACCAATAAAGTCTTCGCTTTTGTGATGAGGAACAAATCCTATTCTTCCTTCAATTTTTGCAGATTTTGGATAATCAACAGTACTAATTAGATAAGCGCCATCACCAATAACCTTTTCTTCGGAGATTCCAAGCTTTTTTGCTGTTCTCGGGCCTCGAACACCATGGACTACGCACCTATCGTCCAAAGGAGGAGCACTTCCCTCCCATGCGCCAGAAGAGAATATATGTATCTTAGTTGCGGAAGCCAGGTCTTTTTTAAAACGCTTTGCTGTCAAAAGTGTGCCAATACCAACTAAGTACTCTTGAGAATTTCCTGTTGAGTCAATGTCAATAACGTCATCACCAAACAGCTTAGGCCACAGCCAAGGATTTAAATCGTCCCCAACATTAAGTGATTTAGACCGACAGTATTCTAGTTTCATATAATCTTACTTATCCTTGATAGTGCATTATGACTAAACTTAACCATTACAAAGCAATTAGTAAAGTATGTTAGTATAAAGCTAATCTGAACTTTTGAGGTATGGCTGTGACTAAGCGAGCACAAAAACACCTATTTTATATTTCTCAAAACTATTCTTACGCCATTCTGCGCCCAATTCAGGAAGAATTATTGAAGCTTGGTTTAGAGGTAAAGTGGTTTCTTGAGGGTGAAGAGGTCAATCCTAGTTACCTCAAAAGCACCGAACCCCGCTTAAAATCAGTTAAAGAAGTTAAAGAGTGGAGACCCGACATTGTCTTCGTTCCTGGTAACTATGTGCCAAGTTTTATACCAGGTATAAAAGTAGCTTTGTTTCATGGTTTTAATTCAGGGAAAATAAGGAAAGGCCGTATAGGTCACTTTGATATCAGGGGGTGCTTTGACCTCTACTGTACCCAAGGTCCAGATACCACCTTAAAGTTTAAGGAATTAGCGAATAAGTATAAATATTTCGAAGTCAAAGAAACAGGGTGGTCAACGTTAGATCCATTATTTGAATTTGATAATTCACCTAGTAATAATAACAAACCTACCATATTATTCTGTTCAACATTTACTCCTGCAATATCATGTGCAGAGCAAATTTTCGAATCTATGCGTTCTATTACAAAAAATAACAACTTTAAATGGATATTTCAGTTTCACCCAAAAATGGATCCAGGTACTATAAAAAAATATAAATCATTACAAAGTGATAATGTGAAGTTTATTGAAACTGATGATGTAATCCCAATCCTTAAAGAAGCAGATGCTATGTTGTGTGATACATCATCAATAATTTCCATGTTTTTATTACAAAGGAAGCCCGTTGTAACTTTTAAAAATCAAGGGGAATGGAATCATCTAATTAACATAAATAATAGCCATGACATTGTAGACTCGCTTAAATATGCACTAAGTAGGCCGAATGATTTAATGTCTAAAATAGATGCATATTGTAATAAAATACATCCTTATACTGATGGGAAATCAAGTATCAGAGTAATTAATGCTGCTAATGAAATATTTAACAAAGCAAAAAAAACAAAGAAAAAAAAACCTCTTAATTTTATGAGAAACATCAAATCACGTCTTAAACTTAATTACTGGGGGCTCTAAAATGACGCTTCAAAATACTTCTTTAAGCGTAACTATTATAACAAAAAATGAAGAGGACCGGATTGAAAGTGCATTGCAATCCGTAGAGCATATTGCAACTGAAATAATCGTATTGGATAGTGGATCAACAGATCGTACAGTTGAAATTGCAAAGAAATATACTGATTTGGTTTTTGAAACTGATTGGCCTGGTTATGGAAAGCAAAAGCAACGCGCACTAGATCTAGCTAAGTGTGAGTGGGTTTTGTCACTTGATGCCGATGAGGTACTAGATAACGCTTTAAGCTCTAGCATTATTGAAGCCTTGAATACCAACAACCCAGAATATTCGGCTTATAAATTGCCATGGGGTGTAACTATCCATGGAAAGACCCTAAAATATGGAAGAAGTGCTCGCGCAACACTAAGACTATTTAGACGCCATGGAGCGCGATTTACTCTTGATGAGGTTCATGAAGGTATAGTTCCTAGCAAAGGTAAAACAGGTCAATTGAAAGGACTATTGCTACATTATACACAACGGGATTTTGGGCATGGATTAGATAAATCAGCCAAATACGCTTGGCTTGGAGCTCAAAAATATTTCAGAAAAGGAAAAAAACCACGTCCTTTTCCAATAATAATACTAGGTGCAATCTGGTCATTTTTTCATATTTACATTTTACGCTTAGGTTTTATGGATGGGCCTGTAGGTTTTATGGTTGCTGCCAGATATGCCATAGGAAACTATAATAAACATATGGGTTTATGGTTTTTATATTACGATAAAAAAAATTCAAAGTCGCAATAGATTAAAAAGAAATTATTTATATTCTCCTGAATCAGATTTTAAAGGTTAATTTTATGATAATAAGTCAACCAATTAAAACCAAAAAAAATGGCTTAATATTTTATAGTGTCACTATCGATAGAAACTCACAAAAGAAAGAGTTATGGTATAGCGTTGAACAGTGTTATGAAGAACTATTAACTGATACTTTAGACCCATTTCTTATAGCACTGATAATCCCAGCAATGTCAGAAGGTGAAAATATTCATTTAAAAGGGAAAGTATCAAAAGAACTTTTATTTAACTCTTCTGCACCCTTGCAAGAGGTCATAAAGGTAGTGATTCCCTCATTAAAGAATATCAGCATTAAAGCTGATGAAGAAACTATCTCTGATAGATTCAAGGCTCAAGGTGTCGCAACAGGGTTTTCTGCTGGTATTGATTCATTTAGTGTACTAGCTGATCATCATTATCCATATAATACTAATTTTAAGTTAACACATTTATTGTTTAATAATGTAGGTTCTCATGGTAAAGGGGGAGAGGAATTATTTAATAAGCGATACAAAAACTTAGCAAAAATAACTGAAACCATTGGTTTACCTTTAATAAAAGTGAACTCTAATCTTGATTCTTTCTATAAGGAAAATCTTTATTTTAAGCAAACTCATACTTTTAGAAATGCTTCCGTTGGACTTTTACTGCAAAAAGGTATCGGGACTTTTATGTACGCATCAGCTTATCATTTTAAAGATTGCTCTGTAGAAAAGAGCAATGATACTTCAAAGACTGATCCAATAACTTTACCATTGATTTCTACCAATGATATAAATTTAATTTCAGTTGGCAATGAATATACAAGAGCAGAAAAAACGAAATTTGTATCTGGTATTTCCGATTCATATGAGTTTCTAGATGTCTGTGTGAGTAGTAGGAAGAGAGTGTTTGTAAATTGTGGACAATGCTCTAAATGTTTAAGAACGTTAGTTACGCTAGAAATTTATGGCGTCATAGATCACTACTCTAAAGTATTCGATATATGTGCATATAAAAAGAATAGAACTAAATATCTCATGCTGCTATTAGGAAAACGTGATCCAATGAGTTTAGAGATATTAAAACTAGCAAATAAAGAAGGATTTAAATTCCCAGTACTTTCCTCTGCTGGTTACTATGTTGGAATAAGTTACTTTTATTCCATGGTAAAACTACTAAGAAAATACTTTAAAGAGAAGAAACGTGCCAAAAATTCTAACTTACAATAATAATTTTAAGTCGCCAGATCATCTAACACATTTCTCATAAAGTCACTAACTTTCCAGTAGTCGGTAGAAGTAATTCAAATGTTTTTCTACCGTTATTTCAGAACCAAATTCTTCTTCAAGGCGAACTTTAGCTTTTTCTCCCATTTCTATACATAGAGCTTTGTCATTGGACAAAGAGTTAATAGCCTCAGCTAGTCCTTCAGCGTAATTTGTCGGCACAATTAACCCCGTTTTTCCATCTTCGACAAGTTCAGGAGAACCACCCGTTGTCGTGACTATAGATGGTGTACCATTCGCCATTGCTTCTATAATAGTTCGAGGTAATCCTTCTCCTGATATCGAAGGTTGAATTTGGATGTCGGCCATGCACATTAATGATGGAACATCACTTCTATGACCTATGTAATGTATTCTTTCCGACATAGGGCTATTTTTTATTTCATCAAAATGCGGCTCGAAACCATGCCCAGCAAGTAGTAAATGGAAGTTTTTTACTTTTACTTTATGGGTCGCTTCCAAGAGAACAGAGATCCCTTTACTAGGTCTTACGTGTGCAGCGCAAATCCCAACCACATCACTGTCCTTAAGATTTAAAGATTGACGATCTGTAGGCTGAACTTTATACCAATCTAGAGATTGGCCTTTATAAATTGTCACTACATTGCTCTTATTCTTCCAAACCTTTTTTGTTACATCTTTGCGTACAGAGTCAGAAACACAAATCACACCGTCGACTCTAGGGTTTAAAATCGTAAAGTAAGCACTAGGATCATGCCTATATAAGCCTCCCGTTGTACCTCGATATGCGATTAATTTCACATCAATTCCTATACAGGCAACGGCTGCATTAGGTATCGTTTTTGAATTGAATGCATAACAAATATCATAATTATGAGATTTTAATTCCCTTCTTATAGTGCGAATCGTAGTAGGGCAAACTTTTCTTTTTGGATAACATGGAATCACTTTGATCCCAAATTCCTTAACTCTGGTCACGTACTCAGCATCTCCCTGAGTAATGATTGTTATCTCATGACCTAACTTAGCAAGCGCTATGAATATTTCCGCTTCAGGCCTTACGCTATTCCATGCGTGCTTGTATGAGGTGCACACAAGTATCTTAAGTTTATTTTTCATCATACCTTAACTTATATCTTCAAAAAAACGCGTGAAAACTGGACATACACCACATAATAGCAAAAATGCCCAAAGATTACTTATACTCCATAACTTTTTTGAAAAATTGATGTTAGTCTATCAACCAGTAGTACATAAAGATAACTTGGTAATATTTAACGTGAGATTAATAATAATCAGTGCTGTCTACAATATGTCTCAACAACTTGTAGACAATATTGAAATGTTAAAGTCACAAACATATATTGATTTTGAAGTATATTTTGGAGATGATCTTTCAACGGATAATAGTGTAAGTGTTATCGAAGATAACATTAGAAATGACATTAGATTTAAATTATTCAAAAATGACGAAAAAAGATTTTCATTAGGTAATATTTACCATTTAATTAAGCAAGCAAAACCTAAAGATGAAGATATTATAATATTATTAGATGGTGATGATTGCTTAGCCGATGAGAAAACTCTTGAATATTTGCTTGAGTTTTATTCAAGAAATGATTGTTTAATGACTTTTGGTTCATTTAGTAGAATGAATGCTAGTAGAGATAGTACTTGCGCAAAATATCCATCTTGGTGCATAAAGCTAAATCTGTTTAGATATTGCAGTTGGAGAGCTAGTCACTTAAAGACATTTAAATATATCTTATGGAAAAACATAGAACCAAGTTACCTTACAATATCAAAAAAAGAATATAGAAGTAATGTTAGGAGTTTCCTATTAAAAGGAAGAATTAGAAATTGGTTAAGAATCAAAAATGTAAGATATGAAGATATTGTCACTGAAGATGGTGTTTTCGTACGAAGATGTGATGATAAATTTTTTACACTTCCTATGCTTGAAATGGCACGAGATAAAGC
Source organism: Vibrio inusitatus (assembly GCA_024346935.1). Classification (GTDB taxonomy): domain Bacteria; phylum Pseudomonadota; class Gammaproteobacteria; order Enterobacterales; family Vibrionaceae; genus Vibrio; species Vibrio inusitatus. Next base: position 2,689,376 of record AP024878.1, read on the forward strand.
TTTATATATAGAAAGAATCATGTACAAGTATAATGGGTGTACTTCTGATCCTAACTTCGGAGATAGTAATAAAAAATGGAGCCAAAGACTACTACGTCATTCTGCATTTAGAAAAAGTAAACACCGACCTTTACTATAAGTTTACACATGATAAATATTTAAATTTATCTACTATACAATGTAACTTTAGAAGTTGTTCGTGTCATTGTTGATATGCAAATGATAATATTCATTATATTTCAGTCAACATTAAATCAATTCATATTAAAACCTTTACCAAGGATAATCAACGCTAAGTAAATTATCATAATATTATATTTTTGACATGGATTGATGACCGAAATATGATGTTACGCTATTACGTAACATCAACAACTGAGCCTATATAGAAGAATGTCACATTTTAAGAAGCTAAATTTCTCACTATTAAAGCTAACTTATACTGGCTTGTTATACTTAGCCTCCCCTTTATTACTTTCTAAATTACTTCTACCTAACAAGGGGAAGCCTATCATAGGAAAGCGTTGGTATGAGTACTTTGGTATTTTGCCATCATTAAAAGGCAATAACCCTGTCTGGATTCACACCGTATCTGTAGGTGAAACCCTCGCAGCTACTGCGCTCATCCGAGCCATCAAAGAACAGTTTCCGCAACAACACATCTTAATCACCACCACCACCACCACCGGCGCTGAGCAAGCATTAAAGCTCTCAGATATAGCTGAACACAGATACATGCCCGTAGATTTTTCTTGGTGCGTGAAGCGCTTTCTGAAGGTGACAAAGCCTAAGTGTATGTTGATCATGGAAACAGAACTATGGCCAAACACTTTGGCGGCTGTTGCACAAGCTAAGATCCCGGCGACAGTGATCAACGCTCGGCTATCAGAACGATCTTGTCTGCGCTATCAAAAGTTTCAATCTATATTCAATCTTATTTCACAGAGCTTAGACAATGTATTATGTCAGCACAATGATGATGCAGAAAGATTTAGACGACTAGGCGTACAACCGAGTAAAGTAACAGTCACTGGCTCTCTAAAATTTGATATGTCAATTTCCGAAGCTGTTCTTAAAGAAGGTGAAGCACTACGTACGCAGTTGGGAATTAATAGACCTGTCTGGATATCAGCTAGCACTCATGAAGGTGAAGATGAGATTATCTATAAGGCTCATCAACAACTAATACAGGCAATCCCTGACGCGTTGCTGATTTTAGTGCCTCGCCATCCAGAAAGATTTTCTTCTGTAGCTAAGTTAGGAGAGGAACTTGGTCTCAATGTGATATCAAGAACTGAAAAATCGGAGATAGCTACGGACGTGCAAGTTTATCTCGGTGATACAATGGGAGAGATGCTAACCCTCATTAGTGCTTCCGATATTTGCTTTATGGGGGGCAGCCTAATAGGCAATAAAGTTGGAGGGCATAATATGCTCGAGCCTGCGGCTCTTGGAAAGCCTATTCTCAACGGTCCTAGTTTCTTTAACTTCAAAGATATCACCCAACAACTTATTGAAGAGAAAGCACTAAAGATTTGTGAGTCCGATGATGAAATAAGCGATAATCTCGTTCGCCTATTCAAAGATCCTTCATTTTGTGCAGAAATGGGTCAAAACGCCTATCAAGTGGTTGAGCGCAATCAGGGGGCAGTCGCAAAAACAATAGACGCGCTAGAGAGTATTATATCCACCAAGTAGATATTCCCATTCATCTTCATTCCAATGGATACCAAAGCGTTCGACTTCTTTAAGAAAAGAGCGCTTTAATCTTGCCAAGTTACTATCTTTCCAGTCATCGCCCTTTTGCTGTGCACATTTATCAAAATCAATAATCCAAACCGTATTGTCTTCATCGAGCAAGATATTATGAATATTCAAATCGGTATGATTCACTTGAGCCTGGTGCAACTGCTTAATCTGCTGTCCTATTGCCCTATAGATATCTCTAGATAGAGAGGTATTCTGCAGTTTTGCGACTAAGTCTTGTGCGTTAGGAATTCTTTCACTCAGCAAGTCAGCTATGTAAAAAGGGCCAAGCTTTTTGGCTCGAGCCGCGATAGGTCTTGGTACATTGACCCCTTTTTCTCGCAAATGCCGCAAAAGAGCAAACTCTTGAAAGCTTCTGGTATTTTCCCAACCAGAGAACCAATACTGGTCTTTTATTAATTTTCCAAACAAACCACCACGACGATAATGACGAAGTGCCCCTTGAAGCCCCTCAAGCTGTACAAACCAAGTCGTTCCACGCCCTTTAGCACTTCCTACCACTTTATTTTGCACAAGCCAGTAGGGTGCTTCAAAGCACATTTCAGGAGGCATATTTAGAAGATTTTGTTCGAACCAAATCACCTCAGTATTACTTCGCAGTGTTTCCAATCTATAACCTCGATAAAAATCAATCGCTTCCCAATTTTACAATTAACTCCAGCACCTGCATAATTTATCCATCTAAATTACGAGTTTATTGCATGACACTGTTCAAATCTGCACCAAAATCTCTATGTGTTCTTCGTCTTTCTGCTATCGGCGACGTTTGCAATACCATTGCTGTCATCCAAAGTATTCAAAAACAATGGCCAGAGACAGAAATTACATGGGTAACCGGAAAGATAGAAGCCCAGCTTTTAAAGTCTGTTTCTGGCATTAACGTGGTTATATTTGATAAGTCTCAAGGTTGGAAAGCGTACATTCATTTATGGACGCAGTTAAAAGGACATAAATTTGATGCTCTCTTGCATATGCAGTATGCAATTAGAGCTAGTGTAGCTACGCTCGGAATACAGGCTAAATATAAGCTCGGATTCGATAAGCTGAGAAGTCAAGATTTTCAAACCTTATTTACTAACGTAAAAGTCCCCTCACCCGACTCAATGCATGTTTTAGATGGATTAAGAGCTTTTGCTACGAAGTTAGGTATTCAGGATACCTTGCCACATTGGGAATTGAAGTATAATGAGTCTGATCTGGATTGGGCCCGTAGTCAATTGATCGCAGATAAAAGAAATCTAGTCGTGGTACCTGCAGCTAGTAAAGACTATAAAAATTGGACTGTTTCTGGTTACACAAAAATCATAGAGTATGCATCGAGCAATGGATGGAATGTATTATTAGCAGGAAGTCCTGCAAGAAATGAAATAGAGCTTGCCGATAGACTTGAAAAATCATTGACCATGCCAGTAACGAACTTAGTCGGGAAAAGCTCATTATTACAATTACTTGCGCTATTAGATAAGACTGATTTAGTGATTGCACCCGATACCGGTCCAACTCATATGGCTAACGCAATGAACACTCCCGTAATTGGTCTTTACGCGCATCATAACCCTGAACGAACGGGCCCGTATCAATTTAGAGAGTATGTTGTCTCGGTATATGCTGAAGCTATACAAAAAGAAACAAATCATTCACTACAAGAGCTATCTTGGCGAAGTCGTGTAAAGAATACAGAAGCGATGCACCACATAAACGCCAACGATGTCATCGATATGTTTGATAAAATCACCCACGACTTCAATCTCACCAATATGAAGGATTAAAATGAAAAACCATGTCCTCTATCCCGGCACCTTTGACCCTCTAACCAATGGGCATATGGATATCATCAAACGCGCCGCAAACCTATTTGAAAAAATAACGGTTTGTGTAGCCGCTAGCCCAAGCAAAAATACAATGTTCTCTTTAGATGAGCGTGTCGCTATGCTTCAAGAGTCCGTAGCTCACCTAAATAATGTTTATGTAGAAGGGTTTTCAGGGCTATTAATTGAGTTTGCGAAAGAAAAAAAAGCGAATCTTCTTGTTCGTGGTTTACGTACGACTATGGATTTTGAGTATGAGTTCGGATTGACCAGCATGTATCGAAAGCTACTGCCTGAACTAGAGAGTATTTTCTTAACTCCATCAGAAGAGTTCGCGTTTCTCTCGTCAACTATCGTAAGAGAAGTCGCCATTCATGGTGGGGATGTAGAAGGGTTTGTACCCACTTCTGTTTTTAAGTGCATAAAAGAAAAGGTTTAGCTTACGCTAAACCCTCTTTTTTCAGTTATAGCTTATAGTAGGCTTTATACCAATCAGCAAAGGCCTTAACACCCTCTTTGACTTTAACTTGAGGTTTATAACCAGTAGCTTTAAACAGGTCTTCAGTATCTGCGTAAGTTGCATACACATCACCCGGTTGCATTGGCATAAAGTTTTTCTTAGCTTCTACTCCAAGAGCATCCTCTAAGGCTTCAATGTATTCCATTAGCTTAACTGGGCTACCATGGCCTATGTTGAATACTCGATATGGTGCCGAACTGGTTGCTGGAGAACCTTCTTCTACGCTCCAATCATTATTCGTTTCTGGAATAACATCTTGGATACGGATTATGCCTTCGACAATATCATCGATATAGGTGAAATCACGCTGCATATCGCCATTGTTGTACACATCAATCTCATCGCCATTCAATATTGCCTTAGTAAACTTGAATAATGCCATGTCAGGGCGTCCCCAAGGACCATAAACCGTAAAGAAACGCAGGCCTGTTGTTGGCACACTGTAAAGGTGCGAATAGGTATGTGCCATTAGTTCGTTAGATTTTTTAGTCGCAGCATACAGTGAGATGGGATGATCAACTGAATCTGCAGTATCAAAAGGCATTTTTTTATTGAGGCCGTATACAGAGCTAGAAGAGGCATACACTAGGTGTTTTATCTTATGGTGGCGGCAACCTTCAAGAATAGTCAGATGCCCAACGAGGTTACTGTCTGCATAAGCCAAAGGATTATCAATAGAGTAACGCACTCCGGCTTGAGCTGCTAAATGGATAACTTTGTCAAACTGTTCTTCGGCAAATAATCCAGCGATCCCTTCACGATCGGCCAGATCTAAGTGTTTAAATACAAATTTATCGTGAACGATACGTTTCAAGCGATCTTCTTTTAACGACACTTGATAGTAGTCGTTCATATTGTCGATACCGACAACCTCATGACCTGCATCCGTCAAGCGTTCAACAACCGCACTTCCAATGAAGCCCGCAGCACCAGTTACTAAATATTTCATATCACCCTTCTATTTGTTGTTGGCAGGATTCACACCAAAAGGTATTTCTCTGCCCGACCATTTTCTGGCTAATCTCAGTTTTGCATATAGGGCATGCTTCACCTGCACGGCCATAAACCTGTAGCTGCTGAGCAAAATACCCTGGCTTGCCGTCTGGTTGTTCAAAGTCATTCAGCGTTGTGCCACCTTGCGTTATAGCATTAGCTAACACCAACTTAATCTCATCCACCAGCAATTCCCATTCATCATAAGACAATGAATTTGCAGGCCTTAATGGATGAATTCTAGCATTAAACAGAGATTCATTGGCGTAGATATTGCCCACCCCAACGACAACCTTATTATCCATTATGAACTGCTTTACTGCCACCCGACGTTTTGCTGCCAGTGGTATAATATGTTCAGTACAAAACTCATCCGATAGAGGCTCTGGGCCTAGATTATCTAAAAGCGCTAACGATTCATCATTGCCGACCCATAACCATGAACCAAAGCGACGGGGATCGTTATAGCGTAGCATCTTGCCATTTTCTAAGACTAGATCCACATGATCGTGCTTAGTAGGCTCTATATTTGAATCTTGAATTCGCAGCGAGCCAGACATCCCCAAATGAACCACTATGCTCCCTTGCTCGGTTCTCAGTAGTAGATATTTAGCTCGACGCTCTACCGCCTCAATTATCACACCTTCCAGCTGCTCAAGCTTTTCAGGCACTGGCCAACGCAGTTGACGCTGACGCACCACCAGTTTCTTTATTACTTGGTCAGTGATATGTGGGCTAATGCCCATTCTGGAGACTTCTACTTCGGGTAACTCTGGCATGAGTAGCTCAAATTAATCATAGAGAAGTTGATTGTAGCGTTTTTCAGGCACAAAAAAACCCAGCAACAAGTGCTGGGTTTTCATGTTCTGCTTAAAGAAGTATCAATTACTTGATTTTAGCTTCTTTGTACATAACGTGCTGACGAACAACTGGATCAAATTTCTTGATCTCAAATTTGCCCGGCATGTTACGCTTGTTTTTATCTGTAGTATAGAAGTGACCTGTACCAGCAGAAGAAACAAGTTTGATTTTTTCGCGAATGCCTTTAGCCATTGCTCAATTCCTCTTAAACGTTTTCGCCACGTGCACGGATATCTACAAGTACAGCATCAATGCCTTTCTTGTCGATGATACGCATGCCTTTAGCAGTTAGACGTAGTTTAACAAAACGTTTTTCGCTCTCTACCCAGAAACGATGAGTTTGTAGGTTCGGCAGAAAACGGCGCTTAGTAGCGTTGCGTGCGTGAGAACGGTTGTTACCCGTTACAGGACGCTTACCAGTTACTTGGCATACTCGGGACATGAATGTCTTCTCCAAATCGTTTCAGCTCGATATCAACCTTGGTGGCCGAACCTCTCTTATGAGGTCAAAAACCGTTATGGAAAACCCATACAAGGCTATCAAAGGTCGCGCATTATACTAAGTTGATCGCAATTGCTCAAGACCCGAACAGATCCTTTTTGCATAAATCGCTGATCTTTTTTTAGCAGAGCTGATTATTGTTCAAAAATAGTGCGCGTATGTTACCAGAAATCCTACACCCTACAACTACTAATTCTCCATCCGCCCTATATTTAATTAAGCTTGGCGATTATTTGTGTTTGGCTAGGTTAAATTGATAACCTAAGATAACGTAAAGCTTGCCATCATATTGATATAAATCATTCACTTATCGGAGTCAGAATGTCGCAACTCCTATCTGCAATCCCACTAACTTCCTTAAATGGCGTTGGTGCTAAAGTTGCCGAAAAATTGGCTAAGATAGGCCTAATTACCGTTCAGGACCTTTTATTTCACCTCCCTCATCGCTACGAAGACCGAACTCGCGTCTATCCTATGGCCAGTTTACATGCGGGATTGTGGGCTGGAGTACAAGGTAAAGTAATGACTGTCGATACCGTGTTTGCTAGGCGGAAGATGCTGACCGTTAAGATTAGCGACGGCAATGGCACCATCACTCTGCGATTTTTTAACTTTACTGCTGGAATGAAAAATAACTTCAGTGAGGGCAAGTTAGTTCATGCCTATGGTGAGATAAAAAGGGGCAATCAAGGTTTAGAAATTGTTCATCCCGATTTTAAGTTCTTCAACGAAGAAAAAACAGTCGCGACAGAATCGAGCCTCACCCCGGTCTACCCAACAACTGACGGTCTGCGTCAATTAACTCTGCGCGCTCTTACTGATCAGGCACTCGAGCTATTGGATAAATCCGCGGTCAATGAGCTACTACCAAATGGCCTGTATGATGCGCAGTTATCGCTTAATCAAGCACTACATATCGTCCACCGCCCAGAACCTGAAATCGATTTAGAGCAATTTGATTTGGGTCGTCATCCATCGCAGCTGCGATTAATCATTGAGGAATTACTAGCACAAAACCTTTCCATGCTGGCATTACGAAGCAAAGGTCAATTAGACAGTGCAATTTCGTTACCCTCTTCATCTCGCTTCAAAAATCAACTGCTTGAATTACTGCCCTTTTCTCCGACTAACGCACAGTCTCGTGTCGTTAAAGAGATCGAAGGCGATCTTATTAAGCCCCACCCTATGATGCGCCTTGTTCAAGGGGATGTAGGTTCAGGCAAAACGCTTGTTGCCGCTCTAGCTGCTGTAACAGCTATTGAGCAGGGCTATCAAGTTGCCATGATGGCACCAACCGAACTGCTTGCAGAGCAGCACGCTATTAATTTTTCTACTTGGTTTGAACAACTAGGAATAAAAGTAGGCTGGCTAGCAGGAAAGGTTACAGGAAAAGCAAAACAAGCTCAGCTAGAGGCTATTGCTAGCGGTGAGGCACAAATGGTCATTGGGACACATGCGCTATTTCAAGAGCAGGTGAAGTTTCATAACCTGTCGTTGGTTATTATTGATGAGCAGCATCGCTTTGGGGTTCATCAGCGACTAGAACTAAGAGAAAAGGGAGCGGCTTCGAGCCACTATCCGCATCAACTGATCATGACGGCAACACCTATTCCTCGCACCCTTGCTATGACAGCCCATGCCGACCTTGAGACCTCTGTAATTGATGAACTCCCACCGGGACGAACTCCAATACAGACCGTGGCTATACCTGATACCAAGCGAGCCGATATTATTGAGCGAATTCGAGTAGCCTGTGCACATGAAGGAAAGCAGGCCTATTGGGTCTGTACCTTGATTGATGAGTCTGAGGTACTTGAGGCGCAAGCGGCGGCAGAGATTGCAGAAGAGCTTACTACCAAACTGCCAGAATTGAAGGTTGGACTCGTTCATGGTCGTATGAAACCCACTGAGAAACAAGCCATCATGCAGCAGTTTAAGGCAAATGAACTTCAACTGTTGGTCGCTACGACGGTGATTGAGGTGGGTGTGGATGTTCCTAATGCCAGCTTGATGATCATAGAGAATCCAGAGCGCCTTGGACTTGCTCAGTTGCATCAGTTACGCGGGCGTGTGGGGCGTGGCACAGTAGCAAGTCATTGCGTACTTCTCTACCATGCGCCACTGTCTAAGACGGCGCAAAAGCGATTAGGGGTGCTCAGAGAAAGTAATGATGGTTTCGTTATTGCGCAGCGCGATCTTGAGATAAGAGGCCCTGGAGAGCTCCTTGGTACGAAACAAACCGGCATTGCCGATTTCAAGATTGCCGATTTAGTCAGAGATCAGCATCTTGTGCCCCAAGTGCAAAAAATGGCTCGTTTTATTCATGAGCAATACCCTGATAATGCAAAGGCCATTATTCAGCGCTGGATAGTCAACAGTGATGAGTATGCGAAGGCATAAATAAAAAGAGCCCTAATTAGGGCTCTTATATATCGCAAAGAAAGTTAACGTCGCTTTTTGCCTGCATTAGCGAAGGCTGCTGCCATAGCGCCGCCTAAACCATTATCTGCTGACGAGCGATTGTCGCGACGTTCTTTTGTCACTGGTTGCTTGTTGTCTCGACTGCTTTGAGGTCTGCTTGCACGATTATCTTGACCTGGCTGATCATTGAGACGCATCGATAAGGCTATACGTTTACGCTGGATATCGACTTCCATCACTTTAACTTTAACGATATCTCCGGCTTTCACTACTTCACGCGGATCAGATACATACTTATCTGTAAGCGCGGAGATATGCACAAGACCATCTTGGTGTACGCCAATATCAACAAAAGCGCCAAAATTAGCCACGTTAGACACCACGCCCTCAAGTACCATACCGACTTCAAGGTCTGATACCTTATCAATACCTTCAGCGAAAGTTGCTGTTTTAAACTCTGGCCTTGGGTCTCGACCCGGTTTATCGAGCTCCTTGATGATGTCTGTTACCGTTGGCAAACCAAATTGTTCATTCGTAAAATCAATAGCGTTAAGCTTACTTAGGAAAACACTATCACCAATAAGATTTGAAATAGGCTTGCTGGTTTTCTCCGCTATCGTTTTCACAACAGGGTAAGCTTCAGGGTGTACTGACGATGAATCCAGAGGGTTGCGACCATTCATAATTCGCAAGAAACCCGCACTCTGCTCAAACGCCTTAGGCCCCATTCTTGCTACCTTCTTAAGGCTAGCACGGCTTTCAAAACGCCCATTATCATCACGATGAGCCACAATATTTTGTGCCAGTGTAGTCGATAAGCCCGCAACTCGGTTAAGCAATGCTGCTGAAGCCGTATTTACATCCACACCTACACCATTTACACAGTCTTCAACCACTGCATCCAAACGCTTAGCTAATGATGACTGACTAACATCGTGCTGATACTGACCTACACCTATCGATTTAGGATCGATTTTAACAAGCTCTGCTAGCGGGTCTTGTAAGCGACGAGCGATAGACACCGCACCACGCAAAGATACATCCATATTTGGAAATTCTTTGGCTGCCAGTTCAGAGGCCGAATACACAGAGGCCCCAGCTTCACTGACCACAATTTTTTGTACCTTGATACCTTTCTTAATGATGTCGCCAATGAAGGTGTCAGACTCACGTGAAGCCGTACCGTTACCAATCGCCACCAAATCCACATTATGCTGTTTGATCAGTCGCTCAATGCTGTACATCGACTTATCATATTGCTTTTGCGGTTGATGAGGGTAGATAACATCAGTTGCCAAAACTTTACCGGTGCCATCTACCACTGCAATTTTGCAGCCGGTCCTTAATCCAGGATCTAGACCTAATGTTGCGCGAGGTCCTGCTGGTGCTGCCATCAACAAATCTTTTAAGTTAGTCGCAAATACTTCTATGGCGCCAATCTCCGCTCGCTCTTTCATTGCTGACATTAGTTCAGTTTCAAGGTGCATGGAGACTTTTACTCTCCAAGCAAAACTAATGACTTGCTTACGCCATTTATCAGCAGGGGCATCACTTAATGAAATTCTGTAATGGTCCGCGATAATGGTTTCGCAGTACGAACTACGAATGGAGGGATCTTGCGCAGGGTCTGCATTGAGGGACAACTGCAAGAAGCCTTCATTGCGGCCACGTAACATAGCTAGAGCTCGATGCGAAGGTACACGGCTTATCGCCTCATCATGTTCAAAGTAATCTTTGAACTTCTCCCCCTCTAACTCTTTACCCGCGATGACTCTAGATTGCAGTTGTGCATGCTTCGTGAGGTAATTCCTTAACTTTTTGAGTAGATCTGCATCTTCAGCAATTCTTTCCATCACAATGGCTCTAGCGCCATCTAATGCTGCTTTGGTATCCGATATACCTTGCTCTAGATTCAAGTATTTTTCAGCTTCAACCTCTGGTACAAGCGAGGCATTACCCCAAATTGCATCCGCCAAAGGCTCCAAGCCAGCCTCTATAGCTATTTGTCCCTTAGTGCGGCGCTTGGGTTTATAAGGTAGATAAAGATCTTCAAGACGAGTCTTGTTATCGGCCAGGTTAATCTCTTTCTCCAATTCAGAGGTTAACTTACCCTGTTCAGAAATGGACTTAAGGATTGACTGTCTGCGTTCGGCCAATTCTCGTAGATAGGTCAAACGACTGTCTAAGGTGCGCAGTTGGGTATCATCAAGTCCTCCTGTGACCTCCTTCCTATAGCGAGCGATAAACGGTACTGTATTCCCTTCATCAATCAGGTTTGCCGTAGCAGTCACCTGTTGCGTGGCAACATTTAGCTCAGTGGCGATAATCTGAAAAATCGTCTGACTCATCTTAATTCACTTGTTTTTCCTTAGGGTTTAAAACTAACTATGGGGGCAAATGTCAGAAAAACCAGATAACAAAAGGGGTGATGGCACGAATAAACAACGATCAATGAGTTAATTTTAAGATTTAACCTAACATTTGCCTGCAAGCTACTGATTATTAGTTAGAATTAAAAACAGTAACCCGACAATAAAACCTAGCTGCTAATAGTTGGGTAGATATGGATGTTGATAATGAAAAAAATAACCAAGTCTCTCTCTCTGCTCATCGCCTCAATAGTCAGCCTACCTCTGTTGGCTGACGGTAATGATACGGTTTTAATGATGAAGAACGACAAGCAAGCATATACCACAGCTGATCCCGCTCTTAAATGGCAAGACAAGGTCATACTTGGACGAGTGGAAAACGTCTACTATCAAGATATTGATGGACTGAGTGAACAGCCTTTCATCGGTAAGATAGATACGGGGGCAGATACCACCTCAATGCATGCTGAAAACATCCACGTGTACAGCAACAATGAGAAATACGAAGGAATGCAAGATACTGAACTCATGCAGGCAATTGTTGATGAGTTTGGAGGACCAAAAAGCAATTGGTGGCTTGAGAGCTTTGATACTCCAGAGCGAAACATTCAAGGGGTAGTTAAATTCGATATTCGCCATCCAACTACCGGCGAGATCATCTCTTTAGAACGTCCACTGGCTCGCACCAGCGTCATTCGCAGCCGCACGAGTGAGATCCCGCTGTATCGTCCAGTTATCAATATTCCACTTAAGATAGCGGATGTTACGGTTAATACCGACGTTAACCTGACCGATCGCAGCAACTTCTCAGCACCGATCCTAATTGGTAAAACCTTCCTCAAGCAAAATGCGTGGGTATTTGCAGGTTACGACTACCTTCAATCACAGAATAGCGCTCGTGTCGTAGGACGCAGCGAAGAGCTTTTCGTTGATAGTGTCTCACTTAAAACCAGTTTCTCCCTTGCCAATAGCTACAGCCAAATGCACGCTACCAACATAAAAGTGGATGAAGAAAAGCGTACCGTGACTTTTGATACCGCAAATAAGGCTGGAGACAAAACGACCTTAACCCTGCCGCTAGAGCGTATGCTACGAGTCAGTGGCGAAGAACGACCTCTTGTATTTGTCCCAGTAAAAGCGGGTGACTTTGAGAAGCCTATATTGGCCTACCTGAAGGATCGCTCCAAATACAGTTCTCAATTACGTTTAGGTAAAAATACGCTCAGTAAGTACTTCATTATCGATACTAAAGATAAGAATGTGCTGCGAGCAGAAAATATGACATTGGAAACCCTACTAAGTAAGCGTGATCCTCTCATTATCGCGACCCATGAGATCATTTACTTCGATGGTACCCCTGTAAACGCGGAACCTTCTTTTGCTATCAATACTCCAGTGCTATTTGTTAATGGCTTTGAGCTAAGCAAAGGTAAAAATGGCGAACAAGCCAGTTTTTACATTCCAAGTAGCGACGGTAGTGATAAAAAAGTAATCAAAAAGGTAGAACGAAAAATCCGTGTGGGTGAGACAGTTCGACCAATCCTAAAAGAGCAAGTAGTTATTGGCGGAAAAGAAATGACGCTTGAGTTTGCCCTTGAAGCTATCGGTAAAGGGGATGAACCACATTTTGCCATCGGTCGCGCCTTTAAAAAAGATGGCGTACTTGTTAACACTCGTACAGAAGATCTCCTAGACCCACGCCCATTGTTTCATACTGGTTACATTGAAAAGGCACAGGTTGAAGGTCTTAAGTTCTCAGTAAAACTGGATACTGGCGCTGACATCAGTTCAATGAATGCCCTCAATATCAAACGCTTCAAAAAAGACGGCAAAGAGATGGTGAGTTTTGATTATGAAAATGCCGAAGGCTTGAAGCAGAGTTTTACAAAAGAGGTCGTCGACATCATGCGCATTCGAGCAAAAGCAGGCGAAAAGCCTAATGAGCGCCCAGTGGTCATGATGAAAGTAACACTTGGCGAGGTAAGCAAAACCGTTCGTGTTAACCTACAAGATAGAAGTCGCTTTGAATACAGCATGATCCTTGGAAAGAACTTCTTGAAGAATGGTGTGGTAGTCGGCAGTGACAATACTTATCTATTGGGTAAGTAATCAAGTAGATATGAATAACAACTACAGATGAAAACAAATTTAATTACCCGAGAAGGCTTTGAGAAGCTACAGAAAGAGCATGATTACCTCTGGAACGAACGTCGTCCAGAGGTCACCAAAATAGTCACTTGGGCCGCAAGCCTAGGTGACCGCTCTGAGAACGCTGATTATCAATACAACAAACGTTTACTAAGACAAATCGACCGAAGAGTTCGCTACCTAAGAAAGCGGCTACCGGACCTTAAAGTTATCGACTATGCAGCAGCTCAAGACGGTAAAGTGTTCTTTGGTGCTTGGGTTGAAATAGAAAATGAAGAGGGCGAGATCAAGCACTTTCGTATTGTAGGTCCCGATGAGATTTATGGTGATGAAGTTAAACACTATATCTCCATTGATTCTCCGATGGCACGTGCACTGCTTAAAAAAGAAGTCGAAGATGAAGTCGTAGTGAGAACACCTGAAGGTAACAAAGAATGGTTTGTTAACAAAATCAGTTACCAATCATCGAATCAATATAAAACTGATTGAAACTCACTAGTTACATCAACTTAAATGATGATTACTGGGTGCGATTAACATTATCTAACACTTTAACTGTCTATAATTAATCCAATTTTGTTACATTTCCCCGGGTATTATCAGTCAGGTGTGATAGGGAGCGAATTTGCAAATAGTGACGGACTACTTGATCGCACTCGCCAACTCCCACTTTTAGAATAAAAAAAATTGGATTAAGTAGGTCTATTATAATGCAAGAAAATTTCAAGATTTTGGTCGTCGATGACGATGCACGCCTCCGCTCTCTATTAGAGCGCTATCTTTCTGAGCAAGGCTTTCATGTCCGTTCTGTTGCCAATGCTGATCAGATGGATCGCCTGCTTACGCGTGAAAACTTTAACTTAATGATATTGGACCTTATGCTACCGGGAGAAGATGGGCTATCTATCTGCCGTCGTTTGCGTAGTGCCAACAACATGCTACCTATTCTGATGCTTACCGCTAAAGGCGATGAGATTGATAGAATTGTTGGCTTAGAAGTTGGTGCGGATGATTACCTACCAAAACCATTCAATCCAAGAGAACTATTAGCTCGAGCGAAAGCAGTATTGCGTCGTCAATCTGTTGAAGCACCAGGAGCACCTAGCTCAGAAGAAGCTATCGTCGAGTTTGGTGACTTTGCTCTAAACTTAGGTACTCGCGAAATGTATCGTGGCGAAGAGTTAATCCCTCTAACTTCTGGTGAATTTGCTGTTCTTAAGATTCTTGTAACGAATGCACGTGAACCTATGTCGCGTGACAAGCTAATGAACCTAGCTCGTGGTCGCGAATACTCAGCAATGGAACGCTCAATCGACGTACAAATCTCTCGTCTGCGCCGTATTCTAGAAGAAGATCCAAGTCACCCACGTTACATTCAAACTGTATGGGGCCTAGGCTATGTCTTTGTTCCAGATGGCCGAAAAGTTTAATCATTAGGATCTATTAATGCGATCGCGTAGTTCGATAACCCAAACAATCATTGGCTTTATTGCTCTTTTGATTGCCAGTCAGGCCTTCTCTTACTACGCGATTTTTAACTACGCATTACTTCCCAGTCTCAAACAGTTCAATAGAATTCTCTCCTACGAAATCAATCTCGTGATGGAGGAGTATGCTCGAATTCGTCAAGAATCAGAGCTAGGTATCCCTGAAAGTGAGCGCACTACTCCGCTTAGGCAAGCTCTGCTACTTAGGCTAGGTGTTAGCGTACATCCACTCGCAGGAACCGTTGAAGAAGAATATCAAAAAGCCTTTTATCTTGATTTCATGAGCGATGAAATTACTGAAGAAATAGGCTCTCCTGCAGAAGCTCGACTAGCCAGAGATAGTGAAAGCTATCTACTGTGGATCAAGCTTGATTCCATGCCTAACTGGCTGCTTAGAGTTCCCTTAACAGAGCTCACTCACAATGAATTTAAGCCGTTATTTATCAACAGCTTACTAATAACCATTTTCTTGATATTGGGTGGGTGGGGCTTTATACGCTGGCAAAACCGGCCACTTAAGAATTTAGAGTCTGCGGCTATCAGTGTCGGCAATGGGGTGATCCCCGAGCCTCTTCCTGAGAAAGGAACCACTGAAATTCGCGCTGTAACAACTGCCTTTAATAAAATGGCTAGAGGCATAGAAGAGCTAGAAACCGATCGACGACTAATGCTTGCTGGCGTGAGTCATGATATTCGAACGCCACTCACTCGAATTCGATTAGCTACTGAAATGATGGCAGAAACCGACAGTTATCTCGCTGATGGGATCATCCAAGACATCGATGAATGTAATGACATCATTGCTCAGTTCATCGATTATCTTAAGCCTGTTGATCGTAACGATTTTAGCAACATCAGCCTAAATGATATGGTTGAAGAACTTAGACGTGCGCTGAAGATTTACGAGGCAGGTGGACCTCTAGAAAGTGGATTTGATCAAGATATCTTAAACTATACCTTTAATATTGATTTAAAAGAGGACTTGCCCGATATCTATGCCAGTTATATCCCTATAAGACGCACGCTAAGCAACTTGCTAGTGAATTCAAAGCGCTACGGTGATAAATGGATTGGTATCAAAACTGGAGTCTCTGATCATAACAAGAAAGTATGGATATCCATTGAAGACAATGGACCAGGTATTGATGATGAGCAGATGCAAAAAGTATTTGAGCCCTTCACTCGCGGTGATACTTCTCGAGGCAGTGAGGGAACAGGACTTGGGCTGTCTATCGTTAAGCGCATCGTTACTGAACATAACGGCACGATAGAGATGTCGAACCGTGAAGAGGGTGGCTTGAAGGTTAAGCTCACCTTTGATGCTTGCCGCAATACCAATCGTATTAAGTAATTGTTCAGTCTAGTTATTTACTTAATAGAATTGAAGCATAATTAACTTTTCTTACTAAATACAAAAAAGCCGAGTTTCATATTGAAACTCGGCTTTTAGCTTTAAGCGTTTGATTTACTGATAGTACGAGTGAGAGCCCTGCTCATGCTCAGTTGCATCTTTAACCGCAACGAGTTCATCAGAGAATTCTTGAAGAAGTTGTTTTTCAATACCATCTTTTAGTGTTACATCAACCATTGAACAACCATTACAACCACCGCCAAATTGAACTAGTGCTATACCGTCGTCAGTAATTTTAACTAGACTAAGGTGACCACCGTGGCTCGCTAGTTGCGGATTTACTTGAGTTTGAATAACATACTCTACGCGTTCTAGTAGCGGTGCATCATCTGAAACTTTGCGCATTTTAGCGTTTGGCGCTTTCAGTGTCAGCTGAGAACCCATCTTGTCAGTCACGTAGTCAATTTCAGCATCTTCCAAAAATGGTAGGCTCAACTCGTCCACATACGCAGAAAAAGCCTCATATGGAAATTCAGTATCTGTTGCTTCTACCGCTTCTGGTGGGCAGTAAGACACGCCACACTCTGCACTCTGTGTACCAGGGTTGACCACAAATACTCGAATGTGAGTTCCGTCTGCTTGCTGTGCTAGCAGGTTAGCAAAGTGCGATTGCGCAGTTTCCGTAATAGTAATTGTATTAGACACGATAAATACCTGAGTAATTCTGTAGGTTATTATTGGTATTCTACTCTGTTAGATTTTTTTTTCAAACATGTAGTAGCAATGAACCATTAACACTAATAATTAGATAATCACAATTGTGACATGACAATCAAAATGCGCTCGGGAATATTTAATTATCATAAAATGGGCTTTGATGCCCTGCAGATACAGTAGACATCAATTCGCTTCACTCCCTGATTTTTTAATAATAAACATACCTCTGCCACCGTGCTTCCTGTGGTGACCACATCATCCACCAGCGCAATGTGAGAGTGATTTTGTATGCTAGCCAGATAATCAGGTGACAAGGAAAAAGCATGCTTAAGGTTAACTAAGCGTTGTCTACGATTAAGGCCCATCTGTGTTTTCGTTACTTTAACTCGTCTAATTGCTTTCGATAATACTTGCGATTCAACACCAGTCCTCTCTTTCAAGCTTTGTGAAAGATAGTTGGCTAGATAATCACTTTGATTAAAGCCGCGCGCGCACTGCCTTCTCCAATGCAGCGGAATAGGCAGTAATAAGGGAGCCGGAGACTCTAAGCGTTCAGCAAGAAGTGATGCTAATTCCCTAGCGTGCCAAACCTGCCTGCGATACTTGAGTCCCTGTACATACCAAGATAGAGGTTCGTTATATTCTCCAATACAGTAAAGTCCATCCCAAAGCGGTGGATTGCTAACACATCCACCACAACGCTCGACTGGCATTTCCATCATAGTGCCGCAAGTTGCACAGCGACAAACTGGCTTTAATAGATCTATACACTCGGGACACCAAATAGGATTCATTTCACCTTGTAACGGCTTTTCGCAACAGTAACAGTTGGAGCCAAACATCTTATAGCTAACATGTCGTATCCAATTCAAGAAACGATGCAAGCATTGAGTTAGTTGTCGATTTCCAATAATCTGCTCTAATCGTGAAGTTAATAACTCTTATTTCTAGTCCATCGTTCAATACTCAAGGACTTAAAAGAGTATGAAATACAGGTGAAATGGATGAACGCAGATAGCAAACTGCATTGGGATGTTTATGGAGAGGGTGACAACCTCATTCTGATCCACGGTTGGGGAATGAATGGAGCGGTTTGGCATCAAGTGATTGAAGAGCTTGCCCAGCACTTTTGTGTTCATGTGGTTGATTTACCAGGGTATGGCCATAGTCATCAAATACATAGCCAGTCTATTGCTGATATTGCCGACAGGGTATTGCAGGATGCGCCAAAGGAAGCGATATGGCTTGGATGGTCGCTTGGTGGCCTCATAGCAACACACGTTGCACTGCACCAACCAGAGCGTGTCACAAAGTTGGTGACGCTAGCGAGCTCGCCGCGCTTCTCTGCTGAAGGTCGTACATGGAGAGGCATAGCGCCTAGTGTACTCAATGACTTTACCTCTCAGCTCACCGATGACTTTCAAGGTACTATCGAGCGCTTTATGGCATTGCAAGCAATGGGCAGTCCATCAGCAAGACAAGATGTAAAGCAATTGAAAAGTGCTGTTCTTTCACGCCCTATGCCCAACCCAAATGCGCTTCATCTTGGTCTTGAGTTGCTAGCAACCATTGATTACCGCGAACATCTCAATGCCCTAACGATGCCTATCCATCGCCTCTATGGGCGCCTTGACGGGTTAGTACCAGTAAAAGTGGCATCAGTGTTAGATAAGCAGTTACAGGCAAGTTCGCACATATTTAAGGCCTCTTCTCATGCTCCGTTTATGAGCGAGAAAAAGGCCTTTTGTGATGTCATAAAGCAGCTTTAGATTAATCCTGAGTCAGGATCTTATTCCAAGGAAGGTCGCGATCACCGATGACAATAAAGTTAGGGTTTTCTAAGGTTTCACGCAGATTGTACGAAAGTGGCTCGAGTCCTGTATCTAAGATGGTGCCACCCGCTTCTTCAACGATACATTGTGTAGCCGCTGTATCCCACTCACCTGTAGGCCCGAGGCGCAAATAACAATCAGCACTTCCCTCCGCGACCAGACAGGCCTTTAAGGCCGCTGAACCTAATGGAATCAACTCGTAATTCCATTCATTACTCATACATTCAGTAATGCGATTAATATCCTGACGGCGACTTATCGCAATGGTTACATTTTGCTTAATAAGTTCATGGGTATGAGTATTAATACGAATGCTCTCATCCATGTCGGGTATCTTCCACGCCCCTTTCCCATGATAGGCATAATATACCACCCCAGACACTGGTGCATATACCACACCCATGACAGGTTTATTGTGCTCAACAAGCGCAATGATGGTGGCAAAATCACCGCTACGAGCGATAAACTCCTGCGTACCATCAAGAGGGTCTACCAACCAGTATCGTTCCCACTGTTCGCGCTCAGCAAGACTGATATCTGCGTCCTCTTCAGATAAGACAGGAATATCAGGGGTTAGCTCAGACAAGCGCTCCATGATCAATTTATGTGCCGCTAAGTCAGCACTAGTGACTGGAGTATCATCTGATTTGGTAAATTCTTCGTAGTTTCGCTTTTGATATATATCAAGAATAAGCTGGCCAGCAGAGCGCGCAATTTCTATAACATTAGGCAGTAAGTGGGAAAGATCTTGTCTCATTAATTTTCACCCTTTTGCTGAGAGAAGTAGCGCTGTGCCAACATTAAGGCACTGATACTGCGAGCCTCACAAAAATCCATATGTGCTAACAATTCGTCTGCTTGAGCAAGAGGCCAACGAACCAAAGTAAGAGGTTCAGGTTCATCACCCACCAAGGTTTCAGGATAAAGGTTTTTAGCAACAAACAAGGTCATCTTGCTAGAAAAGTATGAAGGGGCAAGGACAACTTGCTTTAGTGGAACAAAAAGATTGGCGCCAAAGCCAATCTCTTCTTTTAACTCACGATTGGCAGCCTCAACAGGGCTTTCACCCGGATCAATAAGGCCTTTGGGGAACCCAAGCTCATAGCTTTCAGTGCCCGCTGCATACTCTCTCACCAGCAGAAGATCCCCCTCTGCAGTGAGCGGAACCACCATAACAGCATCGCGACCACTAGGGCGCATTCGCTCATAGGTTCGACGTTCTCCATTAGAAAACTCTAAATCCAAAGCCTCGATACTAAACAAGCGCGAACGCGCAACCTCGGTTTTGTTTAAAATCTTTGGCTTTTTCTCGCCTGCCATCCTAGTTAGCCTCTTCAATCATTCATTTGTATAAGCCTCAACCACTATATGGAAAAAAGCCTTCAATGAAAACTGCTAAACATTCCTTTACGCTAAACTGGTTAAAGCTTTCCAGAATAGACAAAAGGATATTGCCCTTGTCCATTCGGCTCACCTAGCCATTTTAATTGCTCACCCAGTCTTTGCGGGAATTCCGCACCCGGCTTGAACCATGCATCCAGGTCGTAAGCCATATTAGGCTGCAAAGAAGCAGTAAATGCACCGGAAACCTGAGACGTGTCTTGATTTCCCTTCGCCGCAATCTGGCTGTCGGTACAACTAATATCAGAAATAATAGTTCCTAGATCCAGATTACCCAATGGTGATGAGACTACGCTCTGATTCCATACTAGATTCGCTTGACCGGTTTCACACCAAGGTGAAGCATATTTATAATCTTTGACGATGAGTTCAAATTGGCCATTCGCGGTAACAGGAGCTGGAATATTTACGTACTTTAGCGCTTGCTCTGCGGGTATGGAGGCCATCAAGTTATTGGCGTAAGGGCCACTAAAGCCATAACCTACCGTTCCTCGGCCAGTTAAACCCAACTCACTATTGCGACCAAAGCGAACATTAAGCTCAGCTTTTCCTTGAATCAATTTCCAAGCTTGTAGATCCCAGTTTACTTCACCGAAACCATATTGCTGCCAAGAGACACTCTTTGCTCTTCCTTGCCACAACGTACCGCTGACTCCTGAGATACTCAAACCATTAATACGAGGCAATTGCTCTATTGCAAATTTGGCAGGTAAGTGAACGATAACGCTACACAAGAATACGACCAACAGTAGAAAGCCGTAAGCTAAAATTTTCTTTAGACTGACACCAATCATTAGCTACCCGCTCTCTTAAACTGCAATCTCTTCACCTCGACAATCCCGTTTTTTTCGGTTTCGTTGATATCAAAAAAGGCAACGTCTACCCCTTTTTCTTGGCGTAAATACAGTAACCAATTCATCAAGCGATTAAACGCCACTGGCTGAACCCAAACTTGAACCATATCGTCTCGAGGTTGAAGGCGTATCAGCTCGATATTAAATCGTCCTGTTGAGGTCGATAATAATTGGTTTAACGGCTCATTGGAGATAGAGGGAGCGCCACTGGTTTTTCGCAACTCAGTAATTGCATTAGCTTCTTTTTGTACCCAGCCCAGCAGTTGAGTTTCACTGACTAAACGGGCTTGTGCCAATTCATTCTTCTGTTTGAGTGGTGCAAAGCCTCCCCAATACAGCAAAGCAGCAACACCAAAACCAATAGCAATAATCAACATACGCTGCTCACGAAGGCTGATACTGCTCCAATACCCTAGGATAGCTTGTTGTAACCCGCGCATTACTCCACCTTCAATACATAACTGCTGCTGACCAAGTCACCGTTCCGGTTAATTTGCCCTTGGTCTACCAAAAACTTCTCAGAAAAGGCAACTCTTAGCTGCTCAAAGGTCTGGAAGTCACTCGCTTGAGCTTGAATACGCAACTCTTCGCGGTCACCGTCAAACTTAATGCTCTGTATTTTAACTTTACTTTTATCTTTGAGAGCCGTTTGTACTTCAAGTAACCAACTAATCAAAGGTGCATCTACCGTGCCACCACTCAATCGGGTTTTTTCATCACTCATTTGACGCTTGAGATAACTCACTGTTGGGATACGACGTTTATCAGGAAAAACCTCTCTAAATATTCGTTCACTCTCTGTCCTATATGCCGTTGCCTGAGCCTCTATTTGGCTGACTTGGGTATAGGTATTAATACCGAAAATGACCAATAGCACTAATGCGGCAATAGCTGGAGCCTGCCAGAGTTTAATGTTTTTAAGCCAAGAGGATTGTCGCTTAAACTCACCCGATAATAAGTTAATCGTCGAAAGCTGTGCGTTCTTAGCCAGTAGAGCCATAGGTAGCTCTGCTGGTAAAGCCTCGATTTTTGGGCTTTCAATACTAGCTAATGATTCAGGGATTGAACCAAAGCATTGTATATGGACAGATTCTTCAGGAAGTGATGCTTCCTCTTCATCGCTTTCAATCGTGAATGGTGGACGAGTCAATGCATAGGATACTAATGCCTCTGGCAGCACTATACCTTGATAATCATTCTGGCGAATCAAGCAGTAACCTTGCCAAGGAAGCATAGTGATATTGCTACCATCCAAAGGCATAGATAATACATCAGGCAAAACACGATGAAGCTCAATACCCGCTTCAGAGAAGCGTTCAATGCAGTGATGAAGATAGTCTCTATCTACCGCAGCTACCCATGCCTTATCACCCACCTGTTTGAGTATCGAGAAATGCAACTCATCAATGTCTTGAGCCAGTTCTTCTTCCAACAAAAATGGCAACATCGTTGAGAACTGGCGAGAGGCACCCGCAGGTACTCCAACCTCTCGTAAAGCCACATCTTGGCCATCCAATAACAAAGCAACGCTTCGCTCAGCAGCATAGGAAGTTAACTCTTCTAATTCCTCTAAGCCACTGAGTTCTCCACTAGCAATGATCTCGTTTTCTGTCGACGACCAAACTAACCATGGGATTGTTTTTAAATTCTGCCTACTGAGCCGAACTGTCAGGATTTCGCTCACTAATTCCTCCAAATCGTCGGCGTACTACTCGCGATTCGTCTTGATTTTCACTATAAAGCAGGCTCCTCAAGCGAACTCGGGCATCCTGCACAAATACTTCTGCGTCTAGCTCAAAATAACGGCTATCGACAGATAGGTATTCCTTCGCCTTATTTTTTACTTCAGCACTGATACTGGCAATATTGCCTTCAGCTAAGAAATCATCCGTGCTCTCCCATCCATCATACGGACGGTCTTCAATAACCTGTTTCGCCTGATCATCACTCAAGGCAGGTTCAAACAGTGCGACCAAAAGCTTAGATTGCCATGGTCTCAGTGTATTCACATTGATGCGTAAATCATCGGTAGGAAGCGCGCATGCTAACCATGAGATGCGCCTCATTGATGGGCCATCCATCTGATAAACACTACGAAGCTCACTCAAGTCAGCAATCAAGCCATTTGCAGCCATGTAAGAGGGAGACAATCCTTCATAAGTGGCATCTTCGACACCAGACTGAGTCACCACTCCATCGTCTTTATCTAGATATTCCCACGTAGAGTCGGCAACAACTTCCGCTTGATAACTGTCTAGCCCTACCTCTTCTAGCAAGGTTCGCCACACCTGAAGTAAGTATGGGCGAGAACTGGAAGTGGGGTCGATATTGACTGCGGCCAGTGAATTAACGTTAAAACACGCCTGCATATCCCTAACACCCCCCCTCGCCTCGCCATAATCCAACGGGTAGGATTGCTCCTCTAACGCCCATGGTTGACTTAGATTGACAGTATCTCCGTCCTCTAAGCTCTCCTCGATACCGTATCTAGCTAATGCCTCAACACCGATAGCATACCAGTAGGCTTGTTGGTTATTGACTTGGCTGCTTGCTCTATCCACCCCCAGCACCAATCGCTCTGACATGGTGGCAGCAATGGCTGTCATGATAGCCAACAGAAGCAACACCACTAACAGAGCAACGCCTCGCTGATTACCTTGGCCTTTCATTCGTTGTAAATTACTGTGGCGTATCTTCATTAATCCTCTCAAGCTGACCATCAGCAGTTAGGTAGATACGCTCGAGCTTGCCATAATCTTCGAGGGTTAAATGTACTGCGATTGCCTTTGGCAATGCGTTACTGTCTTCCCACTCTTCTAACCAACTCTCTCCGTTGTAAAAACGAATATCAAACTCCTCGACCTTATCAAGAAGCGGAGTCACGATGCCTTGCTGTCCAGCAGGAGTGTCTGGGTATCGCCACCAAACTCGCTCAAGCTTATTATCTCGAACTCGGTAGCCTACTTTAGTGACTTCTCCGCGAGGAAATTGCTGCTGTGGGTTAATCCAACCTAAACGAGTAAACAGCACGCCCTTTTCATCGGAATCAAGTAGGTTATCCTGCCAATAAATAAGACCTTCACCAGCTTCTTGTCCATCGTTGCGAAAGCGACGAATCGCTATCTGACGAAAGTCACTATCTAAATAGACTAAAGATGCCTGCAACTGCTGCAAACGGCCTAATTTTTCTTGAGACTGCTGATTACTCAGCTGAGTCTGAAATACCAACTGATACGCAGCCATACTGAGGCTTGCAAATACTGAGATCGCCACTAGTACTTCAATCAGGGTAAAGCCTTTCGCTTTTTTATAACGGTACATAACTTCTTACCGTTACTAGAGGACTATCCATTTTTTCATCTAGAGCCACACTGACATCAACCGCCCGTAAATAATCATTGCCCGTTGAGATTGGCGTAATGGACCAATACCACGTATAACCGGCTAATTCAGATGTGCCTTTGCGTGCTGCTTTAGGTGGCTCGGCCAGCATCATTAGTGCCATTTGGTTATCCACTACCATGCCAGCAAAGGTTTTTTGCTCAAGATAGCCGATACTATTGATGTGTTGAGTGACAGCTCTAACAACGCTAATAGAAGCCGTTGCAAAGATGGCTAAAGCAATCAAAACCTCAAGTAATGTCATACCTCTAGAAGACTTCATCATCGAACTCCTCACCCGGCTTTAGTAATCGAAAGCTGCCATTTTCTAGCGCCATTACACGCCAATTTTGATCACCTTGGGCTTCTGAGCTCGGATGGATATAGACTTCAAATGGTGTCAATTCACCACTAGACAAAATAAAGACTTGGGGCGGTGCCTCTTTATCTTTATCCTCTTCCTCCGCGAACATGTCCTCATCGAACAGTGATCCCTCTTCAAACAAGCTGTCCTTCTTTCCCCACACACCATCACCCAATTCCCAGGCGAGTGTTAAGCCATCTTCAAGCTCAGTATCTGCTGGGATCCTTCGGTGCTCTAGTGCCTGCCAACCCTCTCGGGTCAGCTGCAAAAGTCGATACTTATTACCAGCGGGATCAAAACGAACACCAAGATCCCAACCATTCAGTATCGCATCTTGATGCAGTAGGTTGAGACGTTGATAAAACTGTTGTGCACGAGTCTTTGCTGCATCTGAACTGCTAGTGGGCAAATTGACCACCACGGCTATAGCGCTGACCGACACCAAGACCATGACCAACATGATCTCTAGGAGCGTAAAGCCACGCTGTCGTTTATCACGTCTCACTATGAATACGTATTATTGGAAATCTTGTAGATTCCAGTTACCGATATCAGAAGATGAACCTTCACCACCCTCTTGACCATCAGCACCTAGAGTAAAGATATCAATGTTGCCGTTATCACCAGGACTCAGGTACTGGTAATCGTTGCCCCATGGGTCTTTCGGAAGACGACGAATATAGCCATCATTACGGTAGTTACGAGGCTCAGGAGAACCTGTTGGACGACTCACCAATGCTTCCAAACCTTGGTCTGTGGTTGGATAAACACTGTTGTCTAGCTTGTACATATCAAGTACATTTTCCAACGCAACGATATCGGTAATCGCTTTCTGTTGGTCAGCTTTCTCCTTGTTACCCAAAAGGTTAGGCACAACAAAGCTTGCCAAGATACCTAGAATAACGACAACAACCATAACCTCTAGCAAGGTAAAGCCCTGTTGCTTTTTGTTATATTTCATTTTTTTCTCCATACACTCGGGCAAAAACATTAGGCGCCCGAAACCAAATTATTCAACTCAAGCAGCGGCATCATAGTCGCTACCACAATAAACAATACAATTCCTGCCATAAATACGATCAGTAGTGGTTCAAAGATACCTAAAGCAAGGTTCACTTGCGATTCAAAGTCTTGGTCTTGGTTATCCGCAGCGCGCGTCAGCATTTGCTCCAACTCACCAGACTGTTCACCACTCGCAATCATATGTAGCATCATCGGAGGGAACAGCTTACTTTGCTGCAGAGAATGTCGAAGGCTTGCGCCTTCTCGCACCTTATCAGACGCTTCAAATACCTGCTTCTTAAAGAATTTATTCCCCATTACCTCGGCTGCAACTCGCATACCATCTAACAAGGGGATAGCACTAGCAGAGCAAATCGCGAGTGTACGTGCAAAACGAGAGGTATTGAGCCCTCTAGCAACTCGCCCGATAACCGGTACCTTAAGTACTTTATGATCCCAGCTTAACCTAAGCGCAGGCTTCCGTAATAAAATCTTAGTACCCACAATTAAGGCTAAAATACTGCCAACCAGTAACACGCCATAGTCTTGAACAAAGTCACTGGCGTTAATCAAAATTTGAGTAGAAACAGGTAACTCTTGCCCCATTTGGATAAATTGGTCAACGATCTTAGGTACTACTGTCGCTAACAAAAAGCCAATTACACCCACCGCAATTAGGGTAAGCATGATTGGGTAAATCATGGCTTGTTGCAGCTTAGAGCGAAGCTGCTGACGTTTTTCTGCATAGTCCGCCAGACGCTCTAATACCGCATCTAAGTGTCCAGATTTTTCACCTGCAGAGACCATAGCGCAAAAGAGATCGTCAAAAATGGCAGGATATTCGCGCATACTATCAGCGAGAGTGTAGCCTTCAACAACCTTTGAGCGAACACTGACCAACATGCTACGAATCCGCGCTTTTTCTGATTGCTCAGCCACCGCTCTTAAACACTCTTCAAGTGGCATTCCCGCCTGCACTAAGGTAGACAACTGACGAGTTAACAAAGCAAGATCAGGAGTACTAATTCCACGCTGAAAGCCCTTTGACTTAGCCGCTTCTTGCTTGGCTTTGGTTTCGGTTATTTCAACCGGCATCAGGCCCTGTTCTTTCAGACGATGTCTTACCTGACGAGCATTATCACCCTCGATAACACCTTTTTTTTGACGTCCTTTTACATCCAGTGCCTTGTATTCAAATGCCGCCATTACTCTTCCCTAGTCACTCGCATTACTTCTTCAAGGGTAGTCTTGCCAGCTCTCACTTTGTC
Source organism: Vibrio inusitatus (assembly GCA_024346935.1). Lineage (GTDB taxonomy): Bacteria > Pseudomonadota > Gammaproteobacteria > Enterobacterales > Vibrionaceae > Vibrio > Vibrio inusitatus. The sequence continues at coordinate 2,716,422 of AP024878.1, forward strand.
CAGACCATCATGACGGATACTTGGAGTAGACGCTCGAATGGCTAATTCGATCTCTTGCTCACTCTGCTCGCCATGAATCAGTTCCTGTACTTTTTCATCAACAACTAGCAGTTCGTGAATACCTGTTCGGCCTTTATAACCCTTATGGTTACAATGTTCACAGCCATTAGGTTTATGCAAAACCAGATCATCCTCAGGTTGTAGGTTGAACAGTTTTTTCTGCTCAGCATCTGCTTGGAAAGGTTGCTTACATTGTTGGCACAAAGTACGTACCAAACGTTGAGCTAAGATACCTAGCAATGACGAGGAGATAAGAAATGGTTCTATACCCATATCTCGCAATCGAGTGATCGTACCCACCGCGGTATTAGTGTGTAGCGTTGACATAACTAAGTGACCAGTCAAAGACGCCTGTACCGCGATCTGTGCGGTCTCAAGGTCACGAATCTCACCGACCATTACGACATCGGGATCTTGACGCAAGATTGCTCTTAATCCGCGAGCAAAGGTCATGTCAACTTTAGGGTTTACCTGTGTTTGTCCAATGCCATCGATATCGAATTCAATAGGGTCCTCTACAGTCAGAATATTGCGCTCAGCACTATTCAATTCCTGCAAGCCTGCATACAAGGTGGTTGATTTACCAGAGCCCGTAGGTCCGGTTACCAAAATAATGCCGTGAGGTCGCTTGATAAGCGTTTGAAAGTTAACGTGGTTGTGGCGCGCCATACCTAAGCTATTTAGATCCAGCTGCGTCGCATTTTTATCGAGAAGACGCATCACCACTCGCTCTCCATGAGACGAAGGCATAGTGGATACACGCACATCTACTGCTCGCCCACCAATCAGCAATGAGATACGACCATCTTGGGGCACGCGCTTCTCGGCGATATCAAGCTTAGCCATAACCTTAACCCTAGACACAAGTAGTGGTGCTAGTTTGCGACTTGGTGCTAGGACGTCACGTAGCACACCATCCACACGGAAACGAATGGACAGTGACTTCTCGAAGGACTCTATATGAATGTCCGAAGCACCTTCTTTGATCGCCTCACCTAGCATGGCATTGATCAATTTGATGATTGGTGCATCATCTTCAGCTTCAAGCAAATCCTCATTTTGTGGCAGCTCTTCTGCCAATGAGAAGAAATCGTCGCTGTCTGCGCCAATATCTTCCATTAACTGTCTCGCTTCAGACGAATCACGCTGATACGCATCGGAAAGCTTTGAGTCAAAACTCTTCTTATCGAGCTCAACCAACTGAATAGGCAGAGACGAAACTCGAGTCACCTCCAGCAGGGTTGAGGTCTGTAGCGGTTCAATGAAAAACAGTTGGTTAGCACTGGCATCTTCATTGGGTTCAAGCACCACGTTAAAGCGCTTGGCAAAGCTAAATGGCAGACGGGTCATGCTCGTCTCAAACCTTGAAAATGCACCACTTTCCATTACTTCGCTTCCACTTGCTCAATAAAGGCTTGTAGCTCAGAAGGTCGACGAGCTTCATCACCAAATTTAGGCATAACAGGCACTAAATCATCAGACATTAGCCTCAGGCCTTCTTCTGCTTTATACAGTTGCTCCGCGCGAATGTAGTTGTATTTACGTTGAGTAATACCATCAGCTGTCATTCCATCACGAATAATTGTTGGCTTAATGAAAACCATCAAGTTTTTCTTTTCAACCTGAGTACTGGTGGATTTAAACAACTGACCTAACCAAGGGATGTCGCCTAAGATTGGCACTTTAGATTCACTCTCTAACGCACGTTCATCAACTAGGCCACCTAGAACCAACATCTCACCATCTTGAATCATTACTGATGTATTTAATTGGCGCTTAGCAAATCGAACATCTACCGCTCCATTGGCTCCCAATACATTAGACACTTCTTGTTCAATTTGAAGCTGAACAGAATCACCCTCGTTGATCTGTGGTATCACCTTCAACTTGATACCCACTTCTTTTCGGTCAACGGTTTGGAACGGATTGTCATTGTTTGAGCCTGATGTCGAACCCGTCAGTACCGGTACCTCTTCACCAACTATGAATGATGCCTCTCCATTATCCATTACGGTAATACTCGGAGATGACAGAATATTTGAATTCGAGTCTGTAGCAACCGCACTAATTAACGCAGTCCAATCTCCCATTGCTAGACTAATCGCCGCACCATTCACACCACCCAGTGCTGCAGCCAGGGCAGTATAATCACCTGCTTCAGTTGTGGTTTCATTTCGTAGGAAATTGCCGTTTTCATCGTATACCGCAGTCGTGGATTCGGTATCTTTCGCTTCTTCAAGACCCACCATTACCTGACCAATCGGTGCTCCTGTATTGCCATACTGGATCATTGCACCCGTTTCTAGGTTACCCCATTGCACACCAAGGTTGATGCCATCACCCTCGGACATTTCTACAATCAAGGCTTCAATAAGTACCTGAGCTCGGCGAATATCTAACTGCGCAATAATGTCTCGTAGCGCCTTCATAATATCGGGTGGCGCAGTAATCACGAGGGAGTTAGTCCCCTTATGTGACGAAATCATTACCTCAGAATTAGGATTTCGTATAGCTGCAGCGCCTCCCTGAGCGGTTTTCTTAGCCGCAGCTAGGTTGTCAGAGACCCCTTTAAGTACTTCTACAAGATCTTCAGCATTAGCATTTTTGAGGTAAATAACTTGGTTATTGCCCTTAACCGCCATCTCTTTATCTAGTTGAGATACCACCGTTCTTAGGCGCTTTCGTACTTGTGGATCGCCTGAGATCAACACTGAGTTGGTTCGCTCATCTGCAACCAGTTTAGGCTGTAGGAAGGCTGGTGTATTTTTTGCATCGGTGGTCTTGTTCAACGCCTCAACAATACGGACCATCTCTGCTGCAGACGCATTTTTAAGTTCGACAACCTCAATAGATTTATCACCAGCTTGGTCAACACGTTCGATGATTTCGGCCAAGCGATTTACTACCGCAGCACGACCTGTAATCAGTATAATGTTGGCAGGGTCATAGTGAACTACGTTACCGGCACCAGCATTGTCATTCAATTGACGTAGTAGTGGCGAGAGTTCACGAACAGAAACATTGCGCACAGCGACAACACGAGTCACAACTGCATCGCCTTTGACGTTAGAATCACCAACTACTGGAACGGCTGAGGTTTTCGCATCTTTAGCTTTTATGACTTTAAGTACACCGTTTTCCATTTCAACAACGGCAAACCCATACACTTCAAGAACACTAAGGAAAAACTGGTAATACTGCTCTTCGTTGAGCACATCATAGCTACGCACATCGATTTTGCCCCTAACTGTAGGGTCAACAATGATGGTTTTTTCTAAGTTACGTCCGACGATATTGATAAATTCGCCAATATCCGTTCCCTTGAAGCTGGCGCTAAATTCATTGGCGCTGAATGCGGGCGCACACGCCAAACTTCCCATCAACAGCCATGCGCTCTTGCTAAACCAACTTTTCACTTAATACTCCCAAAAAAATCAATGGCATTCCATGCCGAGCATGGCCTTCATAATTGAGCCGATGCTTCCTAGTCGATAACAACTCTGTTACCAAACTATAGTTGTAAATAAATATCGTAGCGTTGACCATCTCGCTCAACGGTGAGGTTAATCTCACTTAAATCGCCTAAAGACTTCCAAACCTGCCCCATTGCTGACGGCTCTGTAAGGTCGGCTCCATTTAGTTCTACTGCTATATCGCCATCTTGTAGGCCCACAGAATCAAACAAAGCACGCTCGCGCCCTGGGCGAACACGATAACCCACCAACTTACCGTCACGATTAACTTGAGATAGACGAATATACTTGAGGAACTGTTGAGGATTCTCTGATATTGCTGCTTTGATAGAATCTAGATCACCTAGATCGACCTGTGGATTGTTACCCTGAACGTTCGATTGAGGCTGTTGCTTCGCAATTTCTTGTACATCCGCGACGCGCTTATATTCTATCCCCTCTAACATTAAGGTTTCATTACGGCCTTGGTTTTCGATGATAACTCTATCTTTTAACACGTTATGCAACTGCGCTCGCGTGCCATCAATCGTCTCACCAATTCCATAAGTATCCTGATTTCCTCTGTTAGCAATAACCGCTAAGCTGTTTTTTTGATTGCTACTGGCAACCACACCTACCAATACAAGATTTAGACGTGTTTTCGGAGCATCAACGACTTGCTCAACAACCGCAGGGGCATCTTCTGACTCTTCACCAAACAAGTTTGCATTGAGCAGAGGTGCGATATCAGTACCTTGCTGTTGAACAGCATTAGTACCAGCGCTAGTGGTTGAGGGTCTCCAGCGTTCAACTCCTGATTCTGATCCCATTAGATGCCAGAATAAATGACCACACAGCCAAGCGGAGGTGACCAACAAAACAAAAGTCAATCCTCGGGCAATTATCGCCTGCTGATTCACTACACTATTTAGTAGTTGATTGGCTTTGTGCGAGTATGTGGAAAACTTAGACAAAACAGGTCCTTTTGATGTACCGACTTCCATAGTATATGCCACTGAGGCATTGGGGCTACTGGGCTAAACAGGTGCGCAAGATTACCATAAATATCGTTACCAAAATTAGACAGTCAATAAATTCGAATGTAAATAAATGCATTTACTTGAAAAATGATATATCCGTCACCATTAATCAAGCTGCTGGATAACACTTAGAGAGCAAAAATCACTATGAGTTCCAATACCGAGTCTGTAAGACTAGACAAATGGTTATGGGCAGCACGCTTTTATAAGACCCGCTCGATCGCTCGCAACATGATCGATGGCGGCAAGGTCCACTATGAAGGACAGCGTAGCAAACCGAGTAAAATTGTGGAACTAGGGGCTACCATTACCCTACGACAGGGAAATGTTGAAAAAACAGTTAGGATAGAAAAAGTTTCTGACCAACGACGCGGAGCACCTGAGGCGCAAATGCTCTACAGCGAAACAGCTGAGAGCGTGAAAAAGCGAGAACAAACCGCTTTAGAGCGCAAGATGCACGCACATAACCCGAGCCCTGAACGTCGCCCTGATAAAAAACAGCGACGCGATCTGATTAAATTTAAGAACCAATAAGCTGGAGTTTCCAAATGGAAAACAACGTGTTAAATCGTTATTTATTTGAAGATTTATCTGTACGTGGTGAATTAGTACAGCTAGATAAAGCCTATCAAGCCATCCTAGATAGCAAGCAATACCCAGCAGCAGTTCAAACCTTACTTGGCGAACTACTAGTGGCAACATCACTGTTAACAGCAACGTTAAAATTTGAAGGCTCTATCACCCTTCAACTACAGGGCGACGGCCCAGTATCACTGGCAGTCATCAATGGTGACAACAATCAAAAGATGCGCGGTGTTGCTCGCTTTGAAGGCGAGATCGCCGAGACTGCGACTCTTCATGACATGCTAGGCAAAGGTCACCTGGTGATTACTATTTCACCAGACAAAGGCGAGCGCTACCAAGGTGTTGTTGGCCTAGAGGGCAATACCCTTGCAGAGGTTCTCGAGGCTTACTTTGAGCGTTCAGAACAACTTAAAACGCGCCTATGGTTCCGTATTGGCGAACATGAAAGCAAGCCACACGCTGCAGGCATGTTGTTACAGGTTGTTCCTGATGGTACTGGCTCTGCGGATGACTTCGAGCACTTAGAGCAACTAACGGACACAGTGAAGAACGAAGAGTTGTTTGGTCTACCTGCTAATGAGTTGCTATACCGACTATACAACCAAGAAACTGTAAAACTGTTTGAACCACAAGAAGTTGAATTCTTCTGTGGTTGTTCTAGAGAACGCAGCGGTGCAGCAATCATTACTGTGGCACGCGAAGAAATTAACGATATATTGTCGACAGAAGGTAGCGTAGGTTTACATTGTGACTACTGCGGAACCACTTACGACTTTGATGCGGCTCAAGTAGAAGAATTGTTTGCTCACGCTGAGAATAAGCCTACATTGCACTAAGCTCACAGTTTAAGCATTTTATAAACCGGCCAAATGGGCCGGTTTTTTTATATCCATCACTTTTCATAGCGCAATATGTTCATAAAACCCGCATTGACTCGCATTTTTAGCATGAAATATGCCAATTGTGCGCTTTTATGATCAACCTCAAGACTTATTCCTGTCCAAATCCTGAACTACAAAAACGTGATCCTTGTTGAAAAAATAATCAAAAAAGCCATATATAGTCAGTATTAAGAAGATTACTTGCTAGACCAAAATACTTATAAATTCAGTAACTTCAAAATTATTCTTACTATAAATACCCTACAAGGAGCACCTATGACCGTTATGGAACATACTAAGGCTGCAAACATCGATCTTACTCAATATGGTATCAACGGCTCTACCGAAATCGTTCGTAACCCGAGTTACGAAACGCTTTTCGCAGAGGAAACCAGTGAAACATTACAAGGTTACGAAAAGGGCATAGTGACAGAACTAGGCGCTGTAGCGGTAGATACTGGTATTTTCACAGGGCGCTCTCCAAAGGATAAATTCATTGTTAAGGATGACACCACACGTGAAAACATGTGGTGGACAACAGATACGGTTAAGAACGATAACAAGCCTATCGATCAGGCTGTTTGGAATGATCTAAAGCAGCTAGTAACCACCCAACTTTCTAATAAGCGTCTATTTGTAATTGACGGTTATTGTGGCACTAACCCTGATACTCGCCTCGCTGTGCGTATCATCACAGAGGTAGCTTGGCAGGCTCACTTCGTGAAAAACATGTTCTTACGTCCCTCCGAAGAAGAACTTGTAACCTTTAAGCCTGATTTTGTGGTCATGAATGGCGCAAAATGTACCAACGATAAATGGCAAGAGCATGGCTTGAATTCTGAGAACTTCACAGTATTCAACTTAACGGAGAAAATGCAGCTGATCGGTGGCACCTGGTATGGTGGCGAGATGAAGAAAGGCATGTTCGCAATGATGAACTACTTCCTTCCTCTTCAAGACATCGCTTCTATGCACTGCTCGGCGAATATGGGCGAAGAAGGTGATGTCGCGGTATTCTTTGGTTTATCCGGTACAGGTAAAACAACTCTATCGACCGATCCTAAACGTGCATTGATTGGTGATGATGAGCATGGTTGGGATGACGATGGTGTGTTTAACTTTGAGGGAGGTTGCTACGCAAAAACCATCAAGTTATCAAAAGAAGCAGAGCCAGACATCTACAATGCCATTCGTCGTGACGCACTATTAGAGAACGTAACTGTACGTAATGATGGTTCAATCAACTTTGATGACGGTTCAAAGACCGAGAATACTCGAGTCTCTTATCCAATCCATCATATTGAGAATATCGTTAAACCTGTTTCTAAGGGCGGGCATGCGAATAAGGTAATTTTCCTATCTGCAGATGCATTTGGGGTTTTACCACCTGTTTCTAAACTCACCCCAGAGCAGACCAAATATCACTTCCTTTCTGGCTTCACAGCTAAGTTAGCAGGTACTGAGCGTGGCATTACTGAACCAACGCCAACCTTCTCTGCGTGTTTTGGCGCAGCATTCCTAACGCTACATCCAACTAAATATGCAGAAGTTCTAGTGAAGCGTATGGAAGCGGCAGGTGCTGAAGCTTATCTTGTTAATACTGGTTGGAATGGTTCTGGCAAGCGTATCTCTATCCAAGATACTCGCGCTATTATTGATGCCATTCTTGACGGTTCTATCGAGAAAGCAGAAACAGTGACTATCCCCGTGTTTAACCTAGAAGTACCTAAGTCACTACCAGAAGTGAACTCAGAGATATTGGATCCTCGCGATACTTACGTTGACCCATTGCAATGGGAAAGCAAGGCAAATGATTTGGCCGAGCGCTTTATCAATAACTTTGACAAGTATACCGACAATGACGAAGGCAAATCACTAGTTAAAGCTGGACCACAGCTCGATTGATCATTCTTGTTGTGAATCAAGCCCCTGTTTCAGGGGCTTTTTTATTGATAAACAATAAGATATAAGTCATCTTTACCCATACGCAAACACCATTGGGAAATAGGATGAAGGCTGTACTAAAAATCAGTGTCTGGGCGATATTGCTTTTTATAGCAGGGCTTATTGCGCTATTTCTGATCTTACAAACCTCTCATTCAAGCTGGTTAACTCAGCAAATCCTTTCTCGTATAACCAACAATGCGATTCAGATAGAAGAGTCACACTATCAATATCCCGATCAATTGACTCTATCTCGAGTGACCATCCCTCAGCCCAATGACTCTGTTATAGCCATCAATAACCTACAATTAAACTTCGAGGCACAATGGCGTTGGCCTAGACCCCTCTCAATAACCGATGTGCTGATCTCTGGAATCAACCTACCCGAAGGGATCCCTGATAAAAAAGCGCTCGATAGCCTAGTTCAGCATTGGCAGCCTCAGCATATCGAAATCCGAGGTATGGATTTTGCGAGCAACGACGTTATAGCTCGAGGTATTCAACTCACCTACACTCCAAAAGCACCTTATCCTGAAGGATACCTTAATATCGATAGTGAACAGGTGTACTGGAAGGGCGAAGCCTTTGACAACTTTAAAGCCAGAATCAATTACGTTAAGGATAAAACTCAGTTAGACCTTGTCAGTTTTAATTGGCGTGGAGGCGAAATTCAATTCATTGCTGAAGAAAGCAATGATGGCTGGGTGGTCAACGATGCGCTAGTACGAAATATGCAGCTTTCTGAGCCCCTATTTTCTCAATCAGAACCACCGCCATTGATTCCTCTCTTAGAAGACATCATGTTGATTGAACACATAGAGATAGAACGTTCCAGTTGGCAGGCAAATGACCTTGCATTCAACCAAATACATTTGCAGCTAAGCAACTGGGATCTACGCAAAGATTTGTGGACACAAGACAGTTCATTTCAATTTGCAGCAGAGAGCGCTGCTTGGCATGAGCAACTACTATTGGAGCCACAACTATCAGGGCAATTTTCAGCACACAGCATTCAATTCGATAAGTTTAGTTTTTTATTTGAGCAGGGGCAGTTCACGACCAGTGGTCAACTGTCTCAAGATAGCGTGCTCCTTAATGAACTAGAGGTTAAGAACTTAGAATGGAGCATTGAAGACCCTGATATTCATAATGCAGTAATGACATCACTAGATAGTCTAGAGAAAATTGAAATAGAGAAACTTAAGGTAGAGCGCAGTCAAATTATTGATATTTCTACTGACAATCATTGGCAGGCATCAAATATTAACGCCGAAGGTAGAAAGCTGACCCTAAAGAAAAATGGGCAATGGGCGCTTTGGAATGGCTCCTTTGCAGTTAGTGCGAATAGCTTATCCGCATTCGGCATGACATCTATCAAGCCTTATCTAGAGACCGATACTACTGACGGACGATGGCATGTAAGACAGCTATTTGTGCCAATAGATGATGGATTAATCAAAGCAGATTCTACTATTGACCTGGGACTAGCCAGTTATCCATGGCAAATATCAGTTCAGGCTTACGGTTTGCCTTTAGAAAGAATTACACACCCGCTAGATACGGCCATTGATTGGAGAGGACTTGCAGACTTAACTATTGATTTAGGCGGACTGGGCGGCGATGAATTAATGTTAAAACACAGTCTTGATGGTCAGGTAAAAATAGCCCCTCATGACGTGCAGTTAACCTTACCTTTCTCTCCAAAAGATAAACACTCAGTGATCATTCCTGAAGTGAACATCGAAGCAAACAGAGGAATTGTAAAGGTGGCAGAGATTCAATTCGTCAGTCAAGACTTGTCTGGAAGCATACAAGGCAGTGTTGACCTAGTTGATCTAGAAAGAGGCGACATTAAGTTCCACCTCAGCACAGATTGCCTGTCTCTATCTTCAACATTGCCTCAAGGGCGTAATCAAATATCGATGAACTGCCCTAAGGCTGACACTCAAGAAAAACCCTAAACGCTTAGGGTTTTATTAGCTTTTGAGCTCGGCAGTAATACATAAGTACCTGTAAATTCTACCGCTTCTTGTGTGCCACTATAAATAAACACCTTAATAATAATTCGTGCACGACGTCCACCTTCTAGCCTATCAAGATCACCACTAATACCATCCAAGGAGGTACTTGCCTTCGGGCTCTCTTTTACCGGGTGACGATAGCGAATGTTGCTGTCCGCAAGCACGATATCTGCATGAAGATTTCTCTCTTTCATCAACAGCCACGCCATTCCCCACCCTGTCAGCGTCGCTAAGGTAAATGCTGATCCCGCAAACATCGTATTGTGTGGATTAAGGTTTGGATTTAGCTGAGCAACACATTCGAACTTGTAGCCCGTATACTGATTAATCTTAATTCCCATTTTATCACTAATAGGGATCTGCTCTTCCCAGCGACTCTGTAGTTCATTACACCAATCAGGGCGTCGTAATACGTTCGCCATAGGGTCGATAGCTTTAATCATTTGTTGATGGCGTACAGGTCCTCGTTCATCGCTTAATGAACCTTGACTTTCAAAGCCATTATTTCGATAGAACTCAATAGCATCTTCACGAGCATTACACACCAGTCGCTTCACGCCCTCTTCTCTAGCGAGAGACTCTAAAGCGACCATAATCAAAGAACCAACACCTTTGCCCTGACGGTTCTTCTTCACCGCCATATAACGGATCTGTCCATCATCATCAGCAGTAACGTACAAGCGCCCTATGGCAACGGGGCGGCCTCGACTGTCTACGATCATACGATGATGGCTAAGCTCATCGTATTCATCTCTTTCTGAGCCTTTTGGCCTTTGCCAAGGTTCACGTAACATCTGCCAACGAAAGTGATAATATTTCTGTAGCTGGTTTTCTGTACTTGGTGTAATCAGTTTAAACATATGAATTCAGGTCCATTGGAATCAATCAGTTATAGAGCAATGGTCTTAGACTTGAAGCCAGAAGGTAACAGGACCATCATTGACCAGCGAGACCTTCATATCTGCGGCAAATTGACCGCGCTCAGTCGGAAGCACTTCCGCGCACCGATCAGAAAAGTACTCATACAAACGCTCAGCATCGGCAGGTGCCGCGCCACGTGAAAATCCTGCACGAGTTCCTTTCTTAGTGTCGGCAGGTAGCGTGAATTGGGAGACCACTAACACACTACCATCTACTTGCTTCACATTCAGATTCATTTTGTCGTCATCATCACCAAACACACGATAAGTGGTTACCCGCTCCATCAAGCGTTTAGCTTTGGCTTCATCATCATCTCTTTCTACGCCAAGTAAGACTAACAAGCCTTGACCGATATCTCCGACTACTTCACCGTCGACCTTTACTGTGGCCTCACTCACTCTCTGAATCAGAGCTATCACTTCGAATCCTTTTTCTCATTAATTTATCTTGGTAATACAAAAACCATTTAATGCTGAATGGCTCGTTCACCCGCCACACCTCATCTTCACCTAAACTGGCGGTGATTTCGGCCCCGATCAACACTATCATCCAACAAAGATAAATCCACATAAATAACAGAGGGACTGCTGCCAAAGCACCATAGATCAACTGGTATGAAGGAAACTGCGACACGTAGTAAGCAAACAGCTTTTTACTAATTTCAAATAAACAGCCGGCAACGAAGGCACCTGCTAAAGCATGATTAAAGCGAACCTTAATATTAGGCACTAGCAGATAAAGCCCAAAAAAGGCTAGAAAAGAAAAGGTAATAGGCAACAGGCCATATACCAAATGCACCGTATCTTCACTCCAAACTCTTAACGATCCAATATAAGAAGAAAAGACCAAGCTCATACCCACTAATACTGGACCTAAAGTGAGTACCATCCAATACATAGAAAATGAATATACTGTTCGGCGCTTCTTACGAACTCGCCAAATATAGTTGAGGTTTTTATCTATGGCCGAAATCAGTAGCAGGGCAGCAAAGAATAGGAACACTAGCCCTATCGAAGTCATCTTGCCCGTATTGGCAATAAATTCATTTAGGGTGTGCTGAATCGCTTCACCAGCAGCAGGAACAAAATTACTAAACACAAACTGTTGAACTGTATCCCCTGCACCTTCAAATATAGGCACACGCGATAACGCAGTTAAAGTAACCGTTGTTAAAGGGACCAAAGATAATAGAGTGATGTAAGCCATATAACCTGCATTCACAGGCAATCTATCGTGCTTGGCTCTTTGATAGAGGTAGCCAAAGTAATGTAAAAATACATGTACCCAGCTTGGAAGATTAAGCATTTACTGCGTCCTGCTGTAATACCAATAGTGGTTTTAAAATGGAGACGTATTTACAAGTCATCATGACTTGTCGCTTTAAAAATCAATTTATTACGAAAGAAGTTTCAGTTTAGCAAAAAAAACAGCCCCGCAGAAGTGAGCCAAAAAAGGGACTCCTGCGGGGCTGCACTCAGACCATGCTATGCACTCAATGCATAGCTAGTTTGAGATTAGATTACTTAGCTGGACGAGCTGCACGCTTACGCTCATTTTCAGTAAGAAGTTTCTTACGAATACGAACGTTTAATGGCGTTACTTCTACTAGTTCATCTTCATCGATAAACTCAAGAGCCTGCTCTAGAGTGTGCTTGATCGGTGGAGAAAGAACTTGTGCTTCATCCGTACCAGATGCACGAACGTTAGTTAGCTGCTTACCTTTCAGACAGTTTACTGTTAAATCATTTGAACGGTTATGAATACCGATAACTTGACCTTCATAAACTTCATCTGCGTGCTCAGCAAATAGGCGACCACGAGCTTGAAGGAAAAACAAAGCGTAAGTCAGTGCTTTACCAGTCGCGTTTGAAACTAGAACGCCATTGTTACGCTGACCAATGATACCGCCCTTGTAAGGACCGTAGTGATCGTATGAGTGGTAAATAAGACCAGAACCAGACGTCATTGTTAGGAATTCAGTTTGGAAGCCAATAAGACCACGAGAAGGCATCATAAAGTCCATGCGAACACGGCCTTTGCCATCTGGTGCCATATCCGTTAGTTCACCTTTACGAAGACCAATGCTTTCCATGATTGCACCTTGGTGCTCATCAAGTACATCGATAGTAACCGTTTCAAACGGTTCCATTTTCTGTCCGTCTTCTTCTTTAATGATTACTTCTGGACGAGATACTGCAAGCTCAAAGCCTTCACGACGCATGTTCTCGATCAGGATAGATAGGTGAAGTTCACCACGGCCTGATACACGGAAACGGTCTGGACTTTCAGTTTCTTCAACGCGTAATGCAACGTTGTGAACTAGTTCTTTCTCTAGACGCTCAAGGATATTACGTGAAGTAACGAACTTACCTTCTTTACCCGCAAACGGAGACGTGTTTACTTGGAAAGTCATGGTTACTGTTGGTTCATCAACAGATAACGCTTCCATTGCTTCAACATTGTTTACGTCACAGATAGTGTCTGAAATTTTCAGCTCACCAAGGCCTGTAATTGCGATAATGTCACCGGCATTAGCTTGATCAACTTCATGACGGTCAAGACCTAGGTAACCTAGAACCGTACCTACTTTACCGTTACGTTTTTTACCTTCAGCATTAACGATAGTTACTTGCTGGTTTGGCTTAACGCTACCACGAGTTACACGACATACACCGATAACACCAACGTAAGAGCTGTAATCTAGTTGAGAAACTTGCATTTGCAGTGGGCCATCAAGATCAACTGATGGTGCTTCAACTGTATCAACAACAGCTTGGAACAATGGTTCCATGTTCTCGCCTACTTCACCTTCTTCCATTGTCGCCCAGCCATTAAGAGCTGAAGCGTAAACAACGGTAAAGTCCAACTGCTCATCAGTTGCACCTAGGTTGTCAAATAGATCGAAAACTTGATCCATAACCCAATCAGGGCGAGCACCAGGGCGGTCAATCTTGTTGATTACAACGATTGGCTTAAGACCGTGTGCAAATGCTTTTTGTGTTACGAAGCGAGTTTGAGGCATTGGGCCGTCAACTGCATCTACGATAAGCAAAACAGAATCAACCATAGACATGATACGCTCAACTTCACCACCGAAATCGGCGTGTCCTGGAGTATCTACGATGTTGATGCGGTAATCATTCCAGTTAATTGCAGTATTTTTTGCAAGAATGGTAATACCACGTTCTTTCTCGATGTCGTTCGAGTCCATTACGCGCTCTTCAGCTTCACCACGAGACTCAAGCGTACCCGATTGCTGTAGCAGCTTATCAACCAATGTTGTTTTACCATGGTCAACGTGCGCAATGATGGCGATGTTTCTTAACTTATCAATCTGTGGAGTAGACATGAATAGAGTTCACTCAGTAGCGTCTCGACGGTTTGTCGATGACAGGAATTAAAAAAATTTGCGGTAATGTATCAGATTTTAGCCAAAATCCCAACAAGATGTGATCTATACCGTACTTATTAATGAATTAATGCCCTCTATTTAACCTTCAGCTCAGAAAATATCACTAGCTTCCCTCTTTTAGTAACTCTATTTATCTTTTACAGGCTATCTTTCATCGCACCAATCTAGGGCGAAAGTGATCCATATCTTATTTTTAGTTAAGAATATTTCATTGATATCGAGCAACTGCACCCAAAGCTCACATTTTAACGCCCCAAAGTAGTGCATTTACGGATCATCTTGGTGCATCGTTAATGTATAAAATCAACCCTCTACATACTAAAGCATTGATAAACATTAACTTTTAAAAGTTGGCACGCCTTTCGCATTAAGGAAAGCAGTCGAAAAATATTCATTGTTCGGTGAGTAAAAAAGAGTGTAGATTGAGTCCTAGGACTTTACGCTCACCAAAATCGAGCAATCACGTTTACCAACACTGGAGGTTATCCAATCATGTCAGTAGAAAATGTACTATCGCTGATCCAAGAAAATGAAGTTAAGTTCGTTGATTTACGCTTTACCGATACTAAAGGTAAAGAGCAACATATCTCACTTCCTTCACACCAAGTAGACGCAGACTTCTTTGAAGAAGGTAAGATGTTCGATGGTTCATCTGTAGCTGGTTGGAAGGGTATTAACGAATCTGACATGGTTATGATGCCAGACGCAGCAAGCGCAGTGCTTGACCCGTTTACAGAAGATGCAACACTTAACATTCGTTGTGACATTCTTGAGCCTACAACGATGCAAGGCTACGACCGCGACCCTCGCTCTATTGCGAAGCGCTCTGAAGAGTACATGCGTTCTACTGGAATCGCAGATACAGTACTAATCGGTCCTGAACCAGAATTCTTCCTATTTGACGACGTTAAGTTCAACACTGACATGTCTGGTTCTTTCTACAAAATCGATGATGTTGAAGCATCTTGGAACTCAGGTTCTGATTTCGAAGAAGGCAACAAAGGTCACCGTCCAGGTGTTAAAGGCGGTTACTTCCCAGTAGCTCCTGTTGATTCATCTCAAGATATCCGTTCTGCTATGTGTCTAATCATGGAAGAAATGGGTCTAGTAGTTGAAGCACACCACCACGAAGTTGCTACAGCTGGTCAGAACGAGATCGCTACTCGTTTCAACACGCTAACAACTAAAGCTGATGAAACTCAAATCTACAAGTATGTTGTGCACAACGTAGCTCACGCTTACGGTAAAACAGCAACTTTCATGCCTAAACCACTCGTTGGCGACAACGGTTCTGGTATGCACGTTCACCAATCTCTAGCAAAAGATGGCGTTAACCTATTTGCTGGTGATAAGTACGGCGGCCTGTCTGAACTGGCTATTTACTACATCGGTGGTGTAATCAAGCACGCACGTGCAATCAACGCATTTGCTAACCCAGCAACTAACTCGTACAAGCGTCTAGTTCCTGGCTTCGAAGCTCCAGTTATGCTTGCATACTCTGCACGTAACCGTTCAGCTTCTATTCGTATCCCTGTAGTACCAAGCCCTAAAGCACGTCGTATCGAACTACGCTTTGGTGATCCAGCAGCTAACCCATACCTAGCATACTCTGCAATGCTAATGGCTGGCCTTGACGGTATTAAGAACAAGATCCACCCAGGCGAAGCTATGGATAAGGATCTATACGACCTACCTGCAGAAGAAGCAGCTGAAATCCCAACAGTAGCATCTTCACTACAAGAAGCTCTTGCTTCTCTAGACGCAGACCGTGAGTTCCTAACGGCTGGTGGCGTATTCTCTGATGACTTCATCGATTCTTACATCGGCCTGAAATCTCAAGACGTAGAAAAGATCAACATGACAACTCACCCACTTGAGTTCGACCTTTACTACTCTGTTTAATCTTTAGATTAAACGCCTTTTGAAAGGGTCTGCCATTGGTAGACCCTTTTTTATTTCTCCCATTTACTGCACCTTCAAATAATTGGCACCAATTCAGAGCAACATCAAAAAGCGGCAAGCTTTTTGCATTATCTAAGGACGAGCTAATTTCCTCGAACTGCAACACTTATTGCACCAATATTGTGCAATAATGAACTTAGATTTTCTCTGTGCACCAAAAAGGATTTTTTGTGAGTAAGCCACTAGCTGACACCGTCTTAGAACAACTTGTTACAGCGACCTTACTGATTGATGACGCATTGACGGTTTGCTACTTAAACCCAGCGGCTGAACAGTTATTTGGGCAAAGTAAGAATCGCTGTGTAAACCAGCAGTTGCCAGAATTGGTGGAGCACTCTTCCATTGACTTTTCGGTGTTTGAACAGCCGTTAATTTCAGGGCAAAGCATTACTGACAGCGATGTCACCTTTGTTATAGACGGCAGGCCACTGCTATTAGAGATCACTATCAGCCCTATTTCATGGGACAAGAAAGTGATGCTTCTGGTTGAGTTGCGACAAGTTGATCAACAAAGAAGACTAAACCAAGAACTCAATCAACATGCTCAACAGCAAGCAGCAAAACTATTGGTGAGAAGTCTAGCTCATGAGATTAAGAATCCACTTGGTGGACTTCGCGGTGCGGCACAACTGCTAGAAAAAATGCTGCCTTCAGAGTCATTGCGAGAGTATACGCAGATTATTATCGAGCAAGCTGACAGGCTGCGAAATCTTGTAGACCGCTTACTTGGGCCACAAAGACCAGGGACTAAACAGCCTGAGAATGTACATCTTATTTTAGAAAAGGTGCGTCAGTTGGTTGGGCTAGAGCTAGGTCAAAACGTTCGCATTGAACGTGACTATGATCCGAGTTTGCCAGATATCGCAATGGACAGTGAGCAGATCGAGCAAGCTTTGCTCAACATAGTAAGCAATGCAGCTCAAATACTACAAAAGCAAGATGATGCTCTAATCACCCTAACCACTCGGACTGAGCATCAGGTGAATATCCAAGGCAAACGAGTCAAGTTGGCCGCCAGAATAGAGGTCGTCGATAATGGCCCAGGTATTCCCTCTGAGCTCGTCGATACCTTGTTCTACCCTATGGTCAGTGGCCGAGAAGGTGGCACTGGGCTTGGACTATCAATATCGCAAAATCTCATTGACCAACACCACGGCAAGATCGAGGTAGACAGTTGGCCCGGAAAAACGACGTTCACCGTTTATCTACCCATTTTAGATTATTAAAAAATAAAAGCGCTAGGAGGCAAAATAATGAGTAAAGGCTATGTGTGGGTCGTTGATGACGACAGTTCTATACGCTGGGTTCTAGAAAAGACCCTCTCTAACGCCAATATAAAGTGCGAAACCTTCGCTGATGCTGAAAGCGTACTTTTAGCACTAGAGCGCGAGGTTCCTGACGTTATCATCTCAGACATTCGCATGCCTGGAATGGATGGTCTTGACCTGCTTAAACAAATTCAAAAAACGGAGCCTGAACTGCCCGTTATTATTATGACGGCTCACTCAGATTTAGACGCAGCTGTTAAGGCATATCAAGAAGGTGCTTTTGAATACTTGCCGAAGCCTTTTGATATCGATGAAGCACTTGCCCTTGCCGATCGCGCCATTACTCATAGCCAAGAACAAAAGCAAAGCCACAACGCACTAAGCTCAAATAAAGCTGACACTCCTGAAATCATAGGTGAAGCGCCTGCGATGCAAGAGGTGTTCCGTGCTATTGGTCGCCTCTCCCGCTCCTCTATCTCTGTTTTAATCAATGGTGAATCAGGCACGGGTAAAGAATTAGTCGCTCACGCCTTACATAAGCACAGCCCTCGTAGCAAAAATCCTTTTATTGCTCTCAACATGGCTGCGATTCCAAAGGATCTTATCGAGTCAGAGCTTTTCGGACATGAGAAAGGTGCATTTACTGGTGCAAACAGCGTTCGCCAAGGACGATTCGAGCAGGCCAATGGTGGCACACTATTCTTGGATGAAATTGGTGATATGCCGCTGGATATCCAAACGCGATTATTACGTGTTCTTGCAGATGGGCAGTTCTATCGTGTCGGTGGGCACTCTGCCATCAAAGTAGATGTGAGAATCATTGCCGCGACTCACCAAAACCTAGAGTCTCTCGTTAAAGAGGGGGGCTTTCGTGAAGATCTTTTCCACCGCTTAAACGTTATTCGCGTACACATTCCTTCTTTAAGGGAACGTAAACAAGATATCGAAAAGCTTGCTCAACACTTCTTAGATTTAGCCGCAGAAGAGCTGAGTGTTGAGGTGAAGACGTTATCTAAAGAGGCCGTAGATATCCTCACACGACTTAGTTGGCCGGGCAATGTTAGGCAGCTAGAAAACACCTGTCGCTGGTTAACGGTAATGGCAAGTGGTAGCGAGATATTACCGTCTGACCTTCCTCAAGAACTCGTTGAAGAGCGCAGCCTATCCACCAGCACTGATAGCTCAGACTGGCAAGAGTTACTAGAAAAGTGGGCAAGAACCGCTCTCGCTTCGGGGGAAACAGAGCTCCTCTCGTATGCTCTTCCTGAGTTTGAGCGTATTTTATTGAAGGTTGCGTTAAATCACACCAATGGTCACAAACAAGATGCTGCAAAGGTTCTAGGTTGGGGACGCAACACGCTAACCAGAAAGTTAAAAGAGCTCAGCGTAAGCTAAAACTAAAAATGGTCAGCTAATGCTGACCATTTTTTATACGTTAAATCACTCGAGAAAACTGTTGCTGACGAGCCTTAGCTCGGAAGTATTTATCAAAGCACATACAGATGTTTCGAATCAGTAGACGACCACGAAGGTTGACCTTAATCTCTGCGTCCGATACTTCAACTAACTCATCATCAACAAAAGTTTTTAGTAGTTGTAAATCTTCAGCGAAATACTGATCAAAGCTCAAGCCAAACTGCTGTTCGATATCATGCTTGTTCAGAGTAAAGTTACAGATAAGCTGCTTAATCACCTCACGGCGGGTTAGGTCATCTTTATCTAGAGCGACTCCCTTCCATAACGCATGACGTTCAGATTCCATCTGACCATAGTAAAGCTTAAGCTCTTTCTGGTTTTGGGCATACGTATCACCTACCATAGAAATGGCTGAGACACCAAAGCCGATCAGGTCACAATCACCCTGAGTCGTGTAGCCTTGAAAGTTTCTATGCAGCTCGCCATTTCTCTGTGCCACTGCAAGCTCATCTTCTGGAAGCGCAAAGTGGTCCATTCCTATGAACTGATACCCTTCTGTGGTCAGGGTTTCTATGGTTTGTTGCAAAATAGCCATACGCTCAGAAGCAATCGGTAGGTCTTCGTCTTTGATCTTGCGCTGCGCAGCAAACAACTGAGGCATGTGAGCATAATTAAAGACAGATAAGCGCCCTGGACGCATGCTCAGCACCTGACGCATGGTTTCAGCAAATAAGTCTGCAGTTTGTAAAGGTAAGCCATAAATCAGATCTAAATTAGTAGAACGGAACCCGAGCGTTCTTGCACGCTCAACCATAGCAAAAATGAACGCTTCATCTTGCTCACGGTTTACTACTCGCTGTACTTCTTTATTAAAGTCTTGGACACCAATACTCAGTCGGTTAAACCCTTTTTCACGCAAGTGATCAAGCATATCCAACTCAATCTCACGCGGGTCTACTTCAATACTGATTTCTGCATCGGCATTAAACTCAAACTCTTCATAAATAACCGCCATCAAACGGCTAACTTGTGCTTTAGTTAAAAAGGTTGGTGTACCTCCACCAAAGTGCAATTGGTTGACTTTACGTTCTTTGAGCAGTGCTGCACGTTGGCGAATCTCAAACTCCAATACGTCGAGATAATCATCCGCTTTATGCTGGTGGCGAGTGATAACCTTGTTGCAACCACAGTAATAGCAAAGCTTATGGCAGAACGGAATATGAATGTAGAGAGATAGCGGACGCTCAGGATATTGCATGTATGCAATGTCTAGCTCAGCAACGGTGAACGCTTCATGGAACTCCACTGCCGTTGGGTAAGAAGTGTAACGAGGCCCAGAGTAATTGTATTTGTCCAATACACTCTGATCCCAGATAATTTGTCGGCTAGACATATTAATATCCTAAGTACTGCTTATAAGGGGAGCTATTTTGCCACAGCCACCAAGGTGACTCTTTTTATAGCTAGCAAATATCAGGCAGAATTGTTGATATTTGCTAGCAGGATCACGCCTAAGGCGAGTGCTATCGCATTTGAATGGAGATTTGGTCGTTTAACGGGGCCATTTGACCTTGAAGATCTTTCAGTTCTTCAATAATAATATCGTTCAAACGATTTTCAGCTTTATGGCGAGCCAAGTTTTGCTTCATACGCTCTTGCTTCGCCAGTTGCTGACGGTCTTCACCTCGAGCCATATCATTAACTACTTCAAATAGCTCGCTCAACGCTGGGTAGCGTGTCTTTACATCAATGCGCTGATCACCCTGAACATAATCCAGAATATTACACAGACGAATACTCAATTCAGAAAGATCGCATTGCCCTTGAATACCCGCAAGGCATAAGGTATCGACACTCTCAAATATCTTGGCGTTGCGCTTTGCAATTGCTAGCGCTTGATGTTGTGAGATAAGCTGCTTCTGCTTCTTTAGTTTACTAAGCAAATACGCAGCATAGCCACCCAACCCAAGGATGATGATAACTCCAATCGAAGCCAGCACAGCCATATCCATTGATTTTTAGTCCTTGAAATCGTCCAGATTTAGATCTTCAAATGATGCAAGAAGCTCATCTTCCGTTTTTGCTTTCTTGCTTGTTTTTGCTGCAGTAGGAGCAACAACCTCTTCAGGCTCTTCTTCTGGCTCAAGTAGGCCCAGTTGCTTCATTAGCTCTTCAACGCGATCCAGTTTCTGATCAACGTATGACTGAAGGCCTAGACCTAGAGATTCGCCATTTTCAATGCGCTCGAGTAACACATTTAATTGTGCATCATTTTCTAGAGCTTCTAGCTCTTGCTCTGCAGTGTACTTGCGTTGCTGCTTAGTTAGCTTAGGAGCTGCCTCTACAATAAGCGGGATCTTTTTCTTTGAACCAATGCGCGGGTCACGCTGACCGCGACCTAAGATATCTTTTGATTCATTACCAACCGAGTGGCGTGCACCAGCTTTCTGACCTTTACGCTTCTTCAATTTCTTGCGCAAGCGTCCCTCAACATCTGACTCAGAGCGGTTGCGAGTTACAATTAGGTCTACATCACCTGTTGAACCTGCTTTTCTCGATTTTTTATGTCGACTCATTACTCGACTTCCTCAATAAAATTACGTCGTTTTCAATAAATTCTAGTTCTAGCTCGTCTCGCGTAGCTAAAAACTCAAATGTGCTTCTGCTAAAAAATACTACATGCGTATGATCATTCTTGTAGTGCCATGTGGAAAAGGCCTCTACATCACGAACCATCTTAGTCATCAAGCCTAACCAACCACCTGGCTTTAACATGTTTATCCACTGTGCCCAAACTATGTCAGGCTGATAGAGGTGTTCGATTACCTCTGTAGCGGTAATAAAGTCATAGCTCTTACTTAATACTTTAGTATCTGGATAGTAGTAGAGATCATATAAGTCTACATCGTGCCCAGCATCTTGCATCATCAAGGATAAAGTAGGACCAGGACCACAGCCAAAGTCTAACCCTTGCTTATGACAACCAATTCTTTCGGCAAGTGGAATCTGAACTCTCGATAAGAACTTACGATAACCCAAATCAGTTGGGTCATTCTCATGTAGATCATAGTGTGCCTTTTCTTGGCTTGAATCCAGCCTTTGATTGGGATCAACGAACACTAGTTCGCAGCGCTGACATTGGTGGTATTGTCTGCGCTTATCTTCCCAATAAAACTTTGATTCACTATGATGACAAAGTGGACAATCTAACATTCAAGACGCCTATTTAGCTTAGGAGGCGCAACTTATCAAAATATGGGGAAAGAGTGTAGAAAAAATCCGCAATTCCGCTGATTTTTTTGTATGCGCATACGGCAATATTCCAAATAAACTGCCTTTATACCTATAACAGTAAGTAAATCGCTAGAAATAGCGCAATAAAAAAGCGATAGGTTTCCCTATCGCTCTCAAAATTCCATTTGTTTTTGACGCTTTCCATGCCAAAATTTTGTTTTTCATCATCCTGATGATTTTTGTTATCCCTAGCAAGTTTCCATTTGCGTGGCTAATCCTCAGCCTTCCTATCTGGGTTCTCGACCTGAGAAAAAAAACCATCCATTGTTAACCCTACGTCGCCAAAGGCGATACCATTCCCTAAACTCTTCCTGAGCAAGATTGAAAACCATCAATCATCATGTCCTTTTGATAGCAACTACTCTACTCCTGATAAAAAAATGTGCAATTAATAAACAGGAGGAGCCGATCACATTTTTAAAAAGACACAAATATTAATAATAATTTTCAGTTAGTTACAAAAGTGATGTGCAATATGGTGGATAGCTAAAATGAGAAATCTCTCACAGAGTGACATGTCAAATAGCTAATCTGTGGCAAATATAGAAGGTAGCTGAATAAACTAAGGCCCAGCATCTAATAGATGCTGGGCCTCAAAATAGCTATTTAACGACAACCTGCAGATTAGTGAAGGCCACCAACATACTTGGCTAACACATCCATTTCTTCTTCTGTCAGCTTTTTCGCAACGTCATGCATCATACCGTTTAGGTCATTGTTACGGTCCATTGAAGCGAACTTTTGTAACTGTTGTTTGATATAATCTGCGTGTTGACCGGAAATCTTAGGAAAGCCGGAAAGACTGGTGCCGTTTCCTCGAGGGCCATGACAAGCAACACAAGCCGCAATTCCACGCTCAGCGTTACCCGCTAGATACAACTCTTTGCCTTGCTCTACTACGTTCTCAGGTGTCGTATTTTCTGACATAGGTATAGACGCATAATAAGCCGCTAGGTCAGCCATATCCTCTTCTGTCAAAGGCATGGCCATTGCACTCATCGCTGGGTCATAACGACCTTGCTTGCCACCGCTGGTCGCACCCAACTTAAGGTCCTTAAGTTGTTTCTCAATATAGTTTTCATGTTGAC
The DNA here is from genome assembly GCA_024346935.1 of Vibrio inusitatus. Taxonomy (GTDB): domain Bacteria; phylum Pseudomonadota; class Gammaproteobacteria; order Enterobacterales; family Vibrionaceae; genus Vibrio; species Vibrio inusitatus. The sequence goes on from AP024878.1 coordinate 2,739,766, forward strand.
CTGCCAGTTTAGGATAAATAGCAACTGGACTATTGCCGTCAGCACCATGACAAGCTGCACAAGTTGCTGATTTTTCTTTACCTGCTTCAATGCTACCTGCCGCCCACACAGAGCAGCTAGCAAAAAGAGTTACGATGAGTGCTAATTTCTTCATGACATTCCATTATAATAATTGAGCTTCCAAGACTAAGGCTTGCTCAGTTTTTATCTTCTAGATTGAATAAAAAGTACCTGAAAAGGTGAACAAGCCCTAGGTGCCGCCTTTTGTCGTGCTAGAATAGGCGAACTAATGCCGAACACGGTTATTTTACACAAATTCACAAAAAAGTAATCAGTCGACTACACAAAGTCGCGATGGAGTTAACAGTGAGCGTAAAAATTCATTACCAAAACACGCATTTTATAACCAGTGCCCCTGATATTCGTCATCTACCTGAAGATGAAGGAATCGAAATTGCATTCGCTGGTCGTTCTAATGCGGGAAAATCTAGTGCGCTCAACCGCCTAACCAACCAGCGTGCACTGGCAAAAACGAGTAAGACCCCAGGTCGTACTCAATTAATCAACTTATTCAAGGTGGATGAGAACTGTCATATTGTCGATCTTCCGGGATATGGCTTTGCGCAAGTTCCACTAGAACTTAAGAAGAAATGGCAACGAAGCCTTGGCGAATACTTACAAAGACGTGAGTGTCTAAAAGGGCTAGTAGTTCTAATGGATATTCGCCATCCAATGAAAGACCTCGACCAGCAGATGATCTTCTGGGCTGTAGATTCTGGTATTCCAGTTCAGGTTCTATTGACGAAAGCTGACAAATTGAAGAGTGGCGCTCGTAAAGCAGCTCTATTTAAGATTCGTAAAGATGCTGAAGGCTTCGGTGGTGATGTGAATGTTGAAGCATTCTCTTCCTTGAAAGGAATTGGTGTGGATCAATTGCGTGCGCGCTTAGATAGCTGGTTTGCCCCAGCCTTTGAGCAACCAGATGAAGATAACGACGCTCTAGAGCAAGAATAGGCCTGTAAGGGTTATTAACAAAACGCGGCCTAAGGTCGCGTTTTTTGTTTGTAAGTTACAAGTCAAATAGCCACCGACCCCTTCCACCGCATTGCTATAACCTAAATTGGGTAGCTTTATCAGCAATCAAACTCTGAGTGCATATTAAACACATTGAAAATTTAGCTATGCCTTTTAACACATATAGACGAGTTATTTCTAATTGAATGAGAACTTAAGCTATTGAAAGGTAATAAATATAATTTTCTTTGGCGCAATAAAAAACGCTTCAGTCAAAAAGTAACTGAAGCGTATGAATTTAAACAAATTCTAATAACGTGAAACAAAAGGTCTGAAAGATGGAACATCTTACCTCTGTACCCTACACAGATAAATCTACCCGATCTGTGACCAAATGCAAACACTTTTTGTAGTTTTTTTTCACAAAAAGCTCTTTGTAAGGACTCATTAGTAAAAATGACCCTTTGTACGAATTTCACGCAAAAAAAAGCCAGCTTCGTGAGCTAGCTCTCTTAAATGTACTATCTTGGTGCAAATAATGTATTAGTGCGCTTGATCCCAGTTATCACCATGACCCGCATCTGCCACTAAGGGGACTGCCAATTCCGCTGCTGCTTCCATCAGATCCTGTATGTTTCTTTCAGTTTCTTGAAGCGCATCTTCACGGACCTCAAATACTAATTCATCGTGTACCTGCATTAACATACGAACCTTAGGCTCTCCCTGTTGCTGCTCGATCCACTCATCAACAAGCAACATTGCCTTTTTAATGATATCTGCTGCTGTCCCCTGCATTGGTGCGTTGATTGCGGCACGCTCTGCTGCCTTACGGCGCATACCATTTCTTGAGCTGATCTCAGGCAGGTGTAAGCGACGACCATACAAGGTTTCGACATAGCCTTGCTCAGTTGCCTGACTGCGAGTTTCTTCCATATACTGCATCACACCAGGATAACGCTCAAAATAGGTATCCATATAATGCTGTGCTTCACCACGAGGGATTCCAAGCTGCTTAGCCAGACCGAAGGCACTCATACCGTAGATAAGCCCAAAGTTGACCGCCTTGGCACGACGACGCTGTTCACTAGAGACTTCATTGATATCTACACCAATAATCTCAGCGGCTGTTGCAGCATGGATATCTTTACCCGTTCTAAACGCCTTTAATAGAGCTTTGTCTCCAGATAAATGCGCCATAATGCGCAGTTCAATTTGAGAGTAATCCACTGCAAGGATCTTCCAGCCATGTGGCGCAACAAAAGCCTGGCGAATTCTGCGTCCTTCTTCATTTCTGATAGGGATGTTCTGCAGGTTAGGATCAGTAGAGGATAAACGTCCTGTAGCCGTGACACCTTGATGATAAGAAGTATGCACGCGACCCGTTGTTGGGTTTATCATCTTAGGTAGCTTATCAGTGTAAGTTGATTTCAGCTTAGCCAATCCTCGATGCTCAAGAATCAACTTAGGTAGCGGATAATCTAGAGCGAGCTCCTGAAGCACCTCTTCATTAGTTGATGGTGCACCCGATGGAGTTTTCTTAACTACCGGTAGGCCCATTTCTTCAAATAAGATAGCTTGTAATTGCTTCGGAGAGCTTAAATTAAACTCTTTGCCCGCCAATTCGTATGCTTTTGCTTGTAGTTCATCCAACCTCTGAGCAATCTCTTGCGATTGCGTGCCCAAAAGCATGTCATCAATTAATACACCACGACGCTCAATACGTGACAATACTGGTACCAGCGGCATCTCAATATCTTGGTACACCGAGTTAAGTTTTTCGTCCGCCTCAAGAAGTGCATTCAGATGGTTATGCAAACGTAGAGTAACGTCCGCATCCTCAGCGGCATATGGCGACGCTTCTTCCAAGTCGATCTGATTAAAAGTAAGCTGCTTTTTGCCCTTTCCAGCAATTTGCTCAAATGAGATACACGGGTGCTGTAAGAATCGCAGAGCCAAGCTGTCCATATCATGCTTACCACCAACGCTATTGTAAACGTAGGACGCTAGCATGGTATCAAAGGCAATACCTTGCATTTCAATATCGTAGCGAGCAAGAACTGATGCATCGTATTTAAGGTTTTGTCCCACCTTAGCTTGAGTGGAATCTTCTAGTAACGGCTTAAGCTGTTGTAAAACCCAATCACGATCCAACTGCTTTGGCGCATCTAGATAATCGTGAGCAACAGGAACATATGCTGCCTCTCCCTCTGCTGTCGCAAAAGATAAGCCAACTAAATTTGCGATCATATAATCTAGGCTGTCAGTTTCTGTATCAAAAGCAAACACCTCAGCTTTCTTTAGCTTTTCTAGCCAAAGGTTAAAACTGTCTTCCTCAAGTATCGTTTCATACTGATTACGATCAACGGTAATTGCTTGTGTCGGCGTTTCAGTTGCTGCGGCAACTTTACCCGCTCCACTTCTGATCGCTCGGCCAGATTTTTCATCCGCTTCGACAACGCCCGTACCGCCCTCTAGCAATTCGTTTAGCCAAGATTTAAATGCCATCTGACCATAAAGTGAAATCAGCTGATCTTTGTCTGGCGTTGCCTTCACAAGGTCATCAATGGTCACATCCAATTCTACATCTAGCTTGATAGTTGCTAATTGGTAAGACAGGTAAGCAGACTCTTTATGCTCTACGAGCTTTTTCGCCATGGTTTTAGAACCACGAAATCCCAGAGGGGCAATGTCATCAAGCCTGTTGTATAGGTCATCCAGCCCGCCAATACCCTGCAATAGAGCTGTCGCGGTTTTATCACCAACACCAGGAACGCCAGGGATGTTATCAACCTTATCGCCCATTAGTGCAAGGTAGTCGATAATCAATTCTGGCGGGATCCCAAATTTCTCAATCACACCTTCTCTATCAGAGATAGTATTAGTCATGGTGTTAATTAGAGTGACATTCTCATCCACTAACTGAGCCATATCTTTATCACCAGTACTGATCAGAACTGGCATCCCTTTCTTAGATGCAGCAGTAGATAGAGTACCGATAACATCGTCAGCCTCAACACCTGAAATAGAAATAAGAGGCAAGCCCATCGCCTTGATCATATTGTGTAATGGTTCGATCTGGCATCTAAGGTCATCGGGCATAGGTGGACGGTTCGCCTTATACTCGGGATACATGTCATCTCTGAATGTTTTCCCTTTGGCATCAAAAATCACCGCAATGCGCTCGCTAGAAAATTGGCGCATCATGCTTCTTAGCATATTCATCACACCGTAAACGGCATTGGTCGGGTGCTCACCGTTACTCATGGTGCCAGGGTAAGCGTGAAATGCTCGATAGAGGTATGAGGAACCGTCAATTAAAATCAGCGGATTTTCAGGGATTGTTGCCATGTATAGGTGTCCAACTTAGGTAGAAGGGGATAACTTAGGTATAGGATGCCACGAGTCACTCTGCTTATCTAGGTAACCGTTATTTACACCCACAAAAATTATCTCTCACACCGCCCTGCCCTGTGGATAAGTTTGTGTGCAAATAATTTACCTGATGAAAAACCCTGTAGATAAAATCAAAAAAATCAAATTTAAAGCCTTTAAATACAATGACTTATTATAGATCTATCGATCCACAATAAGATCTTGGCGTGATCATTGTATGTGGAAAAAAATTTTGAGTGATAAAGATAGAAGACATTTGTTGCGCAACAAACGCCTTTCTTAGAGTCGACTAAATTTCAGTCAGCATCGACTTGCGGAAGTGAAGTCTATTTTCTTGGGGGTTTGGATAATGTTCGCACTTTTCGATCCAATAACCATTTCTCAACAGCAATCGAAGCATAGAAGAAAATTGGTTTCTCGACTTAACGGTTAACCAAGAATATCCTTCTTTGGCTACCCAGTGCTCTTGCTCAACAAGCAGACTCTGCGCGACCCCTTTACCTCTTGCTTGCGAGTTAACACCACCAAGCCAGCTGTAAAAAGTGTCATCTCCTTGCTCATAACCAATCTTAAAGCCAAGTAAGGCACCATCTTCTTCTGCAACAAGAATTAACTGCTTTTTATCATCAAGACGTTTGCCCAATGACTCAACGCTCTCTGGTTTGGCAAATTCCTCAATACTGCTCATGACCTGTAAAGCTTCTTGCAAAGAGGCTTCGCGAACTACAATCGACATGTATCACCCTTTGTTAAATATGAATAAACACAAAAGCCCTCATTACGAGGGCCTTAACTTTCAGAAACTTATGTGTAGTTACTTGTCTTCAGCCAACCATTCAGCCACATCTTTTGCAAAGTAAGTTAGGATACCGTCTGCACCAGCTCGCTTGAAGCATAGTAAGGACTCTAACACTGTCTCTCTCTCTTTTAACCAGCCATTTTGAATCGCAGCCTTATGCATTGCATACTCTCCAGAGACTTGATAAGCAAAGGTTGGCACTTGTAACTCAGTCTTCACTCTGCGAACCACATCTAAATATGGCATGCCAGGCTTAACCATCACCATATCAGCACCTTCAGCAATATCTAACGCTACTTCATGCAGAGCTTCATCGCTGTTCGCAGGATCCATTTGGTAGTTCTTTTTATCTGCACCCTTTAGGTTACTCGCAGAACCTACTGCATCACGAAATGGTCCATAATAGTTAGAAGCATATTTAGCCGAGTAGGCCATTATCTGGGTATGGATATAGCCTGCTTTCTCCAGCGCTTCACGAATCTTACCAATACGACCATCCATCATATCTGAAGGAGCAACAACATCTGCGCCCGCTTCTGCGTGCGACAATGCCTGTTTAATCAGTACCGCTGTTGTTTCATCGTTAAGTACATAGCCATCGTTATCAATGATGCCATCTTGACCATGCGTAGTGTATGGATCTAGAGCGACATCAGTAATGACACCAATCTGAGGTATATGCTCTTTTAGCAGACGTACCGCTCTTTGCACCAAGCCTTCAGGGTTATGAGCTTCAGCCGCACAGGTACTTTTTACATCTTGATTGACCACAGGGAACAGTGCAATAGCGGGTACACCTAGGTTCGCTAGTCTTTCGGCTTCTTCTAACATGAGATCGATAGATAGGCGTTCAATGCCTGGCATCGACTCTACGGCTTCACGACGGTTCTTACCCATTAGAACAAACATTGGGTAGATCAAATCATCAACAGTGATCTTATTCTCAGCCATTAGGCGACGGCTAAAATCATGTTTACGCATACGGCGCATTCTACGTGCAGGGAATGGACTCTGAATAAGTGCGGACATCGCGCGCTCCTTGTCTAAATCAACGTTGGCAAATCATAACACTAACCACGGATGTAGGAATGTACGTAACATGAAAAATAGAACGAATGCACATATACTGGGGCACAAATAGCCAACAAATGATGTTTTCTAATGATCGACACCCACGCCCACATCTATGCTAGCGAATTTGACCTAGATAGAGACCAAGTTGTACAGCGCGCTTTGCAACAAGGTATTGACCGTATTTTGCTACCCAATATCGACCTAGACTCCATAGAGCCTATGCTATCCACAGAGACAAAATACCCAGACATATGCCGCTCTATGATGGGCTTACACCCATGTTATGTGGATCAAAATATCAAGCAGACATTGCAAGAAATAGAAAGTTGGTTTGATAAACATAATTTTATTGCAGTCGGTGAGATTGGCATTGATCTGTACTGGGACAAAACTTATCGAGCAGAGCAAGAGTATGCCTTTATTACTCAGCTTAATTGGGCAAAAGAGAAAGACCTGCCCGTCGTTATTCATACCCGTGATTCCATCGAAGAAACCCTTGCCCTACTTAGCAAAGAACAAGATGGCTCACTACGTGGTGTATTTCATTGCTTTGGTGGAAGTATCAACGAGGCTAAAGCAATCAATGATCTTGGCTTCCACCTAGGGCTAGGTGGTGTTTCGACCTTCAAAAATGGAGGCATGGACAAGGTAATCCCCCATTTGGATATGCAATATGTCATCCTAGAAACAGATTGTCCTTACTTGGCTCCGGTTCCTCATCGCGGTAAGAGAAATGAACCCGCGTATACACACTTGGTCGCTCAACGTGTGGCTGATCTTAGAGAATTAGATTTGCAAGAGGTGGATAACATCACTACCCGCAATGCAATCAAACTGTTCAACCTATAAAGTTGCCAAATATAAAAAATCCCCTGTATGGGGATTTTTTATATTTGAGAAAAAGTAGCCGGTATTAAGACTCTTGCTCCTCTTCCTCATCTGGACGAGTATAGAAGCGAGCAAAGAACAAACCAACCTCAAACAAAAGAAGCATAGGTATCGCGAGTAATGTCTGAGAAATAATGTCTGGCGGTGTCAGCATCATACCAATCACAAAAGCACCGACAACAACGAACGGTCTTTTTGTCTTCAGCGTTTCAACATCCGTTGCCCCAGTCCAACACAGCAAGATAATGGCAACCGGCACTTCAAAAGCAATACCAAAGGCCAAGAATAGTGCTAATACGAAATCAAGATAGCTTGAGATATCGGTGGCAAACTCTACTCCGCCAAGGGAAATAGCAGTAAAAAAGCCAAACACTAATGGGAATACCACAAAATATGCGAACGCCACGCCACAGTAAAACAGCAACGAACTAGAGAACAACAATGGCATTACCAAGCGTTTCTCATGCTTATACAAACCCGGCGCAACAAATGCCCACACTTGATAAAGAATAAACGGCACCGCAACGAAGACTGACGAAATTAACGTTAATTTCAATGGTGTAAAAAATGGTGACGCAACATCCGTTGCAATCATCGTCGCCCCTTCAGGCAATCGGTCAATCAAGGGAGCAGATACAAACTCATAGATATGGCCGGAGAAATAAATCAGGCACAGAAACACCACCATTACAGCACCAATAGCGCGCAATAATCGGGTACGTAACTCTATCAGATGACTCATCAATGGCTGGTTAGAATCAACCGAAGACATAGAAACCTCTATAAATAACAAAAGGGGCGAATGTGCCCCTATTGATTAATCTTGTGACTTAGGAGAAGGTGACTCAGCAGAGTTTTCTGAGGACTTATAGGGTTGCTGAACACTTTTAGCTGCTTCTTTTAACTCTTCGACAGATTGACGCAATTCAGGTGACATATCCTGCATTCCCATCTTTTCTGCTTTTTTCAGATTTTCCTGAAGTTCATGAATTTTAAGCTCATGATCTAGCTCATCTTTGACATTATTTGCCATAGATTTAGCCGAGTTAACAAAGCGAGCAACACTACGAATAGCCACAGGAAGACGCTCGGGACCTAACACTACTAAACCCAGTACAGAGATCAGTATCAGTTCCCAAAAACCTATATCGAACACGGTTTAAACCTGCTCTTTATCTTTTTGCTTCTCAGTGCTGCTCTGTTCGGCTGATTGCTTCTCAGATAGATTCTTCTGGTCGAAATCTGCATCTTTTGCATCTTTTGCATCTTTCGCTGCAGTGTCTTCATCAGACATTGCTTTCTTAAAACCCTTAACCGCAGAACCCAAGTCGCCGCCAATACCGCGAAGCTTTTTGGTACCAAATAACAGAACTACGATCACAGCAATGATCAGAAGTTGCCAAATACTAATTCCACCCATGTGTTATTACCTTTGTTTCCATTCTATAAATAACTATACCAATCGTAGTCAATAACTGATCATCCTAGCTGGTTAAAACACTCAATAACGGCGTTAGAATTTTTGATTGTAGAATAACTACTTATCAAAAAGTTCAGCCTTGTTATCCAGCGTTTTTCCTGCGCTATTTTTGATCACTTACTTACTGTGATTGGTATTACTTGCGGTAAGTGCGCCAGCTTAAAAGCCAAGCCAACAATCCGACCCCGCCAACCACTGAAGAAATCAATGGGTTATCACTAACATAAAGTATGGACGAGCATACGATAAATGTAGCACCTATTCCAAACATAAATTGGCCTGTGGCGTGTTGTCTCTTCGTTTGTCGATATCCCTCATATAAATGTTCAACTTTTATAGACAATTGCTTACCATGCCTAAGGTTGTCGTACAGTAGTTCAGGCAATTCAGGCAGCTTTTCTGCCCAAAATGGTGCTCTCTCTTTAAGAGAGTTGATTACTGCCTGAGGACCGACTTGCTCACCCATCCACTTTTCAAGAAATGGCTTGGCTGTCGCCCATAAATCTAATTGAGGATACAATTGGCGACCTAAACCCTCTACGTAGAGAAGCGTTTTCTGTAACAATACCAATTGTGGTTGAACTTCCATGTTGAAACGTCGCGCCGTGTTGAACAGGTTCAGTAACACGTGTCCAAACGAGATTTCGCACAATGGCTTGGCGAAAATAGGTTCACACACCATACGGATCGCAAACTCAAACTCTTGTACATTAGTGTCTGCAGGAACCCAGCCTGAGTCTACGTGCAACTGTGCGACCTTACCGTAATCACGATTGAAGAACGCCAAAAAATTCTCTGCTAGATAGCGCTTATCATCAGCATTGAGTGTGCCAACAATGCCACAATCTAGACCAATCCACTGAGGATTTTCTGGGTGTGAATACTGGACAAATACATTGCCTGGATGCATGTCGGCATGGAAGAAGCTGTCTCGAAATACCTGAGTAAAGAATACCGTCACTCCGCGCTCGGCAAGCAACTTCATGTTGGTGCCATTGGCTTCAAGCCCTTCAATATCAGAAACTTGAATGCCATAGATACGCTCAGAAACCATCAGGTTCTTACTACTTAGATCACCTACAACCTCTGGCACATAGAGCTCTTCGCTACCTTCGAAATTACGACGCAGTTGCATGGCATTGGCCGCTTCACGTCGCAGATCAAGTTCATCAAGTAGCGTTTTTTCGTATTCAGCCACCACCTCTATCGGTCGTAGTCTGCGTGCCTCTGGTGCTACTTTAGCCAACAGTTTAGCCATACGAAACATAAGTTTAACGTCAGCATCAATGATCGGACGAATGTCTGGACGAATGATTTTGAGTACGATTTCTCGACCAGATTCTTTCAGTTTAGCTGTATGTACTTGGGCAATTGATGCTGATGCAAGGCAATCAATATCAAAGTCATCAAACCAATTTTCAATAGGGCCACCCAAAGCTAATTCGATGTGCTTCTTTGCCAAATGGCCATCAAATGGTTCAACGCGGTCTTGCAGTAAAGCGAGTTGATCGGCGATATGCGGTGGAAACAGGTCTCGGCGCGTGGACATCATCTGCCCAAACTTAATCCATACCGGCCCTAACTCTTGCAGCGCAAGCCGCATTCGATGACCTAATTCTTTCTCTGGATGCTTATTCTTAATCCAAAATAGAGCTTTTCGCGCTAGTCGCGGAAATTTCGCCAGTTCATGCTCAGGGATAAGCTCATCTAAGCCGTATTCCAGCTGAACTCGAGTAATAAGGTAAAGGCGCTTTAGTTCAGAAGGGGTCATTCCGTCTCCATTAAACGCGCTAAGCGTTGCTCTAGAGAATGTAATTTAGCCTGAGCATCATTCACCTGATCGCAAAAATTGGCAACAGCCAAGGGTGATGGCGCTAACTGCCACTCTTCAGTAATAGCATGCTTGAGGTGCGTAGTGTGCTTACGAGCATTGCGCTGAAAAAACGACACACCGTTCTTAGCACCAGTAACTAAGGTGTGAGCTGCCACATCCCCCAACACTTTGGAGAGAATTTCAGCCACATCGGGCTTACTCAATTGCATTAGAGTGGCAAATTGCTGCCCTATCTGCATATCTCCAGCGACGGATAACTTATCCTTCTTGAACAAATCATTAATATTGGCTTGTTGCTGTAAATCTCGTAGAGCCGTTAAGCTCAAGGTCAGCTCGCAATCTGGAGTCCCTTCAAATTCAGCCAGCACATCTACTTGCTGGCTACACACAAAGATCAGGCTTTTATTTAACTCTTTGATATTCAATCGAATAATCGAGCCTTTCAGACGAGCCAATTGCTTTTGGCTCTCCGGTTGCTCTTTTATCAATGCGTTGAATGAGGTTTCAACGGCTGCTGTCACTAAAGCATCAATTGGCATTTTGACATCCCACTAAAATTTGTAACCACGATGCAGTGCGACGATGCCGCCTGTCAGGTTGTAATAGTTAGTCTGCTCAAAGCCTGCCTGTTGCATCATACCCTCAAGAGTCTCTTGATCTGGGTGCATGCGAATGGACTCTGCTAGGTAACGATAACTCTCTGAATCGTTAGCAATGATGTCACCCATCTTCGGCAGGATATGGAATGAATAGGTATCATAAATCTTAGATAGTGGATCTAAAATTGGCTTAGAAAACTCAAGCACTAGCAAACGACCACCTGGCTTCAATACGCGATACATAGAGCGTAGAGCTTTATCTTTGTCTGTTACGTTACGCAGGCAAAAACTAATGGTGATACAGTCGAAATAATCATCAGGAAACGGCAGTTCCTCTGCGTTTGCTTGTACGTAGTGAACATTGCCGACAACGCCAACGTCCCTTAGTTTGTCACGACCTACGTTCAGCATTGAGTTATTGATGTCCGCCAAGATAACATGCCCGTTATCACCAACAATACGTGAAAACTTAGCCGTTAGGTCGCCAGTACCACCACCTAGATCCAATATGCGTTGCCCAGGGCGAGCACCACTACAGTCGATGGTAAAGCGCTTCCACAAACGATGAACACCACCAGACATTAGGTCGTTCATCAGGTCATATTTGCTTGCTACCGAATGAAATACCTCTGCTACTTTAGTGACCTTGTCATCTTTGGCAACCGTCTTGAAACCAAAGTGGGTAGTGTCTTGCGAGGCTTGATCTTGGGGCTCTTTAACGCTCATATCCATGTTCTATCTCTGAAGTCGTATTCCAAACGAGGGCTAGTGAATGTATATTCACGACGAAAGCCGCTCGGCTACGCTAGCAATCTACATTGCAAATGAATGGCCAAGTTTACTGCATACATCAGCGCTTGTCTTTGTTGAAGTATCTCGCGACCTCATAAGGTTTGCATAAGTGTGAGTAGATACACCAAGGCGAGTAGAAATACAGGATTACGCCCAGAAAATTGTATATTGGCGCACACCCACAAAGGCTATAGACTGAGCCATCTTCTTCCTTTTTCTGTATTTAACACTTTGAGTCATTCATGAACGAACGCAAAGCGCTTATATTAGGACTCTGTGCAGTCCTTTTGTGGTCTACAGTTGCCACCGCATTCAAGCTCACCCTCGCTGAGTTTACGCCAATCCAGATGCTCACCTGTGCTAGCATCGTCTCTGCGATTGCCTTATTACTTGTTTGTATCTATCAAAAAAAGACTCATGTTATTGTTAGAACATTTGTTGCAAACCCTCTTTACTACTTGATGTTAGGCCTAATTAACCCTCTCGCCTACTATCTGATTCTCTTTAAAGCCTACGACCTTTTACCCGCCTCACAAGCACAACCGATCAATTACAGTTGGGCCATTACCCTGACCTTAATGGCAGCGGTATTTCTAGGGCAAAAGATTCGAACTCAAGACTGGATTGCTTGTGCTTTGGGCTATTTAGGCGTGGTGGTCATTGCCACACAAGGAGACGTTCTAGGTTTACAGTTTGAGAGTCCATTAGGGGTTGGTTTAGCTTTGTTATCCACCCTGCTTTGGGCTGGCTACTGGATCTTGAATGCTAAGAATAAAGCCGATCCCGTAGTTGCGGTACTACTTGGATTTATAGTGGCGATTCCATTGACCATAGTACTCTCTATTTGGGAAGGCGCGGCTTGGGATATCAGCACTAAGGGTTGGCTAGCAGTTACTTACGTTGGTCTGTTTGAAATGGGAATTACCTTTGTTTTGTGGCTGGGCGCACTAAAAGCGACACAAAATACCGCCAGAATCAGCAATCTTATCTTTATTTCTCCGTTCATTTCATTGATTTTGCTATCGCAAATTTTAGGAGAAGAGATCCATATTTCGACCTTGCTTGGATTGTTATTGATCGTTGCTGGACTCGTCATCCAGCAACTTAAACGTAAGCCTGCCTAGAGTTTAGGATGTTATTTTCGCGCTAGTTTATGATGGGCACGAGAAAAGTGCCCAGCACAGAAAGCGCCAACAATAGAAAGCTCACCAGCAAGACAAAGAGCAGCTGCAACCTCCGCAAGAGCCTGCGACTTTCCATTGCCATGCAGTCCCATCAGATCTAAACAAGCCTTTTGACTCGGCAAGCCAGTACCACCACCGACCGTTCCCACCATTAGGTTTGGTAAGGTGACACTGGCATACAAATCACCATTTCTATCCACTTCTAAGCGCGTCATACCGACTGCAGACTCGGCCACACATGCAGCATCTTGACCACACGCAATATAAAGCGCAGCTAATGCATTGGCATAATGTGCATTGATACCGATAGTGCCACTTAATGCACCACCGACTGTCGTAATCTGTGCAAACTGCATCATCTTCTCTGGAGTTGTATGTAGGTACTTTTCGACCAACTCTGCTGGAATATGTGCTTCTGCTGTTACCTTTTTACCACGAACACTTCTTAATGTTTGTGCGTTGGCTTTTTTATCCCCAGAAAGGTTCCCATCAAGAAAGGCATGCTCGGGTTCAACCGGCGTATTTTCCATGATGTACTCAAGCACCGCATTGGTGGCAATTGTCACCATGTTCTGACCCGAGGCGTCACCCGTAAGGAATTCAAACACTAGGTAAACATGGTTACCTTCAATGCTGACACTGATGTCTGTTAATTTGCCATGAGAAGTGGTTTGTTCGGCAATTGACTTAAAGGTGGCATATTGAGTCACCACCCAAGCTACAAACTGTCCTGCCTCACTGATATCAAAGAAGGCAAACGCTGGAGTTCGAGTCACACCCTCATTAAGAAGCATAGCTGTAGCACCACCAGCAGCAGTGAGCAATTGAGAGCCACGGTTATAAGACGCCACTAATGCAGCTTCAGTGGTGGCTAAAGGAACCAAAAAATCATCGCTAGCGAATAATCCATTGATTCGCAATGGCCCAGCCATACCTACAGGCATTTTTATCGTGCCAATAAAATGCTCAATATTCTTTGAATACTCCAGCATGTTCTGCTGAGTGTGCTCATCTAAAAGATGATGTTTAGAATCGGCATTATCGAGAGCAGCCCAACGTCGCTGAACATTTTTATCAGTCAAATACGGACTCTTGGTTAGCTTTCTTTTGAGCTTATCAAAGTGAGGTTGCAAAGCCTCATTGCGAATTGATGCGTCAAGCTCAGAGCCGATTGATGAAGTGTAATCTCTGCGATGTAGATTTAATTTAGGCATATTTCTCACTTTGGGGGTTATCACAATTGCTAAACAGATCCCTGAGCCGATTCCTTCCTTAGCGCAATCTTATTTTAGTCGTACAAATAGCATTGCCGAGCAGAATACGAACATTCCCACTCAATTACAACGCAAACCAGATTCAATAACGCTCCAAAGGCAATGATTTGACCCATTGATCGAGTAAATGTAACTAAGCATTTCTACCCTCACAAAATGTGTTTCCGTTTAAGATTTAATCAAATTCGCCCACAAATCATACAAATATATAAATCTTGCAGCAGATCAAACTTTCGTCATTGGTTCGTGAAATATGCGTGAGATCGAACAGGTTTTATCGGAATGATGTTTGTTTTGCAGGTAAAGAAGTCGTAACTTACTCGACAAAGAAAGCGCTTTCAAAAGCGATACTTCTTTTCAATACCCTACAAAAACAAACACAAAATAATTAATCGGTTCTTAAACCTTCGCTTCACAAAAGAAAGCGCTTTCACACTTTCTTAATAGAAGTGTAACAACGAGGAATAGAAGATATGTTAAAGAAAACTGCAGTGGCATCACTTGTAGTCGGACTGTTAACTACAGGAGCGACTTTCGCTAATACAGAAATCAAACAAGGTGGTGAGATTACTGTACCTGCGATCGGCACTGGCTTTGTTGAAAACTTTAACCCTTATACCCAAAAAGATATCGTTGCTGGAACAATGTTCGAGCCACTATTCATCCATAACGGCAAGACTGGTGAGATTGAGCCTCGTATCGCAGAATCTATCACCCAATCTGAAGACCTAATGACCATCACTATTAAGGTTCGCCCGAATCTAAAATGGTCTGATGGCAAACCTCTAACAGCAGAAGACGTTGCATACAGCTACGCACTAACTAAAGACAACAAAGCTTTTGATGTTAAAGGTATGTGGAGTGGTTACACTGAAAGCGTAACAGCGACTGATGACACTACTGTTGTTATCAAGATGGCTAAAGCAGATTCAACCTTCATTTGGGGCCTTAAAGATTACTACATCGTTCCTAAGCACGTATGGAGCAAAGTAGAAAATCTGACGACTTTCACTAACCCTAACCCTGTTGGTAACGGTCCTATGACTGAGGTTGCTTTAATGACTCCTCAGCAAATCAAACTTTGTCGTAACCCTCATTACTGGCAAGCAGAGCAAGGTCGTCCATACCTAGACTGTATTATTGCGCGTTCTTACAACGATAACTCGCAAATCCAAGCGGCGCTTATGAAAGGCGAAATCGACTGGGCATCTAACTTTGTTGCTGACATCGATAAGACTTTCGTTGACCGCGATCCAGAGAACAACCACTACTGGTACCCAGCGAACGATGCTATCCAACTTTACCTAAACACGAAAAAAGCACCATTGGATGACGTAAACGTACGTCGCGCACTTTCTATGGCACTTGACCGTGAAGATATTGTTGAATTCGCAGCTTACGGTTACCCAACAGCTAACCACTACATGGGCGGTCTAGGTCAATATTTTGAAGCGTATGTTAACCAAGACATCGAGAAGAAATTTGCAAAATACTCTACCTACAACTTTGACGAAGCAAATCGTCTTCTTGATGAAGCAGGCCTAAAAGATACCAATGGTGATGGCATCCGTAACATGCCAGGTGGCGAAAACGTTGAGTTTGATATTGAAGTAGTCAATGGCTGGACTGATTGGGTTCAAACAGTGCAAATGGTATCTGAGTACTTTGAAGAAGTTGGCGTTAAAGCAAACGTGAAAACTGTTGACTGGTCTGTATACGACAAGAACTTGAAAGAAGGTGGCTACGACATCTCTATCAACTGGTCTAACACTAACAATGCTCACCCTATCCAAGCATACCAAGATTACTTCTCGGCAAGTGCTGTAGGTAAGAGTTGGCACGCAGGTCACGGCATATTCTCACAAGAAATCTCTGACAAGATTGATGCGTTTACTCAAACTACAGATGAAAAAGTTCAGCGTGAGATCCTTGACGAACTAGAAGCATTCGCTGCGGAACAAGTTGCGTTTATTCCTTTGTTCTCAAACCCAACATGGTTCCAGTACCGTACTGAGAGAGTTGTAGGCTGGCCGGATGCAGAAAACCCATACATCCACCCTAACTACTACCAAGCGGACAAAAAAGTGAAGATCCTAGATCACCTTCACGCAAAATAATTAAAACCCACAGAGGGCTACCTTCCCGGTAGTCCTCCCTTCTCAGGAAAGACCTATGAATTTTGTACTCCGTAGATTTGGCTTCTATTTGACGGCGTTCTTTGTCGCAATAACATTCAACTTCTTTTTACCTCGCGTTATGCCTGGTAGCCCAGTTGATGCTTTATTTGCGGCTGCGGGTGGTAAAATGGACATGGCCCAGATGGATGCGGTAAAAGAAATGTACGGCTTCGTGGATGGTAGCCTATTCGAACAATACATCGCTTACATCAAGAGTGTATTCACTCTAGACCTTGGCCCGTCCGTTTTAATGTTCCCGACCGAAGTAACTAAAGTGATTAGCATGTCTCTACCTTGGACTATGTTCCTAGCGTTAGGCTCACTGATTGTTGCTCTCATCATTGGCGTTAGCATCGGCACTTATGCTTCTTACCGTCGTGAAGGCCTATTTGGTCAAATTGTTCCACCTGTGTTGGCATTCATCAGTAACTTCCCATACGTTGTTACAGCACTACTACTATTTTACATTTTTGCTCTACAGCTAGAAATGTTCCCTCTGGGTTACACCTATGACCCAATGATTACTCCAGGATTTACTTGGGAGTTCATAAGCAGCGTAGCAAAACACGCCGTACTTCCAATGGGCTCGATGATTCTTGTAGGCATCGCCACTTGGGTATTTAACATGCGTAACGCAATGATCAACGTACTAGGTGAAGATTACGTGACCATGGCTGAAGCAAAAGGTCTATCAAGCTTCCGCGTTATGTACCGTTACGCAGGACGCAACGCGATTCTTCCAGTAGCAACGGCGATTGCAATGGCGATTGGTTTCTCATTTGCAGGTTCAATCCTTACCGAGGTTGTATTCAACTACCAAGGCCTTGGCAACATGCTTCTTAAGGGCATCACAGCTCGTGATTACCCGCTAATTCAAGCAATCCTACTCATTTTGGTTACCGCAGTACTCGCAGCAAACTTCATTGCTGACCTACTGTATGTTTGGCTAGACCCTCGCATTGACGATTAAGGTTTGATAATGAAAAAGTTAACTGCACACATTGATACGTCCGAGTTCCCTACAGGTCGTGCGCGAGGTCTAGCAACGACACTGCGCAAGCTTAAAGGTACTCTACAAGACTTCTTTAACGGAAACCCACCAGCAATCATTGGTACTTTCCTAATTACTATCATCCTAGCTGGTGCGCTTTTCTCACCAGTATTAGTAACACACGATCCAGAACGACGCGTTGCGCGTGCACACCAAGAGCCAAGCGCTGAACACATCATGGGCACTACTCGCAGTGGTCGTGATGTTTTTAGTCAAGTACTGCACGGTGGCAAGAAATCGCTAACTGTTGCTCTATCTGCCGGCATTATCGCAATGACACTAGCTGTAGCGGTTGGTGTAACTTCTGGCTACTTGGGTGGAAAAGTTGACGAGTGGATGAACTTCGTCACTAACGTATTCTTGGTATTCCCACAGCTACCGCTGCTGATAGTACTCGCCGCTTTCCTCGGGCAAGTGAGTTCATTAGTCATAACCTTATTGCTCGGACTCACATCCTGGCCATGGGGGGCACGTGTAATTCGTTCTCAAACCATGGCTCTAAGAAACAAAGAGTACATTATCTCTGCAGAAGTAATGGGTGAGTCAAAGATTCGTATCATCCTTGTAGAGATTCTACCAAACCTAACATCTATCGTTTTCGGTGGTTTCCTTGGCGCAGTTATCTACGCAATGGGCGCAGAAGCGGGTCTAGGTATTCTTGGTCTAGGTGACGCAACAGAAGTGAGCTGGGGCTCAATGCTTTACTGGGCACAAACCTCTGCCGCTCTTTATACCGGCGCTTGGTGGGAGATGATTGTTCCAGCAATGGCACTTGCTATCACTGGTGGTGCATTAGCACTTATCAACATGTCTATTGACCAAATAAGTAACCCTAAACTGAAAACTGGTGCTCATATGAAGCTATGGGCGAAAATGAAGAAAGACGCTGACAAACGTCGAGGCCTAGCATGAACCAACAACCTCTATTAGAAATTAACAACCTATGTGTTGATTACGTGTCACCAAATGGTGTGGCACGTGCAGTTAACAATGTCAGCCTAGAAATCAAACCAGGCGAAACCTTAGGTATTGCGGGTGAATCAGGTTGTGGTAAGAGTACGTTAGCATTTGCTATCGCTAGACTACATAAAGCGCCTGCACTGATCTCTGAAGGTGAGATTTTATATAAAGGCACTGACATTCTAAAAATGAATGACAAGGCACTGAGAGAGTTCCGCTGGAATGAAACCTCTGTAGTATTCCAAAGTGCCATGAACTCACTTAACCCAGTAATTAGCATTGGCGAGCAGCTTACTGATGTAATTTTGGCGCACAAAAAAGTGACGCTAAAGCAAGCTCGTGAAAAAGCGGTTGAGCTACTAAAAATTGTAGGTATCCACGGCGATCGCCTATCAAGCTTTCCACACCAACTATCGGGTGGCATGCGTCAGCGTGTTGTTATCGCGATTGCGCTAGCGCTAGAACCAAAGCTCATCATTATGGATGAACCAACTACAGCACTTGATGTGGTAGTAGAACGTGAAATTCTGAACGAGCTTTACGATTTAAAAACTAAGTTTGGCTTCTCAATTCTATTTATCAGCCACGATTTGAGCTTGATGGGTGAAATTGCAGACCGCATTGGTGTGATGTACGCAGGTAACCTAATTGAAATTGGTGACGCTGAAAAAGTATTCCGTGACCCAGTTCACCCATACACCAAAGGTTTGGTTTCTTCATTCCCTAGTATTCATGGTCCAAAGACACGCCTACACGGTATCCCTGGTAACCCAGTTAACCTACTTAAGATACCTCAAGGCTGTAACTTCCAAGAGCGTTGTAGTGAATGCTTTGCTGATTGTTCCAAGATTGAGCCTCAACTTATTGAAGTGCTTCCAAATCACCACGTTGCATGTAACTTGCTGTAATAGAAAAGAAAAGGGAAAACTATGCAAACTAATACCCCTGAAGTAATTCTTTCGATTAAGAACCTAATCAAAGACTTTCCTATCGGAAGCAGCAAGAAAAAAGATGCTTACATGCGTGCGGTAAATGACGTGTCATTTGACCTACGCAAAGGTGAAGCTCTGGCTATTGTTGGTGAATCTGGCTCAGGTAAAAGTACTGGCGCTCGCGTTCTGACTCGTATCTATGAAGCCACTGGTGGTGACATTGAGTTTAAGGGTCAGCCAATTGATGAGTACATTAAAGAAAAT
The DNA here is from genome assembly GCA_024346935.1 of Vibrio inusitatus. Taxonomy (GTDB): domain Bacteria; phylum Pseudomonadota; class Gammaproteobacteria; order Enterobacterales; family Vibrionaceae; genus Vibrio; species Vibrio inusitatus. Next base: position 2,759,481 of record AP024878.1, read on the forward strand.
GGCAGCCTAGAGTATGCTCGTCAGGTGCAAATGATCTTCCAAGACCCATTTGGTTCTTTAAATCCAGTACATTCAATCTACCATCACATTGCTCGCCCATTGCAGATCCACAATCGTGTAGGCAAAGAAAACATTGATACTTTGGTATATCAACTGCTTGAGCTAGTAGGTCTATCTCCAGTCATCGAAACGGCGGAGAAATTCCCACATGAACTAAGTGGTGGTCAACGCCAGCGTGTTGCTATTGCTCGTGCTATCGCAGTTGACCCAGAGGTTATCTTAGCGGATGAGCCTATCTCAATGCTGGACGTGTCTGTTCGCTTAGGTATCTTGAACTTAATGTCGGACCTAAAAGACAAGCACGGCATCTCGTTTATGTACATCACTCACGATATTGCCACTGCTCGCTACTTTGCTGAGAAAACTGCGGTAATGTATGTAGGGCACATGGTTGAATGGGGTAATAGTGACAAAGTGACACAAACACCTCAGCATCCGTATACGCAGCTACTATTGTCTGCGGTACCAGAGCCTGGTCGAGGCGGACGACGCGAGTTGGACGCGAAGAAGGGTGAAATCCCTCTTTGGAAGCCAAGTAGCATAGGATGCCCTTTTGCGCCTCGTTGTCCTAAAGCGAGCGAGCAATGTGAAAAGTCATTCCCTGCAATTAGACAACTGGCAGATGATCACTTTATCCGCTGCCACAATTACGAATAATTCAGACAGACATAATTTCTACTCTGAGGCTGATAAGATTAGAACATGATTACGATAAAAGAAGTTGCCGAACTTGCAAAAGTGTCTCAAGCCACGGTATCCCGTGTTTTGAATAACCACAGTACAGTAAAAGAGGCGAACAAAGATAAAGTTTATAAAGCAATCAACGAATTAGGCTTTCAGCCTAACTCCATTGCAAAGGCTTTGGCTTCTAATCGTTCTAATAGTATTGGTGTTCTAGTGGGAGCCTTAGAGGGCTCCTTCTTTGGCAACTTGATGAAAGAAGTAGAAAAAAAGACCCGTGATGCCAACCTGCATTTGATCGCTACATGCGGACACATGGATAAAAAAGTTGAAGCTGAATCTTTACACTTTCTAGATTCTAGACGCGTCGATGGGCTTATCGTCCATGCAGACAAGCTAGAAGATGAAGACCTAATCAAGTTGGCCAAACAAGACCGTCCATTGGTGGTAGTCAATAGGCACATTGAAGAGATATCAGAGCAGTGCTTTTATATCGACAATGAGCTAGGTGGTTATATTGCATCTAAACATCTTATCGAGCGAGGTCATCGCCACATCGGTATTATCACTGGTGATATGGATAAAATGGACTGTAGGGATCGTTTAGATGGATATCATAAAGCCATTAAAGAAGCCGGCATAGAAGCCAATGTAGACTATGTCTATCATGGTACTTATGAAACAGAGAGCGAGCTAAATAGTCAACTAGCAAAACAAATGCTTGATGAGCATCCTCAGCTTACTGCCGTACTGTGCCAGAATGACAACATCGCAATGACCGTCTACGACGAGTGCGATCTAAGAAATCTTGTTGTTGGCAAAGACATCTCCGTCATAGGTTTTGATAACAGCATCTACTGCCGCTACATTCGACCAACACTAACCACAGTAAACTATCCCATTCGAGATATTGGCATCAATGCAACCAATATGCTGTTAAATCAGCTCAATGGAAGCAAGCTACCTGTGAAAAAGCGCTTCAACCCTGAACTGGTGAAGCGCAACTCTGTGCACTCAATCATTTAATGAATAAAGGGTCTATATCTGAAGCTTATGCTTCAGATATAGCGATATAAAAATAATAGCGCAGAAAAGAAAGCGCTTTCAAAAAATCCTAAAAGGGCCTGCAACATGGAACACATTACTCTACAAGACGTGGATGGAAAGTTCGTCAACCTTGATGGCGAACGCTACTACAAGATATCCAATGTCGATCATATGAACCCATTTTTTATCAGCGTTGTTTCTGCAAGTGATCATTGGTTGTTCATCTCTTCTACAGGCAGTCTTTCTGCAGGTCGCATCCGCCCAGAAAACGCATTGTTCCCTTACAAGTCGGTAGACTATATCCATGAAAGCGCCGAAAACACCGGTGCAAAATCGATCTTCAAAGTAAAAACCAGTTCAGGTGTTTCACTTTGGGAACCGTTCAATGCCTTCCATGATGGCCTATATCAGGTAGAGCGCAATCTCTACAAAAACAGCATTGGCGACAAAATTATCTTCGAAGAGATTAACCACTCTTTGAAGCTGAAATTCCAATACAGCTGGAACACCAGTGAGCAATTTGGCTTTATCCGTGAATCACAATTAACCGATCTCTCTGGGGATAACCGCGAGATTGAAGTGCTTGATGGTCTACAAAATCTATTGCCACCTGGGGCTCCTCTGGGTGCTTTGCAAACAAGAAGTGCTTTAGTTGATGCTTACAAATGGAACGAGCGTCAACAAGGCTCTCCTTTAGCGCTGTATACCATGTATGCCAAACTCAGTGACCGTGCAGATCCTGCCGAATCTCTACTTGCAACTACCGTATTCAGCCTTGATGACGACACTAGCCAAATCCTACTGACCAGCTCACAAATAACAGCATTCAGAAAAGGACTGCCTATTCAGGACGAGACCCTGACTAAGGGACAGCGTGGTAGCTACCTGATTCATAAAACCATTAAACTAGAAAGCAATCAGAAAAATTCTTGGATTATTGCCGCAGACATCGACAAGAGCCATAGCGACATTACTGCATTGAACTCTCAAATTGCAGTACCTAATGACATCCGTAAACAAGTGCTTTCTAGCATCGAAGACAATCAAAAAGAATTGATATCTTTGATGTCTGGCGCCGATGCATGGCAGTTAACAGCAGAAGAAAACACTGCTGTTCACCACTATGCTAACGTACTGTTCAATAACATGCGTGGTGGCGTAGTTGAAAACAACTACACCTTAGATAAAGCAGACGTCGTGAAGACTATGCGTAACGCCAACCAAACAGTAGTAGCAAAACATCAAAGCTTCTTTGCTGAGCTTGCTGATAGCTTTACTCATACAGAGCTAGTCTCTTTAGCTAAACAAACAGACGACCAGCAACTTGTTCGCCTTGCGTATGAGTACCTGCCACTGACATTTGGTCGTCGCCATGGTGACCCAAGTCGTCCTTGGAACCACTACGAAATCAAACTAAAAGACGAGCATGGCGATCGCCTACTCTCCTATCAAGGCAACTGGCGTGACATCTTCCAAAACTGGGAAGCAATGGCACTCAGCTACCCTGGTTTTATCAAATCATTCATTGCTAAGTTTGTTAACGCATCAACGGTTGATGGCTTCAACCCTTACCGCATTACTAAAGATGGCATTGATTGGGAGCTTCTTGATCCAGAAGATGAGTGGAGCAACATCGGTTACTGGGGTGACCATCAGATCATCTACTTACTGAAATTCTTAGAGTTAGCCGATAAGTTTGAACATGATGAGCTAATTGCCCTACTGAATACAGAAACGTACAGCTACGCCAACGTGCCTTATGAAATTTGCGATGTGGATGGATTGTTTGCCAACCCAAAAGACACTGTTAATTTTAACGATGAAAAACAATCTCTTATCGAAGGTAAGGTTGCAGAGCTAGGCAGTGATGGCAAACTAGTTCTAAACAGTGATAACTCTGTTTACATGGTTAATTTACTAGAAAAAATCTTGGTGCCTCTGCTTTCTAAGCTGAGTAACCTAGTGCTTGATGGTGGTATCTGGCTAAACACGCAACGTCCAGAATGGAACGATGCTAACAACGCTATCGTTGGTAATGGCTTATCTATGGTTACGCTTTACTACATGCGTCGCTATGTTTCTTTCATGCAGCAGATGCTTTCTGAAGCACCTCAGTACACACAATTATCGACTCAAGTACGTGATTGGATGGTAGCAATTGAGGCTATTTTGGCGGACGCTGAAGTGTCTATCACCACAGGTGAGGTGACTCCTAAACTAAGATACGATGTCTTGGTTTCACTTGCGCAAGCCGCCGCAGATTATCGCAATACTGCGTATCCTACAGGCAGTTTTGGTAGCAAAGAAACTGTAGATACCGCAGAGATAAGTAAGCTATTGAACGTGAGCTTAACAGTTCTAGATAAGAGCATTCGCAACAACCTTCGTGAAGATGGCTTATACAACGCATACAACATTATCTCGTACGCAAAAGACAGCGTGACAGTAGAAGAGCTGTATCCGATGCTAGAAGGTCAGGTAGCGGTGTTGAGCTCTGGTTTACTTGATCCTCAAGAAGTTAAGCAGTTATTAGACAAGCTTTACGCTAGCGAGATGTATCGTCAGGACCAAAAGAGCTTTATGCTTTATCCTGATCGTGACTTGACACCATTCATGGAGAAAAACCAAGTCACCAAGCAGCAAATTGCAGGCTCTAGTCTTCTGAACTCCATGGTAGAAAAAGGTGATAAGCGCCTTGTTCAACAAAGCGCGACCGACCATTTCCACTTCAATGCGAATTTTGAAAATCGTGACTACTTAAATGCCGCAATTGACAGCATAAAGGGTGACTACCCAGAAGCTACAGAAGCACAATGGCAAGAGATCAATGCTCTTTACGAGCAAGTCTTCAACCATAAAGCCTTTACTGGTCGCTCTGGTACTATGTTCGGTTATGAAGGCTTAGGTTGTATCTATTGGCACATGGTGTCCAAATTACTGTTGGCGGTTCAAGAGAACTACTTAGTAGCCTTAGAGCAAGATGCCGATAGCGAAGTGACTAAAGCCCTTGCCGATTACTACTATCGCGTTCGTGAAGGTATTGGTTTTAACAAGACGGCAAGTAATTATGGTGCCTTCCCTACTGACCCATACTCGCATACACCTAAACAAGCAGGTGCGCAGCAACCGGGTATGACTGGGCAGGTAAAAGAAGAAATCATTACTCGCTTTGTAGAGCTTGGTATTCAAGTAAACGAGGGGGCAATTCAAATAAACCCTTCACTACTTAAGAGCAGTGAATTATTGAATGAGGCGGTTACCTTTAGCTACCTTGATATTACAGGCAAAACACAAGAGATCCCTCTAACAGTGGGTCAACTGGCATTTACCTACTGCCAAGTACCATTTGTGTACCAAGTCGCATCTGAGAGTGAAACTTTTGTTGAAGTGCACTATGAAGATGGCTCGGTAGTCGCAATGCCAAACAATGGTCTAACAGCCGAAGTGTGCCAAGAGCTATTTACTCGCTCAGGAAAGGTCGCCCAGGTACGTTGTACTGTCGCTCAATCAGCTCTGCGTAGCTAACAAACAGCTTAGAAAAACAAAGGCCTCAGCAAAATGCTGAGGCCTTTTTGTTTACTATGTTCCAATAGCTTATTTGCTTGAGATTAACTCTGAACTAAAGCCAGAAAAAACTTTTGGTAACAAAGGATTATTAAGCTCTAACTGCCGGCGAGACCGTAGGTTCATATCAGTAACCACCTGACCATAATGCTTATCAAACAATACTCTCAAAGCACCATTATTCCGGCTTAGTTCCAAACCATTTTTTATCTCAGTAGCAAGCTGCTCTTTCTGCGGATGCACATAAAAAACCAAAGGGAATGGATAGTAGAGCATCATCGATGACTCGATAACTAACCCTTCAAATTGCTCAGCAAATTCATGATAAATCGCCTGTACCTCATTAGCTCCAAGTGCGACATAATCGCAAAGGCCCAATTGCAGATCAGCAAAGATAGTATCTAAAGAACCTTGTTCAAAGACTTGATAGCCATTACTACGAAATAAATCAGCATCAGCCCAAGTCGCGGGAATTCCTGCCTTCAAAGCTTTTAAGTTTTCTTCAGTAATATCCGAGAATGTGACGACATCTTGACGACGAATAATCAAGATTCGATGCCCAAGTAGCCCCATACATAATGGTTGGCCAACGGATAAAAAGGCGTGCTGCTCAAACTTAGTATTACCCGCTACGGTCACTAGAGCATCAGCGCCTAAATTGAAGATATTGCCTTCATCTTTAGCATCTGGGTAATCCGTTAAGTCATTAGTGACTTTAGCGGTGCCTAAAGCAAGTTTCAGCACCTCAAACTCATGCTCCTGTCGAGAAGGTGACTTATTTCCATTCCAAAAACTGACCATTTCGGTTTCCAAACAATAATTGTTATTTTGTTTAATTATTGCAAAGGAAAGCGCTTTCTTATGTGATCTATCAGGAGGATCAAAGACTTAATCTAAGAACCTTTTTCATATGCCAAAAGCGCATAAAAATGAAATGTAAGATTGCACCACAAAATCATTGCTTATTTTTTAAGCAGTGGCAGAATGCACGTCCGCGCATGAAATGGTTGTTGGAGGTATTTGGCTATGATGTTTTTTATGTATTCAATGTTGGCTGTATCAAGTATGAGTCTAGCCGTTCGTTTAGCACTAAAAAAGCCTGCGGTCGTTGAAGATAAAGCAACTCGAGAGATCAATTCATACCTCAAAGAGACCAATCACTGGGCTGATGAAGCTCGTAATGCACAACGCAGCTATCAAAGACTACACGCTGAATATATGCAAAAATCCGCAGACTTTGAGCGTCTTAACCCAGCACAGAAAAACGCGAATCGTGTTGCCCTTAACGAACTTAAGCTGCATGTTGAGCAAAGAAGGTTAAGAGTACAGAAAGCACAAATGCGTTATCAAGAATTGGCCTACTAAGTAGGCCTGCTAGAACGGTTTATAGGTAATTAAACATTCTGTCCCGCAACGTAACCAGAACTCCAGCACCAACAGAAGTTAAAGCCCCCAAGCCATCCGGTCACATCCATAACCTCGCCAATGAAATACAAACCCGAGTGTGTTTTACACTCCATGGTTTTAGACGAAAGATGATTGGTGTCTACGCCACCTAAAGTAACTTCCGCTGTTCGATAACCTTCAGTGCCATTGGGAACAATCTGCCAGCCTTCTAGTGCATCAACCACTTCATCGTACTCTTTGTGATTCAATTGCTTCAGAGGTTTATCTACTAGGTGCTTACGCTCAATCAATACTTCAATTAAGCGCTTAGGCAGCACCTTAGATAGGGTGTTTTTCAGCGACTGGTTTGGATGTTTCTCTCGATTCTGCACCAATAGCTCAGCAATATCAGCCTCCGGCACTAAATTGACGGTTACTTTTTGCCCTGCACGCCAATACGATGAGATTTGCAGTACTGATGGACCAGAGAGCCCTCTATGAGTAAACAATAATGCTTCTTTGAATACAGTGCCATCTTCTGCGGTAATCTCAGCAGGAATGGCAATTCCAGAGAGTTCACTGAAATCTAGTTTGTCTTGCTTGTGCAACGTAAATGGCACTAAGCCAGCAGTCGTTGGGATCACATCCAAACCAAATTGTTCGGCAATCTGATAACCAAATGGTGTTGCCCCAAGTTTAGGCATTGATAAGCCACCAGTAGCAACGACTAATGATTCGCAGCTGATCGGTTTCCCATTGGCAAGGAGTGTGTACCCTGATTCTGTTTTCTCGATATTACTAATCGCTACCTGATATTGAAACTGTACATACTGTGAATCACACTCATCAAGTAGCATCTTTACAATTTGCTTAGCTGAATCTACACAAAACAATTGCCCATGGTCACGCTCTTCAAACTCAATTCCATGCTTACTCACCATAGAGATGAAATCCCAATTAGTGTATTGCGACAATGCCGATTTCACGAAATGTGGATTACTACAGAGGAAATTGGAAGGCGAAACATCGTAGTTGCTAAAGTTGCAACGACCACCACCTGAAATGAGAATCTTACGCCCTGGTTTTTTAGCGTGATCGACTACTAGCACTCGCCTAGCTCGCTTGCCAGCTTCAGCGGCACACATCAAGCCTGCAGCACCAGCACCAATAATCACGACATCAAAGTGTTCACTCATTTTCTACATCTCGGGAGGTCATACAAAAAGGGCATGCGAAAACCGCATACCCTTACAAAGGCGCACATTCTACCCAGATGCAGGCTAGAGATACAAACAAGATTAATAATTACACGCTGAAAGCTGCCACTAAGGTGACAAAAAGCAGTGCGCAGCTCAGAATAAAGAGCTCTCTAACCTTGTCGCACTTGCCGACGAACACAGGATCATGATGCTGTGAATATTCTTTGCTCTTGAGATAATGGAAAAGTCTGAACTGCTTGACGACATTACCTTGAGTAGTGAAGAACCCTCGGCCATCGACTTGTTGATAGAGTAAAGGGTGCGCTTCACGCATCACAAAGATAAGTGCCCTTAATGTACTGATGTAACGCATACTATTGACCGCTGTTACGATCATTAGTGCAAAAATAATCAAATCCCCACTGATCATCTCTATTCCTCCCTACACTCTCTAGGAAATGGCAAGACAACCAGTGTGAATCAGTTGTTTAAATGAGTACGGATAAGTTACTCAGTTGCCACATCCATGATAGAGGTTGAACCTTCTTTAGCCATCATCGCTAGGTCTTTATCAATGAAGAACAGTGCTTGACCGTTTTCACCAACCAACTCTAGCTTGTCTAAAATCCCTTTAAACAATTTCTCTTCTTCGTGTTGCTCTGCCACATACCACTGCAAGAAATTGAACGTTGAGTAGTCTTGGCTTGTAAAAGCCACATGAGCAAGCTTATTGATCTTTTCAGTGATCATACACTCATGCTCATAGGTCTCGCGAAATACTTCCCCAAGGCTTGCAAACTCATGCTTTGGCGCATCTATAGCACCTAGAATTGGCATAGCTCCAGTCTCACTCACATAAGTAAATAAGCGTTGCATATGTTCCATTTCTTCGGTGGCATGTTTGCGCATAAACTCTGCTGCACCCTCGAAACCTTTGTCTTCACACCAAGCACTCATTTGTAAGTATAGATTGGATGAGAAAAATTCTAGGTTTATTTGTGCGTTTAAATTTTCAACCATCTGTTGCGACAGCATAAGACGTTCCTCTTCTTAATAGCTCTAATGTCATTCAGCCAATGTACCACGTGGCGATAATGTCTAAATTAACAGACTTTGCCCTAAATCAAAATTCTCTTTCTTTTGTTAGTCGAATACTTCAACTTAAGATCACTTCAGCAAAAATTATGCTTCGCCCTGCTAGAATAAAATTAAGGATATATTTTTCTATTGCTTAAATAAGGAGCCTATCATGAGCTATAAACATATCGTTGTTGCCCTAGACTTAGGGGATCATAGTGAATACTTAGCCAATCGAGCAGTCAAACTTGCCAAAGCTCTTAATGCTGAGCTTTCTTTTATTCATATCGACGTTAACTATAGTGAAGTCTACACCGGACTGATCGAAGTTAACTTGGTTGATAGCCAGACCGCAACTACAAAGCTTTCCACTCAAAAACTGCAAGACTTGAGTGACAAACTTGATTATCCAGTGAGTAACACACTCGTAGGACGTGGTGATCTAGTAGAAGAACTCTCAGATGCGATAAAAGAAAGAGGATTTGATTTGGTTGTCTGTGGGCACCATCATGACTTTTGGGGTAAGTTGCTTTCCAACACTCGCCACATGATTCATGACATGCCTATCGACCTATTGGTCGTACCACTGCAAGATTAGTTCTTGAATGGCTTTAGAATTAGTGAAGATGATTTGAGGCTATGCGAATAGAGGTAGCCTCTACAACCTCATTAAGGTGGGCATCTAGCTTACTTCTCTTCTTGGTAAGTTTTTTCTCTTTGCGTAGGATCTTGTTCAGCTTCTTGTGCATTTTTTCCTGCTTCTTCAGCATTTTACGCTGCTTCTTAAGCTGCTTATCACTCAATTGATACTGCACGCCTTCATCTTCAGTTGTATTTTTCTCAACGTTCTCTGCGACTTCGATTAATGGTTTGTTCGATGTTTTCTTTTCAGATTTATTTTTAGCCGATGAAATTTCTGTAATTGTGTTGGTTGCTTTGGCTTCAGCTAGCAACACACAATCATCGATGGCTGGCTCTAAAATAGGCCCTGAAAGCTTATTACGACAGGCTTGAGGAGGAATCGGGCTAGGCTTACACAGGTTTTCTGCACTACCCGCTACGCGAGCACAAGAGCGACACACAAATTTTGGTTCAGCCACAATAGAATAGATCGCACCTAAGCTGCCCTCTATCGTTCTGCGATTAAACTTGCACATCTTCTTAGTCATAAAACCTCATCACTCAAATGCAATTAATAATGATTATTACTTACATATAGCGATTTAATGACAGTAATTCAACTATTTATTTTTGACCTTTTAACTAAGTCATTGAAGACAGGACATAAACATCAAAACGATTCTTCTTGGTTTCGATAGCCATGCTCGGTTTCTTTTCATTTAGCCAGTTAGCGTAATCAGGCCTTTTCACAATCACGCGCTTAGTGGCAAGCTCCAATGCAGGTTCAAGGAGACCATCAGCATCTTGATCGGGACCTACTAATGTCTGAAACACTCGCATCTCTTTTTTGATTTGCGCGCTTTTTTTCTTATTTTCCGGATGCGGGTACATAGGATCAAGATAAATGACATCGGGACGTTGAAAGGCATTGTCTTCAGCTAACTGGGACAATGCATCTAAACTCGAAGCATGCAAGAGCGACATGCGTTCACTGACCCAACCGCCAATTTCAAGGTCAAGCTTTGCTCGAGATAGACCATCATCAAGCAGAGCTGCGACCACAGGGTTGCGCTCTATCATCTGCACCTTACAACCTAGAGAAGCCAGCACAAAGGCATCACGACCAAGTCCAGCAGTCGCATCAAGTACACACGGTGTCGTGCCCTTATTAAGACCTGCAGCTTTTGCAATAGATTGCCCTTTACCACCGCCAAATTTACGACGATGCGCTACAGCGCCACCAGCGAAGTCTACAAAGATTGACCCCAACTTTGGCTCATCCAGCTTTTTTAGTTCTAGACGCTCACCCAGCTGCAAGGCAAACTGGCTATCAGGATCATGTTGCAAGCCCCAGCGCTCCGCCAATGCTAGGATCTGTAATTGTTTATCTTCGGACTGCGCTAGAAGTTGAATCTGCAACGTCATCTCTCTAAAGTTTAGGGGTCTATCGACCTGATTGTGATATCCGTTAGTTTACCGCATTCTTGTTATCTGTGTCTCTTAAGGAACCCCAATGAACCAAAGCCCCATGCTCGACCAACTTGATAAAGATATTCTAAAAACTTTGATGGAGGACGCACGCACTCCCTATGCAGAGATGGGTAAGCGATTTAATGTTAGCCCTGCCACTATTCATGTTCGAATTGAAAAGATGAAAGCCGCAGAGGTCATTGAAGGCACAGAGGTGATCGTCAATACCAAAAAGCTTGGCTATGACGTATGTTGTTTTATCGGCATCAACTTGAATGCCGCCAAGGATTACCATTCCGCACTAGAGAAGCTCAATGCCCTTGATGAAGTCGTCGAAGCCTATTACACCACTGGCGCCTACAGCATCTTCGTTAAACTAATGTGCCGCTCAATTGAAGAACTGCAGCATGTCCTGATCAATAAATTGCAGGCCATCGATGAGGTGCAATCTACGGAAACCCTTATCTCGCTACAAAACCCAATCAACCGCAACGTGAACCCATAAAAAAGCCACCTCAATTTGAGATGGCTTTTAGAAAGTTAGAGGAAATTAAGCCTCAATACCCGCATGTCGTAGCAAAGCATCAATTTGAGGTTCACGACCACGGAAGCGTTTAAATAGCTCCATAGGTTCCTCACTGCCTCCCATCTCTAGGATGTTGTTCAGGAAGCTTTGTCCTGTTTCTTTATTGAAGATGCCTTCGTCTTCAAAGCGAGAGTACGCATCCGCAGACAACACTTCAGCCCACAAATAGCTGTAATAGCCCGCACTGTATCCACCGGCAAAGATATGGCTAAATGCATGCGAGAAACGGTTCCATTCTAAGCTTGGTAATACCGCGACCTTTTGCTTAACCTCAGCTAAGGTTTCAAGCACTCGCGCACCAACATCAGGATCAAACTCTGTGTGTAGAGTAAAATCAAACAACCCAAACTCTAGTTGACGCAAAATAAACATCGCCGATTGGAAATTCTTCGCCGCTAGCATCTTATCCAGCATTTCTTTTGGCAGAGGCTCACCCGTTTCATAGTGACCCGAGATAAATGACAACGCCTCTTCTTCCCAACACCAGTTCTCTAAGAACTGACTTGGCAACTCAACTGCATCCCATGGCACGCCATTAATGCCAGATACAGAAGAAATATCAATCTGAGTGAGCATGTGGTGAATACCGTGGCCAAACTCATGAAATAGGGTAGTTACTTCGTTATGAGTAAACAGCGCAGGTTTATCACCTATAGGCTTGTTAAAGTTACAAGTAAGGTAGGCAACCGGAGTTTCCAATTCGCCTGATGATGTAGTGCGGCGCACGCGACACTCATCCATCCAAGCACCACCACGCTTATGCTCACGAGCATATAGATCTAGGTAGAAGCTACCACGCAGATCCCCCTCTTTGGTCAGAATATCAAAGAAGCGCACTGATTCGTGCCAAACATCAACACCTTGTCGTTCTTTAACTTGCATTCCAAACACACGATCTAGTACTTCAAATAGGCCTGAGACCACTTTATCTTCTGGGAAGTAAGGGCGCAGGTCTTCGTCTGAAATACTGAACAGGTTTTGCTTTTGTTTTTCACTGTAGTAAGCGATATCCCAAAGATTAAGCTCAGTGACACCAAATTCTTTTTCGGCAAACTGACGCAGTTCTTCGACTTCTTTTTCACCTTGAGGTTTAGCCTTGCTAGCAAGGTCATTCAAGAAGCCAAGTACCTGATCGGTCGTCTCTGCCATTTTAGTGGCAAGCGAACGTTCACTATAGGTCGAGAAACCGAGCATACGAGCGATCTCGTGGCGCAGTTTTAGTTGCTCAGCAATGATTTCAGTGTTGTCCCACTTACCTGCGTTAGGTCCACGATCTGATGCTCGAGTATTGTATGACTCGTACATTTCCCTGCGCAGTTCTTGATTGTCGCAGTAAGTTAAGACTGGAACATAAGAAGGAATATCTAGTGTAAGTAAGTAGCCTTCAAGCTCTTTTGCTTGTGCCGCTGCTTTTGCTGCTTCTAGTGCCGATTCTGGCATACCAGCAAGCTCGCTCACGTCTTCAATGTGCTTACTCCACCCCATAGTGGCATCAAGTACATTGTTAGAAAATTTAGAGCCTAGTTCAGACAGACGCTTACTTATCTCACCATAGCGATGCTGTTCATCAGCAGGAAGACCTATGCCCGACAATTCAAAATCGCGCAATGCGTCTTTAATGGTTTTCTTCTTAGCTTGACTTAGTCCCTCAAAGCTTGAGTCTGTTTTTATCGCTTTGTAAGCCTCATAAAGCCCCTTGTGCTGACCTAGCCATGTGCCGTATTCAGATAAAAGCGGTAAGCAGCTCTCATAAGCCTCACGAAGCTCCTCACTGTTGGCTACTGAGTTTAAATGACTCACTGGTGACCAAAGGCGTGAAAGAACTGAGTCTACCTCGTCCAATGGCAGGCAGACGTTTTCCCATGTTGGGTTGTCGTTATCTTTAAGCACTTCGTCTACCTTGTGTCGGCAATCCGCAATTGCCTTTTCCACAGCAGGTTTTACATGCTCTGGCTTAATCTCGGAGAAATGCGGTAAATCGGTAATATTGAGAAGCGGGTTAGACATAGAGGGTCCCTTTTATTTTCGTCTTATAAGAGTTTACATAGTGACGACTTATGCAAATTTCAATAGTCGAGTATAATGTGGATTAGTCCCATCACATACTCACTTGGGGAGTCACCTTGCTCAGCTACCGTCACAGTTTTCATGCTGGAAATCATGCAGATGTGGTTAAACACATTGTACAAAGTCTTATACTTGACGCCTTAAAGCAGAAAGACAAGCCTTTTGTCTATCACGACACTCATTCAGGTGTAGGCCGTTACGATCTGACCCATGAATGGTCAGAAAAAACAGGCGAATACAAACAAGGCATCGCCAAGCTTTGGCAGCAAGCCAATTTACCTGATGAGCTAGAGAGCTACCTTGATTCAATTCGCACTCTCAATGAAGGTGATGAACTAAGATACTACCCCGGCTCTCCGCGTGTTGCTCGAGCTCAACTTCGCCGCGGTGATCGTATGGTGTTGACGGAGTTGCATCCAAGCGATTTTCCCTTACTAGAGCAAGAATTCCACCGCGACCGCCAAGTTAAGATTTTTAAAGAAGATGGCTTCGCTCGCTTAAAGGGAAGTCTGCCGCCAAAAGAGCGCCGTGGATTAGTGCTTATTGACCCTCCGTATGAGCTCGCAAAAGAATATCGCGATGTTGTACAAGCTATCGCACAAAGTTATAAGCGTTGGGCAACAGGTACTTACGCAATCTGGTACCCTGTAGTCAATCGCTACGATATCGACGATATGTTGAAAGGCTTACAAGGTCTTGGCATTCGCAAAATATTACAAATCGAAATGGGTGTGTCGCCAGATACCAACGAAAGAGGTATGACAGCGTCAGGTATGATCGTTATCAACCCACCTTGGAAACTGGAAAGTCAGATGCAGGCCATCTTGCCTGTATTGAAACAAGCGATCGCACCCGCAACAGGACATTTTAAGGTTGAATGGGTTGTACCCGAATAAATTCACCCAATATAACTAAAAAGACTACAAGGATTTTGGAGAACTCAATGGCAACTCATTTTGACTACATCTGTATTGGTGGTGGTAGTGGCGGTATTGCATCGGCAAACCGCGCTGCTATGTACGGCGCAAAGGTCGCTCTTATCGAAGCAAAAGACCTTGGTGGCACCTGTGTAAACGTTGGCTGTGTCCCAAAGAAAGTAATGTGGCATGGCGCACAAGTTGCTGAAGCCATAAACCTTTACGCAGAAGACTACGGCTTTGATGTAGACCTGAAAGACTTTCAGTGGTCAAAGCTTGTAGAAAATCGTCAAGCGTACATTGGTCGTATCCATCAGTCATATGACCGTGTTCTAGGTAACAACAAAATTAATGTTATCAAGGGCTTTGCAAAGTTCGTTGACGAAAAAACAGTTGAAGTTGATGGCGAGCAGTACACTGCTGATCACATCCTAATTGCGGTGGGTGGTCGTCCAACTATCCCTAACATCCCAGGTGCTGAGCATGGCATCGACTCTAATGGTTTCTTCGACCTAGAAGCACAACCGAAGCGCGTTGCCGTAGTTGGCGCAGGCTATATTGCCGTTGAGATCGCAGGCGTGCTGAGCGCTCTTGGCACGCAAACAGATCTGTTTGTACGCAAAGAGTCTCCTCTACGTAGTTTCGATCCTATGATCATCGAAACGCTTACCGAGGTAATGGCCGCAGAAGGCCCAACGCTACATACTCACTCTGTACCAAAAGAAGTGGTAAAAGAAGCGGACGGCAGCCTAACCTTACACCTAGAGAACGGCAACACCCACAATGTGGACGAGCTAATCTGGGCAATTGGTCGCCACCCAGCGACAGATGCTATCAATCTGAGTAATACCGGCGTTGCAATCAACAACCGTGGTTACATCAAGGTTGATGAATACCAACAAACCAATGTTAAAGGCATCTACTGTGTTGGCGACATCATGGAAGGCGGTATTGAGCTAACTCCTGTAGCGGTTAAAGCAGGGCGCCAACTATCTGAGCGTCTATTTAACAACAAGACCGACGCGAAAATGGATTACGACCTAGTTCCAACCGTAGTCTTCAGTCACCCACCAATTGGTACCATCGGCCTGACTACGCAAGAAGCTATAGAGCAGTACGGCGAAGACAATGTGAAGGTTTATACCTCAGGTTTTACCGCTATGTACACAGCAGTAACCAAGCACCGCCAACCATGTAAGATGAAACTAGTCTGTGCGGGTGACAACGAAAAAGTTGTTGGTCTACACGGCATTGGTTTCACCGTTGATGAGATGATTCAAGGCTTCGCTGTCGCTATGAAGATGGGCGCCACTAAAGCAGATTTCGATTCTGTAGTCGCTATCCACCCAACTGGCTCTGAGGAGTTCGTGACAATGCGTTAATCGCAGTCACAATAACTTTTATAAAGGATGGCTTTTGCCATCCTTTTTTATTTCTCTACTTCTCTAATAAAGGATTTTTCAAAGCCTTGGATGGTCCGAAGTTGCGTAACCTCAAGGTTAACCTGCTGAAAATCGTCATATGGCCCAACCAAGCAACGACGGCCTCTAGGCTCGGATTTATTCCATATTGAAGCAGACACATTGGGGTAAATCTGATTTACCTGTTCTATGGTCAACTCCACAGGAAAAAAACCACATTGAATCCAAAACGTCGATCTTTCATATTGAGGTTGGGATTTTCCCAACAAAGATTTCCCTATCGGGCACTCCTCCCCTAGTAATGCAGGTTTATCATAAGACTCCTGAGTCGCCGAACATAAGAAATTGTCAGCTTGCGCATTGACGGAAGCGAATAACCAAATAAATATCGAAAGGACTAGGGGCAACTTTATTAGCTTCATTTTGCTTATAACCCTCTAATTATACTAAGAACAATCACTTCGAAAGATTAGTTGAGTGTTGGGTTATTCGCCAACAATTAGCAATCTGTTGCTTATTGCATTGTTCTGAGGCAATAAAAAACGCCTGATATATTTCACATCAGGCGTTTGAGACTTTCTTGAAACTAGGTTAGTTAACCCTTGTACAATTTCGGGTTAAATACATCACGTAACCAGTCACCTAGCAGGTTGATAACCAATACCAATGTAACTAGAACGATACCTGGGAAGGCTGTAATCCACCATGCACCCGAGAAAATGTAGTTAAAACCAGTACTGATCAATGCGCCCAAAGAGGGTTGGTCAACCGGTAGACCTAAACCTAGGAACGACAGCGCCGCCTCAGACATGATTGCATTAGCAATCTGTACTGTTGAGATAACCAAAATAGGCGACAGACAGTTAGGAAGAATGTGACGGAACATGATGCGAGGCGCTTTAAAGCCCATCACACGTGCCGCTTCTACGTATTCTTTCTTCTTCTCTGCCAGTACCGATGCACGAATGGTACGCGCATACTGTGGCCATTCAGCCACACCGATGATGACAACCAGCATGACAACTGCATATTCGCTATAGAAGGCACTACCAAAGCTTGCCTTAAATATGGCAGAAACAATGATGGCTACCATCATGGTTGAGAACGAAAGTTGAATGTCAGCAAAGCGCATCAAGAAGCTATCAATACGACCACCGAAGTAACCTGCTGAAAGACCAATGACGATACCCAAAATCAACTGTAAACCTACCGCTAGGAAACCAATAGTCAGTGACAGTCGAGAGCCATATAAGATAGTTGAGAAAATATCACGGCCTTGCTCATCAGTACCCAATACAAAGTTGGACTCACCACCCTCCATCCACGAAGGAGGAAGTTCTGCATCCATGATATCAATAGACATCAAGTCATAAGGATCTGACGGCGCAATAATCGGTGCTGCCAGTGCCGAAACCAAGAAGCATGCGAAGACGAAAGCACTAAACATAGCCACTTTGTCACGTAAGAAATAATAAACGATGTCCGAGTTTTTAAAGCGCTCCCAACGGCCCGGAGCTTGAGTTGTCTGTTCCATGATTATGCTCCTTTACCGGTAATGTTCACAGTTGGGTTGATGATGCCATACAGAAGGTCAACGATAGTGTTAGTTACCACGAAAATTAAGCCCACGAAGATAACGTAAGCGGTGATTAACGGTGTATCTACACGGTTGATTGCCTCAAGGAAGAGGAATCCTGTACCTGGCCACTGGAATACTGTCTCAGTCAAAATGGTGTATGCCACCATGGTACCAATCTGTACACCACCTACTGTTAATACCGGTAAAAGGGTATTTTTTAGTGCGTGTTGATAATGAATTTTCTTCAGCGGTAGGCCTTTTGCCTTACCAAATTTAATGTATTCCGAGCTAAGCACTTCAAGCATTTCAGAGCGCACTAGACGAATGAATAGTGGAAGCATGATAGAAGCCAGTGAGACACATGGCAGAATCAAGTGCTGCAGGCCATCTTTAGTAAAGAAGCCAGATTCCCATCCAAGTATATTTGCTGTTTCTCCTCGTCCGTAGGAGGGTAGCCAACCTAAGGTTATGGAGAAGACATACATCAGCATGATTGCCGTTAGGAATACAGGTATAGAAATACCAACCGAGCTCATCGCCATGATGACCTTGGTAAAGAAACTTTTAGGATTTATAGCAGAATAAACGCCAAGCGGAATCGACAGCACAATAATAATTAATGTGGCACCGAATACGAGCTCTAAAGTCGCAACCAGCTTATCCAAGATAACGTCCACAGCCGGACGCTTAAAGAAATATGAAGTACCCAAATCCCCCTGCACTGCTGCAGTGATAAAACGAGTATATTTAGTTACAAACGGGTCGTTCAAACCAAGATCATCACGCAGTGCTTGACGCTCCGCTTCAGATACCGATTGACCGACTAATTCACGTAAGGGATCACCAAGATTATCTTGGATAGCAAACGCCACCAAACTGATCACAAACATCACTACCAGTGCCTGATATAGGCGCTTGACTAGAAACGAAAACATTCCTTTGCCCCTTTCTTCCAATCTATCAACTTTTCAGCCTTAAAAATGGTACCTGACCCGACTGAAACAAGGCCAGGCACCGAAAACCGCATTACTGCGCTTTTAAAAGCGTTGCATGTAAGCAACAGAGGCACACCGATTATTTCAAATGAGTGCCTTTATTCGTATTGCTACTTCTTACTTAACAACTAGGTCGCCAAAGTAAGGGAAGTTCATTGCGTTTACGATTGGTTTGATCTCAACGTTAGACTTTGCGCCCCACGCTAGGTTCTGCCAATGTAGAGGAACGAAAGCAGCGTCATCGTAAAGAGTCTTCTCTACTTGTTGTAGCATTTGTGCACGCTTCGCTGGATCTGTTTCTACATTAGATGCTTCAACTAGCTTATCCACTTCAGGGTTCGAGTAGTGACCACAGTTGTACTGACCTTTACCTGTCTCTTCGTTACGAGTCATGGTTAGGAATTCAGAGAAGTTCGCTGAATCTTCAGTATCTGCGTGCCAGCCAATCATTAGCATGTCTGCTGCACACTTATCAAACTCAGGCCAGTATTGCGCCTTAGGCATTGTCTTCAGGTCAACACGAATGCCAATTTTAGCTAGCATTGCAGCCGCAGCTTGAGCAATTTTCGCATCGTTCACGTAGCGGTTGTTTGGTGCGATCATCGTTAGAGAGAAGCCATCTTCGTAACCCGCTTCTTTCATTAGCTCTTTCGCTTTCTTCAGATCGTAACGAGGTTTAAGGTCTGCGTCATAACCCGCGTAACCTTCAGGACCTTGCTGGCCAGCAGTTGTTGCAAAGCCTTTCATGATCTTCTTAGCAATACCATCATTGTTGATTGCGTATACGATAGCTTGACGAACACGAACGTCTTTCAGTGCTGGGTTGCTCTCTTGGTTCAACTGCAATGAAATTAGACGCGTACCAGGAAGAGTCACTAGATCGATATCTTTTGCAGATTCAACACGATTGTGATCGTTTGGCGAAACAGGAGCAATCATGTCAACGCCACCAGAAAGTAGAGCAGCAACACGAGTTGCATCTTCTTTGATTGGCACTAGCGTTAGATTTTCAACATTGCCTTTTGATTCTGTATCCCAGTAACCGTCAAAGCGCTTAAAGTCGACCTTAACACCTTGCTCACGAGCAGTTACGATGAAAGGCCCCGTACCTGATACATTAGTAGAAGCAAAAGAGTTACCGTGCTTCACAATCTCAGACTTGTCTTTGCCGTCTTCAGTTTTACCTGAGTAAAACTTGCTATCCATTGGGAAAATGTAGGTCGCTGTTTGTAGAACTAGCGGGAAAGCGCCTTTGGATACAAGATCAAATGTGTAATCGTCAACTTTAACCACTTTCTCAAATGGTGCGAAGATTGCTTTAAAGTCTGGAGAATCTTTCAAACGGTCAAAAGTCCAAACTACATCGTCTGCTGTCAGCATGTTGCCAGAGTGGAATTTAACGCCTTCACGTAGAGAAAAACGCATTGTTGTGTCATCTACGCGCTCCCACTTAGTTGCCAAGCGAGGTTCAAACGACAGATCCTGCTTATAACGTACCAATGGGTCAAAAATCATGTGAGAAAGTTGAAGCGTACCACCTGAAAGTTGCTCTTGTGGATCTAGTGATACTGGATCAGCATCGTAAGCAACTTTGATATCGGCAGCGGCAGCGCCAAATGCAAGGCCAGCAGCTGCAAGTGCTACAGCCAGTTTGGTCTTAATGGTTTTCATTGCATATCTCCTTCATGCGGGATGGAATCCCTATTGTGTTTGCTGTGTATTTTGCTCAGTGAGCTTATTGCTTAGATTCCTAAGCTAATTCTTGATTTTCCACGATGCCTTCGCGTAAACCCTTGAACTCTGGCATCAGTGAAACTAAATGTTGGCTGTACTCATGTTGCGGAGACTTAAATAACTGTTCAGTCGGTGCAACCTCTAACAAAGTACCTTTTTGCATCACGCCAATACGGTCACACATCTGACGAATAACCGGTAAATCGTGACTGATGAATAGCATGGTTAGATTTAACTCATCCTGAAGGTCTTTCAGAAGATTTAAAATCTGAGCCTGCACTGAAACGTCCAGTGCAGATGTTGGTTCATCACAAATCAATAAACGAGGGCGTGTTGCCAATGCGCGCGCAATTGAAATACGTTGACGCTGGCCACCTGAGAATTCGTGGGGATATTTTACTGCAGCCATACGACCTAGACCTACATGGTCCAACAGGTCATGAACGATCTGACGAGTTTCATTCTCATTTGCTGTCAGTTTATGGAAGCGAATAGGTTCTGCGATGATATCGAAAATCTTCATACGCGGATTCATCGATGTGTATGGGTTTTGGAACACCATCTGCATCTGGCGACGCATTGGACGACGTTCTTTCTCACTCTTTAGTCCAGTAAGATCTATGCCCTCAAAGGTAACCTTACCTGCATCAGGCGCATAAAGACCGGCAATAACACGTGCTATGGTCGATTTACCTGAACCAGACTCACCGACTAGACCAAAGGTTTCCCCTTCAAAGACTTCAAAGCTGACATTGTTTGATGCTTGTACGTATTCTCTACGGCTTTCAAATAAAGAATCTTTGGTAATGAAACGTAGGTCTACATTCTCAACATTCAACAGCGGACCTGTGTATTCACGCTCATCTTGACTTTGACCCAACCAGTGATTTTTTACATCAAGCGGCTGATGCTCGGCAGCCTCTTCGATATAGCTCACCAACGGGAAGCGGTCTAGTTTCACGTCAGAGCGAGGAACAGCGGAGATTAGACTACGTGTATACGGATGATCCGGCGCGCCCAATACCTTACTTGTTGGTCCAAACTCGACAAGATCACCGCGGTACATTACTGCTACGCGATCTGTGACGTTTGAGACAACCCCCATATCGTGAGTTACCAGCATGCAGCCTACATTTTGCTGAATACACAGATCACGAATCAAGGTTAGGATTTGGTCTTGAATTGACACATCCAACGCTGTGGTTGGCTCATCTGCAATGATAAGATCCGGTTCACCTGCAAGCGCTATTGCAATAACGACACGCTGGCGCATACCACCAGAAAACTGATGCGGATACTGCTTCAAACGGTTTTCAGGCTGTGGGATGCCCACCTTGTTCATCAGATCCAAAGAGCGTTTATATGCCTCTTGATCAGAAACC
Organism: Vibrio inusitatus; assembly: GCA_024346935.1. Taxonomy (GTDB): domain Bacteria; phylum Pseudomonadota; class Gammaproteobacteria; order Enterobacterales; family Vibrionaceae; genus Vibrio; species Vibrio inusitatus. The sequence goes on from AP024878.1 coordinate 2,781,267, forward strand.
TTCAAATTGGCGTGAATGGTTTCTTTAAGCTGCTGCTCAACGGTAAACAAAGGGTTCAATGACGTCATTGGGTCTTGAAAGATAAATCCAATCTTTGAACCACGTACCTGACGCATCTGCTCCGGAGATAAGCCCGAGATTTTTTCTCCATCAAGGAAAACTTCGCCACCAGCAATTACGCCAGGAGGACTTAAAAGATCAATAACGGCATTACCGACTGTGGATTTACCCGCGCCAGATTCACCAACAACGCCGACGATTTCGCCACGTTCAATATTGAAAGAAAGAGATTTTACTGCTGCGTGAACACCGTGTCTTGACGGGTACTCAATGCGAAGATTTTTTACTTCTAATAACGACATTACCAGACCTCTACTGCTGGACAGTTTTCTGCCTTGTCTGCAAATTGAATCCATTCGAAATGAACGTGACTGATTTGATATCCAGCCTGCACCTTTTATCGGCGTCTTCGTTCAAAACACAACGATAAATATTGTGTTCGATGCACAATTTGGCAAAAAAGACACACAAAAGCAACATTTAAAGGATAAAAGTTGGCTTTACAGCTGAATAAAAGATGAACTGATGCATTACCAGTCGATTTGAATGAATAAAAAAGCACCAAGAAGTCGACGCTAATATTTAAAGCTACTTTCCTGGCCCACCGACAAAGGGATTCTAGGCGAAAGGCCCTACAGAACAGGGCTCAGACAGTAATCCATACGCATTTTTATGCTTGAATAATCCAAAAGCCAACAAAGAGTAAAATGTTAAAAATTAATCATCAAGCAATTAAATACACTGGTAAAGTTGCACATACGTCACACTTAACACCAATTATCCACACGCAGTCAGCATGATAATAAAGTTAACCGCATTTAATATGTTGCAAAATTATGAATAAAAAAGGCTCCATCATAGGAGCCTTTAAACAGTCGAAAAATATAGAGCTTAAATCAATTGTGAGAGCAGATATTCGGCTCATTCACTCTGAATTTATCGTTATCTAAAAGGATTTTATCTCTAGATACAAAAAAATCTAAAATAGAATCAAAATCGAAGCCTTCTTTGCTGCAAGTACGAAATTGAGTCTGCTCACCAAACTCAGATGCAACCCACTGGCGTAGTTCTGCTTTCGACATTGGTTGCTCTCGAAGCTGATTTAATATTTTATGTGCATGTACGGACATACTGGACTCCTAAATTTTAAAATCAGACTTTACCGAGTAAGAAAAGAAAGACATTGTTACAAGTCAAAGTACATCCTGTCATTTACAGATGTACGCTAAATTCCGCCCAATTGGCGTAGTAGAACAAAGCTGCAGCTAATGTAAGAAGGGACATCAGTGCAATCGCAACCCCCCAAATAAAGCGTCCGCTACGTGGGGTAAGCTCTTTTTCACACTCATTACATGCCTGAAGAAATTGCTTACGATCATCTAATTTAAAACCATCTTCATGAAGCATCTTATTGCGGATGGTGGCGATATAGCGCAGTTTCGCAATAACTTCATGAGGCAAGCGCTCTTCACTATCTGTGATGAGTTGATGTAGACCTCTGCCGCTCGCGTGAAATCGCGTGCGTAAAAGCCCCTCTATACGCCTTGTGCGTGTTACTACTTGATCAATATCGGACATATCCATACTCCCGTCCAAACGTCTGCTTATGCAGAAGATTCCGTCCATGAATCTTCTCTTAGCCATCTTTTACTATTCTGTCATTAAAATCGAGCTCGTTGGCTAATTATTGAACCTAAATCAAGTTTAGCAGGATTAAACCACTCGCCTCTCTATAAATCAGACCTTTATGGTTCACTCAGGTTCAGCATTGTTATGTGATCCAAGCGCCATTTTTACGACATCTCTTGCATCTAGATCACGCAATACTACTAACTGTGCATATATCGAGCAACGGAAGGCTACACTTTTCCACCAATAGATCTCAAGGGTGACCCTATGCCAATATCTCTGTTCCTTTTGGTTGCAATTCTTGTTGCTACTGCCGCTATCGCATTCAAATATGTGTTTAGCAAGCATGTGCAAGGGATCGGTGCTCCTGAACAAAAAGCCAAGGTCACCATCATTGATAAACAAGCAGTGGATTTACCAGATGTACAGCCTGGTGAAGAAGATAAAGAATATTGGATCTACGTTCAAAAAGGACGTTTTGGTCCAAAACGAGAGTTTCAAGTTGGTATCCATTATTACCACGCACTACTGCCTGGACACCGAGGTGAGTTAACCTATCAAGGTGACAAGTTCATGCACTTTGCGATGAAGAGATAATAGCAATTAGAGCTTAACTCAGTAAGCGTCGAGTTAAGCTCATCTGCACCTTATTTTAAGGTAGTAACCACGCTGTTTTACTTGAGCGAGAGACCAACCAACTAACAAACAGAGACGCCCCGCCACTGATTACAATCCAAAGCGGTATCACCCACCCAGGATGTCCTTGATACCAACCAAACTCTTTCATTGGCCACAGGAAAATAGGATGCAAAATATAGATACCCAGACTATGGGTACTGATAAAGCCTACGATTTTGTTTGCTCCTGACGAAAGCCCTTCGCCGAAATAGCGGCATACCATAAACACCATACTTGCAGCTAACACTGTATTTAATGTTTTGTAGGATAACCAGCGACCAAAGGCATACTTATCAGCCTCCATACTTAGATGGACTACCTGATAGATTGTCGTAGCAAATGCCCCCACACCAAGCAACACGAAAATACTTACATTGGTCTTGGTCAAAGGCACTTTTTGATAAAGGATATAACCCAAAGGCAACAAGCCAGAATAAAGCCACATTTGGCTACTCCATATTCCATCAATGCGGAATAAGAATAGAGCTGTAGTAAATAACCAAAGTCCAGTCAGGGCATACAGAGCATTATCATCATAGCGACGAACAAATATCTGCAAGAACGGAATCACAAAATAAAGTGGGATGAAGTAGTAAAAGAAGCCTAAGTGATAGTAAGTCGCATGGTCTAACCCCTCAAATAGCACCTTCTGCGCATTATTAGCATCAAAACCATTCGCACTCCAACCAGAAAGGTAGGCGTAGAAAATTGACCAAATAATAAAGGGAACCAATACCTTACCGAGACGGCGCTTCACATAATATTGGAAATCAAAAGGCCTACGATCGCTCAGCATTAAAGCGCCTGAGATAAGGATGAAGACGGGAACGGCCCAACGGCTGATACTGTTTATGCTGATTGCTGTAAACCACTCATCAAATGGAATTACACCATACTGATGTCGATACGGAGCCAACACATGTATCGCGATCACGGCAATAGCAGCCACGCATCGAGCGAGATCGAAAAACAATACCCTTTGTCTCATTAGAACTTATTCCTTTATTTATGCTACTGCCATCATAGCAATAAAAAAGCTGGCCAAGGAAACCTTGCCAGCTTTTTTGTTGTTTTTTAAAGCAATTATGCGTGTCGAGGTAGCTTAATCGAGATAATACTCGCCAGTAACAAAAAGGCAAATGAGACCCAAAGACACGCTGCGAAACCCGCCATTTGGAAGACCCATCCGGAGAGAATAGTGCCAATCAAGCGTCCCATGGCATTAGCCATATAGTAAAAGCCAACATCCATCGATACCCCATCACCCTTTGCATAGCTAACGATAAGGTAAGAGTGGAGCGAGGAGTTAACCGCAAAGATAGCACCGAAGATAAGAAGACCAACGACTATAACCAACTCAGGTTGCCAACCAACTTGCACTCCATAAGCAATTGCTCCTGTTACTACGGTTAACAGCATCGCCCATAGAAGCGCCGCCTTTCCGTCTGGCACTTTTCCTTGCCCCTTCCCTGTAATGCGCGGGGCAACCCCTTGTACAAAACCATAGGCTATAACCCAAAGAGCAAGGAAGCCACCAACCATAGAATGATTCCAGCCAAAGACACTACCAAGATAGATGGGCAGGGCCACCACAAACCATACATCTCTTGCACCAAATAAGAACATACGGGCAGCTGAAAGCACGTTAATACTCTCAGACTTTGAAAATAGATGTTTAAACTTGGGTTTGTTCTTCGCTTTGCCCATATCGCTTTCTAGCCAAACAAGACTGCCTAATAGCACAAAGAGCAAGACGGTGGCCATCGCCAGTACTGCTCCTTGAAAGCCTAGTGTTGATAGCAACACACCACCTAAGAAGAACCCGGCACCCTTAAGGGCATTTTTTGAACCCGTCAGGATAGCAACCCATTTATACAGTGCACCTTGCTTTTCGTTAGGGACAAGAGTTTTGATGGCACTCTTTGCACTCATCTTGTTGAGGTCTTTGGCGATACCAGAGAAAGCCTGAGCGGCCATCACCCATGGAATTGTTAGCCATGCCTGAGGAACAGCCAGCATAGCCAAGGCAAAAATCTGCATCGCCAAACCTACATTCATGGTGCGATTCAGGCCAAGTCTTGCCCCTAACCAACCACCAACAAGATTGGTTACCACTCCAAAAAATTCATAAAACAAGAACAATGACGCGATAGCTAAACTGCTGTATCCCAGATCATAGAAATACAGCACCACTAGCATTCGCAGAGCGCCATCTGTCAGGGTAAAGTTCCAATAATTGAATGTCACCAGCATGTACTGACGAACGCTTTTATCTAGAGTCGATAACATAGGAGTGTTCCGAGAGAATCTCATTGGACATCATCGTACTTTCTAGCAAAGGCACGATGATGTCAGTCTTTTTGATTAACGATTTTGCGCTAAAGCTTCAACATAATTAACCTGAACAGGCTTGCTGAATGCCCCAGGGCGAAGCGCTTTAACTTCAGTCACAATCTTCGGTAGCGGCCAATCCAATTCAAGTAGAAGATTCGCGGCCAATAAACCTGTGCGGCCAGAGCCACCCATGCAATGCATCGCGATTTTGTCGCCTTGCTTCACAAGTTCGTGTAGCTCTGGGCTTATTGCTTTCCACTGCTCTGCGAAATCAGCTTCTGGAGCGCAATCGTCTTCAATAGGAAGGTGGAACCACTTTAGACCCAAAGCTTTAGCTTTCTCACCTAACTCACCAACGTTTTTACTCGCCATCTCTTCGCTGTTAATTGCAGTAACGATTGCCACAACACCTTGCGCTTTCAGTTGAGCAAGAGATTCATCAAGACCTAGCTCTTTAGTGCCTGGGCAAGGCGTTAGTACTAGAGCTGCGCCGTGATCAATAGATAGTTCCCAAGTAGGATGCGTCATTAATTTTTCCTCAAAACGAAGGCATGCTGAGCATGCCCTTTAAACGAATAATTTATTTATCTGCTAGACCAACAGTACGTACAAGCTCAGCTGTACGTGTTGCGTAGCCCATTTCATTGTCATACCAAGCGTAGATCTTCAACATGCGAGTGCCGACAAGCATAGTAGATAGACCGTCAACGATAGTAGAGCGTTGGTCACCCTTGTAATCGATAGAAACCAATGGGCGCTCTTCAAAGCCAAGAATGCCTTTAAGCTCATTCTCTGATGCTTCTTTTAGCAGTGCGTTGACTTCTTCTACTGTAGTATCACGCTTCACATCAAAAATGATGTCTGTTAGCGACGCATTCGCTAGTGGTACACGTACGGCATGGCCATTTATCTTGTCTTTCAACTCGGGAAAAATCTCAACGATTGCCGTTGCTGACCCCGTCGTCGTAGGAATAAGGCTCATGCCACATGCACGAGCACGACGTAGGTCTTTATGCGGTGCATCAAGGATAGTTTGCGTATTAGTTAGGTCATGAATAGTGGTAAATGCTGCCTGCTCAATACCCAATTTCTCGTGAATAACCTTAACTACAGGAGCGATACAGTTAGTAGTACATGATGCTGCAGTCACGATTTTGTGAATAGCAGGGTCGAAGATTTCATCGTTCACACCGACAACAATATTAGCAATACCTTCTTCTTTAACTGGCGCAGACACAACAACTCGCTTCACGCCTTGCTCTAGGTATTTGTTTAGGAATGATGTCTTACGATGCACACCCGTTGCTTCAATTACTACATCACAACCAGACCAATCAATTGCGTCGATCTTACGCTCTTGTGTGGTTTTCACTGATTTACCATCAATGATCATATTACTGCCATCGACAGATACTTCGTGGTGCCAGCGACCTTGTACTGAATCAAATTCCAACAAATGAGCAAGTGTCTTTGTATCACCCGCTACATCATTGATCTGAACAAATTCAACCTCAGGCCAGTCGAACGAAGCTCTTAAAGCCAAACGGCCAATACGCCCAAAACCATTGATACCGATCTTAATAGTCATCTTTTTTCCTTTATTCTCATGCAGGGTGAGGTTATTTTCGTTTACGCACAGGGCGTGTCACCTATATGTACTAATCTTTGTATGTCTTGCTGGTATTGTTCTTTCAGACAATTAGAGTCTCTCAAGCCATCTACTATTTTTTTAGCCCATCCAGGGAGATCAGTAGAGATATGGTAGTAAACCCACTGACCGCGTCGTTCATCCACCAAAATGCCAGATTGACGCATTTGAGCTAAGTGTCGAGAGATCTTAGGTTGGCTTTCTTGAAGTGCCTGCGTTAACTCACAAACACATAACGCCCCTTCACGTGCAATCAATAGCAGGCTTCGCAATCGTGTTTCATCTGAGAGCAATTTAAAGAATTGATGAGGTAACATAAGCACAACCAAATAACAATATATGAATATCCATATATATTAATCAAAAAAAAGACACCCGCAAGCAAAACTTACCGATGTCATCAAAACTTAATAAATTAAAGTAATTTTTTTAGCTAGCCTTTCGCTGCTGCAAGCAGCATTCCACAGCCAACAAACATGGAACCAAAGACCTTATTCAACTTACCAATAATCTTATCTGAGCGAATAAAGCGTCCCATCTGCGCCGCCAAACCGGTATAACCGAGCATTACCACACCATCAATTACAATTGTCGTAACACCTAAAATTAACAATTGCGGCATCTGAGGCATACTAGGGTTGATGAATTGAGGAAATAGCGCCACCAAAAACACAATCGACTTGGGGTTGGTGAGATTAATAAAGATAGCCTGCTTCAACAAAGCTACGCTTGATACCTGTTGATGGCTTTCTACGACCTTAAAGCCCTTACTATCATGCCATTTCTGAATACCAAGCCAGATAAGATACGCCACCCCTACCCACTTGATCACACTAAACGCAACCGCCGACTTAGCCACTAGCGCACCAATGCCCGCACCGACTAAGATGATATGAAAAGCCAACCCCAATTGAAGGCCAACAATAGCTGACAGGGACTTACGCATACCAAAATTAATACCGTTGGCAATAGAATTCACTGTGCCTGAGCCTGGTGCCAGGCTGAAAATGATGGCGGTGGCAACGTATGCCAACCAAATTTTTAACTCCATATTGGTGCCTATATTCACTGTCATTCTAGGATGTTATGCTGTTTGTAACGTGAACAGGGAACAAATGCAATGTCAAATAACGCGATTGATATCTGTACTCAAGAGCACGATTATGAGTATCAGATGAAATATCCGATAAGCAGCTTCTGGAACAATCGACAGCAAGGATATGTCGAGAGTAAAGATAAAAAGAAACTGTACTGGGTAAGCCTTACCTCTCCCGCCCATAGTAAGGCAATATTGATGGTAAATGGTCGTACAGAAAGTGTTTATCGCTACCAAGAGCTGTTTTACGACTTGTTCAAACAAGGCTTTGACATCTACTCCTATGATCACAGAGGTCAAGGTATGTCTGAGCGGCTGTTAGATGATCATGATATGGGGCATGTAGAAGACTTCCAAGATTATATTGATGACTTAGATGTTATCGTTAAACAGTTTGATTTCAATCGCTACAGTCGCCGTTTTATTTTAGCCCATTCAATGGGAGGCGCTATCTCAACACGCTATATTCAAACGCATCACTCTCAGCCTTTTCATGCCATTGCCCTTTGCGCTCCGATGTACGGGATCAATATGCCCTCTCCCTTGCGAGCTATTGCTAAGCCACTTTGCAAAACCTTAATTCGTTGGAAAAAGCAGCCTCATTATGCTCCGGGGCAAACCGGTTACCAAAGAACACCATTTGAGGGTAACGCCCTTAGTCACTGTAAAATTAGATTTGAATGGTCTACTGACCTGTTTGACTCAACAAAAGAGCTCCAAATGGGCGGACCAACATCACAATGGGTATGGCAGGCCATTCTTGGTTCCGAGCAGTGCGTCAAACATGCTCAAGAGGTCAATATCCCACTGCTATTGGTGCAACCTGCATTAGACACGGTTGTCGACAATAAAGCACAAAACCAGTTTATTGCTCAGCTTAGTCGAACACGCCAAGATGCTATTTTAGTGCCTATTGCGGATGCAAAACACGAGCTTTTGGTAGAGAAGGACTCACCAAGAAACCAAGCTCTCGATGCCATATTAGGCTTCTTTGAGCAATAAAAAAAGGAAAAGAGGAAACGCAGGTTTACCCTCTTTCTTCCTCAATTATTATCGTAATATGAACTTGCTTCTGAAAATAAGAGAAAGGGTATGACCTTGAACAAAACTGCTTTTGAACATATTTCTATTGTCGCTTCCGATTTGGATGGCACACTTTTGGCCCCCGACCACCAGCTATCTGAATTTACAAAGCAGACTCTAAAGCAATTACATGAGCAAGGTTATACCTTTATTTTTGCTACCGGACGCCATCATGTTGATGTTGCTTACATTCGCGAAACCGTAGGGATTCCGGCTTACATGATCACCTCCAATGGCGCTCGTGTTCATGACATCGACGACAACCTAATGTACAGCCAAGATGTTGACCCAGAGCTCGTACAAGACATTATCGATATTATTCGCCAGGACCCTGACATCATCGTACACATCTATCAAGATGAGAAGTGGTGGGTAAATCAAACTGATGAACAATTACTGTCTTTCAGCAAACAATCTGGGTTCTCTTTTGATGTCTTTGATGACAGCAATGCACCAAAAGACGGTGTTGCCAAAATCTTCTTTACGCATAAGAGCCACGACCACCTAGCGTTATTTGAAGACAAACTGAATCAAAAGTTTGGCAATGAATTGAACATAGCTTTCTCTACACCTTGGTGCCTAGAGGTTATGCAAGGCAATGTATCTAAAGGTCATGCATTGCAAGCCGTAGCCAAGTCTCTTGGCAAAGAGCTATCACACTGCATCGCTTTTGGTGATGGGATGAATGACGCCGAAATGCTTTCTATGGCAGGTATGGGTAAAGTAATGCAAACCTCTCACCCTAAAGTAAAAGCGGCACTGCCAAATAATGAAGTTATTGGCAGCAATGAAGATGACGCTGTAGCTCACTATCTGGTTGAACACCTGCTAAGATAGGCATTAAATTCATCGCCTTACAGCAGACTAGATAATGAAAAAGTACGCTCTATTTTCTATTGTTAGCTCCTTAACTTTGCTCGGCTGCAGTAGCACCGAGCCTCAACCTTCAGCCAATCAAGACGAAGCTCTCACTTCCATTGAGCTCGCTCCGAATAAGCAAGCTCCTGCTCGCGTTCTTTTACGAGGACAGATTGTTGTCGGCCACGAATCTCGTACTATCCAGCCTTGTAATAGCAATGCTACCTACTGGCTCAATCTACCTGAGCCCGTGCGCAATATCGCACAATCAATGGCAACCAAGCCTTACCAGCCTATGTATGCAGAGGTGTTTGGTTATTTTGAGCCAGCAACCACAGGCTTCGCTGAAGAATTTGGTAGCCAGTTTATTGTTACTGAATTCAATATCATAACGGCTGAGAACCCTAACCGTTGTGATCAACCGACTCGTGATGCTCGCGCTTTTGGCAATGAACCCTCTTGGTCTGCAGGTATCACTGACAATGCTATAACCCTCATGCAATTGGGCAAAGAAACACAGGTTTTCCCCGTAGTAAATCTAGAGCAAGACACAAAGGGAATGCGCTACGACTTAACGCAAGGCAGGCTCGAGATTAGCAACAAGGTATGCCGCGATACCATGAGCGATTCTATCTACGGCTGGAGCGCACAGCTAACAACAAAAGATCAAACCTACGTTGGGTGCAGTACAGATTCAAATGACTCAAGCGATCTATCTGCCGGAGAATATTTCCAATCTATCGATAATACAACTCATCTGACCTTGTCTTTACGTCCAGATCATCAGGCTGAAACTCGTTATTCATATACAGATGGCAGTGATGATGTGGTCGAAAGTGGCTACTGGCAAACTCTAGAAAGTGGACTTGTACAAGTCACATCGGTTACCTATCAAGGGCAAAAAATCATTGCTACACGTGAGTTTGAACTAAAAATCGATACTCTCTCGACTGAACATGAAACCATTAACGGTGCAACGTATCCATTAACTAATGGTGGATTGACCCTCAAGAAAGCTCAGTGATGCCTTGTTCAAACTGTGGATTTACCCACAACTGCGTCTGCGAACAATTACCTAGGTTTGATGACTCCATCCAGGTGGCACTGCTGTGCCACCCCAATGAACTGAAAAGAGAAACCAATACAGGGAAGATACTCCTTTGGAGCTTGCCTGGGGTTAAACAGTTTGAATGGAACCGAAAAGAACCACCAACAGATTTATTGGCACTTATAGAAAAGCACCCAAAGCCTATGTTGCTGTTTCCAAATGAGCATAGCTACCCTATTGAGCAGAACACAGCAGATAAAGAGCCTAGGCTGTACATAGTATTAGATGCGACTTGGCAAGAAGCGAAGAAAATGTGGCGACAGAGTCCTTGGCTACAAGCCCTTTCTCAAGGTCATCTTCAACCTTCTAATCACTCAAACTACAGCTTGAGAAGAAATCAGAACGAAGGAAACCTATGTACGTGTGAGGTTGGCGTTGAGCTCATGAAACTTGAAGGGTTAAACAAACAGTCGGAGGAATTAAACCGCTTTTTGCAGCTATATCTTCAGGTATTTCAAGCTGATCGCTGTGGACACGCGCTTAACTTAAATAAAGTGAAGTAACTGCTCGATTCGATTGATCTCTACGTCAGGCATCACCTTGATCTTAATCTGAGATTCAATGCCGTTTGTTGTGTCATTGAACCAAGCGGCTTGAAATCCCGCCGCCTTAGCACCGAGTACATCGCTCACAAGGTGATCACCGACATGCAAAATCGAGGCTCCTGGAATATCAAGTAACTCAGTTGCTCGTAGAAACATATCAGCGCTAGGCTTAGCGTCACCATCAGGTCCCGCTTTTAGCGTATAAGCAAAATAACCTTGCAGGCCAATACGCTCAATATCCACATTACCGTTAGTAATAGCAACCAGAGGCAGTTTCGCTGCAATCGCTTTTAGTGTGCTATGCGTTTCTTCTGGAATCTCTACACGGTTACGCAATACCGTCACTTGATACATAGTGTCTTGAATCGCTTGTGTCTGACTATCACCAATAACACCGATACGAGTAAAAGCATAGCCAAGCTGAGTTTCCCTAGCAAAGGTCACATCATTGCGACAACGTTCATTACTCTGTAGCGCTTGTCGTTTTAAGGCACGCCAATGCTCTTCAGTGAACTGCCCCAAACGAGGAAAAGACTCGATTAGCCAACTGCGTAGGTCTCGTTCTAGACGCCTAATCACCGGGTGATTGTCATACAATGTATCATCAAGGTCGAAGGTCATTGCATGAACTGGATCTAGGCTTCGAAAAAAACGCATTACGACTCCGGTTTCTTTTTCGCTCTAGGGTGCGCCTTATCATAGGCTTGAGCTAAATGCTGAAAATCTAAGTGTGTATACACTTGCGTAGTAGATAGGCTCTCATGACCTAACATCTCCTGCACTGCTCGTAGGTTTCCGCTAGACTCCAAAATATGAGTAGCAAAGGAGTGTCTAAGTTTATGGGGCGTCACATGGCTCGATACCCCTTGCTTAATGCCCCACTCAGACAAACGCTTTTGCACATTTCTGTGCGAAATGCGCGTACCTCGCTTAGAGATGAACAAGGCCTCATTCTCTACTTTAAGAAGGGCTGGGCGCTCCTTTAGCCATAGTAGAATCCAACGCTTTGCCTCACCACTAAAGAGAACGATACGCTCTTTATCGCCCTTACCAATAACGCGAATCTCACCACGGTCGCCCTGAACGTCTCTGATATTGAGCTGAATCAGCTCAGACAGACGCATTCCGGTACCGTACATCAGCTCCATAATCGCTCTATCTCGAATCGCCAAAGGATCATCCAAATCAATATCCAACAGCTGTCCGGTTTCATCAACATCGAGATTCTTAGGCAGTCGCTTATGATTTCTTGGTGTGCTAACACCCTTAGCTGGGTTAGCAGAAAGCTCACCTTTAAGCACTAAGTAGTCTAAAAAGCTGCGCAAACAGGAGAGTCTTGTAGCTAAGCTATTAGGCTTTAACCCTTCCCTAGCTCCCTTAGCGGCAATTTGCCTAACCCAAGCAATATCCAATTGCTGCCATCCCTCAACACCAAAGCTCGTTAGCTGCTCTGCAATAGTGGATAGTTGGCGTTGATAGTTGTTTTGGGTGTGTTCGCTCATTCCTCTTTCATTGTGAAGATAAGCAATGAACGCATCGATCCAAGCCTGAAAGGCTTTAGGTATTTGATTGGGCATGTAGCGTTTGAACCTTCTGCCACTCAAGATGAAAAAGTTGGTGTGCGATAACCATAGCAAGATGATTCAAGTATAGAGTATCTTGGTTTGGCTGAAAGCGTCCGCCATCCTCACTGCAGAAGCATAGAAAACCTTCCAGGTACGGATGTTCAAATGAAATAACCGCATAAGAACCCAGTTCAGATACAGGGGTTCCTTTGGAGAAAATCAGTTCTCGGTCACTGCGCTTCAGTCTTCCCAGATAAGCACCTCTATCTGCGATATTTTTTGCCTTAAATCGAGACCAATTTTCTTTACTGATGTTCAACTGAGAGTGGACGTGCCCAACTACACCCACCACGACCTTAAGATTCATTTCTCGAGCTTTATGCTCGATAGCACTGATCACTTTCTCTCCAGAGTTCGCCATCAAAGAGCGTCGTTCTAGCTCCACAAAATGACGAAAAATTCGGTCGTTTCGGCTAACTAATGCCAATAACTCATTTTTCTCAGACTCAATAGTCTGCATCTGCTGGCGCTGACGTCTGAGTTGCAGTTCAAATAGAGAAACTGCACCCTCTTGTTGGTGAGGAATACTCAATGAATCTACGAGATATTCCCTTCCTTCGAAGAAGTCAGGGTTATCAATCAAAAACTGCTCTACGTCTGTTGCGGTAAGAAACACTTTTACCGTTGAGTCCAAAACTAATCCTTATTCTGCAAATAATTAACAGCTAATCTGACCATCAAATACATGCGTCGCACTGCCAGTCATGTATAACGGTTCGCCAGGACCTGCCCATTCGACTGCTAGCTTGCCACCCGTCAATTGAACCTCCACAGACTCATCCAATGAGCCTTGCAATATACCTACGGCAACGGCAGCACAAGCGCCGCTTCCGCAAGCTTGAGTTTCACCAGCACCGCGCTCATAGACTCTAAGAGCGATATTGTTTCTATCTACAATTTGCATAAATCCGGCGTTAACTCGCTCAGGGAAACGTTCATGAGACTCAAGCAAGGGTCCTAATTCTTCAACCTTCGCTGTTGCTACATCATCGACAACCGTAACCACATGGGGGTTACCCATACTGACAGATCCACAAAAAAGTGTGTGTTGACCGACTCTCAAGATGTAAGTTTTCTCTTTTTGCTTGGCTTTGAATGGGATTTTGCTTGGCTCAAGCTCAGGAATACCCATGTTGACTCTGACTAAATCACCTTCTGTGAGCTTAAGTACCATTTTCCCTTTTTTAGTACTGACACGAATGCTGTATTTATTCGTTAAGCCTTTCATCGCCACAAAGCGCGCAAAGCAACGTGCGCCATTGCCGCACTGTTCTACCTCTGAACCATCGGAATTAAAAATGCGGTAGTGGAAGTCCGTTTCTGGATCATAAGGCGCTTCAACCACCAACAATTGGTCGAAGCCTACACCTGTGTGACGATCAGCAAGACGTCGTATCAACTCTGGGGAGAAGAATATATTTTGAGTAATGCAGTCAACGACCATAAAGTCATTGCCTAGTCCGTGCATTTTAGAGAAATGGAAATGCATTTTGTTCTATTACTCCGGTAATGTGCTTTCTAGTTGCCATAAGCTTTCAACGCTCTCACGCTGACGAATAAGGTGTAGCTTGTCACCATCTACCATAACCTCAGCAACACGAGGGCGAGAGTTATAATTTGAGGACATAGTAAAGCCATAAGCCCCAGCAGAGCGTACCGCTAATAAATCGCCTTGCTCTAATACAAGATTGCGATCTTTACCCAAGAAGTCTCCTGTTTCACATACAGGGCCAACTAGATCATAAGTCGTTGGCTCACCTTCTCTTGGTTGCAAAGGCACAATATCTTGCCACGCCTGATATAAAGCAGGGCGCATAAGATCATTCATTGCTGCATCAATGATAGCGAAGTTCTTATGTTCAGTATGCTTGAGGAATTCAACCTTGGTCAGCAGTACACCCGCGTTTGCAGCGATCGCTCGACCCGGTTCAAAAATCAGTTCAATATTAGGGTGGTTATGTAAACGAGCCAGAAGCGCTTTCGCATAATCTGAAGGTTGAGGAGGCATTTCATCACGATAAACCACACCCAAGCCACCGCCGACATCAAGGTGCTTAATATTAATACCCTTTGCTTTTAGGTTATCAATCAAGCCAAGAAGGCGATCGACTGCATCGATGAAAGGGTCAAGATCGGTCAACTGAGAGCCTATGTGGCAATCAATACCGACAACATTCAGATTTGGCATCTCCTGAGCTATTTGATACACACGGGGTGCTTGATCAAATGCGATACCAAATTTATTGTCACGTAAACCTGTTGAGATGTACGGGTGAGTCTTAGCATCAACATCAGGGTTAATACGCAGAGATACGGAGGCTTTTTTTCCACACTCTCCTGCAACTTGATTAATTCGCTCCAGTTCAGGCTCAGACTCTACGTTGAAGCATTTGATATTAAGCTCAAGTGCTCGTTTGATCTCTTCCGCCGTTTTACCTACGCCCGAGAACACCACTTTCGACGGATCACCGCCGGCGGCAACTACACGCTCAAGCTCACCTAGTGAGACAATATCAAAGCCTGAACCCAATCTTGCCAACGCATTCAATACGCCGAGATTAGAGTTTGCTTTAACTGCATAGCAAACCAAGTGGGGAAAATCACCAACGGATTGATCGAAGGCATTCCAGTGGCGCTCTAAGGTAGCGCGAGAATATACGTAAGTTGGAGTACCAAATTGTTGTGCAACCTGGGTTAGGGGAACCCCTTCAGCCCAAAGCTGACCATCTTCCTGATAATTAAAATAATCCAAGATTTTTTCCTTTCTTCAATAACTACTGCGCGGGCTGCTCAGGTGCTTCTTGACCTGCATCGTTCGGCATATACAAAGGGCCTGTTTGACCGCAACCGGTCAAAAGTAGTGTCGAACCCAAACACAATAGCGAGATAATTTTTTTCATGATGATGTTGGTGATATATTTGACCTTGCCTCTATAATCGCACCACCATTAAGAAAAGCAATAGGAACTATGCATGAAGGACAGTGAGTTTCACCAATTGGCTGATGAACAGCTAACAAATATTGAGCAAGCTATAGAAGATTCTGGAGCGGATATCGATTTTGAAACATCAGGCAATGTGATGACATTAGAATTTGAAGACCGCACTCAAATCATCATCAATAAGCAAGAACCAATGCGTGAAATCTGGTTAGCCTCTAAATCGGGTGGATATCATTTTTCTATGCAAGAAGGGGCTTGGATGTGCTCTAAGACTGGCTTGGAACTAATGGCGTTGGTTAAAGCTGAATGTGAAAAGCAAGCAGGTGAAGAGATAGACTGGGTATAAACCCAGCCTGTCAGCCACTAGATACCCACCACTGCGGATGGGGTGGAGTGGAGTTCGCTATCACTGCGATATGGCACGATGAAGCTATCTTGATCGTGCTGATGAATAATTTGGTAATACTGAGGCAGATTAAAGTTTGCCTTCGCACCAACGCGATTTAAGCCATTGGTGTAGAAGTTATTCACTTCGCTCACTACTTCATTCTTATCATGGCTGTATCTGTGATAAGCCTCTGCGGCATTGTTTTCATCCAACACATAGATATTAAAGCCGTCTTCCGTATCTTCGAAAAAGAACTGAATCAGTCCCTCACTAGCAAAACCATCAATAATATCAGGCAGCGAGAAGTCTCTCTCTTTGTCCAATTTATCCAATGGAGAGCCAGTAAGTTTGTTGGTTGAGATGCTTTGATAAAACTCTACAGAGTTTTCTAACGTCTGCACAGATACACCACGACGTTCAAAGAACAAACCATACATCTTACTACCAACACCAATAGCCTTAAAACGACGGCGCTTCTCTTGCTCTACAGGTTTGAGCCTTAGCTCAATACACTCAGCAAGAAGTTGGTAAACGGTATTACGCATCAAACCACGGAAGTTTTTGCTGTAACTAAATACATCCACAGATTCTGGATGCAAAGCATCTTGGTGCATTTTGCCTAAAATTGTTTTAAGAGCATCAAGAATGCTAGTTTCGCCACGAAAGTGCAGGGTACGTACTTCATGCCATGAATTTCTATACACTAAATCAACACTGCCAATCATGCTCGTCGCATCGGTACCACAAGAAAACAGGTTCACATTGCGGCAATCCTTCTTCGCTTGGCGCGGACTTAACTTTTCAGTTGGATCATTCTCTAGATTGATGAACATTGCCAACTGACTTATCTCACAAGGGCTCGCAAGCGCCTCCATGGTCGGTCGACGTTTACGTAGAGAGAATGTATTTCTTAGGTCACTTACCATCTGATAAAGCTTATCAATGTCGATATCAGCGCTACGAACTACAGAATGCAAACGTGTAGACTCTGTAACTAGACCATTAAAGAATGACCATGCTACAAGCTTGCTTAGTGATGTGTGGTGCTCAATTGGAGACTGACCAATAATACGCTCTGGCGTTAAAGGCTGTTTGTATAAATACCAACCTTCAGGATTACTGCGCCCTTTCTCTACCTGAATAAAGCTTAAATCTGGCTCATGTAAGTCCGGGGATATTTGCTGGTTGAGCAAAGTAACCTTACCTGGCAACACTTCAAAAGCAGCGTAAAGCTTGCGCGCAAGGATAGAAATATCCTGCGGACTAATTACCGAAGTGATATCGTTGCGACGCGCAAACTGAATCAAGTTACGGTAGCTTTCCATTAGGGCATCAAGCAAGTTGTGATGCACACCCTTAACACGCTCGACCTTCCAGTCGCGACGCGTATCAAGTTCAAAAATATCGTGCTCGTCCCAGCCCCAGCTCAAGGTCATCTGCTGCATCGCCTTGCGACGCCAAGAGACCGAGCCTAATTTTGGCTCCTGAGATAATTTCTCGTGCGTTTTCAGATAAAAACATCGACGTACAAGATCAAGACGAGTTTGATCACCAATCCTTTGCAAGTATCGAGTTACTTTTTCTAGCATCACATAATAAGCATCCATACCGTAAAGGTCGGGCTCGTGAGCAAAGAATCTGCGTTTAGTATCAATACTTAATAATTGGGTCTGCGGGTATTCCCATGAATATGCTTCAAGCAAAATCGCCTTCAGCACTGACTTGTAAGGTGAATCTATACTTTTGAACAACTGCCAAAGGCTAGATCCGAAATATTCTTCTGCTGGAATCTTGTTAAGCTGTCCAAAATCGAGCCATTCATTACAGTCGATCTCTCCACTGTTGCATAGCTCTAATACGTACTGCTCATAACACTCTTCCATTTCAGGAGGAACGATGCTCCACAACAGGCGTTGACCTGCCATACGCATAGCTGAACGATAAAATTCATCCAAAAGCAGCATGTGCTGAGAAGAGCCACAATTATCCCCTGTCATCGCTTCACTCTTGTTGGACTGCTTGAATCGCTGGTCGTCCATCAAGAAAAAGTTAGCTTCAATACCCTGTTGTTGTGCCCATTCAGTAATTTTCAAGCACTTGTTCGCCAGTTCACTTCGCTTCTGTGACGGCATTTCAGGAGAGATACACACCCAAATATCGAGGTCACTGGTTAAACTCTGACCAATAGAAGAAGTACTTCCCATGGTGTATAGAGCTAAAATATCAATATGGGTAGGCGCAGGGATCTCTTCCCCTGTTGAACGTGCGCAACTGTCGAGAAATTGGCGTTGTTCAAGATCAGCAGAAAATTCGAAAATACCTTGTGGAACATCGCTAGAGATATATCCAGGTAAAGAAGGATGGTTGTAATGGAGTAAAAGTGGGATGAGTGAAAATACTTGCTTGCCTTGAGCATCCATCATGTCTAGTGCACGATGCTTACGCTGTTCATTCAGCGAATCGAGCCTAGCGATTAATGTGCGAGTATATGCTTGCAAGTCAACTTCCCAAACAAAGAAACAAAAATGTGGATGCTTTAATTTTAAACTAAAACCTCACAAAACGTGACCAATCTAACACTTTTTAGTTATCAGGTAAAGAAAATCACCTATTCTCACCTCTCAACGACAGCTAAGTTGGCAGAATAACTCAAAGATTCTAAAGGTCACGCAAATGAGAACACTGTGACCTAAACAGCGTGATTAGCATCACATATGCATACAAAACTTAACATTATGTGAGTTAGTACCGTTAAGCCGATCTCTACCCGCTGAAAAATTATATCTAGCAGTGATAGAATCACGTTATCTCTCATTTTGTTGCCTTTATTATGTCAAAACAAACTCTTCGAATTGCTACTCGCAAAAGCCCACTTGCATTATGGCAAGCTCACTACGTTAAATCTCGCTTAGAAGAGATTCACCCTGATCTGGATGTTGAGCTGATCACTATGGTAACCAAAGGCGACATCATCCTAGATACACCGCTAGCTAAAGTAGGCGGGAAAGGCTTGTTTGTTAAAGAGCTTGAAGTAGCTATGCTAGAGAAGCGTGCCGATATAGCCGTTCATTCGATGAAAGACGTACCTGTAGATTTCCCTAAGGGGCTAGGCTTAGCCGTTATCTGTGAGCGAGAAGATCCTAGAGACGCTTTCGTTTCCAATACCTATCAATCCGTTGATGAGTTACCTCAAGGTGCTATCGTCGGTACTTGTAGTCTTCGTCGTCAATGTCAAATTAGCGCGGCGAGACCAGATCTTGTCATCAAAGAATTAAGAGGCAACGTAGGCACTCGTTTAGGTAAATTGGATGATGGGCAATATGATGCCATTATCTTAGCCGCTGCAGGATTGAAACGTTTAGAGATGGAAGAGCGTATTCAGAGTTATATTGAACCAGAGTCTTCCCTTCCTGCTGTGGGGCAAGGTGCTGTTGGCATAGAGTGTCGCCTTGATGACGAGCGCGTTCTTGAACTCATTAAACCTTTAAATCATACCGATACTTCTGATCGTGTTTCAGCAGAGCGTGCTATGAACCTAGCTCTCGAAGGTGGATGTCAGGTGCCTATCGGTAGTTACTGCGTAATTACTCCAGACGATCAACTTTACCTCAGAGGCTTAGTGGGTAAGCCAGACGGTACTGAGATTATCCGAGCTGAGATTCGAGGTGAACGCTCACAAGCAATCGCTATAGGCGAAGAGCTAGCACAGGAACTACTCGCTTCAGGAGCGAAAGAGATTCTTAGCGAAGTATACAATCAGGCATAGTTTCAATGAAGGTACTTATAGTTCGACCTCAACCCTCCGCCAAAGAACTATATGATGCCTTATGTAATATAGGGGTGGTAGCAAACTACTGCCCCGTTATTTCATTTCAACAGTCCTTCCCTCCTATCAACGCCTTAAATCATCTAGCTCACTCAGAGGTGGTTATAGCCGTCAGCCAACCCTCTGTTCACTACACCAACAAAATTCTAACTAAGCAAAGCCAGAACTGGCCAACATCAGCTCAATATTTTGCCGTTGGCAGTAAAACAGCGACTTATTTACATTCAACTGCTCATCTCACCGTCAGTTCGCCTAAATCAGAAGATACCGAAGGATTGTTGGAGCTTTTGGGTTCCCATGATCTAAAGGGTAGGAAGGTAAGCATACTTAGAGGTGAAAGTGGACGGGAAATGCTTTACGAAAGCTTGCAACAAACTGGGGCGGATGTGGTCTATGTTGAAAGTTATCAGCGCCAATGGCTAAGCTTTGATGGTGAGTGTAAGGTTATACAGTGGCAACAGGACGAGGTAGACACTCTGATTGTTACCAGCTTCGAACAATTAAAATTCTTTGCACAACAAATACCTACCCAATCTAAAAATTGGTTACACTCTTTACAGTTGATGGTTCCCAGTGAAAGAGTCGCTAAACTAGCCTCACATTTAGGCTTTACTCAAATTCACAATATCAAGGGTGCATCCAATAAAGCCATCATTGACAGCATTCAGGCGAATTACATAGGAAAATAAAATGACTGACGATAAAAAACTCGATGACGACAAAAAAGTTAACAAGAGTGAATCCGTTCCAGCTTCGCCTACCCCAAAGAAAGCGCCAACACCAAGTTCTAAGAAACCAAATACTCCAAAGAAAAATGACGATAATGAGCCGAACAAACCTGCGAAACGACTCGCTATCGCTGCGGTTATTATCTCTCTACTCACAGCTGGTACTGGTTTTTATTACTTCAATCAACAAAACCAAATCCTTCAACAGCAGCTCTCTGCTGTCTCAGGGCGACTAAAAACTGCCCAGCAGACGATCAATACACAACTTCAAGATACACAGCAAACAGCGGCTCAAACTGCCAACGAAGCGGTGAACAGAACTGAAGTATTGATTGGGCAGCAACAAAAAAGCATAGAAAGCCTGCAACTTGCTATATCCGATGTAAAAGGGCGTCGTCCAAATGACTGGCTGCTCGCTGAAGCAGACTATTTAGTTAAACTTGCAGGAAGAAAGCTGTTCCTAGAGCACGATCTGGTTACTGCAACCAAGCTAATGGAAGCTGCCGATCAACGCATAGCGACACTCAATGACCCTAGCTTGGTGCCACTGCGCCAAGCTATGGCCAATGATATTACTGAGTTACGCAGTTTACCGCTATTGGACAAAGATGGTGTCGCGTTACAGCTAATTGCGCTACAAGAACAAGTCGACAAGTTGCCGCTAGCCAATGCAATATTGCCGGAAGCGACAGAAGAAGCGAAGAAGCATGTATCTAGCGATATACAGGATTGGAAAACCAATCTATCAACCTCTCTAGAGAACTTTGCTGAACACTTCATTACCTTTAGAGTTCGCGATGGTAGTGCTGTACCGCTTCTGTCTCCTCAACAGCACTTCTATTTGAGAGAAAACATCAAAGCTAAGCTGGAAACTGCAATCAAAGCAACTTACTCGGAACAAGAAGAGATCTACCGTAAAAGCCTACTTGTAGCACTTGAGTGGAGCCAAACTTACTTAGATCAAGATGCACAATCCGTTAATGAGTTTGAGAGTACATTGGATAAGTTATCAAAGGTTAAAGTGGACCTAGAGTATCCAGCTAAGCTAGAAACTAATCAGCTCATCGCAGATATTATCCGTGAACGCTTACGTAGAGAAGTTACTACTATTGTCACGGAGGAAAGCAAATGATCCGTATACTGTTTGTTTTCATCGCGTTGGGAATTGGTCTTTTTATTGGAACCCAATTTTCTGGCCAACAAGGCTATGTATTGATCTCTTTAGCTGAATACACCATTGAGATGAGTGTGACTACATTAGTCATCTTCGTCATTGGTGCTCTGATCGCTCTGTTCTTTACTGAATTCTTAGTCAAGCGTTCATTAAGAGCTTCTAGCGCTACTTGGAACTGGTTTAGTAATCGTAAGCTAAAGAAAGCTCGTAGGCTAACCAATGAGGGCATCATTAAGTTGATTGAAGGTGACTGGCAAAGTGCAGAAAAAAAGGTAATTCGCTGGTCTAACTCGCATGATATGCCATTACTGTGTTATCTCGTCGCTGCTGAAGCTGCTCACGAGCTAGGTAAAGATGACAAGCGCGATAAGTATTTTGAACTGGCCTCAAAACAACAAGGTGCCGATCTTGCCATTGGCCTAACAAAGGCCAAGCAAGCGATGGCTGAAGGTGACTTTGCCAATGCTTTTGATGTGCTATCAAGCCTTAAGCATGATTACCCAGATAATCCTCGTCTGCTAAACCTACTAAAAACCTGTTATATCCAACTCGATTGCTGGCAGCCTTTATTGGATTTACTTCCAATATTGAAGAAAACCAAGGGAGTAGATAAAGACGAATATCACAAACTTTCAGTACGAGCACATGCGGGGCGCATCTCTGAGTTATCTAATCAACAGGGTGTTGATGGTATCGTTCGCTACTGGGATCACTTACCGAAGAGTATGAAGTCTGAAAGTAAGGTCATCGTGACGTTTGCCAGTGAGTTAATCAATCGCGGAGCCGACTCAACGGCGATTACTGTGCTTAAAGAAGCAACCCAGAAGTCACCAAAAGCCGAACTACTGAATGTATTCCCAACCCTACATATCACTGATTGGTATCCTGTTTTGAGCCACCTTAAAGCTCTAGAGAAGAAGTTTAAGGACTATGGCGACCTACAAAGTGTTATCGGCCAGATATTGATGCATGAAGGTAACTGGAGTGATGCCCAAGCTTACTTTGAGTCGGCCTTAAAAATCCGACCTAACGCCATTGATTATGGTCAACTTGCCAATGCACTCCACAAACAGAACTACACCAATGCCGCTAATGAAGTCTCACAAAAAGCACTGCTATTATTGAGTAAGTAAGTTTAGTTAGCTCATTAAGTTGATTAGAAGCCGCTGTATATCAGCGGCTTTTTTTGGATCATCAGCTATCAGCTATCAGCTATCAGCTATCAGCTATCAGCTATCAGCTATCAGCTATCAGCTATCAGCTACGATGATGAAAGGACTTAGCTCAGCAGAAAGCAACAACCATGTTCACAATCAAGGTCGATGTTAGCGTCATATACAAACAAAAGCTCATTTAGCAAAGGCCCCCCAAGTACTTTGTCAGGGTTAACTGGTCTTTGTAATACTAATCACAGTAAGTAAGTGATCATAAATAGCGCAGGATAAACGCCGTTATCGGGTGTTTTAACAAGCTATGGTGAACAGTTATTTACTACGATTGGTATAAGACTTACTTTAAGCGCTTCGACAGGTGTAGAAGTAGGCCAATATTCCGGAGGTTCGATGGGGTTTAGATCAAGCACTCAACTCAGCTCCATAAAAGCTATAGATGCAAAAAAGGCCCGAGTCTTTCGACTAAGGCCTTTAATATGGCAGGGGTGGAGAGATTCGAACTCCCAACACGCGGATTTGGAATCCGCTGCTCTGCCAATTGGAGCTACACCCCTAAACTGTGATCTAAGTCTGATTTTTTTCAAGCTTCAGATTCAGAAAAACCTCGCAAAGCGAGGTTCTCTAAAATAAGTGGCGGAGTGGACGGGACTCGAACCCGCGACCCCCGGCGTGACAGGCCGGTATTCTAACCAACTGAACTACCACTCCGCACCTAATTTTTATTGTCTTGAAGTCTTACGTAAATGCTTCAATACAATCTAATTTAAAGCCTGGCGATGTCCTACTCTCACATGGGGAAACCCCACACTACCATCGGCGCTATTATGTTTCACTTCTGAGTTCGGCATGGAATCAGGTGGGTCCACAATGCTATGGTCGCCAAGCAAATTTTAAAATTCGGAAAGCTAATATCTAAAAGTTCTTAATACACATTCAAAGTTCTTACTTCGAGTCCACAAAACCCCTTGGGTGTTGTATGGTTAAGCCTCACGGGCAATTAGTACAGGTTAGCTCAATGCCTCGCAGCACTTACACACCCTGCCTATCAACGTTCTAGTCTCGAACAACCCTTTAGGACACTTAAAGTGCCAGGGAAGACTCATCTCAGGGCTCGCTTCCCGCTTAGATGCTTTCAGCGGTTATCGATTCCGAACTTAGCTACCGGGCAATGCCATTGGCATGACAACCCGAACACCAGAGGTTCGTCCACTCCGGTCCTCTCGTACTAGGAGCAGCCCCCTTCAATCTTCCAACGCCCACGGCAGATAGGGACCGAACTGTCTCACGACGTTCTAAACCCAGCTCGCGTACCACTTTAAATGGCGAACAGCCATACCCTTGGGACCGACTTCAGCCCCAGGATGTGATGAGCCGACATCGAGGTGCCAAACACCGCCGTCGATATGAACTCTTGGGCGGTATCAGCCTGTTATCCCCGGAGTACCTTTTATCCGTTGAGCGATGGCCCTTCCATTCAGAACCACCGGATCACTATGACCTGCTTTCGCACCTGCTCGAATTGTCATTCTCGCAGTCAAGCGGGCTTATGCCATTGCACTAACCACACGATGTCCAACCGTGTTTAGCCCACCTTCGTGCTCCTCCGTTACTCTTTGGGAGGAGACCGCCCCAGTCAAACTACCCACCAGGCACTGTCCGCAATCCCGATAAGGGACCAACGTTAGAACATCAAGCATACAAGGGTGGTATTTCAAGGACGGCTCCAACGATACTAGCGTACCGTCTTCAAAGCCTCCCACCTATCCTACACATGTAGGGTCAATGTTCAGTGCCAAGCTGTAGTAAAGGTTCACGGGGTCTTTCCGTCTAGCCGCGGGTACACTGCATCTTCACAGCGATTTCAATTTCACTGAGTCTCGGGTGGAGACAGCGTGGCCATCATTACGCCATTCGTGCAGGTCGGAACTTACCCGACAAGGAATTTCGCTACCTTAGGACCGTTATAGTTACGGCCGCCGTTTACCGGGGCTTCGATCAAGAGCTTCGACCGAAGTCTAACCCCATCAATTAACCTTCCGGCACCGGGCAGGCGTCACACCGTATACGTCATCTTACGATTTTGCACAGTGCTGTGTTTTTAATAAACAGTTGCAGCCACCTGGTATCTGCGACTCCTAGTAGCTCCATCCGCAAGGGACTTCACCGCCAAGAGCGTACCTTCTCCCGAAGTTACGGTACCATTTTGCCTAGTTCCTTCACCCGAGTTCTCTCAAGCGCCTTGGTATTCTCTACCCGACCACCTGTGTCGGTTTGGGGTACGATTTCTTATAATCTGAAGCTTAGAGGCTTTTCCTGGAAGCATGGCATCAATGACTTCACTGCACGTAGCAGCTCGACATCGTATCTCAGCGTTAAGAAAGTCCGGATTTACCTAAACTTTCCGCCTACATACTTGAACCTGGACAACCATCGCCAGGCCCACCTAGCCTTCTCCGTCCCCCCATCGCAATTATAAGAAGTACGGGAATATTAACCCGTTTCCCATCGACTACGCCTTTCGGCCTCGCCTTAGGGGTCGACTTACCCTGCCCCGATTAACGTTGGACAGGAACCCTTGGTCTTCCGGCGAGGGAGTTTTTCACTCCCTTTATCGTTACTCATGTCAGCATTCGCACTTCTGATACGTCCAGCAGCCCTTACAGACCACCTTCAACCGCTTACAGAACGCTCCCCTACCCCGCATACAAAAGTATGCAGCCGCAGCTTCGGTGTATAGCTTAGCCCCGTTACATCTTCCGCGCAGGCCGACTCGACCAGTGAGCTATTACGCTTTCTTTAAATGATGGCTGCTTCTAAGCCAACATCCTGGCTGTCTGAGCCTTCCCACATCGTTTCCCACTTAGCTATACTTTGGGACCTTAGCTGGCGGTCTGGGTTGTTTCCCTCTCCACGACGGACGTTAGCACCCGCCGTGTGTCTCCCGGATAGTACTCAATGGTATTCGGAGTTTGCAAAGGGTTGGTAAGTCGGGATGACCCCCTAGCCTTAACAGTGCTCTACCCCCATTGGTATTCGTCCGAGGCGCTACCTAAATAGCTTTCGGGGAGAACCAGCTATCTCCAGGTTTGATTGGCCTTTCACCCCTAGCCACAAGTCATCCGCTAATTTTTCAACATTAGTCGGTTCGGTCCTCCAGTTGATGTTACTCAACCTTCAACCTGCCCATGGCTAGATCACCTGGTTTCGGGTCTAATTCTAGCAACTCGACGCCCAGTTAAGACTCGGTTTCCCTACGGCTCCCCTATACGGTTAACCTTGCTACTAAAATTAAGTCGCTGACCCATTATACAAAAGGTACGCAGTCACGCTTCGAGGCGCTCCTACTGCTTGTACGTACACGGTTTCAGGTTCTATTTCACTCCCCTCACAGGGGTTCTTTTCGCCTTTCCCTCACGGTACTGGTTCACTATCGGTCAGTCAGTAGTATTTAGCCTTGGAGGATGGTCCCCCCATGTTCAAACAGGATATCACGTGTCCCGCCTTACTCGTTTTCACTTAAAATGCGTTGTCGGTTACGGGGCTATCACCCTATACTGCGAGACTTTCCAGACTCTTCACCTGACGCATTAAAAGCTTAAGGGCTAATCCAATTTCGCTCGCCGCTACTTTCGGAATCTCGGTTGATTTCTCTTCCTCCGGGTACTTAGATGTTTCAGTTCCCCGGGTTTGCCTCGTTATGCTATGTATTCACATAACGATACGTGCTTATGCACGTGGGTTTCCCCATTCAGAAATCCCAGACTCAAATGGTTATTACTACCTAATCTGGGCTTATCGCAAGTTATTACGTCTTTCATCGCCTCTGACTGCCAAGGCATCCACCGTGTACGCTTAGTCACTTAACCATACAACCCCAAAGGGTCTTGCTTAACGCAATACGCTTGCTACAGCGTAGTATGACGTTTCCAAGGTGCGTTATCTCTTTATTATGAGCGAGATAACATTCGATTTTGCCGGACTCAAATTTGAATGCACTCTGGCAAGAGTACATTCCCAAGAACACTTGAATGTGTGTTGGTACCTACATCATAAAGACATAGGATTTGAGAACTTTTAAATTTGAACAACAATGAAATCACATTGTTGTTCGTCAGCTTTCCAAATTGTTAAAGAGCATGATTCTTTGCTAATAAATAGCTTACGAAACCATTTTTAAGAGTACTTAAGCAAATACGCTTAAAGATGGTGGAGCTATGCGGGATCGAACCGCAGACCTCCTGCGTGCAAGGCAGGCGCTCTCCCAGCTGAGCTATAGCCCCATCTTGGTATTTTTTCTTAAACAAGGCAGATTGTGAGGCCGTGTACATCAGTACACAACGAAGAATCTAACGCAGTATAAGGAAAAATTGGTGGGTCTGAGTGGACTTGAACCACCGACCTCCCGCTTATCAGGCGAGCGCTCTAACCAGCTGAGCTACAGACCCAATTTTTCACAAAACAGTACAAGTACCATTTCGCAAAATACTCTCTTTACTTTCTAAACCGTATCAATCTGTGTGGACACTCATCGTGAGTAATCATCGTATAAGGAGGTGATCCAGCCCCAGGTTCCCCTAGGGCTACCTTGTTACGACTTCACCCCAGTCATGAACCACAAAGTGGTGAGCGTCCTCCCGAAGGTTAAACTACCCACTTCTTTTGCAGCCCACTCCCATGGTGTGACGGGCGGTGTGTACAAGGCCCGGGAACGTATTCACCGTGACATTCTGATTCACGATTACTAGCGATTCCGACTTCATGGAGTCGAGTTGCAGACTCCAATCCGGACTACGACGCACTTTTTGGGATTCGCTCACCATCGCTGGTTGGCCGCCCTCTGTATGCGCCATTGTAGCACGTGTGTAGCCCTACTCGTAAGGGCCATGATGACTTGACGTCGTCCCCACCTTCCTCCGGTTTATCACCGGCAGTCTCCCTGGAGTTCCCACCATTACGTGCTGGCAAACAAGGATAAGGGTTGCGCTCGTTGCGGGACTTAACCCAACATTTCACAACACGAGCTGACGACAGCCATGCAGCACCTGTCTCAGAGTTCCCGAAGGCACCAATCCATCTCTGGAAAGTTCTCTGGATGTCAAGAGTAGGTAAGGTTCTTCGCGTTGCATCGAATTAAACCACATGCTCCACCGCTTGTGCGGGCCCCCGTCAATTCATTTGAGTTTTAATCTTGCGACCGTACTCCCCAGGCGGTCTACTTAACGCGTTAGCTCCGAAAGCCACGGCTCAAGGCCACAACCTCCAAGTAGACATCGTTTACGGCGTGGACTACCAGGGTATCTAATCCTGTTTGCTCCCCACGCTTTCGCATCTGAGTGTCAGTATCTGTCCAGGGGGCCGCCTTCGCCACTGGTATTCCTTCAGATCTCTACGCATTTCACCGCTACACCTGAAATTCTACCCCCCTCTACAGTACTCTAGCCTGCCAGTTTCAAATGCGGTTCCGAGGTTGAGCCCCGGGCTTTCACATCTGACTTAACAAACCACCTGCATGCGCTTTACGCCCAGTAATTCCGATTAACGCTCGCACCCTCCGTATTACCGCGGCTGCTGGCACGGAGTTAGCCGGTGCTTCTTCTGTCGCTAACGTCAAACACATAAGCTATTAACTTATATATCTTCCTCACGACTGAAAGTACTTTACAACCCGAAGGCCTTCTTCATACACGCGGCATGGCTGCATCAGGCTTTCGCCCATTGTGCAATATTCCCCACTGCTGCCTCCCGTAGGAGTCTGGACCGTGTCTCAGTTCCAGTGTGGCTGATCATCCTCTCAGACCAGCTAGGGATCGTCGCCTTGGTGAGCCATTACCTCACCAACTAGCTAATCCCACCTGGGCATATCCTGAAGCGAGAGGCCCGAAGGTCCCCCTCTTTGGTCCGTAGACGTTATGCGGTATTAGCTATCGTTTCCAATAGTTATCCCCCACATCAGGGCAATTTCCCAGGCATTACTCACCCGTCCGCCGCTCGACGCCCAACAAATCACCCGAAGGGTCAATGTTGTCGTTTCCGCTCGACTTGCATGTGTTAGGCCTGCCGCCAGCGTTCAATCTGAGCCATGATCAAACTCTTCAATTAAAGTTTTTTTGGTCTTTCGACCGGCTCAATGAATACTGACTTCAAAACTGTTCCTTACTCGAAAGTAAGAAGTAATTTTAAAGCTATTATCGTTCCAACAGAACGATAATGAATTGACTGTGCCAATGATTAAAAATCATTGTATTGGTCACTCAGTTCATTGATAAATCTTTTCGATTATCATCAACGAGTGCCCACACAGATTGATAGGTTTAAATTGTTAAAGAGCGTACTTTCGAGACTTGCCTCTCAAGTGGACGGCCATTCTAGCGTTTTGAACCAAAGTGTCAAACACTTTTTTGAATTTATTTTCGAAGAGAAGTTAAACTCAAATTGTTCGGCTAGTTAGCCTACTGAAACACTGCGAAGCGTTGCCGCCATTGCCGTGTCAGTGAGGCGCATTATAGAGATGCGCCTCATATTGGCAAGCGTTTTTTCTAAAGAATTTCAGCTTTTTGTATCGTATGCTCACCTATTGGCCAGAACCGCCTTTTTTTGATAGTTTGATAACAATATTCATACACTTTTAGTGGGATTTAACTATGAGTTCTTTACGTAGCTACAAGGGAATTAAGCCTTCTATAGACTCTGGCGTCTATATCGATGACTCTGCAGTAGTTGTTGGTGACGTTAAGATTGGTACGGATTCTAGTATTTGGCCACAAGTTGCCGCTAGAGGCGATGTCAACCATATACATATTGGCCAGCGCACCAACATTCAGGATGGTTCTGTGCTGCATGTTACTCACAAAAACGCGAGTAACCCAGAGGGATACCCACTCATCATTGGTGATGAAGTGACTATAGGGCATTTGGTAATGCTACACGGGTGCACTATCAAAGATAGAGTCTTGGTCGGTATGAGCACGACCATTCTCGATGGTGTAATAGTAGAGAGCGATGTATTTATAGGGGCAGGTAGTTTAGTGCCACCAAATAAAAAATTAGAAAGTGGCTACCTTTATGTAGGGCGACCAGTAAAACAAGTGAGACCCTTAACAGAACAAGAAGCAGCCTTTCTTTCTAAGTCTGCCGATAACTACGTACAGAACAAAAATGATTACCTGAACGAAGTACACAACATTAATTGATTTCTATTTGTCCGAGCTGGTTGAACTCTTCCGCTTCAATCAGCTCTTCCGCTAGGTCTTCCAGATCAAAACGATATTCAGAGAACACCTTTAATGCCATTACTTCATCATCAATTTGCAGTTGAGATAGATTCTCCAAGTACCGGGCAGAGACGATGCACTCAATCAGGTTTCCCGATTGCTGGCCTACAAATACCACTACTTTTCTATTCTCATCCCAATTTTGCTGATCAGTAAAGATTATTGATTGATTCAATTACGAGCCCTCTAGGTTTTTACGAAGCTCACGAAGCACTTGTTTCGCACCAGGGCGAATACCCCTCCACAACACAAAGCTCTCAGCCGCTTGTCCAACGAGCATTCCCAATCCGTCATAAACCTTCACTGCGCCATTCTCTTTCGCCCACTGATTGAATACCGTAGTCCCCGAGCCATAAACCATGTCATAGCTCACTGTTTGAGGTGAGAATATCGCCGCGGAAATCTTAGGCAACTCTTTAGTTAACCCAGCAGATGTTGAGTTGATAACCACATCAAAACTTTGTCCTACCTCTTCAATCGGCAATGCTTCAATAGGGCCGTATTCTTTAAATTGCTCCACCAGAGACTCTGCTCTGCTATAGGTTCTATTTGCTATGACGAGTTGCGCAGGCTTTTGATCAAGGAGTTGCTTAAGCACACCTCTTACTGCGCCCCCTGCACCAATAATCAGAATACGAGCGTCCTTTAATATCACTTGATATTGAAGTAGGTCTTGCACAAGACCTTCACCATCCGTGTTGTCACCAATAATTTCGCCATCATCTAGCTTCTTCAGTGTATTCACCGCACCAGCTAGTTTAGCTCGTTCAGTTAATCGGTCCGCCAGTTCGTAAGCATCATGCTTAAAAGGAGCCGTCACATTGCACCCTTTACCGCCTTCTGTAAAAAAAGCCTTAGCAGCCTGAGTAAACTCTCCAATTTCGGCATATTGAGTTGCATAGTGGATGCTTTGGTTAGTCTGCCTCGCGAACAATGTATGAATAAAGGGAGATTTACTCTGCTTTATTGGATTCCCAAAAACAACATACTGATCAATTGACTGATTCATCTTCCTACCTGATGCTAATGATTAAAACGTCTACCTATGAACCTATCACTGATAACGGTGAAGAAAAAGAGCTACCACTCTCTTGGCGATAAGTACTCTTTATAAAGTAGAGCTTCATGCGAACCCTCTTCTACCTGATAGTTATATTCCCATCGTGCTAACGGTGGCATAGACATCAAAATAGATTCCGTTCTTCCCTTACTTTGTAAACCGAACAGGGTGCCTCTGTCATAGACGAGGTTGAACTCTACATAGCGACCGCGTCGATATAGTTGGAATTGGCGATGCTGCTCTGTATATAGCGTATCTTTTCGCTTCTCTAAAATAGGCAAGTAACCTTTAGTAAAGCCCTCTCCGACCGCACGCATGTAAGCAAAGCTCTTTTCAAAACCCCACTGGTTAAGGTCATCAAAGAACAATCCACCTACACCTCGTGTTTCATTGCGATGAGGCAAAAAGAAGTAGTCATCACACCATTTTTTATGCTCAGCATAAACATCAGCACCAAATGGTGCACATAGCTGCTTCGCAGTATCGTGCCAGTGCTGACAATCATCGTGAAAAGGATAGAAAGGTGTTAAATCAAACCCGCCACCAAACCACCAAATAGGTTCGCTTCCTTCTTTCTCTGCAATAAAAAAGCGTACATTGGCATGGGAAGTAGGAATAAATGGGTTATTGGGATGAATAACAAGTGAAACACCCATAGCTTCGAACTTGCGTCCAGCAAGTTCTGGTCGATGTGCAGTAGCTGAGCCTGGCATTTTATCACCAAAGACATGAGAGAAGTTCACTCCGCCTTGTTCAATAATCGCTCCACCTTTTAGAACACGCGTACGACCGCCGCCACCTAGTTCTCGACTCCATGCATCCTCTATAAAAGAGGCCTCTCCATCTGCCACTTCCAATTCAGCACAAATATTGTCTTGTAGCTGTAGTAAAAAGCGCTTTACCGCTTCCTTGTCGACTTGTGCCATCATTTATCCTTGTCTTAATACTTGAAGAGATCGTGCATCTTTTATTTCTGAAGGGTTATTTCTATTGCCCACAGCGCCTTGCAAGATGAATACATCCGCTGAACCTAGTTGGCTTTCAACCTCATCGGCGGTTAGACAAGGAGGCAAACCGGATAGGTTAGCACTTGTGGAGGTAATCGGCTTGCCAAACTCTAAGCAAAGCTGCTGCACCATTTCATGGTCCGTTACTCGCACTGCAACACTATCAAACTGACCATGAACTAACTCATGGACTTTTTTGCTGATAGGCATCACCCAAGTCACCGGTCCCGGCCAACTTTTAAATACCGTATCTAATTGCTCTGTCGATAATTCACTTACATCAACATAAGGCAACAGCTGATCAAAACTCGCAGCAATAAGGATTAGGCCCTTACTTGGGTCTCTTTGTTTCAGTTCGATAAGTGCATTTAGCGCTTTCTCATCATCAGGATCGCACCCGACCCCAAACACAGCCTCAGTTGGATATGCAATTACCTTCCCTTGCCTTAGGGCATCAACTGCTTGATCAATTACCATCATTCCTTGAGTGTCCTTTTCTACACTATCTTTCTACTTAGTTTACAAATTCTATTCCTAGCTGGTAAGCATTTCCTGTAAATCGGCAAAACAAACCGACGCAAACGTTTTCCTATTCAAAAAATAACCGTATAATGCGCGCAAAATTGGTATTCAAAGCTCAACTAGTTAAATTAGGAGTCGTTACATGCAAGTCGGTATTATCATGGGTTCTAAGTCAGATTGGCCAACGATGAAGTTAGCCGCTGAGATGCTCGACCAATTCGGTGTTAGTTACGAAACTAAAGTTGTTTCAGCGCACCGTACTCCACAACTACTAGCAGACTATGCAAATAGCGCCAAAGATCGCGGCATTAAGGTAATTATTGCAGGCGCAGGGGGTGCAGCTCACCTTCCAGGTATGTGTGCAGCATTTACTAGCCTCCCTGTTCTAGGTGTTCCTGTTCAATCTCGCGCTCTAAAAGGTATGGATTCTTTACTATCTATCGTGCAAATGCCAAAAGGCATTGCGGTAGGTACGCTTGCTATCGGTGAAGCAGGTGCAGCAAACTCGGGTATTCTTGCCGCACAGATCATCGGTACGCACGTTCCTGAAGTTATGGAAAAAGTAGAAGCTTTCCGTAAAGAACAAACCGATACTGTACTTGCTAATCCGAACCCAGCGGAGGATTAATACCGTGCAAGTTTTAGTTTTAGGTGCCGGACAGTTAGCTCGCATGATGGCGTTGGCTGCCGCCCCACTGAACATAAAAACCATCGCTTTTGATGTAAATAGCGAATCTATTGTTGAGCCTATCACTCAAACTAAGTTAGGTAGCGGGTTACAAGCCGCTATAGAGCAAGCTGATGTCATCACAGCGGAGTTTGAGCATGTTCCACACCCAGTACTTGATGCTTGCCAGGCCAGTGGTAAGTTGCTACCAAGTGCAGAAGCAATAAAAACGGGTGGCGACCGCCGTATCGAGAAAACACTGCTTGATAAGGCAGGCGTTGCCAATGCTAAGTACTCTCTTATTCGCACGCGCCAAGACTTTGAAAACGCTATCAACTACGTGGGTTGCCCTATGGTGCTTAAAAGCACACTGGGTGGATACGATGGAAAAGGCCAGTGGCGTTTAAAAGACCAAACAGCAGTAGAAGCAGTATGGGCTGAAATGGAAGAGTGCATAGCTTCTTCTGAAGCGCAGGCGATTATTGCAGAAGAGTTCGTAGGATTTGATCGCGAAGTGTCTCTGATTGGTGCTAGAAACAAGCATGGTGAGATTGCGGTATACCCGCTAGCTGAAAATGTGCACACCGATGGTGTATTAAGTCTTTCTACTGCGATCGACGAGCCTGAGCTTCAAACCCAAGCAAAACAAATGTTTACTGCAGTGGCTGAATGCTTAGATTATGTTGGCGTATTGGCCTTAGAGTTTTTTGACGTTCAAGGCAAATTGATGGTCAATGAGATCGCACCACGCGTTCACAACTCTGGTCATTGGACACAACAAGGCGCTGAAACCTGCCAGTTTGAAAACCATATGCGCGCTGTGTGCGGCCTTCCTTTAGGAAGCACTAAAGCACTTCGTCCTACAGCAATGATAAACATTCTTGGCGAAGATACTCTTGCTGAAGAACTGCTAAGTATGAGCCAAGCTCACATTCATTGGTATGGTAAAGAGAAACGCCCAGGTCGTAAAATGGGGCACATCAATGTGTGTGGCAATGATCAAGCAAACCTAGAGCAACAACTACAATCTATTGCTCAGTGGCTTAACGCCGATGCGTTCCCAGCACTACACCAGAAGTAGTCTGGAAAAAATGCAAAAAGGAGGCTAACGCCTCCTTTTTTATTGCTACTGATTTATTAATGCTTACTTTATTGTTGCTTGGCCTGACACTTACGGCTTGCACACAACAAGCTACTTTTCTCACCGCTTGTCTTAACCACCAGCAACGTAAAGCCGCACTCTTGGCATGTCCCTTGTTTCGGTTCATTATTAATCGAGAATTGGCACTTAGGGTATTGGTCACACGCATAAAACGCCTTGCCAAATCGCGACTTCCTCTCAATCAAATGCCCTTTTTTGCACTCCGGACAAGAAAAAGACTCAACACTGTGATCTTCAGGTTCATCCATACTGCCTACATAGTGACACTCAGGATAACTGGAGCAGCCAATAAACATACCGTAGCGACCTTGCCTTAACACAAGTTCATCACCACAATCTGGACAAGGCACACCTAAGGGTTTAAGTATCTGCCCTGACGCCTGATGCAAGGGCTTGATATAGTCACAAGCGGGATATTGAGTGCAACCGAGAAATGCACCATGCTTTCCATGGCGCATCTGCAAAGGACTAGCGCAGTTTGGGCAGTGTTGCTCTAGGGCATTCCCTTCAGAAGAGAAAAGCTGGTTGTTAATCTTATTCATATATGGATTAATGCAAAATGCCGTGATCTGTCGAGTAAAGCAATTCTTCCATGGTGGTGTAGGCATTTTCATTGCCAGGTACGTTAAACAGTACCATCAAGATGATCCATTTCAGGTCATCCAATTGCAAATCGGCGGTTTCTAATCCCATAACTCGGTCGATCACCATCTCACGCAATTCTGCACTCAACACGCCTATTTGCTCTAAAAACAAGATAAAGCCTCGGCAACGAGTATCAATTCTCTGCTGTTCTTGATCTGAATAGATACGAATTGATGTTGCTGAACTGGTCGCAATATTTTGGCTTGCATCTTCACTTTGCAAGGCAGCTAAGTCTTCCAGCCAATTTAGCGCTTTGTACACTTCATCTTGGCGAAAGCCAGCACGAAGGAGCTCTTGCTCAAGCTCATCTTGATTGACGTTCAATTCATTCTCGCTATGAATGTACGTCTCAAACAGATACATAAGAATATCCATCATAGTCAGCTCCCCCTTAATCTAATGTAACCACCGACGACTGAAGCCACTATACCCTGTAGCTCCAGCTCTAATAACTGCATCATAACCTGATTTACGGGTAAATGGGTCCTTTCTGCTAAAAAATCAACGGCCACTGGTCTCTCTCCTAGCAGATCCAGTATTGGCTGATTTCCTGCCTCAATTTGTCCCCTTTCTTCTTCCTTCTTAACTGGCAACGGCAAAGATAAAACTGCCTTTTGTTGTATTGTAGAAGACCAGTTAACTAAGCCATTAATTTCATGAACAATATCGTGAACATCTCTCACTAATATTGCTCCATCACGAAGTAATTGATTACACCCGGCCGCATTGGGGTTGAGTATCGACCCCGGAACAGCGTACACATCGCGTCCTTGTTCTAAGGCAAAACGGGCCGTTATCAAAGATCCACTTTTTTTCGCAGCCTCAACCACCAGCACGCCAACGGACAAGCCACTAATTATTCTATTACGTCTTGGAAAGTTATACGATCTAGGTGGATAAAAAGGAGGGAACTCTGAAACAAGAGCGCCATTTTCTCTAATTCGCATTGCTAACGACTTGTGTTGCTTTGGGTACAAGAAATCAAAGCCGCTCCCTAATACTGCAATAGTTCTGCCGTTCTGCTCTAAACAAGCTTGATGCGCATGACCATCCACCCCCAAAGCAAGACCGCTTGTGATTGTTACCCCTACATTAGTCAACTCTGATGAAAACTGGCGAGTAATATACAAGCCATCTTGAGAGCTATTTCGACTACCGACGATACCCACTTGGGTCGAACACAATATTTCCACCTCTCCTTGCACAAACAGCGTCGGAGGAAAGCTAGGAATTTCCTTCAACAAAGGCGGATAATGGTCTTTGTCTTCAGCAGTGAGTAAATGATTACCATCTTTAGTTGCCCATTCTAAGCATTTATCAACATTTTGATTCGACTTGGCCGTTAAAAATCGCACCTGAGATTCGGTAAACTTGAGAGAGTACAGCTCCTTTTTTGAAAGAGATAACAGCTCTTGTGGGGAAAGATACTCAAGAATTTTCTGCAGCCTAACTCCACTTAAACGAGGCGTCATACTAAGGGTAAGCCATGCTGTAATCTGTTGTTCTGTCATAGAGAATCTCATCGAAGTGGATTGGTGCTGTTATTTGAAGACCAAAATGACTAAAATTGTCACATATGGCTGAGATTCTTTCGGCGCAGTTCAACTTTTTTGAGTGATTATGTCTTTATTACATGTACTAACCTTCCCAGATGATCGTCTACGCACCGTTGCTAAACCGGTTGTGGACTTTACGCCAGAATTACAAACTCACATCGATGACATGATTGAGACTATGTACGCAGAAGAAGGCATTGGCCTAGCTTCTACACAAGTAGACGTACATAAACAAATCGTAGTTATTGATCTTTCTGAGACACGCGAAGAGCCTTTGATTCTTATTAACCCAGAGATCACCGAGAAACGTGGTGAAGATGGAATCGAAGAGGGTTGCTTATCTGTTCCTGGTGCGCGCGCGCTTGTTTCTCGTGCAGCAGAAATCTCGGTCAAGGCTTTAAACCGAGAGGGTGAAGAATTCACCTTCGAAGCTGATGACCTGCTTGCTATCTGTGTGCAGCATGAGCTTGACCACTTAGCGGGTAAACTTTTTGTTGACTATCTCTCTCCGCTAAAACGCAAGCGCATCAAAGATAAGCTAGAAAAAATTAAACGCTATAACGAGAAAAATCAGTAACTAGGAGTTTGCATTGAGCAAAGCACTAAAGATCGTATTTGCAGGTACTCCAGATTTCGCCGCCGACCATTTGTCGGCGTTGTTATCTTCGGAGCATGAAGTTATCGCTGTTTATTCAACACCTGATAAACCTGCTGGCCGAGGCAAAAAGCTAACAGCAAGCCCTGTTAAAAACCTCGCTGTCGAACATGACATTCCAGTTTATCAGCCAGAAAACTTCAAATCTGATGAAGCTAAACAACAGCTAGTAGACCTTGATGCAGACATCATGGTAGTTGTGGCTTACGGGCTACTGTTACCTAAACCGGTTCTAGATACTCCAAAACTAGGTTGTATCAATGTTCATGGTTCAATCCTCCCTCGCTGGCGCGGTGCAGCTCCAATTCAACGCTCAATTTGGGCTGGAGATGCAGAGACTGGCGTTACCATCATGCAGATGGATGTAGGACTAGATACTGGTGATATGCTGCATATTGCTACCCTACCTATCGAGCCAGAAGATACCAGCGCTGCGCTTTATCACAAACTGGCTAAGTTGGGTCCTGTTGCCCTTGTAGAGTGCCTTTCTTCTATTGCAGAAGGGACCGCAGTTCCAGTTAAGCAAGATGATGCCTTATCAAACTATGCTAAGAAACTCAGCAAAGAAGAAGCACAGCTAGATTGGACTAAAGATGCCAACGTGCTTGAGCGTGAAATCCGCGCGTTCAATCCTTGGCCGATGAGCTACTTCTCAATTGGCGATAAAAATATCAAGGTATGGGAAGCAAGTGTTGATGCTACGCCATGCTCTAAAGAAGCTGGCACCATCGTCAAAGCAGACAAAACGGGTATTCAAATAGCGACCGGGAAAGGCAGTTTAGTTTTGGAACAAATTCAGGTTCCAGGCAAAAAAGCTATGTCCGTTGGTGACGTACTCAACTCTCGAGCAGACTGGTTCTCAGTAGGGACCCAACTAGCTTAAACCACTACTAAGGCTTGAGGTTCTCAAGCCTTACTCTTGTTAGGAAACACCTATGAATGTACGCGCCGCCGCAGCCACTGTGCTGTTCCAAGTTGTAGACAAGGGGTACTCACTCTCCAGTGCTTTGCCTGCTGCACAATCTAACCTGAAGCCTCGTGACCACGCACTCCTACAAGAGATTTGCTACGGTTGTCTGCGCTACCTACCTAGATTAGAGACCATAGTTAACGAACTAATGGAAAAACCTCTAAAGGGCAAGCAACGTGTATTCCACCATTTGATGTTGGTGGGTATCTACCAACTCAGCTTTATGCGTACCGCCGATCATGCCGCAGTCGCTGAAACTGTTGAAGCATGCCAGTCGTTAAAGGGACATAAGCTTAAAGGCTTAGTCAATGCTGTGCTACGAAACTACCAGCGCAACCAACAGCGACTCGATGAGTTATCGGTCAAGCACGATGCGGGTAAATACGGACACCCAAGCTGGCTGCTAAAGCTACTTCGTGAGGCATACCCGAACGATTGGGAATCTATTGTTGAAGCTAATAACACGAAAGCCCCTATGTGGCTGCGTGTGAACAGCAAGCACCATACTCGCGATGAATATCTAAAACTGCTAGAAGCTGAAGAGATTGAGGCAGAAACTCACCCTCAAGCTCGCCATGCGTTGCGTCTGCTAAAAGCATGCGATGTAAACAAGCTTCCTGGATTCGATCAAGGCTGGGTATCGGTGCAAGACGCGGCAGCGCAGTTGTCACTGGAATACCTACAGCCAAAAGATGGCGAATTGATTCTTGATTGCTGTGCCGCTCCTGGGGGTAAAACTGCTCATATCCTTGAGAACACAACTGATAGCCAAGTTGTGGCAATTGACGCTGATGAACAACGTCTTGATCGCGTTTATCAAAACCTCGACCGCTTAGGTCTTGATGCCAAAGTACTTTGTGCTGATGCTCGTTACCCTGAAGAGTGGTGGACAGGCGAGCAGTTCGACCGAATCCTACTTGACGCACCGTGTTCAGCGATAGGTGTTATTCGTCGTCACCCAGATATCAAATGGCTAAGACGCGCCGATGACTTACCTGCTTTGTCCCAACTACAAAGTGAGATTTTGGATGCTATGTGGCAGCAACTGAAACAAGGCGGAACCTTAGTTTACGCAACATGCTCCATCTCTCCGATTGAAAACAAAGAGCAAGTACTGGCATTCTTAGCCCGCACAGATGACGCAGAACTCATTGATAGCGATCCAAGCAATCCCGGTCGACAAATTTTGCCAGGAGAGCACAATATGGACGGCTTTTATTATGCGGTTCTGCAAAAGCGAACTAAATTAAACTAAGTCCTGCTGTATATAGGGAAATAATCGATGAAAATCATAATCTTGGGTGCTGGTCAGGTAGGCGGCACTCTTGCAGAGAATCTCGTGGGCGAAAATAACGATATCACTGTCGTAGATACCAATAGTCGCCGCCTGAGAGAGCTACAGGACAAGTATGATCTGCGAGTCGTCAATGGTGCAGCAAGTCACCCTGACACCCTAAGAGAAGCTGGCGCACAAGACGCAGACATGTTGGTGGCGGTAACGAACGCCGATGAAACCAATATGGCGGCATGCCAAGTGGCTTTTACCTTATTCAATACGCCTAACAGAATCGCTCGTATTCGTTCACCTGAATATTTGGCAGAGAAAGACTCTCTCTTTAAGTCGGGGGCGATTCCAGTGGATCACCTGATTGCTCCAGAAGAGTTAGTCACTGGCTATATTGAACGCCTTATTCAATACCCAGGGGCATTACAGGTTGTTAGCTTTGCCGAAGAAAAGGTTAGTCTAGTAGCAGTTAAAGCCTTTTATGGTGGCCCACTAGTAGGTAATGCCATTTCCGCTTTGCGTGAGCACATGCCACACATCGACACGCGCGTGGCGGCAATTTTCCGTCAAGGACGAGCCATTAGACCTCAAGGTACCACCATCATTGAAGCCGATGATGAGGTGTTCTTTGTTGCAGCCAGTAATGATATTCGCTCTGTAATGAGTGAATTACAGAGACTGGAAAAACAGTACCGAAAAATCATGATCGTCGGTGGTGGTAATATTGGTGCAGGATTGGCGAAACGTCTTGAACGTAATTATTCAGTCAAACTGATTGAGCGCAGTCTTGAGCGGGCAGAGATGCTCTCCGAAGAACTAGACAACACTATTGTGCTGTGTGGTGATGCAGCAGACAAAGAATTGCTGTACGAAGAGAACATTGAAGAGATGGATGTGTTCATCGCTTTAACCAATGAAGACGAAACCAATATCATGTCAGCCATGCTAGCAAAAAGCCTCAACGCTAGAAAGGTAATGGTTTTGATTCAGCGCGGAGCCTATGTTGACCTTGTGCAGGGTGGCGATATTGACGTTGCTATTTCCCCTCAGCAAGCGACTATTTCTGCGCTGCTTACCCATGTTCGTAGAGCTGATATTGTTAACGTGTCTTCCTTACGCAGAGGCGCAGCAGAAGCGATCGAAGCCATCGCTCATGGCGATGAAAATACTTCGAAGGTTGTAGGCAGAGCTGTTGGAGATCTTAAGTTGCCACCAGGGACTACTATTGGCGCTATTGTTCGTGGGGAAGAGGTGTTAATTGCACATGATCGAACCATGATTGAGCAAGATGATCACGTAGTGATGTTCTTAGTCGATAAAAAGTACGTGCCTGACGTTGAAACCTTGTTCCAACCAAGCCCGTTCTTCCTGTAGGTCAGGCTTCCGATGGTAAATGTACGACCGATACTATTCGTTCTTGGGCTAGTTTTATCAAAGCTAGCTCTGTTCATGTATCCACCCACTATTCTGGCGATTTTTAATCCTGGCAGTGGTTTTGTTGAATTTGCCCAAGCGGTTGCTATCACCCACTTAGTCTCATTCATTTGCTTAAGTTTCGGACGTACTAAACACTTTAAACTTAATGTCAGAGATGTATTCCTTGTCACCACTCTAGTTTGGGTTGTGAGTACCGTCTTTGCCGCTTTGCCATTTGTATTCATCAACCACATCAGCTTCACTGATGCCTATTTTGAAACTATGTCGGGTATTACCACCACAGGTTCTACTGTACTCAGTGGTCTTGATGATATGTCCCACAGCATCCTACTGTGGCGCTCACTATTGCAGTGGTTAGGTGGTATTGGTTTTATTGTCATGGGCGTAGCGATCTTACCAATGTTAAACGTTGGGGGGATGCGCTTATTCCAGACTGAATCCTCAGACTGGTCAGATAAGAGTTCACCGCGAGTCAAAAGCGTAGCGAAAAATATTGTCGTTGTTTACCTCGGTCTCACCCTTGCCTGTTTCGCTAGTTACATGGCAACTGGAATGACGCCTTTTGAGGCAATCAATCATGCCTTTACCACCATTTCTACAGGTGGATACTCAACGTCTGATGGTTCAAT
The DNA here is from genome assembly GCA_024346935.1 of Vibrio inusitatus. Taxonomy (GTDB): domain Bacteria; phylum Pseudomonadota; class Gammaproteobacteria; order Enterobacterales; family Vibrionaceae; genus Vibrio; species Vibrio inusitatus. The sequence continues at coordinate 2,823,027 of AP024878.1, forward strand.
GAACCACTTCTCTCATCAAACACAATGGTTCTCGACCTTATTTATGTTTTTGGGTGGGTTACCATTTTTGTTATTCGTGGCGGCTTATAGAAAACAATCACTATCGGCCTTAACCAAAGATGCTCAGGTAATTGGTTTCTTTAAGTTATTTATGGTAGCCAGCTTAGCGATTACCGCATGGTTGGTGCTGAGAGATCATTATGAAGTAAGTGATGCGCTTAGAGTTTCTATGTTCAATGTGGTTTCCGTACTAACAACCACAGGGTTTGGTTTGGAGGACTTTACTGCTTGGGGCACATTAACCACTGTATTATTTACGTTTCTTCTGATGATGGGTGCTTGTTCTGGCTCTACGGCAGGTGGAATCAAGGTCTTTCGTTTCCAGATAGCCCTCACTTTGCTGAAAATACAAATGATGAAGCTGATTCATCCTTCCGGTGTATTCGTGCAACGCTACAATAAACGTCGCGTCAATGACGATATCATTCGCTCTATTGTCGCTTTTAGCCTTACATTCTTTGCAACTGTTCTTATCGTTGCTGCGGGCTTAAGTGCAATGGATTTAGACGCGATCACCAGCTTATCAGGGGCCATAACAGCAGTGGCAAACGTCGGCCCCGGCATGGGCTCAGTCATTGGCCCAACCGGAAATTTCTCATCATTGCCTGATGCAGCAAAGTGGCTATTAAGCTTTGGTATGCTACTCGGCCGCTTAGAAATTTTAACGATACTAGTGCTGTTCCTGCCAGCGTTTTGGAGGCGCTAACCTTGTTTTACTTTAAACAAATCCGTTAGGTAATCTACCACCTGTTGCGCGGCTTGCTCGCAAGTCAATTCATTGGACAGTGACAGGTAGCAATTCAGCTCGGATGAACCTAGTAAATTTGATAAAAGCCCATCAAAACCCTTCTTCTGACGATCTATCTCAAACCATAATTGAAGATGCTGTTTATCGCGGTAGGCTATGATTTCAACCTCACGCCAAGTGCCGTGGAATAAACCCGTTGTTGGAACAAATTCAAACTCTTGTACAAAGGGCATTTCAAACCCTTTTGCCGCCTCACACTCAACTTGGCGAATGCGTAGTCCCAGTTCTTCAAGCTCAGAAAAGATCTTATCCATGACCGGATCTGGACGAACCGTCAGCATATCTTTATCGGTAGGATCGATTGCAAGGTCGATATCTAGAGCCGTTTCAAGCCACACCCTAGAATCGCCAATCGTCAGCGGAGTGTTAAATGGAACAGTAAGCTCAATATCAAAAGTACGCTCCTCTGATGGGTGGATAGTAAATGAGTATGGAAGCTCCCATTTATCCAATACGTAATTTTGCGGTACGCGACGCTTGAGCGCGCCTTCGCTATGCGGTTGGCGTTCCTCTCTTTCCGTGATGTAACGGCAACACAATTTCAAATCTATATGATCAATATGCTGCTCTGTAGCACCACCATAAACATGGATGATGACTCTTACAGTATCACCAGGAATCAAGGTTTCTTGCTGGAGCACAGCATCTACCTTGGCAGAACCAATACCAAAGCTAGCCAGTGTTTTCTTAAAAAATGACATGCTTGACCTCTCAAACAATACGACTCTATTTATACTGGCTCAAAAACCTTCTATAACCAAAATCATTTATGCTCTTTTTGAACCCAACTCAACAAAACACGACAATTCATTGCATCAAAAAATAGAACATTTATTGTTCAGCTACTAATGTTATCTGGTACGATATCTCATTGACACTCGTTGAGTGTCTGTAATAACGGCAAAGGATATGCCTGACTATTTGGTGAAATATGTTTCCAACAACCGTCAGGTTTTCTCGACCTAGCAGTCGAGTAGGACAGCGTAGAAGTTATTTTGCGTCTGTTCCATCTAAAAAGCAGAAGTCCGAAGAGGACAAAAAAAGCTAAGTTTCATGGTATACCGCGAAATCTACTTTTAAAGTCTTACTCGCTGTACTAAAAAGCGCATTTGAAACCTTCAGATGCGCTTTTTTCTTATCTTTTTTATGACCTTTTTGTTAAGTTATGCGCACATCTCGAGTTCTATGGAGAAGACCATGAAGTGCCATCGCGTAAACGAATTAATTGAATTGCTACACCCTGAGTGGGTAAAAGATCCAGATCTCAATCTAATTGAGTTCATACTGAAACTTGCGAGCGAAGCAAGCTACGAAGGTAAACTAGAAGACCTGACTGATGACGTGCTTATCTACCATCTAAAGATGCGTAACAGTGAGCAGGAAGAAGAAATTCCAGGTCTTGCCAAAGACAAAGAAGACGACTTCAAAACAGCGCTTCTTCGCGCTCGTGGTATTATAGACTAACTGTCTTTAGGGTCAGCAAACCAGTTTGTTGACCTATCTAGCCTCTCAAGCTCCACCCTTTTACTTCCAGTCCCTATCTATTCTGCAACTCATGTAACAATTAATTTCCATATTGTTCGATATACTGCGCTCAAGATTTAGATTGGAAAAGCAAAATGGACAAGGATCGTATTGACGTTAAAGACGTCACGGCAAAGGAATTCAACCCTAAAGCACACAAAAGCCAAGGGGATAGATTTAATCCAAGTAATCGTATTTATGTGAGGGCAAGCAAAGGCGTATTCCAAAAACTACGTCGCTACGGGGCTTGGTTCTTACTACTATTGTTTGCATTGGTACCTTGGATTCCTTACGGAGAGCGACAAGCTATTCTGCTGGATATTGGACAGCAGCAATTCAACTTCTTTGGCACAACTCTCTATCCCCAAGACCTTACTCTACTAGCCCTATTCTTCATGATTGCAGCATTCGGGCTGTTTTTCATTACTACCTTTTTAGGAAGGGTGTGGTGTGGCTATCTGTGTCCGCAAACCGTTTGGACCTTCATGTATATCTGGTTTGAAGAGAAGTTAGAAGGCGCAGCAAACAAACGAAAAAAACAGGACTCCCAACCACTCACTGCGGCTCTAGCTCTTCGCAAAACGCTCAAGCACCTAGCTTGGTTCATGATTGCATTACTCACCGGCCTCACCTTCGTTGGCTACTTCGTACCTACCAATGAATTATGGCGTGATTTCTTCACTCTCGATGCCACGTTCTGGACCTACTTTTGGGTATTATTCTTTGCGGTATGTACCTATGCCAATGCGGGATGGATGCGCTCCATTGTCTGCATTCACATGTGCCCCTATGCACGATTCCAGTCGGCCATGTTCGACAAAGACACCTTTATTGTTGGCTATGACAAAAAACGAGGCGAAGACAGGGGCCCTCGCTCACGTAAAGCAAACCCTAGCGATCTCGGTTTAGGAGACTGTATCGATTGCAACTTGTGCGTTCAAGTTTGCCCAACAGGGATTGATATTCGAGATGGCCTGCAATACGAATGTATCAACTGCGGTGCTTGTATCGACGCTTGTGATATCACTATGGATCGCATGAAATATCCAAAAGGACTGATCAGTTACACCACAGAGCACAAGCTAGAAGGTACGCACACCAATATCATGAGACCAAAGCTAATTGGCTACGGTTTGGTAATGATTTTGATGCTCGGCTTTTTTATCATGCAAGTTGCTTCTGTAGAGCCTGCTGGACTAAGTGTTATCAGGGATCGTACCCAGCTGTATCGAACTAATAGTGAAGGCTTCATAGAGAACACCTATACCCTAAAGATCATCAACAAAACCCAGCAAACGCAAGGATACAATCTTGATGTTTCAGGACTGACTGATGTTGAATGGTATGGACGTCAAGCCATCAAAGTATCCCCTGGCGAGGTGTTTAACCTACCAATCAGCCTCGGAGTTGACCCAGAGCAACTGAACTCTTCGGTCACCACGATTCAATTTGAGTTAGAGGATCAACACGGCTTCTCCATTGAAGTTGAAAGTCGCTTCATCAAGCAGCTTTAACAAGAATTAATGTAATCAGAGGGTTATACTGCGGTATAACCCTCTTTTTTATTGGTCGTTGACACCTCTACTATGAACGCTTTATTCAATTTTGATTCTCTGACCCCTGATTTTATGTGGTATGCACTGGCCAGTATCGGCGTTCGCGCCGAGTCCGGTTTCCTAGCACTCAATAGTTATGAGAACCGGGTGTATCAGTTTGTCGACGAAGAAAAAAAGCGCTATGTGGTGAAGTTTTATCGTCCACAACGCTGGAGCGAACAGCAGATCCAAGAAGAGCATGAGTTTACGCTTTCATTGCTTGAACATGAAATACCTATCGCACCGCCCGTGATCATTAATGGAAAAACACTTCATCATCACGAAGGCTATCTATTCACGTTATTTGACAGTGTTGGCGGGCGTCAGTTTGAAGTTGATAACTATGACCAACTCGAGATGGTGGGTCGGTTTATGGGTAGGATTCATAAAGTCAGTGAGGGATTACCCACGTTTAAACATAGACCTACGATGGGCCTAGAGGAATACCTCTATCAATCCCGCGATATACTTAAGCAAAGTCAATTTATCCCAACGTATATCGAATCTGCATTTTTCCAGGATATGCAGTTATTAATCAAGGCTATTGAGGAACAATGGCAATCAGATTATACGCCTATTCGCTTACATGGTGACTGCCATCCAGGAAATATTCTTTGGCGTGATGGCCCTATGTTTGTGGATTTAGATGATGCAAGAAATGGGCCTGCCATACAAGATTTATGGATGCTGTTGAACGGTGACCGACATGAGAAACTCATCCAGTTAGATATTGTTTTAGAGGGTTATCAAGAATTTTGCGATTTTGATGTCAATCAATTGAAACTGATCGAACCTTTACGCGGTCTACGTCTAATACATTACATGTCTTGGTTAGCAAAAAGATGGCAAGATCCCGCTTTCCCTGTGGCATTTCCATGGTTTAATGATGCAAAATACTGGGAAGGTCAGGTATTGGCGATAAAAGAACAATTGGCAGCGCTGCAAGAGCCTCCATTGTCTCTTACACCTAGTTGGTAAATCCCAACAGATTATTTATTGAAGGAGTATTTAAATGAAGAAGTTGATTGCCTTGATGGCAACCATGTTTTTAACCCTATCTGTGCATGCGGCACAATTTAGCGAAGGTCAGCACTACAAGGTTCTCGACCTACCAGCATCATCGACTCCAACAGTAAACGAGTTTTTTTCTTTCTATTGCCCACACTGTCATCAGTTTGAGCCAATTATGAAGTCTCTAAAAGCATCATTACCTGCTAATGCTAAGTTCCAAAAGTCTCATGTTTCTTTCATGGGTGGTAACATGGGCCTGCCTATGAGCAAAGCCTATGCCACAATGGTAGCGCTGAAGATAGAAGATCAAATGGTGCCAGTTATGTTCAGTCGTATTCATGATCTGAACGCAGCACCTCGCAATGAGGATGAGCTTCGTCAAATATTCCTAGACGAAGGCATTGATGCGAAGAAGTTTGACGCCGCTTACAAGGGCTTTGCTGTCGATTCTATGGTTCGTCGCTTTGACAAGAACTTTAAAGACAGTGGCTTACGTGGTGTTCCAGCGATTGTAGTTAACAACAAGTACCTCGTTGAAATGGGTGGTATTAAATCAACCAAAGACTTAACAGACTTAGTGAATTACCTATTAACGCTTAAGTAATCATTAAGGGGAGCGAATCGCTCCCCTTTCTTATTCACTTTGTAACCTGTCTAATACTTTGTCTTCCTCGTTCCACAAACCTCTCAATCACTGGTGAAACTCTCTCCTAAATTGTTTATCTCCAATCACTTCCAAAAGAGCAAGTCTCATTCCGCTATTTGTTGATGTAGCAACCGCAACAACCGATCCATAGAACGATAGCCTAATGCCTCGCTCAAGTGATGTTTTTGTATATTCTCAGACTGCTCCAGATCTGCAATAGTGCGTGCCACTCTAATAATTCGATGATAAGCACGAATGGACAAGCCTAAACGAGCAATCGCAAACTCCAAAAACTCGGCATCTTCTTTTTCTAAGCTACAATGCCGCTCTATCTCTTTATTAGTTAACAAGGCGTTAGGCTTACTTATTCGAGCAAGCATGCTTTCTCTCGCAGCGCTGACCCTATTGCGGCAGTCCTTGGTAGACTCTCCTCTATCTCCACCCTCACTCAATGTGCCCAATGGTAATAAAGGGATCTCTACAGACATATCAAAACGATCTAAAAAAGGGCCCGATATACGACCCAAGTACTTCAGTATTGCCTGAGGAGTATGCTGACACTGACTGCCTTGATAAAAACCAGAAGGACTGGGGTTTAAAGCGCCGATAAGCTGAAATCGAGCTGGAAAACTGGTTTTTCCTGATGCACGAGAAATAGCTACCTGCCCCGCCTCTAAAGGCTCACGAAGAGCATCAAGCACTCGCTTTTCAAACTCAACAAGCTCGTCTAAAAAAAGAATACCGTTATGCGCTAGAGAAATCTCGCCTGGCTTAGGGAAGGATCCTCCCCCTACTAACGCCACCATAGAACTAGAGTGATGTGGTGCTCGAAAGGGGCGCTTTCGCCATGTGGCACTGTCTAAGTCTGCCCCCACTAGTGAGGCTATACTTGCTACCTCCAACGCTTCTTGCTTACTCATCGGCGGAATAAGATCAGGAAGGCGCGATGCAAGCATGGTTTTCCCTGTTCCCGGTGGGCCAATAAAAAGGAGGTTATGTTGCCCTGCAGCCGCTATCTCTAAAGCCCTCTTTCCTTGATGCTGCCCTATGATGTCTTGCATATCCATATCGGACAGAGAATTAAAGGTTGTTTTAGGTTCTGGCTCCAACTCCAACTGCTGCTGGGAGGCTAAGTAGGCCGCCACTTGCAATAAACTTCGAGCTGATAGATTGCTGTCTTCATCCACCAAGCGCACTTGCGTCGCATTTTGATAGGGTGTAATTAGGGTTCGACCATCACTATTACTTGCCATTGCTGCAGAGATAACACCTTTGACCAGACAACGCTAATTCACCCAACAGCTCCGTATCTTCCAGCCTGTTTAACGGGATTTGTTCACTCGCTACTAAGATACCTATAGCGATTGGAAGGTCAAATCGACCGCCATCTTTAGGCAAATCTGCTGGCGCTAAATTAACGGTAATTTTACGACTCGGAAATAAAAACTTAGAGTTCAAAATTGCACTTCGCACTCTGTCTTTAGACTCTTTTACACTAGTCTCGGCAAGCCCAACAAGATGAAAGCCTGGCATACCTGGACCAATGTGAACCTCAACAGTTACCGGGGGTGCAGACACACCCAAGCTTGCTCGACTATGTACTATTGCTAGTCCCATATCACACCAAAGTTAACGATCCTTAATAGGGTTTAGACGGTATACATGTTGTGAGTAAGTGAAAAAAGAATGAGTTTTTCCTTGTCAGGTCGCAAGAATTTGTGATACCACTAATGTCATAAGCACTGTGCAACTTTATTTGGGAATTATGCAACCTACTCTTCGACTACTTTCTCTGGTGAACCTGATTGTCGTGGTGATTATTCACACCGCGCGAGGGCGAGTAGGCGCAAATTAGCACAGCAAGATTTACAAGCCCTCGCACTGAAAAGTTCGGGGGCTTTTTTTTAGTTTTAAAGGTCTCATTGAGACAACGATTGGAAAATGGAGCACAAGATGTGCAGTAAGACTGAGAACACAACTAGGCAGCAATTAGCCTTATTACAGGGAGAACGCCAATGACGGGTGCACAATTAGTAGTAGAAGCACTTCGCCAACAAGGAATTAAGACCATATTTGGCTATCCTGGCGGAGCAATCATGCCAATCTACGACGCATTGTACGATGGTGGTGTTGAGCATATCCTCTGCCGACATGAGCAAGGTGCAGCAATGGCGGCTATTGGTATGTCTCGCTCAACACAAGATGTTGCAGTGTGTATGGCGACTTCAGGACCAGGCGCGACGAATCTAGTAACGGGTCTTGCTGATGCCTTCCTTGATTCTGTACCTGTTGTAGCAATCACCGGACAGGTTGCTAGTTCTCATATCGGCACCGATGCGTTCCAAGAAATGGATGTGATCGGTATGTCTCTTTCTTGTACCAAACACAGCTACTTAGTTACTGATATTAACGACCTTGCTCCAACACTGGCTGAAGCCTTTGAAGTAGCAAAAGCAGGACGCCCTGGACCTGTCATCGTTGATATCGCAAAAGACGTTCAGTTAGCACAAGCACCAGATACCGAGTTTCCTACATTCCAACAACCTATGATGCCTGTACCTCAGCCTGAGGACTATCGCTTAGCTCAAGCACTGCTACGTGAGAGTCGTCGCCCTGTGTTGTATGTCGGTGGCGGTGTTCAATTGGCTAAAGCGACAGATACGGTTCGCCAGTTCCTAACTGACAATCCGATGCCATCGGTAAGTACCCTCAAAGGCTTGGGGACAGTCGAGCGCCATAACCCTCACTATTTAGGTATGCTCGGGATGCACGGCACTAAAGCCGCCAACCTTATTGTACAAGAGGCCGATCTATTGATCGTTGTTGGCGCACGCTTTGATGACCGAGTGACGGGTAAATTAGATACCTTCGCCCCGCATGCCAAAATTATCCATCTAGATATCGATAAAGCGGAATTTAACAAACTACGTCATGCACACTCTATTTTACGTGGTGATATGCGTGAAATCTTACCGCAATTACATTTAGAGAATGATATTACACCTTGGGTTCACCATTGTGAGAGCCTGCGTAGCGGCTTTAAATGGCGCTATGACCACCCAGGTGATTTAATCTTTGCTCCACTATTGATGAAGCAACTGTCGGACATGATGCCCGATAGCTCAATGGTATCTACCGATGTTGGCCAGCACCAAATGTGGGCAGCGCAACATATTCAACCTCGTGATCCTCAGAACTTTATCTCTTCAGCAGGTCTAGGCACTATGGGCTTTGGTTTGCCTGCCGCTATGGGAGCTTCCGTAGCAAGACCTGACGACCAGTCTATTCTTATCTCTGGTGATGGCTCGTTCATGATGAATGTACAAGAGCTTGGCACCCTGAAGCGTCGCCAGATCCCGGTAAAGATGGTCTTAATCAATAACCAACGTTTAGGTATGGTTCGCCAATGGCAATCTTTATTCTTTGATGGTCGCCATAGCGAAACCATCCTTGATGATAACCCGGACTTTATTATGCTAGCCAAAGCATTCGATATCCCAGGAAAAACCATCACCAAGAAAGAAGAAGTAGAACCTGCATTGAAAGAAATGCTAGAGAGTAAAACCGCTTATCTACTGCACGTACTTATTGATGAAGAAGAAAACGTATGGCCATTGGTACCACCAGGTGCATCCAATGAAGAAATGCTAGAGAACACCTAATAGAGGCAACCATGGAAAGATACTTACTAGATATTAAAGCGGATGATAAGCCTGTATTACTAGAACGTGTATTACGCGTTGTCCGTCACCGCGGTTTTATCGTTCGCCAGGTTGCGGGCACACAGAATCATCAGAGCAAGATCGCCAGTGTGGAGATCATTGTTGACAGTGAACGTCCCATCACATTTTTGACTAATCAGATTGAAAAACTGTGGGATGTGATTAGCGTAGATGTCACTAAGATCGACAACAACGAACTCCCTAACAACAATTTACAGCACAAAGTGAGCGCATAAGGAAAGCAGCAATGGCTACAAAGACAGCAGATTTTATTTGGTTTAACGGTGAAATGGTTCCGTGGGCAGAAGCCAACGTACACGTGCTCACTCATGCAATGCATTACGGTACTTCAGTATTCGAAGGTGTTCGTTGTTACAACACGCCTAAAGGCCCTATTGTTTTTCGTCACCCAGAACATGCAAAACGCCTTAAGAACTCAGCAAAAATCTACCGCTTCCCAATTCCTTACACGGCTGAAGAAATCATGGAAGCAACCCGCGAAACTATTCGCGTTAATAAATTAGAAAGTGCCTACATTCGCCCATTAGGCTTTGTTGGCAATGTTGGCTTAGGTGTTTGTCCACCGGTCGATTCTGAAATGGAGCTGATCATCGCAGCCTTCCCATGGGGTTCATACTTAGGTGAAGAAGCTCTAGAGAATGGCGTTGACGCTATGATCTCTAGTTGGAATCGTGCAGCACCAAACACTATCCCAACCGCGGCTAAAGCTGGCGGTAACTATCTTTCTTCACTACTTGTTGGTGGTGAAGCTCGTCGTCACGGCTACGATGAAGGTATTGCACTAAGTGTGGATGGTTACCTATCTGAAGGCGCTGGTGAAAACATCTTTGTGGTAAAAGATGGCGCTATCATTACTCCACCAGCAACAGCGGCAATCCTGCCAGGTATCACTCGTGATTCGATCATGGTTCTGGCTCGCGATAAAGGCTATGAAATTGTAGAAGCAAATATCGCTCGCGAAGCCTTATACCTAGCAGATGAGATCTTCATGACCGGTACGGCTGCTGAGATCGTTCCTGTTCGATCTGTTGACCAAATTCAGGTTGGCGAAGGTAAGCGCGGTCCAATCACGAAAGATCTACAAGAGACATACTTTGGCCTATTCAATGGCACAACTGAAGATAAATGGGGCTGGTTAGATTACGTTTACCCAGCTGACGCAGAGAAATAAGGAAGAATTATGCCAATCTATCGCAGCGCAACGACTACTCACGGCCGAAACATGGCTGGCGCACGCGCACTATGGCGCGCAACTGGAGTTAAAGACGAAGATTTCGGTAAGCCGATTATTGCTGTTGTAAACTCATTTACTCAGTTCGTACCAGGGCACGTTCACCTTAAAGACATGGGTCAACTGGTTGCTGGAGAAATCGAAAAAGCAGGTGGTATTGCTAAAGAATTTAATACCATCGCCGTTGATGATGGTATCGCTATGGGTCACGGCGGCATGCTGTACTCTCTACCATCACGCGAGCTCATCGCTGACTCTGTAGAGTACATGGTGAATGCACACTGTGCTGATGCTATGGTTTGTATCTCAAACTGTGACAAAATCACTCCAGGAATGCTAATGGCTTCTATGCGCCTAAACATTCCTGTTATCTTTGTCTCTGGCGGTCCAATGGAAGCAGGTAAAACCAAGCTTTCAGATCAACTCATCAAGCTAGACCTTGTTGATGCCATGATGCAAAGTGCCGATCCAACGGTATCTGACGAGCAAAGTGAGCAAATTGAACGTAGCGCATGCCCTACTTGTGGTTCTTGTTCTGGCATGTTCACTGCAAACTCAATGAACTGCCTAACAGAAGCACTAGGTCTTTCGCAACCAGGTAACGGCTCTATGCTTGCTACCCATGCAGACCGTGAAAACCTGTTCATCAATGCCGGTAAGCGTATCGTAGAACTCACCAAGCGCTACTACGAGCAAGATGATGAGTCAGCATTACCTCGCAATATCGCAAGTAAGAAAGCGTTTGAAAACGCCATCGCTCTAGATATTGCTATGGGTGGCTCAACTAACACTGTTTTACACCTTATCGCAGCAGCACAGGAAGGTGACGTTGACTTTACCTTGGAAGATATCGATGCGATGTCTCGCCGCGTACCAAACCTTTGTAAAGTAGCACCATCAACCCCGCTTTATCATATGGAAGATGTGCACCGTGCCGGTGGCGTAATGGGTATCTTGGGTGAATTGAATCGTTCAGGCCTATTAAACAACGAAGCGCGCACTGTTCTTGACCTTTCAATGAATGAACAGCTTGCTCAATACGACATCATGCAAACGGAATCTGAAGATGTGAAATCTTTCTTCCGTGCAGGTCCTGCCGGTATTCGCACCACAAAAGCTTTCTCACAAGACTGTCGCTGGGAGTCTCTAGATGACGACCGAGAAGCGGGTTGTATCCGTAGCAAAGAAAATGCGTATAGCCAAGATGGCGGTCTAGCCGTTCTTAAGGGCAATATCGCTCTTGATGGTTGTATCGTCAAAACAGCTGGTGTAGATGAGAGCATTCTCAAATTCACAGGTCCAGCCGTTGTGTTCGAGAGCCAAGAAGACGCTGTAGATGGCATCTTAGGTGGCAAAGTAAAATCGGGCGACGTTGTTGTGATTCGCTACGAAGGCCCTAAAGGTGGTCCAGGTATGCAAGAAATGCTGTACCCAACGACTTACCTAAAGTCTATGGGTCTTGGCAAAGAGTGTGCTCTGCTTACCGATGGTCGCTTCTCTGGCGGTACTGCCGGTCTATCTATTGGTCACGCTTCTCCAGAAGCAGCCGCTGGTGGCATTATCGGCCTAGTAAAATCTGGAGACCAAGTCGCTATCGATATCCCTAACCGCACCATCGAACTGCTTGTTTCGGAATCAGAACTGGCTGAACGCCGTCAGGTTCAAGATAAGCTTGGTTGGAAACCAGTATCTCGTGAGCGCTCTGTTTCATTTGCTCTTAAAGCCTACGCAAGTATGGCCACAAGTGCAGACAAAGGCGCAGTAAGAGATAAGTCTAAGTTTGAGGAGTAAGACGATGAGTCTTACTACCCCACTGTCTGGCGCAGATTATCTGCGCCAAGTTCTGCGTGCACCGATCTATGAGGTGGCAACAGTTACTCAGTTGCAAGATATGCCTCGTTTATCGGAGCGATTACACAACGACATTCAGATAAAACGAGAAGATCGACAGCCTGTTCACTCTTTCAAATTGCGTGGCGCCTACAATATGGTCGCTAGCCTAACAGAAGAGCAAAAACAAGCAGGGGTCATTGCAGCATCAGCAGGAAACCATGCTCAAGGTATGGCGTACTCTGGCACCAAGCTTGGCATCAATACCACTATCGTAATGCCAAAAACAACGCCAGATATCAAGGTAGATGCTGTTCGTGCTTTCGGCGGTACTGTTGTACTGCACGGCAGTAACTTTGATGAAGCGAAGGCTGAGGCTGAGCGTTTGTCTGAACTGCATGGCTATACCTTTGTACCTCCATTTGATCACCCGCTAGTGATTGCAGGACAAGGCACTATTGGTATGGAAATGATTCAGCAAAATGGTCACTTGGATTACATTTTTGTCCCTGTCGGTGGCGGCGGTTTAGCGGCGGGTGTATCGGTACTGGTTAAGCAGCTAATGCCTAATATCAAGGTCATTGCAGTTGAACCGGAAGACTCTGCCTGCTTAAAAGCGGCATTAGATGCTGGAAAGCCCGTTACCCTAGATCAAGTTAGCATGTTCGCTGATGGTGTTGCCGTTAAACAGATTGGTAGCGAAACCTTCCGTCTATGTAACGAAAATATCGATGGGCACATTACAGTATCTAGTGATGAAATCTGCGCAGCCGTCAAAGACATCTTCGAGGATACTCGCGCTATTGCTGAGCCTTCAGGTGCGTTAGCACTGGCTGGTTTGAAGAAATTCGCAGAGAAAAATGAGCTTAAAAACAACAAGCTTGCCACGGTGTTGTCTGGTGCAAACACCAACTTCCATGGTTTGCGTTATGTTTCAGAGCGCTGTGAATTGGGTGAAAAACGTGAGGGCCTACTTGCGGTGACTATCCCAGAGCGTCAAGGCGCATTCTTTGAGTTCTGCAACCTGATCGGTGGTCGCGCGGTGACTGAGTTTAACTACCGCTACAACGATGACAAACAAGCGAATATTTTTGTTGGTGTTCGCTTACTTGAAGGGCAAGCTGAACTCGATAGCATCATCGCGGATCTGCAACAGGGTGGATATCCTGTGGTTGATTTGTCCGATGATGAAATGGCGAAGTTGCATGTGCGTTATATGGTCGGTGGTAAACCAAAAACACCATTAAAAGAACGCTTATACAGCTTTGAGTTCCCAGAATACCCTGGTGCCCTAGTTAAGTTCTTAAGTACCCTAGGTACTCATTGGAACATCAGCTTATTCAACTATCGTAATCATGGTGCCGATTACGGTCGCGTACTATGTGGATTTGAGCTGACAGAAGATGATATTGAGCGCTTCTCGAGCCACTTAGAAGAGCTAGGTTATGGATACAAAGATGAGTCGGATAACCCATCCTATCGGTTCTTCCTTAGCTAAATAAAGTAACTCTCTTGCTAAAGCAGCCTACGGGCTGCTTTTTTATTCGCTCTTGATCCAGTCTTGATGCAACTTATTCTCTTCACCTAGATAATTAAGCATCCATTCAATCAGCTTATTGCTACTATCTTTTCTCCACACCATACAGCACTCACTCGGCGGTGCTTGAAAATCAATACTAAGAGTAACGAGCTCCTTGTTACTCACCAGCGCCTTAGCGATATGTTCAGGCATAAACCCAACGCCAACGCCCTCTTTAACGCATCGTATAGCGGTATGCCAGTTAGGCGTAAGAAGTCGCCTTTGATTAGTAAACAGCGTCTGGTGCCGCTTAGGAAGAACTCTAGAGGTATCATCAAGACTAACACTAGGGTAAGCCGCCACATTTTCAACCTTCAGGCTGGATTTCTGCGTCAGTGGATGTAATGGAGAGCATACAAACACCCAATTCATTTTTCCCATATCCTTGATACCGAAATCACCACTTACTGGAATAGCCGAGGTGGCGCCTAACACAATGTCCGCCCTCTCTTGGGCTATGGCTTCCCAAGAACCATTAAACACTTCCATGTTGATCTGCAGCTCAGCAAAATCAAACTGCTTATAGAAATCGTCAATCAAGTGTTGCAGGTTATCCAGTTTCACTATGTTATCAAGAGTGATCTTTAGAGTTTGCTGCCAGCCTTGAGCGGTGCGCTTGGCCTGTGCCTTAGCCTCTTCAATTTGACGCAGCATAGACCGCACTTGTTCAAGGAAGATCTCTCCTGCAGGCGTTAGCTCAACTCTGCGAGGCAAGCGTCGAAATAACAACACATCGAGCTCAAGCTCTATTTGTCTTACCGAGTAACTTACTGCAGATGGCACCTTATGCAAATACTCAGCAGCAGCGGAAAAACTGCCAAGACGAGCGACTACATCTAATAATTCAAAATTCTTCTGAGATAACATAGCTTTCAATTTTTTTGATAGATAACTACATATTTTAGCGCTTAATTTGTTGCTTAAGTCAATTTAGAATGCCCGACAACAAATTAATTCTCTGAAATGGTTTCCGATGTCCGTCAGCAAATTACAAATGGGTTACTTGGCCCTACTCTCTATGCTTGGTTTTATCGCCACCGATATGTACCTGCCAGCATTCCAAACTCTGCAAGCCGATTTTGCCACAGGCCCTGAGCCTATAGCTTTGTCTTTAAGTATCTTTTTGGTTGGGCTTGCGGTTGGCCAATTGGCATGGGGAATTCTTTCTGATCGATTTGGTCTGCGAAGCACCCTTGCGCTAGGTCTAGCGATCTTTACCGTTGCCTCTATCGGTATAAGCTTGAGCTTTACGGTTTCTCAGCTATTGGTATTTAGATTTATCCAAGCGATTGGCGTGTGTGCTCCAACAGTGATTTGGCAAGCCATGGTTATTCAGCGCTATAAAGCCGATGACCGCCAACGAATCTTCGCTTCAATTATGCCTCTTGTCGCTTTATCGCCTGCACTAGCACCTCAACTAGGTGTGTTACTAAACACGACTCTAGGCTGGGAAAGTATCTTCGTTGTGTTAGCAATGATTGGTGCAATATTGCTGGTTGTCACCGCTAAACAGCCAAAAGAAGCCAAGCCAGTTAAAAGTGTTTCTCTTAAATCTGATCTGCGTTCTCTTATCAAGAATCGCACCTTTATCGGCAATGTCGTCATATTCTCAATGACCTCTGCTGTATTCTTTGCCTATTTAACCGGTATGCCAGAGATCATGTCTCAACTGGGTTACTCAGCAAAAGACATAGGCATGAGCTTTATTCCACAAACGATCGCCTTTATGGTCGGTGGCTATGCCGGTAAGAAATCTGTAGAGCGCTATGGTGATGGCAAAGTATTGCCAATACTTCTAATGCTATTTACGTTAGCCGTTATCGCAGTATTCATTGCTAGTCAAAGCACACTAACTTCTATCTGGCCGATTCTTTTACCATTTTGCTTTGTGGCAGTGGCGAATGGTGCGCTTTATCCTATCGTGGTTAACCGTGCTCTATCGAGTGCACAAAATAGCCCTGCAACTGCTGCTGGATTGCAAAATAGTATTCAGATCTGTGTCAGTAGCATGGCAAGTATGCTGGTAGCGTTCTTTGCTCAACAAGCACTTGTTGCGACGGGTTGGACTATGATCATTTGTCTCGTAGGTCTGGTTGGTGGTGTTCTGTTAACTCGTCAAAAAGCTGATTTAATTCAAGCGACAGCTCAGTAAGATCAAAAAAGGGAGCGATTATTCGCTCCCTTCTCTTATTTAAATTGCCCACTACAGACTGGTCAAGCCCCACTTCTTAGCGGTTTTGTCAAAAAATCCTTGGGTAGTTTTCAACTCAACCCAATGGTTAACATAGTTAATCCATACTTGGTCGTTTTGTGGCAAAAGCATCGAGATCGGAGTTGGGTTCTTTGGTTCAGCAACCGGAACCACTGCCAATTGTTTAAACTTCTCCACCAGCGTGGCAGCCTCGACATTTGAGGTCACTGATACATTTGCTCTTCGTGCGAGTATTTCTTGAAAATCACGAGCTGGCGCTTCAATAACGATGTGTTGTGCTTCAGGGAAGAACTCTTTTACCATCTTCTCTTGTACCGTACCTAAGGTTGCTGCAACCTTAATATCAGCCTTATTGAAATCGGCCCAATCAGAATACTTTTCTAGGTCTTTCTTCGGGACTACTGGTACAAATGCTAGGTAGAAATATGGCTGGCTATAACCTGCCACTTTAGCACGAGACATATTTAACGATGCACTACCGGTGATGTCGTACTTTTTGGCTGTTATACCATTGACCAGTGTTTTCCAGTCAGCCGCTACATACTCAACCTTCACACCCAGATCTTTAGCGAGTTCCGTCGTCACATCAATATCAAAACCACGGTAACTGTTGTCCGCTGGATTTTTCATTGTCATTGGATTCCAATCCCCAGTTGTACCGACCCTCAATACACCCTTGTTTAAGATTTCTTGCAATCGACTGGTTTCGGCCATTGCTGGTGACAGTGACAAAATAGAAAGGCCCAATGCCAAAAGTAACTTCTTCATCATAAATCCCTTTAAAAGCAGTAACGTTTGTTTGATGTTATTGTTACCATAACAGGTTATAAGTGTTTGTGTGCTTAAGGATGGGCATATTTTGAAATTTAATACTCTGACTGTGATGCTCTGTTGTGTGATGCTCACAGGTTGTTCAGATTATGAGTGGGGATGGTATGTACTTGACCCCTCTACCAAACAAGGAATGACAAACCTCAAGTTTCTGACTGATGGCTTTAGTGCCACTATCAGTATCTCTCTAATCAGTATGTTTTTCGCCATGTTGATTGGCTTTGTTGTGGCGATGCCAGCGCTATCTAAAAGCCCCTATGTGAGAGGCATTAATCGAGTATACGTAGAGTCGATACGCTCTATTCCGGTATTAGTGCTACTGCTGTGGGTTTACTATGGCCTTCCTACTCTGATGGATATCTCTCTTAATCACTATTGGGCTGGTGTTATTGCACTATCGATAGCGGAGAGTGCGTTTATGGCAGAGGTCTTTAGAGGCGGAATTCAAGCCATTCAACGTGGTCAACATGAAGCGGCTCACGCTCTGGGTCTTAGCTATTGGAAGACTATGCGGTTGGTTATCTTTCCTCAAGCATTTCGTCAAATTCTGCCACCACTGGGCAATCAGTTTGTTTACATACTTAAGATGTCATCACTGGTGAGTGTTATTGGTTTGAGTGACCTTACCAGGCGAGCCAACGAGCTGGTGGTTAATGAGTACTTACCTTTGGAGATCTATACTTTCCTAGTATTAGAGTATTTGATCTTGATTCTGGCAGTCTCACAAGGTGTCCGCTGGCTAGAAAAGCGCTACGCTATTCCTAGTCACTAACAGTCATCAATGTCCCTAAAAACAATAAACCCCACTATAAGCGGGGTTTTCTTTA
Organism: Vibrio inusitatus; assembly: GCA_024346935.1. GTDB lineage: Bacteria > Pseudomonadota > Gammaproteobacteria > Enterobacterales > Vibrionaceae > Vibrio > Vibrio inusitatus. Next base: position 2,840,924 of record AP024878.1, read on the forward strand.
TTCAACAAAAAGAAACAAGCGTGTTATTTCTTCTTAGTTGGACGCTGCCAGTTGGCAATGCGGCGCTCTTTAGCACGAGAAATAATAAGCTCATTCTCACCCACATCTTTAGTGACTGTCGAGCCTGCACCTACGGTTGCACCGTCAGCAATAGTGACCGGAGCAATCAATTGGCTGTCTGAGCCAACAAATACGTCATCACCAATAATGGTTTTGAATTTGTTTGCACCATCATAGTTACAGGTAATTGTACCCGCGCCAATGTTGGTGCGCTGGCCAATCTCTGCATCACCTAAGTAAGTCAGGTGGTTAGCCTTAGAACCTTCACCAATACGTGCATTTTTCACTTCTACGAAGTTGCCTACGTGCGAGTCATTGCGCATCTCAGCACCTGGACGAAGACGTGTGAATGGACCAACAGTACAGTCTTCACCTACCGTTGCACCTTCAATTACAGAATAAGGACGAATTAGAGAGTTATCGTCGATTTCACAGTCTTTCAGTACACAACCCGCACCAATCACAACATTATCGCCAATGGTCACACTGCCTTCGATAATTACATTGGCATCGATCTCTACATCCATGCCACATTGCAGCGTACCGCGTAAATCAAAACGACTAGGATCACGAAGCATAACGCCTTGCTCTAACAATTTGTCCGCTTGCATCTGTTGAAATGCGCGCTCAAGACGTGCTAGTTGACGACGATCATTAACACCCTCAACCTCAATGGCACTCGCAGGATGAACCGCTTGAATCTGTTTACCATCATTGTGCGCAGCCGCAATGATGTCCGTTAGATAGTATTCACCCTGAGCATTATCGTTACTTAGATTCGACAACCAACGTTTCAGATCTTTGCCATCTGCCACTAGAACACCCGTGTTAATCTCACAAATGGCTTTCTGATCTTCTGTTGCATCTTTTTGTTCAACGATAGCAACCACAGAGCCATTCTCACGAACGATACGACCATAACCCATAGGATTATCTAGAACCACGGTTAACAGCCCTACACCACCTTCTGGTTGTCCATCAAGGAGTGCTTCTACAGTTTCACTAGTAATAAGGGGAACATCGCCATACAACACCATGACTTTCTCATCATCAGAAAAATGTGGTGATGCTTGATCAACGGCGTGACCTGTACCCAGTTGCTCTCTTTGCTCAACCCAATTTACCGGTTCGCTAGCAAGAGTTGCCTTCATCTGGTCACTGCCGTGACCAAACACCAAATGAATATTGTTTGCGCCTAAACCAATACATGTGTCGATAACATGCTTAGCCATTGGTTTACCTGCCAGTGTATGCAGCACTTTTGGCTTCTTTGAGTACATGCGAGTACCTTTACCCGCAGCCAGAATGACGGCACTGAAATTGTTCATCACTTATTCCTTGAAACTGATCGTGAATTTTTTTGGTTTTATCCATTATTATTTAAATAAGTGACCTCTGGATGACACGCGCTTTTCACGCAACATCCAGAAGTCACTTAGCTATATATTAACCGATGATTTTTATTTAAGCACTTAAACAAAAAGGTGACCCTAGGGCCACCTTTGTCTTTACGCTATGGCTAATGTTATTAGCGACGCTTTCTAGTAAGTTCTGCAACTCGTACTTGAGCAATCGCTTTAGCCAATTCACTGGCTGCCTGAGCAAAGTCCATGTCGCCGTGCTGATTATGAATACTCTCTTCAGCTTTGCGTTTGGCTTCTTCTGCTTTGGAAGCATCGATATCTTCACCACGGATTGCTGTATCAGCCAGTACAGTAGCTGTACCAGGCTGAACTTCAACGATACCACCAGAGACATAAATGAACTCTTCGTGACCGTGTTGCTTAACGATGCGAACCATACCAGGAGTAATAGCGGTCAACAGCGGGGTGTGGCCATGGAAAATACCAAGCTCACCTTCGCTACCGGACACCTGGAACGTTTCTACGCGCCCAGAAAAGAGTTTTTTCTCTGCGCTTACCACGTCAAGGTGAAAGGTTATTGCTGCCATATTGCCTCCTAATCAGACTTATAGCTTCTTAGCGTTCTCTAGAGCTTGATCAATGCTACCGCAGTACATGAATGCTTGCTCTGGAATGTCATCGTAGTCACCAGCTAGTAGGCCTTTAAATCCACGTAGTGTCTCTTTAAGAGGTACGTAAACGCCTGGGTCACCAGTAAATACTTCCGCTACGTGGTAAGGCTGAGTAAGGAACTTCTCAATCTTACGTGCACGAGATACCACTTGCTTATCTTCTTCAGAAAGCTCATCCATACCTAGGATTGCGATGATATCTTTTAGCTCTTTATAGCGCTGTAGCGTAGTTTGAACGCCTGAAGCCACGTCGTAGTGCTCTTGACCAACAACCAATGGATCAAGCATACGAGATGTTGAATCCAGTGGGTCAATCGCAGGGTATAGACCCATAGCTGCGATGTTACGGCTAAGTACAACCGTTGCATCCAAGTGAGCAAACGTTGTTGCCGGAGATGGATCCGTCAAGTCATCTGCAGGTACGTATACCGCCTGTACAGATGTGATAGAACCCGTCTTCGTTGACGTGATACGCTCCTGTAGTACACCCATCTCTTCTGCAAGAGTTGGCTGGTAACCTACCGCAGATGGCATACGACCTAGAAGTGCCGATACCTCAGTACCCGCAAGGGTATAACGGTAGATGTTATCTACGAAGAATAGTACGTCACGGCCTTCATCACGGAAACGCTCCGCCATAGTTAGACCTGTCAGTGCAACGCGCAGACGGTTACCCGGTGGCTCGTTCATCTGACCGTAAACCATTGCTACTTTAGATTCTTCAGGTTTTTCGATGTTTACAACACCAGCTTCCTGCATTTCGTAGTAGAAGTCGTTACCCTCACGAGTACGCTCACCTACACCCGCAAATACAGATAGGCCTGAGTGCTGAAGTGCGATGTTGTTGATAAGTTCCATCATGTTAACGGTCTTACCTACACCTGCACCACCGAATAGACCGATTTTACCACCCTTAGCGAATGGGCAAACCAAGTCGATTACTTTTACACCTGTCTCTAGAAGTTCTGTCGCGTTCGACTGATCTTCATAGCTAGGTGCTGGTCGGTGAATTTCGTAATGCTCTTCAGCACCGATCTCACCACATTCATCAATCGCGTCACCAAGAACGTTCATGATACGACCAAGAGTTTTAGTACCTACTGGAACTGTAATTGGAGCACCAGAATTTGTAACATCTAGTCCACGACGTAAACCGTCTGAGCTACCCATTACGATAGTACGAACTACGCCACCGCCTAACTGTTGTTGAACTTCAAGAACTAGACGTTCTGGAGCGTCAACTACGTTTAGTGCGTCGTATACACGTGGTACTTCGCCTTGTGGGAACTCTACGTCGACTACTGCACCGATGATCTCTACGATCTTACCTGTAGCCATTGTTAATCCTCTAAACTAATTCGTTGTCCTAAAACTAAACCGCAGCGGCACCAGAACAAATTTCTGATAGCTCCTGGGTAATCGCAGCCTGACGAGCTTTGTTATAAACAAGCTCTAGATCTTCAATCAGGTTAGTTGCGTTATCCGTTGCTGCTTGCATCGCAATCATTCGAGCGGCCTGTTCACAAGCTAGGTTCTCAACCACGCCTTGGTACACGCTTGATTCGATATAACGAATCAGAAGTGCATCAAGCAGAGGTTTTGGCTCTGGCTCGTAAATGTAGTCCCACTGATGCTCGCGTTGCATCTCTTCGCTGTCTGATTTAGGTAAAGGCAGTAATTGATCGATCGTTGGTTCTTGAACCATAGTGTTTACAAACTTGTTGAACACTATGAAAAGGCGATCCAACTCACCTTCATCATATTTCTTCAGCATTACGCCAACAGAACCGATCAAGTCTTCAAGGCTTGGCTCATCGCCTAGACCAGAAACTTGAGCAGACACTTTAGCGCCACTGTTATTAAAGAATGCTGTTGCCTTAGTACCGATAACGGCAAGGTCAACTTCAGCACCACTTTCCTTCCAAGTTTGCATGTCTAAAATAGCTTTCTTGAACAAGTTAATGTTCAAGCCGCCACACAAACCACGGTCGGTAGAAACTATGATGTAACCAACACGCTTGGCTTCGCGTTCCTCTAGGTACGGATGTTTGTACTCTAGGCTACCGCTAGCCAAATGACCGATCACCTTACGCATTGTTTCTGCATATGGTCGGGACGCTCCCATCGCATCTTGCGAGCGACGCATTTTTGAAGCGGCCACCATTTGCATAGCTTTCGTAATCTTCTGTGTGCTTTTAACACTACCGATTTTATTACGTATTTCTTTTGCGCCGGCCATCGTTACTCTCCGTTAGTAGGTGACTCTTTCAAGTCACCAACCAATTACCAGGTTTGGGTTGCTTTAAAGTCAGTTACGATCTTTTGAAGCTGAGCTTCAATCTCGTCACTGTAAGCACCCGTTTGGTTGATCTCTTCCGCTAGATCAGCGTACTGACCATGAGCGTACGACAGTAGAGCAGCTTCAAAATCTAGAACTTTATTAAGTTCTACATCGTTTAAGAAACCACGCTCAGCAGCAAAGACAACTAGCGCTTGGTCGAAAACTGACATAGGAGCATATTGCTTCTGTTTCATCAGTTCTGTCACTTTTGCACCGTGATCAAGTTGCTTCTTAGTCGTTTCATCAAGGTCTGAAGAGAACTGAGCAAATGCAGCTAGTTCACGGTATTGAGCTAGTGCTGTACGAATACCACCAGACAATTTCTTGATGATCTTAGTCTGCGCTGAACCACCTACACGAGATACCGAGATACCTGGGTCAACAGCTGGGCGTACGCCTGCGTTGAATAGTTCAGTTTGAAGGAAGATCTGGCCATCAGTAATCGAGATTACGTTTGTAGGTACAAATGCTGATACGTCACCTGCTTGGGTTTCGATAATAGGAAGAGCTGTCAAAGAACCAGTCTTACCTTTTACTTCACCCTTGGTGAAACGCTCTACATACTCTTCGTTCACACGAGCAGCACGCTCTAGTAGACGAGAGTGAAGGTAGAATACGTCACCTGGGAATGCTTCACGACCCGGTGGACGTTTCAGTAGTAGAGAGATTTGACGGTACGCTACCGCTTGCTTAGACAGATCATCATAGATGATTAGTGCGTCTTCGCCGCGATCGCGGAAGTATTCACCCATTGCACAACCAGCGTAAGGCGCTAGGTATTGCAGTGCAGCAGACTCAGATGCAGAAGCAACAACAACAATAGTGTTTGCTAGTGCACCAGATTCTTCAAGCTTACGAACCACGTTAGCGATGGTTGAAGCTTTCTGACCGATTGCTACATAAATGGAGAAAATACCAGAATCTTTCTGGTTAATGATGGCATCAATTGCCATCGCTGTTTTACCAGTCTGACGGTCACCGATGATAAGTTCACGCTGACCACGACCGATAGGGATCATTGAGTCAACTGACTTATAACCCGTTTGTACAGGTTGGTCTACCGACTTACGGTCGATAACGCCAGGAGCGATTACTTCTACAGGAGAAGTCAGTTTCGCTTCGATCGGACCTTTACCATCAATAGGCTCACCAAGCGTGTTTACAACACGACCTAGTAGTTCTGGGCCTACTGGTACTTCAAGGATACGACCAGTACCTGTTACTTTCATGCCTTCCTGTAGGTCAGCATATGGGCCCATTACTACCGCACCAACCGAGTCACGCTCGAGGTTAAGTGCTAGCGCGTAACGGCCACCCGGTAATTCAATCATTTCGCCTTGCATAACTTCTGCAAGGCCGTGGATACGAATGATGCCATCGCTTACCGAAACGATAGTACCTTCGTTGCGAGCTTCATTTACAACGTTGAAAGATTCAATACGTTGTTTAATTAGATCGCTAATTTCCGTGGAATTAAGTTGCATGCTCCAATCCCCATTAAGACTGCAATGCATCGCTCAGGCGGTTCAAACGACCTCGCGCTGAGTTATCAATGACTAGGTCTCCGGCTCGAATAATAACCCCACCAAGTAGGGTCTCATCTATACTGCAATTCAGCTTCACTTTGCGGTCAAAGCGTTGCTCTAACTTGCTTATCATGTCGTCTTGCTGTTGCTTCGACAGGTCTGAAGCAGAAATAACGTCTACTTCGATAAACTTGTCGTGCTCTCTTCGAAGAGCTAAAAACTCAGCAAGAACATCAGGTAAAGCCTTCAATCGACCATTCCCTGCCATCACCTTAATCAGGTTTTGGCCATGTTCATCAAGTTGTTCGCCACAAATCGTAATGAAAAGTTCAGATAGTTTGTTGGCTGTTAATGAACCATCTAATAAATCTGAAATTTCATGGTGCTTTGTCACTTCAGCGGCAAAAGCCAACATTTGACCCCATTGGTCTAACGCGTCTTTGTCCACCGCAAATTCGAATGCTGCTTTAGCATAGGGGCGTGCGATTGTTACCAAATCAGACATAAGCGCCCCTTCTGTTAAAGTTTTGCAGTAATGTTTTCAAGAATATCTTTTTGCGCTTCTTTATCGATTGAGCGCTCCAAAATCTTCTCGGCACCAGCAATAGCCAGAGTAGCAACTTGTTTGCGCAGTTCATCGCGAGCGCGGCTACGGTCTGCTTCAACTTCTGCTTCAGCTTGCGTTAAGATTTTTTGGCGTTCCGCCTGTGCATCTTCACGTGCTTCATCAATAATTTGAGCTTTACGTTTGTTCGCTGAATCGATGATCTCAGTTGCTGTGCGCTTCGCTTCTTTCAATTGCTCAGAAGCGTTGGCTTGTGCTAGGTTCAAATTTTTCTCTGCGCGTTCAGCAGCAGAGAGACCGTCAGCAATTTTTTTCTGACGTTCTTCAATCGCTTCAATGATTGGTGGCCATACATACTTCATGCAGAACCAGACAAACATTGCAAACGAGATAGCTTGACCTAGCATTGTTGCGTTCATTTCCACAACAGCTACTCCTATATGTTGACTAACAATTAATTTGTGACAAACGAATTTGTCTCAAATTATGGATTAACCAGCTAGTTGACCAACAAATGGGTTAGCGAACGTGAATAGTAGTGCGATTACAATACCAATCATTGGGATCGCATCTAGAAGACCCGCGATGATGAACATCTTAACTTGAAGCATTGGTGCCATTTCTGGTTGACGAGCAGCACCTTCTAGGAATTTACCACCTAGAATTGCGAAGCCAATAGCAGTACCCACTGAACACAGACCAACGATGATCGCTACAGCAACAGCAGAAAAACTTAGAACAGTTTCCATTTAAAATTCTCCAATATTAATTTTAGAGTTTACGTTTATAAAATTAGTGATCACTATCTTCATGAGCCATTGATAGATATACGATGGTCAACATCATAAATACAAAGGCTTGGATCAAAATAACCAAAATATGGAAGATAGCCCAAGGTAGAGAACCTACCCATTGTAAGTACCAAGGGAGCATTGCAGCACAAAGAATGAATACAACCTCACCAGCAAACATATTACCGAACAGACGCATACCTAGAGAAATTGGTTTCGCTAGTAGCGATACAACTTCCAAAAGCAAGTTGAACGGAATCATAATTGGATGGTTAAAAGGATGCAGAGCTAATTCTTTAGCAAAGCCACCGACGCCTTTTACTTTAATGCTGTAGTAAATCATCAAAGCAAATACGCCAAGTGCCATAGCCATAGTAACACTCACGTCAGCTGTAGGAACCACCTTAAGATAAGGGATACCCATTAACTGAGCTGGATAAGGTAAGAAATCGATAGGCACAAGGTCCATCAAGTTCATTAAAATAATCCACACGAATATTGTTAAGGCCAATGGTGCAATCAACGGGTTGCGTCCATGGAAAGTGTCTTTTACGTTCTCACCAACGAATTCCACTACCATTTCAACAGCACATTGTAATCGGCTTGGTACACCAGTTGTTGCTTTCTTTGCTACTGAGCGAAATACCCAAAGGAATAACACACCAGTTAACACAGAAAATAACAGGCTATCGATATGCACATTCCAGAAACTGCCTTCAGCAACAATACCTAACTTAGCTAAAGAAAGATTTTGTAAGTGATGGTCAATATAACTAGAAGATGTCAACGCTTCACCAGGCGTAGCCATAACTTTTCCTATTTTCTTTTGTTAATAAAAAACACTGGCGCAAACATATTAATAAGTAAGACCAGCAAATAGGTTAGCTTGAGTGGAACAAGTTCCAACTCCATATACACGTAGGCAACGGAAAACAAAACTATAGTCAGGAGTATCTTAAGCGCTTCACCTGTATAGAACGAAAAGGTAACGATTTTTGTCGCCCTTGCGCCCGCATACAGAAACGCGAATAAAGAAAACACTGCATTCGCAATGACAAAAATGCCACCACCAATCAGTGCCGATAGCCCCCAACTAGGATTTACAGTAATGCTGACCCCAGTTGCCACTAACATAACCACGCTAAACTCAATCAGCAGCAATCGCTTTGCAAGCTCTCGCCCAGGTTTAGTAAGCGCAGTTACCATGTATTCTTTCCTCGAAAAACAACTTTCGCTTTTATCAAAATCAAGCGAAAATTCCGAATTTTGTATCCAACGTCACGCATTATGCGCAAATATTCAGGAAAAAGACAAGTGATTGTGAGCCTATTCGCACGGATATTGAACAAAATCAATTATCCCACGATGCGCTCTAGCTTGGCGATTAACTGCTCTAATTTGTGAGGTTCATCAACACTAATCGTCAATTTAGCCTTGCCATTTTTGCCCCGGATCAAAGAAACGTCATTTCCTAATTTTTCTGACAATTTTTCTGACCATAAAATAGCGTCCTGATCGATGCTTTTTTCATCAACTTTAACCGGTGGTTGAAGGGATTTTTTTACTAATTGCTCTGTTTGGCGAACCGTAAGTTGCTTTTTTACTGCATGCAGTGCTAGTTCAACTTGTTGCTCACCATCAACAGCGAGTAACGCTCTAGCATGCCCCATATCGAGTTGGCTATTTGAAACTAAGCTCTTTACTTCATTTTCTAGTTGATTAAGGCGTAATAGGTTACTTACAGCGGCTCTAGATTTACCGATAACATCAGCAATTTGTTGATGCGAAAGCTCAAATTTTGTACGTAGACTTTCCAAAGCATGAGCTTCTTCAACCGCATTGAGATTTTCGCGCTGAATGTTCTCAATAAGGGCCATAGCGATAGCTGCCTTGTCTTGTACTCGCTTAACTACGCAAGGCACTTGAGTCAGTCCAGCAAGCTTAGCTGCACGCCAACGGCGCTCACCAGCGATAATTTCATATTTGTCAGTATCTACTTGGCGCACAACAATAGGCTGAATTATGCCTTGAGAGCGAATAGAAGCACTCAACTCAACTAGCGCTTCCTCATCCATCTCCGTTCTAGGCTGATAGACGCCCGGCTGCAAGCGCTCAACAGCGATATCTTGCATGTCACCGCTGTTAGAATGAGAAACGGATTGCTGCGCTGCCGATGGCGTGTTTTTTTCCCTTGCTATTGCACTGGTAGATAGCAGTGCATCTAATCCTTTACCTAAGCCACGCTTGGACATTGACATTTTTCCTTAGAAATATTTTTATACAGCAACTTCTTCACGGCGAAGCATCTCACCCGCTAACGCCAAATAGGCTTTAGCACCTGCAGATTGCTTATCGTAATACATTGCTGGCTTACCATGACTTGGGGCTTCCGCTAGACGTACGTTTCTTGGAATAACGGTACGGTACACTTTGGTGCCAAAGTGCTGCTTTAGCTGATCCGAAACTTCATTAGATAAACGGTTTCGAGGATCAAACATGGTGCGTAGTAGCCCTTCGATCTTCAAATTATCGTTAACGACTGCAGCCAACTTACTGATGGTATCCATAAGTGCAGTCAGTCCTTCCAAAGCAAAGTATTCACACTGCATTGGAACCAGAACTGAATCTGATGCGGCCATAGCGTTAATTGTCAGAAGATTGAGAGAAGGAGGGCAATCGATGAAGATAAAGTCATACTGATCGCGCACGCCCGCCAAGGCATTTTTTAGCCTTACTTCACGAGCGAATACTTCCATCAACTTAATTTCAGCGGCGGTTACATCACCGTTCGCCGCAATGAGGTCATAGCCACCCGTTGTTGAACGAGTAACAACCTCTGCAAATGGTGTCTCTTCCACTAGCAGATCATAAGCTGTTGTCTCAATCTGATATTTATCTACCCCACTGGCCATTGTGGCATTGCCTTGGGGATCTAGGTCAATGACCAAAACTTTACGCTTAGTAGCCGCCATTGAGGCCGCTATATTGACGCAGGTGGTGGTTTTGCCTACGCCACCTTTCTGGTTGGCAATTGATATAATTCTTCCCACGTGCAAACTCTTCCCTAGTTTTGGTCTTGTAAGATTACAAGATGTCGCTCACCATCGAGCTCAGGTACTGTCAAAGGTTTGACGCTGATCACGTTACACCAAGCAGGAAGTTGGTCTATCTCGTCTTGCGATGCTTGCCCTTTTAATGCCATGAAGACTCCACTACCTTCTTTTGGTAAGTGACGACACCAATTTACCATGTCAGTCATGGATGCAAATGCTCGGCTTAAAACTACATCAAACTTATCTTCTGGTTGAAACTCTTCAACTCGACTAAGAACAGCTGTCACATTGTCAATCTTAAGCTCATGCAACACTTGCTTGATAAAGCGGATACGCTTTCCAAGGCTATCCAATAGGAAAAACTCACACTCAGGATTCATAATTGCCAAAGGAATACCTGGTAAACCAGGGCCAGTGCCAACATCAATAAATCGTTGTCCTTCTAAGTGAGGGGATACAACAATACTATCCATGATGTGCTTTACCAGCATATCTTCTGGATTTCGAACTGACGTCAGATTGTAGGCTTTATTCCATTTATTCAATAGTTCCACATACCCGACTAACTGATCAATTTGTTTTGCTGAAACTGTCAATTCTGTTTTTGCAACTAGTGACTCTAATTGTTGATGTAAGTTCATTATGCGACTTCCTCGCCCTTCTTCAGCAAACCTTGTTTCTTCAAATAAACCAACAAGATAGAAATGGCTGCAGGTGTAATACCTGAAATTCGAGACGCAATGCCAATCGTTTCAGGTTTAGTGTCCGTCAGTTTAGCGACAACTTCATTGGATAGGCCAGAAACCAACGAGAAATCAATATCTGTTGGTAATTGAGTGTTTTCATGACGCAACGATTTTGCTATCTCGTCTTGCTGGCGCTGAATGTAGCCTTCGTATTTTACTTGGATCTCTACTTGCTCAGAAGCTTGTTGATCTTCTAGGGCAGGGCCAAAGCCTTCTAGCTCTGTAAGCTGTCGATAAGTAAGTTCAGGTCTACGCAAAAGATCCTCACCACTTGCTTCTCGTGTCAACGGAGTTTTTAGCACTGCATTTAATTTATCCACGCCTTCAGATTTAGGATTAATCCACGTTCCCGCAAGACGTTGACGTTCAAGCTGCATATTTTCCATTTTCTGATTGAATCGAGCCCAACGCTCCTCAGAAACCAACCCAAGTTCGTGTGCTTTTTCAGTTAAGCGAATATCTGCATTGTCTTCACGAAGCAACAAGCGATATTCCGCCCTAGACGTAAACATTCGGTACGGTTCTTTGGTACCCATGGTTGATAAGTCGTCGATAAGGACGCCCATGTAAGCCTGATCACGACGAGGCGACCAGCCTTCTTTTTCTTGAGAGTATAGGCTCGCGTTTAGACCTGCCATCAAACCTTGTGCCGCAGCTTCTTCGTAGCCAGTCGTACCGTTAATTTGGCCAGCGAGGAACAAACCTTGAATAAACTTGGTTTCATAGGTGTGTTTCAGATCTCTAGGATCAAAGAAATCGTATTCAATAGCATAACCAGGGCGAACAATATGGGCATTTTCAAAGCCCTTCATCGAACGAACGAGTTGAACTTGCACATCAAAAGGCAAACTTGTTGAGATACCGTTCGGATAGAGTTCGTGTGTTGTTAAACCTTCTGGTTCAATGAATATTTGGTGACTATTTTTGTCAGCAAATCTCATCACTTTATCTTCAATAGACGGACAGTATCTTGGCCCAATTCCCTCAATAACACCCGCATACATTGGGCTGCGATCTAAGTTATTGCGAATCACTTCATGAGTTGCTTCATTGGTATGGGTGATGTAGCACGGTACTTGAGCGGGTTGCTGGCTTCGATTACCCATGAATGAAAACACAGGAGTCGGGTTATCACCGTGTTGTACTTCTAGTTGGCTAAAATCAACGCTACGAGCATCGATCCTTGGCGGAGTTCCTGTTTTAAGTCGATCAACTCTAAAGGGAAGATCACGTAAACGTTGCGCGAGAGCGATCGAAGAAGGATCGCCTGTACGGCCTCCTGAAGCACTTTCCATTCCTATATGGATCTTGCCACCTAAAAATGTACCAACGGTTAGTACAACTGCTTTGGCTTCGAATTTGAGGCCCATTTGAGTGATAACACCTTTAACTTGATCGTTCTCAACGATCAAGTCATCCACTGATTGTTGAAACAACGTTAGATTTGGGGTGTTTTCTAATTCTGATCGTACAAACGCTTTGTACAGGGCACGATCAGCTTGAGCGCGAGTTGCCCTCACAGCAGGGCCCTTTGATGCGTTGAGTGTTCTAAATTGAATGCCTGCGTGATCAATGGCTCTCGCCATCAATCCACCCATAGCATCAACCTCTTTCACGAGATGGCCCTTACCAATACCGCCAATGGCTGGGTTACAAGACATCTGCCCCAAAGTATCAATATTATGGGTCAACAGGAGTGTCTTTTGGCCCGTTCTTGCTGCAGACAATGCAGCTTCAGTACCAGCATGACCACCACCAACGATGATGACATCAAATTTTTCGTGATAAAGCATGAGTTGGCCTCGGATATCGCTATCGTGAAATGAGTGAACAAAAAGGAGGCGTATTCTACCTTCTTTCTGATCATTAGAAAATTGCTTTTAATGTTTTACACAAATTCTGCTCTGCTTAATATATATAAGATCTTTATATAGATCTTTTATTAGATCTATTATTAAGCAACGGATCCAGTGTGGATAACTGAGATTTGATCAACAAGATCAAGGCCTTTAGTAAGATCACTTACTGTGATCTCTAGTGGATCTAACTCTGTATTAGCTGGGATCAAAATGGGCACTTATGCACAGGGGGGTGGATCACTATAAGTTGTTATTGGGATAACTATAGGTTAATCACTGAATACCTATGTAGTTATCCACAGAAATTAGAGCTAATGATCGGTTGTTTTGTGAGCAAACGAACCTTAAAAAAAAAGCCGATGAGCAATAAAGCACATCGACCTAGTTATTATTAAGTGAGTAAATAGAGCTTAAAATAGATGTTTATGGTCTTCGAACCACTCTTCAGCCGCCTCTTCTGGCACAGGATGACGGAGTACATCAATGGTTAAGCACTCCGATAATGGTGTCGCACCAATATCCTCAAGTAACTCCTGACAATGCAATCCTGCACCACAGAAGGTGTCGTAGCTTGAGTCACCGATAGCGATAACGGCATAGTTGAGAGCCTGGGTGTTTGGTGGTGTCTGTTGAAGTTGCTCAATAAATGGTTGGATGCTTTCAGGATAATCACCCGCACCATGAGTTGAAGTGACGATTAACCAAGTCCCTTGCGCAGGTATTTCATCTAAGTTTGGTTGATTGTGTATCTCGGTATCTTTACCCATATCTTGCAGTAAATCATTAAGATGGTCAGCAACGTATTCTGCTCCACCTAAGGTGCTACCTGTGATCAAGTGAATCATGGACATGTTTATTTTCCTATACAGAATGATGAGAAGATACGACCTAGAAGATCGTCGGAACTGAACTCCCCGGTGATCTCGTTGAGATGTTGCTGAGTGATCCTAAGTTCCTCTGCCAGAATTTCTCCCGCCATATAGCCTTCTAGTTGCTGCTGACCAATAGAGAGGTGTTCTGCTGCTTTATCTAGGGCATCAAGGTGCCTACGACGAGCCATGAAACCACCCTCGCTAGTGCCAGAGAATCCCATACACTCTTTTAAATGGTTACGTAGGGAATCGACACCTTGGCCTGTCTTCGCACTTAGGCGAATTAGGGTGGGGTCGTTTACATGACAGATACCCAGAGTCTCTTGGGTTTGATCAACCTTGTTGCGAATGACGGTCATTCCCATCTTATTGGGTAGTCTGTCCACAAATTCGGGCCATATTTCTTGAGGATTGGTGGCATCCGTTGTGGTGCCATCAACCATGAATAATACGCGATCTGCTTGTCGTATCTCTTCCCAGGCACGTTCGATACCTATCTTCTCGACTTCATCAGAGGCCTCACGAAGCCCTGCGGTATCAATGATATGCAGTGGCATGCCATCAATATGAATGTGCTCTCGAAGCACATCACGCGTGGTACCTGCAATATCAGTAACAATGGCAGACTCTTTGCCTGAAAGGGCATTGAGTAAGCTAGATTTACCTGCATTTGGGCGACCGGCAATGACCACTTTCATGCCTTCGCGCATGATAGCACCCTGATTGGCTTCAGCGCGCACGGCTTCTAGGTTATCGATGATCCTTTGTAAGTCAGTGCTTACTTTACCATCGGCTAGAAAGTCGATTTCCTCTTCAGGAAAATCAATGGCAGCTTCTACGTAAATGCGTAGATGTATCAGCGATTCGACTAAAGTCGTGATGCGTTTTGAAAACTCACCCTGCAGTGATTGCAGTGCTGATTTGGCGGCTTCTTCTGAGCTAGCATCAATCAGGTCAGCAATGGCTTCTGCTTGAGTCAGATCCATTTTGTCATTGAGGAAGGCACGTTCAGAGAACTCTCCTGGGCGTGCAGGGCGAATACCTGAGATCGACAGGATACGCTTTATCAGCATATCCATTACAACAGGGCCACCGTGGCCTTGAAGTTCTAATACATCTTCACCAGTAAAGGAGTTAGGGTTAGGAAAGTACAATGCGATGCCTTGGTCTAGCTGTACACCTGCATCGTCCACAAAGGGCAGGTATTCTGCGCGTCTAGGCTGAAGCTCACGCCCCACAACTAATTGTGCAACTTGGTTAGCCTGTGGGCCTGAAACTCGAATTATGCCTACTCCGCCACGTCCTGGCGCTGTGGCTTGAGCCACAATAGTATCGTTAGTCATGTTCGTCTCAATTGGAATAATTAGGTAAATTGTATACTTAAACTACAGTAAGTTGCTCAATTCATAGAAAATAAAAAGGCGACCCTAAGGTCGCCTTCTCTTATTAATATTGGCTAACTTAAGCTCTATTTAGAGTGTAAGCCTTTTTTCTCTAGACCTTTGTAGATCAACGTTTGCTGAATCAGCGTAACAACGTTTGATACCAACCAGTAAAGAACTAGACCCGATGGGAACCATAGGAAGAAGAAGGTAAACATAACCGGCATAAAGGTCATGATCTTCTGCTGCATTGGATCCGTTACAGTCGTAGGGCTCATCTTCTGAATCATGAACATACTTGCACCCATCAATAGAGGTAGGATGTAGTACGGGTCTTGTGCTGAAAGGTCAGTGATCCAACCGAAGAACGGTGAGTGACGCAATTCAACTGATTCCATCAATGCCCAGTATAGAGCAATGAAGATTGGCATCTGTAGGACAAGAGGTAGACAGCCACCGAGTGGGTTTACTTTCTCTTTTTTGTACAGTTCCATCATCTCTTGGCTCATGCGTTGACGGTCATCGCCAATACGCTCACGCATTGCTGTCAGTTTTGGTTGCAGCATACGCATTTTAGCCATAGAGGTGTACTGAGCTCTCGTCAGTGGATACATAGCACCACGAACGATGAAGGTTAGTACGATAATCGCTAGACCCCAGTTGATAACAACACTTTGGATCATAGACAGCAACCAGTGAAGTGGCTTAGCAATGAACCATAACCAACCGTAGTCAACTACGAGTTCAAGGTTAGGAGCTACCGCTGCCATATCTTTTTGAAGCTTAGGACCAACCCATAGAGTTGCCTTCATTTCACCAGTTTCACCGTTTGCGATTGTCTTGTTAGGAAGACGAACACCGATGTCACCTAGGTTACCGACTACACGAGTGTAAATACTTGCGCCTTGTGCATCACGTGGAACCCAAGCTGAAGCAAAGTAGTGCTCAAGCATTGCAACCCAACCTTCACCGTTAGGCAGGTTTTGCTGTAGGTTACGATCTTGCATATCGCTAAAGCTGTACTTTTTGTAGCGTGTAGACTCTGTAGAGTATGCACCACCACGGTAAGTAGGCATTGTTAGGCTACCACCAGCATCTTGCAGGTTTTGACGAAGGTGAGCGTACATACCGACTGTTGCATTCGCACCAGAGTGGTTTGTCACATCGTAAACTACGTCAATTGCGTAGCTGCCACGCTTAAGGATGAAGGTTTTAGTGTAATCAATGCCATTCGCAGTGTAAGTCATTGGTACACGCAGCTCATCTTGACCTTCTGCTAAAGTGAAGCTGTCTGCGCTTACTTTATAGTTAGGACGAGATGTGCTACTTAAATCGATGCCTTGCGGACCGATCAGGCCACTTTGAGCAATGTATTGCTCGTTGCCTTTTTTATCTAAAAGAACGAAGCGCTCTTTAGATTCAAATTCTTCAGCGTATTTATTTAATGAAGCAGACACCACATCACCACCGACAGCATCGATAGATAGAGTGAGAACGTCTGACTTAACGGATACAATACTTGCCGTATGGTTTGCTTCTGGAGCAGGGTCCATGTCGTCAGCCATTGAAGGCGCTGGCAAAGAGCTGCTACTAGATTGTGCCTGGTTAGTCGCAGGAGCTGTTGGGTTTTTGTATTCTTGCCATTGTTGAAATAACAAGAATGAAACCATAGCCAATGCGATAAACAGGATATTACGTTGAGAACCCATCGTTATTTATCTCTGTTTGTTGTGTTTTTTGGTGGTACAGGGTCGTATCCGCCATCATTTAAAGGGTGGCATTTTAATAGACGTTTACCCGATAACCAACACCCTTTTACAAATCCGTGACTTTTTAATGCCAAGATTGCGTACTCGGAGCAGGTTGGGGTGAAACGACAGCGTGGTCCGATGAACGGACTAATACCAACTCTATATAGGTAAACTAGACCTATCGCTATCCACGCGAAGGGCGAGAAAGTCTTTGCCATAGTTTATCGAAGAGTTTAAACATATCATCATTGCTTAAATCTTGGGCACTTTTCTTTGCAATAACAACAAAATCTTTGTTAGCAAGTTTGTGCTGATTAAGACGGAAGCTTTCTCGTGCGATTCTTTTGAACCTATTACGGCCAGGGGCTGTTTTTATTTGCTTTTTAGGTACTGCTAATCCAAGTCTTGGATGAGTAAGAGAGTTTTTACGAGCGATGATTGTAAAATGAGGGGAGCCAGCTCTGTGAGCCTTTTCGAAGACATTTTGATAATGTTCGGGAGTTAACAGACGTAACTCCCGATTGAACGCGTACTTAGTCAAAATAATCGCGAATTATTTTGAAAGGCGCGCACGGCCTTTAGCACGACGTGCATTAATTACTTTACGACCGTTCTTAGTAGCCATACGAGCACGGAAGCCGTGAGTACGTTTACGCTTTAGAACTGAAGGTTGAAAAGTGCGTTTAGACATGGTTATTACCTTTACTGATCAGTAGTTTTTAGGTTCTTGTTAAACCCGACGTGGGCTGTATTTCTCTCTTATATATAAGAGGGATACCGACGTCTCTCAACAAAGAGGCGGAATTGTAATCACTGTCTTTAAAATAGTCAATGATTGGTTTAGCTCAAAAACAAGTTATCTATTATCTCAGCTTCTATTGAAACCAAATTAAGACTCTCGTACCTGAAATTCCGGTCGACGGATTATACGTGTAAAAATCCAAATCACAAGGATCTTATTTGATCCCAACTTGATTTAAAAACTTTTTCAAGCGAGGATCCTGTGGGTTACCAAAGATATCCTCAGGTTTTCCTTGCTCTACAATGTTGCCTTCTGCCATGAAGATCACCCGGTCAGCGACTTCACGAGCAAACTGCATTTCGTGAGTGACCACCAGCATGGTTTGGTGCTGATTTGCCAGTTTCTTCATTAAGTTCAATACTTCACCGACCCATTCAGGATCAAGTGCAGAGGTTGGTTCATCGAACAACAATAATTCTGGTTCCAGCGCCATTGCTCGGCCGATACCCACTCGCTGCTGCTGACCACCGGATAGAGCTGCCGGGTAGCTATCGCCTTTATCTTGCAAGCCAATATCATCCAATATTTGCTGTGCGCGTTCTAATGCCTTGTCTTTTTTCCAGCCATGAACCGTGATTAGGCCCTCGGCAATGTTCTGGCGAGCCGTCATGTGCGCAAACAGTGCATAGTTTTGAAATACAAAGCCTGTTTTTCGTCTCAGCGCCAGTTCTTCAGCCTTACTGTATTTTTCACAGTTAACATAAGTATTATCTATGCTGATCTCACCTTGCTCTGCTTGCTCAAGGAAGTTAACACAGCGCAGTAGAGTAGATTTACCTGTGCCACTAGAACCGATAATAACGATAATTTCTCCTTTCTCGATATCGATGTCGATACCTTTGAGGATCTCGCTGTCACCAAAGCGTTTATGAATATTTTTTAGTTGAATCATCTTTGGTACGCCTTATTCAATCGATTTTCTGCCCAAATTTGTATACGCGTTAGAATGATAACGACACCCCAGTAGATCAGTGCGACTGCCAAGAATGCCTCAAAGAACCGGAAACTTGATGATGCTTCCATTTGAGCTTTGGCCATGATTTCAGCTACGCCTAAAGTAAATGCTAGGGACGTGGATTTGATCATATCAATGAAATAGTTCATTAAAGAGGGTAGGGCGACGCGTGTTGCCTGTGGAAGTATGACTCTTTGCATTGCTTGGCGTGTGGTCATGCCAATAGAGAGACTTGCTTCCATTTGGCTGCGATCAATACCAATGATAGCTGCGCGAATGCTTTCTGCCATGTAAGCTGCAAAGTGCAATGTAAGGCCAATAACCGCAGCGCTAAAGGCATCTATACCCACCATTATAGGGAATACTTGTGGTAGCCCGTAATAAAGCAGAAACAGTTGAACTAAAAGCGGTGTACCACGAAAGAAGCTGATGTAAAGCTGGCTGAGTTGATCCAGCACCGGAACCTTAAAGACTCGAATGTTGGCTAGAATGAGAGATAAAATTAAAGCGAAGATACCGCCCCAAATAGCCATCTCCATAGTTGTGCCTAGATACTTAAACAGTATCGGTAGCAGTTCCAGCATGTAGTTGAAATCAAATCCCATTTTGTTACATCTCTTCGTTTAAAAAGCAAAGCCCACTATCTCTGCAGAAATAGTGGGCTCCAAGCCTTATTTATTAGGCTGAGCTAAATATATGGTTACACTATTTTTCAGTGATATCAGCGCCAAACCATTTGTCTGAAATCTTAGCTAGGGTGCCGTCTTCACGCATTGCGGTTAGAGCACTGTTCACTTCTTTTTGAAGCTTCTGACCATTTTCGTTGTTGACGAACGGCATAGCATTTTCAATGGTTTCAAATGGTTCACCCGCTAATTGTAGTGGTAAACCCGTTTTTTTGATCAGCTCTAGAGCCGAAAGACGATCCATCACAAAAGCATCAGCACGCCCTAGTGCCACATCATGTTCAATACCTGTGTCATAGGTCTTAATGTTGATCTTGTTGTCTTTGTCATGGTTGCGTAGCAATTGCTCAAAGTTAGAACCTAGGTTCACGGCAACAGTTTTTCCTGCTAAATCATCAATAGTCTTTATGCTGTCATTACCTTTGCGCACGGTAATTTGTGCACCATCTACAACATATGCATCTGAGAATAGGTATTTCGCTTTACGTGCATCAGTAGCGGTAATTTGGTTTGAAATAGTGTCAATACGACCTGTTTCTAGCATGCCAAATAGACCAGAGAAGTTTGAAGTAACGTATTTCACATCGTAATCATTGCGACGAGCGATCTCATCCCAAATATCAACCTCAAAACCTTGAAGCTTGTCTTTCTCAACAAACGTAAATGGGAAATAGCGTCCTGACATGCCCACCTTTACTTCTGTTGTTGCAGCATAAGCTGCTTGTCCTAAACTCGCAATTAGTGCGGTTGCGCATACCAAGCCTTTTAACCAGTTTTTCATACTACTACTCCTTGTGTTTATGCTGCGAAATATTACAGCTAAGCTCAGCTTAGGCTAATAACGAAAAGTTATTAGTCATAACCGAATGGTTATTAGGATTTTTTGTTGATTAAAAAATGTGAAAAAGGTTGGGGATAACTGACAACTTACTTTGAGGATCGTGAGGTTTTGGTATAGCTCTGTGGGTAATCATGTAGATCTTTGCAATTTTTTCAGATTAATTGTGAATAACTTCGATCTTATGCACTGGATCGTCGATCATTTGCTAGCGATCTTGATAATCTGGGGGTAAAATTACGGTCCTTCTCTTTTTTCTATCCGTATTGTGGGGTCGAT